>CAWFDN010000005.1:787500-1164105 GCA_963814615.1 uncultured Alphaproteobacteria bacterium | reverse complement strand
GGCCGCGGCACCGATGAAAAACCCGGCTCGGCCGGCAGCTGAGCCACGGCTGGCGGCAGAGGTTCGCTTTGCCGCGGCACGGAAGGTGCGGCGGCTTGCGGCAACGGGGGAGCTATCGCGGCTTGCACAGGCGGAAATGGCTGAACCGGCTTGTGCGCTCGCGCGACGGCCGGCCGCGGCGGAAGCGGGGATATTCTAGCCTGCGCGTTCTGCGCGGAAGTCTTGTTCTGTTCGGAAAAACTTTTCTGCTCCGAAGAATTTTTCTGTTCGGACACCTTGGCCACGTCGCGCGACATTTGTTGCTGGCTCGCCTTGAGCTGCTCGATGCTGGCCTTGAGCTGCACCAGCTCTTGCCCCACGCTCGCGAGATCGCGCGCCATCGACTGCAGCGACGGCGCGGATTCGGAAGACACGCCGGCGGCGTTCGCCGCGACGCCTTGCGGTGCGGTCTGAGCCAACGATGCGGTTTGCGGAGGTGTGGCGTTCGCAGCAGTCGTCTCGACGGCAGGCGGAGTCGATGGCGCGGAGAGCCCCAATTTTTCCAGCGGCAGCGAAGTCAGCACGAACTGCGGCGTCCACTTCACGATCATCGCTTTGGCCGCATCGCCGTGGGATTCCCAGGCGATGGCCGCAGCACCGGTGCACGTCGCGAACAACAACGCCGTGAAGGCGCGTCGCGCCATCCTGCCGATTGGCGACGGGCGACGAGAGATCGAGACATCGTTGACGGCCGAGGGGCGAAACGTCGTATCGACCGGTGGAATCGCCGGGCCAGCCGAAAGGCCGGGTCCCTTATCGATCTGCGGCGCCGAAGAAGCGCGCGCGAGATCGCGCACCAGACTGGAAAGCTCGTCATCCGCGGGCGCGACCCGAACGGCATCGGGGGGGACCACGACGAAGTCGTGCGGATCATCGGTTTGTTTCGCGGGCAGTGTGGAATGCATGGGCGCTCCGTGCTCCGTCCAATGTCACCGGCATGAGAACGATTACGCTTACACCGATAACGTCCTGCCCCAGACTTCATCCGGGTTTGACCAAAGCAAGGCGATACGGTGGAGAGGATGGGGCCGCTGCTGCGCGAGCCTCTCGGGAACTCGATGTTCTCGATGCTTTGAGACGCGCGCAGGAGAAGCGAGCCGGATTACCGTCATTGCCGATGAGCAAAGTCGGAGTGTGTAGAGTGGGCAAAGGCGCGCATGCGCCGTGCCCACCACCTATTCACGGCTTCATCTTTGAATGGTGGGCACGCTGCGCTTTGCTCACGAAGCTACAAGGTTGCGCTACCCGAGCGGCTTCAGTCCCGCTTCAATCTGCGCGCGGCGGGATTCCAGGAACGGCGGCAGTGCCAGCTTTTCGCCGAGCGTTTCCATCAACTCGTCGGTCGCGAAACCGGGGCCGTCAGTGGCGATCTCGAACAGGATGCCGTTCGGCTCGCGGAAGTACAGGCTGCGAAAATAGAACCGGTCGATCTCGCCGCTGTTCGGAATCCGAAGCTCGGTCAGCCGCTGCGCCCAGGCGTGATATTGCTCGTCGTTCGGCGTGCGAAACGCGACGTGGTGCACGCCGCCGGCGCCCTGTTGTGCCATCGGTGAATTTTTCTGCTCGACGACGTGCAACTCCGCCGCCGGGCCGCCCTCGCCCATCGCAAACACATGAATCGGCGCGTCGGCTTCCACCGCAGCATAATCGCGTACCCGCCGCATGTTCATGACGCCGGTCAGCACCCGCTCGGTGCGTGCAAGATCGTGCACGCTCAAAGTGATCGGACCGAGGCCGCGAATTTGGTGCTCTGCCGGCACCGTGCTCTTCTCCCAGGGCGACGCTGAACCCGCCCCGCCATCATCGATCAAGGCCAGCCGCTGGCCTTCGCCGTCTTCAAACAGCAGCGTCAGCCGGCCGTCGACTTCGGTGACATCGCTCGCGGGGCCGCCGGCTTGCTTCAACCGATCCCTCCAATAACCAAAGCTTTTCTCACCGGCGACGCGCAAGGAGGTAGCGGAAATGCTGTTGGTTCCGCGCCGCTCCGGGGCGGCGGGAAAATCGAAAAAGGTGATGTCAGAGCCGGGGCTGGCTTTTCCGTCGGCGTAAAACAAATGATAGGCGCTGACGTCGTCCTGATTGACGGTCTTCTTGACCAGCCGCAGGCCGAGCACGCCGGTGTAAAACGCCAGATTCTCGCGCGGTTTCGCGGAAATCGCGGTCAAATGGTGAATCCCGGTCAACTGCATCGCATGATCCCTGTGTGCCTGACCAAAAATGCGGGCGGCATTTCCAGCTCTTTCTATCTACATGAAAATCATTCGTTTTCTCGTCATGGCCGGGCTTCGTCCCGGCCATCCACGTCTTTCTTGCCCTGGTGCAGCCAAGACGCGGATGCCGGCAAGGCCGGGCATGACGAGCTCCGCTACGCGCTTCGGCAATTTAAGTGTCATTATGGATCATGTAGGATGTGGTTTGAAGCCTCGCGGCTGCCACTTCGCAAATGATTGCCTCAACATGCCCCGCCGAATTCTCCCTGTTCTTGCTCTGCTGCTGGCGCTCTGCCCAGCCTCCCGATCATCAGCCGAAACGCAAGCGCCGGTGGACTTGCGGATTCTCGCAATCAACGATTTCCACGGCAACCTTCGGCCGCCGGCGGGTGGGATCAGGATCGCCGACCCCAACGACAAGACCAAGAAGATCATGGTGGCCGCCGGCGGCGTCGAGCACATGGCGACGCTGGTCAAAGAGCTTCGCGAGGACGCTGAGAATACGATCTTTGTCGCGGCCGGCGATTTGATCGGCGCCAGCCCATTGCTGTCGGCGATGTTTCACGACGAGCCGACAATCGAATCGCTGTCGATGATGGGACTTGAGGTCGCTTCCGTCGGCAATCACGAATTCGACGCCGGCAAGGACGAGTTGCTGCGGATGCAGAACGGCGGCTGTCATCCGCTCGACAAATGCCAGGGCCCGCACCCGTTCCTCGGCGCCAAATTTCACTATCTTGCTGCCAGCACCGTCGAGAAGAACACCGGCAAGACCGTGTTCCCACCTTACGAGATCAAGCAATTCGAGGGCATTCCGGTGGCCTTTATCGGCCTTACCTTGAAAGGCACGGCTGGCATCGTCTCACCGGTCGGCATAGCCGGGCTGGAATTCAAGGACGAGGCCGAAACCGTGAACGCGTTGATACCGGAATTGAAGGCGCGCGGCGTCGAGGCCATTGTCGTGCTGATCCACGAAGGTGGTCTTCCCACCGGAGATTACAATGAGTGCCCGGGCATATCGGGCGCCATCGTCGACATCGTCCAGAAGTTGGATTCGGCGGTCGACGTCGTGATCACAGGCCACACCCATCAGGCCTATGTCTGCAACATCGACGGACGGCTCGTCACCAGCGGCGACAAATTCGGCACCCTCGTCACCGCGATCGATTTGAAGCTTGATCCGGAGACGCACGACGTCATCAGCGCCCGGGCTGACAATTTCATCGTCCGTACCGGTTCTTACGCCAAAGACCCGCAACAGACCGCGTTGCTTGAAATCTTACGACAAATTCGCCGCCCCGATCGCCAACCGTCGGGCCGGGTCGATCACCGAAACGCTGTCCCGCATGCCCAACGAGGCTGGCGAGAGCGCGCTCGGCGACCTCATCGCCGACGCCCAATTGGCCGCGACCCGAACCGACACCAGCGGCGGCGCGGTGATCGCATTCACCAACCCGGGTGGCGTCCGCACCGATATTCCCATGAAGGAAGGTGGCGCGGTAAGCTATGCCGACCTGTTCGCAAGCCAGCCGTTCCGCAATCAGTTGGTCACGCTCACCCTGACGGGCATGCAGATCAAGAATTTGCTGGAGCAGCAATGGCTCGACCCGAAGCGGCCGCGGATTCTGCAGGTCTCGAAGGGTTTCAACTACATCTGGGACGGCGCGAAGCCGTATGGCGAGCGGGTCGACGCCGATCGTCTCTCGCTGAATGGCGAGCGTATCGACCCGACCAAGAGCTATCGCGTCACCGTGAACAACTATTTGTCGGTCGGCGGCGACGGCTTCACCGTGTTGAAGGAAGCCACCGCGCAGCAAATCGGCATCTACGACGTCGATGCGTTGTACGCGTATTTTCAAGGAAACAGCCCGATCGCACCGATGGTAGCGAATCGCATCGCGCGATTGAACTGAAGTGAAAAGACATATACGCGCGGCTCTTTCCCAACCGCCACCCAACCCTTAGATTAACCTCTCCTCAAAAAAGCTTAGATCAACTCCTTCTCGAAAAGCGCGTTTGGCGCGCCAAGGTCCCGCATGACGACACTTCTCCTGACCCATCAGGCAAGCCTCGACCATTTGACGCCGCCCGGGCATCCCGAGCGACCCGACCGGATTCGCGCAGTCAACGAAACGCTCGGCGAAAGCCGTTTCGACAGACTGGTGCGGGACGCGGCTCCCGAGGGTTCGCTCGATCTGGTCACGCTTTGTCACGACGAGCATTATGTCGAGGAACTCCGGCGGATCGCGCCTTCGAACGGTCTGGTCTATCTCGACGGCGATACGTCGATGTCATCAGGCACCTGGGAGGCGGTGATGCGCGGCGTCGGCGGCGCGGTGGCGGCCACCGATGCCATCATGGCGGGCACGCATCATAACGCGTTCGTCGCGACGCGCCCGCCGGGCCATCACGCCGAAACCAACAAGCCGATGGGCTTTTGCTTCTTCGACCATGCGGCGATCGCCGCCCGTCATGCCCAGCGCAAATACGGCATTGCCCGCGCGGCCGTGGTCGATTTCGACGTCCACCACGGCAACGGCACCCAGGACATTTTCTGGGCCGACCCGACCGTGATGTATTGCTCGACGCACCAGATGCCGCTGTTTCCGGGCACCGGGGCCAGTGGCGAGCGCGGCGAGCACGACACCATCGTCAACGCACCGCTGGCGCCGGAAGACGGCAGCGCCAAATTCCGGGCCGCGTTCGAACACGTGATCCTGCCGCAGTTGCAGAAATTTGCCCCCGAACTGATCATCATCTCCGCCGGCTTCGACGCCCATTTTCGCGATCCGCTGGCCTCGCTCAATCTCCAGGCGGAAGATTTCGGTTGGGTCACGCGCAAACTGATGGATATCGCCGATACCAGCGCCGGGGGCCGAATTGTCTCGGTGCTTGAGGGCGGCTATGACCTGCAGGGCTTGAAGGAGTCGGTTGCGGCGCACGTCACCGCTTTGATGGGGGCGTGATTCCCGCCACAATAGGCTTCCATAATTACGTCATTATCTGAATCGACGCCTGCAGAGAGGGCGAAGCGACATGGCCGAAAACACCCAACTGGACGTCAAGAAGCTGAGTTTCGAGCGCGCGATCGAGGAGCTTGAATCGATCGTCAAGCGGCTCGAGGAGGGCAAGGTTCCGCTCGAGGAATCCATCGGGATTTACGAACGGGGCAAGTCCCTCAAGCGCCGTTGCGAAGAGCTGCTGCGGCAAGCCGAAGCCCGCGTCGACAAGATCACCACCGATGCCAACGGCCAGGTGACCGGCACCGAGCCGCTCGACGTTCAATAACGACCTGATCCCGATATCTCCCCGCCTCTTTCACGTTCCGCAGGCCTATCCATCGAGCGAACGCATAGCTCGTCGCGGGGCGGCGGCGCGGCCTCCAAATGGACTGGAAAAAGGCTCGAAATGGCCGCCGACCGGGCCCTCCGATGCCGCCAATTTAAGCGGGAGGGAACCATCGGCCCTTCGTGATGGTTGAGATTTGGACCGCTTCCCGCCCGGACCGTCGGGGGTTTTCGGCTCCGGCGGGTTGGCTTTAACCTCCGCTTTAGTGTAGAGGTTTGGGTTCTATGGGCTTTTGAAGGCCGCGCGCCGCCAGTTTCTGATGAGGGTAAGCACTTCAAATAGCTAACGAAATGGTTGAGAAGGGCAAGCTTGCCAAAGGTGATGCATATCGCATTGAACGATCCGGAACGCGTCTTGGCTTTCAAATCGGGCTTCGGCCCGCACAGGTAGCGTCCGGCGTCTGGGTTTTCGCTGCGCTGAAACTGCACAACCCGTCTCACGTCGGACCTTTGGTTCCGACATGCAAAATTGGAATATCGCCGTGACCACATTTAGTAAAACGCCGCTTCTCGACACGATCCGCACCCCCGACGATCTGCGCCGGCTCAAGGTGGAACAGGTCCGGCAGGTCGCCGATGAGCTCCGCCAGGAAACCATCGATGCCGTTTCGGTCACGGGCGGCCATTTCGGCGCCGGCCTCGGCGTGGTCGAATTGACGACGGCCTTACACTATATTTTCGACACCCCGCGCGACCGTTTGATCTGGGATGTCGGCCACCAGGCCTATCCGCACAAGATCCTGACCGGCCGCCGCGACCGCATTCGCACCCTGCGCACCGCTGGCGGGCTGTCCGGATTCACCAAGCGAACCGAAAGCGATTACGATCCGTTCGGCGCCGCCCACTCCTCGACCTCGATCTCGGCGGCGCTGGGCATGGCGGTGGCGCGCGACCTCTCCGGCGGCAAGAACAATGTCATCGCGGTGATCGGCGACGGTGCGATGTCCGCGGGCATGGCCTATGAGGCCATGAACAATGCCGGCGCGATGAATTCGCGGCTGATCGTCATTCTCAACGACAACGACATGTCGATTGCGCCGCCGGTCGGCGCGATGTCGGCCTATCTGTCGCGGCTGTATTCAGGCAAGACCTATCGCTCGCTGCGCGAGGCCGCCAAGCAGCTCGGCAAGCACCTTCCCAAGGTGATTGCCGATCGCGCCAACCGCGCCGAGGAATATTCCCGCGGCTTCATGGTCGGCGGCGGCACGCTGTTCGAGGAACTTGGCTTCTATTACGTCGGCCCGATCGACGGCCACAACCTCGACCATCTATTGCCCGTGCTCAAGAACGTCCGCGACATGGAAACCGGCCCAATCCTGGTGCATGTCGTCACCCAAAAGGGCAAAGGCTACGGCCCGGCGGAGGCTTCCGCCGACAAATATCACGCGGTGGTCAAATTCGACATCGCCACCGGCGCGCAGGCCAAGGCCAAGCCGAATGCGCCCGCCTATCAGAACGTGTTCGGACAGAGCCTCGTCAAGGAAGCGCAAAAGGACGAAAAGATCGTCGGCATTACCGCTGCGATGCCTTCCGGCACCGGGATCGACATTTTCGCCAAGGCCTTTCCGGACCGCACCTTCGACGTCGGCATCGCCGAGCAGCACGCGGTGACGTTTGCGGCGGGGCTGGCAACCGAAGGCTACAAGCCGTTCTGCGCGATCTATTCGACCTTCCTGCAACGTGGCTACGACCAGATCGTCCACGACGTGGCGATCCAGGGTTTGCCGGTGCGCTTCGCCATCGACCGTGCTGGCCTGGTCGGCGCTGATGGCGCGACCCATGCCGGATCGTTCGACAACGCCTATCTCGGCTGCCTGCCCAATTTCGTCATCATGGCGGCCTCCGACGAGGCCGAACTGGTGCACATGGTTGCGACCCAGGTCGCGATCAATGACCGTCCGAGCGCGGTGCGCTATCCGCGCGGTGAAGGCCGCGGCGTCGAAATGCCGGAAGTCGGCGTCGCGCTCGAGATCGGAAAAGGCCGCATCATTCGCGAAGGCACCAAGATCGCGTTGCTGTCGTTCGGCACCCGTCTGGCCGAATGCGAGAAAGCCGCCGACGAACTGGCCGCCCATGGACTGTCCACCACCATCGCCGACGCGCGCTTCATGAAGCCGCTTGACGTCGACATGGTGCTGAAACTGGCGCGCGAGCATGAAATCCTCCTCACCATCGAGGAAGGCTCGATCGGCGGGTTCGGCTCCCATGTCATGCAGACGCTGGCGGATCACGGCATGCTCGATGGCGGCCTGCGGATGCGCGCGATGGTGCTGCCGGATGAGTTCCTCGATCACGACTCGCCGAACGCGATGTACGCCCGCGCCGGCCTCGACGCCAAGGGCATCGTCGCCAAGGTGTTCGAGACCCTCGGCAAGGATTTCAAGGCCGAAACGGTGAAGCTCGCCTGAGGATAAATCCCGTGTCGTCAGAATGACGCGAGTTTACCTGGCCGGTCCTGAGGTTTTCCTGCACGACGCCGTTGAGATCGGGCGGCGCAAGGTCGAATTGTGCAGGCGTCATGGATTGATCGGACGGTATCCGCTCGACAATGCCATCGAGATCGCGGCCCACGACGCTTCCCTGCAGATTTTTTCCAGCAACGAGGCGATGATGATCGAGGCCGACGCCATCATAGCCAATCTCACGCCGTTCCGCGGACCGGGTGCCGATGCCGGCACCGTGTACGAACTCGGCTATATGGCCGGACGCGGCAAGCTCTGCCTGGGCTATTCCAACGATCCCTCCTGCTACGCCGATCGCGTCCGCCGTTTCACCGAGGTGACTTCTCGCGAGGGGCGCTTGATCGATCATTCCGGGTTGACCGTCGAGGATTTCGGGCTGACCGACAATCTGATGATGATTCATGCGCTCGATCTGCACGGCTGCCCGCTCGTGACACCGCGGCAAGCGCCCGCGGATATCTGGCACGATCTCACCGCGTTCGAGACCTGCGTGCGCGGGGCCGCCGAGCTCTTCGCCACCGCGCACGCGCGCGCATCGAGTTGAATGTGGCCAGGCGCGCCTCAAGCCAGCCCCCTGCCCGCAAACGCGCCGACGTGTTGCTGGTCGAGCGCGGCCTGTTCGAGAGCCGGGCGCGGGCGCAGGCCGCGATCGAAGCGGGCCTGGTCTTGGCCAATGACAAGCAAGTCGCCAAAGCGTCCGAGACCATCCCCACCGATGCCGTGCTGCAAGCACAATCCGCGCATCCCTTTGTCTCGCGCGGCGGCGTCAAACTGGCGGGCGCGCTGGAGCGCTACCCGATCGAGATCGAAAACCACGTCTGTCTCGACGTCGGCGCCTCAACCGGCGGCTTCACCGAAGTGTTGCTCGCCAACGGCGCCAGTCTGGTATTCGCCATCGACGTCGGACGCGAGCAATTGCATCCGTCGCTGCGCGGCCATCCCAAGGTCGTTTCCATGGAAGAGACCGATATCCGCAACTTTGAAGGCAAGCGCTTGGCCGTGCGGCCGGACGTCGTCGTCATCGACGTCAGTTTCATTTCACTGAAAGCCGTGTTGCCGGTCGCGCTTTCGCTCGCGGCAGCGCCGATGCATCTGCTGGCATTGATCAAACCGCAATTCGAAGGGCAGCGGAAGCATTCCAAGCGCGGCGTCATCCGCAATGCGATGGTGCATCAGGAAATCTGCGACGACGTCGCAGCCTTCGTGGCGTCGCAGGGGTGCACCGGCATCGAGGTATTTCCGTCCTCGATCACCGGCGGCGACGGTAACATCGAATTTTTCATCGGCGCGCGCCGTGGTTGAACGTCTCGTCATCGATCACGTCGGTCATCGTGGCGACGGCGTCGCCTTCGCCGATGGACAGACCCTGTACGTGCCCTATGCGCTCGCCGGCGAGACCGTCGAGGTCGCGCCCGCGCCTGGTCATCCCGACCGCCGGCATTTGTCGCGCATCGAGCAGGCGAGTCCGGAGCGGATTGCGCCGTTCTGCCGATATTTCGGCGCGTGCGGCGGCTGCGCCGTTCAGCACTGGCGCGAGGACGCCTATCGCGCGTGGAAACGGCAGCTCGTGGTCGATACGCTGGCGCATGCCGGGCTGCAATGCGAGGTCGACGACCTCGTCGAGGCTCACGGCGCGGGGCGCCGACGCATCACCCTCCACGCGCGCCGCGACGGCGACGGCACGTTGGCGGTGGGCTTTGCCGCCGCCGGTAGTCACGCCATCGTCACGATCGAGGATTGCCCCATTCTTGACCCGGCCCTGCATGGCGCGCTCGACGCTGCCCGCGCGCTCGCCGAGCCGCTGATATCGATCGCCAAGCCGCTCGACATCCAGATCACCGCGACCGATGGCGGTCTCGACGTCGACGTGCGCGGCTCCGGGCCGTTGCCGGCCGCCATGATCGCAACGCTGTCGCGGCTTGCGGAGCGACATCGCCTGGCGCGGCTGACGCGTCACGGCGAATTGGTGCTGATGCGGACACCGCCAGTGATTTCGATCGGCGCCGCGCAGGTGATCTTGCCGCCGGGGTCGTTCCTGCAGGCGACCACCGCCGGCGAAGAGACGCTGGCGAGGCTGGTGTCAGGACATGGCAAGCGCGCCAAACACATCGCCGATCTGTTTTGCGGGGTCGGACCTTTTGCCTTGAGATTGGCGGCGAAGGCGCGGATTTCGGCTTTCGACAGCGACGCGGGCGCGGTGAGCGCGCTGCAGAAGGCGGCGACCTCGACCTCCGGGCTGAAGCCGGTCAAGGCCGAGACCCGCGATCTGTTCCGGCGTCCGCTGATGCCGCAGGAGTTGCGCGACTATGATACCGTCGTGTTCGATCCGCCGCGGCAGGGCGCCCAGGCGCAGGTCCAGCAACTCGCCGCCAGCAAAATTCCCGTCGTGATTGCCGTGTCGTGCAACATCGCGACTTTCGCGCGGGACGCCCGGATATTGATCGACGGCGGTTACCAAATCGAAGGCGTGACGCCGGTCGACCAGTTCCGCCACACGCCGCATGTCGAGTTGGTCGCGCGATTCGTGCTGAAACGTTGAACCTTACTGGTTGAACCTCCTTGCGGCCGGGTGACACACACCCAAGTAAAGGACCCGAGGAGGCGACCTGTCGTTATCCTTATTCGGGCGACTATCTGCCCGTCGTCCGACCGACGCGATCGAGCCACCTCTTTGAAGATATCCGGCATTCAAGGGAGGCCATCATGGACGTCAATCCCGACAAACTGAATTCCTTCATGGGGAAAATGGTGAGCGACATCGGCATTGCGATGAACGCGTCGCTGATGCTGATCGGCGACAAGCTCGGCCTCTACAAGACGCTGGCCGCGAAAGGACCCATGAGTTCCTTGGAACTGGCAAAGGCCACCGGCACCAACGAGCGCTATATCCGCGAATGGCTCGCCGCACAGGCCGCGTCCGGCTACGTCGAATACGATGCGGATTCGGGCAAATTCTCGATGGAACCCGAGCAGGCGATCGTACTGGCCGACGAGGACAGTGAATTTTTCATGGGGGCGGTGGGCGACCTGATCGAGGCGACGTTCCTCGACGAACCGAAGATTTCCGAGGCGTTCAAAACCGGCAAGGGCGTTGGCTGGAACCGGCGCAGTGAATGCCTGTTCTGCGGCACCGCGCGCTTCTTTCGCACCGGTTACAAACACCATCTGGTGCAGGAGTGGTTGCCCTCCCTTGACGGCGTCGTCAACAAACTCAAACGCGGCGCCAAAGTCGCCGACGTCGGTTGCGGTCATGGCATCTCGACCCGGCTGATGGCCGAGGCGTTTCCGAATTCACGTTTTTACGGCTTCGATTATCATCCGGGCTCAATCGAAGCGGCACGCCAGGCGACCGAGAACGCCGGGCTCGGCGAACGCGTGCAGTTCGATGTCCACTCCGCCAAAACGTACCCGGCGGAAGGCTATGACCTCGTGTGCTTCTTCGACTGCCTGCACGACATGGGCGATCCGATTGGCGCCTTGCAACACGTGCGCGAGACGCTTGCCCCCGACGGCACTTGCATGCTCGTCGAACCCTTTGCCAACGATCGGCTGGAGGACAACCTCAACCCGGTCGGGCGTATCTTCTACGCCGCGTCCACGGTGATCTGCACGCCAGCCTCGCTCGATCAGGAGGTCGGCATGGCGCTTGGCGCGCAAGCCGGTGAGGCGCGGCTTCGCGACGTGGCCAAAAAAGCCGGACTGCCGCGATTCCGCCGTGCCACGGAAACGCCGTTCAATTTGATCCTGGAGGCGCGGGTGTAAGGCGATTAGAGCAGCTCACCGTCCCCAACGATCCTGCCAGATCTTCTCGCCGATCAAACAGGAGACGCGGGGCTCCTTGTCCGCGACCGGCACAACCCGGTGCTCTGGCGTCCGGCCGGCGACTTCAAGCAGGAGCTTGGTGCGGATCGCCTCCTTGAACTTGTCGCGATCCTTGATCGCGACGACGAAGGAGCCGGGGCCGCCGATGACGCAATCCTCGTAGTAGAAATCGAGATCCTCGATGTCCATCGTCGAATAGGACGGCTCTTTCACCATGATCGGCAGGCCGTTGATGGTGATGCCCTTCTCCAGCGCCGCGTCGCGCGCGCCGGTCACGGGCGTGCCGTTGTTGTTGGGGCCGTCGCCGGAAATATCGATCACGCGCCTCAAGCCCCGATAGGGGTTTGCGTCGAACAGCGGCATCGCGAAATTGATCGCCCCGGAGATCGAAGTGCGCGAGGCGCGGCGGATCGGCGCCTTCATGATCTCGTTGGCGACGGCATCGGCGGTTTCCGGGCCGTCGATCACCCGCCAGGGAATGATGATCTTCTGGTCGCTCGACGCCGCCCACTCGAAATAGGTGATCGCGACCTTGCCGTTCGGCCCGGTCTTCAACGCTTGCAGAAATTCTTTCGAGACGATGGCCTGCGCGTAACCCTCGCGTTGAATCGCCAGTTCGTCCAAGTCCATCGAATAGGAGACATCGACGGCGAGAACCAGTTCGACATCGACCGAAGGAAGGCTCTCTTTATCGGCCAATCGAGGGCCGAACTGATTTTGCGAGCCCGGTGCGGCGAACCCCGCAACGTCGCCGCCGGCCAGTGCCCCCGCGACAAGCACCGCCCCGATCGAGACACACCAGCGCATGAGCGGCCCTCCCGTCGTATGACATGATGGTGACATGCAAACCGGGCTTCGAAAAGCCGGAACACGGGACCTCCCTACACATTCAAGTCAATTGAGGCCTGCAAGTTCGCCGAAGGCCCGCAAGTGAACCGAACGGCTGCCTTCCTTTCACCAAGGCTTCCTTCACGAAAAGCTCGCAGATCGCGCCACGCCCCAAAGGCTTTCCGGAATCAACGCCTCGTGCCATACAACCCCCGTTTGAAAAAGGGGGCGTCATGTTTCGGATCGGAATCGCAAGCTGCGTGATGGTATTGGCAGTTGCAAACGGCGCCAGGGCTGAATCTCCGGCCGAGCTCGGCGGCTATCTCGTCAACACGATCATGGCCTGCGGCAATTGCCATTCGCCGCGCGATGCCGCCGGCAAGACGATCGCCGACAAAGCGCTTTCCGGCGGCTCGACATTCGCAACGCCGGGCTTCATCGCCACCGCGCCGAACATCACGCCCGACCTTGAGACTGGAATCGGAAGCTGGAGCGATGCCGAGATCAAGCGCGCGCTGGTTGAAGGGATGCGCCCCGATCATGGCCGCCTCGCCGGCGTGCCGCTGGCGGCGATCATGCCGGTCAATTTCTACAAAGGGTTGCTGCCGGACGACCTCGACGCCATCGTCGCCTATCTTCACACCGTCAAGCCGATCCGGAACGAAGTCCCGGACCCCGTGTACAAAGCCCCGGTGCGCCGCGATTCATATCCCGACGCCGAAGCCGGTTTCAACAAAACCATGTTTGTCGATCCGGTCAGCCGCGGCGCCTATCTGGTCACCATTGGCCATTGCATGGAGTGCCACGCCACACGGTCGCCGCAGGGCGTCTCGGATTACAAAACCGGGCTGGGCCACGGCGGCCGAGCGTTCCCCCCGCGGGAAGGTTCCCCGGAAGGAACGCCCGGCAGTATCGCCGCCAACATCACACCTGATCCGACCGCCGGAATCGGCACCTGGACCGATCAGGAAATCACCCACGCCATCACCCATGGCATCGCGCGCGACGGGCATGCGCTGAAACCGCCGATGGCCTTTGCCTTTTATGCCGGACTGAAGCCAGCCGATCTGACCGATGTCATCGCCTATCTGCGCACCTTGCCGCCGCTGCAATAGAGCCATCGCGAAACCGCCGGTTCCGCCGGCAATCGGGAGCTTATAAACTTCCTGAGACCCCCGAGATCTCAGGAGGTGCCTCAAGAATGATCGACACCGTCACCAAGCCGCGCACCAAGGTTCGCACCAAGACCGAACGGCCGCGCTTGCACAAGGTCATCCTCGTCAACGACGACTTCACGCCGCGCGAATTTGTCGTCACTGTTCTGAAGGCGGAATTCCGCATGACCGAGGATCAGGCCCATAAGGTCATGATCACCGCGCACCAGCGCGGCGTCTGCGTGGTCGCGGTCTTCGCCAAGGACGTGGCCGAAACCAAGGCGACCCGCGCCACCGACGCCGGCCGCGCCAAGGGCTATCCGCTGCTGTTCACGACCGAGCCGGAGGAATAGTCTGCCGTCTCGTCCTGCAAACCATAAACGCGCTCGACCTTTGCAAACCCGGCAATCGGAAACTCGCCGAGATCGGCCCAGCCGCCGGCGCAATTCCCGGCGAATTCCGCCGAAACCACGATGGTGCGGTGGAGGCGGCCGGCGAGTTTTTCCAACCGCGCCGCCAGATTGACGGCGGGCCCGATGCAGGTGAAGTCGAGCCGGTTGCCACCGCCGATATTGCCGTACAGGATTTTTCCGACGTGCAAGGCAACCCCGAAGCGAAAGCGCTCGATCGCTTCGCCGATCGGATAGACCATCGCGTCCACGCTGGCGCGGGATTGCCGCGCGGCTTCCAGCACACGCCCGCACACCTGTTGAACATCGCCGTCCTGTTCTGCGATCGGAAAAACCGCAAGCAGCCCGTCGCCCATGAACTTCAAAATCTCTCCGCCCTGCGACCTGATCGCCGGCACCTGACAGTCGAAATAGCGATTGAGAATATCCACCACGGTTTCCGCAGGCAGCCGATCCGACAACGCGGTGAAGCCGCGCAAATCCGACAGCCAGATCGCGGCGTGCATCGTCTCGGTGTGGCCGCGGCGAATCTGGCCGCCGAGAATCCGCTCGCCGGCGCGGTTGCCGACATAGGTGTCCAACAGAATGGCGGCCTTGCGAGTCAAATTGACGATCTCGATCATCCGCGTCAGCGGCGGCACCAACGATCGCAGCGCGCTCAATTGCTCATCGGTAAAGCCGCCCGGATTCTTCGTAGTCCAGCTCGAGGCGTGAAGCGAACCGTCCGTGAAGCGCAACGGCAGCGCGACATAATCAGTGACGCCCTCCGCGCGCATGTCTTCGTCGAGGAACGGAAAGTGCTTGCTCTCGGGATCGTCGAGGCGGCATCGCACTTCCAGCCCCTGGCGAAACACGATCGCCAACGGGCTGTTGTTGAACTGCGGCGAATCCTGGATGTCGAAATCTGTGGTGCCGGCGACGAGATCGGCGCCCGGCTTCCAGATGAAGTTGCGGCCGAAAATATCGGGATGCAACGTTCGCACGAAAAGGCCAACACGCCAGAGCGGCAAACCCGCGTCCACAAGACGCTCGCAGATTTCCGCGATCGACTGGGCCGGGCTGGATGCGGACCTCGCACCACCCACGATCCATTCGGTGATTTTCTGCAAATCGGATGCGTTCATGACAAGCGCATTTGCGGCGCGAGTTCGTGAAACGTCAAGACGCAGGCCCGTAACCCGGATGGAGCGAAGCGCAATCCGGGATTGCGAGGCGAATGAGACCGCCCCCTACGCGGTCGGAGTTTTCGCGCCGGAAGTATTGCCCGGGGGGAATTGCGAACAGGGTTGAATTTTCTGAGTATTGATATACAATATCAATATCATATATCATGGTAAAGATGATGCGAACCTTGGTCGACCTCGGCGATACCCAGATTCAAGCGCTGGACGAATTGTCGAAAAAAGAGAAGCGGTCCCGCGCGGCCCTGATCCGTCAAGCGATCGATGACTATCTCAGGAACCGACGTGGCCAACAGGAAGGCGATGCGTTCGGCCTCTGGGGCAAACGCAAAGTGGACGGCTTGGCCTATCAGGAAAAAGTGCGTCGCGAATGGTGAAGGCGCTGTTCGACACCAACATTCTCGTCGACTACCTCAACGCCGTTCCCCAAGCTCGCACTGAACTTGCGCGCTACACGGAAAAAGCCATCAGCATCATCACGTGGATGGAGGTGATGGTTGGCGCAAGCGACGATGTCGAAGTTGCGACGCGTAGCTTCCTGGGCTCTTTCGAAGTCATTGCCCTCGATGGAGATATTGCGGAGCGCGCCGTTAGCCTGCGCCGCGACCATCGCATCAAATTGCCCGACGCCATTATCTGGGCAACGGCGCAGACGCACGCGATGCTGCTGGTCACACGAAATACGAAGGATTTCACAACGGGCGATCCTAGTGTCCGTATGCCCTACAGGTTGTGAGGGATGATGACATACTCTCTGTTGCAATCGACTCCGCTGATACACGTTCCAGTAAATTAGGCGGATTTAGCCGAAGGCGTAATCCGCCATCTGGGCTGGAGTTACGCTGACGCTAATCCGCACCGCACGTTGATCAATCCTCATAATTATTCCTGCTAAAGGGATCGCAATCGGCAGTGAAGCGGCCTTGGGACGAGCTACTCGCAATGGCGCCTCCTTTTGGGAGTCTCACATGGACGGAGAATTTCACGCGGCTAGCGTTGTGATCAGTAGTTGAAGAATCCTGCGTAACTTGCGCATCGCCTACGCGCACACTCGGACGACCGTCCTTGGTCTCAGCTAGAACGAAGACATCAAAGTCAACCCGAGTAAAAAACCCACTGATCCCTCCTGACATTAAATTGCCCTCAGACCCAATATAACCTTCGGCGGCAACATGCTCTCCTCCAGGAGCTTTTTGCGCTTCACGAATGCCGTCAAGAATCTGGGTCAAGCTCTGCGAAACGAACGTCTTCAATTCCATTTCTTCATCCAATTAAATTAGTTAGCGCAGGAAGAAAGGGCGAAATCAGTCCAATATGGTCGGCAGCTAGCCCCACGAATTTCTGGTAAGCATGTATGAAGCCAGTCTTGCCTTGCTGGCGCTTCATTTCTTCGACCGCCTCAATTAATGTATCGCGTTTTTGCTGATCTTGGACGCCAGACTCTAGTGCTGCAGCGATATCTCCAAAGACGTCCCCAGCGTTGATGTTGGTGGATTGATCATGCGAACCAATATTAACCCTGGCGTTAGGACCTGTGACATTCACGCTATAGTTTCCTCCAGTGTGAGGAGGAAAAGCACCTTTGCGAGATACCTTGATTTGGAAGTGTGGGCCAAAGTGCTCGTTATAGAACACGGGGTCGATTACGTTGAACGCTTCTTCGGTTCCGTTCGGCAATTTCCGCCGTATTTCATCACCGGGCAGGACGACTACGTTAGCCCCCTGAATAATAATCAAGGAACCCGTAAATTGCGCTTGTGGAGTAGATCGAATGGAGCCATCGGGGGCTATGATCGTAGAAGGATCGGTCTTGAAGCCGAACAATATCGTGCCTCCCTATCCAATATTATTTGTGACTTCATCTTAGCGGCTTCGCTCTAATTTCTCAAAGATGTAAGGAACAAGACTCCCGCTACGGTTCGGTAAGGCCCGAATTTAGCGTTTGGCAAGATAAATCTATCGCAGGTTGTGAGGCTCCAAAAGGTCTGTGCGCCCTATACCCAGATTCAGATACTGGCGAATTGTCGAAAGGAGAAACGATCGCGCGCGGCCCTGATCCCTCAAGTGATAGATAACGCGGCGGACTGAGCCATCTCGGCGTGTCAACGGTAGATTACGCTATCGCCGGTCCGAGCCCCCGACCTGCCCGCGATGCCGCAGAAAATGGTCCGCGAGCACGCAGGCCATCATGGCTTCGCCGACCGGCACCGCGCGGATGCCGACGCAGGGGTCGTGGCGGCCTTTGGTCATGATGTCGGTGTCGTTGCCGCTGCGATCCACGGTGCGGCGGGGTGCCAGGATCGACGAGGTCGGCTTCACCGCAAAGCGCGCCACCACCGGCTGGCCGGTGGAGATGCCGCCCAAAATGCCGCCGGCATGGTTGGACAAAAAGCTGACGCCCTGATTGCCCATCCGCATCTCGTCGGCGTTTTCCTCGCCCGACAATTCGGCCGCCCCGAAGCCGGCGCCGATCTCGACGCCCTTGACCGCGTTGATACTCATCAGCGCCGCGGCGAGGTCGCCATCGAGCTTGGCGTAGATCGGCGCGCCGAGCCCCGCCGGCACGCCTTCCGCTATCACCTCGATCACGGCGCCGATCGAGGAGCCTTTCTTGCGGATGCCGTCGAGGTAGTCTTCGAAGAACGCAGCCTTGTCCTTGTCCGGGCAGAAAAACGGATTGCGCGCGATCTCGTCCCAATCCCATTTTTCGCGATCGATTCGGTGCGGGCCCATCTGCACCAGCGCACCGCGCACCGTCATATGGGGAACGATTTTGCGGGCGATCGCGCCGGCCGCGACCCGGGTCGCGGTCTCGCGCGCGGAGGAACGCCCGCCGCCACGATAGTCGCGCAGGCCGTATTTGGCTTCGTAGGTGAAGTCGGCATGGCCGGGACGAAACTTGTCCTTGATCTCGGAATAGTCCTTTGAGCGCTGATCGGTATTCTCGATCAACAGCGCGATCGGCGTGCCGGTGGTGACCTGCGCGCCGGTCTCCGGGTGCGCCATCACGCCGGAGAGAATCTTTACCGCGTCCGCTTCCTGGCGCTGGGTGGTGAAACGCGATTGTCCGGGGCGGCGACGGTCGAGATCGCGCTGAATGTCTTCATTGGTCAACGGCAACAGCGGCGGGCAGCCATCGACCACGCAACCGATCGCGATCCCGTGGCTTTCGCCGAAGGTCGTGACCCGAAACATATGGCCGAAGGTGTTGAAGGACATTTCGTTGACATTCCGCGTTGCCGTTGCATGTTAACGGCGGCCTGTCGTAACGCGGAGGGGTTGACCGGTCAAACCTCTCTTTCGTCATGCCCGGCCCTGTGCCGGGCATCCACGTCTTTCTTCCGCGAGAGCAAAGACGTGGATGCCCGGCACAGGGCCGGGCATGACGGTGGATTAACTATATTTCCGCAGTCCGCCATTATCGAACACATAGACCGCGCCCTGCTCGATGGTGAGGTTGGCGGCGCTGACCGGCGTCTCGAACCCGAGCACCACCATCAGCGCCCGCGCCGTGCCGCCGTGCGCCACCGCGACGGTGTCGGTTGTGAGCTGCTCGTACCAGTCGCTCATCCGCGCCTGCACCGAAACATAACTCTCGCCGCCCGGCGGCGACACGGTCCATTTGTCGCGCTCGCGGGCCGCGAAGAGATCGGGATTGGCGAGCCGCATCTCGTCAAGTGTCGAGCCTTCCCAATCGCCGTAGCCGATCTCGCGCAGCCGGTCGTCGAGCGTATAATCGCGCGGTTGCAGTTTCAGCACGCCCCGCACCAGTTCCATCGTTGAGCGCGCGCGGCCGAGCGGGCTTGCGACGAAGGCGAGCGAGGATTCGTTGCGCCCATCGCGCGCAAACAGATCGGCGAGAATGCCGCCGGCATGGGCGGCCTGCCGGCGCCCCAAATCGTTGAGCGGAACGTCCAGCGCGCCCTGCAGCCGCCCTTGCGCGTTCCATTCGGTTTCGCCATGGCGGATGTAGTAGATGGTCGGCGTCGGCATCGTGCTTTCAGGCTATTCCTGGCTGGACGAATTGCTCAGCGAAATATCGGGCGCGTCCGGGCGCTTCATGCCGACGACATGATAGCCGGAATCGACGTGGTGCACCTCTCCGGTGACGCCGCGCGACAGGTTCGACAGCAGATACAGCGCGCTGTCGCCGACTTCCTCTGTTGTGACGGTGCGGCGCAGCGGCGCGTTGTATTCGTTCCACTTCAGGATGTAGCGGAAATCGCCGATGCCGGACGCCGCCAGCGTTTTGATCGGTCCCGCCGAAATCGCGTTGACACGAATGTTCTTTTCGCCGAGATCGGCCGCGAGATAGCGCACGCTCGCCTCCAGTGCCGCCTTGGCGACGCCCATCACGTTGTAATGCGGCATCCACTTCTCGGCACCGTAATAGGTCAGCGTCAGGATCGAGCCGCCGTCGGTCAAAAGCTTTTCGGCGCGTTGCGCGATCGCCGTCAGCGAGTAGCAGCTGATCAGCATGGTCTTGGAAAAATTCTCGGCGGTGGTCTCCAAATAGCGGCCGTCGAGTTGGTCCTTGTCGGAGAATGCGATCGCGTGCACCACGAAATCGATTTTGCCCCATTTCTCCTTGAGCACGTCGAACACCGCATCGATGGTCGTGGGATCGGTGACGTCGCAATGGCCGAGCAGCAGACCGTCGAGTTCCTTCGCCAGCGGCTCGACCCGCTTTTTCAACGCGTCGCCCTGCCAGGTGAGGGCGATCTCCGCGCCCGCGGCGTGGCAGGCCTTGGCGATGCCCCAGGCGATCGAGCGGTTGTTGGCGACGCCGAGAATGACCCCCCGCTTGCCCTGCATCAGACCTGAATTTTGCGACATTCGGTTTCCAATCGACCTGGATCGAATCTGGAGGTACACCAGCGGTTCTGGCCGGTACAGCCCAAATCCGCCGCCATTAAGGTTGTTTGCTCCCAAACCTTAATAGCCGGAATAGCAGCGTCATTTCGGTGTTATGTTCGCTGAGGCGTTTGCGTTGCGGACGCCGACCGGACACAGCCAGACCGAGCTTGCATGACCGCATTTCGTCAGAGTGTCGAAGCCATGATTCCGGCCCTGCGCCGGTATGCGCGCGCGCTCGCCCGTGACGCCGATATCGCCGATGACCTGGTACAGGACACGCTGGTGCGGGCGCTGCGTTCGGAGCGGCTGTTTCTCGGCGGCGACGTCCGGAGCTGGCTCTACACCATCCTGACGAACCTCAACAAGAATCGCCGGCGATCGCTGGCCCGGAGACCGCAATTCATGCCGCTGCTCGACAACAATCCCGATGCGAGCGGCACCGAGGCGGAAGGCCGCGACATCGCACGCGCGCTCGCCACCCTGGTGGAGGAGCAGCGCTCGGTACTGCTGCTCGTAATGTTGGAAGGCTTGAGCTATCGGGAGGTCGCCGACATTCAAGGCGTGCCGATCGGCACCGTGATGTCTCGCCTCGCCCGCGCGCGCGCCCATGTGAAAGCCTCGCTCGAAGGCGAACGCCCGGCGCTGCGACGGGTGAAATGAAGATGAGCCAGCTGAGAATCCATTCGACGAAAGAATTTGAAACGCAGCAAGAGCGTTGTTCGTTGCCCTTACGGGCAGGGAAACGAGGGTTGCGGAGAAAATTTCTACTGAAAGGCGCTTTTCTGTTGAAAGACGCTTCTGTGTTAAAAATCTCTACTGAAAGACAACGGCCATGAGTGATCTGAACATTCCCATCACCGAAGACGAGCTGCACGCCTATGTCGACAACGAATTGCCGGCGGAACGCCGCGGCGATGTCGAGGCCTGGCTCACGGCGCATCCCGGGGATGCCGAGCGGGTACAATCATGGCGCGCGATGGCGGAGGCTCTGCATTCGCGGTACGACTCCGTCGCCGACGAGGCGGTGCCGAAGCGGCTTGAGATCGAGCGGCTGGTGCGGCAACCGCGCAGATGGGTCTACGGTGCGATCGCTGCGACGTTGATGGCGTTCATCGCCGGCGGTGGCATCGGCTGGATGGCGCGTGGGGTGTCCGCTTCGCCTTCGGTATTGGAAAATTTCATGCTGGATGCGCTGGATGCCCACCGGCTGTACGTGGTCGAGGTGCGGCATCCGGTCGATGTGCCGGGCAGCGACCGCGCGCATCTCCAGCAATGGCTGAGCAAGCGCTGCGGCTGGGACGTCCGTGCCCCGGAGTTGGACGCGACCGGGTTGAAACTCGTTGGCGGGCGGTTGTTGCCCGGCCCTACCGGGCCTGCATCATTTTTGATGTACGAGAACGCCTCGGGTGAACGCTTCACGATCTACGCGGCGCGAGCTGCGGCGGCCGAAACGACGCAGATGCGATATGCAACGCAGGACGGCGATGGCGCGATGTTCTGGGCCGACCGCGGCGTCGGCTATGTCGTGAGCGGCAACCCCGACCGCCAGCGTCTGACCCAGATCGCGCGGGCGGTGTATGACCAAGAGGAAGAATAGCGGCGGTTGAGGCCGTCCCAATTCCGACATCGAAATTCTGGAATCAAGACATCGGCACGTCTCAAAAACGCACCGGGTATCACGTGAAATTGTAGCGCGTTCGATCCGCCGATCGGCGCACGCGGCCTCGACCGGGGTTTTGTACCGCGCTGGTCCCCCGGTCGAGGCTGTACTTTTTTCTCTCCGGACGCGTGCTCCCGCTTGTTTCTCTCCGGGCGCGTGCACCTTGCGGCCGCGATGCGATCAGCCGAGATCGCCTCGCGGATTGTAAGGGTGCCCGTCACGCCATCTTTTCATCAACGCTTCCAGCTCGGGATCGTTCCCGTCGGGAAGCATGATGCGGGTGGTGAAGAAAAGATCGCCGGTGCCGCCGATCGCTTTCGGCAGCCCTTTGCCCTTGAGCCGAAAAATCCGGCCGCTCGAGGTATTCTTCGGTATCGACAGCTCGACGGCGTTGCCCAACGTCGGCACCCGAACTTTGCCGCCCAGCACGGCTTCATAGAGCGTAATCGGCAAATCGACCCGTAAATCGCTGCCGTCGACCTTGAAGAAGGCATGCGGCGCGATGCTGACCGTGATCAGAAGATCGCCGGCGCGATGGCCGGGGGCAGTCTCCCCCTGCCCCTTCAGCCGGATCTGCTGGCCGGCAGCGACCCCGGCCGGAATCTTGACATTGAGTTCCTTGCCGGTCGGTAGCCGGACGCGCTTCTCCACACCGTTCACCGAGTCTTCCAGCGATACGGTCATGGCGACGCTGAGATCGAGGTCTAGCGCAATGCCGCCGGGGTCGAATTCGAAGCTATTGCCGGCGCCGGGGCGCCCGCCACGCCCCGCCGCACCGCCGAACATGCTGTTGAGGATGTCCTCGAAACCGCCGCTACCGCCTGAGCCTCCAGGGCCGGTGCGGAAGGTGCGGGACTCAAAGCCGCCGCCAGCGGAGCCCGCCCGAGCGCGCGGGTCGCCACCACCAGGAAAGCCACCACCAGGAAAGCCTTGGAAGCGCGGCTTGCCGTCGGCATCGATCTCGCCGCGATCGAATTGCTTGCGCTTGTCCTCGTCGCCGACGATCTCGTTGGCCGAATTGATTTCGGAAAAACGCGCCGCGGATTTCGGATCGTTGTTGTTGTTGTCGGGGTGATGCTTCTTGGCAAGCTTGCGATAGGCGCTCTTGATCGCCGCAGCGCTGGCGCCCCGCGGCACCCCCAAGACCTCATAGGGGTCGCGCATCGGTCACGTCTCCTTCAGGGACAATCATGTCTTAGACAAGGGCAGCTCGCCCGCTTCGGTTTCATCTGGGGGCTTCGTGGTATTTTTGCAACGTGTATCTCACGCATGATCCGCCAGATGTGAGCGGTTAGTGAAGCGATCATACGCTCTTTCAAGAGCTTGGAGCGCGATCAGACCGGCCTCCACGGCTTCAAGGTGTGAATTTCCCATCGGCCTTGGCTGGATTGGCAGGCCGCACCCTGCAGCCAGCTCTCCGAACGGCCGTTGACATAGCTTGCCAGAAAATCCCGGCAGGTGCGCCCCTCCGAGGAATAGGCCTGGGCCAGCGGCGTCACCGAGCCACGGGCGCCGGTCTCGGGATTTTCCCAAGGCTGACTGGAATCCTTGTCGCCCTTTGTCAACACATCGGAGGCAGCGTTGCGGGCAAAGGCCAGATCGCTCTCGGTCGGGGCCGTCGCGGCTGGCTGCGGCGCTACGCCAATGGAGCCGGTAACGTCGCTGACGTCGATCTTGGCGAAAGCGCCGTCGGGGCGGGACATGCTGCAGCCGCCCGAGCCCGCGCCGACCAGAATCAACGTCAGCACGGCGCCCGCCCGCCCGATCGCCGATAGGCCAACGCGCGCCCATGTCCTATATAGGAAAGGCCTATATCGCGACGGCAACGCGCTCTGGACCGCGGACGAAACCAATTCGGAATTCCTGACAATGACGGACACCACCTCCATCAAACACCAAACACCCTTAATATCTGGTGATTTCACCTTGGCGGAGGAGCCGTTTGCGCTGTTTAGCGACTGGTTCAGTGAGGCCGTGAAGAGCGAACCCAACGATCCCAACGCCATGACGCTCGCCACCGTCGATGCCGACGGCCTGCCCGACGCGCGGATGGTGCTGATGAAGAGCTACGATACCGCCGGCTTCGTATTCTACAGCCACCTCGCCAGCCAGAAGGGGCTCGAACTCGCCACAAATCCCAAGGCGGCTTTGCTATTTCACTGGAAGTCGCTGCGCCAGCAGGTCCGGATCCGCGGCAACGTGTCGTCGGTGACCGACGCGGAAGCCGACGCCTATTTCGCGACCCGGCCGAAGCAGGCCCAGATCGGCACCTGGGCCAGCAAGCAGTCGCAACCGCTGGAAAGCCGTTTTGCGTTCGAACAGGCGATCGCCAAGGTCGCCGCCAAGCACCTCCTCGGCGAAGTGCCGCGCCCGCCGGGCTGGAGCGGCTGGCGCATCGCGCCCATCCAGTTCGAATTCTGGCACGACCGCCCGTTCCGCCTGCACGACCGTATCGAATTTCGCCGCGCTGCGCCAGATCAGCCCTGGTCCAAGACGCGGCTCTATCCCTGATGCCCAAATCCCTGATGTCCAAATCCCTCTTGAAGGACCTCCATGTCGAATTTCACCAACACGCCACGGCGCACACTGCTTCTGACCGGAGCCAGCCGCGGCATCGGCCATGCGACCGTGATCCGCTTCTCCAGCGCCGGCTGGCGCGTCCTCACCTGTTCGCGGCATCCTTTCCCGGAAGAATGCCCGTGGGGCGCCGGACCTGAGGATCACATCCAGGTCGACCTTGCCGACCACGCCGACACCACGCGGGCGATTTCGGAAATCCGCCAGCGGCTGGAAGGCGGTGAATTGCACGCACTCGTCAACAATGCCGCGATTTCGCCGAAGGCGGCAGCCGGCAGCCGGCTCGGCTCCATCGACACCGATATCGAGACCTGGAGCCACGTCTTCCGGGTCAATTTCTTCGCGCCGATCATGATGGCGCGCGGGTTGATCGAGGAATTGAAGGCGGCGAAAGGATCGGTGGTGAACGTCACCTCGATCGCCGGCTCCCGCGTGCATCCATTCGCGGGCGCGGCCTACGCCACCTCCAAGGCGGCGCTGGCCTCGTTGACCCGCGAGATGGCGTCGGATTTCGGCCGCATCGGCGTCCGCGTCAACTCGATCGCACCGGGCGAAATCGACACCTCGATCCTGTCGCCGGGTACCGAGAAAATCGTCGACCAGCAAATCCCGCTGCATCGGCTGGGCACGCCGGACGAGGTGGCGAAGATCATCTATGTGCTGTGCACCGAGACATCGTCATACGTGAACGGCGCCGAGATCCACATCAACGGCGGCCAGCACGTTTAAGATTACCTCATCCCGAGGAGCGGCCTTTTAGCCGCGTCTCGAAAAATGAGGTCGAGATTTGCAGCAACCTGAATTCAATCCACGGAGAATTTGCGCGGGCTGCCGCGCAGACGCGGTGCTTCGATGTTGAAGGCGCTGGAGCATTCGTCTTCGCTCTCACCCTCGGCCAGCGCCGCGCCGCAATGCCGGCAGGTCCACGCTGACATCGCAAGCGCCTTACCGGCGGCATTGCGGTCCGCTTGATAGCGCGCGAAATCGACGACGTTGTGGGGTGACGTTATGACTTTTTCAACCATTGCTATCCTCGCGGCTTGGGACCGCGTTATCGCAGAAAGCCGTCGCATAAACGTTCAGCCCAATACTCAAATTTTACGGGAGCTATTGAGATATCCTACAACCACTTCTTCCATTTGAAGAACACGTAAGGCCCGACGGCGGCGAGCAGCATCGATACCAACGCGTAGGGGTAGCCGTGCTGCCATTCCAGCTCTGGCATCGACTTGAAATTCATGCCGTAGATCGAGGCGATCAGAGTCGGCGGCATCAGCACCACCGCCATCACCGAGAACAGTTTGATGATGTTATTTTGCTCAAGATTGACGACGCCGAGCATCGCATCGAGCACGAAGGTGATCTTGTTGGAAAGATAGGAGGCGTGATCGGTCAGCGAGGTCACGTCGCGCTGCATGGTTTTGAGCTGCTCGCGCATGTCCTTGGACCATTTGGCGCCCTCGACCGCCGCGGTGACGAATGTCACCACCCGACCGATCGAGACCAGGCTCTCGCGCACCTTGGAGGTGAGGTCACCCTTGCGACCGATCGCGATCAGGATGTCGGAATAGCGCTTGGCATGACCGGTGCGGGCCCCGCCCCCGGGCTCGAAAATATTGTGGCTGATGGTGTCCATGTCGCTGCCGGCGCGTTCCAGAATGTCGGCGTTGCGGTCGATGACCGCGTCGAGCAATTCCATCAGCACCATCTCGCCGGTGATGCCTGGGGCGCAGGCCCGCGCCAGCTTGTTCTCCACTAGCATGAACGGCTTCGGGGCGTCGTACCGCACGGTCACCAGGCGATGACTGGCGAGGATGAAGGTCACCGCGGTGGTGCGGGGATTCTCGGTGTCCGCCGAGCACATCAGCGTCGCCGTCATGTAGCGCACGCCGTTCTCGATATAAAGGCGGCTGGAAATCTCGATCTCCTGCATGTCCTCCCGGGTCGGCACCGCGATCCCGGCCAGTTGCTCCACCGCTTTGTCCTCCGCCATCGTCGGTTTCACGAGATCGATCCAGACCGCGCCCTCCGGCAGCGCGGCGAGATCGGCGGAGGCGACTTTTTTCAGCGAGGACTCGGAAGGGATGAACACCGACAGCATAGGAAACTCCAGGACCGGGCGTACAGCCCATCTCCAGGACTTAACTCGATTCTGGTAAGCGCTTCATGACTGGCGCATGAACCGGCCGACACCTTGAGTGCCGGCTGAATGACAGCAACATGGCCTTGGGCAGACGGCCCGGGACCACCTGACTAAAAATGAGCCAAAAAATCCTTAGGGCTTGCAGAAAATGCGACAAAAAAGACACAGCTGAGTGCGACGGTTTGGAACGGCCATCTAAGCTCTGGAACTGCCGTGATTTTCAATGATAATGAGTTTAACAGAATCGTGGCGTTTGAGGCGCAATATCGATGCGCGAACGCATGGCTTTCGATTGGAAGTGCATTATGTCGTCACTGAAGGCGTCGTCGCTGAAGGTAAAGTTGGGGATTCTGGCGGCTGGCCTGATGTTATCGGGCTGCATGCAGGCCACGAACTACGAGGCGACCAACCAAGCCAATTTCAAGCCGCGCGACAAGGAATTGCTGGCCAAAGTTCACTACGAAAAGGTGGATGTGCCCGAGCAGTTCCGCCGCGCCATCGTCGACTATCACCGCAAGGAAGCGCCCGGCTCGATCATGGTCGATTCCGACAATCACTATCTCTATTTCGTGCTCAACGACGGCAAGGCGATTCGCTACGGCATCACGGTCGGCGAGGAAGCGCAGGCGTGGTCCGGTATCGCCAAAATCGGCAGCATGACCGAGTGGCCGGCCTGGCACCCCACCAAAGGCGAAATCGAGCGGCTCGGCGTTCCGACCTTCGTCGCGCCAGGGCCTGACAATCCGATGGGGTCGCGTGCGCTTTATCTTTACTCCGGCGGCAAGGACACGCTGTTCCGGATTCACGGCACCAACCAGCCGGAATATATCGGCGCCTCAATCTCTTCTGGCTGCATCCGCATGACCAACGAGGACGTGATCGACTTGTATGGCCGGGTGAAGATGGGTGCCATCGTGGTGGTGCTGGAGCCGAAGCATGGTGACTCTCCTTTTAATCCGCAAGTGGCGCTGCAAGCGGGCCTCAACACCAACCCGGTGCAGTAGCAGTTTAATCCGCCCGCAAGGGTCGATGACGCACCGTCACGACGACATTAAAAAAAGCGTCGGCTTTTACCGGCGCTTTTTTGTTGGCGGTCCGGTCTCGGCGGGGGCGGGCCTGGCGGCATCCGTTTCGGCGGAATCCGGTTTCGCCGTATCGGACTTCTCGGCGACTTCGCGCTGCGGTGCTTCCTGGGGCCGCTCGGCCGGCAGCAGCGGCGCAATCTGCGGCAGCGGATCCCACACGTTCCACTGGCAAATTTTGTAATTGTTGTGCCGTTCCATCAGGTCGAGATGGATGTGATCCTCGTGGTACCAATCCGAGCCTGGCCCCAGCACCGTCGAAAATCGCGCGCACACCGATTGCCGCACGCTCTCGCGTAAACCGCGCGACACCGTGCGATCGGTGAGCGAGATCGACTGGCCACTGGCAAGCTTCAGGGAGCGAACGTCGAGCGCGTTGGCGCGGCCGTGCTCGGACAAAGCGGCACCCACCACACGGTTGCGGCCACGGCATTCGAACGAGTTGAAATTGTCGAGATCGCTGATGACGCTGCCGAGGCTCGCCGCGAACGGCGCCATGTCGGTGCGGATCCAGTCCGCAATCGCCGTGGCCATGGTGCAGCGGAGGATCGCCGCGGGTTTCACCGAAACCAGATGCTTGTCCGGCAGCACCACGGCTTCCAACCGCACCAGATCCTCGCCGCCGCAACCGCCGGTGCCATGGATGTCGGGAATGCTGGGGGCGATGGCGATCGCCTCGGACAGCGCCAGCCGACAGGCCGAGGGTTGGGGCGCCGTCGCGGGCACGGCCGGTTCGGCTGGCTGGTCGCTTTCGGTCGTCTGCTTTCCCGGTGCTTCGGCCGGCCGCGGCTTCGGTAGTGGCACCACCTCAACCAGCGCAGCCCGCCGGCGCTTCGGCGCGGTGTCCCCGGCCGCGTTGCTCTGGGACCCCTCAGACCAGGATGTGGTTTTCCGCGCCGCAACAACAGGTCCGGTTTGGGCGCAGAGCATCAGCAGCAAGGACACGGCCACCATGGCCGCTCCGCTGCCGCCAGATCCGCCACAAGCCCATTTGCGGCTTTCCCTCTCCGCGCTAAAGTTCATGGCAATTCCAAAGACTGCCATAATAAAATCCGGAGGAACGCCCGTGCGTGGATTGATGCAAGACTGGCCTTTGCTTTGTCACCGGATTATCGAGCATGCGGCGGCTATTCATGGCACACAGGAAATCGTAACGCGATCGGTCGAAGGCCCCATCCACCGAACCAATTACGCCGAAATCCGCGATCGCGCGCTCAAGGTGTCGCAGCGGCTTGATCGCGACGGTATCCAGCTTGGCGACCGCGTCGCCACCATCGCATGGAACACCTGGCGCCATCTTGAAGCCTGGTACGGCATCATGGGCATCGGCGCGATCTGCCATACCGTCAATCCGCGGTTGTTTCCAGACCAGATCGCCTGGATCATCAACCACGCGGAAGACCGCGTGGTGATGACGGATATCACCTTTGTACCGATCCTGGAAAAGATCGCCGACAGGCTGCCAAGCGTGGAGCGTTACATCGTGCTCACCGACGCGGCGCACATGCCGACAACCACACTGAAGAACGCGGTCGCCTATGAAGACTGGATCGCGCAAGCCGACGGAAATTTCAAGTGGAAGACCTTCGACGAAAATACCGCGGCTGCGATGTGCTACACCTCCGGCACCACCGGAGATCCCAAGGGCGTATTGTATTCGCATCGCTCCAACGTGCTGCACGCGTTGATGGCCAACACCGGCGATTCGCTGGGCGCCAATGCCGGAGATACCATGCTGCCGGTGGTGCCGCTGTTCCATGCCAACAGCTGGGGCATCGCCTTCTCCGCACCTTCGATGGGGACCAAGCTGGTGCTGCCCGGCGCGAAGCTCGACGGTGCGTCGGTGTTCGAACTGTTGGATATTGAGAAGGTCACGCATACCGCCGGCGTTCCGACAGTGTGGCTGATGTTGCTCAACCACATCGCCGCCAACAATCTGAAGCTGCCGCATTTGAGAATGGTGGTCTGCGGCGGCTCGGCGATGCCGCGCTCGATGATCAAGTCGTTCATCGATATGGGGGTCAAGGTGCGACACGCCTGGGGCATGACCGAGATGAGCCCGATCGGCACGCTTGCGGCATTGAAGCCTCCGTTTGCCGAACTCACCGGCGAGGCCCGGCTCGATATTCTCCAGAGTCAAGGCTACCCGCCATTCGGGGTCCAGATGAAGATCACCGACGATGCCGGCAAGAGCCTGCCATGGGACGGCAAGACCTTCGGCCGGCTGAAGGTCGCTGGTCCCGCGGTATCGAACGCCTATTTCCGGATCGATGCCGACATTCTCGACAACGAAGGTTATTTCGACACCGGCGACGTCGCCACCATCGATCAGCACGGATACATGCGGATCACCGATCGCTCGAAGGACGTGATCAAATCCGGTGGCGAGTGGATTTCCTCGATCGATCTGGAAAATCTCGCGGTCGGACATCCGGCGGTCGCGGAAGCCGCCGTGATCGGCATCCATCATCCGAAATGGGACGAGCGGCCGCTTCTGATCGTGCAGCTCAAGGCCGGCCAGAACGCGACGCGCGAGGACATCCTGAAATACATGGACGGCAAGATCGCCAAATGGTGGATGCCCGACGACGTCGTGTTCGTCGATGGCATTCCGCATACGGCTACGGGAAAGATCCTCAAGACCGCGTTGCGCGACCAGTTCAAGGCCTACCGTTTCCCGAACGCGGCGGCGTAAAAGCGTCAGCGGCTCGGCGCCGTTCGCGACATTGATCGAACGGCCGGGAGGAAGAAGCCCGGGCACTGCCATGTCACGCCCGGCGCCGGGCCCATAATCCACCCTTGAATTCGCCGCAGGTCCGTGGTCTCAAACGGCAAGTTTGCACGCTTGGTGTATTTCGCCCGGCAACGCTCCAACCGGCAGATTTTTATCCGATGGCCCGCAGGTTTTCCGCTCCCTACCAGTCGGAGCCCGTGTCCAGCCTCGCCTCATGGGCGCGCAATCTCGCCGTGTTCTCGGTGGTCGCGGTGCTGGTCTCGATCGTCATCGTCCGCTTCGGGTTCCTCGAAATGAAACCGGCGCTGGCGACGTTCTTCGGCGCGCTCGCCTGCGCCGGCCTTTCCATCCTGGTCGGCCTCGCCGCCTTTGTCGCGATCTGGCAAAATGGATCGCGCGGCATGAGCCGCATCCTGCTGGCGCTCCTGATCGACGCCGTCATCCTCGCTTATCCGGCCTATCTCGGCCTGCAATACCGCAAGCTGCCGGCGATCCACGACATCACCACCGATCCGATCGATCCGCCCCGCTTCGACGCTCTGGCGCGGCTGCGTAGCGGCGACGGCACCAACACCGCCGTTTACGCCGGACTTTATTCCGCCGAACAGCAGCGGCTGGCCTATCCCGATATCGAGACGGTGGAACTCGATATCCCCGTGCAACGCGCCTATGAGGTGGCACTTCAACTGGTCACCAAACGCAAGTGGCTCGTGATCGACGAACGCGCGCCGCAGCCGCCGCGCCGCATCGGCCGCATCGAGGCGGTGGCACGCACACCGATCATGGGATTTCGCGAGGACGTCTCGATCCGCATCACACCCGACGGCGAGGGATCCCGCGTCGATATCCGCTCTTCGTCACGCTATTTCGAAAGCGATCTCGGCAGCAACGCCGCGCGCGTCACCAAGCTGATCGACGACATCAACAACGCCGCCGACAACGCCAAACCGGTGGTGAAAAAGCCGCAGCTTCCCGTGAAGGTTCAGCCGAAGGTCGTGAAGAAGTAGGAAGGAAGTGGCGAATGGCGAATTGACGAAAGAGCGCGGCACGCCGAACCCTCTTCCCCTATTCGCTACTTCCTACTCGCTAACTTATATCTGCCGCCAATCACCGGGTCGCCATCGGTCACAACGATGCCACGTGCGACCAGATCCTCCAGATGCGCCAGCACCGAGTAGCCGGCGGCCCCCGTGAGTCGCGGGTCGATGCCGATATAGATCGCGCGCACCAGGTTGGGAATGTCCGTCTCACCCTTGGCGAGGCGATGCAGGACCGAGGCTTCGCGGGCCTGACGATGCCGGATCAAAAAGCGTGCGAAACGCGGGCCTTCCGGGATTTCCGGGCCGTGGCCGGAAAAATACAAATCCTCGTCGCGCCGCGTCAGCCGTTCGAGCGAGGCCATGTAGTCGACCATCGATCCGTCCGGCGGCGCCACGATCGAGGTCGACCAGCCCATCACGTGATCGCCGACAAAAAGTATTTTTCGGTCTGGCCAGGCGAACGCCAGATGGTTGGCGGTGTGGCCCGGCGTCGCCACCGCCTGCAGTGCCCAATCCGCCCCTTTGATGATCTCACCATCGCGCACCGCGACGTCGGGCCTGAAATCGCGGTCGGCGCCGGATTCCGGATTGTGTTTTTCGCTTTCATAGCGCGGCCGCGAGGCGCGATGCGGACCCTCGGCGTAAACGGTGGCGCCGGTCGCGGCCTTGATCCGCGCGGTGTTCGGCGAGTGGTCGCGATGGGTGTGGGTGACCAGAATATGCGTCACGGTCTCATGGCGCACGGCGTCCAGCAGCGCCGCGGCGTGGGCCTCGTTGTCCGGACCGGGATCGATGATCGCGACCTTGCCGTGGCCGACGATGTAGCTCACCGTGCCCGTGAGGGTGAATGGGCTCGGATTGTTGCAAAGAATCCGTCGCACGCCGGGCCGGACTTCATCGACCACGCCGGGCTTCAACGGGAAATCGCGGTTGAACGGGATATCGTCGTTGGCGTTCATTGGGGGATCAATCGTTAGCCTTAATCACTCGTCATGGCCGGGCATAGCAGTCTGCTTGCGCAGACTGCGTACACTTGTCTACGCCCCCGGCCATCCACGTCTTCCTGCCTCAGCAAAAGTCAAGACGTGGATGCCCGGCACAAGGCCGGGCATGGCGACGGTGAGGATGTGCGCTCTGCCTTACGAAAATGCCTGAATGCCGGTGATGGCGCGCCCCAGGACCAGCGCGTGGATGTCGTGCGTGCCTTCATAAGTGTTCACGGTTTCCAGGTTCGCGGCGTGACGCATCACGTGATATTCGATCTGGATGCCGTTGCCGCCGTGCATGTCGCGGGCCATGCGCGCGATGTCGAGCGCCTTGCCGCAATTGTTGCGCTTGACGATGGAAATCATCTCCGGCGCCATCTTGCCTTCGTCCATCAATCGTCCAACCCGCAACGAGGCCTGCAGGCCGAGCGCGATGTCGGTCTGCATGTCGGCGAGTTTCTTCTGCACCAATTGGGTTGCCGCCAACGGCCGGTTGAACTGCTTGCGGTCGAGCGTGTATTGCCGGGCGCGATGCATGCAATCTTCCGCGGCACCCATCGCGCCCCAGGAAATGCCGTAGCGGGCGCGGTTGAGGCAGCCGAACGGTCCCTTGAGGCCGGAGACGTTGGGCAGTAGCGCGCTCTCCGGCACCACCACGCCCTCCATCACGATTTCGCCGGTGACGGAGGCACGAAGCGAGAGCTTGCCGTCGATCTTCGGCGCCGAAAGGCCCTTCATGCCCTTTTCCAGAATGAAGCCGCGGATCTGGTTGTTGTGCTCGGGCGACTTCGCCCACACCACAAACACATCGGCGATCGGCGCATTCGAAATCCACATCTTGGTTCCGGTCAGCCGGTAGCCATCCGAGACCTTCTCGGCGCGGGTCTTCATGCCGCCGGGATCGGAGCCGGCATCCGGCTCAGTCAAACCGAAACAGCCGACCCATTCGCCGGTGGCGAGCTTGGGCAGGTATTTCTTGCGCTGGTTCTCGTCGCCATAGGCATAGATCGGGTGCATCACCAGCGACGACTGCACCGAATTCATCGAGCGATAGCCGGAATCGACGCGCTCGATCTCGCGCGCCACCAGGCCATAAGCGACGTAGCTGGCATTGGCACAGCCATATTCTTCCGGCAGGGTGATGCCGATCAGGCCAAGATCGCCCATCTCGTGGAAGATGTCGCGGTCGACCTTCTCTTCCAGATAGGCCTTGGTAACGCGCGGCAGCAACTTGTCCTGCGCATAGGCCCGCGCAGTGTCGCGGATCATGCGCTCGTCTTCGGTGAGCTGCTCGTCGAGCATGAACGGATCGTCCCACTGGAAATTCACCGGGGACGGCTTGTCCTTGGTCTGGGGGCGCACGCTCATGACAATTCCTTTCGCATCACCGCCGCTAGCACTTATCGTCGACGCGGCAGGTTAAATCTTTGAAGTTTAGTCTTCAAGCTGTTCGTTGGAGACGATCTCGATGCCGAACCCGGACAGTCCTTTGTAGTCATGCACCGACGAGGTCAAATGACGGATCGAGGTGACGCCGAGATCGCGCAGGATTTGCGCGCCGACCCCGACCTCGCGCCATTGCCGGTTGCGATCGGCCTCGGCGGACTTCTCGTCCGGCAACGGTGTCACCGGAACGCCGGCGGCGCCGTCGCGCAAATATACCAGCACGCCGCTGCCGGCCTTCTTGAAATGTTCAAGCACGGCCTGCATGCGCTTCGGGCCGGTGAAGATGTCCTTGACGATGTTGGGCTTGTGAAAGCGCGTCAGCACGTTTTTGCCGTCGCCGATGCCATGATAGACGAAGGCAACGTGCGCGATGGAATCGAACGGCGAGCGATAGGCATAACCCTGCAGCGGTCCGATCGGGCTCTCGGTGGTGAACGTCGCAACCCGCTCGATCAATTTCTCTCGGCCCTGGCGGTAGGCGATCATATCGGCGATGGTGACATGCTTGAGTTTGTGGGCGGCGGCGAACCGCGCCACCTGCTCGCCCTTCATCACCGTGCCGTCGTCGTTCATCAACTCGCTGATGACGCCGACCGGCGGAAGCCCGCTCAGCTTGCAGAGATCGACCGCGGCCTCGGTGTGTCCCGAACGCAGCAGCACACCGCCGTCGCGCGCGATCAGCGGAAATACGTGGCCAGGCCGGGCAAAATCATTGGCGCCGACATTCAGGTTGGCCAGCGCGCGGCAGCAGGACGCGCGTTCATCCGCCGAAATGCCGGTACCGCCATCGGGCTTGTAATCGATCGAAACCGTAAAAGCGGTGGTGTGGTTGGATTCGTTGTGCGCCACCATCGGATCGAGCCGCAGCCGGCGTGCGTCTTCGGTCGTGATCGGCGCGCAGACGATGCCGGAGGTGTGGCGGATGATGAACGCCATCTTCTCGGCAGTGCAGAGCGAGGCCGCGACGATCAGATCGCCTTCGCCTTCACGGTCGTCGTCATCGGTGACGACGACGAGTTCGCCGAGGGCAAAGGCTTGCAGAACTTCCTGGATCGGATCGGCCATGGGGATCTCACTTTTATGCTGGGAGCATTAGCTGGACTCGCCGGTCCGCGCCAGCATCATTACGCAGGGCAGAGCGGCTCTGGGCACCTCGCGAGAGCCCACCTGATGAGCGGTTGAGGGCCGGAAAAGGCGTTGACGGGGTCCGGATGCCATCGCCATGGTCGCACCCATAACAACAACAAGGGAGACGCCGTTCATGACCTCCGCAACCTTCGACTTCGCACCCTTGCTCCCGGCGGGATTGCCCGCACCGGCGGCAAGATGGACCGGCCTGGCGAGATACAGCTTCATCGGCGGCAACAACGACCCCGACCAGGTCCCGGTCGAGGGGCTGATCGAGGCGGTCAACGCCGTGCTCAAGCGCGAGGGCACGACGCTCGCCACTTACGGCCTCGCCAGCGGTCCGCAAGGCTACCTTCGCTTACGCGAATTTCTCGTGACCAAGCTGACGCGCGACGCCGGCATCTGCTGTGCCGCCGACGATATCCTGATCGTGTCCGGTTCGCTGCAAGCGCTCGATCTCGTCAACGCAACGCTGCTCGCCCGCGGCGATACGGTAATCATCGAGCAGGACACCTATCAGGGCGCGCTGACGCGGCTATCCCGGCTCGGCGTCAACGTGGTCGGCATACCGCTCGACCATCAGGGCATGCGGATGGACGCGCTGGCGGCAGCGCTCGCCGATCTCAAGGGCCGCGGCATCACGCCAAAATACATCTATACCATCCCGACCGTGCAGAACCCGACCGGCACCATCATGCCGGAGACCCGGCGTGCCGAACTGCTCACGCTCGCAGAACAATACGGCGTGCCGATTTTTGAAGACGATTGCTATGCCGACCTGATCTGGGACGGCAGCCGTCCCCCCGCGCTCCATGCGATGAACAAAAGCGGCGGCGTGATCCACATCGGCTCGTTCTCGAAATCGATCGCTCCGGCGTTGCGGGTCGGTTTCATCGTCGCCCCCTGGGCGGTGCTGTCGCGCATGCTGGCGCTGAAGACCGACGCCGGCTCCGGCGCGCTTGAACAGATGGTGCTCGCGGAATATTGCGCAGCCCATTTCACCTCCCACGTGCCGAAACTGACGCGCGGGTTGCGCGCCAAGCTCGACACGCTGATGGAAGCGCTCAACGAGCAATTCGGCACCTCGGCCGAGTTCGAAACTCCCAAAGGCGGCATCTTCCTGTGGGTGAAGCTGCCCGACCAGGTCGACACGCTCAAGCTCTATCGGTCGGCGCTTGCCGCCGGCGTCGCCATCAATCCGGGGCCGGAATGGTCCACCGACAAGGCCCATGCCGGCAGCCGGTTGAGGCTGTGCTTCGCCAGTCCCTCGCACGAGGAAATCCGCGAAGGCGTCGCCATGCTCGCCGAGGTGTGCCGAAAAGAATTCGGCGTGCCGGCGCGGAGCGCGAATGTGGAGAAGCACGTTCGCGCATGAGACTCGCGAGCCGCCTACCTCACCGCGAACGGCGATTGATACGGCCGGCCGAACGGCACGCCGTTGATCACGGTCTGGACCGGCTTCAGATAGGCCTTGCCGTCGCGCCTGTTGTTGCGGGTGTCGACGAACGACACCGGGCCTTCGACGAGCTCCATGATCGCGACGTCGCCGGGCGCACCGATTTGCAACGTTCCGATCTTCGGCGCGCGATTGATGATCTTGGCCGGCGCCGTGGTCGTCATCGTCACCACCTGCTCCAGCGAATAGCCGAGCGCCATGAACTTGCTCATGACGTTGGGCAGATACGGCACGCCCGGCGTGTTGCCTGAAAACACGTGGATGTCGGACGAGATCGTGTCCGGGGTGCAGCCGCCGGGGATCGCCACTTCGGCCACGGTGAAGTCGAAGCTGCCGCCGCCATGACCGACGTCGAAGATCACGCCGCGCTGCTTGGCGGCGAGCGCCGCCGGCAACAGCCTGCCGTTCTGCACGATGTTGGTGAACGCGCCGGCGATATTCGGCGCACCGGAATAAGCGTGGGTCAGCACATCGCCGGGCCGCAGCAGATCGAGAATCTGCGACATCAATTCGCCGGTCTCGACGCCGCCGATATGCACCATCATTTTGGCCGGCCAGCCGCACATTTCGCAAGCCTGGATCGCGCGCTTCAAGGGCTCCAGGCCGTGCTTGAAAATCACGTTCTCCGACATCCGCACTTTCACGCCAATCAAAAAGTCCGGATTTTCCGCCAGCGCCATCGCGCAGGCTTCCACCTGCGCGTTGTCGATGTTGTAGAGCTCGGCGACCGGGAACGCCGACAACCCGTTGTTGGCGATGTGGACGAACGCATAAATCCGCGTCCGCGACTGCGCCACGATATAACGGCGCAGCGCCGCGAGGTTGTTGACACCGGCGTCGCCGGCCGAAACCACCGTGGTTGTTCCCTGGAATTGCACCAGTTCGTCGGCGGGGATGCCGATCGCGGAGCCATACGGATAGACGTGGCAATGCAGATCGATCAGGCCGGGCGTTACCAATTTGCCCGTTGCGTCGATGGTCTTGGAGGCACGGGCGGCGGGAATTTCCGGTTCGATCGCCTCGATCATCCCCCAGCGGATACCGATGTCGCGCTTGCCGCGCAGCGATTGGCTCGGATCGAGCACGTCACCGCCCTTGATCACGAGGTCGAACTTGTCGGCTGGCCCCATCGCCGCCAGCGCCGGCGTGGTGACACCCACTGAGAGCGCCGCCACCGCGGTCGATCCGGTCAATGCAAGAAAATGGCGGCGTGACAAGGCGGACATGCTGGCGCTCCCTCGATTACGATTTTTTGTTGGGCGAAACATGCCCCGAACACCGGCTTTCCGCAAGCCGCCGACGGCAAGCGTGCTCTCCTGCAAACGCCGCTGGTCTCTCCGAACGCCGTGCCCTAATGTTCTTCAATAGCACCAAGGGCCGAAGAGCCCGAACGGGAGACGGCCATGGTTTCCATCCGAATTTTCGCCGCCACGCTTTGCCTGCTCGCCTCCAGCGCCGCCTTCGCCGAAGACCCCTTGCCGCGCGCCAAGCCCGAAGAGGTTGGCCTGTCGCCGGAGCGGCTGGCGCGAATCAGTGCGACGCTGAAAGCCGACATCGAGGCGGGGCGGATTCCCGGCGCGGTGATTGCGATTGCCCGCCACGGCAAACTCGTGGTGCTCGACGCCTATGGCTGGCGCGACAAGGCGGCCGGCGTCGCCATGACCACCGACACCATCTTCAACATCGCCTCGATGACCAAACCGATGACGACGGTCGCGGCCCTGATGCTGTATGAGCAGGGCAAGATTCTGATCGACGATCCCCTGGCAAAGTATTTTCCGAAATTCGCCACCATGCGCGTCGCCGCACGTGAAGCCGGCGAGCCTACCGCCGACACCGTACCCGCCAATCGCCCGATCACGATCCAGGACCTGATGCGCCACACCTCCGGGCTGGTCTATGGCGGCCGCGGCAACACGCTGGTGCACAAGATGTATCCCGCGGGCAGCAGCGATGCGGCGCGCGACTATGACGGCGCGGCCTTCATGGATAAGCTTGCCTCGTTGCCACTATTGTATCAGCCAGCGACCGTGTGGGATTACGGCTTCGGTATCGACGTGCTCGGCCTCACCGTCGAGAGCATCACCAGACAGACACTCGGGCAATATCTGCAAGCCAACCTGTTTACGCCGCTCGGAATGACCGACACTGGATTTGCGATTTCTCCCGAGAAGGCGGCACGCTACGCAAAACCGCTGCCGATCGATCCCGACACCGGCAAGCCACAGGCCCGCAGCCCGGAATTGACGCAACCGCTCAAATTCGAATGCGGCGGCGGCTGCGCGGCCTCCACGGCCACAGACTATCTGCGCTTTGCGATGATGCTGATGAACGGCGGACGCGCCGGCGAGGCGCACCTGCTGGGCCGCAAGACCATCGACTACATGCTGTCCGACCAACTCGGCCCTAACATCAAAAATCTCGTCGGCAATGCCGATCCGACCCGCGCCGATTTCGGATTCGGTCTCGGTCTTGCGGTGCGCACGACGCCCGGCGTGGTCAGGATGATGGGATCGGTCGGACAGTTCTCCTGGCCCGGCGCCAGCGGCACCGACTGGTGGGTCGATCCGAAAGAAGAACTCGCGGTGGTGTATCTCTCCGCTGCGCCGGGCCCGATCCGCTGGCACTATCGCCAGAAGATCAATGCGCTGGTGTATCAGGCGATCGTCGACTAGCGCGTTGTCCACACAAGTATTCTCCCGTCGTGCGCTCGTCGTTGCTGAATGGCTGTTCAGAATTCCTTTCGAATCTTCATGGAACGTTCCGCCGGATGCGACGTTTAATCCTCGTTCAACTGAGGAGGACAATATGAAGAAGTTTGGATACGTTATTGCAGCCCTTGGCGTCTTCGCCATCGCGGCACCGTCGATTGCAAGCGCGGAAGACGTCGTGATCAAGCGCGACGGCGACCATCACGGCGCGCGCGCCGAGTTTCGCGAACACCGCGAATTCCGCGAGCACCGCGCCGAATTTCGCGAACACCGTGACCATGGTTGGCGCCGTCACCACGATAAGGTGGTGATCATCAAGCATCGTCACCACGAGTCCTGAGGTCTGACGCAGAAATGGCCCCGCAAGGGGCCATTTCTTTGTGGGTGAGAACGCAAGCGCCGTTCCTAATCCCACGCGGGGGCAAAACCGGGATTCACAAAGCGGCTATTTTTCGGCAACGCCGCAATGGCCTTCCGGTCCTCATCGTCGAGCTTCACTTTCAGCGCGTCGAGATTGGCCTGCTGGCTTTCCGCGCGCGACGCCTTCGGGATCGCGGCGACGCCCTCCTGATCGAGCAACCATTTCAGCGCCACCTGGGCCGCACTGGCGCCGTGCTTGCGGCCGATCGTCGTCAGCGTCTCGTCGGACGCCGCCCGGCCCTGCGCTAGCGGGCAATAGGCCACCAGCGGGATCGACTTTTCCGCAAGATATTTGCGGACCTTCGTCTGATCGAGCATCACATGATATTCGATCTGATTGCAGGCGATCGGCGCCTTGATCTCCTCCACCACGGTCTTCAACAGCGCGACGGTGAAGTTGGCAACGCCGATGGCGCGAACGCGTCCCTCCGCTTTCAGCTTCAACAGGGTGTCGAAAATCGCCGGCAAGTCCATATTCCTGGACGGCCAATGCACCAGATAGAGATCGACGTGATCGAGCCGCAGCTTCTTGAGGCTGGAGTCGAACGCGCGGGCGATCGCGTCGGGTGCGAGGTTTTCGTGCCAGACCTTCGTGGTGATATGCAGGTCCTTGCGCGCGACGGAAGAGGCCACCAGGGCCGCGCCGATGGCGTCTTCGTTGCCGTACATTTCGGCGGTGTCGATATGGCGATAGCCGAGCGCGAGCGCGCTTTCAACCGCCGCACGGCAGACATCGCCTTGCATCCGAAACGTGCCAAGCCCAAGCCGCGGCAGGCTGATACCCTGGGTTCGCAGATTTTCCATGATGACTCCTTGAAGACGTGAGAATTGCCGGATAACCGGCGATGCCGCATGAACGGGCGTTTCGTTGAAGGGATAAAGGTGAGACGGCGTATCCACCGCTTGATAGTCTGCCCGCAGCGCAAAGTCCAAATCGAGATCGGGTGGGAATAATGGTCAAGGGATTACGACGCTGGCTGGAGGCCAACCAATTGTTCGCGATCGTCACTGGGGTGGTCGGCGCGCTGGTGGTGCTGTCCCTGCTGCTGGTGCTGGGCGGCTATCTGATCGTGGCGCGCTGAACTGGCTTCCTTGAAGGCCCGCACATTTTCGTCGAGAATTGCGCGACTGCGCGCGACGATGGATTTCCAGACCTGCGAGCGCCAGCGTGGACGCCTGTCGCCGGCTTCCCGGCGTTTTCGGTTAAAAAGGGAAAACGGCGATTGGTTGATCAGGGCAGCATGCATCCGGAAAAAACGGGGGCGGGTTAGTGAACCGGGAACCAGGACGCGGATTGGCGAATTATCAGCTCGGACTGAAAGCCGCGGCTCCGTGAGCTGTCCCTCTGCCCTGGATCGTCTGCGATTGCGAGGCCGACCATGAACGACCGAGTTGAAGAAATTGTTGCGCCCGCCGCGATCGAACGGGCGCTTACGATCTACCTGCAGCTCCAGCAGCGCGATCGATCCGTTCTTGTGCAGGCGCGCAAGATTCTCACCCAACACATTTACGGAATGGTGGATCAGGGAGAGTGCGAGGAACGCCGGCTGATCGTCGGTGGCCTTGCTCACTTGAAAGCCATCGAGCGCGACCATTCGATCAAGTCCGCTCAGGATACTTCACTTACGAAACAAAAACCTGGGGCTTGCGTCTGAGCCACGCAGCCTATGCCCGAACGGTGACGTAGCCTCGAGGCGTTTCGGGAACAAGCAGACCCGGTCCGACTTCCAGATCAAAGAAGATGGTCAAGCTGGGGAATAGAGGCGACCAGCCATCAGCAGCCATGAGCGTGCCTCTGGCTCTTCATAAGAAAAATTTGAAGAATTGTTTTCGTTACCCCGAGAGAACTCGGCCTGCGATGGCGTCAAGTTTTGCCACCATCGCGGGATCGCGCGCATCTGGCGACGTGATGATCGCATATTCGAGGGCCCGATCTGAACCTATAGGACAAAGCTCATGTTCGCGCGGCAGGTCCTGCGCCAACCGCTGTATCAACTTCTTGGCGTGCTCGGCGTTGCTCAGCAGCATGGCGATGACTTTCGAGACGTCCACTGTGCCAAATTCACCATGCCAGCTGTCGTAATCGGTAACCATCGCAACTGTGGCGTAGCAAAGCTCCGCTTCGCGCGCCAGTTTTGCCTCCGGCATATTCGTCATGCCGATGACGTCGCATCCCCAGGATCTATAAAGGATGCTCTCGGCGAGAGTGGAAAATTGCGGACCTTCCATCGCCAAATATGTGCCTCCGCGATGCAGTTTTATGCTTTCGGCATGAGCTGCAGCGGCGACGTGTGCCACCAACAGGGGACTGACCGGATCAGCGAAGGCGACGTGCCCGACGCACCCATTTCCAAAGAAGGATTTTTCACGAGCGAACGTTCGATCCACGAACTGATCGACCAGCACGAATGTCCCGGGGGATAATTCCTCTTTCAGAGAGCCGCAGGCGGACATTGAAACGAGGTCGGTAACCCCAAGGCGTTTCATCGCATCGATGTTGGCGCGATAATTGATTCCTCCGGGGGATAATTTGTGGCCGCGCCCATGACGAGGAAGGAAAGCAATCGGCAATCCCTGCAATTCTCCGACCAGAAAATCGTCAGAAGGTTCTCCCCATGGGGTCGCAACGGCTTCCCATTTTGCATTGCTGAGGCCAGGAATATCGTAAAGTCCCGAACCGCCGATTACCCCAAGAAATGTTTTCATTTTCAGTCAATCTCAATACGTCATTGCCACAGGCAATCGACCATGAAATATCAGTCAAGGCAAGTAAACGCCACCGGCAAAGAACTGCCTGTCTCGGCAGTTTTTTCGTTATTGGATAACTTGAGCACGAAAATTATGATGAAGCGAAAAATCTGATCGCTAATGGCATCATTTGGAAACGCATTTTTCTGCGCGGGCCTGGCTGCATTGTTGTGGACCTGTGTTGGGTTGCCGCTGTCGCGGCGGTTGATGCCGCGTTCGCTGGCTTGGCCCCTTGCGCCGGCCCTCGGGTGGGCCGTTCATAGCTCCGTCGTCCTGCCCCTATTCTGCGCGGTAGGAATGACGAAGACTACCGTAAGTGTTGTGACCGCTCTAACGCTGTTATGGGCTGTAGTTGCCTTGTTGATGCCCGCCCGGCGGGAAACGGATGAAGCCGATAAAGGTGGCGTTCCCCTCTGGGCCGTCGGAGGTGCCGCGATCCTGGCGACCGCGATCCTGGCGATGATACTTCCGCACGTCACATCAGGCGGAGTGACATTATCGGACGTTATTTTCGACCATTCCAAGGTAGCGATGATCGACGATATGGCCCGCCTGGGCGTACCGGCCGGTAATCCATTCTTCGGAGAGAGCGATGGCCTGGACAGACTGTCTTATTACTATCTTTGGCATTTCAGCGCCGCCGAGCTGGTAATATTGACAGGCCGGAATGGGTGGGAAGCTGATGCCGGATTAACCTGGTTTACTGCGTTCTCGTCGCTGACGCTGATGATGGGCTTTGCGAGCTGGCTGAGCGTGCGAGCGTCCGCGGCCGGTTGGGTGCTGCTCCTCGCGCTGGCAATGTCGATCCGCCAGAGCCTGATCCTGCTTTTTGGCTCGGAATTAACGCACGCTATGACGGGCTGGCCAACCGGCTTCGGAACCTGGCTGTTCCAGATCGGCTGGGCTCCGCAGCACGTCGCTTCTGCAGGTTGTGTCCCGATCGCATTTTTCCTTCTACTCGAACTTGCCCGACGACAAAATTTGCTGACTGTTATCGTCCTTTCGCTGGTCGTGACCGCCGCGTTCGAAAGTTCAACCTGGGTTGGCGGCGTGACATTTCCGCTTGCGGCGGTCGCGGTCGGGGCAATGATTCTGCTCAAGATTGAATCGGGCGCTCGCTTTCGTTTTGTCCTTAGCGCAGCTGGCGCTGCTGTACTGGCGATGGCGATGTCGTCGCTCTTTATTTATGATCAATTCCGCGCGGCCTCGCTTCGCGCCGTTGGCTCACCTATCGGCATAGGGCCGTACGGAGTGCTGGGTGACGGAATTCCGGAAAGTGTGCGCAACCTTCTCGATGTTCCGGTCTATTGGAGCATTTTTCTATTCACGGAGTTCGCGGCATTTTATCCGACAGGCGTGATTATGATGTTGTTGCTGGCGAAGGATCGTGTGCTCCCACGCGTTCAGAAAGCGTTTGTGGCACCATTCGGCGTACTCGCGTTCGTAAGCCTCGGCGTCGGTAGCTTGCTGATAAGCCGATTGGCACAAAATAATGATCTGGCTTGGCGCAGTGTGTTGCCGGGCATTCTCGTTCTGATGATTTTCTCAGCCGCAGGTCTTTCAAAATACCTGCGCTCGATCCGCTTGAGTTATGCCCTTGCGGCGCTGATGCTGATCGGCCTCGGAAGCTTCGAAGGTATCCGGAATATCTCTCGCGATATCAGCGCTCAATCCAAAGAGCCATCTTCTCTATTTTTGGATTCAGCCGCGATGTGGGATGCGGTTCGCAAGAATTCCGGGGAATATGAACGCATTGCGAATAATCCTCGCTTTCTTGGCAACATGACGAATTGGCCGATCAACATCTCGTGGGCGCTGATGGCCAATCGTCGATCATGTTATGCCGGGAATGGTTTCGCTCCCTTTTCCCCGCGCACGAAACTGCCGTTGCATGATATGGACGCGCAATTCGATCGCGTGTTTTCCGGCCATCCCGAAGAGGAAGATCTTAATCAACTTGCCAATCGATATGATTGCGCCATCGTCGTGCTAACGAACCATGATGGCGCTTGGGGAAAGGATCCTTTCGCATCAAGCCCGCTCTACCGGTTGGTCGAGACACGACCGGAGGCTTGGCGCATTTATAAGCGATCGACTTCCGTTACGAATAAATAGAAGTGAGCCGGACGTCACGATCACTAAAAACAAGACTACGAAAACCGCAGCTCTACTGACTGGCCAATTCGGTCATGCCATCCTGAAAATCGACTTTCGGTCGCCAGCCTAATTTGCTGCGAAGCCGGGAAGAGTCGGCCGTAATGTGGCGGACATCGCCCAGCCGGTACTGGCGGGTCACTACCGGCTTCGGCCCGCCCAGCGCCAACGCCAGCGCCGTTGCCATTTCGCCGACCGTGCGAGGCGTGCCGGACCCAACGTTGAATGCCTCAACACCACTGACATGGCTTTCGCAAGCCGTCACCGTCGCGGCGGCCACGTCTCTGACATGTACGAAATCCCGACGTTGGCAGCCGTCTTCGAACACCTTCGGCGGCTCGCCTCGACGCAGCGCCGAGGTAAAAATGGCAGCCACCCCGGCATAGGGGGTATCTCGGGGCATGCCCGGGCCATAGACGTTGTGATACCGCAGCGCGGCCACCGATCCGCCGGTCGTGCGCGCCCAATTGCTGGCATAGAATTCCTGGGCAACCTTACTTGTCGCATACGCGTTGCGGGGATCCAGCGGCGCATCCTCGTTGACGAGCGCGGTATCCAGCGGGCTTCCGCATATCGGGCAAGGCGGCTCAAATTTGCCGGCGGACAGCGCATCTTCGACGCGCGGGCCCGGCCTGACCGCACCATGCTCGGTACAACGGCCGATTCCCTCGCCATAGACCACCATCGAGCTTGCCAGCGTCAACCGCGTCACGCCTTTGCGAGCCATACAGGCTAACAATTCCGCTGTGCCGAAATCGTTGGAGGACGCATAGTCAGGCAGGTCGTTGACATCGACGCCGAGGCCAACTTTCGCGGCCAAATGCAACACGGCTTCAACGCCGCTTAACGCAGCCTCGACTGCTGACGCATCGCGAACATCTGCAACTCGCAATTCCGCGCCCGCGAGTGCGGGTGTTTTCCCTCCCGGATGCACGTCCGACCGGATTGAGTCCAACACACGAACCTCGTGGCCGCGCGAAAGCAGTTCGCGCAATACATGTTGGCCGATAAATCCGGCACCACCCGTCAACAGCACACGCATATTTACGCCCCTGGCGATGCAAAAGAAAATATTTTACGAAATTGCGATCAAGACAAACGCTCTCTCGATGTCGTCGCTGGTTTCACGTCGAGTTGCTTTGACCGATCCTGCAGAGAGACCGTGAGGCGGACAAAGGTCGTCGCGATCTTCCAAGCTGCTTTCAATCCCGCGGCAAGGTTGCCTGAGACTTTGGATTCACCGCCCTGGCGGCAGCGATGATCGACGGGAATCTCGAGCAGCCGAAGTCTGGCGGCAGCCACCCGCATTTGCATTTCAAGATTCCAGCCGTAAGTTTGCTCGCCCATATTGAGCGAACGCAGAACACCGACGCGGATCGCGCGAAAAGGCGACATGTCGGTAAACCTGACGCCATAGGTAAGCCGAAGCAGCAAGCCAGCAATCCATCCGGCGACAATCTGCTGGGGAGTCATGCTGCCCGGCTCCCGCTTTCCGCGCAACCGTGATCCCATCACAAAATCCGCCTGATCCGCAGCAATCGGTGCCACTATCGAGGACAGAAATGCCGGGACGTCGCTTCCATCGCCGTCCAAAAAGCAAATGATATCCGCATCTGGCCGAACTCCGGCGACGCCAGCCGCACATGCGCGACCGTAGCCCGGCTGCGGCTCACTCACGACACGTGCGCCCGCCGCGAGCGCTTTGGCGGCTGTCTGATCCGTAGAACCATTATCTACGACAATCACTTCATCAACGTTTTGCGTAAGAACTTCGCGAACCACTCCGGCGATCGGATCCTCCTCGTTGAGACAGGGGATCACGACACTCACGATTTTCGGACCTGAAGGAAACTGCATCGTAATATTTATTCCGTGGATCTACTTTGCCGCTCGCGCACAAATCGCCGGGTCGCGGGGGCATTTGCCCCCACCAGACCAGCAGATGTGAAGTTCAGGCGTTGGCCAGAAAATTCGTCCTCAAGCATCTGAAATGAAGATGCGTCGTCGACATCGTACCATCCCGGCACCGTTTCGACCGGCAAACCAATCTCCCGTGCTCGTTCCAGCGTCAGTCGGTACACATCGCCGGTGCTCCACGGAATGTCTTCAAAGAGACGGGCGTGCGGACGAGACAAGCCTACAAGCGTGTAGCCGCCGTCGAGAGCGGGACTGAGCGTAACATTATCGCCGCGACGAACGGCGTCGGCAGCTTGCCTAAGGATTTCCTTTGGCAAGGTTGGAGAATCCGAATTTACCAGTATAGCGCCGGCGTGGCCCGCGCCGAGAAGATCTCGGATACCTTGCAGGAGGCGAACACCGAAATCTCCTTCCGCCTGCAATGCGAGACTGTAACCTCCAGGAAGTATTTGCTTGAGCGCGCCCTCCGAACCTGGAGGGGTATAAACCGCATAGGGCGCGATGTCGTCCTCGCTTGTCATCGACTGGATGGTGTGTGCGAGGTCACGAATAAAGCAGCCCGAGATCACGGCGCATTCCTCGGGAAGCAGAGGCGGCGAAAGGCGCGTCTTCGAGACACCAGCGCGCGGAGTTTTGCACATGATAGCGACGGCCACACTGTTCATATCTGCTCGCGTCTTCTTTGACCGTTGTTTGCCGTCAATAAGCGGCCGCCAATGCCTGGATGAGGTCTGAATAGAGATCATCAGCATCTTCCAGCCCGACCGAAAGTCGAAGCAGATCGAGAGGACAGGGCGAACCTGCTCCTTCGATCGAGGCTCGGTGTTCAATTAAACTCTCGACACCGCCCAGCGAGGTGGCGCGTTTCCATAATCGAACGCGGGCGGCTGTGGCGATTGCTGCCTTTTCTCCGTTTTTCATTCGGATGGATAACATGCCGCCAAAGCCGCCGGTCATTTGCCGGGCAGCCACCTCGTGACCGGGGTGATGCTGCAATCCTGGATAAAGGACATCGGCGACGGCGGGATGGCCGAGAAGCTCCTCCGCGAGTCGCGCAGCCGTCTTGGCTTGTGTCCGTACGCGCACGTCAAGCGTTCGCATCCCGCGGGTCAACAACCAGGCCTCGAATGGCCCGAGAGCGGAGCCTTGCGACATCCGCGCTTTTTTGATTGAGGTCCACAGGCTTCCATTCTGTGTCGTCGCAAGCGCTCCCGCGACAACGTCAGAATGGCCGTTGAGATACTTGGTCGCGGAATGCATGACGATATCCGCGCCCAGCGATAGCGGGCGGGTGAACACGGGAGTAGAAACCGTCGAATCGATGCACAGGATGGCGCCTGCCGCATGGGCAATTTCCGCAACAGCTTCGATGTCCGTGATGGTCCAAAGCGGATTGCTGGGCGTCTCCACCCAGAATATTCCGGTCCGGCCCGGTTCGATCGCCCGTTGAACGGCTCCCAAATCGGAGGTGTCGACGAACGTTACGCTGTGACCATACCGTCCGACTTCCTGTAGCCAGGATCGCAAGCCCCAATACATCACTTCGGATGCCACGATGTGGGTGGGCTTCTCGAAGGCCAAAAAAACGCTCGTGGCCGCCGCCATGCCGGAACCGAACAACATCGCTTCATCCGCACCTTCCAGCGCGGCGATCACGTCTTCGGCCTGCTGAACCGAAACATTGTCGGAACGGCCATAGACATAGCCGGATCGATAACCATTATCCGCGTCGCGGATGTAGGTGGTTGCCATATGGATTGACCGTACGAGGCCCATTGTTACGGGCTCATGCGCCCCAAGGGCTTGCGCGGCAACGGTGCGCATTTTCAAACGTGGCTTGGGCTGATCATCCATCTGGCTAAATAACTTACAAAAGTTCCTTCGAGTGCCTCAAACGAGGAATCTGCTGATTATCGTCTCGCGATACCGATTTTGATCATTTCATCTGGCGGAAGCGTTTGATCCGGCCCCGGAATCCATGTTGGTGCCTTGTCGAAATCGCTGCGGACCATATCGAGCGCGTCAATTTGAAGAGCCAAGATCGCGACCGTTTCGATCGGGACCGCCACAGGACGTCGCCCCAAAGTAAAGGGCCACCAGTCGCGCGCCCAACCGAACCACTTCCCGTAAGGGACAATGAGCTGGATTTTGCCACCGGATGTTCGCACGACTTGCTGCACATAACCGATCGTAGAGTCGTCATAATCAAGGACAGGGAGATTTATCAGGTGCCCTACCCTGACTGGCTGTGGAAAACGCGCCTGCATGACCTCTTCCGGCGTTTTCTCCTTTTTCTGGTCGCCGCCTTTTTCTCGGGCGTCAACTTGATCTTCGCTCTTGGCTTTTTCGTCTCCGCCGGCCTGCGCGTAAACAGAGACGAAGGCGGGGCCACAGTTGCCGGCACGCATAGCAACCGTATTTGCGCCAAGCAAGGTGCAGATCGGAATTATCAACTTTATCGAGCCATTTAGCGCCATGGAACCGTTGCTTCTCGGATATATCCGGCCAAATATACCCTGGCAGGTAATAAGTACGAGTCAAAAACCGTATTTGTTACATGAAGGCTCAGACAGGAGAGCTCAGACAGGAGATAAGGCCTTGGAAGAGCAAAATGCCGTCAAATCATCCAGGCACCATCTGCACCCCCCTTTGTTGCGAGTCATGCACTGGGTGAACGCATTTGCGATCATCGTGATGATCGGCAGCGGTTGGAAGATTTACAACGATGAGGCTCTGTTCGGCTGGCTGCATTTTCCAGAATGGATCACGATTGGTGGAGAGGCGCAAGGCGCGCTCCAATGGCACTTCTTTGCCATGTGGATCCTGATGCTGAACGGATTGTGCTATCTCGTCTACGGTACTCTAACCGGCCGCTTCAAGCGCAAACTGTTTCCTATTCGGCTTCACGAACTTGTCGCCAATGTTCGAGAAGCTCTGCAGTTCCGTTTGTCCCATGATGACATCACGCACTACAATGCCGTGCAAAAACTCCTGTACGCAGGTATCATCGCAATCATTGTCGCCGAAGTGATTTCGGGTTGGGCGGTCTGGAAACCGATGCAGCTTTCGGAATTGACCTCGCTGTTCTCCATATTTCATGCGTCCAGCTTTCAAGGCGCGCGTCTCGTGCATTTTTTCGGTATGTCGGCGATCGTCATATTTCTCGTGATCCATGTCACGTTGGCTTTGATGGTGCCTCGAACAATTGGCGCGATGCTGACCGGCGGCCCAATAGTGGACGATGGGTATTCCGAGCCTTCGGATGGCACTGAGCCAAGACCAATTCAATAATCGGAGGAGTAAACTAATGCCGATCAGCACTCCCTCACGCTCAATCTTCCGACCCAAACAGGCCGTCAACCAAGGCGTGCTCGACGACCACAAGAAACTGATAGCGAGCATAGATCGCCGCGGACTTCTAAAGGGCACGATCAGCCTTGGGGCACTGACCATGCTGACGGGGTGCAGCGTCACCGATCAAGGCGCAGTTCAGGCTGCTCTGCAGGCGGTTTCCGGATTAAACGATAAAATTCAGGGCTTGTTGTTTCGGCCAGATCATCTGGTCCCGACCTACACCGAGGCAGAGGTGGTCAAACCGCCGCGTTTCAATGCCTTTTACGACGTTCAAGATGTGAAACCGGTCGACATCACCGGTTGGAAGCTGGAGCTTCTCGGATCAATAAAGGAAACGACCGCATGGACCGCCGACCAGATTTATAATCTGCCGGAGCAAGAATTGATCGTCCGGCACATTTGCGTTGAGGGGTGGGACTATATCGGTCAATGGTCGGGCGTGAACATGCGCTATTTTCTCGAGCGCATTGGCGCGGATCTCTCGGCCAAATACGTCGCGTTCCGGTGTGCCGATGGCTATACGGGAAGCATCGATATGGCGACAGCACTGCATCCCCAGACGATCCTCGCAACCAAATATGCCAAAGAGCCGATTACCGACCCGTTCGGCTTCCCGCTGCGTCTTCGTACATCAACCAAGCTTGGCTTCAAAAATCCGAAGTGGATTACCTCGATCGAAGTTACCAACCGCTATCCAGGTGGATATTGGGAAGACAAGGGCTTTAGCTGGTTTGCTGGTATTTGATTTTGCCGGAGGGCAATGAGCCGACACGATGACGTGGCGACAGCCTCCCACGGCTACCGCCGACACGCTCCGCTGGGCGACGCCGAAATTGATCGCGGAGTGCTTCGTTGAATTTAACGGCAATCCGGTCGCCCCGGTCCTTCAGGGCGCCGCCTGTGCTTCACTTCCAATCACCGGGGTTTCGGTGGTTGAAACGGCGGTCGATCTTGAAAGTGCCCGGGAAAAAAGGCAAAAAGCCTAATGATTTCTTGGTCGGAGTGGCAGGATTTGAACCTGCGACCCCTGCGTCCCGAACGCAGTGCTCTACCGGGCTGAGCCACACTCCGACAAGAAGGCGGCTTATAGCCTTGGGTTTCGCTCACTGCAAGAAGCCGAATTGAGGACACCCATCCCTGTGCATGTGGCCCTGAAAACGCAAACCCTGCCCGCCGGCGAGGCCGCCGTGGCCGCGGCGGCGCGTTGCCTAGCGGCGGGGGGGCTGGTCGCATTCCCGACCGAGACCGTTTATGGCCTCGGCGCCGATGCCGCCGATCCCGCTAGCGTTGCACGGCTTTACCAGGCCAAGGGCCGGCCGGCCTTCAACCCGCTGATCGCCCATGTCGGGGATCTCGCGGCCGCCAGGCGGATTGCCCGCTTCAACGCACAGGCGGTTGCGCTGGCCGAGGCGTTCTGGCCAGGACCGCTGACGCTGGTGCTGCCGAAGACGACAGACTGCGTTGTCGCCGATCTCGCCACCGCCGGGCTCGAAACCATCGCGATCCGGGTGCCCGCGCACCCCCTGGCGCGGGCAATCCTGCGGGCCTTCGGCGGGCCGGTGGTGGCGCCTTCGGCGAATTTGTCGGGTCACGTCTCGCCGACCATGGCGGCCCATGTGCAAAGCGACCTTGAGGGGCGAATCGACCTGATCATCGATGGCGGCGCAGTCACGGTCGGGGTCGAATCCACCATTATCGGGTGTTTTGAGGCGCCGATGCTGCTGCGGCCCGGCGGCGTGCCGCGCGGCGAGATCGAGGCCGTGCTCGGCCGCACCCTGGTGCATCCGCCTGACGACGCAGACAATGAAACCGGCCAACCGTTGGCGCCGGGCATGCTGGCCTCGCATTATGCGCCGCGCACGAAAGTCAGGCTCAATGCGCAAGGGGTCGAGCCCGGCGAGGCGCTGCTGGCGTTCGGCGCCGATGGCTTGCCCGGCGTGGACGCGGCGGCGGTGATGAATTTGTCCGCGGACGGCGATCTCGCCGAGGCCGCCGCCAACCTTTTCAGTTATCTTCGCGCCCTCGACGCGAAAACCCCGCGCGCCATCGCGGTGATGGCGATACCGCAGCACGGGCTCGGCGAGGCCATCAACGACCGGCTGCGCCGCGCCGCCGTGGGACGGGAATGAAATAAACGCAAAAAACCAAAAAAACAAAGATCAAAAACAAGAGACCAAGATGAATATCGTTCAACCCGCCGCGTCCCCGCTTTCGCCCGAACTGATCGCGCGTTTTCGCAACATCGTCGGCGACAAATACGCCGTCACCGACGCCGCCGACATCGCGCCTTACGTCACCGAACAGCGCGACCTGTTTCACGGGCGCTCGCCGCTGGTGTTGCGGCCGGGCTCGACCGCGGAAGTGTCCGCGATCTGCAAGCTTGCGACCGAATTCCGGATCGCGCTGGTGCCGCAGGGCGGCAATACCGGCCTCGTCGGCGGACAGACCCCGCACCATGGCGAGGTCGTGGTTTCAACGCGGCGGATGGACAGAGTGCGCGACATCGACGCCGCCTCCAACACCATGACCTGCGAGGCCGGGGTGGTGCTGCAGGTCGCGCAGCAGCGCGCCAATGAGGTCGACCGGCTGTTCCCGCTGTCGCTCGGCGCCGAAGGAAGCTGCACCATCGGCGGCAATCTCTCCACCAACGCCGGCGGCACCGCGGCGCTGGCCTTTGGGGTGGCGCGCGAGATGGCGCTCGGGCTGGAAGTGGTGCTGGCCGACGGCCGCATTCTGAACGGGCTCTCGAAGCTGAAGAAGGACAACACCGGCTACGATCTGCGCAATCTCTTCATCGGCGCCGAGGGCACGCTCGGCATCATCACGGCGGCAACCCTGAAGCTGTTTCCCAAACCACGCGCGGTGGAAACCGCCTTTGTCGGGCTGAAATCACCCGCCGACGCGCTGAAGCTGCTCTCGATCGCGCAGAACGAGGCCGCCGGCAGCCTCACCAGTTTTGAGTTGCTGGCCGAGATCGCGGTCGATTTCAGCGTCCGTCACGGCATCGACATCCGCGATCCCCTCTCCAGCAAGCATCCCTGGTACGTACTGATGGAGCTGTCGTCGCCGCGCGACGATGCCCGCGCGACGCTGGAATTGATCCTGGCGCAAGGGCTCGATCAGGGCATCGTCGACGACGCGGCGATCGCGGCGAGCCTGAGCCAGCGCGGCGCATTCTGGAAGCTGCGCGACGAGATGTCCGCGGCGCAGAAGCCGGAAGGCGGTTCGATCAAGCACGACATTTCGGTGCCGGTCGCGGCGGTGCCTGATTTCATCGCCCAGGCCAATGCCGCGGTGGTAAAGTTGATCCCGGGGGCGCGGCCGGTGCCGTTCGGCCATCTCGGCGACGGCAATATCCACTACAATATCAGCCAGCCGATCGGCGTCGAGACCGCCGATTTCCTCGCGCGGTGGCACGAGGTCAATGCGGTGGTATTCGAGATCGTGCTGCGGATGGGCGGATCGATCTCCGCCGAGCATGGCATCGGCGTGCTCAAGCGCGATGAATTGCCCGCCGTGAAGGACAAGGTCGCGATCGAGCTGATGCGCGGCATCAAGGCGTTGCTCGATCCGCTCGGCATCATGAACCCCGGCAAGGTATTGTAGAGCAAGGTATTGTAGAGAATGCGCATCGCCCTCATTCACGCCCTGAAACATTCGATTCAGCCGATCGAGGCCTCGTTCTCCCGACTTTGGCCGGACGCAAGCCTGATGAATTTGCTCGACGACAGCCTGTCGGCCGACGTGGCGCGCGATGGCCGCCTCACCCCAGCGATGAGCGATCGTTTTCTTTTCCTCGGACGTTATTCGACCTCCAGCGGCGCCGACGCGATCCTCTTCACATGCTCGGCCTTCGGCCCTTGCATCGAGGCCGTCGCGCGCGAGCACGCACCGATGCCGGTCCTCAAGCCGAACCAGGCGATGATCGAGCAGGCGGCCGCGCGCGGCCACAGGATCGGTTTGCTCTCGACGTTCGCGCCGACGCTGAAATCGATGCCATCCGAATTTCCAAGCTCGGTCCAGATCGTGCCGAAACTGGCGGAAGGAGCGCTCGCGGCCCTCGATCGCGGGGACCGCGCGGAACATGATCGCCTGGTCGCACAGGCCGCACGCGACTTGCGCGACTGTGACCTGATTGCGCTCGCACAATACAGCATGGCCCCCGCGGCCTCGCTGGTCGCCGAAGCCTCGGGCTGTCCCGTCCTGACGACGCCCGACAGTGCCGTGATGAAGCTGAAGCAATTGCTCGCCGGCAGCGGTTGAGGTGTGAGGTTTAAAACAACGACCCCTGCCCGTCATCGAACGCGACCGGCACCGCCTTGCGCGGCGTGGTTTTACTCGGAGGCTTGGCTTCCTCAGCCGCCAGCTCCTCCGCGGTGATCGGCAAAACCAGTTGCGCGTCATCATTGGCCGCGCGGTTGACCCTGGTGGAGACCTCGTGCCAAACGAATTCGCCCTCGCCCGGCGCGCGCAACAGCGCCATCGCCGTCTTGACATCCTGCGGGCGGCAATCGAGCCAGGAATCGAAATCGTTGGGCGCGATCGTCACCGGTGCACGGTGGTGCAGCACCGAAAGATCGGCGCTCGCGGGCGCCGTGACGATCGCCACCGTATCGAGTTCCTCGCCATTGGGGCCGATCCAGGTTTCAGCGATGCCCGCCAACCCGATCGGCGCTCCGTCGCGACGATGGATGAAGTGCGGCCGCTTGCGCGCCTCGAGCACCTGCCATTCGTAATAACCATCCGCCGGGATCAGGCAGCGGCGGCGCCGGATCGCGTTCTTGAAGGCCGGTTTTTCCGCAACGGTCTCGGCGCGCGCGTTGATCAAGAGGGTGAAGGTGCTGACGTCCTTGACCCAGGCGGGCCACAGGCCCCAGCGCATCAGGCGAAAATGCCTCAGGCCATGGTCGAGGATGACAACAGGCACAGGTTGTGTCGGCGAAATGTTATGCCTCGGCGGGAAATTAGGCTGCTCAAGATAGCCAAAAACTTGCCGCAAGACCGCCGGCGGCGAGGTGATTACGAAGCGTCCGCACATTCTAGGGCCCAAATTGGCATCTGTTCAGCACCTTTTAACCCCCAACCGTCAACACTGCGGGGAATGACCGCAACGGCTGCCAAACCCGCTCTCCCCGATCGCCCGGCACCAGGCAAGGTTAGCGGCGACGATGGCGCACGGGCTGCGCAGTTGAAGGCCGCCAACATCAACCCCCGCACCGGCCTTGCCACCGACTACCTGAATCATTTCAACGAAGCCATCATGCTGCTGGAGATGATTCCGGACATGCCGGAATGCGCGGAAGATTTCTTGGGCTGGCGTCCGTTATCCTACCGGGAGCATTTCACCGCGTCCAACTTCAAGGCCCGCGATCTGGCGATTGAGGCCTATGATTCCGCCGATGCCGGCATCCGCGCCGAATTCGACAATATCACCAGCTCCATGACTTCTATTCTCACCGCGGTGAGCGGGGCCATGCGCAACGTCCGCCAGGACAAGACCCGCGCCACGCTGGCCGAACAGGCCACCACCTGGGTCAAGCCGCTGGTCGCGCTGGCCGGCGGCATCATCAATGGCGGCACCGACGTCGACGTCGAAACCATCATGATGGGCCGTTGACCCCCGTGACGTCTCCCGTCCCGCCGTCGCATCCCCAGCTCGCGGTCAGTGCGGCGATCTTCCGCGACGGCAAGATCCTGCTGGTGCGGCGCGCGAGGGCGCCGGCCAAGGGCTTTTATTCGCTGCCCGGCGGCCGGGTCGAATTCGGCGAGACCCTCCACGCCGCCTTGCAGCGCGAAGTCGATGAGGAAACCGGGCTGAAAATCGAGATCGTTGGCCTCGCCGGATGGCGCGAGGTGCTGCCGGGAACCGGCGGCGGGCACTACCTGATCATGTCGTTCGCGGCGCGAGCGGCCGTTGGCGAGCCGGTCCTGAACGAAGAACTCGACGATTTCAGGTGGTCCGCGCCGGATGCGCTCGGCGATCTCAAGCTCACAGCCGGCCTCCAGGAGATCATCCAGGCGGCGTGGTCCCTCCTGCGAGCTTAAAGCCGGACGACCGCAGTGCCTTGCTTCCTGCGCATTGAGGGGGCATATCACGCGCCGCCATGTCCAAATATTTGTCCAAGTATTTTCTGGCCGCTCTCATCCTGATCTCGGCGTGCAATCTTGGCCCTGCCCGGGCCCAGGACGCTGCCGCGCCGTTCGACGGCGACCTGCAGCGGCTCGCCGAAATCCTCGGTACCCTGCATTATCTGCGCGGCATTTGCGGCACCAATGAAGGCCCGAAATGGCGCAACGAAATGCAGGCCCTGATCGACGCCGAAACCCCCTCGGGCGATCGCCGCGCCCGCATGATCGCGGGCTTCAACCGCGGCTATAACGGCTTCCAGCAGACCTACCGGAGCTGCACGCCCGCGGCCAACGTCGCCATCCGCAGGTATATCGAGGAAGGCTCGAAGATTTCGCGCGATCTGACCGCACGCTACGCCAACTAGAGCCTTTTCCGTTCCGATTGAATCGGAACGGAGGCTCTATTTCTTTTTCTTTGTTTTGACGCGTTTTCTTGACGCGAACCGGCATCCACTTCGCTGGAAAACGCTCCAGGGCGCTCGCAAACTCGGATTTGCGACAACAGATTCATCTTGGTCGGCGCCGTTAACCGTTCCTAAAGAAGTGGCCTAGGCGGCCCCGCAGCGCATGCTAAACCTCGCGCATTCGGCGCGCTCCGCCCTGGAGGCGCACCACAGACCTGTTGAGTTTCATGAGCCATCCAGCCTCCTTCACAACCGCCCGCGACCCGCTGCCCGACCACGAGCAGAAACAGGCCGCGCTGAGCTATCTCAACGAGGCCTGGGCCGAGGCGCGGCACGACGGCGTCGACGGCGACTGCCTGGCCCAAGCCAGCCTGTTTGCGGCTTTCGCCGAACTGGTCGGAACCTATGGCGAAGACGCGGTAGCGAAATTCGTCGAAGGTCTCCCCCTCCGCGTCCGCAACGGCGAATTTTCGATTTCGCTGGCGAAGCAGTAATCCTTAAACCTTCAACGTCTCCAAAAACCGCACCGGTTCGCCGGTCGCTTGTGCGACCAGTTCGCCCTGCCACATCACGCGGCGGCCGCGCACGAAGGTGCCGACCGGCCATCCGGTGACACGCACACCGTCATAGGGCGTCCAGCCCGCGCGCGAGGCCACCCATTGATTGGTGATGGTTTCGCTGCGCTTGAGATCGACGATCGTCAAATCCGCATCGTAACCCGCTGCGATCCGGCCCTTGCTTGCGATGTTGAACAAGCGCGCAGGACCGGCACTGGTCAGATCGACGAAGCGTGCCAATGACAATCGCCCGGCGTTGACGTGATCGAGCATCAACGGCACCAGCGTTTGCACCCCGGTCATGCCCGAGGGCGAGGCCGGATAGGTCTTGGCCTTTTCCTCCAGCGTATGCGGGGCGTGATCGGAGCCGAGCACGTCAATGATACCCTGTTCGATGCCGCGCCAGATGCCATCCCGATGATCGGCTGAGCGCACCGGCGGATTCATCTGCGCGCGGGTACCGAGCCGCTCGTAGCATTCCGGTGCCGCAAGCGTGAGGTGATGCGGCGTCGCTTCGCAGGAGGCGACATCCTTGTGGTCGCGAAGAAACTCGATCTCTTCCTTGGTCGAGATATGCAAAACGTGGATGCGTTTTCCCGTCTCATGGGCGAGTTTAACGAGGCGCTGCGTCGCCATCAGCGCCGCGACCTCGTCGCGCCACACCGGGTGGGAACGCGGGTCGCCTTCAATACGAAGCGGCTTGCGCTCATTGAGACGGTATTCATCCTCGGCATGAAAAGAAGCGCGCCGCCGGATCACCTTGAAAATCCGCCGCAGGCTTTCGTCGTCCTCGACCAACAGCGCCCCGGTGGACGAGCCGATGAAGACCTTGACGCCGGCGCAGCCGGGCGCGCGCTCCAGCTCCGGCAAATCGGCCACATTGTCGCGGGTGCCGCCAATGAAAAAAGCGAAATCACAATGCATGCGGTGATGGCCGCGCTTCACTTTATCGGTGAAGGCCTGCTCGGTCACGGTCAAGGGATCGGTGTTCGGCATTTCGAACACGCCCGTCACGCCACCCATCACGGCGCTGCGCGAACCGGTTTCCAGGTCTTCCTTGTGGGTTTGGCCCGGCTCGCGAAAATGGACTTGGGTGTCGATCACACCGGGCAAAATGTGCAGACCGCGGCAGTCGATCACCTCGGCGGCGGAGGCCTGTCCGAGGCCGCCAATTGCCGCGATGCGGCCGTTGGCGATGGCAAGGTCGCGCACGCCCTCGCCGTCCTGATTGACCACGGTGCCGGATTTTAGAATTACATCGTAGCTCTGGCTCATCATTCCCTACACACTCAGTTTCCTCGTGCCGAGGACGCCCCATGCTGCGCGCGGGCCTTGTCGTTTATGACCTGGCGGCTTACGTTCCGCTGCAACATGTCACAAGAGATTTTTACATGAAAGCAGCGTTTCTTGCCGACCGGGGCGTGGTGAAGGTCAGCGGCGTTGATGCGCGCGACTTTCTCAACGGCCTCGTCACGACAGACGTCACGCTGCTGCGCCCGGGCCTCGGTCGGTTCGGGGCATTGCTGACGCCGCAGGGCAAGATCACCGCGGATTTCCTGATCACCGAAGCCCCATCCGGCCATGGCGGCGGGTTCTTGCTCGACTGTCCGCGCCCGCTCGCGCAAAACCTCACCGACAAGCTCGGCTTCTACAGACTGCGCGCCAAGGTCGGGATCGAAAATCTCTCGGACAGTCTCGGCGTGCTCGCGGCGTGGGATGGCGAACCCGCGATGAAGCCCGACCTCGCGTTCGCCGATCCGCGCCACGACGCGCTCGGCTGGCGCATTCTGGTCCCCGAGGAGCTCACGGCAAAAGTCGCTGATCTGATCGGCGCCGATCTGGTCGATAGCTCGGCCTATGACGCCCATCGCATCGCCGCGGGCGTTCCGCGGGGCGGACTCGATTTTACATATGGCGATGCGTTTCCCCACGAAACCAACATGGACCGCCTGCACGGCGTCGATTTCGACAAGGGCTGTTACGTCGGCCAGGAGGTAGTCTCGCGAATGCAGCACCGCGGCACCGCACGCACGCGAATTTTGCGGGTGATTGTCGAAGGTCCGCCGCCGGAACCGGGCGCCACCGTTCTCGCTGGCGATAAATCAATCGGCACCATGGGCTCGACCTCAGGTCATCACGGACTCGCGCTGATCCGGATCGATCGTGCCGCCGACGCGCTTGCCGCCGGAGCGCCGCTGATGTCTGGCGGCCTCGTCATTCGTCTTGCCGAGCCGGACGATTTGCGTTCCACACCGAGGCAGACCGTAGCATGAGCCGGTCGGCCCGCCTGCATGCCGATGGTCTGACGCGGTGTCCGTGGCCGGGCGAAGATCCGTTTTACATGGCCTATCACGACACCGAATGGGGCGTGCCGGAGTACGACGACCGCGCGCTCTATGAAAAACTGATCCTCGACGGCTTTCAGGCCGGACTGTCGTGGATCACGATTTTACGCAAGCGCGACAACTTCCGCCGCGCCTTCGATGATTTTCAACCTGAGAAGATCGCGCGCTACGAAGCGGAAAAAATTCACGCGCTGATGAACGATGCTGGCATCGTCCGCAATCGGGCCAAGATCGAGGGCACGATCGCCAGCGCGAAATCCTATCTCAAGATCATGGAAGACGGCGCCGGGTTCTCGAAATTCCTGTGGGAATTCGTCGACGGCAAGCCGAAGGTCAACACCTTCAAGACCACCGCCAGCGTGCCGGCTTCGACGCCGCAGTCGATCAAAATGTCAAAAGAACTGGCCGCGCGCGGATTTAAATTCGTCGGTCCGACCATCGTCTACGCGTTCATGCAGGCCACCGGCATGGTCAATGACCATCTGGTCACGTGTTTTTGTCACGAAAGCTGCGCCGAAAAACAACGCAAGCCGCGCCTCAAGCTCAAATGACGGCGGCCAAAAAATTGTCCATCGCCAAAACATCCTCCCGCGTCTGGCAGCGGATGTTGTCGGGGCGGCGGCTCGATCTGCTGGACCCCTCGCCGCTAGATATCGAGATCGCCGATATCGCCCACGGCCTGGCGCGGGTCGCGCGCTGGAACGGCCAGACCAGCGGCGCGCATATTTTCTCGGTGGCGCAGCACACGCTGCTGGTCGAAGCGGTGATGCGCGAGCAGACGCCGCGGGTAGATCACCGCGTTCGGCTTGGGGCGCTGCTACACGATGCGCCGGAATATGTCATCGGCGACATGATCTCGCCGTTCAAGGCGGCGCTGGGCGGGGACTACAAGGCGGTGGAAAAGCGGCTGCTTTCGGCAATCCATATCCGTTTCGGCCTGCCGCCGGTGCTCGACGCCGAGATCGAACGAAAGATCAAGGATGCCGACAAGGGCGCGGCCTATCTCGAAGCGACGGAGCTTGCGGGCTTTGCGCAGGCCGAGGCGCAACGCCTGTTCGGCCGCGATCCCGGGCTGCCGCTGGCCACCCGGCGGGATTACCTGACGCCCTGGACGGCAGCCAAGGCCGAGAAGCGGTTCCTGGCGCGGTTCAAGACATTGCACACATAGACGCAATGCTTTGAACGCACTTTCACGACCAACCGCGCGGGCTTATAATCGGCACGAAAAAAGGATCGCCATGATTCACGTCTGCTCGCTCGCCGCACTTCCCGAGACCGTCAAGGCCACCGGCGCCAGCCACATCCTCACGGTGATGGCCAAGGTCGATCAGGTGCAACGGCCGGAGTCCGTGCTTCCTGCCAATCATCTGAAAGTGGCGATGGACGACATCACCGAACAGATCGACGGTTTTGTCGCGCCCTGCGATTCGCATATCGAGCAGGTGCTGAATTTCGTGCGCGGGTGGGACCGCAGCGCCCCGATGGTCGTCCACTGCTATGCCGGCATCAGCCGCTCGACCGCGAGCGCCTTTGCGGCTGCCTGCGCCCTCAATCCGCATCGCGATGAAATATCGATCGCGCGACAGATTCGTGCCGCCTCCCCGATCGCGTCGCCGAACCGGTTGATCGTAACCCTGGCGGACAAGGCGCTGGGGCGCGATGGGCGGATGCTGCGCGCACTCGATGAAATGGGTCCAGGCCAGATGATGGTCGAAAGCCGACCGTTCCGCATCGATCTCGACTGATGTCCAAGATGATGTCCACGCAAGATGACGTCCATGAATGACGCCAGATGAGCGACAAGCCTCTGACGCCGATCGAGATTGGCCTGACCGCCGCAATCGTCGCGATCGAGGGTAATGAGCCGCTGATCCTCACCGCGTCCGGCAGCGACGGCGACCAGCTCGCCGGGCTTCCATTCGGTCCGTTCGAAGCGGTCTCGCACCGTACCTTCGAGATCGGTCTGCGCGCCTGGGTGGAAGAACAGGCAGGATTGCGGTTGGGTTACGTCGAGCAGCTCTATACGTTCGGCGATCGTGGCCGGCACACCCAGGCCGGCGACACCGCCGCCCATGTCGCCTCGATCGGCTATCTCGCGCTCACGCGCGCGGCCGACAACGCCTCGCGCGCGCCCGGCGCGACCTTTGAGCCCTGGTATCGCTTTTTCCCGTGGGAAGACTGGCGGGCATCGCGGCCCGACATTATCGAGCATGATATCTTGCCCGCCCTCACGAGCTGGGCTGCGAAGGCCGAGCAGCCGGACACCGCCCGCGCGCTCAGCCGCAAAGATCGGGTGCGGCTATACTTCGGTACCGAAGGCGCACATTGGGACGAAGAGCGCGTGCTCGATCGTTACGAGTTGCTTTACGAAGCCGGGTTGGTCGAGGAGGCGCGGCGAGACGGGCGTCCCGCGGCCTTGGCGCGCAAATCGATTCCAAGCCTCGGCGTCTCGATGCGCTTCGACCACCGTCGAATTCTGGCGACGGGGATCGCGCGGCTGCGCGCCAAGCTGAAATACCGTCCGGTCGTATTTGAACTCTTGCCGCCCGAATTCACGCTCACTGAATTGCAACGGACCGTGGAAGCGATCTCGGGACGACATCTGCACAAGCAGAATTTCCGTCGGCTGGTCGAAGCCGGCGCGCTGGTCGAACCGACCGGCGTGATGTCGACCCGGACCGGGGGCCGTCCCGCCGCGCTGTTTCGCTTCCGTCGCGAGGTACTGCAGGAGCGGCCTGCGCCGGGCTTGCGCGTGCGCGGGCGGCGCTAACGATCAGGCCGCCCGTACCGTGCTGAGGAACTTGCCGACTTCGAGCTTGAGGCGGTTGCTGTCGGTCGAGAGCGACTGCGCCGCCGAGAGCACCTGCGAGGAAGCCGAGCCGGTCTCGCTGGCGCCTTGCTGCACGTCGGTGATGTTGGACGAGACCTGCTGGGTGCCCTGTGCCGCCTGCTGTACGTTGCGAGATATCTCCTGCGTCGCCGCGCCCTGCTCTTCCACTGCGGCTGCAATCGTCGAGGAGATCTCGGACAATTTTTCGATGGTGGCGCTGATCGCCTGGATCGCGCCGACCAACTCCTGCGTCGCCGCCTGAATGCCAGTGATCTGCTGACCGATCTCGCCGGTCGCCTTCGCGGTCTGCTCGGCCAAAGCTTTCACCTCGGAAGCCACGACCGCGAAACCGCGGCCGGCTGCGCCGGCACGGGCCGCCTCGATGGTGGCGTTCAAGGCCAGCAAATTGGTCTGCCCCGCGATGGTGTTGATGAGTTCGACCACGTCGCCGATGCGGCTCGCCGCCTTCGACAATTCGCCGACGCGATCGTTGGTCTTGCGCGCCTGATCGACCGCCTCGTTCGCCATCCGGGCCGATTCCTGGACCTGGCGACTGATCTCGTTGACCGACGAACTCAGCTCTTCCGTCGCCGAAGCCACCGACTGCACATTGGTGGAGGCTTCCTCGGAGGCTGCCGCAACCATGGTGGTGAGTTCTTGCGCACGCTCCGCGGCCGAGGTGAGCGTGCCTGCGGAGGCTTCGAGTTCGGTCGAGGCCGACGACACGGTTTCGATGATCTCACCGACCGCGCCTTCGAAGTCATTGGCCAGCTTGACCATGTCCGCCTTGCGCGACTCGGCGTTACGTTTTTCAGTCACCACTTGCTCTTCCCGCATCCGCTCGACTTCGAGCCCGTTTTTCTTGAACACTTCGACGGTGCGCGCCATATCGCCGATTTCGTCGCGACGGTCGACCCCGGGAACATCCGCTTTGAGGTCGTTGCCGGCGAATGCTTCCATAACCGACTTGAGCAACACGATCGGCTTGACGATTCCAAACTGCCCGATCAGGTAACCAGCGACCATTCCAAAGACGATGCCAATCGCAGCCAAAATGATCAACAGCAAGGACATGGTTTCGTATTCATCAGCGGCGGCTTTGGTGAAAGCCTCCATTCGCTCCATCAATCGATCGGCAACCACTCCGACCGTGCCCTGCAGTTTTTCCGCGGCGGCGCGGCTCTTCATTGTGGAATCGCGCAATTGAACCGTTAGGTCGTCCAATTGCACGTTTTTGGCGCTATCAGCGAGGCTGAGCGTATTTTGGAGACTGCGTTGATAGTCGGCCATCGCGTCCTTGACGGCGGGCAGCAGGCTTATCGCTTGCTGATCGCGGGTCTTGCCGAGATCGGTCAACCGTTCATTGAAGAGCCTCATCTGCTCGTCGATCACGCCATGCACCGCTTTGCGGTTCTCCGGGCTTGGATCCAAAGCCACACGAAATTCCGCGCGATTGAGGGCGATCACGCTTTGATTGGCTCTCGCAGCCTCCAGTGCCCGTTGGGAGGCGGCGCTCATGTTGTCAGCGCCCGCGTTGAGTGAAGCCATCGCATGAATGCCCATCCAGCTCATCGCAAACGCGATAGCCGACAGAAGCATGATGACGGCAAGGATTTTGGTGATAATCTTAAAGCGGGCGAGCAATGACATGGCAAACCTCTTTAAGTCAGAAGACCTTCGAATGTTGATCTATCGCAACTACTCACAATTTTAGAGAGAAATTTTTGATAAAATCCACCACTCGTTTTTACTCTCTGAGCCTAAATATACGGTTAATTTGGAATCAACATTTAACGACGGAAAACATCAAGCTAGATTTTTTAGCGACTGACCATTCGTACTTCACAAGAAGCGCGCTACAAAATCAGAAGTGATCGATGGCAAGACGGCCAGATGAACGCCGCACTCTAAAAAGCGTGGCTCAACCCGGGCCCGGCTTTGCTTTTCAGGCCGCCCGTACTGTGCTGAGGAACTTGCCGACTTCGAGCTTGAGGCGGTTGCTGTCGCTTGAGAGCGATTGCGCCGAAGACAGCACCTGCGACGACGCCGCCCCGGTCTCGCTGGCGCCGCGCTGCACGTCGGTAATGTTCGAAGAGACCTGTTGAGTCCCCTGCGCCGCCTGCTGCACGTTGCGGGAGATCTCCTGCGTCGCCGCGCCCTGTTCTTCGACCGCCGAGGCAATGGTCGAAGAAATCTCGGACAGTTTTTCGATGGTGCCGCTGATCGCCTGGATCGCGCCGACCAACTCCTGCGTCGCCGCCTGAATGCCGGTGATCTGGAGACTGATTTCGTCGGTTGCCTTCGCGGTCTGTCCGGCCAGCGCCTTGACTTCCGACGCCACCACCGCAAAGCCGCGGCCGGCGTCGCCGGCACGGGCCGCCTCGATGGTGGCATTCAAGGCCAACAGGTTGGTCTGTGCCGCGATGGTGTTGATCAGTTCGACCACGTCGCCGATCCGGCTTGCGGCCTTCGACAATTCGCTGACGCGATCGTTGGTCTTGCGCGCCTGGTCGACGGCCTCATTCGCCATTCGTGCCAATTCCTGGACCTGACGGCTGATCTCGTTGACGGACGAACTCAGCTCTTCGGTCGCCGAGGCCACCGACTGCACATTGGTGGTGGCTTCCTCGGAGGCGGCCGCCACCATCGCGGTGAGCTCTCGCCCGTGTTCCGCAGCCGAGGTGAGGGTGCCGGCGGAGGCTTCGAGTTCGGTCGAGGCCGACGACACGGTTTCGACGATCTCGCCGACCGCCGATTCAAAATCATCGGCAAGCCTGATCATGTCCGCCTTGCGTCGTTCGGCAGCACGTCTTTCGCTGGCCTGCTGTTCTACTTTCAGGCGCCCGACTTCAAGGCCGTTTTTCTTGAACACTTCCACGGTGCGCGCCATGTCGCCGACCTCGTCGCCGCGATCCGCGCCGGGGATGACGGTGTCAAGATTGCCGCTGGCGAGTTCCTTCATGCTGGAAGTGAGACCGAAGAGAGGTCCGATAATGCCGCGGGCGATCACGAACGCAATCAGGAGGCCGAGCAGCACGGCAGTCCCGGCCACGATCTCCTGCAAGGTGATGGTGCCGGTGATCCGGTCATCGGTCGCGGCAATCGTCTTCTGGAATCTTTTCCCGATCGCGGACTGGATTTCCTCCATTTTTCCGGCGGTACTCTCGATCAACGGGGAGATGCTCTTGTAGTACAGCTCATCCCCGAGCACGAGGTTGGGTCCGAATTTATCAAAGGCCTCGCCATATTTTCCGGTACTGGTCTTGACGTCAGCCAGCAGCGCCGCAAGATTTGGCGGCAGATCAGCCGTCTCAAGCGCCTCAAGCACCGGCCGTATCTTTCCGAAATTGGTCTTGAAGTATTCGACACCCTTGGCATCCCGGGTCGTCAGCAATCGCGCGCTTGCGAGCCGGGTTTGAAGAAGCTTGTTCTCAAGCGCGGCGCCCCCCGCAGCAAACGGCGTGTTAGCCGCGGTCGCCGTGAATTTCTGAATCGCGTTCAGCATTTTGTCGCCGCCGGAGATCAACCCGCTACGGCCCGCCAACATTTGTTTGATTCCATCGCCAAAGGCCTCGCGCTTCGCCTTCAGTTCGGCCATATCCTTGAGCGCGCCCCTGTATACCACGCGCCGCTCTTCGATGACCGTTGTCCTGGCGGCCTCCTCGAGAAGAGCCGTTACTTTTGTCAGTCGCTCCCCGGATTCCGTGAAGGAAGCTTCGTCCTGATTGAAAGCGTAGCGCAGCAGGCTACGACGCGTCGCCTCCAGCTCGGTCGCGATCTCGCCTGCGCGGATGGTCGCCTGGGATTGCAAGGTCATGATTTCGACCTGAGCTCGAATTTCCCATAATTGCCACACGGCAAAGCCGGCGAGCGTCGCACAAAACAGAACGAGGACACCGAATCCGCTATAGAGCCGGCCGCGAATTCGAAAATTGAGAAACGACATTGCAACAGTCCTTGCAGCGCATTGAGGAAGAAGCGAGAGTTGCCGTCACCGACGGGATTCGCGTTTAGGGCGAGCATTCGAAGCCATATCGCGCGCTCTTCTACATTTGGTTAATCTCAAATCACGGTCGCGTGCAAAGCAACAAACAGAACTCGTCGGCTGTCCGCCGCGGCGCTGGTTGCAGATATTGCGTGATCAGGCCGCCCGGACCGAATTGAGGAACTTGCCGACTTCGAGCTTGAGGCGGTTGCTATCGCTCGAAAGCGAGCGCGCCGCCGAATAAACCTGCGAAGACGCCGAGCCGGTCTCGCTGGCGCCGCGTTGCACGTCGGTGATGTTCGAAGAGACCTGTTGAGTCCCCTGCGCCGCCTGCTGCACGTTGCGGGAGATCTCCTGCGTCGCCGCGCCCTGTTCTTCGACCGCCGAGGCAATGGTCGAGGAGATCTCGGAGAGTTTCTCGATGGTGCCGCTGATCGCCTGGATGGCGCCGACCGACTCCTGCGTCGCCGCCTGGATGCCGGTGATCTGGAGGCCGATCTCGCCGGTGGCCTTCGCGGTCTGCTCGGCCAATGCTTTCACCTCGGAAGCCACCACCGCAAAGCCGCGGCCGGCTGCGCCGGCACGGGCCGCCTCGATGGTGGCATTCAACGCCAACAGGTTGGTCTGTGCCGCGATGGTGTTGATGAGCTCGACCACGTCGCCGATCCGGTTGGCGGCCTTCGACAATTCGCTGACGCGATCGTTGGTCTGGCGGGCCTGGTCGACCGCTTCGTTCGCCATTCGCGCCGATTCCTGAACCTGGCGGCTGATCTCGTGGACGGACGAACTGAGTTCTTCGGTCGCCGAGGCCACCGATCGCACATTGGTGGAAGCTTCCTCGGACGCGGCCGCCACCATCGCGGTGAGCTCCTGGGCACGCTCCGCGCTTGAGCTAAGGATACCGGCCGAGGTTTCAAGTTGACTCGAGGCCGACGACACGGTGTCGATGATCTCGCCGACGGCACCTTCGAAATCGTCGGCAAGCTTGACCATGTCCGCCTTGCGCTGTTGGGCCGTGCGTAGCTCCACTGCCTGCTGGTCTGCCCGCATCTGCCCGACTTCAAGGCCGTTTTTCTTGAACACTTCCACGGTGCGCGCCATGTCGCCAACCTCGTCGCGACGTTCGGTACCTGGCACATCGGCGTGCAAATTATTGCCGGCAAATGCCTCCATCACGGTCTTCAGCTGATTGATCGGCTGCGAAAGACCCTTGATCCCGATCCACATTGCAACCGCCAGACCAATGAGCAGGCCGAAGCCTGACGCGACAACCAGCATCCGAATGGATGAATTGGCCTCGGCGGTCATATCCTCGGCGGCCTTGGCGACCTTGGCCAGATGGTAGGTGATCAGCTTGGACTGCGATTGGATCGCCGATTCGATCTTCGGGACGCACTCCTCCCTCAAACGCACCGCCGCTTTTACATTGTCCTCGGGCGTGAGGGTGGTCGCGGCGTATTGGATCGCAGGATCGCAAACCTTGAACGCTGCCTTGAAGTTGGCCACCACAGGCTCGATTTCAACGGCCTCTTCGGGCAGGGCTTTGAGGACCTGCGCCATCAAGGATTCGTAATCCTTGCGCCTGTCGTTGGCTTCCGTCAGCAGTCTGGCATTGCCGGCGTCGGTCGTTTCCGCCACCAGCTGGAACCCCAAGGACAGGTACCTTTCCGCCTGTCGTCCCGCGCGTGCTTGCAGAAAGCCGTACCTGTCGACGCGCTTCACCATGTCGGAATTGGCGTCAGCCATGGCCGTCATGCGGATCGCTGCGAAGCTGACCGTTCCAACAGTGACAACGGCCATCAGGATGACAATGAGACCTACCTTGAAAGAAATTTTGAAATTGTTGAGCAGCCGCACAGCCGGTTCCTGAAAAATTGGAATTTGCCGCTGCCTAGATTGCAGCGGCGAAATCCGCCGCCATCAATGATGATTCGCTTAAAGGGTACCGCTGGCATTTCTACATTTGGTTAATTCAACGTAGGAACGCCAAGCGGAATTCGTCGGCAGGTAGAAATCCGCACGCGCAACCGGCCGAAACGTGTCGCCACCAAGCGCAATGGAGGAGCAACCTAATCCAGCGACTCCGCCACCAGACGGATTCGGAAGACTGGCTTTTTGGACTCGTCCAGCAGTTCCATGTGCCATTCGGAATTTTGTTGCAGGCTGCGAGAGATGCCGCCAAGCAAGTTACCGCAAACCTTGGTCATCTCGGCCCAGGCGGCTTCGCGGCTCTCGAATTCGGACCCCTGGCCGGAAGCGCCCGAATGGCGACCATGGCTAATTCGAAAAAAATATAGCGACATCGTTGAACCCAATGTTGGGCCGCGTCCGTAGCGCATGTTCCGGCAAAGTGGATCCCCGGTTTGCCGCAAGAAATGCTCTACTCTTATGGCTTGCGCGTATTTCGATCACAAACCGGCAACCACGAATGCGCGCTACCTGTCGAAGTCCGACAAGTTGATCCTCGGTCGCTACCAACACATGAATTTATCGACCCGTATGACTACGGCATAATACCGCGGCACGAGCTTCTCGCTTGAGCGCGTGGCGCCGATCAGCAGGTCCGGCGCCGATCAATCGGTCGAACGACGCAGCTCCGGGGCGTTTTCCGTTTTCGCCGGCTCGGATCTGGTTTCGGATTTTACCGGCTCGATTTTGGCGCTCTCCACCTGCGGGGTCTCGACCCGCGCGGAGACCTCGGCCGATCGGGTCTGCTCCGGCGGATGCAGCGAACGCGGCCGCGCCGCCGCCCGTGTCATCAGCATCTGGGCGCCGCCCTGATGGCGGAAATCGCAATACGCGAAACCCATACCCGAGACCGAGCCGCGGAAGTTGCGTTCGTCTTTCTTGTCGAGATTGAAGCACGGCTCGAACGGAATGCCTTTGATCGAGGCGCAAACAGCCTGGCCGCGGACCTGAAGTGTATTGCCCGGCAATCGTAGGTGGCGCACCGGGCCGGAGCCGGAAAATTGCACCGCCCCTGCGGCGCCGCCGTCATCGAGCACACGGCCTGCGCCGCGGGTGCCATCGAAGCAGGTGAACGCAAAAACCTTGCCGGCTACGAATTTGCGAGCCTCCTCGCCGTTCATTATCTGTCCAGCCAAGGCGGGCGCGACCACTGCGCCGGCCGCAACGGCTCCCAACACGAAACGCGCAAACATGCTTGAACTCCAACTTGACCGGGGGCGCGGGCAACCGCCTCATGTTTACCCGCTGCTTACCATACCACCGTGGCAACATTGGAGCAGCTTGGTTGGTAAAGTCTGAACGCCGTTAGAGAATTTTTACCACGATCCGGCCGCGAACCTGGCCGGCGAGAAATTCTTAGCGCCCGCACCGACGACCTCATCGAGGCCAATTTCTTGAGTGATTTCAGCAATTTTTCCGGAATCCAGATCGCTGGCCAGCCGGTTCCAGGCGGTTTTGCGCCGCTCGATCGGGCACATCACGGAATCGATACCGAGAAGGCACACCCCGCGTAAAATAAACGGCGCGACCGAGGACGGCAGGTCCATTCCGGCGGCGAGCCCGCACGCGGCAACGGCGCCGCCGTATTTGGTCATCGAAAGCAGGTTGGCAAGCGTCGTCGAGCCGACGCTGTCGATACCGCCCGCCCAGCGCTCCTTTGCCAGCGGCTTGGCCGGCCCCGACAGTTCGCTGCGGTCGAGCACCTCGGCCGCACCGAGTTGTTTGAGATAGCCCGCCTCCGACATGCGGCCGGTCGATGCGATGACGTGATAGCCGAGCTTCGATAGCAGCGTGGTGGCGACCGAGCCGACGCCACCGGCGGCGCCGGTGACGACAACCGAACCATGGGTGGGCGTGAGGCCATGTTTTTCCAGCGCGAGCACCGCCAGCATCGCGGTGTAGCCGGCAGTGCCTATCGCCATCGCATCGCGGGTCGACATTCCCGCAGGGACCCGCACCAGCCAATCGCCCTTGACGCGGGCCTTTTCGGCGTAAGCGCCGAGATGGGTCTCGCCCAAACCCCAGCCATTGCAGATGACTTTGTCGCCAGCCTTCCACTGCGGATGCGACGACTGCTCAACGGTGCCCGCCAAGTCGATGCCCGCGATCATCGGAAAGCGCCGCACCACCGGCGCCTTGCCGGTGACGGCAAGGCCGTCCTTGTAGTTCAGCGTCGACCATTCGACTCGAACGTCGACATCGCCCTCCATCAAGTCGGCTTCGTCGAATTGCGCAAGCGCAACAATGGTGCCTTTTTCCGCCTTGTCGACCCTGATCGCCTTGAACGTTCCCAACGCAGACACTCCAGACGTCTTTGGGTTTGAATTCTTCGATTGTGAACGGACTAGGCCGGCTGCGCAACCGGACGCGCCACCGGCGCTTCCACGATCGGCAAGTTGATCAGCGCCGACAAAATCCCAAACAGGACCGAGAGCCACCAGATCGGAGTGTACGACCCAAACCTCTCGAACACGACGCCGCCGAGCAGCACGCCGAGAAAGCCACCGACCTGATGGCTGAAGAACGCGAAACCATACAGCGTCGCCAGCCACCGCGTCCCGAACATCAGCGCCACCAGGCTTGAGGTCGGCGGCACCGACGAGAGCCAGGTCAGGCCGGTGACGATGCCGAAGGCGATCGCGGAGAACGTCGTGATCGGAAACGAGATGAACGCCACGATCGACATCGCGCGGACGAAATAGATCGCCGACAGGATGTAGCGCTTCGGCAACCTGCTCTGCAGCCAGCCGACGCCAAGCGAGCCGACGATGTTGAACAGGCCGATGGTGGCAATTACCCAGCCGCCGGTTTGAACCGGCATTCCGCGATCGACCAGATAGGCCGGAAGATGCACGGTGATGAAGGCGAGCTGAAATCCGCACGTAAAGAAGCCGAGCACCAGCAACACATAGGAGCGATGACCGAACGCCTCGACCAGCGCGTGTTTGAATGTCTGCGGTTCCGTCACCGCGAGCGTTGCCGAAGCCGATGCCGGCGGCGTCGCCAACGCCAGCGACAACGGCACCACCAGCAGCATCAAACAGGCAAACACGATCAAAGCCGGTTGCCAGCCGAAATTATCCAGCATGGCGACGCCAAACGGGGCGAACACAAATTGTCCGAACGACCCCGCCGCGGTGCCCGCGCCCAACGCGACGCCGCGCCACTCGGCTGGCAGAAGTTTTCCGAACGCCGACAGCACCAGATTGAACGAGCAGCCGGACAGGCCGAAACCGATCAATACGCCGGCGCTGAGGTCGAGCGACAGCGGCGTGGATGCATAACGCATCGTAATCAGGCCCGCCGCATACAGCAACGCGCCGACCGAGATGACGCGCAAGGCGCCGAACCGGTCCGCGATCGCACCCGAGATCGGCTGGCCGATGCCCCACAGCAGATTCTGGATCGCCAAAGCGAGGCCGAACACGTCGCGGCCCCATGAGAACTCGCGGCTCATCGGTTGCATGAAAAAGCCGAAGGCGGAGCGCGGCCCGAATGTCAGCATGCCGATCAGGCAGCCGCACAACACGATCACCAGCGGCGTCCGCCATGTCGGGGTAGCGGAAGCTGAACGTAGCTCGCCCTCAGTCGGGACCATGTAAATTCCTCAACGGCTGGTGCGGTGGCTAAACCAATTCGACAGGCGCGCGAGGTGCTAGACGCGGGCAAATCGATGCTGCGCGAAGTTAATGCATCGGCATGGAAACCCCAACCGGCATCTTGGCCAAAACTCCCCTCGCAATGCAGCGTTGCGAAGCGGGGCGGTCAGCCGTGACGATTTAACCGTCGGGACATCTAGCGAAGCCGCACGGTGCATGTTATATTAGATTTGCTCGTTATGAGGATAAGACTTATTCTTCAAGACAAGCGAACTGTCTTTCTGGCTGCGGATTGGTTCGAAGCATAACCAGCAGCGTGTGAAAATGCCGGCCCGTCGCGGCCGGATTTCTCAAAACCTGAATATGCTCATATTGAGTATATTTAGGCTTCTAAAAAGGAGGGAAACATGCCGATCGCTGGAATCTACGGCCCCGACGATTTCGGAAGCTCGGTTCAACGCCATCCCATCGGCCCATTGCGCCGCGTGACTGCCGCCGAGCGCGCGCAGGCGCTGCCGATGCCTTCGCTGGAATGGACCCCTGAGGTCGAACGCGCCACCGCGCATCTTTATGCGCGGGTCAAGAACGTGATCTCGCCGGTCGAGTGGCCGTTCATGGCGCCCTATATCAAGGCGATCAATGAACTGAAGAAGGCGCGCAGCGCCGTCATCCTGGCGCACAATTATCAGACCCCCGAAATTTTCCATTGCGTCGCCGACATCGGCGGCGACTTTCTGCAGCTCGCCGTCGAAGCCACCAAGGTGAAATCTGACATCATCGTGCAATGCGGTGTGCACTTCATGGCGGAGACCTCGAAAATTTTGAACCCGAACAAAACGGTTCTGATCCCGGATTCACGCGCCGGCTGCTCGCTGGCGTCGAGCATCACCGGCGCGGACGTGCGGCTGTTGCGCGAACGCTTCCCCGGTGTGCCGGTGGTGGCCTATGTCAACACCTCGGCCGACGTGAAGGCGGAGGTCGATATCTGCTGCACGTCGTCGAATGCGGTGCAGGTGGTCGAGAGCCTCAATGCGCCGACTGTGATCTTTCTGCCTGACCAGTATTTGGCGAAATATGTGGCCTCAAAGACCGAGGTCAAGATCATCGCCTGGAAGGGCGCCTGCGAAGTGCACGAGCGCTTCACCGGCGACGAACTGCGCGCCTATCGCGAGGCCGATCCGTCGGTGCAGATCATCGCGCATCCGGAATGCCCGCCGGACGTGCTGGCGGAGGCCGATTTCACCGGCTCGACCGCGCATATGATCAACTGGGTCCGCGACACGCACCCCAAGCGCGTGGTGATGATCACCGAATGCTCGATGGCCGACAACGTGCAAGCCGAACTGCCGGATGTCGAAATGGTGCGGCCGTGCAATCTGTGCCCGCATATGAAGCGGATTACGCTGCCCAAGATTTTGGACAGCCTGGTCTACTTGCGTGAGGAGGTCACGATCGACCCGATGATCGCCGAAAGGGCGCGGCGTTCAGTGGAGCGGATGATCAATCTGAAGAATTGACCTGCGCGATGCTGTCGTCCCCGCTGATACGGGCACGACAAACGGTGAAAACGATCATGGCTAGCGACCTCACCCGTAACACGGACAATGTCGTCATCGTCGGCGCTGGCCTCGCCGGGCTGTTCTGCGCGCTGAAACTGGCGCCGCGTCCGGTGACCGTGATCTCGGCGGCCCCGTTGGGCGAGGGCGCGTCAACGGCGTGGGCGCAAGGCGGCATCGCAGCCGCGGTCGCTGTGGGCGACAGTGCGGAAGCACACGCCGCCGATACGATCGCCGTCGGCGCCGGTCTCGTCGACGAAGCAATCGCGCTCGGACTGGCGCGGGAAGCCGGCGAGCGCATCCGCGACCTGCTCCATTACGGCGTCCCGTTCGATCGCGACCTCGAAGGCAAGCTTGCGGTCGGCCGGGAAGCGGCGCATTCGGCGCGACGGATCGTCCATGTGCGGGGCGACATGGCCGGCAAGGCGATCATGTCGGCGCTGATCGAGGCGGTGCGCACGACGCCCTCGATTCGTCTGATCGAAGGTTACGTCGCCGAAGCGCTTTTGACCGACGACGGCGCCGTCGTCGGCCTTCAATTGCGTGACGTTAGCGGCGCCACCGCGTATCCCGTCACGATTGCCTCGCCTGCGGTGGTGCTGGCGACCGGCGGCATCGGGCATCTCTATGCCGTGACGACCAATCCGGCCGAGGCCAGTGGATCAGGGCTTGCGATCGCCGCCCGCGCCGGCGCCATCATCGCCGATCCGGAATTCGTGCAATTTCACCCCACCGCCATCATGGTCGGCCGCGATCCGGCGCCGCTGGCGACCGAAGCGCTACGCGGTGAAGGCGCCACGCTGATCAACGGCAACGGCGAACGTTTCATGCTGGCGCGGCACAATCTGGCCGAACTGGCGCCGCGCGATATCGTGGCGCGTGGCGTGTTCGCCGAGATCGAAGGCGGCCGGGGCGCGTTCCTCGACGCAACAACCCCGCTCGGCACCCGTTTCGCTGAAAAATTTCCGACGGTTTACGCCAGCTGCATCGCCGCCGGCATCGACCCCGCGAAGCAGCCGATTCCGGTGGCGCCCGCCGCGCATTATCATATGGGCGGCATAGCGGTGGACGCGCATGGCCGCACGTCGCTGAAAGGCTTGTGGGCCGGCGGCGAAGTATCGTCCACCGGCGCACATGGCGCCAACCGGCTGGCGTCGAACTCTTTGCTCGAAGCCATGGTCTACGCCGCACGCATCGCGGAGGATATCGACGGCAGCCCGCTCGCTGCGCCCGCCGGCGCGCTGGTGGCGCCGATCGATCAGCAAAATTGCGCCATGCCACCGCTGGCAGAAGCACGCCTTCGCGCCAAGATGACCTCGCATGTCGGCGTGATCCGTCAAGGCGACCGGCTGGCTGAGGCGGTGCGGGCGTTCGCCGCGATCGAGCGCGATACCGGCAATATCGCGTTGCGCAACATGGCGACCACGGCGCTGTTGGTCGCAACGTCGGCCTGGACGCGACGCGAAAGCCGCGGCGCGCATTACCGCATCGATTATCCAGCCGAGACACCAGCGCTGGCGCATCGCACCATGACGACGCTCGTCGCGGCGCGCCACATCGCGGCATCACTGACCGAACACGCGCCAACGCGCATTGCGGAGCCCGCCTCGTGACCACATCAACCTCGCTCTTGCACCCCGAAGCGTTCCTGTCGCCGCTCGCCATCGACGAGGCCGTGCATCGCGCGCTCGATGAAGACCTCGGCCGCGCCGGCGACATCACCTCGATCGCCACCATTCCGGAAGCAACCCATGCCCATGCGATCCTGATCGCGCGGCAGGCCGGCGTAATTGCCGGACTGCCGCTGGCGGTGGCGACGTTCCAGAAATTGTCGCCGGATATCAGCATCCAGGCGCATTTTCGCGACGGCGGAGCCGTTGCCACCGGCGTGCACGTGCTGACGATTTCAGGCCCGGCGCGCGCGGTGCTGGCGGGCGAGCGCGCCGCCTTGAATTTTGTCGGCCGGCTGTCCGGCATCGCCACCCTCACCGCCGATTATGTGCGCCACACCGGCGGCACCAAAATGAGAATCTGCTGCACCCGCAAGACCACGCCCGGCCTGCGCGCGCTGGAGAAATACGCCGTGCGCTGCGGCGGCGGCTTCAACCATCGCTTCGGACTCGACGATGCGATCCTGATCAAGGACAACCACATCGCGGTCGCCGGCGGGATTACGCCGGTGCTCAAGCGCGCCCGCGCCCATGCCGGACATCTGGTCAAGATCGAGATCGAGGTCGACACCCTGGCGCAGTTGCGCGAGGTGCTCGACACTGGTTTGGCCGACGTGGTGCTGCTCGACAATATGGATATCGCAACCTTGAGCGAGGCCGTGAAGCTGGCCAGGGGACGCGTCGTGCTGGAGGCTTCCGGCGGTGTCACGCAAGCTTCGATCGCGAAGATCGCCGCGACCGGCGTGGATTATGCGTCCGCCGGCGCGCTGACGCATTCGGCGCCGAATTTCGACGTCGCGTTGGATATTGATGCGTGAGGATAATTCCCAGGTCGCGTTACCCCGCGAAGGCTTTCGCCGGGTATGACGGGCGTTGATCTACCGCCGCGCAATTGAGTCCGACAACTCGGCCGAACTCTTCGCGGCTTCGGCGAGCTTCGCCGAAATCGCGGCGGTCTGGGCCGGCGTTCCCCAACTCGGCGCCTCGCTGCCGTCGCCCCAGGCGCGCGGCCGGTAGAAGGTGTGGACGCCGAATTTGTAGGTCTTCTTCATTTCATGCACCCAGGACGGGCGCACCCAATAAGCGTGATAGTGCGTCGACTTGGCGACTTCCGGCAACCAGAGCTGGCCGTCGAGCATCGCCTTGGCGATCTTCCTGGCGCGGTCCCACATGTCGGGTTCGCGCACGACATCGGCGACGTTGTCGCAGGCGAAGGTAAACTGACACGCGAGGTGGCGGTTCTTGTTCTGGTAGACCACGCCGCACACCGTGGTCGGATAGAAGCCGGAAAACGCGCGGTTCAGCACCACCTGCGCCACCGCGATCTGGCCACGCACCGCTTCGCCGCGGGCTTCAAAATAAACCGCCTCGGTGAGGCATTTCTCCGATTTGGCACGTGCCTTGGTATCCAGCAGCCCGAGACGCTCGGCCGGCGTCTTGGCGCGCCGATTATCGGAATTGACTTCGCCCTTGGTGGCGATGCTCTCGCCGCTTTCGACGGCCTTCGGCGGCACCTCCACCGCTGATGGGCGCGACGCCATCACCTTCAGGTCGGGATCGGCGAGCGGACCCGGCACAATCAGAGGCTCTTCTCCCGGCTCCCAGCGCTGCATGCTCGCGATCGAGCCACCGAGCGAGGAGCTTCCGAAAAACAAGCCGGCGGTCTTGACCGAGAAACCATCATGCGCCGGCGTCGGCTCAATCGCGAGCGCCGCGGCATCGGGCGCGATTTTCGCATCGTCAAGCTGCTGGGGTTCGAGCGACATCGACACATTATATTGTGCAAGCGGCGGAGCGCTCAGCGCTGCCGCAAGTTCTGGATCGAGCGCAACGGGATCGGCTGCCGGCGCGCGCTCGACGGTCTTGGCACCCGCCACCGACGCATTCGATGTCGAGGGGTCTTCATTGGACGGCGCCGCATTGGCGGGCGCTGCGGTCTCAGGCAGGACAGCAATGAGGCGATCGCCTTTCAGCGTGCGATCGACCGTAGGGAAATCGGACGCCTGATAATGCGGCGGCGCCAGCACGATCGGATTACGCGTCACCGAACCGGTGATGTCGATGCCCTGGTTGTCGAGGCTCGCCAGCCGAAGGGTCGCGGCTTGCGGCGTAGAGGTCCCGATCGGACGGCCGAAACTGTAAGTGGCGAGCTGGATAGTGCTGGCGGCCGAGAACACCCGTTTTTGCCAGCGTTCGGCGACGCCCGGCTGCCGCGCCAGCAGCGATGCGATATCCTGATATCCGACCTCTGTCGGGGCCAATGCGAAGACGCAAAGACCAAGGCCGAAAGACGCGAAACGTACGCCCTTCGGCCGGGTACGCATTACTGACATCGATACGCTCACGCAACGCTACACACATGATCGAACCCAGTACATCCGTACAATTCGATCTTTTTTGGTAATATCGAATTTAGGTTGCGAGGGAGTTAATCGGCGTTGCACGCGCGACACACGCAAGCCTTTGCTGAACTTGCGTCGGTCACATCGAAAGCCTTGGTAAACAAGCGCTCGAATAAAGTGGTAAATATCGCGTCAACGAAAATGATGAAGAAAATTTTGGGGGAGCGTGATTTTTTTCGCGCGGCAGTCCCGAGTTCCATCGTCATGGCCGGGCAGTCTGCCTGCGCAGACTACGTAAACTTGTCTGCGCTCCCCGGCCACCCACGCCTTCTCACGTCAACGCAGCAAGACGTGGATGCCCGGAACAAGTCCGGGCATGACGGAGTCCTTGGTTGAGCGCCGGGTGCGCAATAAACCTCACGCCTGGCTGGCGACGGCCTTGCCAAGCGCGGCTTGCGCGGCGGCCAATCGAGCGATCGGCACGCGGTAGGGGGAGCACGAGACGTAATCCAACCCGATCTCGTGGCAGAACGCGACCGACGCCGGATCGCCGCCATGCTCGCCGCAAATGCCGACCTTGAGGTTGGGGCGGGTCTTGCGGCCGCGGGCAACGCCGATTTTCACCAACTCGCCGACGCCATCGCGATCGACCGAGATGAACGGATCGACCGCCAGGATTCCCTTGGCGATGTAGGTGCCGAGGAACCCGGCGGCGTCATCGCGGCTGATGCCGTAAGTGGTCTGCGTCAGATCGTTGGTGCCGAACGAGAAGAACTCCGCGGTTTTGGCGATATCGCCGGCCATCAGGCAAGCGCGTGGCAGTTCGATCATGGTGCCGACCTGATAGCTCAGTTTGGTTCCGGTCTCTTTCATCACCGACTGCGCGGTGGCGTCGATCCGCGCCTTGACCAGATCGAACTCGGTCTTGGTCGCGATCAACGGCACCATCACCTCGAGGCCGACCGCCTTGCCGGTGCGTTTTCCGGCTTCGACCGCGGCCTCAAAGATGGCACGCGCCTGCATCTCGGCGATTTCCGGATAGGCGATGGCGAGGCGGCAGCCGCGGAAGCCAAGCATCGGATTGAATTCGGCGAGATCGCGGGCACGATCGGCCAACCGCCGCGGATCGGTGTTCATCGCGCGCGCGACTTCCTCGATTTCGGACTGGGTGTGCGGCAGAAACTCATGCAGCGGCGGGTCGAGCAGCCGGATCGTCACCGGCAGACCTTTCATGATCTCGAACAGCTCGACGAAATCCGCGCGCTGCATCGGCAACAACTTGGACAACGCGGCGCGGCGCGCCTGTTCGTCCTCGGAAAGAATCATCTCGCGCACGGTGCGGATGCGGGTCTCCTCGAAGAACATGTGCTCGGTACGGCAAAGCCCGATGCCTTCGCCGCCGAATTTGATCGCGGTGCGCGCATCCTCCGGCGTGTCGGCGTTGACGCGAACGCCGAGCTTGCGGACCGAATCGGCCCATCCCATCAGCGTGCCGAATTCGCCCGACAGTTTCGGCTCGATCATCGGCATCCGCCCGGCCAGCACCTGCCCGAGCGAGCCGTCGATGGTGATGACGTCGCCGGTCTTGAAGGTGCGCGAGCCGATGCTCATGGTGCCGCGGCCGTAATCGACGCGGATGGTGCCGCAGCCGGAGACGCAAGGCTTGCCCATGCCGCGCGCGACCACCGCGGCGTGCGAGGTCATGCCGCCGCGCGTGGTCAGAATGCCTTCCGCCGCGTGCATGCCGTGAATGTCTTCGGGGCTGGTCTCGATCCGCACCAGAATGACCTTGCGGCCATCGGCCTGCAGCTTCGCGGCCTCGTCAGAAGAGAACACGATTTCACCGGCGGCAGCACCGGGGGAAGCCGGCAGACCGGTGGCGACGACATCGCGCGTCGCCGAAGGATCGATGGTCGGATGCAGCAATTGATCGAGCGAGGCGGGATCGATCCGCGACACCGCGTCTTTTTTGGAGATCAGACCTTCATTGGCAAGCTCGACGGCGATGCGCAAAGCCGCTTTCGCGGTGCGCTTGCCGCTGCGGGTCTGCAGCATCCACAGCTTGCCCTGCTCGACCGTGAATTCCATGTCCTGCATGTCGCGGTAGTGCTTTTCGAGCAGCGTGTAGATCCGCGTCAGCTCCTTGAACGCCGCCGGCATCGCGATTTCCATCGAGGCCTTGTCGGAACCGGATTCCTTGCGCGCATATTCGGTGATGTCCTGCGGCGTGCGGATGCCCGCCACGACGTCCTCACCCTGCGCATTGATCAGGAATTCGCCGTACAATCTGCTCTCGCCGGTCGAGGGATTGCGCGTGAACGCGACCCCAGTCGCCGAGGTCTCGCCCATATTGCCGAACACCATCGCCTGCACGTTGACCGCGGTGCCCCAGGATTCCGGGATGTCGTGCAGCCGCCGGTAGGTCACCGCGCGCGCGTTCATCCATGACGAAAACACTGCGCCGATTGCGCCCCACAATTGGGCATACGGATCCTGCGGGAAATCCTTGCCGGTTTCGCGCGCCACCGCTTCCTTGTAGCGGCCGACCAGATCGACCCAGTCGTCGCCGGTCAGATCGGTATCGAGCGTATAGCCCTGGCCGTCCTTAAACGTGTCGAGAATGTCCTCGAAGTGATGGTGCTCGAAGCCGAGCACCACGTCGGAATACATCGTGATGAAGCGGCGGTAGCTGTCATAGGCGAAACGGCGATCACCGGATAATTCCACCAGCGCTTCGACCGTTTTGTCGTTGAGACCGAGATTGAGCACGGTATCCATCATGCCCGGCATCGAGGCGCGGCCGCCGGAACGCACCGAAACCAGCAGCGGATTTTTCGAGTTGCCGAAAACCTTGCCGGTCAGTTTGCCGACATGGTTCAGCGCCTTTTCAACCTGCGCCTTCAATTCCTTCGGATAGGATTTGTCGTGCGCGTAAAAATACGTGCAAACCGAAGTCGGAATCGTGAAACCGGGAGGCACCGGAAGTCCGAGATTGGCCATCTCCGCGAGGTTGGCACCCTTGCCGCCCAGCAGATCGCGCAACCCGGCTTTGCCTTCGGCCTTGCCGTCGCCAAAGGTGAACACCCATTTGCCCGATTTCGCCGCGGCTGCCGCCGGCTTGCTCGCGACAGGCTTTCTGACCGGCTTATTGACAGGCTTCGGCGCAGGCTTGGCCGGGCTCTTCTTCAGCGCTTTACGGGCAGCGGTCGACGCCACGGGCTTCGCCCGGACTGGCGTCGATGGCTTTGATTTCGCTGCGATTTTTTTTGTCTTCGCTACGGCTTTGGCCATGATTTGCAACAATCCGCGAGAGGAAATGGGGTTCGCGCCTTACACCACTTTGGGCCGCGGCGCGCAAGCCGCGAAGCCCGTTTCAGGCCTACAAATGCAGCCACTTCAAGAGCCCGAGGCCGATCAAACCATTGAGAAGCAGAAAGATCGCGACCACCAGATTGAGCAGCCGCGGCATGATCAGAATGAGCAAGCCTGCAACGACCGACATGATCGGTGAAATGTGGGCGACAGTGAGTGTCATCTTGAAATGGCTCCGTAAGGGTGCTGTCGGGGAAAGTCGAATCGGGCTCGCATTTTATCCTGATGCCGGGTTCCACGATAGCAGACGCCCGCCGCCTCAACGGGTTCCCGCAGGCCTCACGCAAGCCTGAAGAATGCCGAAAATTGCAGCGTTGCGCGGCCTTTTTTTTCGGAACGATGCCGGGCGAGACGAATTGGCTCGGATTGCACGCGGGCGCAAACCGGCGTGCATCATCTCGAAGGAGTCGATCATGCGGAACAAGATACTTGCCATTGCCGCCATTGCGGGAGCCATGAGTTCGCCGATCGCGGCGCAGGCGCAGACCGTGATCATCGACCACGACCTCGACGGCATCGCTGTCGAGGAGCGACCGGCCTTCCGTGAATACATCGTGCGCGAACGCGTGCCGAATTACACGATACCGGATCGCGTGGTCGTGGGCGGGGTGCTGCCCGAAGTCGGGGTCACTTATTACGACGTGCCGCAGACCTTCGGCGCCATGCCCTATCGCTATACGGTCGTGAACGGCCGGACCGTGCTGGTCGAGCCGCGCTCGCGCCGCATCGTTCAGGTGATCGAGTAGGATAGCGTTTGGACGCCAACCATTTGTCCGGATGCCGCAGCGGCGCACCGGACATCGAGGCCTCGCCCGGGGTTCCCCGCTGGGCGGGGCTTTTTTTAGGGAGCCGTTACCCCTTCAGGATCGAAAGTATCTGACTGCTCGATTGGTAGTTGGAAACCAGGTTGTCGCGATAGGCGGGCGTCCAATTGGCCGCCTGGCGCTCTTCGGGGCTCACCGCCGAATAGAGGTTGAGAAGGCCAAGACTGAGCTGGGTCGGATCGCCGCTGGTTTGGCTCTGCTTCAGCGCGCCAAGAATGCTGGCGCGGTTGCGCGAATCCAAGGCCTGTTTGGCGGAGAAACTTTCTTGCTTCGAGAACAGGCCGTCCTGATTGAGCGAGATCGCCGCCAGCGACCGGTTATCGATCGAACTAAGGTCGGCTTGCTGGCCGCCTTTGCCGGCGGCGGCGGCCTTTGCCTGCGCGTCCAGCGTCGCCCGCACGTTCTTGGCCACGGTCGAAATATCCTCAATTGCCGTGCTGCTGCCGCTGACATTTTTCGCGAGGTAAGCAGCGACTGGATCGTTGGGAATGGACGCCGGCGCGGTGGCGGGATTCTGTTGGGTTGCCTGGAGACCTTTCAGCACCGCGGCGCGCTGCGCCGACCAAGTCGCCGTTGCCTTCTCTTCGTCGCTGGCACCGTCGAGGTAATCAAGTGCCGCCTTGTAGACCGGGCCGAAGTCACCCGTTAGTTTCGATGTCGCGGCGGCCGGCGCCAATGCCTGGCTGAAGCGATTGCCGAGCTCGGTGCTGGCGACTTTCTGTTCGTCAGGACTGAACTTGCCGCCATTGTTGGTCGCGATCGCAAACAGCGAACGGCGATCGAGCGATGACAGATCGACTGTCGTCTGGCCGTTGGCGTCGATCGGCCCTTTGACTTTGGCAGCGGCGTAGAGACCATCAAGCGCGGAGCGCGCGTCGGTCGTTACGGCGGCGAAACTCTTTGACGTAGGAGCGTTGGCAAGCTGGGCGCGGGCGGCGGCGGACAGCGTCAAATTGGTCGCTGCATTTGGGTCGGGCTGATTGCCGGAATCGAGCGCACCCAAGGCTTCGGCCAGCGTCGGCTGCGGCGGCAGTGCGCGGGCATAGGCGGCGCCGAGTTGGGCGTAGGGATTGAGGTTGCTGCTTACCGAGGTCATTCCCTGTTCCGCCTTTGGGCAACGGTTAAGGAACCGTTACCGCAACAGACCATTTCAAAGCATGGTTAACAGGGCGTAAACATTTCTAAATGTGTCTGGGTTTCTGAGAGGCGGTCTTGCAGGGGATCACAGGGGTACGGCATTCAGGACGGCGACCTAAAGCCGAGAGCCTCAGTCCTGGATCTTGGAAAAATCCGCGACCGCGCGGGTGGCGGCGCGGATTTCGTTGAGCAGCTTCAGGCGATTTTCGCGGACGGCCGCGTCGTCGTCGTTGACCTTGACCTTATCGAAGAACGCGTCGACCGCTGAACGCAGGGTAGAGAGCGACTCCATAGCGGCTTCAAAGTCCTCCCTTTCAATGTGGAGGTTTGCGTCAGCAACTGTGCTCTGGATCGTATTCCAAAGATGTTTTTCCAATGGATGAATTAGCAGTGTTGGATCGGGAGCACCCTCGAAGACTTTGTTATCTTTCTTCTCCTCGATGCGTAGGATGTTGGAAGCGCGTTTGACCCCAGCTAGAAGATTCTTTCCGTCGTCGGTGTCGAGGAATTTACCGAGCGCATCGACGCGGCGGACCACCATCAAGAGATCGTCCTGGCCTTCGAGCGCGAACACGGCATCGACGAGATCATGCCGCGCGCCTTGGTCGCGGAGCTGGACCTTGAGGCGGTCGGCGAAGAAGGAAATGAGGTCATCGATTCCTACAATTTCATCCGCTTGAGCTGGCGCGCTGAACCGAAGTCTGTTCCCTATTTCCGTGGCGTGACGCGCTAGCGCCGTGAACTGAAGCGCGAGTTTTGGATTTTCTTCGGCGCGCTGCTGCTGCAGGCGTCTCTGCTCCGCAAGATTCCCGTGGATCAACGCAAATCTCAGCGGATGAACTAAAATTTCGCGCAGACGAATCTTAAGGCTGTTCTCTAGCAAGAGCCTGATCACCCCCAGCGCCGCTCTCCGCAACGCAAATGGATCCTTGCTCCCCGTCGGCTTTTCATCGATCGCCCAAAACCCGACAAGAATGTCGATCTTGTCCGCCAGCGCCACGGCCACACTCACCAGATCGGCCGGCACGCGATCGGTCGGCCCTTGCGGCTTGTAATGCTCTTCACTGGCCGCGGCGACGGAAGGCTCCTCGCCCTGCGCCAGCGCGTAATACTTCCCCATCAAGCCCTGCAACTCCGGGAATTCGCCGACCACTTCGGTCAGCAAATCCGCTTTTGCGAGATGCGCGGCACGCTTGGTCTTTTCGACATCGGCGCCGACCAGAGGCGCGATTTCCGCCGCCAGCCGCTCGATCCGCGCGATGCGTTCGGCTTGCGTGCCGAGCTTTTCGTGAAACACGATCGCATCGAATTTCGGCAGGCGGTCTTCGAGCTTGGTCTTCAGGTCGGTCTCGTAGAAAAACTTCGCGTCGCTCAACCGCGCGCGGATCACGCGCTCGTTGCCGGCGACGATCGCCTTGCCCCCGTCGGAGGCCTCGATGTTGGCGGTGAGGATGAATTTGTTGGTGAGCTTTCCCGTTTGGGGATCGGCCACCACGAAACATTTCTGGTTGTTCCGGATCGTGGCGCGGATCACTTCCGAGGGGATCGACAGGAATTCCGGATCGAACGCGCCCATCAGCACCACGGGCCATTCGACGAGACCGGCGACTTCATCGAGCAACACCTGATCCTCGACCAGCTCAAAGCCTTGCGCGAAGGCAAGCTGCTTGGCGTCGGCGAGAATGATATCCTTGCGTGCTTGCGGGTCGAGCACGACCTTCGCCGCTTGCAGCTTCGCCTCGTAATCCTCGAAGCGGCGCACGGAAATCGGCGCCGGCGCCATGAAGCGGTGACCGAACGTGGTCTGGCCGGCCGCGATGCCATCGATGGCGAATGGCACGACCTCCGGTTCCTCGGTTTCCATGCCGAAGGTGGCGACGATGGCGTGCAGCGGCCGCACCCATTGCAGCGCGCCGGGACGTGCCGAGCGCTCGCCCCACCGCATCGATTTCGGCCACGGGAAGGTCCGGACGATCACCGGCAGGATGTCGGCGAGCACGTCCAGCGTGGCGCGGCCGGGCTTCTCGATCAGCGCGATATAAAAATCGCCCTTCTTGGGGTCGCGCTGAATTTTCGCTTCGTCGAGCGAGGCAAGGCCGGTGGCTTTGAGAAAGCCTTGAATCGCGGCGTCGGGGCCGCCGACCCGAGGTCCCTTGCGCTCTTCTTTTAAATCCGACTGACGCGCGGGAATCCCGTGCACCGTCAGCGTCAGCCGCCGCGGCGTCGCGAACGCTTTCGCGCCTTCATAAACCAGCCCCTCGGCCACCAATTTGTCGGTGACCATGCGGCGCAGATCCTCGGCCGCCTTCGCCTGCATCCGCGCGGGAATTTCTTCGGAGAAGAGTTCAAGGAGAAGATCGGGCATTACTCCCCTCCCCCGGCTTCGGTATGCAACCAGGCTTCGCCGCAGGCTTTGGCGAGTTCGCGCACGCGCATGATGTAGCTCTGCCGCTCGGTCACCGAGATCACGCCGCGGGCGTCGAGCAGATTGAAAACATGGCTCGCCTTGATGCATTGGTCATAGGCCGGCAGCGCCATCAGATGCGCCTCGCGCTTGCCGTCCTTTGAATTTTTTTGCCATCCGGCATCGAGATATCGCTTGCAGGCTTCCTCGGCCATCTTGAACTGCGCGAACAGCATGTCGGGATCGGCGAATTCAAAATTGTGCCGCGAATATTCCTGCTCGGCTTGCAGGAACACGTCGCCATAGCTGACGCGCTCGGCGCCGTCGCGGCCGTTGAAGTTGAGATCGTAGACGCGATCGACGCCCTGCACATACATCGCGAGGCGCTCGAGCCCGTAGGTGAGTTCGCCGGCGACGGGCGCGCATTCGACACCCGCAACCTGCTGAAAGTAAGTGAACTGCGACACTTCCATGCCGTCGCACCAGCATTCCCAGCCCAAGCCCCAGGCGCCGAGAGTCGGGCTTTCCCAATCGTCCTCGACAAAGCGGATGTCGTGCAGATGCGAATCGACGCCGATCGCGGCGAGCGATTTCAGATAGAGCTCCTGAATGTCCGGCGGCGATGGCTTCAGGATCACTTGAAACTGGTAGTAATGCTGCAGCCGGTTGGGGTTTTCGCCGTAGCGGCCGTCCTTCGGCCGTCGCGAGGGCTGCACATAGGCCGCATTCCAGCGTTTCGGCCCCAGCGCGCGCAACGTGGTCGCGGGGTGAAACGTGCCCGCACCCACCTCCATGTCATAGGGCTGCAAGATCACGCAGCCGTAATCGGCCCAATAACGCTGCAGCGTCAGGATCAATCCCTGGAACGAGCGTTCCGGGCGCATGTGCGGAGGTAGGGAGTCCATCGTCAGGCAGATCTTCGCTAGGGGCGGGCTAAGCGCGCGGGACCGTATCGGCGCCGACGCGCGGAATCAAGGCAGTGGCGAGACGGCCAGCCCTCAGACGTTGCCCTCAGACCTTGCGAGAATTTGTGCTCCGGCTATCCCGGTCGATACGCGCCGGTGCTGGGGTCCCGCCGTAGCGTCGGAATCTCGTTCGAGCTGGTGGCCTCAGTGACCCGCGCGCGGCGAGCCTCTTCCAATTCCCTGTTGACCCTCACGGCGGTCCGGTAGGCCCAGCGGACCACGGCCAGACTGCCCAGGGCGCCCGCGAATGCGATCAGCGGTGGCATCGGTCGATCCTTGTCGTTCATACGTCACGCCCCCATCGGCATTGTCGCGCAAGCCGGTCTCGCCTGCAATCGCATTGCCTGGGGCCAAATGGCGCGGATAACCCGCCCTCAAAACCCGAATTTGGCCCAAATCGCCCTGCTCTCGAGCGCCGAAATCAGCTCATCCGGCAAGCTTGCGACACCCTCCAGTGACGTAAGCGTTCCTGCGCCGGCCGATTTGCGGCCCAAAAGGCCGGACAACATCCCGCTCGCGGGCGCAATCACCGGCATCGATACCTTGTCGCCGTATCGCGCGCGCAGCGTCGAGCGCAGATCGCCGATCGCATCCGCAAGGCCGAGCGACACCGACGTTTCTCCCGCCCAGTATTCCCCCGTGAACAGAACATCCTCGGTGCCCTTCAGCCGGTCGCCGCGGCTCTGTTTCACCAGAGAGATGAAGATGGCGTGGATCTCGCGCTGAAGCGCCTTGACGCGCGCAACATCGTCGGGATTTTCCGGCAGGAATGGGTCGAGCATCGCCTTGTGGGCGCCGGCCGTATACAGCCGCCGTTCGACCCCGATTTTCTGGATCAACCCCTGAAATCCGAAGGAACCGCCGACCACGCCGATCGAACCGAGGATCGAGGACGGATCGCAAAAGATCTCGTCGCCGGCGCAGGCGATCATGTAGCCTCCGGATGCCGCGACGTCCTCGACGAACACCAATACCGGAAGCTTCTTTTCCGCCGCGAGTTGCCTGATCCGCAGGTAGATCTGGCGCGACTGCACCGGCGAGCCACCGGGCGAATTGATCACCAGCGCCACCGCTTTGGCATTCTTGATCGCGAAGGCGCGCTCAAGCGTCCGGGCGACGCCGGCCAGCGACATCCCCGGCCGCAGCGGCGTCACCGCGCCGATCACGCCGGAGAGCCGGACCACCGGCACCACCGCGGTTCCACGCCGCAGACGCGCCGGGATGAATTCCATCACCCTGTCGATCAAGCCCGGGGATCTTCCGCGATTGTGAGTTTGTTCCGTCATGTAGTTACCTCAAAATTAACCATTTCTTATCACGCGCCTGTCATTGAATCGCGCATAGATCGCCTCTTGCTTGGTGACCTTTATCAGGCTGCAACGGCACGGCGGAGAAAGACATGAAAATCTATCTGCTGATGATGCTGATCGGTACCCTTTTGACCGCGGTTCACTTCACTTCAACGCCGAAGCCGCAGTCGAAAACGACTCCGCAGTAACCCGGTCTGCTCAAAAGCCACCTGACCTGCTCATAACGCGCGCACCGCCTTTAAAGCATGATCCGGAAAAGTGGGAACCGGTTTTCCCTCGCGACAAACGCGAAGCGTTTGCGCGGAGATCACGTGCAAACATCGCAAACATCGAGATGAGATCATGATGCGATTTAACTCAAGCCGCATCATGATCTTGGTATCGCCAAAGGCAATACGCCCTTCCCGGCCAGAATGTCCTGCACCTGTTTGTTGGGCACACCTTGCTGATTGAGCATCAGCGCCGCGTGGATTTGCACCGGCGCCTTGCCGCCCTTGATAGCGCGAATCAACACGCGAATCGCCGGCGTCGCCGCCTCGCCATGAACCGGCAGAATGAGCAGACCGCCAAAACCGCGATCGAGCGCCGCCAGCACCTCGACGAGGCCGTCCGCGCGCCAGATCAGGGTCAGGATGCCTCCGGATTTCAGGATTCGTCTCCCTGCGTGAATCCAGCTCTCCAGCGTCGCCGCCTTGGCGACATGGGCGATCTCGCGCGCCTTGTCCGGCGAGGCGCGGTGCCGCGCCGGATCATTGAACGGCGGATTCATCAGCACCACATCGACACTGTCCGGGGTGAGACCCGCGGCGGCAAAACCGTCGGCGGCCGATGTGACATCCAGCACGACGACATCGGCCGGGATCGCATTCGAGGCGGCGTTGCCGCGCGCGAGAGCCGCCAGCGCCTGATCGATTTCGACCAGAACAAGCTCGATTCCCGTTACGCGTTTGGCGACCGCCAGGCCGGCGGCGCCGACCCCGGCGCCGAAATCGACCACGCGGTCGCCAGAACGCGCCGCCGTCGCCGCTGCCAGCAGCATGGCGTCATGGCCGACGCGGTGACCCGATTTCGGTTGCCGCAAACGCAACTGCCCGCCAAGAAATTCATCCTCGGTGAAGTCGCTCGCCTCAGTCATCAGCCCGCAATTCGTGGGCAAGGCCGGCATCGGCGAGAATCTGACGTGCCGCGCGGTTATCGTCGTCATGGACCAGAATCCGGCGCGGAATCACCCCAAGCGAGCCTTCGATGATGCTCATATTCTGATCCAGCACCAGATGATGAATGTTCGCGCCGTCGAGCAGCGCCCCCACCGCCGAAACCAGCACGATGTCGTTGGTCCGAACCAATTCCCGCAACTTTCTGCTCCTTTGTCGCCGTGCCGTGAGGCGCACACACATGCGTGTCAACCGCTAGGTGCCCTTGCCGCATTCCCTCGCGCTTTCTATTGTTATATCTGAGCATAGAGAGAATTGGACAGATTTGGAGACCAGCGTGGCGGTTATTGTACCCTTCGAGAGCCCGTCGAGCGCTTCGATAGATCCGCTGGTCGAGCTTGTCGCGGCCGATATGGAGCGCGTCAACAGCACCATTCTGTCGCGGACCGGGTCGGAAGTCACCATGATCCCCGAGGTCGCCAACCACCTGATTTCCTCGGGCGGAAAACGATTGCGTCCGATGCTGACGCTGGCGATGGCCAACCTCACCGGCTATTCCGGCGACGGCCATATCAAGCTCGCGGCCTCGGTTGAGTTCATGCATACCGCCACCTTGCTCCATGACGACGTGGTCGACGAAAGCGAATTGCGGCGCGGCAAGCTCTCGGCGCGGATGTTGTGGGGCAACGAAGCCAGCGTTCTGGTCGGCGACTTCCTGCTCGGCCAGGCGTTTCGCATGATGGTCGAAGTCGGCTCGCTGCGCGCGCTCGACATTCTCTCCTCCGCCGCGGCAACGATCGCCGAGGGCGAGGTGATGCAGCTTGCGGCGGCGAAAAACACCGCCACCACCGAAGACGAATATCTGGCGGTGATCCGCGGCAAGACGGCGGAATTGTTCGCGGCCGCCTGCGAGGTCGGCCCGGTGATTGCCAATCGTCCGAAGGCCGAGCAGACCGCGTGCCGCTCGGTCGGCATGAATCTCGGTATCGCGTTTCAACTGGTGGACGACGTACTGGACTATGGCGGCAAGGCCGCCAAGCTCGGCAAGAACATCGGCGACGATTTTCGTGAGGGCAAGATCACGCTGCCGGTGGTGCTGGCATTCCGCCGCGGCAACGACGGCGAGCGCGCGTTCTGGGTCAATGCACTGGAGCGCGGCGAGATCGGCGACGGCGATCTCGATCACGCCATCGGCCTGATGACCAAACACCGCACGCTTGAGGACACCATCAACCGGGCCCAGCATTACGGCGCGATGGCGGTCGACGCACTGGCGCTATTTCCGGCCTCGCCGATGAAGAGCGCGCTTGAGCAGGTTGTGGCCTTCTGCCTGGCAAGGTCGTACTGAGGCGAACGCAAGAGGCGTAGGATGGGCAAAGGCGTCCTTACGCCGTGCCCACCATCTATCCCGATCGTTACTTGAATGGTGGGCACACTTCGCTTTGCCCACCCTACGAAATTAGCTCAGCTCAGCGTCCCCGCATGCACCCACCAGTTGGGATGAGCGAATTGAATTTTCTGCGAGGCGGCTTGCGCCTCAACGCCGGTCTCGAAAATCGCAAAACAGGTCGCACCCGATCCCGACATCCGCGTCAGCCGCGTCCCCTCGGTGGCCGCGAGTGCGGCCAGTACCTCGCCGATGACGGGCTCAATGCGCTTGGCCGGGGCTTCGAGGTCGTTGCAACCGGCAGCGAGTGTTTCGATCCAATCGCCGATCGATGCCCCCTCCTTCGGCCACGCCGTCGCCTGGAGTACATCGGCGGCGCCCACCAGTAATTCGCCGTTTCGCAAACCCAGCGCCGCAAACACATCTTTGGTCGCGACGGGAACGCGGGGATTGACCAGCACGCAGGGCATTTTCGGCAAGGCGAGCGGCAGCAGCGTTTCACCGACACCGGTCATGACACAAGCGCGCGAGGCGAGGCACACCGGCACATCCGCGCCGGTCAATCGCGCCACCTCGATCAGGCGCGGGTCGTCGAATGCAAGGCCGTTGGCTTGGGCCAGCAGCCGCAACGCCGCGGCGGCGTCGGCCGAACCACCGCCAATTCCGGCGGCGACCGGCAGCACCTTGTCGAGGGTGAAATTGCCAAGTTGCAGATCGGGTATGCGTTCACGGAGCAATTGCGCCGCCTTGAACACGAGGTTGTCGGCGGTGTCGCCGCAGGCCGCTGCGAGCGGCCCGGTGGTCGCAAGATTCAATTCGGATCCGGACGACAGGCTGAGGCGATCGGCGCAATCGGCGAACGCAACCACGCTTTCGAGATCGTGATAGCCGTCGGTGCGGCGTCCAACCACCCGCAGCGTCAGGTTGACCTTGGCGCGCCCGTCCTCGATCAGCGCCGGTGCGGATTTAACATTCGCTTCGGCATTTCCACGGTCAATATTTTTACGAGCCGTCATAGCGAACGTTAAATCCAATAACCGCAGTAGAGCTCAATAACTAATTCTGACGTCTCCCGCTCGCAAATTCGCGAGCGAGCCACAAGCGGAATGCGAATGTCAAAGCGAGGCCGCTAGCTTGGGAGCAAGCCCTTGCATCAACCGCCCTTGCCGTCTTCCTTTTTCTTTTCCGCGGAGGCGGCGGAAGAGGAGGAGGCGTCCTCAGGCAGCCCGGCGTCGATCTTCGCCTCGATCTTCGGCAACTCTTCCGGCTCGGGCTTCAGGTCGCGAGCATGGGCCCACTGGAATTTTGCTTCCAGCGTGCGGCCGATGCGCCAATAGGCGTCACCGAGATGGTCATTGATCGTCGGGTCCTCGGGCTTGAGGTCGATGGCACGTTCGAGGCTTTTCACCGCATCCTCATAGCTGCCGATGCGGTAATAGGCCCACCCCAGCGAGTCCACGATGTAGCCGTCGTCCGGGCGCTGATCGACGGCACGCTTGATCATCTTCATGCCCTCGTCGAGATTGGTGCCCTGATCGATCCACGAATAGCCGAGATAATTGAGCACATGGGGTTGTTCGGGCTGCAGATCGAGCGCCTTGCGCATATCCGCCTCGGCCTTGCTCCATTGTTTGGAGCGCTCCTCGCAGATGCCGCGGTAATAATAATAAACCCAGTTGGTTTTTTCACCCGCGGCCGGCAACGAATTGATGCCCTGGGTATAGGTCTCACCGCAATCGGCAAACTTCTTGCGGCCCCGCTCGATATTGCCAAGCGCCATGACGGCTTCGACGTCCTTGGGATCTTCCGCGGTGACGGCCTTCAATATCTTGATCGCCTCCTCGCTGCGGTCGGCGGTATCGAGATTGGTCGCAAGCTGAATCTGCGCATTGCGCTTCAGCGGCGAATTCGCCGGCATGCGCTCATACACCTTGATCGCCATCGTCGGCTTCTTCACCGATTCGTACAGATCAGCCAGCGACAGCAGCGCCAGCGGATGATTGGGCGCGAGATACAGCGCAAGCTGCAAATAGACCAGCGCGAGATCCTCGCCACCGCGGCGCGTCAACGTTGCGCCAATGCCGTAAAGCGCTTCGGCGGCGCCGGTCTGCGGCGAATCCACCAGCGGCGACATTTTCTTGCCGGCCTTGGCTTCGTGCAAGCCTTCCAGCACCAGCGGATGCCGCGGGAGCTTCTTGTCGAATGCCTCATATACTTCGGTTGCGGCCGCCGCATCCTTGTTGCGCGACAGCCAGCGCGCATAGTCGTCGGACACGCGCAGCATGGAATCCTCGAGCTTGTAGGCCCGCTCCAGACGCGCGCCGGCGTCCTTTTCCTTGCCGGCCAGTTCGAGGATCATGCCGGAGTGCAGGTCCTTGAAGATCGGATACCATTCCGGACCCGTCAGCTTGTCGATGTTGGCGACCGCCGCTTTGGTGTCGCCGGCGCCGTAGGTGGCCCAGCCCGACAACAGCGTCGCCACCAAATCCGTGATCGGCCCGCGAACCGACTGACTGATGTTCGACTGCGCGGCCGCATATTTCTTTTGTTTCAGATCGCGCACGCCGACGACCAGCCGGGCGACCCGGTTGGATTTGTCGACCGTCAAAAGGTGGTCGGCGAGCTTCACCGCCTCGTCGATATCGCCATCAGCCAGCGAGGAAATGAACGCGCGATCGAGCAACTCGTTGTTCTTCGGATCGGTGCGCAACGCCGAGCGGTAGAACGTCGCAGCGGAAGCGGCGTCCCGTTCTACGCTGGCATGCCGGGCGGCCAGATAGCTGCCCGACGTCGTCAGCGATCTCAAATCGCCTCTTGTTGGGAATTGCGCCGAGTTGTCGGCCGGGTGATCGGGCGTCTGTGCCGAAAGCGTCCCAGGCATTGCCAGCGCCGTGAGGGCGAAGGCAGCAATTGTCCAGCGATTGAAACGAATGGAAATCATCACGGTTCGCCTTGGCTCCAGGAATTTACGGCAGGTGAATGTGCGGCAGATAAACTACTCGAATGCGAACCCCATCGGCAGCATCAAGCCGCCTGACCATGCCGCGTTTGGCGTTCAACCGCAAGGATGCGGCACGGATGCGGCTTGGATATGGGACAGCGAATCGATCGGCAAAAAAGGTCCGTTGGCCGTCAACTTCGCCTGAAAACGCTGCCAGTGTGGCGGTATCGTGGCCGACGGCCGCACCACCGCGCATTGGCTCACGCAATCGTGGTTACATCGCCTCATAATTGGGGCCGCCACCGCCCTCCGGCGGAACCCAGGTGATGTTACCGTTCGGATCCTTCACATCGCAGGTTTTGCAATGGACGCAATTCTGGGCGTTGATGACAAAGCGCGGCCCGGACGTCTCCTCGGCCCACTCATAGACGCCGGCCGGGCAATAACGGTTGGACGGGCCCGCATAGACGTCGTGCTCGGAGGTTTTCTGCAAGGCCATGTCGGCGACCTTCAGATGAACCGGCTGGTCCTCTTCGTGGTTGGTGTTGGAAAGGAACACCGACGACAGCCGGTCGAAGGTGAGCTTGCCGTCCGGCTTTGGAACCGCGATCGGGGCGTGGGTTTTCGCCGGATCGAGCGTGCTGCGGTCAAGTTTGGCATGCGACTGGGTTCCGAACAGCGAGAAACCCAGCGTATTGCACCACATGTCGATGCCGCCGAGCGCTGCGCCGACAATGGTGCCGAACTTCGACCACAGCGGTTTGACGTTGCGAACGGGGTACAAATCCTTGCCGACCGGGGAATCGCGCCATGCGTTCTCATAGTCGACCAACTCATCATTGGCCCGGCCCGCGCCGATCGCGGCACCGACATGTTCGGCCGCCAGCATGCCGCTGCCCATGGCGTTGTGCACGCCCTTGATGCGCGGCACGTTGACAAAGCCGGCAGCGCACCCGATCAGCGCGCCGCCCGCGAATGTAAGACGCGGCACCGACTGATAGCCACCCTCGGTGATGGCGCGGGCGCCATACGCGAGCCGCTTGCCGCCTTCGAATACACCGCGGATCGCGGGATGGGTCTTGAAGCGCTGGAATTCGTCGAACGGCGACAAATACGGATCGTTGTAATTGAGATGCACAACGAAGCCGACCGCCACCAGATTGTCGTCGTAGTGATAGAGAAACGAACCGCCGCCGGTTGAATTGTTCAACGGCCAGCCGAACGAATGCTGGATCAGACCTTTTTGGTGCCTGGCCGGATCGATCTGCCAGACCTCCTTCAGCCCGATGCCGAATTTCGAAGGCTCGCTGTGGGCGTCGAGGACAAATTTCGCGATCAACTCCTTGGTCAGGCTGCCGCGCGCGCCTTCGGCGAACAGGGTGTATTTGCCGAGCAATTCCATGCCGCGGGTGTACGAGGCCTTGTGCGAGCCGTCCTTGGCGATGCCCATGTCGCCGGTCGCGATGCCCCGCACCGCGTTTTTTTCATCGTAAAGCACTTCAACCGCCGCGAAGCCCGGATAAATCTCGACGCCAAGCGCCTCGGCCTTGCGCGCGAGCCAGCGGCACACATTGCCGAGCGAGCCGATATAACAATGATGGTTGTTCATCAGCGGCGGCATCATGAAGCCCGGCAGCCGGATCGCCGAGCCCGCGGTCATCCAATAGAACCGGTCGTCCTTGACCTGCGTCTTCAGCGGGCAGTCGGCGTCCTCGCGCCAATCCGGAACCAATGTGTCGAGCGAGCCCGGATCGATCACCGCGCCGGACAAAATGTGGGCGCCGACCTCCGATCCCTTCTCTACCACGACAATCGTGAGATCGGGATTGAGCTGCTTCAGCCGGATCGCGGCGGCGAGGCCCGACGGGCCGGCACCGACAATCACGACGTCGAATTCCATGGATTCGCGCGGCGGCAATTCTTCGCTGCTCATGATCTGATCTCGGCCCGGTTGAGAACGGCTTTCCTTTATAAGGTGTATGTTTCCGATTTTTCGCCCCAGAACAACATGGAAATGCGCCACCGGGCGTTTCGTTGCAGGCCGATCCGCTGTAGACTTGCCCGATGCTCCCCACTCCCGCCATGACGCCTGACAGCGCTCCCACCGTGCAGCAATTGCTGACCTTTTATCTGGAGGCCGGAGTTGATTGTGCGCTGAGCGAAGAGCCGGTCAACCGGCTGTCCGATCCCGACATCATCCCCGCGCGGCATGAAATCCCGGAGGCTTCCGAAACCAGGGCGCCTCGCGCGCCACCCAAACCATCCCATGTAACGCCCGCGCCCGCCCTGCACGGCGCGGCCCCCATGGCGCCCGAAACGGCGATCCTGTCGGCGCGAGAAGCGGCGCGGACCGCACCTACGCTGGAGGCGCTGCGCGCGCTCCTGGAAACGTTCGACGGATGCGCGCTGAAATCCACCGCCACCCGCCTGGTGTTCGCCGACGGCAACCCGCAGGCGCGCATCATGTTCGTCGGCGAGGCCCCCGGCCGGGAAGAGGACATTGAGGGGCTGCCGTTCGTCGGACGTTCGGGCAAGTTGCTCGATCGGATGATCGCGGCGATTGGGTTGGACCGGACCAGTGCCTACATTGCCAACGTCATTCCATGGCGGCCGCCCGGCAATCGCACGCCGACGCCGCAGGAGACGCAAATCTGCCTGCCGTTCATCCAGCGGCAGATCGAGTTGGTGAATCCGGACCTGCTGGTGACGCTCGGCAATCCCTCCACGCAGACTTTGCTGCAGACCCGCGAAGGCATCATGAAGACCCGCGGCAAATGGTTCGAGTACGACACCGGCACGCGCGTGATCCGCGCGATCGCCACCTTCCATCCGGCCTATCTGTTGCGCTCGCCGTCCTACAAGCGCATGGCGTGGCAGGATTTGCGGGCGATCGCAAAAGCGCGGGAGCAGACCAAGGCGTCCTGATCCGAAAACGTCCTGATCCAGAGACTCTCGTGTCCCGAACGTAATCGATGGACCCCGGATCAGCAGCGCAACATCCGGGGCACGCGGTTGGTTACGGCGTCTTCGGCCGCACGATGGCCCAGCCGATCCGCAGCAGCGGCTGCCGGCCGTTCACCAGCCGCTCGAACGTCCGCGGCACTTCCGGCACCAGGCCGGGAAAGCGTTGTGCGATATCGTCCGGCGGCGTGCCGACGGTGTCGGAGGCGCGCCAGACCACGACGCCGCCGGTTTCGCTGAATTTCGGTAGCGTCAGCCACGGCGTCCGTTCCGGCGCCGCGTCGAGCAACAGATGCGGGCGGCTGGCGCCCAATGAGATCAGCGTTGCAAGCTCTGCATCGCCCGCTACCGAACGCAGCGGTTGGTTGGTACGCCGCTCGAAGCTGTCGCCAAAAAATTGCGCGATCGCACTGGCAGGCAGCGAGGTCGAAACCTCGGCATTGCCGGTCCAGGGCGAAAACAGCGCGGTCGCGACGACCAGGAGCGCCGGGGCGATGACGACCGCCGCCCAGATCGAGCGCAGCATCCGCTGCCGCCGCAGATGAACCAGATCCCCGGTCGCGACCATCACGGCTAACCCTGACATCAACAGCGCGATGCCAGCCCCGCCGACGACATTATCGAAATTGAAAAGCCCGGAGAGCATGCTTCCCGCGAGCGCGGGGCCGATGGCGAAGAAATAGACGAAATCGCACGCCAGCGGCTCGACCGGCGGCCGATAGATGATCGGCGCCTCTTCCGGAGTGCGAGCGAACCAGCCGGAATTGACAATCACCAACAGCACGATGCCGGAGAGCGCAAACAGCAAACCACCGAGCAGTCCGCCCCAGTGCTGCGCCCTTGCGCTCAAATCCCCGATCGCCGGCCAATGCGGCAATGCCACCGCGTCGGCGCGAAGGAGCCAAACCAGATAGGGCAGCGCCAGCACCACAATCACCGAGAGCGCGAACAACGCATCGAACGACATCAACGTGCGCCGTCCGCGCTTGGTCGCAAGCGCAAATCCCGCCACCAGCATCAACAGGCCGATGGCGGCGGGGGTTGTGAGCAACAAAAGTCCGGCTTCGATCGACCACGCAAACCACGCATTGTGCCGGCCCTGGCCGATGAGTTGCCAGGAATGCAACAGCAGCAACGCCCACAGCGGGCGGGCCAGCACCAGCGGGCCGAATTCGGCACCGGGTGAGCTGAATGCCGCGACCGTCAGCGTCAGCAACACCGCGAGCACCGCCTGTTGTCCGCCGATAACGGCGCGCGCCAGCAGATACAGCGCCGAGAACGTCACGATCGAGCAAAGCTGCGCCAACAGGTAGACGCCGAACAGGTGATTGCCGGCGACACGAAACGCGATATCGGCGAGCCAGAACGCCAGCGGCGGACCGAGCTCGGTTCCCACCTGGTATTCCCGGCCATAGGCGAGCACGGTTGCGACATCGCCCGGCGGGCTTCGATACAGCAGCAACGACAGGATCAGCCACAACGCGGCCTGCAACAGCACCACGAGCCAGACCACCAGCCGCGGCCGGGCGCGGATAAGTTCGATGATCAGGGAGGTGAAACGCATGAAACGCCCGAAATGCCTAATCAGCCCTACAAGTCGGCTCTGACGTTGACCTGTTCGATCTCGAATGTGTGATAGAGGGCGTGAGCGGCTGAGGCAACCATCGCCTTTTCAAGCAACTTGGATTCGGCTGGCATGAAGAAAAACGCGTCAAGAAGGTCCGGAGCTTCTGGTTGAATGAGAACGAACAGCTCGGGTGTCAAATTTCGGCGGAAAGCTCGATCTCGAGCTGCGTTTCCATCGCGATGACACCGGTTTCGATCCTCCGCGCCTGATGTTTTTCCCGCGCCGCCGCCACCGGTGAAAAAAAACGGCGGTGATGCACCGTGGGCCCCAACCGATCGAGCGCCGCCAGATGCTCCGGTACGCCATAGCCCTTGTGCTGCTCGAACCCGTAACCGGGGTAATCCAGCGCCAGCTTGCACATCAGCCGGTCGCGCGCGACTTTGGCAACGATCGAGGCCGCCGCGATCGAAAGCACCAGCCCGTCGCCGCCGATCACGGCTTCGCAATCGCAAAGCGTATCCAGCCGGTCGCGGCCATCGACGAACACGTGTTTCGGCATTTCCGGCAACGCATGCACCGCGCGCGCCAGTGCCCACAACGACGCCCGCAAGATATTGTCGCGATCGATCCGGGCCGGCGAAGCAAAGGCCACCGCAAACGAGGCGGTCGCGCAAATTTCCTCGAACAGTTCCTCGCGGCGCCCCGCCGTCAGCCGCTTGGAATCATCGATGCCCTTCGGGATTCGCTTGGGATCGAGCACCACGGCTGCTGCGACCACCGGACCGGCCAGCGGACCGCGTCCGGCCTCGTCGCAGCCGGCCACCGGCCAGACGCCACGCTTGATCAGCGCGCGCTCGCGGCGAAAGCTCGGCGGCGCGACCGCGATCACGCCCTTTGCGAGCTTGACCGGGCGATCCTCTGATTTATTGCGAATCATGGCCGGAATGGTTGCGCAAGCAAAGCCCGGCGCGCAACCGGGAACTCGACGCAATTCCCGCTATTCAGTCGCGCTCTTCAATCTAGGGGCTTGAATCTCGAAGCTTGGTCCGGCTCCGGCTCGCCGTTCTAAAACAAACTCAGTTGCTGCCCGCTGGCCTTCGGCCGGGCGAAATGATCGGTGGTCAATTTTGAACGCCGCTTGTTGAGCCCGAGCTTCTCGCAGGCAATTTCGAACCGCCGCCCGATCATCCAGGCCATCGGCCCGGTACCTTTCATCCGCGTGCCCCACTGCGAATCGTAGTCGCGCCCGCCCCGCATATCGCGGATCAACGTAAAGACATGGCGATAGCGGTCGGGATAGTTCGCCATCAGCCATTCGCGGAATAGATCGCGGACCTCCAGCGGCAGCCGCAGCAGCACATAGCTTGCTTCCTTGACCCCGGCATGCGCGGCGGCGTCGAGAATGCGTTCGATCTCCGAATCGTTCAGCGCGGGGATCACGGGCGCGACCATCACCGTGGTCGGAATGCCCGCTTCGGAAAGTTGCCGCAGCGCCTCAAGCCGCCGCGCCGGCGTCGAGGCCCGCGGCTCCATGGTGCGCGCCAGCTTGGCGTCGAGCGTCGTGACCGAAATCGCCACCTTGGCGAGATTGCGTTTCGCCATTCGGGCGAGAATGTCGATGTCGCGTGTCACCAGCGCCGACTTGGTGACGATGCCGACCGGGTGCGAGGCGCGTTCCAGCACTTCAAGAATGCCGCGCATGATCTTACGCTCGCGCTCGATCGGCTGATAGGGATCGGTGTTGGTGCCGATTGCGATCATGCGCGGTTCGTAATCTTGCGCCGCCAGCTCCTTCTCCAGAAGTTCCGGCGCATCCGGCTTGGCGAACAGTTTGGATTCGAAGTCGAGCCCCGGCGACAGGCCGAGATAGGCGTGGGTCGGCCGCGCAAAGCAGTAGACACAGCCATGTTCGCAGCCCCGGTAGGGGTTGATCGAACGGTCGAAGCCGATATCGGGAGAGTCGTTGCGGGTGATGACCTTACGGGCGGTGTCGACCGTGACAGTAGTTTTGAACGGCGGCAAATCGTCCAAACTCTGCCAGCCGTCGTCGAACGCGACCCGGGCTTCCGCCTCAAAGCGGCCGCTCTCGTTGGATTGCGCACCGCGGCCGCGCCGCCGCTCGCGCTCGATCGCGACCGCGAGTTCGGGAAAAGGAGAAGATGCACCCGCCGGTTCGGAGGGCGCCGTGACCGGCGGGTGCTTGAGGGCATGTGAGGATGCTCGACTCATGGCGAGAACATAGCATGCCGTGAGAACAAATCAAGAACATGAAACACATTCGTCCCCAGCCCCGCGGCGACGGCGCCGGCGGCCAGCCCTGCCGTGCCGCAAAAAGCTGCAACTCCCACGCTGATTTGCCGGCTGATTTGCGTGTGACAAGGTGATAACGGTGCCTCGTTTTCCCCTCATCTGAGACCTCAAAGAGCTCGTCCATGCTGAGCGTCATCATCCCGACCGAAGGCGTCGAGCAGCCCGCCGTCGCCACGTTGGCCGCGCTGGTGCCGGGCGCCGCGGCCGGCGTGGTGCGCGAGGTGTTGCTGGTGGATCGAGCCGGCACCGGCGTGATCGAGCGGGTTGCGGACGTCGCCGGATGCCGGTTTTTGCCGTTTCAGGGCTCGCACGCCGCGGCCCTGGCGGCCGGCGCCCGTCAGGCCCGCTCGCCGTGGCTGATGTTTCTGCATGCCGGGGCGGTGCTGGACAGCGGGTGGATCGATGAAACAACGCAGTTCATCCAGCGCGTCTCGATCAGCGACCGTCCGCGCGCCGGTATCTTCCGTTACGCCCGCTCGCCCTATGCCGACACCCGCCTGCGCGACGGCTTCAAATTTCTCGCGCGCTTGATTGGAGGCCCGTCGGCGGACCAGGGCTTGCTGATCGCACGGGATCACTACGACCGGCTCGGCGGCTACGCGCCGGACGCCCGCCGCTCCGAAGCGAGACTGCTTCGGCAACTCGGCCGCTCCTCGCGCACATTGCTGCGCAGCCGGATCATCGTGGCGTGAGGCTGACACGGCCGAACTTTGAATTGGATGCGCTGTCAGCGTAACTTTGTCGCGCGAGTTGGATTAGTTAAATGCACTGTCACCGTAATTCCGCGCGCCCGCAAGTCGGCCTCGCATGCCTTCAGCTTCCCTATGATCTCGTCGCGGTTCATAAATGCCATTCTAGTGCAAGACGGGTTAAAAATCACGCCCGACTTTTGCTCGTCATTTCTGCACAAAAAAGGCCCCCGTCCGTCAAGGGCTTGTTGCGGCGACAGTGCACTAAGTTTCTTGAATTGCCAGGGCATCTCAACAGCAAGTCGCGCTTCGCGCTTTTGCCCGGCACGACGGAATTTCTTGCGAACGCGCACCCGACGGGCAAATCAGCGATTTGGCTGTCCAGCACCCTTTCAAAAAATATTCTGCTTCGCAGTCACCCCAAATCAAATCTATATCGCTGGCCATCCCGTCCCTCCTAGAGGGGCGTTGCGCACGTCACGGACGTTGGGACGGGATGCGGTGGACGCGAACCGGCGCTCTTGACGAGAGTGTGGCGTCGCGGACGGCGAAGTCGCGTGGTCCTGACGCCCCGACGCTGGCGTCAAGTTGGCGAAAGAAATCTTTCGCTGGCGATGGTGGCAAAAGAGCCCGGTCACCAAGGAGAGCGCGAAGGAAACCGTTAAAACCATTGCGCGGGGAAAGCCGGATTGAACCGGTGAACCTGTAGTTTCTAACTCGTGTGCTTTCTACTTTTGCACACGAGGCTGCGGGTGCATCGGACACCCGGCTTTCCCTGCCCCCTCCGTGTTGCGAGGGACGAAGTTCATGCACAACTCGGGCGCTATTTGCGTCGCGGGATCGTGGATTCATACACCTCCGTCATCGCCCGCGAAAGCGGGCGATCCAGTATCCCAGAGACGTTGGTGATCAATCGAGAGGCTGCGGCGTACTGGATACCCGCTGGAGCCTGTCATCGGGCTCGCCGAAGGCGAGACCCGGTGGCGGGTATGACGATCAGAGTTCGGATCGCGCTTTACTGCGAACGCGCTCGGTGTGTTTGGCTGTTTGAAATCGTTGCAAGACCATCCTTCAGGACGGACTACGCCGAGGCGCCCTTGGCTTTCGGGCGCCGCAGATGTTCGTCGAGCCGCGGCATGATCTCGACGAAATTACACGGCCGCGTCCGGTAGTCGAGCTGGGCGGCGAGAATGCCGTCCCAGCCGTCACGGCAGGCGCCCGGCGATCCCGGCAGACAAAAGATAAAGGTGGCGCCCGCAACGCCGGCGGTGGCGCGGCTTTGAATTGTCGAGGTGCCGATCTTGGCGTGGCTCAGCAAATGGAACACGATCGAGAAGCCGTCCATTCGCTTTTCGAACAAAGGTTCGATCGCCTCCGGCGTCACGTCGCGGCCGGTGAAGCCGGTGCCGCCGGTCGTGAGGATGACATCGACACCGGGATCGGCGATCCATCGCTTGATGACGACGCGGATCGCCTCGACGTCGTCGATGACGATCTCGCGCGCCGCGAGCGTATGGCCGGCGGCGGTGAGCCGCTCCGACAACGTCGTTCCGGATTTGTCATCGCCAGGCGAACGCGTATCGGAAATCGTCAGCACCGCGATGTTGAGCGGCACGAATTGTTTTGACATCTCGATGGTGGACATGACCGTGCCTCTTCGTCATGCCCGGCCTTGTGCCGGGCATCCACGTCTTCAAAATCTCTCAAAAGCAAAGACGGGGATGGCCGGGACAAGCCCGGCCATGACGGTCGATGCATGGGAAGCCATCACAAATTATTCGCCGCAAACGTGTTGCAGGCCTGCACCGTGCCCTGCTGATAGCCGGTCGTGAACCATTGCTTTCGTTGCGCGGCAGAACCGTGGGTGAAGGAGTCAGGCACCACCCGCCCCGTCGCCTGCCGCTGCAACGTATCGTCGCCGATTGCCGACGCGGTCGTCAGCGCCGCGTTGATGTCACCGGCTTCCAGGAAGCCCGGACGCTTTTTCTCTTCGTGGTTGACCCAGACGCCCGAGAAGCAATCTGCCTGCAACTCGACCCTGACCTGCAGCGCATTGGCTTCCGCCTTGCTGCCGGCCGCCTGCTGCTGCCGCGTCACTTTTGGCAAAATGCCGAGCAGGTTCTGGACGTGGTGGCCGGCCTCATGGGCGATGATATAGGCGGCGGTGAATTTGCAGGCATTGCCCGAGCAACCGTGAAACCGGGTCTCGACCTGACGGAAAAAGCCGGTGTCGAGAAAGATCTGCTTTTCCGGCGGGCAGTAGAACGGCCCCATCGCCGCCTGCGCCATGCCGCACCGCCCGCCATTGGTGGCGTTGCGAAACAACACGATGCGTGGACCTGAATAGGATTGGCCGCTGGCCTTGAAAATCTCACTCCAGCGATCGTCGATCTCGCCGAGAATGCCGGAGATCATGTTGCCCATTTCGTCGGTCGGCGCGCCGGTCTTGGCGGGGGCGGATCTGCGATCGGTTTGATAGCTCGGCGCCTGGCTGCCACCGGTGAGAATTTCCGCGCCGCCAATCAGGATGCGCGGATCGATGCCGAAGGCGTAGCCGACCAGGCCAAGCACGATCATGGTGCCAATGCCGAGCCCGCCACCGCCCATCGGCAGACCGAAACCACCGCCTCCGCCGCCCATTCCGCCGCCATCATCGCCACGACGGTCGTCGATGTCATCGCTGCGCCGAAAGTCATCGTAACGCATGGCGGTTTTCCTCGTTCCACAAATGCCGGGGGCACGCTCGCCGTGAGCCAACGCCGCGGGCGCGCAAAATTTCCACTCGATTATGAATAACTCGCCCGGCAAAAATTGCCTAGCTATCAATGCCTACCAAACGTGCCCGCGATAACCCGCTGTTTACCTCGGCACGTCAATGTATCGCCAGTCGGTTGTTTAGTCCCGCGTCGCCGACAGCGTCGCCTGAGTCAGAGTAGTTGAGTCATGGTAGTGTCGCGTCGCGGGGCGTCTGCAAGGGCGCCCCGCACTAAATTCGAGTCCGAATTCGAGTTCCCGTATCGTCGTTGGCGATTGCGTCGCCGAGCTATCGAAGCTTGCGGCCGGCTCGGTCGACCTGGTGTTTGCAGATCCACCGTACAATTTGCAGCTCAAGGGCGACCTCAAGCGCCCCGACGAATCCCATGTCGATGCCGTCAACGACGACTGGGACAAGTTTTCATCCTTCTCCGCGTATGATGATTTCACCCGCGCCTGGCTGCTCGCCTGCCGCCGCGTCATGAAACCGTCGGCGACGCTGTGGGTGATCGGTTCCTACCACAACATTTTCCGCGTCGGCTCGATCATGCAGGACCTCGGCTTCTGGGTTCTCAACGACATCGTCTGGCGCAAGACCAATCCGATGCCGAACTTTCGCGGCCGCCGCTTCACCAATGCCCATGAAACCATGATCTGGGCCGCGCGCGACGAAAAGGCCAAGGGCTACACCTTCAACTACGAAGCCCTCAAGGCCGCCAACGAGGACGTGCAGGCACGCTCGGACTGGTTGATCCCGCTGTGCACCGGCGAGGAACGGCTCAAGGGCACGGACGGCAAGAAGGTCCACCCCACCCAGAAACCCGAAGGTCTGCTGGCGCGGGTGCTGTTGTCGTCGTCGAAGCCCGGCGATCTCGTGATCGATCCGTTCAACGGCACCGGCACCACCGGCGCGGTCGCCAAACGTCTCGGCCGCCGCTACATCGGATTCGAACGCGACCGGACCTATGCGGCCGCGGCGGAGGCGCGCATCGCTGCCATCGAACCGCTGCCGGAAGCAACCCTGGCGCCGTTCATGACCGCGCGCGACGCGCCGCGGGTGGCGTTTTCCGAACTGATCGAGCGCGGCATGATTTCACCGGGCACCAAACTGGTCGATTCCCGGAAGCGCCACGGCGCCCTGGTGCGCGCCGACGGCGCCATCATGCTCGGCGACAAGGTCGGCTCGATCCACCGCATCGGCGCGGTGGCGCAGGGGTCGGAAGCCTGCAACGGCTGGACCTTCTGGCACGTCGAGACCAACAAGGGCCTGCGGCTGATCGACGAGTTGCGCGCCGAGATCCGCTCCGGGATGGCGGCGGGCTGACTTCCCTTCCGCCCTTCTGCATCGCCTCACGAATTCGTCGGTTGCGCCTTTCGCAAAATTTACGCATGGACAGAGGCTCCGCGGCGATGTCGCCGCGTCTCGATTTTTTCCCGACGCACAGAAGAAAGAGGAATTCCAATGCTCAAGTTTTATTTCAGCGGCGCGCCGAACCCGAACAAGGTTGCGCTGCTTCTGGAAGAGTGCGGCCTCGCTTACGAGACGATCCCGGTCGACACCCGCAAGGGAGATCAGTTCAAGCCGGAATTTCTTGCGATCAACCCGAACGGCAAGGTGCCGGCGATCGACGACAACGGCGTGTTCGTGTTCGACTCTAACGCGATCCTGCTTTACCTCGCCGAAAAGACCGGCAAATTCCTGCCCGCCAACACGCCCGCCAACCGCGGCCAATTGCTGTCATGGCTGATGTTCGTGGCGAGCGGCGTCGGGCCGTATTCGGGCCAAGCCGTGCATTTCAAACACTTCGCGCCGAAAGACCTGGATTATGCGGTCAACCGCTACGCGTTCGAAGCGGAGCGCCACTACGGCATTCTCAACGACCATCTTGCCAAGAACCGCTATATGGTCGGCGATACCTACACCGTCGCGGATATGGCGCTCTGGGGCTGGGGACGCCTGGCGCCGTTCGTGCTCGGCGAGGAGGCCTTTGCAAAATATTCGAACGTAAAACGGCTGGTCGATGAAATCTCGGCAAGACCCGCCGCCGCGCGCGCGGTCGCGCTGAAAGATAAATTCACCTTCAAGGCCGAAATGGACGACGAGGCGCGCAACATCATGTTCCCTCATCTCAAAACCAAGGCCGCGTGAGCCGTCATCAAAACAATCTTCGTTATCTCCCGGTGTGCGACCGCACATCGGGGAATACGGCCTGGTTCTTATTCCCCGAGCCCATGCGCGATCACCTTCCGCATGACATTGGGCAACGCTTCATCCTTCAGCGTCGAGATCGGCACCCAGCGCATTCCCTCCGGCGCACGGGAGCGCGCCGGAATGTGCGCGGTGTAAACCACAAGCTCCAGCGGAAAATGCGTGAAGACGTGGGTGACCACGCCCGCTTTGCGATGCCAGCGCGCAAGGCTCTTCACGACGGGCGCCTGCGTCAGCGCCGTGTTGTCGTCCTGCGCCGCGAGCCAGTGGGAGCTCGGCACCTCGGTCATGCCGCCGAGCAGGCCTTTTTCCGGGCGGGTGCGAACCAACAGCTCGCCGCCGCGCGTGACGACGAACGCCGCGCCCCGGCGCAGCGCGCCGGATTTCTTCGGCGCCTTACGCGGATAGGTCTCCTGATCGCCACGCGCACGGCTCACACAATCTTCGTTCAGCGGACATAGGACGCAAGCGGGCTTCTTCGGGGTGCAGATCGAAGAGCCGAGATCCATCAGCGCCTGCGCGCTATCCCCGGCGCGCGACTTCGCGTCGCCGGCGCGAGATTTCTCGTCGCCATCACCAAGAAGCGTCGTCGCCAAGCGTTGAATCAGCGGCTTGGCTTGTGGCAACTCCTCGTCAACAGCGAACAGCCGCGACACCACCCGCTCGATATTGCCATCGACCGGCATGGTACGGCGGCCGAAGGCGATCGCGGCGATGGCGGCGGCGGTGTAAGGCCCGATCCCCGGCAGCGCGCGCAGATCTTGCTCGGCATCCGGAAACACCCCGCCATGATCGCGCATCACCACGACGGCACAGGCGTGCAAATTGCGCGCGCGCGAATAATAACCGAGCCCGGCCCACATCCGCAGCACGTCGTCGAGCGAGGCACGGCCCATTGCCTCGACATCGGGCCAGCGCGCAACGAATTTCTCGAAATAAGGCCCGACGGTCTTGACGCCGGTCTGCTGCAGCATGATTTCCGACAGCCAGACGCGGTAGGGATCGACGCGTTCGCCGACAAGCGGCCGCCACGGCAGCGCCCGCCGATGCCGGTCGTACCACGCCAGCAGCAGCGCCGGGCGGGCGGCGCCGTCTTCAACGACGGTCTGCTTCCTTTTTCTGGCTACTGCTGGGGTCACGTCTCACTTTAAAACCAGAATCGCGAGAAGGCCACACCTCATGGATTGCAAGCCATAACGCATCGCGTTATAGTCACTAATGATCCAAGGCTTTGCCGATTCCGAGACGGAAAAAATCTGGTCGGGCCTCCGGAGCCGAAGATTGCCGGCAGATATCCAAAACGTTGCTCTGAGAAAGCTTCGTCTATTAAATCAGGCCCGCGTGCTCGGTGATCTTCGTGTGCCCCCAGGCAATCGCCTCGAGGCACTCAGGGCTGATCGGCAAGGACAGCACTCGATTCGGATCAACGACCAATGGCGCATCTGCTTCGTATGGGAAGAGGGAGGACCGACTCGTGTCGAAATCGTCGACTACCACGCCTAGAGGTGGGTTGCTGCCAAATCCACATCCTGGCGAAATCCTGCTCGAAGAGTTCCTTAAGCCGATGGGGCTTAGCCAGAATGGACTCGCCCGCGCGGTTCATGTCGCACCGCGCCGCATCAATGAGATCGTACTTGGCAAAAGGGATGTTACCGCCGACACCGATCTGCGGCTGGCTCGTTATTTTGGCCTGTCGGAAGGCTTCTTTCTCGGCTTACAGGTGGACTACGATTTGATGCAGCGGCGACGCGAGATCGACCTCGACCTCAAAGCGATCCGGCCACGCGCTGCATAAGCGTGCTTCGTCGGGCTGCTGCTGTTATAAGCAACCATGGCCAAACCCGGTTCGATCAGCGCTAAGCCGCTTTCCGTCCTGCTCAGCGACGTGTTTTCCGACGCCTATGCCAAACAGGGCTTCGCCGCCCGCGAACTGGTGACGCGCTGGGCCGAGATCGCCGGCCGCGAAATCGCGGCTTATTCCGAGCCCCTGAAAATCCAGTGGCCGCGGCCGGTGGAGGGCCAGCAACCGGAACCGGCCACGCTGGTGTTGCGGGTGGAGGGTCCGATGGCGCTCGAAATCCAGCATAGCTCCGATGTCATCCTGCAGCGGGTGAACCGCTTTTTCGGTTGGAGCGCGGTCGGACGGCTGGCGCTGCGGCAGGCACCGCTGTCGCGCCGGAACAGGCCGCCGGCCTCGCGCGCGCCGGACGCACAATCGGTGGCGAAAGTCGCGGAAACCCTGTCTTCGGTCGAAGACGAGGAATTACGGGCTGCGTTGGCGCGGCTCGGGGCCTCGATCAAGCGAAATTGAGGCTGTCATACGAAACCGGAAACGCGGCCTGCCATTGCCACGATTGCCGTTTCAAGCTAGCGAACTCACATTGGTTCTTCGGGCGTGAACGCGCCCATCCGGGAGCAGACCTTTGATCATCACGCGCCGCGCCTTCACCGCCGCCCTGTCGCTGACCGGGCTTGCCGCTCTCGCCGGGTTCTCCCCCGTGAGCTTGATCACGGACGCGATGGCGCAGAGCGCCGCCGACGTTGCCAAACCGGTATCGTTGCCCGACATGGCGCTCGGCTCCGCCAATGCCTCGGTGACGATCACCGAATTCGCGTCGATGACCTGCCCGCATTGCGCGGCCTTCAACGAAGCCGTGTTTCCGAAGATCAAGTCGGAATATATCGACACCGGGAAGGTGCGTTACGTGTTCCGCGAATTCCCGCTCGACATCAAGGCGGCGGCGGGCTCGATGCTGTCGCGCTGCATCGCCAAGGACGATGCCGGAAAGTATTTTGCCGTCACCGACCTGCTGTTCAAGCAGCAGAGCGACTGGGTCACGAAGAACACCACCGAAACCCTGGCACGGATCGGCAAGCAGGCCGGCCTCAGCCAACAGGCGGTCGAGGATTGCCTGAAGGATCAGGCGCTGCTCGACAAGATTGTCGCCGATCAAAAATTTGCCAGCGAAATACTCAAGGTCAATTCGACACCGACCTTTTTCATCAACGGCGATAAGATCAAGGGCGAGACCTCGTTCGAGGAATTCGACAAGCGGATCAAATCGCTACTGAAAAGCTGACGGCCAAAGTTCCGGCAGACCGGAGCTCAGACGCGCATACCCCCTGCAGAAGCCTTGTAACCCCTGCAAAAGCCTTGGGAAAAGCCGCGAGGGGCGGTTGCCCTCCGGCCCCGGCCTCGCCATTGTCGCAGGCCATGAGAGCCGCAATGAGCGACTCGTCCACACACCGACATTGCCTTCTATGGTATTGTCCCGGCAGGGAAATTCGCGCCTTGCCAACAGAGCATCGTGTCCATGAAACTCACGCGCCTTCGCCTCCACGGTTTCAAGTCGTTCGTTGAACCCACCGACTTCGTGATCGAACCCGGCCTCACCGGCGTGGTTGGGCCGAACGGCTGCGGCAAGTCGAACTTGGTCGAGGCGTTGCGCTGGGCAATGGGCGAGACTTCGCATAAATCGCTGCGCGCCGCCGACATGGACGCGGTGATCTTTGCCGGCTCCGGCAACCGTCCGTCGCGTAACCACGCCGAAGTCGTGATGACGATCGACAATGCCGATCGCACCGCGCCGGCGGCCGTGAACGACCGGGAGATCCTGGAAATCTCGCGGCGGATCGAGCGCGATGCCGGTTCGGTCTATCGGATCAACGGCCGCGACGTGCGCGCCCGCGACGTGCAGATCCTGTTTGCCGACGCCGCCACCGGCGCGCGCTCGCCCGCACTGGTGCACCAAGGCAAGATCGGCGAGATCATTCAGGCCAAACCTGAGCAGCGCCGCCGCGTGCTGGAAGATGCCGCCGGCGTTGCCGGCCTTCACGCCCGCCGCCACGAGGCCGAATTGCGGCTCAAGGCCGCCGAAACCAACCTCACCCGGGTCGAGGACGTGGTCGGGCAGCTCGCCGGACAGATCGAGGGCCTGAAGAAGCAGGCGCGGCAGGCGATCCGCTACCGCGACGTCGCCGCCAAGGTGCGCAAGGCCGAGGCCATGCTGTTCCATCTGCGCTGGCTGGAGGCCAATGCCGACGTGGCGGAGGCCGGGCGCACCCACGACCTCAACGTTCGCGACATGGCCGAACGCGCCCGCGAACAGGCCGAGGCGGCCCGCATCCAGGCCATCCGTGCCTCCGAACTGCCGGCCTTGCGCGAAACCGAAGCCCGGGCCGCGGCCGGGCTGCAGCGGCTTACCAATGCACGCGAGACGCTCGACCGTGAAGAAGAGCGCGCCAAAGAGCGCGTCGCCGAACTCGATCGTCGGCTGACGCAATTTTCGGCCGATATCGCGCGCGAGCAGCAACAGACCTCGGACGCCGAGGTAGCGCTGCAGCGGCTCGATACCGAAGACACCGAATTGAAGGACGAGATCAAATCGCGCGTCGAAAAACGCAGCGGCGTCGATGAACGTGTGTCGGACGCTGAGGTGACGCTGGCCGCCGCCGAACGCCTGTTCGCGGAACTCACCACCGTGCTCGCCGACCTCACCGCCAAGCGCAATCAGCTTGAGGGTAACGTGCGCACCCACCGCGACCGCCTGGCGCGGCTCGATCAGGAAATCGCCAACGTCGAGCGCGAAGAGCAAAGACTGGCGCAGGACACCAGCGGTCTCGGCGACCTCGTAGAGCTCGCTGGTATCCTCGAGACCGTGCAGGAAGGTCTCGCGGAATCTGAGGCCGTATCGCAGGCCAGCGAAGCCGGCCACGTCGCCGCGCGTGCGAAGCTCGAAGCCGCCCGCGCGCCGCTGAATGAGGCCGACAAGCGCGTGCAGCGGCTCGAAACCGAAGCGCGCACCATCTCCAAACTCGTCAATGGCGAGACCAAGAACCTGTGGCCGCCGATCATCGACGGCCTCACCGTCGCCAAGGGATATGAGAAGGCGCTCGGCGCCGCACTCGGCGACGATCTCGATGCGCCGGTCGACCCGTCGGCGCCGATGCGCTGGACCAATTCCGGCGTGACCGAGGGCGATCCGGCTTTGCCGGAAGGCGTTGAGCCGCTCGCGACCCACGTCAAAGCGCCTTCCGAGCTGGTCCGCCGCCTCGCCCAGATCGGCGTCGTGGCAAAGGAACGCGGCGCCGAATTGGTATCGCAGTTGAAGACCGGCCAGCGGCTGGTGTCGCCTGAAGGCGACGTCTGGCGCTGGGATGGGTTTGTCGCCGCCGCGCACGCGCCCACCGGCGCAGCACGGCGTCTCGCCGAGCGCGCCCGGCTGGTCGACATCGAAAACGAGCTGGAGCAGGCCCGCATCGATGCCAGCGTCAAACGTCAGGCTCTGGAAACCGCCGACGTCGAACTCAAGGCCGCGTCTGCGGCAGAGACTTCCGCGCGCGACGCCCGGCGCGCCGCGCAGCGCGAGGCCGATGCCACACGCGAGCGTCATGCCGCGACCGAGCGCGAGATCAATCGCCACGCCGCGCGGAAGTCGGCGCTGACCGAAGCTCACAGCCGGCTCAATGCCGACCGTATGGAGGCCCAAGGCGCGCAGGAGAGCGCCATCGCGGCGCTGGCTGAATTGCCCCCGAGCCTTGAGACCGAAACCAAACTCGCATCCGTGCGCTCCGATATTGACGGCCATCGCCGCCTTGCGGCGCAGGTGCGGGCCGAAGCGCAGGCGCTGGCCCGCGAGGCCGAACTCGCCGATCGCCGGCTTCAAGCGATTTTGGCCGAGCGCAGCCAATGGCAAAACCGCAAAGCGAGTGCGGCCTCGCAGATCGCCACCATCGAAGCCCGCATCACCGAGCTCAAGGCCGAACGCGCCGAACTCGACGATGCGCCGGCAGTTTTCGCGCAAAAGCGCCGCGCGCTGATCAGCGAAATCGAAGCGGCCGAAAACGCCCGCCGCGTGGCCGCCGACGCACTGGCATCGGCCGAGAACATGATGGCGGAAACCGACCGTGCCGCCAAGATTTCGCTCGAAGCGCTGGGAAACGCACGCGAAGCCTGCGCCCGCGCTGAAGAGCGTATGGATGGCTCCAAGCGCCGCCTCATCGATATCGAGCGCGAAATCCACGACATGCTTGAGGTCGAGCCGAACGCCGCGGCTGGCCTCGCCGAGATCGAACCCGGGGCGGACTTACCGCCGCTCAATGAGATCGAAGAAAATCTTGAAAAGCTGCGCCGTGATCGCGAACGGCTCGGTGCGGTCAATTTGCGCGCCGAAGAGGAACTGCGCGAGGTCGAGACCCAGCACACCTCGCTCACCACTGAACGCGACGATCTGGTGGAAGCCATCAAGCGGTTGCGCCAAGGCATCCAAAGCCTCAACCGCGAGGCGCGCGAGCGGCTGTTGACCTCGTTCGAAGTCGTCAACGGCCATTTCAAGCGGCTATTCGTGGAACTGTTTGGCGGCGGCGAGGCCGCCCTTCATCTGATCGAGAGCGACGATCCGCTCGAGGCCGGGTTGGAGATCATCGCCAAGCCGCCGGGCAAGAAGCCGCAGACGCTGTCGCTGCTCTCCGGCGGCGAGCAGGCGCTGACCGCGCTGTCGCTGATTTTCGCGGTGTTCCTCACCAACCCGTCGCCGATCTGCGTACTGGACGAAGTCGACGCCCCGCTCGACGACCACAATGTGGAGCGGTTCTGTAACCTGCTGCACGAGATGACCGCTTCGACCGACACCCGCTTCATCATCATCACGCACAATCCGATCACGATGGCGCGTATGAACCGCCTGTTCGGGGTCACCATGGCCGAGCGGGGCGTGTCGCAACTGGTCTCGGTCGCCCTCGAAGACGCGGTGAAGATTCTCGATCAGCACGTGGCGTGAGGCGTCACCACCTCTATTGAGGCATCATCCGGCACCGGGCCTCGCGCTTGGCCGGCCTGGTGACAGGCTCCAGCGGATGTGATCCAGTGCGCCGCGCCTTCTATCGCGCCTTCTATGCTGACACTCAATCGTCACGGAATACTGGATACCCCGCTTTCGCGTGGCATGACAACTGATACATGACCGCTCCCGACCTCCCCACCGAGCTGAAAGCCGCGCTCGACGCCAAACTGCAAGGCCTCTCGCGCAGCGACGCCGCCGAACGTGCCGCGCTGATCTCAAGGACCTACCGCGACGGCGGCAGCTCAAGCGGAATCAAGTCCGGGGCCGACGCGCTCGCCTATGCGCTGGCGCGGATGCCCGCGACCTACGCCGCGGTGACGGCAAGCCTGAACGCGCTGTGCGAGGTCACACCTGGCTTCGCGCCGACAAGCCTGCTCGACGTCGGCGCCGGGCCGGGAACGGCGACATGGGCCGCGGCTGAAGTTTTTTCCTCGCTGAAAGGCTTTACGCTGCTGGATGCCAACGATGCGTTGCGCAACCTGGCACTGGATCTCGGCCGCAACAGCATGCGCCTGCGCGACATGAAATATGAACGCGGCGAGGCCGGCGCCACGCTGGCCGATGCCGAGCCAGCCGATCTCGTCGTCGCGAGCTACATGGTCGGCGAGATAAGCGACGCCGAACGAAGCGTGCTCACTGAAGCGATGTGGGCGAAAACCCGCGACACGCTCCTGGTCATCGAGCCGGGTACGCCCGCCGGCTATGCGAGAATCGTCGCACTGCGGCAACACCTGATCGCCATGGGCGCGCATGTCGCAGCCCCCTGCCCACATAACGGCAAATGTTCGCTCGCCGCACCGGACTGGTGTCATTTCACGCAGCGCCTGCCGCGCTCGCGCGCGCACCGGCAAATCAAGGGCGCGGAACTCGCCTTCGAGGACGAAAAATTCGCCTATGTCGCGGCAACGCGCGCGCCAGTCACGCAACATCTCGCCCGCGTGCTGGCGCAACCGGTGGTCGGCAAAGTCGAGGTGACGGCCAAACTCTGCACGCCCGATGGCCTTGTCATCGCCAAAGCGCCGCGCCGCGCTAAATCGGACTACGCCCGCGCCAAACGCTGGCGCTGGGGCGACGCGGTGATGGACAAGGGTTGATCCTCTCCTTGAACTAAATCCTCCCTGCACCGGGCCAGAGGATCCCCAATTCCTGGCACCCCTGCCTTGCGGGAACATTTTGGTCTAACCTGCCCGCATTCGTGGTCTCATCAGGAGTATTGCCATGTCGACCGGCTGGATCGTTATCGGCGTCCTCGTTGTTCTCGTTCTCTTCGCGTTCGGCGCGTATAACCGTCTGGTCGCGCTCAGTCAGCGCGTCGGCCAGGCCTTCGCCGACATCGACGTGCAGCTCAAGCAGCGCCACGATTTGATTCCTAACCTGCTCGAGACCGTGAAGGGTTACGCCGCGCACGAGCGCGGCACGCTCGACGATGTGGTAAAGGCCCGCAATTCCGCGATGTCCGCGCAAGGACCGGGACAGGTTGCGGTGGCCGAAAACCAGTTGAGCGGCGCGCTCGGCAAACTGATCGCGCTGTCGGAAGCCTATCCGGACCTGAAGGCCAATGCCAACTTCCAGCAACTGGCGAGCGAACTGTCCGATCTCGAGAACAAGATCGCCGCCAGCCGCCGCTTTTTCAACAACGCGGTTCAGGAATACAACACCGGTATTCAGCAGATGCCGGCGACGCTGTTCGCCGGCATGTTCGGCTTCACCCGCAAGGACTTCTTCGATCTCGGGGTAACCCGCGCCGAGGTCGAGGCGGTGCCGACGGTGAAGTTCTGAGCGGGGTTTCCCCATCATGGCCGCCTATGGTCTTTACACACACATCGCATCGAACAAGTTTCGTTCGATGCTGCTGCTCGGCGGCCTGTTCGTTCTGATCTACGTGCTGGTCTATGCCGGGGCGCTGATCGCCGAAGCAGTGACCAACAGCGGCTCCTCGGTCGAATATTATCCGACGGCGGCGCGGCGTGATCTGATTACCGCCTTTCCCTATGCCACCGGGGCCACGGTGCTGTGGATCATGATCGCTTATTTTTTCCATCAATCGATCGTCGATGCCGTGACCGGCTGCGAGAACGCGACGCGGCAGCAGCAGCCCCGGCTATATAATCTTCTGGAAAATCTCTGCATCTCGCGCGGCATTGCGATGCCGAAGCTGAAGATTGTACAAAGCGACGCGCTGAACGCGTTCGCGACCGGGCTCAACCGGCGGCAATATGCGGTTACCGTCACCACGGGCCTGTTGAACGCGCTCACCGATCAAGAGATTGAAGCCGTGCTCGGCCACGAACTTACCCACATCCGCAACGGCGACGTGCAGATGATGGTGATCGCGGTGATCATCGCAGGCGCGGTCGGATTCTTTGCGGAATTATTCTTCCGCACCTTCACCAATTTCGGCTGGCGTACCGGTGGCGGATGGTCACGGTCATCTTCATCGTCGTCCTCATCTTCGTCAGACAGCGAGCGCAAGGGCTCCGGCGGCGGCGCGGCGGTCATGGTCGTCATCGTGGCGGTCGTACTGATCGCGCTGGCCTGGCTATTGTCGCAACTGGTGCGGTTGGCGCTGTCACGCTCGCGCGAACTGCTCGCCGATGCCGGATCGGTCGAACTGACGAAAAACCCCGATGCCATGATCTCGGCACTGCGCAAGATCGAAGGCCGCGGCGAACTGCCCGGCGCGACCTCGGCGGTGATGGAATTATGCGTCGACAACCCGCGCCAGGGTTTTACCGACCTGTTTGCAACCCATCCTTCGGTAGATTCCCGCGTCGCGGCGCTGGTCAAATTCGCCGGCGGACGCGATCCCGGACCGCTCGCCCTGTCCTCGAATGATGAGCCGGACGGTCCATCGCCGGCAGACGGTCAAGCCCCAACGCCATTGCCATCTGGCCCCTGGAGCGATGCCAAAGATACTCCCAACGCACCGGAAGGTGGGCCAACAGGTCCTTGGGTCAATCCGGCGGGCCCCTGGGGTCGGCATTAGAATTTTGAGCCATGGCCCGGCGACGCCTTTCGCGCTTTCCGGTCCTCCCTCACTGCGTTAAGAACATCGAGGGGGCTTAACCCAGGTGGCCGTCTGTCAATTGAATTCTCCCTTGTTTCTGCCATGTTCGCTCCCAAAGCAGACGCGTCGGACGCTTCAATGTCGGACGCTTCAATGGTGTGGATATCGCGTCCGCGATTTGAGGATTCGAGGGGATGATCCGGAGCCAAGGCCGGTTTTCGGAAACAAACAGGTTCCTTTGTTCTAGGATCGCACGTCAATAAAAGAAGGCGTAAGGGAATTTCATGACGAAGCCAGTGGTGATTGTGGTGGGAGCCGATAAGGGCGGGGTCGGCAAGACCACGGTTTCGCGAACCCTGCTTGACTATTTCAGCGCCAACAACGTCCCTACCCGGGCCTTCGACACCGAATCCCCGCGCGGCACCCTGAAGCGCTTTCATCCCGATATCACCGAGATCGTCGATATGACGACGACTTCGGACCAAATGAAGATTTTCGATACGCTGAATGCGGTAAGCCCCTCCGTCACCGTGATCGACGTCCGCGCCGGCCTGTTGTCGCCGGCGCTGGCCTCGTTGCGCGACATCGGCTTTCTCGACGCCGCAAAGGCGGGACAGATCACCTTTGCCGTGTTCCATATTCTCGGGCCCTCGATCGCCTCGCTGGACGAAATCGCGGAAACCGCGAATTTCATGCAAGGCGCGAAATATTTCCTGGTAAAGAACTTCATTAACAACACCAGCTTCTTCGAATGGGATCAGGCGACCTACAATTCCTATTTCCACCGCATCAAGGACGCCACCGAACTCACTATCCCCAAGCTCAACGAAATGGCGTATGAGCAGGTCGAAGTCGCTTCGGTGCCGTTCCTCAAATTCGTCGCCAACAAGGGCACGCATGATGAGGCCGCGAACTATTCGTTCGTGCTGCGCGGCTATGTCCGGCACTGGCTCGCCAATGTCTGGAGCGAGTTCGACCGCATCAAGCTGACCGATCTCGTCGGCGCCAGATCGGACGGGCGTAGCGGCGAAAAATAATTCGCTCACCGAATACTCTTGGGCTGGATTAGGCGTCAAATCCGCCCGATATAGCGCGTGATGCACCGAACCCCGATCTACATCATCTGCTCGCCCCGCCCGCTGGTCGGCAAGACGCTGACCGCGCGGCTATTGAGCGAATTCCTGCTGCTCAAGCACGGGGCTGTCACCGCGTTCGACATCAACCTGAAAGAACCGGCGCTGATCGAATATCTGCCTGAGATCACCGAGACCGCCGAGGTCGACGATACCTTTGGCAAGATGGCCCTGATGGACCGCCTGATCGTCAATGACGGAATCTCCAAGGTGATAGATCTCGGTTTTCACGCCTTCGACGAATTCTTCAAGATGTCCGAGGAGATCGGATTCATGAAAGAGGCGGCGCGCCGCGGCGTTGCGCCGATCATTCTGTTCGTCGCCGACACCGACCGTGTTTCGGCGCGCGGCTATCCAATGCTGCAGCAACAGATTCCCGCAACTGCGCTTGTGACGATCGACAACGAATATGTGGTGCGCGGCGAACTGCCGCCGGCAATGGCCCAGGGCCGGATCCTTCGCATCGCCGCACTGCCGGTGTTTTTGAAGACCTATATCGACCGGTTGACGTTCTCGTTCACCCGCTATCTGCGCGACGAGAAGGACACCTCAACCGAACTGCATCAATGGATTCGCGAAAACTACTTCAGCTTTCGCGAACTCGAATTGAGTCTGATGCTACAGCGGTCGTGAGGCGCGTCACGCTCTCTCAACTCGTCGTCCCGGCGAACACCGGGGACGATGAGGGTTTGTTGGACGAGCCCCTTCAATGCCCGTCGAACGACATCAGCGTGCGCACCGGCACATCCATCGCCCGCAATTTTGCAGCACCGCCGAGGTCCGGCAGGTCGATGATGAAGCATGCCGCGACCACGTTGGCGCCGATCTGTCGCATCAGCTTGACCGCCCCCTCCGCGGTGCCGCCGGTAGCAATGAGATCGTCGACCAGAATCACCCGCTCGCCCGGATGAATGGCGTCGGCGTGCATCTCCATTTCATCGAGGCCGTATTCCAGTGAGTAGGCGATGCGCACGGTGGTATGCGGCAGCTTGCCGCGTTTGCGGATCGGCACGAATCCCGCCGAGACCTGATGCGCCACCGCACCGCCGAGAATGAAGCCGCGCGCCTCGATGCCGGCGACCTTGTCGATCTTGTTACCCGCCCAGGGATGCACCAATTCATCGACCGCGCGGCGGAACGCGCGCGCATCACCGAGCAGCGTGGTGATGTCGCGAAACAGGATTCCCGGCTTTGGATAATCGGGAATGGTGCGAACGCTGGCCTTCAGATCAACATCAAAAGTCATCACTTGTCTCTTTCAAAATCCCTGTTTGCAATCTTCAATTGGCCGGCTGGCCAAGCTGGAATGCGTTCTCCACGATGCGCAGGCCGACCTCGCCACCGAGCGACATCAGCGATTCCGGATGGAATTGAACACCACCGACCGGCAAGGTCTTGTGCTCGATCGCCATCGCCACGCCGTCCTCGGTGCTTGCCGTCACCGATAGCACGTCCGGCATGCTGTCGCGCTCGACATAGAGCGAATGATAGCGGCCGATCACGATTTCACTGGGCAGATTCTGCATCAGCCGGCCACCCCGCACCTGAACCCGCGACGGCCGTCCATGCGCCGGCTGGCCGAGTTGCCCAAGTTGCCCGCCGAAATATTCGCCGATCGCCTGCAGGCCCAGGCAGACGCCAAACACCGGCAACTGGCGGCCGAGCGCCGCATCGATCGTCCTGGAAATTCCGAAATCTTCCGGGCGGCCCGGCCCCGGCGATAACACCAGGAGGTCCCATTTTTTTTGGCTAAGCATCGCAAGCGCGTGAACGTGCCTGACGACGGTGACGCTGGCGCCTACCTGCCGGAAATAATCCGCCAGCATATGCACGAAGCTGTCGTCATGGTCGATCAACAGCACCTGCTTGCCCGAGCCGGTGGCGTCCGGCGCAAACGCCGACAGCGGCTTCGGCGGATCGCCGCGCAGCGCCTGAAACAGCGCCGCCGCCTTGACCTGGCACTCGCGGTCCTCGGCGGCGGGGTCTGAATCAAACAGGCAGGTGGCGCCGACCCGCACTTCGGCGAGGCCATCCTTCATCCGGATGGTGCGGATCGTCAGCCCGGTATTGATGCTGCCGTCGAAATTCACGGCGCCGATCGCGCCGGCATACCAACGCCGCGGCGACCGTTCGTTGTCCTCGACGAACTGCATCGCCCACAATTTCGGCGCGCCGGTCACCGTCACCGCCCAGGCGTGGGTGAGGAACGCATCGAGCGAGTCGAACCCCGGCCGCAGCATGCCTTCGACATGATCGACGGTGTGGAACAGCTTCGAGTAGGTTTCGATCTGCCGCCGCGCCAGCACCTTGATCGTGCCGGGCACGCAGACCCGCGCCTTGTCGTTGCGATCGACGTCGGTGCACATGTTAAGTTCGAATTCGTCTTTCTCCGAATTAAGCAACTGCCGGATCTGTTCGGCGTCTCCGATCGCATCGACTCCGCGTGCGATGGTGCCGGAAATCGGACAGGTTTCGACCCGGCGACCGTCGGAGCGCACGAACATTTCCGGTGACGCCGACACCAGAAATTCACCGCCGCCGAGATTTATCAAGGCGCCATAGGGCGACGGATTGATAATACACAGCCGCTGGAACACTTCCGCCGGCGAGCGCTCGCAAGGTTCGGCAAACAACTGCCCCGGCACCGCCTCGAACAGATCGCCGCGGGCGAACGCGGCGCGCGCGGTCTCGACCGTGGCCTGATATTCGCCGGGCGCGTGATCGGAAAATCCTTGGCCAAGCGTCCTGGTGTAGGCACTTTCCGCCGACACCCGCGGCAGGCCTTCCGACGACTTTCCCTTCCAGGCAAAGTCGTAGCTCAAGACCACGCCGCGTCCGGTGGCGCGGTCGTAGGCCAGGAGCCGATCCGGCACGTAGAGCACGATGTCGCGCTGGTCGGGCGCGCGCGCGCGCTTCTGTACGAGGTCCTCGATCTGGAACACCAGATCGTAGGCAAACGCGCCGAACAGGCCGAGCAAGGAATCGTCATTGGCGCCAAATGCCGCCACCAGATCGCGCACCAGCGACATCGCGCTGGCGCGACGGGTGCGCTGGTCTTCGTCGACCGGCGCGGCGCCGCGCACTATATGACCGGCGAGCCGCGTCGGTTTTTTTTCCGAGATGACGACGCAAGGTTCGCGCAGCGTATCGGCAAGGAACGCGATCAGCACTTCGCCACGTGGATTCAGCGCGTCGAGCGAAAAGCCGGTTCCTGTGGTTTCCAGCGCGAGCGGCGGATCGGAAAAGCCGAGGTCGAAACTCTCGTAGCGACCAGGCACCGTGGTACCCGACGACAGCACCACGCCACGGCGGCGGTCGAGCAGGTCGATGAGATCATCGAGCCGGCTGGCGCCCCCGGTGAATTGCTCCACCGAGCGCGACACTTCGAGGCCGCCACGGGTGCGATATTCGCTGCGGGCAGGCAGTGAGAAGACCGTCCTGTTCATGTGATCCTCTTACGAAACTTGCCGAGGGAGCGCCACACAGGACAAACGAAACGGCCGTCGCACTGCGGTGACGGCCTTCGACGATTGCAGAAAATGAAATCGCACGGGCCACCCTTAGAAGGTGGGCCACCAGAGACGGGCTCGGCGAGCGACAATGTTCATGGGCGACGTAAACACCATGGTCCGAGGGGGACGTCAAGGGACGATCCCAGCCACGGATGCGCCCGACCGGGCGCCGATTTCCGCCATGCGTCCGGTTTAGGCTCCGCGAAGCCATCCAGAATTTGGACAAGGCGGCTGCTGGCCGGCCTCGTCGCAAGCTCTCATCCCAAATGCTTCCTGAAAAACGCCGTGGCGCGGTCCCACGCCAGTTCGGACGCCCTTCGGTCGTGCACGGATACGCGCTGTTCGTTGGCGAAAGCGTGTTCGGCATCGTAGCGATACAGTTCGAGCGACTTGCCGGCGGCCTTCATTCTCTTCTCGAAAGCATCGACGGCCTGCGGGGTGCACCAATCGTCCTTATTGGCAAAATGCGCCTGCAGCGGAATTCTGACGTCTTCGGGCTTTGCCGCCTGCTCCGGCGGAATACCGTAGAACACCACGCCTGCGGTCAATTCGGGAATTTGGGTGGCGCCGATGATGGTGACCGCGCCGCCGAGGCAAAAACCCGTGAGCCCGACCTTGGCGCCGTTCCTGCCCAGATATTGCGCGGCGCCGCGCACGGTCTGCGTGGTGGCATCCATGAAATCCAGCGAGTTCATCTGGCTGCTGGCGTCCTCGGTGTCATGATAGGGCACGACCGTGCCGGTATAGAGATCGGGCGCCAGCGCATCGAAGCCGGCCAATGCGAAACGGTCGCACTGCCCCTTGATCTGCTCCGAAAGGCCCCACCATTCCTGGATCACGACCACCCCCGGCGCATCGCCGCGCGCGGCGTTGGCGAGATAACCGTTGGTGTCCTTGCCATCAGGACGTTTGAACGAGATGCTGGTGCCCATGGGGAATCCTCCCGAGATCGCGCGTGTTTACTTGGCAGATATTTTGTCGGCCGCCTAACCGCAAGCCAGTCGGCCGGCACCGTCGTCGCAACGCTTAACTCCGCCGACAAAAAAAGCCCCTCACAGGGGCTTTTTTCAATTCGTCTGTCAGCCGAGCGTCGGCAGGCGGCAACCCATCAAGGCTCAATGGGCGGCGGCCCAGACCTTCTTCTTGGTAAAGTACAGCAAACCCGTGAACAGGATCAGGAAGATGAAGACCTGCAGACCCAGACGCTTGCGGGCCTCCATGTGCGGTTCGGCGGTCCATGCCAGAAACGTGGTGACGTCCTTGGCATATTGCGCGACCGTCGCCGGCGACCCGTCGTCAAAAGTAACAAGGCCGTCCGCCAGCGGCTTCGGCATCTTGATGACGTGGCCGGGGTAATATTTGTTGTAGTACGACCCCTTGGGAACGGTGACATCGGCCGGCTTTTTCTCAAAACCCTGCAGCAGGGCATCGACGTAATTCGGCCCCTGCTCCTGGAATTGCGTGAAAAAGTCGAAGATGAAGGTCGGGAAGCCACGCTCGTAGGAGCGCGCCTTGGTGATCAGGGACAGGTCCGGGGGTGCCGCGCCGCCATTGGCTGCGCGCGCGGCCTGCTCATTGGGGAACGGCGAGGGGAAATAATCGGCTGGCCGACCGGGCCGGTCGAACATGTCGCCCTGATCGTTCGGGCCGTCTTTCATGGTATATTCGGCCGCGAACGCCGCCACCTGCGCCGGCGTAAATCCAGGACCGCCGGGCTCGCCGAGATTGCGGAACGCGACATACGACAGACCGTGACAGGCGGAGCAGACTTCCTTGTAGACCTTCAGACCGCGCTGCAACGCACCGCGATCGAATGTGCCGAACGGACCGGCGAACGACCATTTTTGCGACGGCGGGGCTTCTTCGTGGCCCTCGGCCCGAGCGTTTTGCGCGCCGGCCACGAACAACGCGCCGGCGACCGCGATCGCGATCATCGCGGATACCATCGGCGTCGACTTGCTTCCGGTTTTCGCCAGCACATCGTCGGCGATCGAATTCGGAATCGCCCTTGGCTTTTCGATCCGGCTCAACAGCGGCAACAGGATCAGGAAATAGGCGAAGTAGCAGAAGGTCAGGACGCGACCGGCGATCACATAGATGCCTTCGGGCGGTTGCGCACCGAGATAGCCGAGCAGTACGCAGACCACGACGAAGATCCAGAAGAATTGCTTGGCCAACGGACGATATTTGGAGGACCGCGTCTTGGCGGTATCGAGCCAGGGCAGGAACGCCAGCACCAGGATCGCCGAGAACATCGCGATCACACCGGCCAGCTTGTTGGGGATCGAACGCAGGATCGCGTAGAACGGCAGATAGTACCATTCCGGCACGATATGGGCGGGCGTCACGCCGGGATTGGCCGGAATGTAATTGTCGGCGTCGCCGAGATAGTTCGGCATGTAAAAGATGAACCAGGCAAAGAACAGCATGAAGCAGGAGATGCCGAACGCATCCTTGATGGTCGCGTAGGGCGTGAACGCCACGGTGTCCTTTTCCGTCTTCGGCTCGACGCCGGCCGGATTGTTCTGGCCCACCACGTGCAGCGCCCAGATGTGCAACACCACGACGCCCGCGATCACGAACGGCAACAGATAGTGCAGCGAGAAGAAGCGGTTCAGCGTCGGATTGCCAACGGAATAGCCACCCCACAGCAAGGTCACGATGCTCTCGCCGAAATAGGGCACGGCGGAGAACAGATTGGTGATGACGGTGGCGCCCCAGAAGCTCATCTGCCCCCAGGGCAGCACGTAGCCCATGAAGCCGGTCGCCATCATCAGGAGGTAGATGATGACGCCGAGAATCCACAGGATTTCGCGCGGCTCCTTGTACGAGCCGTAATAAAGGCCGCGGAGCATGTGGACGTAAACCGCCAGGAAGAACATCGAGGCGCCGCTGGCGTGCATGTTGCGCAACAGCCAGCCGTAATTGACGTCACGCACAAGGCTCTCGACCGACCGGAAGGCCAGGTCAGCATGCGGCGTATAGTGCATCGCCAGGATCACGCCGGTGAGGATCTGCAAGCCGAGCATCATCGAAAGGATGGCGCCGAAGGTCCACCAGTAGTTCAGGTTGCGCGGCGTCGGATAGGCCACGAACGAGGAGTGGACGAGACCGATAATCGGAAGACGCCGTTCGATCCACTTCAGGGCGGGATTGGTCGGCTGGTAGTCGGATGGTCCGCTCATGATGCGATCCCTAGGGAAATAAGACGACGCGATAAGCTCGAAGTCCCGGATATCAAATCCGAGGCTCAGCCAATCTGGATTTTGCTATCGGAAACGAATTGGTAGGGCGGCACGGCCAGGTTGGCCGGCGCGGGTCCCTGGCGAATACGACCGGAGGCATCGTATTGCGAGCCGTGGCACGGGCAGAAGAAGCCGTCATAGTTGCCCTCATGGGCGATCGGGATGCAGCCGAGATGGGTGCAGATCCCGATCACGACGAGCCACTGGTCGTGACCCTCCTTGACCCGGGCCTGGTCGGTCTGCGGATCGGGCAGGCTCGCAACCGGCACCTGTCGGGTCTCGTCGATCTGCTTCTTGGTGCGGTGGCTGATGTAGATCGGCTTGCCGCGCCAGAACACCTTGATGTCCTGCCCTTCGGCGATCGGCGCCAGATCGACTTCGATCGGCGCACCGGCCGCAATCGTCGAGGCATCCGGATTCATCTGGGAAACGAACGGCCAGAGCGTGGCCGCTCCACCCACCGCGGCGGCGGCTCCCGTTGCAACAAAGAGGAAATCACGGCGTGTCGTATCCGCCGAAGACGCTGTCGTCACGATCCCAAACCCTTTCTCAGCTGCAGCCGGTGGAACCGCCCCAGGCAACGCTATAGACGAAGCGAGGGAGGTTGCCGGCGCCCGCGACCCCCGCGGCGGCAGAAAGACCACTTTTCCCGGCGATCGGCACGGAACAAGCAGTCCAGAATCGTTCTATTGGCACCCTTGCCGGAAGAGCGCAAGCCCGCTATCGGCTCATCCGCGTGCAATGCACTAAATCCGCGCCGAGCGATAAATTATTCAGACATTTGGTAGGAACCCCGAGGGCCGTTGCAAGATGCAGATTGCGCTTTTCCAGCCCGACATCCCCCAGAACACCGGAACGATTCTTCGTCTCTGCGCCTGCCTGAACGTGGCAGCCCATATCATCGAACCCGCCGGGTTTCCGGTGTCCGACCGGCACTTCCGCCGCTCCGGCATGGATTATCTCGACCATGTGACCATCACACGTCACGACTCATGGTCAAAATTCGAGCAATGGCGCAACGAGAAGGACTATCGGCTGGTCCTGTTCACCACCAAGGCTGCCGGCTCCTACCTTGAATACAGCTACGGCGCGGCGGACATCCTGCTGTTCGGGCGGGAATCGGCCGGGGTGCCCGACGACGTGGTCGCTGCCGCCGATGCGCGGCTGGTGATTCCGATAGAGCCGGGGTTGCGTTCCCTCAATGTCGCGATGGCAGCGGCGATGGCGCTCGGCGAGGCGCTGCGGCAAACTAGGCCGATGACCCGGGAGACGGCAGCGTGAGCTACGCGGTCAAGGAAATCTTTCTGACCCTTCAGGGCGAAGGCGCCCATGCCGGCCGCGTGGCGGTATTTTGCCGGTTCTCGGGCTGCAATCTCTGGAGCGGCCGCGAGCAGGACCGCGCCACGGCGACGTGCCGGTTTTGCGACACCGATTTCGTCGGAACCGACGGAACCCTGGGTGGCCGATATATTTCGGCCGGCGAGCTCGCCGACACCATCGCCGCGCAATGGGCGGGCGCGGACGCACACCGCTACACGGTGTTGACCGGCGGCGAGCCGTTGCTGCAGGTCGATACCGCGCTGGTCGAGGCGTTGCATGCGCGGGGCTTTGAGATCGGCATCGAAACCAACGGCACGATCGCCCCCCCCGACGGCTTGGACTGGATATGCGTCAGCCCGAAAGCCGGCACTGAGCTGCGGGTGCGCCGCGGCCATGAACTCAAGCTGATTTACCCGCAAGCCGAGGCAACGCCCGAGACCTTCGTCGATCTCGACTTCGAACGGTTCTCGCTGCAGCCGATGGATGGACCGGACGTGGTTGAAAACACCGCCCGCGCGGTGGACTATTGCCTGCGCCATCCGCAATGGCGACTCAGCGTGCAGACGCATAAGACGCTGGGCATCAGATAGAGTTGGAATTGAGCGATGTGGGAATTGACGAAATCGTTCCGGTTCGAGGCCGCGCATGCGTTGTCGGGGACGACGTTTGGCGAGGCCAGCGAGGAAATCCACGGCCATTCGTTCCGGGCCGAGGTCACCGTGCGCGGCACCCCGGACCCCGCGACCGGGATGGTGCTGGATCTCGGTCTGCTCCAGCGTAGTCTCGCCGACGTGCAGAAAATGCTCGACCACAAGCTGCTCAACAACGTCGAGGCGCTTGGGCCACCGACGCTGGAGAACCTTTCGCGCTTCGTCTGGGAGCGGCTTCAACATGCGGGGCGGATCACGCGGGTGAGCATTCACCGCGACAGCTGCAACGAGAGCTGCACGTATTACGGCCCGCAGGGGTAGGTTTATCGTCGTCATTGCGAGGGGCGTTCGCGACGAAGCAATCCAGCTCTGTGCAAGATTCTTGGATTGCTTCGCTATCGCTTGCAAGGACGGGTAAAGTCGGTTCGACGTACTTCATCCGCTCAGGTTGGGAATTCCCAGATGGACATGTCCGTGATCGACGATCACAAAGCGCGCGCGCGGAGCTGGTTCGAGCGCTTGCGCGACGACCTTTGCGCAGGCCTGGAGAAGCTCGAAGACGAGGCGCCGGCATCGCTTTATCCAGGCGAGGCCGGGCGGTTCGTGCGCACGCCCTGGGATCGCACCGACCACACCGGCGACCCCGGCGGCGGCGGCGTGATGTCGGTGATGCGCGGACGGCTGTTCGAAAAGGTCGGCGTGCATTGCTCGACGGTTCACGGCGAATTCGCCCCCGAGTTTCGCGCGCAGATTCCCGGGGCGGCCGACGATCCGCATTTCTGGGCCTCGGGCATTTCGCTGATTGCGCATCTGCGCAATCCAAACATCCCGGCGGTGCATATGAACACCCGCTTCGTCGTCACCACCAAAGCCTGGTTCGGCGGCGGCGCGGATCTGACCCCGGTGCTCGACCGCCGCCGGACCCAGGAAGACCCCGATACAATTGCTTTTCATGCCGCGATGCAGGCCGCCTGCGATGCTCATGTGACGGTGGCGAGTTATCCGAAATACAAAAGATGGTGCGATGAATATTTCTATCTGCCGCATCGCAAGGAATCGCGCGGCGTCGGTGGCATTTTTTACGATTGGCACGATTCAGGCGATTGGGACGCCGACCTCGCCTTCACGCAAGACGTCGGCCGCGCATTTTTGAAAATCTATCCCGAACTTGTCCGGCGGAATTTCGATGCGCCCTGGAACGCGGCCGACCGCGAGGAGCAGTTGATCCGGCGCGGACGCTACGTCGAGTTCAACCTGCTCCACGACCGCGGCACCATCTTCGGACTGAAAACCGGCGGCAATGTGGATTCGATATTGTCGTCGATGCCGCCGGAAGTGAAATGGCCGTAGCTGCTCGTCATTTAATTGCTCGCCGCATCGGGGATCTTGTTAATGGCTTTCCTGTCCGAGCGGCTTCGGCCAGGTCAAACTAATGCACTGGCACCGTAATCCATCACCGTAATCCGCGGCAATCCGTAACCCGGCGGCTGATCCTCAACGAGATCAACGGGTGTTCGATGTCGGCTTGCCTGTCGTGTAAAAAATGGATTTATCTCGCGAAAATTTCCGCGTTCGGGGATACTTTTGGAACGATTGGAGGACTTACGACAGTATGCTCGTTGCGGCGCGCAACGTAGAACTCAAGCACGCGTTTTGCTGTTTGGCTCTCAAGCCGCTCGAAGTTTTCGCGCGCTCGACCAAGATCTTTTTCAGACATCCTCCGGTCCGCTGCCGTCATGAGCAAAAGCGCTTTGACCGTGATCCAAGAACAGCCGGCGGCTCGTGCGAGAACTTGCACAACGCCGGGGTTGTCATTGAGGATCGCCCGTTCAGCCATCTCGATGGGACAGCAGGCGAGAACCGACAGAGCCATGGCCGCTTGTTCAAAGTTTTGTGAGCGTGCGGCCGCATGAACGCTGGCTTCGCCAAGCTCATTCCAAATTTGGAGCCGCTTGACCCGTGACTTTGCCCTGACGTGATCCGGAGACTTCGTGCGAACCTCCGAATTTATATCATCAATCACCGCTGTTACCGCATCTTGAACGGCGCCGGTAAATTGCGGGTTTGATGCCACGATCTTGGTGCACGCTGCAGCGGAGGCAGTTTCAAGAAGTTTCAAGAAGTGATGTCGAGGAATGTCGCGCCGCATCCCGACATGCAACGCAAGCTGATCGTCATTGCCAGCTCGCAAGACGAGTTCGCCAAAGCTGTCATCGGAAATGCGGGCACCGGCATTCCTTGCAACTGCATGGACGACGTCGGCTTCGCCGCGCTCGATGAGTATTTCTGTGATTACTTCGCTTATTGTTCGACGGTGTGCAATTGCGTAAAGATGACCCTGACCCTGGGTCCTTGCGCTGATAACAAGGTCGGAATCGCCAAGTGCCGTAGACTGGCTGAGCACCGGCGCCGCCACGGCGATAGCGTCATCGAAAGCAAACGCCCGAACCAACGTCGCTGGCGCAGCAGGGGCGGTTGCGAGATAGCGCGCGAGCTTAACCCGGGTTTTTAACTCTATCACGGCAACGAGGACTTTAAATATCTCGTCAAACAGCTCAATCTGCTTCTGCGAATGGCGACCGGACCCGGCCAAAAACAGATCGGTAATGCGCGTGAGCGCGCTTAACTGTCTTTCCGTAAGCCCCGATATTTTTGTGTCCTGAATTTCATTAATCAGAGAAGAGAACGTTGCCATGGCTATGGTCTCGTCAACATTTTCGCGTTTGAGGTGGGAAGACTAAGAGGGTGACGATCACATGCTACGGACCAAGCGTGAAAATAACTCACTGCCGTTGCTTCAGAGATAACTAAAATTGCGGTGGATTTGAACACTTCCTACCCACAGTCGCCGCGTGCCATCGCTGTGAAACCGAGGCAAGTTTCGCGCGATGCCATGACCCATGCAAACTGGAAGCGGCGCTCAAATGCCGGTCATGCAACGAGCTTTTGCGGTGACATATTACGAGCTCTTGTTGATGACCGTCCTGTCCGAGCTAAGCCAATTAAATGCACTGTCACCGTAACTACATACGATCTTCACTTGTCGGTTCGCGCAAGTCTCTCTAGCATCAAGAAATAGCGCGTCGATTGAATTGGAGTTGCGGTGTTGAGACGGATTGCGGCATCGGCTCTCGGCTCCTTAGGCGCTTGTCGCGCTCAATCAATCGTCGATCGTCTGGCTGGGGCGTGGATCAAATTAGCCCTCGTCCCTAGAGTGGGGATCGTCCCCATTGTAAGGTCCGCGCGACCACGGGGGTACCTCGTGGTAATCTGTGCCGCAGCTCTAGTTTATCCGGCGGCGGCTTTTGCGCAAAGCCACTCAATCGGATTTCTCTCAGGAGGCACTCTGATGCAGGCCGCCGACTCGCAGTCGTTGGATCAGGTAAGGGACTGTAAGATTCGCTTTGCTGCACTAGTGAGAGATCTGGACAGTGTTTTGGCGAGCGATCCGAAAGCCATCGATCCGATCTACGAAATCTTTAAAAGATATTTTCCGGTCGAAAGATGCAGCATCGAGGATACTCTCGCTACCGCGCGTGCCTCGCGATTCTTTGTCGGGTCCGAAGAGACGCCAGAGTATTATAACATTGCGTTCAATAGCGCTGGTGTTGGCTCTGGGTATGGTTTTGCTGTGCTGATAAGCCTTAACAGGAAAACTGGAAATTTCGAGTTGCCGTTTGCAAAGGTGAATAGGTTTTGAACGCTAAGAATGTGAGGAGGCGAGTATTACGTATTACGGCGTATTACGGTGACAGTGCATTTAATTGCTCAGATCGCGCGATAGCGCCCAATTGAATCAGACCCGCCCCGAAATTTCCGGTGACTATTCGGACAGGCTCCTGGCGTCCCGCGACGGCGGGAGTGCTGGACGGACTGCAACCGGACTTTCACCCCCTTCATGCACGTGCTAGGCTTTCTGCCACAATAAAAACTGGGGGGAGGATTTCGATGAAGATGACCGTGCGCGGTAGCCGCCTTGTCAAGACCACGATCGCGACCGCTTTGCTCGCTGCCATGGCGCAGCCGAGCTTTGGAGAAGGCCTGAAGTACAAGCCGATCACTGTGAAGACGCCCGACGGCCTGACCATATCCGCGCAGGAGTGGGGCAACCCGGCCGGTCCGGAAATCCTGTTCATCCACGGCTTCTCCCAGAGTCATCTGTCGTGGATGCGCCAGGTCGACAGCGACCTTGCCAAGGAATTCCGCATCGTCACTTACGATTTGCGGGGGCACGGCAATTCCGACAAGCCTCTGGATCCCGCGCACTACCGGGATTCCAAGGCTTGGGGCGACGAGGTACAGGCCGTGATCGACACCGCCGGGCTCAAGCACCCGGTGCTTGTGGGCTGGTCCTATGCTGGCCGGGTGATCTCCGATTATCTCGCGACGCATGGTGCAAGCCAACTGGCCGGCATCAACTTCGTCGATGCTCCGATCAAGGCCGATCCCGCCCTCATTGGCGACAATCTCAAGAACTTGCCGCTGATGGCATCGGAAGATCTCATCACCAACATCACGGCGACGCGAAACTTCTTGCACGGCTGCTTCTCCAGGCAACCAACCGCCGATGACTATGAGACCATGCTCGCGTTCAATATGATGGTACTGCCCAAGGTGCGGGCCGGTCTTGCCGGCCGTCCGCTCGACGCCAGCGACTTGGTGTCCAAACTGAAGCTGCCCGTGCTGGTGACCCATGGCGCGGAGGACCGCAACGCCAAGGTCGGCGCCGGCCAGTATACCGCTTCGATCATCCCCGGCGCCAAGCTCTCAATCTATGAGGGGATCGGTCACTCCCCGTTCTACGAGGACGCCCCCCGCTTCAATACCGAATTGGCCGCCTTCGTGCGCGCTGCCGCCAAGACAAATTGAGGCTCCGCAAATGGATTGGCTCGGCCAACCGTTTGCCCGCGTGATCGAAAGTTTGTTCTCGCCAGCAAAGCCGACGGCGACAGTGCACCGGATCGATTTATGCTGCTTTGGAGTCCCTGCCCGTCTGGGGCAGGGCTCCTTATCCTGTCAGGCGGCACGTACCGAATTGACGAATTTACCCACCTCCAGCTTGAGGCGGTTGCTGTCGCGGGTCAGCGATTGAGCTGCCGAGAGAACCAGCGACGAGGCCGACCCGGTCTCGCTGGCGCCGCGCTGCACATCGGAAATGTTGGATGAAACCTGCTGCGTGCCCTGGGCGGCCTGCTGCACGTTGCGGGAAATCTCGTGGGTTGCCGCACCCTGCTCTTCCACCGCGGCAGCGATGGTCGAGGAGATCTCGGACAGTTTCTCGATGGTGCCGCTGATTTCCTTGATCGCGTTCACCGACTCCTGGGTCGCGGCCTGGATGCCGGTGATCTGCTGGCCGATCTCGCCGGTGGCCTTCGCGGTCTGCTCGGCAAGCGCCTTCACTTCCGAGGCCACCACCGCGAAGCCGCGGCCGGCTTCACCGGCGCGCGCCGCCTCGATGGTCGCGTTGAGCGCGAGAAGGTTGGTCTGTCCGGCAATGGTGTTGATCAATTCGACGACGTCGCCGATGCGGGCGGCCGCCTTCGACAATTCGCCGACCCGGTCGTTCGTCCTGCGCGCCTGATCGACCGCCTCGCCGGCCATCCGCGCCGAACCCTGAACCTGGCGGCTGATCTCGTTGACGGATGAAGCCATTTGCTCGGTCGCCGACGCCACCGACTGCACATTGGTGGAGGCTTCCTTGGACGCAGCTGCCACCAGGATGGCTCGCTCCTGCGAGCGTTCAGCGGTCGAGGTGAGCGTACCGGCGGAGGCTTCGAGTTCACTCGAAGCCGAGGACAGCGAGCCGACCAACTCGCCAATCAGCGATTCGAACTCGCGCGTGATATTGTCCACGCGACGTCCGCGCTGGATTTTGCAGTCGGCGTCCAGCATCGCGGCCTCGTCGGAGGCCTTCTTGGCAATCAGCGCATCCTTGAAGGTGCCCACCGCGCGGATGATCTCGCTCACCTCATCATCGGCGTTCGCTTGCGGGATGACAACACTAAGATCGCCGGCTACGAGGTCGCGCATCTTGACCGTCAGGCTGAGCAATGGACGCACCGAACTTATGCTCCACCAGGCAAAAGCACATCCGACCATAAGCGCGCACCCACACAGCACCTCCATCTGCAACTGGAAACTCTGGGTGAGGTCGCTAACGCTTGCCGCGACTTCCTTGTTCTTCATTTCTTCGAGATCGATGAATTTGTTGATGGCGGCAAGCCACGCGACGAAGGCAGGGCGCGCTTCACCCATCAGCGTGACATGGGCCGCCTTGAGGTCGCCTTGCTTTTCCTGCTCGACCACCAATTTTAAAGCGGGCATCGCCCGGGCCTGGGCAGCCTTGATCTCGGCATTGATGCCACGCTCCTCGCCGGTCATGTCCGACCGCGTGGCGAACATCTTGTCGAGCTCGGTTTCGGATTCGGAATAGAAATGCTCCAGCCTGCTGATGTCATCGAGCACTTTGGCCTGTTCGCTGGCATCTACGAGGGTCATATCGCGCACACGGATCGCCCGATCATGTACGCTGCCACGGAAATTAATCGCGTAGCGCTGTTTGACGCTGTTGAAGTCGTTTATGACGGAGAGCCGGGTATTGACGCTGTTGACCCGATAGATGCTGATCACCGTCAGCGAGATCATGAGCACCAAGATTGTGGCAAAGCCGACAGCGACACGGGTGGATATTTTGGTATTCTGAACAAAGCTCATGTTCTCACTCCGGCTGGCCGGCCTCTTGCAAATGCCTCAAACGGGTCGATAGCCGATCAGTCCGGTCGAGATCGCCAACCGCCGCGGCGATGGCATCAGGTTAAAGGTTTGAATTACTCACAATAGGCGAACGATGCGTTAACCGTGTGAACGGGTCACTCCCAAATACGCATTTACCGGCGGTTCTCACCTGCGACTTTCTGACTCAGTCGTGCCACGGCAAATGCAAATCGAGGTACGACGCAAAGCCTGTCATCGAATTGCAATTGCCAGCGTCTCGCGCGGAGCCGTTGGCATCGCCCCGGAATGACTGGCCAAGAATCACAACAGCTGCCGCGCCGCCGCCGAGATCATCACCACGCCGCCCGCGATCACGGCGGCGTCGAGGATCGCGGTGTGAATATGCACCGGCATCCGTTCGACGAAGGCTCTTGCCAGAAACGTCCCCGGCAGCGCCACGGCGCCGATCAGAAGCGCAAAGGCGAGCACCTGCGCGGTGACGACGCCGGCCAATCCGAACACGGAAATCTTGATGAGGCTGGTGGCGACCGAGATCACCGCGTCGGTGGCGATCACGGCCGCGCCTTCGAGGCCGGCGGCCATCAAGAGCGACAGCAGGATCACGCCTGAGCCCGACGTGCCACCGACCACGACGCCGTAGCCCACCGCGCCGATGCTCAATCCCCGGTCGCCGATTTTGATGTCGTGGCGCTTGAGCAAGCGGCGCAGCGGCACGCTCGAGATCAGCATGGTGCCGATCACCATCGCCGCACCGGCATTGGTGAGCCGGGTGTAACCGTAGGCCCCGAGCGCGGTGGTCAGCGCGGCGGCCGCGATCACGATCAACGCGCGGCGGCGGTCGGCATACCGCAGATAAGCGCCGACGCGGCTGAGGTTGGTGAACACAGCGGAGATCGCGATGATCGGCACCACCGGTTCGGCGCCGATCAGCGGCACCAGCGCCAACGGCATCAACGCTCCGGTTCCGTAGCCGGCCAAGCCGCCGATCACGGCGGCAAACAAGGCGACGCCGGCAACCAGCAGCAGTTGCGCCAAGGAAATATCGGCAAAGCCGGCAAGAATATTCACGGCCTGCCGTCGCGGGTGAGGCGCGTCACGGCTTGGTCGGCGATGGCTTCAAGCGTGGTTTCAGCCAGCGGAAAATCCGCCGCGAGCCAGGCGTCTTCGGCAAGCGCGAGCACTTGCCCGAGACCGGGGCCTTCGGCAATTCCGCGCGCCATGAAATCGGCCGCCTTCAAGGGAAATTTCGGTGCGCTCCAGCGCTCCGGCAAGGTGGCAAGCGCCCGCCAGGACGCGGAATCTCCGCCGAGCCGGGCCCAGGCCAGCAACAGCCGGTCGCGGTAGCGCTCGACGCCGAGCCGATAGAGCCGCCGCCGCGCGCTCGCCTCGTCCATGCCGGCGAGCCGCCACCAGCGGTGGCCCATGGAATTGAGCATTTTGGTCTCGGTGTTGGTGAGCCGCAAGCGTATCGCGACGCGCTTGGCGTCTTCGGTGACGGCGACCGCGAGCGCGCCGAGGCGGCGGATCGCGTTCGGCTCACGTCCAAGCAGGCGCTCCGCTTCGATCATGGCTTTAAACGGCCCGGTATAGGCGACACCGCCGAATACCCACTGCAGCAATCCACCCTCCGACATCGCCGTGACCGCGCCGACTGCGCCTTCCGCGACCATCAGCTTGAGCATTTCCATCCGCACGCGCTCGGCAGAGAGCGTCGCCAGGCCGGCGCGCGCGCTGATGCAGGCGAGGGTTCCGGCGCGATCGGGTTCACCCGCGCCATAGGCGGCGTGGATGCGGAAAAACCGGAGAATGCGCAGATAGTCCTCGATGATCCGCCTGTGCGGATCGCCGATGAAGCGCACGCGTTTTGCGGTAATGTCTTCCAGTCCGCCGACGTGATCGTGCACGGCGCCGTCGGCATCGACGGACAGGCCGTTGATGGTGAAGTCGCGGCGCCGCGCATCGGCCGCCCAGTCGCGGCCGAACGCCACCTTGGCCTTGCGGCCGAAGGTCTCGGTGTCCTGGCGTAACGTCGTGACCTCGAACGGCTGCGCCTCGACGACGAGCGTCACGGTGCCGTGTTCGATCCCGGTCGGCACGCTTTTGAGGCCGGCCGCCTTGGCGCGGCGGATCACTTCGTCGGGCAAAGCGGTGGTCGCGATATCGATATCGCCGGTTGGAATCTTCAACAGCGCGTTGCGGACGGCGCCTCCGACCACGCGGGCTTCCTCGCCGTCGCCGTTGAGCAATGCAAGCACGCGGGCGGTCGGACCGGATGTGAGCCAGGGCGCGTTGTCGAGCACCCGCGCTTGCCTCATTTTTCCACTCCGGGGACGAACTTGCCGTTCTCGATATGGGCGGGAATGTAGGTCGAATTCGGCGACGCCCCGGAAAAATGCGCGAGCAGAATGAAGCTGACGATCACCAGCAGCAACGCGCCGAGCGCCAGTTTGCCGATGACATGCACCGGCCAGGATGACTGCACCATCACGCCGGAGCGCGTTGCGACCAAAAACAATGCATAGACGGCGAAGGGAATCAGGAAAATTCCGATTTCGGTGAACGCCGGACGGATCATGACAAATAAATCCGCTCGTACAGCACGCGTAAAATGCCCGCGGTCGCGCCCCAGATATAACGTTGCCCGAACGGCATGGCGTAATACGAGCGCTCGATGCCGCGGAAATCCTTGCTGTGGATCTGGTGGTTGGCGGGGTCCATCAGGAACGCCAACGGCACCTCGAACGCATCGTCCACTTCGGATCGGTTGATGCGCAATGTGAAGCCCGGCCTCACCCGCGCCACCGTCGGCAGGATGCGAAATCCGAAAGCGGTTCCGTACAGATCGAGGTAGCCGATCGGCTCAACGAATTCCCGTGCCAGTCCGATCTCTTCCTCGGCTTCACGCAACGCGGCATCAAGCGGCGAGGCGTCGGTCGCATCGATCTTGCCGCCGGGAAAGGAAATCTGGCCGGCGTGATCGTTGAGATGCGCCGCGCGTTGCGTCAACAGCACGGTCGGCTGCGGATGGTCCACCACCGGGATCAACACCGCCGCGGGGCGGATCGGCTGTTCGCGGGCGATGATCTCCAGCATGCGATCGGTGCCCTTGTCCCCGCTCGTCGGGATCACGCTCGCATCGGTCAAGCCGGCGGGAATCTCGAAACCCAACCGCGCCCGGCTTCGATCGAAAAACTCCTCCGAGCTGATCGCCCCTGAGTTGACCGCCGTGGGCTCCGTCTTCAGCATCGGCTCGTTCAAAGCGCGCCCCTCATTTGCTCCGCATCCGCCATCGCGAAAAACCCGCCGGCCGATGCAATCCCGAACATCGGGCGACCATCGACCACCCGCTCCTCACCCATGTCAACCAGATCGTAATAAAGCGCGCGCGTCACTTTCGCCCACAGATCAACGCGGACGTGAAGATACGGCGTCAGGCCGCCATCGGCGGCCGCCTCGAATCGCAACCGGTGCGCGGAATCGCAACGTACCCAGTCGTCGACATTGGTTCGGAAACGCAATGCCCGGCCTCGATCATCGTTTTCCACAAGCATCTCGACCGCCAGAAACGGCGCGTCGTCGACGCGGATGCCGACCTTCTCGACCGGCGTCACGAGAAAGTGCTTGCCGTCCTCGCGCTTGAGGATCGTCGAAAACAGCCGGACCAGTGCCGGCCGTCCGATCGGCGTGCCCTGATAAAACCAGGTGCCATCGCCGGCGATTCGCATGTCGAGATCGCCGCAGAACGGCGGATTCCACAAATGCACCGGGGGCAGCCCCTTTCCCACAGGGTCGGCATCCGCCGCTCCCGTGACCGCTGCCGCGATTCCTTCAAGGTTTTGATTACCTTCGGGGTCCCGATCGCTGGTCTGCCCTTGCTTCGCCATTGTTTGCCTTGAGCGTGATCTCCTCGATTGGCACGATCGGTGCAAGCCTTATGTAAGACTTCTTTGTGCAAGTCTTCGTGCAAATCTTCCAATCGTGGCGGGTTCCGTCCGTAAGGGTGCCGGATCAAGTCGCCACATCGTGATGCCGTTCATACCCTGAAATGCCGATAATGTGGGGATAGTTTAATTCAACGAATACATGGCCTTCGCATAAGCTTAGCATGGGGTTTGACACGGTGACGCCATCGAGGGCGTTCAGCGCAGGATAAGGAGTAGGACATGGCGGGCGCAGACGTGATCGGTGCGAACAGTGTCGGTGCAAACACGATCGGTGCAAACAGCGTCGAAAGGCTTGAGGACGTGATCGTTCGCTCCGCCGAACAGGTCGCCGGTCAAATCCGCGCCGCCAAGGAAGCGATCTCCACCGTCATCTTCGGTCAGGACCGGGTGATCGAAAATACCCTGGTGACGATCCTGTCGGGCGGTCACGCCCTTCTGATCGGCGTGCCTGGGCTGGCCAAGACCAAGCTGGTCGACACCCTCGGCATCACACTGGGGCTGGATGCCAAGCGAATCCAGTTCACGCCGGACCTGATGCCCTCGGATATCCTGGGTGCCGAGGTGCTGGACGAAAGCACTTCCGGGAAACGCTCGTTCCGTTTCATCTCCGGACCGGTGTTCGCGCAGCTTTTGATGGCCGACGAGATCAATCGCGCCAGCCCGCGCACCCAGTCCGCGCTGCTGCAGGCGATGCAGGAGCAGCACATCACGGTGGCCGGCGCGCGCCATGATTTGCCGAAGCCGTTTCATGTGCTGGCGACGCAAAATCCGCTGGAGCAGGAAGGCACCTATCCGTTGCCGGAGGCGCAGCTCGATCGCTTCCTGATGGAGATCGACGTCGACTATCCGGATCGCGACGCCGAGCGGCGCATTTTGTTCGAAACCACTGGCGCGGACGAGACGCTGGCCAAGGCCGCGATGAGCGCCGAGATTCTGATCACCGCGCAACGGTTGGTACGGCGCCTGCCGGTCGGCAATTCCGTGGTCGAAGCGATCCTTTCGCTGGTACGCTCCGCGCGCCCGGGCCCGGAAGGTGGCGAAGCCGGCAAGCTGATCGCCTGGGGACCGGGTCCGCGCGCCAGCCAGTCGCTGATGCTGGCGGTTCGTGCGCGTGCATTGCTCGACGGTCGCCTGGCGCCCTCGATCGACGACGTGCTCGATCTGGCCGAGCCCGTTCTCAAGCACCGCATGGCGCTGACGTTTTCCGCCCGCGCCGAAGGCCGCACCATTCCCGACGTGATCCGGCAATTGAAGGCGCGGATCGGCTGATGGCCGCAGCGACCAGGCACGCAAGTGGCGAGATTGCAGCGATCCGACGCGCCGACGGCGAAAGCCGAACGCTCGCCGCATCGTTGCCGCGCCTCGTGCTTGAAGCCCGCCGCATCGCCGCCAACGTGATTCACGGCCTGCATGGGCGGCGGCGCGCCGGCGCCGGCGAGAGCTTTTGGCAATACCGCCGCTTCGTTTCGGGCGAGCCGTCGCAGCGGGTCGACTGGCGGCGATCGGCGCGCGACGATCATCTCTATGTCCGCGAACAGGAATGGGAGGCCGCGCACACGGTGTGGCTGTGGCCGGACCGTTCGCCGTCGATGGCGTTTGCATCCCAAAAGTCGCGCGACAGCAAGCTGGAACGCGCCTTGATCGTGACCTTCGCGCTTGCCGAACTTTTGGTCGCGGGCGGTGAACGCGTCGGCATTCCGGGCCTGATGAGCCCGACCGCGAACCGCAGCGTGATCGACAAGATGGCGCAAGCGATGCTGCACGACGATGCCGCCCGCCTCAGCCTGCCGCCGTCCTTTGTGCCCTCGGCACTGGCCGAAATCGTGGTGTTGTCGGATTTCTGGTCGCCGATCGGCGAGATCAGAAATACGCTCGCGGGATTGTCGGCATCGGGAGCGCACGGCACCCTGGTCCAGATCGTCGATCCGGCGGAAGAAAGTTTCCCCTATTCCGGCCGCATCGAGTTCGTCGAACCCGAGGGTGGCGGCATCATCACCGCGGGCCGCGCGGAAAAATGGGCCGGCGATTACGTGGCGCGCGTGGCGCTTCATCGTGACGAGATTCGCAGCGAGACCAACAAGCTCGACTGGCTGTTCTCGACCCACACCACCAGCCGCTCGGCCGCTGAACTGCTGCTTTTCCTGCATTCTGGCATGATGACGAACAAGGCAAGCGCGCGCACCACGACGGTGAAAGCGGGGCGAAGCGCATGATCGCCGGGCTTCCTCTCAGTTTCGCCGAACCGTTGTTGCTGCTGGGCCTGTTGAGCCTGCCGGTGCTGTGGTGGCTGTTGCGGGTGATGCCGCCAAGGCCGCGGCGCATTGAGTTCCCGCCGACGCGGCTGTTGTTCGACATCTCGCCGAAGGAAGAAACCCCGTCGCGCACGCCATGGTGGCTGACGGCCTTGCGTCTGGCCGCCGCGACACTGGTGATTTTAGCCGCCGCGGGGCCGATCTGGAATCCGCAGACCGGTCTTGCCGGCTCTCAAGCGCCGCTGCTGATTCTGCTCGACGACGGCTGGAGCGCGGCTTCGAGCTGGGACACCAGGATCAAGGCCGCGGACGAATTGATTGCGAATGCCGACAGCGACCGGCGCGGCGTCGCGCTGGTTGCCTTGTCCGAGCCCGCACGCGACATCACGATTCTGCCGGGCGGCAACGCGCGGGTGGCGTTGCGCCAGCTTGCGCCCAAGCCCTATTCGATCGAGCGGGTGGAGACCCTTCCCTCGATCGAGCGTTTCCTGAAGGCGGCAGGGGACTGCGAGATCGCCTGGTTGTCGGATGGCGTCGATACCGGACGCGGCGGTGAGTTTCTCGAGGGGTTGAGCAAAACGATCGGCAATCGGGCCTTGACGATTTTTGAAGGCGGCACTCCCGCGCCGCTGGCTCTGGCCGCAGCCGAGAATGCCGCGGCCAAGATGACCGTGAAGGTCTTGCGCCCGGATGGCGGCGCCGCCGCCGGAATCGTGCGCGCGATCGACCAGAAAGGTTCGCCGATCGGCGAGGCACGTTACAGCTTTACGCCACAGGCACGCGAAGCCGAGGCCGCGTTCGATCTTCCGGTCGAGTTGCGCAACGATATCGCGCGGCTTGAGATCGCAGGCGAGCGATCCGCGGGCGCGGTGCAACTGCTCGACAAGCGCTGGCGGCGGCGTGCGATCGGCATCGTCAGCGGAGCGACCAACGATACCGCGCAGCCGCTGCTGGCCTCGACGTTCTATCTCACCCGCGCCCTGGCTCCGTTCGCCGATGTGCGGCTCGGCGATCGCGGCGCGCCCCAACAGGCGATCGCTCAGTTTCTCGACCAGAAACTGCCGATGATCGTGCTCGCGGACGTCGGCACTTTGTCGTCGGAAATTCGCGAGCGGCTGGCGGCGTGGATCGAGCAAGGCGGGGTGCTGGTGCGTTTTGCCGGCCCGCGCCTGGCGCAGGCCGATGACGACCTCGTGCCGGTGAAGCTGCGCCGCGGCGGACGCAGCCTCGGCGGCAGCCTCACCTGGGAAAAGCCGCAACATCTCGCGGCGTTCGCGGCCGATGGACCGTTCGCCGGCCTTCCCGTTCCGAAGGACATCACCGTCAATCGCCAGGTGCTGGCCGAGCCGGACGCCGCGCTGGCGACGAGGAGCTGGGCCTCGCTGGAGGATGGGACGCCGTTGGTGACCGGCGAACGTCGCGGCAAGGGGATGGTAAGCCTGTTTCATGTCAGCGCCGATATGCGCTGGTCCGATCTGCCGCTGTCTGGCAGCTTCGTCGAGATGCTGAGAAAAATCGTCGATATGTCGGGCTACACCTCGGCTCCGGGCGCGGGCGTCGCCAGCGAAGCGAGCGCCGAAACGGTGGCGCCGCTCCGCACACTCGATGGTTTCGGCGCGTTCGGGCCGCCGCCCTCGACCGCCAAACCGCTGCCGGCCGACTTCCGGGACCGGGCAACCTCGGATCATCCCCCCGGTTTCTACGGCCCGGCCGACGGTCCCCTCGCGGTCAATGCGCTGGCGGCCGCGGACCGGGTTGCACCGCTCGATACGGCCGCCTTGCGCGCACGGCGCGCCAGTTACACCAATGCCGAACCGCGGGACTTGCGCGGGATGCTGCTGTCGTCGTCGCTGGCCTTGTTCCTGATCGACGCGATCATCGTCGCGCTGCTCGGTACGGGCATCGCCGCGTTGTTGAGGCGGCGCGCCGCGACCGCCGCGCTTGCGTTCGGGCTACTATTGTTCTCGATGTTGGCCGCACCATCGCCGTCGCGTGCCGATACCGACGACGAATTCGCCATCAGGGCGGTCTCGCAAACCCGGCTGGCTTATGTCGTCACCGGCAATGCCGACGTGGATTCCATCGTCAAGGCGGGTCTGTCCGGCCTGACATTGTTTCTGGCCCAACGCACCGCATTGGAAGCCGGCGATCCCGTCGGCATCGACCCTTCGCGCGACGAACTGGCATTTTTCCCGCTGATCTACTGGCCGATCGTGCCCGGCGCCGCGAAGCCGCCGCAAGACGCCATCAACCGGATCGATGCCTACATGAAGCAGGGCGGCACCGTGCTGTTCGATACCCGCGATGCGATCGAGGCCACCCCGGGAGAAAACGGCGCATCGCAGACGCAGGGCATGCTGACGCTGCGTAATATTCTCTCCGCGCTTGACGTTCCCGAGCTTGAACCGGTGCCGCGCGAACACGTTTTGACCAAGACGTTCTATCTGCTGCGCGACTTTCCCGGCCGCTTCAACACCGGCCAGACCTGGGTCGAGACTTTGCCGCGCGATGACGACGACGAAACCGCATCCCGGCCGGCACGCGGCGGCGACGGCGTTTCGCCGATCATCATCACTTCGAACGACCTTGCCGGCGCCTGGGCGATCCGCCCGGACGGCCAGCCGATGCTGCCGCTGACGCCGGGCGAGCCGCGGCAGCGTGAGTTCGCCTTCCGTGCCGGCGCCAACATCGTGATGTACACACTGACCGGCAACTACAAGGCCGACCAGGTGCATGCGCCGGCGCTGATCGAACGGCTCGGACAGTAGGAGCGCGGCATGCAGTATGGCCTCGCGTTTACCCCCCTGGTCCCCTCGCTGGTGCTTTGGCTCGCGGCCATTGCCATCGTCGTGATCGCTTTATTGCTGTTGCTGGGGCGGGCGCGCGGCGCGGCGGTTCGCGTGGCGGCGCTGGCGCTGATCCTGCTGGCGCTGTCCAATCCGTCATTTACTCGCGAGGACCGCGAGCCGTTGTCGTCGGTGGCCGCCGTCGTGATCGACAAAAGCCCCAGCCAGAATTTCGGCGAGCGCACCCGGGAGACCGCCAAGGCGCAAGAAGCGCTGGTCGACGGCCTCAAAAAAATTGCGGGGCTGGAAGTGCGGGTGGTGGAAGCCGGCCAGGCCGACGGCGAAACCGACGGCACCAAATTGTTCGGCGCGCTGGCCTCGGCGCTGTCGGATGTTCCGGTCGATCGCGTCGCGGGCGCCTTCCTGATCACCGACGGGCGGGTGCACGACATTCCTGCCAACGCAGCGGCGCTCGGATTTCAGGCCCCGGTGCATGCACTGATCACCGGACGCAAGGACGAGCGCGACCGGCGCATCGCGATTTCCGCCGCCCCCCGTTTCGGCATCGTCGGCCAGACCCAGACCATCACTTACCGGCTGGACGATCAAGGCGTGACCGGCGATCGTGCGAAAGTCGTGGTGCGCCGTGACGGCGAAGTGATCAACGAGCGCACGGTGTTGAGCGGCCAGACCGTCAATGTCGAGATCGACATCAAGCATGCCGGGCCGAACATCGTCGAGATCGAGGCCTCTCCGCTCGACAACGAACTGACGCTGGTCAATAACCGGGCGGTGGTCTCGATCGACGGGGTTCGCGACAAGTTGCGGGTGCTGCTGGTCTCGGGCGAACCGCATTCCGGCGAGCGCACCTGGCGCAACCTGCTGAAATCCGACGCCAGCGTCGATCTCGTGCATTTCACGATTCTGCGTCCGCCCGAAAAGCAGGATGGGACGCCGATCAACGAGTTGTCGCTGATCGCGTTTCCGACCCGCGAGCTGTTTCAGCAGAAGATCAACGAATTCCAGTTGATCATTTTCGACCGTTACGCGCGCCAGGGCGTGCTGCCGATCGCCTATTTCGACAACATCGCGCGCTACGTGCGCGCCGGCGGCGCGGTTTTGGTGTCAGCCGGCCCCGATTACGCTTCGACCACGAGCATCTGGCGCACGCCGCTGGATTCGGTGCTGCCGGCCGAGCCGGTCGGCGTCACCGAAAAACCGTTCTACGCGCATTTGAGCGACGTCGGCAAACGTCATCCGGTGACCCGCGGGCTCGAAGGCTCCGCCTCTGAGCCGCCGCACTGGAGTTGGTTCTTTCGCACCGTCGAGACGCGCAATGCAACCAGCCCTCCCGTGATGACCGGGGCCGACGGCAAACCGCTTTTACTGCTGTCGCGCTATGGCGAAGGCCGCGTCGCCTTGCTGTTGTCTGACCATATCTGGCTGTGGGCGCGCGGCTACGAGGGCGGCGGCCCGCATCTCGACCTGCTGCGGCGAATGTCGCATTGGTTGATGAAGCAGCCGGACCTCGACGAAGAGGCCTTGCGCCTTCAAATCCAGGGCCACGATCTGGTGGTGGTACGCCAGACCATGGCGGACAGCGTCGCGCCGGTCACGGTGATTTCGCCCGGTGGCGCCACGCGCGAACTGACGCTGAACGCCAGCGAGCCCGGAACATGGCGCTCGACGATTCCTACGAACGAACTCGGCCTGTGGCAGGCGACCGACGGCACGCTGAAAGCCTTGATCAATGTCGGGCCGACCAACCCGAAGGAGTTTTCGGAAGTCACTTCCACGACCGAGACGCTCAAACCGCTCACGCAGGCCACCGGTGGCGACGCACGCCGCGTCGTCGATGGCTCAAATATCGAGCTTCCGCGCATCGTGCCGGTGCGCACGTCCAGCGTGTTCCGCGGCGAGGGCTGGATGGGCGTGAAAATGCGCGATGCGAGCGTCGTCAAAGGCGTCGGCGTGTTGCCTTTGTTCGCCGGCCTGATCGGCTTGCTGCTGCTGCTCGGCGCGTTCGCCGCCACCTGGCTGCGCGAGGGACATTGAACTCGCGCAGCCGTTGCGTGAACCACACAGAGCTGCCAATTCCTCATCCATGGCGGAGAGGCGGTGGGACTCCGGTTGACACCCCCCGTCTATTCTTGCCATGTTATATTGTAACATCGGGGGAAGCCGAACAGCTTGGCCTCTTTCGATACGGGGCGCATCTGTCGGCATGAAGTGGGTTCGATCGAACATGAAGGTTGGTTCGCGGCTCGCGCTTTTCGCGCTGGCGCTCCAGCTTGTGCTGTCGTTCGGGCATTTCCATGCCGATGCCGCCCAGACGGCACCAACGATTCAATCCGGTTCGGCACTAACCGGCCTTTCCAGCACCGGCCGCCTCTCTGCGCAAGACACGGCCGTTAAATCGGAGCAGCCACTTCCATTCGGCTCTGATTCCGACCAGCCATCGCATGACCCTTGCGATATCTGCGCCGTCATCGCGATGGCGAACGCGGTGATCTCAGCAACGCCGCCACTGTTGTTGCTTCCGCAAGCCGTGGCGTTTTTATACGTGGCCCCCGACGCCGGGTTCGTCCGTCTGAACTCCGCTCGCGTTGCTTTTCAACCTCGCGCTCCCCCGATCTCCTGACCTCGATTGATTGTTGATCCCTCGGGATCGCCACGTCACGCGTGGCCGATCCCTGGGATGAGGCGAAATTAATCCGTCGCACATCGACGGCAAGCGCTTTCCAAATTCGTCGACTCCGACGAATTGGGCCATCATTTTTCAGGATTGGGACATCGGGACAATGACGCTTTCTGTAAAAGCTACTCTCCTCCTCTCCACTTCAGCCTCGCTGCTGCTCGGCCTGGGCGCCCCGGCAGCAATGTCGCAAACCGCACCCGCGGGCAGCGGCACCACGACGCTGCCGCGGATCGAGGTCACGGCGCCAAAGCAAGCAGCCACAGCGCCGAAAAAGAAGCCGCGCGTGGCGGCTCGGCCTACCGTGTCTTCGCCAACAACGCCGCCGCCGAACTCGCCAGCCGCGCAGCTTGCCGCGAAAAGCGGGGTCTTCGATCAGGCGCGCAGCAATATCTATACGACGATCGGCACGACCTCCAATACGATCAGCCACGACACAATCCAGGATCTGCCGGAAGGTACGAACCAGTCGGTTGAGCGAGTGCTGCTGCAAGCCCCCGGGGTCTCGCAGGATTCCGCGGTCAGCGGCTCGCTGCATGTCCGCAACGATCACGCCAACGTCCAGTTCCGGATCAACGGGGTACTGCTGCCCGACGGCGTTACCGGTTTCGGCAGCATCTTTGACACCAGCTTTATCGGCAGCATTGCACTGGTCACCGGCGCCCTGCCAGCCGAATACGGACTACGCACCACCGGCCTCGTCGACATCAAGACCCGTACCGACCTTTTCAACAACAGCGGCAGTGTCGGCGTGTATGGCGGCAGTCACGGAACCATCACTCCGAGCATCGAGTATGGCGGCACGTTCGGTGGCAACTGCCCCACGACCGCGACGACCACGCCGGGCTACGTCAAGGCAACCCCGGCCCCCGCGGATTGCTTTGCCGGCGTCCAATATTACTTCACCGGCCGATACCTGCAGAACACGGTGGGAATTGAAAATCCGACGCCCGCGTACAATGCGATTCACGATTTCTCGCAGCAAGACCGAGGGTTCCTCTATATGTCCGCCTTCGTCGATCCGACCACCCGGATCAGCCTGATCGCCGGAACCGCGACCAACAACTTTCAGATTCCCAATGTCCCCGGCCAGCCAATCGGACAGAACGGAAATGTCACCAGCGCTTTCGGTGTGACCAGCTTCAACTCGGCGCTGCTCAATGAGAACCAGGTTGAGAAGACCCATTTCAGCGTGCTGTCGGTCCAGAAGTCGTATGATGGATTCGACGGGCAATTGTCCTATTTCACCCGCTACAACGAATTGCGTTTCACGCCGGACCCGACCGGCGACTTGCTGTTGAACGGCATCGCCTCGAATATCGGCCGCATCTCCTATACCAACGGCATTCAGGGTGACGGCTCTTACAAGCTCAATGATTCACACACGCTGCGCGCCGGCTTCTCCGTCAGCGCCGAGCAGGTGGGCGTCGAGAATACATCGCTGGTTGAGCCCTGCATTCTGTGCGACGGCACCGACAACGGCGCGCCTATCAGCATTACCGACAACGTCTCGAAGCTGGGATGGTTGGCCGGGGTCTATGTGCAGGACGAGTGGAAACTCACCAATCAATTTACAATCAACGCCGGCTTGCGCTTCGATCAGTTGGATCAATTCGTCAGTGCCAACCAGTTCAGCCCGCGCTTGAGCTTTACCTATAAGCCCTTCGAGGACACCACGTTCCATGCCGGTTATGCACGCTACTTCACCCCGCCGGTGCTGGTGGAGGTGGCTCCCACCAACATCGCCTTGTTCAACAACACTACAGGCGCAGTGTCCGGCCAGAACGACCCGGTCTTGCCGGAGCGCTCGCATTATTTCGATGCCGGCGTCGATCAAAAGATCAAATTCGGATGCGCTGCTGGAGGCAAAGACTGCTCCAGCCTCGATCTCGGCGTCGACGCCTATTACAAAATAGCGCAAGACCTCATCGACAATGGGGTTTTTGGCCAGGCCCTGGTGCTCAACGCCTTCAATTATGCCCGCGGATACAACGAGGGCGTCGAATTCCACGCAAAGTACAACAGCGGCAACTTCCAGGCCTACGCCAACCTCGCCGTGGCCCAGCAAAGAGCGAACGACCCCGTGTCGAACCAGTTTTTGTTCGACAACACCACGCCGCTTGCGGATCTCGGCGGCTTGACCCGGCTTCAGTTCGCTCAGACGAACTTTATCTATACCGATCACAACCAGTTCGTCACCGCCTCGGCGGGCGCCGTCTATCAGTTCTGCGGTCGACCAGCGACCGTCGAGGAAACGTTTGGCAATGCGCTATCATGGTGTGGAACCAAGCTGAGTGCCGACATGATCTACGGCAGCGGCCTGCGCAACGGGGATGCCAATATCGGCACGGTGCCGGCCTACGCGCAGGTCAACCTCGGCATCAAGCGCGAATTCCTGCTGCCGAACGATCCCAAGCCGATGACCGTTCGCTTCGATGTCGTCAACCTGTTCGACAGCGTCTACGAGATCAGGGATGGGTCCGGCATCGGCGTATTCGCGCCGCAATTCGGGCCTCGCCGCGGCTTCTTTCTTGGCCTCTCGAAGAAGATATGAGGTGCAGGGAACCCGGACGCGAAGCTGGCGTAACGCGGGTCCGATCTTCCGGACCTTGCGTTACCGCGCCATGCTCCAGTCCGGGCGAATCGCTCCGGAAACATTGGTGAACGCACCCTCGACCAGTTCCGTCACCAGGAGGCGGCTGTAGTCGACGGGCCCCGGCATGGTCGCCCGGCCCTTCGGAACAACCTTGAAACCGACGCGGCTGTAATAGGCCTCGTCGCCGACCAACAGCACGAGGCGATGCCCTCTTGCCTTGGCGTCACTCAGCGCCCGATCCAACAGCGCACGGCCGACACCGCGGCTGCGGAACGGCGGCTCGACGGTCAGCGGGCCCAGCAGCAGACCCGGCGTCTCGCCGATAACAATGGGCAATTGGCGCACTGAGCCCACCAGCAGCGTGCCGATCCAGGCCGTGAACGACAGCTCGAGCAGGTGATCCACATGCTCGCGCAGCCGATAGGCGCTCAGCACGAAACGGCCTGGCCCGAACGTACGCTCGTGGAGACGTTCGATCGCCGGCGCGTCGTTGGCGGTTTCCGCCAGAATGGAGAGAGAGAGGTCGCTCATGATTGGTCGCGGAGATAGCATCTGGTGGACGCGCGGTCCATCGTCTCGGCTGCGCCAAAAATTCCCGGCGGCTTCAGTTCTTGTTGATCGGGGCTTGGGCCAGATAGGCCAATAGCTTCATCTCGCGGCGTCCGCGGGTCACAGTATCCAGCACCAATCCCGAGGATACCGACAGCACCGCCAGAATCATCAAACCCATCGACAGAACCGCCGTCGGCAGGCGCGGCACGATGCCTTCCTCAAGGTACGTGACGATGATGGGGATCGCGAGACCGATCGACACCAAAATGAGAAAAACTCCGATTGCCGTGAAAAAACGCAACGGCTTTTCCGACCGGTAGAGTTTCAGGATGGTGCCGAGAATCCGAAAGCCGTCTCGCCAGGTGTTGAGTTTGCTGAATGATCCTGCTGGCCGTGCGTAATAAGGCGTTTCGATCTCGGCGACCGGCAGCGCCAGCTCCAGCGCGTGGACGCTCAACTCGGTTTCGATCTCAAAGCCATCCGACAGCACCGGAAAGGATTTGACGAAGCGCCGCGAGAATACGCGGTAGCCGGAAAGAACATCCTTGAAGCTCTGCCCGAACACCGACGACAGAAAGCCGGTCAGCATCCGGTTGCCGGTGCGGTGGCCGGGCCGGTAGGCGGCCGCAGCCTGATCGACGCGAAAGCCCACCACCATGTCGAGATGATCCGATAGTAGCGTATCGATCATGCGCGGCGCGCTGGCGGCATCGTAAGTCGCGTCGCCATCGACCAGCACGTAGATATCGGCATCGACGTCGGCAAACATGCGTCGGACCACGTGACCTTTGCCCTGGCGGCGTTCGCTGCGCACCTCGGCACCCGCATCGCGCGCGACCGCGACCGTGCGATCCGACGAATTATTGTCGTAGACGAAGATATCAGCCGCGGGCAGGGCTTTGCGAAAATCGGCAACAACGCTCGCAACAGCGGCCTCCTCGTTGAAGCACGGCACCAGAACCGCAACCCGCGGCTGCACTGGCTCAGCTTGCGGAAATTCCCGTTGCGCGAATTCCGCAAGCGCCTCCGCCATGCCCGCGAGATCGCCGCGAAGCTTCAGCGGCCGTTTTGGGTCCGGCGCGGCGCTCATCGGAAATCCTTAACGATCGTTAGGGTTTTGACCCGCGATCATAGGGGCCGATCGCTAACGATCTCTAACACCAAGCCCTCTAACATCAGGTCTGCTAACACCACGTCGCGATCAGCGCCTTGCCTTCCAGCACTTCTGATATCCGAAGGCGGGTACCTTCGGTCGTCTCTGCCGGCAGCGCGCCCGGCGCGAAAAACCCACAGGCGACGATCTCGCGATTGGGCTCCGGCAGGCGGTCCTGTCGAAAATGCCTGATCAGATAGACCGCGACGTGGTCGCGACGGGAAACATGGCTGTTGAAGAAAATGCCGTGCAAGGCCGGTTCGCCCGAAAGTTCAATCCGCCCCTCCTCCGCCAACTCGCGCCGCAGCGCTTCGCGGAAGCTTTCGCCTACCTCGACACCCCCGCCGGGCAAGTGCCAGCCCGCCACATAACTGTGCTTGACCAGAAAAACCTGGTTATCGCCGTCCAGCACCACAGCGCGGACCCCCAGCGTCATGCCGCGGGCGAACCGCCAATAGAGATGAAACATCCGCCGCAGCGCCGGCTCAGACCTCTCTCGCAGGAACTGCAGATTCATCGGCAATCCAACCCCCGATATCCCAACATCTGTTGTTGATCCTTGCCTCGCCGCGACCGGCTTGTCATTACATACGAAGGATTCACAGGATATCACGAGATGATCGTGCAGGGGTTCGCTCCCGCAGGCTACCGAAGCGGATGCATGTGATGGCACCCTTCACGCTGGCCCACCTGTCCGATCCGCATCTTCCGCCGCTGCCCGTGCCGCGGCTGCGCGAGCTCGCGGGCAAACGCGCGCTCGGCTATCTCAACTGGGCGCGCAATCGCCACAAATTCCACCGCCGCGACGTGCTCGATGCACTGGTGTCGGATATGCAGGCGCAAATGCCGGATCACATCGCGGTCACCGGCGATCTCGTCAACCTCGCGCTCGAAGCCGAGTTCGCGCCGGCGCGGGAATGGCTGGAGCGCGTCGGCGCGCCGGATCGCGTCACCGTGATCCCGGGCAATCACGACGCCTATGTCCGCGCTACTCAAGATCGCTTCACTAAGACCTTCGGACGATATCTCGAGGGCGACGACGCCGCCGATGACGCCGTCAAATTTCCGTCGCTGCGCCGGCGCGGTCCGCTGGCGCTGATCAGCGTCTCATCGGCGGTGCCCACGCCGCCGCTGATGGCGACGGGATGGCTCGGGCGTACCCAGCTCGACGCGCTCGACCGCATGCTGACCGGGCTCGCCGCCGAACAGGTCTTCCGCGTGTTGCTGATTCATCACCCGCTGCGTTCGGATTCGCGCGCCAAGCGGCTGACCGATGCCCCCGAACTGCTCGCGCTCTTGCAGCAACACGGCGTGGAGTTGATCCTGCACGGGCACGATCACGTGCATTCGACCATGTGGGTCGACGGTCCGAACGGCGCGATCCCGGCGGTCGGCGTGCCCTCGGCCTCCGCGGTCGCGCACGGCCGCTACCCCAGTGCTGCGTATAATCTGTTTTCGATCGCGCGCGACGGCGATGCGTGGCGCTGCGAACAGACGGTCCGGGGATTCAAGGATGGATCGGACGTTGAGGAATTGCAGCGCCTCAGATTGTTTTAGAGTCAAAAATTCCGCAAGCTCGCAAGCAGCGCGAGGCCGAACAGCGCGCCGGCGCCGACGATGAATCCGAGCGCGAAGATCCAGAACCCGCTGCGGCGCGGCTTCTCGGTCACATCCGGTTGCGGCGCGGGCGTCGCGACCAGCGCGTGTTCGCGCTCGATCATGCGGCGCGCGACATAGTCGGTGACCGCGTTGACGATGGCCGCGACATCGTGGGATTCGGCGAGCACGATGCGGCCGAAACGGGTGTCCTGCACGAAGCGATAGATGCGCTTGTCGCGCCCCATCACGACATGGGCGACGACATCGATCCAGATCCGCGGGGTTTCGCCTTGGCTGATGCCGCGGTCGAACAGATCGACCGTGTCTGGAATTTGCGCAAACAGCGGGTCGAGCGCCTCGTTGAGGATTTCAAGCCGGGCAACTTCAGCGTCGCGCAAATCGACGACGACACCGGTGCGATCGGCCGCCTCGATCCGCGCCTGCCGCAGTGCATCGCGCAACCGCATCGGACGCTTCTCACTGGCGGCACTGCTCCCGGTATTCTGCACGTCTGACATCCGCTGGCGGCCTTGTTCTGAGGGGTCGGAACGGTATTAACCTATCAGCAACTATACCGTCCGCAAAGGCCGTTTGTTCCCAAAGACTTACGCCATTTATTGCCTGTTTCCTCACCACTCCCCGCAAACGGGAGGCGAAGAAACGCGAGCGGCCCCACCGGTTGGGGGCCGATGGAGCCGCTCTTGTCCTTGGACGTTTCTTCTTGGAGCCCCTGGACGTTTGTTCGTGGGGAGCGAGGAGCGATCAGGCCACCGCGCGGGTGGGCTCTTCCACGATCGAAAACCGCACGCCGGCCTTGTGACGGGACTGTTCCGAGACCACGCGCCAGGTATCCTCCGCCTCTTGCCGGGTCTTGAACGGACCCAGCACCTGGGCCGAGCCTTCCACCAGCTTGTGGAAATTCATCGACCCGAACTCACCGCCGATCACCCAGAAATTACTGCCGTGCTTCATGATGGCCTCCTGCTATTCCGCCGCTTGAACGTGAATGTCCGAACCCTGCGCCTTGAACTGCGCGGCTTCGGTCGAATCGTGCAGCGCCGTGGTCGAGGAGGCGCCGCCGGTGATCGTGGTCGAAACCAGGTCGAAATAGCCGGTGCCGACTTCGCGTTGATGGCGGGTCGCCGAATAGCCGTGCTTCTCGGAGGCGAACTCGGCCTGCTGCAGGCGGGAGTAAGCCGCCATGCCTTCGGTCTTGTAGCCGCGCGCCAGCTCGAACATGCCGTGGTTGAGCGAGTGGAAACCCGCCAGCGTGACAAACTGGAATTTGTAACCCATCGCACCGAGTTCGCGCTGGAATTTGGCGATGGTGACCCTGTTGATATTGGCTTCCCAGTTGAACGACGGCGAACAATTATAGGCCAGCATCTTGCCGGGATAGACCTTGTGCACGGCCTCGGCGAATTGTTTCGCTTCCTTCAGATTCGGCGTCGAGGTCTCCCACCACAATAAATCAGCATATCGCGCAAACGCGATGCCGCGCTTGATGCAATGAGCCAGGCCCGTGCCGGGCTTGAGGCGAAAGAAGCCTTCCGCGGTGCGGTCGCCGGTGATGAACTCGCGGTCGCGCTCGTCGACATCCGATGTGATCAGCCTGGCGCTTTCCGCGTCGGTCCGTGCCAGTACAAAGGTCGGCGTGCCGCACACGTCGGCGGCGAGACGCGCCGCGATCAAATTGCGCTCATGCGCCGCGGTCGGGATCAGCACCTTGCCGCCCATGTGGCCGCACTTCTTCTCGGACGCGAGCTGATCTTCGAAATGCACGCCGGCCGCGCCCGCCTCGATATAGGCCTTCATGATCTCGAACGAGTTCAAAGGGCCGCCGAAGCCCGCTTCGGCGTCGGCCACGATCGGAACGAACCAGTCGATCTTGGCACCGCCCTCGGAGTGCTCGATCTGGTCGGCGCGCTGAAAGGTGCGGTTGATGCGGCGACACAGTTCGGGGCCGGCGTTCGCCGGATAAAGACTCTGGTCGGGATACATCGCGCCCGCGGTGTTGGCATCGGCCGCCACCTGCCAGCCGGAGAGATAAATCGCCGGCAGTCCGGCGCGCGCCTGCTGCATCGCCTGGTTGCCGGTGACGGCGCCGAGCGAAGGGACGAAGGGCTCACTCTTGAGCAATTCCCACAGCCGGTTGGCGCCGCGCGCCGCCAGCGTATAGGCGATCGGCACCGAGCCACGCAGTTTCTCGACCTCGACCGCGGTGTAGGGACGGCTGATGCCATCGAAACGCCCGGCCGGCGCCGGAACCAGCTCTTGAAAGCTCCTCGTCATCCTGCTCTCCAATCAACAACCGTGACAACCCGTTGCAAAAACGTGACGAGAGCTAAACGCGAAACCTCTTTTGTTGTATAGATGGCTTGAATTCTAATGGTGATGCGATGTAACATATATACTTGTATTGTTTGTTACTTTGTAAATTTTGTCACAAATATCGTTCCGGACGGCGCGGAGCACCGATCAGCGAGGCGGCCATGGCCACAGATTCCGGCAAGAAGCTGTTTGTCGGCCCGCGCTTCCGGCGCATCCGGCAGCAATTGGGGTTGTCGCAAACCCAGATCGCGGAGGGCCTCGGCATTTCGCCGAGCTACATCAACCTGATCGAGCGCAACCAGCGCCCGGTGACGGCGCAGATCCTGCTCCGGCTCGCCGAAACCTATGATCTCGATCTGCGCGATCTCGCCACCGCCGACGAGGACCGCTTCTTCGCCGAGCTGAACGAGATCTTTTCCGATCCGTTGTTCCGACAGATCGATTTGCCCAAACAAGAATTGCGCGACCTCGCCGAATTGTGCCCCGGCGTCACGCACTCCCTGCAACGGCTCTATGCGGCCTATACCGAAGCCCGCCGCGGCGAGACGCTGGTCGCCGCGCAAATGGCCGACCGCGACGAGGGCACGCGCTTTGAGGCCAACCCGATCGAGCGCGTCCGCGATTTGATCGAGGCCAACCGCAATTATTTCGGCGAGATCGAACAGGCCGCGGAAAATCTGCGCGACGAATTGAACGTGCCTTCGGAAGAATTGTTCACCGCGCTCGCAGGCCGCCTGCGCGAAAAACATTCGATCGTCACCCGCATCATGCCGGTCGACGTGATGCGCGAGACACTTCGGCGCTTCGACCGGCATCGCCGGCAACTCCTGATCTCGGAATTGGTCGACGGACCCGGCCGCATTTTTCAGCTCGCGTTTCAGCTCGGCCTCACCGAATACGGCGGCAGTTTCGACTCCATCATCGGTCGCGCCGGCCCGCTCGACGACACCCCGCGCCGGCTCTACCGGATCACGCTGGCGAATTATTTCGCCGCCGCGGTCATGATGCCGTATCAGGCCTTCCACCACGCCGCGGAGACGCTGAGCTACGACGTCCATGTGCTGGCGCAACGGTTCAACGCCGGCTTCGAGCAGGTCTGTCATCGCCTGACCACGCTGCAACGCCCGAACGCGCGCGGCATTCCCTTCTTCATGCTGCGCGTCGACAATGCCGGCAATGTCTCCAAGCGGTTTTCCTCCGGCACGTTTCCGTTTTCAAAATTCGGCGGCACCTGTCCGCTGTGGAACGTGCATTCGAGCTTCGACACCCCGGACCGGCTGCTCAAGCAAGTGATCGAACTGCCCGACGGCACCAGGTATTTTTCGATCGCGCAGATGGTGCGCCGGCCGGTGGCGCCGCACCCGCAACCCCAACCGCGCTTCGCCATCGGCCTCGGCTGCGAAATCCGCCACGCCACGCGCTTGGTCTATGCTGGCGGCATGGACCTCGAAAAAACCGAGGGCACACCGATCGGCGTCAATTGCCGGCTTTGTGAGCGCGAAAACTGCAGCCAGCGCGCCGAGCCCCCGATCACCCGCACGCTCATCCTCGATGAAAACACCCGCCGCGTGTCGTCGTTTGCGTTTTCCAATGCACGGGAGATGTGAGGGGGTGATTTCCAACTCGAAGCGACGCCCACGTTTGTCGTCCTCGCGAACGCGAGGACCCATACCCACGAATGTTCAAGTTGCGTGAAGCTGGGACAACAGCGCGTAGGGTGGACAAACGCGCACTTGCGCCGTGCCCACCTCGTTCCTTGAAATGGTGGGCACGCTTGCGCTTTGCCCACCCTACGAAAATTCCAGATTCAACTTCAAACATCCAAACACGCGCCCACGCTCCCGCGACGCGTTTACGCCCGAGTCGTGCATGAATCATGTGCGCCAAAAACACAGAGAGGGCGCAGGGGAATGCCGGGTGCCCGCCGCACCCGCAGCCTCGTGTGCAAAGGGTGGTGGAGCACACGAGTGTCGTCGCCGAAGGTAGCGCCGGAACACCCGGCATTCCCTGCGCAATGGTTTTAACGGCTTATTTCGTGCTCTCCCCGGCGACGAATTCTTCTTGTCACCGTCATCGGCGGATTAAGGTTTTGTCAGACCCGGTCGGGCCGACTTAAACCTCCGCCGACTTGACATCAGCAACGGATGCCAGGACCACACGATTTCGCCGTCCGCACATGCGCCGTTCGTCTGCGTGCTCGTTATCGCTCACGGGTCTTGTCGACCCGCCCTGCGATCACGTCGCGCGCCCAACGCTGCCGCGTCCACCGCATCTCACCCCGCGTCCGTGACGATCGCGATACGCCCCTCTGTGGGACGAGACGGCGTGGGTGATAAAGGTGTTTCTAGCAAATCGAGAAGTGAAATATTTTTGGGAATGGGGATGGACAGGGGAATCACTACGCTGAGGCGTTTCAACAAATCGCCCGTAGGGCGGGTTAGCCGCAAGGCGTAACCCGCCTTTTTTTGGCGAATATCCGTTCTCACACCATCTTGCCGACAATCGTCGTCATCTCCGCGGCAGAGAAAGCTCGCAACGATTCGGTGCGGACGTTGCCGAGCGCGCCGAGGCTCAGGTTGAGCGACATGGCGGAAGATTCATCGGGCGCTTCGACAATCGTCACGATGTCATAGCGACCTTGCGTCCAGAAGAGATCCTTCACGGTGACGCCAACCGTCTTCGCCAATTGCCTGAAGGCATCTGCCCGCTTCGGGGAATCCTTGGCGCTGCGGATGCCTTGATCGGTGAACTTCGCAAGCACGATATAAGTTACCATGGTCTCCTCCCTCGTTGGCCTTCTTGTGTAACTTAGGGCTTGCGGAAGTTGTTCCACTTGCCACGACAAACTCCATTGCAGCACTGATCTACGTCACTATTTCACCGACAAGTATGGCCAGAACCCGGGGGACGGGTAGGTCCAACGGGTACGGGCGGCGCGTTGCGATGACTCGCGCGAGCGTGTGGGTACAACGGCAAATTGCGCTTCGCTAAACCACCTTACGCTTGTAATATCGACGTCTCGCTTTTCCGCAGTTTTTGAGCTGGTGACATTAATGCTGACCCCCTCGTTTCGAATCCGGTTTGCGCTCGCAACCGTCGCAACGTCTCTGGCACTTTCATCCGCAGCATCCGCTCAACTCCCTCCCGCTCCAGCCAAACCACCCGCAGCCTCATCCCCGCGCGCCGCCGCCTGCCACAACGGCGCGAGCTTCGACCGCTTCCTCACCGAGCTGAAACAACAAGCCGCCGCCGCCGGCGTCTCGCAGCGCGCGCTCGCGGAAGCCTCGCCCTGGCTCGTGTACGACCAAAGCATCGTCAACCGCGATCGCGGCCAGCGCGTGTTTGGGCAGGTGTTTTCTGAATTCGCCGGCCGCATGGCGGCGAACTTCCGGATGCAGCAGGGGCAGGCGCGGATCAAAACCTATGCGGCGGCCTTCGCGCGCGCCGAGAAAGAGTATGGCGTGCCGCCGGCGGTGATCGCGGCGTTCTGGGGGCTGGAGAGCGATTTCGGCGCCAATATGGGCAATTTGCCGACGCTGCGCTCGCTGGTGTCGCTGGCGTATGATTGCCGCCGCTCCGAGCGGTTTGCGAACGAAACCATCGCCGCGCTGAAAATCGTCGAGCGCGGCGACCTCACGCCGACCGAGATGGTGGGCTCGTGGGCCGGCGAACTCGGCCAGACGCAATTTTTGCCGACGCATTATTTCAACTACGCGGTGGATTACGACGGCGACGGCCGCCGCGACCTGTTACGCAGCCCGGCCGACGTGATCGGCTCGACCGCGAACTACATCGCCAACGGCTTGAAATGGCGGCGCGGCGAACCCTGGTTGCAGGAAGTACGGGTGCCGCCCGCCGCCAGCTTTCCCTGGGATCAGGCCGACCTCACGATCCAGTTGCCGCGCTCGAAATGGGCGCAGCTTGGCGTGAGCACCGCGGACGGTCGCGCGTTACCGAACGACAATCTTCCTGCGTCGTTGCTGCTGCCGATGGGCCGCAGCGGGCCGGCGTTTCTGGCCTACGCGAATTTTTCTGCCTACACCGAGTGGAACAACTCGCTGATCTATTCGACCACCGCCGGCTATCTCGCCACCCGCATCGCCGGCGCGGCGCCGATGGCACGCGCCTCAGGACCGATCGCGCAATTGCCGTTCAACGAGCTTCGCGAGTTGCAACAATTATTGGTGCGCGCCGGATTCAATGTCGGCAAGATCGACGGCGTGATGGGCCAGCAAAGCCGCAGCGCGGTGAAGGCGATGCAGATCAAATTCGGCCTGCCGGCGGATTCCTGGCCGACCGCCGAATTGCTGGCGCGGATGCGGGGCGGGGGGCGGGGGCAGACGGCCGGAGCAGAGGCGGTGCGCCTCCCCACTGGGTCGCAATGACATGATAAAGTACTATATCGTTGTTCCGGGGCGCATCAAAGATGCGAACCCGGAATGACGCTAACAACGAAAAGAGTACCCATGTCCTTTTACGACGCCTCCGTTCCCGCCTTCCTGCAGATCCTCGGCAGCCTCTCCAAGATTCTCACCAAAGCCGAAACGCATTGCGCGGCGAAGAATATCGCACCCGAGGTGCTGCTTGGCGCGCGGCTGTTTCCCGACATGCTGCCGCTAGCTAAGCAGATCCAACTGGTGTGCGATTTCGCCGCCAAAGGCTGCGCGCGCCTCACCCATAGCGAAGTGCCGTCCACGCCGGACACCGAAAAGACGTTTGAAGAGCTGAGGGCGCGGCTTGCGAAGACCATCGACTATCTGAAGGCATTCAAGCCCGAACAGTTCGAAGGCGCCGACAGCCGCGAAGTTACGTTCCCTGTCGGCCCCGCCAGCATGACGTTGAAGGGCCAGCAATTCCTCAATAATTTTGCCTTCCCGAATTTCTATTTCCACGCCGCCACCGCCCACGGCCTCCTGCGCCACAACGGTGTCGAAATCGGCAAGCGCGATTTTCTCGGCGTGAGTTGATTGCTCCGTCGTCATGCCCGGCCTTGTGCCGGGCATCCACGTCTTTGCTAACGTGCGACGAGGAAGACGTGGCTGGCCGCGACATCTAGCGCGAAGACGCGCTTCGCGCTTTTACCCGGCCATGACGAGCTTTGCGATGGCTTCCATCCCACTGGCTGCTTTTCCGGCGTGGCTAGAGCCTTTTCCGTTCCGATTGAATCGGAACGGAGGCTCTATTTCTTTGTTTTGACGCGTTTTCTTGACGCGAACCGGCATCCACTTCGCTGGAAAACGCTCTAGTGTGCATGAACCGAATAGCTCGTGGCATTGCTACCGCGACAACAATCCCCATCTGCATCTTACCCGCCATCTTTCCGGAAAATCAGACATGACCACGCCGACCAAACTCTTCGAGTCCTATAAGCTTGGCCCGATCACATTGCCCAATCGGCTGGTGATGGCGCCGCTGACGCGCAACCGGGCGATCGACGGCCTGGTGCCGAGCCCGCTCGCGGCCGAATATTACGGGCAGCGCGCCTCCGCCGGCCTGCTCATCACCGAGGCCAGCCAAGTCTCGCAGCAAGGGCAGGGTTATCAGGACACGCCCGGCATCTACTCCAAGGAACAAGTCGCAGGCTGGCGCAAGGTCACCGACCGCGTCCACGCGCGCGGCGGCCGCATTTTCATTCAGCTCTGGCATGTCGGGCGCATCTCGCACACATCGCTGCAGCCCAACAACGGCGCACCGGTCGCGCCCTCGGCGATCCACGCCAAGGGCAAGACCTTTGTCGGCGGCACCTTCGCCGACGTCTCCGAGCCGCGCGCGCTGACGCTGGAGGAAATCCCCGGGATCATCGAGAGTTTTAAACGCGGCGCGGCCAACGCGGTTGAGGCCGGGTTCGACGGCGTCGAAATCCATGGCGCCAACGGCTATCTGCTCGATCAATTCGCCAAGGACGGCACCAACAAGCGCACCGATGCGTATGGCGGCTCGATCGAGAATCGCGCCAGACTGATGCTGGAGGTCTCCAAGGCCGTGGCCGCCGAGGTAGGACCTAATCGGACCGGCATCCGCATTTCGCCGGTAACGCCGGCGAATGACGTTTCCGACTCCAATCCGCAACCGCTGTTCGACCATATCGTCGATCACCTCAACGCGTTGAAGCTGGTCTATATCCACGTCATCGAAGGCGCGACCGGCGGGCCGCGCGACATCGCGCCGTTCGACTATGCTTCCTTGCGCAAGCGTTTCAACGGCGCCTATGTCGCCAACAACGGCTATGATTTCGACCTCGCCAACAAGGTACTCGCGGCGAATGAAGCCGACCTGATCGCGTTCGGAAAACCGTTCATCGCCAACCCCGATCTGGTCGAACGCCTCAAACGCGGCGCGCCGCTCAACGAGCCGGACAAGGCGACGTTCTACGGCGGCGGCGCCAAGGGATATACCGATTATCCGGCGCTGGATGAAGCGTTGGATGCGGCGCAGTAAGAGGGGGAACGCGGATCGCTTTTTCGTCATGGCCGGGCTTCGTCCCGGCCATCCACGTCTTTCTTGCGCAAATACACCTAAGACGTGGATGCCCGGCACAAGGCCGGGCATGACGACCGACCTTCTAGGGCGCATCCGGAACACCCTGCGCCGCCATCCAATCATCGAGCGCCGCGATCTCGTCCACCGACAACCGCAAGCCCAGCTTCGATCGCCGCCAGACGATGTCTTCGGCGGTGCGGGCCCATTCCGATGACATCAGATACCTGACCTCGCTCTCGGTCAAAGTGGCGCCGAACGAGCGGCCGAGATCGGCAAGGGATTTCGCGTCGCCGAGAATCTTGCCGACACGGGTGCCATAGGCGTGCGCCAGCCGGTTGGCATGCGCGGGCGCGAGAAATGGATAGCCGCGACTCAACTCGGCGGCCAGCGCTGCGATCGCCGAGACGTCGAGATCGCCGCCGGGCAGCGGCGCTTTGGCGGTCCAGCCTTCGGGGGCTTTGGTGCCGCGCAAATAAGGCGCGAGGCGTTCAAGCGCCTCCTCGGCGAGGCGGCGGTAAGTGGTGATCTTGCCGCCGAAAATCGACAGCAGCGGCGCGCCGCCAGGCGTATCGAGTTCGAACACGTATTCGCGGGTCGCGGCCTTGGCTTCGCCGGCGCCGTCGTCATAGAGCGGGCGAACCCCGGCATAGCTCCATACCACGTTGTCGGGCGTAACCGGCTTCGCCAGATATTCGCTGACGGAATCGCAGAGGTATTGAATTTCTTGCGCTGAAGCCTTCACCTTCGAAGGCTCGCCATGGAAATCGCGATCGGTGGTGCCGATCAGGGTGAAATCGTCCTGATACGGAATCACGAACACGATGCGGCCGTCGCTGTTCTGAAACATGTAGGCGCGGTCATGGGCATAGAGTTTTCGCACCACAATGTGGGAGCCTTGCACCAGGCGCACTTTGGCTTTGGCGTTGACGCCGGCGCCGAGCGCCAGCACCTCCTCGACCCACGGTCCGCCGGCGTTGACCAGCACGCGGGCCTGAACCGTGGAGCGCGCGCCGCTTGTGGTGTTTTCGACCGTGAGCTGCCAGATTCCCTCCTCCTGCCGGATCGCGACCGCGCGCGAACGGGTGCGGATTTCGGCGCCACGATCCGCCGCGTCGCGCGCGGTGAGCACCACAAGTCGCGCGTCGTCGACGAAGCAATCGGAATATTCGAAACCTATGGTGTAGCGGTTGGCAACCAAGGGCCGCCCGACCTCGTCGCGCGCCAGATCGACGGTGCGGGTCGGCGGCAGCAAATGGCGCCCGCCGATATGGTCGTAGAGAAACAACCCGAGTCGCAGCAGCCAGGCCGGGCGCAAGCCGTCATGGTGCGGCAGCACGAAACGAAGCGGGCGAATGAGGTGCGGCGCGATCCGCCAGAGGATTTCGCGCTCGATCAGCGCCTCGCGCACCAGCCGGAATTCGTAATATTCGAGGTAGCGCAACCCGCCATGCACGAGCTTGGTCGACCACGACGACGTCCCGCTCGCCAGATCGTTCATCTCGCACAGGAAGACCGAATGGCCCCGCCCGGCCGCATCGCGCGCGATGCCGCAGCCATTGATGCCGCCGCCGATGATCGCGAGGTCGAATATCCCTTGCAAAGACGCTTTCCCTAGGCCGTTCACGGCGTTGCGCCATGGTGCGGCGGTTCCGGCATATGGTCAACCGCGCGACCCACTGGCCCAGCTGACCCAGCGTGCTAGGCTACCCGCTGTAATCAAGGACGGCCACTCAAGCCGGTCCCGGGAGGATCGCCTATGAAATCGAGATTTGTTGCTCTCCGCGCGCTCGCGCTAGGCTTCGCCACCGCGCTGTTGCTGGCGGGCACCGCCACCGCCGCCGAAGTCCGGGTGATGATCTCGGGCGGACTGTCCGCCGCTTACAACGTGCTGGTGCCGGAGTTCGAGCGCACGACCGGCCACAAGGTGCTGACCGCTTACGGGCCTTCGATGGGGACCACCGTCAATGCGATCCCGATCCGGCTGGAACGCGGCGAGGCGGCCGATGTCGTGGTCATGGTGGGATATGCGCTCGGCGAGCTCATCCAACAAGGCAAGGTCAAGGCCGACAGCCGCGTCGATCTCGTGAAATCGTTGATTGGCATCGCGGTGAAGGCCGGCGCACCGAAGCCGGACATCAGCTCTCCCGATGCGCTCAAGCGCGCGTTGCTGGCCGCAAAGTCGATCGCCTATTCCGACAGCGCCAGCGGCGTCTATATCTCGACCGAAATGTTCCAGCGCCTCGGCATCGCTGAAGCGATGAAAGACAAGGCCAGGAAGATCCCGGCCGAGCCGGTGGCCGGCGTGGTGGCGCGCGGCGACGCCGAGATCGGTTTCCAGCAGTTCAGCGAGATGCTCCCCATTCCCGGCATCGAGATCGTCGGGCCGTTGCCGCCGGAGTTGCAGAAGAGCACGGTGTTTTCCGCCGGGATCGCCGCCGTCTCCAAGGAACCCGATGCCGGCAAGGCGCTGATCAAATTTCTCGCGTCTCCGGCCGCCAGCGCTGCGATCATCAAAAGCGGCCTGGAGCCGATCGCCGCGGGCGGGATAAATTAACGGAAGCTGAGATCCCGCTATTGGACCGGGGTCGGCTTCTCCTTCAGGCCGTTGTTGTCGTAGGCCTTGCGCAGCATTCCATTCGCGATGACCTCGGTCATGAACGTGGTCACGTAGGCCAGCGCGAGTGGATGGTTTAACGGCACCGCCGCCGCGGTCGTCGTCTGCTTGAAGGTTTCGTCGAGCACGCGGGTGCCTGGAATCTTCTTTGCCATGGCGTTGAGCTGATCGCGCGACAGCGCGAACGCGTCGATCTCGCCGCTCTTCAAGAGACCGAATATCTCGTCATAGGTCTGATAGCCCGTGACCTTGGCGTTTTTCAGATGCGCGCGTGCGCCGCGCATGGTGGTGGTGTCATTCACCGCCGCGACCTTGACGCCGGGCTGGTCGAGGGCCGCAAAGTTCGTGATCGCGGAGCCCGGCTTGACGATGTAGGTCGCATCCGCGATCTCGTAGACCGGTCCGAACGACATCTTGGTCTCGCGGTCGGGGTCTTTCGGCAGGAAGGTGACGTCCCAGACGCCTGTCGACGCGGTGTCCGTGATCAGCCCGGAATTCGGGTAGGCGACATATTCGACGGGCAAACCGAGCTTCGCCGCCAGCTCCTTGCCGAGATCGACCGGCACCCCGGCATAACCTCCGGATTCGGTTCTGGTCGACCAATACGCGCCCCCGGCCGCACTGATCCCGATCGCGACCCGCAACTTGCCGGTCGGAGCGATCTCATCCTTCAACGGGTCGGCGCTTGCGGGAACAGCCATCATCAGGACACCGAAAACGAGGCCGGCGACGCGCGGCAGCGATTGTCTGGACATCGAATTTCCTCCACCTCGGCAAGCCATTAATAATCGAGCCTGCACCAGCCATTCTGGCCGGTTAGTGAGAGCGTTGAAGCCCAAATTTTCAGCCGAAGCCATAAATTTATTGCAGGCAGGCACTCATAAATCCGGGATTGTGGAAACAAAATTAAGGCCGATTTGGGCGTGCTGGCCCGTGCCTCCGCAAGACATGAGCGTTTTTTGTGCTCCGCGATCAGGTCCGCTTGATTGTGCTGCGCTGCGCCCTAAATCCATGTAATAATTTTGCCGGCTTTGGATTCGATCATCCGCCATGAACAACGCCTTCTTCTCCGACCTTCTCACCTCGATTTCCGAGCGCGGCCGCACCCTGCTTCGCCGTGGCGGACCGCCGAACGGAAAACAAGACGCTTCCGACCTGATCAAATTGTGCGAGGCGGTGTTGTCCGGCCGCGGCGAGGCCTCCGGCACCGCGATGGCGCGCGAGGTTCTCGACCGCTACCGTCACCTCGACGAGGCTGGCCGGCTTTCCTTCTTCGAAGCGCTGGTTCGCCATTACGGTCCGGACCGGGAAAAGCTCGCGCAGGCGATCGAGAGCTGGCGCGCGCAACCGAGCGACGACGACGCCGGCGATTTACATTTCGCGTCCGAGCCGCGGCGGCAGGAATTGATCCGCCGCTTGAACCGCGCGCCCGGCGGCACCAGTGAACTGGTGGCGATGCGCGCCGATTTGCTTCTCCTCATGAACGGCCACCAGGATCTTGCCACGCTCGACCGCGACGTCGCGCATTTGCTGTCCTCATGGTTCAACAGGGGGTTTCTGGTGCTGCGCAAAATCGACTGGTCAACGCCCGCGAACATCCTGGAAAAAATCATCCGCTACGAGGCGGTGCATGAGATTCGCGACTGGGACGAGTTGCGCCGCCGCATCGATCCGGGCGATCGGCGCTGCTATGCCTTCTTCCATCCCGCACTGGTCGACGAACCCCTGATTTTCGTGGAAGTGGCATTGACGGAAGCGATCCCCGGCGCGATCGCGCCGCTGCTCGCCGAAGACCGCAAGCCGGTGCCGACCGAACGCGCTCGCACCGCGGTATTTTATTCGATTTCCAACACCCAACGCGGGCTCGGCGGAATTTCGTTCGGCAATTTCCTGATCAAGCAGGTGGTCGAGGAACTGCGCCGCGAACTACCGAAGCTGGAGAATTTCGTGACGCTGTCGCCGGTGCCGGGCTTCATGCAATGGCTGAAGCAGGCGGACGATGTTCCGCTCTCCGACGAAGAGCGGGCGTTGCTCGCTCAGTTGGACACGCCGGACTGGTTCGCGAATCCGGAACTGGTGGCGCAACTGCGTGCTGCGATCGAGCCGCTCGCGGCGTATTATTTCCTGAAAGCACGCACGCCGAAGGGCCGGTTGATCGATTCGGTGGCGCGATTCCACCTCGGCAACGGCGCGCGGCTGGAGCGGATCAACTGGCTTGGCGATCTGTCGGCCAAGGGCCTGCGCGAATCCGCCGGCATCATGGTCAACTATCTCTACCGCCTCGAAGACATCGAGAAGAACCACGAAGCCTACGCCAACCAGGGCGAGATCGTCGCGTCAAGCGCGGTGAAGAAATTGCTGAAGAACGAAGGCCGGCGATTGCTCGACATGCGGCTGTCGTAAGAGCCTAAGAACCACACGGCATTCTCTTCCGTCATGGCCGGGCTTCGTCCCGGCCATGACGGCTTACGCCGCCAGCGCTTTCATCTCGGCGTACAGATCGGATTTGCCCTCAAAGCCGATGCCCGGCAAATCCGGCATCGTGATGTGGCCGGCTTCGACGCGAACGCCGTCGGGGAAACCGCCATAGGGCTGGAACAGATCAGGATAGCTCTCATTGCCGCCGAGGCCGAGACCGGCCGCGATATTGAGCGACATCTGATGCCCGCCATGCGGAATGCACCGGCTCGCAGACCAGCCGCCGGCCTGCAGCACGGCAAGCGTACGCTGATATTCGCACAGCCCGTAGGACAACGCGCAGTCGAATTGCAGCCAGTCGCGATCGGGGCGCATGCCGCCGTAACGAATGAGGTTGCGCGCATCCTGATGGCTGAACAGGTTTTCGCCGGTCGCCATCGGCGCGGGGTAGAATTCCGCCAGCGCGGCCTGGAGCTGGAAATCCAGCGGATCGCCGGCCTCCTCGTACCAGAACAGCGGATACTCACGCAGCATCCTGGCGTAGGCGATCGCGGTCTCCAGATCGAACCGGCCGTTGGCATCGACGGCGAGTTGCGCCTGGCTGCCGATCTCCTTAAGCACCGCCTCGATCCGCTGGCGGTCTTCCTCGATCGGCGCGCCGCCGATCTTCATTTTCACGACGTTGTAGCCGCGATCGAGATAGCCGCGCATCTCGCCGCGCAGCGCCGACAAATCCTTGCCGGGATAATAATAGCCGCCGGCGGCGTAAACGAACACGCGCGGATTTGCGCTGCGACCGTGACGCTCGGCGAGCCAGCGAAACAGCGGCTTGCCGGCAATCTTCGCCGCCGCATCCCACACCGCCATGTCGATGGTGCCGACCGCCACCGAGCGCTCGCCATGGCCGCCGGGCTTTTCGTTTCCCATCAGCGTCGCCCAGACCTTGTCCGGATCGAGATTGTCGCTCGTCTCGTCGAGCAAGGTCTTCGGATCCGCCTCCAGCAGGCGCGGCGCGAACCGTTCGCGGATCAATCCGCCCTGCCCGTAGCGGCCGTTCGAATTGAAGCCGTACCCGACCACGCGCTTGCCGTCGCGCATCACGTCGGTGACGACGGCAACCAGGCTCGTCGTCATTTTGGTGAAATCGATATAGGCGTTGCGGATCGGCGATGAGATCGGCTTGGTGATTTCTCTGACGTCGATGATGCGGACGGACATGGGTTTTGGCTTTCGCGTAATGAGATGCTTCTTTTGGTCATGCCCGGCCAGAGTAGTCTGTCTCGCGCAGACTACGTAAACTTGTCTGCGATGCCGGGCATCCACGTCTTGTTTAGGTAGAGGTGAGAAGACGTGGATGGCCGGGACATCTAGCGCGAAGACGCACTTCGCGCTTCTGCCCGGCCATGACGACTTTTCTTCAGCTTCACAGCGGGCCGGACTCAGGACGACGCTTTGTCCCGAAAATACGGCTCGACCGGGCCGTGCACCTTGATGGTGAGCGGGTTGCCGTAGCGGTCCTTGGCATTGCCTGCGGTCACGCGCACCCAGCCTTCGCTGACGCAATATTCTTCGACGTTGGTTTTCTCGACGCCCTTGAAGCGAATGCCGACGTCGCGCGCGAGCAACTCGGCATTGTAATAAGGGCTTTTCGGATCGCTCGATAGACGATCGGGCAATTGATCGCTCATTTGCTCACTTTTGGAATCACTTTTCTCGTTCACAGCAGTGCCTCGATTTCTTTTGTGAGCGCTTCCGGTTTTGCCGTCGGCGCGTGCCGCGCAGCCACCTTGCCCGCCCGGTCGACCAGGAATTTGGTGAAATTCCATTTGATCGACGAACCCAGCAGACCGGACTTCTCGCTTTTCAGATATTGATAAAGCGGGTGCGCGTTGCTGCCGTTGACGTCGATCTTGGCAAACATCGGAAAGGTGATGGCGTAGTTGGTGGAGCAGAACTGCTCGATCTGCCGGGCGTCGCCGGGCTCCTGACGTCCGAACTGGTTGCATGGAAATCCGAGCACCGAAAAGCCGCGCGGGCCAAACGTCTGCTGCAACGATTCCAGACCTTTATATTGCGGCGTAAATCCGCACGCGCTCGCGGTGTTGACGATCAGCAAGACCTGCCCCTCGAAATTCTTCAGGGACACGTCTTCGCCGCCAAGCGAGGTTGCCGTGAAATCGTAAATGCCAGCCATGGTGTTGTCTCTCGGGGGACTGGAGTTGATCTAACGGACAGGATCGACCGGCGTCGACGGGGTTCCGCCGGCTTCTATCGCCTCGCCCGCCAGCAAACACAGATCCTCGCGGAAGCGGCTGGAGACGACCTGAACGCCGACGGGAATCCTTCCCACCAAGCCCGTCGAGACCGTGAGTCCGGGCAGGCCTAAGAAGGGGATCGCAATTTGCGGCAATTGCGCGCGCCATACCCTGTCGAATGACGCGTCGTCGCGCAGATCGAGCCCATCGGGAAACGGCAATTCGGCAGACACCGGCATCAACAGCACCGAATAGGTCTCAAAGAACTGCAGCCATTGGCGCATCAAGGTCGCCCGTCGCGTCAGGGCTTTGGAGAACGCCGTCACGTCGAGCGGAAAAACCTTGGCGCGGTTGCCACGCAAGCAGCCGAGCGCGCCGGGATCGCCTTCGCGCTCGGCGGCGGCCAGTTGCGCTTCATAGCCATCGCCGAGCCACAGCTTGGTCTGAAGGTCGGCGGCCTCCCGCAGCGGCGGCGGCGCGATCTCTTCGACCACCCATCCCGCGCGCTCCAGGCGCTTGCCGGCGTCCGCAACCGCCGCCTTCACTTCAGGGACCGTCTCAAGGCCGTCGGGCGCAAGACATAGCGCCGCCCGCTTTGGCATCGCGGGCCCCTCCAGCGGCGCCGGCACCCACGTGGGATCGCGCGCGTCGTAGCCGGACATTGCCGCCAATCCGATCCTGAGATCGCCAATGCGCCGCGCCAGCGGACCGGATACCGCGCTGATCTGCGCTGCGATGGCGCGTTCCGGCAGCGCTGCATTAAAGGCGGGGACGCGGCCAACGGTCGGCCGAAGACCGTGAACGCCGCAGGCATAGGCGGGATAGCGGATCGATCCCGCGATGTCGGTACCGTGCGCGATATGTCCGATGCCGGCGGCAACCGCCGCACCCGCACCGCCCGACGAACCGCCCGGCGTGATACCCGGATCGCGCGGATTTTTGGTGTCGCCATGAACCGAATTGGTGGTGAACCAGCGGTATGAAAACGCCGGGCAATTGGTACGTCCGAGAATGACCGCTCCGGCCTTGCGCAGATTGTCCACCACCGGACTGTTGGTCGCCGCGATGAGATCGCGCTGCAGTTTAAGGCCGTTGGTGGTGGCGAACCCTTCTTCGTCGATGTTGACCTTGATGGTGACGGGAACGCCGGCCAGCGGACCAACGTCTTCATTGCGCGCGATCGCCGCATCGATCGCCCCAGCCTGCGCCAGGACATGTTCCGGGCGGTGGTCGATCACCGCGTTGATCGAAGGGTTGACCGCGTCGAGCCGAGCAAGCGCTGCGGACGCGGCCTCTTTGGCCGAGACCTTTCTCGACCTTATGAGGGCCGCGAGGTCGGCCGCCGACAGACGCCAGATATCTTCCATCGATAACTCCACTCGATCGCCGGATCAGCGCCACCCACAGGATGGCGCCGGCGGCTTTTCGGATCAGAAAACCGGCATCATGCGCGACCGTATTTGCGTGACTCAGCGCACCCGGGCAAGGAAATAAGCGAGGTCCGCGATCTGCTCTTTCGTCACCGGCTGGAGCACATCCGCCATGGTGCCGTCATAGCCGTGGCGGCTGTTGTCCTTGTATTCGAGCATGGTCTTGGCGAGATAGTCCTCGCGTTGATCGGCGAGACGCGGAACGTTGTCGCGCCCGGAGAAGTCGACGTTGTGACAATTATTGCAGCGGTGCTGTTGCACCAGCGCCTGGGCGCGTTGCAGCCGCGCCGGATCGGGCGCGTCGGTCGGCGGTGCCGGCTTCGGCAATTTACTGATGAATTCGGAAAACAGACTAAGATCGTCGTCGGTGAGCGCCTTCGCCATCTCGTTCATCGGCTCGAAGGTACGAAGTTTCTCGCGGAACATGAAAAGCTGGATCAACGCATATGGCGCCTGCTGGGCGCCGAGCGAGGGGGTATTTTCGGTCTCGGATTGTCCGCGCTCGCCATGGCAGGCAAGGCAAGGAGCGGCTCGCTCTTCGAGCGTCTCCGCTGTGGCGGAAGAGGCGACAAAAACGAAGGCCAAAGCCGCGATTGTTCTACGCATCGAGTGAAATCCTGGGTAGCGACGATTTAAGCGTGAATGCTGAAAGCCGAGGTGAAGACCGAAAGGGAAATTGGAGGCCGAAAAGTTGAGGATCGAGAGCGGTGTACCACTCTCGATCCTCGTTGGTGTCTTTTATAACCGCTATCGCGGATATTTTACTGCCCGAGTGCTTTACCAACGCCGTCAACATACGCACTCACCCTTTGCTTGCCGTAGGTGATGCGATAGACGGCGCCGTTCCAGTCGTCGGAGACCAGCAGCGAGCCGTCTTTCATTTGATGCACATCGACCGGGCGGCCCACATACTTGTTGTCTTCCAGGAAGCCGGTGATGAACGGCTCCACGGACTTGACCGTGCCGTCCTTGTTCAGCCTGACGGCGACGACGTCTCCGCCAAATTTCTTGGACCGGTTCCACGAACCATGGCGGGCCACGAACATGACGTTCTTATAGCTCTTCGGGAACATGTTGCCGGTATAGAACCGCAAGCCGAGCGAGGCCGAATGCGGACCCATCAAACCGACCGGCGGGGTAAACTCGCTGCAGGAATGTCCCCAGCCGAATTCCGGATCTGAAATATTGCCCTGATAGCAATAGGGGGCACCGAAATCTTCGCCGACCTTGGTGACGCGATTGAGCTCGTCTTCCGGAACATCTTCCGACATCCAATCGCGACCGTTGTCGGTGAAGTACATTTGCTTGGTTTCCGGATGCCAGTCGAACCCGACGGTATTGCGCACGCCGAGAGCCACCACTTCGGCACCGCTGCCATCGAGATTCATCCGGCGGATTTGACCATGGGCATCGTCATGCAGGACGTTGTTGCCGGGCTGTCCGACCGGAACGTAGAGCTTGTTGTCGGGCCCGACGGCGATGAATTTCCAGCCATGGGCTTCGTCCTTGGGCAGATTGTCATAGATCACGGTCGGCTTCGGCGGGCTGTCGAGGTTGTCTTCAACCTTGTCGATCTTGGAGATCTTCGAGAGCTCGGCGATATAGAGCGTGCCGTTGTGGAACGCGACGCCATTGGGCCGATACAGGCCTGAAGCGACAATCTTGACCGATCGCTTGCCGTCCTTGTTGACGATGGCATAGACCTTGTCGACTTGGCGGCTGCCGACAAACACCGTGCCCTTGTCGCCTTCGGCCAACGAACGCGCGTTCGCCATGCCGGCTGCGTACACTTCGATGTTAAAGCCGGGCGGCAGTTTGAGCTTTGCGGTCGGCAATTTGTCCACCGCGGCGGCGATCGGAGGCGACGCCACGGGCGCCAGCTTTGACGCGGCTTCGCTGTCCGGCCGCCCGATCAAGGGGGAGCCCGGCGGAAGTGCGGGGGCCGCAGCGGGGGCCGCCGCCGGAGGAGTGGCCGGCTGCTGCGCGGCAGCGCCAAAACTAAACGCACCAATAAAAACGCCCGCGAGCAACAGACTGCGCGGTTTGGATAAGCAGACTTTCATGATGTTCTCCCTGTAAAGTCCATGTTCTGGATCCTTGGGCGGGCAAGCACGATGCCGGCGCCGGTCGTTTTCCCGAGCGGCACTCTCCGATATTTTCCCGTCGATGCGCAATCGGAAACATTCGCCGACGCCCGCAACCCCGCATGGTGCAGCCGGAATGGCGGCCGGTCGCGCGGCGGGATGGCGCTTGGAATGGCTTCTTGGAATGGCTTAATGTCCGGTTAGTGCTTTGTGACGGCTTTGCCGGGCTTTTCGAGAACGGCTTCGGCAAACGGAAACTCCAGCACGATCTCGCCTTCATCGTCGGTCACTTCGAGGATCGCCCTCAAGAGCGCGCCCTCCGCGCCTTCGCTCTGCAGCAACTCTCGAATCATCGCCCGCGCCACTTCCCAGGCGCGATCGGGATTGCGCAACTCTTCGCCTTCGGGATCGGCGATCAATTCATTACCGATGCGTGTGTTGAAGAAATACCGTGGCATAGGTCAAAATCCGGTTCAGTGGGGCAAACAAACCTGAACCTGTTGATCCGGCTTTGTTTTGACGCCGGGGCACGCACAAGTCGCACAAATGCGTGAATTATTTTTGCAGTGCAACATAGGAATATCCACGGTTGTGACGAAGATTTCGCTGGCGAACTTTTCGTTCCGCATTAGTTTATCGCGCAGGGCGGAGTTCGTCCGATTTCAACAAGGAGTGAGGCAAATGGCCTGGAAGACCCCAAAGATCGTCGAAGTGCCGGTCGGCATGGAAATCAACATGTACGCCTGCGCCGCCCGCAAGTAAGCGGCTGCGACAGCTTCACGATTCGATTTAAGGTGGACCTCCAGGCGTGCGATGTTCCTGCTCTCGGGATCGTGGCCATGCCGGTGTCCACCTTTGAAGCTTTTGAATATCCAAGCTTTTTTTAAAGACAAAGCTTTAGAATTTCCAGGAGACGAATCATGCTTCGCGTCGTCGTCCTGGGCGCCGCGGCAGGTGGTGGGGTTCCGCAATGGAATTGCGGATGTCCGGTTTGCCGGGCCTCGCGCGGTGAGCAATCCAATCTTCAAAGCACCCAGGCTTCGATTGCGGTCAGTGCCGACGGCGACCATTGGTATCTCGTCAATGCCTCGCCCGATCTACGTCAGCAACTGATCGCGACCACGCAGCTTCATCCCAAAGCCGGCAAACTTCGTCACAGCCCGATAGCAGGCGTGATCCTGACCAACGGGGAGATCGACGCCATCGCCGGGCTGTTGTCGATGCGCGAGGGTTGGCCGTTCACGATCTACGCCCACCCCCGGGTGCTCGCGATCCTCAAGGCCAACAGCATCTTCAACGTGCTGAACGAGAAGAATGTGCGGCGCCAGCCGATCGAGGTCGACGCGGCGTTCGAGCCGGCCTTGCCGGACGGCACGCCCTCCGGCATCGAGATCACGCCCTTTGCCGCCCCCGGCAAAAGCGCGTGGTATCTGGAAGGCAGCGCCCATCCCGCCGGCGATGACGGCGCCGGCGACACGCTGGGGCTGCGGATTGGCGACCGAGCGAGCGGCAAGTATTTTTATTTTCTCGCCGCCTGCGCCGGCGTCACCGACGATCTCAAGTCCCGGCTTGCCGGCGCCCCCTTGATCTTCTTCGATGGCACGGTGTGGCGCGACGACGAGTTGATCGCGGCCGGCCTGGGCAACAAGACCGGACAAGGCATGGGACATATTGCGATGTCGGGCGACCACGGCGCGATCGCGGCCCTTGCCGGTCTCGAGATCGGCCGGAAGATATTTCTGCATATCAACAATTCCAACCCGGTGCTGCTACACGACTCCGCCGAGCGCAAAATCGCCGAGCAAGCGGGCTGGCAGATTGCCGCCGACGGAACGGAGATTACGCTTTGAATGCCGAGAGCTTGAAAGCCGAAAGCTTGAACGAGATGAGCTTGAACGACATGACTGCGAACGGGATGACAGCCTTCTCGCTCGGGGGCAGTGCACCCTTGCAAAGCGCCGAGGAACTCGAAGCCGCGCTCCGCCAGATCGGCGCCACGCGCTATCACAATTTACACCCGTTTCACCGGCTGCTGCACGGCGGCAAGCTGAACAAGGGTCAGGTGCAGGCCTGGGCGCTGAACCGCTATTATTATCAGAGCACGATTCCGATCAAGGACGCCGTGGTGATCTCGCGCTTCCGCGACCGCGGCATCCGGGTCGAATGGCGCCACCGGATAGAAGACCATGACGGCGACCTCACTACCGAAGGCGGCATCGAGCGCTGGCTCAAGCTGACCGAAGGGCTCGGGCTCGACAGCGCCTATGTGGAATCCGCCGAAGGCATCCTTCCCGCCACCCGCTTTGCCGTGGATGCCTATGTGCATTTCGTCCGCGACAAGACCCCGCTTGAGGCCATCGCCTCCTCGCTCACCGAATTGTTCGCACCCAATCTGCATGAGGAACGTATCTCGGGCATGCTGGCGCATTACGATTTCGTCAATCCCGATATCATGAGCTATTTCAGCCGGCGCATGGAACAAGCGCCGCGCGATGCCAACTTCGCGCTCGACTTCGTCAAGACCCATGCCAAGACCCCGGCGGAGCGCGAGGCGGTCTGCAACGCCCTGATTTTCAAGACCAATGTCCTATGGGTTCAGCTCGACGCGCTGTATCATGCCTATGTCGATGGCCATGTGCCGCCGGGCGCGTTCGTGCCCAAGAAAAAATAGAGGCGAACCGATGGCGAGCCGCAACATCACTGTCAGCGAGGCGAGCCGGCCGGTTCTGCCGCGGCATGCCAAGCTGAAGTTCGACGAGACGCGGCAGCGCTGGGTCATTCTGGCGCCGGAGCGCGTACTCGCGCCGGACGAGATCGCGGTGGAAGTCATTCAACTCTGCGACGGCGTTCGCAGCGTGGAAGCGATGATCGACCAACTCGCCGAAAAATACACCGCCGAACGCGGCGCGATCGCAACCGACGTCATCGCCATGCTGCAGGACCTGGCCGACAAGGGATTTTTGACCGAAGCGCGGGAGAAGACTTCGTGAGTCCTGTTGTGACCGATATCGGCGCGATGGCCAGCGATCCCACCGACGGGCTCGCGGTGCTGGAGAGCCGCGGTTCGCGCGCCGAAAGTTTTGGAATCCCGCTCGCGGTGCTCGCCGAGCTGACGCATCGCTGCCCCCTGCAGTGCCCCTACTGCTCCAATCCGGTCGAGCTGGAACGCGGCGGCAGCGAACTCACGACCGAGGAATGGAAGAAGGTCCTTTCCGAGTTGGCGGAAATCGGCGTGCTGCAAATCCATTTTTCCGGCGGCGAACCCACCGCGCGCAAGGATCTGGTCGAGCTGGTCCAGCATGCCAGCGATGTCGGGCTGTACTCCAACCTCATCACGTCCGCCGTGCTCTTGAGCAAAGAGAGACTGGCCGGGCTCGCCGAGGCCGGGCTGTGTCACGTGCAGATCAGTTTTCAAGGCAATGAGCCTTTGGTGGCCGACCGGGTGGCCGGCTTCAAGCACGCCCACGCCAAGAAGCTTGAGGTCGCGAAATGGACGCGCGAACTGGATTTGCCGCTGACCGTCAATGCGGTCATGCACCGCCAAAATCTTTTTCAATTGCCCGACATCATCCAGATGGCGGTCGATCTCGACGCCGACCGGCTGGAGGTCGCCAATGTGCAGTATTACGGCTGGGCGCTGAAGAATTGCGCGGCGCTGATGCCAACTCTTGCGCAGATCGAGGAGACCAGCCGGATCGTCGAGGAGGCCGAGGCGCGGCTGAAAGGCATTCTCGCCATCGACTATGTCGTGCCGGATTATTACGCGCTGCGGCCGAAAAAATGCATGGGCGGCTGGGGCCGGCAGTTCTTCAACATATCGCCTACCGGCAAGATTTTGCCCTGCCACGCCGCCGAAAGCATTACCGGGCTTGAATTTGAATCGGTGCGGTCGAACCATTCGATCGCCTGGATCTGGCAGAATTCCGAGGCGTTCAACCGCTACCGCGGCACCGGCTGGATGCCGGAACCGTGCCAAAGCTGCGAGTTCAAGGAGATCGACTTCGGCGGCTGCCGCTGCCAGGCCTTTGCGCTCACCGGCGACGCCGGCAACACCGATCCGGCCTGCACGTTGTCGCCGCACCACGAGCAGCTTTTCAAGCAAGCCGAGGCCGAGGCTGCGGCCGACCACACCCGTTTCATCTATCGCAATTTCGCCGGCGGCACGCTCGAGACGGACGGCGACCATGGCGCCTGACGCCGACGCGGGGAAATCTTCAGGGTCCCGCTCCGATCCGTTCACGCCGTTGACATCGCAATGGCTGCCGGTCGGCGATGGTCACGAGATTTACGTCGAATCCGTCGGCCGCACCGACGGCATCCCCGCGGTCTATCTGCATGGCGGGCCCGGCAGCGGTTGCCAGCCGGATCATCGCCGGCTGTTCGATCCCGAGCGCTTCCATACGGTGTTGTTCGATCAGCGCGGTGCCGGGCGAAGCCGTCCCAAAGGCCGCCGCGACGCCAATACGCTGCCGCATCTGATCGCCGACATGGAGACGATCCGCGAGAAATTCGGATTCCCGCGCTGGATGGTCGTCGGCGGCTCCTGGGGCGCGACGCTCGCGCTCGCCTATGCGCAAGCCCATCCTCATCGTGTCACCGGGATCGTGTTGCGCGCGACCTTTCTCGGCACCCGCTCCGAGTTGGAAGGCGCCTTTCTCGATGCGCTGCCGCGCTTCTACCCTGATCTGAGCGAAGATTTCCTCGGCGTATTGCCATGCGAAGAACGCGCGCAACCGCTCGATGCCTACTGGCGCCGCATTCTCGATCCCGATCCGGCGGTGCACGGCCCGGCCGCCCGCGCCTGGCATGACACCGAGCGCACGCTCTCCGAACATACGTCGGGGCGTGTCCGGCTCGATCTGGCGTCGCTGAGCTCGACCCGAGCCCTGCCCTCGAGTCCGTTCATGGAAGCTCATTATTTCCAGAACGACTGCTTCATGAAGCCAAATCTGCTTCTGGCGGAAGCGGGAAAGCTCACGGGAATTCCGGGGATCATCGTGCAAGGCCGCTACGATCTGTTGTGTCCGCCGGCAACGTCGCACGCGCTCGGCGCGGTCTGGCCCGGCTCCGAGCTTCGCCTGGTCGAGGGCGCCGGCCACTCGCTCTACGATCCCGGCATCAGGGACGCCGTGATGAAAGCGATCGCGGATCTCGCGTCCAAAGTTACCGGATAAGGATCGTCGCACATGCCACTCGCGGGCAAGGGAATGCTGTTGACCTCGATGGACATCGATCCGTCGGACGAAGCCGAGTTCAATCGATGGTACGACCGTGAGCATCTGGAGGAACGTGTCGCCATCGACGGCTTCGTCGAGGCCCGGCGCTACGTCGCGCATGCAGGACATCCGAAATATCTCAGCCTCTACTCCACCGCGAGTTTCGAGGTGCTCGACAGTCCGGCCTATCGCGTAGCCCTTGCGAACCAGACCGAGTGGTCGCGAACTACCATCGCGCGTTTCAAGAACATGATTCGCGCGGTCGCCCGCATCACGATCAGCCATGGACAGGGCCGCGGGGCGGCGCTCGGCATCCTCCGCCTTCGCCCCGCGGCCGGCGCCGAGGACAGATTGCGCGAATCGCTTCGGGAGAAACTCGATCCGGCGAAATCAGATGGAATCATTTCCATGCATCTGATCGAGAGCGATCCGGTGCTTTCGAGGCCGCTGACGGACAACGCGGCCGTCTCCAATCCGGGTGCCGGCGACTGGTTTATCCTGATCGACGGCACGGATGTGAACGCGGTCTCGGCTGATATCGCCGATCGCTTTCACGATATTCCCCGGTTGACGCCCGCCGCGACGATTTCGACCGGCGTCTACACTCTGATGTGGGACCTGGCGAAGAGCGACATTCCGGCGCCTTGAACGCTCCAGACGGCGTGCCGCGTTTGCTGCGCCGCACACGCCTTTGATGACGCCAACATTACGGCACTTCGGCCAACGAAAGCTGTCGATCACCTAAAAATGCCTTTGTGGGAATGGCCCCAATAAGGCAAGCTTATGGTACGATTTGAAAACCAGAAGAACGCCGCCTGAGCGTTCGCAGGAAACAATAAAGGCCGCGTTGTTCTTCGTTCTGACGCGGACAAGGTAGGAATGAAACCGACCGATATTTCGGCACCGGACTACTTTCATAAAGTGGTCGACTGCCAGTGGGCCTGTCCCGCGCATACACCCGTTCCAGAATACATCCGGTTGATCGCGGAAGGGCGCTACAGCGACGCCTACATGATCAACTGGAAATCGAATGTGTTTCCGGGAATTCTCGGCCGCACCTGCGACCGGCCGTGCGAGCCGGCGTGTCGCCGCGGCCGGGTCGAGGAAACCCCGGTCGAGATCTGTCGGCTCAAGCGCGTCGCCGCCGATTTCAAGGACGATGTCAGAGGCCGCATGCCGCGGCCGTCGGCGAAAAATGGCAAGCGGATCGCGATCGTCGGCGGCGGCCCCGCCTCGCTCACCGTGGCCCGCGACCTCGCCCCGCTCGGCTATCACTGCGTCGTGTTCGATGCCGACCCCAAGGCGGGCGGCATGATGCGCACGCAAATTCCGAAGTTCCGCTTGCCGGATTCCGTGATCGACGAGGAAACCGATTACATCCTCGATCTCGGCATCGAGTTCCAAGGCGGCCAGCGCATCGACAGCCTGAAGCAGCTGCTCGGCGAAGCTTACGATGCGATCTTTGTCGGTTCCGGCGCGCCGCGCGGCCGCGAACTCGAGATTCCCGGCCGCAAGGAAGCCGCAGGCCATATTCACATCGGCATCGACTGGCTCGCCTCGGTGTCGTTCGGCCACACCGAGACGATCGGCAAACGCGTGATCGTGCTCGGCGGCGGCAACACCGCGATGGATTGCTGCCGCACCGCCCGCCGTCTCGGCGGCGAGGACGTCAAGGTGATCGCGCGTTCCGGTTTTGAGGAGATGAAGGCGAGCCCTTGGGAGAAAGAGGACGCCCTTCACGAGGACATTCCGATCCTCAATTTCATGGTGCCGAAGGCCTTCAGCCACGACAACGGCGCGCTCACCGGCGTCATCTTCCAGAAAGTGAAGGCCGAATACGACGCCCAGGGGCGGCGTCATTTGGTGCCCGCGGGCGAACCGGACCAGACCATTGCGTGCGACGACGTGTTGGTGGCGGTCGGCCAGGAGAACGCCTTCCCCTGGATCGAGCGCGACTGCGGCATCGAGTTCGACAAATCGGACATGCCCAAGGTCGATCCCAAGACCATGGCATCAACCAACCCGAAGGTGTTCTTCGGCGGTGATGCCGCGTTCGGCCCGAAGAACATCATCTGGGCGGTGGCCCACGGCCACGACGCGGCATTGTCGATCCACAAGCTTCTGTCCGGCGAGGACATCACCGAGCGGCCGCTTCCCGACGTGCAGATATCGTCGCAAAAGATGGGCATCCACGAATGGAGCTACGACAACGACATCTCCAGCGATCAGCGCTTCAAGGTGCCGCATCGCGACAAGGTGCTCGCGCTCAAGGACATCCGCGCCGAAGTCGAACTCGGCTACGACGTCAAGCTCGCGCTCGGCGAAGCCCAACGCTGCCTGAACTGCGACATCCAGACCGTGTTCACCGCACCCTTGTGCATCGAATGCGACGCCTGCGTCGATATCTGTCCGATGGACTGCATCAGCTTTACGCAAGACGGCGAGGAAGCCGATTTGCGTGAGCGGCTGAAGGCGCCCTCGCCGCATCTCGACCAGGCCCTTTACGTCGCCGACGGCCTCAAGACCGGGCGGGTGATGGTGAAGGACGAGGACGTCTGCCTGCATTGCGGGCTGTGTGCCGAACGCTGTCCCACCGGCGCCTGGGACATGCAGAAATACCTCATCGATATGACCTATGCGGGTACATCATGTCCGTCCAAAAGCCGATCAGCAGCGTAAACGATTTCGTCGTCCGCTTCGCCAACGTCAACGGCTCGGGCTCAGCCAGCGCCAATGAAATGTTCGCGCGCTCGATTTTGCGCCACGGCGTGCCGGTGTCGCCGCGCAACATCTTCCCGTCCAACATCCAGGGCCTGCCGACCTGGTACGAGGTGCGGGTGACCGAAGACGGCCATCTCGGGGCGCGCGGCGGCGTCGACCTGATGGTGGCGATGAATCCGCAGACCTGGGACAAGGACCTCGCCTCGATCGAGCCCGGCGGCTATTTGTTCTACGATTCGACCAAACCGATGCCCGCGTCGAAATTCCGCGCCGACATCACCGTGATCGGCGTGCCGCTGACCGCCATCACCAACTCGACCTATACCGACCCGCGCCAGCGCCAGCTTTTCAAGAACATCATCTATCTCGGCGCGCTCTGTGCGCTGCTCGACATGGACCCGAAGCTGATCGAGCAACTGATCGGCGAGCAGTACAAGGGCAAGGAAAAACTGCTCTCCTCGAACGTCCACGCGCTGCATCTCGGCCGCGACTGGGCCCTGCAAAATCTCAAATGCCCGACCGGCTTGCGCGTCAAGAAGTCCGACAAGGTCGGCGACCGCATTTTCATCGAGGGCAACAGTGCGGCCGCGCTCGGCGCGGTCTATGGCGGCGCCACCGTCTGCGCGTGGTATCCGATCACGCCGTCATCCTCGCTGGCCGACGCCTTCGCCAGCCATTGCAAGAAGTTGCGGCACGACGGCGAGACCGGCAAGGCCAAATACGCCATCGTCCAGGGCGAGGACGAACTGGCGTCGATCGGCATCGTCATCGGCGCGTCCTGGAACGGCGCGCGCGCCTTCACCGCCACCTCCGGCCCCGGCATCTCGCTGATGCAGGAGTTCATCGGGCTGTCCTACTTCGCCGAAATCCCGGCCGTGATCATGAACGTGCAGCGCGCCGGCCCGTCGACCGGCATGCCGACCCGCACCCAGCAATGCGACGTCATCGCCTGCGCCTATGCTTCCCATGGCGACACCAAGCATGTGCTGCTGTTTCCGGAGGACCCGGCCGAAGCTTTCGAATTCGCCGCTCAAGCGTTCGATCTCGCCGAGCGCCTGCAGACCACGATCTTCGTGATGCTCGATCTCGACATCGGCATGAATCACCGGCTCTGTCGTCCGCTGAAGTGGGACGACGCCCGGCAATATGACCGCGGCAAGGTGATGACGGCGGAGATGCTCGACGGCGGCCGCGACTTCGGCCGCTATCTCGACGTCGATGGCGACGGCATCCCCTATCGCACCTATCCCGGCACCCACCCGACCAAAGGCTCGTTCTTCACCCGCGGCACCTCGCGCGACCGTTACGCGCGCTATTCGGAAGAAGGCGCGGGTTACGCCGACAACATGCAGCGGCTGGTGCGCAAATTCGAAGCCGCCCGGGACATGGTGCCGCGGCCCTTGCAGGCCAACGCCGCCAGACCCACCAAATACGGCGTGATCTATTTCGGCTCGACCTCGCCCGCGATGGACGAGGCGATCGGGCTGTTGGAAGCCCGCGGGCATGAACTCGACCGTTTGCGGATCCGCGCCTTCCCGTTCCATTCCAGCGTGGCGAGCTTCATCGCCGACCACGACTTCGTCTACGTGGTCGAACAGAACCGCGACGCCCAGCTTCGCTCGCTGATCGTCAACGAGAACGGCATCGATCCGGTCCGCCTGGTGCCGATCCGGCATTATGACGGCACGCCGATTACCGCGCGCTTCATCGCCGGCGCCATCGGCGACCATCAGGATCAACTCAAACTGACCCCGCTCCGCAAGGTAAAGACATGACCTTTCGATCGGTCTCTCCATCGTCATGCCCGGCCTTGTGCCGGGCATCCACGTCTTCCTTTTTCCCGGCTAAGACGTGGATGGCTGGGACGAGCCCGGCCATGACGAGTCGGAAATATCAGGTGAAGTCATGACCTACATCGCCAAGCCGAAATTCCAGCACCCTGGTCTTCCGAAAAACGATCTCGGCTACACCCACCGCGATTACGAAGGCAAGGTTTCCACGCTGTGTGCCGGCTGCGGCCACGATTCGATCACGGCATCGATCATCGAGGCCTGTTTCGAACTGTCGATCGAGCCGCACCGCGTCGCCAAGATTTCGGGCATCGGCTGCTCCTCGAAAACCCCGGATTATTTCCTCGGCAATTCGCACGGCTTCAATTCGGTCCACGGCCGGATGCCGTCGGTTTTGACCGGCGCCAACCTCGCCAACCGCGACCTGATCTATCTCGGTGTCTCCGGCGATGGCGACTCCGCCTCGATCGGCTTCGGCCAGTTCGCGCATTCGATCCGGCGCGGCGTCAACATGACCTATATCGTGGAAAACAACGGCGTGTACGGCCTCACCAAGGGCCAGTTCTCAGCCACCGCCGACCGCGGTTCGAAATCCAAGAAGGGCGTGATGAACAGCGACAATGCCATCGACCTGGTCGCGATCGCGCTTCAGCTTGGCGCAAGCTTCGTGGCGCGGAGCTTCTCCGGCGACAAGGCCCAGTTGGTGCCGCTGATCGCGGCTGCGATCCAGCACAAGGGCGCGGCGTTCATCGACGTGATCAGCCCATGCGTCGCCTTCAACAACCACGCCGGCTCGACCAAGAGTTTTGACTATGTGCGCGAGCACAATGACGCAGTGAACCGGCTCGACGTCATCAGCGGTCGAGACCCGATCACGGTCGATTACGCGCCGGGCAGCGTGCAGGTGGTCGAGCAACACGACGGCACCCGGCTGGCGCTACGCAAGATCGATGCGGATTATGACGCCCATGATCGCGTCGCGGCGATGGCATTCCTGCAACGGCACGCCGCCAAGGGCCAGATCGTCACTGGATTGTTGTACGTCGATCCGGAAGCGGAAGATCTGCACGCCCATCTCGACACGGTGGACACCCCGCTCAACCGGCTCGACGAGAAAGCGCTATGCCCGGGCTCCGCCGCGCTCGACAAGATCAACGCCAGCCTGCGCTAAGCCCCCCTCAAGCAGTTATGATTGCAGTGCGTTTGTAAACAAGCCCTTGTTCAAACAGGCGCGCGTTCAAACAGCCGCTTGCTCAGGATGGCATGGACGCCCCAATTGCCATCCACCACTTGCGTGACGCCGAAATCCACCGCGGCGGACATCAACGCAATCGCCTCGTCCTCGCTCAGTCCTTTGATGTTCATCAGAAAGCGGCGCATCTTGCGGAACGCGTCCTTCATCGCAAGATCGAGCGAGGATGTCGCGTAGACTTCGCTCTGCCCCTTGGCGCCGAACTCGGCGAGATAGTTCGGGTGGCTGAACCCGGTCAAAACCCAATCGGTCTCGGTTTCGATCAGGGGGTAGGTGAGATCGGCGAAGACGCGCCCCGCGAGGTCGGCTTTCTTGTGCAGGATGAGCTGGAACGTTCCGGTCATCGAACATTCGATCGCGGTGCCGCCCAATTCGCCGTCGCCTTGGGTGGCATGCGGATCGCCCACCGACAGCAACGCACCCGGCACCGACACCGGCAGATAAACCGTGGATCCCTTGCCGAGCCGCCAATTGTCGAGGTTACCGCCGAAATACGACGGCGGAATTGAATCGACGAAATCCACCTCGCGGGGCGCCACCGCGATCACCCCGAAATGCGGACGGAGCGGAATGCGAATGCCGTCGAGCACGTTGTGCCTTCGCTTGACCGAACCGGGGAGCACCGGCACGCCCGGATAATCGTAAGTGGTATGAAGAACGCCCGACGGGTCGATCTGAGGTTCCCAGCGGTACGAATAAAGCGCGCGCGCGAACGGTGCCGCGTCGAGATCGCCGTCGTGTTCCGCGCGTTGGATTTCGTAGATCGTCACCGCCTCGCGCGATTTCGGCTCGGCGAGCAATTCGTCGTAGTGATATCCCCACCACGCCGCGACGCTGGAGCCAAACACCCGGCCTTCAAAATCGGGGTTTTGACTGGGCCGCGGCACGATGTCGAGGATGCGGACCTCGAGCACGTCGCCGGGCTGCGCGTCCTTTACCGCCACCGGACCGGTGCAAATATGCACCCCGAAGCCTTCGCCGGCGCCGCGACCATACACCGACGCGTCCATCGGACCGGCGCCGCGTCGATCGACATTCTTCGCATGATGCGTCCAGCCAAAGACGCTTTCCGCGCCGGCATCGCCCGTGATCATCCGCGCCGGGTCGTCGGAGGCATGCTGCGTCAGGGTTTCGATCGTGATCGTATCGCCCGAATTGATCTCGGCTTGCGGCGGCAGCGATCGGCTGAAGTACCCCCAATGCACGCGCGCCGCCTCCACCGCGAGGTGATGGTGACGGCGCTCGCCTTCGACGCCGGGGGCAACCATCTGCGGCTTCGCGGGGGCGGCGATTTTCCGGGCGTTCACCAACGGAGGGTGGTTGCGCTGCTGCGCAAGCGCTTGCTGGGGCCAGCCGCGCTGGCCGGTCGCCGCAGAGCCGATCGTACTGCGGTCGAGTTCCTGGTGACGAAATTCGCGCGGCGAAAGCCCGAAGCGGTGACGGAATGCCCGACTGAAATGCGCGGAATCACTGAAGCCGTTGCGGTAGGCGATTTCCGAAATCGAGTGGTGCGCCTCTGTCGGGTTCGACAATTCCGCCGATGTCCGCTGCAGCCGGCGTTCGCGCAAGTATTGCGTGAAGCTGCTTCCGGAGCCTTCGAACAGCTTTTGCAAATACCGTTCGGAGATTCCTTCCGCCTGCGCCACCCTCACCGGGGTGAGATTGGGATCGGCCAGCTTGCGCTCGATGGTTTGACAAAGACGGTGCAGGATGGCGGCCTGCGTCGCCGTACCGCCAGCCTCCGTCGGCGGCGGCGTGAGCTGGCGCAGGAAGGTCGGCATCAGGTCGGCAAGACTTTGTGCAACCGCCACCCATTCGGGGTCGGAAAGCGTCTCCAGATTTCGCGCCGCCGATTCCAGCGTGCGGGAAAACACCTCGGTGAACCCACCCGACGCCAGGACCCGCACTTCAGAGAACGCCGGCTTGGCTACTTTGCAACCGTGAAACGCATCCGACGTCACCGACAACACCACCGCGCGCATGTCGCGCTGGAACGACACACTCCAGTCGCCGTTGCGCGGCAACAACAGCAGCTGGCCGGTCGAAATGATCTGATGGCCCGCGGCCGTCTTTAAGGTGACGCCGTCCTCGATCGGCATCAGCACGATCGGTAGGTCGTCGGCCGGCTGTGGCAAGGGTGATACGGCCTGCGATCCGGCGGCCAACCTGGCCAGCACGACACCCTCGGCATTGCGGTGTGACGCCGCCGCATGCCCGGTGTGAACGCTCGAGGCCGCCGAGAGCCGGAGACCAACAGCAGCCAGAACGTCCCGCCATGCTTCCAGGCGGTCGTCCTCGGAATAGGATTCACTGGTGAACGGGCGAAAACCCATGGATCGACCCCAAACAGGGGTATCGAAGCAACCTCCGTGCCAAAAGCACAGGCATGGCTCTCCCGCCGGCCACCAGATGCAATCTCCGGCCTTCCTGAAAGGGCCGACAAGCCGGGAGCGTCCCTGGCGCGCCGGGGGTTCCACCCCCTAGAATTTCACTCGCACCTGAAGACGTTCTTCCGGATCGTGCCATGGACGCCCCAATTGGCGTCGACCACCTGCGTCACCCCGAAATCGGCCCCCACCGACATCAGCGAAATCGCCTCGTCTTCGCTCAGCCGATGCACCGTCATCAAAAACCGGCGGAGCTTGCGGAACGCATCCCGCATCGCGCGGTCGAGGCTCGAATGATTCGCGATCTCGGTCTGCGCGTCGGCCCCGAGTTCGGCGAGATAATTCGGGTAGGTGAAACCGTAAACCGACCAGGCCTTGTCGGTCTCCAGCATCGGGTGGGCGAGGCCCTCCAGCACGGTGCCGCCGAGATCGCGGTGCTTGTGCAGGATGAACTCAAAATCTCCGGTCAAGGAGGTCTCGATCGCGGTGCCACCGAGTTCGCTGTCGCCCTGGGCCGCGTGCGGGTCGCCGACCGAGAAGAACGCGCCGGGCACCGCGACCGGATAATACATCCGCGAGCCCTTGCCGATCCGCCAGTCGTCGATGTTGCCGCCGGTGTAGCTCGGCGGGATCGAGCTGACGAAATCCGATTCCGACGGCGCCAGCCCCATCGTGCCGAAATGAAGCCGGGCTGGCACCTTCACATTGGCGAGGATGTTCTCCCGCTTGCGGATGGTGGTGTGATCGACCCGCACGCCGGGATAGTCGATCGTAGAATGCACGATGCCGTCCGGATCGGTCTGCGGCGTCCACACGTAATTATAGACGGCCTTCGCGAACGGCTCGCCCGTGGTGTCGAGTTCGAAAATCGTGATGACTTCGCGCGGCTTCGGCTCCTCGATCAGGTCGTGGTAGTGAAAGCCCCAATTCGCCGCGACGTTGGAGCCGAAGCAGCGGCCGGCGTGGCAAGCGTGGCAACTGGGGCGCGGCCGGATGTCCAGGATGCGAACTTCCAGCACGTCGCCGGGTTCGGCACCCTCGATCGCGACCGGCCCGGTCAGCAAATGAACGCCGACGCCTTCGCCGGAGCCGCGAATGAACGGACCTTCGGTCGGGCCGGAGCCACGCCGGACGATCGCCTTATGCTCGGCCGTCCAGTGGAACACGCTTTCCGCGCCCGGATCGTTGGCGATCATGCGCTCGTAGTCGTCGTTGGCGTGGTGGGTCAAAGTCTCGATGGTCGCGCGGTCGCCCGAGCGCAGCGTCAAGGAAGGTTCGACCTTCTTGCTGAAATATCCCCAGTGAACGGTGGCCGGCGATACCGGCAGCAAATGGTGCTTCATGTGAATGCCTCTTTGGAAAAAGCGATCGAAGTCAGACGACCGGCACGCGGCCACCTCGCGGTGCCCGACATTGATGGGCGAGATGCTGAGACCGTCATGCCGTGCGCTCCGGCGTCTTGTCGCCTTCCATCACGCTTAGAAAGCGTGCCGTCAGGGGATGGCGCGGATTGGTGAGGATTTCGTGGGCCGGCCCCTCCTCAAGGATCGAGCCGCCGGACAAGAATGCGACGCGGTCGGCGACTTCGTCGGCGAAGCGAATTTGATGGGTCGAGATGATCATCGTCAGCCCGTCGTCGACGGCGAGCCGCCGGATCACCTCAAGCACCTCGTTGACGAGTTCGGGATCGAGCGCCGAGGTCGGCTCGTCGAGCAACAATACGCTCGGATTGGGCGCAAGCGCGCGCGCGATGGCGACCCGCTGCTGCTGGCCGCCGGAGAGATGGCGGGGCAAAGCATCGGCACGGTGACTGAGGCCGACACGTTCGAGCAATTCACCGGCGCGGCGGTCGGCATCGATCCGGGTCATGCCGTGCACCCAGCGCAGCGGCCCGGCGACGTTCTCCCTCGCCGTGAGATGGCTGAACAGATTGAACTGCTGAAACACCATGCCGACGCCGACGCTGGCGCGTTCATTGGCGATCACGCGCGGCGACAACGGCTTGCCGTCATCGCGATGTCCGAGGCGGCGACCGCCGACCCGGACCATGCCGGAATCCCAATCTTCCAGATGATTGATGCAGCGTAAAAGCGTGCTCTTGCCCGATCCGCTCGGTCCGAGCAGCGCCACGACCTCGCCGACCCGCACGGTCAAATCGAGCCCGTTGAGGACGGTCTGCGCACCGTAATTCTTGCGCAAACCGGAGACCTCGACGGCGACGTTGTTGCGTTCCACCATGGCGGCGTGCTTGGCCCGATCCGCCCGTGAGGTCGGGCGTGGCGGGGCGGGCGGCAAGTCATCCGGCGCCGGGCTCTGCGGGGAGCCGGCAGGATCTGAGGTTTGCTCGGCGAGCTTGAGCTTGGTGGCCAAACCGACGCGACGCCACGGAAGAAAGACCGAAAGCCGCCCCGGCCGCGTGGTGCGATCAAGATCAAGGCTTCGCTCCACGAACAACTGGATGATGCTGACCGCCGAAGTGAGCACCAGATAGATCAGGCCGGATGCGAAGAAGATCGAGAAGAAATCGAAGGTGGAAGACGCAAGCTGCGTGCTTCTCAGCGTCAGCTCCTGCACCGAGATCACGCTCGCAAGCGAGGAATTCTTCAAGGCGCTGACGGTTTCATTGCCGAAGGCGGGAATCATCGTCCTGATCGCCTGCGGCGCGATGATGCGGCGCATCAACAAGGCCGGCGTCATTCCGAGCGCCTGGCCGGCCAGAACCTGGCCGCGGTCGACGCCGAGCACGCCGGCGCGAAGCATTTCAGCGATGAAGGGCGCCTCATTGGCTGCCAGCGCCAGACCGGCCGCGCCGATCGCGCTGAGCTTGAGGCCGATCTGCGGCAAGGCGTCGTAGGCGAACACCATCTGGAGGATCAGCGGCGTGCCGCGAAAGATCACGGTGTAGCCCCGGGCGAATACAGCCAGTACCGGAAACCGGCTGAGCTGCATCGCCGCGAGGACCAAACCTAGGATCAGCCCGCCGGCCAGTCCGAGGGCGGTCACCGAGATGGTGAACCAAATGCCCTCGATCAGGTACGGCAGGCTGAGATAGTGGACGAAAAGCGACATTACGTGACGGAAAGCGATTTACTTGACAGAAAGAATGTCGGGCTCTTTGAAGTTGTTCGGATCGAGCTCCCATTTCTTGAGCAGATCCTTGTGGATTCCCGCCTTCTGAACTTCGATCAGCGCGGCAAGCACCGCGTCGCGGAATTCAGGCTTGTCCTTCGGAACGGCGATGCCGACCGAATAGGGGATCGTTACCGCGATCGCCTTTTCCAACTTGTCGGGATTGGCCTTCACCGCCTGGTCCACGGTGTTGACGTCGTTGACATAGGTGTCGGCACGGCCGGCGAGGATCGCCTGAATGCAGTTGGCGTTGTTGTCATAGAGCTGGAGCGTCGGCTCCGGCTTGCCTTCGGCCTTGCACTGCGGAATCAGGGCCTGAACCAGCGGGACTTCCACAAAGCCGGTGTTCTCGGCCGCGGCGGCGCCGCACATCGTGGTGTTGATGCCGGTGATCTTCTTCGGGTTGCCCTTGGCGACCAGAACGCCGTCGAACACCTTCGAATAGGTGACGAAGTCAGCGGCCTTGGCGCGCTCTTCGGTGGCGTAAATATCGGAAATGACGATATCGGCCTGTCCGCTCGACAATGTCGTCAGCAAAGCGGCGAAGGTGACGGCCTTGTAGGTCAATTTGAAACCAAGGCACTCGCCGATCTCCTCGCCGAGATCGATGTCAAAACCGACGTATTTGTTGGGATCTTTCGGATCGATGGCTTCATAACCCGGCGTGTGCGGGTTGATGGCGTTGACCAGCGTCTTGCCTTTCCAGGCCGGGTATTTGGCCTGAAGCGCCGCACAACCAGCGGGCGCCGCCGCCTGCGCCTGTCCCGACACGCAAAGCGCGATCAAGCACGCCCCGCCCAGCACAATGCTGCGCAACCCGATGTTGCCGCGAAAACTACGCAAATTCTCGAAAACACCACTTAGCACCATGGGACACACTCCTCTGTTGCTGACGAACGGGTACGCTCGTCAAGACTGGCCGGTGGCAAAGGTTAGGATGGGCACGGCCGGGAAGCTTGTCTGCAGGCGCACAAACACTTGCAGCTTTCACTCCATTTTTTGTGCATTGGACGCTCTTTTAGTAAGCTATCCGCACAAACGACGATCAAGGGATCGAAAGACTATGAAGGGCGTTATGTCCGGAACGCATATTTCCCCGAATGGCGCAACCTCAAGGACTTGTTGACAAAATTCGGGTTCCCGCCAGAACAGGTTGCCGGAAAACCGGGAACAGAGCAGCTCGAACACAACAGGGCATCATGAATCCCGTCAAAGCACTCGAAAAGCATGGCCAGTCGGTCTGGCTGGACTTCCTCGCCCGCGGCTTCGTCGCCAAGGGCGACCTAAAAGAGCTGATCGTCCGCGACGGCGTCAAGGGCGTCACCTCGAATCCCTCGATCTTCGAAAAGGCGATCGGAAGTTCGGACGAATATGACGGCGCGATCGCTACGGCACTGCAGCGCGGCGATCGCCCGGTCGCCGAACTGTTCGAATTGCTCGCCGTCGAGGACATTCAGCACGCCGCCGATGTACTGCGCCCGGTCTATGACCACCTCAACGGAGCCGACGGGTTCGTCAGCCTCGAAGTGTCGCCCTACCTCGCGCTGGACAGCAAAGCCACGATCGTCGAGGCCGAGCGGCTTTGGAAAGCCGTCAAGCGCGACAACCTGATGGTGAAGGTGCCGGCGACGGCGGAAGGCCTGCCCGCGATCCAGCATCTGATCGGTGAAGGCATCAGCATCAACATCACGCTGCTGTTCTCGCAGGAAGTCTATATTCAAGTCGCCGAGGCCTATCTCGCGGGCCTCGAAAAATATGTCGCCGGCGGCGGCGATCCCTCCCATGTCGCCAGCGTCGCCAGCTTCTTCGTCAGCCGGATCGACAGCGCGGTCGACAAGCAGCTCGACGAAAAGGTCGCAAAAGCCAACGACCCGACCGAAAAAGAGCGCCTCACGGCGCTGAAGGGCAAGGTCGCAATCGCCAACGCCAAGCTTGCCTATCAGCATTACAAGCGGCTGTTCTCGGGCGCGCGCTGGGACAAGCTCAAGGCAAAGGGAGCAAAACCGCAGCGATTGCTGTGGGCCTCGACCGGCACAAAAAACAAAGACTATCGCGACGTGATGTATGTCGAGGAGCTGATCGGCCCCAACACCGTCAACACCGTGCCGCCGGCGACGCTCGAAGCGTTTCGCGACCATGGCACACCGCGCGACAGCCTTGAGGAAAACGTCGACGACGCCAAACGGATCCTCACAGAGCTTGAGAGGTCCGGCATTTCACTCGACGCGATCACGGCCGAGCTGGTCAAGGATGGTGTCAAACTATTCGCCGACGCCGCCGACAAACTGTACGGCGCGGTCGCGCACAAGCGGGCCGCCGTGCTCGGCGCCGGTCTTGACCGGCAGGCGCTGGCGCTTGGCAACCGCATCGAAAATGAGATCGAAAAAGCCACCGAAGACTGGCGCGCCTCGGCCAAAATCCGGCGCCTTTGGCAACGCGACAAATCGGTCTGGACCGGCACCGATGAAGACAAGTGGCTCGGCTGGCTGAACAGCCCGGCCACCGCCGATCTCGCGGACTATCAGGACTTTGCGCGACGCGTGAAGGGACAGAACTTCACCGATGCCGTCGTGCTCGGGATGGGCGGATCGAGCCTGGGCCCGGAAGTGCTGGCGGAGACCTTCGCCAAGAAGCCCGGTTTCCCGAAACTGCGCGTGCTCGACTCCACCGATCCCGCGCAGGTGCATGCGATGGAGAACGCGATCGACATCGCAAAAACCCTGTTCATTGTCTCCAGCAAGTCCGGCGGTACCACCGAGCCGAACGCGTTGAAGGACTATTTCTTCGCGCGGGTCTCCAAGGCGATCGGCCGAGAAAAGGCTGGGCATCGTTTCATCGCAGTCACCGATCCCGGCTCTTCGCTGGAGAAGGTCGCAACCAAACAAGGCTTCGCCCGCATCTTTCACGGCGATCCCAGCATCGGCGGGCGCTACTCCGTGCTGTCGCCATTCGGGCTGGTGCCGGCGGCGGTGGCAGGCATCGACCTTGGCAAATTCCTGCAACACGCGCTTTCCATGGTGCGCTCCTGCGGGCCGGACGTGCCGCCGCGCGAAAATCCGGGCGTGCAACTTGGCCTTGCGATGGGGCACGCCGGCCTCGAAGGCCGCGACAAGGTGACGATTTTGTCGTCACGCAAGATTTCCGACTTCGGGGCGTGGGCCGAACAATTGATCGCGGAATCCACCGGCAAGGACGGCAAGGGCTTGATTCCGATCGACGGCGAACCCTTGGGCGATGTCGCGCTGTACGGAAACGACCGCTTCTTTATCGACATCCGCACCGAAGGCGAAAGCGACGCCGCGCATGACGACAAGCTCGCCGCGCTGGAGAAAGCCGGGCATCCGGTGGTCCGTATCGTGATGAAATCGATCGATCACATCGGCCAGGAATTCTTCCGTTTCGAGCTGGCGACCGCGGTCGCAGGTTCGGTGCTCGGCATCAACCCGTTCAACCAGCCTGACGTCGAGGACGCCAAGATCAAGACCCGGGAGTTAACCGCGGCGTTTGAGAAAGCCGGTCGGCTGCCTCCAGAAAAACCGCTGATGTCCTCCGCACAAGCCGATATCTACACCGACGCCAAAAACGCCGCCGACTTGCGCAAGGTCGGCGCCGATGGCGACCTCGGCTCGTGGCTGAAGGCCCATCTCGCCCGCGCCGGTAGCGGCGACTATGTGGCGCTACTCGCTTATATCGAACGCAATGCCCCGCATATCGAGACCCTGCAGCACATCCGGCTTGCGGTGCGCGACACGCGTCATGTCGCGACCTGTGCCGAATTCGGCCCGCGTTTCCTGCATTCGACCGGCCAGGCCTACAAGGGTGGCCCCGACAGCGGCGTGTTCCTGCAGATCACCTCGGACGAGGCCGAAGATCTCCCGGTGCCCGGTCACAAAGCGAGCTTCGGCGTGATCAAGGCCGCACAGGCGCGTGGCGATTTCGACGTGTTGACCGAACGCGGCCGCCGGGCGCTGCGCGTGCATCTCAAGGGCGATCTGGAATCCAGCCTGAAGATGCTCGATAGAGCGATCACCGAGGCTTTGAACTAAGGATACTTAAAATGCAGCTCGGTATGATCGGCCTGGGCCGGATGGGCGGCAATATCGTTCGCCGGCTGATCAAGCACGGACACTCCGCGGTCGTCTACGACAAGGACCCCAAGGCCGTCGCGGCGCTCGCGGCCGACGGCGCGCTCGGCGCCGGGGCGCTGGAGGAGTTTGTCGCCAAGCTCGAGCGGCCGCGAACCGCCTGGGTCATGCTGCCGGCGGGCAAGATCACCGAAGCGACGATCGATGCGCTGTCGAAACTGCTGCAGGCCGGCGACGTTATCATCGATGGCGGCAACAGCTTTTGGCAGGACGACGTCCGCCGCGGCACGGCGCTGAAAGAGCACGGCATCCATTATGTCGACGTCGGCACTTCGGGCGGCGTCTGGGGCATCGACCGCGGCTATTGCATGATGATCGGCGGCGACAAAACAGTGGTCGACCGCCTCGATCCGATCTTCGCAAGTCTCGCGCCGGGAATCGGCGATATCGCGCGCACCAGCGGGCGCGATGGACGCGATCCGCGCATCGAGCAGGGTTATATTCATGCCGGTCCCGTCGGCGCCGGGCACTTCGTCAAGATGGTCCACAACGGCATCGAATACGGCCTGATGCAGGCCTATGCCGAAGGTTTCGACATCCTCAAGCATGCCAATATCGACGCCTTGCCGCCAGAGCACCGATTTGATTTGGACATTGCCGATATCGCCGAGGTCTGGCGGCGCGGCAGCGTGATCCCGTCATGGCTGCTCGATCTCACCGCCTCCGCGCTCGCCAAACATCCCACGCTGGAGACCTATTCGGGGTTTGTGGAGGATTCCGGTGAAGGCCGCTGGACCGTCAACGCCGCGATCGACGAGGCGGTGCCGGCCGAAGTTCTGACCGCCGCTTTGTTCGCGCGGTTTCGTTCGCGCAAGGAACATACCTTCGCCGAAAAGATTCTCTCCGCAATGCGCGACGGTTTCGGCGGCCATAAAGAGCCGCAGCAGCATCCGGACCCGGCGCGGCAGAGTGCTCCTGACATCGTCAAGCCAGAGGCCGGCCGCTCGTGACAGACGTCCCCCAACAGAAGAAGCCCGACCCCTGCTCCTTCGTCATCTTCGGCGTCACCGGCGACCTGACGCACCGGCTGGTGATTCCTTCGCTCTATAATCTTGCCGCGACCGACCTGCTGCCTGACAAATTCTGCGTGGTCGGCGTGGCCCGCAAGGCGACGTCGAACGATGAGCTGCGCGATAGCCTGATGAAGGGCTTGCACGAATTTGCCACCCGCCCGGTCGAAGAAAAAATCGCCAAGCGCCTGCTCGAATGCGTCACCAGCATCGAGGCCGATCCGAAAGATCCCGCCTCGTTCAACTCCATGCGGGAGCGGCTTGAGAAACTGGAAGCGAACCGCGCAACCGGCGGCAACCGGCTGTTCTATCTGGCCACGCCACCCGACGGGTTCGCGCCGATCGCCAGCGAACTCGGCCGCACCGGTTTGCTCAAAGAAGAAGGCGGCGGCCCGTGGCGGCGCCTCGTGATCGAAAAGCCGTTCGGAACCGATCTTGCTTCGGCGAAAGCCCTCAACGCCGAACTTTTGAAAATCGTCGACGAACACCAGATCTACCGGATCGATCATTACCTCGGCAAGGAGACGGTCCAGAACATCCTGGTGCTGCGCTTCGCCAACGGGATGTTCGAGCCGATCTGGAATCGCAACCACATCGACCACATCCAGATCACGGTCGATGAAAAGCTCGGTGTCGGCCACCGCGGCAGTTTTTACAACTCAACCGGCGCGTTGCGCGACATGGTGCCGAACCATTTGTTTCAACTGCTCGCGCTGGCCGCGATGGAACCGCCGATCCGCTTCGATGCCCATTCGGTGCGTTCGGAGAAGGCCGACGTGCTGGCGGCGATCCAGACCCAGAGCGAAGAAGAGGCCCTGAAGAATTCCGCGCGCGGCCAATATCTCGGCGGCACGATCGATGGCGTCGAAATCCCGGATTATCGCAAGACCGAAGACGTCACGCCGGACAGCACCACCGAGACCTATGTCGCGCTGAAGCTGACCATCGACAATTGGCGCTGGGCCGGCGTGCCGTTTTATCTGCGCACCGGCAAGGCGCTCGGCGTCAAGCGCACCGAAGTGGCGATCAAGTTCAAGCAGGCGCCGTTCGCCATGTTCCAGTGCACGCCGGTCGATCGGTTGTCGCAGAATTATCTCGTCATCTCGATCGAGCCGACCGAAGGCATTACGTTGCAGTTCAATACCAAAGTGCCGGGACCGGCGATCGTCATCGACGGCGTCGAGATGAAGTTTCGCTACAAGGATTATTTCAAGGCCGAGCCGTCGACCGGCTATGAGACCCTGATCTACGACTGCATGATCGGTGACAACATCCTGTTTCAACGCGCCGACAGTGTCGAAGCCGGCTGGAAGGCGGTGCAGCCGTTCCTCGATGCCTGGAAGAAGGCAGGCGCCAACGGGCTGGAATACTACAAGGCCGGCAGCGAAGGTTCCGCCGGCGCGGAAGAATTGCTCAAGCGCGATGGCCGAAGCTGGCGAAAGCTCGGTTAGCCAGATGGCCGAAAACGATCAGCGCCAGTCGAACATCAACACGAACATCACAGCGAACATCAAAATGATCGCGGTGTCCGATAGCGATGCGCTCGCGAAGGTCGCCGCGGAACGTGTGCTGGCAAGGATCGCCGCGAACGCCGACCGCGTGGCGATTTGCCTGACCGGTGGGTCGAGCCCGAAACAACTTTATCGATTGCTCGCGACGGACGCGTATCAAGGCCAGATCCCATGGCACCGCGTGCACTGGTTCATCGGCGATGAGCGGTTTGTGCCAGCGGAGCACCCGCTCAATAACATGGCGATGGCGCGACAGATCTTTCTGGATCGTTGTGCGCCGGCTGCCAACATCCATCCGATTCCAACCGACGCTGACAGTCCCGAACAGGCCGCCCGCCGCTATGAGCGCGAGCTGACATCGTTCTACGGCGCGAGCGAGCTGGACGCCGCCCGGCCGTTGTTCGATGTCGTGTTGATGGGCGTCGGCCCCGACGGCCATACCGCCTCGCTGTTTCCGAATGATCCTGCCATGGAAGAGACCGACCGTTGGGTGGTCGGCGTGCCGCAGGCGCATGTCGCGCCGTTGGTGCCACGGGTGACGTTGACCTTGCCGGCCCTCGGCTCCTGCCACGAAATGCTGTTCGAGGTTTCGGGTTCGGAAAAACGAGCGATCTTGACCCGCATTCTTGACGGCGAGCACCTCCCTGCGAACCGCGCGCATTCCGCCGGCGAGACGATCTGGCTGATCGATAATGCAGCACTTCCGGAGAATTTCCGTGCGCGATAGATCCGGTAAAATGCCGTGCGCGCTGATCGTGATGGGCGTGTCCGGCTCCGGCAAGAGCACCATCGCGGATACATTGGCGATGCGGCTCGGCTGGACGTACGAAGACGGCGACCGGTTTCACCCCGCCAGCAACGTCGCCAAGATGAGCGCCGGCCAACCCCTCACCGATGACGACCGTTGGCCCTGGCTGCAGGCGATCGCCGGTGAGATCGACCGGGTTTGCGAGGCCGGCGGGCACGTCGTGATCGCCTGCTCGGCGTTGAAGCGCACCTATCGCGACATCCTCGTGCATGGGCGCGACGATGTCCGCATCGTCTTTCTCGCCGGTACGCAGGATTTGATCGCCGATCGCCTCGCCCGGCGAAAGGATCATTTCATGCCGCCCGGTTTGTTGGCGAGCCAGTTCGCGACGCTTGAGCCGCCGGACACAGGCGAAAATCCGGTGACCGTCTCGATTGCCGGTTCGGTCGAGACCATCGTCGATGACATCATCCGCCAATTGGGATTGGCGCCCGTCGACAGCGGCGCCAACCGCGAGAACCGCTCATGACCCGCATCGCGCTTGTTGTGTCCGACATCGACGGCACGCTGTTGACCAAGGACAAAACCCTGACCGAGGCTGCGAAAGCTGCGGTGCGCCGGCTGCACGAGGCCGGCGTCGGTTTCACCATCACCTCCAGCCGGCCGACCATCGGCATGCGGTTCTTGATCGCGCCGCTTGCGATCACGCTGCCGGTCGGAGCCTTCAACGGAAGTTCGATCGTCGATCCGCACCTCAAGCCCATCGAACAGCATCTGATCCCCGAGGCCTCCGCGGAGCGAAGCCTGGAGGTGCTCGAAAAATTCGGCGTCGACAGCTGGCTGTTCACCAACGAACTCTGGCTTACGCGCCGGCCTGACGGCGAATATGTCGGTCACGAAAAGCGCGCCATCAAGGCCGACCCGACCATCGTCGAAGATTTCGCCCCTTACCTCACGCGCGCCTGCAAGATCGTCGGCGCCAGCTCCGACCCGGCGCTGCTGCAACGCTGCGAAGCCGCGATGCAGAAAGCGCTGGGCGCGGAGGCGACCGCGGTGAGGTCACAGAGTTACTATCTCGACGTCACCCCACCGGGGTGCGACAAAGGTACCTTCGTGCAGGCAATGGCCAAGCGCCTTGAGATTTCGACCGACGCCGTCGCCACAATCGGCGACATGCAGAACGACCTCGCGATGTTCAAAACGAGCGGCCTGTCGATCGCGATGGGCAACGCCACCGACGACGTCAAGAAGCTCGCGACGCACGTCACGGCGACGAACGAGGATGAGGGTTTTGCGGGAGCGATTGATATGATTTTGAAGAGGAACAAAGAAGGCTGAACCGCGCCTCTTCCGCTCTCCCCTCGTCCTGTGCTTGGCCGTCGATTTCCCCAGATCGGTTCTGCCCTACGTCGACCGCTGCACCGCGGGCTTGTTGGCTGGCTTCGTGGCCTCGCAGAGGTTATGCGCGGTGTTGATCAGCGCGATATGCGTGAGCGCTTGCGGGAAATTCCCGGTCTGGCGCCCTTGGCCGGGATCGAATTCTTCCGCCAGTAGCCCAAGATCGTTCGCCACGCCGATCACGCGTTCGAACATCTTCTTCGCCTTGTTGACTTCGCCCGCCAGCACATGAGCGTCGGCGAGCCAAAGGCTGCAGGCGAGAAAAGCGCCTTCGATCGGTTGCTGTTCATCGGAGACCTCGCGCGGATCGTGCCGCAACACAAATCCATCCCGCATCAAATGTCTCTCGATGGCCGCGATGGTACCGCGAATCCGCGGGTCGGTGGCCGGCAGGAAACCTACGGCCGGCAGCAACAAGAGGCTGGCATCGAGCCATCGTGAACCGTAGGATTCGACAAACGCATTCTGTTCGGGGTCGAAGCCATTTTCACAGACGTCGCGACAGATGCCATCGCGCAAGGCCCGCCAGTGATCGAGCGGCGCCTCGTACCCAAACCGCTCGGCGCCCTTAATGGCGCGATCGAACGCGACCCAAATCATCACTTTTGAAAAAACGTAGTGCTTTGCGGCGCCGCGCTTCTCCCAAATGCCGTGATCGGGCTGATTCCAAACTTCCTCCACATGCGCGAGCACCGCCCGCGCCAGCGCCCAGGAGCTTGCGTCGAGTTTCAAACCCGCCAGGCGCGACTGGTAAAAAGCGTCGATCAGTTCGCCGTAGACATCGAGTTGCAATTGGGCATGTGCCGCATTGCCGACCCGAACGGGTCGCGAGCCTTCGTATCCTGACAGCCAGTCGACTTCCCATTCCAGCAGGCGCCGCTGGCCCATGATGCCGTACATGATCTGCATGCTGGCCGGCCAGCCGGCCGCCGCGCGCAGCAGCCAATTGTGCCAGGCCAAGGCTTCCTCGGTGTAACCGGAGTTCATCAACGCCAGCAGTGTGAAGGTGGCGTCGCGCAGCCAGCAAAAGCGATAGTCCCAGTTTCGCATCCCGCCGAGCTTTTCCGGAAGCGAGGCCGTCGGCGCCGCGACAATGCCGCCGGTCGGCTCATAAATCAGCGCCTTCAGCGTGATCAGCGAACGCATCACCAACTCGCGTTGCTCGCCTACATAAGTGCAATGGCTGCTCCACTCGGCCCAGAAATCCTGGGTGTCCTGCAACGCCTGCGCGGGGTCGATCGGCTTCGGCAGCGGCCGGTGCGACGGTCCGTAGGTGAGTACGAAGGGAACGGTCTCGCCGGCGCTCACTTCGAAGTCGGCCACCGTGGTCAAGTCCTCGCCGCGGGTCTCGACCGGCGTTCGCAGCACGGTCATGTCCTGCCCCGCGATCGCCAGCAGCGACCCGTCTTCGGTTCGCCTGACCCAGGGGATATCGATGCCGAAGTCGAAGCGTATCACGAGCTGCATCTGCAGCTTCACCGTACCGGCAACGCCGCGCACCAGCCGGACGACATCGGAGGCCTCGCCGCGCGGCGGCATGAAATCGATCAGGGCGACGACGCCATTTGCCGTCTCGAAACGCGTCTCCAGGATCAACGTGTTGTCCCAGTAGCGGCGGGAGGTTTTTATGACTTCTTCGGCGGGCGTTATCAGCCATCGGCCATTCCGGTGCGTGCCAAGCAAGGCCGCGAAACAGGCGTCGGAATCGAACACGGGCCAGCACAGCCAATCGATTGATCCGTCGCGGCCGACCAATGCCGCGGTCTGGCCATCGCCGATCAATCCATAGTCTTCGATTCGGCCGGACAAATTGGTATTCCCTCTAAAATGCTTTCGCGTCAGGTTGCCGTTCGTTTCCGCTCTCCCGTCGCGACCTTGAGCGCGGCAACGTCGATCGCTGCGGCAATTTCGTCGATCGCGTGCGGCAGCCGCCGCCGCCAGTTCGGATGTTCGGACACGGTGCCGGGAATATTGGGCTGGTCGATCACCCCTAGTAAATCCTCCAGCGAGATCGCCAGCAGGCGGGATTTGGTCCGCGCCAGAAAGCCCGCCACGGCATACAGATCATGGCGATCGATGCCGTAATGACGCAAGATGTCGGTCAGCATTCTCAGCGCGTGCCACCGCGCATCGTCGCTCTCGCCAGGGTCGATCCCGAGCGATCGTTTCAGCGCAAGATCGCTAAATGAGCGCCAGCCGGCATAGGTCGAGAGATCGTGGGTGTTGAAGGTGACGAGGGCATTGGACGCATAATGATCGACACCTCGAAACGAACCCTGTTCGTTACGCTCGAACATCATCACCTGATACGACCAGATGCCCCACTCCGCCATTTGCGCGCGAAACCCTTCCGGCACGGTGCCGAGATCTTCGCCGATCACGATGCAACGATGCGCCATGCTTTCCTGCGCGGTCGCTGCCAGCAGCGCCTCAAAGGGCATTTGCACATAGACGCCGTTGTCGGGGCCAAAGCCGTGCGGCACCAGATAGAGCCGCTTCAGACCAAGCACGTGATCGAGCCGGATCGCGCCGGCGTAGCGCATCGAGGCCCGCAGCATCGCCCGGTACGGCTCGAAGGACTTGAGTTCGAGACCGGCGGCGTTGAACCCGGCCAGGCCCCAATTTTGGCCGGAGGTGTTCAACGCGTCCGGCGGCGCGCCGACCGCGAGATGACGGGAAATCGCCGCCTGCTCGTTCCAGGCATCGAACCCGTCGGATTGCACGCCGACCGCGACATCGAGATAAAGACCGACCTTCATGTCGAGCCTGGTTGCGAGATCGCGGCAAGCCCGCAACTGCCGGTCGGCAGTCCATTGCACGAATTCGACGAATTCGATATCGGCCCGATCTGGCCCCTCACGCCAGCGCGCGCATTTGGCCTCGTCGGGCTGCCGCCACGCTTCCGGCCATTCCCACCAGGGCTTGTTGAATTTATGCCGCAGCACCTCAAAGCACGCGAACCGCGACAACAGCGAGCCGCGTTCGGCGCGAAATTTCTCAAAATCCTGACGGCGCGCATCGTTCGGCGCGGCGGTGAATTTCTCGAAGACAGAGCGTAGCGCCTGCCATTTCAACGCGGCGACGGCGGCATAATCGACGGTATCGCTCGCTCTCAGCCGGGCGAGCGTATCGCCGCTCAAGCCCGCAGACATGAATTCCGGCAGTCTTTCGACGTCAATATAGAGCGCGTTCAAAAACAGCCGGCTGTTCGGCGAATACGGGCTGCAATCGCCCGGGCGGTCGTCAAACAAGGCGTGCAGCGGATTGAGCCCGACGCCGTCCGCGCCCAAATGGCCGGCGAGCTCGATCAGCCCTTCAAGATCGGTGAAATCTCCCATCCCCCAGTTGCGCGCCGAGCGGATGCCATAAAGCTGTACCGCGAGCAGCCACACCCGGTCGAAATCCCCTCGATAGGCGCTTGGCGGCGCGACCATCAGCGGCGCTTCTTCGGTGAACGAAGAGGCATCGGTCAGCTGCAGCCGGTACGAACCTTCGGGCAAATCCGCCGGCCAGACGATGACGCGATCATCGGTCTCGCCCTGCGCGATAGACATGGGACCCGTCGTGGGATCCGCCACGATTTTCCAGCGCAGCGGAGGCAGGGCGGTGGGGCTGAGTTCGGTCCGCGAGGGCTGGCCGGAACGGACAACCACCGCCTCGCCAAGCAAGCGGTGCGGCGCCGGAGCCGGCATCGCCTCGAGGATGACCGTCAGGGCAGCCGTGTCCGTCACATGCCGACGACCGTGGCCGTCGACAAATTCGGTCTGGATTCCCAACTCTTTGGCTTTGGTGAAAAGGTCCATAGTTTGGTGAAAGGTCCATTCGGCACGCGCTTTGCACGCAACAGTGAGGGAGATCGCGCGAAATTCTCTAAATGCAGCGAGAGGATAGCGGTGTGTAACTCTCTGGCGCCCCCCGCGTTCCTCCGGGGAACCAATGCCTGGGGAACCAATGCCCGGTGAACGGCTTTCTATACAGGTCGGGAACGTCTCCTTTTCCGCAAACGAATGGGGACGTCATTTTCCATGTCAGTGGCATCACCGTGAACAAAACCACTCAAACTGTCGAGAGCGCCGGGGCCTCCGGCGCCTTCCACATTGAAGATGTCTATCCGCTCGTCGATGGCGGCCGCTTTGCTGTGAAACGTATCGTAGGAGAGCACTTCGATGTCTGGGCGGATATCTATCGCGACGGACATGACGTCGTGGCCGCCTCCCTGGTCTGGCGACGCGAGCGCGACCGCGAATGGCATCGGGAGCCGATGAGCCACCACAGCAACGACCGCTGGAGCGGATCGTTCGTCCCCGACGAGCCTGGACGCTATATTTATGCGATCGAGGCCTGGACCGACGAGTTTGCGACCTGGCGACACGGATTCGAGCTGAAGCAAAAAGCCGGTGCCGGCGATCTTACCATCGATGCGATCGAGGGCGCCGGCATGCTCACCAAGGCGCAGGCCGGCGGAGGTGCTGCGGCCGCCGTCATCTTGAGACAATGCGAGGATTTTCTCCAAACCGGTGACGCCGCCCCCCTTCTGACGGTCGAATTGAAGGACGCGATGGCCGAAAGCCAGTTGCCGCCGGATCTGACACGGTCGCCGCTATTTCCGTTGATGGTGGACCGGCCGCGGGCACGAACCGGTGCGTGGTACGAGATGGTGCCGCGCAGCCAGGGTCAGGTGCCCGGCCAGCACGGTACGTTCAAGGATTGCATCGCGCGGTTACCGGATATCGCGGCGATGGGCTTCGACGTGGTCTATCTCACGCCGATCCACCCCATTGGCCATACCAACCGCAAGGGCCGCAATAACGCGGTGAGTGCCGCTGAAGGCGACCCCGGCAGTCCTTACGCCATCGGCGCCGCCGAGGGTGGCCACGATGCGGTGCATCCGGAATTGGGCACCTTGGAAGATTTCAGGGCGTTCGTTGCGGCCTGCCAACAGCTCAATATGGAAGTCGCGCTCGATTTCGCCGTGCAGTGCTCGCCGGAGCACCCTTGGCTGAAAGACCATCCGCAATGGTTCCGACGTCGGCCAGACGGCTCGATGCGCTATGCGGAGAATCCGCCCAAGAGATATGAGGACATCGTCAATCCCGATTTTTCCTCCGAGGACGCCGGCGCGCTGTGGAACGCCTTGCGCGACGTGGTGCTGTTCTGGATCGAACAGGGCGTGAAGATTTTCCGGGTCGACAATCCCCACACCAAACCCTTTAGATTCTGGGAATGGCTGATCCACGACATCCAGCTTCGCCATCCCGACATTATCTTCCTCGCCGAAGCATTCACGCGGCCGAAATTGATGAAGGGGCTTGCAAAGCTCGGCTTCACGCAATCCTACACCTACTTCACCTGGCGAACCCAAAAATGGGAGCTGGAGCAGTATCTGAACGAGCTCGCCGGCTATCCCGAGCGCGATTTCTATCGTCCGAACTTCTTCGTCAATACGCCGGATATCCTGCCCTACCACCTGCAGAGCGGCGAGAGCTGGATGTTCAAATCCCGCGCCGCGCTGGCCGCCACGCTGTCAGGCACCTACGGCATCTACAACGGCTTTGAACTTCTGGAACACGAGCCGATCCCTGGCCGCGAAGAATATCTCGATTCCGAAAAATACGAGATCAAGGTGCGGGATTGGGACAAGCCCGGCAACATCAAGCCGTACATCCGCGATCTCAACCGCGCGCGGCGGGCCAACACGGCGTTGCAGCAGACCAGCAATTTGCGCTTCATTCCAATCGATGACGGCAACGTTACCGGCTTTGTGAAAGAATCCGTCGATCAAACCAACAGCGTCGTCGTCGCGGTTGCGTTGTCAGGCGAGGTGCACGAGTTCTGGTTGCCGATCGGCGAGGTCCAGGTCGGCCCGTCAGGCGAGCGCCGTCCGGTCGCGGCGCTCGAAAACCTGTTCACCGGCGAACGACATCCGCTCGAATGGGGCGGCATTCGTCTGCGGATCGATCCGGCGCGCGATCCCGCTTTGCTCTTTCGCTGCCTGGCATGAGGGCGGCATGAACCTGCTCTCATCCGTCGACACAAGCGAACTGCCCGTCACCGCCCTCGATGGCGACGAGCTATGGTTCAAAGATGCCATCATCTATCAGCTTCACGTCAAAGCCTTTGCCGACAACAACAATGACGGCATCGGCGATTTCGCCGGACTGACCGAAAAGCTCGGCTATCTGCAGGATCTCGGCGTCACCGCGCTGTGGTTGCTTCCGTTCTATCCCTCGCCCGGCCGCGATGACGGCTATGACATTGCCGACTACGGCGCGATCAATCCCGATTTCGGGACCATGAAAGATTTCCGCCGTTTCATCGTCGAAGCCAAGCGGCGCGGCTTGCGGGTGATCACCGAGCTCGTCATCAACCATACCTCCGACCAGCACGACTGGTTCAAACGCGCCCGCCGCAGCGACCCGAAGTCGAGCGCGCGCAACTGGTATGTGTGGAGCGACACCGATCAGAAATATCCGGGAACGCGGATTATCTTCACCGACACCGAGAAGTCGAACTGGACCTGGGACCCGGAGGCCGGTCAATTTTATTGGCACCGCTTCTTCTCGCATCAGCCGGATCTGAATTTCGACAATCCGCACGTGGTCAGCGCGCTCGTCCAGGTCATGAAGCGCTGGCTCGATGCCGGCGTCGACGGTTTCCGTCTCGATGCCATCCCCTATCTGTGCGAGCGCGACGGCACCAATAACGAGAACCTGCCCGAGACCCACGCCATCATCAGGAAGCTGCGCGCCGAACTCGACGCCTATGCCAAGGGCAAGGTGCTGCTGGCGGAAGCCAATCAATGGCCGGAGGATGTCCAGGAATATTTCGGCCATGGCGACGAATGCCACATGGCCTATCACTTCCCGCTGATGCCGCGAATCTATATGGCGATCGCCCAGGAGGATCGCTTTCCGATCACCGACATCCTGCGCCAGACCCCGGACATACCAAACAATTGCCAGTGGGCGCTGTTTCTGCGCAACCACGACGAGCTCACGCTCGAAATGGTCACCGACGTCGAGCGCGACTATCTGTGGTCGACCTATGCCAACGATCCCCGCGCACGCATCAACGTCGGCATTCGCCGGCGCCTGGCGCCGCTGATGGACAATGACCGGCGCAAGATCGAGCTGATGAACTCGCTGCTGCTGTCGTTCCCGGGTACGCCGATCATTTATTACGGCGACGAAATCGGCATGGGCGACAATATCTATCTTGGTGACCGCAACGGCGTGCGCACCCCGATGCAATGGACGCCGGATCGCAACGGCGGGTTCTCGCGCGCCGACCCTGCGCGGCTTTACGCGCCGACCATCATGGACCCGGTCTACGGCTATGAATTGGTCAACGTCGAAGCCCAATCGCGCAGCCTGTCGTCGCTATTGAGCGCGACCAAGCGGCTGATCGCGGTGCGGAAGTCGACCCTGGCGTTCGGCCGCGGCACGATGACGTTCATCCGGCCGGCCAATCGCTCGGTGCTCGCCTATGTCAGGCGATACGGCGATGAAGTCATCCTTTGCGTCGCCAATCTGTCGCGTTCCGCGCAAGCCACCGAACTCGATCTGTCGGCGTGGAAGGACCGCATTCCACTCGAAATGCTTGGCCGCACCCGCTTTCCCGCGATCGGCGAACTGCCTTACATGATCACGCTGGCGCCGTACGGCTTCTACTGGTTCCAGCTTCGGGAGCGCGACAAGTCGGAGCACGTCGCACCCTCTGTGGTTCCCGAATTCGAAACCCTCGTGGTGCCGCTGGGCGCGACCTGGGTGTCGCTGGCCCGCACCCGCAGCGTCTTCGAACGCGATGTTTTGCCGGGACATCTGGCCCGAACCCGCTGGTACCCGGAACGTTCGGCAGAGGCGATCCAGCCGACGCTGATCTCGGCGATTCCCTTCTGCGACATCGGTGACAACCGTCCCTGGCTTGCTTTTTTTGAAGTGGCCCAGCGCGGCAGGCTGACACGATATATATTGCCGATGCGGATCGAGTGGGTGCGGTTCGATCGTGAACGTTATGACCCCCGCGCACTGGCGGCGGTGCGTCAGGGCGCGCGGGAAGGAACATTGCTGGATGTCGCGACCGACGAGATCTTTATCGCGCTTCTGCTGCGTAACCTCCACACGACCCTGGTCGTTGAAGAAAATGGCTTGCGTCTGGAATTCAAACCGACCAGCAAGCTTTCGGACAAGCCAGGCAAAGCACCCGAGCATATCCGCGCCGTCGAAACCGAACAATCCAACAGCACCGCGCTGGTCGACAGCGATTATGTGGTCAAGCTCTACCGCAAGCTCGAACCCGGCATCAATCCCGAGATCGAGATCGGCCGTTTCCTGACCGAGGTCGCGGGCTTCGCCAACACGCCGACGCTTCTTGGCAACGTCGAACTGATCGAAGGCAACCAAAGAAGCGCGGTAGCGGTCGTCCACGCCTTCGTCGAAAATCAGGGCGATGCCTGGACCGTGACATCGGCCTATCTCGATCGCTTTGTCGATGAACAGCGCCTGCTGGGCGCAAGCGAACACCCGGGCGAAAGCGAAGAACAGATTTCCTATTTGCGCTATATGTCGCAAATCGGAAGGCGTGTCGCCGAGATGCATCTTGCACTCGCCAGCAGTGACGAGTTTGCCGATTTCACCCCGGAGCCGACCCGGCCCGACGACGTCAAACTTTGGATCGAAGACGCGGTTGAGCGCGCCGAGCGGGTATTCGACTTGTTGGAGCAACACCGCAACGGGTTAAAGGAAGCCGATCGTCCGCTGGTCGATCGGGCCCTGGCACAACGCGCCGGGCTGCGTGAGCGTTTGAGCGCGCTGCTTCCGCTTGACATCGACGGTCTGAACATCCGTCACCACGGCGACTTCCATCTCGGACAGATCCTGATCGTCAAGGACGACATTTTCATCATCGATTTCGAGGGCGAGCCGCGCCGTCCGCTTGCCGAGCGCAGGCGCAAGGCGCCGGCGGCGCGTGACGTTGCAAGCCTGATCCGTTCGATCGATTATTCCGTCACGGCCGCCCTGGAGCGCGCGCTCAAGGTGGCGCCCGACGACCAGGGCAAGCTGGGCGCGGCGTTGACGGAATGGCGCGATCGAGCGGTTGCGGTGTTTCTGGCCGCTTATCGCGAGACCATGACCGATCAGCGCCTGTGGCCGGCCGATCCGCACGCCGCCAAGCAGATGCTGAATTTCTTTCTGCTTGAAAAGGCGCTCTATGAGATCGAATACGAGTTGGCCCACCGGCCCGATTGGCTACGCGTGCCGCTGACGGGAATGCTTCGAATATTGTCTTGGCAACCAGACGAGGCCTCATGACCAAATTGTCCGCCGAGGCCTATGCGATCGTCGAAGGCCGCCATTCCGATCCCTTTCATTATCTCGGCCTGCACACAGAGGGCGACAAAACCGTGGTGCGGGCATTCCTTCCCGAGGCGTCGAAGGTCGATGCGATCGACGAGCATGGCGAGGCGGCCGCACTGGCGCGCATTCACGATGCCGGTCTGTTCGCCGGTGCGCTGCCGAATGGCTCGAAGCGCTACCAGTTGCGCGCTCGCTTCGGCGACACCGTGGTCGAGCTCGACGACCCCTACCGCTTTCCGCCGGTGTTGAGCGAGTTCGATCTGTATCTGTTGGGCGAAGGCACCCATCAACGACTCTACGACAAGCTCGGCGCGCATCCGATGACGCTGGATGGCGTCGATGGCGTGGCCTTTGTCGTGCTCGCCCCCAACGCGCGCCGGGTCAGCGTGGTCGGCGATTTCAATTTCTGGGATCCACGGCGGCATCCGATGCGGGTGCGCGGCGCCGGCTATTGGGAACTGTTCGTGCCCCGCGCCACATCGGGCGATCATTATAAATTCGATATTATCGGCCCGCACGGCCAGCAGTTGCCACTCAAATCCGATCCGATGGCGTTTGCCGCGGAATTGCGCCCGAGCACGGCCTCGATCGTGTTCGACGAGGCCAGGCTGCCACGACCGAAGCCGGCGCCCGCCAATGTCAACGCACGAAGCGCGCCGATGTCGATCTATGAGGTCCATCTTGGCTCGTGGCGGCGCAAGGATGGCAACGAATGGCTGAGCTATCGCGAACTCGCCGAACAGCTTCCGCGGTATGTGCGCGATCTCGGTTTTACCCATGTTGAATTTATGCCCATCAGCGAACATCCCTTCGATGGCTCATGGGGCTATCAACCGACCGGCCTGTACGCGCCCACCCGCCGGTTCGGCCCACCTGAGGATTTTTCCGCTCTGGTCGACGCCTGCCACCGCGAAGGCCTCGGCGTGCTGCTGGACTGGGTGCCCGGGCATTTTCCCGACGATCCGCATGGCCTCGGCAATTTCGACGGCACCGCGTTCTATGAACACGCCAACCCGTTGCAGGGCCGTCACCTCGACTGGGGCACGCTGATCTACAATTACGGCCGCACCGAAGTGGTGAATTTCCTGGTGTCGAACGCGCTGTTCTGGCTGGAGCGTTATGCGATCGACGGCCTGCGCGTCGATGCGGTGGCCTCGATGCTGTATCTCGACTACAGCCGGCCCGCCGGCGGCTGGATCCCGAACAAATATGGCAGCCGGGAAAATCTCGACGCCATCGATTTCCTGCGCCGTTTCAATACCGAAGTGTTCGCCCGTTTTCCGCAGGCCACCACGGCCGCCGAAGAATCAACCGCCTGGCCGCAGGTCTCGCGCCCGGTCGAATTTGGCGGGCTCGGCTTTGGCTACAAATGGAATATGGGCTGGATGCACGATACGCTGAACTACATCAGCAGGGATCCGATTCACCGCAAACATCATCACGGCGACATCCTGTTCGGTTTGCATTACGCTTTTTCGGAAAATTTCATCCTCCCGCTGTCCCATGACGAGGTCGTCCACGGCAAGCGCTCGCTGCTCGGCCGCATGCCCGGCGACGACTGGCAGCGCTTTGCCAATTTGCGCGCCTACTACGCCTTCATGTTCGGCCATCCCGGCAAGAAGCTGATGTTCATGGGGTGCGAATTCGGTCAAGAGCGCGAATGGGGCCACGATCGTGCACTCGACTGGCATCTGCTCGACCAGCCGAAATACGCCGGCATCCAGTCGCTGATCCGCGATCTGAACAACCTCTATCGCGCGTTGCCGGCGCTGCACGAGATGGATTGCGATCAAGCCGGGTTTGAATGGATCGTGACCGACGATGCCGATCACAACGTGTTCGCGTGGATTCGCAAAGGCAACGGTGCCCGCGCCCGCTGTCTCGTCGTGATCAATTTCTCTCCGAATGTATATTACAACTACCGCGTCCGGGTACCGTTCGCCGGCAAGTGGCGCGAGGTCCTCAATTCGGACTCGGCGCATTACGGCGGCAGCAATGCCGGGAACGTCGGCGAGGTCCAGACATTGGATGGCCTGGTGCCCGAACTCAATCTCACCCTCCCGCCTCTGGCCGCCATTTTCCTCGTACCGGAAGGCTAACGCATGCGACTGTCCGCCGGAACGTCCTCACGCCTCGGCGCAAGCTGGGACGGCCGGGGCACCAATTTTGCGTTGTTCTCCGCCAACGCGCAAAAGGTCGAGCTCTGCCTGTTCGACAACCAGGGCCGCCGCGAACTCGAGCGTATCGAATTACCCGAACGCACCGAGGATGTCTGGCACGGATATCTCAACGACGTGTCGCCCGGACAGCTCTATGGCTATCGGGTTCACGGGCCTTATGAACCGGAGCACGGTCATCGCTTCAATGCCAACAAGCTGCTGCTCGATCCCTATGCCAAGCGCCTCGCCGGGCGCTTGGTGTGGAGCGATGCGCATTTCGCCTACCGCACCGGCAGCGCGCGCGAGGATCTTTCGTTCGATCGGCGCGACAATGCGCGCGGCATGCCCAAGGCCGTCGTCGTCGACGAAACCTTCAACTGGGGCCGACGCGAAATGCGCCCCAACATCCCCTGGGAAGACACCATCATCTATGAGGCGCACGTCAAGGGCCTGACGCAAAAACGCGAAGATGTGCCGCCGAATTTGCGCGGCACCTATGGCGGCTTGTCCTCGCCGGCCATGATCGAACATCTCAAGCGGCTCGGCGTCACCACCATCGAGCTGTTACCGATTCACGGCTTTGTCGACGATCGCAACCTGGTCGAAAAGAAGCTGTCGAACTACTGGGGTTACAACACGCTGTCGTTCTTCGCGCCGGAACCGCGCTACGCGCAGGACAACCCGCTCGACGCCTTCCGCACCACCGTGGCGCGGTTGCACGACGCCGGCATCGAGGTGATGCTCGACGTCGTCTATAATCACACCGCGGAGGGCAATCATCTGGGCCCGACGCTGTCGTTTCGCGGCATCGACAACGCCTCTTATTACTGGCTCAAGCCCGACAATCCACGCTTCTACGACGACTTCACCGGCTGCGGCAGCTCGGTGAAGCTCACCCATCCGCGCGTGCTGCAGATGGTGATGGATTCCCTTCGCTATTGGGTCGAAGTGTGCCACGTCGACGGCTTCCGTTTCGATCTCGCCACCACCCTGGCGCGCGGACCGAACGGCTTCGACCGCAACAGCGCCTTCCTCACCGCGATCCGGCAAGACCCCGTGCTGGCTTCGGTGAAGCTCGTCGCGGAGCCCTGGGATCTCGGTCTGGGCGGCTATCAGGTCGGCAGCTTTCCGTCGCAATGGTCGGAATGGAATGACCGTTATCGCAGCGCGATGCGCCGTTACTGGAGCGGCGAAGGCAGTCTGATCGGCGAAGTGTCCAGCCGCATGACCGGCTCGTCCGACCTGTTCAACCACGATGACCGCGCCCCGCGCGCCGGCGTCAATCATATCACCGTGCATGACGGCTTCACGCTGGCGGATTTGTTCAGCTACAATGAGAAACACAATGAGGCCAACGGCGAAGACAATCGTGACGGCTCCAGCGACAACCAAAGCACCAATTGCGGCCATGAAGGCCCCACCGACGACCCAGCGATAACAGGCCTTCGTCATCAGCTTCGGAGAAACCAGCTGGCGTGTCTGCTGCTGGCGCAAGGCCTGCCGCTGATTCTGGCCGGCGATGAAGTCGGTAACTCGCAATCCGGCAACAACAACGCCTACTGCCAGGACAATGCAATCGGCTGGATCGGCTGGGAAGGCCTGAACCGGGAGGGCGACGACCTCGTCGATTTCGTCGGCCACATGACCGAGATGCGAAAACGCTTTCCACAACTCCGCTCACGCCGCTGGCTCGACGGGCGGCGCGCCGACGGATCTTACGGCGTGCTGTGGTTGACGCCGGAAGCCGAAGATATGAAGGAACAGGACTGGAATTTTCCTGAAGGGCGCTTTCTCGCTTATGTGCTGGGACCGATCGAGCCCGGGCAACCGCCGCTTTTCATGGTGCTGAACGCCGCCCCCGAAGCGATCGCGTTCAAACTCCCGAAGCTGCCGGAATACAAGGGTTGGCAGCAACTATTGAACACCGCAGACATTAAACAGATGGTCGCGGACTTCGCGTCGGGAAGCGAGGCAAAGGCACCTCCGCGCTCGGTCCTCGCCTTTGCGGGTTCGGCATGATTGAGCGGAAATTCGGAACAAGGCTGACAACGAACGGCGTATCATTTCGCCTGTGGGCGCCGGCGGTGCAACGTGTCGATCTGGTCTTGGAAAAGTCGCACCGCATGCGACGCGGTGAGGACGGCTGGTTTTCTGTCGAGGTGCCGGGCGTAAAATCCGGCGCACTTTACAAATTCCGGATTGACGACGAGATCGATGTCCCCGATCCGGCCTCCGCGTTTCAACCCGACGACGTTTCCGGTCCGAGCGAGGTGATTGATCACACCCTCTATCGATGGCGCGCGTCGCAGTGGCGCGGACGCCCATGGCAGGAAGTCGCCGTGATCGAAGCCCATGTCGGCACTTTCACCTCGCAAGGCACCTACCGCGCCATGATCGACAAGCTCGATCATCTGGTCGCGACCGGCATCACCGCGCTGGAATTGATGCCGCTGGCGGATTTCGCCGGGCGGCGCAATTGGGGCTATGACGGCGTGTTCTGGTACGCGCCCGATAGTGCCTATGGACGTCCCGACGATCTCAAGGCCCTGATTGACGAAGCACACTTACGCGGCCTGATGGTATTTCTCGACGTGGTCTACAACCACTTCGGCCCCGAAGGAAATTACCTCAGCCGATATGCCCCAGGCTTCTTTACCGAGGCAGAGACGCCCTGGGGTAGCGCGATCGATTATCGGGTGCGCGAGGTGCGCACTTTCGCCACCGAGAATGCGCTGTATTGGCTGCGCGAATATCGTTTCGACGGGCTGCGGCTCGACGCCGTGCACGCCATCACCGAGCCGGGCGAGATTTCGATGCTGCACGATCTCAGCTGCGCGGTGGGCGATCTCGCCGCCGGGAGCGGCCGGCACATCCATCTCGTGCTTGAGAACGACGATAATCTCGCAAGCCTTCTCGATGTGCGTAAAGATCCGCCGCACGGAAAATACCGGGCGCAGTGGAACGACGATTACCATCACGCCTGGCACGTGCTTCTGACCGGGGAGACCCACGGTTACTACGGCGACTATCAGCGTTCGCCGCTGCCCGACATCGCCCGCGCGCTCGGATCCGGCTTCATCTATCAGGGCGAGGCCTCCGCGCATCGCGGCGGGCAATTGCGCGGCGAGCCGAGCGGAAAACTCGCTCCCACCGCCTTCGTCAATTTCCTGCAGAACCACGATCAGATCGGCAACCGCGCGCTTGGCGACCGGCTCGAAGGCCATGTGAGCGCGACCGCGATCGAAGCAGGGCTGGCGATTACGTTGTTGGCGCCGATGATTCCGATGCTGTTCATGGGCGAGGAATGGGGCTCGAAAGCACCGTTTCCGTTCTTCTGCGATTTCCAGGGCGACCTCGCCGAAGCGGTGCGCAAGGGCCGGCACAAGGAATTCGCCGGCGCCTATGCGAAATATGGCGACGAGGTCCCCGATCCGCTGGCCCCATCGACGTTCCAATCCGCGGTGCTGGATTGGGAAGCGCGCAACGAGCCGGCGGGACATAGGCGACTCACACTGGTGCAGGAGCTTCTCGCAGTCCGCCGCCGCGACATCGTTCCCCGGCTGGCCGGCGCGACCTTCGGCAACGCGCAAGCGGCGGAGAACGGCTTGGTGACGGCGAGTTGGCGCATGGGCGACGGCGCGACGCTGCGGCTTACGGCCAACCTGTCGCCCAGCGCGATCGCGCATAAGCCAGGTGAATTAACCGGTGCCCCACTCTGGGGCGGCAAGACCAGTGAAATGATCTCGCCGTGGTCGGTCTCCTGGTGTCTGGAGCCGCGCTGATGCCGCCGGCCATCCCGATCGCGACCTACCGTGTTCAGCTCACGGCGAGTTTCGACTTCGACGCCGCCGCCTCCATCGTGCCGTACCTCAAGGCGCTCGGCATCACGCATCTCTATGCCTCGCCGTTCATGAAGGCGCGCAAAGGCTCGACCCACGGCTACGACATCGTCGATCACACCAAGATCAATCCGGAGCTCGGCGGCGAAGCCGGTTTCGAGCGGTTCAGCTGCGCGCTGAAGCAGCACGACCTCGGGCTTATTCTCGATTTCGTTCCCAACCATGTCGGGGTGCATTTCGCCGACAATCCGTGGTGGCTCGACGTGCTGGAGTGGGGGCCGGCTTCGCCGCATGCAACATCGTTCGACATCGACTGGGACATCCTGCCGTACCGGGCCCGGGGTGGTGTGCTGCTGCCGATCATCGGCTCGTCCTATGGCGAAGCGCTCGAACGCGGCGAAATCGAACTTCGTTATGACGCCGATGAGGGAAGCTTTTCGGCCTGGTATTTTGAACATCGCCTGCCGATCGCACCCGAGCGTTACGGCGAGATTTTGCGCACGGTCGTCAAACAAGCCGCGGCGGAAGAAAGCGCGGCCGGCAAACAAATGCTCGATCTCGCGTCACGCCATAAGGGACTCCGTCATCCCAATCGCAAGGAGGCGCCCGCCTTCAAGGCGGAGTTGAACGGCATCGCCGAAGCAACAAAGATTATCGCGCGCGGGCTTTCCGCCTATCGGGCCGGACCGGACCGGCCGACGCAGACCCTGGCGCTGCATCATCTGCTCGAACGCCAGCACTACAGGCTTGGGCATTGGCGGTTGGCTTCGAGCGACATCAACTATCGACGGTTTTTCGACGTCAATACGCTCGCCGGGTTGCGGGTCGAGGATTCCGGCACCTTCGAAGCCCTCCATCGCCTGGTCAAAAAGCTGATCGCGGAAGGCAAGACTGCAGGGCCTGCGGCTCGATCACATCGACGGCTTGCGCGACCCCGTGCAGTATTTTCAACGCCTGCGCCGCTTGGTCCTGAAAGCACAGCACGGGATGCCGAGCCGCTTTACACGGTGATCGAAAAAATTCTCGGCGAACATGAAAAGCTGCAGCCTTTCGCCGGCGTGCAAGGCACCACCGGCTATGAGTGGCTCAACGCGATTACGCAAGTATTGATCAACGGCCATGGGCTTGAAGCGCTCGACGAGGTGTGGCGGCAAATCAGCAACACCCCGCCCCGGCTGGAACCGGTCCTGAAAGATGCCAAGCGCAGGGTGATACGAGACCTTGCTGACCAGCGAATTCACGGTACTGACACGGCTGCTGGCACGGATCGCCGGCGGCCATTACTCCACCCGCGACTATTCCGCCGACAGCCTGCGGCAGGCGCTTGAACTCTACATCCTGCATTTTCCGGTCTATCGCACCTATTTGACCCTGGCGGGTCCAACGCCGCACGACCGCGCGCTGATTACGGCCACCATCGAGAAAGCGCGCACGGACTGGTTTGCCGCCGACGAAGGTATCTTCGAATTCTTGCGCGATGCGTTGACCATGGACCTGCTCAAACCGAATCGGGCGGCGCACAGTGCAACGCGCGTGCGTCGTTTCGCCTTGAAGGTGCAACAGTTTACCGGTCCGGTCATGGCGAAGTCGCTCGAGGATACGGCGTTCTATCGCTATCACCGCCTGCTCGCGCTCAACGAGGTCGGCGGCGACCCGTCGGCCAAAGCCCTTTCCGTCGATGCCTTTCACGAGGCGATGAAGATTCGCAGCCAGAAGTGGCCACATGGCATGACCGCGACCGCGACGCACGACACCAAACGCGGCGAGGATGCCCGTGCGCGACTGATGGCGTTGACCGAGCTTCCGGGCGAATGGACCAGCGCCGTGGCACGCTGGAAGGTCCTCAACGCGCCGCACCTCGTCATCGAGGGGGAGATGCGCGCGCCGTCTGCGACGTTCGAATACATGCTGTACCAGGCCCTGCTCGGCGCGTTACCCTTGGGCGAACGCGACGATGCGTTTTTGGAGCGGATGCAGGCCTATGCGCTGAAAGCGGCGCGCGAGGGCAAGCAGGAGACCAGTTGGCTCAATCCCAACCAGGCCTATGAGGCTGGACTGCGGACCTTCCTGATACGGATCCTGGATCGTTCGACCTCGGCTGAATTTCTGGATTCGCTGGAAACCTTCAGTCAGCGGACCTCGCTGTTGGGCGCGCTCAATTCGCTCAGTCAGATCACATTGAAGGCCACGGTGCCCGGCGTGCCTGATTTTTATCAGGGTACCGAGTTTTGGGATCTGTCGCTGGTCGACCCGGATAACCGGCGACCGGTGGATTTTGCGGCACGCGCCGCCGCACTGAGGTCGACGGCAACTCCCGATTGGGAGAAGCTTGCGCGAAACTGGTCCAGCGGTCATTTGAAGCTGGCCTGGACGAGGCAGTTGCTGAAGCTGCGGACCGACTTGGCCGATGTGTTCACTCACGGCGATTACCAGCCGCTGGAGGTTAGCGGCCCGCATGCCGATCACGTCATCGCCTTCGCACGGCGTCGTGGCCGCAACGTCGCCATCATTGCGGTCGCGAAATCATTCGCGGCCTTGTCACAAGATGGCCGGGTTTGGCCTCACGCGGAGACCTATGACGGTGCCCTACGCACAGCGGGCTATACCGTGGAAGGTTTCGCTGGCAACGGCCAGTCCGGGGAAGTCCGCCTCTCCGCTCTGTTCCAGCACCTGCCGGTCGCTGTGTTGAAGGCCAGATTCGAAGGCGCTTTGACATCGGTGCGCCGACGCATTCCGGCCTGAAGCCGAATTGCTCAGCCGCGTTTGGTCAGCAACAGATTGCCCCGATTCCTGATCGCGATCTGGGCGGCTTGCGCAAATCTTTGCAGCAACCAGGGTAGCGTAACTTCGAGCCGGACATGGTCTTCAGCCACATCGAGATGGCCGGACGCGGCCTGTCCAAGCGCGCGCACGCGAAAGATCATGCGATCGTCCTCCCATCTCTCTTCATCGACTTTCAGCACCGGGAGGCTGGAAGCGGCACGCGTCAAGCCCGCCTTGAGGCGACGGGTCGCCTCTTCGCGGCCAAGGCGATGCGGAATAGAAACGACGAGAGGTGCAGACATCTTCCGATCCTCTTTGGCGGCAGCTTTATGTAATTGTACCTTTTCCGAAAAAAAAGAGGGCGTGGATTCCGCACAGCCAGCCGATGGAACTTTCCGAGGTCCCGTTCGTTTTTTCAGCAAGGGCAGGACAACTGGTGCCGACTGCCGGGCTGGAGGAGAGATTAAATGTCTATTGGAACGATTATCCTGATCATTCTCATTATTGCTTTGCTCGGTGGCTTCAGCGGCGTCGGTGGCGGTCCGTTCTACGGCACTGGGTATTATGGCGGCGGCGGTCTTGGCCTTGTCATCGTGATCCTGCTGATCCTTTTATTGCTTGGAAGACTTTGAGCGTCGCGCGCCGGAATGACGATGGCTAAGCTTTCCCCGCTAGATTATTGGCCTTCGCCGCGAGCTTCTTGATCGCGGCCTTTATCGAGGAGGCGGCGTCATCGTAATCCTGCCACGCCTTGGTTCTGGTGAGCAGCGTCGGCACGGTCCTGACCGTATAGTGCTTCGGCTCAAGGTCGCCACGCACCTGCGCCCATGTCAGCGGCATTGAAACCGTGGCGCCTTCGCGCGCCCGCGGCGACAGCACGGCGACCGCGGTCGCCATCCGGTCGTTGCGGAGATAATCGAGGAAGATTTTTCCCTTGCGCAGCTTCTTCGACATGTTGAGCAGATAGCGCTCGGGATCGTCGGCGGCCATCCATTGGCAAACGCCTTGCGCGAAGGTCTTGGCCTCTTGCCAGGTCACCTTGTCCTTTGCAGCCCGCGCCAGCGGCGTCACCACGTGAAGCCCCTTGCCGCCAGTGGTCTTGCAAAAACTCTCCAGACCCAACTCCGTGAGCCGCCGCCGCATGTCCTTGGCGGCCTCGATGACCTCGGCAAATTCGACGTCCGGCGCGGGGTCGAGATCGAACACCAGACGCCCAGGTACGTCAGGCGCATCCGGCGCGCAATTCCACGGGTGCAGCTCGACGGCGCCGATCTGCGCCACCGCCGCAAGACCCTCGACGCGGTCGATCTGTAGATACGGTTTGTGGTCGCCGAAAACCTTGACCAGTTCGAGGAGATTGGATGTCCCGCGCATCGCGTGGCGCTGGAAAAAATGCTCGCCGTTGATACCTTCCGGCGCGCGAACGAGCGAGCATGGCCGACCCTTGAGATGGCCGATCATCCAGCCGCCGACCGCCTCGAAATACCGGGCGAGATCGAGCTTGGTCACGCCTTTGCCGTCGCCGGCGTCGGGCCACAACTGCTTGTCCGGCTTCGAGATGACGACACCCATCACCTCAGCGGATTTGTTCTCCGAAGGTTTCGAGCCGGCTCTTGCTGACTTTCCGGGTTTGATTCTGTCGTTGACCGGTTGGCCGGATTTGGTCGTGGTCGGAGTTTCCGCCTTCACCTCGTCGGCTGGCTTGTCCTGGCGCAGCCCCTTGAACGCCGCCTGCCGGATATTTCCGGCGTCGGTCCAGCCGGCGAATTCGATCTCGGCCACGAGCTTGGGCTTCAGCCAATGCACGCCGGTAGTCTTGCGTGGCGCATCCTTGCCGCCGAATGGACTTTTATCCGAAGCTTGTGCCTTCAGCGCCGGCATGATCCGCCGCACCTTGTCCTGCCCAAAGCCAGTGCCGACGATGCCGACAAAGGCCAGATGATCGCCGCGATAGACACCCGCCATCAGCGAGCGGAATTTGCCGTTGGTGGTCTTCCAGCCGCCTAGCACGACTTCATGTCCGGCGCGGCATTTCGCCTTGGTCCAGTCTTCCGAGCGGCCCGAACGATAGGGGGCACTCAGCTTCTTCGAGACGATGCCTTCCAGCGACAACTGGCACGCCGACTGAAAAATGGCGTCGCCGCCGCTCTCGAAATGCTCGACATAGCGGATCGGTTTGGTTTCGCTCTTGGCGCGCGCGGCCAGTAACCGCTTCAACCGCGCCTTGCGCTCGCCAAGCGGAAGGCTGCGGAGGTCTTCCCCACCGGCAAACAACAGGTCGAACGCGTAGAAGATGAGATTGTCGGTCTGCCCGTCGGAAAGGGCGGCCTGCAGCATTGAAAAATCCGGCGCACCGTGAGGATCGAGCGCGACGATTTCGCCGTCAACGAGCGCGTCGGGCAGCGAACTCCCTTCCCTCGCAATAGCCGCGAATTTGCCGGTCCAGTCCAGCCCTTTGCGGGTTTTCAACGTGGCCTCGCCGCCCTCGACGCGCAATTGCACCCGGTAACCGTCGAATTTGATCTCATGGCACCAACCTTGCGCGCTTGTGGGACGATCGACCGAGATGCAGAGCTGCGGGGCGACAAACTCCGGCATCGCCGCGACCTTTTTGCCTTGCGGCACTTTCGCCGGCGCGGGTTGCGACGGGGCTTTCTTGTTCTTCCTTCCCGCGCGCGCTTCCGCCGCATCGCCCCGGTTCGAATTCCACACCGCATCCGCGCCGACGCGGTTGGACCTCGCCATCATGAACGGCTTCGGCGCTTTCCCTTTGCCTTTGGCGATCTCCTCCATCGAGCGTCCCGAGGCGACCGATTGATCGGCGTCCAGGATGGTGTTGGCTTTGCCTTCTTTGGCGAACTCGTCGCGATGCTTGATCAGGAGCCAGTTGGTGCGCTTGCCGCCGCTGCGGTCGTTGCGCATCCGCACCAGCCCCCAACTGCCGTGAAGCTTGTCGCCGTGCAGCGTGAACTTCAGGTCGCCCTTCTTGAATCCTCTTTCGGGGTCGTCGGATTCCCAATAGCCGCGGTCCCACAGCTGCACGGTGCCGCCGCCATACTGCCCCTTCGGGATGGTGCCTTCGAAATCGCCGTAATCCAGCGGGTGATCTTCGACCTCGACGGCGAGCCGCTTGTCGCGCGGGTCGAGCGAGGGGCCGCGGGTGACCGCCCAGGATTTAAAGACGCCGTCGAATTCCAGCCGCAGATCGTAATGCAGCCGCGTCGCGTCATGCTTCTGGATCACGAACCGCGGCCGTTTCGACGGCACGACGGCAACATCGCCGCTGGGCTCCGCGGTCTTTTCAAAGTCCCGCTTTTTTCGATAGGTGGAAAGATCTCTGAGCGACACGATCAAATCCCACGCAAGTATCGCCGTCAGTTGTCACTGACGCGAGGCCCTCGAACCAAAACATTCAACCGTCGTTGAAGTTCCCGAGCTAAAATACAATGAGATACGAATCCGCGATCCCGCGGCGCAACGCGCCCGAGCTGTGCATGAATCCTTCGCCCGTAAAATCAGAGGGCGTGGGGAATGCCGGGTGCCCGCCGCACCCGCAGCCTCGTGCGCAAAGGGTGGTGGAGCACACGAGTGTCGTCACCACGGTCGCACCGGAAACACCCGGCATTCCCGCACGCAATGGTTTTAACGGTTTCCTTCGCGCTCTCCCCGGTGATCGGCTATCGAATGCACACATCTTTGTTGCAGAGATTGGCGGATACTGATTCTCTGGCGGGAGTCGGGTTCGCGGAGGGCGGTCTTGTGTCGATGGAGATTGGACTGGGACGATTTGGCGATCGTCGCCTGGAAAAAGGGGGGCGTCGCTGCATGCGGCCCTCGTTCGGGGTCCAGGCTCCTGCATTCGACGCCTTGCAGGGAGCCGAGCCCAGGAGGTTCGATTCACGCGTTTTCTGCGCAATGAAAAGGTAGGTGTTGCAGAGATGGCGAGCCACGCGGCTTCGCGGACGGCCTTGCGGGTTGCCGATCGTGAGATCATCGTGGTCCAGGACACCAGCGAACTGTTCCTTGGCGGACGGCGTGCCAAAGCCAACGGGTATGGACCTGTCGGCAAAGGCGGCGGAACGCGTGGGCTGCTGTTGCATGCGGCGCTCGCACTCGATGCCGAAAATGATGCGTTACTGGGTCTTGTTGATGCGCAGGTCTGGAATCGGGACAAGGGCAAGGTGACGCCCCGACGATCGCGAGCCACGGCGGACAAGGAGTCCCAACGTTGGCTCTCCGTGGCGGCCCAAGCCGGCGCGGCGTTATCGACTGCGCGAAGTATTACCCTTATCTCCGACCGGGAAAGCGATATCTACGAGCACTTCGCGCAGCGTCCGGCGAATGTCGAGCTGATTGTCAGGTCAAACTGGAATCGGAAGATCAAACTGAAGTCCGGAGCTTTTGCACAGCAGTTTGAATTTGTTGATGGCTTACCGGAAGAAGCCCGATTCAGCGTGACGATTCCTGCGGCGCCGGGCCGCAAGGAGCGGATAGCCGAGCTTGCCTTGCGCTTCTCGCCGGTGACGTTGTGCAGGCCACATCCCAGCCCAGCGCCTGATCTGCCCGACATAATCCGCCTGACCATGGTGGACGTTCGGGAGGTGTCATTGCTCCATGGCGGTGAGCCCATCCATTGGCGGCTCCTCACCACACGCGCGGTAAGAAGCGCAAAACAAGCGCGTCGGATCGTCGACCTCTATCGCAAGCGTTGGACCATCGAGGAGTTCTTCCGCACGCTCAAGTCCGCCGGTTTTGATATTGAGGAAGCCGACATTGGCGAACCCGAGGTCATGATCAAGTTCGTCGCCGCAGCCGCTGTGGCGGCGGTCACGATCATGCAGTTGGTCCGCGCCCGTGACGGAACGACCGAGGAAAAAATCGTCGAGGCTTTCGAGCCGGATGACCAGCCTGTGCTGGAAGCCCTGTCTTCTCAACTCGAGGGAGCTACCGACAAGCAAAAGAACCCGCACCCAAAGGGCACGCTCGCCTTCGCTGCATGGGTCATCGCTCGACTTGGAGGATGGACCATCTATTATGGAAAGCCCGGTCCAAAGGTGATGCGCCTAGGCCTCGAAGCCTTCCGCCGCATCAAATATGGCACCACTTTGCGGTTCCAAAATGTGTGAATCGAATAGCCGGTGATCGGGCTTTTTTGTCACCGTCGTAAGCGCAATGCGCAAGCATTGTCGCCACTTGAACGCCAGCATCGAGGCGTCAGGACCACACGACTTCGCCGTCCGCATCAGTGCCGTTCGTCAGGGGCACTTCCACGTCCACCGCATCCCGCACCCAACGTCCGTGACGACCGCGAAGCGCCCCTCTTGTGGGCACGAGACGGCGACCATATAGGACTGATTTGGCATTTCTGAAAATCAGAATATTTTTTCAAAAGGGGCTGGATAGAGGGGTCGGTAAATTGCCCAGGTGATTTGCCCGTCAGGTCGTTTTTCTGCACATCCACCTTGCACGGACCTGACCCGGATATCCTGTACGAGCCTGTCGGCGGGTGAAACGTTACGAGAGGCGGATATGCGAGCGTGCCAGATGTAGCAAAGCAACTGATCGTCCTGCCGCTGGCGTACTTTGGATTCGTACCATAGCTTGCTTTGCGGCGGTGCCTTCGCGCCGGCCTTGAGCTTGTTAAACATTCGGGCGGCGGCCGAGAGGAACGCAGCCCAATGCGTTTGGATTGGTCATGGTCATTGCCGCACTGAGCGCGTGCACACTGTCGCAGGCGCGATTGAATTCTGTCCGCGCGGCTTCAACTGCTTTCTCAAATTTGCTCATCTAGCCGCGTGGCTGCTCCGGCTCTCGCGCCGCGTGGCGAACGCCGATAATCACAACTTCCTCGGTCGTCACTTCATAGAAGATCAAATAGGGGTAGGGCGGCGTCACGATCCGGCGCAAGCCGCTTTCGCTGGTGAGCTGGCCGGAATGGGGGTGTTGCACCAAAAGAGTGGTGATAGCCTGGATGCGCGCCTGAACGTTGCGCGCGCCTTGCGGTGATCGCTCGGCAATGTAGGCGAGAATGTCGGCCAGCTCGGCGAGTGCCTTCGGGGTGTAGCGTAATTTCAAAGGCCGTGCTTCGCCCAAACGGCGCGCACCTGGTCATCAGTCGCAAACTCACGGCGTGAAGCCTGGGCGCGGGATTCCGCGAAAGAAGCCGCTTCTTCCGGCGTAAGCTGAATGGCGGGCTGTTCCTCACCAAGAAATTGCAGCAACAGCCGCGCAACGTCGTCCTGCATCGCGGGGGGCAGGGCGCGAGCGGTATCAACCGCATGTTCAAGTAGTTCCGTCATGGGGTCAGTATAGCATAAAACGGACGTGGCGCGAATCTGCCGCTTTCGCGCGGAAGGGCCGCGCTTTTGGCGCGGCTCTTGCCTCGGTTGATGCTATGCGGCCTGCCCCCAAGAAAAGGCCGCGTCTGCGGCCGGCCGCCTCTACTGCTTCTCCCGCTCCACCGCCTGCCAGCCGATGTCGCGCCGGCAAAAGCCTTCCGGCCATTGGATACGATCGACCGCCTCATAGGCGCGCCGCTGCGCTTCCGTGACGGACTTGCCCGAAGCGCAGACATTCAGCACGCGGCCGCCATTGGCCAGAACAACGCCGTCTTTCGCAATGGTGCCGGCGTGGAAAATCTCGACGCCTTCGACCTTTGCGGCGTCATCGAGTCCCTCGATAACGCTGCCCCTCACATAATCGCCGGGATAGCCCTTCGCCGCCATCACCACGGTGAGTGCTGCGTCCGGAAACCAGCGCAGGTCGAAATTCTTCAACTGTCCGTCGCACGACGCCAGCATGGCCGGCACGAGGTCCGACATCATCCGCAGCATCAGCACCTGGCATTCCGGGTCGCCGAAGCGGACATTGTATTCGAACAGTTTTGGGCCTTCCGGAGTGAGCATGACGCCCGCATACAGCACACCGCGAAACGGCGTGCCGCGCGCCTTCATGCCATCAACCGTGGGCAGAATGATCTTCGCCATGATCTCGGTGTGGAGTTCGTCGGTCACGAACGGCGTCGGTGAATAGGCGCCCATGCCGCCGGTGTTCGGGCCCTGGTCGTGGTCGAACACGCGCTTGTGGTCCTGCGCCGAGGCAAGCGCGATCGCGGTCTCGCCGTCGGACAGGGCGAAAAAGCTGATCTCGCGGCCGGCGAGAAACTCCTCGATCACCACTTCCGCGCCGGCCGCGCCAAACGCGCCCTCGAACATCATGGCGATGGCAGCTTCGGCTTCGCTTAGCGTCTCGGCGACGACGACGCCCTTGCCGGCCGCGAGCCCGTCGGCCTTGACCACGATCGGCGCGCCTTGGGCGCGCGCATACGCCAACGCGGCGGCGGCATTGGTGAAACGGCCATAGGCGCCGGTCGGAATGCCAAACTCAGTACACAGCGCCTTGGTGAATCCCTTGGAGCCCTCAAGCCGCGCGGCCTGTTTGCTCGGCCCGAACGCCTTGATGCCGGCTTCCGCCAGATCATCGACGATGCCGGCTGCGAGCGGTGTTTCCGGGCCGACCACGACCAGTTCCACATCGTGGCGTTTGCAGAAATCGATCACCGCGGCGTGGTCGGCAATATCGAGGCTCACGCACTCGGCCTCGCGCGCGATTCCGACATTGCCCGGCGCGCACCAGAGCTTCGTCACCAAAGGCGAGGCGGCGATCTTCCACGCCAGTGCGTGTTCGCGGCCGCCGGAACCGAGCAGGAGAATATGCATGATGTAGCCAAATGAGGGTGTGCGGAAGCGCAGTCGGTCGCACGAAACTCCCTCGCGCTGCAAGGGGGAGATCCAATTCCCGTCATCCCCGATGTGCAATTGCGCATCCACGATGTGCAATTGCACATCGGGGATGCGCCACTTGGCGCAGGCCCGGGACTGACGGCCGAAGCGGTTAGCTTTCGCTCGCCGAGGCCGCGATGATTTCCTGCAAGCTGGCGACATGGCGGGCGAACGCGCCGCGCCCGGAGGCGGTGGCAATCACGGTGGTCTGCGGCTTTTTGCCGACAAAGGCCTTTTCGACCGCGACATAGCCGGCCTTCGCCAGCGTTTCGATATGGGCGCCGAGATTGCCGTCGGTGGCGCCGGTCAGCTTTTTCAGCCGGGCAAATTCGAGTCCCGCGCTGACAGGCAGCGCGTTCAGCGCCGCCATGATCCTCAGCCGCAGCGGCTGGTGGATGATGTCGTCGAGTTCCGCCATGGTCAGCTCCGGCGCATCCAGAGGCCGCCCAGAATGAGCCCGCCGCCGTTGACCACCGCCATCCACAGGTTGAACAAGTCGCCGGCGAAGACATAGCCGATCATCGTCAGCGTGGTGATGCCAAGGCCAATCGCGACAAAGGCCGGCCCGACCCACAAGCCTGCGATGGTGTAGATCATCATGAAGTAAGTCGGCCAGAACACGCCGAGCTGGCGCGGCGAGAAATGCCCCAACGCGATCGACCACAAAATCCCGAAGGCGAAAAACAGAGCGAAGGCCGCGGCTATCTTCAAATCGAAGCTCGGCACGCGCATGCGCCGGCGCGTGAAGGCGCTGACCGCAAACGATCCCGCGACGCCGGCCACATTCACCGCAATCCAGATATAACCGGCGTTTGCCGGCCAGAGATGCGAGGCGACATTGCCCGCAAAAATCAACGCACCCCACATGATCAGCATCAGGCTGGCGATATCGTAGATCCTGGACTGACGAACGCGGCGGACGACGGCGTCGATATCCGACAGTGCCAGCGCGGCTTCCTTGGGATCAATCTTGGGATCAATCTTGGGATCGATGCCGGTCATGACCCGCTCCCCGCCTTCGCGACCTCATCGGCGATGACTGTGACGGCCGCGGGGGCGCTGACGATCCCCATGTGATCGACGCCGTCGATCAACCGGACCGGCGCGCGCTGACCGACGGCATCCTGGTATTTATCGGGGAACATCAATTCATCGGCGGCGCCCGCGAACACCGTGACCGGCTTGCCGGCGGCCGCAAGATCCCCGCGGTAATCGCGCGAGGCGGCGAAATTGCGCATCAGGCGATACGAATAGGTCGATGCCAGGATCTGGCTTGAATTCGGGGCGACCGCAAACGCGATCGTCGGCAGCGATTCACAACAGACGATGCCGAGCCGGCGCAACAGCGAAAGGCCTAAGAAACGGGGAATATCGGGGTTCGCCCACCCGCCGGCGTTCGGGCGGCTGCTCGGCGCGTCGTAGCCGAGATAGGGCGCAAGCAACACCGTGCGCTCAAACAGGCTCTGGATCGGCGAGCCGGCGACCCGCAGCGCGAAGCCGCCGCCGGAGGAATGGCCGATCAACGTGAGCGGCGCGACGGGATTGGCTTTGCGGATTTCGCCGACGAAATCGGCAAGATCGTCTTCGAGCTGGCCCGGGTAGACGATATCGCCGCGGGTGCCGGAGGCGCCATGGCCCCGAATGTCCGGCGCGTAGGTCTCGATGTCTCGCTCGGCAAGCACCTGCGCCAGGGCATGGACGGCGATGCTCGATGCCGAGGAACCATGCACCACGATGGCGATCTTGCCGGATGAGGGCAAGCGGGCCGGATAGTGCCGGTATGCCAGTTCGGTGCCGTCGCGGGCGTGAAACCGGTCGAGTCCGGGCATGGAGCTGCGATCCACGGCACGCGCCGTCTTCGAAATTGACGTCAGCTCCGGCGGCTGCCGGACCGGCACCGCGATCAGCCCCACCAGCACCAGGCCTGCGAAACCAACAACAGCGAGGCCCCAAACGGCGGCCTTGAGGCCGCCTGACACGATCGTGGCAATCATGACGCAATCTCCTTGGTGCGAAGAAGCTGAGTATAGCAATATAGAGAACTCTATTATACAGAGTATATGGGATTGGCAAGCGGCTAATTGGCGGCGTCGCCTGAAATCCCTATTTTGTGCGCTAACCCGAAGGCCTGATTCGATTTGCCATGACCGCAACTGAAGCCCTGATCAACGCACCGGAATTCACGGTGTCCGAGCTCTCCTCCGCCCTGAAGCGGACGGTGGAGGACGCCTACGGGCACGTGCGGGTGCGCGGCGAGATCTCCGGTTTCCGCGGGCCGCATTCCTCCGGCCACTGCTATTTCGCCCTCAAGGACGAGAGCGCCAAGATCGAAGCGGTGATCTGGAAGGGCGTCCATGGACGAATGCGCTTCAAGCCGCAGGAAGGGCTTGAGGTCATCGCCACCGGCAAGCTCACCACCTACCCCGGCTCGTCGAAATATCAGATCGTGATCGAAGCGATCGAGCCCGCCGGGATCGGCGCGCTGATGGCGCTGATGGAAGAGCGCAAGCGCAAGCTTGCCGCCGAGGGGCTGTTCGACGAGGCGCGCAAGCAACTCTTGCCCTGGCTGCCCGAAGTGATCGGCGTCGTCACCTCGCCGACGGGTGCGGTGATTCGCGACATCCTGCATCGGCTGGAAGACCGCTTTCCGCGCCACGTGCTGGTGTGGCCGGTGCGAGTGCAGGGCGAAGGCTCGGCCGAACAGATCGCGGCCGCGATCCGCGGCTTCAACGCGCTGCCGCAAGCCGGCAGGATTCCGCGGCCGGATCTGTTGATCGTCGCGCGCGGCGGCGGCTCGCTGGAAGACCTGTGGTCGTTCAACGAGGAGATCGTGGTCCGCGCCGCCGCCGAGAGCATGATCCCGCTGATCTCGGCCATCGGCCACGAGACCGACATCACGTTGATCGACTTTGCCGCCGACAAGCGGGCGCCGACGCCGACGGCCGCTGCCGAAATGGCGGTGCCGGTGCGCAGCGAACTATACGTCGAGGTCGATAGCCTGGCGCGGCGCACGATCCGGTGCTGGCGGCGCGGCCAGGAAGACCGCCGCAACGAGTTGCGCGCCGCGGTGCGGGCACTGCCCGCCGCGGCTGAGTTGCTGGCGATCCCGCGGCAGCGGCTCGACGGCGCGAGCGCTGCGCTCCCCCGCGCCCTGAAAGCCAATACCCACGCGCATTTCCGCCGCTTCGCCGCCACCAGCGCGCGGCTGACGATGCGGGTGTTGCGCGGACAGATCGCGCAGGCCGATCATCGCCTGGTCGTGAGCGGCGAACGGATGCGGCATGCTGCGCGATCGTTGCTGCGAAATCGGAAGGATCGCTTTGCCGGACTTGAGGTCAGACTGAAGGCCTCGAAATTCTCCAACGCGCAGGCGCAGCGCCAGGCCATCGCGCGCCATCACGAACGCGTGCTGCGATTGGCCGAACGCGCCCGGCGCGCGCTCGATTTTGCCCTGCAGCGCCATGCGGCACGCATCGTACACAGTGGCCAGCTGTTGGGAGCCCTGTCCTATCGCAGCGTGTTGACGCGCGGCTTCGCGTTGGTGCGCGACGAGCAGGGCCACGCCGTGCATACCGCAGCGAGCATCGGCCCCGGCGCGCGGCTCGATCTGGAATTCGCCGACGGCCGCGTCGCCGCCACCGCCGACGCCGATCGGCCGGCCGCGGCGAGCCAAGCCCAGCCGGTGGCAAGCGAGCCGAAGCCCGCCGCGCCCAAGCGCGTCGTCAAACCGGTTGGGCAAGGAAGTTTGTTTTAACCGGACCTCGCCGTCACCCTACCGCGCCAGCCATTCCACGACGCGTTTTTGCGAATCGGCGCGGGCTTCGGGATCGGTACCGAGATGGCCGCGCTCCGGCACCGTGGCATCAGGCGTTCCGGTAATCGCGTGCAGCGGAAAATTGGCGCGGTCGAAATCATGATGGGCGCCGGGATACACCACGATCCGCGCCAGCGCGCTACGCCCGCGCGCCCCCTCGACCATCTGGCGGCAGGCGGGCGGCGAGCTGACGTCGTCCTGGGCGCCGATCAAGAGCAGCGTCGGAACCCGCGCACTCCACCCAAGGCCAGACGAGATGCGGCAATCCGGATAGAACGCGATCGCGGAGCGGAAGTCCGGCTCGACATTGCGTGACGACAATTGCGGACGCACCGCCCACAACAACGCGCTGGCGCCGTGTGCCCATCCCAGAAGGCTGATGCGGTCCCGTGCGGCCCAGGGCTGCTGCACCAGCCATTGCCGTGACGCCATGATGTCGGCCACCCGACCGCTCCGGGCCTGCACCTGGCGCTCCCGGCATTGCGGCCCAAGCTCGCGCGAACCAAAACTGTCCGGCAGCAACACCGCGTTGCCTCCCTTCAACAATTGCTCGGCCCAATCGCGATAACGCGGCAGGACCGGCTCGGAATGGCCGCCCAACCCGCCGCATGCGTGCAACGCGATCACGACCGGAAACGGACCGTCGCCGTCAGGCTTGTAAAGCTGCGCGTGCAATATCCCGTTGCCTGAGGGAATCTCGACTTGATGCGGGGAAGGCGACGGCGCGGCATCCGCGGCAGAAGCCACGCCAAAGAGCGTCAGGAATGTGAAGACTGACAGAAGCCGCATCTGACTTGCCGGGTTATGATGGGCAGGAAAACAGCGATCCACCTGCCGCGAAGCTACCATGTGCCACAGTCGGCAATTCATCACAAATCGGTGGCTTTGACGGGCGGACACCACGCCCTATTTATGATAGATCGCAATCTGGAAACATCTATCCCGGTCCGGGTGGCCGGGACGCGGCTCGGAGAACTCAATCGTGCTGAATAAATTCGGTCCTTCGGGCCATGGCGAAGCGCAGGTGCAATATCTGGACGGCGATTTTCGCGTGATCTCGCCCGGAACCTATGTGCGCTGCGCGGTGACCGATGCACGAATCCCGCTCGACGAATTGAAATACTGGAGTGTCGACCTGCAGGAGGCCTACGCCATCCCAACCGCCGTGCTGCAGCGGCATTTTCCCGGCGCGTTGAAGAGCTGAGATCGCATCACAAGGTGGGCACGGCGCGAAGAGCCTTCGCCCACCTTACGTTTTTTTTCTGAAACTCCTGTCGCGCGCCCGAAAGAGTTGCTCCGATACGAACCTGCGCAATTTCACGTTGCTATCGAACTCAAGCCTCACCGCGAACGGCACAATTTCTTGCGCCCAGGATGGAAGCCCCCCGACCTGCCACAGTCGCGCCAGATCCTTTTCCGTCGTCACCAGCGTCAGCGCATCGCGTTTGGCCTCGGCGATCAATGCCTCGATCTCGCTTTGCGAGAACGAATGATGATCGGCGAAGGCCCGCTCCCGGACGACCTCGATCCCGCTGGCCCGGAGAGTCCTGAAAAACTTGGCGGGATCTCCGATCCCCGCAAACGCCAACACGCGTTTGTCGCGCAGCGAGGCTACCGACGCATCGACAGCCTTGAGAGAGGCGGTCAAGACCGGGTTTCCCCGCGCGGCGATGGTGGCGGCAACCGCCTCGGCCGCGGCGCCATCGCCGATCACGATCAGCGCATCGGTGCGGGCGAGTTGCGGCGACAGCGGCGCGCGCAAGGGGCCTGCCGGAAACACGCGGGCATTGCCCAGACCACGATGACTATCGATCACGACCAACGAGGCATCCTTGGCGATTGCGGGATTCTGGAAACCGTCGTCCATCAGGATCACGCTGGCACCTTGCGAGCGCGCCAAGGCGACCCCCGCGATACGATCGCGCGCCACCACCACCGGCACCGTCGAGGCCAGCATCAGCGGCTCGTCGCCGACATCGCGTGCGGCGTGGCGCTCGATATCGACCTTGATCGGCCCGCGCAATCGTCCGCCATAGCCGCGGCTGAGCACGACCGGTGTCTCGCCGAGATCGCGCAGGATCTTTGTCAGCGCCAGCACCGTCGGGGTCTTGCCGGCGCCGCCGACATGATAATTTCCGACGCACAACACCGGGATGCCGGCGTCGAAGCCCTCGCGCTGCAACCGCCGCGCCGCGACCGCGCCATAGAGCGCGCCAAGCGGCATCAGCAATCGCGATATCCATGAGGACGGCCGGGACCAGAAGGCCGGCTCATGCATTGCCCGCCCCCATCTCAAGCCGTAGCTGCAACAGATACGGCTCGAGCGCCGCCAATGTGCGTTCGAGTGCACCGCCAAGCTGCTCCACCACGCGCTCCGAGGCCGCGACCGAGGCCGCGCGCGCCGCCGGATCGGCCAGCAATTGGCCGAGCTGCTTCACCAGCGCTTCCAGCGTGTCGGCGCGCCGGGCACCCCCCGCACGATCGAGCTCCTCGTAGACGTCAGTGAAATTGAAGACGTGCGGGCCGTGAACAATCGAGGCCCCGAGCTTGACCGCCTCGATCGGATTCTGGCCGCCATGTGCGACCAGCGATCCGCCCATGAACACGATCGGCGCCAGCCGATAGAACAGTCCCAATTCGCCCATGGTGTCGGCGATATAGATGTCGGTGGTCGCCGCGGGCAACTCCTCGCGCGAACGCAAGGCCGCATGCAGGCCGGAAGCGGCGATGGTGCGCGCGATGGCTTCGCCGCGACCGGGATGCCGCGGCACGATCACGGTCAATAGCGATGGAAAAAGTCCGGCGAGCACCCGGTGCGCTTCAAGCAAAATCTCTTCTTCGCCGGGATGGGTCGACGCCGCCACGATGATCGGGCGGCCCCGCGAGAGCGACATCAGCCGCTCCAGCTTGGCGGCATCGGCGGGCGGCGCCGGAACATCGAGCTTCAAATTGCCGGTGGTCATGACGTTGCGGCTGCCCAACGCCGTAAAGCGCTCCGCGTCAACGGGCGATTGCGCCAGGCAGATGTCGAACCGGCTCAGCAAGGCCGAGATCGTGCCGGCAAGGCGGCGCCAACGCGGGAATGAGCGATGCGACATCCGGCCGTTGATCAGAACCATCGGCAGCCGCCGCGCCGCGCTCGACAGGATCAGATTGGGCCACAAATCGGATTCGATGAACAGCGCCAGGCTCGGGCGCCAGTGATCGAGAAAGCGCGCCACGTAGCGCGGCGAGTCGTAAGGCACATATTGATGGATGATGTCGGCGGGAAACCGCTTGGCGACGATCGCCGCCGAGGTCACGGTACCGGAGGTCAGGAGGACGCGGATATTGAGTGCGCGCAACCGTTCGATCAGGGCCGCCGCGGCCAGCACTTCACCGACGCTGGCGCCGTGAATCCATACCAGCGGGCCTTGCGGCCGGCTGTCCGCGCTCATGCCGCGGCGCTCACCCACGCGCTCCGGATCCTCCTTACCCTGCTTCAACCGCCGCTTGATCAGGGCCGGCGCCAACGGCACCACCGCCACCGACAGCTTCTGGTAGACGCGCAACGTCATCGGCAGGGAGTTAGCCATGACCCGCCTGTTCCGGATGGCCAACCTGCGCGTAGGCGCGACGGGTGACGTCGTTCAGTGTCGCCTCCAACTGCGCGCGCAGTTTTTCCATGGTCTCGGCGTCGGCGTCGGGCGGCACCATGATCATCTCGCCTCCCACCAATGCGCCGCGCCCGAACGGCAAATTGATGGTGGTGCGGTCCCAGTTGTTAAGCCGGACGAAACGGCTGGTCGCCATCGCGAACGGCATGATCGGCCGGCCGGCTTCCCGCGCCAGCATGATGATGCCGAGCCCCGCGACGCGCGAACGCTTCGGCACGTCCGCGGTCAACGCGACATTGTAGTTCTCCCCCAGCGCGCGCACCATTTCCTTGAACGCGCCGACGCCGCCCTTGCGGTGAAACGCCGAGCCGTGGTCGCCGGAGCCGCGGATGGTGCCGACGCCAAGCCGTTGCGCGGCGATCGCGTTGAATTCGCCATCGCGATGCCGCGAGATCAGCACCTTGGCGCGGTGGTTTTCCTTGGTTCTGATAAACGGCGTCATGAAATGCTGGCCGTGCCAGAATGCGAAGATCGCCGGCAGCTGCGGCTCGACGATCTCATAGACGTCCGGCGGATCGAAACTGAATTTATTGGTCAGCCAGACCAGCCGCAGGAATTCGCCCGCGAGAAAACCCACAGCGCGCTGAACCCAGCTGCTGCGCAGCACATTGCGGCTTAAGTTCTTCAACGGGCAGGCTTCGTGTCTTGGCTCGGATCGAGCAGCCGGTGGAGATGGACGACGAAGTAGCGCATATGGGCGTTGTCCACGGTCTGTTGCGCCTTGGCTTTCCAGGCCGCGTGAGCGGAGGCGTAATTGGGGAACACGCCCACGATATCCAGTTGGTCGAGATCCTTGAACGTGATGTGCTCGAGATCGGTCAGCTCGCCCCCGATGACGAGGTGAAGCAATTGCTGTGGGGCACTATCCGTCATGATTCCCTTTTCCTAACAGGTGCCCGGCAAACCACATTTTCCGGCAAGCCATATTCCCAACAGGCCATACTTCCCAGCAAGCCATATTCGGCATCAAGGGCGCTCAGGGTCAGGAGCGGCTTCGAAAATGCTCGACAATGCGTGCATGACGCGTGCGCCCCGCTGCCACCAATACCCCGTGCGTCACCTCTCGGCGATTGTATAGGATCGCATCCCCGGAGAGCGTGGTCATGCTACCATTCGCTTCCTGCACGATCAAATTGGCCGCGGCAAGGTCCCAGTCGCGGCTTTGGCCTCCCGCAAAGGCTGCATCGAGCTTTCCGTCCGCCACCCGGCATAGTCGCAGCGCCAGCGATGCAATCCTGGGATGAAGGATAATTTCCTCCGACGGCTCGCCGAGCTGTTCGACCAGAGGTTTGGGTCCGGCGACGCGGGAAAAGTCCAACTCGGTGCCGGCGGTCGCGTGCACCGGCACGTCGTTGAGCGTTGTACCCTGTCCGCGCATGGCAAAGAAAAACTCATCACTGGCCGGCGCGAACACAGCCGCCAAAACAGGCAAAGCATTTTCAACCAGCGCCACGCTCACGCACCAGTCTTCGCGGCCGGCGAGATAACCGCGGGTGCCGTCGATCGGATCGACAATCCAGACCAGCCGTTTGCCGAGCCGCTGCTCGTCGTCGGCGCTTTCCTCCGACAGCCAGCCATAGTCGGGCGTGGCGGATCGCAGCCTGCTCTCGATCAGGTCGTTAACCCTGATATCGGCCTCGGACACCGGCGAGGACGCGCCCTTGGTCCAGTTTTTCAGCTCGGTCCGAAACAACGAGAGCGCCAGCGCGCCGGCCTCCCGCACGGTATCCCTCAGCAGCGCGGCATCGCGCGCCAGATGCTCGTTGGGCGCGCCGTCGACGCTAACGTCCACCAAGCGTCAATCCCTCGATGCGCACCGTCGGAGCATTGACCCCATACCGGAATTCCAGGTCGTTGGCCGGCACCATCGATTTGAAGATCTCGAAGAGATGGCCGGCGATCGTCACCTCGCTCACCGCATAGGTGATCTCGCCGTTCTCGATCCAGAATCCGGACGCCCCGCGGCTGTAATCGCCGGTCACACCGTTGACGCCGGAGCCGATCAGGTCGGTCACGTAGAACCCCTGGCGGATGTCGGAGATCAGTTCTTTCGGCGTCGGCTCGCCGGCTTCGAGATGAAGATTATACGATCCCGGCGACGGCGACGACGATACGCCGCGATGGGCGTGGCCGGTCGTGACCAATCCAAGTTCGCGCGCGGTCGCGCAATCCAACAGCCACGACGTCAGCACGCCCTCATCGACGATGGCGAGCTTTTTGACCTTGACGCCCTCGGCGTCGAAGGTTTGCGAGCGCAACCCGCGCACGCGCAACGGATCGTCGATGATGCGGATGTTCTTGGCAAACAACTGTTCGCCGAGACGGTCTTTCAGGAAACTGGTTTTGCGCGCGATCGAGGCGCCGTTCACCGCACCCACGAGATGTCCGACCAACGATCCGGAAACCCGGGGGTCGAACACCACCGGCACCTTGCAGGTCTCGACCTTGCGCGGATTGGCGCGCGCCACCGTGCGCTCGCCGGCGCGGCGGCCGACGCTTTCGGGCGAGGCCAGATCGGAGGCGTGGGGCGCGGCGGTGTAATCGTAATCGCGCTCCATGCCGGTGCCGTCGCCGGAGATCGCGGTCATCGAGATGCCCTGGCTCGATCGCAAGTACGATCCGTGGAAACCGGTGGAGGTGACCAGCACCATGCCGCCGATTCCCGTCGAGGCCGACGCACCGCCCGATTTGGTCACGCCCTTGACGGCGAGCCCGGCCGCTTCGGCTTCACAAGCGCGGCGTTCAAGCTCTGACGTCGAGGGAACCTTCGGGTCGAGCAAATCGAGATCCGGAAACTCGCGCGCCAGCAGCGACGGATCGGCGAGACCGACATATTTGTCGTCGGGCGCCACGCGCGCCATCGCGACCGCACGCTCCGCAAGCCTCGCGACGCCATCGCCGCTCACATCATTGGTCGAGACCACCGCCTGGCGCCGTCCGACCAGCACCCGCAGCCCGACATCGTCACCTTCCGAGCGTTCCGATTCCTCGACGCGCCCGTCACGCACCTCAACCCCTTGCGAAACGCCGCGCACCGCCACGGCGTCGGCGGCGTCGGCACCGGCGCGCCTGGCGGCCTCGACCAGACGTTGCGCGAGCGTGCTCAAGGCGGATTGATCGAACAAGTCGGCGGTGGCGGCTTTCGATGAAGTGGAGGGCGAAGAGATCACGAACAAAATCCCAAAGATTGCGGAAGGATTGAAGAGGTTTCGAAGGATCGAAGGTTTCGAAGTATCGATGGCTTCAAGGAAGGCTTGGATGCAAATCGACTGCGACATGAGATGTGCCCGATTGACGCGGACTTCAAGCATTTTCGTGGCTCCGAAGCGAAAGAATTTCGGCAATACCGCAAGGTCTTGTCAATCATGCGGGCGGGTGACCTTCGATTAACCAGGCTTTTTAAGCCAATCCCGAGACGGCTCTGGCATGCTCTCTCGTATCGACCGGGAACATAATTCCGGCGGGGAGATAAAGCCGTGAGGCGTCAAACATCAGCAAGCGGGGTCAATCCCGCCGGGTCGAGCCGTGCATTGCGGCTCGACCCTCTCTCTTTGCCCGTCAGCTTCGACGCGCACGACACGCGCGCCGACGGCGGCGTGCGGAGAATTGAACTTCACCGCGAACGCGTCGTGTTGCGCCGTGCCCTCCACGGCATGCAGATGTCGGTCAATCTTCGCGTCCGCGATTTTCTTGGCGTTGCGATTCGCGGCCTCGACGACGCCCAGATGCTCGTTCTGGTCCATCGCGATCCGTCATTGACGATTCCGTTGTGCGTGAGTTCCGATCCTGACGAGATCGCATCCGCATGGCAGATGTGGAGCGACATTTTCGCGCTTCCGCAATTGCCGGAAGACCCCACGCGCGAGCCCGCGCTACGGCGCCGGCGGCACAACGCGATCCGCGCCCGGCGCCCGAAATTTCTGGTGCGGCGGCGCGGCGGCGATTTGCTCAATCCGGCGAATCTTCACCAGGACGAACGCGAGATCATCGCCAGGGATTAAGAGTTAACCCGCCCGCATCACCGCATCCGCGAGCAAGCCTGCAAACAGCAGCAGCCCCGCGTCGCGGTTGGATTTGAAAATCCGCAGGCACAACACCGGATCGCCAGTTTCCAGACGTCTGATTTGCCAGACGAGGTGCGCGGCGAACGCCAAAAGCCCGATCCACGCGAAAACGCCGGCACCGGCCAGCACGAGTGCCCCGCCGATCAAGACCACCGCCAGGGTATAAAACGATATCAACGCCTGATGGGTGCGGACGCCAAACAGAAGCGCGGTGGATTTGATTCCGATCAGCGCGTCGTCCTCGGCGTCCTGATGCGCATAGATGGTGTCGTAGCCGATCACCCAGGCGATCGAGCCGGCGTAAAGCAAGACCGCCGCCGCATCGATCCGCCCGTGCGTCACCGCAAATCCCATCAGCGCGCCCCATGAGAACGCCAGCCCCAGCACAATCTGCGGCCACCAGGTAATCCGCTTCATGAACGGATAGACGGCAACGATGGCGAGCGAGGCGATTCCGGTCACGATGGCGAAGCGGTTGAATTGCACGAGCACCGCAAGACCGATCAAGGCCTGAACGACAAGAAACGCCGCCGCCTGTGGCACGCTCACCTGTCCGGCCGGGATCGGTCGCGATCGGGTTCGTTCCACCAAGGCATCGAGATCGCGATCGGTGATGTCGTTCCAGGTGCAGCCGGCACCGCGCATCACGAATGCGCCAACGAAGAACAGCGCGATGAGGAGAGGCAATTGGCTGATTTTATGGATGACGCCGGCGGCCAGCGCCGCCGACCACCAGCACGGCATCAGCAACAGCCAGGAGCCGATCGGCCGGTCGAGACGGGAGAGCCGCAAATAGGGCCGCGACCATTGCGGCGCGCGGGTGTCGACCCAGTTGCCGGTGGCGTCAGCAACGCGGGCGGCCGCGTCGCTCATCATCGCGCAAGCACGTTGCCGTTCAAGGTATCGAAGGTGCTGCCGCCTTTTTTCGCGGAGGCCTCCGGAAGTGTTGCCGAAGAGCCCAGGACCTCGCTCAGGCTCGGGCCAGCCGGGCCTTTTTGCTGCTGCTGTTGCGCCACCCCGCAAACTTTTTGCTGCATGGTCTCGGTGTTCTTGTGGCCGGTTTTCATCTGATCCGCTATCTGCGGCGGGATCCCGCACGTCGCGATGTGGGATTCGATGTATTTGATCATCTTGGTTTCGGCCTGGCCGAAATTCGCGATCAGCTTGCAGGCTTCATCCGGCGACGCGTGCCGGTCGCTGGCAGCCTTGATCAGTTTGCCGCGCTTCTCCGCCTCTTCTCGCAGTGGCAGGAATCCCTTCATGCAGTCGTTCGCCGGACCTCCCTGCGACGGAGGAGGTGTGCGTTCGAACCCGCCTCCGGTGATCGGTGTCGCGCCCGTTATCGGAAACGAACCGCTGGGCGCCACGATGGTGGGCGCCGCGCCGTTCACCGGCGGAAACGGCGACGCGCTGCTCGGTGCAGCCTGACCGGGCAGCGGCGCCGGAAACGCGCCTTGCGCAAAGCCCTGACCGGCGTAGACAACAGCAACGATGGCGACGGTCAACGGCGCAATAATGCGACGGGTGATCAAAACTGTTCCTCCGGCAAGGTCCAATGGTCCTAACGCCTTCCCGACAGAAGAGCGATTTCGATGAGGGCTTTTTACGATTCCTGCCGGTCCTTAACAACCCGAGGAATTTGGCAACAGCGCGGCGTAGAGCCGCGCCAGACGTCAATAATTCGGTTAATTCGACCCACTATAGCATGATCCGGAAAAGTCGGAACCGTTTGCCCGGCCGTACCCTTGGGTCAAGCCCAAGGGAATTGGAACATCGACCATGCCTCAACTCGATTTTCGCAGTCCCCGGTTGTTTGTCGATGCCGCCCTGGCAACGGGCGAAACGGTCGCGCTTGAGCGCAACCAAAGCAACTATCTCGGTAACGTGCTGCGTCTTTCGGCAGGCGATACAATTCTGGCGTTCAACGGACGCGACGGGGAATGGCAGGCCTCGGTTGGGGGTCGTAAAAGGCCCGACAGTCTCACTATTGTTGCCCGGACCCGGCCGCAAGACCGCCTGCCCGACCTCACTTATGTGTTCGCGCCTCTAAAACACGCCCGGCTCGACTACATGGTGCAAAAGGCGGTCGAGATGGGAGCGTCGTCGCTACAGCCGGTCTTGACCCGCTTCACCCAGGTCTCACGGGTTAACGGCGAGCGGATGCGCGCCAATGTCATCGAGGCCGCCGAACAATGCGGCATCCTGAGCATCGCCGATGTCGCCGAACCGGTGGCGCTCGATCGTTATTTGAGCCAGCGCGAGGGGCAACGCCTGCTGATTTTCTGCGACGAAGCCGCAGATGCGGCCGATCCGTTGCAAGCGCTTCAGGGCGAGCGGCCGGCCACCAAGGGAATCGACATTTTGATCGGTCCCGAGGGCGGCTTCGCCGAGGAAGAGCGCGCGATCCTGCTGCGGCAGCCACAAACCTTAAGACTATCCTTGGGCCCCCGGGTGCTGCGCGCCGACACCGCCGCCGTGGCGGCGCTGGCGCTGGTCCAGGCCGCGGTCGGCGACTGGACCGGCACCGGGCCCGCGCCGATAGGTCCGCGGGCCCCGGCCGGCTCGTGAACGCGCCCGTCATTAAGGCATTAAGGCACTTACATTAGGGAATTTGCATTAATCCACTTGGCCAATCCCTGTCGAAACCCGGCCGCAGCCATGCTAAGGGGCTGCGCCAGCCGGACCTTTGCAAACCGCTTCCGGCAATATTTTGGACTTTGAGATGACCGCAACCGCCGCCCCTCGCGCGACCGGATCCGCCGCATGGGCGGATGCCCTGCTATTGTCGTTCGCGCAGGCCGGCTACATCAGGGCCGAACCGGCGATCCTGCAGCCGGCCGAGCCGTTCCTCGATCTTTCGGGCGAGGACATCCGGAAAAGCCTCTATTTGACCACCGACGCCACCGGCGAGGAACTGTGCCTTCGGCCTGACCTCACCATTCCGGTCGCGCGGGATTATCTCGCCTCCCCCCGCGCCGGCCAACCCGCAGGGTTCAGCTATCTCGGGCCGGTGTTTCGCTATCGTGGCGGGCAGCCCAGCGAATTCATGCAGGCCGGCATCGAATCCTTCGGACGGCCGGATCGCGCCGCGGCCGACGCGGAAATGCTCGCGCTCGCGCTTGAAGCCACCGCGGCTTTCGGCTTGACCGAGGTCGAAATCCGCACCGGCGATGTCGCGCTGTTCATCGCGCTGATCGATGCGCTCGATCTCTACCCGGTGTGGCGGCGCCGGCTCATCAAGGATTTCAACCGCAAGACCAGCCTGGCGCAGGATCTCGAACGGCTCACGCTCGCGACCGGCGCCAGCCGCAACGAATATGAAGGTGTGCTGGCTGCACTTGCCGGTTCCGACCGCAAGGCGGCGCTCGCGCTGGTGACCGATCTGATGTCGATCGCCGGCACCACCAATGTCGGCGGGCGCTCGGTTTCGGAAATTGCCGACCGCTTCCTCGAACAGTCGACCCTGAAGGGCGGCGCCCTGCCGCGCGACGCGCTCGACCTGATCAAGCGATTCCTCGCAATCGCCGGCGAGCCCGACGACGCGATCGCGCAATTGCGCGCGCTGGCCGAGGACGGAAAACTCGACATCGCCGCGGCGATCGATCAGTTCGAAAGCCGGGTCGGCTTCATGGCCGCCCGCGGCATCGAGACCGGCAAGACGCGCTTTTCCACCTCATTCGGGCGCGGCCTCGACTATTATACCGGCTTCGAATTCGAACTGCACAGCAAGGGCAACAGCGCCGAACCGCTGGTGGCGGGCGGGCGCTATGACGGACTGATGACGCAGCTTGGCGCTCCCGCCCCTATTCCCGCCGTCGGGTTTTCGGTCTGGGTCGAAACCCTGACGCAAGAGGGCGGCACATCTGCGGTGCGGGATTCAAGCGGGAGCGCGTCATGACGGTGCCGTTCGTTCTCGCGGTTCCCTCGAAAGGCCGCCTGCAGGAAAACGCGGAAGCCTTCTTCACGCGCGCCGGATTGACGCTGGCGAAGCCCCGCGGCGCCCGCGATTACCGCGGCACCATCTCCGGACTCGACAATGTCGAGATCGCCTATCTTTCGGCGAGCGAGATCGCCTCGCAGCTTGCGCGCGGCGCGGTGCACCTCGGCGTCACCGGCGAAGACCTGGTGCGCGAGAGCATTGCGGACGCCGACAAGCGCGTTCTGCTGATCGACAATCTCGGCTTCGGCAGCGCCAACGTCGTGGTCGCGGTGCCGCAGGCCTGGATCGATGTTCGCACCATGGCCGACCTCGACGATGTCACCACCGGCTTTCGCGCCCAGCATAACCGGCGGATGCGGGTGGCGACCAAATACATCAATCTGACCCGGACATTCTTTGCAGCCCACGGCGTCGTCGATTACCGCATCGTCGAAAGCGCCGGCGCCACCGAAGGCGCGCCGGCGGTCGGGACCGCCGAAATGATCGTCGATATCACCACGACGGGCGCGACCTTGGCCGCCAACGGCCTCAAAGTGCTCGACGATGGCGTGATCCTGCGCAGCCAGGCCAACCTGGTGGCGTCAAAGGACGCTGACTGGTCGAGCGAGGCGCGCGAGACCGCGCGCGTCATCCTGGATCACATCGCGGCCCGCGCCCGCGCCAGCAAGTACCGGGAAGTCCGCACACGCTTTGCCGGATGCGATACCGCGTTGCTGGACGAGGCGCATCATCGCTTCGGCGTGGTATCGCCGTTCGGCGGCCCGACCTCCTCGGGAATGGTGACGCTGCACTGCCCGCCGGCGCAGCTTTACGCGCTCAGCAGCTTTCTTCGCGCCAAGGGCGCCGAAACGGTGTCGGTGGCATCACTCGACTACGTGCTCGACCGCGACAATCCGCTGTTCGCCAGGCTCGAGGCATTCCTGCAGCCGTGAGACGGAGAGCCGCAGCCTTTGGCCGTGGCGACAGCGCGCGGCATTTGCCATATGTTGTCTGAGCATGATCTCCGGGCAAACGCCTCGCGTTTGTCCGAGGGAAACCCGGTTCCCGCTTTTCCGGATCATGCTTTGTTGTTTGAGCATGATCTTTCGGAAAACCGGTTCCCGCTTTTCCGGATCGTGCTTTATTGTTTGAGCATGATCTTTCGGAAAACCGGTTCCCACTTTTCCGGATCATGCTCTAGATAGTTGGAACCTGATCGATGGTGCTGGGTACGGATGTCTCGAACTCGTCAACCGCTGCGGCATCGGCCGCAATGCAGGGGCTATCGATCGTCGTCCCCTTGTACAACGAGGCGGCCGGGCTCGCGCTTCTGCACAAGCACCTCGGCGATCTCGCGAGGACGCTGGCGGACCGCCACAGCCTCGCGTGTGAGGTCGTTTATGTCGATGACGGCAGCAGCGACGCGACGCTCACCATTGCGCGCGGGCTTGCCGCCGATGCGCTGGACGTCCAGGTGGTTTCGCTGTCGCGCAACTTCGGCAAGGAAGCCGCCCTGATGGCCGGACTGGACCATGCCCGGCGCGGCGCGGTTCTGTTCATGGACGGCGATGGTCAGCACCCGCCGGATCTCGTCGAGAAACTGGTCGGCCATTGGATCGATGGCGGCTTTGATGTGGTCTATACCGCCAAGGCGCATCGCGACAATGAACCGCTTTTGCGCCGCCTTGCCGTTCACGGCTTCTACGCCTTGATCAACTGGGGCGCGCGGCAAAAAATCCCGGAAGATGCCGGCGACTTCCGCCTGCTGTCGCCCCGCGCGGCGACCGCGCTGCGGCAGCTTCCCGAGCGCAACCGCTTCTTCAAGGGGCTGGCGAGCTGGATCGGTTTCCGCCAGATCCGCGTCGATTACGAGCCCGCCGCCCGCGCCCACGGCGTCACCACCTTCAGTCCGGGGCGGCTGGTCGGGCTTTCGATCGAGGGGCTGACGTCGTTCTCGGTGGCGCCGTTGCGGTTTGCGAGCCTGCTCGGGGTCTTGCTCGCCTCGCTGGCGTTCTTGTTCGGGCTTTCCATCCTCTGGGAAACCTGGATGAGCGGAAAATCGGTCCCCGGCTATCCCTCGCTGGTGGTCGGCCTGATGACCATCGGCGGCGTACAACTCATCATGATCGGTATCGTCGGCGAATATATCGGAAAGATTCTTTCGGAGTTGAAAGCACGTCCGATCTATTTCGTGGCTGAACACAGCGAGAAACGCAGCCAGGCGGAGACGCGAACCAGCACCACCGAGCGGACCGCCGCCGAATGAACGAGGCCACGCCACGCCGGATCTGGCTGTGCGCCGACGATTACGGTCTCAGTCCCGGCGTCAACCGCGCCATTCGCGAACTGATCGAGCGCGGCCGCCTCAATGCGACCTCGGTGATGGTGGTCGGACCTTCGATCGGCCGCGATGAAGTCAGCGCGCTTCGCGCCGCCGCCGCAAGCAGTCCCCGCTGCGCAATCGGCCTGCACGTCACGGTGACGGCGCCGTTTCGCCCGTTGACGATGCACTTTCAACCGCTCGATGGCGGCATGTTCCTGGCCTTTCCGAAACTGCTGCGCGCGGGCCTGCTGCGACGGCTCGATCCCGAGATCATCCATGCCGAATTGATGGTGCAGTTTGCGGCCTTCAGCGAATTGTTCGGGCGCGCCCCGGACTTTGTCGACGGTCACCAGCATGCCCAGCTATTTCCCCAGATGCGCGACGCGTTTCTGACGGCGGTGAAAGAGGCTGCGCCCAACGCCTGGGTTCGCCAATGCGGACGCAATCAACCGCTGGCCCGGCGGCTCGCGACGCCCAAAGCGTTGGTTCTCGACATTCTGAGCACGCAATTTCGTGACCGCGCCTCGCGGTGCAATATCGCGTTCAATCCCGGGTTCGCCGGCGCTTATGATTTTTCGCGGCAGCCGGATTTCGCCGCGCTGATGCGACAATTTCTCGACGGGCTGCCCGAGGATGGCGTCGTCATGTGTCACCCGGGGTTCGTCGACGAGACCCTTATCGGCCTCGATCCGCTGACCATCCAACGCGAGCGCGAATACGCTTTTCTCGCAGGGGAACAATTCCCTTATCTATTGGTCGAGAACAAAGTCGCATTGAGTTGACGTCCGTCAAAAGGCGCGCCGGGCTTCTTGTCGCACACGTAAATTTAATTGCCCTGGGCACTACTTGCGGCACAAAGCGCCACTACATTTGCCCCGCGCTTCCAAGCGAGGGAGAGGCGAAGGAGAGGCGAAAGAGAGGAATGTCATGACACCGCAAGAACGCCAATTGGTTGACGATCTTTTTGACCGGCTCTCAAAGGTGGAGAACGCGCCGCGCGATCCGGACGCCACGGCGGCCATCGCGCAGGGCTTGCGTAAAGCGCCCAATGCCGTTTACGCGCTGGTGCAGACCGTTCTGCTCCAGGACGAAGCGCTCAAGCGTGCCCACAGCCGCATTCAGGAACTGGAGGCGGGCAGCGCGCCGCAACAAAGTCAATCTGGCGGGTTCCTCGATTCGATGCGCGATGCGCTCTTCGGGCAAGGCGAGCCGCGCAGCTCGGTGCCGAACGTCCCGCCGCCCGAAAGGACCAGCCGCCCGGTATGGAACAGCGGCCAGGTAATGCAGCAAGGACAGTCCCCAGGACTTAATCAAGGACAGTATAATCCAGGGCAATATAATCAGGCGCCCTACGGTCAGCCCTACGGCGCGCCGCAAGGCCCGATGGGTGGAGGCGGAGGCTCCTTTTTGGGGACCGCCGCGGCGGCCGCCGCCGGAATGGTCGGCGGATCGCTGCTGCTCGGCAGCATCCGCTCGATGATGGGGGGCAGCCATCAGGCCTTCGGCGACACCGCAGGCTTTGGCGATCGGGCCATAGGCCAAACCCCATGGAGCGATCAATCCGGCAGCGAGCTTTCGCGCGACGCCGGCCTCAACGACATCGGCTCATCCGGAGATCGCGCCGACGACAATTCGCGCGCGGGATTTTTCGACTCCGCCTCAAACGACGACGACGGTGGCGACACCGACATGGGTTCCGATGACTTCGGCGGTGGCGGCGACAGCGACCTGGCCTGACGCCAGGGCCTAAACTCAAGACTTTTGGCACGCCATGACAAACGGCCGCTCAATTCGAGCGGCCGTTTTTTATTTCACAAAAAAATCAAATGACAGATCAGATGACGATGACCCGCGCGCCGACGTTGACGCGGCCGTAGAGATCGATCACATCCTCATTGCGCATCCGGATGCACCCGGACGAGACGTTGGTGCCGATCGTCCAGGGCTCGTTCGAACCATGGATGCGATAGAGCGACGAGCCGAGATACATCGCGCGGGCGCCGAGCGGATTCTGCGGACCGCCTTCCATGTGCCGCGGCAGGTCGGGACGTCGCACCAGCATTTCCGGGGGCGGCGTCCATGCCGGCCATTCCTTCTTCGCTGAAATCTGCTTGACGCCCGACCAGGTGAATCCTGGGCGACCGACGCCGATGCCGTAACGCATCGCCTTGCCGTCTTCCTGCACCAGAAACAGAAACTTGTTGGGCGTGTCGACGATGATCGTGCCGGCGCGCTCCTTGCCCTGATAGTCGACAAGCTGCTTCTCAAATTTCGGATCGAACGCCGGACGCGCCACTTCGCTGGTCTCTTCCTGTCGCCGCAACACTTGCTGCGGTTCGCTCTGCGGAAACAGCGGGCGCCGGGATTCGTATGATGGCTGCTGTTGGTAGGCGGGTTGCTGCCGATACGGTTCGCCCTGAGACTGTCCGTCACCGAACAGGAACTCGATGAAGCCACCCCCCATGTTGGAGCGCTCGGCATAGGCCGTTCGCATCGGCGCAGCCGGCCGCGGCTCTGGTTGATCGGCGTAGATCACGGTGGGCCCTGGGAGCGGCGCAACTTCGATCGCCGCCGCCTGATGGAGTCCGGCGGAAAGACAAGACGCGCCGGCGAGAAACGCAAGATAGGTTCTTTTGAACATCGACGTACTCTGTACTGTTTTCGTCGTGGGAGCGCTCATCCGCGCCGTTTGCACGCCACCAACTAAGAGCAAAACCGCATCGGTTTGGTAAACGCAAACCGCCTTTCGATTCACCACGTCGCCAATTCTGCGCGGTTTTGGCCGGTAGCGTTTATTTTCAATGAACAACGAAACGCATGGTTAATCGTTGGTGTGTGGCACCGAACCGCACGCTTCACGATCGTTCCCGGCGTGAACTCGATATTAAATAGCATCTGCTTAAAACTCGACGAGTGAAGGTCAGGGACAATTTCATGCCGATTCATCGCAGACGTTTTCGTATCGAACAAGCAATTGTCGGCGAGGTGCCGATACCCGCAGTCGTTGACGCCGATACCGGCCCCATGCATCGCGAGATCATGACCGAGCTACGCGCCATCCGTACCCAGATGGCCAGCGCTGGCAGCAGCGTGGCAAAAGAAACAAGCGGCGATTCCATCGAGCGCGAGGTCACCGACGCACAGGCGCTGCTTGAAACCTATCGCGCCCAGATCGAGCAATGCGAAAAGCTCAAGGTTGAGCTCGATCTCATTCACGACGCCATCAACCGCACCAAACATGAAATCGCGGTTCTGCACGGCAAGAGCTTCGATGGCGATGAAATGGCCAGGGTGACCGGCGAGCTTGGCGCCGTGGTCGGCGGCACCGAACAGGCAACGCAACAAATTCTGGAAGCCGCTGAATTGATCGATCAAGCGGCATCGGCGCTCACCAAGGTAAACTCGCCGGATCAGCAGAAATTGCTCAGCGAGGAAATTCAGGAGCGCGTCGTGTCGATTTTCGAGGCCTGCAATTTTCAGGATCTCACCGGCCAGCGCATCAGCAAAGTGATGACCACGATGAAATTCATCGAAAACCATATCATGGTGATGATGGACATTTGGGGTGGCGTCGATGCGATTCGGGCTCACGCGCCTCCGATCGTTGACGACCGGGTTGGCGACGCCCGGCTGCTGAACGGTCCGAAAACCGACGGCGACGTCGGCCATGTATCGCAGAACGACATCGACGCCCTGTTCGACTGACGACGGTCGACTGACGGCGGCATTGGCTTCGCCAATAAAAACAAAACGCCGGCACGACGCCGGCGTTTTTCGTTTCACAGATCAAGGTCGTCTTTGAAATGCTACCTCAGGCGCGGGGCGCGCAGCGGACATAGACCATGTTGCCGTAACGGGTCGCCGCATCCTTGTCGATGAAGCGGGTGACCAGGACGCGGCCGTCGAAGGAGACAATCTCGCGGTCCTGCTCACCACCGGCTGGCCCCTGCGGGCCGATATAATTCTTGCCGCTCGGGCTGCCCTTGAGGCGCAGTTCCTGCGGTGTCGCCTGGTCGGCCAGGTGCATGACGACGCCGCCGGAAGTCCCGGCTCCGATCACGTAAGGCTGTTTGCATTGCGCCCGCGCGGCGGCTTCGGTGCGCACGCGGTCATTCGGATTCTGGAACGAGGCGAGGCCCCAGCGGCCGACGATCTCGTCGGAGCGGATCGTCGCCGGCACTTCGGGCACGACGGGCGGCTCCGGAGCCACCGCCGGAGACGATGATGAAAATGAGGGCAGGCTGAAGCTCCCGCACGCGCCCAAGAACATCGTCAGCGCCGCGGCAATCCCCAGATTGCCGACCGCGCGCGCGTGACTCGATCTGACCATGACATTCCCCCGAGCAAATTTGTCGCCGCATCCGTCTAAAGCCAAGCGCAAAACTCCTGCCGGAGCAACGACGTCCCGTAAATTACGTTCGCGCGCCGAATTGGTTTCTCTAACCATCTTATATCGTCCTCACCAAGGGCTTAAGCTCCCCCTTTGCTTGACAGGATCAACGTCAAGCCATATTCCCGGGCGCACAATTAGCACTCCGAGAGCGCGATTGCTAAGGATGCGAGCTGATTTGCCCTTCTTGGGGTGTCGAATACGCCCGTATTCCGATCCACTTTCGAGCCAACCCGATCTGAAAAACGAGCCTTCGAAAAGGAACCGTCATGGCTAAAACCAAATTTCGTCCGCTGCATGACCGCGTCGTGGTCAAACGTATCGACGCCGAAGAAAAAACCAAGGGCGGCATCATCATTCCGGATAGCGCCAAGGAAAAGCCTTCGCAGGGCGAAATCACCGCAGTGGGTCCGGGCGGCCGCGACGAAGCCGGCAAACTGATCCCGATCGACCTCAAGGTCGGCGACCGCGTGCTGTTCGGCAAATGGTCGGGCACCGAGGTCAAGCTCGACGGCGAGGAGCTGTTGATCATGAAGGAATCCGACATCATGGGCGTGCTGGCGTAAAGCGCATCGTTCTCACCCTGAGGAGGCAGCGAAGCTGCCGTCTCGAAGGGCGCAGACAGGCAATATCCCGTTCACAAGCTCATCCTTCGAGACGCGGGCAAGAGCCCGCTCCTCAGGATGAGGATCACATTCAATTCAGGAGTATCTCAAATGGCTGCCAAGGACGTTAAGTTTTCCGGAGACGCACGCGATCGCATGCTGCGCGGCGTCGATATTCTCGCCAATGCCGTGAAGGTGACGCTCGGCCCCAAGGGCCGCAATGTCGTCATCGAAAAAAGCTTCGGCGCACCGCGCATCACCAAGGACGGCGTCACCGTCGCCAAGGAAATCGAACTTGAAGACAAGTTCGAGAACATGGGCGCGCAGATGTTGCGCGAAGTCGCCTCCAAGACCAACGACAACGCGGGCGACGGCACCACCACCGCCACCGTGCTGGCGCAGGCGATCGTGCGCGAAGGCGCCAAATCGGTTGCCGCCGGCATGAACCCGATGGACCTCAAGCGCGGCATCGAGATTGCGGTGACGGCTGTGATCAAGGACCTTGAGAAGCGTGCCAAGCCGGTCGCCTCGTCGTCCGAAATCGCCCAGGTCGGCACCATTTCGTCCAATGGCGATGCCGCCATCGGCAAGATGATCGCGCAGGCGATGCAGAAGGTCGGCAATGAAGGCGTCATCACCGTCGAAGAGAACAAGTCGCTCGAAACCGAAGTCGACATCGTCGAAGGCATGAAATTCGACCGCGGCTACCTGTCGCCCTACTTCGTCACCAACGGCGACAAAATGACCGCCGAACTCGAAGACGTCTACGTGCTTCTGCACGAGAAGAAGCTGTCCGGCCTGCAGTCGATGCTGCCGGTGCTGGAGGCCGTGGTGCAGTCGGGCCGTCCGCTGCTGATCATCGCCGAAGACGTCGAAGGCGAGGCCTTGGCCACGCTGGTGGTCAACCGTCTGCGCGGCGGCCTGAAAGTCGCCGCCGTCAAGGCGCCCGGCTTCGGCGATCGCCGCAAGGCGATGATGGAAGACATCGCGGTCCTGACCGGCGGTCAGTTGATCTCCGATGAACTCGGCATGAAGCTCGAAAGCGTGACGGTCAATATGCTCGGCCGCGCCCGCAAGGTCGTGATCGACAAGGAAAACACCACGATCGTCAACGGCTCCGGCAAGAAAAAGGACATCGAAGCCCGCGTCAACCAGATCAAGGCCCAGATCGAAGAAACCACCTCGGACTACGACCGCGAGAAGCTGCAGGAGCGGCTTGCCAAGCTTGCCGGCGGCGTCGCGATCATTCGCGTCGGCGGCGCGACCGAGGTCGAGGTGAAGGAGAAAAAGGATCGCGTCGAGGACGCCCTCAACGCAACCCGCGCGGCGGTGCAGGAAGGCATCGTGCCGGGCGGCGGCGTGGCGCTGCTGCGCGCCAAGAAGGCCGTCGGCCGCATCACCAACGACAACTCCGACGTGCAGGCCGGTATCAATATCGTGCTGAAAGCGTTGGAAGCTCCGGTTCGCCAGATCGCGGAAAACGCCGGGGTCGAAGGCTCGATCGTGGTCGGCAAGATCCTTGAAAACAAGTCCGAGACGTTCGGCTTCGATGCGCAGACCGAAGAATATGTCGACATGGTCGCCAAGGGCATCATCGATCCGGCCAAGGTGGTCCGCACCGCATTGCAGGACGCGGCCTCGGTTGCCGCACTGTTGGTGACGACCGAAGCCATGGTCGCCGACCTGCCGAAGGAGCCGGCACCGGCGATGGGCGGTGGCGGACATGGCCATGGCCACGGACACGGCTTCTAACCATCTGCCACATGATCGATCGACGAAGGCCGCCTCCGGGCGGCCTTCTTTTTTGGCCAAAAGGCTCTACGGTAACGGACCGATTCTGCCTTCCAAAGCATGATCCGGAAAAGTGGGAACCGGTTTTTCCTCGGGACAGACGCGAAGCGTTTGCCTGGCGATCATGCGCCAACAAACAGATGGGATCATAATGCGATCCAGCCTCATCGCATCCCGATCTAGGGAATTTGAAATGCGCGCGCTTCTGTTCTTCTTGGTCGGTCTGATGACAGCCTCGTCGGATGCCGCCTTCGCCCAGATGAAGCTCGCGCCGAAAGCGACGCCGGCCGCCAACGAAGCCAGATATTTCACTTCCCTCGACGGGCTGATGGACGGCAATGCCGACGTCGTGCTCAAGGAAACCCGCCAGGGCAGGACCGTCGCCTCGGCGGTGCTCGACGTCTGCTATCCGGCCGAGAAAGGCACCGACCGCAAGGACCGCTTTGTCGCCAACCTTGCCGTCAACGGCCAGACCCTGACCGGCACCACGCAGAGCATGAGTGACAAATTACCCGTCACGGTGAAGCTCGTACGCAAGCCGACCGGCGATACCTTCGAATTCAAGGGGCAAATCAGCATCGGCCAGAGTGTGACGGAAGTGAGCTCGACCGACAATTCCGACCTCAGTGAAAAGGAATTCCAGGACAACCAGTCCGCCGATGACGGCATCACGGCGGCGCCCCGGGATTTCACCGAAGTTTCTCCGGAATCGATTGCCGTGCGGGTAAAGCTCGACGCGGCGCTGGATTTCCTGAAAAGCTTGAAGGGGCAGGAACTTGAGGTTTCGCTGGGTAGCCTCGCCGTCTCGTGCGATGCGCTGCGCGCCGGCGAGCAGACGATCACCATCAGCGTCGATCCGGATCGCGCCGCGGCGCTGATCGCGAAGTCGAAGTCGTTGCCCGGCGTGGTCGCCGCCGGCTGGACCAGCGGCGACGTGGAAATGGAACGCTCGATCCGTTTCGCGGCGGCCGACTGGCGTGACGGCGACAGGCTCAACAGGGGCAAGCTCGCGACCGCGATCACCAACGTCCTGACAAAAGCATTTTCGGCGAACTCATCGTCGTCGGCATGGAACGCCAATACCGGCAAGCTGAAAATGACCTTCAAGCGGCCGAGCCGGATATTTCCCGCGCTCGACCTCACCGAGACCATCGAGGTGACCGCGCTGGTGGCACCGGACATGCCCGGTGGATCCGACCGCTTGATGTTGTGGATCGGCAATCCCGTATTTTCGACGACCGACGAGGCCGCGGGCCCAAGGCTCAATCTCGCCGGGGAGATTGCCAGCGACGAGGAAGGCGAACCCAAGGATGACAACGGCGCGCTCGAAGCGCTGGCGAAGGAATTCAAGGGCCAGCGCTGGGACGTGGACAAATCGGTCTGGAAATAGCCGGTTCTAGCGATCCGGGGGGAGCCTCGAAAAAGCCCCCTCGATGCCAGCCCTGCATTTGACATGCCGCGCCAGAGCGGCAATGAACAGGCCGCATCTGGACCAAAGCTTTCAGGGTTTCACGTTTGATGGCGCGCTATGACGTTGTGGTAATCGGCGCCGGCCTTGGAGGCTTGACCGCCGGCGCGATCCTCGCTCGCGCCGGACGCAAGGTTCTTGTCATCGAGCGCAGCAATTCGGTCGGCGGTGCGGCGTCGAGCTACAAGTCCGGCGATCTGTTCATCGAAGGCTCGCTGCACGAAACCAGCGATCCGCACCATCCGCGCGATCCGAAACACACCGCGTTGACGCGCGCCGGCGTCATCGACGTCGTGAAATGGATCCCGGCCCCCGCATTTTACGAAGTGCGCGGCGGCCCGTTCGAAGCGCCGTTTGTGATGCCGGACAAATTCGACGCGGCGCGGCGCGCGCTGACCGAACGCTTTCCGGAAGCCCGCGCCGGCATCCATCAATTGCTGGGCGAAATGGAGCGCATTGCGGCCGCCACCGGTACGCTATCGCAGGGCAAGGACGCGTTCAGAAATCCGCGCGAAAGCCTCGCTGCCTTGTTGAAACTCGTTCCCGCGATCCGCGACTGGCGGCTGTCGCTGTCGCAAAAGCTCGAACAGGTTTTCGGCGACAACGAAGCCGTCAAATGCGCGCTGGCCGCTAACCTCTCCTACTATCACGACGATCCACAGACGCTGTGGTGGATCTTCTTTGCAATGGCGCAGGGAAGTTATCTGCAAAACGGCGGGCGCTTCGTGCAAGGCGGCTCGCAACGGCTTTCAAGCGCGCTCGCCCGTGCGATCAAAACTGCCGGCAGCGATGTGCTGGTACGCCGCGTCGTCAGCGGCGTGGCGCTGGGCTCGCAAGGCCGCGCCAGCACCGTCACCCACACCGCGCGCGATGGCAGCGATCCGCAACAGGTGCAAGGTTTTCGGATCGTCAGCAACGCCGCGCCTTCGACACTGGCATCCCTGATGCCGGCGGCGGCTGCGAAAAAATTGACGAAGAATTACACCCGCCGGACCCCCTCGATTTCGCTGTTCGCGCTCACCCTCGGCCTGTCGAAGCCGCCGCGCGAATTCGGGATCTCGGCCTATTCGACGCAATTGCTGCCGGCGGGGATGAAGCGACTGTCCGACTATGCGAGCGGCGCGGCGCTGATGGCAGCCGAGCCCGGCGAGCGCATGCCGCCGATGTCCATCGTCGATTACGACGCGATCGATTCCGGCGTCCCCGCTCCGCCTTACGTGCTGTCGGTCTGCGGACCCGACCGGTTGTCGAACTGGGACAGCACAGACATGGATGCCTATCGCGCCAAGCGCGGGCGATGGCAGGATGCGATCGTCCGTTATCTTTCCTCGTTGTATCCCGGCCTCGGGGAGAGCGTGGTCGCCTCCTCGTTCAATACGGCGCTCTCGGTCCGGCAATACCTCAATGCGCCCGCCGGCGCCGTCTATGGATTCGCACCAACGCCGCCCGGCTCGCTCTGGCGCCGGCCTGCCCGTTCGCCGCGCACATCGATACCAGGGCTTTATCTGGCGTCAGCCTATGCCGGATTCGGCGGCTATACCGGCGTGGTGCAATCGGCCGGCGCCTGCGCCGACATGATCTTGCGCGAGGGTTAGGGCGTTACATTTCAGTTGGTGTTGAGACGAAACCGCAAGGCTTTCGTTCCGATGAATGTAACCAGATCGCCCTGTCGCTTCCAGGTCGCAGCCTCGCTCAGTGCGGCGAGCAGTTCATCGTCGGCCTGCGCCCGCGCCGGCGGGCAGGCGCGCCCCTCCAGCGGACCGGCGGCAAAAATCACGGTGTTGCCGGCCACCGAGAACTGGCCGTTGCCGCTCTTGCACCACAGATCGAGCCTCGCCTCGCCGCGATCGCCGATCTCCAGCGTCGGCAACCGTTTCGATCCGGGCTGAGGTGCCACATCGAGCGTCATCTCGAGCCCGAACGGGAAACCATCATCGGCGCGAGCCGGCAGAGAGTTCAGCGCGATCGCGATCAAGGCCGATGCCGTCCGTCTCAAAAACATCCTCGCGATCAGCATCTTTGCCTCTTTGAAAATATCACGGTCCCGACGGGAAGCGCGTCGTTCTAGAACATGATCCGAAAAAGTGGAAACCGGTTTTTCAAAAAAAACGTGTTCAAATAAGAATGCGACATTGACCAGATTGGCCGTGACACAATGGTGCGCCCACAAAAAAATCCCCGCGGGCCATCGGCCGCGGGGATTTTTCGGTTTCGTCAGAATGATCTCTTACTTCAGGACCATCGCTGTGAACGGGTAAACATAAGCCTGCAACATTACAAACAGGCCGACCATGCACGCCAGTGCGATCGAGTGCTTGAACACAAAGCGCAGAATGGTGCCTTCGTGTCCGTACCAATTGGTCGCGGTAGAGGCGACGACGATCGACTGGGCGTCGATCATCTTGCCCATCACGCCACCCGACGAGTTGGCGGCGGCCATCAGGATCGGCGACAGGCCGAGCTGTTCCGATGTGATCTTCTGCAAGTTGCCGAACAGCACGTTGGAGGCGGTATCCGAGCCCGTCAGCGCCACGCCCAACCAGCCGAGCAGCGTGCCGAAGAACGGATAAAGCACGCCGGTTGCAGCAAACGCGAGGCCGAGCGTCGCATCGACGCCCGACAAGCGCGTCAGCGTCCCGATCGCCAGCATCGCCGAGATCGTGATCAGCGAGATCGCGCACAGCTTGATGGTTCGGCCATATTCCGCAATCATCCTGGCTGGCGAGAAGCCCATCAGGAAGCCCGAGATGATCGCCGCGATCAGCATGCCGGTTCCGGTGAACGACAGATAGGTAAACCCGAACACGGCACGTTCGGCGGTCGCCTTGGCGGCGACCGGCGGCATCTTGTTGATCATCTTGTCAAGGTCCGGGATTTCATAGTTCCAGACGAAGATAGAATTCGCCCAGGTCTTGAAGCCGTTATTGCCCCAGATCAGCATCACCACGCAGACGATGATCCACGGCAGCAACGCACTCCAGATCTGGCTTTGAGTCAGCGGCGTCTTATCCAAAGGCTTCGGCGCCGTCATGGTCGAGGCCGACTCGTCGTGACCGCGCAACGCGGGCGAGAGCCAGAGCTGCTTGGGTTGCCAGACCTTGAGGAAGAGAATGAGACAGCCCATCGCAGTCAGCGATGCACCGATATCGACGATCCACGGGTTGATGTAATTCGAGATGACGAATTGCGGGATCGCGAACGACAGGGCGGTGACGAGAATGGCCGGCCAAACGTCCTTCATGCCTTTCCAGCCTGCGAACGCCCACACCACCCAGAACGGCACGAGCATCGAGAAAATCGGCAATTGCCGGCCGACCATCGCGCCGAGAATGTAGGGATCCAATCCGGTCACAGACGCAAGACCCTGGATTGGCGTACCAAGCGCGCCATAGGCGACCGGAGCGGTATTGGCGATCAGCGACAGGCCGGAAGCGGCGAGCGGCGAGAAACCCAGCCCGATCAAAACGGCGCCCGTGATCGCGACAGGAGTTCCAAAGCCGGAAGCACCTTCGAAAAAGGCGCCGAAGGCAAATGCGATCAGCAAGAGCTGCAGGCGGCGGTCGGTGGTCACACCGCCGATGGCGCGCTTGAGCAGCTCGAATCGCCCGGTCTCAACCGTAATCCGATAGAGGAAGATGACGTTGAGCACGATCCAGCCGATCGGGAAGAAGCCCGTCACGACGCCGAGCAGCGATGCCTTGACCGACATGGCCGCCGGCATGGTGAACACGAAAATGGCGATGATGTTGGCGGCGATCAGCGCGATAATGGCTGCGATATGCGCCTTGACCTTGCCGCTGGCGATCATCGCCAGCAGCAGAATCACCGGAATAGCGGCGGCGACCGTCGACAACGCCGCATTGCCGAGCGGATTATAGATTTGATTCCACATTATAGTTCCTCCCCACGCAATATCCGGCGACCCGACCAGCGTGGACGGTCAGATGTACCTGGCGGGATCATAGAGGGTCTTTGCAACACGCGAAATTGCCGCGAATTTGGCATTGCCAAAATCCGCTCACAACCTCGCGAAGTGTAAGCTCCCCACGCCCCTCGCCGTTATAGCCATGCTAGGATTGACTCGGAAGCTGGGACAAGCCAACCCAGACCCAGAAAGTTACAACTTTAGTCTAAGCACACTCAATTCCCCCATTTCTTCAGGCCTTTAAAGCCACCTTTCGGGAGACGGTAATCTGTGAACAACATCCGCTCGACGCTCGCGACCGTATGGCGGATCGCTGGTCCTTATTTTCGCTCCGAGGATAAATTGGCCGGCCGCGGCCTGCTGGCGGCGGTGATTGCCATCGAACTCGCCTTGGTTCTGATCAGCGTTCTGCTGAACCAGTGGAACAACCGTTTCTACAATGCGCTTCAGGAGAAGAATTGGGACGGCTTCATCACGGAAGTCGTTTTCTTTTCCGTTTTGGCCACGTTCTACATCGCGCTTTCGGTGTACCAGCTTTACCTCAATCAGTGGCTTCAGATCCGCTGGCGAAGCTGGCTGACCAGCCACTATCTCGGCGAATGGCTTGACGGCCCCAACCATTATCGCATGCAGCTGCAGGGCGATGCGGCCGACAACCCGGACCAGCGCATCGCCGACGACGTGAAATTGTTCGTCGATCAAACCCTCAATATCGGCGTCGGCCTCCTGAGTTCGATCGTCACGCTGGCGTCGTTTGTCGTCATCCTGTGGGGCCTCTCTGAGGTCGCGCCCTTGACGATTGCCGGCCACGAGTTCGCGATCCCCGGCTATCTGGTGTGGGGTGCGTTGATCTACGCGATCCTCGGGACCGCACTGACGCAGTGGATCGGCTCCCCCCTGGTCAATCTGGATTTTCGGCAGCAGCGTTACGAGGCCGATTTCCGCTTCAACCTGGTCCGGGTCCGCGAAAATTCCGAACAGATTGCGCTGCTGCAGGGCGAAAGCGCCGAACGGCGGCAGCTCTTGGCGCGCTTCGGCAGCGTGGTCGAAAACTGGTACGCCATCATGAACCGGACCAAGCGGCTGACCGCGTTTACTGCGAGCTATTCGCAGGCCGCGGTGATTTTCCCCTACATCCTGGTGGCGCCGGCTTATTTTGCGGACAAGATTCAGCTCGGCGGCATGATGCAGACCGCGTCAGCCTTTTCCAGCGTGCAGCAATCGCTGTCGTTTTTCGTTTCGGTTTATCGGTCGCTGGCGGAATGGCGTGCGGTGATCGCCCGGCTCGACGGCTTTGAGATGGCGATCGCCAGCGCCGCACACCTCGCAACCGGCACCAACTCGATCAAGGTGGTGTCCTCGACCGGCAGCGACAAAATCGATCTGCAGCAGCTTCTGGTCCGCTTGCCGAACGGAACGCCGTTGGTCTCGGCGGACAGCTTCAGCCTTCGCGGCAACGAACGCACATTGATCACCGGTCCGTCCGGCGCGGGCAAGTCGACCTTGTTCCGCACCATCGCCGGGGTCTGGCCGTTCGGCACCGGCTCGATTGCTGTTCCGGCAAAAGCTACCCTGATGATGCTGCCGCAACGGCCGTATTTTCCGGTCGGTTCACTGCAGGCCGCGATTGCCTATCCTGCGGAAGTCAGCGCGTTCGCTTCGGAGCGGATCAGCGATGCTCTGATCGCGGTGGGCTTGCCTCAACTCGCATCGAAGCTGGAAGAGGAAGCGCACTGGAACCGAATGCTTTCGCTCGGCGAACAACAGCGCCTCGGGCTTGCACGCGCCTTGCTGCACGCGCCGCAATATCTTTTCCTCGATGAAGCGACCGCCTCGCTCGATGAAGCGTCAGAGGCGGCGCTCTACCATCTCCTCAAGGAGAAATTGCCGGCTACCACCGTGGTCTCGATCGGTCATCGCTCTACGCTTCAGGCCTTCCACCAGCGCAACGTCGTGCTGACCCGCGACCGCGATCGGTTTGCCCTGCAGGACCAACGCGACGACGCCAAGCCGTCCTGATGACCGGCGATGGCGGGATGCGCTTTATAGCCAGCGCCGCGGCCAACGGCGGCGACGGATCCAGCGGTGCCAGACAAAGGCAAACACCGTCAGCAGCATCGCGCCGGCAAGCACCGGCGCGAGTAAAAACGACCACGGAAGGCTGTGGGAGACCACCAGCAGCGGATTGATCCCTGCCGGCGGATGAAACGTTCCGGTGACATACATTGCCAAAACCGCCAATCCAACCGCGGCGGCCGCCGCCCAGGCTTGCGGTCCGGCCAGCTTGAGCACCGCGAGCCCGGCCAGCGTCGCCACGATATGCCCGCCGACCAGCGCGCGCGGTTGCGCCGGCTCGGCTTCCGGCGATCCGATGACGAGCACGATGGAGGTCGCAAACGGGATGATGACCAACGGGTAATGCGAGGCGACCGAGAGCCACTCCATGGCGCCGACGGCAATGGCCGCCCCAACACCAGCAACCCCCCCGGCCAGGATATTGCGGTGATCGTTGCGGGCAATCGCCTCTCGCGCCGTCTGCAGCCAACCCCGTCTCATTCCGCTCCTCACAAACAAAAGGGGCGGCAGATTGCTCTGCCGCCCCGCGCAGTTTCGTTATTTATGTGTTGTCGTCGTCTTCGCTGGGCGACGAACTCACAGCGCTCTCGCCGCCCGAGTGTTCCCAAGACGGTGAGGAACTGGGCGCCGCGGGGCCGGGAGAGGCCCAGCTCTGCTCGGGCGCCGGAGCGGCGGGTGGTTTTGCCGGCTTCTTTTTTGCAGGGCTCTTCTTGGCGCTGACCTTCTTGACAATCGCCTTCTTGGCAGTCGCCTTCTTGGCGGTGGCTTTCTTGGCGGACTTTTTCGGCGCTGCAGCCTTGGACTTTTTGGCCGATTTCTTCGCGGATTTCTTCGCGGATTTCTTGGCTGATTTCTTGGCTGACTTCTTGGCTAATTTCTTGGCCGACTTCTTGGTCGATTTCTTGGAAGACTTTTTCGCGGATTTCTTCTTCGCCATCAGAAGCTTTTTCTTGTTCTTTTTATCCTTCTTGTCTTTTTTATTCTTTTTGCCTTTAGCCATCTTGATCCTCCTGTTGCCGCCGATCCATGTCTGTCGAGCAATTCAAGTCGTCCGCTACTACACGGGGCCTATCGATTAATTCAATCCTGGCCGGGGACCGCCTGTCGCCCAATCGAGAAGCTCAACCGTGTGCACGACAGGAACGGACGTGCCACTGGCAATCTGCACCATGCATCCAATATTGCCCGCAGCAATCATGTCCGGCTTGACCATCGCAATATTGGCGACCTTTCGATCGCGCAATCGGTTCGCAATGTCAGGCTGGAGAATGTTGTACGTCCCCGCCGAACCGCAACACAAATGGCTCTCGGGGACATCTTTCACCACGAATCCGTTCTTGGAAAGCAATTCTTTCGGGGCCTGCGTGATTTTCTGCCCGTGCTGTAGCGAACAGGCCGAGTGATAGGCGATGACGAGATCGTTGTGTGGCTGCGTTGGCCGCAATGAAAGACCGGCGACATACTCGGTGATGTCCTTGGCCAGCGCCGAAATCTTTGCGGCTGCACTCGCGAAAGCGCGGTCTTCTCGCAGCATGTAACCATAGTCCTTGATCACCGTGCCGCAACCGGAGGCCGTCACCAGAATGGCATCGAGGCCATTTCGCTCGGCTTCCGCATTCCAGACCGTGACGTTGGCGCGCGCGCGCGCTAACGCGTCGCCGTCGCGTCCGAGATGATGGGTCAGCGCGCCGCAACATTGCTCGTCCTTGACCAGCACGACCTCGATGCCGTGACGCGTCAACAGGTTGATGGCGGCCTGATTGATGCGCGGCGCCAGCACCTGTTGGGCGCAGCCCTGCAGCAGCGCGACCCGTCCGCGCTTCTCGCCTTGGGCCGGAAAAACGCGGCCCCCCGCCGGTCCCGGCGGCGGCAGGCGGTTCGGCGCGAGCGCCAGCATCGCCTTGATTCGCCGCAATAAGGTCGGCGAGGCCGATGCAACTTTCGGCGTTGGCAGCAAGGCGGCCAGCGGCCGGCCAAGCCGCGCCAGGATCATGCTGAAGCGAAACAATCCGGGCCGCGGCAGCACCCAGGCCAAGACCGCCCGCAACGCCCGCTCGGGGAGCGGCCGTGTGTAGTCCCTTTCGATCCTGACCCGCGCCTGGTCGACCAGATGCATGTAGTTAACCCCCGACGGACAGGTGGTCATGCAGGCCAGGCAGGAGAGGCAACGGTCGATGTGCTTGACCACTTCCTTGGTCGGCGGCCGGTCCTTTTCCAGCATCTCCTTGATGAGATAGATGCGCCCACGCGGGCTATCGAGTTCATCGCCGAGCAGCACGTAGGTCGGGCAGGTCGCGGTACAAAATCCGCAATGCACGCAGGCGCGTAAAATCTTGTCGGCTTCCGCGATATCGGGATCGGCCAATTGAGCGAGGCTGAATTCGGTTTTCATGCCGCAAAATCTCGTATCATCCGGCCCCGATTGAGGATGATCTTCGGATCGAAGCTGTGGCGGACGCGTTCGCTTAAATTCGCCAGACCGCTTTGCTGGGGAGGAAACACATCGACCTTGCGTCTGACCGGCTCGGAAGCGCGTAGCAGCGTGGCGTGGCCGCCGACGGCATCGACGCGCTGACGGAGCAGCGCGGCTTGGGCATCGGGGGCGGGCGGCACCGCCGCCCAGATCAGGCCTCCGCTCCAATCGTAGATCACGTCGCCACCGGTGTCGCGCGCCAAGGCCTGCCCCAGCGCGGCGCCCGACGCCGGCGGACAGACGATCCGCCACACCGGCCAGGCACCCAAGGCGCCGTCGGCCGCGAACGGCTCGACGTCGCGAAGCGAAGCCCAGATCGCCGCCGAGGCCGCATCTTCGATAATCTCCGCGGTCCCAAACGGCGCAAGAATCTTGACCAGCGAAGCGGCGCGATGGACCGCGGAGGCCGCAACTCCCTCCAGCCGCAACAAAGTGACGGCTTCGCGCGGCGATCCGAGCTCGCCGAGCGCCCCGGCCGCCACGCGAAGCGCCGAATTCGGCACATGCGCCGCGCCCGAGACATCGAACGGAGAGCCCAGCGCCGCTGTCATCGCCTTGTTGGCGGTGAGATCATCGAGCCCGCGCAGCACCAGGGTGCGTTCGCTCTCCGGCCGCGGCATCACCTTCAAGGTCACCTCCGTCATGACCGCAAGCGTGCCCCACGACCCCGCGAGCAATTTGCAGAGATCATAGCCGGTGACGTTCTTCACCACCCGCCCGCCGGCCTTGAAACTGTCGCCGAAACCCGACACCGCATGCGCGCCCAACAGATGATCGCGGGCACCGCCGGCCTGGATGCGGCGCGGACCGGCCAAACCAGCGCCGATCATGCCGCCGATGGTGCCGATGTTTGGCGTTCCGAGCAGCCGCGAGGTGTTGACCGGCTCGAACGCGAATTGCTGGTTCTTGGAATCGATCAGCGACTTGACGTCGGCGAGCGGCGCGCCTGCCTGCACCGTGATGATGAGTTCGTTCGGCTCATAGGAGGTCACGGCGTTGAGCGCCGACAGATCAAGCAGCGCGTTGGTCGCCATCGGCTGGCCGATCAGCCGCTTGGAGCCATGGCCGATGATTTCGAGCGGCTGCTCGCCGGCGAGCGCCGCGCGCACCGCCTGCTCGACGTCTTTCGCGTCACGTACTTTCAAAGTGTCCACGTTGACCTACTCAAAACCTTGCTCAAAACCTTGCTCAAAACCTTGCTCAAAACCTGGGCAATTCGGGGAAAGCGAGCTTGCCGCCATGGACGTGGACGCGGCCCAGTTCGGCGCAACGGTGCAAGGTGGGAAACACCTTACCGGGATTGAGCAGGCCCTTGGCGTCGAAGGCGCATTTCAGCCGCTGCTGCTGGTTGAGATCAATCTCGCTGAACATCTCGCCCATCAGGTCGCGTTTCTCGATCCCGACGCCGTGTTCGCCGGTCAGGACGCCGCCGAGTTCGACGCAGACCCGCAAGATATCCGCGCCAAAGGCCTCCGCGCGATCCATCTCGCCGGGCTTGTTGGCATCGTAGAGAATCAGCGGATGCAGATTGCCGTCGCCGGCATGAAACACGTTGGCGACGCGCAGATCGTACTTCTTTGAAAGCTCGCGGATTCGCGCCAGGGCCTTCGGCAATTGGCCGCGCGGGATGGTGCCGTCCATGCAGAGATAATCCGGCGAGATTCGCCCCACGGCCGGAAACGCCGCCTTGCGGCCGGCCCAGAACAAATTGCGCTCCATTTCCGAATTGGAAATCCGGCACGAGGTCGAGCCGCAGCCTTGCGCGATCGCCTCGACGCGGCTGATCAGTTCATCGACCTCGACGCCGGGACCGTCAAGTTCGATAATCAGAAGCGCCTCGACGTCGAGCGGGTAGCCGGCATGGACGAAGGCTTCGGCGGCGTGGATTGCCGGTTTGTCCATCATTTCCATGCCGCCCGGAATGATACCGGCCCCGATGATTTTCGCCACGCATTCGCCGGCCGCCTCGACTTCGGCAAAGCCGACCATCAGGGCGCGGGCGGTTTCCGGCTTCTGCAGAATCCGCACTGTGATCTCGGTAATGACGCCGAGCAGGCCTTCGGAGCCGGTGATGATTCCCATCAGGTCGTAACCGCTATTCTCGGCGGACTTGCCGCCGACCCTGAGGATCTCGCCCGTGATCAGCACGATTTCGCACCCCAACACGTTGTTGGTGGTCATGCCGTATTTCAGGCAATGTACGCCACCGGAATTTTCCGCGACATTGCCGCCGATCGAGCAGGCGATCTGCGACGACGGGTCGGGCGCGTAGTAAAATCCGGCGTGGGCGACCGCCTGGCTCACGGCGAGGTTGGTCACCCCGGGCTCGGTCACCACCACGCGGTTGTCGAAATCAATCTCGCGGATACGCTTGAATTTGCCGAGCCCCAACAGCACGGCATCGGCCAACGGCAGCGCCCCGCCGGACAATGAAGTACCGGCGCCGCGCGGCACCACCTTGATGCCCTGCTCGAAGCAATATTTCAGCACTTGCGAAACCTGTTCGGTGGTGTCCGGAAGCACCACGACCATCGGCGGCTGGCGATACGCCATCAGCCCATCGAACTCGTAAGGCAGCATTTCGGCGGCACTGTCGATCACGCCTTCGCCCGGCACGATCGCGCGTAAGGCCGCCACGATCGCGTCGCGGCGTCCAAGCACCGCCTGATCCGATGCAGGCATCATGATGGTCATGTGAATTTCTCCGCGAGTGCCGCCGCTTTCCGCCCGCACCCCCACATCCGTACTGATCGATTTATCATGGCGAATCAAGCACGTCTGGACGGCTTTGGGTAGATCGCCAAAAGACCGGGGGCAAAGGGCAATGTCAGCCATCCCGGGAATGCAGGCGATCCCCGCCAAAGCCATTTCATGGCTTGTCCACCGCAAGCGCGCCATGCCACAAAAGGCCCCGTTCCATCCCGCAAAACCACGAAGAGCCCCCAATGAAAAAACTGACCCTGATCGCGCTTGCCGTCATCGCATCGTCGGCCGCCGCATCGAGCGCGCTGGCGCAGGACGCCGCCGCCGGCAAGACGGTCTTCAACAAATGCATGGCCTGCCATGCGATCGGCGAAGGCGCCCAGAACAAGGTCGGCCCGGAACTCAACGGGCTGGACGGCCGCAAGTCCGGCACCGTGCCGGATTATTCCTATTCCAACGCCAACAAGGATTCTCGGCATCACCTGGAACGAGGCCCAGTTCAAGGAATACATCAAGGAGCCGAAGGCGAAGATTCCCGGCACCAAGATGTCCTTCGCCGGCATCAAGAACGAGAAAGACGTCAACGATCTCTGGGCCTTCGTCTCGCAATACGACAAGGACGGGAAGACGAAGTAGGACGCGTGGTCTTCGTCTAAAGCTTCGGTTCTGATTGAATCAGAACCGAAGCTCGAGATTCTTGTTGTGACAAATTCTTGCTGTGACGCGTTTTCTTCCCACGAACCGGCATCCCCTTCGCCCGAAAACGCTCTAATTCACCGCCGCCCTGCTCTGCGCGAGCTTGCCGATCATCGCTTCGATCTCGGCGACCACAAGCTCGGGCACGGCGTTCTGCACCATGTGGCCGACATCGCGGAGCACGATCAATTTCGCATGCAGCACGGCTTTGGCAAAGGCACGGGAATGGATGTCGGTGGAGACGGTTTTGTCCGCCTCGCCCGTGATCACCACGGTCGGCGCCTTGATCTCGGCGTAACGCGGCGCTTGCTCGGCGACCGCGGCCTTTAACGTCATCAGATCCCGGGCGTTGGCGAGGAATTCGCGCGGCCGCAGCAACAACGGCGTCGCGGTGTTGCCGACGAAACCATCCGGCATGATCTGCGGCAGGAACACGCCGCGGGCGCCGGGCGCGGTGAGGAAATAGCCGAGCGGCAGCGTGATCGTGTAGGCGAATAACGGACCGATCACGGGCGTGGTGACGAGTTTATTGTACCATCCAACCCCGCCCGGCCACGGATAGGCCACCGGTGCCAGCATCACGAGCCCCGCCACGCGCGTGGGATAATCGAGTGCGAGGCGCGCACCGAGCGCGCCGGCCCAGGAGTGGACCACGAAGATCGCGGGGCCAACGCCGAGTTTCTCCAGCGCCTCGTCGATCATCTTGCCTTGAATCGCCGGCGTTGAGTCTTCTTCCCGCCCGCGCGTGCTCCAGCCGTGGCCGGGGCGGTCGATCAGGATGACGCGGTGATTTCGCGCCAGCAGATCGCCCAGCGGCTGCCGCATGGTCTCCAGATTGGAGCTCGCGCCATGGAGCATCACAATGGGCGGAGCAACGAGGTCGCGCGGCCCGATCTGGACGACGTTGAGCGTGGCGCCGGCGACTTCGATCATCTGGCCTTGCGCGGGGTAGCTGCGCTGCAGGGCAAAGACCCCGGCTTGCGTGATCAGCGCCAGAATCGCCAGCGCCGCCACGACCACGACTGAAATCATTTGGAAAATCCGGATGATCTTGGAGGATATGATCTGGGATGATTTTTGGGGCACCAGAAAGCTACGGTTTGCGGTGGTTATGGTTTCGGCCCAAGACGGTTGGATCGGCGGTCGAGGCGAAGGTTTGCTCAGCTTACGGAACCCAGCTTCATATAACCGTCACCGGCGATTTTATATAATCGTATCCGCACTTTTGCCATTTAGCAGGCGCACGCGATTGAGGCTGTCGTCGCTGACCTATCCACCCCGATCCATAGGAACGCCGGTCGACGCCAAAAGTTGTTCTACGGGTACATTGGAGGATTTTCGATGACTTCCAGACCGAGCGAAGCCGCCATCGACGAGATCGTCGCCCGTTGTAACGGCGACATCCGCGGCGCTCTGAAAGCGCTGCTGCTGGTCAATGAGCATCTGGAGGCCGAACTGCAGCAGCTCTACGCGGCGGTGGCGCTTGGGCCGTTCGAGCGCGGCAGCAACGCCCTGCATTAATTCCGGCCGTCCTCAATTCCGGCCGTCCTCGCGGGCCCGTCATTCGCGGCTCTTCGCACGCGGGCAGATCGGTCAACGTCGTCGATCAGATATCGCGGCCTTCGACCTTTTCGCTCAGGGTCTTCACCAGTTCGGGCACCTTATCAAGGTGTGGATTGACGGCGAGCGCTTTGCGGAACGCTTCCAGCGCGCGCTTTTCGTCGCCGAGATCCTGCATGATCATGCCAAGCCCCGCCAGCGCACCGAAATGGCGCGGTTCGCGAACCAGAACCTGCTCGATATCCTTGAGCGAATGGGCGTAATCGTTCTGCAGGTAATACAGCGTGGCGCGCCGGTTCCATCCCTCGACGTAATCGGGATGCAGCTTGATCACGGCATCAAGCAGCTTCAGCGCCACATCCATATGTTGCGCGCCGATCGCGGCGTTGGCGCGCGACATCAGAAGCGCGGTGGTGTCGCTCGGGGTCTGCGTCCACAGCGCCCAGATTCGAGCCTCGACATGCTTGGCGCTGATCTCATCCGGCGCGGCCTTCAGTGCGCCGAACAGAAAATCCAGCCCGCGGGTGCGGTCGGTGCCGACCTTCGGCAGCTTGCTCGGCGCTTCCGGTGGTTTTTTCTGCTGCTTCGGCGGCGCGGTCCTCTGATCCTGCGCCAATGCCGGGCGGGGCACAGCCGAGATCAGGGCGGTGAGGAGAAGGGCAACCAGGCCGGTGCACGCGGCGGAGAATCTTGGTCTCATCGCCCAAGTCTAGACGCAGGAAAAGCGGCTTGCAAAGCCGGCAAGACCCAAAAAGCGTCAAAGACGCGTGAGGGCGATAATTTTTCGTGGAAACCGAAGGCTTGTTCAGCCCGCAATCAACCCTGGCGCGCCTTGAAACGGCGTTGAACCTTGTTGATCACGTAAACCCGGCCCTTGCGGCGGACCAGACGGTTGTTGCGATGGCGACCACGGAGCGATTTCAGCGAGTTACGGACCTTCATGGGACAATCCTGATGCGTTGAAAGGCCGTATTCGACAGGCCGAGAGGTAGCAAATCCGAGGAGTTGGTAAAGCGGGCTTTATCCCGCTGGCAGCCACGCCGCCCGGGACGGGGGTTTCTAAGCCATGCCGCGGTCGCATGTCAATCCAAACAAGGTGCCTTGAGACCCCTTTGACGGGCTTGAGGGGCCTGTTCCAACTCAGCCCCGCTGCCATTTCCGGCTTGAAACGGCTGGTAAAATCCAGCAGTGCGGAATTCGCCCCTGGGTCCAGCGGGCCGCACCGGAATGAATACCGGATTGATTATTGTGGCTTCATGACCGCCCTGCCTGATAGGGACGCTGTCTGTGCCGGTAGATGACCGTGCATGCGCCCGGGAGATTGCGTTGGATCAGTTGGAGAGCGTTCCTTCTATTCTTGAAACAACGGCGACCGGCGAAATTGCCGAGATCTATTCCGACATTCGGAAAACCCTTGGCTCCGGCGTCGTTAACCTGATCTGGCGCAACCTGGCGACCCTGCCGGATGCATTACCGTGGACGTGGTCGACGGTGCGGCCGCTTTATCTGGGATCCGCTCCGGGGCATGCCGAGGCGGTGCGTCGCACGCTGGTGCTGCCGAGCGCCCCTCAGCTTTCTGCCGACGCGTTGAGGGTGGCGGGAATTGATCGAACGGCGTTGACGGGAATCCACGCGATCCTGAACAGCTATCACCATACCAACGCGCTGGCGCTGGTCGTTCTGTCCGCCCTGCTTGAGCTTTACGACCCAACCACCCCCGATGCCGTTCAACCATTCGAAGCCGCGCCCGTTCGACCTCATGCGGAACTGCCGTCATTGCCGCCGATGGCAACGCTGCCTCCAGAGCTGCGGCGGCTGATCGAAGAACTGAATGAATTTGGCGAAGACACCGATCCGTTTCTGATTGCCAGCATGTATCGGCATCTGGCGTATTGGCCGGCTTTCCTCGTCATAGTCCGGACCATGCTTGCTCCCTTGCAGGCCGATGGCAGCTTGAACGCGTTGACGCGTTCCGCGCGCGCGTTGGGGCGCGCCCATGGTCGACTACTTGCGCGCCAACTTGCGCCGGCCAAACCGCCGGGCTCGCTGGAAGCGGCGCTCGCCTCATGCCGGCGGTTTGTCGAACATCCGATCGCCCGGATGACCGGCATTTGCGCCATCATCCGTGGCGCCACCCCCGAGTAGCCCATAAAAAGCAACCGACAGCCCGCGGTCACGCCATTATCGGCGCGGCGCGCATGGTACCGGCGTTGCTGAGGCTGTCGGCGAGATAATTGGCGAGTTCGCTGACGAGCCGAGAATTGCTGCGCCGGCCGTAGGAATAAACCAGTTCGACGCTCGGCAGTTGCGGCAGCCGCAGCCCGTGGCGAACCACGCGGAGCGGCGGGGCCACCAGCGCGCGCGCCAGCACGGTGATCCCCATGCCTTCGACCGCCGCCGATCTGAGGCATTCAAAACTCGGGCTGACAAAGCTCAGGTGCCACGGACGCTTGTGATCCTGCAGCGCGGCAACCGCAGAGCGGCGATAGGTGCAGCCTTCCGGAAACAAAATCAGCGGCACGGATTCTTGCGCATCCGGCGTGAAATTCGGCCCCGAGACCCAGACCAGATGCTCGCGCAAGGCGACGGTGCCAAGTTTGGCGCCGGTCTCTTGTTTGAAGAATGCCAGGTCGAATTCGCCGCGCTCACTGCGCTTTTGCAGGTTCTCCGACTGGTTGGCTTCCACCTCCAGCCCGACCATCGGGTGCCTGCGCTTGAAGCGGCCCAGCCAGGTCGTGAAATCGCGCCCGAAAAAATCAAGCGGGACACCGAGTTTGACGAAACCGGTCAGCACGTCGTCCGACATCGACGCATACGCCTCGTCGTTGAGCTGCAGGATTCGCCGCGCATATTGCACGAGCTTGCCGCCCTCGGAGGTCAGTTCGAGCACCCGGCCCTTGCGGCGCGTCAGCAAGCCCTTGCCGATCTGGGTTTCGAGCTTGGCGATCTGCTGGCTGACCGTGGACTGTGAGCGGCCGACGCTTTCTGCCGCGCGCGAAATGCTCATGGTATCGGCGACGACTAAAAATGACCGCAGACAGTCGATATCGAAATTCATGCCGGCTCCACAATCGTGAAATATTCCGTTATCGCAAATTACGATATCGATCATTGTTATTATTCATTTTGCCACTTCATGAGCCGCCCGTAAAGACGTAGCGTATCGCCTTGCGCACGAGCGCACGGGAAGGCCAACTCGCTGCAATGCGGGACGCCAATCGCCCCACGTCTATCAGGCATCGCACCCGCGATGCCGAACAGCGTGAAGGATGCGGTTTGAACGACAACATGAGGGAGGGGAACGATGGTTCGCAACGCGACATCGCTTGAGGCTGCGCACGCCTCGGTCAAAAAGCTGATCGCTGAAAAACTGAAATATCTGGTGCCGATGACGATCATCTTCATGGTCGGTTATATCGGCCTCACGGTGCTTGCCGGATTCGCCAAGGATCTGATGGGCACCAAAGTCATCGGCTCGGTCAATCTCGGCTTCGTGCTGATCGCACTCAACTACGTGCTGTCCTGGGTGCTCGCCATCATTTACGGGCGCATCGCCGGCGGCGTCTTCGATCCGCTCGCCGCCCGGGCCGCAGCCGAAATCAATTCCGGAGACCTGACATGAACATCACGCATGGGATTTTCGCGGTCATTCTACTGATCACGCTCGGCATCACCTATTGGGCGGCCAAGCGCACCGCAACCACCAGCGACTTCTACGCCGCCGACAGCCAGCTCACCGCGTCGCAAAACGGTTTCGCGCTGGCCGGCGACTGGTGCAGCGCCGCCGCGTTCCTCGGATTTACCGGGTTGACCGCGCTCTACGGCATGGACGGTGCGTTCTATGCGCTGGGCCCGCTGGTCGCGTTTTGTACCGTGCTTTTTTTGATCGCCGAACCGATGCGCAACACCGGCAAGTACACGCTTGGCGACGTCATCCGGAGCCGGATGCAAACCCGAACCTCGTTGCTCGCGGCGATCGCCGGAACGGTGGTCGTCAACTTCGCCTATCTGATGCCGCAAATGGCCGGTGCCGGCGTGCTGGTGCGGCTTCTCACGGGGATCTCCTACGACTGGGCGGTGATCTTCGTCGGCATCAGCATGATCATCTACGTCGCATTCGGCGGCATGCTGGCGACCACATGGGTGCAGATCGTCAAGGCGGTGCTGATGCTGAGCGCCGGCGCCGTCATTTTGGCGATGATTCTGCTGCAGGTGCATTTCAATCCACTGACGCTGTTCGCCGACGCGGAACAGAAATACACCGCCAAGTACCTGCTGCCCGGCAACTACCTGAAGAATCCGTTCGACCAGATTTCGCTCGGGCTCGGTTATGTGCTCGGCCTTGCGGGTTTGCCGCATGTGATGACGCGGTTCTACACCGTGCCGGACGCCAAGACCGCCCGCCGCTCGGTGGTATGGGTGATGTTTCTCGCCGGTGCGTTCTTCGCCGGCACCACGCTGTTCGGATTGGCGGCCGCGAATTTGGTCGGGCAAGACGTGATCCGCGCCGCCGACAAGGGCGGCAACCTGACGCTGCCGCTGCTCGCGCAATATCTCGGCGGCGGCAAGGGCACTTTCGGCGGCGATCTCATGCTGGGCTTCGTCGCCGCCGTTGCGGTTGCGACCATCCTGGCGGTGGTGTCGGCACTGACGCTCTCAACCTCGGGTGCGATCGCTCATGATTTCTATGTCAATTGGGTCAAGCGCGGCCAGGTCGACGGCAAACGGGAGGTCTGGATTGCGCGCATCGCCGCCGTCGTCATCGGCCTGCTCGCGATCGCGCTCGGCATTCTCGCGCAGGGCGTCAACGTCGCGGTGCTGGTCATTCTGGCGATCTGCGTCGCCGCCAGCGCCAACTTCCCGGTGCTGATCCTGTCGCTGTTCTGGCGCCGCTTCAACACCGGCGGCGTGGTCGGTGGCATGACGGTTGGGCTGGTCTCGTCGGTGGTACTGGCCATGATCGGACCGGCGATGCGCGGCGCCGACGCGCTATGGCCGCTGGTCAATCCGACCATTGTGTCGCTGCCGCTCGGTTTCCTCGGGGCGTATCTCGGCACGTTGATCGCCGGACGCGATACCGAGAACGAAAGCCGCTTCGACGACTTCCTGCTGCAGGTTCACACCGGCGTCATTCCAAAGTAAAACCTCGGACACGCCCACCAAAACCCGGCCGCGGTTCGCTGCAGCCGCCGTCTCCATTTTATCCTCAAACAAAGAGTGCTCCCCCGTGACCCTCAAAGCTATTGTGTTCGACGCCTACGGCACCCTTTACGATATCCAGTCGGTGGCGGCCGTCACCGATGAGGCCTTCCCCGGCTATGGCGAGATCATCACCCAGATCTGGCGGATGAAGCAGCTCGAATATACCTGGCTGCGGTCGCTGATGCGCCGCTATGAAGACTTCTCGGTCATCACGCGGGAATCGCTGACCTACACGCTGCGCGGCCTCGGGTTGAAGAACGATCCGGAGGTGGTCGAAAAAATCATGCACAAATACCTGCACCTCGACCTTTATCCCGATGCGGTCGCGGCGCTAACTAAAATGAAAGACCGCAAGCTCGCCATCCTCTCGAACGGCAGCACCGATATGCTCAACGCGCTGGTGCGCAACACCGGGCTTGACCGCGTGCTGGATGCGACCATCAGCATCGATTCCAAAAAAATCTTCAAGCCGAGCCCGGATACCTACACCTTGATCGAATCCAACCTCGGCGTAACCCCCGCCGAGGTGTTGTTCGTCTCGTCGAATCCGTTCGACGCCTGCGGCGCCAAGGCCTTCGGATTGAACGTCGCCTGGATCGAGCGGGTGACCCCGGAGGCGATGGCGCTCGCCTGCGCCAAGAGCGATTTGGTCGCCCCGCTCACCATGTTCAAGGCGATCCGGACCCAGATGGACGAATTCGGACTCGAGCCTGACTATCGCATTCATGCGCTCGCCGAGTTGCCTGCGCTGATCGCATCCCATCCGTCTTGAATGTGAGTCTTGAGGATGAGTTTTGAATCGGTCCGCGCCTTTTTCGCCGAGAAGTCGCCGGAGATCGCCGTGATCGAATTGCCGATGAGTTCGGCCACGGTAGCGCTCGCTGCCGCAGCCTACGGCGTCGAACCGGCACGGATCGCCAAGACGTTGAGTTTACGGATCGGCGAGCGCGTGGTGCTGATCGTCGCCAGCGGCACCGCGCGGATGGACAACAAGAAGGTCAAGACGCTGTTCGGCAGCAAGCCGAAGATGCTCGGCCTCGACGAGGTCGCCGAAATCACCGGCCACGAAGTCGGCGGCGTCTGTCCGTTCGGATTGAAAACGCCTCTGCCGATTTATTGCGACGTGACCCTGCAAGCCTTCGACGAGGTGGTGCCGGCGGCGGGCTCGATCTACAGCGCGGTGCGGATCGCACCGTCGCGCATGGCGGAGCTGGTCAAAGCCGAATGGGTCGATGTGTGTCAGCATAGCGCGTGACGCGATCGCCCCCTGCGACGTTGTCCGCAAGGAACATAATCCGTATCCCACCGACCAACGAAGTATTGGACGGCACGTTCCCGAAGGCGTATTTTATCAGTCCTGCTGATGGTCCGCTCTTGTGCGCGACGACTGTCGGTCGAGCGCGGATCCACGCAGATGCGGAGGTCCGAGATGAAATCGCACCGGCTTCCTTTCGAAAATCGATGGACGGACGGCGAGCGCGCCTGGCACTGGCATTGCGAACTTGAACGGATAGGCGTGCCCAACGTGCGGGCGATGTTCGCCGATCACGAGATGCATCATGCGAATGACCGCGCGGTGGTGTTCGATGTTCCGGCCGGGTTTGTGCGGGACTGGCTGAGCTTTCATGATCGGCATGATGGTCGCAGGCAAACCTGGTGGTTGGTCGCGGTTACGGTCCTGGCGTTTGTAGCCGCTATCGCATCTGTCGTCGCGGTCCTGCGGACATAGCGGGTTACTCCACCCGGCCGATTTTCTTGACCGCCGCGATCAGGCGGGCGCTGTCCTCGGTGACGAATTGTGAAAATTCCGGCGCGTCCAGGTACGCCAACGGACTGCCGGCGGCCTCGAAGCTCCTGCTCACTTCGGGACGCTTCACCGCCTCCGCCATCGCCTCGCGCAGCCGCGACATGATGGGGGCCGGCAGCGCGGTTTGCGCGAACAGCCCGGCCCAGATGTAGAACTCGACATCCTTGTATCCGAGTTCCCTGAAGGTCGGCAGATCGGGAAAACTCGCGATCCGCTCCGCGCCCCAGTTCGCAAGCACCCGCATCTTGCCGTCGTCGACCTGCTGCTTCAGCGTGCCCGGTGCCGACGCCAGCGCCTGCACGGTGCCGCTCAGCAACGCCGGCAGCGCGGGACCGGCGCCGCGAAACGGGATGTGCAGCAATTTGATCCCGGCCGAGGCCGCGAACATTTCCATCGCCACATGCAAGGTGCCGTACGGACCCGACGAGCCGTAGGGGATTTCGCCGGGACGTTTTTTGGCGTCGTCGACGAAGTCCTGCAGCGTCTTCCACGGTGCCGACGCCGGCACCGCGAGCAAGGTGGGGTCGGCGAGCACCCGCGCCACCGGCGCAAATTGTGAGACTTCGTAAGCGGGCTGACGGTCGAACAGCCGATCGGCTTCGGGCAGCACTGCCAGCGACGACAGCGTCATCAGCAACGTGTAACCATCGGGTTCGGCGCGCGCCGCAATCGAATTGCCGATCGACCCGCCGGCACCCCCGGCGCGGTTGTCGACCACGACGGGCTTGCCGAGAATTTTTTCCAACGCCTGCGCCACCGGCCGTGCGGCAAGATCGGCCTGACCGCCAGCCGGAAACGGCACGATCATGGTGATGTTGCGTGTCGGCCATGCGCTTTGCGCGCGCGCCGGCGATGCCAGATGTTGCAGCACGCCTTGGGCCAGCGGCAGCGCCGCGGCGCCTTTGAGAAGTGCACGTCGGTTCATTGGTTGTTTTCTCCCGGAAATTTTGTTTGGCGGTGGTTGGGCGTAGCCTTACCGAAACTTGCGATGGAGCGAAAGGCAGGGTGGGTTCGCGGAGTTCACCCACCCCACCCGAACCGTAGGGTGGGCAAAGGCGCGCTGGGCGCCGTGCCCACCATTCATTCGCGGAAGGACCCTTGAAAATCTTTTATATCCCCGCCCCAATCCGCTGCTAGCAGTCCGCGCTCCACACAACGATGGAAACTGCTATGCGGCCAATCGGCCACACGCGTGACGTGTCCGTGTTTCACTGGATTAAAATGAATGTAATCGACATGGCGCTCAAGATCCAAGTCATCGCGAATTGCGTGCTCCCAGTAGCGACGCTGCCAGATACCTTTCTCCCGTTTACCGACTTTGCTCGCAGATCGAGGCTTTGCATCGAGACCTCGCGAAAAGCCACTTTTGATCAAGTTCCAACGGGTGGAAAAGTCCCCATCGTTCTCAGGTAATGCCCAAAGCGCGTGAACGTGATCTGGCAAGATACATATTGCGATCGTTTCAAACGGACGGCGTTGTTGAACGGCGCGGTAAATCTGCCGAAGGCGTTCGATCTCCACTAACAGAAGATTACTCGGCCGTTCCGCAAGAACGACCGTGAAAAAGAAAATGCTACCTTTGATTTTGGCTCGAATATAACGCGACATAATGCAACATATCACAGGACATGGTGGGCACGCTTCCGCTTTGCCCACCCTACAGAGTCGGCTTTCTCGTGCTTGCCAAATGCTTCGCCAGAAAATCCGCCAGCGCCTCGACGCGTGCGGGGCGCGGGCCACCGGGCGGTGTCACCAGATGCACGGCGCCCTCGGTCTGTTTCCAACCTTCCAAAATTACTTCGACCACGCCGGAGGCGATGGCGTCGCCGACGATGAAGTCCGGGAGATCGGCGATGCCGAGGCCTGCGAGCAACGCCGGCATCAGCGCGTCGCCGTTGTTGACGCGCAGGGGTCCGGCCGGGCGCACGCTCGCCTGCTCGCCCGCGGCATTGGTGTAGTGCCAGACGCCCGGCGTGGAGAGATAGGCGTAGCCGAGACATTTGTGCTGCGCGAGGTGCATCGGATGCGTCGGCCGACCGTGGCGCTTGAGATAGGCCGCCGACGCAACCGTGTGGCGCGGTATCGCGCAGAGCCGCCGCGCGATCAGCGAAGAATCCGGCAGGCTCGCGATCCGCAAACCGGCGTCGAAGCCGTCCCCGATCAGATCTACCATCGCGTCGCTGAGATGAAGGTCGATCGTGACATCGGGATATTGCTCCAGAAATTTTGGCAGAAGCGGCGCCACCGCCTTCACCCCGAAGGTCATGGGTACCGCGAGGCGCACCAGCCCGCGCGGCGCCATCGATTGCGCCAAGGCCTCGTTCTCCGCCGCCTCACCGTCGAGCAGCAGCCGCGCGGCGCGCTCGGACAGCTTTTGCCCGGCATCGGTGAGTGCGAGACGTCGCGAAGTGCGGTTGAACAGCCGCGCCCCGAGCCGCTGCTCGAGCCGGCTGACCGCCTTCGACACCGTGGCCTTGGACAGCGCCAGTTCGCTCGCGGCCGCCGCAAACGACCGCAATTCCACGACTTTTGCGAAAATCGCGAGGCCTTCAAAATCCGGGAGTTGGGGCATCAATGCCCTCCATTGAGGCAAAAATAGAAACAATATGTTTCAATAGTTTCTATTTATGCACCATTCAGAACTCCTTATCCAGAGCGGACCGAATGCAAAGGATGATCCCATGATTGAGCTCAGACCGTTCAACCAGCTCGGAGGCGCCGATCACGGCTGGCTGAAGGCCAAACACCACTTCTCGTTCGGCAGCCACTACGACCCCAAAAACATGGGCCACGGGTCGTTGCGGGTGTGGAACGACGACGAGATCGCGCCGAACACCGGCTTCCCGGCGCATCCCCACGCCAACATGGAAATCATCACCTATGTCCGCGAAGGCGCGATCACCCATCAGGACAGTCTCGGCAACAAGGGCCGCACCGAGGCTGGCGATGTGCAAGTGATGAGCGCCGGCTCCGGGGTGCGCCACTCGGAATACAATCTGGAGCCGACCAAAACCAAAATTTTCCAGATCTGGATCGAGCCGACCACCGAAGGCGGCGCGCCGACCTGGGGCGCCAAGCCGTTTCCGAAATCGGATCGCTCCGGCAACTTCGTCACCATCGCCAGTGGATTCGAGGACGACAAGGACGCGCTGCCGATCCGCGCCAACGCCCGTGTGCTCGCCACCACCTTGAAGGCCGGCGAAAGCGCGGAATACGTACCGCGACAAGCGCGCAACCTTTATCTGGTGCCGGCCGCGGGCGCGGTCGAGATCAACGGCGTCCGTGTCAACGCCCGCGACGGCGTCGCGATCCGCGACGAAGTACGACTCACGATCACCGCACTGGAGGATTCCGAACTGGTGCTGGTCGACGCGGCGTAACGCCGTACTTCACAAACCTTCGCTCAGCCGTCGTCGCCGGACTGGCGCAGCCGGACCGGAACGCCGGACATGACGAATTCCAAATCCAAAACTCAACCTCACGGAGACCCACCATGACGAAAGTTCTCGTTCTTTATTACTCGGCCTACGGTCATATCGAGACGATGGCGAATGCCGTCGCCGAAGGCGCGCGCGAGGCCGGCGCCACCGTCGACATCAAGCGGGTGCCCGAGCTGGTGCCGCCGGAGGTCGCGAAAGCGTCGTATTACAAGATCGACCAGGCGGCGCCGGTGGCGAAGATCGATGACCTCGTCACCTATGACGCCATCATCGTCGGCACCGGCACGCGCTTTGGTCGCATGTCATCGCAGATGGCGAACTTCCTCGATCAGGCCGGCGGCCTCTGGATGAAGGGCGCGCTGCACGGCAAGGTCGGCGGCGCCTTCACCTCGACCGCGACCCAGCACGGCGGCCAGGAAGCCACACTATTCTCGATCATCACCAACCTGTTGCATTTCGGCATGACCATCGTCGGCTTGAATTACGGTTTTGCAGGCCAGATGAAGCTCGACGAGGTCACCGGCGGCTCGCCCTACGGCGCGACCACGCTGACCGGCGGCGACGGCAGCCGGATGCCTTCGGAAAACGAGCTCGCGGGTGCGCGCTATCAAGGACGCGTGATCGCGGAGACCGCGAAGAAACTGCATGGCTGATAAGATGCGGGCGGCTTTCTCATCCGTGAATGCCGCCCCCATTTGCTAGACGGAGCTGACGACGGACTTCGCCATGATTGAATTTCTTTTCATCTATCAGCTGGCCCGCCATCCGGTGCAGGCGATCGCTCGGCGCTGGTGGTGCCGCAACCTTTACCGTGCTTCGCGGGGACGGCGGCAATGCTCGGAATGTCGCGGCTCCGGCTCCTGACCTCGCCCCGATAAGGATTGCGATGCGGCGTGACCGGGGTAGGGTGAGGCATGAGCAACGCCTCACAACAAGTCCCGTGGCCGGAATTGCCCACCGACGCGTGGCGCGAGACCCATGCGACCTTGCATTTGTTGACCCAGATCATCGGCAAGATTCGTCTCGCGCGCTCGCCTTGGCTGAACCATTCCTGGCACGTCGCGCTGTACGTCACCGCGCGCGGCCTGACCACCTCGCCGATCCCGGACGGCACGAGGACATTCCAGATCGATCTGGACTTCATCGATCATCATTCGCGGATCTCCACCAGTGACGGCGCCATTCGCGAACTGGCCCTGGCCGGACAATCGGTCGCGAGTTTTTATCAAGCGACCATGGCGACGCTTTCAGAACTCGGCATCGACGTCGCGATCGACGAGATGCCGAACGAATTGCCGGATCCGATCCGGTTTTCGCAAGACCACCAGCATGCCTCTTATGACCCCGACGCAGTGCGGCGTTTCCTCCAGATTCTGGTGAATGCCGATCGGGTGTTCAAGAAATTCCGCACCGGCTTTGTCGGCAAGGCCAGCCCGGTGCATTTCTTCTGGGGCAGCTTCGATCTCGCCGTGACGCGGTTTTCGGGACGCCGCGCTCCACGCCATCCCGGCGGCGTGCCGCATCTCGCCGACGAGGTGGTGTGCGAGGCCTATTCGCACGAAGTGAGCAGCGCCGGCTTCTGGCCGGGCAGCGGCGCGATCGATTATCCCGCGTTTTATTGTTACGCCTATCCCGAACCGGCCGGCTTCCGCGCCACACAAGTGCGCCCCGACACGGCGTTCTTCAGCGAGACGCTAGGCGAGTTCATCTTGCCCTATGACGCCGTGCGCATGGCGGCCGAGCCGGACCAGATACTGCTCGAATTCCTGCAAAGCACCTATGAGGCCGCGGCCAACGCCGCCAAATGGGACCGCGACGCACTGGAATGCGCGCCGGGTCAGGCGGGCGTGGTGCGCCAGGTTTAAAAAACTCGTCGCGCCCGGCAAGCCTGCCGGGCGCGACGAGAAAACTTGCCTATAGCGGCTTGATCTGCACCTTGCGGAATTTGATCACGCCGGAGGCGTATTGCAGCGCGAACGGTCCGCTCGCGTGTTTGCTGTCCTGCACGTCGGCGGTCTTTTGACCATTGAGCACGACAACCAGATGCGGCCCCTGCGCCGTGATTTCGTAGGTATTCCATTTGCCGGCCGCCTTCGGCATCGGATCGACCTTGGCAACATCGACGATGCCACCGGTTCCGTAGGACGGATCCGGCCGCTTGTCGTAGATATTGACCTCGTAGCAAATCTTGGCGTCGATCTTGTTCGCCTGGTCACAGCGAATGAAGATGCCGCTGTTGGCCTCCTCATCGGCCCAGAATTCGGCCTTGATCTGGAAATCCTTGTAGGAGGTTTTGGTGACGAGGTAAGAGAGGTCCTTGCCATCAAGCTTGTCGGCGGTGAGCGCCCCGTCTTTCATCGCCCAATTGGCTTTGCCGACCTCATTCCAATCGCCCATCTTGGTGTTGTCGAGCAGCGTGACCCATCCGCCTTCGCTCTGGCCGGAGGCCGAGTTGGAAAACTGGAAAGCGGCGCCGCCGATCAGCAATCCGGCAACGAGGGTCCTCAAGGCGTGTCGCATCATCAATATATCTCCCGTTTTTTGTTCTAAGCGAGGGAAGAAGATAGCAACTGCGCGGCACGATGGAAGCGCTTTCCATGCTGCACTTGCGTGGTACTCGACATCTCGGCTTGAGACGAATGCAGGCGCGCACCTTGCACCCTGGGAACGAGACCGGCTAGCATGCGCGGACAATCAAGTGAGCTTGCGGTTCGCAAAACGGCTCACGCATCCCATAGCGGAGGAAAACGATGACCAGCCCCAACCGGCTTTGGCGTTACCTTGTGATCCCGATGTCTCTGGCCGGCATGTTGAGCATGAGTTCCGCCGCGGAGTTGAACCCGGCGGCGGTCGCTTACAAGCTGCCGGACCAGATTCCGTGGAGCACGCCCGACGCTCGCGGGGTACAGACCGCCGTCGTCGTCGGCGATCCCAACAAGCCCGGGTTTTATGCCGTCCTCACCAAATGGCTGAAAGGCAACCATTTCAGCCGGCCGCACTTCCATCCCAACGACCGTTATATCACCGTGCTGCAAGGCACCTGGTGGGTGGGCACAGGGCCAAAATTCGATCCCGACAAGGGCACCATGCCGATGCCGGCGGGAAGTTTCGTCACGCATTTCGGCAAGCAAGTGCATTGGGACGGCGCCAAGGATGAGGACACCGTCCTCTTGATCATGGGCGAAGGCCCCGCGACCTCGACCGCGGCGGAAGAAAAATGATCCCGATGGCTGCGATCCACCGGGTCGAGATCGAAACCCCCGGCATTGCCAGCTCGCGCAACCGGCTTGTCACCGTGATGACGCCCGGGCGTCATCCGGCATGAACCGCCACTCTACCGCGCATCATTTTCTCGAAGGGCTGGTCGATCTCGGGGTCGACTACATCTTTGCGAATCTGGGCACCGATCACGTGTCGCTGATCGAGGAGATGGCGCGCTGGGACAAGGAAGGCCGCAAGCACCCCGAAATGATCCTGTGCCCGCACGAGATCATTGCCGTGCACATGGCCGGAGGCTATGCGCTGGCGACCGGACGGGCTCAGGCCGTGTTCGTGCATGTCGATGCCGGCACCGCGAATGCGTGCATGGCGATCCAGAACCTGTTTCGCTACCGGCTGCCGGTGATGCTGTTTGCCGGTCGCGCGCCCTACACATTGCACGGCGAATTACCCGGGTCGCGCGATACCTATGTGCATTTCGTCCAGGACCCGTTCGACATCGCCAGCATCGTCCGGCCTTACGTCAAATGGGAATATTCGCTGCCGTCGGGCATCGTGGTGAAGGAGGCGCTGGCGCGCGCCAACGCCTTTGCGCAAAGCGACCCGCCGGGCCCGGTGTACATGATGCTGCCGCGCGAGACGCTGGCGGAGCAGTGGGACGATTCCGAGATGCCGGCCTATCCGCCGGCGCGGTATGGCGGCGTTCAGTCCGGCGGCATCGAACAAGCGCGGGTCGATCAGGTCGCCACGCAATTGATGGCGGCGGAAAACCCGATTGCGCTGACCGCCTATCTCGGCCGCAAGCCGCAAGCGGTCGCCGTGCTGGAGCGCCTGGCGAAAACTTGCGGCATCCGGGTCGCCGAGTTCAATTCGATCGACCTCAATATTTCGCAAAGCTCGCCGTGCTTCGCCGGCTTCGATCCCCTGCCCCTGATCGAGACCGCCGATTTCGGCCTGCTGCTGGATTCGGACGTGCCGTTCATTCCGCAATATGCCAAGCGGGCCGACGCCATCAACTGGATTCAGATCGACGTCGATCCCTTGAAGTCGGATTTTCCGATGTGGGGATTTGCCACCGATCTTCGAATCCAGGGCGATTGTGCGCTCGTGCTGCAGCAGGTGCTCGATACCGTGGAGGCGCGCGCCGATGACGCGTATCGCCGTCGCGTCACCGAACGTATCGCAAGCTGGAGCGGCGCGCGCGAACAAGCCGCTAAACGCCGCGACGCGGCGTCCGCCAACAAGGGCACCTCAGGCGCGCTCAGCCCGGCCTTTGTGTTCGCGACGCTGAACGGCAAGCTGTCGCAAGACGACATCGTCATCAACGAAGCGATCCGCAACGCGCCCATCCTCCAGGAGCACATCACGCGGACCAAACCACAAAGCTATGTCGGCCTTGCCGGCGGCGGGCTCGGATTCAGCGGCGGCATGGCGCTCGGGCTGAAGCTGGCACAACCTGGCCGTCGCATCGTGCAGGTCATCGGCGACGGCGGATTTCACTTCGCCTCGCCCGACAGCGTCTATGCGGTGGCCCAGCAATATCGGATTCCGATCCTCACAATGGTGCTGGACAATGGCGGCTGGCAGGCGGTGAAGTCGGCGGTGCAACGTGTGTATCCCAAAGGCGTCGCCGCGGAAACCGACCAGTTTCAATCGCGGCTGAGGTCGGGCCGCCAGGGCGAGCGGCGGAACTTTTCGCAAATCGGGCGCGCTTTCGGCGCCCATGGCGAATGCGTCGCCGAGCCGGATGAACTCGCAGCCGCCATCGACCGCTGCCTGGCCGCGTTGGATGACGGCAAGGCCGCGGTGCTGCACGTTCACATCACGCCGCTTTGAAACGAGCCTTGAACGAGCCCAATTTCGCACCGGCAATACCAAGGGAAATCAAACGTCATGAGAACCCCGGGCAGATGCTCGCTGATTGGCAGAGGTCTCGCAGTTGTCGCACTCACCGCGGTCGCGATACCTTTCGCATCCGCGCAAGAAGACCCTGCGAAATACCCCGTTCGGGCGATTCACATCATCGTCGGATTCACGCCCGGCGGCGGTAACGACATCATCGCGCGGATCGTCGGGCAGAAACTGTCGGAAAGCCTCGGCCAGTCCGTCATTATCGAAAACAAGCCAGGCGGCGGCGGCATCGTCGCGACCGAACATGTCGCGAAATCAGCGCCCGACGGTTACACGCTGCTGGTCGGGGCCTCTGGCGCCATGGCGATCAATCCGGCGGTTTATGCCAAGCTGCCTTATGATTCGACCCGCGATTTCACGCCCGTTTCTGAACTCGGATCGTTTCCGCTGATCCTCATCATCAATGCCTCATCGCCGATCAGGTCGGTCACCGAGCTTGTCGCCTACGCCAAGGCCAATCCGGACAAAACAAATTATTCCAGTTCGTCCACCGCATTCCAGCTCGTGACCGAGCTGTTCAAGCAGAAGACCGGCGCCCCGATGGAGGTCATCCCGTACAAAGGCGCCAATGACTCGGTGATGGCGGTGATTTCGGGTCAGGTGACCGCGACCATCGCCGACACCGGCCCGGTGGCGGGCCAGGTCAAGGGCGGTCAGGTCCGCGCGCTCGCGGTCGCGGCGCCGAAACGGATGGAAGACTTTCCGGACCTCCCCACCATGAAGGAGGCCGGCGCCGATCTCGATGCCACATTGTGGAGCGGCGTCTTCGCGCCCAAGGGCACACCGCCCGAAATCGTCAGGAAACTCGAGCACGAATTGATGCGGATCGTCCGGTTGCCGGACGTGATCGCTCGCTTCAAGCCGCTCGGCATCGACCCGGTCGGCAACTCATCGGAAGAATTTGCGAAAGTCTTGGCGTCCGATATCGCCCGCTGGAGCGAGGTCGCCAAGGCCGGCAATATCAGGATGGAGCAATAGCGCTGCGCCGCCGGTCGGGCATCACCCGCGCGAGGATGACGGTCGCAATCGCTGCCACGGCGACATTGAGAATCAGTGCGCCGAGCCCGACATAAAACACATAACTGACGCCGCCGAGGTTGATGGTGGCGAGCGGCTTCAGCCCGTTGCTCCACGCCGTCCACGATCCCCAAAGGATTCCCGCCGCCCAACCGAGCAGCAGGCCTTCGGCGCGAAACCAGCGCGTGAACAAGGCAAACACCAGCGCCGGAAAGGTTTGCAAAATCCACAGGCCGCCGAGCAATTGCAGATCGAGCGCATACTGGGTCGGCAGGAAAATCGTGAAGGCGAGCGCGCCGATCTTCACGACCAGCGATGTGATCTTGGCCACCGACGCTTCGCCGGCATGGCTGATGTCGGGATTGACGTAGGATTTCCAGACGTTGCGGGTGAACAGGTTGGCCGCCCCGATGCTCATCACCGCGGCCGGCACCAGCGCACCGATCGCGATCGCCGAAAATGCAAAACCGGCGAACCATGACGGGAACAGCACCTTGAACAGCGTCGGCACCACGTCGTTGTTCGAGGTCACCTTGATGTTGGCGGCATAGGCCATGTAGCCGAGCAGCGCGATCAGACCCAGCAGCAACGTATAGGCCGGCAGCAGGATGGCATTCTTGCGGATGGTATCGGCCGACTTCGACGCGAAAATCCCGGTCAGGGTGTGCGGATACATGAACGCGGCCAGCGCCGAGCCGAGCGCGAGCGTGGCGTAGGGCAGCATCTGTGAAGGCTTCAAGATCAGCCCGGTGGCGCCGCCCTTGGCCGCGAACGCATCGCTGGCTGACGCAAACACGGCGGCATACCCGCCGAGCTTCGAAGGCACCACCACCACCGCCACCAGCACCACGATATAGATCATGATGTCCTTGACGAAGGCGATCAGTGCGGGGGCACGCAAGCCCGAGCTGTAGGTGTACAGAGCCAAAATGACGAAGGCGGCGATGATCGGCAACTCGCCGGTGAGGCCGATCGCCTTGATCACCACGCCCATGCCGATCAGTTGCAGCGCGATATAGGGCATGGTCGCAACGATGCCGGTGATGGCGACGGCGAGTTCAAGGCCGCGCGAATTGTAGGTGCCATGAACCACGTCGGCAGCGGTGACGTGGCCATTGGCATGCGCCACCTTCCACAACAGCGGCATCACCGCGAACACAAACGGATAGACGATGACGGTATAGGGCAGCGCGAAGAAACCATAGGCGCCAACCGCATAAACCAGCGCCGGCACGGCGATCACGGTGTAGGCGGTATAGAAATCGCCGCCGACCAGAAACCAGGTGATCCAGGTGCCGAATTGCCGTCCGCCCAATCCCCATTCGTCAAGATGTTCGCTGACCGGGCCGGATTTCCAGCGCGCGGCGAAGAACCCCATCACGGTGACAAGGAGGAAGAAGAAGAGAAAGATCCCGAGAGCAACCCAGTCGATCTGATCGGCCATGACGCTGTGTTTCCAAGAAGCAGTGTTTCCGAGAATTTGTCTTGCAGAAGGTTACGGAGCTTCGTCTACGGAGCTTCGTCGGGCACCCGGCGGCGATACACCAGCCAGATCAGAAACGAACTGATCGGCACCCATGCCAATTGGTACCAATAGAAGAACGGAAACCCGAACAGCGCCGGCTCCTGAAAATTATAGAACGGCACCCACAACAGCCCGATAAAGGGCAGCAGCAACAGGACCCACATGGGCAAACTCCAGCTTCAAGCCGAAATTTTAAGCCGGCTTTCTGGTTGTTGAAACAATTACCGCCCGACCGTCACGCCAATGAATTCGCTACTGGGCAGCGTGTTCAAGCAGCGATCACGACAGCTTGGCACCGCGAGCGGTATCCCGCCGCGGCGCCAATGACAACCCTGCTTAGGTAGCTATTTCACCGTATCGGCGCCGGCCTTGCAGACCGCGGCGTCCTGATCGCCGGTGCCGCCGCTGCAGCCCACCGCACCGATCAGCTTGCCGCCTTCGATCAGGGGGAATCCACCGGGGCTCGCGACCAGGGTGGGATCGAGCGTGCTTAGATAGGAATGACCGGCTTCAGCGACGTTGTAGAACAGGCGCGACTCGCGGCGAAAGCGTGCCGAGGTACGGGCCTTGCCCACCGAAATCGAGCCGGACGCGATCTGCGCACCCTCCATCCGCGAAAAATGCACGAGTTCGCCGTTGGTATCGACCACGGCGATGTTCATCTTCCAGTTTCGCTTTTTGGCTTCGGCTTCGGCCGCGGCCATCACCTGCTTGGCGCGCTCAAGCCCGATCGACATCCCATAAGGAATATCGAACGGCATCGCATCGGGCGTTCCGCCCGCCGAGGGGGGTGCCGGCGGCGTCGCGGGCGTGGGCGTTTGTGCAAAGCTCGGCGCGCTCAGGACCGCGATGGCGCAAGCTGCCAGTGTCATTGAAACGATAGATCGCATGGGATTCTCCGGTTTGATTTTGCGTTCGTGGTGAAGTTTGCTTGGTTGTAACAGTTGTCGATGACGCCGCTTGCGTTCACATCGGCGGTGTCAGCCCGTCCTTGCCGTAGGTGATACGCGGGGTTTGCAGGGTCCCGTCAGCCTGCTTTTTCGCGGCGCCGACGAAAATCTTGGTGCCGGGCTTGAGGTCGCTCTTGTCACCGGTGACGTAGGTAACGACGGCGGTCTCCGGAGTCACCAGCAGTTTCTTCTCGCCATCCTTGTACTTGACCGACAACATCTGTCCGTCGACGCCGGCCACGGTCTGCTCGACATTGGCGTTCGTCATCTTGGTCTGCGGCTTGAGGTCCCAATCATAGTGACCTTCGCCGGTGCCCCGCATCGATTCCGGGAAGATGTGGACCTCGATGGCCTTTTGGCTGCCGTCGGGCTGCGTCATTCCGGCCGAACCGACAAACATGCCCGGCTTGATGTCGGCCATCGTGGCCTTCACGATCGCGACATACAGCGGATTGTCGGCCATTGTCAGCTTCACTTCCACGCCGTCACGGTTCTTGACCACCAGCACCGGGCCCTCGACCCGTTCAATGGTGCCGCGGACCCGGACGGTTTCCTGCGCCGAGGCCGGCGAGGCGACGGAGATCAAGGCAAGGCTGGTGAAGGCAAAGCCTGCGGCTGCAAGCGCGTGTATCGTTCTGGACATTGTATTCCTCTCTGATTTCGACGTGGACGACTGGAGTTTCGGGTGGTTGGATCGCTCGGCTATTTCCCCAGATGCTTGTCGAAGAATCCGGCGATTTCTTCAAAGGCCTCCCTGGCCTCGGGCGAGGTGTCATCGCGATAATATTGCGCGTGAGATTGGCCCTCGTAAACCTGAAGCATGGCGTCGACGCCGGCCTGGCGAAGCTTGCGGTGCACGCGCACGGTATTGCTGAGCAAAAGATCGCGCGTACCGCTGGTGAGGATCGTCGGCGGAAACCCCTGCACGTCGCCATATACCGGCGACAACAGGGGATCCTTGAGGTCATGACCGTTGGCGTAGACCTTGGTGCCGGCGTCGCAGAACCCGTCGGGCGACACCAGAACGTTGTCGAGCATGGCGTTGGTGACGAAAGTGTCGCCGACTTTCGTCACGTCGGACATCGGCGTGCCCGGCGCGATCGCGCCCGGCAGCGGCAGCCCGTCCTGCCTGGCTTTCAAGACCATTTCGAGGGTCAGCGCCCCGCCCGCCGAACTGCCGAAGATCGCAATGTTGTTCGGGTTGGTTGTCTTGATCGCATTCTTGTAGACGGTGATGCCGTCATCGAGTGCCGCCGGGAAATACGCTTCGGGCGGCATCCGATAGTCGACCGCGATCACCTTGAAATGCCCGAAGCCTGCCATGAAGATCGCTTCCGGAAGGGCGGCTTCACCGGGATTGAGAACGTAACAGCCGCCGTGGACGTGAATCAGCAGCCGGTTGCGGTTCTCCGGCGGGATCACATCGGGCGTGACGACGAAAGCCCTGACGCCATCGATGGTCGTCTTCTCGACTTTGACATGCAGCCGTTCGAGCATACCCGGGATATTCTTGATGGTCGCGGCAGCGCCGGCGTCGGCGACCGGCTTCCATTCGTCGCCGGTCTTTGGCTGGATATTCCAGTTGTTGCGAAGCGGCGCCCCGATGATCTTCGCCATTTGCGGACTCACGGTGGCGGGCACCGGCACCGAACGCGCCGGAACCTCCAGCATCGCCGAATTGGCGGTTTGGGCCTGCCCGGCGGGCAACCCGAGGATTCCCACCACCGCACACCAAAGCGCAGGCGCGATCAATTTCTGAATACGGATTCCGTTCGCCGGTGCCCTCATCGCGTTCCCCTATTCTTTTTTTGACGTTCAAACACAGCCGCGATATTCCCGCGCTGCGGGCGCCCTTTTGCTACACCAATGAGCCATAAATATTCCAGACAAGAAAGCCGGCAGCGGACGTTAGATCGGCAATCTCAGATCTGTGTCGCACCGCGGCCGGCGGCACCCTACTCGATCTTGATCGCGGCGTCTTCGATCACCTTGCGCCAGCGCGCTTCCTCGCCGCGGACATATCGGTCGAGCTCTTCGGGAGGGCCTGCGATCATGACCAGACCCTCGTTGACGCCGAGCCGCCGGAAAGCCTCGGATTGAACGGCCGTAGCAGCCGAGGTGTTGAGGCGGTCGACGACCTCGCCCGGGATTTTGGCGGGCGCGAACAGGCCATACCAACTCTCCGCGGCATAGCCGGGAACGCCGGCTTCCGCGACGGTCGGCAACTCCGGAAAGGCCGGCGAACGCTACTCCGCGGTGGCGCGGGCGAAATCCACATAGATTTCGCGCAACCGCTCCGCCATCGGACCCGGTTTGCCGTTGGCGACGGTCTTGCCGTCGATGCTCACCACCGCCTGCACGAACAGGCTCGCACTGGTGATGAAGGCTTCCTTCGCGGCCAGCGCCTCTTCAATCGAAAACGGCCGTTCCTCGACGCGAAGCTGACGTTCTTCGGCGAGTGCGACCACCGCCTTGCGGGTACAACCCGGCAAAATCGAAGATGAGTTCTGCCGCGTCACCAGCACGTCGTCCTGGGTCAGGATGAACGCCGACGACGAACCGCCTTCGGTGACCACGCCGTCCTCGATCATCCAGGCTTCACCGGCGCCGGCTTCCGCCGCCGCCTGTTTGGCCAATACCTGCGCCAGCAGGCCGATGCTCTTGATGTCGCGCCGACCCCAGCGGATGTCGGCCACGGTGATCACCGCGATACCCGTTTTGGCCGACGGCGCGTTGACGATGTCCTTGAACGAGGTAAACATGATGAAGGTCGGCGTGACGCCTTTGGGGAATTTAAAATCGCGTCCGGTGTCTGCGCCGCGCGTCACTTGAATATAGACCAAACCACTGTCCAGACTGTTGCGCGCGATCAACTCTCTCTGGATCTCCACAATGCGATCAAGCGATTCCGGCAACGCAAGCCCGATCTCGCCGACCGAACGCTGCAACCGCGCCAGATGCGAGGCATTGTCGATGAGCTTGCCCTCCAGAACCGCCGAGACTTCGTAGATGCCATCGGCAAACAAAAAGCCGCGGTCGAGCACCGAGACCTTGGCGTCGGCGAGTGGCACGAACGAACCGTTGACGTAAGCGATCTGATCCAAGCAAATTCTCCTGTCGGGCAGCTACGGCGCACAATATAGGTGAACTCCTAAAGCCTGATCGACGAATTGGGAACCAATTTCGCGATGAAGTTCGCGTCATTCCGAAGCGATGCAAAGCATCGAACGTGGAATCTCGCGGTTCTCCGATGTGCAATTGCGCATCGGAGGTCTGGTCCTGCGGACAGTCCCGGGATGACTCGGATTTTTAATGCGACAAAATCTTGGACAGGAATTTCTGCGCGCGGTCGCTGCGCGGGCTGCCGAAGAAATCGGTCTTGAGCGCGTCCTCGACGATTTCGCCCTGGTCCATGAAGATGACGCGGTGCGCGACCTTGCTGGCGAACCCCATCTCATGGGTGACGACCATCATGGTCATGCCGTCGCGGGCGAGGTCGACCATCACGTCGAGCACTTCGCTGATCATTTCGGGATCGAGCGCCGACGTCGGCTCGTCGAACAGCATGGCGATCGGATCCATCGCCAGCGCGCGGGCAATTGCGACGCGCTGTTGCTGACCGCCCGACAACTCGGCCGGATATTTTCGCGCCTGATCCTTCAAGCCGACGCGATCGAGCAATCTTTCGCCCTTCGCGACCGCCTCGTCGTGCGAGCGCCCCAGCACCTTTTCCTGCGCCAGGCAAAGATTCTCGATGATCTTCAGATGCGGGAATAGTTCGAAATGCTGGAACACCATGCCGACGCGGGCGCGCAATTTCGGCAAATTTGTCTTGGGGTCGTTGACCCTGATGCCGTCGAGAATGATGTCGCCGCGCTGGATTGGCTCCAGCGCGTTGACGCATTTGATCAGCGTCGATTTTCCGGACCCGGACGGGCCGCACACCACCACGACTTCGCCCTTGGCGACGCGGGTGGTGCAATCCTTCAGCGCCTGGAAGCTCGGCCCATACCATTTGTCGACGTGGTTGATCTCGATCATGAAAGTCTCGCTAATGGACGAAGGCGATGCGCGTCTGAAGACGTCGGATACCAAGGGAGGCCACAAAGGAAATCGAGAAATAGACCACGGCGGCGAACAGATACATCTCGACCAGCCGCCCGTCGCGTTGCGCGACCTTGCTTGCCGCGCCCAAAAAATCAGGGATCGACAGCACGTAAACCAGCGAGGTGTCCTGGAACAGCACGATGGTCTGCGTCAGCAGCACCGGGAGCATATTCCGGAACGCCTGCGGCAGCACGACATATCGCATCGTCTGGCTGTAGGTCAGGCCGAGCGCCTGCGCCGCGGCGGGTTGGCCGCGCGACACGGATTGGATGCCGGCACGCATGATTTCGGAGAAATAGGCGGCCTCGAACAAAATGAAAGTGACGAGCGAGGAGGTGAAGGCGCCGACGCGCATCGGCCGCGACGATCCGATCAGCCACTGCCCGATGTAGGGCACGAGGAAATAGAACCAGAAGATCACCAGCACCAGCGGCAGCGACCGCATCAAATCGACATAGAGCCCGGCGATGCGTCCGAGCAGCTTGAAACCCGACAGCCGCATTAGCGCGATCAGCGTGCCGAAGATCAGGCCTCCGAGTGCTGCGAGGCCCGTCAACGTCAGCGTAAACGTCATGCCGTCGAAAAACAGATACCCGAGCGAGCGGCGAATGACGTCAAAGTCGAAATTGGCGAACATGGGCGCGGCTCACTTCCCGGCGATGTAGCCGGGGATCGCCACAGCGCGCTCGAGAAAGCGCATGGCAATGACGACGACGAGATTGACCAGGAGATACAAAACGGTCGCCGCAGCGAAAGCTTCGAACACCTGAAAGGAAAATTCCTGCATCGCGCGCGCTTCCGCGGTCAGTTCGACCAGGCCGATGGTGATGGCGACCGAGGTATTCTTGACGGTAGAGAGAAATTCGGAAGTCAGCGGCGGCAGAATAATGCGAAACGCGATCGGCAACAGCACGTAGCGATAGGCCTGTACCGTCGTCAAACCGAGCGCGGTGGCGGCAAGCTTTTGCCCGCGCGGCAGGGAATTGATGCCGGCGCGCGTCTGTTCGGCCACGCGCGCGGACATGAACATCCCGAGCCCGATCGCCGCGGTATAGAACGGCGCATGGGGCATTTGCTTCATCCAGAGCCCCCACGCCCGTGGCAGAATTTCCGGCAAAACGAAGAACCAGAGAAACAACTGCACCAGTAGCGGCATGTTGCGGAAGAATTCGACGTAGGCGAAGCCGATCCGCGACGCCGTCTTCGACGGCAGCGTGCGCATCACGCCGACCACCGAGCCGAATACAAGCGCGATGATCCAGGCACAGAGCGCGGTCTCGATCGTCAGCACCAACCCGGACAGCAGCATGTCGAGATAGGAGCCGGTCCCGTTGGGGGCCGGCTCCCAGAAAATGCGCCAGTTCCAATGATAATTCACATTATCTTCCGTACGCTAACTTCTCGATAGTAAGGCGGCCCAGGTCGCAAACCGACAGGCTTACATCGCTTTATAGGAGTCCGGATCCGGGGAATCGGAAGGCTTGGCGAACTCGTGCTTCAGTTCCGGGCTGATCGGCGTGTTGAGATTCAATCCCTTCGGCGGGATCTTCTGCATGAACCATTTGTCATACATTGTTTGGCCTTCGGCGCTCTGGTAAAGCGCCGCGGTGGCAGCGTCGACCACTTTCTTGAACGCCGGATCGTCCTTGCGAAGCATCACGCCGTACGGCTCCGGTTTCGAAAACGCGTCCGAGGAAATGACGTAGGCGTCTGGATCTTTCGATCCGGCGACGAAGCTGGCGAGCAGGATATCGTCCAACACCGCCGCAACCGCACGATCGGTCTCGACCAACAGGAACGATTCGGCGTGTTCCTTGGCCGGGATGATATTGAGGCCGAGGTTGCGCGCGGCATTGGCTTCGGTGAGTTGCTTGATGTTGGTGGTGCCGGAGGTCGAGGCCACCGACTTGCCCTTGAGATCGTCGATCGAGTTGATCTTGCTGGCCTTCTTCGAAACAAAGCGGGTCGCGGTCAGAAAATGCGTATTGGTGAAGGCCACCTGCTTCTGACGCTCGGCATTGTTGGTGGTCGATCCGCATTCGAGATCGATGGTGCCGTTGGCCAGCAAGGGAATGCGGGACGATGATGTCAGAGGATTGAGTTCGACCTGGAGTTTGTCGAGCTTGAGTTCCTTCTTCACCGCGTCGACGATTCTGTAACAGATGTCGATCGCAAATCCGACCGGCTTCTGGTTGTCATCGAGATAGGAAAACGGAATCGAGGAGTCGCGATAACCGATGGTGATGGCGCCGGTTTCCTTGATTTTTTTGAGCGTCCCGGTGAGTTCTTCGGCGTGCGCCTGCGCGGCACAAAAAGCTGCGGCGAGCGCAACGCCAATCACACGTTTCATTGGTATCTCCTCGCTTGGATAACTGCGACAATGTTTGCGAAATTCGGGCCGGAATTAGCAGAATTCAGGCTGAGCCCCTACATTGCCTTGTAAGAATTGGGGTCGGGGGAATTGGACGGCTTGGTGAATTCATGCTTCAGTTCCGCGCCGATCGGCACGTTGAGGTTCAACCCCTTGGGCGGGATTTTCTGCATGAACCATTTGTTGTAGAGCCGCTCGCCCTCCCCGCTCTGGTAGAGCGCCGCGGTCGCGGCATCGACCACCTTTTTGAATTCCGCGTCGTCCTTGCGCACCATGATTCCGTAAGGCTCCGGCTTCGAGAATGCATCCTTGGAGATGACATAAGCGTCCGGCTCTTTCGATCCGGCGACGAAACTCGCGAGCAAAACATCGTCCATCACAAAGGCGACCGCGCGATCGGTCTCTACCATCAGGAACGCCTCGGCATGATCCTTCGCCGGAATGATATTGATACCGAGATTGCGGGCGGCGTTGGCTTCGGTGAGTTGCTTGATGTTGGTGGTGCCGGAGGTCGAGGCCACCGACTTGCCCTTGAGATCGTCGATCGAGTTGATCTTGCTGGCCTTCTTCGAAACGAAGCGGCTCGCGGTCAGAAAATGCGTGTTGGTGAAGGAAACCTGCTTCTGACGCTCGGCATTGTTGGTGGTCGAGCCGCATTCGAGGTCGACGGTGCCGTTGGCCATCAGCGGGATGCGGGTCGCCGAGGTGACCGGGTTGAGCTTGACCTCGAGTTTGTCGAGCTTGAGTTCCTTCTTCACGGCCTCGACGATTCTGTAACAGATGTCGATCGCAAAACCGATCGGCTTCTGGTTGTCGTCGAGATAGGAAAACGGAATTGAGGAGTTGCGATAGCCGATGGTGATAGCACCGGTTTCCTTGATGTTCTTCAAGGTGCCCGTGAGCTCTTCGGCATGGGCTTGGGGCCCGCAGAACGCGGCGGCCAGTACAAGGCCCATCATTCGTAAATGTCTCATTCGTGCCCTCCTGATTTGAAGCCTTATACTGTCTTCAGTGGTCTGCCCCATGTACATGCACAATCTGGACCAGACCTGATGTAGCCTTGAAGCCTACAAGGCCCGCGGCATCTCGCCCAAATCCCAGAACAGCCCCGCCATGATGCACAGCGCTTCTTCCGTGACCGACAGCAGAATATGTTCATCGGGCGCATGCTGGGAGCACCCCGGATAGGAGTGTGGCACCCAAATCGTCGGCAAGCCAAGCGCTTCGGAGAACACATCGTTGGGCAACGAGCCGCCGAAATTCGGCAGCACCGCCGGCGGTTTTCCCGTGGTCTGACGGATCGATTCCGCCGTCCAGTTGACCCAGGGGCTGTCGAAATCGGTCCGCGAGGCGGCAAACCTCTGCGTCGCCGTTACCTCGACCATCGGAAAACCGTGGTCGTGCAGATGCGCGCGAACCACATCGGCGATTTTATCGACCTTGGTGCCAACCACAAAGCGAAGTTGCAGGACGGCTTGCGCCCGTCCCGGAATGGCGTTGGCCGGCTTGTCGATATTGCCGGACGATATCGCCAGCACTTCGAGCGTGTTCCAGGCGTAAAGCCGCTCGGCGTCCGACAGGCCTTGCTCGCCCCAATTGACCGAGAGCGCCGGCTCATCGGCCATCGGCTCGATCTTGACGTCGGCAAGCGCGGCGCGGATCTGGTTCGAAAGCCGCGGCGGCTTCAATTCGTCCAGCAACAGACGTCCCTGGCCATCGACCAGCGTCGCGATCGCGCTGGCCAGGATCGTTGCGGGATTGGCCAGCAGGCCGCCCCAATTGCCGGAATGATGCGCTCCTTCGCGCAAATTCACATCCAGATGAATCCGTATGCCGCCACGACAACCGAGGAATATGGTCGGACGATCCGCCGCAAGTCGAGGCCCGTCGGATGCCAGGAACAGATCGGCCTTGAGTTCGTCGCGCAGCTTCTCACACACCTGGCGTAAATCCGGCGATCCGACTTCCTCACCCATTTCAATTAAAAACTTGGCATTGAAGCCTAACCGGCCGCCCCGCGCCTCGCGCACGGCGGCAAGCGCCGACAAATTGATGCTGTGTTGGCCTTTGTTGTCGGCGGTGCCGCGGCCATAGACACGAGGGCCCGACGTTGTCGCCCGCCACGGGTTCAAATTATCTCGCCATTCCCCCGCCATGCCGTCGACGACATCGCCGTGGCCGTACATCAGAACGGTCGGCGCCGACGAACTCTCGCGGTATTCCGCGAGAAGATAAGGACTCTTTCCGGTCGGGGATTCGATCAATCGTGTCGAGAAATCGAGTTGCGAAAAGGCCGGCTGGAGTTCTTGCTCCAGATATGCGCGCAAGCAATCGCGGCTATCAGAGTTTTGGCTTTCCGTCTGATAAGCGACCCGGCGGTCGAGTTCGACGAGAAACTCCCCGGAATGAAGGTGCTGGCGCACCCCGGCGATAGCCTCAATTCTGGTCATGGCTTCCTTTCCTGGTCGCAACCGTTTGTAGGTCTGCCACCGTATCGACATACGGGGCCGGGTGGAAGTCAGCAACAGGAGCGGGAAATTCGCTTTGCTAAAACCGAGTGGAATGCGACAACTTCCGAAAGCTCGACGTTCGGGCAAATGTCAGGGAGGACTCCATGAAAACGATCCTGCGCGCGACTGCGATCTGCGTGCTGTTGGCAGGCTCCGCGCTGGCGCTGACCGGCGAGCGCATGGTGGAAATTCCGCTCGATAAAATGTCGCCGGCTCAGCGCGCCGTCGCCGACGCCATCATGTCGGGCCCTCGGAAATCGATCGGAGGCCCCTTCAACGCCTGGCTGCGCAACCCCGAACTGGCGGATCGCCTGCAGAAGGTTGGCGAATACATCCGGTTCAACACCTCGCTCGACAAGCGCGTCAACGAGATGGCGATTCTGATGACCGCGCAGGCCTGGGGATCGCAATATGAGTGGTACGCCCACGCCCCGCTCGCGATCAAGGCGGGCCTCGATCCTTCCATTGTCGCCGCCATCGGCGCGGCGCGAAAGCCGGACAAAATGCAGGATGACGAAGCCATCGTCTGGGAGTTTATCACCCAGTTGCGGCGCGACCACGGCGTCGACGACACGATCTACGGCAAGGCGCTGGAAAAATTCGGCGAGCGCGGCATCATGGATCTGGTCGCGGTGAACGGATATTACGATACGGTCTCGATGACGCTGAACGTCGCCCGCGTCGCTCCCCCAGCCGGCGCGGAAATGCCTTTCAAGCAGGCCGGCAAATAGTCGGTCATCTCCACAACGCTCGCGCGGTATCTCTGCCGCGCGAGCGCATTGAAAGTCATCAATAATGAAAAAAGAAATCCGGCTCAACGCCTTCGCCATGAATTGCGTTGCGCATCAATCGCCGGGACTATGGACCCATCCGCGCGACCGCACCGCCGATTATCACCGGCTGCCGTACTGGATCGATCTGGCACGCACGCTGGAGCGGGGACGATTCGACGGGCTTTTTCTCGCCGACGTGCTCGGCGTCTACGACGTGTTCGGCGGCAGTCCGGATGCAGCGTTACGCAACGCCACCCAGACGCCTTCCAACGACCCCATGCTGCTGATTCCGGCAATGGCCGCGGTTACGAGAAATCTCGGCTTCGGCGTCACGTCCAACCTGTCCTACGAGCCGCCCTATACTTTCGCGCGGCGGATGTCGACGCTCGACCATCTCACCGAGGGGCGGATCGGCTGGAACGTGGTGACCGGCTATCTCGACAGCGCGGCGCGCGGTGCCGGCAAGGACAAGCAGACCGGGCATGACGACCGTTACGATGTCGCCGACGAATATATGGACGTGGTTTACAAGCTCTGGGAGGGCAGTTGGGAGGACGGCGCGGTGTTGCGCGACCGCGCGCGCGGCATCTTCACCGATCCTGCCAAAGTTCATCGCGTCACCCACGAGGGAAACAATTATCGGGTGGACGCCATTCATTTGAGCGAACCGTCGCCGCAACGCACCCCCGTGCTGTACCAGGCCGGCACCTCGCCGCGCGGGCGGCAATTCGCCGCGCAACACGCCGAATGCGTGTTCATGTCGGGTCCATCGGCCAAGATCATCGCGCCGCGCGTCGCCGCCATTCGCGCGCTGGTCGCGGAGACGGGACGCAACCCCGCCGAGATTTTGATGTTCAACATGATGACGATCATTCTCGGCCGCACGGAAGCGGAAGCCTCCGCGAAATACGCCGACTATGTCAGCCACATCAACCCGGAGGGCGCGTTGACCTTGATGTCGGGCTGGACCGGCGTCGATTTCTCAACCTACGATCTCGACCAACAGGTGCGCCACGTCGAGAACGACGCCGGCCGCTCCGCGATGGACAACATCACCCGCGCCGATCCGGATCGGGTCTGGACCGTGCGCGAGGTTGCCCAGCATGTCGGCATCGGCGGCATCGGACCGGTCGTGGTCGGCACCCCCGAAAAGGTCGCCGACCAGATCGAGGCGTGGTTCGATCAAACCGATGTCGACGGTTTGAACGTCCCGTTTGCGGTTTCACCCGGAGATTTCGAGGATATCACCGACCTGCTGGTGCCGGAACTGGTGCGGCGCGGGCGTTACAAAGAGGCCTATCAACCCGGCACGTTGCGCGAGAAATTGTTTGGCAAGGATCGCGCCCGGCTCGCCGCGCCGCATCCGGCCGTGCAGTATCGGCGTGAGGTGGTGGCGAAAGCGGCGGGGTAGAGTGCCGGAAAAGCCCCCCATGATCGGCGTAATCACCCTGCCCGGTTTTGCGCGTTCCAATGCTGCTCAAGATTGGCAATCAGAGCCGGGCTGAAATGACAATAGGCCTGCTCGCGCGCGTACACGGCAACGTAACGGCGGAACAGATCGAGCGGCTCCACCGCGACCCTGAACGCCCGGCGATTGCCGATCGCCCCGACTGCGCCGGAATTGGTCAATTCCCGCGCTACGCGCTCGAGGGCGGCGTCCATATCGCCCGGCGGGACAATCTCATCGCAGATTAAGCGCCCTTCCGGACTGTCGCAGAGCAACTTGCGCTCGTATTGGACAAGCTGGCGGGCAAGCCGGTCGCCGACGAAGCGCTGCAGCCGCAAATTCGCCGCGCCGGGAACGATGCCCTCTTTTCGGGCCGGCAGCGTCATAAAGGCGTCGTCCGCCGCCAGCACATAGTCCTGCGTCAGGAGTATCTGGCAATGGCCGCCAATCGCAAAGCTTTCGACCGCAGCAATCCATGGCTTCTCGATTCCGGTTCCATGGACATCGTCCGGGAGCACATCCGGCCGGGCGACCCCGCGCATGAATTTATGCACGAAGCCCAAATCGCGCTGCATGAACCAGAGATAGGGAATTTTGCCCTGGTAGAGATGAGTAAGATTGATCCCGCTGCCCAGCACCCGGCGTCCGCGGTACTTGGCGTGCTCGACCTCCCCGCCCCTGATCACCGCGATGTTGCTTTTAGGATCGAGGGTCGCCAGATCGATCCCGATTTCCGTCGCATCGATCGTGGTCTGGTCCTCCGCATTCAGATAGCGCGCGTTCTTCAGGGTGACATGGACGGCGTTTCCATGACGCTCGACCGTCACCGCACCCAGATTCACGAAACCATCAGCGATAAATTTTGCGAGATATTGCTCCGTCTCGATTTTCGGCAGCAGCATCGCGTGGCAAAGGTGCGTACCCGCCCGCACCTCACCCAGCACATGTGACAGAAAAATCCCTTGGTCGATTTCCACGCCTTCCTTGTCGCGCTGGAGCCTGCCGGCATCTTCCGCAACCTGGTCAGCGCCGGGCACCAACCCTGGAAATGCGTCCGCCGCGGCCAGCACCAGGGTTTCGACACGAAGAAACCTCGAATAATCTTGCGTGAGTGTCGCGTACACAGCCGCCGTGTGCTGCTGCAAGAAGCGCTGCCGCGAGGCCCGCGCTTTTCGCTGGATCTCTTCGGCCGCCGTCGCCTGCACCTCATTACGGGCCGGCTTGGCCGGCAAGCACCCGAGAAGCTGGCGCGCGAGCCGCCAATAGGCGATGTAGCGGCGGCAATCGCTGGTAAAATCGCTCGTCGAATCCGGCTCGGCCGTTTGCCATGTCTGGAGGACCGCAGTCGGGAGCCCGGCAAGTAGAAGCCCGTTCATTTTCGATTCCACTTCAGTTCGTCTTCAGTTCTTGCTCTTCAGTTTTTGGGCCTCAAATCGACGACGCGTTTTGCTTTGCCTTGCGAACGCTCGATCACGCCGGGATCGACGATGCGCACCCGGGAGGTCACGCCGACCAACGACTTGATCAGATGCTCTGCCCGGAGCCGCAATCCTTCTCGCTCGCTCGTTGCTTCGCCACCCAATGGCTGACGCGTCTCGACGACGATATCAAGCTCATCGAGACGTCCGGAGCGGCGCAACTCAAGCACATAATGCGGAGCCAGTTTTTCCTCAACCGAAAGCGCCGCCTCGATCTGGGACGGGAAGACATTGACCCCGCGGATGATCAGCATGTCGTCGCTGCGCCCTTTTACCCGCTCCATCCGGCGCATCGTTCGCGCCGTGCCCGGCAACAGGCGCGTGAGATCACGCGTGCGGTAGCGAATGAGCGGCATGCCTTCCTTGGTCAGGGTGGTGAACACGAGTTCGCCCGGTTCGCCGTCAGCCAGCGGCGTTCCCGAATTCGGATCGATAATTTCGGGATAAAAATGATCCTCCCAGATCGTCAGGCCATCCTTGGTCTCAAGACATTCCTGCGCCACGCCCGGCCCCATGATCTCGGACAACCCGTAGAGATCGAGCGCCTGCAGCCCCATGCGAGACTCGATTTCCGACCGCATGCTTTCCGTCCACGGCTCTGCGCCGAAAATGCCGATCCGCAGGCTGCATGCGCTGGCTTTGATCCCTTGCCGGTCAAATTCGTCGGCGATCGCCAGCATATAGGAGGGCGTCACCATGATGATCTCCGGTTGAAAATCACAGATGATCTGCACCTGTCGCTCGGTCATCCCGCCGCCGACAGGAATCACCGCCGCACCAAGATATTCGCCGCCATAGTGCGCACCGAGCCCGCCGGTGAAAAGACCATATCCATAGGCAATCTGAATCTTGTCGGTCGACCGGCCACCGGCGGCGCGAATGGAGCGCGCCATCAGTTGCGACCAGATTTGAATATCGTTCCTTGTATAGGCAACAACGGTGGGCTTTCCGGTCGTGCCGCTCGATGCGTGAATCCGTATGATTTCGTTCATCGGAACCGCGAGCATGCCGAAAGGATAATTGTCGCGCAGATGCAGCTTGGTCGTGAACGGAAATCTCGAAATATCGGAGAGCTGTTTCAGATCGTCCGGATGCACGCCCGCGTCGTCAAATGCACGCCTGTAATGCGGCACCCTTTGATACGCGCGGCTGACCGCCTGTTTCAGGCGCGCGAACTGCAGCGCACGGAGTTCGTCGGCGCCGGCCGTTTCAATCGGCTCCATCCCTTGCACTGCTTCCATCTTCTTCCGTCCGCTGCAACAGGCCGCAATGGTGCGCGAAAATTGGTCTCAAGGCTGGTCAACCCACCCGATAAGGACGCAGGCCGCGATGACCGTCTCAGACTGAACCATCCACCATCACCTCGATCAATTTCGCACCGGGGCGCTTGAACGCCGACGTGAACGCAGCCTTCAAATCCGCAGGCTCGGTGATCCGCATCGCTTCGAGCCCGAGCGATGCTGCAAGGCCGGTGAAATCCACCTTGGGCTCGACAAAATCCATCCCGACGTAGTGATCGTCGCCGTGAAACGCCAGCAACCGCTGCTTGATGATGCGGTAGCCGCCATTGTTTGCGATCACCACCGTCAACGGCAGCTTGTGGTGCGCCGCGGTCCACAAGGCCTGGATCGAGTACATCGCGCTGCCGTCGCCGGAAAAACACACCACGGGACGATCGGGGTTCGCCAGGCTGACGCCGACCGAAGCCGGCAAGCCCCAGCCGATGCCCCCCGAGGCGAGCGCGTGATAGCCGTAGCGGTCGCGGTGCGGGCGTAGCGCCGTGATCTGCCGCGAGGATGTCAGTCCCTCATCGACCAGAATGGCGTTGTCGGGCATCGCTTCGACGATCTGCAACGCCAGCCAGTCGGGATCGATCGGCGCGCGATCTTTCGCCTGTGATATCTGTTCGACCAGCGTTGCGCGCCGCGCTGTCCAGTTCTTCGCCTTGAGCGCCGCGATGGCTTCGCGAGCGCGCGCATCGAGCGCGGCGCCGCCGGCCGACTTGAGCGCCGGGATCAAGGCGCGCAGAGTTTCCTTGACGTCGGCCTTGAGCGCGATCTCGGCGCCGTAATTTTTGGCGAGATCCCAATCGACCAGACCGACCTGCACGATCGGCATGCCCTCGGGCAACGGATCGACCTCGCTATGCACCGACATCCGCAAAGGATCACCACCGAGCACGATCATCAGATCATAGGGCGACAACACCTCGCGCACCTGTGTCTGCGAACGCGACAGCGCGCCCATGAAGCATGGACTCCCGGAAAGGAAATGCGCGCCGTAGGGCGTCGACTGCTGATAGGCCGGACAGCCGAGCGTCTCCGCGAGCAAAGCTGCTTCGGCCAAGGCGTCGCTTTTTACGATCTCATCGCCGGCAATGATGACGGGCCGCTCGGCTTTGAGGATCCGCGCCATCAGCGCCTGCAACGCCTCGTCGGAAGGTCTCACCTGCGTATCGACGCGAGTCGAGCGGCCAAGATCGATCCCGGCTTCCGCATTGAGGATATCGCCGGGCAACGAAATAAACACCGGCCCGGTCGGCGGCGTGGTCGCGATCTTGGCGGCGCGGCGCACAATCCGCGGCAGGTCTTCGAGCCGCGTCACCTCGACCGCCCACTTCACCAGCGGCTCGGCCATCCGCACCAGCGGGCCATACAGCAACGGCTCCATCAAGCCGTGGCCTTGCTCTTGTTGGCCGGCGGTGAGAATCATCGGCGTGCCGGTGAAGCTTGCATTGTACAGCGAGCCCATCGCATTGCCGAGCCCGGGTGCAACATGAACGTTGCAGGCGACGAGCCGGCCCGAGGCGCGGCTGAAGCCATCGGCCATGGCGACCACAAGGCTTTCCTGCATCGCCATCACATAAGTGAGATCGGGATGCTCTTTAAGGGCATGCATGATCGGCAATTCGGTGGTGCCGGGATTGCCGAACAGATGCGTGATGCCCTCATCCCTCAACAATGCAAGGAACGCCGAGCGCCCGGTGATGCGATTCATGTGGGTCGTCCTCCCGTCGCCGCGGCCGTTACCGCCGGATATCAGCATCATGGCTGATCCGGGACGGCGAGATCAAGGAAGCGCGATCATGGCTGGCTTGCGCGGGTGGAAACGCGGAGCGGCCAGCTATGATGTCGGGCGGCCATGATTCGTGACCGTTCCGGCAAATGATCAAGCCGGAACACGGCGGAAGGCATGATCGGGCGAGCCTATCGGGGGAGATTGAACGGTGAAAATGTCGAGCAAAAAAATGTCGAGACGCGCATGGCTGCAAGGTGCGGGCGCGGTCGCCGCCATGGGGACCAATGTTTCGCCGTTTGCTGCGCTGGCTCAACCGACACCCGTCAAGCCTCTGATTATCGACTGCCACGGCCATTACACGACCGAGCCCGCGGCGCTGAATAATTTTCGCGCGGCTCAAATAGCCGCATTGAACGACCCCTCGCAAAAGGCTTCGATCCGCAGCCTCAACATCAGCGACGATGAATTACGAGAAAGCGTCCAGCCGCAATTGAAATTCCAGCGCGAACGCGGCACCGACGTGACGTTATTTTCACCTCGCGCCGGCGGCATGGGTCATCACATTGGCACCGCCGAGACCAGCGCCGAATGGTCGCAAGTCTCGAACGAACTCATCCACCGCATTTGCACGTTGCAGCCCGACAATTTCATCGGCATCGGACAGTTGCCGCAATCACCCGGCGTAAGGCCGGATAATTGCCTGGGCGAGCTTGAGCGTTGCGTGAAATCCTACGGGTTCGTCGCGGTGAACCTCAATCCGGATCCATCCGGCGGCTACTGGCGAGACCCGCCGCTGACCGATCGGTGGTGGTATCCGCTTTACGAGAAGCTGGTCGAGTTCGACATTCCCGCGATGGTCCACGTCAGCGCATCGGCAAACCCGAATTTTCACGGCACCGGCGCCCACTACATCGCCGCCGACACCACCGCCTTCATGCAACTTCTGACCTCGGACCTGTTCAGGGATTTTCCCACACTTCGGATCATCATTCCGCATGGCGGCGGCGCGGTGCCGTATCATTGGGGACGATATCGCGGACTCGCGCAGGATATGAACAAGGCCCCGCTGGAGGAGCTGCTGCTCAAAAACATCTATTTCGACACCTGCGTCTATCACAAGCCCGGCATCGAATTGTTGTTCAAGGTGATTCCGATCGACAACATTATGTTCGCCTCGGAAATGCTTGGAGCCGTGCGCGGCATCGACCCGAATAACGGTCACTATTACGACGACACCAAATTTTACATCGATGCACTGTCGCTATCCGATGACGACCGGCGCAAGATTTTTGAGACCAACGCCCGCCGCGTCTATCGCCTCGACCGCACCGATCTTTTCAAGCGGCGCGGGTAGGTCAAAGCGTTTCTTGCTTGTGCCCGCATTGCTTGCAGGCGAATTTCACCCGCGCGACGCCCTTTTCCGCGGAGATGCGGTTGGGCGCGCCACATTTTCCGCACACCGCTTCGATGCGGGTACTGCCCTGCTTCACGACGAGGGCCTTGCGTTCCATTGTTTCACGGATCAGGCGCTCGGCCTCTTCACGCATCGACTGTTTCGACATTAACCTGCACCCATCAAGAGAAGCTGCCGCCGAGCAGCCTTATAGCACCCAGATCGCATTTTTGAGACCGGATGCCAAAAAAGGCCGCCCTTGAAACCTGGGCGCGGCATCCCACCCGCCGAAAATCCTTCGCGCGGGCAAATTTTCGCTATTCAAGCGACAATTGCAAGTTAGGCTGCCGCGCTGGTTCACGCCGAGAACGGCGACCGCATGCCGTTGCTCTGGACCGCGGGAGGGCGAGAATGGTGGGCGCGACAGGGATCGAACCTGTGACCCCCTCGATGTCAACGAGGTGCTCTCCCGCTGAGCTACGCGCCCTAGAACCTTAAGCGACGGGTGCGGTCCGTATATCGGCTCCAAAGCGAGCAGGCAAGGACGCCCGACCCAGATTTGGTGATCAGAATCAGGCCGCCAGCATCTTGTTCACTTCGCTCACCAATTCGCGAAGGTGGACCGGCTTCGACAGCACCTTGGCGTTTTTCGGGGCTTCCGAATCCGAGTTCAGGGCGACCGCGGCAAAGCCGGTGATGAACATGATCTTGATGTCGGGGTCGAGTTCCGAGGCCCGGCGGGCCAGCTCGATGCCGTCCATTTCGGGCATCACGATATCGGTGAGCAGCATTTCGAACGGCTCCTCGCGCAGCCGCTGATAGGCCGACAGGCCGTTATCATGGGGCGAAACCTGAAAACCGGCGTTTTCCAGCGCCTTGACCAGGAAGCGTCGCATGTCGTTGTCGTCTTCGGCGAGGAGGATTTTGTGCATGGTGTTGGTCGTCAAATCCCGATTTAAGAGGATCACTCTGCCCACTAAGCCCGACAGAGGGTAAATTTCGGGTGAAAGGTGGCGCGGGTGCGGTCGAAGGTTTGCGGCGTCATTTCTGGACCGAAGGCGCCACGAATCAATGAAGACAGCCATTTTGGGCTAACAAGGGGCGTTCCAGCCAGTTCGAGAGTTTTTTTAACTTGGCAGAACGACTGCGATTATCGACAATGCAACTCACTAAAAGTCCGTTTTTCCGGCAGGAATGACGGGTCCAGAACAGCAAATCGCAGGGACGGCGCCCGACCATGACTGAGCTTGATGGGGAATTGCCGCCTCCGTTCGAGATCGCAGAGCCGGCCGCGTGGCGGGCGCCGATCATCTTCAATTCTCCGCATTCCGGCTCGGTCTACCCGTCCGAATTCCTCAACGCGTCGCGGATCGACCTGGCCGCGCTGCGTCGCTCCGAAGATTCGTTCATGGACGAGTTGATCGGGGATTTGAGCGATCGCGGGTTTCCGACGGTAAAGGTCAACTTTCCCCGCTCCTATGTCGACGTCAACCGCGAGCCCTATGAGCTCGATCCGCGGATGTTCTCCGGGCGCTTGCCGAGCTTCGCCAATACGCGATCGATGCGGGTGGCCGGCGGCCTCGGCACCATCCCGCGGGTGGTCGGAGACGGCCAGGAAATCTACCGCGAGCGGCTTTCGGTCGACGACGCGCTGGCGCGGATCGAGGCGCTCTACAAACCCTATCACCGCGCGCTGCGGCGACTGATCAACAAGGCGCATCAGGCGTTCGGAACGGTGATCGTGGTGGATTGCCACTCGATGCCCTCGATCGGCGTGTCGCGGGACGAGGCGCGGCGCCCGGACCTCGTGATCGGCGATCGCTACGGCACCAGTTGCGCCAGCCTGCTTCCCGACATGGTCGAGGAAACCATGGGCCGGCTTGGCTATTCGGTCGGGCGCAACAAGCCCTATGCGGGCGGTTTCATCACCGAGCATTACGGCAATCCCGCCAGCGGGCTGCATACCATCCAGCTCGAACTCAACCGGGCGATCTACATGGACGAGCGGCGGCGCGAGCGAGGACCAGGATTCGCACAAGTGACCGCAGACTTCGCCTCGCTGGCCGAGGCCTTGGCAGCCGTGCCGCTCGGCGACCTCGGACCGTTCCAGGCGGCCGCAGAGTAGAGCTCTTGGGCACGCCCCCCGCAAAACCAGAATGACATTCAAAAGAAAATGACGCCCAAAGAAAAAAGGGCCGCTTGAATGAACAAGCGGCCCAAGTCTAGGGAGGAAACGCCCAAGGAGGGCAGCGATAGCGCAAAGGCGCTACCGCACCGCAACAATATGCGACCGCGCTGCACAAAACGCAAGAGCTTTTGAATCATTTCCGGGGCTTAATTCACAGACTTCAGCCGCAGGCTGGAACTTTCAATGCCATAAATTTTCTTGATGAATCTCAATTGCTTGGATGGAACAAAACCGACCGACGATGCCCCCGCCGTCGGTGGTCATCACCGAGCTCACGATTCCGTGATCAAAAATATTATCGGAAAATTCACCATGGCGCGGGGCAATTCGAACCCCCTGAAAACGTGCGAAAGCGGTTGACTGGAGCATGATCGGTTCTGATTGAACCAGAACCGACACTCCAGATTCTGGTTTTGAGGCGTTTTCTTCACGCAGGCCGGCATCCATTTCGCTCGAAAACGCTCGAAAAAACGCTCAAATGAGTGTCCGACCGGTGCACGAAGCGCCGGATTGGGTTAGGCAAGAGCCACGCATTTCGCGCCCGCGCACATCTCAAGGCACATCCGTGACTGTCATCGATTTCACCGCCTTCATCGGCCGGCTTGCGACTTCCTCCGGCGAAACCATCCTGCCGTTCTTCCGAACCTCGCTGAGCATCGACAATAAAAGCACGAGCCTTGATTTCGATCCGGTGACCGAAGCCGACCGCGCGGCCGAAGCGGTGATGCGGCGGCTGATCAAGGCCAATTTTCCCCAGCACGGCATCGTCGGCGAGGAATTCGGCAGCGAACGCGAAGACGCCGAATATGTCTGGGTGCTGGATCCGATCGACGGCACCAAATCCTTCATCTCGGGCTTTCCGATCTGGGGCACGCTGATCGCGCTGTTGCACAAGGGCACACCGGTGTTCGGGATGATGCACCAGCCCTTTATCGGCGAGCGGTTTTCCGGCGACAGCGGCTCGGCGCATTATTCGGGGTCGACCGGGATGCGCAAACTGGCGGTGCGGCGCTGCGCCTCGCTGGCAGACGCGACAATGTTCACCACCAGTCCGCTCTTGATGAACCCGGCCGACCGCGCCGCGTTCAACCGGGTCGAAGAAAACGTACGGCTGACGCGCTACGGCGGCGATTGCTATTCCTACTGCATGCTCGCCGCCGGTCATCTCGATCTCGTGGTCGAAACCGAATTGAAGCCCTACGACATCGCGGCGCTGATCCCGATCATCACCGGCGCCGGCGGCATCGTCACGACCTGGGACGGCGAGCCCGCGCAAAACGGCGGCCGCATCATCGCCGCCGGCGACCCGCGCGTGCATGAAGCCGCGATCAAGTTGCTCAAGAACTAGGATGCGCGCCTTCGGCCGCACGAAAATCCTGCGGACGCTGCTCACCGGACTGTCGGTGCTGCTGTTACCGACTTTGTCGTTACCGAGTTTGGCCGCGGCGCAGGATTTTCCCAACCGGCCGATCCGGCTGATTGTGCCGTTTCCGGCCGGAGGTCCCAACGACATCATTGCGCGCGTGATCGGGCAGCGCATGTCGGAATTGCTCAAGCAACCGGTGTTGATCGACAATCGCGGCGGGCAAGGCGGCGTGCTCGGAACCGAAGCGGTCGCAAAAGCAAAGCCCGACGGCTACACCATTGCGATATCGAGCGCCGGCGCGCTCGCGATCAGCCCCAGCATGGAAAAAGTCGCCTACGATCCGCTGAAGGATTTGGAAACGATCACATTGGTCGCGAAAGTGCCGGAGATGCTGGTGGTCGCCAGCAACGTGCCGGCCAGGGACATGAACGAGCTGATCGCGCTTGCCAAGGCGCAGCCCGGAAAACTGAATTTCGCCTCCTCCGGTCCCGGCAGCCTGCCGCATTTGGCGGGCGAGCTCTTCAAGCTGACCGCCAAAATCGACATCGTGCATGTCCCCTATCGCGGCGCGGCGCCCGCGGTGAACGACCTGCTCAGCCAGCAGGTGCAGATGGCGTTCCTCGATCTGCCCGTGCTTTTGCCGCAGGTCAAAGCCGGGAATTTGCGGGCGATCGCCACCGGCTCGCCGGAACGCGCGCCCACCGCGGCGGAGGTGCCGACCACCACCGAAGCCGGCATGCCGGATCTGAGGGTGGAAAACTGGTACGGCATGGTCGCGCCCGCAGGAACGCCGGCGGCCATCGTCGCCACCTTGAACAGGGTCGCGACCGAAGCGATGCGCGATCCGGCCGTCAAAGACAAACTCGCCAGCCAGGGCGCCGAGTTGATCGGCGATACATCAGAACATTTCCGCGGCTTCATCGGCGCTGAAATCACGAAATGGGCGCGTGTCATCAAGGACGCCGGAATCGCGACGGAAAAATAAACAGCGTCTCAAGGCTGCGCCGCCTTTTCAGGGCCGCGCCGCTTTGCGCAGATACTCGACCAGTTGTCTCGCCGGCCGCGGCAACGTCTTGAAACTGCGCGCGCAGATCGCAAGCTTCCGGTTCGCCCAGGCGTCGCGGATTTTGATGATCGTGATCGGCATCGATCGGGCGCAACGCCGCGCGGCGGCTTCCGGCACCACGGCAATTCCGACGTCTGCCGCCACCATCTGGCAGATCGCGTCGAAATCGCGCAAGCGCGCCCGAAACCGCAAGCGCGCCCCGAGCCGGGCGGCGTGTTTGGCGATATGAACAGCAAGCGCGGTCGAATGCGTCAACCCGACGAAATCGCAAGCACTCACCTCCTGGAAATCGATCTGGCGACGGCCGGCAAACGCCCCGCGCCGCGCCGCCACCAGCATCAACCGATCCTCGCTGAAGGTAAATCGGTCAAGATTGTCCGGCAGGGCATGCTCGGCGGCAAAGCCGAGGTCAGCAGCGCCGGTCGCAATCGCCGCTGCAATATCGGCGCTTTCGCGCTCTTCGACATCGACATTGATATCGGGATGTTCGCACAGGAAGGCCGCGAGCGCTTTCGGCAGATGCTCCGACAGGCCCGAAGTATTGGCGAGCAAATGCACGCTGGCTTTGACGCCGCCAGCGTAGGCCGCGAGATCGCCGCGCATCGCCTCGACATTGTGCAGGATGATTCGGGCATGATCGAGCAGGCTTTCGCCGGCCGCGGTCAACTCAATGCCGCGGCGGCCGCGCTTCAACAGCGCGACGCCAAGCGCGGCCTCCAGGCCCTTGATCCGCGCGCTGGCGGAGGCGAGCGCGAGATGGGCGCGGAGCGCGCCTTGCGTGATGCTGCGCGCCTCGGCCACCGCGATAAAGAGCTGGAGGTCGATCAGGTCGAAACGCATGGAAGTTCCAGTCAATATCTGCCTTCGTCATAGCCGAAGGCATACTCTGCAACCCGCAGATTGTGCCGTCAGCTTCGATCGGTCAATGTGGCCGGATGTTCGACCCTCTCCTGATTCTCATCGCCGCGACGTTCCTGCTCGCGGGCTTCATCAAAGGCGTTGTCGGGCTCGGCCTGCCCACGGTGTCGATGGGCCTGCTGGCTGTGTCGATGCCGCCGGCCCGTGCGCTCGCCATCGTCATCGTGCCCGCGATCGTCACCAACATCTGGCAGACCTTTGTCGGCGGTTATTTGCGCGACATCATCCGGCGACTGTGGCCGCTGATGATCGGCACGGCGATCGGCATCTGGCTGAACGCGGGCATGCTGACCGGTCCCTATGCGCGTTATGGCACCATCATTCTCGGCGGCTTGCTGGTGATCTATGCGATCATCGGCTTGAGCAAATTCAGCTTCAGCGTGGCGCGCGCCGACGAAAAATGGATTGGTGGGATCGTCGGCCTCGTCACCGGCGTGATCTCCGCCGCCACCGGCGTGCAGGTGCTGCCCTCGATGCCGTTCATGCAGGCGATCGGCCTGGAGAAGGACGAGTTGGTGCAGGCGCTCGGCGTGTTCTTCACCGTCGCGACGCTCGCGCTTGCGTTCAATCTCACCAGCGCCGGATTGCTCAGTGCTGCGACCGCGCTGCCGGGCGCCGTGGCCATGGCGGCGGCTTTCGCCGGCATGTTCATCGGGCAGGCGGTGCGTTCGCGGTTGCAACCGGAAACTTTCCGCCGCTGGTTTCTGGTAGCGATGATCTTTCTCGGGCTCTATCTCGCGAGCAGCGCGATTTATAACATCATGCGGCCGTGACGCTTACCCAAACAACGGCGTGCCCGGCACGAAGGCATCGAAGGCGGCCCAGAATTGTTCGCGGTAGCGATCCTGCTCCTGCAGGATCTCGTGTTTCGCACCGGCGATCACCAGATGCGCGCCACCACGTAAATGGTAGGCGAACTCCTCGATCGCCGGCGTCGAGACAATGGTGTCGTTGCTGGCCGCCAGCATCAGGATCGGCTGACGAATTTGCGACGGATAATCCGAGGCGCGAAAGCCGCGCATCGCCGTGAATGCCGTGTCGGCCCAGGCCACCGTCGGCGCCCCGATGCCGAGCGTCGGGTCTTCCTCGAGAATCGCGGCATTGCGAGCGTAACGCACGGGATCGCTGGTCAAGGGGTTGTTGACGAACGACGACGCTCCTACCAATTCGCCGCTGCCGCCGGGAACGTAACGGCCGCCCTGGCCTGCGAGCCGCAAAACCCGCAACAGCGCGCGCGCCGGAAACGAGGTGCGGTGCCCGGGAAGATCGATCATTGGCGCCGACAGCACCATGCGGTCGAACCAGCGTTTGCCGGCATAGGCAATACGCAGCATCACCGCACCACCCATCGAATGCGCCAGCGCGAAATAGGGCGGCGGGCAATCCGGCAACACCACCTGCTGCACAAAGGTTTCGACATCGACTTCGAAATCGGAAAAGTCGCGGACGTAACCCTTGCGCGGATCGCGCAAGCGCCGCGACGAATGGCCCTGCCCGCGCCAGTCGATCATCGCCACCGCAAATCCGCGATCGCGCAGATCGCGCACCGTCTCGAAATATTTTTCGATCTGCTCGCCGCGGCCGGTGAAGACGCACACCGTTCCCTTGCGATTGGCCGGCGGCGCCCACCGCGCAAATCGTAATTCCGCGCCGTCAGGCGTCTTGATCGTCCCGCTGACAACATGTTCCGGAACGGGGTTGGCGGGAATCGAGACGAGCGTCATGGCAGGGACCGCGTAGGTGAAAAGTGCTGAAATTCAAGGGCGGGAGCGTCAAAACCAAGGACGTAGACGTTAAAAGAAGCGCAACATTCGCGCCTCTTGAACGTGCTTCTCCCCCTCCCATATCACCTTCGTGCAGGCCGCTACCAGCGTTTCGGCAAAACCGAACCGCAAGGCTGCACATGGACGAAAGCCCGGCCCAATGGCGGGCGGGTTTACTTCAAGTCGCTCAATGGAGGACGACCTATGCGCACTTACGATCTCACCCCATTTTATCGTTCCACCGTCGGCTTCGACCGGCTGTTTTCCCTGCTCGACCAAGCCACCGCCGACGGCAGCCCCGGCTATCCGCCGTACAACATCGAGCGGACCGGCGAGAACACCTACCGCATCAGCGTTGCGGTCTCCGGCTTCTCGCAAGCCGAGCTTTCGATCGTCGCGAAGGAAAACACGCTGACCATCAAGGGCGAGAAATCCGCCAATGAAAACGGCAGGGACAAATCCGAGGTGCTGTACCGCGGCATCGCGGCGCGCGCCTTTGAACGCGTGTTCCAGCTTGCCGATTTCGTGCTGGTGAAGAACGCCTCACTTGAGAACGGCCTGCTCCACATCGATCTGGTTCGCGAAATTCCCGAGGCCAAAAAACCCCGGAGCATTCCGATTACGACCGGCGCTCACGCTCCGCAGGTCATCGACGGTTCTGCCGAGAAGGCCGCCGCGTAACGCGATTTATTCGCTGCCTCTCAATACGAAACGCCCCGGCAAGCCGGGGCGTTTTTTGTCCGTGCGGAGATCACTCCAGCCCCTGCGCCTTCGGCATTTCCTGGGTCGGCTAAATCAGCGGCGCGGGCTTGGCTTCGACCGCAGCGGGTGCCGTGGCTTGCGGGGTGGTTTGCGGCTCGGCCGGCTTCGCCTGCACCGCGACCGATTGCTGTGCGGGCTCGGCGGCGGGCTTGGCTGCGAGCGGCCTTGTCATTTCGCCGGCATGCGACGGCGAGGCTTTCGGCAGCGGCACTGACGGCGCGCGGCTTGCCAGTCTCGGCACCGACGCCGGCGGCCGCGGCACGCCTCTGGTCGCGCTGATCGGCGGTAGCGAGCCTTGCGCTCCATATGGGGCGGTCAAATCGCTGAAATTGTCGCCCATCCGGTAGGCCGGCATGAAGCGGATGATCCGCCCGGTGCGGGCGTCGATCAGCAAACGCCCATCGTCGCCCTCGCGGTCGATCACGGAAATCATGTAGACGAGGCCGCGCAGCCGCGGGATTCCGAGCGGTGAAAACCCCCTGTCCCGGACGATGGTGTAGACCTCCGGCAGTGGCAGCAACGCCGGTCCGTAGCGCGGCACCGCGATTTCCTCCGGCATTCCGGCATAAGGGGGATCGCCGATGTCCGACGCGACGGCGTACGGCAAGCGGCCGATATCATAGGGCGCCAAAACCTGCGCATTCGCAGCGGCGGCCGTGAGCACCAGCCCTGCCGCCATCACCCATCCTGTGAACAGCTTCATCGCACACTCGCTCCTGTATCGCCCTCGCCCCGGGACGTTTTTCGTCCTTTGCCGGACGGCAACTTCGTTGCTGAATCCGGCAGTCCTTGGGCCGGATCACGGCGGGGTTTGCCCCAAATCCGGGGCGGCGCGACCGCCATCGTCCCCGTGGCCGCCGCGCCACGTGATCGGCGACTTTCACGCGCTTGTGTGATAGAAAAAAATTTGGCATGGTCGGAGTTAGGACAGCATCACTGTCTCAATTGCGGCGCAGGCCCGGCATGGGGATTGCGCCAAAGGCGGGCGCTCAAGCGCCGAAAGGCAAAGGCTGTTCCACGGGGAACGTTGGACGCCCAAGCCTGAATTTATGAAATTGCGGCTCGCGAAGGACGGGCGGTGGCCCGGTGGGTGCCGCAACGCCGAAGGTGCGCCGCTGACGACGGTGAGGCCTTCAGCCTTATTGAGAGGACTTGAGATGAGCGGGTCGGAGTTCGAGCGCGAAACTATCGTGACGGATGCGCTGTCGGCGGACCCGGCTTCGAAACCGTTCGCGCCCGAGCATGCTTCGCACGAGCCTGCTTCTCGCGAGCATATTTTGCGCGAACATACTTGGCGGCCGCCGGCCGAAGGTCTTTACGATCTGTCACAGGAAAAAGATTCCTGCGGCGTCGGCTTCATCGCCAATATCAAGGGCAAGAAGTCGCATCAGATCGTCTCCGACGCGATCAGCATTCTCTGCAATCTCGAGCATCGCGGCGCGGTCGGTGCCGACCCGCGCGCCGGCGACGGCGCCGGCATTCTGGTGCAGATCCCGCACTCCTTCTTCGCACGCACGGCGAAGGCACTCGGCTTCACGCTGCCGAAGCCCGGCGATTACGCGGTCGGCGCGCTGTTCATGCCGCGCGAGACGGCGTGGCGCAAAGTCATCCAGAGCATCATCGCCGACCAGATCAAGGCCGAGCAACTGACGCTGCTGGGCTGGCGCGACGTGCCGGTCGACAATTCCTCGCTCGGCGAAACCGTCAAGCCGACCGAGCCCGCCCACATGCAGGTGTTCATCGGTCGCGGCGCGCATATCGAGAACGACGACGAATTCGAACGCCGGCTTTACATCCTTCGCAAGTCGATTTCGCAGGCGATCTATCAGCGCCGCGACCGCGGCCTCGCCGGCTATTATCCGGTGTCGCTGTCGTGCCGCACCGTGATCTACAAGGGCATGTTCCTCGCCGACCAGCTCGGCAAATACTATTCGGATTTGGGCGAAGAAGATTTCGAGAGCGCGCTGGCGCTGGTGCATCAGCGGTTCTCGACCAATACCTTCCCGACCTGGTCGTTGGCGCATCCCTACCGCATGGTTGCGCATAATGGCGAGATCAACACGCTGCGCGGCAACGTCAACTGGATGGCGGCACGCCAGGCCTCGGTGCATTCGCAATTGTACGGCAAGGACATCAGCCGGCTGTGGCCGATCTCCTATGAAGGCCAGTCCGACACCGCCTGTTTCGACAACGGCCTCGAATTCCTGGTGCAGGGCGGCTACTCGCTGCCGCACGCCGTGATGATGATGATTCCGGAAGCCTGGGCTGGCAATCCGCTGATGGATGAGCAGCGACGCGCCTTCTACGAATATCACGCCGCGATCATGGAGCCGTGGGACGGCCCGGCCGCGATCGCCTTCACCGATGGCCGCCAGATCGGCGCCACGCTCGACCGCAACGGCCTGCGCCCGGCGCGCTATCTCGTGACCAGCGACGACCGCATCGTCATGGCCTCCGAAATGGGCGTGCTGAAGATTCCCGAGGACCAGATCGTCACCAAATGGCGGCTGCAACCCGGCAAGATGCTGCTGGTCGACCTTGAACAGGGCCGGCTCATTCCCGACGACGAGATCAAGGCCCAGCTGGCCAAGAACCATCCGTATCGGGAATGGCTCGACCGCACCCAGATCGTGCTGGAAGAATTGCGCGAGGCGCCGACCAAGGGCATGCGCTCCAACCTGCCGCTGCTCGATCGCCAGCAGGCGTTCGGCTACACCCAGGAAGACGTCACCGTCCTGATGACGCCGATGGCCTCGACCGGCGAAGAGGCCAATGGTTCGATGGGCAACGACACGCCGATCTCGGCACTGTCGGACAAGCCGAAGCAGCTCTTCACCTACTTCAAGCAGAACTTCGCGCAGGTCACCAACCCGCCGATCGATCCGATCCGCGAAGAGCTGGTGATGAGCCTGGTCTCGATCATCGGGCCGCGGCCGAACCTGTTCGACCTGGAGGGCTTGGCCGGCACCAAACAACTCGAAGTGCGCCAGCCGATCCTAACCGATGCCGACCTGGAAAAGATCCGCTCGATCTCGGAAGTTGCGGACAGCCATTTCATGTCGCGCACGCTCGACACCACCTTCCATGCCGGGCTCGGCGCCGCCGGGCTCGAGCAGGTGCTCGACGAGCTCTGCGCGCGCGCGGAAGCCGCCGTCCGTGAGGGCGTCAACATCATCATCCTGTCCGACCGCATGGCGGGCTCGGACCGGATTCCGATCCCCTCGCTGCTCGCCTGCGCCGCCGTGCATCATCATCTGATCCGCACCGGTTTGCGCACCTCGGTCGGACTTGTGGTCGAATCGGGCGAACCGCGCGAGGTGCATCACTTCGCGTGTCTGGCCGGCTACGGCGCCGAAGCGATCAATCCTTATCTGGCGTTCGAGACCATCATCGCGATGAAGGACCGGCTGCTGGCGGTGCTCGACGATTATGAAATCGTCAAGCGCTACATCAAGTCGATCGGCAAGGGCCTTTTGAAGGTGATGTCGAAGATGGGCATCTCGACCTACCAATCCTATTGCGGCGCGCAGATTTTCGACGCGGTCGGGTTGAAGGCGGATTTCGTTTCAAAATATTTCGTCGGCACCCACACCCGCATCGAAGGCGTCGGCCTGGCCGAAATCGCCGAGGAAACCGCGCGCCGCCATGCCGATGCGTTCGGCGATGCGCCGGTGTACAAGAACGCGCTCGATGTCGGCGGCGAATACGCCTACCGCACCCGCGGCGAGGATCACGCCTGGACCGCCGAATCGGTCTCGACGCTGCAGCATGCCGTGCGCGGCAATTCGCTGGAGCGCTACAAGGCGTTCGCGAAAATCCTCAACGAGCAGTCCGAGCGCCTCTTGACCTTGCGCGGCCTGTTCAAGATCAAAACCGCCGAGGACGAGAAGCGCCGCCCGGTGCCGCTCGACCAGGTCGAACCAGCCAAGGACATCGTCAAGCGTTTCGCTACCGGCGCGATGTCGTTCGGCTCGATCTCGCGCGAAGCCCACACCACGCTGGCGATCGCGATGAACCGGATCGGCGGCAAGTCCAACACCGGCGAAGGCGGCGAGGAGAGCGATCGCTTCAAGCCGATGCCGAACGGCGATTCGATGCGCTCGGCGATCAAGCAGGTCGCGTCAGGGCGTTTCGGCGTCACCACCGAATATCTCGTCAACGCCGACATGATGCAGATCAAGATGGCGCAGGGCGCCAAGCCCGGCGAAGGCGGACAATTGCCCGGCCACAAGGTCGACGCAACGATTGCGCGGGTGCGACACTCGACGCCCGGCGTCGGGCTGATCTCGCCGCCGCCGCATCACGACATCTACTCGATCGAAGACCTCGCGCAGCTGATCTACGACCTCAAAAACGTCAACCCGGACGGCCAGGTCTCGGTGAAACTGGTCTCCGAAATCGGTGTCGGCACGGTGGCCGCCGGCGTTGCGAAAGCGCGCGCCGACCACGTCACCATCGCAGGCTTCGAAGGCGGCACCGGGGCGTCGCCTCTGACCTCGATCAAGCACGCCGGCAGCCCGTGGGAAATCGGTCTTGCCGAAACCCATCAGACGCTGGTGCGCGAGCGGCTGCGCAGCCGCATCGTGGTGCAGGTCGATGGCGGCTTCCGCACCGGGCGCGACGTGGTGATCGGCGCGTTGTTGGGGGCCGATGAATTCGGCTTCGCCACCGCGCCGCTGATCGCCGCCGGCTGCATCATGATGCGCAAGTGCCATCTCAACACCTGCCCCGTCGGCGTGGCGACGCAGGACCCCGTGCTGCGCAAGCGCTTCACCGGCCAGCCCGAGCACGTCATCAATTATTTCTTCTTTGTTGCCGAGGAAGTCCGCGAGATCATGGCAGCGCTCGGCTACCGCACCTTCAACGAGATGGTCGGCCAGACCCAGATGCTCGACCAGTCCACTTTGGTCGCGCATTGGAAGGCCAAGGGGCTGGATTTTTCGAAACTGTTCGTCCGCCAGAACGAACTGCCGGGCCAGAAGATCTATCACGCCGAGGCGCAGAACCATCATCTCGAAGCCGTGCTCGACCGCAGGCTGATCGAAAAGGCCAAACCCGCGATCGACCGCGGCGCGCCGGTTCGAATCGAGATGGAGATCAACAACACCGACCGCAGCGCCGGCGCGATGTTGTCCGGCACCGTGGCGAAAATCTACGGCCATGCCGGGCTGCCGCTCGACACCATCCAGGTGAGTTTCAAGGGCACTGCGGGGCAGGCGTTCGGCGCCTGGCTGGCACGCGGCATCACCTTCGAGCTCGAAGGCGAAGGCAACGACTATGTCGGCAAGGGCCTCTCCGGCGGCCGCATCATCGTCAAGCCGCCGCGCAACTCCGGCATCGTGCCGGAAGAATCCATCATCGTCGGCAATACCGTGATGTACGGCGCGATCGCGGGCGAATGCTATTTCCGCGGCATCGCCGGCGAACGCTTTGCGGTGCGCAATTCCGGCGCGGTCGCGGTGGTCGAAGGCGCCGGCGATCATTGCTGCGAATACATGACCGGCGGCATCGTGGTGGTGCTCGGCAAGACCGGACGCAATTTCGCGGCCGGCATGTCCGGCGGCATCGCCTATGTGCTGGACGAAGCCGGCGACTTCGAAAAACTCTGCAACATGGCGATGGTCGAACTCGAACCGGTGCTGTCGGAAGAGACGATCAACGCGAACGCCTATCACCACACCGGCGATCTCGAAGCCCATGGCCGGGTCGACGTGTTCCAGAACCTGCTCGATTCCGATGTCGAGCGGCTGCACATTCTGATCACGCGCCATGCCACGCTGACAGGTTCGAAGCGCGCTGCCGACATTCTGGCGAACTGGAAAAACTTTGTGCCGAAATTCCGCAAGGTGATGCCGGTGGAATACCGCCGCGCGCTGAAGGAATTGAAGGCGACCACGGACGTCGAGCCGAAGATCGCGATCGGGGCGTAGACCATAAGGGATTACCTGATCGTCGTTGCGGGCGCAGCGAAGCAATCCATGAACTTGATACGGCTGCCCATGGATTGCTTCGTCGCTTCGCTCCTCGCAACGACGAGAAGGACTGCGGGATAACAAAACCATCCTTCGAGGCGCGTAAGCGCGCGCACTCAGGATGACGAAGAGACAAAATTCAGGGGCGTTTGGTTTAATGGGCAAGATTACAGGTTTTCTCGAGATCGACCGGCACGATCGCAAATACGCGCCGGTTCCCGAGCGCGTGAAGAACTATCGCGAATTCGTCGTTCCCTTGAGCGAGAAGGACACCCGCGACCAGGCCGCGCGCTGCATGAATTGCGGCATTCCCTATTGCCACGGCACCGGCTCGGTGACGCCGGGCACGCCGGGCTGCCCGGTCAACAACCAGATTCCGGATTTCAACGATCTGGTCTATGCCGGCAACTGGGAAGAGGCCGCGCGCAATCTGCACTCGACCAACAATTTCCCGGAATTCACCGGACGGATTTGCCCGGCGCCGTGCGAAGCTTCGTGCACGCTCAACATCGATGACAATCCCGTCACCATCAAAACCATCGAATGCGCCATCGTCGATCGCGCCTGGGATAACGGCTGGGTCAAACCGGAAATCCCGACCGTCAGGACCGGCAAGAAGGTCGCGGTTGTCGGCTCCGGCCCGGCCGGCATGGCCTGCGCGCAGCAGCTCGCACGCGCCGGCCACGACGTGCATCTGTTCGAACGCTGGGCCAAGGCCGGCGGCCTGTTGCGGTACGGCATTCCCGATTTCAAGATGGAAAAGCACATCATCGACCGCCGCGTGGTGCAGATGGAAGCCGAAGGCGTGACGTTTCATTACGGCGCCCATGTCGGCGGCAGCTCCCAAGGTGCGCTCGACCCGCGCGAGATGCTCAACGAATACGACGCGCTGGCGCTGACCGGCGGCGCGGAAGCCGCGCGCGATTTGCCGATCCCCGGCCGCGATCTCGCCGGCATTCACTTCGCGATGGATTTCCTGCCGCAGCAAAACCGCCGCGTCAGTGATGAGCCGCTCGGCAGCACGCCGGACATTCTCGCCGGCGGCAAGCATGTGGTGGTGATCGGCGGCGGCGACACCGGTTCCGACTGCATCGGCACCTCGTTCCGGCAAGGCGCGTTGTCCGTAACCCAACTCGAGATCATGCCGGCGCCGCCCGAGCACGAAAACAAAGGCCTGACCTGGCCGAACTGGCCCTTGAAGATGCGGACCTCGTCAAGCCAGGCCGAAGGCGCACAGCGCGAATATGCGGTGCTGACGCAGAAATTCTCCGGCGAAGACGGCCGCGTGACCAAGCTGCATTGCGTGCACGTCGACGACAAATTCAAGCCGGTCCCGGGAAGCGAATTCGAGCTCGACGCCGACCTGGTGCTGCTCGCGATGGGCTTCGTGCATCCCGTGCATGAAGGCCTGCTCAAGACGCTCGGCGTCGAACTCGACCAGCGCGGCAACGTCCGCGCCAACACCGCCGACTACCAGACCTCGCAGCCGAAGGTGTTTTCCGCCGGCGACATGCGCCGCGGCCAGTCCCTGGTGGTGTGGGCGATCCGCGAAGGCCGCCTCTGCGCCCGCGCCATCGATCAGTTTCTGATGGGGACGACGAATCTGCCGAGGTGAGGTTGTTATCCCTCCCCTCGGGGGGGGGTCACCGACCAGCCGGTTGGATGGGGTATCGTGCCGAACGAAAATGCCCGCGCACTTCGCAAGCGTCTCACGCCGCAGGAAGTTAAATTGTGGGTGAAGCTTCGCGAACTAAAACTCCTCGGCTATCACTTCCGTCGACAGGCCCCCATCGGCCCCTACATCGTCGATTTTGTTTCGTTTCGATCCCAACTCGTTATCGAAGCAGACGGTGGTCAGCACGGAATGCCGGAGAACGCTCGATCGGATAAGGTTCGCGACGAATTCCTGCGCTCGCAGGGCTTCAAAGTCCTTCGATACTGGAATTCGGATATTGATCGTAATCTAGACGGCGTGATGGAAAGCATTCTGATTGCGCTGCAAGACCTTCCATCCGCATGAAAGAAGACCACAACCGCATCCCTTCTTGATCCCTCCCCCTCGTGGGGAGGGTGGCCGGCCAAAGGCCGGTCGGGTGGGGGGCTGTCTCCGCAAACGAAATTTTTCACGCACTCGCGTGCGCTATCCCCCACCCCGTCGCTTCGCGCCGACCCTCCCCACAAGGGGGAGGGATAAGAAGGAGCGCCGCCTCTAATTCTGCAACCGCACCCCGAGCATCACCACCGTCGCCGCCGAGCTCGATCCCACCGCGTTGGAATCCAGAATATCCCGGCGCAGCGAGCCTTTGAGCCAGAGGTTGCGGGTCATCTTGTAAACCAGGTCGCCTTCGAGCGAGTAGGTTTGGTCGCGGCGGCCGTCGCCTTGATAGTCGAGCGTGCCGTAGGTGAATTTGCCGATTGCGGTGAGCCAGCGGCGGAAATCGTGATCGACCTCGACGGTGTAGGTGTGCGCCAGCACGCCGGAGACGCCGGCCAGCGTGGTCTCGTCGAGCGAGGTGGTGGAAAGGAATTTCGCTGTTGTGAGTGGCGTCGCGGTCCAGATCAGCGAGGCGCCGGTGAGCAGGCCCTGCAAGCGGTCGAGGCGGGGATCGACGTAATTGCGGGCGCCGTAGCCGAGCGAGAGTTCGCCGATGAGCAGCCGCGAGAATTCGAACGACGTACCCGCCTTGGCCAGGCCGCCGGTGGAATCGCGCGCAAAGCCGTCGCGGTCGAACTGCAAATCGTGCACCCGGCTGTCGCCCTCGACTTCCGCGAACGGCTTCACGCCCGGCGTCAGCTCGTAGCTCACGCGGGCAACGCCCCCGACCTGGTTGAAATTGCGGTCGTCGTTGCTGGAAGTCGTTCCGTCGCTAAGCTTGCTGTCGGTGAAGGCGGTGCGGTCGAAGGTCGCGCCGGCGGAAATCTGCAGGCGGTTGAAATTCTGATCGACGCCAAGCGTGCTGCCGAAGGTCGCAAACACCGGATATTTCGCGAGCCCGACCTGAACGTTCGGACTGCCGGGATTGTCGGTGGAAACGCGCAGGCGCAGTTGCGCCGTCAGGCGGGTATCGCGGCTGACGTCGAGGCGACCGTCGACATGGCCGGTGAAATCCGGCCGGTCGAGGTTGGTCGGCGCCGACGACGCCACGCCGTCGATCGTCGCTGGAAAACTGTTGCCATAGCCGGTGAACGATCCCCGCAGATCGGCCACCAGCGCGTGGCGCTCCCAGTCGGAGACCGCGAGAAACTCCGGCGCCACGACAGAGAACGGCGATCCCTGCGGGACGAGAAGCCGGCCGGGGTTGGTGTCGTAGCCGGCGCTCAACTCCACCGCCGACTTGACGAGAAAGCCGCCGGCGTAGTCGCCGACCGCGCCGAACGGATTGTCGTCAACCTTCAACCGCTTGCGCGGCGGCTGGCCGACCACCGTACCGGTCAGCGCCGGCGACAGCGGCGGAATCGACAACCGCACCGGCGCCAATGAGGCCACCGGCGCCGGACTGCCGGGACCCGGCGAAAGCTTCGGCCTGGCCTGCCCCGGATAGAGCTTCGGCTTCTTGCGCGTGCGATTGAGCGAATCGAAGCCGGCCTCCGACGCGCCGCTGGCGGCGGGAATGCCATAGGTCGGAATCTGGCCGATCCGCGACGGCGCCGGCGCGTCCTGGCCGCGAAGCCTCACGTCGTCGCCCGGACCAAACACGTTGTCACCCGTCCTGCGCAGCGGGGAATCCTGCGGCAGGATGAAACCGTCGCGCACCGGGCGCAGCAGGTCGGAGGTTAGCGTTTGGGCCTGTGCGAAGGATTCATCACACGCGATCAGCGCAAAGCATGCCAAAAGCGCGCGTACGACATTCACGCGCTTGCGGCGGCCCTTGGCTGGACCCGACATCACGATAAAAATACTCCAACTAATTCATATACTTAACTGACGAATCCAGCCGAGTGCGAAACGCCTTTGGAAAAAACGTCGTTAATGGACTTAAAACAATTATGGTTAATGAGCGGTTGAGAACGACCGCTGCGTCGCATCGCGGAGTGGCCCATGCTAAGGAGAGCCCCGGGGCGAAAAACGATGCCCCCTCCTTCGGAAAACCACGCATGCCAAGTTCGAAACCGCTGATGGCAAAATTATCCGGCACCGATCACGCCAACGAAGCCGTGCAATCCGCGTTGCGCACGCTCGATACCGAGGGCGCGGGCATTGCCGCGATATCGGCCGCGTTGCGGTCCGATCTCGGCGCAACCTTTGCCCGCGCGGCCGATCTCATTCGCAACGCCAAGGGACGCTTGATCGTCACCGGACTTGGCAAGTCCGGCCATATCGGCCGCAAGATCGCGGCGACCTTCGCCTCCACCGGCACACCGGCGTTTTTCGTCCATGCCGCCGAAGCCAGCCATGGCGATCTCGGCATGATCACCGCCGATGACGTGATCCTGGCGCTGTCGTGGTCGGGCGAGCAGGCGGAGATGAAGAACCTCATCACCTATGCCAAGCGCTTCCGCATCGCGCTGATCGCGATGAGCGCGGAACGCGATTCCACCCTGAGCAAGGCGGCCGATGTCGCGCTGACGTTGCCGAAGGCCCGCGAGGCCTGCCCGCACAACCTCGCGCCCACCACCTCCTCGCTGATGCTGCTGGCGTTGGGCGACGCGCTGGCGATCGCGCTGCTGGAAGGCCGCGGCTTTACCTCGGTCGATTTCAGCGTGCTGCATCCCGGCGGCAAACTCGGCGCCATGCTGAAATTCACCCGCGACCTGATGCACGCCGGCGACGCCGTGCCGTTGAAGCCGCTGGGCACCAAAATGTCCGAGGCGCTGGTCGAGATGTCCTCGAAAGGCTTTGGCTGCGTCGGCATCGTCGATACGCGCGGACACATCGTCGGCATCGTCACCGACGGCGATTTGCGCCGTCACATGCGCGCCGATCTGATGACCGCTTTGGTCGACGACGTCATGACGAAGAGTCCGAAGACGATCAGCCGGGATTTGCTCGCCGGCGAAGCGCTGGAAATTCTCAACTCGTCGAAGATCACCGCCCTGATCGTGACCGATGCGAACAAGCCGGTCGGCATCGTGCACCTGCACGACCTGCTGCGCGCCGGTGTGGCGTAGATGTCGCCGTTCCGAGCGAAGTGAAATTTAGTAGGGTGAGCAAAGGCGCGTTTGCGCCGTGCCCACCTTTTTTGCTTTGACGATGCTGGTGGGCACGCTGCGCTTTGCCCACCCTACAACGGTGTGGCGTAGTCGACGAGCAACACCGCGCCTAGATCCAGCCCTGTAATTCCCGCAGCACGAGCTGGCGGATGACATCCATGCCGGGCTCGCTGTCGTTGAGGCAAGGGATCGCGGCAAACTGCTCGCCGCCATTGTGCGTGAAGATCTCGGCGTTTTCCTGCGCGATCTCTTCCAGCGTCTCCAGACAATCGGCGGAAAAGCCCGGCATCACCACGGCGATGCGGCGCACCCCGTCTTTCGCCAGTTGGGCGATGGTCTTGTCGGTGTAGGGCTTGAGCCATTCGTCAAAGCCGAAGCGCGACTGGAACGTAAGCAACAGCTTGGCGCCATCGAGCCCCATGCGCCGGCGCAAGGCGTCCGTGGTCGCGATGCATTGCGCCGCGTAAGGATCGCCCTTGTCGACATATTTCTGCGGCATGCCGTGGAACGAGGCCACGATCAGCTCTGGCTGAAACGGCAAAGTCTTCAGATGCGCGTCGATGGAGACCGCCAGCGCCTCGATATAATCCGGATCGTCGTAATAGGGCGGCGTCACCCGCAGCGTCGGTTGCGCGCGCATTTCAGAGAGCACCCGGAACACTTCATCGCACACGGTGGCCGACGTCGCCGCCGAATATTGTGGATAGAGCGGCACCACCAAGAGCCGGTCGCAGCCCTGCGCCGTCAAGGCATCGATGCGCGAGCGGATCGACGGATTGCCGTAGCGCATCGCCCAATCGACCACGACATGATCATGGTCCGACAGGCTGGCGGCGAGCTTGTCCGACTGCGCGCGCGTAATGGTCTTGAGCGGCAATTCGTTTTTCTCCAGGTTCCAGATTTTCCGGTAGTCGCGCGCCTTGCGGCGGGGCCGGGTGCGCAGGATGACGCCGTTGAGCGCCAGCTTCCACACCAGCCCCTGATCTTCGATCACCCGCGGATCGGACAGAAATTCCTTGAGATAGACGCGCACGCCCCTGATGTCGGCAGTATCCGGGGTGCCGAGGTTGACCAGGAGCACGCCGACGCGCTCCGGCCTGGTTTCGGCTGCCGCCTTGGCGGTTTCGATAGGAACGACGCTCATAAGACCGTTGGCTTCGCGCGTTGGACCATCCTTGTCAAGACAAGGGCCGGTTCGATACTGTCCCGTTCGAATGCTGTCCGGTTCGGATATTGTGACGTATTGCCGCGGGTCGGAGGGGCCATGACAATCGCCGAATGGTGCGTGTTCGGAACGCTGACGCTCTATCTGCTGACGATCGTGCCGATCAAGTGGATCCGGTTTCGCCGCTACGACAATGCCAAACCGCGCGACCCCGCCTTCTACGACGACCCGCTTGCCGCGCGCGCGCTCGGCGCGCATCAGAACGGCATCGAGGCGTTTCCGTTTTTCGCCGCCGCCGTGCTGCTGGCGGAATTTCGCAATAGCCCGCAGAACCTGATCAACGAATTGGCGGTGCTGTTCCTGATCGTGCGGATCGCCTATGTCCTGACCTATCTCGGCGATCGCCCGCGGCTGCGGTCGATCCTTTGGAACCTCGGCTTTGCGATCAACATCGCGATCTTCTTCATGCCGTTGCTGCGACGCTTTTTGCCAGCCTAGAATATCAAGGGATTTTGAGACCGTCATTGCGAGCCAACGGGTCGCGCGAATGCGCGCCCGATGACAGGCTGCGCGAAGCAATCCATCGCGCCGCGCAAAGGAACGATGGATTGCTTCGTCGCTTCGCTCCTCGCAATGACTACGCCTTAATTTCGAACGCGTGTTCTCGTCTCGCGGCGCGATGCGCCCGAGCGATGCCGGAATTTTTCGCCCAACAAGGGCGCAGGGAATGCCGGGCGCCCGCTGCGCCCGCAGCCTCGTGTGCAAAAGTAGAAAGCACACGAGTTAGAAACCACGGTCACACCGGTTCACCCGGCATTCCCTACGCAATGGTTTTAACGGTTTCCTTCGCGCTCTCCCCAGTGACCGGGCTCTTTTGCCACTGTCATCCCTAAGAAGCTTGCTTCTCAAGAACTTGACGCCAGCGTCGGGGCGTCGGGACCACACGACTTCGCCGTCCGCGAACTCCGCGCGCTCGTCAGTCGCGCCGCCCGCGTCCACCGCATCCCGCCCCGCGTCCGTGACGATCGCGATACGCCCCTCTCTCGGGCCGAGACAGCGAGGCTTATAGATTTGATTTGGGTTGGACCGGAAAGGGAATCTTTTTGCAAACACGACTGGACGGGTAAAATCGCATTGATCCCTCAGGAGATTTTATCCTCTACGCGCAACCACTAAAACACACGGACGGCTGTTGCTTCTATCGCTTGCCGCAAGGCCTTGTGCAGGCTGTCGCGCGTCATGATGTCGGTCTCGCGGCCGAGAACGCTGGCGGCGTATTCCTTCATATCCATTAGTTCGTACACGCCGAGCTTGCCCTTTTGATAGTCGAAAAAGAGGTCCACGTCGGAATCGTTGGTCGCCTCGTCCCTCGCCCTCGAGCCGAACATGTAAAGATGTTCGACGCCAAGCCGCCTCAAATCGGCTTCGTGCTGCTGCAAGCGACTTATGGCTTCGTCACGTTCCATCGTAACATTATAGCCGGTAGGATGGGTGGAGCACTTTGCGAAACCCATCGCCTTGCTACTGCCCCCCCGGCAAGGTGACGCGATGGGTATCGCTGCGCTCCACCCATCCTACGGGCTGTGTGTGAGATGTCCGCTTCTGGGACCGACAGCGGACATTCGGCTCGACTTTACCGGCACCAAAGCCCCGGACCTTCATCCGGGGCTTCACTCGGTCAAAAGAAACCGTAGGATCAGTACTTCGCGCTAACTGGACCGCCAAAGCGATAATTGATGCGAGCGGTGACGAGATCGGCGTCCTGATGAATGTTGTCGGTACGCGAAAATACACCCGTCGTTCTTGTAAACGTGTCGCTATGGCCGTCCATGAACAGGTGATCATATTCAACCGCAACCGACCAGTTTGAAGCGAAACCATATTCTAGGCCGACGCCAGCCGTACCACCCCAGCGGGTATCACCCGACGAGTCCCGCACCGCGCCCGTCGCAAAGCTCGTGCCAGTATATTTATTATCGGTAACCGCCCCGCCGCCTTTCACATAGAGCAAGATATTATTCCAAGCATAACCTACTTGACCGGTGAACAGGCCGAAGGCATCGAGCTTCGTACGGTTGACGAAGGCGGGCTCAACAAGGCTCTGGTTGGACCCTCGCAGATCGGCCCAATTGCCTTGGGCTTCGAGACCGAAAATCCAACTGTACGCCTGCCATCGATAGCCGACCTGGCCACCAACAACTCCGCCAGTGGCGTCGTGACAACCTCCCGCACCAAGGAAGGAGCCCGAAGGCGTCGTAAAATCCCAGCACTCGTGGCTCGATCCCCAACCACCGTCGGCACCGATATAGGAACCGCTCCAGTCATAAACCGCTGCAACCATCGGAGGAGCATTGGTGTAAGGCCGCGCAGCTAGATCAGCCGCCGATGCGGCACCCACGAACCCAGTAATCGAGAGTAATCCAGCCCCGATGATCGCAAAACGATGCATTTCCGGTCCCCAGCATGTAAAAAACGGCAACGGTTTCTCTCACGAAGTTTCGACCCGCGACAGTTTGATATACCTCTAGATTGTATTTTTACGTGATATGTCGCGAAAATACCATTAATAATAGCGGCGCCCTATTGGACCGTAGCGCATCCCACAATGGCCAAAGAAGTGAATGCCCGGCCGTTATTTAGCTCTTTATTTTGTGGTGTAACCGCGCATTCAACGCCTAAGTTGGCAGCCTCTTTCGCAAGCCACTAAAAACACGTCACCCGTTCGGCCGCCATATAGCCGAGCAGCAAGCCAACCCCGAACAACAGCACCAGTCCGGCGGCGCCGAATTCCAGACCGCGCATCACCAGCGCGCCGCCGCCTTCACTGCCGCCGCTCCAGCGCCGCGCCAGATCTTTCGCTGATACCGCGATCACCGCAATGGTCGCCACCGTGATCGCGGTGCCGAGCCCCATCACGAAGGTCGCGGCGATGCCGGCCCAGAACATGCCCTGCGCCAGCGCGAACACCAGCACCAGAATCGCACCCGAACACGGCCTGACGCCGACGGCGAAAATCGCGCCCAACCCGCGCCGCCAGCCGCCGGGACCGGCGAGTTCGCTCGGCAGCGGGCCGTGGGAATGACCGCAATGCTCGTCATGGACGTGGCCGTGATCATGTCCATGTCCATGTCCATGATCGTGGTCATCGTGACCATGCGCGTGGCCGTGATGCGCGACGTGCGCGTGCGCATGGTCGTGGTGATGGTGGTCGCCATGATCGTGGTGCGCCAGCGCCATCGCCGGCACCGGCACCGGCGGTGTCACCTGCAGCGCGCGAAGGAAGCCGCCGCCCTTGGTCCAGACCAGCCGGGCGCCGAACGCCGCGATCAACGCGTAGCTTGCAATTTCGATCGCTTTTTCGGCGCCGCACATGGTCTTGGCGGTGGTGTTGAGCAGCCAGGCGCAGATGGCCACGATCACCACCGCGACCAGCGCCTGCATCAGCGCGGATGCGAACGACAGCACGATGCCGCGCCGCGCGGTTTCCTGGTTGGCGACCAGATAGGACGAGATCACCGCCTTGCCGTGACCGGGGCCGGCGGCATGAAAGATGCCGTAGGCGAACGAAATCGCGAGCAGCGTCCAGACCGCGGACCCGTCGGACTTGGCGGCACGAATGGTCGAGGACATCTCGCGGTAGAATTCGGATTGTTTGGACAGCAGCCAGCCGACAATGCCGCCGATCTGCGGCTCGGCGCTCGGGCGCGGCCCGCCGAACGGCGTCTGCGCCATCAACACGTTCACTGCGGCATCGAGCACCAGCACGACCACCACGGCCGCGACGCAGATCCCAAAAGCGCGCGCCAAACCTGATTTCAATTTCATGGACAATCCACCGTAATCTTGTTGGCGAACATCGCGCCGTAGTTGGCGTTGGTGTCCATGAAATTCTGTTCACCGAGCTTCTGGGCGACGGCCGTGCCGTCACTCGGCCGCTGGAATTTCAGCTGGCAGGCGGCGGGAGCGCCGACCAGCTTGAACGGACTCTTGTCGGCGAATTTGAAGTCGATGAAAAACGTGGGATCGAACACTTCCAGTTCGAGCTCCTTCGGCTTCACCGGGGTCTTCAGCGGCAAGGTGAAATGCAGCGTCAGCACGGCGTCCCTGTATTCGAGGAAGTAATCGACCGGCTCCTGGAATTTCTCTTTTCTGCCGTCGGCTTTGGCAAAGGTGAAAAAGCCGAACTCCTTGAGCAATTCGACGTTGGTCTGCGCCAGCGACCCCAGTTCGTCGCGGCTATAGACGCCCTTGGTCTTGGTCTCGATGCCCTGCAACGCGTAAGTCGAGAACATGTCGTCGAAAGCCCAGGCGTGACGCACCCCGGTGACCGAGCCATCGGGGGCGTAGATCAATTCGCTGGTGGCCGTGATCCAGACATGCGGATGCGCCTGTGCCGCGCTCGCGCAAAACGCCAGCGCACCAATCAGCAGCAGCCGGCCGATCCACCCCCGCATCGTGCTCATGTCAGGCGGCCTCTGACGTTTCGAGCAGGCCGCGGCGACGCAGCAGCGCGTCGGGCTCCGGCTCACGGCCGCGAAACGCGACATAGGCGTCTTCGGGATCGCGCGAGCCGCCCGACGAATAGATGTCGTCGTGCAGACGTTTTGCCACCGCAGGATCGAAGATGTCGCCGGCCTCTTCGAACGCACCGAACGCGTCGGCATCCATCACCTCGGACCACATGTAGCTGTAATAGCCGGCCGCATAATGGTCGCCCGAGAAAATATGGCCGAACTGCTGCGGCCGATGCCGCAGCGAGATTTCCGCGGGCATCCCGATTTTTTCCAGCTCGTTGCGTTCGAACGCCCGCACATCGCGGCTCGCCGACGCCGGCTGGGTGTGAAATTCGAGATCGATCAGCGCCGAGGACACGAATTCCACCGTGGCAAAGCCCTGGTTGAATTTGCGCGCGGCGATGAAGCGCTTCAAGAGATCGTCCGGCAGCGGCTCGCCGGTTTGGTAATGCCGGGCAAATTGCTGCAACACCTGCGGCTGCTCCTGCCAGTGCTCGTAGAGCTGCGAGGGCAGTTCGACGAAATCGGTGAACACGCTGGTGCCGGACAACGAAGGATAGGTCACGTCCGACAGCATGCCGTGCAGGCCGTGGCCGAATTCGTGGAACAGGGTCCGCGCGTCATCCGGCGACAATAGCGAGGGCTGGCCGTCGGCGCCTTTGGAGAAGTTGCAGACATTGATGATCAAGGGTGCAACCGCGCCGTCGAGCTTCTGCTGATCGCGCAGCGAGGTCATCCAGGCGCCGGAGCGCTTCGAGGGCCGGGCGAAGTAATCGCCATAGAACAGCGCCTTGTGCTCGCCAGCGCTGTCCTTCACTTCCCAGACCCGCACGTCCGGATGCCAGACCGGAATATCCTTCCGCTCGGAGAAGCTGACGCCGAACAGGCGGTGGGCGGTATCGAAGGCGGCCTCGATCATATGGTCGAGCGAGAGATAGGGCTTGATGGCGGCGTCGTCGAAATTGGCGCGGCGCTGCCGCAACTTTTCGGCGTAGTAACGCCAGTCCCACGGCGCCAGCGCGAAATTGCCGCCCTCCTCCGTAACCAGCGCCTGGAGGTCGTCGCGATCCCGCAGCGCACGGGCCCGCGCGGGTTTCCAGACCCGCTCCAGGAGACCGCGCACCGCTTCGGGCGTCTTGGCCATCGAATCTTCCAGCCGATAGGCAGCGAAGGTCGCAAAGCCCAACAGCTTGGCGCTCTCCTCGCGCAGACTGAGAATCTCGCCGATGACGGCGTTGTTGTCGTTGGCGTTGTTGTTGTCGCCGCGCGCGATGAAGGCCTTGAACAGTTTTTCGCGCAGATCGCGCCGGGCGGAGCTCTTCAAAAATGGCTCGACGAAAGAACGCGACAACGTCACGATCGCCTTGCCTTCCATGCCGCGCTCGCTCGCCGCCGACTCGGCCGCCGCGACAAACGTATCCGGCAGGCCGTCGCGATCGGCCTCGCCGAGTTCCATGAACCAGTCCTGCTCGTCGCCGAGCAAATGGTGGCTGAAGGAAGTGCCGAGATGCGCCAGCCGCTCGTTGATCTCGGCCATCCGGATTTTGGCCGCCTCGTCGAGCCCGGCGCCGGCGCGATGGAAGCGCGTATAGGTGCGCTCGAGCAGCCGCATCTGCTCAGGGGTCAGCCCGAGCGTGGCGCGGTTGTGATGCAGCATCGCGATCCGGCCGAACAGCACCGCGTTCATCATGATCGGATTCCAGTGCCGCGCCATCCGCAACGACACCTCCTTGTCGATCTCAAGCAGCGCCGGATTGGAATGCGCCGACACCAGATCGTAGAACACCGCGGACACCCGGTTGAGCAACCGGCCCGAACGCTCCAGCGCCGTGATGGTGTTGGCAAAGTCCGGCGCCGAGGGATCGTGGACGATGGCGGCGATCTCGGCCGAGTGATCGGCGAAGGCCTGCTCGAAGGCGACAACGAAATGTTCCGGCGCGACCTCCGCGAACGGCGGCGTCTCGAACGGCGTCCGCCACGCTTTCAAGAGCGGATTTGACTGATCTGGCGAGGTGACCACGGTTTCCAAACTGTCTGACATAATGATCCCGTTTTGCATCCCGATATCTGAGGAAGCTATATCACGCGATGGGGCTTTTTTGAGCCTTTTGCGCTTGATAGCGAAGCACTTTTCAGAGAGATTGCGGCTCCCAACAGGACAAAAGCCCCATGCCTTCGCAGCCCTCCCCGATCCAAACCCGCCAGATCGCCTGGCCGAGCGTCGTCACCGTCATCAGCGCGGCGATCCTGATCGGCGCCGAAGTGTTCGGCGCGGCTTTTGCCGGCGGCTGGGCACTCGCGATCCTGTTCGGTCTCGATGACACCGGCGCGCACATCCTCCAGGCCGTGCTGTTCGCGATCGGCGTCTTCATCATGGTGGCCTTCATCCGCTTCGCGCAACGCGTCGAGCCGTTTACGCGGCGCGCGTAAGTCCGCTCGCGAAACAAAGTCGTGGCGAAACAAAGTCGTTCGGCGCTCGTATCGTTGACCTGAAGTTCGGCACTGCCGACGTTTCGTCAAAAAACTTAACATCCGTTCACCTTCGCCGCAGCATCGCGCGCGACCGCGAGCGATGCTGCAAGCAGTCGTTAGGGAAATCTTTCATCAGCCTAAAAAAAATCTTGCGCAGCAAACTCAAAGCGCTTATTTCCACTCTTGCCCAATTTCGCACGTGCCTGTGGTCGTGTGTCAGTCGGTAGGTATCCGGACAAGAGGCCGGACAGCCGCCAAGGGATGAAGAACCGAGGGTCGCTCAGGTCTTGCCGGATGAAGTCATCTTCCAGGATGAAGTCTTCCAATCTTAGCAAGATTTGAGAGTCCAGCATCTCTCTCAAGAGATGCCGTTGAAGGTCTCTTCGCTCCTTGCAACCGTGACTGGCAGCCGGAGGCGAACCGGCGCACCTCGTTCTCAACGGGGGACGCGACTTAAAGCAACGACGGATCGGGCTTTTTTGGTCTCTGCCGGCTTTCCACCAGCCGGCGCGAATACCGAAGAGGCTTGTCCTTCATTGCCAGGTGTGCGGGCGGGATCATTCCCAACCAATCCACGGCAGCACAATTCGGTCTGAGCTTTTGGCCTCGTCGCGCCTCCATCGCGCGAAGTGGCTGGAACGCTTTGATCCGAGATCATTTTTGAACGAGTCCCGTCGCTGGGCCGTTTGGAGGGTGCTATGACCGATCGTATTCAGGAATTCCTGCGCAACCGCCGCAACGAGGGCCAGGACGTCGAGCCGTGCCTCGTCGTCGACCTCGAAGTCGTGCGCGACAATTATCAGACCTTCTCCAAGGCTCTGCCGGACAGCCGCGTGTTCTACGCGGTGAAGGCCAACCCGGCGCCGGAAGTGCTGTCGCTGCTGGCCTCGATGGGCTCGTGCTTCGACTGTGCGTCGGTGGCCGAAATCCAGATGGCGCTCGCCGCCGGCGCCACCCCGGAGCGGGTTTCCTATGGCAACACCATCAAGAAGGAGCGCGATATCGCCCGCGCCTTCGAACTCGGCATTCGGCTGTTTTCGGTCGATTGCACCGCCGAGGTCGAAAAGATCGCCCGTGCGGCGCCCGGCGCCAAGGTGTTCTGCCGCATCCTCTATGATTGCGCGGGCGCCGAATGGCCGCTGTCGCGCAAGTTCGGCTGCGATCCGGAAATGGCGGTCGAGGTGCTCGACCGCGCCAAGAGCCTCGGGCTGGAGCCTTATGGGATTTCGTTCCACGTCGGCTCGCAACAGCGCAAGGTGAAAGCCTGGGACCGCGCGCTGGCGATGGCCTCGACGGTGTTCCGCGACTGTGCGGAGCGCGGCATCAACCTGTCGATGGTCAATATGGGCGGCGGGTTCCCGACCAAATACCTCAACGACGTGCCGCCGGTGGTGCAATACGGCCGTTCGATCTTCCGTGCGCTGCGCAAGCATTTCGGCAACCAGATCCCGGAAACCATTATCGAGCCGGGCCGCGGCATGGTCGGCAATGCCGGCGTCATCGAGACCGAAGTCGTTCTGATCTCCAGGAAGAGCGACGAGGACGATGTGCGCTGGGTGTATCTCGACATCGGCAAGTTCGGTGGTCTCGCCGAGACCATGGACGAGTCGATCCGCTACGCCATTCGCACCCCGCATGACGGCGCGGAAATGACGCCGTGCGTGCTCGCAGGTCCGACCTGCAATTCGGCCGACGTGCTGTACGAAAAGATGCCGTACCCGCTTCCGGTGACGCTGGAGATCGGCGACAAGCTGCTGATCGAAGGCACCGGGGCCTATACGTCGACTTACTCGTCGGTGGCCTTCAATGGCTTCCCACCGCTGCGGACCTACCACATCTGAGGCGGTAGCGAGCGCGCTGCCCCATCCCGGACACTCCCCTAAAAGGGCGAGGCAGGGAGCGACACCATCGGAAGCCGGTCCGCCGGCTTCCATCCCTCACATGCAGATTTGCTGACAACGCTTCGCTGGGCCTCGCGGCCGCGGCAAGCGAGGACTGGCGCGCCATGACTGCTTTGCGGAAAACCGTTGTTACGATTCCCCTCACTACGCTTGCTCCCGCCGCCGCCCCGTTCACGATCCGCGCCGAGCGAGCCTCAGACGTCGTGGCACGTGAGGCGTTGCTCGATGTTTGCTTTGGCGCCAATCGCCGCTTGCGCACCTGCCAGCGCCTGCGCGACGGACGCGCGCCCGCCGACGGCCTCGCGTTTTCGGTGGTGCGCCACCAGGATCGACGGCTGATCGGGACCGTCCGGTTGTGGCACGTCAGCGCCGGAGGCGTCGCGGCCCTGGTGCTCGGGCCGCTCGCGGTCGATCCGTCGTGCCGTCAGCACGGGATCGGAGTTGCCTTGATGAATCACGCCTTGGCCGCCGCCAAGGCGCGCCGACATCGCGCGGTGGTTCTGCTCGGCGACGCGTCCTATTACCGTCGTTTCGGCTTCTGCGCGCTCAAAGGCGGCCAATTGTCGCTGCCGGGTCCGTTCGAACGCGACCGCTTGCTCGGTCTCGAACTGCAAGAAGGTGCTCTCGGCGGCGCATCCGGGATGATCGTACCAACGGGCATGGCGGCCGCGCGGAGCTAACCGCGCGAAAAAGCCGGTAATTCGACACCTCACGCGACTTGATTTGAGCGCCAAGACGCGGCATTGCGAGGCAGTGTTTAGTTTAGAGGTTTCGCCATGTCTCGTCGCCTGATCTCCACCGATTCACCCTTCGAAAAGACGGCCGGCTACAGCCGCGCCGTCATCGACGGCGATTTCGCCTTCATGTCCGGCACCACCGGCTACGACTACGCCACCATGAAGTTGCCGGCAGACGTCGCGACCCAGACCCGGAACTGCTTCAAGACCATCGAAGACACGCTGCAGGATGCCGGCTTCGCGATGGCCGATATCGTCCGGGCGACCTATTACATCACCGACGCTGCCGACGCCGACGTCGTGTTCGCGGTCTGCGGCGAAAAGCTTGGCGATGTCAGGCCGGCCGCCACCCTCCTCGTCGTGGCCGGGCTCTACAAGCCCGCGATGAAGGTCGAGATCGAAGTCACCGCAAAGCGACGCAGCGCCTGATCGATTCCCCCCTCGGTGCCCAAGCGCACCCCCAGCCCCCAAAGGCAGATCTTATGAACCCGCCCGATCAGTTGATTCACGCGAAAATTTCCGGCCCCATTGTCATGATCGGCTTCGGCTCGATCGGCAAAGGCACCTTGCCTCTGATCGAACGGCATTTCGACTACGACAAATCGCGCTTCGTCATCATCGATCCGCATGAGGATGGCGAGATCGCGCGCCAGCACGGCGTGCGTTTCGTCAAGCAGGCCATCACCAAGGACAATTACCGCGAGGTGCTGGTGCCGCTATTGACCGCGGGCGGCGGTCAGGGTTTTTGCGTCAATCTGTCGGTGGACACCTGCTCGGTCGACATCATGACGATGTGCCGGGAGATCGGCGCGCTCTACATCGACACCGTCATCGAGCCGTGGCTCGGCTTTTATTTCGACAAAAACATCAAGCCAGAACAACGCACGAACTACGCGCTGCGCGAGACGCTGCTTGCGGCCAAGCACAAGAGCCCGGGCGGCCCGACCGCCGTCTCCACCTGCGGCGCCAATCCCGGCATGGTGTCCTGGTTCGTCAAGCAGGCGCTGCTCGACATCGCCCACGATACCAAGACGCCGTTCAACGAACCGAAGAGCCGCGAAGGCTGGGGTCAGCTCGCCCACAAGCTCGGCGTCAAGGGCATCCACATCGCCGAGCGCGACACCCAGCGCGCGAAGAAGCCAAAACCGATCAACGTGTTCGTCAACACCTGGTCGGTTGAAGGCTTCGTGTCCGAAGGCATGCAGCCGGCCGAACTCGGCTGGGGCACCCATGAGAAATGGATGCCGGACAATGGCCGCCCCCATCAGGCCGGCTGCGGCGCAGCGATCTATCTGCTGCAGGCGGGCGCCAATACCCGCGTGCGCTCATGGTGTCCGACGCCGGGCGCGCAATACGGCTTTCTCGTTACCCACAATGAATCGATTTCGATCGCAGACTATTTCACGGTGCGCGACGGCGAGAAGGTGGTGTACCGCCCGACCTGCCATTACGCGTATCACCCGACCAACGATGCGGTGTTGTCGGTGCACGAAATGTTCGGCGCCGCCGGCAAGATGCAACCATCATGGCAAATCCTCACCGAAAACGAGATCGAGGACGGCATCGACGAGCTTGGCGTACTGATCTATGGGCACGCCAAGAACGCCTATTGGTACGGCTCGCAATTGTCGATCGAGGAAACCCGCGAAATCGCGCCCTACCAAAACGCCACCGGCATGCAGGTGTCGTCGGCGGTGCTGGCCGGCATGGTGTGGGCGCTGGAAAATCCCACCGAGGGCATCGTCGAGGCCGACGAGATGGATTTCCGCCGCTGCCTCGAAATCCAGATGCCGTATCTCGGCCCGGTGAAGGGTTTTTACACCGACTGGACCCCGCTCAGCGACCGGCCCGGACTGTTCCCGGAAGACATCGACACCAGCGATGCCTGGCAGTTTCGGAACGTGCTGGTGCGGTGAACCAACCGCCGTCGCCAGCCTGCGTCGATGATATATTGACGCAACTCCGGCAGATGCCGCCAAGCTCTCGAAAGCCCGACACCTTGGTCGGCTTTCTCGCCCAGTTATTCAGAGCCTCTCCGCAAGAACGCGAACGTATTCTCAAGGCCGAACCCTCGGACTACATCAAAACGATAGACATCTTTAGCCTGTACCTGGCTGGCCTTCCGGCTGATGCAGAGAAATTTGCCACTGCTAACAATCTACCTACGCCGTTAGAAAAATTGCGCACGATGCGTCTGGTAACGCTGGACGCCCTGAGACCCTCTTCAATTCCGGGGGACAACGATTTGCTGACCGGCGCTTACATGGCGTCGGGCGATAAAGCTCTCATTCAACGAATCCTCGACAATTACTCTACCGCAGACGATGGAATGGCCAGCGACGCTTTCCGCATTGGGTTCATGATGAGCAAATTCGGCCCTGGCCTCGCGCCAAAAGGGCGCGACAATGTCACGGCACAGATCGCCTGCGCGAAATACCAGTGCAGGACTGACCAAACTAAACTTCTTCGTGTGATGACATTGGCAACCGCAATCTGGTCTCTACAATCGCTTGCCGGACAGGACGACGGCGTCAAAAAGACGTTGTCCGATTTTCTTGCGCACGACACGCGCCTCAAGACCTTGTTGCGGTGAGCCGGACAAAATCTCTCACCGTCATGCCCGGCGTTGTGCCGGGCATCCACGTCTTGTTTTCTTAAGCCAAGACTTGAGCCAGGACTTTTCTTGAGCCAAGACTTTTTTTGAGCCGAGACTTTTCCTAAGCCAAGACGTGGATGGCCGGGCGAGCCCGGCCATGACGAAATTGAACGATTGCACTCGTCGCAACTTTCGTGCGCGCGGCTTACTTGGCCAGATAATCGAACGCGACCGTCCCGAGGCCGAGCGTCAGGTCGGCCTTGAAATGCAGGGCAGAGACCACCTCGCGCACCGGCAGCCGCGCCACATCGGCGAGCGCGTGCGGGAACAGGCCAAGCGCGGCGGGGCCGGTCCACGCCTCTTTCAAGACGATGTCCTCGAGATGATACCGCACCAGCTCGCAGATTCGCGGGGACCCATCGACATGCGGGATGATCTTCAGAATGAAGTTCGGCACCTTCAAAGCCTTCAGCACGGTGTCGTGATCGACCGGATGATGCTTGTAGCCCATGGTGCCGGAGGCGCAGAGCACCGAACCGTAATGCAGCGATCCGACCAGCACGTCGCTCTCGACTTCGATTTTCGGCGAGGCCCGCTTTTTGGGAAAGCCCCACAACTCGCGACCGCCCGCGATCGGCGCGTCGTCGTCCAGATACATCGAGTGGACATAGACACCGTCCTCGCCGTTCAGACGGACCGGGATCACCTGCCCGGTTTCGGTGTAGTCGCCGAAGCCGGTTGAATCGGGCATGCGGATGAATTCGTATTTGACGACCGGCTCTGTAACTTCAAGCGGCTCCGGCACCACCGCGGCGAGCGCTTCCGGATCGGTTCGATAGGTGATGATGAAATATTCGCGACTGAAGAAACGATAGGGTCCCCGCGGGAACGATGGGCTCGTCAGCGGCATCGAATACGCGTTTCGCCTGACATCGTCGATCTTCATGGTTCGCCTCATGTGTGACCTCAGCGTATTGCGCTGTTCGTGCCAGCTCATAACACAATCGAGGCGGTGAAACCGGTAGCAGTCAAAGCATTGCTCAACGGAGGTGAACCGCAAGACAATGTCGGGATTCCGGGGTCGCGCAGCCGCGCGCCCCGGAATGACGCCTAAAAGCATCATTTTTGATCTTGGGAAGAACTATCGATCCCGGATCGGCGCGCGATCCTGGATCGGCGTGCGATCGTGGATCGGCGCGGCGGTCTTTTCGGCCGGAGCCGGCGGCAGCGCCGATATGGCGCCCGCCTTCTGTGCCTCCGCATCGGGACGGGCGGGTTGCGGTGAAATCTCGGTTGGCCGCGCACCGGTCGTCGCTGGCTCGGGGGGCGCAGACGGTCTGGTTTCCGCACCTGGTGTCGATTGCAGCGGTGGGGTGGCTTGCGCCATCTGCGCGTCCGGATTGCCGGCTTTGAGCTGCATCACCGAAAACGTGGACACAGCAATCCCCGCCGCGATCATTGCGGATGCAAGAAGCATATCCCTTCTATAGGTGCGCCTTTTTTCGTCGGAAGACATCTCGTTCACCACCAATCGTTCGCAAGACCAACGACCGTTGGAACACATTGTTCCCTGTAAGCCCGAGCCAATCCAGGCGCTACAGCTCGATTAGCCCCGCGTCGCCGTCCTCGGCGGCGAACGCCAGGGTCGTCCCCTTGGCGTTCCAGGCCAGCGCCGACACCGGCGCGGCGCCATTCCGGCGCACCAGAATCTCGGCGCCGTCGTTCAACCGCACCATCAAAATGGTGCCGTCGCTGTAACCGGCGGCGAGGATCTCCTGCTTCGGATGGCAGGCGACCATGGAGACGCGCGCTTCCAGCGGCGCCAGCATCGCGGGTTGCTTACCCATCGGGCCGTCCTTGCTGGCGAACGGCCACATGATGACGCTATCGGCACCGGACGTCGCCAGCGATTTGCCGCCCACGCTCCATGACATCGAGCGGACGCGGCCGGGATAACCGGTCATGCGCATGTGCCTGGTATCGGCCAGGCGCCAGCCATGCAGTGCCGGCTCGTGCATCGCGGTCACCAGGAACTTGTTGTCCGGGCTGAACACGACGCCGAGATGCGAGCCGGCCCACTCCAGAACTTCCGGTTTCGCCGCCATGTTGGGAAACCACAAGGTCACGCCGTTATAATGCGCGACCGCAAGCCGCAGACCCTTCGGCGCAAAGGCAAGGCCGCCGACCGTCGACGGCACGTCGAGCGATTTTTCCTCGCCTTTGCTGCTGCGGATGAAGGCGGTCTTGCCGGCCGACCACGCCACCGCGCCATCGGCATGAAGCGCGACATTGTCGATCCAGCGTCGTTTCGAGTTGGTCGCGAGCTGCGCGACCTCGCTTTTTGCGTCGAGCGCAACCAGCTTGCCATCATCACCGCCCATGACGATGCGCATCCCGTCGGAAGCGGCACAGAGGATGCCGCCGCCATGAACAGAAACCTGCGAGACCTCACCCGCGCCGCTTACCAGGGCGACGTTCTCCTCGGCGCCGACAAAGGCCGCGATGTGCCCAAGAAAATGCACCGACGTGACGGGCATGCCGATCGCGAGCGGGCGCACCCGGTCGGTGACCGAAACGATGGAAGCTGAATTGTCGCCGGGATCGAACTCTTTCATCGCGCGGTGATACAACGCTCGAAGCCGTCACGGATCGTCTGCTCGGGCAATTCGCGGCCGATGAAGACGAGACGGCTTTCGCGGGGCTCACCGTCCTTCCAGGGCCGCTGGTGATCGCCTTCCAGCATCATGTGGACTCCCTGAAAGACGTAGCGCTCGTCGTCGTCGCTGAAGGCGAGAATGCCCTTCGAGCGCAAAATCTTCTGGCCCTCGCTGGCGACGAGGTTTTGCAGCCAGGGCATGAATTTGGTGGCATCGAGCGGCTCACTTGTTCGCAGCGACAGCGATTGCATGTCCTCGTCATGGTAGTGCTTCAGGCCGCCATGGCTGTGGCCGTGATCGTGGTGATGATCATGGCCGTGGTGATCATGGTCATGATCGTGACCATTGCCGGCGTCGAGAAATTCCGGCTCAAGCTCCAGGATGCGATCGAGATCGAACGCGCCACGCTCCAGCACGTCGGATAACGCGACCTGGCAGCGCTCGGTGCGATGCAGTTTGGCGTAAGGGTTGATGCCGCGAATCCGCGCCTCGACCTCGGCCAATTCGGCCTTGGACACAAGATCGGTCTTGTTGAGCACGATGACGTCGGCGAAGGCGATCTGGTTCTTGGCTTCCGGCGCATCCTTCAGCCGGTCGCTCAGCCATTTGGCGTCGGCCACCGTGACGACGGCATCGAGCCGGGCGTTCTTCTGCACGTCCTCGTCGACGAAGAAGGTCTGCGCCACCGGCGCCGGGTCGGCAAGTCCGGTGGTCTCCACGATGATGGCGTCGAATTTGCCTTTGCGCTTCATCAGGCCGTCAAGAATGCGCACGAGATCGCCGCGCACGGTACAGCAGACGCAGCCGTTGTTCATTTCAAAGACTTCTTCGTCGGCGCCGATGATCAGGTCGTTGTCGATGCCGATCTCGCCGAATTCGTTGACGATAACCGCGTATTTCTTGCCGTGGTTTTCCGACAGGATTCGGTTGAGAAGGGTGGTCTTGCCGGCGCCGAGATAGCCCGTCAGCACGGTCACGGGAATTTTTTGGGACGTCAATTCTGGCATAATCACTCCGAAAACAAGACTTGGCACAAACAAGACTCGGCACAAACCGAACTTGGCACGAAACGGACTTGGGAGGCGCGCTGTTATCGGGGGAAGTCCCTATTCAAGCGCGCTCGTCAGCGTCCTTATATTGTGCCTGACCATGTCAATGTAAGTGGGGGCCTCGCCCTTTTCGCCCGTCAAACTGTCGGAATAGAGGGTCCCGCCTATCTTGGCACCGGTCTCGTTCGAGATCCGGCGCATCAGGCGTGAATTGCTGATATTTTCCAGAAACACCGCCGGAATTTTCGCGGTACGGATTTGGGTAATGATGCGGGCGATATCGCGCGCACTGACCTCGGCCTCGGTCGAAACGCCCTGCGGCGCGATGAACTCGATGCCATAGGCGGCCGCGAAATAGCCGAACGCATCATGCGTGGAGATCACCTTGCGGCGCGCGGGGAGGATTTGCGCGATCCCCGCGCGCACCTCGCCGTCGAGCGCATCGAGCTTTGCCACATACCGCTCCGCATTGCCGCGATAGATCTCGGCGCCCGCGGGGTCGGCGGCAACAAGCGCGTCGCGAATATTGGCCACATAGGTCTTCGCGTTGACGACCGATTGCCAGGCGTGCGGATCGGCCTCGGCGCCCAAGCGGCGCGGCGTGATGCCGTTGGTCGCCGTGACCAGGGTCGCCTTGCTGCCTGCCGATTGCACCAGCCGCGGCAGCCAGCCCTCCAGACCGAGACCGTTGATGATCAGGAGTTTCGCATCCGCGATCTTCTTGGCGTCCGCCGGCGCCGGCGTATAGACATGCACGTCGCCATCGGAACCCACCAGCGTCGTCACGCTGACGCGCTCACCGCCGACATTTTTTACGAAATCACCAAGGATCGAGAAGCTCGCGACGACGTTCAGGGCGTCTTGCGCGCGCGCCGTTGGCGTCACAAGCAAGAAACAAAGAAGCCAACATTGAAAACGCCGCATCGTGTTCCTCGCTACGCTTCCAGATGGCGGCCGGGAAACATCTGCCGGACCAGGCCGCTGACGCTGCCGAACAACACCGAGCCTACATAGAGCACCGCCGCCACCAAAATGATCGCGGGGCCCGACGGTACGCCGGTTTGAAACGACAGCACCAATCCCGCGTAACCCGACGCAAAAGCGCTCGCCACCGCGATGCAGATCATGCCGGTGATATCGCGCGACCAAAACCGCGCGATGCCGGCGGGCAAAATCATCAGCCCCACCGCCAGTAGCGTGCCGAGCGCATGAAAGCCGTTGACCAGGTTGATGACGACGAGCGCGAGAAACGCCAGATGCGCCGGCGCCCCGGCGCGGCTCACGGTGCGCAGGAACACCGGATCGACGCATTCGATCACCAGCGGACGGTAGATCACCGCCAGCACGATCAAGGTGATCGTGGCATTGAACGCGATCACCAGCAGGGTCTGGTCGTCCATCGCCAGGATATTGCCGAACAACACGTGCAAGAGATCGATGTTGGTGCCCTTGATTGATACAATCGTCACACCGAGCGCCAGCGACACCAGATAAAAGGTGGCGAGCGACGCGTCCTCCTTCAGCTCCGTGGTGCGTGCGACCACGCCGGCGAGAATCGCCACCGCAAAGCCCGCGATCAACCCGCCCGTCGTCATCGCAAACAGATTGAGGCCCGACAGCAAAAAGCCGATCGCCGCACCCGGCAGGATCGCGTGCGCCATCGCGTCGCCGACCAGGCTCATGCGCCGCAGCATCAGAAATACGCCGATCGGCGCCCCGCCGAGTGAAAGCGCGAGCACCGCGGCGAGCGCCCGGCGCATGAATTCGAACTCGGTGAAAGGCGCGATCAGCGCATCATAAATCATGGCGATCAGGCGGCTCGAGAAGGCAGATCGTCCACCGCGCAGGCGGCGGCGCTGTCGTCGAACGCTTCGCACATCCGCCGCGCTTCCAGTAGGTTTTCCGCGGTTAACACGTCCATGGTGGCACCCCAGGCAACCTTTCCCCGCGCCAGCAGCAAGGTTTCGGGGAAATTGGCGCGGACGAGTTCCATGTCGTGCAGCGCCGCCAGCACCGTGCGCTTCTCGGCATGCCAGTGCCGCACCAGCGCCAACAGGTCCGCCGAGGTCTTGGCGTCGATGGCGTTGAAGGGCTCGTCCAGCACGATCAGGCGGGCATCCTGCAACAGCACCCGCGCAAACAGCATGCGCTGCATCTGCCCGCCCGACAGCGTGCCGATGGTGCGGTTTTCGAAACCGTTGAGGCCGACCGCGGCAAGCGCCTGCGCGATTTTCTCGCGCGCATCCCTGCCCATGCCGCCGAAAAACCCAATGCGGCGCCAAAGCCCCGTCCCGACGAAATCGAACACCGAGATCGGAAAGCTGCGGTCGATATCCGCCGTCTGCGGCAGATAGGCGATATCCCGGATATCGAGGCCGCCGGTGACGATCGCCCCCGCCAGCGGCTTGAGAATACCGACTAACCCTCGAAACAGCGTCGATTTGCCGGCCCCGTTGGGCCCGACGATCGCAAGCAGGGCACCGGGGGCGACTTCGCCATTGAGGTGATGCACCGCCGGATGCCGATCATAGCCCAGCGTGACGTCACGGAATTGAATGGGCGCGATCATGCTCACCTCATCGAAAGCCACACCGCGGCCCAGAGCGCGACACTGACCGCAAGCGCCGCACCGAGCCGGGACATCACCGGCATGCGCAGGATCGACCACGGTGCGGCCTGCGGCGGATGCGGCGACGCCGGCCCATGGTTGTGCGCGTGACCATGGGCATGGGCGTGGTCATGGGCATGGGCGTGGGCGTGGGCGTGGCTGTGAGGAGAAGAAACCATCGGAAAATGTTATATTATAACATGTCGGGTGTCCACATCCGGTCCCGGAGCCGGGATTTTAGCCAACGACCATGGCAATGGCCGCGCCGAAATCGGCTCCGACCGCGACCGGCACCGCAATCACGATCGTCGACCAGCCGATCGGCTTGCGGACGCGGCCAGAACGGGACGCAGCGTCCGCGACGGGCGCCGGGTCTTCCAAGGAGTTCTGACAGGGCAACAGCCTATTGCCCGCCGGTTCATGCCAGATGGCGAACCAGCGCGAGGCCGGCGAACAGGCCTGCAATCGAAAACGCCACCGAGCCCGCTACGTAAAACAAGGCGAGCCCGACCTCGCCGCGCTCGTAGAGCAGCGCGGTATCGAGCGAGAATGCCGAGAAGGTGGTGTAGCCGCCGAGAATGCCGGTCATCAGGAACAGGCGCCAGGATTGCGCCGCCTCACCCTTGAACGCGAGATAGCCCGCGATCAGGCCCATGATGGTCGAGCCGGTGATGTTGATGATGAAGGTGTGATACGGAAAGGCGGTTCCGAGCGCGCGCGTGCAAACGACATTGACCGTATGACGCAACGTCGAACCAAGACCGCCGCCGATAAAAACCAGCAGATAATTCATCCCACTTCCCCTTACCGGCAGCACAAGCACCGGCAGCGCTTGGTTTTGCCGCAAGCTCACGATCCCCGCAAGGGTCGCGAACCGGGCAAGCAGAACCGGCAAAGCAAATGAAAAGGGCGGCAGCCAGATGCCACCGCCCTTGAATGCGTGCCTAAAGTATCAGGCTTTCGAGAACAGCTCGTCGACATATTCCCAGTTCACCAGATGATCGACGAACGCCTTCAGATAATCCGGACGGCGATTGCGATAATCGATGTAATAGGAGTGCTCCCAGACGTCGACGCCGAGAATTGGCGTGGCGCCATGCACCAGCGGGTTCTCGCCGTTGGGTGTCTTGGAGATTTCGAGCTTTCCGTTTTTCACCGACAGCCATGCCCAGCCCGAGCCGAACTGGCCGACGCCGGCGGCGGCGAAATCGGTCTTGAATTTCTCAAGCCCGCCGAGATCCTCGGTGATCTTCTTTTCCAGACGGCCGGGCAATTTGGTGCCACCGCCATTGGGCTTCATCCAATTCCAGAAATGCAGATGGTTGTAGTGCTGGCCGGCATTGTTGAAGAGCGGGGCGTTCTTGCCGAACGAGCCTTTGACGACCTCCTCGAGAGACTTGCCCTCGAATTCCGTGCCTTTCAGCAGATTGTTGCCATTGGTCACATAGGCCTGATGATGCTTGTCGTGATGATATTCCAGCGTTTCCTTCGACATATGGGGCGCAAGCGCGTCATAGGCATAAGGAAGGTTCGGAAGCGTAAAGGTCATGGGGGATGTCCGCAATGATGGGAGACGTGGCTTAACGGGAACCCTTATAGAAGGTTCCGACGGTCTTAAACACCCAATTCGGGAAAATGCACGGGCCTTCTGCGGCCCAACAGCAAGGCCCAACGCGCGAGCTGGAGGATAAATGAGCATCGAAATCGAGGTTTTGAACGGAGAGGCATCGCGGCCGATCGCAGAACCGCTGTTAGACGCGGTCTGGCCGCCTGAGGTCGTCGAAAAGCTGCCCTGGGCCGGCATCGTCTTTGCCAAGCCCGATCTACGGGTACTGGTTCAGTCTGAAGACGGGGATGCCGTATGCCACATCGGCATTTTTCGCCGCGAGGTCACCTGGAACGGGCGCAAGGTCCGGGTCGGTGGCATCGGCGGCGTTGCGACCCGCGAGAATAGCCAGCGTCGCGGATATGCCAGCATTGCGCTCAATGCGGCCGTTCAAACCTTGAAGGACGAAGGCGCAACCGGTTTCGCGCTGCTGTTTTGCGAACCGCACCACGCCCCGTTTTACGCAAGCCGCGGCTGGAAGCCGTTCGACGGCGAGATCTACGCCGATCAACCCCGAGGGGGCGTTCGAGAGCGCGTTCGTTTCGACGTCATCGCGCCCTATGTTTACGACATCCGGCGCGCACCGCGGCAAGGCGTCATCGACCTATGCGGTTTGCCCTGGTGACCATGCATGGCCGGGAGTGGCGCCTTGCGTGGGTCCGGCCGATAGCATGACAGTCGCAGATATGGCATTGCACAAACTAAATTTGTTGTTATGCAGGCCTGCTTTCCCGAGAGAGGTTTTATGGCTTTCCGATTTGGCTTCATCGTTGCGATTTTGGCGGCGCTGCTCGGCGCTGGCGCAGCAAAAGCGCAGACCAGCGTTGAGCCGGGCGGTATTTGGCTGACACAGGCGGGCGATGCGAAAGTGCGTGTCAGCAAATGCGGCGGCGGAATTTGCGGGGTCGTGGTCTGGTTGAAAGACCCCATCGATCCCGCGACCGGAAAACCTCAGGTCGATGACAAGAATCGGAATCAAGCGCTCGCCAACCGCCCGATCATCGGGCTTTCGCTGTTCAGCGGCATGCGGCCGGTCGGCCCGAACAAATGGTCCGGTAAAATTTATAATGCCGATGACGGCAACACCTATGCCAGCAACATCTCGGTGACCGGGCCGGACACCCTCAACGTTGAAGGCTGCGTTGCCGCGCTCTGCGGCAACGAAAAGTGGACGCGCGCCAGACATTGATCTTCCGGGCAGATCAAGCCGGCGTCGCCTTCAACGCCGTCGCTGCCGAAGCATAGCCGCCGCGCGCGCCGTCGATGAAATGCACATGGTCGCTGCGAAGCGCCGAAGGCGTAAAGCAGGTCATCATTGCCGCGTCCTGCCGGTGCAAGCCAAATCGCGCTACCCCGCTGGAGGCTGCCGCAACGAGACGCTGCGTCAGGGCGCGCTCCAGTTCGCTCGTGCAATCGAGGATCATGCGCAATCCATCGTCGTATTTGCGGAAGTCGGAATTCTCCACCACCTGCTGTACATAGGTTTTCGGCACGAAGCCGCCAACGCTGATGCCAAGGCGCATGACCAGATAGACAAACAGCGTGGTAGCGAGCACGAATGCGCGCCGCTTGAACAGCGATCCTCCGCGCGCGGCGCGCGCCTCGAATTCCATTCCGGCCGGCGGCCATCGAAGCGGCGGCCCCCCCGGCGGCACCGGCCGGCCCGCATCCGGACTGCGCTCGACCAGCGCGACGACGTCTTCGATCAGTTTGCGAAAGGCACCGGGCTCGGCCGCCGGCGCCGGCACGACCAGCACCGAGAGAATAAGACCCCGCACCGAAGGCATCTCCTCGAAGCGGCATGAAAGCCCGGAGAGATCGGGCTGCGTGCCCGATGGCGCCACCGGCACCGCGAACTCGCCGCGCTTCATCGCGGCTTCGGCCCAGCCGAGACCACCGCCGGAAAACATCGCATAGGATAAATTTGGCGATGGCCCGAACCGCGCCACGCGAACGTCGAGGCCTTGCGCCCGCACCGCGGCGACCGGCACCAGGGCCACCCGCATCACGAGGTCAAGATCGTCCTTGACCCAGATTGCGGTTGCCGCCAGCGCGTCGCGGGCGCGATCGAGATCGTCGGGCGACACCGCAAAGCTTGCGCCGTCGCCACCGAACACGAACGGAAGCTCGCGTCCCTCCAGCGCATTGGTGACCGCCGCGATGACCGCGGCGCCCGCCATGTTGACGGCCTTGTAACGCGCTTGCGCAATCGCCCTGGTCGATTCCACAATATCAGCGACGCCGATGATCCAGTCATCCGGCAACGGCGAATACAGCGCCGGATCCATCAGGCGGCCAAAGCCGCGAAAGACCGGAATGCTGTTGTAGAACGTGTCGCTGCCGCCGGTCATGGCCATGGCTTGGGAATCCGTCCGGATCTTGAGATATTCAGATAGCTGCGGCCGGATCTGAAAATCGGTTCGCCGCCGGGAAATTGACGCGCTCCTTGGCGCATTGAATAGAAAACGTCTCTGAAAAACAAAATGTGTTCGCAGGTTATCAAGGTTGAACGGCTGATGTCAGCGGTTTCTATTGACGGGCTCCGGCATTCAGCGCGCCGTCCCGGTCGTATCGCTCGACGGGCCGGCAGCCGGCGGCGGCGTCTGATGAACGGCCGTCGATCCCGGTGTGCCGCTCGGTCCGGGGTTACTTGCCACGTGCGGACTGCTCAATCCCCACAGGAATAATCCGACCAGTAGAACGAAAGCCGCAACGACAAGCGCAATCGTTTGGCCGCTGATCCTGACTTCTCGATTTCGATCATTCTCCATCCGCGCTCTCCGCTTGCACGAACGGGGAACGCTCGCTCGTGGCTGTGGTTCCGACGCTTTCGGTCAAGCAGCATGCATTCGGAACGTCCCGGTGGCACCGGCGTTGGAAGTACGAACAGGGAACCCGCCATCGGCCTGAAGTACCTCAACGATCCGATGGCTGAACAGAGGGAAGAGGAGGATGAATGCAAATCCGACCGCCCCGCAAATCACCGCTCACGCCCTTCAGATTGGCGATCGCATCAATACCGCGGGGTTCGAAGGTGAGGTTTTATCGAGTGCGCCGCTGGCAGTCCGTGCCGGCGCGAACGCATTGGCGGTGGTATTTCGCTATGGCGTGGCGGTGTTCATCGGGATGGCCGTCGAAGAGGAAACGGATTTTCTGGAGAGGCTGCGGGTTCGCACCTTTGGCAGGATCACGCCTCCCGAAGAAGAGTGGGCGAAGATACAGGTTGCAAAGGAAGCCGAAGAACCGATCCCGGTCGGCGGCCCGATTTTGGTCAAGGAAATCTCGCTGGAGAGGCTTCTGGTCGTATCGGACGCTTTGGCCAAAAGCGTCGTTCTCGGACGCGACGAAAAGGAAGTCACCAACGTATTCGATACCATTGAACCTTTCGCCCACGAACTCGCAAGGTTCGGAAAAACCTCGAAAAACAGAACCGATCTACTCAAGCTCCTGGGCAACGCCTTGCTCGTTCAGCATCGTGTCTCAGGCCGCGTCGCGGTCGGCGAGAAGCCGGACGTGCTTTGGGACCGGCCTGACCTCGAGAGGCTCTATGCGCGCCTGGAAGACGAATATGAACTCAGCGAACGCGCCGAGACCTTGAACCGAAAGTTGACAGTAATCGCAGACACCGCGAGCACGCTGGCCGACATCATCGACACCAAACGCTCCCTGCGACTGGAGATCATTGTGGTAGTCCTGATCGCGTTTGAAATCGTTATCACGTTTTATGAAATCTATACCCGCAACGCGCATTAGGTGCGCCGGGCATCCGGTATGACTGTGGGCTTGCCTGCATTCCGCGGACACCACACCATACCGCCCTCACGCGGGCGTTCAGAGCTAATGCAGACGATCTGCTACTGGGCTCTTTACAGCATTCGGGTCGCGGCAACCGACCAACTGTACAAATTTCTGCGGGTGCATCTCATGGCCATGAGAACCGGCAGTATGTTGCTGCGGCATTGCGCCGTGATCGCCACGATCGGCAATCACCTCCCGTTTTTGCGGCGCTTGGGCAAGTGAAGTTTGATTAAGTGAGGCTTGAGCAAGTAGTGAGCCTGAGTCTGAAGGATTCATGAGCAACTCCTTCGCCTGGCAGGTTGATCGATGCAGCATGGCCAAGCAGGCTGATCTCAAACTGTGGCGCCAAATTGACCACAATGACTTTGATCCGGCTCAATTGAGCAGTGCCATAAAACGGACTCAGGCGGTGTTGCCGGCATCGATCGTCAACACCGTGCCGGTGACCTCGCCGACCCCGCGATCAGGCAACGGCTCGGCGAACTCGGCGCTATTCCGATTGCCGGCAACGCCCGTCAATTCGGTGCGATGCTCACTACCGAGACCGACCGCTGGCGCAAAGTCGTCGAGTTGTCGGGGCAAAAAAAGGAGTGAGGCTTCTGCACCTCGCACCTGCTCATCCACCCATGATCTCCGCGCAAACGCGTTGCGTTTGCCGCGATGGGAAAACCGGTTTCCGGTTTTCCGGATCATGCTTCAGGTCGTGGTTCTCCCCTGCAAGACGAGGCGATTGAGCCGCGCGGCGAACGCGGCCGGGTCCTCGGGCAATTCGCCGTCGAGAATTTGCGCCTGCTCCAGCAACAACAGCGATAGATCGTCGGTCATCGCGTTTTCTTGCGCCGCGTTTTCTCCAGATTTGGCGATCGCGGCAACCAGCGGATGCCGAAGGTTGATCTCCAGGATCGGCTTGGTCCTCACCCCCCGATTTTGCTGCGACAACATCCGCTCCAGTTCGCGGTCGGGCCCATGGCTTTCGGCCACCAGACACGACGCGCTCGTGGTCAGCCGGGTCGAGGCCCGCACATCGGCCACGCGATCACCGAGGCTGGCTTTGATGGTGGCGATCGTGGTGGCCTCGTCGGCGTTGGAGGGAGCGTGGTCCTTTGCATCGCCATCGAGCAGCGGGATCAGGTCGAAATTGACGTCGCCCTGGCTCAGCGATTTCAGCGGCTTGCCGTCGAAATCGAGCCGCGCCGAGGTCCAGAATGCGTCGACCGGATCGGTCAGCAGTAAAACCTCGATGCCGCGGGCGGTCGCCGCTTCCAGCCGCGGGTTTGACTTCAGCCGCTCCATGCTGTCGCCGATCAGAAAATACACCTCGGTCTGGTTCGGTTTGAGGTCCGCGATATATTGCTTGAGCGAGCGCTTCTCGCCCGAGGTCGTGGTGAACTGCGATAGCGCCAGCAATTTCTCGCGCCGCTCAAAATCTTCGTAGATGCCTTCCTTGATGACGGGACCAAAGGCTTCCCAGATCTTGGCAAAATTTTCCGGCTCCTTCTCGCTGAGCTGCTCCAGTTCGCTGAGGATGCGGCTGGTCACGGCTTTTCGGATCTGCGCCAGTTGCGGATTATTTTGCAGCATCTCTCTGGAGATGTTGAGCGGCAGATCCTCACTGTCGACCACGCCGCGAATGAAGCGCAAATAAGCCGGCAGCAGGTCGGCATCGTCGGTGATGAAGACGCGCCGCACATAGAGCTTCACTTTGCCCTTGCGCGCCGGCTCGAACAGATCGAACGGCTTCGCCGACGGTGCGAACAACAAGACCGCGTAGGAATAGCGGCCTTCGGCGCGGTAGTGCAGCGTCATCGCCGGCTCGTCAAAGGCGTTCGCGATCGACTTGTAAGCTTTCGCATAGTCTTCCGGATTCAATTCGGCTTTTGAGCGCTGCCACAGCGCGCTGGCCGAATTGATCTGCCGCGGCTCGCCCTCTTCGGGAACCAGCAGGATCGGAAACTGGATGTTGTCGGAATAGGCGCCAACGATGCGCTCGATCTCGTAAGCTTCCAGATATTTTGTCGCCTCGGGCTTCAGATGCAGCACGATCTCGGTGCCGCGCCCGATACGCCTGGCGTCGTCTTCGGTCGCCGGCGCGATTTCAAATCCTGCTACGCCGGACGACGACCAGGTCCAGACCTCGTCCGCGCCCGCCCGACGGCTGGAGACCACGATGCGTTCGGCCACCATGAAGGCGGAATAAAACCCGACACCAAACTGGCCGATCAGGCCGGCGCCATCCTTGGCCTCGGTCAGGCGCGACAGGAAGGATTTGGTGCCGGAGCGCGCGATGGTGCCGAGATTGTCGATCAGCTCTTGCCGCTCCATGCCGATGCCGCTGTCGACCACCACCAGCGTGTTATCTTTCTTGTTCGGCACGATCCGGATTTTCGGCGGCTCGCCGTCAGTGATCAGATCGGGCTTGCCGATCGCCTCATACCGCAGCTTGTCGCAGGCATCGGAGGCGTTCGAGATCAATTCACGAAGAAAGATATCGGTCTCGGAATAGACCGAGTGCACCATCAGATGCAGGAGTTCGGAAACCTCGGCCTGGAAGGCCTTGGATTCGACCGAAGTATCGGTGGCGGTCATTTTTGTCTCGCTTGATCGGAAGGAATGGAGAATCCAGGAAAATCCGATATAGCGATCCCATTTTTTGGCGGCAAGCTCCAAGGAAAAATGACACCCGCGGAAGGGTCCCAGCATGCGCTCTTGTGCCTAGGTCGGCCATAGGACTGGGCCGCTCAGCTCCAGTCCGACGCCGCGTACTGTTTGCAGCTTACTCGACGAAGCTGAGATATGAAGCGAGCGCCTCAATTTCATGCGGGCCCAAATGGCTCGCAACCAAGGGCATCGGAGACTCCTTGTCGGAATGATATCCCTGGCCCCACTGCTCAAGCCGGCCCTTCAAGTAGAAATAAGCCAATCCTCCCAGGCGGGGAATGTCTCTGACGCCCTCGGCGTTCGGGCCATGACAGGCGTAGCAGGATACAATGTTGGATTCCGGAATTCCGTCCAAATAGATTGTTCTTCCCTTGGCTGCGAGATCCCCGTCGCCGTCATTGGCGGCTTTGGGAGGGAGCGCAGCAAAGTACATCGCCAGATCACGTACCTCATGGGGACGCAGCGCCGCCACAGCACCCCACATATATTGTTTCGAAAATGGATTGTCCCGCGTGTGCTCGCGGAAACTCCGAATCTGATTTTCGATGTATTGCGCTCGCTGTCCGGCCAATCGTGGCGCGACCATGTACCCCTGCGCCGACGTTCCATGACACCAGGTGCAATTGCCGACGCCGACGCTCTCGCCGTCACCTGCCGAAGCGGGAACGGTTACGAGAACCGCCGAGGCAACAATCGTCAGGACAGCTATTTTCAACCCGATGCGCTTCATGACCCAAGCTTTCGCGCTTTATGCGTTTATCGAAACGACGCGTAAGAAAAGACGCGTAAAAAAACAGGCATCACTCCAGATAACTGACATAGGCCGCGACGGCTTCAACCTGAGACCGTGTCAAGTTGTGTGCCGTCGGGGCCATGATGGCGGATGTGTCAACCGCCGTGCCTTGACCGCGCTCCGTCTTCCAACCCGTCAACTGGCCCACGGTGTAGGCATAGAGCTGACCCGCCAGACGCGGAATTTCATTTTTGCCCTTGGCGTCCGTGCCGTGACAGGCAGAGCATGCGGGAACGTTGGCCTCGGGCAGCCCTTCTTCGAAGATTTTTTTGCCGACTGCGATTGTTCCCCTTGGTGCCCCTCCGAACGGCTTCGGATTGAGACCCCTGAAATGCGTCGCCAAGGCCGTCACCATCGAGGGGCTCAGAGCGTGCGCGACGTTGGCCATGATCGGGTTCGTCCGCCTCCGCTCAATGAAGGCCCGCAACTGGGCCTCGATGTATTCGGGTTGCTGTCCCGCAAGCCGCGGCATCGGAAAATATCCGAGATAGCCCTGCCCCTGGAGCCCATGACAGGTTTTGCAGTATTCAAGCTTGGCTTGCAGGCTTTGATTCCCAACGCCCCGGTCCTGCGCATGACCGGCAGTGGAAAAAATCACTGCCAGCATCGCGGTAGGCAACGCCAGCCGTAAGCTGATGGCCCTCATGACCCCTCTCCGCGCCTACCCTTTATGGCATATGGCGCCCGCTTCGCTTGAATAGCTTCGAGCATCACCACCCCGAACCCCATACGTGAAAGTTCAGCCCAGCCTTGACGACTTGAACGCTTTGTCTGGTGTTCACGATGCCCGAAAGACCGTTGATCGCATCGGACATCAAGACGTTTGAATGCCCGAATTGATAGAAATCGTATTCGACGTTGGCGGACCAGTGACGCGAGAAGGCCCATTCCACGCCACCGCCCGCGATCCAACCGACGTGATCGTCCAACCCTTCAAAGCCAAAAGGAGTGCCGGCAAATGAGCCGGTGACATTGTATCGGTCGCCTGCCAGGGCGACGCCGCCTCTGGCGTAAACCAACACATTGTCGACAGCATAGCCCAGGCGCGCGGTCACGCTCGGGAGGAATTCGACACTTGCTGCCACAAGTGCCGTGTCGGGATTGCCGAGCGGCAGTCCGACGGTCCTGCTGCCTTTCATGGTCGAGCCGGAGACGGAGCCCTCGATGCCTGCCACCCAAGACGAGGCGAACTGGTAATCGCAGCCGATCTGTCCACCAATTACGGCGCCGGTGGGTTTCGGGCTGACGGTGGTGATCCCGGTGGTCGAGCCGGCGCCGAGAAACGAATCCTGCACCAGTTGCACCGGGTCGGTAATATCCTTCTGCGCAAAACCTCCCCCAAGATGCCCCCCGAGATAACAGCTGGTCCAGTTGAACCGCGAAGCGAGCGATGGCGTCGGCTCAAGCGGCAGATCGGCGGCAAGCACTGGCCCCACTGGGCTCACTGCAAGCACCGTCACGGTCGCAAATAGCAGCTTTCTCATCGGACAATCTCCGTATGCGGGCGAGCCCGCCTACATGGCAAACCAGGCGTGGAGGAAGAGCGTGTTGTTGTCGTGGGCGCCGATCGTGGTGCCATTGAACTTGTTGTAATAGGTATATTGCAGACCGATGCGGGCATTGAACCACGGCCAGCCCATCGCCTTGCTGACCCCAAACGGGATGTAGGCGACCTCGGCCATCCAGCCGTTGCTGTTCGGGGTAAGGGCGTTTCCGGTGTTAGGGTCGAGGCCGTACACGTTTGCATCGGCGGTGCCGGAGATATCGAAATATTGCCCGGTGAAAACGACCCGGTTGTCGCCGCCATAGGCAAAGGATGCCTGCAGCTTCATGCTGTTGAGCAGGTTGGTCGGATTGGCCGAAGCAAAATTGACAAAGCTCGCGTCCAGCCGCTGAAACTCGCGAATATAACTGCCGCGCAACGTCAGCCAGTAATTGTCGCCCTGATATTGATATTGCGAGTCGAAGCCAATGTCGGTGAATTTGTCCGATAGGGGAAACGTCGCGGTCGTTCCCGTCGCGAAGCTTGGGTCGAGCCACGGATGCACATCGAAGTACATTCCGAACGTGCCGACCATCAGCGAATGTCTGCCCCAATGCGGTTCGAGCGCGACGCGCCAATAGGGCGCGACGCCGCCGATCAAGCCGGGCGCGCCGAACGGATCCGTACCCAACGCGTTCTGCTGGTTGAACCCGAGGGTTTGGTAACCGGTCAGTTCGAGATAGAGTAGGTCATTGACGAACGTGTAGGCGCCGACGCCGCCGACATGCGCGGCGAAAGCGCCCTCGATCAACGTCTTGCTGCCGGGCGTGGGAGCGAGCGTCGATGCGGCGTAAGGGAACGACCACGCCGGCGTCGTGTTCCACAAATCCTGGACGGTCGGATTGTTGTTGGCGGTGAGGCCGTAGACGACGTCAAGAGGCCCGATACTCGCAGTCTTCGCAAAGCGAACGTCGGTATTGTCCCACGTCCAGGTGTGTCCGAACGGATCACCGAATCCGCCGGCCGGTGGCGCGTTGTAGGTGACCTGCGCAAACGCACCGATATGATCGGTGATCGCCCCGCCCCAGAAAGCGCTGAACGGCGAGAGCACGACATTGTCGTTCGGCTTGTAGGGGTCCGTTGGTGGGGGCTGCGGCGCTTGCGTGTGCGTAAAGCCGACAATGGCCATCATCGAGAGCGGTGGCACGTATTCCTTGTCACCCGCGGCAGGCGCCGAAGCGTCTAGTGCCTTGGTGTAGTCGCGCATCTTCTCGTACTCGGCGCGCGCGGCCCTCCCGGCGTCAGATGAGAATGGCGTGGTGCGGAATTCGCCGCCGCCGGTCGTATATCCGAGCAGCTTGAACCGTCGCCCGTAGGGCGTCAGCGCGGGAAAATCGGTGTGGCAAGCCCCGCAGGGTTGCCCGGTCTGGCGCGCGAAACTCGGCAGCGCTTGCGCCGGCGGCGCAAAGCCAATGGTCAGGAAAGAAACCAGGACACCGACAATTGCAACCGCAGCGAGCAGCCTGCAGTTCCCAAAGGGTCGATTTAAGAGGCCGCAATTGTCTCGCACCGCGCGCCACCCCCGTTGTTCACGGCACTTCGTGCAGACACACGAATACTGCGTTGAAGGCCACTCACGACAATAATAATAGGCCATGAGTTGGGAGCGCGGCTGAGCTATTAGCAACACTGCATCCGATTTCACGATAGCGCGACATTTTTACAACGATGGTTGCGTATGCAACATTTCAGCGCACGCCGAAATATGAATTTCGTCGCTCGCCGACTCGATCAACTTAAGCGAGTGACATCTCGTCGTCTACCCGCTAATGGGATAACTGACTGCGATTTGCGGCTCGGCATTGGTCGGGATCGAATAGGTCCGGAAAGATCGAGCTAGATCAAACTGCCCGGCTAAGCGTAACGTGACGCATTATCAAAGGGTGGGATCAAAGGGCTGGCCTATGAGCTCACAAACAGTATTGCTGACTGCAGCCTTCGCCATCGCAGTTTCCGCGATGGGCCACGCGGAGGACAAGGGCGCTGCCCCCGTTCCGAAGCATGAGCTTGAGGCCAAGATCTCCTATTGCAAAACCTGCCACGGGGTGTCGGGGCAAGGGTTTCGCGGCGCTTTTCCCATGCCGCGACTTGCAGGACAGCAACCCGAATACATCGAGGCCCAGTTGCAAGCGTTCATCGAACGCAGGCGAACGAATCCGGTCATGTTCAACGTCGCGCATGTTCTGAGCCCGGAGATGCTGACGGCTTTGTCCACGCATTTCAAAGAGCTCAATCCCAAACCGTTGGGCGGGGCTCCAAAGGAACTCGTGGCCGCGGGGAAGAAAATCTATGAAGACGGAATTCCGAGCGCCGAGGTTCCTGCATGCGCTTCCTGTCATGGGCCGGATGCCAAAGGCGCCGAGCTATTTCCTCGCCTGGCCGGTCAACTCCATGACTACGTCGAGAAGAAACTGACCAATTGGGAGAAAGAACGAGGTCAGGACAAGGCCAAGCCAGACAACTCCGCCATCATGCAGCCGATCGCGCATAACCTGACCGAAGCACAGATCAAAGCCGTCGCAGCCTATCTCAGCTATCTGGAATGACTCCGTATCCGCCGGCCCATAAGACCCTTCGGATTATCGCGAATGCCGGTTGCGCCAGATCAAAGCAACGCGGCGACGATCTACTACAATGATGTAGTTGAATTTACCTCTCACAACAGGTGACGTGCCATGACGACATCACAAGGAGTTTCCCGACGGCGGGTTCTCACCATCGCGGCCGGTGCCGCCGGACTATCAATGACGGGCGCGGCAGCCATCATCGGCACATCGACGCCCGCGCAAGCGGCCAAGGCATCGCAAAAGACCGTGAAATATCAGGACACGCCGAAGGGGGAGCAACGCTGCGAGAATTGCGAGCTGTTTGAAGCCCCCTCGACCTGCCAAACCGTCGATGGAACTGTTACCGCGCAGGGCTGGTGCATCGTCTATCGGAAGAAGGAGGGATAGCATCCGGCTGCATTGCTTACCCCCTTCGCAAATGCTGCAGGGCTCTCGCCTCATTGCCGGGACGCTGTCGCAGATGGTGGCGCCGGGGCCTGCACGGTTACCGCAGCCAGGCGAACCGTGTCGCCTGCCGCGCCGCGACGGCTGGACAACCAGCCCACGCATCTGTGGCTGCGGGAGATCATCAGCGATGTCGCCAATGGTTTTCGCGCCACCTGAACCCGTCGCGAGTTCAAGAAAAACCCGCGCTGTCGCCTCGAAAATTCAGTCCTGTTGCAAATGGCGTTTCAAATGACTTGCTTCAGGTCACTTGCGCCACCGGGTCCGGCCTGCGTTGTTCCTTCCAGAGCACCAGAAGTGCAACAAACAGCATTCCCGTGACAAACGTGCTGAGCGGCAGGCCCAGCAGGTTCCGGCCCGAGACGAAGTCTCCGACCGCGGTGCCGGCGGCTCTCACCGTCACCACGGTCAGCCAATAAAACGGCAGCCAGCGCAGCGCGCCGTTGCGTCCCGCCAGCAACAACACGCCCAAAAGCGGGCTGAGCAGGATCGATGCGCCGCCGTCGCCAAGTTGCAGGTCATGCGAGCAATAATCCCCGATCACCGTGCCCAAGGTCCCGGCGATGAACATGCTGATCCAATAACCCAAGTCGGCGCGAAGCAGGCTCGCCCTGTCACCGGTCTTGTCTGCATCCCGGCGCCATACCCATTGCCAGCTCATCCACACCGCAATGATCAGCGCCAAGGTCAAGGCGGCGACCACCCAAATCCTCGGCTGTTTCATGTCGCCGCAGGCAAAATCCGCAAAGTTGGTGGCCGCGGTCCGGACAATGATGATGGCGATCCAGTAATAGGCCTGATGCACCATGCGGTCGAAGCGTTCGACCACCATCACAATGGCAAGCGCCACCGCGAGAAACGGCAGGCCCGCGACGTGGCCCAGCCCCATATTGCGGGCGACAAAGTCACCCATATTGGCGCCGAAAATACTCGCAAGACAGAGCGCCACCCAGTATCGCGCACCGAGCGTCGGCAGATGGATGTGCTGCATGGAGATTTCTCGAATTCTGGCGGGCTAGGGCGTGCAAATGGCTTTGCTCCGTCGCCACCGCAGACGGCGACGGAGCAATCGAAGTGAACGCCGACGATTATTCGACAGCAATCACGGCCGGTTTGCCGGCGCGCACCCCGAGGATCTGCACAGGCGTATGGGCGTGGTTGTGGTCGTCGAGCGCGTAGGTCCCACCCAGCCGAGAGGGCATCTTTGTCGTCTTCAAGGCTTCTTCGATGGCCGCAGGCTGGTCGGAGTTGGCTCGGCGAATGGCGTCGACCACCAGGTAGGTTGCTTCATAGACAAAGAACGAGCGCTGCGTCGGGAGAAGCCCGTAATGTGCCCGATACGCGGCAACGAAATCCTTCACTTCGGGCTTGTCCAGCAGCGGCGTGAACACGGCCACGCCGGTTAGGTCCGACAAGCCACCGGCGTCGCGAAATTGCGGCGAGACCGCCGCGAGAGCATTCGCCATGTCAAACCGGCCGGCCACCGGGACTTTCCATCCCGACGCTTCGTAGGCCTGGAAAAATCCGGTCGTGGAAGGCCCCAGAACCGCAATGAGTTGACCGGGTGCGCCCTCCTTGAGCTTGTTCAGCACGCCCGCAAAGTCCTTGGTGTCCTTTGCCAGGGTTTCCTGAGCGGTGACGCGCATGCCGGCATCTTGCGCAACCTTGGCAAGCGCCACCGCATTGGCGTGCGGAAAATCGCCCTCCTCGGCCACGATCGCGACCGATTTCACATCCCGTGCCTTTAGCGAGGCAATGAGACCGCGCGCGATATCCACCTCGGACGGAATGGTCTTGAACGCATAGGGATCTCCGCCGACACCGGAGGCGTCGACGAAGTCCTGACCGGCGGAGGTCGCGATCACCAGCGGCACCTTGGCCTGCTGCAACATCGGCATGATGGCATGGGTCACCGGGGTACACAGCGCACCGATCACGACCGGGACGTGCTCTTCCTCGATCAGGCGCCGCGTCGCCGGCACGCCGATTTCAGGCTTGCAGGCATTGTCCGCATAAAAGGCCTCGACCGGTCGGCCCAGCACGCCGCCGGCCTGGTTGATGCTGTTCAGCGCCAGTTGCGCGCCATATTGCTCGGACTGACCTCTTTCGGGCATCGGACCGCTCAGGATGGTGGTGATGCCGATTTTGATGGGTTCGGCCGCATGCACGACCGTGGAGCCAAGAAGAGCAGCGCAAAGAAAAAGGAAACGTGTGGTCATATTTATCATCTTTTATCCCCGAGAGAGCACAGCCGATTGAAGCGCGGATAAAGCGCAAAGCGCGTGATGGTGTCCACTCACGACCAAGTGTCAAGGTCATGCCCCGGCCTTTATGAATATGGTTTGAACTTTTACTGACGGGCGCGACATCGTGAAAGCCCGCCAAAGGCTCGCTCTTCGCTGATATTGCTATCAAAGCTTGGTTGCGGGGAGGCCCGACCGTCCCGGCTGGATTCCGACGCTCCTTGCCGCGATGAGCTTCCAGGATCCGGTCTGTCGCTGAGCTTTAGTAGGTCACATTAAGTCTGACCTGCGTCTTTAGATCGTAAACGGGGTAGTTTTTGATGATAGGCACCCCGACCTCGAGTGAGAGGACGACATTGTCCGACAATTTGCGTCCGATTCTGGCGTCGAACGGAAGGAACAGCCGGCCAGTCTGACCAGTGATCGGATCTCCGAAATTTATGCGAATGTCTGCGCTCGGATAGAAGGTAATGAACCATCGGTCGGGCAGGCCCAGGTTGAAGGTGGGCGCAAATTGCAGATTGCTGATATTTTTCTTTGTCGGATCGCCGGCGAAGCTGACGTTGTATCGAACCAGCGGCTCGATATAGCTGGATGAATTGATCTCCGGCAACGCGTAACGCACGCCCGCGACGGGCATGATCTGCCATTTTCCGGAACCGAGAGTGTCTCCGCCTGTGGGAGCGGTGAGACGAGCGCCAAAGCCGACAGCCCAGCGCTGGTCGAGGTTGTGGACGATGGCTGCCTGGAAATCGGCATCACCCACACCACTCAGGTAATCGCCATCGGGGTTGCTGGACGTGATCGGATTCTTCGCGAGTACAGGTAGATCGCTGCGTAGCGCCAGGACCCACAGCGGCGCGAGGTCTATCGAGTGGTCCACCCGCAGATTGAGCGTATCGGTCGTGACTTCGCGAATGGAGCCCGGCGTATTGCCGCTGCCCGGAGCCGTTCTGTATTGGTACATCATTTGAAATAAATTCCGCGGAGGCTTGAAGAAGTCTTCGCCGGTATTTGCATTTTGATCCGGGGAGGACGCTTCTTGTGAAGCCGCGACGGTCGGCTGCAACATCACAACGGCGAGAAGGCAACCGGCGGTCAACACACGGGCAACCAGGACGGCGGTATCGCGTCCCTCCCCGCCGGCGTAAGTCCTCGCCTTCATGAGCGATGCTCCATATTAGTCGCACTCAGTCGCGACCGTGCCCATTGCATTCTGTCCGCCGCTTGACCTCTTCCAAATCACCTATCTTCAAGTCTGTCCGCGAAGCCTTTGATCGAATCGTACCACATACATCATACGCGCGCTTGTATCTGCGGGCGAAGACGCCGCGTGGATTTTTGCGCAGCGTGTCCGAGGTAGGCTCAGGTTGTATAGCCCGTTTCTTTTTCGCGTTTCCCCAAGGTCGGCTGTTTCCGATCGAGGGCGAGTTCGCTGCAAAGCTAAAGGTGGGCGACCGGCACCGCAAGCCGCCCACCGTCAAGGTCGGCTCTATTACTGGCTAGGGCCTTTGCTCGCTGCCTCCGCCTGCTCCATCCTTTTCGCCATCTCCGCTTTAAGCGCGTCAAGATTAAAGCTCGCACCGCGCTGCATCGGCGGGTAATCGAGAAAGGTCTGGATTTCCTTGCCCATCACCTGCTGGACGAACACGAAGCGCCAAAATTGGTACTTGAACCAATCGAAGTATTGTTGCCCGCCTTCTTTCGTCCCGTTGTTCGGCCAGCCCGTGCGCTCGAACGGATCCAGACGCAAGTTGGTGATGTAAGGCACGTCAGGCTTGGTTTTTTCACCCAACCAGCCAGCGGGCTGGTCGATGAAGCGGAACTTATAGTCGTCAATGCGCACCGCGCCGACCGTGCTTTCACCGAGATAGAAAATCTCGTGCCGTACGGACGACCCTTTGCCGGTGATGGCGGCCATCTGGTTGTAGCCATCCAGATGATTCCTGTAAGTCCGGTTGCCGATCGTCTTGCCCTTCAGCAATTCATCGATAATGTTCGGATTACCGGCCGCGGCCACGAAGGTCGGCAACCAGTCCAGGCCGGAGAAGATTCCGTTCTGCACCGAGTCCGCCGGCACATGGCCGGGCCAGCGAAGAAGCGCGGGGACGCGGAAGCCGCCCTCGAGGACTGTTCCCTTGGACTGCGCGAACGGCGTCTGACCGCCATCGGGCCAGGTAAAGACTTCGGTGCCATTGTCTGTCGTGAAGACAACGATGGTGTTGTCGTCCACGCCCATGTCCTTGAGCTTCTTCATCACCAAACCGACGTCGTCGTCGAGCTGGGCCATGCCGGCTTCCTCTTCCGACCAGCCATTCTCCGAGTTACGCAGCGCTTCATATTTCGGAGAGAGATGCGTAACGATGTGCATGCGCGTCGGGTTGAGCCAAACGAAGAACGGCTTGCTGTCCTTTACCGCTCTGTCCATGAAATTAAGAGCAAGATCACGAATCTCGTCGTCGACCGTTTCCATGCGCTTGGGATAAAGCGGGCCGGCATCCTCGATCCTCTGCATGCCGATTTTTCCCCAGCGCGGCATTTCGGTGGGATCATCTTTGTCGGTGGCATAGCTATGGACCATGTTGCGCGGGCCAACGACATTCAACAGGTTCTGCGGGTAGTTCGGATGTGCCGGATCTTCCATCGCATCGAGGTGATACAAATAGCCGAAGAACTCGTCGAAGCCGTGGACGGTCGGCAGGAATTCGTTCTTGTCGCCGAGGTGATTCTTGCCGAACTGGCCGGTGGCGTAGCCCATCGATTTCAACACCGTCGCGATGGTCATGGCCTCAGCCGGCAACCCGATCGCCGCACCAGCCTGGCCGACCGTGGTCATGCCGGTACGAATCGGCAGCTGGCCGGTGATGAAGTTCGCGCGCCCCGCCGTGCAACTTGCCTCGGCATAATAGTCCGTGAACAACATCCCCTCTTTGGCGATCTTGTCGAGATTCGGCGTCCTGCCCGCCATCAAGCCGCGGTGGTAAGCGCCGATATTCCACATACCGATGTCGTCGCCCATGATCACAATGATGTTGGGCCTTTGTTGCTGCTGCGAGGTCGCCGGCGTACTCACCGCGATCGAGGCCGCGAGCAGTGCGAGCGAAGCGTAGACTCTCCTTAAAGGATCCATCGTCATACTCCTTGTCACCGTTTAATGCCCGCAACGGCCAATCCGCGCTGGATCGACGCCAACGCGTCGGCGCTTCCGTTACAGTTTTGCGCTGGAGCGCTCCCTGGAGCTATCAAGAAATGGGCCAGTGCATGAGGCGATGGCGCGCTTTCGAGAATGTCCTTTCGCTCAGTGGCTTAATGAGCGCTTCGAGGCACGGTATCGCGCTCGGCACTTCTTAAAAGCTCCGAATTCTCGGAGAGCCTACGAAATTTCGGAGCATTTTGTATGTACGAGATCCAAGTTGCTCGATATTAGCCGCATCGCCGATGATCCTCATGAATTGTTGCGCCACACAAGTTCACCGTGTGTGGCTAATTACACAGGAGCTGAGCGATCGCCTCCCGCTTTAATCTAGGCGACGGAGGCAACGACGGGTTTTTTCGCGAGCATCGCGCGGCGATCATGAATGAGGCTCTCGAGGCGATGAGCCACAACATTCAACGTGGTGGCATCCACCGCATTCTCGTCGCCCGCCGCGGCCTTGCCGCGCTGTGTCTTCAAGATACTGTCAATTTCGTCTTCGATGGCCACGAGTTCAGCCTGCGTATCGGCTTTCCGTATTCGTCGAGCCAAAGCATACAACCGATCCAACGGGGCTTCGCTTTCGGATTGCCCTATTCCCAGAAATTTCCAAGCGCCCGCAAGCACAGTTGCGATGCCGCCCAAGATCATTGGCGTTAAATAGATCCAGTTGCCGTATTCATCCATAAAGCTTTGTTGAGTACCGTTGTAGAAAGCCGCCGCCCCCGGATGCAGAGGAAGATACGCGTCAGCATCTGTGCTGGGAGCAGCGATTTGCGCAAAGATCGGTTGCTCGACCAAGAGCTCCCTGCGCACCTTCATGATGGTCTGGGTCAGAGCAGTGACCAAGTCGGTGCCGAGCTTCTTGTTTGCAACCAGATACAATGAGGTCCTCAACGTCGTCAGATCATCGTCCGGGACTGGCGGGGCGCCGCGCAGCGTGCCTTTCGGCACGTCAAAGCTTTCATAGGCTCGCTCTGCTTCTGCTATTGCCCCGGCAGAATCGATAGAAATCAGCACCGGCGACTTTTTGGCGTTCTGCTGAAAAAATCCTCGCACCAGCGACAAATATTTTTCACTCAACGGAATCACAACGAGCAAAGCGCTAACTTCTTTCGATTGAAGCGCATGCCGGGCATCTGCCAGGGCCACGTCCTTAAAGACCTTTGCGCGGACGAAACCATATTCCTTGCTCAACACATCGACCAGCTTCGCATTCGCCTCCCCTCCGATCACACCAACCGTGTGGCCTTTCAGTGCCTCCATGCTGTCTATGGATGAACCCGGGGGTGCAATAATCAGTGCGACCATGTGAGCGACAACAACAACCGCCCCACCCTGCGACAAGTCGCCGACATCGCCGCGAACGACAGCGAGATTTACTTTCCCCGCCGCAAACTGCTGAGCCGCTTCAAGTGCGGTACCGGTGTCGACAACCTTGAATCTCACCGGCGCGTCGATCGAGACGAGACGACTGGCAATGGCAGACATTGCCTTGGACGCCTCCCCGTCAAACGAACCGACGGCGACTGTCAGCGTCACAGGATGAGTGTAATAGCGATAACCAAAGAGAGCTCCGCCCGCTGCAAGAACGAGAACGGCGACCAGTAGAAAGCTGCGAAACCAGAGCGGCAATTTCATTGAAGTCATGCTCGCCACTCCGAGAATGCCCGACCAATTGCCGACGCTACCTCAGTAGCAGCGGGGACATCTTGCCGCGCATTATCGGCAAGATGCCGCACGACGGTTAGTACACTCGGCGGCGGACGACGACACCTCCTCGCGGTGCGATCACAGCAGCTCGGGCCCCGGGATGTGCAACGACCGCGCCGCGGGCTCCGACGCAGCCTGCCCGGTACACACCGCGAGCGCATACAACGGCGCTTGCTTCCACAGTGCTCATGGCGACGAAGCCTCCTACCAACAACAGAGCGACAAATACATGCTTCATGATTGTTTCTCCTTGAGTTGCGAAGAAGCCACGGCCCGCATCGAGAGAACGACCAAGATTCACATCATTGGTCGTTGTCCGAAATGGAACGAACGGGCTTCCTCTTAACTCACCCTCGCAAGAAGTGAGCCAACGCGGGAGGCGCCGCGCGTTTTGAAGGAAATGCCCAATAGATCAGTGAGGTGACAAAATCTTGATGCCGGCGGCGGCGCGTCCGGCAAACAAAAATCTCCGAAGTTTCGGAGGCGCTCCGAATTTTCGGAGAATTTGAGCCCGTCGGGTCGTTGTTACCGACGTCGAATTTTCATTAATTCGCTGAACTATCGGATGTTTTTTCTTCAACGCGCAATGTCGCGTCATTGGCCCACTTCTTGCGGAGCAAGCTCGAAGTTCGTTCCGTTGGTCGGCGAGTTGCGCTCTCGATGAGACACATAAGTCAATGCACCGTTCCGCACCCGTTCTGCTCCTAACCGGGTACGGGCTGCGATCACGGTATCCGAGCAGGTGCTCAGACCGGAGATAAGGAGACAGTCATGATGCGGACGTCGTTTACCTTTACCGTCGCCTTATCTTTGTGGCTAGCGGCGCCACCTGTTGCCGCCCCGCAGGCGGCCCCGGCGCAGGTGGTGCTGCCCACCGACCGAACAATTTTGCCGATCCCGGAGCCACAGTACCCGCATAGCAGCGTGCTTGATGTCCGCAACGCTACGCCACCACCGCGGTTCGAGGTCAAAGCACCGGCCAACGCGCCCAACGTACTCATCGTGCTGATCGACGACATGGGGTTCGGCCAGTCGAGCGCTTTCGGTGGACCCATCCACATGCCGACAGTGGAGCGATTGGCGAACGCCGGGCTGCGCTACAACGAATTCCACACCACCGCGCTCTGCTCGCCGACACGCACCGCGTTGCTCAGCGGCCGCAACCATCACGTAAACAACATGGGCTCAATTACGGAAACGGCCACCGCCTTTCCCGGACAGACCGGGCAGCGCCCCAACGGCGTGGCACCGGTGGCTGAGATGTTACGCCTCAACGGCTACAGCACCGCAGCCTTCGGTAAATCGCACGAAACCGCAGCCTGGGAGCTGAGTCCTTCCGGGCCGACCGACCGCTGGCCAACCCGTTCGGGCTTCGACAAATTCTACGGCTTCATCGGTGGCGAGACCAACCAATGGGCGCCGCTGATCTATGACGGCATGACCCAGGTCGAGCCCTCGCATGATCCCAACTACAATTTTATGACCGACATGACCGACAAGGCAATCGGCTGGGTGCAGTATCAAAAGTCGCTGACGCCTGACAAACCGTTCTTCATGTACTTCGCACCAGGCGCCACCCACGCGCCGCATCACGTGCCGAAGGAGTGGATCGCCAAGTACAAGGGCAAGTTCGATCAAGGGTGGGACGCGCTGCGCGAGGAAACGCTGGCACGTCAGATCAAACTGGGCGTAGCGCCGGCGGGCACGAAGCTCGCACCGAAGCCTGAAGCTATCAAGGACTGGTCCGCGCTGACCGCCGACGAGAAGAAATTGTTCGCGCGCCAGATGGAGGTGTTCGCCGGGTTCGGTGAATACGCTGACACGGAAATAGGCCGGCTGATCCAGGCCATTGAGACGACCGGTCAACTCGACAACACGTTGATCTTCTACATCGTCGGTGACAACGGCGCGAGCGCCGAAGGCGGCATGAACGGGCTGTTCAACGAGTACTCCTACTTCAATGGAGCGCAAGAGACCGTCCAGGATATGCTGAAGCACTACGACGAGCTTGGCGGCCCGACGACATACCCGCATTACGCCGCCGGGTGGGCGGTCGCAGGCGATACGCCTTTCACGTGGACGAAGCAGGTTGCCTCCAGCTATGGCGGCACTCGAAACGGAATGGTGGTTCACTGGCCCAAAGGCATCGCGGCCAAAGGCGAGGTGCGCTCGCAATGGCACCACGTCATCGACATCGCGCCGACGATCCTGGAGGTGGCTGGTCTGCCTGAGCCGAAGAGCGTGAACGGCACAACCCAGACACCCATCGAAGGCGTGAGCCTGCGCTACACTTTTGCCGACGCCAAAGCTCCGAGCACGCATACCACACAGTACTTCGAGATCTTCGGCAACCGCGCTATCTATAACGACGGTTGGCTGGCCGGCACGGTCCATCGGGCGGCGTGGGAATCCAAGCCCCGTGCGACGCTCGAGAACGACAGATGGGAATTGTACGACACTCGGTCGGACTTCAGCCTGGCCAATGACCTCGCCGCTAAAAATCCCGAAAGGCTGAAGGAACTCCAGGACCTCTTCTTGAAGGAGGCCGTGAAGTACTCCGTGCTACCCCTCGATGACCGGCTAACGGAGCGCTTCGTCGCCGCCATGGTCGGCCGTCCCGACCTGATGGCTGGCCGCACTTCCTTGACGGTCCACCAAGGAATGACCGGCATGTCGGAGAATGTCTTCATCAACCTGAAGAACAACTCGCATACGCTCACTGCCGAGGTGGAGATCCCGCAGAAGGGGGCCAATGGCGTCATCCTGGCGCAAGCCGGACGTTTCGGCGGCTGGAGCTTCTATCTGAAGGACGGCAAGCCGACCTACACCTACAACTGGCTAGGCCTGCAGCGTTACACGGTGGCCGCCACGCAGGCGGTGCCTCCTGGAAAGGCAACCATTCGTTTTGAGTTCGTCTATGACGGCGGCGGACTCGGCAAAGGCGGCGTCGGCACGATCCTCTTCAACGGAAAGACGGTCGCCACGGGCCGCATCGACCGCACCCAGTGCTGCGCTTTCTCCGCAGACGAAGGTGCCGACGTGGGCTCGGATGAGGGCACGCCCGTCACCGAGGCCTACAAGGTGCCGTTCAAGTTCACCGGCAAGATCGCCAAAGTGACGATCGAATTGAAAGAGATGAAAAAGGCTGATCTGGACGATGCCATGCAGGCCCACAAGGCAGCGTTGCTGAAGAAAGCGCTGTCTGATTAACGCACATCGCGCTCAACGAACTTCACGGGAAACGGTCGGTCGCTCCATTGTCTCACAACGGTGATAAACCATGAGTGCAATCGCGTTAGCGTGCATCGCCTTTGTGTGCATTTTAGGCGGCGCGTCGCTCGGCATGTTGCTTCGCAAGACATTGCCGGGGCATCATCTCAGCACGGATGCAAAGGATGTGGTCAGGCTTGGAACGGGCCTCATCGGGACGATCGCCGCACTAGTCCTCGGGCTCTTGATCGCCTCAGCGAAGAGCTCGTACGACACGCAGAGCAGCCAAATCAAGCAGATGACAGCCAATATCGTCCTGCTCGACAATCTCCTGGCGCAGTACGGGCCGCAGACAGAAGCAGCCCGCAATCTGTTGCGGCGTGGGGTCGTTATTTTAGCCGATCGAATGTGGCGTGAGAACAGTTCCGATCTTGCCAAGGTGGCCCCCTTCGAGGCGAGCGCCGCAAGCGAGGCGTTCTATGCGAAACTTCAGGAACTATCGCCACAGAACGATTCTCAGCGCTCCCTGCAAGCCCGTGCGACACAGATCAGCACCGATCTTGCGCAAACACGCCTGCTGCTGTTCGCCCAGACGGACAATTCCATCCCCATGCCCTTTCTGGTGGTGCTAATTTTCTGGCTCACCATCATCTTTGCAAGCTTCAGTCTTTTTGCCCAACCCAACGCGATCGTTATCGGCTCTCTGCTTGTCTTTGCGCTGTCGGCTGCCGGGGCGATCTACTTGATCCTGGAGCTGGGGCAACCGTTCGCAGGACTGATGCAAATCTCCAGCGCGCCACTGCGCGACGCGCTGGCACCTCTGGGGGCCTAGTTTCACTGCGAATTGTCCGGGTCGACACTGATTAAAGGAAAAACTCCCTTGGCACGGTCCCGACATCATCAAAAAAGTCCTCCGCGTAAACGGATCAGTCGTGAACCCGTCACGACCGGCAATATCGACGACGCCGAAACAGGGCGCCTTTCCAAATCCAGGATTTTTGTCGCCGTGGCGATTGTTGGGGTAATCGTCTTCGCTGGCGGCATGTCGTTGCAGGTGTTCACCGGCGGCCTGCGCGAGGTGCAGCGGGGTAGTTCGCCCAGCCAATCCGCTGCATTGGCTACATTCGTCGGTAGCGAGAGCTGCGCCGGCTGTCACCAGGCCGAGGCGAAGCTGTGGCAGGGTTCGCAACATCAGCTCGCCATGGCCCATGCAACCGACAAGGCGGTGCTCGGCGATTTTTCCGATGCAACATTCGAATATTTCGGCGTGAAATCCCGCTTTTTCCGGAAGGGAGAAAAGTTCTTGGTCGAAACCGATGGCCCGGATGGCACGCTTGATATCTTCGAGATCAAATACACGTTCGGTATTGACCCGCTGCAGCAGTATCTCGTCGAATTTCCTGACGGTCGACTGCAGGCGTTGTCGATCGCCTGGGACACCCGGCCAAAAGACAAAGGCGGTCAACGCTGGTTTCACCTTTATCCGAAGGAGGAAATCCGCCACGACGATGTGTTGCATTGGACGAAACTCAACCAAAACTGGAATTTCATGTGCTCCGAGTGCCACTCGACCGGCGTTCGGAAGAATTATGATGCAGCAACCGACCGGTTCGCAACGAGTTTCGCGGAGATCAGCGTTGGTTGCGAAGCCTGCCATGGTCAGGGCTCTCGCCATGTCGATTGGGCGCGCGATAGACGCAGATGGTGGCCGCTTGGAAAGATTGACGACCCGACCATGGGATTGGCAGAACGATTTAGCGAACGACGCGATGCGACGTGGGTGCCCAATGCCGAAACCGGCAATGTCAGGCGGAGCACCGCTCCGCGCGCACTGCGTGCCGAGGTCGAGACCTGCGGGCTTTGCCACGCCCGGCGCAGCGAGTTTTCGGAAGGCTGGACTCCGGGACAATCGTTGTCCGACACTCACATGGTTTCGTCGATCAACCGCGGCCTCAATCACAGCGACGGACAAATGTTGGACGTGGAGGAGACATACAATTATGGTTCGTTCAAACAGAGCAAGATGTTTGCGGCCGGTGTCACCTGCAGCGATTGTCACGACCCGCATAGCGCGAAGCTGCGGCTCGCCGATGACGACACCTGCCTGCAATGTCACTCACAAGAAAAATTCGCAGACGTAAAGCATCACCGTCATGAGGCCGTGAGCCCGCCTCTCGCGTGCGCATCGTGTCATATGCCAACCCGTACCTATATGGTCGTTGATACGCGGCACGATCATAGCTTCCGCATTCCACGCCCCGATCTATCGGCGAAGCTCGGCACGCCGAATGCCTGCAACGACTGTCATACCGACAAGCCGCCGGAATGGTCCGCAGCGGCGATCGAGCGTTGGTACGGACCGAATCGCAAGGGTTTCCAGAACTATGCAATGGCGTTTCATTCCGCCTGGAATGACCAGCCTGATGCCGCCGGACTGCTTGCAATCGTTGCCGCGGACAGCAACGCCCCCGCCATCGCCCGGGCAAGCGCATTGAGCGAACTAGGCTCCCGCGCCACGCCGCCAACCCTCAACCTCGCACGCGCCGCAATAACCGATCCCGACCCAATGGTGCGAATCGGGGCGCTCGATATGCTTCAGAACGCCCCCCTTGAGCAAAGGTGGTCGATTGCATCGCCCTTGTTATCGGATCCTATCCGCAGCGTGCGCATTCGGACGATATCACTCCTGGATGACGTCCCATCAGACAGATTGTCGGTCACCGACCGAGGGCGCTTCGATCGCGCGGCCGAGGAATTCGTTGCCGCTCAAAAATTCAACGCTGACAGGCCGGAAGCCCGAACGACGCTGGGTGCTTTTTATGCGCGCCGCGGACGTAATGGTGAAGCAGAAGCAGAGTACAGGGCCGCGCTTCAATTGAGCCCACAATTCACAGGCGCCGCTATCAATCTTGCGGATCTATACCGGCAGACGGGTCGGGAAGACGATGGTGAAAAGGTCTTGCGCAACGCCATAAATGTCGTCCCGAGCGATGGCGGACTACATCACGCGCTGGGCCTCGGTTTGGTGCGGCTCAAGCGGCTCGACGAAGCGCTTGTTGAGTTGCGCCGAGCTGCCGAGCTGGATCGGAATAACCCGCGATACGCTTATATTTACGGCGTAGCGCTGCATTCGGCCGGACGCAAGCAAGACGCAATAACCTATCTGAAAGATAGTCTAACCGGGCATCCGGCAAGCCGCGATATTATAATGGCGATTGTCAGCTTCAGCCGCGAAGCCGGAGATATCGCCACCGCACTTCGATACGCGGAACAGGCGACCACGATCGCGCCCGATGATCCGACGGTCAGAGGCATAGTGGACGAACTTCGACATCATATCTCACCGCGGTAGAGATCGCCTGTCGCTTGCAGATTATTGCTTCGGCAGCTTTCGAGCCAACTGCTGGTCTTGAAGACATATCAGCAATTCAACATAGCTCGGCGGTGTAGCGCTGTCGTTAGTTGTCGTTGAACTGACGCACATCGTCCGGTCGGAGTTATTGAATTCCGACCATTGCGTCTGAAGCTGCTCTTTCGCACGCTGCTCGTCGTCTTCACATCTCTTGATCGTTGCGTTCATGCCGGCATTGGGATCGTATGCGGCAGCGCTGTCGACCTTGCAACCCCGCGCGATATCAAATTTCGGAACATCGTCCGCAACGGCGATGACCAGTTGCGAAGTGAGTATCATGATCGAAACTGAAACTAGCATTTGGTCATCCTATCTAGTTTTACCCTGCCGCCCGCGAGTGTGAACGCGACCCAATTCACTCATCGCAAGTTCGGGACGACACTTCGATGCAGCGCCAAAACATCCACGCCCTCCTCCCGCTCCACTGCGTCAACACGAACGACGGGCGGCTCGCTCGAGAGCTCGATTGCTGCAACGATTGCGTTCAGCTTGGCCATATCGAGATTTTTCTCAAACTGCTCTCGGGACTCCCAATCCTCAACGAGAAGTAAGGTCCTACGTCTGTCGAGATCCGAATATAGACGGGCATCGAGGCATCCCGGCGCAACCCGCGTTGGCCCGAGCATCGAACCGAGAGTGCGCAACAATGCTGTTCGCCTTTCGTCGGGAGCCACGATCTGCATTGAGAAGACGATCAAGATTCATGTCTTTCAGTCGTCGTCTGCCAAGAGAGAAACACAGGATTCTTGCTTCCCATCGCAAGAAGCGGGCCAACGCGAAAAACGGGCGCGTTCGACGGGAAACATTCGTTGGATCAGTGGGATAATAAAAAAAACGGCCGCTATCGCCCGCGCCACCGGCAATCAAACTCTCCGAAAACTCGGAGCACCTACGAAAATTCGGAGGCTAGCGCTTGGCTACAAGCCCGAGCTTCTTGATGCGGGATTCGAGTGTCGTTGGCTTGACGTCAAGAAGTGCCGCAGCCCCATTTGACCCACGAATACGCCAATTGCACTGTTCAACCGCCTGCAGAATAATTGCGCGCTCGGCTTCATCGAGTGAGCCCGCCGTGGCCATTACGGCGATCGGTCGCGGTGTCGCGTGACCGAGTTTGATGCTCAGCCTGGGGCCGTGACTGAGGATCATCGCGCGCTCGATCACATTTCGAAGCTCGCGGATATTACCGGGCCAGTGATATTCCTGAAGCGCGGACATTGATTCGTCCGCGATCTCCTCAATCGGCTTACCCATCGAATTGCTGAATTCCTTCACAAAGGTCCACGACAGCAACGGAATGTCTTCGCGCCGCTCGCGCAACGGCGGCACTTCGATTGGAAACACATCTAGCCGATAGAAAAGATCTTCCCGGAATTTTCCCTCTTTCACGGCCTGTTCAAGCGGCCGGTTGGTCGCTGCAATCACGCGCGCGTCCACTCTGATCGTCTTTGTGCTGCCCAAACGCTCGAACTCGCCATCCTGGAGCACGCGTAGCAGTTTCGACTGCAATTCGAGCGGCAACTCACCGACCTCGTCGAGGAAAACGGTTGAGCCGTCTGCGATTTCGAAACGGCCCGGCTGCCGTGCCAACGCTCCGGTAAAGGCGCCTTTTTCCCGGCCGAACAGCTCGGATTCGATCAAGCTCGCCGGCAGCGCGGCGCAGTTGACCTTGATCATCGGGCGATCCTTACGCGCGCTGGCATCGTGAATCGCTTGGGCCAGGACCTCCTTGCCGCTGCCTGTTTCGCCGAGCAGAAGAACGGTTGAGCCGGTTTGCGCAACCTGCACGATCTCCTCGATTAACGACAGAAAGCGCGGCGAGCAACTCGTAAGCCCCTGCGGCGGCCTGACCTGCGCGACGTGCTTAAGATAGGCATTCTCGTGCTCGAGACGGTCCTTCAGAACCTTGATCTCCGCCAACGCGTTCAGAAGCTTTTCTTGCTCCCGCTTTCGGGCGACGGCCTGCGCGAAAACTTCCCCCACAAGCTTGAGCCGTGCAATCAAATCGTCCGGCCAAGCGCGGGTTTCTCTGAAGGCCGCGAAAGCGATGACTCCGATGATTCGGCCGCCGATGCGAAGCGGAATGCTGAGGTGGGAATGGAGGCCCGTCCGTTTAAAATATTCAGCCTCGGCAGCCGCTTCTGGCGGAAGATCATCTGGAGGATTTTGTATTACAAAGATTTCCCCAGCACGGAGTTTGGCTAGAAACCAGGAAAGCTGCGAGGGAAGCGCGCCTTGTGGCGTGGGCTCAACACCTTCTACGGCTGTCGAAGACAAAACGACAAGCGAGCCGTCCTCCTGAAATTCACCAAAGGTACTGCGGTCGAACCCGAGAAATTGCCGAAGCAATGTCTGCGCCGCCTGAATTTCGGATTCGACCTGTTCAGCAGGAATATTCGCAAATCGTGCAGACAGATCAGCGAGAAGACGCTCGAACGCCAGCAGTTCCTCGGCCGAGGCTTCGCTCGGCGTTGCATCCCGGGTTTTTGGCGATCCCAACCGGCCGAACAGCATATTACTCTCCACCGGATGCATGGGATTACTCCCCTTCGTGACCGAGGGTCGAAAGGCGAGTGCAACGTGCGTTTTGGGCGGGGGCTGACCAAATAGTCAGAATCAGCACAAAGACACCGATTACCAGACTTCTCAGGAGAGTAGAGATCAGCGTCATCCGGCGCTCCTACGCTACTCAGCATTGATCGGGCCTCGCTTCGGAAAAACCTTACCCTAAGATCAAACGGACGGCCAATCTTGAGATGGAAGAATGTTGTTCGAATTCAATTGTTCCGACTTTCGGAAAGACGAAATGGCTAAATTCGTTACCAAAACGGGCCAAACCGTTGAACGCCAGAGGATGCGTCAAGATCACTTCCCCAAAGCAGTTGCTTGCTCCGGTCGATCGCTCAAATTTGATCTGCGACCATGCTGACGATCTACGAAATTTCGGAGGGCCTCCGAATTTTCGGAGAATTTTCATGTGCCTGGCATGCTGCCGTTCGCGTCAAGCTTTGTTACCCTGCTGATCTATCGGCTATTCTTTTCGGGCACGTGTGGCCTCTTTCGTTGGCCCGCTTCTTGCGAAGTGAATGACGAAATTTATTCTGGCCTACCTCCCTCCAGGTTCTCGGCAGAGACACTCTGGACGCACGCTTCCTTAGCAGCCAACCGCCTCCTATCGTCACGGCGTTGAAGATCAAGTCTGGAAATCTCGCTTTAAGGAGATCCTGCATGTGTGCAAGGTGTGAGGATCAGGAAACCAGTCAGCCTCTCAACCGCCTTCATCGTCGGCGCTTTCTAAAAGCATCCGCCGCCATCACCGCGATGGCGTTTGTAGGTGCCGGCGCGCTCAGCGAGATTGCCTATGCTGACGCCCTGACCAAGGCACAGCGCGACAAGTTGAGTCCGGACGATATTTTAGCGCTAATGAAAAAAGGGAATAAACGCTTTTACACCGGCAAGCGCGAAGACCGTGATGTTCTGGCGCAGCAACGCGCCAGCGCCAAGGGCCAATACCCGGCCGCGGTACTGCTTACTTGCATCGACTCGCGAGCTTCGGCTGAGACAATCCTGGACCTCCGCATCGGCGACATCTTCAACAGCCGCGTGGCAGGCAATGTCGAAAATCCCGACATCCTTGGAAGTATGGAATTCGCTTGTAAACTGGCGGGGGCCAAAGTGGTTTTGGTCATGGGCCATACGGCGTGCGGCGCGATCAAGGGCGCAATTGACAACGCCGAACTCGGCAATCTCACCGGCTTGCTGGCGAAAATCAGACCCGCGGTAGCCGCGACACCATACACCGGCGAACGAACGTCGAAAAATTACGCATTTGTGGATGCCGTCGCTCGGAAGAATGTGGAACTTACGATGGCCAACATTCGCAAAGACAGCCCTGTGCTGACCGACATGGAGTCGCGTGGCATCATCAAGATCGCCGGTGCGATGTACAACCTGGAGACAGGCGTAGTGGAGTTCTTTGCTGGATAATCTTGGGGCGTGCACGGTAAGCCGCCGCCTCTTCGGGTGTAAGGACGGCTCGTCAACGGCGCGGTACTATATTTGGCCCCACGTGGCCGATGACGACCATGACGGTGGCCGTACTGGAGATGCGGTATCATCATCTGCACGGTAGAGCAGGTCGAAATGGACCCCGAGCACGCTGCACTCGACGAACTTCTGACGTAAACTCGCTGCCGGTCTTTCACTCAAACATCGCGAACCACAGGAAGGCGTCGGAAGAAAATCTCGCGGATAGCACATCGCGATGCCACGATGGCTTCCTGCTGTCTTAAGATTTTCGCCCTGTTGAGGATGGGTGTGGTTGCGGGGTGATTTGAACTTACAAGCTAAATTATTGATGTTGTTGCGGTCGATTCCAGCGCCAAAACAAAAACCCCAACAATCCTTTGAGATTGCTGGGGTCTTTTATCAACTTGGTTGCGGGGATAGGATTTGAACCTATGACCTTCAGGTTATGAGCCTGACGAGCTACCGGGCTGCTCCACCCCGCGATAAACCATTGCACGCCTTTTCGAAAAACCGAATGCCGAAACGAATATGGCCAACGCGCAAGCGCGTCGATTGATCCGGTCCGAAAGGCTTCCTGAGAAGGCAACCCGGGCAAGCCCTTGGGTGCGGGCCGTATGTACCAACGCAAGACTGCTTTGGAAAGGGGCATGAGGCGACTTTTGAGGATTTTATGACGGCCAAGCTGCGTTATTTTGGCACCAAAGCGCCTCGCGCGAGCGCTCTTGCCAGAAGTTGCGCAAAAGCACAGCCTTTGAGGCCAAACCATGAGGCAAAACGGCCGGCCAACGCGCCGGGCGATGGGCGAAGCGAAGTCCGGCACCGGCATCACGTTCATTCCCGGATTGCGCCATGCTTCATCCGGGGCCCGTTACCCCATCTGCGGAGTTCTCGTCACGTCAGCAGAAACCCTCCATCAACGGTGACGACGCTGCCGGTCATGTAGCGCGAGGCGTTCGAGGCCAGCAGCATGATCGCGCCGTCGAGATCGGACTCGGCACCGACCCGGGCTTGCGGAATCCGTTTGGTCAGTTTTTCGCCCCCGGGCGTCGACCAGAAATCACGGTTGATCTCGGTGTCGATATAGCCCGGCGCCAAGGCGTTGACGCGGATGCGGTTGCCGGCGAGTTCCAACGCCATCACTTTCGTGGCCTGAATGATCCCGGCCTTGGAGATGGTGTAGGGCGAGAGAAATTTCATCACGCCGACACCGAGCACCGATGCGATGTTGACGATGTTGCCTTCTTGGTGCCGCGCGATCATCCGCCGCGCCATCTCCGTGGCGGCGAAATACGCGCCCTTGAGATTGGCGTTGATGACAGAATCCCAATCCGCTTCGGTCTGATCCACCGCAAGCTTTTCGATCGCGATGCCGGCATTGTTGATGAGCACGCTGATCGGGCCGAGTGCGGCTTCCGCGGCGTCGATCGCCTGTGCGATCGAGGAAGTATCGGTGACGTCCATCTGCACCGCGACAGCGCGACCGCCCTGGCCGGTGATTTCATCCTCGAGGCTCTTTAATTTGGCGGTCTGCCGCGCCGCAAGCGCGACCGCGGCACCGTGCGCCGACAACACCCGCGCAAACTGCCGGCCCAACCCTTGCGAGGCACCGGTGACGAGAATGACTTCCTGGCTGACGTCGAACAGGTCAGACATAATGAATTCTCCCACTTGTATGGATGATTTCGAGTGCCGCGACCGCGATTTGGTTGACTTGACTGCGATCGTCCCTGATATGCATTCCGAGCCGCGAGGAATGACTTATCACAGCCGCCGATGTTGGCTACAATAGCGGTCAGCAACGGAAATCGGGCTGCGGATTTCAAAAATCATCTGACATAACGGGAGTGAGAACGTGGATCTTGGGATCAAAGGCCGCCGTGCCATCGTATGTGCCTCCAGCAAGGGCCTGGGACGCGCCTGCGCGATGGCGCTGGCCGCCGAAGGCGTGGATGTCACGTTGACTGCGCGCGGCGTCGAAGCGCTGGCGAAAACCGCCGCCGACATTCGTCAAGCGTACCCCACCGTGACGGTGACCGAAGTCGTCGGCGACATCACCACGCCCGAGGGACGTGCGGCCACGCTCAAGGCCTGTCCCGATCCCGACATCCTGATCAACAACGCCGGTGGGCCGCCGCCGGGCGATTTCCGCAACTGGACCCGCGACGACTGGATCAAGGCGCTCGATGCCAACATGCTGACGCCGATCGAACTGATCAAGGCGACCGTGGACGGCATGATGGCCCGCAAGTTCGGCCGCATCATCAACATCACCTCGGCCGCGGTGAAGGCGCCGATCGAAGTGCTTGGCTTGTCGAACGGCGCGCGCACCGGCCTCACCGGCTTCGTCGCAGGTCTTTCGCGCAAGACCGTGATCAACAACGTCACCATCAACGGTCTGCTGCCGGGCCCCTTCAACACCGATCGCCTGCGCGGCACCGCCAAGCCGGATGCGGAGAAGCGCGGCATCCCGGTCGAACAGGTTCTGGCGGAACGCGCGAAACTCAATCCGGCCGGACGTCTCGGCGACCCCGAGGAATTCGGGCTCGCCTGCGCGTTCCTGTGCGGCGACAAGGCCGGCTTTATCACCGGACAGAACATCCTGCTCGACGGCGGCGCCTTTCCCGGCACGCTGTGAGCGAAGGCGCTCTGATTTAAGATCGCGTCGATTGAGGGCCGCGTTGTTGTCGGCCACGAACGCGGATAATCACGCCGAGGTGATCCGCTCGTCGGTCCAGGACAGGCCAAACGCAGCGAGTCCCTCGGCCAGATAATCGCTGGCCAGGGGCTCGCCAAGCAAATAGCGCGCGGCATGGCGGCTGCGCACATCGGCTTCAGCCTCGCGCCGAAGTTCGTCCCATTCTTCGATCGTGCCGTCGCCCCGCCCGAGCCGCATCAGTGCGATCAGATCGAACTGTTCGTCTTCGGTCATGGCGTTGATGAAGCCGGTGATCTCGCGCACCACGGGATCGGAGCCGTCATCTTCGAGCACGTCGATCATGTGGTCGTCGGTGGGGTTCGACCCGGAATCCGGATCGGTCGTGGCCTCCTTGACGTCGAATTCGCGGGTTTTCTCGATCAGAAAACCAACCTTGTCGGCCGAAATAGCTAGTTCTGGCATCGCTCCACCTCTGCTCCGCGCCGTCGGTGTCCATCAACGCCCAGACTGGCGGGATGATCCATTGCGCGGGTTCATCGAAACCAGCATCTTTCGGCCCGACGAATTCGCGCGGGTATTGAAGGGGACGCCGGATGCACTGGACTATCGGCAAGGTCAAAATCACGAAAATCGTCGAATTGGAGACGATCGGCAGCACGCGATTTATCCTGCCGCTGGCCACCCCAGAAGAAATCCGCAAACTGCCCTGGCTCATTCCCGATTTCGCGACCGAGGAAGGCCGCCTCAAAATGTCGATCCACGCGCTGGTGGTCGAAACGCCGACGCGCCGGATCGTGGTCGATACCGGGCTTGGCAACGACAAGGAAGGCCGCAACGTGCCGACCTGGAACAACCGGCAAACTCCCTTTCTCGAAACCATGACAAAAGCCGGTTTTCCGCCCGACAGCATCGACACCGTGCTCTGCACGCATCTGCACGTCGACCACGTCGGATGGAACACCAAACTTACCGCCGGCCAATGGGTGCCGACCTTCGCCCACGCCCGCTACCTGTTCGGCAAATCCGAATATGAGCATTGGCGCGACCACAGCGACGAGCCCGACAAGCGTGCGGTTTTCAACGACTCGGTGAAGCCGGTCGTGGACGCCGGCAAGGCTGACCTCGTCGCCAGCGATCATACGCTCTGCGACGAGATCCGCCTGATCCCGACGCCCGGCCACAGCCCGGGCCATATCAGCGTCCACATCAAATCGGACGGCGCGGAAGGCCTGCTCACCGGCGACGTCGCCCATCACCCCTGCCAGATGGCGCATCTCGACTGGTCGTCGACGGCAGATTCCGACGCCGTGCAGTCCGCCGCCACGCGGCATGAATTGTTCTCGCGTTTTGCCGATACGGCCACGCTGGTGATCGGCGGGCATTTCGACGCCGCCCGCATCAGACGCGACGGCGACGCCTTCAAATTCACCGGTTAGGCCTGGTCCCGACCGAGCGGATTCTCCCTTCCGGATAAGCGGACCAGCAATGCGCGCCCAGTCGCCAGTTGAATTTCACCGTGCCCTGTTCCATGAAGCATCCCGGCAATAGACCCTATTAGACCACCACACTGGGAGTGAAGAGAATGAAGCTTGTTCGTTACGGGGCGTTTGGACAGGAAAAGCCCGGCCTGATCGATAAATCCGGTCAATTGCGAGACTTGTCTGATCATGTGAAGGACCTCGCCGGTGAGGCCTTTTCGCCGGCCGCACTGGCCAAGCTCGCAGCCCTCGACCCCGCCACGCTTCCCGCCGTCGACGGCAAGCCGCGGATCGGCGCCCCGGTAGGTGGCCTGCCCAAATTCCTCGCCATCGGCCTCAACTATTCCGACCACGCCAATGAAATCGGAATGCCGCTCCCGAGCGAACCCATTGTCTTCATCAAGGCCAATAACAGCCTCTGCGGCCCCAACGACGCGGTCGAGAAGCCGCGCGGCTCGACCAAGCTCGATTGGGAAGTCGAACTCGCCGTCATCATCGGAACGCGCGCAAAATACGTCTCCGAGGCCGACGCTCTCAACTACGTTGCCGGCTACAGCATCTGCAACGACGTGTCGGAACGTTTCTTCCAGCTCGAGCGCCTCGGCCAGTGGACCAAGGGCAAATCGCATGACACGTTCGGCCCGCTCGGTCCCTATGTGGCGACCAAAGACGAGATTCCCGACGTGCACAAACTTTCGATGTGGCTCGACGTCAATGGCAAGCGTCGCCAGACCGGATCGACCGCCACCATGATCTTCAATGTCCCGAAGATCGTTTCCTACCTCTCGGAAATCATGACGCTGTTGCCGGGCGACATCATCGTGACCGGCACCCCGCCCGGCGTCGGCGCCGGCCAGAAGCCGCCGACCTTCCTCAATGTCGGCGACGTGGTCACGCTCGGTATCGACAGCCTCGGCGAGCAGCGCCAGGAAATCATCGCGGCGTGAAGCCCGCGAGAAGTATCCATCCACCAAACTCGTCATGGCCGGGACAAGCCCGGCCATGACGAAAATGAAAACTTCTTTTTTTTGAGGAATTTTCCGATGAAGCTCACATATTCCCCCGCCTCGCCGTTCGCCCGCAAAGTGCGCATTGCCGCCATCGAACTCGGCCTGATCGACCAGATCGAATTCGTCCCCACCGCGGTCGCGCCGGCTCAGCACAATGAAGAATATTCAAAGATCAACCCGGTGAAGAAATTACCGGTGCTGATCCTCGACAATGGCGAGGTGATCGTCGATTCCTACGTGATCGTCGAATATCTCGACGAGCTCGCGGGCGGCGGAAAACTGATTCCGGCGGCGGGTGCCGTCAGATGGAAGATCAAGAGCGATCATTCGATGCTGCAGGGCATGCTCGATTCGATGCTGCTGTGCCGCTACGAGAAGATGGTGCGGCCGGAACCGCTGCGATGGCAAGCCTGGGCTGACGACCACTGGAATCGCGCGTGGAACGGAATGGCGCGGTTCGAAAACCAGCCGGAGATGTTGTCGCGGCCGCTCGATGTCGCGCAGATCGCCTTGGTGTGCGTGCTCGGCTATGCCGATTTCCGCTTTGCCGATTGCGGCTGGCGCAAGGCGTATCCGAAGCTCGATGCCTTCCACGAAAAGATGCTGAGCCGGCCCTCGGTCAAGGTTTCGGTTCCGCCGCCGGCGTGATCGGTAGAAAATTGTTCGACAAATGAGTCTCACCTTCACCGTCGGCGATCTCACCATCCATCGCATCATCGAGCAGGAAACCACTTTCCTGCCGGCGCTGGAGTTGTTGCCCGGGCTGACACCGGAGTTGCTCGCGGAGAACAAGGCCTGGATGCGAAAGGCCGGCGCAATCGACGCGAACGACGTGTTGATCATGTGCTTCCAGTCCTATGTCGTGAAGACGCCGCATCACACCATCCTGATTGATAGCTGCATCGGCAACGACAAGCCGCGGCCGCTGCGGCAAAAATGGAATAATAAAACCGACGACACCTATATGGGGGCGCTGGCGTCTGCAGGTTTTTCCGTCGGCGACATCGATTTTGTGATGTGCACGCATCTGCACACCGATCACGTCGGGTGGAACACGCGGCTGGAAGGTGGCCGCTGGGTGCCAACGTTTCCGAACGCGCGCTACGTGTTCGCCAAAGCCGAATTCGACTATTGGACCGAACAACACGCCAAGGCCGCCGTGCCGGCGTTCGGCGACAGCGTATTGCCGATTGTCGAAGCCAACAAAGCCGAGATCGTGCGCAACGACTACACGATCGGCGATTACGCACGCATCCTGCCGACACCGGGGCATACGCCGGGACACGTCGCGTTCACCTTCGGCCGCGGCAAGGACGACGCTGTCCTCAGCGGCGACCTGATGCACTCGCCGCTGCAGACGCGCTATCCCGAATTGTCGATGAAATTCGATGTTGATCAGACGCAGGCCGCGACGACGCGGCGCAATTTCCTGGAACACTATTGCGACACCGATACGCTGTGCTGCACCGCGCATTTTCCCTCGCCGTCAGCAGGCAAAATCCGCCGTTGGGACAACGGATTTTCCTGCGAGCCGGTTGCGAAATAGCGAGGCGGCTGCGATTCAGTCGAACAAACTCGGCGTGTGATTCACAACCGCGCCCTCGATCGCCAGCATCTTGAGCTTGGTGACGACGCCGCCATTGCCGGAGAACCCGCCGGGCTTGCCGCCAGCGGCGAGCACGCGGTGGCAGGGCACCACGATCGGACAGGGATTGCGCCCGAGCGCCTGGCCGACATCGCGCGACAGCTCGACGCCGCCGAGCCGCTTGGCAATATCGCCGTAAGTGAGCGTCTGGCCCGGCGGAATCGTGCGCGCGATGTCATAAACGCCGCGGTCGAATGTGGGAACGCCGTCGAGATCGAGCACGACGTCGGTGAGATCGTTCGGCTTGCCGGCGAGCAGTTCAACGATTCCGTCGATCGCGCTTTGTACCTCCGCTGGCGGCGCCGCTTCGGCGAGGTCGCCCCGGCTCTGGCGGAGGCGGGTACGGGTCTTGTCTTCGTTCTCCATCGGCAGTTGCACGCCACAAATGCCGCGTCCGCCCCACACGATACCGCAACGGCCGATCGCGGTGTCGAAGATTGCAAAACGGTGTCCGGTCATGGCTGGCTCCTGATCCTACCGCCCCATGGTTTGAGCTTGATGCCGGCGTGGAATCTAGGCTTCGAAATCGCTGCGATCCACCCGGATTCGGAGCGAAATTTTGGGATGTCCCATTTTTTGTCATACCTAGACGCGCGAATCTCACGCGGAAATGACTACGGTGAGACTATGGGCAGCCACGACCTTCTATGAAATAAAATGTCTTCCTCTCCTCCACTCGTCACCTGCCGAGCCCCCATGCAAACGCTTCACGTCAACGGATACGACATGGCCTATCTCGATATCGGCCGAGATACTGGTCAAGGCCCGCCGCTGGTTTGCGTGCACGGCTCGCTCTCAGACTTCCGCGTCTGGTCGGCGTTGCTCGGGCCGCTGACAAAGAAGCATCGCGTCATTGTGGTGTCCTTGCGACACTTCTTTCCCGAACATTGGGGCGGTATCGGTGACACCTATTCGATCGCGCAGCACGTCTCCGACGTGATCGCCTTCATCGAAAACCTTGATATCGGCCAAGTGGACCTGATGGGGCATTCACGCGGTGGGCACATCGCGTTTCGCGTGGCGCAGCAGCGGCCGGATCTGTTGCGCAAATTGATATTGGCCGAGCCCGGCGGCGAACTCGACGCCACGCTCGATCCGGCCTTCCAGTCGGGGCCCTCCGTCCTCGCGGCAACGACCGCAGCGGCGGCCGAAAAAATCGCAGCAGGCGATGTCGAAGGTGGACTGACACTGTTCTTCGAGGCGATCGAAGGACCGGGCGCCTGGGCACGCCTGCCCGCGACGCCGAAGCAGCATCTACGCGACAATGCATTCACCTTGATCGGCCAGGCTGGAGACAGGCGGCCGCCGTTCTCCAAAACCGATGCGGAGGCGATCAAGCTGCCGACCCTGTTCATCGGCGGCGCCAATACCAAGGGCTCGCTGCCGAAGGTGCTGCATACGCTGGCGGCGCATGTGCGGGATTCGAAGACGGCGATGATTCCCAACACCACGCACGTCATGTTCGAACAGGCCCCGCAAAGATTCTGCGAGATCGTGCTCGAGTTTCTGGCGGGGTGAGCGGAAGCCTGCACCGTCCCGGCAGCGCCGGGACCGGACCCGCTACGCCTGCGTTCGCGGGACGACCCGGGAAATCCCGGCAAATACCCCGCCCGCGCAGAATGGCAATCGCCGCGCCCCAATGGTAGGCTTCCCTCAACAAAAATACGGGCTTCGACCCGGAAAACACGAGGAGGAAACCGATGAAACTGACCCGGCAGCAGATCGATGACTTCAATCGCGAGGGCTGGCTGTTTTTGCCCGAGCTGTTCAGCGCTGAAGAGGTCGGCCTGCTCGCGCGCGAGGCCGAGGGCATTTACGACACCAAGCGCCCCGAGGTGTGGCGCGAGAAGAGCGGTGCGCCGCGCACCGCCTTTGCCGCCCATCTTTACAACGAGGCCTTCGGCCTGCTCGGCGCGCATCCGCGCATGATCGACCCGGTGGAGCAGATCTTCGGCGAGAAGGTCTACATGCACCAATACAAGATCAATGCCAAATCGGCGTTCACCGGCGACGTCTGGCAATGGCACCAGGACTACGGCACCTGGAAACGCGACGACGGCATGCCGGAGCCGCGCGCGATGAACATCGCGATTTTCCTCGACGAGGTGATGCCGATCAATGGCCCCTTGATGCTGGTGCCGAAAAGCCAGCACGCCGGCGACCTCAAAGCATCGCACGACCTTGCGACCACCTCGTATCCGCTGTGGACGCTGGACGAGGAAACCGTGACGCGGCTGGTGAAAGAAGGCGGCATTGTCGCACCGACCGGCAAGGCCGGCGGCATGCTGATGTTCCATGGCAATCTGGTGCACGGCTCGGCCGGCAACATCACGCCCTACCCGCGCAAGATCGTCTATCTCACCCTCAACGCCGTTTCGAACTACATTCGCACCCCCACGCGCCCGGAATACATCGCGCATCGTGATTTCACACCGATCCAGACGGTGGACGACGATGCGCTCTCGCGATTGGCGCGCGCCCCTCGCCAGGCGGCGGAGTAGGCGGTTCGAGCCCTTGCAAAAAAAGACCGTCATTCCGGGGCGGCGCGTAAGCGTCGAGCCCGGAATAACGAAAAACAGGATACCCCTCCATGAACCTTTCCCATCTGCTCAACGCCCGGCGCGCGGCCGGAAAGCCGGTCCGCGTCGCGCTGATCGGTGCCGGCAAGTTCGGCTCGATGTTTTTATCGCAGGTGCCGCATACGCCGGGGCTCGAGGTGCCCGTGATCGTCGATCTCGACCCGGAGCGTGCGCGCGAGGCCTGCCGCACCGTCGGCTGGGACGATGCGCGGATAGCAGCGACCAGCTTTACCGACGACGGCGCAAAAGCGACATCCGGAAATATCGAAGTGATCGTGGAAGCCACCGGCAACCCCGCGGTCGGCATCAAACACGCGCGCGCAGCGATTGCGGCCGGCAAGCACATTGTCATGGTCAATGTCGAAGCCGACGTGCTGGCGGGGCCGCTGCTGGCAGAGGAAGCGCGCAACGCCGGCGTGGTGTATTCGCTGGCCTATGGCGATCAGCCGGCCTTGACCGCCGAAATGGTGGACTGGGCGCGCGCCACCGGCTTTCGCGTGGTGGCGGCCGGAAAGGGCACCAAATATCTGCCTGCCTATCACGACGTGACGCCGGCCGGGGTCTGGAGCCATTACGGACTGACGGCGGGTGAGGCGCAGTCGGCCGGCATGAACCCGCAGATGTTCAACTCGTTTCTGGACGGCACCAAATCCGCGATCGAAATGGCCGCGATCGCGAACGCCACCGGGCTGGAGGTGCCCACCCACGGGCTGTTGTTTCCGCCCTGCGGCGTCGACGATTTGCCGCATGTGATGCGGCCGCGTGCGGCCGGCGGCGTGCTGGAGAAATCCGGCGTAGTGGAAGTGGTGTCGTCGCTGGAGCGCGACGGCCGGCCGGTGTTTCGCGACCTGCGCTGGGGCGTCTATGTGGTGCTGGAAGCGCCGAACGATTACGCCGCGGACTGCTTCAGGCAATATGGATTGAAGACCGATGCGGGCGGGCGCTATGCAGCGATGTACAAGCCGTATCATCTGATCGGGCTTGAGCTGAACATCTCGGTTCTGTCGGCCGCATTGCGCCATGAGCCGACCGGACAGCCGCAAGGTTTTCGCGGCGACGTCGCCGCCGTCGCCAAACGCCACTTGCGCGCCGGCGAAATGCTCGACGGCGAAGGCGGCTATACGGTGTGGGGCAAGTTGATGCCGGCGGCCTTGAGCCTCGGCGCCGGCGCGCTCCCGATCGGGCTGGCGCACCGTGTGAGGCTGAAGAACGACGTCGCCCACGGCACGGTGGTCACATGGAGCGATGTCGAGATCGACGTCAGGGACGAAACTGTCAAGACGCGGCGAGCGATGGAAACGAAATTCGGTGGAACAGAGCTTTCACACAAAGCGAGCGCGTAGCGCTACTTCCTGCCCTCTCTGCCCCGGCGCGAGACGGTCAGCTCCTTGCACAAGCACCTTTGCCCTTGACGCACTTTACGGTCGAAGCGGGCGGAGCCT
>CAWFDN010000005.1:0-782500 GCA_963814615.1 uncultured Alphaproteobacteria bacterium | reverse complement strand
GCGGCTGGACACTGATTAGAAAGACCAGCTTGCTTCGTAAGATCAACCCGATAGCGAGGCGGTCAAGCTTCGCTAAAAAGATCATTTACAACTCACGCATCTTGCGATGAACGAGCGCCGAAATGATCTGGAGATCATGAATTGGATTCTGCAAATTGCTTTGCAGACCCAAAACTCGGATCAATCTCCTCTTTACGATGTCAGAAATCCCGCACGCGCATCCGAAAGGACGCAACGTGCGAAGTGATGTTTCGCGGACGATGTTTGAACGCAGCCTTGTCAAAGCAGCTTGTCGATCTTCAATTCCATCTGGTGGAGCCAGACGGGATCGAACCGACGACCTCATGCTTGCAAAGCACGCGCTCTCCCAGCTGAGCTATGGCCCCGTACCAGAAGACGAATGCTTTACGCTGATGAGAGACGCTTACGCTCGATCAAAGTGGTGGGCCTGGGAAGACTTGAACTTCCGACCTCACGCTTATCAAGCGCGCGCTCTAACCAACTGAGCTACAAGCCCCCTGCACGAGGGACATGCGAGCGCGCACCGACTTGACGCCGATACATCGCACAAGCGCAGCCCCTGGCGCGTGTTCGTCCGCGAAGAAAGAGAAACGAAGACGGCGAAATCCCGCCAATGGAGCTCAACGATCTGGCGATCGTTGGCCCCTGATGTTTCTAAAACGATCCGATAGTCAGCGTAAGCTGTCTGAAGGATCATCCTTAGAAAGGAGGTGATCCAGCCGCAGGTTCCCCTACGGCTACCTTGTTACGACTTCACCCCAGTCGCTGACCCTACCGTGGCCGGCTGCCTCCCTTGCGGGTTAGCGCACCGTCTTCAGGTAAAACCAACTCCCATGGTGTGACGGGCGGTGTGTACAAGGCCCGGGAACGTATTCACCGTGGCATGCTGATCCACGATTACTAGCAATTCCAACTTCATGGGCTCGAGTTGCAGAGCCCAATCCGAACTGAGACGGCTTTTTGAGATTTGCGAAGGGTTGCCCCTTAGCGTCCCATTGTCACCGCCATTGTAGCACGTGTGTAGCCCAGCCCGTAAGGGCCATGAGGACTTGACGTCATCCCCACCTTCCTCGCGGCTTATCACCGGCAGTCTCCTTAGAGTGCTCAACTAAATGGTAGCAACTAAGGACGGGGGTTGCGCTCGTTGCGGGACTTAACCCAACATCTCACGACACGAGCTGACGACAGCCATGCAGCACCTGTGTTCCGGACTCCGAAGAGAAGGTCACATCTCTGCGACCGGTCCCGGACATGTCAAGGGCTGGTAAGGTTCTGCGCGTTGCGTCGAATTAAACCACATGCTCCACCGCTTGTGCGGGCCCCCGTCAATTCCTTTGAGTTTTAATCTTGCGACCGTACTCCCCAGGCGGAATGCTTAAAGCGTTAGCTGCGCCACTAGTGAGTAAACCCACTAACGGCTGGCATTCATCGTTTACGGCGTGGACTACCAGGGTATCTAATCCTGTTTGCTCCCCACGCTTTCGTGCCTCAGCGTCAGTATCGGGCCAGTGAGCCGCCTTCGCCACTGGTGTTCTTGCGAATATCTACGAATTTCACCTCTACACTCGCAGTTCCACTCACCTCTCCCGAACTCAAGATCCTCAGTATCAAAGGCAGTTCTGGAGTTGAGCTCCAGGATTTCACCCCTGACTTAAAGACCCGCCTACGCACCCTTTACGCCCAGTGATTCCGAGCAACGCTAGCCCCCTTCGTATTACCGCGGCTGCTGGCACGAAGTTAGCCGGGGCTTATTCTTGCGGTACCGTCATTATCTTCCCGCACAAAAGAGCTTTACAACCCTAGGGCCTTCATCACTCACGCGGCATGGCTGGATCAGGCTTGCGCCCATTGTCCAATATTCCCCACTGCTGCCTCCCGTAGGAGTTTGGGCCGTGTCTCAGTCCCAATGTGGCTGATCATCCTCTCAGACCAGCTACTGATCGTCGCCTTGGTGAGCCATTACCTCACCAACTAGCTAATCAGACGCGGGCCAATCTTTCGGCGATAAATCTTTCCCCGTAAGGGCTTATCCGGTATTAGCACAAGTTTCCCTGTGTTGTTCCGAACCAAAAGGTATGTTCCCACGCGTTACTCACCCGTCTGCCGCTGACGTATTGCTACGCCCGCTCGACTTGCATGTGTTAAGCCTGCCGCCAGCGTTCGCTCTGAGCCAGGATCAAACTCTCAAGTTGGACTTGAAACTTTAAACCGGCTGATCACAACGTTTGACGAGGTCCCACCATATTTATTGAACGCGATTCACATCGCGAACAACGATGGTGTAACCTATGTAAACGTGTTCCGCCGAAGTCTTTCGTCCAGCCTCGATGTCTTAAAGACCTAAATCTTCAAGCAATCGAGACTCGCAAGGACTCCGCCGTCCACGTTTCTCTTTCTTCATCTTCACTTGTCAAACAGCGCAGGATCCGAAAACCCCTCTCCCATCGCTGGGAGTTTTCTTTGCTGGAAGCCTCACCCTTTCGGGAAGAAGCCTTCCGAAGCCCTCATCCGACGCCAAACAACAACCGACAACTATCGGCTGTTGATTCACTCATCTGCGAGAGGAGCTTCACAGGCGCGGAGAAGTGCCGTGGCCAAGGGCCAAAGCACCGCCGCGCTCAGTGGTCGGTTTATAGGCTGGCCCCATCAGGGTTGTCAACGCCTGTTGTCAACAAATCGTCGCATCGGGGCAGAGAATCTCAAACAGCGAAGAAGTCCCGGTTTTTAGGGGCTTTGCGCCGTACTTGAGCCACAATCCTGCGACGTTCTGGCTGATATAGGATGAAATTGTTGGCGCCAGTGGGGGTTGCCGGCGCTTGGCTATCAGGGATCGGCGACCTCAAGTGAACCGGTTGCCTTTCTCTTACGGCCGAGAAACATCGAGAGATCCGTTCACCCTTGTCGTTCGTGATATCGTGGTTCGTGATACAGGCCGTGTTTTGGCCTTTAGTCCCGAATATCCATGCGTGCGGCAACTCTGCCCAAGGATCGTCCGTTAGCGGGCGAGCGCGGGTCAGGGCGAACCAAGGTCTGATCGAGTGTTGATGGAATCTGGGGGGACGGTGGCTTGAACCACAGGACGTCACGCGGGGGTGGCTACGGGCGCGAGATCGGGATCATTGATCTTGGTCACGAGCCGCCGCTTTCCGTCGATGGTTCCGAGGCCGCGGTGATCGATCGCCGCAGCGTCTCCGTACAATGGTTTAGCGGCACCATCCTGACCGGTCTGTGCGGCGCAGCGCTCATTGGCGGCGCCGTTTTCGCTTCGCTCGACGGCGAAATGACGTTTGCCAAGGTACCGGAACGGGTCGAAGGTGCGCTGCGCGGCGCGTTCGGCGCCAACGACAAGACTGCCAGCCTGCGCAAGAGCGATCGTCTGCCGCCACCCGGCGAGTCGACCGCCGCGCGGAACGTGATGCGGGTTTCGACGGTTACCCGGGTCGGCAACCGCGACGTGATGCGGGTGCGGCCGTTCATCCGCATCTCCGGCAATCTGTCGATGACCACCAGCGATCTCAGCGCCAAGATCCCGCCGTTCAACGCCCAGCGCATGCTGACCGATGTCGGCGCCGCCGCTCCCGCGGCCTCCGATGACCCTAATAGTACCGAGGCGGTCGAACCCGATGCCGAGGTTTCGTTCGTCACCAAAGACCTTGCGCCAGTCCTGCCGAAGGCGAAGCTCGCCGCGGTGATCGCGCTCGACGAGGTCCTGTTGCGGGTACGCGATGCCTCGAACTGGCGCGGCGCCAGCGGCGTGCGTTACACGCTTGCCAATGCCACCGCTGACGCCAGCGGCGCTCAGCCTGACCTCAAATTGGCCTACGCCACCGAGGGAACCGCCGCCGATCCTTACGCCGGCTTCGAAACCCGGGTGGTCCCGGAAAACGTGACGCTGCTGCCGAAGACGAAAGACCAGGTTACCGGCGGCAATCCATCGAACGAACGCGTCCATCTGGTTAAAAAGGGCGATACCGTCGCATCGATCCTGCGCGATCAGGGCGCCACACCGGAAGAAGCGAAATCCATCGCCACCACGCTCGGCCTCCGCGGGCGCGACGGCGGACTGAAGGAAGGCCAGAAGCTGCGCATCCTGATGGCGCCCGCCGGCCCGGGTGCCGGCCAGCGGCTGCAGCCCTACCGCGTGATTGTCGCCAACGAATCCGCCGTTGAAGCGGTCGCCGCGCTGTCCGATCTCGGCAAATATGTCGCCGTCGACGTGCAAAGCTTGAACACCGCCACCGAAGCCGCCGACAGCAGCAGCGATGACGATGATGACGGTACCGGGGTGCGGCTCTATCAAAGCATCTACGAGACCGCGTTGCGCAACAAGGTGCCGGCGAACGTCATCGAGGACATGGTCCGCATCTATTCCTACGACGTCGATTTCCAGCGCAAAGTGCAGCCGGGCAATTCGTTCGACGTGTTTTTCGCCGGCGAAGACGAAGGTGCCAACACCACCGAAAAGACCGAGGTGCTGTTCGCTTCCCTTACCGTCGGCGGCGAGACCAAGAAATACTACCGCTTCCAGACCCCGGACGACGCGGCGATCGATTTTTACGACGAGACCGGCAAGAGCGCGAAGAAGTTCCTGGTACGCAAACCGGTTAACAATGCGATCATGCGCTCCGGCTTTGGCGGACGCCGCCATCCCATCCTCGGCTATGTCAAAATGCACACCGGCGTCGATTGGGCCACGCCCTACGGCACGCCGATTTTCGCCTCCGGCAACGGCGTGGTCGAGAAAGTCGGCTGGGAAGGCGGTTACGGCAAATATGTCCGCCTCAAGCACAATAACGGTTACGAGACCGCTTATGGACATATGTCGGCCTTCGCCAAAGGCCTGGAGCCTGGCAAACGGGTGCGGCAGGGCCAGGTGATCGGTTTCGTGGGCTCTACCGGCATGTCGACCGGCGCCCATGTCCATTACGAAATTCTGGTCAATGGACGCTTCGTCGACCCGATCCGCATCAAGCTGCCGCGCGGCCGCTCGCTGGACGGGCCGCTGATGACGGGTTTCGAGAAAGAGCGCGACCGTCTCGACGCCATGATGAGTAATCGGGGCGGTCCCGCACGCGTATCCGATGCCGGCGGCACCGCCGGCGCGCGGCAAATCAGCAACCGCTAAAAAGTCGCTCGATTATCCCGCGCCAGTGAAGTCCGGGTAAGTTTCGGCCCGTCCGCCGGCACACGAACCGGCTTGGCTGCCCGGGATTCCGGCCGGATTCATCAAATTTCATCGAACGTCGCGGAACTCCGCCGCCGGTTCTCCGGTTGATTCTCCGTTCGCGCATGATCTCAGCGGAGTTGGTGTCCGCTCGCCGGATCATGCTTTGGAAGGAAGGCCTTCAAAATCTTCAGATGGAGGGTTTCATGGAAAATTGGACGAATGCAAAACTATGCGACGTCGCCAATCTGATCCTCGGCGCGGTTTTGTTTTTTTCGCCCTGGATGTTTGGATTCGAGGCCGGGAAAATCTCTGAAAATGCCAATATCGCCGGCCTCGCCATCGCCGTGCTTGCCGTCGCGGCCCTGGCGGCGTTCGCCGTCTGGGAGGAGTGGCTGAACCTCATCGTCGGATTGTGGGTGCTGGTCTCGCCCTGGGTGTTGGGCTTCCAGGGAACCAGCGCGATGACGGTCCATGTGACTATCGGCGCCGCCGTCGCCATACTGGCGGCAATCGAAATCTGGCTCCTGTCCCAGAACCCGCCGCGGCTCACCACTGGCCGCTAACGGTCCCAACGGCCGAGCTTGGTGGAGGATAAAAGCCATGACGCGCGTCAGTCGTGACGACGTGGCCAAGGCGGTTGGCCCGGTCGATGAGGTGACGATCGCCGAAATCATTGGAAGCGGTGCCACAACGGACGAACTGGCGGAGGCTCAGGCCTGGATCATCAACGACGAACCGCTCATCAACGCTGGCAAGCCGCTGGCGACCGGTCGGGTTCGCGAACTCATCGATATTCTCGCAGAACTCGCGCCGAACGAGGACGATGAAACCGAGACCGGCCCGGTGGTGGGTTAAATCGTGCCGGGACGCTGGCCGCTCCGGCGCGTCCGGTTCAGTTCAATTTCCGTTTCTGCACCGGTGTTTCAAACTGGGAGATTTCGGCGGTTTGCGACACCTTGCCGTTAAAAGTCAGGACGTTGCCTTCGACCGAAATCGCCACGGGATCGCCGTCTTGTACGTCGCCGGCCAGGATCATCTCCGCCAACGGGTCCTGCAAATAGCGCTGGATCACCCGCTTCAGGGGCCGGGCGCCATAGGCGGGATCCCAGCCCTTGCCCGCCAGCCAGTCGCGCGCCGCGGCATCGAGGGTGAGCGTGATCTTGCGATCTTCCAACAGTTTTTGCAGCCGGCCGAACTGGATGTCGACAATCCGGCCCATCTCGCTCTGCTGCAAGCGGTGGAACAGGATGATCTCGTCGACCCGGTTGAGGAATTCGGGGCGGAAATGCGCCCGCACGGTGCCCATCACCTGCTCGCGCACGGCCGAGCTATCCTCGCCCTCCGGCTGGTTGACGAGGAATTCCGAACCAAGGTTCGACGTCATGATGATCAGCGTGTTGCGGAAGTCGACAGTGCGGCCCTGACCGTCGGTGAGCCGGCCGTCGTCGAGCACCTGCAACAGCACGTTGAACACATCGGGATGGGCCTTCTCGATTTCATCGAACAGCACCACCTGATAAGGCCGGCGCCGCACCGCTTCGGTGAGCGCACCGCCCTCGTCATACCCGACATAGCCCGGCGGCGCGCCGATCAGCCGCGACACCGAATGCTTCTCCATGTATTCGGACATGTCGAGGCGCACCATCGCGGTCTCGTCGTCAAACAAATATTCCGCCAGCGCTTTCGTCAACTCGGTCTTGCCGACGCCGGTTGGCCCCAAGAACATGAACGAGCCCATCGGGCGATTGGGGTCTTGCAGGCCGGCGCGCGAACGGCGCACCGCGGTCGCCACCGCCCGCACCGCCTCGGCCTGGCCGATCACGCGCTTGCCGAGCATGTCTTCCATCCGAAGCAACTTGTCTTTTTCGCCTTCAAGCATCTTGTCGACCGGCACGCCGGTCCAGCGCGAGACCACTTGCGCGATGTGGTTGGCGGTGACGGCCTCCTCCATCATCTCGCCGGCATTTTCCTTGGCCTCGATTTCGGCGAGCCTCTTTTCAAGCTCAGGAATCCGGCCATAGGCCAGTTCGCCGGCGCGTTGATATTCGCCGCGGCGCTGGGCGTTGGCGAGTTCGATGCGCAGCGTGTCGAGTTCGCTTTTGAGTTTTTGCGCGTTGGACAGCTTACTCTTTTCTGCACTCCAGCGCGCGGTCAGGACCGCCGATTTTTCTTCGAGATCGGCGAGTTCCTTTTCCAGCGTCTGCAGGCGGCTCTTTGAGCCAGGATCGCTTTCCTTCTTCAGCGCTTCCTGCTCGATCTTGAGCCGGATGATTTCCCGGTCCATCGAATTGAGTTCTTCCGGCTTGGAATCGACCTGCATCTTCAGCCGCGCCGCCGCCTCGTCCATCAGGTCGATCGCCTTGTCGGGAAGGAAACGGTCGGTGATGTAGCGGTTCGACAGCGTGGTCGCTGCCACCAGCGCGGAGTCGGTGATGCGGACGCCGTGGTGCTGCTCGTATTTGTCCTTCAACCCGCGCAGGATCGAAATGGTGTCCTCGACGGTCGGCTCGGAAACGAAGATCGGTTGAAACCGGCGCGCCAGCGCCGCGTCCTTTTCGACATGCTTGCGGTACTCGTCGAGCGTGGTGGCGCCGATGCAGTGCAATTCGCCCCGCGCCAGCGCCGGCTTCAACAGATTGGACGCATCCATCGCGCCGTCGGCCTTGCCGGCCCCGATCAAAGTGTGCATCTCGTCGATGAACAGGATGATGCTGCCCTCGGCCGAGGTCACTTCCTGCAGCACGGCTTTCAGCCGCTCCTCGAACTCGCCGCGATATTTTGCACCCGCAATCAGCGCGCCGAGATCGAGCGACAGCAGTTTCTTGTCCTTGAGGCTTTCCGGCACGTCGCCATTGAGAATCCGCAGCGCCAGACCTTCGACGATCGCGGTCTTGCCGACGCCGGGTTCGCCGATCAAGACGGGATTGTTCTTGGTGCGGCGGGAAAGCACCTGAATGGTGCGGCGGATTTCTTCGTCGCGACCGATCACCGGGTCGAGCTTGCCGTCGCGCGCGGCCTGGGTCAGGTCGCGCGAATATTTCTTCAGCGCGTCATAGGCGTTCTCGGCGCTCGCGCTGTCGGCGGTGCGGCCCTTGCGCAAGGCTTCGATCGCGGCATTCAGATTCTGCGGGGTCACACCGCCCTTTCGAAGAATGCTGCCGGCCGCGCTGTCTTTCTCAAGCGCGAGCCCCAGCAACAGCCGCTCGACGGTGACAAAACTGTCGCCGGCCTTTCCGGCGGCGTTTTCGGCCGCGTCGAACGCCCGCGCCAGCTCCGGCGCGAGATAAACCTGTCCGGCGCCGCTTCCGGAAACCTTCGGCAATTTGTTGAGCGCGTCTTCGGTCGCCTTCAGGATCGCGCGGGAGTTGCCGCCGGCGCGGTCGATCAGACCGCCCGCGAGCCCCTCGCCGTCGTCCAGCAACACTTTGAGCATGTGCAGCGGCGAAAATTGCTGGTGGCCTTCACGCAGCGCGAGCGATTGCGCCGACTGGATAAAGCCGCGGGCGCGCTCGGTGTATTTTTCAATATTCATGGCTCGTTCCCTCAGCCTGCCGCTCGGCCCCAGATTTTCAGGGGCGCATCATCCGGTCGCCAAACCGCCCGCACTTTGACGGACTATGCGCGAAGCACGAAGACAGCATCTTCATTGGGTTTCCGCGCGGCCCGCATTGACATTCGTCAAACGGCCCACGGTCTCGTCGCCGACGCTCGCGCCGGCTTGAAACAAATGTGGGAAGTGGGGTTAGGAAACGGAAGAGGCGGTTTCACAAAAACGTGTGCGATAGCCTCCCGCCGGGCGACCAGATCCTGGCCATTGGCGAGACGCGCCTGAAGATCGCGAAGCGCATCGTTGCGCCGCGGTCAACGTCGATCCCGAAAGCGCTGCGCGCGACCTCGACATCCCGCACGCCTTGATGCGCCGCTTCGGCCATGCGGATTGCGGCATCTTTGCCGAGGTCATCGCCGGCGGCTCGATTGCCCCGGCGACCGTGTGACCGTCAGCTCGTCGGCATGACGTAGGCGTAAATCCGGCCGCGCGGATACGCCGCTTCCATGACGCGGTGGCGGTGGTTGCCGGAGACCAGGATCGGATTGCCGTTGGAATCGATGCCGCTGACGACGCCGACATGGCCGCCGCCGCGCCGCCCCATCACCGCGATGGCGCCGACCTGCGGCCCGGAGATGCGCTGGCCATAACTTGCGAACGAACGCGCCATGTCCGAGCCGGTGCCGCAATAACCGGACCGTTGCAACACCATGTTCATGAAGCGGGCGCACCACAGGCTGCCACGGCCAGTGGGGTTACCGCCGATGTAGCGGCGCGCCTCAGCAACGACGGTGGATAAAGCAAACCCGCCCGGCGCTGCCATCCCGCTCGACCCCAAGCTGGCATAGCTGTCGGCAAAACCACGTGTGCGGATTTGCGCCACGCCGCGCTCCCAGCGCAAGGCGCGCGCGATGTGACGATGGTGATGGTGACGATAGGCGTAGTGCCGCCAATTGTGGTGGCCCCCGGCATGATGGTTGGCGTGATGCGCGTGAGCGTGTCGCCCTGCGCCGTGATGATGAGACCTTGCTGAAGCCGGCCTTGCAGAAGCCGGAGTGACTGAAGCGACGATTGCCGCCGAACACAATGCGAGCGCACCGGCGCGAAGTAAAACGATACGAAATGAACCGGAAAACGCATACAACTGAGCCATAACGCAATCCTCTGTGACACCCCCGTCGCGGTCCTCTGCGGCACCCCCGTTCTCGATCGGCGTGTCAAAGCCGACACGTCGAAGTCGTAATTCACGAGGCGACATGGCGAGAGCAAGGCGCCTTGCGGCGCTACGGGACCGGTTTTTAGGTCATTCCGCGATCATTTCGTGGCGATTTCGCCTCATTGCAGCCGGGAGCGATAACTGCGATTTTCGAAAACGATCCAACGAGGAATTTCCAAATGCCGCACGCCATAACAAGCGACAACGTCCGCCTTTATTTCGAGGAGGCAGGCCACGGAACTCCGATCATCTTCCTGCACGAATTCGCGGCTGATCACACCAATTGGGAGCCGCAGATGCGCTACTTCTCGCGCGCCCACCGTTGCATTGTCTATTCCGCGCGCGGCTATACGCCCTCGGAGGCGCCGCCGTCGGTCGAAATGTACACCTACAAACATTTCTACACCGACGCGCTCGCGGTGCTCGACCATCTCAAAATTCCGAAGGCACATTTCGTCGGCCTGTCGATGGGCTCGTATTCATCGCTGCAGGTCGGCCTCAATGCCGCCGAGCGTGCCTTGTCGTTGACGCTCGCCGCCGTCGGCTCGGGCTCCGACCTTGGACATATCGAGGCGTTTCGCCAGCAATGCCAGGCCAATGGCGAGCAATATGAAAAGATCGGCGCCGCGGAAGTTGCGAAAGCAACGCGCGAGGCGCCGAGCCGGATTCCGTTTCTGGTCAAGGACCCGCGCGGACACGCGGATTTCTACGACGCGCTGGCCCGGCACGATTCCATCGGCTCCGCCAATACCATGCGCGGTTTTCAGGGCGGCAGGCCCTCGATCTACACCCTGACCGAGGCGATCCGAAAAGTCGCGACGCCCGCTTTGATCATCTGCGGCGACGAAGACGACAATTGCATCGAGCCGAGCTTGTTTTTGAAGAAGCACCTCCCGGCATCGGGACTGGCGATGTTTCCGAAGTCGGGCCACGTGCTCAATCTTGAGGAACCTGCTTTGTTCAACGAAACGCTCGAACGCTTCATCGCGCTGGTCGAAGCCGGACGCTGGCCCGCCCGCGACCCAAGATCGATGGCGGGTTAGCGTAAAGCGTCCCGACAGGAGGCCTGCTCCCTTTCCCGCTTGCGGGGGAGGGCTGGGGTGGGGGCGGTGCCGCATAACGGATGCTGGTGTCCGGCGAGAGATTTCCCCCCATCCGCCGCGCTCTTCGAGCGCGTCGACCTCCCCCGCAAGCGGGAGAGGTGTCGCGGCGCGCTTTGTTAGGGCACTTATTTAGCCTTCCCCGCGCGGCTCAGCAAAAACACGCCCTGCTCGCCGAACATGTTCCAGAACCACCATGGCGCGTTGAGCCGCAACGGCCGACCGTAGAGATCGAGCGCGACCGCACGCTCCATCTTGACGTTGATCTCGTCACAGAGCTGCACGAAATCCTTGATGGTGCAGAAATGGATGTTCGGCGTGTCGTACCAGGTCGCCGGCAGGTTTTCGGTGCGCGGCATGTGCCCGCCGACCAGCAATTGCAGCCGCATCTTCCAGAAGCCGAAATTCGGAAACGACACGATGGCGCGCCGTCCGATCCGCAGCAAATTCTCCAGCACCACCCGCGGCTGCCGCGTCGCCTGCAGGGTCTGCGACAGGATCACATAATCGAAAGCGTCGTCGGGATAATTGATCAGATCGGTGTCGGCGTCGCCCTGCACCACCGCGAGGCCCTTGGCGACGCAGCGGTTGACGCCCTCGCGCGACAGCTCGATGCCGCGCCCGTCGATACCGCGGCTCTCCAGCAACCGCAGGAGATCGCCCTCGCCGCAGCCGACGTCGAGCACTTTCGAGCCGCGCTCGACCATCTGCGCCACCAAAAGATGGTCGCCGCGATAGAGCCCGGCGTCTTGCGGCACGGTGCCGGGTAGCGGCAGGAGCTGTTGTTGCATGGTGTTAGCCGCCCGTCTTGGTAAGGCCACGCGCCGCGCCCGCGGATTCCAGGAATGCCCGGGAGATGTCGAAAAATTCGGGAACATCGAGCAAGAATGCATCGTGGCCGCGATCGGTTTCGATTTCGGCGAACGAGACCCGGGCGCTTGAGGCGTTGAGCGCATGCACCAGCGCGCGCGATTCCGAGGTCGGAAACAGCCAGTCGCTGGTGAACGACACCACGCAAAACCGGGTCTGGATGCCGCGAAACGCCTGCGCCAGCACGCCATGATGATCGGCGGCGATGTCGAAATAATCCATTGCCCGCGTCAGATAAAGATAGCTGTTGGCATCGAACCGCTCGACGAAGGATGAGCCCTGGTAGCGCAGATAGCTTTCGACCTGGAAATCCGCGTCGAACGAAAACGTCGGCAAATCGCGGTCCTGCATCCGCCGGCCGAACTTGCGATGCAGCGCGGCATCCGAGAGATAGGTGATGTGCGCGGCCATCCGCGCAACGCCGAGGCCGCGATGCGGATAGATGCCTTCTTCGAAATAGCGGCCATGACGCCAGTCCGGATCGGCCATCACCGCCTGCCGTCCGAGTTCGTGGAACGCGATGTTTTGCGCCGAATGGCGCGTGCTGCAGGCGACCGCCAACGCCGAGAACACGCGGCCAGGATAGGCCGCGGTCCACTGCAACGCCTGCATGCCGCCCATCGAGCCGCCGACCACGCAGAACAGCGTTTCGATTCCCAAGCGGTCGAGCAGCATCGCCTGCGCGCGCACCATGTCGGGAATCGTGATGATCGGAAAATCCAGTCCCCACAATTTACCGGTGGCGGGATTGGTCGAGGCCGGCCCGGTCGAGCCCATGCAGCCGCCGATCACATTGGCACAAACGATGAAATATCGCTCCGGGTCGAGCGGACGGCCGGGGCCGACCAGGGTCTCCCACCAGCCCGGTTTGCCGGTCACCGGGTGGATGTTGGCGACATGCTGATCGCCGGTCAGCGCGTGGCAAACCAAAATGGCGTTGGAGCGCTCCGCGTTGAGCTGGCCATAGGTCTGATAGGCGATCTGGAACGGTGAGAGATCGATGCCACAATCGAGCTTCAAGGGCTGGTCGGCGCCGAACAGCGCCACCTGCGAACTCGGATGATCGGCCTCGTGCGCGCGCTCCTCGGCATGGACCGCCGAACCCGGTATCGACTGCACGTTTATCATTTTAATACCGACCTCCTTGGGAGGTTCAAAAAACCACCGTGGAAATCAGGCCATAAAAAACCCGGCCTGAACATATGTTCGACCGGGATCACACTGTCCCCGGCCTGTTTAGCGAGTTGTTTAACGTGGCTGCAAGCCGGCCGGCTCAAATGACCACGGAAGAGCTCAAACACTAGTCCCAGGCGAGCTTTTGGTCAAGGCGAGCCTCGGGTTAACCAAGAGGCCGATCGCCGACGGTCGATGAAACCTTCAACCTTTTCTTTGCTTTTGACGGCCGTCTTACCTAATCAATGCCGGTACCTGCCAGCCGGATTTGACCGGTCTGATCGATAGGCTCCGAAGATGTCTCAATCGCCCCCCGCTCCGCCCTCGCTCGAGGTGCTTCGCAAAGAGATCGACGCCATCGACGCGCAGGTCCATAGCCTGTTGATGGCGCGCGGCGACATCATCGATCGCTTGATCTCGGTGAAGCAGACCCAGGAAGTCGGCTCGGCCTTCCGCCCGGCGCGCGAAGCCGACATGATGCGCCGGCTGGTGCAACGCCATCGCGGCATCCTGCCGCTCGATACCGTCGAGAGCATCTGGCGCGTCATCATCTCGACGTTCACGTACGTGCAGGCGCCGTTTTCGGTGCATGCCGATATCTCGCTTGGCGAATCCACGATGCGGGATTCGGCGCGGTTTCATTTCGGATTCACCGTCCCCTACGTCTCGCATTTCAGCGCGCCGGCCGCGGTCGAGGCGGTGGCGAAGTCGAAGGGCGATCTGGCGCTGGTCTCCGCCACTTCCAGCCGCACGCCGTGGTGGATCGCGTTGGAGCCCAGCGGCGTGCCGAAGATCATCGCCCGGCTGCCGTTCGTCGAGCGCGCCGACCATCCGGCGGCGCTGCCGGTGTTCGTGGTGTCGCGCGTCGCCGACAGCGCCATGGTAACCGAAGTCGAGATGTGGAGCGTGCGGGTGTCCGGCTGGAATGCCGAGATCGCGCGCGCATTGTCGCCGCTGGCGGAAATCGTCGCGGTGCCGGACACCGCATTCGACGGCGCGGCGCTGCTGGTGTCGATTGCAGGCTCCAGCAGCCTGGAAAAGATCAAGACCGCGCTGATCGAGGCCGGGGCATCGGTACGTTCATCGGCTCTCGTCGGCAGCCACGCAACACGCTATACGGTGCCCCCGGCGGCGGCGAAATCCTAAAAGCAACCCTGATATCCGGAGTTGAAAATGTCCCGACCGGTGCCGAACCCCGGCATTCTCGATATTGCGCCCTACACGCCCGGCAAAAGCCCGGTGGCGGAGCCCGGCCGCAAGGTGTTCAAGCTGTCGGCGAACGAGACCCCGTTCGGGCCGTCGCCGAAGGCGATTGAAGCCTACAAGAACGCCGCCGATCATCTTCAGGACTATCCGGAAGGGACTTCCCGCGTGCTGCGCGAGGCGATCGGCCGCGCCTTCGGGCTCGATCCCGACCGCATCATCTGCGGTGCCGGCTCCGACGAACTTCTCAATCTGCTCGCGCACGCCTATCTCGGCCACGGTGACGAGGCGATCTCCACCACCCACGGCTTTCTGGTGTATCCGATCGCCACCAAGGCCAACGGCGCCGTCAACGTGGTCGCACCCGAGACCCACTTCACCGCCGACGTCGATGCGATCCTTCAAGCGGTGTCGCCGCGCACCAAGCTGGTGTGGCTGGCCAACCCCAACAACCCGACCGGGACCTACCTTCCGTTCGACGAGGTCAAGCGCTTGCGCGCCGGGCTGCCGCCGCATGTGCTGTTGGTGCTCGATGCCGCGTATTCCGATTACGTCTCGCGCAACGATTACGAAATCGGCATCGAATTGATGGCGACCACCGAGAACACGGTGATGACCCACACGTTTTCCAAGATCCACGGGCTCGCCGCGCTGCGGATCGGCTGGATGTTCGGCCCGGCCCACATCGTCGATGCCTTGAATCGAATTCGTGGCCCCTTCAACGTCTCGACACCGGCGATGCTGGCGGCGGTCGCCGCGATCGAGGACACCGCCCACGTTCAGATGTCGAAGGCGCACACCGAGAAGTGGCGCAATTGGCTGACCGACGAGGTGACCAAACTCGGCCTCCAGGTGACACCGAGCGTGGCGAACTTCGTCCTGATTCATTTCCCGCTTGAGGGCAAGACCGCAACCGAGGCCGACGCGTTCCTGACCCAGCGCGGCCTGGTGCTGCGCGCGTTGAGCAATTATCGCCTGCCGCACGCCTTGCGCATGACCATCGGTACCGAGGAAGCCAATCGTCTGGTGGTCGATGGCTTGCGCGACTTCATGGCGCGCACGTGAACGCCGCGCCGCACTTCAAAAAGCTCGCGCTGATCGGCTTCGGCTTGATCGGCGGCTCGATCGCGCGTGCCGCGCGCGAACAGGGTCTGGCCGGCGAAATCGTCACCACCGCCCGCTCGGCGAAAACCCGCGCCCGGGTATCGGAGCTCGGCATTGTCGATGCCGTGGTCGAGACCAATGCGCAAGCGGTCAAAGACGCCGATCTCGTCATCCTGTGCATTCCGGTCGGCGCCTGCGGCGCGGTCGCGCAGGAGATCGCCGCGCATCTCAAGCCGGGCGTGATCGTCTCCGATGTCGGTTCGGTCAAGGGCGCGGTGGTGCGCGAGATGGCGCCGCATCTGCCTGCCGGCACGCATTTCGTGCCGGCACACCCCGTCGCCGGCACCGAGCATTCCGGCCCCGATTCCGGTTTTGCCGAACTCTTCATCAACCGCTGGTGCATCCTGACCCCGCCGGAAGGCACCGATGCGAACGCGGTCGAGAAGCTGCGCGCGTTCTGGGCCGGCCTCGGCGCCAAGGTCGAGATCATGACGCCCGACCACCATGACCTGGTGCTTGCGATCACCAGCCACCTGCCGCATCTGATCGCCTACACCATCGTCGGCACCGCCGATGAGCTCGCCCAGGTGACGTCATCAGAGGTGATAAAGTTCTCCGCCGGCGGCTTTCGCGACTTCACCCGCATCGCGGCCTCCGATCCGGTCATGTGGCGCGACGTGTTCCTCGCCAACAAGGACGCGGTGCTGGAAATGCTCGGCACCTTCACCGAGGATCTCTCCAAGCTCACGCGCGCGATCCGCCGCGGCGACGGCGAGGCGTTGTTCGATCATTTCACCCGCACCCGCGCGATCCGCCGCGGCATCGTCGAAATCGGCCAGGATTCCGCCGCCCCCGACTTTGGCCGCCCGCACGCGCAATTGGGCAAGAAGCCCTAATTCGGTGACAGTGCACTTAACTTGACTTAACGCGTCTTCCCGGCCAACCTGCCCGCATGGCCCGCCTCGCCCGTGTCGTCATCCCCGGTCATCCGCACCATGTCACCCAGCGTGGCAATGGCCGCGCGCGGACTTTCTTTGACGACGCCGACTATGCGCTCTATCGCGACCTGCTCGCTGAACATTGCCGCGCCGCCGAGGTCGAGGTGTGGGGCTGGTGCCTGATGCCGAACCACGTGCACCTGATTCTGGTGCCGTCCGATCCCGACGGGCTGCGCCGCGCGCTTGCCCGCGTGCATCGCCGCTATGCCGGCGTGATCCAGGCGCGGCGCAAACGGAGTGGTCATTTCTGGCAGGGCCGGTTCGGCGCGGTCGCCATGGACGAGGCGCATCTCGCAGCCGCGCTGCGCTATGTGTCGCTCAACCCGGTGCGGGCACGGCTGGTCAAGCGCGCACAGGATTGGCGGTGGTCGAGCACGCGCGCGCATTTGCGCGGCAAGGACGACGGGCTCACCGCGCGAGCCCCCATCGAGGATCGCTTCGCGCACTTCGCCGACCTGCTGGCCGACGAGCCGGAGACGGACTTGTTCGACCGCCTGCGCGCCGCCGAGAGCATCGGCCGGCCGCTCGGAAACGACAAATTTCTCGCCCGCATCGAACGCCTGACCGGACGCCGCCTCAAGCCAGGCAAGCGCGGGCCGAAGCCGCTGGGAGAGGAAGGTCGCCGATAACAACCATCGGGGGAATTGGAGCGTTTAAATGCACTGTTAGCGTACCCCCCGAATGAGAATCGCTAGAGTTTTGCTCAACGCCAAGGGCGACAACGACCGGGTGATGCACAGCGTGGAGAAATTTGACATGACTACTAATGACGTGCCGGATCGTGAGTCTGAACGAAAGCACAAGGCGGACAATGTTGCCGTAGAAAAACTCTTGCATTCGCTAAAATCAACTTCAGCATCTCGCTTTAATGCAGCGAAGCGTCTCGCGGCTAAAGACCGCGCTTTAACGCGGGTGACAGCCTTCACCTCCGCTTATTTAATTATCCTGACCGCCCTTCCGTACTTCATGAAGTTACCGCAAGAGGTCACTAACAACTTAAGCCTTCTCACCGTTGTCTTCTCAATAATCGTGCTGGTTTCGTCGCTCTTGCAATACTCAAGCGGTGACGTTGTGAGCGCAGAGCAGCACCATCGGGCGGGACTTGAGATGAGCGAAATCGCGCGAGAATTGGCAATCAAGCTTCCGGTCATTCAGGAAACAGAACTTCAAACTATGACGGGCCGCTATAACGCCACCTTACAGAAATACAGCATCAATCACGATGACGTTGATTTTGCGCGATACCAAATGGAAAACCCGGAAAAATATCTTTGGCTTACTTGGTCTGGTAGATTGAGCATTCGGGTGCAAACGTTTGCAGTCAAGCATCTGTTTTCTGCTATATTGCTGGCTGTTACAGTGTTGCTTGCCGTATTGGTTTTTGGATACGCCTATCCTTCGCGCATCCATTCGTCTTGAACATCTCAGAGGTGTTGTTTGAGCGACAAGGACTTTTTAGAGAAGCTCAAGTGCTTCTCCGACATGGTGTGCGAAATTCGCTGGCTAAAGCCCGCTCTGGCAGAAGCCTTTAAACAACCATCACGTAAGCTGCGAACAATAAAATGCACTGTCACCGCAACTCGCGTGGGTGGGGACCGTCTGCGACGACTGTGAATTTCACACCGAGCGCGCGTAAGACAGCCGCGATGGTTTCGTAGCGGGGATGCGCGCCGGTTCCCAAAGCCTTGTAAAGGCTCTCGCGACCAAGCCCTGCGTCCCTGGCAATCTGCGCTATGCCACGGGCTTTAGCCACATCACCGAGGGCTGCAAGAAATACATCGGGGTTGGCATCTTCAACGGCCGCAGAAAGATATTCGGCAACGACCTCGTCGTTGTCGAGGTAATCGGCCGCGTCAAAGGGGGCATAGGTCGTTTTCATGGTTTCGTCTCCTTAAGCTCCCGAGCCATGTTTTTCGCACGGGCGATGTCCTGCTTTTGGGTGGACTTGTCGCCGCCAGTGAGCAGCACAAAAATGGTCGTCCCGGTTCGCACGAAATACACTCGATAACCTGGCCCGAAGTGAATGCGCGCATCTCGGAGACGCCTTCGCCGACAGGTTCACAGTCGCCAAAATTTCCGAGGGTCGCGCTACGCAAGCGTGCCAAAACTCTGGCTTTTGCTTTCTGATCGGCAAGCTCTGATAGCCACGCATCAAAATCAGATGAACGAATAAATGTGTTCATGCGCGCCAACTGTATCTAAATGGATACAATTTTGCAATACCCTGATTTCCAGCCAAGCCATATCGATCAGCGGGCGCGGCGCCATCGCTCGCGCGCGCGAAAGGGAGACAGATTGCCCGACGGGCGACTCACGGATTTTCTGACGAGCCCTTTTGCCGGGTGTTCCGGTGACCCGCGGTTTCTAACTCGTGTGCCTATCTTTTTGCACACGAGGCTGCGGGCGCATCGGGCGCCGGGCATTCTTTGCGCCCTTCGGTGTGCAAGACGTGAGGCAAAACTCGCGCGAAAGGCGCGGGCGAGATCGCGAGAGTGCGTCTGTGAAGGATAGGGTTGTTCGGAGTCGTTATTACGAGAGGAGCTCAGCGAAGAAGCAATCCGCTCTTCCGCGCCGTGCTGTCAAAATAGCTCGAAGCTGATTTGCGCGCCTCTGAAACCCCCTTATTGCCGCTCCGATTCACATCAACCGAAGAATAGCTCTGGCACATATTGCAAGCGGTCATTGCCCGGCAACCGGAAATCCGTGTGATTTGGCAGCAAATGGCAGCAAATCAGAAGTGGTTCGGCCAAAATATCCTTTACCACGCGATTCCGCTCCAGAGTGACATGGATGCAACAGTCATGGCGCATGCATTGCTTTGGGTTGACGCAGCAGTCGAATGTCGAACGCGTCCGTACTTGTCATTCGTCGCGCGAATGTCCGCTCACGGGAGTGAGCTTACTGGGGTTGAGGCTCGGTCATGACGACCGCGCTTCATTAAAGAATTAGGGATATCAAATGACTTCAATTTCTGTCCGAAGTGGCCTTGCAATGGCTGCATCTTTCGCTTTCCTCGCAACCACGGGGGCCGCAATGGCAGCGGACTTGCAACCGTACACGAAGGCGCCGCCGCCGCCGGTGGACACGACGTCCGACATTCACGGTTTCTTCGATGTGGGGCTCCTGAACGACTACCTCACGTCACGTGGGTTGCTCGTCCACAACACTGGCCTGGCCTCGCAGATCTCGGCGGGCCTGGCGGTTGACCTGTACAAGAACAAAACTGGCCCCATCAACGCGATCACCGTTTATGGCGGTGTCTGGACCGACCTCTGGAGCCAGCAGGACAATACGAAAGTCGGGTCCTTGAACGAGTTCGATTGGTGGGTCGGCGGCAAAGTTCGGTTCGCGCAGAACTGGACCCTCGACGGGACCTACATCGAATTCCTGAGCCCTCCCGGCAACTTTGCCATCGAACGCAACCTGACCGCCACCTTATCGTATGACGACACGTCCTGGGGCTTTCCGGTTCAGCTCAAGCCGTACATCAAAGGCTGGTATGAAGCTTCCGGAAACTCCAACGTCACCACAGGTAAGGTTCCCAGCGGCTACGTTGAATTCGGTGCGGTTCCGACCCTCGATCTGACGAAGAAGGGTCTGGGCGTCATCTTTACCGCTCCGACCTGGGTCTCGGTCGGTCCGAAAGATTATTGGCAAGCCAGCGGCGCTACTTGCGGCACAATCTCCAACCCTTGCGCCGCCAACAACGCCGGCGTGTTCTCCACCGGCCTGACAGCAACTGTCCCGCTGACTTTGATCCCGAAGAACTATGGCAACTGGTCCGTGCGTGGCGGGTTCCAATATTACCACCTGATCAACGACGCCCTGCTGCAGGGACAGGTAAACACGGGAACGGCAACCAGCTTCGCCACCGCACAGCGTGACATCGTTGTCGGCTTCGCTGGAATTGGCTTCAACTTCTAAACCGCCCGCAATCCAACGCGGCTCACTCGCCCGCCCCGAAACCAGGTTTCGGGGCGGGCTTTTCCATTCGGCATACATACTGTTGGTTGCGCTCCAGAATTTTAGAAACACCATGAGAGCCAACAAGCTCTGATCGAGTTGAAGAGCCCGATCCGCGTCAAGGAAGTTTTAAAAAAAACGAACTGTTTGATAATTGGCTGGGGCGGGAGGATTCGAACATCAGCCACAACCTCAAATAACACGTCGCTCAACAAGCCCCCTCGCGCGCCCGCGAGTGCCCGACGGGCGACTCACGGATTTCCTGTCCAGCCCGTTTCGCAGAAATTTTTCGCTTTGCCGTTTGGTAGAAACAGCAATAGAGCCACCTGATCCCGTCCCAAAGCGAGGGGCGTTTCGCGATCGTCACGAACGTGGGCGGCGGGATGCGGTGGACGCTGATGGCGCCGATGACGAACGGCGCTAATGCGGACGGCGAAGTCGTGTGGTCCTGACGCCCCGACGCTGGCGTCAAGCTCTTGAGAAGCAAGCTTCTTAGGGGTGACAGTGGCAAAAGAGCCCGGTCACTGGGGAGAGCGCGAAGGAAACCGTTAAAACCATTGCGTAGGGAATGCCGGGTGAACCGGTGTGACCGTGGTTTCTAACTCGTGTGCTTTCTACTTTTGCACACGAGGCTGCGGGCGCTCCGAGCGCCCGGCATTCCCTGCGCCCTTGCATTAAGAGGGCGGGACGTGAAAGCAAAACTCGCGCGAAAGGCGCGGCGAGATCGTGAAGTTGCGTCTTTTTAGGAATGCGCTGTTTGAAAATAGAGGTCGGCGTGCTCGCCAATACATTCGGATCAAGCCTATGTATGACCACGTTCACTCGGAGCTGCCTTCAAAACAACGGCGGCGTCTGTCCCACCCTCAACGGCCCGAGAAACACCGCGCCGTCGACAAAGCGCAGCGGAAAGGCCCGCGCCTTTTTGCCTTCCAGGGTCGCTTCCTTGCCGAGCGCGTTGATGCCGGCGGCGACGCCGACATTGGCGTTCTGCTTGACCACCTTGCCGAGACCCGGAATCGCCCGGTCGAGCGCGCCGAACAAATTGTTGAGGTCCGAGGTCTTCACCCCCGGCGCGACGCGGTCGAGCGTGGCCTGCGGTACGCCCTCCTCCAGCATTTTTTCAATGCCGAGCGCCGCAATCGCTTTCTCCAGCCCGGCGACCGTCATCTGCAATTCGCCGTCGAGGCGCCCCTGGGCGCTGAGGCCAAGAGAACCGGAGGCGACCGCGATCAGCTCGCCCTGCGCAATCCGGGACTGCACGATCTCGACATGGCCGCCGGCGGCCTGGATTTCGCGAAACCGCTCCGGCCACGGTTTTGGCGCAAAATCCTTCAACCCGGTGAGCATCGCGTGCACGTCGGCATCGAACGGCTCGGCGAGAAGCGGATGAATTTCCTGCACGCTGCCGGCCTCGATCCTGGCCACGGTTTCGATCACGGGACGGTCGAGCGGCGCGCCGTCGGCGAGACGTCCGTGCAGTTCGATATGTTTGGCGCGCGCAAGCGGCGTCTGCACCGGTCCGTTGAGGCGGTCGATCGCGGGATCGTCGAAAACGATCGAGGCTCTCTGCGGGACCGCCGGAAGGCCCACCACGCTGGAGCGGGCCCGGCTCCAGTTCACCACCATCGAAGGTGGCTCGCCGCGATCGGAAATCGTGGCCGGTGCGGTAAATTCCGCGATCAGCAATTTTGGGTCGTAGACCTGCGCCACGACCAGGATCTGGTCGAGCTTTGCCGTGGCCAGAGCTTGCGTCGCGGCCTGCTGCGCCGTCTGCGACCGCAGCGCCACGCTGGCGCCGTCGCAGCGGACTTCGAGCCGGAACGGGAAGCCGGTCACCGACCGCCCCGCACAATCATAGACCCGGCCGGATTTCGCTTCCTGCGCACGCCAGGCATCGGCGGCGCCTTCGACCTGGGAGGCCGCGTAGAACCAGAACACGCTCCATGCCGCGGCGGCGACGAGGAGCAAGGCGGGTAGAATGAAAAGGCGCCAAAGCGGGCGCCGGCGCGGCACGGGGGTGATATCGGACATGCAGCAACCTTTGGCTGAGAATTTTGTCAATTAAGCGATGCTTACAGACACAATCAAGCTTAACGGATGCAAGCCGATGGCCCCCACGTTAACGGAGGCAAGTAACGAGGCGGCTAACGAGCGGGCCCCACGATCGGGCCCAACGAGCCTTGGGGGAACGTGGAATTCTGCTTCGCGCGAAACGCTTCTTCTGATAGCCGTGCGCGCGATGCCAGCGAAAACCTCATCCGAAGCGGAATTGTCCAAAGACGACCAAAAAAGCGACCTGTGGGTGTTCGGCTACGGCTCGCTGATGTGGCGGCCGGGCTTCGAGTTCATCGAGCAAATCCCGGCGCGGCTGATCGGCGAGCATCGCGCACTCTGCGTCTATTCATTCGACCACCGCGGCACACCGGAAAAGCCGGGTCTGGTGCTCGGGCTCGACCGCGGCGGGGCCTGCCGCGGAATTGCATTCCGGGTCGCGGCGAAGCAACGCGACGACACCATGGACTATCTGCGCGACCGCGAGCAGACCACCAACGTCTACCGCGAAGTAATGCGCTCGGTCTGGCTTGAAGACGACGCCCGGCAACGCGTCAGCGCACTCGCCTATGTGGTCGATCGCGGCCACGTGCAATATGCCGGACGACTCTCCCTGAGTGAACAGTTACGTTACGTGCGGCAAGGCCACGGACGTTCCGGAAACAACCGCGACTACGTCCTGTCCACGGTGAAGTCGATCGAGGCGCAAGGCTTCCACGACGCCCAATTGCATCAACTCGCGCTGATGCTGCACGGCGACACGCCGCTGCATCATGATCGGTTCTGATGAATCAGAACCGAAGCTCTGGATTCCTGTTTTGACGCGGTTTCTTCACGCGACCCGGCATCTACTTCGCTCGAAAACGCTCTACATCCCCGCCGACGCCGAACGCGGCACCCGGCCGAGCAATTGCGCCTGCTCCTGACGCCCCGCCTCCACCAGCCGGTCGGTGGCCTCCTCGATCGAGGCCCTGATCCGCGCGATGAACTCCTTGCGCGGCAGGCCCGCCGGCAGCGGATCGAGGAATTCGACCACCAGCGTACCGGGATAGCGCATGAAAGTCCGGCGCGGCCAAAACAGTCCGGAATTCAGCGCCACCGGAAGGCAGGGCACCCCGCTGCTGGCGTAGATTTGCCCCACGCCGGTCATATAATTCGGCGGCGCGCCGACCGGGGTGCGGGTGCCTTCGGGGAAAATGATCAACTGCCGACCGCTGCGAATTTCCTTTGGCGCTCGCCGCGCCATCTCCATCAACGATCGCAGGCCGCCATCGCGATCGACGCCGATCATCTTCGACTTCATCAGATACCAGCCGAAAAAGGGAATCCAGGCCAGTTCGCGCTTGTAGATAAACAGCGGCGCATCAAAAAATTGCATCAGCGCGAAGGTTTCCCACATCGACTGATGTTTCGACGCGACGATCAGTGGTCCGGCGGGGATTTTCTCCATCCCGCGATATTCCACCTTGGTGTTGCAGATCACGCGCATCAGCCAGACGCTGCTGCGCGCCCAAGCCTTGGCGATGGCCATGAACGCCCGCGGCGGCATCACATAGGTGGGAATTGCAACCAGAATCCAGAACACCAACAGCGCATAAAACAGCACGTTGTAGGCGAACGAGCGCAAGAAAATCGAAACCATCGAAAACCCGATCAGTTAGCTTGCTCAGTTGACTTGCTCAGTTCGCTTGGGCGGTCGCCGGCCGGCGCGGCGTGAAGAACGAACGGCTGGTCGGCGAGTCCAGGCGTCAGTTCGAGGCCGGCGTCAGCCAGACGTACCCGTAATTCCGCGGCGACATATTTCGCATACTCCGATAGCAGCAGCCGCAATGTTGCGCCACTCGTCCACCACGACTTATCGCGCCATTTGTCGCCGACCACCGCGAAGGGGATGAGCTGAATGTCCGGCATCGCGTGCGACAATTCGAGGATTGCCCGCGGCATGTGATAATTCGAGGTCACCACGATCAGCGATTTGAAGCCACGCTCGTGCGCCCAGCGCCGCGTCTCCGCCGCATTGCTCCGGGTGTTGACGGCCGAGCGATCGAGATCGACGCAGCAACTCAACAATGACTGATTGTCGGATAGCGACCGGGAAATGTCGCTCGCCGCGTTGGTCGGATGCACGCCCGAGATCAACAGCCGCTTGCCGTAGCCGCCGGCCAGCAATTCCATCGCATCCGAGACGCGAGACGAACCGCCGGTAAGCACCACGATGCCGTCGGCAGTGCCGGCGGGCTTCATTTCAATCCCGTGCAACTGCGAAAGAAACCTGACGAAGCCAATCGCCGCGCCGACGAACATGATCGCCAGCATGACGACGATCGTCGCGCGCAGCCAGCCGCACGGCGCGGCAAGTGCCGCAGCAGGCGCTGTATCGTGGGGCTGCCGACTCATGCTGTGCTGGTGATCCTTCCCCTCACAAGTCTAGAACCTTTCCGAGCGAAGTGGAGTCCGGTGTGGCGTGGTATTGGTAACGCTCCGCCTCAATCGATGTCGTCCAGCGTGGCGAACAGCGTGCGCCGCGACGCCCAGGCGGTGATCGCCGCGATCAGCACGGCCTGCACCGCCAGCGCCACATAGCCCGACGGACGCAGCGAAAACGTCCCAAGTAACGCCGCGAATTGATCCCCGACCGGGGTGCCCGAGAACCAGCCGGCGATCGATTCGGAAAACCCAAAAGCCAGCATCGCGATGCCGCCGCCGATCACCCCGCCTTCCAGCCCGAGCCGCAAAAAATGCCGCAGGAACCGGTTGGCGATATAGCGGTCGCCGGCGCCCACAAAGTGCAGGACTTCGATGATCGGGCGATTTGCCGCCATCGCGCCGCGGGTGGCGAATGAGACCGAAATGATGGTGGCGACGATCACCAATGCAAGGATGCCGATGCCGGCGAGCACCGTGGCGCCGGTCATCGAGCGCATCCGGTCGATCCAGGCGCGGTGATCGTCGACGCTTGCGGTCGGCGCCACCTGCGTCGCCCGGCTGCGCAGCGCGGCGAGGTCGAGCACGGTTCCGGGCTGCACCCGGGCGACGATGACACGCGGCACCGGCAGATCGTCGAGCGAAAACCCGCTGCCTAGCCATGGCTCCAGCAGTTTGGCGGACTCGTCTTTGGTAAAAGGCCGGACCTCGAGAATGCCCGGCTGCGCGCGCATCGCGTCAACCACCGCCGCGGCGTCGCGGTCGATATCGCGGCCGGGCAAGGGGCGCACCTGAATGGTGATTTCGCTTGCGACCTCCGACTGCCACTCCGACGCCGACGCGCTGACCAGCAGCACCGTACCCGTGGTAATCGAGGCGAGGAACGTCATGATGGCAACAACGGCGACCAGCGCGCGCCCGGCGATCGAGGCGCGCGGCACGATCGGCGACAGGTTGCGCGCCCGCGCCGGCACCTGCGGACGTTCGTGTCCCAGATCCACCAACGGGCCATATTCGTCGCCAGCTCTACTCATAGATGTGCACGCGTCCCTGATGCAGCACCAGCCGCCGCGCCTCATACTGGTCCATCAGCGTGATATCATGGGTGGCGATGACAACCGCGGTGCCTGACTTGTTCAATTCGATGAACAGCCGCAACAACCGCCGGCCCAGCGTCGGATCGACGTTGCCGGTCGGCTCATCGGCCAACAGCAGATGCGGTCGCGAGATCACGGCGCGGGCGATCGCGGCGCGCTGCTTCTCGCCGCCGGACAGGATCGGCGGCAGGGCGTCCATTCGTTCGCCGAGACCAACCCATTTCAAGAGATCGATGACCTCCTTGCGATAGCTCGATTCGTCGCGCCCCATCACCCGGAACGGCAGCGCCACGTTTTCGTAGGTGGTCATGTGATCGAGCAGGCGAAAATCCTGCAACACGATGCCGATCCGCTTGCGCAGATCGGCGATTTCGTCCTTGCCGAGCTGCGAGATGTCATGGCCGAACAAATTGACGAGCCCGCGCGTCGGCCGCAGCGATAAAAACAGCAGCTTCAGCAACGAGGTCTTGCCGGCGCCCGATGGCCCGGTGAGGAACTGAAAAGAATGCGCGGGAATCTGGAAATTAAGGTCGCGCAAAATCTCCGGGCCCAGCCCGTAACGCAATCCGACATTTTCGAACCGAACCAAGCTCAGCTCCGTTCGATGTGGGGCGCGACCGAAAACAAGGCGCACGCCAGGAATTCGCTGGTTTCGCCAGGGCAAGATCCGGAAAAATGGGAACCCGGTTTTCCGAAAAGATCATGCCCAAACAGGAAGCTAACGCCAGGGTCTGATTCAATTCAATTGAATCAGACCCTGGCGCTGCGAGCCAGGCAAATTGGTTGTGCTTCGGTTATGGTTTCCGATTCGTTAACGCTCGCCTTGTAGCATCTGCGCAACGTCATTGTGGAGACTGGCTCCATGCAGATCATTTGCCCGCATTGTACAACGTCCTATGCCATCGAATTGGCGACCTTGGGCGCGGCTGGCCGTACCGTCCGTTGCTCCCGTTGCAAGGAGGTCTGGCTGGCGCGGCCGGAGGATGCAACCGAAATGGTAGCGCAGGCACCTGCCATGGCGGCCAGCGAACAGGCGGGGAGTACGGACGCCGCCGCGGAATGGGAGGCTCTTGCGCGCGAAGACGACAGCGAGGAACAGGAAACCCCCGTCATCGACAGCCCCTCGATTTCAGGTGACTGGCCGGCGGACCATGAAGGCTCGGATCGGGACGGCGACCCCGATTGGCCGTCGGTCGCCCGGCGCGATATGCAGGACAACATGCAGGACGGCGAGGCCGCCCGGCCGCACCGGCTGGCGTGGTTCCGCCGGCTGCTGAATCCCTCGGTGCTGCTTGGCGCGGCCGGCAAGCCAATTGTCGGCCTGCCCACGGCGTGCGCCGCCATGGGCGCGCTGCTGCTGGCGCTGGTGATCTGGCGCGTCGATGTGGTCCGGCTCATGCCGCAGACCGCCACATTCTACAAAATGGTCGGCCTGGAGGTAAATCTACGCGGGCTGATGTTCAAGGACGTGAAGATCACCACCGAGACCGTGGAAGGCAAACCCGTGCTGGTGATCGAGGGCGCCATCGTCGGCGAATCACGCAAGCCGGTGGAATTGCCGCGGCTGCGCTTCAGCGTCCGTGACGCGCAAGGCGCCGAGATTTACGCCTGGAACACGGTCTTGGAGCAACCCTTGCTCAGGCCCGGAGAAAGGGCCTCGTTCAAATCGCGGCTGGCTTCGCCGCCGCCGGAAGGCCGCGCTATCGATGTGCGCTTCTTCAACAGGCGGGATATCGCCGGCGGCAATATATGAACGGGACCATATGAGCGGGACCGCCATAGTGTTTTCGAGCGGAGTGGATGCCGGGTTCGCGTGAAGAAAACGCGTCAAAACAAGAACCTGGAGTTTCGGTTCCGATTCAATCAGAACCGGTCATGCTCCAGGTCTGAAAGACCGGCTTGCGAAAGAAAGTGCTTCGATGCCGCGCGTGCTGATCGCCGACGATGAAGATTCCATGCGTACGCTGGTGGCGCGCGCCATCGCCATGGACGGCCACGACATCGTCACCGCGGAAGACGGCGCCGAGGCGCTGGAAATCCTGAGCCGCGAACAGGGCGCCTTCGATCTCCTGCTCACCGATATCCAGATGCCGGTGATGGACGGAATCGCGCTGGCGCTGACCGCGGCGCGCGATTTTCCCAAGCTGACGATTTTATTGATGACGGGTTTCGCCGATCAGCGCGAGCGCGCCTCGGGCCTCAACGCGATTGTTCACGACGTCGTCACCAAGCCGTTTTCGGTGGCGGATATCCGCACCGCGGTCGCCGAAGCGCTGGCGGCGCGGCAGGACGGGTAGCGACGGCGTCGTCGGTAAGGCGGACTCTCAACTCGTCATGGCCGGACATAACAGTTTGCCCTGCGCAGACTGCGTAAATTTGTCTGCGACCCCCGGCCATCGACGTCTTCGTCGGCAAAGAAAGTAAGACGTGGATCACCGGGACAAGCCCGGTGACGACCGTCTGTACGTCTAATAATCCTTGAGCAGCCGCTCGATGTAATCGAGTTCGATCTGCGGGCGCTGCGGGTCGGCGAGGCGGCGGCGGAGTTCTTCCAGAATCCGGCGCACCCGCTGCACATCGATTTCGCCGGGAATCTTGACCGTCAGATCGTCGCCGAATTCGCGCCCGTGCAGCGGCCGGCCCAACGGATCGCTCTGATTGCCGCCGCTCTGCTGGCGGCCGGCGCGATTGCCCGGGCCGTCGCTTTGCCCATCGCCGTCGCCTTGCTGCATCGCCTCGGCGAGACTCTGGGCGCCCTTGCGCAACGCATCCAGCGCCTTGCCTTGCGAATCCACGGCGCCATCGGCGTTGCCCTCGCCAAGCTTGCCGGTGGCGTCGCCCATCGCGGTGTCGGCATCGCCAAGGCCATCCTCGCCATCGCCCTGCTGATCGTCCCCCTGCCCTTGCTGGCCCTGTTGACCTTGCTCGCCGCGCTGACCCTGACCCATGCCCCGCTTGGCAAGCTCTTGCTGCAATTTCTTGAGCCGGTCCTGCAAACCCTGCTGGTCCTGCTGCAGCTCGCCCATACCTTGATCGCCCTGCTTGCCGCGCATGCGGTCGCGCCGCGAATCCTGCCCCTGCTTGAAGGTCTTGTCGCGCAACTGCTGCTGCTTGCGGATCATGTCGCCAAGCTCGTTGAGCGCCTGCTCCATGTCGCCGTCACCGGATTGACCCGGCTGCGCCATTTGCAGATTTTCGAGCATCTGCTGCAACTGTTCGAGCAATTGCCGGGCGGCGTCCTTGTCGCCGGAGCGCGACAGGCGCTCCATGCGCTCGATCATGTTATTGAGATCCTGCTGGCGCATCACCTTGGTGTTGGGATCGAGCGGCCGCGCCAACGCTTGCGGATTGTTGCGGAGCTGTTCGGCGAGCTGGCGCACGAAATTGTCCAGCGCCGCGCGCAGGTTTTCGGTGAGTTTTTTGATTTCTTCATCGCTGGCGCCGCGCTCCAGCGCCTGCTTGAGGGCGTCCTGCGCGGCGCGCAAGGCCTTGTCGACATCGGTGATGTTGCCATCCTCGATGGTGACCGCGAGCGCCCACAGATTGGCGACGACCTCGCGCAGGGCGTCGTCGGTGCGGGCGGCTTCAAGCTGCCGCGCGACGCTATGCAGGCCGAGATATTGCCCGACCTCCGGCATGAACAGCTCCGGCGCGATCAACAGCGCGTCGAGCGCGGCCTGGATCTGCATCTTCTGATTGGCATCGAGCGCCAGAATGCGGCGCTGTTCGATCAGGGCCCGCGGCAGCGGCTTGGTGAACAGCCGCTCCGGAAGCCGCATGTTGAACGGCTCGCTGCGGCCCTCATTGCCGGCCTCGTCCTTGGCCGTCAGGGTCAAGGTGACGTCGGCGCCGGCGTAAGGATCCTCGCTAAGATCCTTGACGGTCTGGCCCACGCCATTGCGCGTCCGTGCATTCGGAAGCACCAGCGCAAATTGCGGCGGATCGAATAGCGGCCGGGCCTGGTTCGAATCTTTCGCGGTCGCCGCCTTGTCGGTCGCAACCTTGGGCGCCTCAGCGGGGCGGGGTGCGAAATGCGCCTGCGCTTCGGTGACGCCGTAGTCGTCCTCGATCTTGTAGGACATCTGCAGTGCGCCGCGGGCCTGACGTTCCGGATCTTTCGCCAGCGCGATGGTCGGCGGACGGTCGGGCGTGGCGCTGAACTTCCATTGCGGCTGGCCGGACGGCGCGCGGACATGCACCGTGCCGTCGCCGGCGATGGTGAAATGCCGTTCGTTGGTGCCTTTGGGCGCCTGTTCGGCCGGCGCCACTTCGCTGACGCCGCCACTGGCGACCACGTCGAGCGTTCCGCCGCTTGAGCGCACGATCAGCGTAGAGCCCGCCGGGACCGGCAAGACTCCGGCCGGCACGGCGGCTTCCTTGTTCGCCGCGGAGAGAATGATCGGCGGCTTGCCGGTATAGAGCGGCGGGGTTACCCAGCCATCGACCCGGACATTGGCCGGCGCCAGCACGCCGTTCCAGTCGAACGCCGCCGCAACGCGCAGCATGCGCTCGTCGCCGGCGGCGACGTAGGCCGCCACCATCATCACCACGACCAGGGCCCGCAACGCCCAGGGATCGTGTATAGGCAGCCGCGGCGACGGCAGGCCGGCGCGGATGCGCTTGATCGATGCCAGCGTGCGTTCGCGCTGCGCCTGCCACAGCGCCAGCGCGACCGGATCCTGCGTGACCAGCGTATCGGTGAGCGCGGTCGCGGGGCGATGGCGAATGCCGGAGCCACGGTCGAGCCGGCTCAAGCCCTCTTCGCGGCTCGGCCAGCGGAACCTTATCAGCGGAATCAGCACCCCGAGCGCCGCCAGCACGAACAGGCCGAGGCCTATCGCACGCACGACAAACGGCAGCGCCAGCCACAATCCGACCCAGGACACCGCCAGAAACAGTCCGGCGACACTCAGCAACCGGGCCAGATGCGGCCAGCTTCGCTCCCAGGCGATGGCATATTTTGCCCGCTGCAAGGCCTGAATCAGTTGCAGCCGCGAAGCGGCATCAGGGTCGCGCGATGGCTCTGACGGGTCGGGGGTAGTGCCGCTCAATCAACTCTCTCCAAGTTGCCGACACCGCACCCTAGCACAACGGCGGCAGTGAGGCACCCGCTCTGACGGGTAACCCACACCTGGGAATACGCATAACACGGAGGCGTGACTGCGGCGCCACGACCCCGTAACGTCGGCCGCCAACCCGTCAAGGGAAGCCCAACGAAACGCCAAAAAGCTGCAAGGAAACGCGATGGACAAGAAAACACACGACAAGGGACTGGAAATTCGGAAAGCCGTGCTCGGCGAGACCTACGTCGCCAATGCGCTCAAGAATGCCGACGATTTCAACCGTCCGTTCCAGGAACTGGTGACGGAATATTGCTGGGGCGCGGTCTGGGGCCGGGAGGAACTGCCGCGCAAGACCCGCAGCATGCTCAATCTGGCGATGATTTCCATCCTCAACCGTCCGCATGAGTTGCGGGCGCACATCAAGGGCGCACTGGTCAACGGCGTCACCAAGGACGAGATCCGCGAAATCTTCATGCAGGTGGCGATCTATGCCGGCGTGCCCGCAGGCGTCGACAGTTTCCGCATCGCGCGCGAAGTATTCGCCGAAGCCGACAAAGCCTGAAGGCGCACATCATGGACATCGGATTCATCGGCCTGGGGAAAATGGGCCTCCCCATGGCCCGCCGCCTGATCGAGGCCAAACATCAGCTCGTCGTGTTCGACCAGCGCAGCGAAGCGATGGACCAACTGGTCGCGCTGGGCGCGCAGGCTGCATCGTCGCCGAAAGAGATCGCCGACCGCGCCGAGACCGTGCTGGTGAGCCTGCCGTCGCTGCAGGCCTCGCTCGAGGTTGCGACCGGCGAGAACGGTGTGATCGAAGGCAAGCGGATCAAGCGCTTCGTCGATCTCTCCACCGTCGGCTCGCACATGGCGATGCGGATTTACGCATTGCTGGCGAAGCGCGACATCGTGCAGCTCGACAGTCCCGTGAGTGGGGGCGTCGGCGGCGCCGAAAAGGGCACGCTCGCCGTCATGGTGTCGGGACCGCGCGCGGATTTCGAAGCCGTGAAGCCAGCGCTCGAGGTGATCGGCAAGGTCTTCTTCATCGGCGAAAAGCCCGGCTCGGCGCAGACCATGAAGCTCGCCAACAATCTGTTGTCGGCCACCGCCATGGTCGCCACTTCGGAAGCCGTGGTGATGGGCGTCAAATCCGGCCTCGATCCCACCGTCATGATCGACGTGATCAATGCGGGATCGGGCATGAACACCGCAAGCCGCGACAAGTTTCCGCGCGCGATCCTGCCACGCAGCTTCGATTTCGGCTTCGCCACCGGCTTGATGGTGAAGGACGTGCGGCTTTGCCTCGAAGAGGCCAAAGCTCTTGGATTATCGATGGAGGTCGCCGAAGCGGTCGGGCGACTCTGGGAGGTGGTGATCCGCGAAATGGGCGCGGAGTCCGACTTCACCTCGGCGATCAAGCCGATCGAACAAGCGGCGGGAGTGGTGGTGGGAGAAAAGGGCGGTCACGGCGGCAAGTACAAGTAAGGCCGCTCATAATCTCATCGTCGTCCCTGCCTTCGCAGGGACGACGATAATCACAGCCACGGCGCGGGCTTGTCCATCGCGATCAAGGCTTCGACCTCGATGCGGGGCCGCACCACCGCGTAGCGGTCGTCCTTGACCAGCACTTCCGGCACCAGTGCGCGGGTGTTGTAGGTACCGGCCTGCACCGCGCCATAGGCGCCCGCCGTCATCACCGCCAGCAGATCGCCCGGTTTGGGCTCCGCCAGGGTGCGTCCAAGCGCGAGATAATCTCCGCTTTCGCAGACCGGTCCGACCACGTCGGCGACGATCGTGGCGACGCCCGGCTCGGCCAGCCGCACCGGCACAAGGTCGTGATAGGCCTCGTACAAGGTCGGCCGGATCAGGTCGTTCATCGCCGCGTCGACGATCACGAAGTTCTTCGCGTCGCCAGGCTTCACATAGATCACCCGCGTCACCAGGATGCCGGCATTGCCGACGATCAGGCGTCCCGGCTCGAACAGCAGCGTGCAATCGAGGCCGCGCGTCGCGCGCTTGACGACCGCGGCATAGGCCGCCGGTTCCGGCGGCGGCGGCGTATCCGGATGATAGGGAATCCCGAGCCCGCCGCCCAAATCGACATGCGAAATGGCGTGGCCGTCGGCGCGCAGCACGCGAACGAACTCCGCGAGCAGGTTGAACGCGGCTTCCAGCGGCACCAGATCTGTGATCTGGCTGCCGATATGCATGTCGACGCCGGTGACGCGAATGCCCGGCAGCGTTGCGGCGCGGGCATAGACCGCGCGGGCGCGGGCGAGCGGCACGCCGAACTTGTTTTCGGACTTGCCGGTCGAGATTTTCGCATGCGAACCGGAATCGACGTCCGGATTGACCCGAACCGAAATCCGCGCGGTTCGGCCCTGTTCGCTCGCCACCCGCGAGAGCAATTCGAGTTCGGGCTCGGATTCGACGTTGACGCACAGAATGTCCGCTTCAAGCGCGGCGCGCAGCTCGGATTCGGTCTTGCCGACCCCTGAGAACAAAATCCGCGCGGGCGGAATGCCGGCGGCCAGCGCGCGCTTCAACTCGCCGCCCGAAACCACGTCCGCTCCGGCACCGAGTTTCGCCAGCGTACGTAGCACCGATTGATTGGAGTTCGCCTTCATGGCGTAGCACACCAGCGCCTTCTGATCGGCGAAGGCCTCGCTGAACACCCGGTAATGGCGCTCCAGGGTCGCGGTCGAATAGCAATAGAACGGCGTGCCGACCGCATCCGCCAGATCGGAAAGATTCACCGCTTCGGCGTGAAGCACGCCGTTGCGATAGTCGAAGTGATTCATGGCAGGTTCAGTCGTTCAGGAGCGGGTCGAGCACGAATGCCTTCTTGGCCCCTTTGGGAGCGGTCGGCGGCGCATCGGTTCCGTAGGACGGATTGAACACACTTGGTTTGCTTGCGACGCGATCGGCGTCGGCATCGGCCGGTGCCGTGGCGGCCAACGGCACCGATGCGGTCGGCGGCAGATCGAGCGGACCTTTGCGTCCGCAGCCCCCGAGCGCAAACACGGCGGCGCCCACAAGGACGATGGCCCATCTCTGAGATGTCGGGCGGTAGTTACTGGTCACGACAAAATCCCCAATGCGGCCGCACCATACAAAGATTGCCTGGTTCTGGCGAGACCTCGACAATCACGAAATTGAAGCGAAATTCGCGATAAATTCCTGGGCTCAGCCCAATTTTCGCTCTTTTTCGAGCCGCTTGAGCCAACCTCGTGCCTGCGCGAGGACATTTTTCGGCGCGGTACCGCCATAACTGGTGCGGCTCTTCACGGACGCCTCGACCGACAGCACCGCCAGCGCCTCGACGGTAATCTTCGGCTCGATCGCCTGCATGTCTTTCAGGGACATCTGATGCAGGGCCACGCCGGCTTTCGACGCCGTGGCGACGATACGTCCGGTGACGTGATGGGCGTCCCGGAACGGCATTTTCAGGGTTCGCACCAGCCAATCGGCCAGATCGGTGGCGGTGGCGTAGCCCTCGCCAGCGGCAGCCTTCATCCGCGCCTCGTCCGGCACGATATCCGTGACCATTCCGGTCATCGCCCGGATCGCCAGCGAAAGCGCGCCGAACGCCTCCATCGCGCCCTGCTTGTCTTCCTGCATGTCCTTTTGATAGGCGAGCGGAAGCCCCTTCATCACAATCAACAATGCGGTGAGCGCGCCGATCACCCTGCCGGTCTTGGCGCGAACCAGTTCGGCGGCGTCGGGATTGCGCTTTTGCGGCATGATCGAAGAGCCGGTGGTGAACTTGTCGGACAGTCGCACCAGCCCCACCAACGGCGAGGTCCAGATCACGATTTCCTCGGCGAAGCGCGACAGGTGCACCGAGGCGATCGCCGCCGCCGACAAGGTTTCAAGCACGAAGTCGCGATCCGACACCGCGTCGAGCGAATTGGCCATCGGCCGGTCGAAGCCGAGCGCCTTTGCGGTCGCGGCGCGATCGATCGGAAACGAGGTGCCGGCCAGCGCCGCCGCCCCCAGCGGGGATTCATTGAGACGCTTGCGCGCGTCGGCAAAGCGGCCGCGGTCGCGCGCCGCCATCTCGACATAGGCCAACAGATGATGCCCGAACGTGACGGGTTGCGCGGTCTGTAGATGCGTGAAGCCCGGCATCACCGTACCGGCATGTTCCAGCGCCCGTTCCACCAGCGCCCGCTGGAACGAAGCCAGTGACGCGTCGATCGCGTCGATGGTGTCGCGGACATAGAGCCGGAAATCGGTCGCCACCTGGTCGTTGCGCGAACGCGCGGTGTGCAGCCGCCCCGAGGCCGGCCCGATCAACTCGCTGAGTCGGCCCTCGACATTCATGTGAATGTCCTCGAGCGCCCGCTTGAACTCGAACGAACCGTTGCCGATTTCTGACAAAATCGTGTCTAGACCCTTGCCGATATTTTTCGCATCGTTCGCGGTAATGATGCCTTGCGCGGCGAGCATCGCAGCGTGGGCCTTGGACGCGGCGATGTCCTGGGCATAAAGGTGACGATCGACGTCGATCGAGACGTTGATTTCCTCCATGATCGCGGCGGGGCTTTCACCAAACCGGCCGCCCCACATCTTGTTGCTCATGACCTGTCACTCATGACTTATACTCATGACCTGCTGTTTCATCGCCACACCCCGCGACCCGGATGCGTAGCCCCGACCGACCGTAATACCGACTCTGCATAGCCGTATCTGATACAGGATGACAAACGATATGCCCGAACAACCCTCGCCTCGCCCCGCCGCCACGCGCCGAATCCCCCTCGCCATCGGCGCAGTGCTGATCGGGACGGTGATCGGGTTTGCCGGGATATACGGGATCGGCGGGCTGAAGCGCAATTTCGCCGGGGATTCCGCCTGCCGCCCGGCGGTCGAGCTTTCGCGCAAGCTCGCGCCGCTGGCCCATGGCGAAGTGGCGGCGCTGACCATGGCCACAGTGCCGCTGCGGCTGCCGGACCTCGCCTTCGAGGACGCCGACGGCAAGCCCAAAAAGCTCTCCGACTGGCGCGGGCGGACCGTGCTGGTGAACCTGTGGGCGACCTGGTGCGTGCCCTGCCGTAAGGAAATGCCGGCGCTGGAGAGCCTGCAAACCAGTTTGGGCGGCCCTGATTTCGAGGTGGTCGCGATCAACATCGATACCCGCGACCCCGAAAAACCGAAGAATTTTCTCAAAGACGCCCATCTGACCGGGCTCGACTATTTCAGCGACCAGAAAGCCAAGGTTTTTCAAGATCTTAAAGTCGTAGGACGGGCACTGGGGATGCCGACCTCGGTGCTGATCGATGGCCAAGGCTGTGAGATCGCGACCATTGCGGGCCCAGCCGAATGGGCCAGCGACGATGCGCTCAAGCTGATCACGGCGGCGGTGAAACCGGCAGCGGTCGGATTTTAAGCGGTCGCGTTGACGTTGCCGCCAACCCCGGCGCCGACATTGGCCAAGGACGGTTGACCAACGCCCAATATCGTCAGGACCGCGGATTTCTCCGCGTCGGCGTTCGACTTGATGATGGCGGCGTCAACCTGCGTCTGCACGTTGCCCGCCTGAGCGGTGAGAATACCACTCGCCAAACTCGCTACACTCATGAGCAATCCCCTAGAGCCTTTTCCGTTCCGATTGAATCGGAACGGAGGCTCTATTTCTTTGTTATGACGCGTTTTCTTGACGCGAACCGGCATCCACTTCGCTGGAAAACGCTCTAGGTGTGGAAGAGTACCCGGCGACGGTTAATGTTTCTCAAACCGCGTCCACGAGGACGTGGGAATTCGTTCGGCGATACTGTGGCTCGGCGATGCTGTGATGGGCACGCGGAGTTTACCGCGGGCGCGCATTCGCGATCCGTTGGCTTTGCCCGCCAGCGCCCGGACTTACCGCGTCGGCACCGGCTTGTCGCCGCGATAGTCGTAGAAGCCACGCTGGGTCTTGCGGCCGAGCCAGCCCGCCTCGACATATTTCACCAACAGTGGGCAGGGCCGATATTTGGAATCGGCGAGCCCCTCATGCAGCACCTGCATGATCGACAAACAGGTATCGAGGCCGATGAAATCGGCCAATTCGAGCGGCCCCATCGGATGGTGGGCGCCGAGTTTCATCGCGGCGTCGATCGCCTCGACGTTACCGACCCCTTCATACAGCGTATAGATCGCCTCGTTGATCATCGGCAGCAGAATGCGGTTGACGATGAAGGCCGGGAAATCTTCCGAAACCGCGACCTGCTTGCCGAGCCGGGTGACGAACTCCTTGGCGGCCTCGAAGGTGGAGTTGCCGGTGGCGATGCCGCGGATCAGTTCGACCAGTTCCATCAGCGGCACCGGATTCATGAAATGAATGCCGATGAAGCGCTCGGGCCGGTCGGTGGACGCGGCGAGCCGCGTGATCGAGATCGACGAGGTGTTGGAGGCGACAATGGCGTCCGGCTTCAGCACCGCGCAGACATCGTGGAAAATCTTGCGCTTGACCTCTTCCTTCTCGATCGCGCTCTCGATCACCAGATCGCAATCGGCAAGTCCATCGATGGTCTGGGCGGAGCCGATCTTGTTCAGCGCCTGCTTGCGCGCGTCTTCGGTGATGATCTTCTTGGCGACCTGACGCGACAGGTTGCCGTTGATCGTCGCCATCGCTGACTTCAGGCGATCGGCCGATACATCGTTGAGCACCACGTCGAACCCGGCCAGCGCCGCCACATGCGCGATGCCGTTGCCCATCTGGCCCGAGCCGATCACGCCGACCTTCTTGATCATCACCGTCATTTCGTCATCTCATCGAAGCCGGCGCCGCCGATACCGCGGCCTGGCGCCCATCCTTGCACAAACACCGGCCGAAGTCCGCTTCGTCCGGTGACGCATTTGTTCAGAAACTCAATCCAGAACTGCGCCTACCCTAATCGCAACCGGAAATACGTGCGCGTTCGATCATCGTTACTTTCCGAGTTTGCCGAGCGCCTCGGTCAGCTCCGGAACCGCCTGATACAGATCCGCGACCAGCCCGTAATCGGCGACCTGGAAAATCGGCGCGTCCTCATCCTTGTTGATCGCGACGATCACCTTGGAGTCCTTCATGCCGGCAAGATGCTGGATCGCGCCGGAAATCCCGATCGCGATGTAGAGTTCTGGCGCCACCACCTTGCCGGTCTGGCCGACCTGCCAGTCGTTGGGCGCATAGCCGGCATCGACCGCAGCGCGCGAGGCGCCGACGCCGGCACCGAGCTTGTCGGCGAGCGGCTCGATATATTTGGCAAAATTCTCGCGGCTTTGCATGGCGCGGCCGCCGGAGACGATGATCTTCGCCGATGCCAGTTCGGGACGGTCGCTCTTGGCGACTTCCTCGCCGACAAAACTGGACAGACCGGGATCGGCGGCGAAGGCCGCGTTTTCCACCGCCGCACTGCCGCCCTCGCCGGCCGCGGCGAAGGTCGAGGTCCGCACCGTGATGACCTTCTTGGCGTCCTTCGATTTCACCGTCTGGATCGCGTTGCCGGCATAGATCGGCCGCTCGAAGGTATCGGGCGAAACCACCTTGATGATTTCCGACACCTGCATCACATCGAGCAGCGCGGCGACCCGCGGCATGACGTTTTTGAAGCGCGAAGTCGCGGGCGCAACGAAGGCGTCGTAGGAAGGCGCCAGTGCCACGATCAAAGCGGCCAGCGGCTCGGCGAGATCATGCGCATAGGCGTCGCCTTCGGCGAGCAGCACCTTCGTGACGCCGGCGAGTTTGGCCGCAGCCTCGGCTGCCGCCTTGGTGCCCTCGCCGCCGCCGGCGACCAGCACATGGACCTCGGCCCCCAATTGGCTCGCCGCGGTCAGCGCCTTGTTGGTGGAATCCTTCAGGGCGGCGTGTTCGTGTTCGGCAATCAACAGCGTCGTCATCTAGAGAACCCCGGCTTCGTTCTTGAGCTTCGACACCAGCTCCGTGACATCCTTGACCTTGACGCCGCCCTTGCGGCCCGGCGGTTCGGAGGTCTTGAGGATTTCGAGATGGGGCGTGAGATCGACACCGTAGTCGGAAGCGCTCTTTTCGGCGATCGGCTTCTTTTTCGCCTTCATGATGTTGGGCAGGCTGGCATAGCGCGGCTCGTTCAGCCGCAGGTCGGTGGTGACGATCGCCGGTCCCTTCAACTTGATGGTCTGCAAGCCGCCGTCGATTTCGCGCGTCACCTTGAAATCGGATCCATCGACCTCGAGCTTGGAGGCAAAGGTCGCCTGCGACCACCCCAGCAGCGCGGCCAGCATCTGGCCGGTCTGGTTTGAATCGTCGTCGATCGCCTGCTTGCCAAGAATAACGAGGCCCGGCTTCTCTTCATCTGCGATGGCTTTGAGGATTTTAGCCACGGCCAGCGGCTCGACATTGCCTTCCGCCTTGACCAGGATGCCGCGGTCCGCGCCCATGGCGAGCCCGGTCCGGATGGTTTCAGCCGCCTGCGCGGGACCGATCGAGACCACCACGACCTCGGTTGCCTTGCCGGCCTCTTTCAGGCGCAGGGCCTCCTCGACGGCGATCTCATCGAACGGGTTCATCGACATCTTGACGTTGGAGAGTTCGACGCCCGAGCCGTCGCTCTTGACGCGAACCTTGACGTTGAAGTCGACCACCCGCTTTACCGGCACCAGAACCTTCATCGACCCTCTTTCGCCTGAATTTCAGGTTTGATCAGCTAGGGCGCGGAACCTAAAGGTCCGGCCAATCCCGGTCAACGCGCGAAAAGCCAAAAAATCGCAGGCAGATACCACCCGTGCTTAGCGATTCTGGCCGGGCACCCATAATACGTCCCCGGTCCCGTTTTGGTTTACCGAGCGGCTGGCGACAAACAGGAAGTCCGACAGGCAATTCATATATTGGATCGCCGCATCGCTGACCGGCTCGTCAGGCTTTGCCGCCAGCTCCACGATCATCCGTTCCGCCCTGCGGCATATTGTACGCGCCAGATGCAGATGCGCGGCGGCCGGCGTGCCGCCGGGCAACACAAACGAGGTCAAGGGCGAAAGCCTCGCATTGAGGGTGTCGATGTCGCGCTCGAGGCGTTCGACCTGGCTCGACAGCATCCGCAACCGCTCCGCCTTGCCCTCGCGCTGGGGCACCGCGAGGTCGGCGCCAAGATCGAACAGATCGTTCTGGACCAGGCCCAGCATCGCATCGAGATCGGGCGTATCCGACAGATGCAGCCGCACAATGCCAATGGCGGAGTTGGTTTCGTCGACGGTTCCATAGGCGCCGATGCGCAAATCATGCTTCGAGCGGCGTTCGCCGCTGCCGAGCGCGGTGGTGCCGTCGTCGCCGGTCCGCGTATAGATACGATTGAGGACGACCATTCACCCGTCTCCTTCAGCGCCCCATCGCCCAGACCGCAAGCATCGTGATGACGATCGCGACGAATTGCAGCAAGACCCGCCACCGCATCAGTTTCTGGGACCGGTTCGGCGATCCGCCCCGCATCATGTTAAGAAGACCAAGCAGCAGCACCAGCGCGACGGCGCCGACCGCGACGGGAAGAAGAATCATGCTCAGGAATGACGCCATTTGCCGTACATAACATTGTGCACGGCGGTCCGCCATCGCGCGCACGTCGGGCGCGACGATCTGGCTTTTTATCCAATAATATCAGAAGCTAGCTTGATGCTCGGTCGAATTTTTCTTCGCCACCATCAAGGTGAAATGTGAGACAGTTCCGCTACGTCTATCTGGTCGCCATGGACGCGTTCTACACGTTCCTCGCCGATGACGGCTGGGCGATCGCCAGCCACATCGCGCTCTCGACGTTGATGGCGCTGTTTCCGTTTCTGATCGTGCTGACTTCGCTGGCGGGCTTTTTCGGGTCAAAGGAACTCGCCGACCAGGCCGCTGGGTTGATGCTGGAGACCTGGCCGAAGCAGGTCGCCGATTCGCTGTCGAGCGAGATTCACGACGTGCTGACAACGCCCCGCGGCGGCGCGCTGACCATCGGCGCCGTGCTGGCGGTGTATTTTGCCTCGAACGGGGTCGAAAGCCTGCGCGTCGCGCTTAACCGCGCCTATTCGGTGGTGGAACCGCGGCGCTGGTACTGGCTGCGGCTGGAATCGATCGGCTACACCCTGATCGCCGCCTTCGCCTCGCTGGCGATGGCCTTCCTGATCGTACTCGGGCCGCTGATGCTGGAGGCGGCGCGCCGCTACATCCCGCTGATCGTCGAGACCAACGAGAATTTTCTCAACCTTGCGCGCTACGGCATTGCCATCGGCGCGCTGATTGTCGCACTCTTTATTCTGCACGCCTGGCTCCCGGCCGGTCGCCGAAGCTTCCTGCAGATCCTGCCGGGCATCGTCTTCACGCTGGTGGCATCGCTGCTGTCGGGAGTCTTGTTCGGACAGTATCTCGCACGCTTCGCCAATAACTACGTCACGATGTATGCCGGCCTTGCCTCGGTGATCATCGCGCTGGTTTTTTTGTATTTCATTGCTGCGATCTTCGTCTATGGCGGCGAACTGAATGCGGCGATCATCAAGTCGCGGCTGCCGCACGGCGTGTCGCTTCAAGCAGCGCAATCGCGAGCGTCCTTGGACTCACAGGCTTGACCAAAAAGGCATCAGCGCCGGCGGCGCGCGATGCCGCCTCGTCGTCACCGCGCCCCGACACCCCAATGATCGGAATGCGCCCCGCAGGCGCTCCCAACTCTCGAATGCGCTTGATCGCCTCGATGCCGTTGATGCCCGGCAACACCATGTCCATCAGCACCGCGTCGAATGCGCCCTGCGCGATGCGATCTGTGGCGGCTTCGCCTCGTCCGATGAATTCCGCATGATGCCCAAGCTCGGTGAGAATGGTGTTGAGCACGACGCGGCCAAACGGATTGTCCTCCACACTGAGAACCCGCAACGACTGCGCCGAATCCGAGGATATGTCGCCGTCGCTCCCCCGACCGGCCGATTTCGAAGCTTTCGCGAGCGTCAAAATGACCGACAACGTGAATGTGGTTCCGCCACGCCGCCGTTGTGCCACGACGATGTCGCCGCCCATTGCGCGCGCCAGCGCCTTCACCGACGACAATCCGAGCCCCGCCCCCCCGAAGCGCGACGCGATGCTGACATTGGCCTGCGAGAACGGGCGAAACAGGCGTTTGATCTCGCTGAGCGTCAGACCGATGCCGCTGTCGGAAACCGCAAAGGCCACGCCGACCTTGCCCCTCCCGCTGCGAAGAGGCTTGACCGCGAGCGCGACGCCGCCCGCTTCCGTGAACTTCACCGCGTTGTCGATCAGGTTTTCCAGGGCCGCGCGCAGGCGAACGGGATCGCCGACCACGAGCACCGGAAGCTTCTCTGAAATATCGACTTGGGATTGCAGACCCTTCGCCGCCGCCCGGCCGGCCAGCGAATCCCCGGCGTTGCGCGCCAGCGCCCGCAGATCGAACAAATCCTCCCGCACCCCGGGCGTGGCGTGGCCGCCTCGCGCGGCATCGACAAACAACGTCGCGAGGCTGGCGAGATGTTCCGCGCCCGCCTTGATGGTGTCGACCCAGCGCCGTTCGCGCTCGTCGAGGTCGGACGTCGCCAGCAGATCGCTGATGGCCAGAATTCCGGTGAGCGGCGTGCGCACCTCATGCGCGAACGCCGCCAGCGCCGTTTCGACCATCCCGGGGACGGCGGTGCGCTTACGTGGGTTGCGAGCGGCAACGCCGGAACCGGGCCTTTTCGACGGCTGCTTGGTGCGCGACGAGCGCGTTTTTGGCGCCATGATACCCCTAGCCCTTGGCCGGGCCCACCATGCCATGGCCGGGCGCGGTGAGTCACGCCGAAGCTCGTTTTTCTGGTTGTGTTCGCTCCAGGCCTCCGCAGGAGTTAATCAAACCAGGCCGACCAAGCGGCGGATATCGGCTTGGCTCGCTCCTCCGGCACGCAATTCGCGCAGGCCCGTGGCGGCGGTGGATTTGGAAAGTTTTCGTCCCCTGTCATCAAGCACGAGCCGATGGTGCCGATAGGCCGGCTGGGGCAGGCCGAGCAGTTGCTGCAGCAACCGATGGACGCTGGTCGACCAGAACAGGTCCTGGCCCCGGACCACCTCCGTCACCCCCTGCAAGGCGTCGTCGATCACCACCGAGAGATGATAGCTGGTCGGCGTTTCCTTGCGCGCGAGAATGACCTCGCCCCAGGCTTCCGGCCGCGCCACCACCGCGCCGGTCTCGCCATCGGGGCCTTCGCCGCGCTCGGTCCAATGGAGATCGCCGGCGCGCGCGCACGCCGCTTTCATATCGAGCCGCAACGCAAACGGCGCGCCCAATTCGACCAACCCCGCGCGCTCTCGCGGCGAAAGCGACTTCGCGACACCCGGGTAAAGCGGCGCGTCGTCGGGATCGCGCGGCCACGGCACGTTCGCTTCCCGCTGCGCGACGAGCTTTGCGATCTCGGCGCGGCTCTCGAAACTCGGATAAAGCAAGCCTCGGCTGGATAGTTTCTCGACCGCATCGCGGTATGCAACGAGGTGCTCGGATTGCCGCCGTACCGGCGTTTCCCAGACGACGCCGAGCCAGGCGAGGTCTTCGTAGATCGCAGCCTCGAATTCCGGCTTGCAGCGGGCGAGGTCGATATCCTCGATGCGCAGCAAAAACCGGCCACCGCTCTGACGCGCCAAATCGAAATTCAGCAACGCCGAGAAAGCGTGGCCGAGATGCAAATAGCCGTTCGGGCTCGGCGCAAAGCGGAAGACGGGCGGCATTGATCTCTTTCGCGTGACATGATGTTTCTAGTTCGCATGACCATCCACCTCAACACCCAGGCCGATCTCGAAGAAGCCATCCACGCGCTGGTCAAGCAGGACCCGCGGCTCAAACCAGTGTTCGAGCTTGCGGGCATGCCGGTGCTGCGGCGGCGCGAGCCGGGCTATGCGGGCCTGGCGGCGATCGTCTGCGGCCAGCAAGTGTCCACCGCCAGCGCCGCGGCGATCTGGGCCCGCGTCAGCGCGGCGTTCGATCCGTTTCATCATGACGCGCTGCGCCGCGCCCGCGCCGACCGGCTGGGCCGGCTCGGGCTGTCGGCGGCGAAGATCAAAACCCTGAAGAATCTGGCGCGCGAACTCGCCTCCGAGCGGCTCAATCTCGACGTGCTCGCAAACGAGGATGCCGACGCCGCGCACAACACCCTGACGGCGCTGCACGGCATCGGCCCGTGGACCGCCGACGTCTATCTGCTGTTTTGTCTCGGCCACGGCGACGCGTGGCCGGCGGGCGATCTCGCCGTGCAGGAGGCGGTGAAAATCGGATTGGGCCTGAAGACACGACCGACCGCAAGGCAGATGGCGCCGCTGGCCGAGCCATGGCGTCCACTGCGCGGCGCCGCAGCGCATCTGTGGTGGGCCTATTACAGGGCCGTGAAAAAGCGCGAGGGCGTGATCGCGGCGCAGGAGAAATCGGCCGCCGGTTTGGGCAAGGCATCGAGGGCCAAACGATCATCGGCAACGTCAAAGAGCCGCATCGCAAAGAGGTTGCCGTAATCTTCGATGTTTTCGGGTGCGCCGATCAGATATCGCCAACGACCTCGCGCCGCCGTTGTTCGGACGCTTCTGCATAGCGTCGCATGGCGTGGGCCTCGGTGAGAATTCCGATCGGCTTATGCTTGCCGGCGGTCTCGACCACGACAAGGGATTCAGCTTCGGCGGCGTCAAAAACAGCAATGGCCTCCCGGATGTTCATGACGGGGTAGAGCACGACGTCGCGATGATGCAGGATGCCGCCAAGAGCGGCCGCCGCGTCAACGTCCGGCGCGTGCGCTTCGGCCACCAGCGCCAGCCCGACGTAGCGGTCGGCGCCGTCCACCGCGACCACCTGGGTCTTCGAGCCGAGCGGAAATTTACGGCGGAATTCTTCAATCGGCATGTCGACGCTCACGGTGACCACGTCGGGCCGCATCAGACGCCGCACCGTAAGATCGCGGATCCAGCCTACGTCCGCGGCGCTGCGGATGGTTTCGCCGCGTAGATGCAATCGCCACGTCGCAAACGAGTAACCGAATAATTCGCGGGTGATCTGGGTCGAAATGATGACCGCGACCAACACCGCGGTGGTGAGCCAGAGATTGCCGGTGGATTCCAGCGCGATGAACGTCATCGTCAGCGGGCCGCCGATCACCGAGGCCGACAGCGCGCTCATGCCGACGATCGCATAAAGGTTCGGATCGAGCTTGAGACCGGGCCAGATCGTGTCAAAGCCCGCCGCGAACAGGTGACCGCCGAGCGCGCCGAGAAAGAGCGTGGCGAAAAACAATCCGCCGCGAAAGCCGCTGCCGAGCGACACGACGGATGCGATCGCTTTCAGGACGAACACGGTCGCGACGGCCGCCAGCGGCATCGAAACGATCCCGGCAAGATACAGTGCACCATGCCCCGACGACATCACTTGCGGCGTCACCCATGCGAGCAGGCCGACAACAAGACCGCCAAGCGCCAGGCGCAGCGGCAACCAAATTCCGGTCTTCGACAGCAGCGCCTCCCAGAGTGAGACGCCGCGCATCATTCCAATCCCGAACAGCGCGGCCAGAATCCCGAGCAGCGCCGCAATGGCCAGATCATGCCCAAGCACATCTCCGACCGTGCCGACGCCGACACCGAGCGGCAGCACCGTAAATGCATGGGCGACAAAATATCCCGCGACCGCGGCGACGCCGACCGGCGTCAAGCTGGCCGGCGTGTATCCTCCAATCACCAACTCAAAGGCATAGAAGGCGCCGGCAAGCGGCGCGCCGAACGCCCCCGCAATCGCCGCGGCGGCGCCACAGCCGACCATGATGCGCTGATCCGCCCGGCGCAGATGAAACCCGCGACCCAAGGAGGCGGCAATACCGCTGGCGAGTTGGGTGTAGCCCGCTTCAAGTCCGACCGAAGCGCCGACGCCGCTGGACCAGACGGTCTGCAACGCCACGACCACACTGCCGCGAAACGACATCCGCCCGCCATGCAGGGCGTTGGCCTCGATCGGGTCGATTTCGCGCACCGGCCGCCACCGCAGCAGCCACAGGAATGCCATGCCCAGCAACAGGCCGCCGAGGCTCGGAACCAACAAGGCACGCAACGGCTCGATCCTGACCTGGCTCGAGAGACGTTCGCCCGCTTGAAGGTCGAACAATACGACATGCAGCCCCGCGACTGCCGCACTCATTGCGGCCACCACCAATCCGCCGATGGTTCCCACCAGCGCCGCAAGCAGAACCAGGCTTGTTTCATGGGCGCGAACGAAGGCCCGCAGCCGGCGCGGCGCTTCAAGATAACGCGACGAGATGACCATGGTGCTGCGTCCGTAGTCGGCCGAAAAGCGCCGTCCGGTCCGGTTTAGCGGCCTTCATGCCGTTGATGCAATCCAGACCAAACAGGGCGGATAAGGCCGCCAACGCCCTTCACAATCCCGTCACGCTGCCTGTAGTATGTCAACTTACGCTGCTTCGCAGCTTATATGGGGGCCAGGAGCGTTACTTGAACGCACATGTCTCGCAAGGCGGTTGGCCGGTACTGGTGCTGAATGCGGATTTCCGGCCGCTCAGCTATTATCCGCTGTCTCTTTGGTCGTGGCAGGACGCGATCAAAGCGGTGTTCCTCGACCGCGTGAATATCGTTGAGCACTACGACCGCGCGGTGCGCAGCCCCTCGTTCGAAATTCAACTGCCCAGCGTGGTGTCGCTGAAATCCTTCGTCAAGCCGACCACACATCCCGCCTTCACCCGGTTCAACGTGTTCCTGCGCGATCGTTTCGTGTGCCAGTACTGCCTGGCCGCCGACGATCTGACCTTCGATCACATCATCCCGCGCAGCAAAGGCGGCCAGACCACCTGGGAAAACGTGGTCGCCGCTTGCTCGCCGTGCAACCTGCGCAAGGGCAACCTGACCACGCAGCAGGCGCGGATGTTTCCGCGGCAACCCCCGTTCGCGCCGACCGTGCATCAGCTGCATCGCAACGGCCGGCTGTTCCCGCCGAACTATCTGCACGACAGCTGGCTCGATTATTTATACTGGGATACCGAACTCGATCCGTAGCAAGCGGTCGACGAGCACGATCTGCGAGCAAACGCTTTGCCATTTATCCCGAGGGGAAACCGGCTCCCCCTTGCGCTGACGCGGCCCTTCGGGTCGGGATCATGCTCTGTCACGAGAGACTTTCAAGACGGTCGTTTGCGACATAAGATCGCCACCGATTTCGCGCGACATTGTCCGCTGAATTTGCAAGGACACGCGCGCACGCCCGGTTGGCCAGGAGATCCTCCATGCCCTCTTTGACTGAATGGAAAGTACCGCCGGCAAACCAGCCTCGCGCGGCCGACTACAGTTTCGATCTCGATCGGGTGCTTGCTTCGGTGGTCGGCTTGCATTCGATCATCCCCGGCGATGCCTTCAGTGCCGAGACCCTGGGTACCGAGCGCGCCGGCAATGGCGTCGTGATCGAGGACGGGCTGGTGCTCACGATCGGCTATCTGATCACCGAGGCCCAAACCGTCTGGCTGCATCTCGGCGATGGCCGCGTGGTGGAAGGTCATGCGCTCGGTTTCGATTCGGTGAGCGGCTTCGGCCTGGTGCAGGCACTTGGCCGAATTGATCGCGATCCGCTGCCGCTGGGGTCTTCGGCAAGCGCCCAAATCGGCGACCGGGTGGTGGTGGGCGGCGCCGGCGGACGCACGCGCTCGGTTGCCAGCCACATTGCCGCCAAACAGGAATTTGCCGGTTATTGGGAATATCTGTTGGACGAGGCGATCTTCACCTATCCCGCCCATCCGAATTGGGGCGGCACCGGACTGATCTCGAGCCGCGGTGAGTTGATCGGCATCGGCTCGCTCCAACTCGAGCGCGAGCGCGAGGGCAAGGCCGAGCATGTCAACATGGTCGTGCCGATCGATCTGCTCACGCCAGTGCTCGACGATTTGCGCAAGTTCGGCCGCGTCAACAAGCCGGCGCGGCCCTGGCTCGGCATGTACTCGACCGAGATCGACAACAGAGTCGCGGTAATCGGCATTTCCCCGAAGGGACCCGCGGCGCGCGCCGAACTCAAGGCCGGCGACGTCATCCTCGCCGTAAACGGGGAAAACATCACGAGCCAAAGCACCTTCTACCGAAAACTCTGGGCGCTCGGACCCGCCGGCGTCGATGTCCCGCTCACCGTCTACCACGAAGGCCTCACCTTCGACGTGGTGTTGACCTCGACCGACCGCGTCAAGCTGCTGAAAGGCCCGCGGCTGCATTAGAGCGCTGGGGGAATCCGATGAGCGAGGCCGTGGTGGACGACATCGTGGCTGTGCTGCCGCCATTGCTGCAATCGCTGGAAGCACTTGGTTTCGTCGCGCGCCATCTGCATCCGCCCGATTTCGATTCCGTCATGGAGGCCGCCGGAACGCCGGACCAGGCTTTACGCGCCGTTCGTCCGCGGCTGGCCGAGTGGCCGGAGCCATTCGGCCATTTACGCATCCCGCTCGCGACCGCGAGCGATGCCGCGCTGGCGGCGTTCGCGGGATTGCGCGCGGCCCAGCATGGCAACGGCGATTTGATTGAGGTGTTTCGCGCGTTACGCCACGTCCCGCGCGCGCAGGAGGCGCTCTATCCCCTCGCCGCAACATTGCCGCCGGTGAGCACCTTTTTCGTCGATCCGCTTCTGCGCGAGAATGCGGATCTAAAGGCGCGGCTTGCGGCGCCGGCAAAGGAAAATACCGGGATCATTCACGGCCACAACGAAGCCGGCAGCCGCGGCGGCTTCTCGCTGTACGTGCCGGAATATTATACGCCCGACCGCGCCTGGCCCTTGGTGATGGCGCTGCATGGCGGCAGCGGCAATGGCCGCAGCTTTCTGTGGACGTGGCTGCGCGACGCCCGCAGCCACGGCGCTATCCTGGTCGCGCCCACCGCGACCGGCAACGCTCCAAGTAAAACCAAAACCACTTGGGCGTTGATGGGCGAAGACACCGATACCCCGAACCTGGCGCGGATTCTCGATGTGGTGCGGGCACGCTGGAACATCGATCCAACAAAACTGCTCCTGACCGGGATGAGCGACGGCGGCACGTTCTGCTACGTCACCGGACTGGGGAACACTTCCCCCTTCACCCATCTCGCACCGGTCGCGGCGACCTTTCATCCGCTGATGGCGGAAACAGCGGATGCGGAACGGCTGCGCGGTTTGCCGATCTATCTCGTGCACGGCCGGCTCGACTGGATGTTTCCGGTCCAGATGGCACGGCAGACGCAAGCGGCGTTATCGGCGGCCGGCGCCGATGTGCGCTACCGGGAGCTTGATGATCTCAGCCATTGCTACCCATCCGAGATCAACGCGGCGGTCCTGAGCTGGCTGCGCGGCGGGCAATGATTACACCAGGCCGCCATTGGCCCGCAGCACCTGGCCGTTGATCCATCCCCCGTCAGGACCGACGAGGAAGGCAACGGTCGATGCAATATCGTCGGGCTGAGCTATGCGTTCCAGCGGACTCATCTTCGCCATGCGATCAACCAACTCGGGCGATTTGCCGTTGAGGAACAAGTCGGTCGCGGTCGGCCCCGGCGCCACGGCATTGACCGTGATGCCACGGCCACGCATTTCCTTCGAGAGGATCGCGGTCATGGTCTCGATCGCAGATTTGGTGGCGGCATAGATGCCATAGGTCTCCAGCTTGGTGCCGACGATGCTGGTCGAGAGATTGACGATCCGTCCGCCATCGCGCAGCCGCCTGGCGGCTTCGCGCATCGCGTTGAAGCTGCCCTTGAGATTGACCGCGATCTGCTGGTCGAACATCGCATCGTCGCTGTCGGCGATTTTTGCAAGCTTCATGATCCCGGCATTGTTGACGAGCACGTCGATGCCCCCGAATGCCTGCTCGGCCGCATCGAACATGTCGCGAACCGCGACGGGGTCGCTGACGTTCGCCTTGAAGGTCAACGCCCGGCCGCCGTCGGTTTCGATCTTGCGCGCCAATGTCTCGGCAGATTTGGTGTCACCGGCATAATTGATCACAACGGTGAACCCGTCGCCGGCAAGCCGCTCCGCTATCGCCGCGCCAATGCCGCGCGAGGCGCCGGTCACAATCGCAACCTTGCTTGTCTTGTCGGTCATTTTTTATCCTTGTCGTCCGAAATTATCCCGACACATAGACGCCTTACCGGTCATCCTTTCAAGCGATCGCGAAGCCCGAGGCGTGATGATTTTCTAGGCAAGGAACCATCCGGCCCTCGCCGCGTTGTTCGCGATCACCGGAGGTTTGCGATGCGCTTTTTTTTGGGAATGATTTTGGGGGCGTTGCTGCTGGTCATGGGTGTCTATGTCCATGATTCGATGGCGACCTCGACGGTCGCGAACGGCCAAGTGGCGCAAGCCAACCGCACCATCGTCAATTGGGACGTCGCGGCAACCGACTGGAACGCGCTGAAACTGCGCGCCAATGAGGACTGGATCAAGCTGTCCTCGAAGTAGTTGCGCACAATAGTCGGCACGGCTCACCGCTCGAAAGCGGCTTCGCCACCCGGCGATGCCGCTTTTTGCATTCCTTATTCGTCAACCGCTATTTGTTTTCCGCCGCCTTCCGCGCGTCGGCAATGACCTGATCGAATTGCGCCATGGTCAAGACGCCCGGCACCCGAAATTTGCCGACGATGAAGGACGGCGTTCCCCGAAAATCGAATGCGGTGGCCTGTTCGTGGTTGCGCGCGATGATCGCATCGATCGTTTTGGCGTTGGTCGCGAGATCGCGGTTGAGCCGATCGACATCGATACCCGCGCCGGCGAGCAACTCACCGATGCGCGGCCCGGTCAGCTTCGAGTTGATGCCGATCAGCGCTTCATGCGCCGAAAGAAACTTGTCCTGGAATTTACTCGCCAACGCCATCCGCGCCGCGGTCACCGAGACGTCGCCGAGGATGGGCCAGTCCTTCAAGACCAGGCGAACCTTGCCATCGTCCTTGACCACTTGCCGCAGCTCGGGCTCAAGCTTGCGGCAATACGGACACTGATAGTCGAAGTACTCGACGATCGTAATGTCACCCGCGGCATTTCCGGCCACCGGAATATCCGGGTCGCGCAACACCAGCGCTTCGGTCAGCACGTTATCGCCGTCGCTTTGTGCGAGCGCGGACCCAGCCGCGATGTTCATGCCGAACATCATTGCGCTTGCCCCCAACGCGCCAAGCGTGTCGCGCCGGGTCGGATCGATCGATTTGTTCATGTCTGGTCTCCCGGGCGGCCTCGCCTACGTTCAAGATAGCGATAAGTTACGCGCCAACATGTAGAGTGCTACCGCAATAATGACCGCGGCGAAAACAATATTGAGCGCACCGCGCCGTGCCGCCGCCATCCGCGCCAACCGGGTGCCGATCAAGCCCCCGGCGATGCCGCCCATGATGAACAATCCCGCCAGCCGCCACGAGATCAACCCGGAATAGGCATAGCTGGCAGCGGTCGTCAGGCCGAACGCCGTGACGACGACCAGCGACGAGCTGACCGCGTTCATGATCGACATTCCCGTCGCCAGCACCAGCGCCGGCACGATCAGAAATCCTCCACCAATGCCAAAAAAACCGGAGAGCATCCCGGTCGCGAGACCAAGGCCGACGATGGCTGCGGTGTTGGCCTAGTCCATCTGGACGTCGGGTAGCCCGATCCGTGATCGCGTCTTCAGCATCAGCACCGCGATGAACAGCATCAAAAGCGCGAACAGCGCCAGCAGCCTTTCTCCATCGATCATTTTGCCGAAGATCGAGCCTAAGAACGCCCCGATGATGCCCGCAGCCGCAAAGCCCAGCGCGCACGACCATCGCACGGTGCCGCCGCGCGCATGGTTTGACAAGTTCACCGCCGCATTGGCAGCCACCGCGATCGAGCTGGTACCGATCGCCACATGGGCGTCCGGCACGCCGACCACATAGACCATCAACGGCACCGCCAGGATCGATCCGCCGCCGCCGACCAGGCCAAGAGAAAATCCAACCAGCGCTCCCGATGCCAGTCCGAGCACGCTCTGCATCGCGGAGATCATCATCGCTGCAAAACCCGGTTTCCCGGAGGCAGGCCGAGACCGCGGACGATGACTTCGCCGGCCAGTTGACACAGCAGAATGAGGCTCAGGCTTGCTGCCATGGGCGATCCGCGCGCGGAAACCTCTTCATCGGGTGAGGCCCGCCACCACTGTCAATGATCCGGGTGAACCGACCGCGCAAAACACAACACGACGAGCCACAACATGGGGGTTTCATCGGCTCACGCTGCCAAATCGCGATCGGCAAAATCCAGGCACGGGCATGGCACGAAGCCACGCCCGTGCTTGTCATGATTTGATCAGGCACCCTTCAGCTTTTTGGTGCATTCGCTGTAATAACCGCCGCCCTTCTGGATCCATTTCATCCCGCCATTGCCGTTGCTGGCCTTGTTGACGTTGTACTGATCGACGCAGGTATGCATGCGGGCCTTGCCGGCAGTTTCCTTGGAATATTTCGGATCCACGGCCGTGGGGAACACCGCAGGCCCGGCGGGCGTGGCGGCAGGTGTGGCTTCAGGCTTCGGCTTGGCCTCGGTGGCTTTCGGTGCCGCGGGTGCGGCAGCTGGCGCCGCGGCGGGCGTTGCGGCGGCGTTCGCACCACATTCGGCCTTGCGGAAATCGTTCCACTTTTGACCGTTGAGCGTCCCGGCGGTCTTGGCCGCCTGGTATTTCGCACTGCATTCCTGCGTCGTCAGCGCCTGCGCTGACGATGTGAACGCGAGCGCCGCAAAACCCGACACCGCCGCCGCGTATAATAATTTTGCTTGAATGGTCATCGCTAATCTCCCTGGGGGCATGGCTATATGAACCGTCCCATCCTAGCGCAGCGCCGACGCATGACAACGAGCGATCGTTCATCAGGCAAAAATATAGCGATGGCGAAAGCGCGCCCACCCGGGCTTCATTCATCCGCGGTTCAGCATCGTGACGCGATGTTGCCCCTCTCTTCAACCTGAGGTGACCCCATGACCAATCTGTCCTCCCGCGTTGCCGCCACTGTCTTCGCATCCCTGCTGCTAACGGGCGCCGCGTTCGCGCAAACCACAACGCCGGCCGCGCCTGCGCCAGCCACAAAAACGGCCCCTGCGGAAAAGAAAGCCGAAAAGCCACGGACCGCGGCCTCGCTCGAATGTTCAAAGGAAGCCGATACCAAGAGCCTCCATGGCAAGGATCGCAAGAAGTTCATGTCGGAATGCAAAAAGGGCGCGGCCGACAAGGCGAAGTGATTCCGTCGATTTTCAATTCCCCTCCCCCATAAAGGGGGAGGGTTGGCACCAGACCGCGCGCATTGCAGCAGTCGCGTTCGCGCATTTGTGCCCGGTGCCCGGATTTGCCATAAGGCGCTGTGAGCCAAATCCCAGCACCGATGGCGTCTGCCCTTCCCAGCCGTAGCAAAACCCTCCACGTGCTCGAAACGTTGGTTACAGGCACTGCCGGCGGGGCGCTGTTTGTGTCGGCAAACCTTCCGGGAGGGTTGATATCCGGCGCCATGATCGCGGTCGGCATCGCCGTGATCGCAGGACGTCCGCTCACGATGACGCCGTTTCTAACCCAGACCGTGCTGGTGCTGCTCGGGATATCGCTGGGCTCGCTGGTCTCGCGGCAACTGCTGCAACATATGGGCGCCTATCCCTTGACCATTGCGCTCCTGGCGCTGGCGACGTTCTGCTCGACATTTTGCAGCAGCATCTACCTGCAACGCGTTCACGGCTGGGACCAAACCTCGGCGTTTCTGGCCGGAAGCCCTGGCGCTTTATCGCAAATCACCATGCTCGCGGCCGAGAAGGGGGCGGATGTGCCAGCGATTGCCGTGGTGCAAAGCGTGCGCGTGATCCTTCTCACCGCCGCGTTGCCGCTGTTGCTGGCCATGACGGGAATGACCCCATCATCCCCGCCGAGCGGCGCGGCGACGGCGATCGCTTCGCCGCTGGAGCTGATCGAGCTGATCGCGGCTTCGGTGGTGGCGGCGCTGGCGCTGCGGCTGATCAAATTCCCGGCGAGCTGGATGTTCGGTGCGATGATCGGATCGGGCGTGTTGCACGGCATCGGATTGGTCGAGGGCGGTTTGCCGCCATGGGTGCGCGCGGCGGCCCTGGTCGGGATCGGCGCACTGATCGGAACGCGGTTCGCACGGACGAGCGTCAGGACCCTGCTCAGTCATGTCAATGCGGCGCTGGGATCCTTCGCCGTCGCCATCATCATCTCGGCGGTCTTCGTCGCGGTGATCGCGCTGACCACCCCGGTGCGGCTAGCCGACATCATCGTCGCGTTCGCGCCGGGCGCGATGGACGCCATGCTGGCGTTGGCGCTGACGCTGCACATCGACCCGATCTTCGTCGGCGCGCATCATCTGTCGCGCTTCGTGTTCGTCACCATCGCGGCGCCGGGCATCGTGCACCTGTTCGGACGCCCGCAGGAAGACGTCGACGATTAAGCCCGCTTGGCGGACCCGACGAGGCCGGATACCGCGAGCGCGGCCATCAAAAGCGAGATCAGCACGTTGTAACCGGCCAGCGAGAGGCCGAGAAAGCGCCACTGCACCTCGTCGCAACGGATCACCTTCACGGTGTCGAGCCGTTCCAGCAGATTGCCGGCGCTGCCGAGATTTCCGACCGGGCCGGTGCAATCGGTCGGCCCCTGCCAAAATTGCCATTCGACGCCGGCGTGATAGACGCCGAGCCCGGCATTGCCGAGCGCGGCAACAGCGAGAATCGCAAAGCCCGCCACCAGCGCCGCGCGCGGCACATTCCGACCGGCGGCAAGCGCCACCACCACGGCAAGCGGGATCGCCAGATAATACGCGTAGCGCTGTTCGAGGCAGAGCGGACAGGGGCGAATATCCAACACCAATTGAAAGAACCACGCCCCGGCGAGCGTCGCCGCGGCCATGACCGCGATCGCCAGCGCCGCCGCTTGCGCTGATCTGGCGTCGCCCCGCGCTGGCGCGGGGTGTGCGATGGCATCAAACGTCACATTCATCTCCTGTGAGGAGAGCGTCCTATCTCGCGAGCGTAGCGCTGTCGAGGAAAAGCGGCATCACACTGGGGTGTTTGGCGGTTCGATAACGCGGGTGGAGACGGTTAGCGAGCACGCAGGCACCCGCGACGAAGCCTTCCGGCGCCCGGAATCCAAGCTTCTGGTCAAGCCGGTACACGCGGGTTGACCGCCACTCCCCGCCCGCTATATTCCGCCCGCTTCGTGACCTCGGCCTTGCAGCCGAGTTGCGACAAGCCCCTGTGGCGGAATTGGTAGACGCGCTCGAACTCAAAATCGAGTTCCGCAAGGAGTGCTGGTTCGATTCCGGCCAGGGGCACCAAAAGCTCTTCGCAGAAATGCCGACGTTCGCGCGTGGAGCGAGGCTTGAAATGTCAAACGTCCGTACAAGCGCCTGACTTTTCGTCATATTGACAAAGCAAATACCAGCAAAATAACTGGCTTTGTTCTCTTTCGGCTTTACGCAGTTCTTACATATACACGTCTTACGCATACGCTAGAGCGCATTGAGAGCCGGCCTGGAAATTCGCGCCTCCGAGCCCTTCGCGGGTCGTTGGCGCGAGACGGTCTCGCGCCGGTTGCTGCGTTGGGCGCCGGCATGCGAAAGGGGATTGTGAGGTGTCAATCGTCCCTGAATCTCCTCACAACCCAATATTCGTCGCCCGCTGGCGTGGTCACGAGGATTAGTGAAATGAGATGATGCCGGCGAAGTTATAGTTGTGAAACTTCACTTTATCTAAGGTGAATTTCAACGTGCCGCCGGACCAAGTAAACTCAAACGGACCGGCGTAGTTACTATCGGCGTTGTTGTAGGCATCCGCGGCGCTTTCGCCGTCAACAGTGACCCTGTAATACCCATCTTTGTAGATGTCGTTCCGTATCGCGATTGTAATAGGCTTGTTGTTGCTATCCAGGAATTTGAATGCAAGCCCGATGCCTTTGTATTTGCTATAATTGACGACTTGAGTATCAAAGGTATCGTATTCATCAAGGGGTGGCAGGTCGGGCTCTGGCGGAGGAATTTCCCGAAGTTTCCGCATCGGAAGGCCGCCCGACTTTATCGCTGCATATATTTTCTTGGTTGCGTCCGGAATATGGTCCTCTGCAATATTATAGAAAGAGTAATCTACTATTTTGAGGTCCTGGTTGCTTCTATTCTCGAATATGACATTCACCTCGATATTGCGCCCCAATTCAAAAGCAAGCCAAATGCCTATGAAGGCCAAGACGCACAAAATAATGCCAGCACCTGGAATGACTACGTTCAATTCCATGCCGATAGCCTCCGCAATAAATGCGGCTGCTGCTCCCTCAATCGCAAACCCGCCAAATGCAGCTACGGCAAAAAATCCTACCGCGGCAATGACCAGCCCCACCGAAGTCAAACCTACTGCCATTGCCGACATCTGGCAGGTGGACACATAGTCGGTGCCATCATCGATGTAATGAATATCAAATATTACGTTCGCTGCCGGAGTGTCTTTTAGGAAACTCTCCAGGGACGCATTGTTTTGGTGGCTCAGTTTGACCTGCCGGTCTGCGCTACGCACAGTGACCAGCATCGTGTTGCCCTGATATGTGTGATAGTACCAGTCTTGGCCCTTGTAGGTTTTTTTGCCCCAGACTTTGTCATTTTCGACGTTGATGAGCTTGTTGGCTTGGAGGTAGCCCACGTGAGCCCGTGCCTTCATGCGATGATCCCAGTCGAGCTGCGGCTGTCCACGATATTTCCGTGGGGTTTTCATCATGAACCTCGAGCCCTCGTCGTTGAACGTAATCGAGCCCTTGTCCTTGAACATAAGTTGATTCACTTCTGCAGCTCCTTGGTTTAACCTTGTTGCGATCGACGAAGGTCTTGACGCCACTGACGAAAGTAGGCGCGCCGTACTGTTGGCTGGGATCTCCCGGCACTTCGCTCGCGTGGCACCAATTCAAGCTGGTGGCCGTCGAAGCCGGCATCAAACAAGCGTTACAGTGGCGTTATTTTTGCCTGGAGGGATGGAGAAAAAGTGTGGCGACGTGCCGCTGCGAAAACTAAGACTTTCATTGTGCTCAGGTGCAAGAGAAAATCGAGATTGCGTCGCAGATTGAGACGCCGCGTCATCGAATTGATCTCCAGTGTCAATTTCGGTTGAAATGCGTGTGGAGAATCCGGCGCGCTAACCGCGACGCGCAAAACAGAAATCCGGGGCGACCTCGCCTCACGTTCCGGTTGCTCTGGGCCAAGCGCCTGAAATACAACCATTGATTGCGTATACTAACCGCGCTACAGCTGTTCCGATGGAAACGAGCAGCGCTAACGGTTCTCAAGCGAACGTCCCGGCGGCGCCGTCCGCGACGGACAAAGGCGTTGTCGGTTCGCCGCCCAGGCTGCGAGGGTTCGATACCAATCGGGAAGGCGTCTTCGGCCCGCGGCTCTGGCGGGCATTTCGCGATACCCTCGCGCACCTTTACACGGTGTCGCTACCCGACCCGTCGGAGGAAGCACGCTTCACCCTTTCCACCCGCACCTATGCCACGCCCCAAGGGTTCCTGATGCGCACGCAGGGCACGGCGTTCACCATGACGCGGTCGCCCACACTGGTCGCGGGCGGCGCCGACCAGGTGCTCATCCTTCTCCAATGCGAAGGCTCGGTGGATACCGACTGCGGCGCGCGCCGCGGGCGTATCGAGGAAGGCGATATCGCGATCTACGATTATGCGCGGCCGTACCGCAGTGCGGCGACCGATTACGTGAATCTGATCGTTCACCTTTCGCGTGGGAGCGTGCCCACGGCACTGCTGGCGCTCGAGCCGCACGGCCTCATCCTTCCGCGCGGGGGCGGCGCGGCGCAACTGATCCGCGCCGCGATGCAGGAGTTTTATGCGCAGGCCGACCACCTGACCGTGAGCGAAGCCGAGGCGGCGATCGAGGGCATCGTGGCGCTGACGACCGCCTGCGCGCGCGCAAGGCTGGCGGGCGATGAAGCCGATCGCGTGAAGTCGAGGAGAAAGGCCACACTGGATTATATCGACGCGAATCTTGGAAACCCGCAGCTCGGGCCCGACGAGATCGCCGATGCAGCCGCCCTCTCGCGCGCGTCGCTCTACCGGCTGATGGCGGCGGAAGGCGGCATTCGCGCCGTGTTGCTGACGCGCCGGCTCGACGAGGCCCTGCGGCTCATGCTGGAAGACAACAAGAACGAGCGCGCGCTGAAGGAGATCGCCAAGCACTGCGGCTTTGGCGGCACGAGCCAATTCACCCGGGCGTTCCGCGCCCGCTACGGCGCAGCCCCGCGGCAGTACCGTGAGCTCGTGCGCCACCAGAACCTCGACTGGCACGAAGCGCGGCTCATCGCCGATGGCTTCGACCGGCATGCCTTTTTATGGCGGCAACACGGGTTGAGCGGATTGAAGCACCCCGGTGGGACGGATTGAGCGCAGCGGGATCCGGAGCCCACCCACTCGAACCCATCGAAACGCTGATGGGGTCATTCGCGTCCGGTAGATGATGCGACAGGTCAGCGGATCTCGACATCGCGGAATTCACACGCACGACAATTCGCGAAATCGATTCGGTCTCCAGGGTCGGAGCGCAAAGCGCAAAATCGATCGGTGGGCTTCCGACAGGCTTCCGAGGGCATGCGAATACAGGCAAAAATTACACATTTTCTTACACATACGCAGACAAAAATGAGAATTATCGAGTGAAATGAATAGGTTGTCGTAGACCTCAAACGACTCAAAATCGAGTTCCGCAAGGAGTGCTGGTTCGATTCCGGCCAGGGGCACCATTCCTGAACAGATTTACGAACCACAGGCGTTGGTTGGCTATCTGGACCGAGTGTGGCCGGATATTGTCGTTCGGGCCGATGATGCGGATGGTGGCGTCGGACACGACAATGGCGTTCACGATAGCGCTCAGGTAGGCCTTGCCGCGACCTCCCCGGACACCAGTTGGTCGATTGTGCCTGCCTCGATCGATGCTGCGGTTGCACGTGTAATAGCTGTAGGCCGTTGAATTCGCAAAATCTTTAACTCAAATGCTGATTTCACGCGTTGATCGCGAGGGCTTCGCCAAAAAGCAAGTATTTCTACCTATGGATTAACGCCGACGCGCGAGTCATGCGTTTTCAATTGATCGGTGCATTGAGATGGCTTCATTCGACCTACGGCCCATCGACGAGGGTAGCCTGCAGGCTGCGCTCTCGCTGCTGGGACGTGGGTTTTCCAAGAGGACCGAAGCATTCTGGCGCTCCGGGCTTAAGAAGATATTAACCACCCGATCATCATGCGACTCCCGGCCGATCGGAGTCATTGTGACCTCCGAAGGCGAGGACATCGGCATTCTGCTGACGATTCCGAGCCAACAGACGAACGACGACGGCTCCGTCCGGAACGTCGTGAATCTGGCCGCATGGTACATTGATGAATCGCATCGCTGGCTCGCATCGCGCATGTTGAAGATGGCTGTCGCCGACGATGACGCCGTCTTCCTGGATCTGACGCCCAATCCGGCGTCCGAAATCATCAATCGAAAGCTCGGTTTTGAGCGGCTCAACGATGGCTTTGTGGTTTTCCTGCTCCCCTTCACCGCCCTTCGCGCGCGCACGAATTCCAAAATTCTCTCATTCGAGCAGGCCGGCACAAGATTGACAGCTTTCGAGCAAAGGACGCTTGAACAGCACGAATCCCTGGGTTGTGTGGTCGGCGTGCTGCGATCGGAAGACAAGTTTTCCCCTCTGATCTTTTCTCGCATCAAGCGCCGGGGATTGCCGGGTGCCCAACTCATTCTCGCCGAGAGCAAGGCCGTGGTGACGGACAACCTGTCGGCGATCTCCTCATTTTTGCTGCGCAAGAAGATACTGTTTCTGAGAATGGATGCGAAGCGCAGCGATTTGGCCGCAGGCAGCATGGCCTCTTGTTGGACCGAGCCGACTTATATCAAGGGCGGCCAAACCAGCAGTCGAATCGACTTCACTTATTCAGAATTTGTTTTTTTGGGCACATAGAAATGCCAAACGACGCGGAGGCCGACATGACGACATTAACGGTTATCAGCAGAGGCGACATCGAGGCGGCGATTGTCAGTTATCTGCAGGGGCGCTTTCCGATGTTGGGCACGGTTAGCATGCAGACCGAACTTCTGGGCACTGGCGCGATCAACTCGCTCGGCTTTCTGGAGGTTGTCGCTTTTCTGGAAGAGCGATTTGGCATCTCTTTGGACGACGACGATTTCGATGCCGAGAATCTGAAAATGGCGTCGACCCTCACTGATTTGGCCGAGCGCAAACTGCGGTGACACACCAGCCTTACCTTCTGCATCACCTGCTTGAACCGAACGTGGGTGACCACAGTCGGGTGGCGCTCATCGATGGACCGCGGACGTTCACCTATGGCGAACTGGCCTGCCATGTCAGGGGATGTGCGGATATGCTTCGCGCAAGCCGCCTGGCGCGCGGAGAGCGTGTGGCGATCGTCCTCCCGAAGAGCATCGAGGAATGCTGGGCCATCTTCGGCGTCAGCCAGGCATCAGGTGTGTTCGTTCCGATCAATCCGCTGCTGAAACCGCAGCAGATCAGGCATGTGGTGGAAGACTCCGGTGCCAGCATCGTCATCACGTCGCGCGCCGCGCTGGAGATGACCCGCGATACGTTGGCAGGCCTGGATTTGAAAGCCATCCTGTGCGCGGAAGATATTGTGGCCGCACCATCATCGCAGGACGCCGCTACGTGTGATCCATCCATCGGCGAGGATCTGGCCGCGATTCTCTATACATCGGGATCAACGGGCAAGCCCAAAGGCGTGATGCTCAGCCATCGCAACCTGTTGGCCGGATCGCGGATCGTCATCGGGTATCTGGGAATCACCGAGCACGACCGGATCCTGTCGATTCTCCCATTCAGTTTCGATTACGGTCTCAACCAGTTCCTCACGGCCGTTCAGCAGCGGGCGAAGACGGTGCTGTTCGGCTTTCGTCTGGGCGATGAAATCGTCACGGCGCTGCGCGACCACGCCATCACCGGGCTGGCCGGTGTGCCGACGATCTGGGCGATTCTGACAAAGGCCGCCCCCTCCTTCAGCCGCACGCCATTGCCGTCGCTGCGTTACATCACCAACTCCGGAGGCGCGGTGCCGTCAGAGACCGTGAGGCGGTTGCGGGAGATCATCCCAGGCACCCGCATCTTCCTGATGTACGGACTGACGGAAGCATTTCGCTCGACCTATCTTCCGCCGGAGCAGGTCGACAGCCGTCCGACGTCGATCGGAAGCGCCATCCCGGAATGCGAGGTTTTTGCGGTCACGCCTGACGGTCGTCGGGCGATGCCGGGCGAGCCGGGCATCCTCGTCCACCGCGGCCCGACCGTGTCGCTGGGCTACTGGAACAGGCCCGAGGATACGGCGCGGGTGCTGCGGCCACATCCTTTCATTCCTGCTGCACAGGGCGGCGAAACGGTTTGCTACTCCGGCGATCTGGTCGTCGAGGACGATGCGGGCTTCTTCAGCTTCGTCGGCCGCGCCGATGCCATGATAAAATCATCCGGCTATCGCATCAGCCCATCGGAAGTGGAAGAAGTGCTGATGGCGACCGGGGCGCTGCGCCAGGTCGCCGTGATCGGACTGCCCGATGCCTTGGCGGGGCAGAAGATCCATGCCGTCGCTATCGCTCGCGAAGCTGCGCCGGATGCGGGCTCTATTCTTCAAGCCGCCGCGCAGCAATTGCCGGCCTTCATGGTGCCGCGCGCCATCGAATTCGTCGATTCGCTTCCCACCACACCGAACGGAAAAATCGACTATCCGTTGCTGGCGCAGCAGCGGGGCAAACATGCCGCCGCTTGATTCAGGGCCGCCGCCGCTTGCGGAAGCGCTGGTCGCCGAACATTTCACCGTGTCTGGGGCCGATCTGCTGCTCGGCGGGAAGGCCGTACGAGAGCTGGCGGCACGCTTCGGCACGCCTCTGTTTATCTACGATGGCGGTGTCATGCGCAGCTGCTATCGCGCCCTGGCCAAGGCGTTAGAGGGCTTCGCGCATATCCATTATTCGATCAAGGCCAACCCTGCGCCGGCCATCATCCGGCTGTTCGCTTCCGAAGGCGCCGATTTCGAGATCGCCTCCGTCGGAGAATACCGGGCGGCACGCGCCGCCGAAATTGCGCCCGAGAACATCCTCTTCGCTGGACCCGCCAAGCGCGTCAGCGAACTGGAAGCGGTCATCGCGGACGGAATCGGCGAGATTCACCTTGAGAGCTACGAAGAGATCGAACGGGTTTCTGCGATCGGCATGCGCCGCGGCGTCACCGTGCCGGTCTGCATTCGCGTCAATCCCGTGGCGTCGGCGCAGGGCGGCGCCATGCGCATGGGCGGTAAACCCGCTCCCTTCGGCTTCGATGAAGAGGATCTTCACAATGTCGCCGCGGCCGTGCGCGCCCGCAGCACGCTCGATTTGCGCGGCGTTCATCTCTTCGCGGGCACCCAGATTCTCGATGCCGACGTTCTGCTTGCGCAGTGGCGGCACGCCATCGGTGTCGCCGGCCGCGCCGCCTCTTTGGCGGCAATCCCGCTGCGGACCATCGACCTCGGTGGCGGCCTCGGCATTCCGTATTTTTCAGGCGAGAAAGCGCTCGACCTTGCGCGGCTGTCGCGCGGACTACCCGAATTGAGGGCGCTGTTGCGAGCCGATCCGCTCCTGACCGAAGCGCGTCTGATTGTTGAACCCGGGCGCTTTCTTGCGGGACCAGGCGGCATCTATGTCGTTGCCATCAATGCAGTGAAGACGTCGCGCGACACGCGCTTTCTGGTGACGGACGGCGGCATGCATCACCATCTCGCCGCCTCCGGCAATCTCGGCCAGATCATCAAGCGTGACTACCCGATCGTCGCGCCCGCTCATATGGACGCGAGCGTCCGGTCGCCCGTCACGGTGGTGGGTCCGTTATGCACGCCGCTCGACACGCTGGCGCGAAAAGTCGAACTGCCGGAGCTTCGCGCCGATCAGTTGATTGCGGTGCTGCAGTCGGGGGCCTACGGCAAGAGCGCAAGCCCCGCAGGCTTTCTCAGCCAGCCAGCGGCCGTAGAAATTCTGGTCGATGGCGGGCAGATCGAAATCATCCATAGCGCCGTCGAATAGCGGCAGAGACACCGCGCATCGACTGAACCGCTTTCTTTGCGCCGATCATCGCGCGCCCTCGCCAGCTCAGCGCTACCGTGAGATCGACCAGCGGTACATCCTTCACGCCGAAGCGTCGCTTGTAGTCGTAGCTTCCGACGCTGAAATCGAACGTGCGGACGCCGTCGGCGTGCAGGGCCGCCATCGTGCGCTCGATGATGAGACGTCCCGGCGAACAGTTGGCCCACCCTTGTCCGGCGTTGCTGATCCGCAACATCAGGTAAGTGGAATTCACCCGAAGGCCCAGCAGGGCGGCAACGATTTCTTCGCCGCAGGTCAACGCCGTCACGACGACATATCCGCCCGCGAGACCGCGTGCGATCAGATCGCGGTGAAAGGCCGAACATCCCTCCTCGTCGAGAAAATATTCGTGCCCGCGGTCGAGCATCCGCGCGCTTTGCTGCGCTTCCAGAGCCGTAAAGACCTGGAAGGCCGGTTGCAGATCGATCAGATGCTGGAATTTTGTGCCCTCGTTCTTGGCGAAGACACGCCAGCTTCGTTCCAGCTCCTTGCGAACGGTTTTCTCAAGCGAGTAGCGATAGGCGTCAAAGTCCTCGCCGATCTGCAGGATATGCCCGCTGAGTGCGGAGGGTTCGCTACCGGGCAGCGACGCCAGCGGATTTGCAACACCTGCGATGGCCACCGGCATTTTGCCGAAGCGCACGAGATCGCAGCCATTCGGCATCTGCGACAGCGCGCGGCGGACGGCGGACCAGAACATGCCCGCATCGCCCGGATGCTCCGGCGCGGCTTCACCCAAAATCGGCGCGTTGTAATCGGCCGATCCCGCAAACTCCGCTATCCGCAGGCCGCGCCGGGAGCGGATGTAAAGCGGCAGGATGGCGGCGACGGCCCGACGGCGGGTATTCGTGACGACGGCGATCAACGGCTCGCCGGAAGCGTCCGAGGCGGCACCCTCGTACCACGCGTCGAGCCAGTGCCGATGCTGAAACGGCGTCGTTAGCCCTAGCGCCATCTCGTTTCCAAGTCGCGCGCAGGCCTCGTCCCAGCTACGGATCAGTTCGACGTCAAACGGCGATGCGTCAAGCGCGGCATGCGGAATCCTAGCGCCGAGAATGGCTCCAGCAACTTCTGTCACGAGGCAAGAGCCGCCTTGGGAATATCGACAATGGCACCCAGCTTGGCGTCGTCGAGCTTGAAGTCCACCGACTGCCGGTTGGTGCGCTCGCGACGAATCCAGGAGCTGTTGCGAAGGGTACGTTGCAGCACGCGCTTGGCAAGGAACGACGGCCCGGTCGTCGACCGGCTCTTGGCCTGATAGCCGAACTTGTGCCGCAGCAGGCCATTGGTAAAATTCACCATCTGCAGCCGACGGATCTGCTCGTCGGTATAGGAGATCGTCATGGAGATGTTGACGGTGTCGAGATTCTCCACGCGGTGCGGCGCGTTCAGCGGCCAGTGCAGCATCTGTCCCGGCGCCAGATCGTAGATGGTGGCGTGGCGATCATACCAGTCCGCGTAAGGCATATCGACCTCGACGCCGAACAGGGCGATATCCTCAAGGTGATGCGCGGCGACGAACGGAGGCTTCGACGGGTAGACGTAAACGCGCTTGGTGCCGACCAACTGGATCAGGCCCTGGCCCGGCAGGTCGGAATGATAGTAGACCTGCGCCTTGGGCGACGAAATCAGCATGCCGGCGGTGTGTTCAGGCGTGCCGAAATTCGGCACGTGGCCACGAATTTCGTCGAACAGCTCGTTCACGATCACGCGGTAGCGCGCATCCACGTCGGTCACTTTGCGAAGGTTCAGCCAGAGCGTACCGGCGCCGATCGCATCGATGATCTGGTAACCGTTGAGATTACCGACTTCGCCCTCGCGCCAGACGCGGCGGCTCGCGCGCGAAGCGGTCTGGATCAGATTGTAGTGCTCGCGGGGATAGGCCTCGATCAGGGCGGCCAGGGCGTCCCGCGAAAACAGCTGGGAGTTGTGCAGATTATGGGCGATCTGGATCGGCATCTGCCCCCAGAGCGCCGAGTTGGTTTCGTCCCAATCCTTCAAGATCCGATCGCTGGTCATCCGTCCGCTCCTGATACTCGACTTTGATAAAATGCATCGACCTGGCCTCTGCCGAGAGGGGTTCTACTGCTCTATTCAGGGACAGGTGGTAAGATATCCGCGGGACGTTGCAATTGAAGTGCCCAAATCAGCGGACCGGGAGAAAACGGCGCACAAGGTTACCGGAAGGTCGCTGCCGGTAGATCTTTCCCACGTCGTGCGCGGTTCCGGACCAGATCCTATCGCACCAGCCAGGCCCCCGTTGCGGAAGCGAAGCGGCCAAGCTTGTTGCGGATGTCTCCGACATCAAGGAACCAGCACGCCAGCACGTAAATCGCCGCCCCCAGCGGAATGAGGATCGCCAGCGCCGTCTTGTCCCCGTTGCGAAACAGCGGGTTGAGAAGCAGGATTACGATGGTCATCAGGATGACCGCAATCGCCACCTTGGCGGCTCGCTCCATGGGAAAGGGAAGTAAAAAGGCGCTGCGCGCCAGCCACAGCGCGCTGAGCATGCCGATGATCTCGGATGCGACCCGTCCCCAGGCCGCCCCCGCGATGCCGAACAGTTCAATCAGGACGAATGACAGGGCCGTTCCAATGATCAGGGTTATCACGGTGTTGATCAGGTAGAATCGATTCTGGCTCGATAGGAAAAAGCTGATGTGAAGGTATTGGTGCACGAAGATCTGGAACACCACGGCGGTCGCAATGATGGGCATAATGCTTGCGGCGACCTCCCGGAATTCTTCGCCAAGAACCAGGTTGCCGATCCGCGGCGCCAGCAGCGCGAAGCCAATGCAGCACGGCAGCGTTATGGCCAGCAGCAGTTCGAGGCATTTTTCCAGATGGACTTGGGTCGCCTCCTTCCCCTCGCTGGCAAGCAGGTTCACGGCGATGGGCACGAAAGCCGCGGAGGCGCTGATGGCCGGTATGATCAAGGCCTGCCTTACCAGATCGACCGAAGCGCCATACTGACCAGCGGCGCGGGCGCCAATAACATACGCTACCAGCAATCTGTCGGTGGTGCCGGCGAAGGCCAACAGCCCGATCGACAGCGTGAGCGGCATACCCCAGATGATGAAGTGTCGCAGGCGAGCGCCGGAAAAATCGATCCGCGAGGCGCCCCATACTTCGCGAAGAATCAACGCGGAACTTGCAAGGTAGGCCACAGCTCCCGAGATCAGGAGCGATTGCCCGCTGCTGTTGAAATACAGAACGCCGATGCCGAGCAAAGTAACGAGAGCGGCGCGGACGAGCGTCGCAAACAGGACCTGTTGGCTTCGTTGACGAGCGCGCAGCAATTCGAGGCTCAGCTCGAAAAATCCGACGCTGACGGCCAGCAAAACACCCGCCGGCACGGCATGCTGGTCAAACGAGAGAAACTGGCCAGCGGCCAAAACGACAAACGGAATCGGGATGCAGACGCCGGCGAACCCCAGCAGCACCGTCGCCCGCATGTCGGTACCATCCGCCTTGGATTCCTGCCGGACGATCGCTTGCCGCAGCCACGTAAAAAGCAGCGTCCCCAGAACCGCGGCGAGGGCCACCCCGATGATATAGACGCCGTATTCGACAGCCGACATCCACCGCGTGAAAATCACAACGTTGAGCAAGCCGAACGCCGCGGATAAAGCATTGGCAACGAAATAGATCGAGGTTTGTTTGACCAGCGACAATTTAGGACACCTGGGATCGACGCTTCGCGCGCCTAGGCGGCAGCATGTGACCTGGAAGCCTTGAACTGACTGATGCCCGCTTGAATTTCAGTCAGGGGTGTCGCGTTGAACGATTGAATGCACAGCGCGACCTGTCTTGCCGACGACGTTTCCAGCATTTCGACAATATCGCTGCTGCGCAGTACGTGCGAATTCCAATGCGTGCGGCAGAAGCTTTCCGGCAGCACGGTCGTGCGCGCGCGCAGCTCGTCATCGCCGGTGACGAAGTTTCCGTAGATCATATATTCGGAAAAGTCGTGTTCACGGCAAAGCGCTTCGGCCCATTCGCATCCGACTGTTTTCTCGATCCGCGAAATCATCGCCTGGACGATCTGTTTGTCCCAGACGATGATTTGATCGATGAAGTCGTCCGTCGGGAAAGTCGGTTGCGACATGCCGAGCAGCCGCCGCGCGGCCTGTATCCATACCATGTGCGCCGGGATGTGACGGTCCGCGCCATTTCGATCGACGCGCAAAACCGGCGCATGGGGCGGCGCAAACGCGGCGACATCGAACGCACGAAAGAAGAGATTGTCCGCGTCGATCAGGCAAAAGCGGTCCTCCGGCAAGGAGGCCGCCGCTTTGATCTTCACCAGTTGCTGCGTGTGCCAGCCGCTGACGGGCTTAGCCCGAAACGACCACCAGTATTGCCGTTTCCGCCAACGGACGAACGGGATCTCTCGCAACCAAACAGGCAATAGCTCCGATGCCCGCATGACCACGCGCCGCCCAATATGAAATTTTCTGAACAGCGCAAAATCTTCGTCATGAACGACGACGTAATGTTTCTCAAACGAGGTGACGTACCGATCGACACTTTCGAAAAGCAGGCCCGAACGTTCGTAGTCCCCCCGGTAGCTGGGCGTGATGAGAGAAACCGTGCCTTGACTACGTGCGTTCATGGTTTTCTTAACTGATCTCTGCCACTGAATACCGCTCAGGAGGCATGTTCGAATTTGGTGCCGAACCGGCTATTTCACACGGTTCTCGCAAGTCGCGCGCCTTTGCCTGTTTGATCAAATTACCGTTGCGGATGGGTTCATTTTCACATGATTCAGGGCATCAACGGCCAAAAACCGATGTCATGGTTAAGGCGATCATATGCGCCGTTACTCTCTCTTTGATCAACCGAGGCGGCGCGATTTGCACGACCGCACAAAACGAATCTGGGATGGAGGGAAGTGAACCGGATGGAAGATCACCGCGCTCGGCGTGGAGCAAGCCCTCGTCAGATCGTGTTTCTCGGCGCCGGCCCCGAAATGCACTGCGGCGTGGGGCATTTCACCCAACGACTGGCCGACATCATGGAGCGCCTGACGCCCGGCGACTGCACGGAATTCACCCTCACGCGAACCGAAGGCACGGTGTCCGGATTTTGGCAGACGGTCGGGAACGCACGAGCGGTTGTCTGCAACTTTCCGATCGTGGCCTGGAAACGCGTGATCGTCCGTCCCCTGCTGGCGCTGGCCCTGGCGCGATTGCGACGGCGACGGGTCATCGTCATCCAGCACGAATGGAGATCGCTGAACTGGATGCGGCGCATCACCTATATTCCGGCGCTGCTGCTCGCGGATTCCATCATCATGTTCTCGCCGCTGGTCAAGCGCCAGCTCTCCGAATCTCCGATCGTGGGATGGCTTGGGCGCCGATGCGTCGTCGTTCCATTGCCGCCGAATATCGCGGCGCCGCGGGAGATCGTGGATTCGCCGTTACGCCAGTGCCTGGCGAGTGCGAGGCGGGACGGTCGTCTTGTCATCGGTCATTTCGGTTCGATCTATCCCGGCAAGCAGCCGGAAGCGGTGCTTGAGATCGGCGCCCTCCTCAAGCCGCGCGGACGTCGGCCGCTGCTGGTCTTCATCGGCTCGTTCATTCGCGGCATGGACCGCGCTGAAGAAACATTTTACGCGCGCGTGGCGCAGCTCGGCATGGCCTCAGATGTGGTCGTCAGCGGTTTCGTCGCTTCCGAACAGGAGTTGTTCGGGTTGTTCGAAACCGTCCAGGCGTTCTGCTACCAGCTGGACGAGGGGCTCACCGCGCGACGCGCCAGCATCATCGCCTGCGCCCAGTCCGGCAAGCCCATTGTCGTTACCGCCGCTGAGGACGCCCACGAGTTTGCGCATCATCCGCGTTTCCAGCAGTTGATTGCCCGCGGTTCGATCGTTCTGGTGCCACGCGGCGCCGGCAACGAGGCCTACGCGGATGCCATCGAGGCGGCTGTCGATCGGCCGGTCGAGCCGCCGTCATTCGATTTCGATGGCTGGTGGTCCGACACCGCGATTGCGATCAACGCAGAATTGTAGGTTATCTTCTCAGGTCTTGACGCGGAATCGCGACAGGAAGTGAAGGCCGGCAACAGCCATCACAAAGAGGAACCAGGTCGGATTTTGTCTGTCCAGCAGGAAAGTCTCCAACGAGGACAGATAGACGCCAAACAGCCAGATCGCCAAAAAGAACTTCGCGAGATTCAGATCCCGATGTTCGGCTTGAATGGTGTGAAAATTTCGCATCGGGCCGATCACGAAGATCAGCAGCGCGAGCAGGAGGCCGGGTAACCCGATGGTGAGGGCGAGTTCGAGATAGCCGTTATGGCTGTGAGAAGCGTCGAAGGCCCATTCGGATCCGGCTTCGACCGTGGTCCGGTTCGATGGATTGTCCCAGAAAGCGGCATAGCCGTAACCCTTGATGGGGTTTTCGCTGAATCCAGCGATTGCGAATTCCCAGATGCCGGTACGGCCGGTGAAAGTCACGTCGAACGGCAGCAACCTGGTGACGCTGGCCAGCAATTCGCTGACAACACTGCCGACGCCCAGCAGATTGATGGCGATCACCGGCAGCAGGCAGATGGCGTAGTTGAAAAAACGATTCCTCGAATGCGAAACAATCTGCACCAGCACCAAGATGAACAGGCAGAGCGCCGACGCGCTTTTTCCTCCCGAGAAGAACAGAAACATTCCTGCGAAAAGGGCAATTAGCGCGCCGACAATATATATGCGGCTTCGCAGCAGATAGAGCCCGAGATAAAACAGGATCACCATCGTGGGCGCAGCCAGGTTCTTGTGGCCGAACACCCCGCGCCAATCCCCCGCCAGCTGAGGTTCCACGGTATCCAGGGCGCTGTGGATCGACAGGTTGGGAACGAGCACCAGCCCCAGGTAACACAAGGTCAGTAGAATCCCTGCCGCTGTCGCCAGGCACACGTCAAGCTGCGAGCGCGTCGACGGCATCAGCGGGATCATCACCGCCAACGAGGTGACGCTCAATGTCAGGATGACGCGCTGAAGGGAGACGGCAGGTTGTTGCGAAAGCGCAACGTTGAAAACCATCCAGCACGCAAAGCCGATATTTGTCGGGGTACACAGCGATCGCAGGGCGGGGCCGTTCTCTGCGGCGGAAAGCAACATTGCCAGCACCGCGAGACCCGCGAAGGCAATATAGGTCAGCGCCAGTTGTCCGGTTGCCAGACTCTTCAGGCCCGGATTCTGAAGATCCGGAAATGGCGCAAGCGTCAGCCACACGAGCAGCAGGGAGCCGACCACCGTGAGCGACCTGGCCGCCTCCAGAACGTTGATGTGACCGAAGATTGCAAAAGCCCGCTGCGTCCGCGGGTGCGCAGCGAGGCGGTCGATCGGGAACCTTGCGTATTCCTGCTCCAGATTCGTCATCGCAACAGACCGGTCTTGTCGTCTCCTGCGCAAACTGGCCGAAGGCCAGAATCCCTGACAGGCGACTGCGCCACTGCGGCCCTCATGCGGATTTGACCTTGTCTTTGTAAGGTTGAGGTTCGATCCCGATGGCGGCAAGCGCTCCGCCGACCGCCACGACAATCGGGTGAAGTGCGATGAGAAGTTTGCGTTCGGTGATGGCGAGCCGGACGGCTCGCCACAACGAAAGCGGCAGCAGCGCCAGCGTTCGAGCCAGCAGCGTGGCGCGCGACCGCAGCGACTGCGCCGTGATGGCCCGGACCCGGTAATTGATCGCCCCGATCCGCAGTCCTCGCGCCGCCAGCCAGCGAATTTTGGTCCGGGCCGGCGGTACCGTCTCGACAATCACCGCTTCAGCAACCCAGTAAAACGTCATCCCCGCTCGCCGGCAGCGGCTGAAGAAATCCGTATCGCCCCCACCGAGGAAATTGAAGCGGACGTCAAAGCCGGGATTTGCCAGCGTCGTGAAGACACGCCTCGCAATCAGGCAATTGCCACTGCCGTAAATGATCGGCACGGCGCCCGTGCTGGCATAGGCTGGGCAGAAAGCCGGATGACGGCTGAGATCTTGTTTTGTCGCGTCATCAAACGCCGGATATACCGGCCCACCAACCACGTCTGCGCCCGTGCTGCGCGCGGCATCCACCATGGACTGCAGCCATTGCGGGGAAGCGACCTCGTCGTCATCGATCATCAGCAGCATGGTCGCGGCCGGAAAGGATATCAGCGCCGTTTCGAATGCCGCATTGATGGCGTGGCAATTGCCCTGTTGCGGCTCGACCAGGCTGATTCCGGGGATGCCGGACTTCTCCAAAAAGCGCACGGCCTCGACCACGCTGGCGCGTGTTGCCGCATCATTTTCAACGATCACCACACCAAAGCGATGGGATGTCTGTTGCGCAGCCAGCGACCCCAATGTCAATCGGAGGTGCTGCGGTCGCCGGAAGCTGGGCACGCAGATAACGATTTCAATCGATTGCTCGCCGGTACGAGAAGCGAGAATGACTTCGCGTGACGTCGTCATCGCTGCAAGGTCCCCGGATTATTCGCTCTCGCATTCGGCACTGCGGCACCTCGCAATTTAAATTTAACACTGCTTAAATTTAACACTGCGCGGATCGAGGTGCGGTTCACTTTCGCGCCAGCCAACCCGGCTTCAACCAGCCGGCTTTTTCATCGCGGAATCTATCGCGCCTGAGCTTACCACGTCGTGTTCCCCTTGATGCGAACGAGGATTTGCCGCCGCTACGAGTGCCTATGGTTAATGACGCGTTAACCGACCTTCAGGTAACAATGGAATGGTTTGTTTCTCAAAACCAAAGCTGTTGTATTGTAGAATGAATGCCGATTGAGCCAATAGACATTCATGAGTTGACCGCTTCAGGCCCAGCGGGGCTGTGGCCCAAGTCGATGCGTTCGATGGCCGGCGCCCGAATCGCACACCGGCTCGCGATGCATGTGCCCGTCAAATACTTCCGTCTGAGAGCCGAGCGGCCGATCGTCAGTTTTACTTTCGACGATATTCCGAACAGTGCTGCGACGACAGGCGCTGACATCCTCGGAGAGCGCGATGTCCACGGCACCTTCTACGTGGCGGGTAACCTCGTCGGCTCGCATAGTTCCGACTGGCAGCACGCCAGCGACGCCGAACTGATCAAGCTTCACCGGCTTGGTCATGAAATTGGCTGCCATACGTTCTCGCACAAGAAAGCGTTCGAGCTCGATAAAGCCAGCCTTGCTTCAGAGGCCGACCGTAATCTGGGGTATTTTCGGGAGCTGGATCCCACCATCAAGCTGGAGAATTTTGCTTACCCGTGGGGTTTGGGTAACTTCCCTCTCAAAAAGACACTGGAACAGAAGTTCAGGTCGTGTCGGAGCGTCATGCCCGGCGTGAATCACGGGCAAGTCGACCTCCAGTTTCTGCGGGCCACGCCGTTGATCGAGCGGAGCATGGATGCCGCGAGCATCGATCGGTTTTTGGATCGGACGGTGGAGACGAATGGCTGGCTGATCTTCTACAGCCACGACATTAAGACCATTCCCAGCGATTACGGCTGCTCTCCCTCGCTGCTGAAGCTTGCACTGGGTGCGGCCAAGCGCCGGGGCATGCTGGTCGCGAGCGTTGCCGAGGCGCTTGAATACGTCGGCGTTTAACTGATTTTTCGCTATTTCCCGTCAAAACTTGGCCGACGGATCATGGTTAATTCTTCGACTACATGGCGCACATCGAAGAATGCTACTCACCGGATGCCGTTGCGGTAAGCATTGAGGCGCGATTGAATGTTCGAGTACGATCAGCCAACAGGTCATCGCGACCGGGACGCCAAGGGCAATCGGCCGAGCGAGAGCTCGTACAGCTTCCGCGCCGTCGACCTGTTCCACTTGCTGACCAGGCGAATCCTGACGATTGCACTGGCTTCGCTCGTCTGCACCTGCGCCGCCGTTATCATCGGGAAAAGCCTTACCCCACGATACGCCGCCACGGCTCAACTTTATGTCGATCCGCGCGAGCTGCAGCTTGTCGAGCGCGAGTTGACACCCCGGAGCCAGGACCTTTCCGGTCTTGCGATGGTGGCGGAAAGCCAAGTGCGGTTGATCACATCGAACAGTGTGCTGTCGAAAGTCATCGGTGACCTTTACCTGGAACGGGATCCCGAATTTGGCGGCAAATCAGCCCGCGGCTTTCTGTCCGGATTGCTGAGTTTCGGAACCGACGCTTCGCTTTCCCCCTCCAGCGAGAAGGCGACCGCGCTCGACGCTCTGCGGGAGCACGTCAACGTCAAGCGGACGGATCGCACGTTCATCGTCGACATCGAGGTGACGTCACGTGAGCCCGCCAAGGCCGCCTTGCTCGCCAACGCCATCGCCGACGCCTATCTGAAGGAATCGAAGGATTCGCAAGCGGCGGCCGCCCGGCGCGCCACGACCGACCTATCAGGTCGCCTCAAGGAGCTTCAGGAGCGGCTGCGCACTGCCGAAAATGATTTGGCCGTTTATAAATCGAACAACAATTTCGTTGGCACCCAGGACACCCAGGTCAGCGACCAGCAATTATCATCGGGCACGCAGAGGCTTGCGAACGCCCAGGCTGCAACGCTTGATGCCCTCGCCAAGTACAACCAGATCGAAGCCAGCCGGAAGACGGCCGGTGATTCCGGGGCAATACCTGAAGCTTTGCAGTCGCCGACGATCGCCAGTCTGCGCGCGCAATATGCCGACGCGCGCCGGCGCCAGGCCGAACTTCTGAGCGAACTCGGCCCCCTGCATCCCGCGCTTCGCATGATCGGCAAGCAGGTCGAAGACGCGCTTCGCAACATCAACGAGGAAGTCGATCGTTTCGCGCAATCGGCGAAGAACGATCTCACGCGCGCGCGTGCGCTCGAAGCGTCGCTGACAAAAGCCCTCGAAGGCCAGAAGCGACAAAGTGCCGATCTTGGCCAGGCATCCGTGCGGCTCCGCGAACTCGAGCGGGAAGTGGAAGCAAGCCGAACCGTCTATCAATCATTCCTGAAACGTTCGCGAGAAACAGAAGAGCAAGAAACCCTGAACACCTCGAGCGCCCGCATCATTGGGGAAGCGACCGCGCCACAGCGACGTGTATTCCCGCCGGGGATGAGCGTGCTTGCCATCCTTGGACTTATGCTGGGGGCGATCGGATCCGCGGGGTGGATCGTCATTGCCGATCGCCTGTCATCTCCCGCTGGCGGCGGCTCGAAGCCCGATCCGGCGCCGCCGCTGGATCAGAAGCCGGGTTCGAGATCTTTCCCGGGCCTGCTAAGGCTGCAAGCGAACAAACCAACCCCGCAAGCAACTGGCGCGAGCCTTCATGAACCGCTGCTCTTTAGCCTGAAGGAAGCGGATGTATTGCGCACGCTGAACGGCATCTTTCCGCTTTCGGGAACGTCAGACATCCTCCGCCTGGGGTGGCCTACCCTCAATGTGGATGCTTCATCGGCCGCGTTCGTCGATGCGGCACGTCGCATTTTCGCGATAGCTAAGCAATGTTCGCCAAAGGATTCCGCGCCGGTCCTCGCCGTGACTGGCATGGACTGCGACTATCACCGGACCATCGTCGCGTTGAATTTGGCATTGGCATTGGCGCGCGACGGCGCACGCGTCCTGCTGATCGACGCCGATAGCGTCCACCGGGCGCTCTCCACTCGATTGGGTGCGCGCCCGGCGCAGCGCAAACCATCCGTTTGGTTCGGCACTGCGGCTCAGCAGCCGGTTAAGATCATGAGTGGTGTAGCCATCCAGAGCGCGGCCGCGATGGGTGATGCCGCCGCCGGCAAGGCGCTCAAGGCGGCCCGTTTGTCGGGAGCTTATGATCTCGTGGTGCTCGACGGGCCCGCCATACCGCCAAGTGGTCTCGATCGAGAGGTGCTGAAATCCGTCGATGGCGTCATCACGGTCAACCCACGGGACTCGTCAGGTGACCTGCGGATGAAAAATACCAGAGTTGCCCTTGGTGAAGCTGAGAGCAAGCTGATGGGGATCGTCTTAACCGAGCTTGAGCCGAATGCACCCGAGATGGAGCCGGCGAGAAAGTCCGCGTGACCTTCGGCCGAGTCCGCGGCACTTCGCTAAAGTGCTAAGCAATTGTCTGGTCGGCGAAGCCGGTTCGCGCGCCAACCCGCAAGTCCCTAGCGGGATTTCGTCAGCAGCATATAGATCGCCAAAGGGCTGGTTTTCAGGTAGCGCCATGCCAGCCGCCTTGGATCGGTCATGACCCGCCAAAGCCACTCAAATCCCACACTCTGCATCCAGGATGGCGCTCGCGGATTTGCTCCCGAAAGAAAATCGAACAGGCCACCGGACGTTTTGATGACGCCGACCGAGGTCAGACGGTGCCGGTTGCGCACGACAAATTTTTGCTCGTGGGGAACTCCCATCGAAACCCAAAGGATGTCCGGCGCCAGGTCCGAGATGTGGCGACACACCTCGATTTCTTCTGCTTCATTCGCAAAGAAGCCATGGCGAGCGCCAACCAGCGCAATGTCTGGAAACCGCTGCTTCACCCTTTCGACGGCCCGGGCATTGGAGCTTGCGGTGGCGCCCAGCATAAACATGGACGCGCCTCTTGAGCTTGCCTCCGCGGCCACGTCGTAAAACAGATCGGTGGTGGCAACCCGCTCCGGCAGCGCCAACTCGCATTTGATGCGGGATGCGAAGACATGTGGCATCCCGTCGGCGTGGATGGCGTCCGCCTCCAGGAACAGCGAGCGTTGCGATGCATCCGTGGCGCAGCGGTAGGCCACCTCGCCATTTGTGGAAGTGAGATAGGCCGGAAACCGCCACAGACCGTGGCGTTCGAGGGCTTCGGCAACCATCGCTATCGCGGATTCACGGCGATCAACGACGGCGACGGGCAGCCCGCCCAGCCAAATTTGCGGCCATTGACGAAAACGATTTTCTCGACGGTCTTGGGAAATTCGTCGGTCCTCGCCAGCTCGCTTGGATTGAGCCGCCATCGTTGCGGAGAAACTCAATACCCTGCGATCACGATCCCGCCGCGGCAACAACGGCTGATCTTTTTCGGCTGGCGGATTCGATTCGGAAATTTCGTACATCGCTTTTTCTGAAATGGTTTCTATCGGAATTTAATGAGCTGCAACGTAAACGATTGTCTAAATCAGGCGGTAGCGCAATCCTCTCCGCTGGTATTGGCGAAATACGGTAAATAACAATTCACCGGCGCTTGTGAAATCGCTTGCCAATTCGGCCACGCACATTGCGAGGCGGCGTCCAACCGGGCACGATCATTGGACTTGATGCCCAGTGCGACGAAAGAGCTCTCTGAACAGCAACTGTGATTTCGGGAATTGGCCGTTATCGATCTGGGTCGGCCAATCGCCATCGACGTCAAAGTAAGCGGCGTAGGCAATTCTGTCTTCATTCTGAACAAACCAATCGTGCATCTTCTGGACGAACAGCGGATTGTCGCCAAACTGGCCGACGCCCCATTCCGGGAAACTCATCTTCTTGCCGTGCTGCGCGGCAAAGCTTCGGTGCCACTCCAGGCCGAAGTCGGCTTTCAGATAGCGGTCGTTCCAGCGCCGCTCCGCGGATCCGCTATATTTGAAGTCGTAGACATCGAGCCCAATATAATCCACGACGTCGTCGCCGGGGTAGACCAAGTCTGCCGGCAAATCCTGGCGGCCCCAGGACGGACACCAATCATACTTGAAACCGCTCGAATGCCTTCGGAAGATGCCGACGACATGGCGGAATGCTCTGATGTAGTCGGCCTCTTGGCCCTTGGCGAACCACGGCGTTGAAATGCTGTTCATTTCCCAGCCGATACGAATGATCGCGTTCGGCTGTGCATCGGCGATGGCCTCGGCTGCGGCCTCGAATTCGCTATCGTGCGAGCCGTTCGCCACGTCGGCAAGCGGCGTGCCTTTCACGGTCAGCGGGAATGACCAGACGACGTTGCGATCCGGATTGATGCTTTTCCAGAGTGCGGGCACCCAGCGATATTCCAGAAAATCCGCCCACGTCGAATGCGCGTAAAAATCGAGGCTTAGAACCGATGAGCGAGGCCGGTTCAGCCAGTCTTCCCATTCCCTCAACGTGTACTCGCGGCCGCGCTGCCCCCAATTGACAAATGCGCCGCCGAATTTCGCGGACATGGTGGTCTTGGTCGAAGCCCCATTTGATTGCGCTGCGCCAGACGTCGACGCCATCGAACCAAGGGCGGTCGCAATCGCGGCGACGATCATCAGTTGCCGGAGCCGCGAGACGACGCCTGGTTGAAGCCGTATGATTCGTCGGGCGTTGCGGAGTGCAGCAGCCGTCATGGAGCGCCGTTTTCTCTCTCGAAAGACCGCATCTTTATCTTTACGGTTGGCTGATCACACTGGCCGCGCGTGAAAATTGTTTAGGTGCCTGGAGCGAACCCATCAGTCGTCGCGCAATTTCGACCGAACCCTGCGCGGTCAAGTGTCCCGCATCAAACTGCATCGGTACGCCGCCCGAAGTGAATTCATCGCAGGTGCCGTTGGGGCAGACGGAATCGTAGACGGAAACGTAGGTCGCACCCTTGGCCTTCACGAGCCGGCTCAAAACCAGGTCGCGCTCGCGGATACCCGGCGTGCGGCTGTCTCTCGCCGCGGATGGACTCCTGTAGAGAATTTCGTTGGCCAGCAGCCGCGGCAAGGCGGCGTCATATTCGACGATCGGGCCGAGCACGACAACGTCAAGGCCCATCGACCCCAGCAAATCCAGCGTCTTCGACAGATCGGGGATATCCTCGTCCTTCCAGGAAGCAGCCAGAAGGATCCTGTCGACCTTGTTCTCTCGAAGAAAGCGTTCGAACACAAATTGCATGAGGCGCGGGCAAGCGCGCGTATCGAGAGAAGAGGCGGCGGGAATCGCGGGGCGGCAGGCGCCGGCCGTGGCCTGCAATACACTGATGTCCGGCATCGACGACGACAGCCCAAACCACAGATGGGCCGCGTGACTGTCACCGACCAAAAGGTAATTGGGCCGACCGGGGTCCAGCCGCAGACAGGTTTCGATGTCGAGGGTTTGCCGGTTGGTTCCCAAATAGCATTGGCCGGTCCGGAACGCCGGCGCCGGGTCGTAGGCGAGGTAGGATCCGATCGAAACGATCCGCGCCGGAAATCGGAACGGCGCGCCATCCTGGAAAATGATCAGGGCGCACATTGCGAGGACGGAGGCCATGGCGGCCGCCGATCCGCTGAAAACGTTTGCCGCGGAAGCCTTGTTCGACCGGAACGGTCTTTCGATGTAGCGCCATGACAGATAGGCCAGTCCCATCAGCCCCGCCAGCAACACCAGCTTGGCGACGACCCCCGACGAGGCGGGGAAAAATACGGCGTCGGTTCGCTGAAAGACGATGGCGGGCCAATGCCAGAGATAGAGCGAATAGGATATCAGGCCGATCAGCACTACCGGTCGCCACGATAGCCATCGTCCGACATTGGACGGACCGTTCTCGCTGGATGCGATGATGAGAACCGCGCCGAGACAGGCTGGCGATGTCATCATCAGCAAGGGAAGCGACGACGATCCGAAATGAAAGAGGCCGATTAGCAGCAACAGGCCGACCGTTCCGCACAGGTTTCGCCAGAACGCCGTCGTTGGCACGGGGATGAAGCGAATCGCCAGGAGGGCGCCCAGCGCCAGCTCCCAAGCCCGAAACGGCGTGAGATAAAATGCAAACGTCGCATTGCGATAGCTCATCGCCACGGCGGCCAGAAAAGAAAGAGCCGTTGCGGCGGCAAACACCGCCTTCATTCGCGCCGGGAAGAACCGATAGGCAAAGATCATCAACAACGGCGTCAGGAGATAGAATTGCTCCTCGACACCCAACGACCACGTATGCAGAAGCGGTTTCGTTTCAGCCGGCGCGTCGAAATATCCGGCCGTTCCAGCGAAATAGAAGTTGGAGACCGAGCCGACCGCGCTGGTCAGGCTGCTGGCGTAGTCCTTCAATTCGACCGGCAGGAAATAGACATAGGCCAACAGCGTTGTGACCAGGAACACGACGATCAGCGCGGGTAAAATCCGCAGCGCACGACGCCTGTAGAAATTTCCGATGGAGAAGCTGCCGTTGCGGATATCCCGGTCGATCAGGCCGCATATCAGGTAGCCCGAAATGACGAAAAAAACGTCGACGCCGACGAAACCGCCGGCGAAGCCCGGAATTCCGATATGAAACATGACGACCGGAATAACGGCGAGCGCGCGCAGACCGTCGATATCGGAACGATATTTCATATCCATACTCGCGCCAGATCGATCGAGGTTTTGCCGTACATGTCGGATTTACCGTGTCGCAAATGCGGACACTTCAGAGAGTTCTTGCCGTTCCGAAATGGAGGGCGCGAGCCACCTGGTTGTGGCCAACGGGTTTCCGCGCTGAGTTCTTTGCACGACCAACACTGAATCTCGCTGTTCCGCCCTGAAAGAGTCTTGTGGATATCGGTATAAGCAAATTCCTGTCCATCAGCGGCAGGTCCCGACATTTGGTGGATTTGTTAGTTAACGTCCGACATCAGAACAACTGCGAACTCCGCCGCGGACAGTCGGCAACCCCAGCACCTAACGGGGTCACATGCTCGGTTGAGATTGCGGGTACGTCGTGTTCTTGCATCTTGGCGAGACCATCGGTCACGCGAAAAAGGGCCGGCGCCACACTATCGTATTCTGCGCCTTTGCGCGTCTATTAACCAAAAACTAACCGTAACCTTGTGTCTCATCGTTGACGGTGACCTAGTTCGGGCGGCCCGGTGGCGGAAAGATACGCACGAGCGATGCATCGCTCTCCATCCTGGTTCAAGTCCAGGCCGGGCCTCTACTCAACCGACCCTTAGTGCCGACATGTGGCGCCGATCCTGGGCGGGGTCGCCGTCGGCAGCGCGACGGTTACGCAATGATCGACGCCACCATGGTCAGGACGCACCAGCACAGCGCTGAGATGCATAAAAGGGGGTTACGTCGCCCAAGCCCAATCAGCCGCCGCGGCGGAGGGGCGGGAGAGAGTCCAGGAGGACTCTCTCGCGCCGTTGGAAAGCTTGCTTCAGCCGCATGGGCGTCTCTGGGCTTGAGAGGGTCGCAGGACTACGCCGGCACTCGCAGTTCCCGTTTCCAGCTCAAATCTGCGACGCTACTTTTTCCAGGCCGATGATACGGGCGAGCGTGCGCACTTCGCGTTTTTGATCCTCGCGCAGTTGAAACAATAGCGGCATCGCGGCCGATTTCAGCCGCTGGACTTCTTCTGCCTCGGGGTCGATCGGCGCGCCAGTCGCGTTCGGATCGGCCTGGCGCGTTGCATGAATTTTCCGGGCCACGGCGCGCAACGCACTTTCCACCGCCGGCCAATAGGATTCCTGTTCGGAAGAAAGTTTGAGGCGTTCCTTGATGCCGGCGATCTGCACGTCGCTGAGCAGCGAATAGGATTTCTGCGGCGGCGGCTTGACCGCAAGCTTCGGCTTCTGTGCCGGCATTGGCGTTGGCGTTGCCGCCTCCGCCTTCGGCGTCTCGAATGCGGCGGACGCGCTCGACGCAAACGCCTGGCGCAGCGGCTCGCCCAAGGCGGCGGCTTGCGCTGGTTCCAACGACGCCGGCACGATGCTGGCGATTGCGAGCCGGTCCTTCTTGCCTTGCGTGTTCGAGACAGGGCCCTCGACGACGGGTGAGCCGATCTCCGGTCGGGCCTCCGGCACGCTATCGCGGCCGAGAATGCCGGTGGCGATCACGCCGACCACGAGGAAACACGTCAGCGCAATGATGGTGATCGCTCTCGTCAAGCAGTTCTCCGCTTCGGCCCGCAAACCACGGTCACTTTCCCGATAATCGGGCGCGAATTAAGGCTTAACCGTGCCGCTGTTGCGGCGCCGTATCAAAATCACGCCGCGACAGCGAGGTCGTAGGCATCCTGAATATCGGCCACGATATCGGACGCCTCCCACAGCGCATCCGGCGCGACCGACCGCAGACTGATGGTCCAGTTGTCACCCTTGCTGGTGCGGAGCATGCCAACGATGTCGAATTGCACGCCGCGGCATAGCGGATGCCGCTGGAGCGCGTAGGCAACCCGCGTCCGGATCTCGTCGAGGGTTGCGGGCGTTTTTGCAAAAAGCGCAACGAAACTCATGTGACGTCCCCTTCAGCGCGGTTATGGACGCGGCCCGCCGCGAAAGCGGTGAACGGCCTCGGCCATAATTGTTGGGGCGAGTTTGGTTAATAGCGCGTTAAAGCGCGAAACCAGACGCAGCTATCGGACACGCTCGGCGGCGGCGCGGTACTCGGCGATGATTGAATCGGGCTTTGACGCATTCACCCGAGCAATTGATCGAGCCGGTCGCGCAACTGTTCCTGATGATACGGTTTTGCGAGCCGCGGCAGATCGAGTTGGACCCCCTCCGGCAACTCCGCATAGCCGGTCGCGAGCAGGATCGGCAATGACGGCCGCACCTGCCGCGACGCCACCGCCAATTCCACGCCGGTCATGCCGGGCATCACATGGTCCGTCATCATCAGGTCGATCGGCTGCTCGCTCCGGAGGATGTCGAGCGCGTGCAGACCGGAATTGGCGCCGATCACCTGATGGCCGAGGTCTTCCAGCATTTCCGTGGTCGACATCGCAATCAACGGATCGTCGTCGACGAACAGGATCACCGCCGAGCGGTTGACCTTCTGCGACTTGTGCGCGGGGCTTTCGGCTTCCGGCGCTGACGTCGCGACCGGAAGCAGCAGCGTCGCGGTGGTGCCCTTTCCTACCGCGCTCGACAGCAGTAGTGCGCCGCCAAGCTGCACGGCCAGGCCGTGCACCATCGACAGGCCAAGGCCGGTGCCTTTCCCAAGCGGTTTCGATGAGAAGAACGGCTCGATCGCCCGTTTCAAGATCTCCGGCGTCATGCCGTTGCCGGTATCGGTCACCGACAGTTTCAGATAGCCGCCAGGCGCCAGCGCCGGATCACCGTTCGCCAGATATTCAGCGACCCTGATGTCGATCGAGCCGCCGTCCGGCATCGCGTCGCGCGCATTGATTGCAAGATTGAGGACCGCGAGCTCAAGCTGGTTGGCATCGATGCGGGCTGGCGGCAGGCCCTCCGGAATATCGAGCCGCAGCACGACGCGTGGTCCGAGCGATCGTTCGAGCAGATTGATCATGCCCTGGATCAGCGCGCGCAAATCGACCGACACCGCGCGCAGATCCTGCTGCCGCGCGAACGCCAGAAGGCGCTGCGTCAGCGACGCGCCGCGCTCGGCACCCTGCAACGCGCCATCGATCAGGCGATGCAAACGCGGATCGTCGGGGAGGCGCTTGCGCAAGAGATCGAGGTTGCCCATCACCGCCATCAACAGATTGTTGAAATCATGCGCGACGCCGCCGGTGAGCTGACCGATCGTCTCCATCTTCTGCGCCTGCCGTAACTGTTCCTGCGCCTTTTCGCGCGCGGCGACTTCATTCATCAGATCGGCGGTGCGTTGCTCGACGCGCTGTTCGAGCGTGGCAGTCAGTTCCGCCAGCGCCGTACGTTCCGCCGCCAGCTGCGCCAGTAAATTCTCACCTTCGATTTCGGCGACCTTGCGCGCGGTGATGTCGGACGAAACGCCCACCAGTGATGTGATGCTGCCGTCGCGTCGGCGCACGGCGCGCGCGCGGACATCGACCCAGTGCTGCGAGCCGTCGGGCCAGATATTGCGGTATTCGATACTGTAATCCATGCCGGTACGGATGGTCTGATCCAGCACTTCGAGCCGCCTTGCGCGATCGTCGGGATGAATCGACGCCAGCAGATCCTGGTACGAGAACGGGTCGTCGGGCTTGCGGCCAAAAAATCGCTTGCAGGTGCCGGAGGCTTCAAGCTCAAACTCCGGCAGGTGCAATTCGAGCGCACCGAGATGGCCGGCGTTCAGCGCGGTCTGCAGCAAACCCTCGCTTTCGGTGAGATCTTCGAGGATCGCGCGAGTTTGGTATTGGCGCCGCCGCCCCCTGACGGCTGAGCCGACGACGCTCACCAGCGTGGTCGGATGGAACGGCCGTTCGATGAAGGAGACGTTGCCCAGGACTTGCCCCAACCGCACCGCATCCGGGTTACGCTCGGGACCGCCGCCCTGATGAGTCAACAGCACGATCGGAAAATCCGACCATGACGGTTGATCGTTCAGCCAGCGCATCAGGCCCCGCAAATCCGCGGTCTTGATCGCCTCGTCGGCGATCACCGCAAGGCCCGCGCCGATCGAGAGCTCATGCATCAGCGCGGCGAGATCGCTGCAGATGTTGGCGTGGTAACCCGCCTCCTTGATCAGTGCCGCGGCAACCGAGGCGTCGCGCCCGGTCGGAGCCAGAATGACGGCACGCTCGGAAGATGCTCCGGGTCTCACCGGCCCTGCTCCTCCAGCAAAGGCTTGCCTTCGCCGACGTAAATCGGAACGCCACGCAATATGCCCTGAAATCCGTCGATCGGTTCACCAATCGTAAGGCCTCGACCGTCGATGCGATATTCGCGAATCGTCGATTCATGCGCACCGGTGCGTTTCTTGATGATCGACATCGCGCGCCGCACCGTTCCCAGCGCTTCGAAATAGCGCAACAGGATCACGGTATCGGCAAGATACGTGACATCTACCGGCGCTTTCATATCTCCGACCAACCCGTGCTGCGCCACCGTCATGAATGTCGCCGCACCCCGGCGGTTGAGATATTGCAGCAGTTCATGCATGTGCAGGATCAGCGAGTTTTCCTCGGGCATTGCGGCCTGGTAGCCGTTGAGGCTGTCGATCACCACCGTCTTGATGTCGTCGTGGTCGACCCGCTTGCGGACGCGGTGCGCGAATTCGCCGGGCGACAGCTCCGCAGCGTCCACCTGCTCGACGAAGAGTTTGCCGCTGCGCTGCATCTCCTCGAGTTCTATGCCGAGCCCCTTCATGCGCGCAAACAACAGCCCGAGCTCTTCGTCAAACACGAACAGCGCCGCCTTCTCGCCACGCGCGATCGCGGCTACGATGAAAACGATCGCCGCAAGGGATTTCCCGGTGCCGGCCGGCCCCAGAATCAGCGTACTCGACCCGGCTTCGACGCCGCCACCGAGGAGTTGATCGAACGCGGCAATGCCGCTTGACATTCTGTCCCGCAAAAAACTTGAGCGGTGTTCCGACGCCACCAGTCGCGGAAACACGTTCAGTCCGCCGGTGGTAATGGTCACGTCATGATAGCCGCCGCGAAACTTCACGCCGCGATATTTGATGACACGCGCCCGCCGCCGCTCCGCACCGTATTCCGGCGCCAATTCCTCAAGACGCAGCACACCATGGGCGACGCTGTGCACGGTTTTGTCGGCGAGGTCCGCGGTCAAATCGTCGAGCAGCATCACGGTGGTGCCGAATTTTGCGAAATAGTGCTTGATTGCCAAAATCTGCCGGCGGTATCGGAGCGAACTTTGCGCCAGCAGCCTGATCTCGGAGAGGCTGTCCAACACCACCCGGCTTGGCCGCGCCCGTTCCACCGCTTCGAAGATCTGTTTGGTGGTCTCGCCCAGTTCGAGGTCCGAGGAATAAAGCAGGCTTTGCTGCTGATCGGAATCGAGCAGGCTTTCCGGCGGCAGCAATTCGAACACTTCAATGCCATCGTCCAATTCCCAGCCGTGGGAGGCGGCGCCGTCGCGCAATTCGCGCTCGGTCTCGGACAAGGTGATGTAGAGACATTTCTCGCCGACCGTCGCGCCTTCAAGCAAAAACTGCAGCGCCACGGTGGTCTTTCCAGTCCCCGGCGCTCCCTCCACGAGAAAAAGGTGTCCGCGCGAGAAGCCCCCCGACAGGATATTGTCCAGCCCCCAAATACCGGTTTTCGCCTTGCCGGCGATCGGTTCAATTATGTTCATAACGACCCCCTAACTCGGTATAAACCTCCATGGCGTCAGGCGGTTCCAAACGAATGGAACAATTTTTACGGGAAGAATGAATTCAGCCGCATTGCGTGGCGCAATGCGGCTGATGGGAGCTGTGTCATACTGGAAAATTTGGAGACCAAGCCCGTTTCTGCCGCACGCAAGGTTTTTGCCGCGATCCTTGATTTTGTTTTCATCGTGGTGGATGGGGGCTTCTTGATTGGCTATTTGACCGGCGGACTAACCGAAGACGGATTTGATCTTCACGGTGGCCCCGCTTGCCGTCAACCGGCCGGGAAAAATCTATCGCTATCGATTTTCGACCGGCGAGTTGAAACCACCGCTGCAAGAAGCGGTGACGGACGCGGGCTGGAGCTGGCGCGGCGTTGCTTTCAGCAAGCTCTGACCAATGATCCAACTTACGGCGTCACAAGACGGGAGAGCCGAAGGGGCACGCAAGCGTCACAATTGCGGATCGACGGCTTCGTCGTATTCTTTTTTAAATCGCGCGATCAACTCGGCAGCGGGCAGAATTTTACCGACGCTGCCGACGCCCTGACCACTGCCCCAGATTTCCTTCCAGGCTTTTGGCCTGGCGCGTTCGCCTGAGGCATCGGTACCGAAGCTCATTTTCGACGCGTCGAACTCCGGAAGATTGTCGGGATCCATGCCCGCAGCCACGATCGACGGCTTCAGATAATTGCCGTGCACGCCAGTGAACAAATTCGAATAGACGATATCTTCCGCGGTCGAGGCCGTGATCATCTGCTTGTAACCCTCCACCGCATTGGCCTCCAGGGTGGCGATAAACGCAGAGCCGATATAGGCAAAGTCGGCGCCGAGCAGGCGCGCCGCCCGGATGGCGCGGCCGTTGCCGATCGCACCCGACAGCGCGATCGGTCCGTCGAACCATTGCCGGGTCTCCGCCACGAACGCGAATGGCGAGATTTCGCCAGCATGGCCCCCCGCGCCGGCGGACACCAGAATCAGACCGTCCGCGCCTTTCTCGATCGCCTTGTGTGCGAATTTCTGGTTGATCACGTCGTGAAAAACAATGCCGCCCCAGCGATGCGCAGCCTGATTGAGTTCCTCCCGCGCGCCGAGCGAGGTGATGATCATCGGCACCTTGTGCTTTTCGCAAAGCGCGAGATCCTGTTCGAGCCGATTGTTCGATCGATGAACGATCTGATTCACCGCAAACGGCGCCGACGGCCGATCGGGATGTGCCTTGTCATGCGCGGCGAGTTCTTCGCTGATCCGTCCCAGCCACTCATCGAGCAGCGCCGGCGGACGGGCGTTCAGCGCCGGAAACGATCCCACGATTCCCGCCTTGCACTGGGCGATCACCAGACCGGGCACCGAAATAATAAACAGCGGGGCTCCGATCACCGGAATCGAAAGCCGGCCCTTGAACAGGGAAGGCATCGGCATTCAAACATCCTTCTTCGCTATCCCGGTGTTACTGACACAATGCGCGGGTGACGTAATTATCGGTCCGGCAGTCGTCCGGCTTTCGTGTCCGGCCAGGGATCAAGACTTTCGCAGAGCAGCTTTCCACGGCATCGGTGGTAAGGCCCTTACCCTCCTTGAAACCCTTGGTCCGGCAGAGCTTGTCCGAAGCCATCTTGCAGTCCGCTGCACCATTCACCGAAACCGGACACATCATGCGTCCAGTCACCAGCGATGATGGCTTGGTCAGCCGCGATAGGGTGTCGGCCGCGTCCTTGGTCGCATCTTTGGCGCGGGCGTTCAGATCGTCGATGGCCTCGCCCGGACTTTTGAGCGGAGGTAAGATCGACAGGGATTTCTCGAACATCTTCCCGAGTTCGTGGAACACGCCCGGATCATCTTCGCGCGGGGACGGCGAGGATGGCGCTGCGCTCTCGCCTTGTGGAGGCGTCGGCCGATCCGGCGCCGCCTGTTGGGTCGGTTCCTGAACAGCAAGAAGAGATGGCGGTGACGCTGCCTGAGACCAGGCGACACCCACGGCGACCATCCATATCAACAACGCCGCGCCTGCGGTCACGGTGTGTGTTTTAGAAAGACCGATGAGGTTGCCGGTTCGATCTGGCATGACTTCGAGCGTAGCCTGAAGCCGCGGGCCGGCAAAGCATTTCACGGCAGCTTCAGATCATTCGAAATGCAACGACAAAGCCGAGCACGAGCACCCCGGCGCCGACCGCCACCCACATGCCCAGCCGCTTCTCGATCTCGGCACGGATTGTATCTCCGTAGCGGTTGAGCAGGATCGCGACGGCGAAAAACCGGCCGCCCCGGGCGATGATCGAGCACAAGACGAACAGCCAGATATTGTAGCCGGCGAAGCCCGAAGTGATGGTCACCAGCTTGTAGGGTATCGGGGTCAGACCTTTGCCGATGATGATCCACGCGCCCCATTCGGCATAGGAAGCACGGAAGGCTTCCACCTTGCCGCCAAGGCCGTAGAGATTGATCAGCCACTGCCCGACCGAGTCATATAGCACCGCGCCGATCGCGTAGCCGAGCACGCCGCCTGCCACCGAGGCGACCGTACACAGGGCCGCAAAGAGCCAGGCCCGCCGTGGCCGTGCCAGCGACATCGGAAGCAGCATGATATCCGGAGGCACCGGAAAAAAGGAGCTCTCGGCGAAAGAAACCGCCCCCAATACCCAAAGCGCGTAAGGCTTGTCGGCTGCCGCAACACACCAATCGTAAATCCGTCTCAGCATGGCGCGATGAACCACCATGGCGCGGATTTGTCCATGCCGGGATTGCAGGGAAATTAGGGAGAAATGGCGGGATTCATTGCCGCTTGCGCAGGCTACGGCCCTCAAGCGCGACAATTGGTCGCCGCACGACCCGAGACGGCGAGACCTTGGGCATTTTGACCGCGGATTTCGGCAACTTCTCGGCAATTCCGAGCAGATGCTCGCGCCGCTCCATTTCGCGCCACACGTCCTCCGGCCGCACACCGGCGGAGGCCCACAAAACCGCGAGATTATAGAGAAGATCGGCGCTCTCGCGGACCAACGCGTCGGAATTGCCGTTGACGGCGTCGATCGCGACCTCGATCGCTTCTTCGGCCAGTTTCTTCGCCATCTTGGCCGGACCGCGCTGAAACAGCCGTGCGGTGCGCGACGTTGCCGGATCGAGATCCTTGGCCGCGATCACCGCCAGATAAAGCCGCTCGAGCGAATCACTCATTCTCCGACGCTAATCGAAACCTGTGGCCAGCGTGTTAACGGCTGACGCAAGCAAGACGAAATACCTCCCGGAAGCTACGGAGTAAGGGGAACGGCCGGGTTGAATGACCATGGCAGCCGTAAAATAAATGTCACAATACGCCCCGTCATGATCACGGCGGCAGGTTCCTCAATGGAAATCCAGGCGGAACGACAGACGCCGCACCGTACCGCTCATCGCCCGTTCAGACTTCATCCGTCACAATGCTCACGACCGCCCGCCTCTGGCGCCATGACACAAACAGCCGGCGCGGCTGGCGCATGATCCTAAAAAGTGGGAGCTGGTTTTCCAAAGCCAGCTCGTGTCCAGAACCGACGTGATCGCCATGCATGCAAGTCAGACAATCGCTATTCGTTGCTTTTTGGTCTCGCTGATAGGCGTGCTGGTTTTTGCCTGCTTTGGCGCGGAAAACAGCGCGGCCGCAGGCGAAGCTCGGCAACCGATCGCGATCCAGTTTTCCTTCGATCGTCCGATCGATGCGAGCGCAGCTCCTTTCGTGCTGGCCTCAGTCAACGGATCGTTTGGCTCGGAAGGTCTGGCGGTCACCACCGATATCGCCAGTGGGTCGCCGGATGCGATTGCGCGCGTTGGCACCGGCACCAGCGATTTCGCGCTGGTCGACATCAACGAACTGATCCGCTTTCGCGATACTCCCGGCGCACCGCCGATCAAGGCGGTGTTCGTGCTGTTCAACCAATCGCCCTACGCCATCGTCGCCCGCAAAAGCCGCGGCATCCATGCGCTCTCCAATATCGAAGGTAAAACGCTCGGCGTTGCCAATCGCGATCTTTCGATCCGGCTGTGGCCGGCGCTGGCACGGCAAAACGGAATCAAGATCGCAAATGTGAGGCAAGAGAAAATCAGCGCGGCGGTTCGCGAACCGATGTTGTCGGCGGGTCAGGTCGATGCCGTGACCGGGTTTTCGTATCTGTCCGCGGTCAATTTGCGGGATCGCGGCGTCCCGGCCGACGATCTGGCGGTGTTTCGATACGCCGATTATGGCTGCGAGGCCTACGGATTCGCGGTGATCGTCAATCCGGGATTTGCAGCCGCAAGGCCCGAGGCAGTGAAGGGTTTCCTGCGCGCAGTGATTGCCGGCACGCAATCGGCCATCAAAGAGCCTGCGCGCGCAGCGGATGAAGTTGTGAGCCGGATGGACGGCGGATCGCGCGAGCTTGAGATGGAACGGCTGCACACCATCATTCGCGACAACATCCTCACCGGGGAAGTAAAACGCAATGGCATCGGCGGCATCGACCCCGCTCGCTTCGACCGGTCGGTCGATCAAATCGCCGAGGATTTCAAGTTTCAGAAACGGCCGTCCGCGGCCGATATTTTCGACGGTGCTTTCCTGCCTGCACTGGGCGACCGCCTGGTCAATTGAGCAAGAAATCACAAGAAATCACAAGAAATCAACGGACGCTGTATCTCGCGAGATGATCCCTGCCTAGAATGTCCGCCTGAACGATCCTCCGCAGCGCCGCCCCTTTTTGAGTCCCCACGGCCATGTCCCTGCTTCGGCTTTATGCGCGCGTTCTTGAGCTGCTTGGCAAAGAAGCACGGCTGGGCTGGATTCTCGCCGGCGCCAATCTGCTGTTAGCCGGCGCGCAATTCGCCGAACCGGTGCTGTTTGGCCGTATCGTCGATGTCCTCTCCGGCAAACCATCGACCGATCCGCTGGTGTCTTCATCGGCGTGGCCACTGCTGGCGGCCTGGGCGGCGTTCGGCCTGTTCACTATCCTGTGCAGCGCGGCGGTCGCGCTGCATGCGGACCGGCTGGCGCACCGTCAGCGCCAGGCTGTGCTGACAAATTATTTCGAGCACATCATGCAATTGCCGCTGACCTTCCATGCCGGCGCCCATTCCGGCCGTTTGATGAAGGTGATGATCAACGGCACCGACTCGCTATGGCGGCTCTGGCTTGGATTTTTCCGCGAGCATTTCGCCGCCATCCTGTCGCTGCTGGTGCTGCTGCCGCTGGCGCTTTACATCAACTGGCGGCTGGCGATTTTGCTGTTCGTTCTGTGCGTGGTGTTTACGGTGCTGACCACGCTGGTGGTGCGCAAGACCTACGGCATGCAAAGCGAGGTCGAGGCGCACTATAGCGATCTCTCCGCGCGCGCCTCGGACGCGCTCGGCAATGTCGCGCTGGTGCAAAGCTTCGTGCGGATCGAGGCCGAGGTGCAGGGGCTGCGCTTCGTCGCCGACAAGCTGCTGGCGGTGCAGATGCCGGTGTTGTCATGGTGGGCACTTGTCACCGTCATCACCAGGGCATCGACCACCATCACCGTGCTGGCGATTTTCACCGTCGGCATTGTGTTGCATGAACAGGGCCTCACCTCAGTCGGCGAGATCGTGATGTTCGTAAGTTTCGCGACCATGCTGATCCAAAAGCTCGAACAGGTGGTGAGCTTCATCAATAGCGTGTTCATGGAGGCGCCACGGTTGCAGGAATTCTTCAACGTGCTCGATGCCGTGCCTGCGGTGCACGACCGGCCGGATGCGATCGATACCGGGCGGCTCGCCGGTCTGGTTGAATTCAACGACGTGTCGTTTTCACACGATGGCAAGCGGCCCGCGGTCGAAGACCTTTCGCTCATCGCGCTGCCTGGCCAAACCATCGCCCTGGTCGGCCCGACCGGGGCTGGCAAGTCGACCGCCCTCGCATTGTTGCATCGTGCGTTCGACCCACAATCGGGTTTCATCAAGATCGACGGCATGGATGTGCGCGGCCTGACGCTGACGGCACTGCGACGGAATATCGGCGTGGTGTTTCAGGAGGCGCTATTGTTCGATCGTTCGATCGCGGACAATCTGCGCGTCGGCAAGCCGGACGCCACCGACGAGGAAATGCGGATCGCGGCGGGGCGTGCCCAGGCGCTGGAATTCATCGAGCGCAGCGAGCGAAAATTCGAGACCAGTGCCGGCGAACGCGGGCGCATGCTGTCCGGCGGCGAGCGACAGCGGCTCTCGATCGCACGGGCGCTATTGAAAGATCCGCCAATCCTGATCCTCGACGAGGCGACCAGCGCGCTCGATGCCGTCACCGAAGCCAAGGTGAATGCCGCGCTCGATGAGGTGATGAAGGGACGTACGACCTTCGTGATCGCGCATCGGCTCTCGACCATTCGCCACGCCACCCGCATCCTGGTGTTCGACTGCGGACATGTGATCGAAAGCGGAACGTTCGATGAACTGATGGCGAAAGGCGGCCGCTTTACGGAACTCGCGCGGGCGCAATTCATGATTCAAGAGAATCCGCCGGACGTTGGTCACCCAGGCATTGGTCACGCAGCCCAGACCAGCAGCGCGGCCGTCAAGATTTGAGTATCGCGGAAATTCGGCTTATTTCGTCCACGATTTAATCGCACAGCCTCTGTTCTGGACCGGCCAGCCGGTATAGATTTGCACCCGCCGTAGCCGACGGTGCCGGACACGCTTGAAACCCGAACGTCACATGCCAGGACCTTCTTTTTAAAGGCGGGTCTCAAAGGACCGGAATCGGATAGTGCACCTCCTTCATTCGTTATTTCGCAGATCGCCACTTCGAAAGTCGCCGTTGAGTGCGCTTGTCGTTGTCCCGGCCCTTGTTGTCGCGGCGCTCGCCAGTTCTGTGCCGAGCGCCCTGCATGCGGAAGCGCTGCTGGTTGTCGAGGCCGATACGGGAAAAGTGCTGCAGGCGGAGAACGCCACCTATCCGTGGTATCCCGCATCGGTGACCAAGCTGATGACGGCCTACGTCACGCTCAAGGCCGTCAAGGAAGGCCGCATCTCGCTCGATGCCGTGCTGACGGTATCGCCGGTCGCGGCCGCGCAGTCGCCCTCGAAGATGGGATTCCGGCCGGGGATTCAGGTCACGGTCGATAACGCGCTCAAGATGATGCTGGTGAAGTCGGCCAACGACATGGCCGTCGTGCTCGCCGAGGGCGTCGGGGGTTCGATCGACGGCTTCTCGGCTCAAATGAACGAGGCCGCGCAACAGCTCGGCATGACGCAGACGAGTTACGTCAATCCAAACGGCCTGCCCGCCGATGGTCAGATCACGTCGGCGCGCGATCTCGCGATCCTTGCGCGCGCGATTATTCGCGATCTGCCGGAATACGAATATTTCGTCCACATCCCCTCGATCCGCTTCGGCCGCAAGGTCACGCAGAATTTCAACAAGCTGATCGGGCGCTATCCCGGTGCCGATGGCTTCAAGACCGGCTTCATCTGTGCCTCCGGGTACAATCTCGTTGCCTCGGCCACACGCAATGGCAAACGGCTGATCGCGGTGGTGCTCGGTGCGTCGTCCGGCCACGCGCGCGCGGTGAAAGCCGCCCAATTGCTCGAACGCGGCTTTGCCAACAACAACCTGTCATGGTTGCGTCCCTCGCTCGGCACGGTCGACAATTTGGTGCCGATCGATGCCTCGCCGCCGAATCTGCGCGACGAGATGTGCAATGGAAAACGTCACAAGCCGGCGAGCGACGAGGACGAGGATACGGTGGCCAGCAACGGCTCAAGCGGTAGCGGCGATGCCGCGATTACGTTTTTCACTGCCGGGTTGCAGCCACCGATGTTGAAGCCATCGGAACTGCTGGCGGCGGCGCCGGCGCCATCGGAGCCGATCGCGGTTTACACCGGCCCGACCAGGACCGGCACGGCGGTGATTGCCGCCGTCGCCCTCGACGCCGAAAAGCAGACGGCGCGGCCTCACGGAAAGAAGACGCGGGTTGCGGTCCACCCCGAGGCCGCGACTGAGGCCAAGGAGAGCGGCCAGGATGCCAAGCCGAAAGCCGGCGCAAAGCCACTAGCCACGACGACCGACAAGCCGGCCGCAAAGCCAAAGCCCAAGGCTGAGCCCAAGCCTGAGCCCAAGCCTGAGCCCAAAGCTGCCGCGAAGCCCAAGGCTGCTGAAAAGCCCAAGCCGGCGCCCAGGAACACCACGGGCGAGGCCAAGCCGGCGGATCAAAGCACCGCCGCCACTCCACACACTTGAGATTTTTCGGCTAGACCCTTTCCGCCTGTCGGTCTGGCGTACCCTTTTCTTGATCAGCGATGCCCCCTGAAACGCGGCGCCGCTTGCCAGAGGCGGCTGCACGCTCAATACTGGCCGAAACCGAATACCCGCCAAAACAAGGCATCCCGTCCCAAGAAACGGGGGTAAACCGGAGGGAAACACCATGGAGCGCATCTGGCTCAAGCAATATCCGGCTGGCGTACCCGCCGATATCGATGTGACCAAATACACCTCGCTCGTTGAGTTGCTGGAAGAAAGCTTTGCGAAATTTGCCGAACGCAAAGCCTTCATTTGCATGGACAAGTCAATCAGCTACCGCGACCTCGATGAAATGTCGCTGGCGCTCGCGGCCCATCTGCAGAGCACGGGCCTGCAGCAAGGCGCGCGCGTCGCGCTGATGATGCCGAACGTGTTGCAATACCCGGTCGCGACCGCCGCCGTGCTGCGCGCCGGCTACGCTGTCGTGAACGTCAATCCGCTCTACACGCCGCGCGAGCTTGAGCACCAGCTCAAGGATTCCGGTGCCGAGGCGATCATCGTTCTTGAGAACTTCGCCACCACCGTACAGCAAGTGATCGCCAGGACCGCGGTCAAGCACGTCATTGTCGGCAGCATGGGCGATCTGCTCGGCCTCAAGGGCGTGATCGTCAATCTGGTGGTGCGGCGCGTCAAGAAAATGGTGCCGGCCTATTCACTCCCGGGCGCGGTCAGCTTCAACGACGCGCTCGCGGCCGGCCGCACCATGAAGCTCAACAAGCCGAAGATCGCACCCGACGACGTCGCCTTCCTGCAATATACCGGCGGCACCACCGGCATCTCCAAGGGCGCGACGCTGCTTCATCGCAATATTCTCGCCAACGTACTGCAGAACGATGCGTGGTTGCAGCCGGCGCTGAAGAAGCCGCCGCATGTCGAGCAATTGTTTATCGTCTGCGCGCTGCCGCTCTATCACATCTTCGCGCTGACGGCGTGTTTTCTGCTGGCGATGCGCGCCGGCGGCGTCAATCTTTTGATTCCCAACCCGCGCGACATGCCCGGCTTCATCAAGGAACTGATGAAATACCGGGTCAACAGTTTCCCAGCGGTCAACACGCTCTACAATGCGCTGTTGCATTCGCCCGGTTTCGACAAGATCGACTTCTCCAAGCTCAAGACGTCGTTCGGCGGGGGCATGGCGACCCAGAAAGCCGTCGCGGAGGCCTGGTTGAAGACAACCGGCTGTGCGCTGTCCGAGGGCTATGGCCTGTCGGAAACCTCGCCGACGCTGACCTGCAACCCGGCCGATACCAACAAATACTCCGGCTCGATCGGACTGCCGGTGCCTTCGACCTATCTCTCGATCCGCGACGATGATGGCAACGAAGTGCCACTCGGCGAGCCCGGCGAGATCTGCGCCAAAGGCCCGCAAGTGATGGCCGGATACTGGAACCGGCCGGACGAGACCGCAAACGTGATGACTTCGGACGGCTACTTTCGCACCGGCGACATCGGCGTGATGACACCGGACGGCTACACCAGGATCGTCGATCGCAAGAAGGACATGATCCTGGTCTCGGGCTTCAATGTCTATCCCAACGAAATCGAGGAAGTGATCGCCGGCCACCCCGGCGTGCTGGAATGCGCGGTGATCGGCGTCGAAGACGCCCGCTCGGGCGAAGCCGTCAAGGCGTTTGTCGTCAAGAAGGATCCAAACGTCACCGCTGAAGACATCGTCAAGTTCTGCGCAACGCAATTGACCAACTACAAGGTCCCGAAACAGATCGAGTTCAGGACCGGCCTGCCGAAGACCAATGTCGGAAAAATCCTGCGCCGCGAATTGCGCGAGGAAAAGAAGGCGGCCGCCGCCTGACCGAACCAGCCTGCGCAGGTGAGATGGGCGGCAGCGGCATCACGCCGGCGGACGTGCTCGCGTTCTGGCTCGAAGCGGGGCCCGAGCGCTGGTATGCCGGCGAAGCGGCCTTCGATGCCGGAATTCGCCGGCGTTTCCTCACATTGTGGCAAGCCGCCGCGGACGGCGAGCTCTCTGCGTGGGAAGCCCGCGACGACGACACTCTGGCGCTCGTCATCGTGTTGGACCAGTTTCCGCGCAACATGTTTCGCGGCGATGCCCGCGCCTATCAGACGGATAGGCAGGCCCGCGACGTCGCCCTCCGTGGAATCGAACGCGGGGCCGATACGCGGATCGATCCGGCTTTGCGCGAATTTCTCTATATGCCGCTGATGCATTCGGAAGATTTGGCCGATCAGGCGCGTTGCGTCGAGCTTTTCCGCAAGGCGGGCGGCACCGAGAATCTGAAATACGCCGCGCGTCATGCCGACATCATCCGCCGGTTCGGGCGATTCCCCCACCGCAACCGCATTTTCGGCCGAACCACGACGGCGGATGAGCAAGCCTTTCTCGACGGCGGCGGGTTCTCCGGGTGATGACAGAACAGTGAAGGCACCGGGCCATAGCGGTTTTCGCAGCGCGGAATATTGCGCCCACCGCCGGCCCGGTTTAAGAAACACCCGCAAATTGCAAGGAGAATTGAACGATGACCATTAAAGTTGGCGACAAGCTGCCCGAGGCCAAGTTTCGCGTGATGACGGCGGAAGGTCTGCAGGTCAAGACCACCGACGATATCTTCAAGGGCAAGAAGGTCGCGCTGTTCGCGGTGCCCGGCGCCTACACCGGCACCTGCCACAAAATGCATTTGCCCAGCATTTTTCTCAACGCCTACGCCATCAAGGACAAGGGCGTGGCGACGATCGCGATCGTTTCCGTCAATGACGCCTTCGTCATGAACGCATGGAAGCGCGACACCGACCAGCGCGACGAAGCCACCTTCCTGGCCGACGGCAACGCCGAATTCACCAAGGCGATCGGCATGGAACTGGACGCCTCCGGCAACGGTCTCGGCATCCGCTCCCACCGTTATTCGATGCTGGTGGATGACGGCGTGGTCACGAAGCTCAACCTCGAGCCATCGCCCGGCAAGGTCGAAGTCTCCGGCGGCGACACGCTGCTCGGACAGCTCTGAGCCGAGACAGCATCACCGCAGCCGCCATCGCACGCGATGGCGGCTGTTCATTTTTCCGACGACTGCTTCAACCGCGCCATCGCGACGCCGTCCCGGGCCAATTGATCGGCACGCTCGTTGGCGTCGTGGCCGGCGTGGCCTTTGACCCAATGCCAGCGCACCTGGTGCTGATGCAACGCCGCATCGAGCCGCTGCCACAGATCGACGTTCTTGACCGGCTTTTTGTCCGAGGTGCGCCAGCCGTTCTTCTTCCAGCCGTGGATCCAGCCGGTGATGCCCTGACGCACATACTGGCTGTCGGTGTAGAGATCGACGGTGCAGGGTTTTTTCAGCGCTTCCAGCGCGGAGATCGCCGCCATCAACTCCATGCGGTTGTTGGTGGTATGGGCCTCGCCGCCCTTCAATTCTTTTTCGACGTCGCCGAATTTCAGGATCGCGCCCCAGCCGCCGGGCCCGGGGTTGCCCGAGCAGGCGCCATCGGTGTGAATGACGACGGTCGGAAGCGAACTCACGCCACCAACCCCGAGGCGGCGACGCCGTAATCGCGCATGCTGGCGACGCTCTGCTGAAAGCGCAGCTTGCGGAAATATTCCAGCGGATCTTTCGGTCTGACCAGCGCGCCGGGCGGAACGTTGAACCAGTCGACCAGACGCGTCAGCAAAATCCGCAACGCCGCGCCGCGGGCCAGCAGCGGCAACGCCTCCTGTTCGGCGTCGGACAATTGCCGCTCGCGGCCGTAAGCGCCCAGAAAGGCGCGCGCCTTGGTGACATTGAAGGAATGATCGGCCTCGAAACACCAGGCGTTGAGGCAGATCGCGATGTCGTAAGCGAGAATATCGTTACAGGCGAAATAGAAATCGATCAGACCCGAAAGCTTGTCGCCGAGAAACAGCACATTGTCGGGAAAGGCGTCGGCATGAATCACGCCTTCGGGCAGATCGGTCGGCCAGTGTTTTTCGAGATGATCGAGTTCATCGCTCACGAGCTGCCGCAACCCAGGCTGCAGCGTATCGGCGCGCGACGCCGCCTGATCGAACAAAGGTCGCCACCCCGCAACCGAGAGCGCGTTGGCGCGCGTCATCGGGAAATCGCGGCCGGCCAGATGCATTTGCGCCAGCACCTGGCCGATGGCGGCGCAATGCGTGGTGGTCGGCTTGCGGGGCCAGACCCCTTCGAGGAAATCGATGATCGCGGCGGGCCGGCCGGCAAGCACGCCGAGCGTTTCCCCGCTGCGCATCTGCACCGGCTGCGGGCAATGGATGCCGTGGCGCGCGAGATGCCCCATCAGACCGAGAAAGAACGGCAGATCCGCAACCGCCACGCGCTTCTCGTACAAGGTGAGAAAGAACGAGCCGGCGCTGGTGTGGAGCAGGAAGTTGGAGTTCTCGACGCCCTCGGCGATGCCCTTGTAGGACAACATTTCGCCGATGTCGTAATGGCTCAAAAATGCCGCGAGTTCGTCGGCAGCGACGTCGGTGTAAACCGCCATCGCAACTATTCCGCGGCGTCGGGCCGCAGCGAACGCGGCAACGGAAAGAACTCATTCTCTTCCGCGGCCGAGACCGTCTCCACATGCAATTCGTAACGCTCGGCGAACGCGCCCATGATCTCTTCGACGATCACTTCCGGCGCCGACGCGCCGGCCGTGATCCCGAGCGACTTGATGCCATCGAATCTCGACCAGTCGAGATCGCTGGCACGTTGCGCCAACACGGCGATCGGGCAGCCCTCGCGCTCGGCGACTTCGCGCAAGCGCTGCGAATTCGACGAGTTCGGCGCACCGACCACGATCAGGGCGTCGACCACCGGCGCCACCTTCTTCACCGCAAGCTGGCGGTTGGTGGTGGCGTAGCAGATGTCTTCCTTGTGCGGGCCGGAGATGTTCGGAAACCGCTCCTTGAGCATCGCCACGATCTCGGCGGTGTCGTCGATCGACAGCGTCGTTTGCGTCACGAAGGCGAGATTGTTGGGATCCTTCGGCGTGAAGGTCGAAGCGTCGTGCGCGGTTTCGATCAGGGTCACCGTCCCCGGCGGTAGTTGCCCGAGCGTGCCGACCACCTCGGGATGATGGGAATGCCCGATCAGCAGGATTTCCCGGCCGCGCTTGAAATGGATCGCCGCCTCGCGGTGCACCTTGGTGACCAGCGGGCAGGTGGCGTCGAGCGAGAAGAAATTGCGGGCGCGGGCGTCCGCCGGCACCGATTTCGGCACCCCATGGGCCGAAAATACCACCGGCGCGTTGGTATTGTCGGGGATTTCAGCCAGTTCCTCGACGAAGATCGCCCCCTTGGTCTTCAGGCTGTCGACCACATAGCGGTTGTGGACGATCTCGTGGCGGACATAGACCGGGGCGCCATAGATCGTGAGCGCCCGCTCCACGGTGTCGATCGCCCGCACCACGCCGGCGCAGAAGCCCCGCGGCGAGCAAAGCACGATTTTCAGGGGTGGTTTGGCCTGCATGGGGGCAATCTCGGACCGGGAAACCCCTCACCGACGGGCAGGGTACGGTCGACTCGAATAAAGGACAATTCGCTAAAGGACTTGGGACTGCTTTCGGGCGCTGTCAAGACCGATTAGTCAACCATTGCGCCGCCAGCCCCGGACGGCTTATATAGGGTATAATTCCCGTCATCGCTGATGACCACGGCTTCGCCTCCAAAAGAGGTGGGCGAAGCGCTAAGGAGATTTGCCATGAGCAATGCACCGCTGATGCCAAAAGCGACTGCCGTATGGCTCGTCGACAATACGGCGCTGACCTTCGACCAGGTGGCGGATTTCACCAAAATGCATCCGCTGGAGGTCCGCGCCATCGCCGACGGCGACGCCGCCCAGGGCATCAAGGGCATGGACCCGATTTCGACCGGCCAGCTCAGCCGCGACGAGATCGAAAAGGGCGAAAAGGACCCGAATTATCGCCTCAAGCTCGGCGAGAGCAAGGTCACGCTGCCGCCGCAGGCCAAGAAGAAGGGCCCGCGCTACACCCCGGTGTCGCGCCGCCATGAGCGGCCGAGCGCGATCCTGTGGCTGGTCCGCAACCATCCCGAGTTGAAGGACGCGCAGGTGATGCGTCTGGTCGGCACCACCAAGACCACGATCGCCAGCGTGCGTGACCGCACCCACTGGAACGCCTCGACCCTGACCCCGATGGACCCGGTGACGCTCGGCCTGTGCTCGCAGATCGAACTCGATTTCGAGGTGCAGCGCGCCGCCAAGGAGAAGCCGACCGACACCGCCTACGGCGGCGCGACGCTGCTGCCGGCCTCCGAGACCACCCGCAAGGAGACGGAATTCGAGCCAACCGAAAAGCAGCGCGACGACCTCAACGTCGATGCCGTGTTCGCCAAGCTGAAAAACATCGGCGGCAAGAAGGCGGACGAGGAGTAAGGACTCAGGGCGAAGTTCAGTCGCGTTGACGGACACAACTTCCAAAAACAGCGGTTCCAAGAACAGCGGTCGTCCTTTTACTCACCTCTCCCCGCTTGCGGGGAGAGGTCGCGAGCATCTTGCGAGCGGGTGAGGGGGACTTTCAACAGGCTCAAACTCGCGGATAATCCCCCTCACCCGGAGTCGGCGCCGAGTTTATCATCGGGCGGCGCTTTGCGCCGACCCGTTGGCGCCGTCTCCGACCTCTCCCCGCAAGCAGGGCGAGGTTAAAGCGACATCCATTTTCAAACAGCCACAGCACCCCGCGATCTCGCCGCGTCTCCACGCGAGTTTTGCTGTCAACGTCCCACCCGCTGAACATCAGAAGGCGCAGGGAATGCCGGGCGCCCGATGCGCCCGCAGCCTCGTGTGCAAAAGTAAAAAGCACACGAGTTAGAAACCACGGTCACACCGAAATCGCCCGGCATTCCCTACGCAATGGTTTTAACGGTTTCCTTCGTGCTCTTCCCGGTGACCGGCTTGTTTGCCACCGTCGTTGCGCGGAATACTCCGCCCACTTGACGCCAGCATCGGGGCGTCAGAACCACACGACTTCGCCGTCCGCAGGGCCGGCACGTTCGTCTGCGCGCCGCCCGCGTCCACCGCATCCCGCCCCACGTCCGTGACGATCGCGAAACGCCCCTCTGTTGGGACGGGACGCGAAGGATATAGATTTGATTTGGGTGAAACGAGAACGAGAATATTTTTGGAAAGTGGGCTGGACGGGCCAAATCGGATTGATCCGGTTCAGCAATTTTCGCCGTGTGCGCAAGTCGATGGGACGGTAGCCCAGATCAACGAACTGGGTCTGGTGTGCCTGCTCTCACGCCTTCTTCAAAAACTCCGTTCGCAGCACCAGGCCTTTGACCTTGTCGGTGCGGCCTTCGATCTCGTCTTCGTTGTCGGTGAGATGAATGCCCTTGATCACGGTGCCGCGCTTGAGCACGGTGGACGATCCCTTCAGCTTCAAATCCTTGATCAGCGTGACGGTGTCGCCCTCGGCGAGAAGCGCGCCGTTTGAATCCCTGACCTTGATGTCCATGATGTTCCTTTTGTTACTGCGGCCTCATGGTTCGAGACGCGTGCAAAGGCGCGCTCCTCAGAATGAGGTCGATTGCCAAAGGCCGCGCCTGGCCAGCCTCCCCTATCCCAGTTCGATCTCGTCTTCGATCGCATGGGTGAGGCTGACATCGCCCACGGTCAAAACCATCTTGGCCGGCAGCGTTTCATCGCCCTTGAGACGACCGGCCTCGATGGCGTCGCGCACCGCCTTCTCGATCTCGCGTTGCGAGGTGATGCCGACTTTCTTCAGGAATTTGCGCAGGCTGGCGTTGAAGACGTCTTCGTTCATGAAGACCTCCTGATGTTATGGCCGGTCGGGATGGTTCAGCATGCGTTCGGCGAGGTCGCGCTGCGCGTTGTCGGCCCGCGTGGTGGCGCTGCTGCGCTGAACTTCGCGATTCCTGCGGCAGGCGACATATTCGAACGAGCCGGGCACGACATTATTGGCGCGGCAGATCGCGTCGTCATCCCCGTCGAGGCTGGCGACAGGGACCTGGCCGCGCTGCGCGCAGGCGGAGAGCGCCAGAGCGGTGAGGATGAGGGCAACAAATTGAGTCGATATCTTCAATCGCATGAGTGTTTCCGAATTGCTTCTACAACGACGTTTAAGCTGAATTGCGGGAAATGTAAGCCCGCTTATTCAGCGTTCGTCATTCCGGGCTCGCGCTTTCAGTGCGCCCCGGAACGACGGTTGGGGTTTTAATTCACGATAGAGGGCCTCCCACCCGCCCCCGTAGCGCGTCGCCGATTTCGTCGAGCACCTTGGGGTCCTCGATGGTCGCCGGCATGGTCCAGGGGTCGCCGTCGGCGATTTTCTTGATGGTGCCGCGCAGGATTTTGCCCGAGCGCGTCTTCGGCAGCCGCGCCACCGTGATCGCGAGCTTGAACGCCGCCACGGGACCGAGTTTTTCGCGCACCAGCGCCACGATCTCCTGTTCGATCTCGGCATGGGCTCTCGTCACACCGGCCTTGAGCACCAGAAAGCCGCACGGCACCTCGCCCTTGATCGGGTCCTTGATGCCGAGCACCGCGCATTCGGCGACGTCGGGGTGCGACGCGAGAATTTCTTCCATGCCGCCGGTGGAGAGCCTATGGCCGGCGACGTTGATGATGTCGTCGGTGCGGCCCATCACATAGATGTAGCCATCCGCGTCCTTGTAGCCGGCGTCGGAGGTTTTGTAGTAGCCGGGGAATTCGTTGAAATAGGCTTGCCTGCAACGCGCGTCCTGCTCCCACAAGGTCGGCAAGGACCCCGGCGGCATCGGCAATTTGATCACGATCGAACCCATGGCGCCGGCGGGCAACGGCTTGGCGGTTTCATCGACCACGTCGACCTGATATCCGGGCATCGGCACCGTCGGCGAGCCGTGCTTGACCGGCAATATGCCTAAGCCCACCGGATTGCCGGCGATGCACCAGCCGGTTTCGGTCTGCCACCAGTGATCGATCACCGGCACCTTCAATTGCGCTTCCGCCCATGCCACCGTCGGTGGATCGGCGCGCTCGCCGGCGAGAAACAGCGTGCGGAATTTCGTCGAGGTCATGCTGGCGGATGAAGTTGCCGTCGGGGTCCTCTTTCCGAATGGCGCGGAAGGCGGTCGGCGCCGTGAACAGCGCCACGGCCTGATGTTCCGCGATCACCCGCCAGAAGGCGCCGGCGTCCGGCGTGCCGACCGGCTTGCCTTCGTACATGATCGAGGTCGCGCCATGAAACAGCGGCGCGTAGATGATGTAGCTGTGGCCGACCACCCAGCCGATGTCGGAGCCGCACCACCAGACTTCGCCGGGCCGCACGCCGTAGAGATTGAACATCGACCATTTCAGCGCGACCAGATGCCCGCCATTGTCGCGCACCACGCCCTTCGGTTGGCCGGTAGTGCCGGAGGTGTAGAGGATATAGAGCGGATCGGTCGCCAGCACCGGCACGCAGGCGGCGGATTTTTTCGCCGAGATGGCTTTGGCTCGTAACTCGGCCCAGTCGTGATCGCGCCCCGTGACGAGATCGCAGCCCTGCTGCGGCCGCTGCAGGATCACGCAGGCCTCCGGCTTGACGCTCGAAAGCGCGATCGCCTCGTCGAGCAGCGGCTTGTAGTGCACGACGCGGCCAGGCTCGAGCCCGCAGCTTGCGGAGAAGATCAGTGTTGGTTTGGCGTCCTCGATCCGGGTCGCAAGCTCGCGCGCCGCAAAGCCGCCGAACACCACCGAATGCACCGCCCCGATCCGCGCGCAGGCCAGCATCGCGATCACGGCTTCCGGCACCATCGGCATATAAAGGATGACGCGGTCGCCCTTGGCGACGCCGAACTCCACCATGACGGCGGCGAGCGTTCTCACCTCGTGCAGCATCTGCGCGTAAGTCAGCTTGGTGACGCGGCCCGCGAGCGGCGAATCGTGGATCAAGGCCACTTGGTCGGCGCGGCCGCCCGCGACATGGCGGTCGAGCGCGTTGTAGCAGGTGTTGACCAAAGCGCCTGCGAACCAGCGGCCGTAAAGCCCCATCGCCGGGTCGAAGATCTTTTTCGCAGGTTCGATCCAGTCGATCTCGCGCGCCGCCTCGCCCCAAAAGCCCTCGGGATCTCTGAGCGAGCGGGCGTGGACCTCGTGATACCGGCGGTTGTCTTGAATGTTGTTGTCTTGAAGGTCGTTGTCTTGAAGGTCCATGGCCTCGCTCCGGCGGCTGAATCCGGCCATCTATCCCGTCATGGCGGTCGTCTGACCTATCGGCCCGCCATTGTCGCGCCAACCGCCATCATTTCAAGGTCAAACAACGCGCGCGTCATCGCCTATTTTCGCTCGATCGCCTTCAGATGGTCGAGCCGCTCTCGCATGGCGTTCGGCAGGTCGTAATCCGGCCGGCCGAACGCCGCATTGCGGCGGGCGATGAACTCGTCCTGTTCGCGCTGCACGGCCTGGCCGCCCCGCGGGCTGTCATCGTTGGCTTGGCGGACCACTCTGGCGTTGGTGGCGGTGATCTCGCGGTCGAGATTGGCAAGCTCGGGATTGCTGCAGATCGCCTTCTCGGCCGCGTGCTTGGCGGTGGCGCAATCAAAGCTTGGCTTGCCGCCGACCGCCATCAGCGCGCCGATGCGTTCCAATTCCTGCGCCAGCCCTTTGCGGTTTGCCCTCGCCGCGGGGTGATCCGGGTTCAGCTTGATCGCGGCGGAAAAATCGGCCACCGCGCGGCGCCGATCGCCCTTCTTGCGCCAGAGTTCGCCGCGGGCATTGAAGATATCGGCAAGCGTCGGATCGAGCCGCAATACCGTATCGTAGTCGCCGATGGCGCGATCGATTTGGTCCCTGGCGCCGTAAGCGCCCGCGCGGGCAATCAGCGCCTTGAGGCGGTCAGCCTTGGCCGTCTTCTCGTGGTCGATCAGCGGGCTGCAAATGGCGACGATCCGGTCGGCGTCATCGGCCGTGATCGCCGCAAAGCACAATGCGGGGTCGATCTGCGGATTCGCAGCCGGCTCGGCGCCAGACGCGACCGCACCCTGCGGCAGGGCAGCCCACAGAACCAGCGCGACCGCCGGGTTTCGGATCAGGGTTTTGAATATATTTCGCATCGATTTATGTATGACACCGCGAACGTATTGAGGGTCCTGGTTGACGTCCCTGCGAACGCTGCGGACCCATACGCCGTGTCCCCTCATTTGCCAACGCTGGTGGACAAGCTGTCTACAACACGACCAGCTGTTCGCACTGGCAACGGTACCGTCCCGCGGCTACTGTAGAATGAACCGGCCCATCAGACGCCGGTCTTATTCGGGAGAATGCTACAATGCCTTTTAATCGTACAGTTGGATTATCCTTTGGATTATCCTTTGGATTATTCTTGGGCGCAGCCATCCTGCTTTGCAGCGCCAGCGTCAACCTTGCTTACGCCAAGCCATTCATGATCGTCGGAAACGACGAGAAGGCCTGGTGGGACGATGACGGAAAGCCGGTGCTTTCCCCGAGCGGCAAGGACTCGGTTCTGATCGTCGATCTCGCCGATCCCGAAAGTCCCAAAATCGTCGCCACCCTGGCCCTGAAGAATTCGGTGGTCGGACCGCCGGTCAACCTCGACATCGACCCCACCGGTTCGGTCGCGCTGGTGGCGGATTCGGTCGACGTGACCAAGGACGGCGACGCCCTCAAACAAGTGCCGGACAACAAGATCTACGTCATCGACCTCAAGGCCAACCCGCCCAAACTGGCGGCGACCATCACCGGCGGCAAGCAGCCATCGGGGTTGAGCATCAGTCCGTCCGGCAAGATGGCGCTGGTGGCCAACCGGGGCGACAATTCGATCAGCGTGCTCTCGATCAACGGCACCGACGTCAAGGTCACCGATACCATCGCGATGCCCGACAGCGTCGCCCATGTGGTGTTCACGCCGGACGGCAAACGGGCGCTCGCGGTGCGATTTCCCGCGCACAAGGTCTCGGTGCTCGACATTGCCGGCGACAAGGTGACCTACAACAAGGTCGATCTGCCGACCGGCCAATGGCCCTACAACGCCGTGGTGACGCCGAACAGCAAGCTCGCTTTGACCTCCGACAACGGCGCCGCCGGTTCGTCGGACGGCAACGTCGACACCACGAGCGTGATCGATCTCGAAGCCAACCCACCGCGCATCATCGACCGCGTGGTGGTCGGCGACGGCCCCGAAGGATTGGCGATGTCACCGAAGGGCGATCTTGCGGTCGCGGCCATCCTGCGCGGCTCCAACAACAAGAACGCTTTCTTCCACCAGAAGAACGGCAGCCTTGCGGTGCTGAAGATCGACGGCAAGAAGGTGACCAAGACCCAGGATATCGAGGTCGGCGGATTGCCGGAGGCGGTGGTGTTCACCCCGGACGGCAAATACATCCTGGCCGGAAACTACATGACCCAGGATTTCTCGATCCTGAAAGTCAATGGCACCAAGGTCACCGATACCGGCAAGCGCTTCAAGGTACCGGGCCATCCGGCCTCGGCGCGCATGAGCCACTAAAAACGCTGCGGCACTGCTTTCTTCCCCTCTCCCCTTGTGGGCGAGGGGAAGAGGAAACCTTCAATTCGAGGCCGAACAATCAGTTGAATGTCATGTCGAGGCATTTCGAAATGTCGGAGCCCAGACCGGAGTTGATGACGATGCAGCCGCGGACTTTCTGCGCGGTGGTGTCGCTGGCCCACACCGCGTAGCCGCCGGTGCCGAAAAACGAATTGGTGTTGGGCGGCTCGGTCTCGGTGGCGTCGAACGCGTAGTTCGAATCGGTCTCGAAGATGCGCGGCTTCTTGAGACAGCCGCCGTCGGTCTGGACGTTGATCACTTCCTTGTTGTCCCGCGTCAGTGCCAGGCTGACCGAGCATCGGAAATATTCCGAGGTCTTGACGTTGAAGAGGTAAGCGTAAGATTTGCAGGTCGCGGTGTTGAGCTTGCCGGCGCTCAAGCCGCGGCTGCAGGAAATTCTCTGGTTATTGCTGAGCTTGAATTCGTCGGCATCGGCAATCGAAATCTGCGTCGCCAACAACGCCGCGACGCCCAAACAAATTTTCATGACGTGGTTCATCCGAATCATCCCCGTGACGTATTTTTCAACTATGGGTTCTAAGCCGAAACGCGAAAATAGTCGCGTCGGGAGCGGTAAATCACAAGCCTGAAATCACTAAGCGTGAAATCACAAAATCTAAAGACGATGCGATGGCGAAGCATCGTATTGACGGGACAACGACGTTCGTGATTTGTTCAAGAAATAGCATCGAATGCCGGGAGCATGCATGATGACGAAATTTCCGACCAAAACCCTTTTGATGGCAGCCGGGCTTGTGACGGCAGCGGCGCTTGCCGCGCCGACGACCCCTGCCTTTGCCCAAGGCGCCGCGACGCCGTGGCTGCTGTCACCGGATATGGGTTACGGCTACGACAAGGAAGGCAAGACGTTTTCCTACAAGATGGGCACCCACAATGCGGGCCTGCTGTTGAAGGGGGCCAAGAAAGTGCCCAAGGGCACGTTGTTTTTCATCGGCCAGAACGGCCAGCTCTATATGCGCACCGGACCGTTCCTTGAAGGCGACGGCCGGTTCATGTTCGGGTCGAACTGAGCTTGGCCTCTCGCGCGAGTTGTTCCCGGCCACGCTTCGCTTCCCCGGCACGACGATGAGCCAAGACGATGAGCCAAGACGATGAGCTAAAACGCCCCCGCCATTTCCTTCGCGCCCGGCAAGGCGCTGTTGCTGTCCATCCGACTATCGGTCACCGCCAGCAGTTTCGCCACCGTGTTGTGGCGGATCGCCACCGGATTACGCTCGTAGCCGGAGCGCTGAAAGAAGTTCGCGGTCGGGACTTGCTCGCGCGTCGGCTGCGGCATCGTCACCATGTCGAGCCCGGTGCTGTCGCCGGTGAGATTCATCATTTCCAGTTCGGCCGCGGTGAGCGCGCGGGCATAACCTTTGGCGCGGGCGAAGACAACAGACGTGAGTAATTTGTGGGTCTGCAGCAACGGGCCGATATCGATGTCCAACACCATCGCATGAACCGCCCAGCCCTGCGGGGTATCCCCGAGCTTCTCGTGCTGCGCCCACTCGTCCGGCACCGAGCGCGCCAGTGCCACCATCCGCTTGAGCACCGCGATCTTGCGCTCCATCGCCTGGCGCGGCGCGCCGGACAACCGCGCGGCCTTCGCGGTCAAGGCGTCGACGAATTCCCGGCCCTGCTCGGCGATCAGCTCAACGCTGTTGGTGGTCAGTAGTTGATTGTAGCCGATCGCGGTCGAGATCGCGCGCGAGCCGGGCCGCGCCGCGCTCAACCCCGACTGCATGTCGTGATTGCCATTGCCGCCGGTTTCGAACGAATAGACCCGCACCGCCTGCTCGCGCGTCAGCCCCGCCGCCGCCGCGGCGCGGGCATAGGCACGCTTGAACTCGATTTCGCTCGTCGGCCGCTGCGGCGCAAACTGGAAATGCTCGGCGGCGGCCTTCAACAGATCGGCGACCACCGGAATCGCTTTGCGCTCGCGGGGCTCCGTGGGCTCGGGCGCCGCCGGCTCCGGATTTACCGGCCGCTTCGGCCCGGCATAGAGCGGCGGTTGCGTCAGTACGTAGTCGTCGAGCTCGATCGGCTGGCGTTGTCGCCGCTTGGCGTTTCGGCCGCGCCGCTTCTCGGCAATCGAATTCCAATAGGCGCCGGCCTCAGCCTCGAACGCGGCGCGCGCTTCCTGATATTCGCCGAGCTTGCGGCGATATTCCGCAACGGCCTGCCCCGATGGCGCCTGCGCCATCGCTCCGGCCACCGGCGGCGCGAGGGTCGGCGCAAGGATCGGCGGCAGCGTCGCGGCCTCGACCGCCGGCTGCAGCGCGATCAGCAGCAGCGCGAACGCGAGATAGCGAGAATCATACCGAATCGCAGGGCGGCGCATCGGCTTGTTGTAGCAAGAGTGGCCCGCGCACGTCAGCCCCCGAAACGGCGCGTCGCGCGTAATGTCAGCCGCGCGGTTCCCTCACGGCTCGCCGACGCCGTTGGCCTTGAGGAGCTCCGCCCATTTCTTCTCGTCCTTGGCGATGAAATCGGCATAGTCTTCCGGCGTGCCCGGCGTGATCTCGGTGCCGTCCTGCGCCAACTGCTTCTTCACCTCGTCGGAAGCGAGCGCGGCCCGCAATTGCGTATTGAGTTTGTCGATGATCGGGCGCGGCGTGCCGGCCGGCGCCACCAGACCGTAATAAAGCGAGACGTCGAATCCGGGCAGCCCCGATTCGGCAACCGTCGGCACCTCCGGCAACAGGCTGCTGCGGGTCGCGCTCGTCACCGCCAGCGCCCGCAACAGCCCGGCCGCGACGTTGGCGTGGGAGGCGGGGATCGGCGCGAACGCCATTGGAATGTGCCCACCAAGCACGTCGGTCAGCGCCGGCCCGGTTCCCTTGTAGGGAATATGCACGAGCTTGATGCCGGCGACCTGCGCAAAATATTCGCCCGCGATGTGGCTGACAGTACCAACCCCAGCAGAGCCGAAATTGACCTTGCCGGGATTGGCCTTCGCATAGGCGATCAGCTCAGCGACGGTTTTGGCGGGAAACGCAGGATGCACCACCAGCGAATTGGGCGCGTGGCCGATCATGCCGATCGGCGCAAAATCCTTGCGCGGATCGTAACCGGCATTTTTGTAGAGCGATGGTTCGATCGCGAGCGTGCCGGTATAGCCCAGCAGAATGGTGTAACCGTCGGGATTGCTCTTCGCGACCACCTTGGTGCCGACCGTGCCGCCGGCGCCGGGGCGGTTGTCGACGACAATGCTTTCGCCAAGCAACTGGCTCATCTTGTCGGCGATCACCCGCCCGACGATCGAGGTACTGCCACCCGGCACGAACGGGATCACCAGCGTGATGGTCCGGTTCGGAAAAGTCTGCGCCTGCGCAGCGCTTGATCCGCCGGCCATGCCGAGCGCCGCGGCGGCGCCAAGCAATATCTTCCAGATGCGCAACAGAGCCTCCCGCGGTCGTCTTTTTATTTGGCAGCTTTTTATTTGGCCCCATCGTCGTCGAAAGCTGCGAGGTCCGCAACCGGCTTCAGACAGCGCGCAAGGCATTACTTGACTACGACACCTCGCGCGATCCATGAAATGAACGCCGAAAGAACCTCAACGCTTCGCCGAAATTGGAAACACCTGAAATGACCGAGCTCGCCGCGGAACGACTCAAATCCTCGGGCTGGGCCATGGTCGACACCACCGGATTCCTCAGCCTGGTCGGGCCGCTGTGGCATCGGGTCACCGATGACGAGCATGAATATGCGCTCATTGCGCAGGACAAGCACCACAACCGCCGCGGCCTGGTGCAAGGCGGGCTGTTGATGACCTTTGCGGACCGCACCTGCGGCATGACGGCGAGATTCGTATCGGGACGGCCAACGCTGGCCACCGTTCAGATGGACACCCACTTTGTCGACAGCGCCAAAATCGGCGAGATTTTGTTATCCCGCCCGCGCGTGGTCCGCTCGACCCGCAGCCTGATTTTCATGACAACCGAGCTGAGCGCGGACAATCGCTGTATTGCCATCACCAGCGGCGTGTTTAAGGTGCTGAAGGATGACGCATAAGGCACGATTGCAAAGCAAAAAATAGGACTCCGTCATTCCGGGGCGCATCGCAGATCGACCCCGGAATGACGATCCACATTGGGAGGATTCATCGATGGAATACCGTCAACTCGGCCGCAGCGGGCTGAAAATCTCGCCGATCTGCCTCGGCACCATGATGTTCGGCGGACCGACCGATGAGGCGAGCTCGGCGCGGATCATTGCGAAGGCGCGCGAGGCCGGCATCAACTTCATCGACACCGCCGATGCCTATTCCACCGGCGGCTCCGAGCAGGTGGTCGGCCGCGCCATTTCCAACAGCCGGCACAATTGGGTGCTCGCCACCAAGCTCGCCAACGCCATGGGCGACGATCCCAATCGCGGCGGACTGTCGCGGCGCTGGATGATGCAGGCCGCCGACGAAAGCCTGAAGCGCCTCGGCACCGATTACATCGACATCTATTACCTTCACAAGGAAGACCACTCGACGCCGCTGGACGAAACCGTGCGGGCGATGGGCGAATTGATCCGTCAGGGCAAGGTGCGCTATTTCGGCGTCTCGAACTACCGGGCCTGGCGGGTCGCCGAAATCTGCAACATCTGCGACCGGCTCGGCATCGACCGCCCGATCGTCAGCCAGCCTTATTACAATGCGATGAACCGCATGCCCGAGGTCGAGCACTTCCCGGCTTGCGGATTCTACGGCCTCGGCATCGTGCCTTACAGTCCGTTGGCGCGCGGCGTCTTGACCGGAAAATACCGCCCCGATGCGCCGCCCGACAAAGACAGCCGCGCCGGCCGCAACGACACCCGCATGATGCAGACCGAGTGGCGGCCGGAATCGATCAAGCTCGCGCAGGAAATCCGCCAGCACGCGGAAGCGCGCGGCATCACCGCCGGACAGTTCGCGGTGTCATGGGTGCTCAACAGCTCGTTCGTCTCTGCCGTGATTGCCGGCCCGCGCACCGAGGAACAATGGGACGACTACCTGCGCGCGCTCGACTATCGATTTACCGCCGAAGACGAAGCCCTGATCGACCGCCTGGTCGCCAGCGGCCATCCCTCGACCCCCGGCTATAACGATCCGGCCTATCCGATCGAGGGCCGAAAGGTGCGCAGCCCGGCTTGAGCTGAAATCCCCTTTCCGCCCGCGGTCGCGGCCCCGCGGCCCCGCGTCGTAAGCCCATCATCGATCCACCGCGCGGGTCCACCCCGGAAAGCCGGGCTCTGTGATGATCCGTTTGGAGGCGACAGCCTCGCTAATTTTTCGAAGCCGTCGATGCGGTGGAGTGCACCCGCCAGACGGCGTTTCCGACATCGTCGGCAACCAGCAAGTCTCCCTTGCCGTCGATGATCACGCCCACCGGCCTGCCCTGAGCTTTTTCACTGTCGTTCACAAAGCCAGTCAACACGTCGATGGGGGAGCCGGAAGGCTGGCCATCCCTAAAGGGGATGAAAATGACCTTGTAGCCGCTGAACGGCCGTCTGTTCCATGAACCATGCTGTCCGATGAAGACACCCGAACGGTAGATTACGGGAAGACTGTCACCGTGGGAGAATGCCAAACCGAGCGACGCGGTATGATTGCCAAGGGCATAGTCCGGCTTCTTGGCCCGCGCGACCATGTCGGGGTTAGCCGGCACACGGGTATCGATATTTTGACCGTAATAACTATAGGGCCAGCCATAAAAGGCGCCATCCTGGACGGCGGTCATGTAATCGGGGACGAGGTCGCTTCCCAATTCGTCGCGCTCGTTGACCGCAGTCCAGAGCGTTTTGGTTTGCGGCTCCCAATCCATTCCATTTGGATTGCGTAAACCGGATGCGAAGGTTCGCGATTGTTTTGTTTTCAGATCGATTTCGAGGATTCGCGCACGATTCTCTTCGGCCGGAAGTCCGTTTTCGGCGACGTTGCTGTTGGAACCGACCGTCGCATACAGCTTGGAGCCGTCCGGGCTTGCGATGATGTTCTTGGTCCAGTGGTGATTGATGGTGCCGGCGGGCAGATCGGCAATTTTTTCGCCCGGCGTATCGATGCGGGTGCTGCCAGGGACATATTTGAATTTGAGGATGGCGTCGGTATTGGCGACGTAAAGGTCATCGCCGATCAGGGCCATGCCGAAAGGTGAATTGAGCTTCGAAATGAATTCGGTCTTGGTATCGGCGACGCCATCGCCCTTGGTGTCGCGGAGCAGCATGATCTTGTTGGGGCTCGGAACGCCCGCGCCGGCCCAGCTTTGGACCTCCACCATCGCCCAGCCCTTGATGCCCGGATTATTGTCGGAGCGGCCTTCCGGCGCGTTGGATTCCGCAACCAGCACGTCACCGTTAGGCAATGCATAAAGCCAGCGCGGATGTTCCAGCTCTGTTGCAAAGGCGTTGACCGCCAAATCCTGCCCGGGTTTTGGTCTCGCGTCCTTGGGCCAACCGGCCGCGGGCGCGATATGCACCGTCGGGATGATGGAATGTTCAGGCGGCGGTAGCGGCGGATTAGGACCTTCGCTGGCCTGTTCGGGAAGCTTGGCGGTGTCGCCACAGGCGGCCAGCCATAATGCCAGTGCGACGACGCCCAACGCGCGAATTTGATTGTCCATCCGATTGGCTCCCACACCGCAGTTGCCCATTCGACGCGCACAACGAGCCGCTTAACGTTTGGTTCCGGCCTTCATGGCTCGGCCCTACAACCGACCGACGACATCGCCGAAACCGGCAAATTAGCGTCGCGGCTTGTGGCCCGAGGGATCCTCACCGCGGTGTTGCCGGCTGACCTGCTGCGCGCGTTTCCTTGTCGCGTGGCTGGTCTTGTCCAAGTCCATCGCGAACGATGCCCTGATCTTGAGCCGGCGTGGCCGCAGGTTTCGGCATGCCCTGCTGCCCACCGTGCTTTCCGCCCTGATCTTGCTGGCCTTCGAGATCGTTTTCCTTCGGCATGTGCTTGACCTCAAGCTTCCCAAAACAACCGCGTTTGACGGGCGTTTGTTCCGCAACGCGCGCGTTCGAGCAAACGCCCTGCGTTCCATCCTGGACACTTGGAACCTTCGAAAGTTCCGCAGGGGCGGCGGCAAAGGGACTGTCAAAAGATAATCGGCAGAGCCGGGCTTCACCGCGACGGGGACGAAACCGCCAGCGAGCGGCGGCGATCAGGTTTCCTCCAAAACGCACACGAGATCACCCGCGCGCAAGGTTTGGCCGGGACGGACGGCAATCGAACGGACGATGCCGCGGGCGGTCGCCGTGACGGGAATCTCCATTTTCATCGACTCCACAATGACCAGCGCATCGCCGATCTCGATGTGCTTGCCGCCCTCGACCAGCACCTTCCAGACGTTGCCGGGCGCCTCCGAAAACATTCCGATCTGGCCGTCGGCAATCTCACTGCCGGAACCGGCTCCTTCGTCCGCGACTTCAAGCACAACCTCGTCGATCTTATCGTCGCGCCAACGTTGGCGTTCGGCTTCGAACGCACTCTGCTGCCTCTGTTTGAAGGCGGTAATGCCTTCATCCTCGCGGGTCAAAAACGCCTTGTAGTCGGCAAAAGAGAAGCTGGTGGCCTCGATCGAGAGCGGATACGCACCGTGTGGAAACGCCTCACGTGCCTCCAGCAATTCCGAAGCGCTGACGGGAAAGAACTGGATTTGATCGAAGAACCGAAGCAGCCACGGCTTTCCCCGCTCGAATTCCTTTGTAGTGCGCCAGCTATTCCACATCTGGATGGTGCGGCCGAACAACTGATAACCGCCCGGCCCCTCCATGCCGTACACGCACATGTATGCGCCGCCAATGCCGACCGCGTTTTCCGGTGTCCATGTGCGGGCGGGGTTGTACTTCGTCGTCACCAAGCGATGACGTGGATCGACCGGCGTCGCCACCGGTGCGCCGAGATAGACATCGCCGAGCCCCAGCACCAGATAACGCGCGTCAAAGATCACCTGTTTGACGGCCTCCTCGTCGGCCAACCCGTTCATGCGGCGAATGAATTCGATGTTCGACGGACACCACGGCGCGTTCGGACGAACCAGCTCCTGATACTTCCGCATCGCCAATTCGGCCTGCGGATCGTTCCACGACAGCGGCAGGCGCACGATGCGGCTTGGCACCACCATCTCCTCGATCGATGGCAAGGCGTCTTCGATCTCGTGCAGCACATCGAGCAGCCGCGTGCGCGCCAGCTTGGCGCCGTCATAATGGATCTGTAAGGAACGGATTCCCGGCGTGAGTTCGATCAAGCCCGGAAGTTTGGCATCCGTGACGGCCTGCGCCAACAGATGCACGCGCATGCGCAGTCCGATGTCCAGCGTCATCGCGCCGTATTCCACCAACAGGTTGTCGTCGCCGGAACGGCGATAGACCACCGGAATGGCGCGGGCGTCATCGCGCGCCACGATCGGCGAGCCGAGGCGGTCTGGCGCCTGCGCAACGATCGGCCCCGCGATCGGGTCGTCCTGCCGGATGACGGGAACGAAGCGCAACTTGTCGCCCGGCTTAAGCTGGCCGAGCTTCCACATCTCCTCGCAAGCCGTCACCGCGGGGCATACGAATCCTCCGAGGCTCGGGCCGTCCGGCCCCAGAATGATCGGCATGTCGCCGGTGAAATCGATCGAGCCGATCGCATAGGCATTGTCATGGATATTGGAGGGGTGCAGCCCGGCCTCGCCGCCATCCGGGCGCGCCCATTTCGGCTTGGGTCCGGTGAGACGGACGCCCGTCCGTGCGGAATTGAAGTGCACCTCGTACTCGGCGGAAAACAGCGTTGCGATGTCTTCGTTGACAAAAAAATCCGGCGCACCGTGCGGCCCGTAGATCACGCCGAGCCGCCAGTCGTGCGTGAGATCGGGCGCTTCTTCCGCCGAAAGCCCGCGCGGCGCGGCGCTTTCCGCGGTACCCAAATGCAGGACGTCGCCGACCTTCAGCGCGCCAGTGGCGTGGCCGCCGAAGCCGCCGAGGACGAAGGTCGCGCGTGAACCGAGATATTCGGGCGCTTCAAATCCGCCGCGTACCGCGAGGTAAGTGCGCAGGCCGGGGCCATGAACCGCGCCAACGGTGAGCACTTGACCGGCGCGCGCTTCGAGCGGAACGTTGTTGGCGACCTCGATCCCGTCGAGCGACGCCTTCATGCGCGCGCCGACGAGGGCGAATGTGCGATCGACATTGAAGCGCAGCGTGGCGCCACGCGCCGTCATTTCCAGTGCCGTCGTCGTTTCCGGGTTGCCGACAACGCGGTTGGCAAGGCGGAACGAGCGTTCATCCATCGGGCCGCTGGGCGGCACGCCCACATCCCACAGTCCCACGCGACCCGGCAGTTCCTGGATCGTCGATTGCGCACCGGCCGCGAGCACATCGATGGTACGCGGCGCAAATGAGAAGCCCGCCAAAACATTGGTGGCCACCCGCCCGCTGTGGAAGGCCTCGGAGCCAGCGATGGCACGCAGATATTGGAGATTGGTCTCAATGCCAGTGATGGTGGTGGCGTCGAGCGCATTCTCAAGCTTCGCGATGGCCTCGGCACGGGAACCGGCCGCGACGATGACCTTGGCCAGCATCGGGTCGTAAAACGGCGTGACTTCGACCCCGGTCTCGATCCAGCCATCGACCCGGATGTCCGGCGGAAACTCGACGCGGGTCAGCCGCCCGGCGCTGGGTCGGAATCCTGCGCTGGGATTCTCCGCATAGACGCGCACCTCGATGGCCGCGCCGTTCGGGGTCAGCGGTCCGAGGTCGGCCAGCACATCTTCACCGGCGGCCTGCCGCACCATCCACTCGACCAGATCGATCCCGAACACGGCCTCGGTCACGGGATGCTCGACCTGAAGCCGTGTGTTGACCTCAAGGAAATAGAAATCCTGCCGCTCGACGTCGTAGATGAATTCGACGGTGCCCGCGGATTCATAGTGGACGCTCTTGCCCAGCGCGACTGCCGCTTCCAGCAGCCGCGCGCGCATCGCATCACTGATGCCCGGCGCTGGCGTTTCCTCGACGACCTTCTGATTCCGGCGCTGCAGCGAGCAGTCGCGCTCGCCGAGCGCGACGACATCGCCTTTGCCGTTGCCGAAGATCTGAACCTCGATGTGCCTTGCCTCGGATACAAAACGCTCAAGATAGACCCGCGCGTCTCCGAAGCTCGCCCGCGCGGTACGCTGAACCGCAGCGAATTGCTCACGCAGCGTCGCGGCGTCGTGACAGAGCTGCATTCCGATGCCGCCGCCGCCCGCTGTGCTTTTCAGCATCAGGGGAAAGCCGATACGGTCCGCTTCCGCCATGGCTTCATCGATGGTCTCTAGCAGCCCGGACCCTGGCAGCAGCGGTACATGGCTTTGCTGAGCGATCTCGCGCGCTTTATGCTTCAGTCCGAACGCATCGAGATGCTCCGGCCGAGGTCCAATGAAGCTGATGCCGTGCGCGGCCAGTTGTTCGGCGAAACGGCGGTTCTCGGAGAGAAAGCCATAGCCCGGATGCACCGCCTGCGCGCCGGTCTGCAGGCAGGCGGCGACGATGGCGTCGATGTCGAGATAACTTTCGGCCGCCGGCGCCGGGCCGATGCGTACCGCTTCGTCCGCGTCACGCACCGAAGCGGTAAACCGATCCGCATCGGAGTAAACGGCGACAGATGCGATCCCCATACGCCGCAGTGTTTTGCCAATCCGCCCGGCGATTTCACCGCGGTTGGCGATCAGGACTTTGCTAAACATGGGATCAGCCCTTGGCGGCTTCGAAAATCACCACGCGAACCGGTGTCGGGAAGAAGCCGTTGCAGGGATTGTTGATTTGCGGGCAATTGGAGATCAGGCACAGCACATCCATCTCTGCCACCATCTCGATGTAGTCGCCCGGCTTCGACACGCCATCGACCACGGTGAAGTTGCCGGAAGGATCGATCGGCACGTTCATGAAGAAGTTCAAGTTCGGAACGATGTCGCGCTTCGACAGGCCATGCTTCGCCCCTTCGATCAGGAAATTCTCGCGGCAGGCATGAAGATACTTCGTGCCGTGGCCAAACCGGACCGTGTTGCTTTCGCATGAACAGGCCCCGGCAGAGGTGTCGTGCAGGCCGCAACTGTCCGCCACTACGCGCAACATCGTGCGGCCTTCATTGGAGACGATGGCGCTGCCGGTGCTGATGTAGGCGGAGCCCTGCGCACGCAGGGTATCCTGTCCGCTGTAACGCTCCTGCAAATCGTCAGCGCAGTAGAACAGCGTATCGACCGCCTGCTGACCATGGCTGTCGACGATCCGGAGGGTTTGACCCTTGCGGACGATGGCCGACCACGGCGCCCGGGCCGGGATTTCCATATCGAGTACGATGCGCGCCTGCGCTGGCATGGAAGGGGATGTCATGATGCTTACCTCGCCACGCTGCGATTGAGAGAAATCGCGTTGTTCTCAAAGGCGCGTACCGCCTCTGCGCTTGCGGTCCGGCACAAGTCGTCCGCACCGGCAGGCTCCGGGGCATAGCGAATGATCTCGACAGGCTGCGGCGCGTAGCTGGTTGCGGGATCGAGAGGGTGAGGGCAGTTGGACAACGCCACCAACAAATCCATCTCGGCGCGCAGATCCACGAAATCACCGGCGTGACGGCGATTTGCGTCCCAAGCAAACCGTCCATCGGACTCGACGCTGACCGGTGCAAAGAAACTAATGCACGGCATCACATCGCGACGATCAAGGCCTAGCTTGCCGGCCGCGAGAATGAAATTGTCGCGGGTGTTGCGGGTATCGCGAGTGCCGTAGCGTGCTTTATTGGTGGCGGGCGTGGAGCCTCCCGCGAGAGTATCGTGCGCGGCGCTGGTGTCTTCGATTATGCTGAACAGCACGCGCCCCATGTCGGATAGAAGAACCCGTCCTTTCCGCAGGCTCGCCGCCCATTGCACCTTGATGGTGTCCGCATGGTTGAGCCGCTCGCTGGTATCGGCGCTATTCCATGCCAGCAGGCTGACGCAGGATAGTCCGCTGCTATTGATGAGCCGCAGCGCTTCGCCGCGCGCGAGCCGCGTGGTCCAGTACCAGCCGCCGGGAATCGTTTCCCGGTCGATGATCGCGGTATCCTCGATCGGCACGCTATCGCGCAGGGTCGGCGCCGGCAGAGCGCGCGGCGCCTTGCCCTGGCCCGCGGCCTTCAACTCATCATAGCGTTTCTTATTGGCCGCAATTTCGGCCTGTTGCTCGGCGGTCGGGATCATGGCTTGCCTTCTCTCAGACAATCGCTAGGTCGTCCTAGCTCATACTCCGTTGTTGGCCTGGTCGTCCCGGCCGGAGCGGATTGTTGCAACTTGCCGCACCCCTGCGGTGCGGCGGGGAAAGATTTCCAGATCGCGCGAAATGGTGGCACCATAGCGTTCGAGTTCCTCGGGCCGAGAACGGCTGCGCTCAAGCGCAATGACGCGCGTCGCCAACCGAAATGCCTCGCTCAGATCGTGGGTGACCATCACCACCGTGAGCTCGGTTTCATGCCAAAGCCGCTTCATCAGCACGTGGATGTCGGCGCGAATGCCGGGGTCGAGGGCGCCGAACGGCTCGTCGAGCAGCAGGATCTTGGGGCCGCGCATGATGGCCTGGGCCAGAGCCAGGCGTTGCTGCATGCCGCCGGAAAGCGATGCCGGATATTTGTGCTCGTGGCCGGACAGGCCAACCTCCGCGAGCAACACCATCCCTTCGTCGATCGCCGCGCGCTTGGCCGCGCCGAACAGCCGGCCAGTCAGCTTCGCGTGCTGCAACTCGCGCCCCAACAATACATTCTGCAGCACGGTCAAATGCGGAAACACCGAATAGCGTTGAAACACGACGCCTCGGTCCGCATCCGGCTCTGGTTTCAGCGGCGTGCCGTCAACCAATATCTGTCCACGTGTCGGGCTTTCCTCGCCCAGCAGCATGCGAAGGAATGTGGTCTTGCCGCAACCGGAGGGGCCGACCAACGCGATGAAGGCGCGCGACGCCACGTCGAGGGTTATGCGCTCCAGCACAATGTGGTCGCCGTATTCCTTCCAGACATTTTCAAACCTGATCGCGGTCATTCCGATCTCACCGAGGCAAACCAGGGAAACAGTTTCCGCTGCAGCAGGCTAAGCCCGGCATCCATCATGAAGGCGAGGAACGTGATCCAGATGACGTACGGAATGATCACATCCATCGAGAGATAGCGTCGCACCAGAAAGATGCGGTAGCCGAGGCCCGAGTCGGATGCAATCGCTTCTGCTGCGATCAGAAACAGCCAGGCCGGCCCGAGTTGAAGCCGCAACGAATTGATCAGACGCGGCAGGATTTGTGGCAGCACGACGCGAAGCGCGATCTGCCAGGTCGAGGCCCCCAGCGTTTGGGCCTTGATGAGTTGCTCGCGCGGCAACTCCAGCACCCGCAGCGTGAGATCGCGGATAATGAACGGCAAGGTGCCGATCACGATCAGGGCGATCCTTGAATTTTCGCCGAGCCCCATCACGATAAACAAAATCGGCAACAACGCCAGCGGCGGCACCATTGAAGCGACCCCGACAAAGGGCGCCATTAACGCATTCACGCTGGGCAAAAGGCCGATCATGATGCCCAACACCAGCGCCACCGACGTCGAAATCGCCAGGGCCGAGAAGAATTGGCCAAGGCTCGAAATCGTATCGGACAGCATCAGAATTTTGTCCGTCCGCACATCGGTCTCGAAGGCCATGTGCTTGACCGCCTCCGCCATCGTCGACAGCGCAGGCAGCAATTTGTCGTCTGGATTCTCCGCGAGCCTGATGCCGGAGCCGATCAAATACGCGATCACCATCAATATGAACGGCAAGCCGGCAAGATAAAAACGCACTTGCCGGCCCGGCTTGAGATTTATCAGACGCATGAAAAAGCGCTCGTTTCGAAGGGCGTTCGATCGAAGATTTAGAGCTTCCCGTTCGCAGCAGCTTCCATGTAGGTCGTGTCGAAACGGAATTTCACGTTGCTCTTCTTGCCCAGGACGGTCTTGTCAGCCAACTCGATGCCGATAGCATCGGCCGACTTCGCGTCCTTACCCAACAACGCCTTGTCGAACAAGAACTTTCGCACGTGATCCATAGTGGCCCCGATCGCCGCGCTCTTGGTGAAGGCGACCGCGTCCGGCGCCTTGTCAAAGAGCTTGGTCGTTGCGAGCTGGCGATCGAATCCGGCGAGATCGGTGCCGGACGCTTTCGCCATCGCCTCCTTGGCAGCGGTACCTTCCGCCCCGGCAGCGTTCATTTTGTCCATGGTCTCATACCAGATGCCGACCAGGGCCTTGGCGAAGTCGGGATTGTCCTTCAGGATTGCGGTATTGACCACCATCAGGTCCATGATTTCGCCGGGAATCTGCGACGAATCGAAAACATTGTTGGCATCCTTGGACGCGAGAACTTCCTCCACGATCGGATTCCACGTCACCACCGCAGTGACGTCCTTGGTCTTGTAGGCCGCGGCCATATCGGCGTCAGACGTGTTGACGACCTTGATGTCCTTTTCAGCCATCTTCTTGCTCTCCAGGGCGCGCGCGAGCAGGTAATGAGAGACGGAGAACTCGACCAGATTGACCTTCTGACCCTTGATGGCTGCGAGGTCCTTCTTGTTCTTCAGGATGATCGCATCGTTGCCGTTGGAGAAATCGCCCATGATGATCGAGGTGGTATCGACGCCGCCGGCGGCGGGGATCGAAATCGCATCCATGTTGGTGATGGCGACGGCATCGAAGCTGCCGGCGGTGTATTGATTGACGGCTTCAACGTAGTCGTTGAACTGTTTGACATCGATCGTGATGCCGTATTTGTCGGCCCACTTCTTCACGATGCCGGTGTCGGTGGCGTAGCCCCACGGCATCCAGCCGACATAGATCGACCACGCCACCTTGAAGTCTTTTTTCGGCGCAGCGTAGCTGGGCGCGACCGTCGCAAGAACGAGCATCGACGCACACAGGATGGAACGAATGGTTATTGATTTAAGGCTGCTCATTACAGATCCCTCTTGTAAAATTACAAAAAGGGACTGGCGATGGACCATCGCTTTGCCAATCCCCTGGCTCACGAGGTCTCCCGGGCTTTTATCCCGCCGTGCACTTACAGGAATTTCTCGCCCGCAAGAGGCTGCTCTCGGACCAGCACTTTGCAATCGCAAAGCCGGAACCCTAGCAACCAACTCGAGGTCAAATATGCAGGGAGTGTGCCACGTCGTTTTGCACTGATTTTTAATGGGATATTCCCGAGCTATCGCACGACAATGAACGCGGACTAGGCGCTCGGCCGCTCGAATGCTTACAAAACGTGCAGATGCTTTGCCATGAAGCTTCGCGTTTCTCGGTCCGCCCGCGCAACTGATCGGCGCGCCGGCGCCCCATCTCAGGTCTCCAAATGAGATGAACCTTGAGATCGTACTTGCTATGACTGTTCAGCCTGTAACTACGCATCGTTTGCTCGTCGCAAATGCGACGAGCAAACGCCTTCCCTTCGCCTGAAAGCGACGGATTTTAGATCCCCACTAGAACTGCGAATGGATGCGGGTAGCAAAGAGGTTTATCGGCCCACGATCACCATTAAAGCCAGGGTTCGCCAAGTACTGGTAATCCACGGTGACAGCCGTCGAGGGCGTCAGCTGCCAACTGTAATAGGCCTCAAAGACGTTCTCGGCCTGAGGGTTAGACAATTGTCCGTCTCCGACAAATGAACCGACGCCTCCGAGAGCTAAATACTGCTGCTCTTTCTGGGAAATCTGGTTGTATATATAACCGATCCCAATCGTATCGCTTGGCCTTCCCCACAGGTTGCCCGAGAAGGCAGCACCGCCAGAGATGAACAAGTTGCTGTCTGTGACCGCAAGATCCTCGACATAACCTGGCGCCCAGCCGACTCGAGAGAAGACCCCGATATCCGGGGTAATATTCTGCTCGATATTGATGTGTGCATCGATTTTGGTGGTGTACCTGCGCACACAGGATAGCGCAGGCGCAGCCGCACCAAAATTCGTCGCTATCGAGCACGGCGAATTAAGCTGCGCAATGGCATCCGTGAAGGTGCCCAAGTTAGCGCCGATCAAATTGACGTTGAGCTTAAATTTACCTTCCTGTCCCCACAGCTGATGCCGTTCCTCAATTTCACTAATGATATTGTATTGGCGGAAGGTCGGATCAACACCATAATCCGTAGAAGTGGGGAGGTTGTCGGCGATTGCCGACTTTTCCGTGTCGAAATACCCCAAGCGGTACGTGAAGCGGCCTTGGTACCATTCAGCCGTGGCACCCCAGCCGTATCCCCACGCGTCACCGCCCCAATCGAACGGCAGACCATAGAGGAAGCCCCAGTTCAAAAATTGGGTTTTGGAGTTGTTGGCAAATTTATTCGTGTCAAAAACATCGAGGGGGCTCATTCTGCCAAAGGTAAATACAAGGCGATCCGAGGTTTGGGTTTTGGCGAACTGATTGATATCGGCCGCCACAGTCTCCGTTTCACCACCAAGATTAATCGTCTGCCGGATGAAAGCCCGCTGTACCTTGGCATATGGCTGGGACGAGCCGACCTTGAAAGCCTCGGCGTTCGGGTAGGCGGCAACACCTAAATTGTTAGAAACCCCGGAGCCCTGATCGATCTCCGGATTGATCCAGAATTCGGCGCCCTTCCACAATTTGTAGCCCAAATAAAGCGTACCCTCGCCGACCGCGCGGGCTTCCCCGCCATTAGGGAAACCCAAAAATGGCGGCACGGCAGGCGCCGCAGTATCAACAATAGATCCCGGCTTCTGCTTGAACGCGGGATAGCCCTGCCATGCGTACGTGACCTGACCGTGAATGTTGACCTTATCCGGATCAAAACCAAAATTGGCAGAGCTCGGCGTGTCCTTCTCGCCAAAATGATAGTTTACGCCTACGCGAATCTCCTGCTCGGCAAGGTTGGAGGTGAACTGCTCGCCAAAGGATCCGAAGTTTATGTTGCGATTGCCGTAGTCGGTGTACAGGTACTCGGCCCTTACAGTCCAATGGGGGATCAGCGGCCCTTCAACACCAACTCCCGCCGCCCAGCCCACTCGTTGCTGAAAAGCGGAATTGGTGGTGCCTGCGTTGTCCGTCAGAACGTATTGCTCATGGCTCCAGGCAAAGCCGCCGGTCGCATAAAACAGCCAGTTCCCGGGCGCATAGCCGATGCGGCCCCGCACTGTGCCGGAAGCGAACACGTTGTCGCTATAGCTCGCAGCCCCCCCCAACACAGGGATATTGTTACCAATTCTGTTGCCAGAGTAATTTGCAAAGGATGAAGCATTGGCATCCGCTTCCACGCCAATCACAACGCGGTTTGCGAGCATGCGATTATAGCCGATTTGCAGGCCGTTGAACCAGCTTCCCCCCTGGTTGCTCCCGTCATAGCCCTGCGACAGGTTGAGCGAGCCATGGTCGGTGCCGGAGCTGCCGCTGGCAGCCCAATTTGAATTGCCAAAGGCATAACCTGTGCTGACGCCGGCGTAGAAACCTGTCCAGTCATATAATGCGGACGGTAGCGCTGCCGGGGCCTTAACTTTATATGCGAGATCCGCCGCTGCGGCGCCGCCCCCCGTGAGCAGAATCGCCACTGACGCTCCGCCAAATGCCCGACGCCATCCCGGCACCCTTGCCTTGGTAATGTAGTGGAAGATGGTCATTCTCAAGAACCCCCGAACCCTAGCCACATCGACTCATGAAAAAATTTATAAGCAAAGAGTCATGTTCTTTGCAATTTGGATTCATAGCTAAATAATATCCAAAATTGATCCAAAACGATCCAATATGATCGATATATGGCTCATTTGCTTGCACAAGCATCAGTTACCTTTGGTGTTGCACAAATTACCGGCGAGATCTGTGACATTTTGGCCAAAAAACGCGCTACGCGCTGCAGCAAAATCCCACGAAGTGTGTCTTTTTCGCTACATTTTTGGCGGTTCGATCTTTCGATAGAGGTGTTATTATACCTTTATCGATGATGTTCCGGGAGGTCGTTTCCAAAGCAGGTCTCAATTTGATGCCGTGAATTGACATGCTTTATCGCATCGGGGCGGAATCGATCCGCTCTTTGCGGGGCGCGCGCGGGACGATGGAAGCCGCGGCAGAAGTTGCAAGCGGTGCGGGGGCTCCTGCCGACAAGCCCGAGAAATTCGATCTCAGCTTCTTGCCAAAGAACCTGACTGTAGTGCCAGAGCCTCAACGGCCCTCGATTTCTACCCGCGCTTCGGCGTGCCGACGCTTGGCTTCACCGGGGTCGCGCGTCTGCAGACTTCGCTCCTCTTCACGTTTGCCGACGAGCTTCAGCAGGTCATCTGGAATGCGCTTGCGAACCCAGTAGACGCTGCTTTTGGGATGTTTCCAGGGACGATTCATTGCTAGGGACGTGTGTACCACCCGTGTGTACCGGGCGGGCAACGTCAACTATTTGATCTTGTTCATTTGCTTTTAAAACAACGACTTAAAAGCAGCATGGTGCCCAGGGGCGGGATCGAACCACCGACACTGCGATTTTCAGTCGCATGCTCTACCAACTGAGCTACCTGGGCACGTCCAAAGCCGCATGGGCTTGGGAGCGCCGGTTTATAGTCAGACCGGGCAGCCCTGTCCACCCGCCTCGAAATATCCACCCGACACGCGATGAACCCTCAATCGGCGTCCTCGTCGTCGTCCTTGGCGGCCGGAATCCGATAGGAATCCGACAGCCAGCGGTTCAGGTCGACGTCCCGGCAGCGCTCGGAGCAGAAGGGACGCGAGGCCTCGATGGCCGGCTTGCCGCAGATCGGGCACGGCTTTGCGGTTTCCTTGGGCGCTCCCCCGCCCGCACCGACGTCGTCTGGTGGCTTAGCTGGCATTCAACCAGCCGAAGCGAATCGGGAAGCCTTCGCCGCCGAGCAGTGTGATCGTCTCATAGAGCGGGAGACCCACGATATTGGTGTAGGAGCCGACCATCTTGACCACGAACGATCCGGCGATGCCCTGCACGGCGTACCCGCCGGCCTTGCCGCGCCATTCGCCCGAGCCGATATAGGCTTGGATATCGTCCTCGCTTAAGCGCTTGAAGCGCACCCGCGTCTCGATCAGACGCTGGCGAAAGCTCTCCTTGGGCGTCACCAGACAGATCGCGGTGTAGACGCGATGGTTCCGTCCCGACAATAGCCGCAGGCATTGCGAGGCTTCGTCGACCAGGTTCGCCTTCGGCAGGATGCGGCGGCCGACCGCGACCACGGTGTCGGCGGCGAGAATGAACGAACCGCGCAATTCGTCATCGAGCTGCACCGATTTGAGCGCGGCATCGGCCTTGGCGCGGGCCAGCCGGTTGGCGCAGGCGCGCGGCAACTCGCCCCGCTTCGGGGTCTCGTCGACATCGGCTGGACGCAGCGCGTCGGGCTCGATGCCGGCCTGGTTGAGCAGGCTGAGACGTCGGGGCGAACCGGAAGCAAGAACGAATTTGGGGCGGCCTAGCATGCGGGCTTTGATCTGTGGGGGAGGAACAGAAGAGAACCGGAGGGTGAATGCGCGCGGAACCTATCGGAAGGTATTCCTTGAGACAACCGCCATCGTCGCCGGCGCGAAACCTCGTCGCCGGCGCGAAACCTTCGTCCTCCCGGCTTGCGTGAGAACGACGTCTCCGCAGACCTTAACCGCTCGCCGCCCCGACCTTTGAAAACCGTTTGCGGATGCGCATCGACAGGGTATCGCAGACTTCGCGATAGGCTTGCAGTTTCTGCGCGCGATTCCCCTCGGCGCCGGTGGGGTCTTGCGTCGGCCAATACTCCACCTCGGCCGCCACCGTGCGCGTCAATTCCAGCGCCTTGTGATGGGCCTCGGGCGACAGCGTGATGATCAGGTCGAAATTGAGCCCCTCCCAATCGTCCAGTTCCTCAAACGTGATCGGCTTGTGACCGGAAATATCCTGGCCCAGTTCCGCCATCACGGCGACCGCGAACGGATCGAGTCCGCCTTTCCGGACGCCGGCGGATTTGACGTAGAGCGCGTGGGGAAACATCTGTTGTAAAAGACTCTCCGCCATCGGCGAGCGCACGCTGTTCAAGCCGCAGGCGAACAGCACCGCCTGCGGTGTACGCACGCGCGGAGGCGCCGCCATCGGCTCAGGCTTCTTTTATGTTGGGCATGACCTCCGGACCAACGAAACCATTGGCTCGGCAAAACCGCATCCCATCTTGCGCTGTCGCGGCCCTTTGGATCCGGGTCATGCAAATCCTGTCGGGCCTGACCTGTTCGGAAAACCGGTGCCCACTTTTCCGGGTCATGCCTACCCCTTCCAGTGCAGCACGCAGATCAGCGTAAACAGCCGGCGCGCGGTTTCGAAATCGACCCGCACCTTGCCCGTCAATCGCTCCTGCAGCGTGCGCGAGCCTTCGTCGTGAATGCCGCGGCGCCCCATGTCGATGGCCTCAATCTTGTCCGGCGTCGCGGTGCGGATCGCTTCATAATAACTGTCGCAAATCATGAAGTAGTCTTTCACGATTCGACGGAACGGCGTCAGCGACAACAAATGCGCCACCACCGGCGTGCCATCTTCGCGGCGGATGTCGAACATCAGCCGGTTGCCGGTGATGCCGATATGCAGGGTGAACGGTCCCTCACCCACGCCTTCCGGCGCGAACAGATTTTTTTCGACGAGGTCATAGATCGCGATCGCGCGCTCATGCTCGATGTCAGGACCGGAGCGTCCGATCAATTCTTCATCGAGCGTCACCGCGACGATGCGATTGTGAGAATCCTCCTCTGCGGGGGACCGGGTCATGACAAATTGAGGCGCAAACCGACCGAACGCGCATGGGCATCGAGGCCTTCGGCCTTGCCCAGCGTCATCGCCGCCGGTCCCAGCATCCGCAACTGGTCTGGCCCGCATTTGAGGATCGAGGTTCGCTTCATGAAGTCGAGCACGCCGAGGCCGGAAGAGAACCGCGCCGAACGCGCCGTCGGCAGCACATGGTTCGAACCGCCGACATAATCGCCGATGGCCTCCGGCGTGTACGGACCGATGAAGATCGCGCCGGCGTTGTGGATTTTCGCCGCAATGCTTTCCGAATCCGACGTCATGATTTCCAGATGCTCGGCGGCGATCGCGTTCGAAAGCCGCACGGCTTCGTCGAGATCGTTGACGATGACGATCGCGCCGAACGCGTTCCACGAGGCGCGCGCAATGTCGGCGCGCGGCAGGGTCGACAGCTGCGCCTCGACGGCGCGTTCGACCTCATCGGCAAGCGCCGCATGGTCGGTGATCAGGATCGATTGCGCGTTGACGTCGTGCTCGGCCTGCGCCAACAGATCGGCGGCGATCCAGCCGGCATTGCCGGTGTGGTCGGCGATGACAAGCACTTCCGAGGGGCCGGCGATCATGTCGATGCCGACCTTGCCGAACACCAGCCGCTTGGCGGCGGCGACATAGGCATTGCCGGGGCCGACGATCTTGGCCACCGGCGCGATGGTCGCGGTGCCGTATGCCAACGCCGCGACCGCCTGCGCGCCACCGACGCGATAGATTTCCGACACCCCGCCGAGATGCGCCGCCGCCAGCACCAGCGGGTTGAGCTTGCCGTCGGGCGAGGGCACCACCATCACCACCCGCGCCACGCCTGCGACCTTCGCCGGCACCGCGTTCATCAGCACCGAGGACGGATAGGCAGCGGTGCCGCCTGGAACGTAAAGCCCGACCGATTCGATCGAACTCCAGCGCCAGCCGAGTTCGACGCCGAGCGCGTCGGTGAAGCGATCGTCCTTGGGCAATTGCCGCCGATGAAAAAACTCGATCCGGTCGCGCGCGAATTTGAGCGCATCGAGCGTCGGCGTGTCGCACGTCTGCACGGCCGCATCGATTTCGGCCGCGGTTACGCGCAAGCGGGCGGCCTCGAGATCGAGGCGGTCGAACTTGCGCGTCGCCTCGATCAGCGCCGCGTCGCCCCGCACGGCCACGTCGTCGACGATGGCGCGGGTCGCATGCTCGATGTCGGCGGATACCTCACGCTTCATCGCGAGCAGCTTTGCGAAAAGTTCGGTGAAATCGGCGCTACGGCTGTCGAGACGAACAGGCATGCTGGCTTTCCGGTGGGAGTCTTTTTATCGCAGACCCACTGGTCAATGGCGCGGCGACAAATCGCCGTCAACCCTTGAACGCGCTCCTTCCGCCATATCACCCTCCAGGGGAATCAGGCGTCCAACCCCGAGGATTCGGCGCTTTCGCCGTGCCCGGACGTCCCAAGATCGTCGGCGCCAAGGTCGGTCAGTTCGCATTCCAGGCATTCGACGTCCAGCCGCAGCGTCCCGCCTTGGCCAAACAGCAAAACCGCGTTGCCGCCGGGCGCTTCGCCCGGATGAAACTCGATCCCGAGCAGTTCCAGAGCGGTTTGCGGCGCCACCAGGTCGATATTGCGCGACTTGCACGATAACACCCGGTCAAACCGCAGCGCCGCGATCCGGCGGCGGGAGGCGGGTTCCCCGGCCAGCGTCTGCTCCCAATCGAGCCGGCTCATGCCGACCACCAGCCGCTTTTCGCTTTGCCGCCAGACAATGTCGGCCGTCAGCACGCGGGCATCCTGCACATGCGCGGAAATGACGGCAAGGTCCTCGGCATCGAATGCAATCAATTTGAGGTTGGCGGTCACCCAAACACCTCAAATTCTATCCGCTGATGCGCTCGATGGTCGCGCCGCAGGCCGACAATTTGTCCTCGAGCCGCTCGAACCCGCGGTCGAGATGGTAGACGCGGTTGACCATGGTCTCGCCCTCGGCGGCCAATCCTGCGATCACCAGCGACACCGACGCGCGCAGGTCCGTCGCCATCACGGGGGCGCCGCGCAGTTTGGCGATGCCGTCGATGGTGGCCGTCTCGCCGTCGAGGTGAATCCGCGCGCCGAACCGGGCCAATTCCTGCACATGCATGAAACGGTTTTCGAAAATCGTTTCGGTGATGTGCGAGGAGCCCTTGGCACAGGCCATCAGCGCCATCAGTTGCGCCTGCAGGTCGGTGGGAAAGCCCGGAAATGGCGCGGTCGAAACCGTCACCGGGCTGATCCCCGCGCCGTTGCGGGCGACGCGGATGCCTTCATTGTTGACGGTGATCACCGCACCGGCCTGCGTCAACACGTCGAGCGCCGATTGCAAGAGCTCGGGCCGCGCACCGGCCAGTTGCACATCGCCGCCGGTCATCGCCACCGCCATCGCATAGGTGCCGGTCTCGATTCGATCCGGCAACACGGGGTGCCGGGCGCCATGCAGCTTGCTGACGCCTTCGATGACGATGCGGGACGTGCCGGCGCCCGTGATGCGCGCGCCCATCCGCTTCAGACAGTCGGCGACATCGAGAATTTCCGGCTCGCAGGCCGCGTTGGTGATGACCGTGGTACCCTTGGCCAAGGTCGCCGCCATCAACGCAACATGGGTGCCGCTCACGGTCACCTTGGGAAAGTCGATGGCAGCGCCCTGGAGGCCGCCCGGTGCCTTCGCAATCACATAGCCGCCGTCGATGGTGATTTCCGCGCCGAGCTTCTCCAGCGCCATGATCAGCAAATCGACCGGCCGGGTGCCGATGGCGCAGCCGCCCGGCAGCGACACCTTGGCCTCGTGCATTCGCGCCAGCAGCGGCGCGATCACCCAGAAACTGGCGCGCATCCGCGACACCAGCTCATACGGCGCGGTTGTGTCGATGATGTTGGCCGCCGAAATATGCAGCGTCTGACCCTGGTATTCATGGTCGCCGGGGCGCTTGCCGGCCGACATGATGTCGACGCCGTGATTGCCGAGAATGCGCTGCAATTGGGCGACGTCGGCAAGCCGTGGCACGTTGTCGAGGATCAGCGTTTCCTCGGACAACAGGCCCGCAATCATCAACGGCAGCGCCGCATTCTTCGCGCCTGAGATGGGAATGGTGCCATTGAGCTTGCTGCCACCAACGATGCGAATGCGGTCCATGCGATTTCCGTTTTGCCAGGCCCTACCTATACGCCGAACGAGGCCCCGATGGCAAAAGCTTGCGATTTGCGGCGATTTGATGAGATTGAGCCGTCATGGTTACTCCCTCCGTCATTTCGCGGCGCGCGGCGGCGAAGCTGAGATTGCCGCGGTACCTCCGGGAATCTCGAGATTCCGGGGTCGACCCTGCGGGTCGTCCGGACGACGTTTACAGGCTATTAATATCTTCGTTTTCCAACACCGGCTTCGGATAGCCGTGGCGGGCGACCCTGATCATGGCGCGGCCGAACTGCTCGGACGTGGTCACATATTTCGGCGCCAACCGATGCAAGAGCGTCAACAGCGGGGCGGCGGCGATGTAAAACGCGCGATACCAACCGGTTTTTGATGTGATGCCGTGCCGCGGCTGGATGATCCCCGGGCGAAACATATAGGCCGCCTTGAACGGCAGCTTGAGCAGGTCGTTTTCGGTCTTGCCCTTGACCCGCGCCCACATCGAGCGGCCTTGCCCGGTGGAATCGGTGCCGGCACCGGTGACATAGATGAACACCATCTGGGGATTGAGTTTCGCCAGCGTCGTCGCTGCCGCCATGGTGAGGTCGTAGGTCAAATGCCGGTAACGCTCCTCGCTGAGGCCGACCGAACTGACCCCGAGGCAAAAGAAACACGCGTCGAAGCTCGCGAGTTGAGATTCGAGGGTGGAGAAATCCAGAAAATCATCATGCACGATCTCGCGCAATTTGGCGTGCCGTTGGCCGGTCGGACTGCGCCCGACCGCGAGCACGCTTTCAACCTCGGCATCGCGCAGACATTCGCGCAGGCACCCCTGCCCGACCATGCCGGTGGCGCCGAACAGAATCACTTTCATTGGGTTTTCCTCGCATCCCACCTGATTACATTCAGGCCGCGGCCGCCGGTGAGTTCACCGGCCGAAACCGCTTCGACGCGAAGATCGTCACAATCACAAAGAACCCAAGGACGATGCCTTGCACGATCGCGAACGGCGGCTCGCTTGGCGGCACGCTCGGGGCCAACGCGTGCAACGCTGGCACCTTGAGGAATCCCTGGATGATCAGAACGAATATGTTGAGATAGAGCGAGGTCATCGCGGTCACCACATAAATCCAGCGCCACGCGCCGGAAAGCTTCATGCCGTAAAGTGCAAGACACGCGACCGCCAGCAGCACCAGCGACAGAATGCCGATCATGTGCGAGGGCAAGAGCTGGGTGAATGGAAACAGGAAACCGCTGGCGCTGGTCAAAATCGTGGTGAGAAGGAACAACCCTGTCCAGCCCGTCTTCCGGTTGGAGCTGAGAAGGCCGAACATGACGATAATGCCGGCCACGATTCCGATCAGGCTTATGATCACGTGCACGGCGGTCAACGTCGACAGGCTCATCGCCGGGATCATGATGCGTTCCCTTTTTGCAACCCTGCGGGAGGCTACGACTCCCGACGCGAAATAGCTACCGGCCTCGGGGTGCGTTCGACGTGCCGCGGATGGCAACGAGCCGCTAAAGCGGCGGTTTCGTCGCGTCGCTGAGAAACCCGTGCAGCGCCGCGACCACCTGCGCGCCTTCACCGATCGCGCCGCCCACGCGTTTCACCGACCCCGAACGCACATCGCCGACCGCAAACACGCCCGGCACGGAGGTTTCCAGCGCCGATACCGATTGACCTTCGCTCTTTTTGCACCGCGCGCCCGTGACCACGAACCCTCCGCGATCGAGCATCACGCCGCAGCCGTCGAGCCAGTCGGTGGCAGGATCGGCACCGACGAACAGGAACAGATTGCGGATGTCGGCGGCGCTCTCCTCCCCGGACAGACGGCTGCGCCAGCGCACGCGCTCCAGCGCCACGTCTTGGCTACCTTCAAGCGCGACCACCTCGGTGTTGAACATCAATTCGATGTTCGGCGTGGCCTCGATGCGCTCGATCAGATAGCGCGACATGCTGGCGCCGAGCCCGCCGCCCCGAATGACCATGTGGACGTTGCGGGCGTGGCCCGACAGAAACACCGCGGCCTGGCCGGCGGAGTTGCCGCCGCCCACAAGGACGACTTCCTGGTCGCCACATAGCCGCGCCTCGATCGGCGAAGCCCAGTACCAGACGCCGCGGCCTTCGAAATCAGCAAGGTTTTTGATCGCGGGCCGCCGATAGCGCGCACCGCTCGCCACCACCACCGATCTGGCGCGCAACGGATCGCCGCCATCCAGCGCCAACACAAAGGCTCCATCGGCCCTGGCGCAATCGAGCGACGTCACCCCGATTGGAATCATGATATCGGCGCCGAACTTCTGCGCCTGGGTGAAGGCGCGGCCGGCAAGCGCCTGCCCCGAAATCCCCGTGGGAAAACCGAGATAATTCTCGATTCGCGCGCTGGCGCCGGCCTGGCCACCGAAGGCGCGCGCATCGGTCACGACCACCGAGAGACCTTCCGATGCCGCATAGACCGCGGTCGCGAGGCCGGCCGGGCCGCAGCCGACGATCGCGACATCGTAGATTTTGTCCTTAGGCGCCCCCCCGATCATCCCCAGCGCACGGGCAAGCTCGGATTCGATCGGATTGCGAAGCACGGTGCCGTCGGCCACCACCACCAGCGGCCAATCCGTCGGCGACGGCGAATAACGCGCAATCAGTTCGGCCGTATCGTGATCCGCGGCCGGATCGAGCAGATGATGCGGATGGCCGTTGCGGGTGAGAAATCCCTGCAGGCGAACGACGTCGCGCGAATTCGACGGGCCGATCAGCACCGGGCCGCCGACGCCGCGTTGGATCAGACTGACCCGGCGCAGGATCAGCGCGCGCATGATGCGCTCGCCGAGATCGGCTTCCGCGACCAGCAGCGCGCGCAACCTTTCCGGCGGAATCAACAGGGTTTCGACGTCGCCTTCGGCATGGCCGTCGACCAGCGCGACGCGGCCGGAGAGCTGACCGATTTCGGCGAGGAATTGACCCGGCCCCTGATCGATCACCGGCGTGACGTGACCAAGACCGTCGCGCTGGGTGATCGTGACGTGGCCGGACAATATGACGAACATCCCCGGTCCGGGTTTGCCGGTCTCGAACAGTCTTTCGCCATGGCGATAGGGCCTGATATCGCCGAACCGGCGCATGCGCGCGATCTCTTGCGGCGTCAGCGTCGGAAAGGTCTGCTCGTGACGCGGAAATATAGCGGCTGGCGAGCCGTTCGCCTCGGTCTTGTTGCTCGCCGTGACGCCTACATCCATCGCCGCCTCACATCGACCAAGGAAAACAGAAGCTGCGGCGGGCCACGGATGTCCGGGCCATTGCGCGCACCGTCGAGGGGTTCTTCCCCCCGCGACCTATTCGCCGGGCTTTTTGTCACCGTCCTCATATAGTGAGGACTCATCACGGTTTGAGAACCCGCTCGTGTCGCCGCTTCGTCCCCTCGCCTGGGATTTGCGCCGCTTCAGATTTTCACGCAACGCCAGCTTCAGCCGATCCTGTCTTGGGTTCTGCCTTGGATCCTGGCGCGGATTTTTCATTGGATCCTCTTTGCCGGGGTTTTTCGTGGGCATTCCGCTTTGACCCTCGTGTTGGTGCTTCTCGTCCTTCATCGGGGTAATCCCTGGTCTGCTGCGGTGCCTGTGGTCACAATATAATTGTAATATTGTCAGCCCATGCCAGCGGAATGCGAGAATTTGCGGTCGTGATCCGGCCGATCGGGGGCTACAGGCGCCCTGAACAGGAACCGGATGGCGCTGACTGAGCTGCCGGAACAGACCGCGGGCTTCGGGAGCTGAATGTGGGGGTGGTCACGCTTGCGCAGCCGGGGGGCTTGTGGCAAGGATCGCCCGCCTTGTAGAGCCTTTTGGGCCGATTCTCGTATCCGGGCACGCTGCCGTAGCTCAGTGGTAGAGCACTCCATTGGTAATGGAGAGGTCGACAGTTCAATCCTGTCTGGCAGCACCACCCCGTTCCAATCTGACGGACCAAAGCGTCGCCTGCGAGCTTCCCGGTTCGACGTTTCACGTTCACGCGGCCCATGTTCACTCGGCGCGACGTATCGCCGAACCCGATTCATTCATGGGAATCGCGTGTGGAAGCAACGGCATTGGGCAAGTTCCAGGATTAAGGCTTCTTTTAGGCCTGATTAAACCCTCGTTAATCACAAAAAATTGTGAGCGTGCAACAGGTTAGGAACTTACCGACTGTGACCTATCGGTGACAGCATTTTAAGCGAAAGGTGTCTAAGTCCACGCCATGGACGATGCCGATATCCGGCTAATCTAAAAAACCTGAATGCCTATCTGGAGAATAAACTAATGAAGAAGCTTCTACTCGGTACTGTGGCCCTCATCGCTCTCGGCGCGACCGTGCCAGCACTTGCTGCCGATCTTCCGGCCCGCACCTACACCAAGGCTCCCGCCTACGCCGCTCAGCCGATCTACAACTGGACCGGCTTCTACATCGGCGGCCACCTCGGCGGCGCGTTCGCCGGCAACAACAGCCTGCGAAGCACCGATGGCCAGTTCCTCGGTGGTATTCAGGGCGGCGCAGACTATCAGTTCGCCCCCAACTGGGTGCTCGGTATCGAAGCCCAGTACAGCTGGCTTGCCAACAACAGCAACAGCCCGGTGCTGCCCGGCAACGTCGTCGTGACCTCCAGCAGCGAGCAAATCGGATCGGTCACCGGTCGGCTTGGCTACACCTGGGGCTCCCCGGTACTGCTCTACGCAAAGGGCGGTTATGCCTGGCGTGATGGCGGCAACTTCGGCGCAAGCGTAGCTGGCGTGCCGACGGCCTTCACCACCTCTGGAAACGCCAAGGACGGTTACACCGTCGGCGCTGGTCTCGAATACATGTTCGCGCCGAATTGGTCCGCCAAGGTCGAATACCAGTATTACAATTTCGGCAGCACGACCTTCGTCACCGGTCCCGCCGCGATTGTCGGCACCCGGTTCCGCGACGACGAACACACTGTGAAGGCCGGCCTGAACTATCGCTTCAACTGGGGTGGCCCGGTCGTCGCGAAGTATTGATCCGCGTCTGATCAACAACAGTTCTCAAAAGGCCGGCCTCGTGCCGGCCTTTTTTTTTGCGTCCGCACTTGCCGTGCCTGAACCAAGCCTCCCTGTGTTGTGTCGGAATCACAATGGTTTTTGGGTTTTTGGGTTTTTGGCTGGCGCCGTGTCGATCGTGCGGCTAAGCCGTACACGAACGGTGCGATTTCAAACGATGCATTCAAAAACAGACACGGTTCCAAAAGCAGACACGGTTCAATCCTCGATCGAGGCGCTGCGCTACCCGTGGGAAAATCCTCCCGGCGCCGATGAGGTGATCGAGGTGATGCCGGGCGTGGTGTGGGTCCGGCTCAAGCTGCCGTTCCGCCTCGATCACGTGAACATTTACCTGCTCGCCGACGGCGACGGCTGGACCATGGTGGATTCCGGATTCGGCAACGAGGAATTGATCGCGGCCTGGACAGCCTTGTTCGAGGGCCCGCTGGCCCACGTGAAAATCACGCGGCTGATCGTGACCCATTCGCATCCTGATCACGTCGGTCTTGCGGGGTGGATCGTCGAGCGCTTCAACTGTCCGCTTTACATGTCGCAGGTGGAATACCTGCAGTCGGTCTATCATCAGAATCGCGGCACCGAAGAGCGCAGAAACGCCCAGCGCCTGTTCTTCCGCCGCCACGGCATGGACGAAAACCTGACCGACAAATTGCTCGGCCGCGGCCAGGAATATTTGAAGCGGGTTTCGATCCTGCCGCCGTCCTATCGCCGCATCTCGCATGGCGACGAAATTGTGATCGGCACGCGGCGCTTCAAGGTCATCACCGGCGGCGGCCATGCGCTCGACCAGGTGATGCTGTATTGCGCCGCCGACAAGCTGTTCCTGGCGGCCGATCAGGTGTTGAGCAAAATCTCGCCCAATGTCAGCGTCTGGGCGGTCGAACCCGATCAGAACTCGCTCGGCGAATATCTCGCCTCCTTGGCGCGCCTCACCACCACGCTGCCCTATGACGTGCTCGTGCTGCCCGGCCATGGCGTGCCGTTCTACGGGCTGAAGACGCGGATCAAGCAACTCGCCGATCATCACGAGGAGCGTTGCCGGCTGATCGCCGATGCGTGCCGGGAAACGCCGAAAACCTCGAAGGAACTGGTGCCGGTGGTGTTCCACAAGCACGTGCTCGATGTGCATCAGATGGGCTTTGCCGCCGGCGAGTTGATCGCCCACGTCAACTACATGCTGGTCGAAGGCCGCCTCACGGCGAAGGAGGCCGACGGCGTGCTGCGATTCAGGACAACGTGATTGTCCAAGGAGTTCGGCAACCGTAAAATGCCTGTAGCCCTTTGACGCACATCACGTTTTGGTCCGGGCCGAAGGCCGCCCGCGCCGCGTTCATTGGCTTGCCGGCTTGCCCCGATTCGGCTCGACATCAATCCGGGAAACGCTTTAAAAAGAGTGCGCCGCTCCGGCCCCCCGTTCCGTTTCAGGTTTTGCGATGGATTACAGCCAATTCTTCAGTGCCGCTCTCGGTCGCTTGCATGACGAGCGGCGTTACCGGGTTTTCGCCGATCTCGAACGGATCGCGGGCCGGTTTCCCCATGCGACGTGGCATGCCCCGAGCGGGCCGCACAACGTCGTGATCTGGTGCTCCAACGATTATCTCGGCATGGGGCAGCATCCCAAGGTCGTCGGCGCCATGGTCGAGACCGCAACCCGCGTCGGCACCGGCGCCGGCGGCACCCGCAACATCGCCGGCACCCATCACCCGCTCGTGCAGCTCGAGCAGGAACTGGCCGATCTGCACGGCAAGGAAGCCGCGCTGCTGTTCACTTCAGGCTATGTCTCGAACCAGACCGGCATTGCGACCATCGGCAAGCTGATTCCGGATTGCCTGATCCTGTCCGACGCGCTCAACCACAATTCGATGATCGAAGGCATCCGCCAATCCGGCTGCGAGCGCCAGGTCTTCCGCCACAGCGACATGGCGCATCTCGAAGAATTGCTCCGCGCCGCCGGGCCGGACCGCCCGAAACTGATCGCCTGCGAGAGCCTGTATTCGATGGACGGCGATATCGCGCCGCTGGCGAATATCTGCGATCTCGCCGAACGCTACGGCGCGATGACCTATGTCGACGAAGTTCACGCGGTCGGCATGTACGGTCCGCGCGGCGGCGGCATCGCCGAGCGTGAGGGCGTCATGCACCGCATCGATATTCTCGAAGGCACGCTGGCCAAGGCGTTCGGTTGCCTCGGTGGCTACATCGCCGGAACCGCCGATATCATCGACGCCGTTCGCTCCTACGCACCCGGCTTTATCTTCACCACCGCGCTGCCGCCCGCGATCTGTTCCGCCGCGACCGCCGCTATCCGGCACCTCAAAACCTCGACCTGGGAGCGCGAGCGCCATCAGGACCGCGCCGCCCGCGTCAAGGCGATCCTGACCGCCGCAGGCCTGCCGGTGATGTCCAGCGACACCCATATCGTGCCGTTGTTCGTCGGCGACCCCGACAACTGCAAGCGGGCCAGCGACATCCTGCTGGAAGAGCACAACATCTACATCCAGCCGATCAACTATCCGACCGTCGCCAAGGGCACCGAGCGACTGCGCATCACGCCCTCGCCCTATCACGACGACGTCTTGATCGATCAGCTCGCCGAAGCACTGTTGCAGGTCTGGGAGCGCCTCGGTCTGCCGCTGCACCAGAAGTCGCTCGCCGCCGAATAATGCCCGCCGGCGTTCTGGCGGCGAAGTCCCGGGGCGGTAATTGCTGACATACGATGCTTTGCCGGCTTGATCCGGCTATACTCCCGCGATCCGACGGGGCGTTGCGGTGCGCGCCGAGCGCACGCCGGACGCTTAAGGGAGAAACGCAGCAATGCTGCACGACTGGGGCGTGATCGCCGCCGCCTTCGGCTACATCGGGTTCCTGTTTCTGGTGGCGAGCCATGGCGACCGGCTCTCGCCGACGCAGCGCGGTCGCGCCAGTGCCCTGATCTATCCGTTGTCGCTGGCGATCTATTGCACGTCCTGGACGTTTTTCGGCTCGGTCGGCGTCGCCAGCCGCACCAGCGTCGACTTTCTCGCGATCTATGTCGGCCCGGTTCTGATGATCGCGCTCTGCACGCCGCTGCTCCGCCGCGTGATCAAATTGGCGAAGTCGCAGAACATCACCTCGATCGCCGATTTCATCGCGGCGCGCTACGGCAAGAGCCAGGCAGTGGCCGCAACCGTCGCGCTGATCGCGATCATCGGATCGGTTCCCTACATCGCGCTCCAGCTCAAGGCGGTGGCGTCGTCGCTCGAAACGATCCTGAGCGGAGACCAGGCGCTGTCCTCTATTCCGATCATCGGCGACATCGCGCTGACCGTCACGCTGGCGATGGCGACCTTCGCGGTGCTGTTCGGAACCCGCCACACCGACGCCACCGAGCATCAGCACGGCCTGATGCTGGCGGTCGCCACCGAATCCATCGTCAAGCTGGTGGCCTTTATCGCCGCCGGCGCGTTCGTCACCTTCTGGATGTTCACACCGGTCGAGCTGATCGAGCGCGCGATGAAAACTCCGGAAGCCGTGCGCGCCATTAACTACACCCCTTCGATCGGTAACTTTCTCACCATGGTGCTGTTGTCGTTTTGCGCAATTATGCTGCTGCCGCGTCAATTTCACGTCAGCGTGGTCGAGAATTCCAGCGACGCCGAGGTCAGCCGCGCGCGCTGGCTGTTTCCGCTGTATCTGATCGCCATCAACCTGTTCGTGATTCCGATCGCGCTGGCCGGTTTGGTGACTTTCCCGTTCGGCGCGGTCGACAGCGACATGTATGTGCTGGCGCTGCCGGTGGAAGGAAACTCGCAACTGCTCAGCGTCGCCGTCTTTGTCGGCGGTCTGTCGGCGGCCACCGCCATGGTGATCGTGGAATGCGTCGCGCTTTCCATCATGGTCACCAACGACATCGTGGTGCCGCTGGTGCTGAAGCGGGGCACGGCGCGCGCCGGCCAGAAGGATTTTGGCGATTTCCTGCTCAGGGTCCGCCGCTTTGCGATTTTCGCCATCATGGCGATGGCCTATTTTTACTATCGCGCACTCGGCAACACCCAACTGGCGGCGATCGGCCTGTTGTCTTTCGCCGCCATCGCACAGCTTGCACCGGCGTTCTTCGGCGGCCTGTTCTGGCGGCGCGCCACCGCGCGCGGCGCCATGGCAGGCCTGCTGGTCGGGGTCGTCGTGTGGATCTACACGCTGTTTCTTCCGAGCTTCCTCGACGGCAATCCCGCCGGCCTGCTGCTGCTGCAGCACGGTCCGTTCGGGATCGAGGCGTTGCGCCCGCAAGCGCTGTTCGGCGCCGATCTGCCGCCGCTCTTGCACGGCGTGCTCTGGTCGCTCTCGCTCAACCTCCTGAGCTACATTGTACTGTCGCTGGCGCGCCAGCCGTCCTCGATCGAACGGCTGCAAGCCGACCTGTTTGTGCCGGCCGCGCTCGCGCCGATGGCCCCGGCGTTCCGCCGCTGGCGCACCACGGTGACGGTGCAGGACATTCAGAGCACGGTGGCGCAATATCTCGGCCCCGATCGCGCCCGTCATTCGTTCGAAGCTTTCGCGGCGACCCACGACCTCCACCTCGAACCGTCCGCGCCGGCTGAGTTCGAATTGCTGCAACACGCAGAGCATCTGATCGCTTCCTCGATCGGGGCCGCCTCCTCGCGTCTGGTGATGTCACTGTTGTTGCGCAAGCGCGCCGTTTCCGCCAAGGCCGCGCTCAAGCTGCTCGACGACGCCCACACCGCGCTGCATTTCAACCGCGAAATATTGCAGGCCGCGCTGAACCATGTGCGGCAAGGCATCGCCGTGTTCGACGCCGATTTGCAACTGATCTGTTCAAATCGGCAGTTCGGCGAAATTTTGGGGTTGCCGCCCCATCTGGTCCAGATCGGGATTACGCTGCAGGAAATCCTCGAATTCATGGCGGTCATGAGCCCACCTGGCTTCGGCGACAGCGGTTCCGCGATGGAAAGGCGCCTGGCCGCCTATACCAGCGAGGGCGAGCCGTATCTGGAACGCCTGCCGGATCGCCACATGGTGATCGAGGTGCGCACCAACCGGATGCCCGGTGGCGGCCTGGTCATCACCTTTTCCGACGTCACGCCGTCCTTCGAGGCCGCCGAGGCGCTGGAGCGCGCCAACGCGACGCTGGAAAAACGCGTGCGGGATCGCACCGAGGAGTTGACCCGCCTGAATTCGGAGCTCGCTTTGGCCAAGAGCACCGCCGAAGACGCCAACATCTCGAAGACGCGTTTTCTGGCGGCGGCGAGCCACGACATTCTGCAACCGTTGAACGCGGCGCGGCTCTATGTGACGAGCCTCGTCGAGCGCCAGAACGGCGGCGAAGATTCCCGCCTGGTCGAAAACATCGACGATTCGCTGGAGGCCATCGAGGAAATCCTCGGGGCTTTGCTGGATATTTCGCGGCTCGACGCCGGCGCCATGACGACATCGATCACCAGTTTCAAGATCGGCGACCTGATGCGGTCGCTGGAGATCGAATTTGCACCGATCGCGCGCGCCAAGGGACTGAAGCTCAGCTTCGTGCCCTGCTCGCTGCCGGTGGAATCCGATCGCATGCTGCTGCGCCGGCTGCTGCAGAACCTGATCTCCAACGCCATCAAATATACCCCGCGCGGGCGTGTGCTGGTCGGCTGCCGGCGCCGCGGCCGCTCGGTGCAAATCGGCATTTACGACACCGGCGTCGGGATCCCCGTGCTCAAGCGCGGCGAGATTTTCAAGGAGTTTCACCGGCTCGAACAAGGCGCGCGAATTGCCCGTGGCCTTGGCCTCGGGCTGTCGATCGTCGAGCGCCTCGCCCGCGTCCTCAACCACGGCATCGCGCTCGACTCCAATGCCGGCGGCGGCTCGGTGTTTTCGGTCACGGTCCCCACCGCGAAAGCGATCAACCACACCACCGCGGTCACCAGCGCGACGCCGCTCTCAAAGACCCCGATGAGCGGCGCCCTCATCGTCTGTCTCGAAAACGACGCGGCGATTCTCGACGGCATGAGGACGCTCTTGAAGGCGTGGGACGCCGAAGTCATCGCGGTCGCCGATCCCGACGCGGCGATCGAGGCGATCGAGGCCGCGGGCGGACGGGTGACCGGTCTTCTGGTCGACTATCATCTCGACCGCGGCAATGGCATCGCCGCGATCCGGGACATTCGCCGCCGCTTCGGCGAGAACATTCCGGCGATCCTGATCACCGCCGACCGCAGTCCGCATGTGCGGGGGGCCGCGCGCGAGGAAAAAATCGCGGTGCTCAACAAGCCGGTCAAACCGGCCTCGTTGCGGGCGTTGGTGGGGCAATGGCGCACCCAGCAAATGGTGGCGGCGGAGTAGTGCGATCTACTGCGCCGACGGCACACCCTGCCGCCATTGGTCACCGGCGATTTTGGCCGCCGCGATCACGGCCTGGGTGCGGCTCTCGACGCCGAGCTTTTGCAGGATCGCCGAAACGTGCGCCTTGATGGTCGCTTCCGAGACGCCGAGTTCGTAGGCGATCTGCTTGTTGAGCAGCCCCTGCGAGAGCATCATCAGCACCCGCACCTGCTGCGGGGTCAGCGTCACCAGCCGGTCGCGCAGTCGCGTCATCTCGGGGTCGGCGGAGGTGAGATCGGTATCGGGCGGGATCCAGACCTCGCCATCCATCACTTTCGCGATGGCGGCGCGCAAGGTCTCGACCCCGAAGCGCTTGGGGATGAACCCGGAGGCGCCGAAATCCAGCGACCTGCGGATCGTCGTCCCGTCGTCGCTGGCGGAGACGACCACCACCGGAATCGCCGGATATTGCGCACGCAGATAAATCAGCCCGGAGAAGCCGGAGATCCCGGGCATGGTCAGATCGAGCAGGATCAGGTCGACCTCGGAATCCTGCTCCAATAGCGCGGTCAACTCCTCGAACGAGCCCGCTTCGTCGATCTTCGCCGAAGGCACAACGCTTGCGACCGCCTGCCGCAACGCATCGCGAAACAGCGGATGGTCGTCGGCAATGACAAGGCGGGTGCTGACAGCGGCGGTCATATTTCTTGCAAGACGGTTGCGGCAAAGGCCGTGGCCGCTTGGGGCCAGCCAAGCGAGTTTTCGCCGGCAATTGTCCTCTGATGGGCGATCGCATGCAAGCTTGCATTATAGCCATGCAGCAAAGCAGTTAATCCGTCCAATTTGTGCGCCGCAATACGCTGGCGCCAATTATCAGCCGCGTTCGGAATATGCGGGCAAAGCAGCGCTGCGGGCCAAAAGTCTTATTGGGTGAGGTTTCACGGCGATGTTAGCGTGAAGGTGAACCCCATGGCTCAATCCGGCCGAGTCCGGCGCGTGGGGCAAGCTTTGCATCAACGAATTCGGGGAGCGACACAATGCACAATGGCTGCAACGCGGGCGGTGATATCCGCACCGGAGGCATGACGACGAAGAACGAATAGTCATTCTCGCCTCCTCGCTAGGCACTGTTTTCGAATGGTATGACTTCTACATCTACGGAACGCTTGCCGCATTCCTCGCGAATACTTCTTCTCCAACGTGCCGCCGAATGTCGGCTTCATCTTCGCACTGCTAGCGTTTGCCGCAGGGTTCGCGGTCCGGCCCTTCGGTCGCTAATCTTTTGGTCGCCTTGGCGATATGATCGGGCGCAAATACACTTTCCTGATCACGATGACCTTGATGGGCATCGTCACCTTTTTCATCGGTCTGCTGCCGGACGCTGCGAGCTGGGGCATTGCCGCGCCGATCGTCCTGATCGCGCTTCGACTGGTGCAGGGTCTTGCGCTCGGCGGCGAGTATGGTGGCGCCGCCATTTACGTCGCCGAACACGCCCCCTCAGACAAGCGCGGCTACTACACCTCATGCATTCAAACCACCGCGACTCTCGGTCTGTTCATGGCGTTGTTGCTTATCCTGATCATCCGCACCGGATGGGCGAAGCCGTCTTTTGGCGATTGGGGCTGGCGCATTCCGTTTCTGGTGTCGGGCATCCTGCTCGGCGTTTCGATCTGGATCCGCTTGAGCCTCAACGAATCGCCGATGTTCCAGAAGATGAAGGAAGAGGGCAAGACGCTCCACCCGGCCGCTGAGCGAGGCCTTCGGTGAACTGGCCGCAACGCCAAGATCGCGATCCTGGCGCTGATGGGTGCACCGTCGGCGAAGGCGTGGTGTGGTATAGCGGACAGTTCTATGCGCTGTTCTTCTTGCACCCGACCCTTAAGGTGCCGGCAGACCGCCAACCTTCTGATCGTGTAGTCGCTGGTGTTCGGTCACCGGTTTTGTCATCGTGTTCGGCTGGCTGTCGGACAAGATCGGCCGCAAACCGATCATTCTCGCCGGCTTTCTACTGGCGGCGGTGACGTATCTTCCCGATCTTCCGGAGAATCTACGCCATCGCCAACCCGAAGCTTGAGATGGCGCTCTCCGCCACCGGTCGACGGTGATCGCCGATCCCGAAGGTTGCGCGTTCCGTTCAACCCGGTCGGGAACCGAGTAATTCACCGCGCGTGCGACCCCCGCGAATTCTGGCCCTCGTCGGTTAACCTTTCGACCGTGAACCTGGCGCCGCCGGATCGGGCGGAAGGTCCCCGTCACGCAAGGAAGTCGGCGTACACCGATGTCAAGCCTGCGCCGGAGTCGCCAAGGCATTGCCGCGGCGCTATCAAAGGCCGGCGATCCGGCATCGGAGATGACCCGAACGACATCATCCGTCCGCGATGGCGGTGATTACGGCTGCTGTTCGTCCTGGTCGTCTTCGTGACGCTGGTCTATGGTCCGATCGCAGCGTGGCTGGTCGAACTGTTCCCGAGCCGGATCCGCTACAGCGGCTTATCGTTGCCTTACCATATCGGCAACGGCTGGTTCGGCGGCTTCTTGCCCGCAACGGTGTTCGCGATCGTCGCTGCCACCGGAAACATCTACTCCGGTCTGTGGTATCCGATTGATGTTCGCCGTCATGAGCCTGATCGTCGGCTTCCTCTTCCTGCCAGAAACCAAGGACGTCGATATCAGAAGGTCTTGATTTGCATCGCACAGCGAGCATTTCGCCCGGTGAGAATTGAGAACGCTGACGCAAGATGAACCGGCCGCGGGACACGCTCCGCGGCCGGTTTTGCTTTTCAAGCATCAAATCAAATGACGCATCGTCAAGCGCCCGTCAGGCCCGCAAACTGCAGCACGACCTCGCGCCGATGCGGACCGGCGCGATGCTCGATCAGGTAGATCGCCTGCCAGGTTCCCAGCGCGAGTTCGCCCTTGAGGACGGGGATGTGCAGCGAGGTCGCGGTCAGCATCGTCTTGACATGCGCCGGCATGTCGTCGGGCCCTTCGGTATCGTGGCTCCAGCCGGCATCCTCGGGCGCGAGCCGGTCGAGTACCATCGTTAAATCGTCGAGCACCGAGGGGTCGGCATTTTCCTGAATCGTCAGCGACGCCGAAGTGTGGCGGATGAACAGCGCCACGGCGCCCTCTTGCGCGCGGGCTTCCCTTACTAACCTGGCGACCTCGGCGGTGAGATCGACGAAGCTGGCGCCGGAGGTTTGTACGGTTAGTAGCGAGGACACGATGGTGTTTGCGCTGACGGTGGACGACGGGGAGCGGGATATCGATTTGGGTGAAGTCATGAACTCAGTCTCTCCCTGCACTCGTAGGGACGCCCCGGAGAAAGCACCGGCTTTAAATCTTGCCGCCGACGTCCTTCTGCATCCGGTTGGCCATCTCGACCAGCCGCCGCCAGGCCTGCTCGAGAAACGACATCACGCGATCCATGTCGCGGTCGCTCGGCAACGGAATTTCGATTTTGGGAATTTCGATTTTGCGCTCGCCGTCTTTCGGCTCGGCCTTTTTCAGCGAATCCGTCTTCGGCAGCGGTTCGGCGATCTTGCCGGCGACGGTCGGTTCGCGCGCCGCCAGTCCTGCCGTGAGCCTTTCGTTCTCGGCCTGCAGCCGGCCGATTTCCGCATCGAGCGCCGCGCGTTCGTCGGGCACCGAGTAACAGGCCCAGCCCGCGCCGTCGTTGGTGCAGGTTGAAACCGCGCCGGTGCGGGTATCGAGCCTGATCACGCCGCCGGTGACCGGCGACAGCGCATAACGGCCGTTCTCGGTGTCCGGCACCGATTGCGCGGTCGCGGCGCCAATTCCGCCAAGGCCGATTCCACCGAGGAATAATCCCAGCGCCGCGGCCGCGGTAAAGGTGGAGAATTTCGAAGGCGATGTCGCTGTGATCATGGATCGCTCCGCCTCAAACCGATCGAGTCTCCCTGTCCTACGTTCCGTTTGCCGAACGGTAGGACGCACGTCCCGATTTCAACGCGTCGGCGAGCAATTCGATCCGGTCCTGTCCCCAGAACACCTCGCCGTCGAGCACATAGGCTGGCGACCCGAACACGTCGGCGGTCAACGCGTCCTGGCGGTTTTGCTCGTAGACGGCGCTGACCTCGTCCGATGCCGAACGCTCGATCAAGCGCGCGCCGGGGAGCCCGGATTCGGCGGCCAGTTTAACCAGGGTCGCGGGATCGGCGAGATTGAGTTGGCCTTCCCAGACCGCCGCAAAAGCCTGGCGCAAAAATGCATCGGGATCGTGGCCGGCCTCGATCGCGGCGATCACGAGGCCATCGGCGAGCCGGGCGTTGAACGGCCAACTCGCCGGCTCAAGATGAAACTTCAGGCCCCGCTTGTCGCGCCAGCGCTGCAACTCGACCAGCCGGTAGCGCTGCCGCACCGGGTGACGCTTCATCAACGGCAGGCCGCCGGTCTCCGAGAACAGATCGACCAGCACCACCGGCTTGTGATTCACTTTGAGATCGTAGGTATCTGCAACTTCGCGGAATGATTTGTGGCCGATATAGGCCCATGGGGATTGCAGCGAAAAATAGTAATCGACCTGACGCGTCATGCGGACTCCGGTGGAGGGGATTTTAATGCTCGCGGCATCCCAACAGACCCGCCAGGGCAGCGCAAGATCGATCATCGATCGCGCGCCCGACCGATGGTCCGCCGATGCAAATCCGACGAAGGTGCGAAGCTGATCGGGCGCACGGAAGGGCGTATTTAAAGTCAGCGGCCATTGATCGAGGCTTCTGGGCCGCGCCCCTCGCGGTGGCGGCCAAAACTCACCCGATCGCGTGCGCAGCTATTGCACTGCGGCGACCGCCGAACGGCCGGCGCGCGACCTCCGGGATAAATCGAGCTAAATCAATGAGCTAAGTGGTCATGACGCAATCTTGACTTGGTTAGATGTGGTCAGTATGGTCCGCGCGGCTTTTGAGGATGATAGGGCGTCATTTCCAACAACCGCAGCATCGTTACGGGTCTCCACAGCATGGCTGAAGGCGCGGACGAAGACGGAAATGGAAGTCGCGATAAGTCGTCCGACGAAGCTGCGCTTTCCGCAAGGCTCGGAAGTCTCGATCACCGGTTGTCCGAAATTCGGGACAGTCGCAAAATCGGGACTGACCAACCCGGAGCTGGAGGCGGAGACGGAGCTGCCAGAGCCTCGGCGATGGCGCGCGGTTTCCGGCTTTCTTCGGAGTTGATCGCCGGCGTTGTCGTCGGAGCGGTGATTGGCTGGGGGTTCGACCGTTTGCTGTCGACATCGCCCTGGGGACTTATCGTGTTCTTTCTGCTCGGCTTTGCGGCCGGCGTGATCAACGTGATGAGATCCGCGGGCGTGGCTCCGGACAGAACCGGCCGCTAGCGAGCCTGGACGAATTGATTGCAGAGCGCCGGCGTGGCCGGCGGTACCTTAGAGACACCTCGCGGATGATCGATCCGATCCACCAATTCAACATCGAAAAGATCTTCACGATCGGCCACATCGGCCATCAGGAGATCGCTTTCACCAATTCGTCGGCCTACATGTTCATCTCGGTGGCGCTGATTTCGCTGCTGATGATCGGCGGGGTCGCCGGACGGCAGCTGGTGCCCGGGCGCTTCCAGTCGATGGCCGAGTTGGCTTACGAATTCGTCGCCAACACCATCCGAAGCAGCGCCGGCTCGGAAGGCATGAAGTTCTTCCCGCTGGTGTTCTCGCTGTTCATGTTCATCATGGTCTCGAACATGATCGGGATCATTCCCTATACGTTCACGGTTTCGAGCCACATCATCGTCACTGCATCTTTGGCGCTGTTGGTGTTTTTCACCGTGCTGGTTTACGGCTTCTACAAGAACGGCCTGAAATTCTTCAAGCTGTTCGTGCCCTCCGGCATTCCGATCGTGATCATGCCGCTGGTGGTGCTGATCGAGATCATCTCGTTCCTGTCGCGGCCGATTTCGCACAGCGTGCGTCTGTTCGCCAACATGCTGGCCGGCCACATCACGCTGAAAGTGTTCGCAAGCTTTGTCACCATGTTGGGGGCGATGGGCATCGTTGGCTGGGCCGGCGCCGTCTTGCCGCTCGGCCTTACCGTCGCATTGACCGCGCTTGAATTGCTGGTCGCGTTCCTCCAAGCCTACGTCTTCACCATCCTCACCTGCATCTACATCAACGATGCTATCCATCCGGGCCACTGATCAGGCCCGTTTCACCAAACCTCAAGAAGGAGTTCGTTTCATGGATCCGATTGCCGCGAAGTACATTGGCGCTGGTATTGCCTGCATTGGCATGGGTGGCGCGGGCGCAGGCGTGGGCATCATCTTCGGCAACTATCTCGCCGCAGCGGTGCGCAATCCTTCCGCAGCCCAAGGCCAGTTCGGCAACCTGATCTTCGGGTTCGCCGTGACCGAAGCGCTCGGCATCTTCTCGCTGCTGATCGCGCTGCTGCTGCTGTTCGCGCTCTGATATTTGCATTTAGCTGCGCGTATTCCCTTGCGGAATTCGCGCTAGCCGAACAGGAGTAGCCCGTGGCTGAAAGTCATGGCGATGCCAAGGGCACGACCGCCCACACCGAAGCCGATGCCCATGGACGCGCGTTTCCGCCGTTCCAGAAGGATACCTTTGCTTCGCAACTGGTTTCGCTGCTGATCGCATTCGTCGCGCTTTATCTGATCGTCTCACGAATTGCGTTGCCGCGCGTCGGCAGCGTGCTCGACGAACGTCAGAACGCGATCGAAGGCGATCTGGCCGAAGCCCAGAAGCTGAAGGACGCCTCCGACGGCGCCCTGAAGGCCTATGAAAGCGAGTTGGCGGCGGCGCGCTCCCGCGCGCAGGCGATCAGCACGGAGACCCGCGAAAAGTTGAACGCGGCATCCGAGGCGGAACGCAAGACTCTGGAAGAGCGGCTGGCGGTCAAACTCGCCCAGGCCGAGAAAACCATTGCCTCGACGCGCGAAGCGGCGATGAGCAATGTCCGCGGCATTGCCGCCGATGCGGCCGCCGCGATCGTGCAGCAGCTCACCGGCGCGTTGCCCGACGGCAAGTCGGTGGACAGCGCCGTCGACGCGTCCTTGAAGGGATAAGTTTGATGTTCTTCGAGCCGGAATTCTGGGTCGCCGTCGCGTTCGTCATCCTGATGGGCGTGTTCGCTTACTTCGGTATTCACCGCACGGTGTTGAAGACGCTGGATCATCGCAGCGAGCGCATCAAAGCCGAACTCGACGACGCCCGCCGCCTCAAGGAAGAGGCGGCCAAGTTGCTCGCGGAATACAAGGCCCGCCACGCCAGCGCGGAACGTGAGGCGCAGGACATCATCGCATCGGCAAAAGCCGAAGCCGAGCGCATCGCCTCCGAAGCCAAGACCAAGATGGAAGATTTTGTCACGCGGCGCACCAAGACCGCCGAGAGCAAGATCGCGCTGGCCGAAGCCCAGGCGCTGGCCGATGTCCGCTCCGCGGCAGTCGACGCCGCCGTGACGGCAGCTTCCACCATCCTGTCGCAATCGGTGAAGGGATCGGTCGCGGATGAACTCCTCGCCAAGGGTATCGCGGAAGTTCGCGCAAAGCTAAGCTGAACAATTCAATTCGTAGAACAAAAGCCGGCGTGAGATGATCGCGCCGGCTTTTTTTGGAGCCTGATCGGTTCTGATTGAATCAGAACCGAAGCTCTCGATTGTTGTTTTGCCGCGTTTTCTTCACGCAAACCGGCATCCACTTCGCTCGAAAACGCTCGCATGTCGTTATCAGTGCGGCTTTGTCATCATCCGCCAAGGCGGATGATGCAGTATTCAAAGAAACCGGCGATGAAGCGGAGCGGCCGCGGCGTACTGGATACCGGCTTTCGCGGGTATGACGACCTGGCATGTGTCACGCGCCGGCCGACGATAACCGGTTACTTTTTCTTCCTCGCCAGTTTCGCCGGCGGCTCCGGCGTCAGCGCCTGGGGGTCGAAACCGATATAGAAGATATAGGAATCGCCGACCGCCCCGGGCGGCACCGGATACGTCACGTCTTCCGCGACCAGGCTGAAGGGCACGTTGCTGGCATCGGAAAAGGCCACCGCCGTACGGAAGACTTTGGTGGTAATGGTCTTCTCTTGTACGCCGCCTTGCACCACGGCGACCCGCAACGGAATCTCGACCGTCGGCGGACTTCCGGCCGGCCCGGCAATGACGCGGCCCTGAATGCCGATCCGCGCGGTGATTTGGTCGCCGACCCGCCGGCAGTCGCGCGCGGTGCGCGTGATGGTCGCCTGATAACGCAGATCGTTGCCGACCGGCTGCTTACCCGGTGCCGCCACCGCAAAGGTCGAGGCGCCGGCGCGAATGTTCACCGGTGGACAGCTCAGTTCGTTGCCTCCCGCCGCCGGCGTTGCGTCACCGACGGCTTGCGATTTCGAACCGAACAACTGCGCAAACCGATCCGAGATCGACGGCAAGGGTGCGGGTTCGGGCTCGGGGCCCAACAAATTGGTGATCCCGCCGCTACACCCCGAAAGCAAGGCGCCCGTGACGGCAAGCGTGAACGCGACACGCAGATGGCGCGCGCACCCGGCTCCCATCGTCTGCATCAGCCTGTTACGCATCATCCGAATGTCCCCAAGATATCAGAGCCTTTGGCACGCCCTTTTGAAGGGAGCACGCGTTTCGCGGGTTATAACAGCGCAATGACGGCGAACCAAAGGCGCTCCAAACCACCCCCGCCGCGATCCCTAAATCCTGGAGTCAGCCGCGAAAATCCTCATGCAACAAGCCGAACAGCAGATGGTCCTGCCAGACGCCATTGATGCAGAGATAACGCCGCGCCAGACCCTCGCGGGTGAAGCCGCATTTCTCCAGCACCCGGATCGACGGCGCATTGGAGGGAATGCAGGCGGCCTCAACGCGGTGAAGATTGAGTTCGCCAAACAACGACGGCAGCAGCACCCGCAGCGCCGCCGTCATGTAGCCGCAACGCGCATAGGGTTGCCCGACCCAATATCCGATGGTGCCGGCCTGCACGATGCCGCGGCGCACATTCGCCAGCGTGACGCCACCGATCATCACCCCGTCGGACTCCCGGAATACAATGAAGGGATAGGAGCGATCGGCGGCAACATCTTCGGCATAACGGCGCAACCGCCGCCGGAAACCGGCGCGGGTCAGATCGTCGGATGGCCAGATCGGCTCCCATGGCGTCAGGTATTCCCGGCTGAAATCGCGCAAATCCGCCCATTGCAGATAATCGGACATCTGCGGCGCGCGCAGCAGCAGGCCATGGCCGCGCGGGGCCAGCGCGGCCGGTCCGTTCGATGGCAAACGAAACAGCGCCATGTGTGATACCCCCCGGTGCCCGCCGGCCTGGATCATGATGCGATTGAGTTGAATCGTATCATGATCTCATCTCTTTGTTAGAGCATGATCGCCGGGCAAGCGCTTCGCGTTTGTCCCGACGGAAAACCGGTTCCCACTTTTCCGGGTCATGCTCCAGTCAGCGCAACAACCTTCAGTGAAGCCGCGCCTTGACCTTCGACATGGTCAATCCTTCCGCAAAAGCCACCGCCGTGTCCAGACCCCTTCCGCTGCCGAGCGCGACCACCGCGGGGCGGCTGCGCGACAACAGCCCCCGCGCGGCGTCCCGCGTCGATCTCACATTCACCTCATCGATCCTGGCAACCAGTTCTTCCACCGTCAGCGGACGCCCATAGGCCAGCATGTGACGCGCCAACTGTTCGGCCCGGGAGCTGCAGCTTTCCAGCGCCATCAACAGGCCCGCCTTCATCTGCGCTTTGGCGCGCGCAACCTCCGCTTCGGTCAGAGTTTCGACGGCGTCGTTAATGACGTCGACAATCACCTCCATCATTTCCGGCGCATCGCCGGGGTCGGTCCCGGTGTACAGCCCGAAAAACCCGGTGTCGGTGTACGGCGCATGGAACGTATAGATCGAGTAGCACAGGCCGCGCTTTTCGCGCACCTCCTGGAACAGCCGCGACGACATCCCGCCGCCGAGCGTGTTGGTGAAAACCTGCAGAGAAAACAGCGACGGATCGGTCTGCGCCAAGCCTTCGAGCGCCATCGTCAAATGCGCCTGCTCAAGCTCGCGGTGCACCACGCGGGAACCGCCCTTGCCGAACACGGCGGCTTGCGGCTTGGGCGCCGGATCGCCGTCGAAGCTTCCAAACCGCTCCGTCACTTCCTCGACAACCCGCTTGTGGTCGACCGCACCGGCCGCCGCCACCACCATGTCCGGCCCGCGATAATGCGTCGAAAGATAATGTCGCAGGGTGTCGCGGTTAAACCCTTTCAAGGTCTTCGCCGTCCCGAGCAACGAGCGCCCCATCGGCTGATCCGGGTAACACAGCTCGTTGAGATGTTCGAACACCACGTCATCGGGGGTGTCCTGCGCCGCGCCGATCTCCTGCACGATGACGCTCTTTTCGCGCTCCAACTCCTCCGGCACGAACGACGGATTGGCGAGAATGTCGGATAGCACGTCGAGCGCCAACGGCACGTCGGCCTTCATCACGCGGGCATAATAGGCGGTGGTTTCGGTGGAGGTGCCGGCATTGAGATCGCCCCCGACGGCCTCGATTTCCTCGACGATTTCGCGAGAGCTGCGCCGCGTGGTGCCCTTGAATGCCATATGTTCGAGCAGATGCGAGATGCCGTGCTCGTTCGGCCTTTCGTCGCGGCCGCCGACGCGGGCCCACACCCCGAGCGCCGCGGTTTCCAGATGCGGCATGGTGTCGGTGATGACGGTGAGGCCGGAGGGAAGTTTCGTGACATCGACGCTCATCCGGCAACTCCTTGCTTCACGGCGCGGCTGACGGAGCGCACGAACCGTTCGACTTCAACCTGATCGTTCTTCATGACTGTGATGTGCTCGGACCGGGTCATCAGACCTTCGAGCCAGGCCGGCAATTCGGGGCGCACGCCGCAGGCGGCTTCCACCGCATCGGGAAATTTCGCGGCATGCGCGGTCGAGAGCACGATGTTGGGAATCTTCGAATCCGAGGTGTCGCGATCGGCCACCGCCAGCGCCACCGCGGTATGCGGATCGACGAGATCGCCGGCCTCGCGCCAGGCGGCGCGGATCGCCGCGCTGGTTTCGGTCTCATCGGCACGCCCGGCGTCGAACTCCCCGCGGATCGCGGCGAGCGTCGCGTCGGGCAGCACGAAACGTCCGGATTGTTTCAACGAAGCCATCAGCCGGCGAACCGTGCCGGCGTCGCGGCCGCTGGCCTCGAACAACAGCCGCTCGAAATTCGAGGACACCTGAATGTCCATCGAGGGCGAGCTTGAGGCGTGAACCTCGCGCACTTCGTAAATACCGGTCTTGAGCGTGCGCGGCAGGATATCGTTGACGTTGGCGGCAATCCGCAAGCAGCGGATGGGCAAGCCCATCCGCTTGGCGACATAGCCGGCAAAGATGTCGCCGAAATTCCCGGTCGGTACGGTGAAGTCCACGAAGCGTGCCGGCGCGCCGAGCGCGACCGCGGATGTAAAATAATACACCACCTGGGCCACGATCCGCGCCCAGTTGATGGAATTGACGCCCGACAACGCGACAGAATCGCGAAATTGGTGATGGTTAAACAGCTCCTTCACGATCGCCTGGCAGTCATCGAAGGTGCCTTCGACCGCGAGCGCGTGGACATTGCCGGCACCGGTCGTCGTCATCATCCGCCGCTGCACGTCGGAGATTCGGCCGTGCGGGAACAGCACGATCAGATCGACATTATCGAGACCGGCGAAGGCATCGACCGCGGCGCCGCCGGTATCGCCGGAAGTCGCGACCACGATGGTGGTGCGCTGCGTCCGCTTTGCCAGCACGTGATCCATCAGCCGCGAGATCAACTGCATCGCCACGTCCTTGAACGCGAGCGTCGGGCCGTGAAACAGTTCCAGCACGAATTGATGCGGACCGATCTGGCGAAGCGGCACCACGGCGGGATGGCGGAACGTCGCATAGGCCTCGTTGGCCATGCGGCCGAGATCGGCATCGGAGATTTCACCGCCGACAAACGGGCGGATCACCTCGACTGCGACCTCCCAATACGGCCGGCCGAAAAATCCGGCGATGATTTCAGGCGAAAGCTGCGGCCAGGCTTCAGGCACGTAGAGGCCGCCGTCGCGGGCGAGCCCGGTCAGCATCACATCGCAGAAATCTAAGGCGGGGGCCTCCCCCCGCGTGGAAATATACCGCGTCAAACCGCCCTCCAAAGGCTTTTGGCCATGCCAAGCCTTTGATATCGATCGTTCATCTTGTTTTGCCGATGGCAAAGTCGGGCCGCACCATAAGCGTTTTCGGGACAATGGGAAATGCCACAATAGCGCAGGGATCTGGGTGTAAGATGACTTTGATTCAGATATAAATTGTATCCGTGGAACTGTTTATCGCGATGCCTGTTGAGGATCTGTTCCCCGAGCGCGGTGGGATCGGCCAGCAGCCATAGTCAGCAGCCTCACATGATCAAATCTTTCGCCGCCCTGGCCGTGTTCGGCCTCATGGGAGCGGCCGTTATCGCTCTGCCCGGCTTTGCCCCTCAAGTCGAAGCGCATGAGCCAGTTGCTCTCGCCAAGGCAGATCGGCTCGATATCCAACGGGTCGCCAAAAATTGTTCACAACAGGTTTGGCCCAACTTCGACACTTCTTGTTTGCGCAACAGCGAGTCCACAGCAATGCTTCGCGAAGCCCGTGTGGTGACCGCGCGCCGCTGATTTTGAACCCGTTTGGGAGACACGACATGACGATACGGCGCCGAATTGCGCGGCAAGGAATGGCTCTTGGCTTTATCGCGGTGAGCTTTATCGCGGTGAGCTTCGTAGCGGTGACTTGCACCGCCGCCTTCGCCGAGACGCCTTACGACGGGTTGTGGAACGTGACCGTTCTAACAAAGGCCGGCAGTTGCGAACCGTCCGCGCAGTATCCGCTGATGGTTACCGATGGACAGGTTTCGGGTACGGCGGAGGTTTCGGGCAGCATCGGACGTGGAGGCATCGTCAGAGTTTCGATCCGCGGTGCTTACGCCAACGGCCAACTCAATGGCAACGGCGGGTCTGGCAAATGGAACGGCGCTTCCGGTGGAATCGCCTGCAGCGGCCGGTGGGAAGCATCACGACAGTAACGATGGAATCCGCACCGCCTGTCGCATTTGGTGCCTCGCGTGTGCACGATGACGCAAAAATTGAGCTCCGCCTTGCCAACGTTGACCGCAGTAAAACGAACCGGAAACTTTCATGAGTAGTTCAGCCATTCGGGACGATATTCAACTCGACCACGTCTGTAGTGCCGCCATCTGCGAGGAAATCGGGGATCGGCTGCGTATCGAGCTGACGGGCAAGCCCGACCGATTGCCGCAACACCTAACGATGTTGGTCGAACAATGCTGCATGATTACATCTTCGCCGTATTTATCGACAAAAGCGAACCGCAGTAGACCAACCAAATTTGTGCAGAAACCGACAGATCAGCCTGCAAGGCTGCGTCTGAACCAAACTGCCGAGGTGACAAAATGAACATGTCGAGCGAAAGCCTGTTGGTCACCTTGTTTGTGGGTATCGTTGCAGGTTGGTTGGCGGGTCAAATCGTACGAGGGACCGGTTTTGGCATCATCGGCGACCTCATCGTCGGGATTTTGGGTGCCTTTATCGGAAGCTGGCTGTTGCCCCAGCTAGGCATTCATCTTGGTACGGGAGTGGTCAGCGCCATCGTCAACGCCACCATCGGTGCGGTATTGCTCCTCCTCGTCGTGCGCCTGCTTCGGGGCGGCGGCGGTTGGGGAAGCAACTGGAGGGGCGGCTGGGGTCGACGTTGGTAGTGCGTTCGGCGCATAGCGCCTCCGCTCATCCTGGAAGGACGCCCCATCGTGATGGCCCTTGATCATTCGCCCGCTCCCGCCGTGGTTCTCGTCGTTGACGACGAAATGCTGCTGCGCATGCGGGCGGTCGATATGGTGCAAGACGCCGGTTACACGTCGGTCGAGGCTGTGGATGCCGACGCTGCTCTCGCAATCCTCGAATCCCGGTCGGATATCGCGCTGCTATTTACCGACATCCAAATGCCGGGCAGTTTGGACGGATTGCAGCTCGCTCGCGCGGTACATGAGCGTTGGCCGCCGATCAAGATCATCCTGGTATCCGGGCAACTGAAATTGTCCAACAGCGACATCCCGCCCGACAGCCGCTTCTTTGGAAAGCCGCTCAAAGCCAACGAAATGATCGCCGAAATGCAGAACATGATCAGCGAAGTCTGACCTGCGAGAATAGGCACATCAAAAGATGTGTGCGGAACCGGACAGATAGTGATATCTGTGGAATAGATAAGGAACCGGGGACCCCTGCTTTGAGAGTTGACCTGACGCTTCCACAAGAGTTTTTGGCTGCGGAAAATGTCAGCCTCCGATTGCTGCTCACACAAGCTGAAGTCAACGCTCAAGCCCTGCTCGCTCAAGCCGGCATCGCCGCCAAGGAGCGCGAGGCATCCGACAAGCTTCAAAAGCTGATCCTGGAAGAGCTTCATCACCGCATCAAGAATACTTTGGCGACGGTGAGCGCCATTGCCTCGCAAAGCCTACGCAATGCCCCGAGCACTGAACACGCCCAGCACGCCATCGAAGGACGGCTGCTGGCATTGGGCCGAGCTCACGACCTGCTCTTGCAGGCGCGATGGTCCAGCGCCGACCTTGGAAAAATCATTCGAGGAGCCACAGAGGCTTTTGACAACCCGGATTTGCCGAAGTTTTCAATCGACGGACCCGACATCCAGGTAACGTCCGCCGCCGTCATTGCCATCGCGATGACCCTCAATGAGCTTTGCACCAACACCACCAAGTTTGGCGCCTTGTCGGTGCCCACCGGCCACGTCGACATTGCCTGGACGGTCAGCGGATCGCCACCACGACTGCATATCGCCTGGAGCGAAAGAGACGGCCCGATCGTTCAGGCCCCGACAAGACGGAGCTTTGGCACGCGCCTGATTGAGACGCTCGGCCAGCAACTCAAGGGCGTTGTACGGTTGACGTATGAGCCCGGCGGGTTTGTCTATGCGCTCGACGTGCCCTTGGCATCGCTAACTTCGACCGCCGCCGAATAGCGGAAAAACCGGTATTTTACACGATCTCGTCGGTCCAAACTTTAAAGCTGACCAATGTGTTCGGACCAAAGGTTTGGGTAATGGGCACATCCGCGGCATCGCGGCCCTGAGCGATCAGGACACGGCCGATCCGCGGTATATTGTTGCGCGCATCGAAGGTGTACCAGCGGCCGCCGAGATAGGCCTCAAACCAGCCGGCAAAATCCCCTGCGGCATGCGGCAGCGGCATACCGATATCGCCGAGATAGCCGGTGCAATATCGCGCCGGAATGTTCATGCAGCGGCAGAGCGCGATGGCTAAATGCGCATAATCGCGGCAAACGCCCTTGCCCTCATTGAGCACTTCCCATGCTGTCATGGTCGCGCGCGCATGCTCGTAACCGAACGCGATGTGGTGATGGACGAAATCGCAAATCGCCTGGACCCGCGCCCAGCCCGGCACGGTCTTCTCAAACTTCTTCCATGCAATATCGGAAAGCCGATCGGTCTCGCAGTAGCGGCTACCAAGCAGATAGACGATCGCCTCCGCCGGCAGATCCTCCACTGGATGTTGTAGGGCTGAAGGAACGACGACATCCGGCAGGCCGCTATCGCGTACCGTCCCGTCGGCCGCGAGGCGCATCCGTCCGGCGGGTGCGACGATCCGACTACACCAATTGCCGAAGCCATCGCGATAGGGCGTGATGGGCACCGGAGGGCTGGTGGTCAGATGGTCAGGGACGATGATGTCGGACGCCCGGGTAAAATGTGAGCCAAGCGCCATGATTATGGGCGTCGGCTGCGGAAAGTCGTAAATCATCTCGAAGCCGATACGAATCTTCATGCGACACACCTGATCCAGACCGCTGAGGACACGCCGCTGCCATCGGGCTCCGAACCGCATGGGTGCGGATCACGACCGGTGGCGGAAGCGATGCTTGAACGTACAGCTGTAAACGTCAGTCGGTCGCGCGACCAATCCGATCTGAAATCCGTGAAATTGTTCCGCTGCACCGCGAAGATGGCTACGAAGGTGGCCAGATACAAGACAAGTTGACGGTTATTCGACCGATGGTGCCAGTCCGCGCGAGAAAGCGATAGCTAATCGGACCAAAAGCGCGCACGGTAGCTGCATGCACAACGACGACGACGTCGCAAAGCTGTTTGCGAAAGACGGTCAGGCATGACCACGCGCTCGCGCCGGGAAACCATTACATTCAAGCATCCCTTCCGGATCAAGGGCATCGATCGGCTGCTGCCTCCAGGCGCTTACGAAGTCATCACGGATGAGGAAATGATCGAAGGATTGTCGTTCGCGTCATTCCGCCGGGTTGCCACCATGATCATGGTGCCGGCGGCGCCGCGCGGTTCAACGATGGAGATGGTTTCCATCGGCTCGCTCGATTTGTCCGATGCGCAGCGCATTGATGCGAGCACGCCTTCGTGAGTGACGAGCCGCTCGATCTCGACAAACACCGCGGCATGGCCGCACAAAAAGCAACCGACATTCGGCGTGTTCTGGCGGATGTCGAAAACAACGCAAAGAACCTGCGCGATCGGCAGGGGATATTCGAAAATCAGCTGCTGTCGGCTCCCGCCGCTTCATGGCCGGAAGTAGCTGCCAGGGCACGCTACGTCCTGGATTTATACGCCGCGGGGCTGGCGCCGGACGACACCCATCATCGTGATTTGGTTGCGGCGGTACTTGCGGACTTTGCCCGGCTCTCGGACGAAGGCTGAGCGAATGATTGTTCACCGAACAACTTGATTTTTTCCGACCCGTTCGATCGAAGATCGAACGCCAACTTGAAGGTATCATTCTATGCAGAATCTTTCGCCGCGGCACGTCAAAACAGAAGAATTGCTGCGGCTCGGTGTGGTATCGGGCTGGTACAGTACAAAAACAAGCGGAACGTTTGTCTCGGGGCCCCACGATTCCGAGGCCGATTGCCTTCGCAGGATCTTGGAGATCAATCCGCCGGTAAAAGTCGTCAAAAAAATCGCGTCGGCCGTGTGACGGTCGAGAACGGGACAGCGCATGTCTCGCCATCGACCAATAACATTGCTTCGAACGCAGGAACCATCCTCTCGGGAGGCAAGGTAAATGGCACTGAGCCGCGGCAGCTTTACCGGTTACGAATTTGACCGGATGGTGATCCTGTTTTCGATGGTTGACGGTGAAAGGGAGATACCCTGTGCCGTCAGCACATCCGCCATGGACGACTTGGAAAAGCTGGAGCGGACCAAGCCGGACCAGCGCGAAGCGCAATTCATGAGGCTACGCGACCGGATCGAAGAGCGCGCCGCTTCCAAGTTCCTGGCCATGGAATTCGAAGGCACTCCGCCCGGTATCATCTTGCGCAGCATCGACTTTCGAAAGGTTGCATAGCTGAACGGTGCTCGATCCATCGGAGCTCCGCGAGGCGTACTCTAAATGCGATCCGGAAACCGGATGATAAAATTGTCGCGATTGGGCATCTTCACCTTCGGCAAGGTTTGCGCATTCATCGTATCGTTCGCGCCGATCAATTTGTTCTCCGCCAAAATGTAGGCCGTGAGTGCGTAGACTTCATCGTCGGCGAGCGAGCGCGGCTCTTGAAACGGCATGGCGCGGCGAATGAAATCGAAGATCGTCGTTGCATACGGCCAGAAGTTCTTGATGGTTTTCTGCGCCGCGGAGATCCCGGCGAGTTGACGGTCGTCCACCAGAGCCGCTGCGATGCCGCCACCTTTGCCGTTGTCGCCATGACACGCTGAGCACTTCTCGGCGAAGATCACAGCGCCTTGCGCCGGCGTGCCGCTGCCTTTCGGCAGTCCGGTGCCATCGGGCAGGATGCTGATGTCCCAAGCCGCGATCGCGGCCTCATCGATCGGTTTGCCGAGATTGGGCGTCTCGGCCAATGAGGCGCCGGTCGTCATCGCGAGCAAAGTTACGGCGGTGAGGATCGCGCGCTTACGCGTAAACATGCTTGACCTCCCCATTGCTTCCGACGCCCCAGCTGGTGATCGAGTTGTAGTGCTGATTGGGAAAGGCCAGGACCGGCGCCGGTTTCACCAACTCGCCGCGGGCCGCCACGAATTCGGCACGGGTCGGCTGCACCTCGCCGGCTTCATCCCAGGCCCGGCTTTGCAGCGTGGCCGGGCCACCGTTCCAGCGCCACGGCATGCGGAAACGGGTGAAGGCCTTGCTCAGCACCGGTTCTTGAAGGGCAGCCTGCGCCCAGCTTTGGCCGCCGTCTGCGGAGACCATGACTTTCTCGATCCGTCCGGTGCCGGAATAAGCGATGCCCGAAATCTCGTAGAGACCGGGACCCTTCAACGTCTGGCCATGCGACGGGCTGGTGATGAAGGATTTGACCTCTTGCAGGAAGTAAAACCGGTACGCCTTGCCGTTCGGCAGAATCGGCGAATAGGTTCGCGCCTCGTACATGCTCATGGCGGGCTGTTCCACGAGCTTGATGCGGCGCAGGAACTTGACGTTCATGTTGCCTTCGTAGCCGGGCAGCAGCAAGCGCATCGGATAGCCGTTTCCCGGCATGATGCGCTCGCCGTTCTGATAGAGCACGATCATGGCGTCATCCAACGCCTTCTTCATCGGCACGCTGCGGCTCAAATGCGGCGAGTCCGCGCCCTCTGCGATGAGCCATTTGGCTCGGGGATCAATACCGGTTTCCTCCAGCAGCGTCGAAAGCTTGACTCCGGTCCATTCGGCGCAGGAGGCGAGCCCGTGCAGCGCCTGCACCGACTCCTGCAGCGGCTCGGGAGAAAACATCGGAGCGCTGTTGCCGCCACATTCGACGAACGCCGCGCGCGAGATCATGGGATAGCGCAACAGGGTTTCGAGCGTGAACTCGAGCGGCCGCTTCACCAGACCATGGATCACGAGCCGATGCTTGTCCGGATCGATCGTAGGAACGCCACCGTGGTTGATGGTGAAGTGCAGCCCGTTCGGCGTGGTGGTTCCCTCAAGCAGATGGTGCGGCGTGCGTGCATGCGAATTACGCGGCTCGTGATTGGGATTGCTCAGCGTGCGCGCAACCTTCGCCTCGAACTTCGACGGCACCTGATAAAGTGGCGTCGGCTCGCCGAATTCAAGGCTCCAGGGCTCATCGGCGAGCGGTTCGGCGCCGGCCGCGGATGACGGACCAACGCCCGCACCCATCGCGCCCGCAAACACCATGCCGCGCCCGAGCAGCGCGCGCCGGTTGATCAAGCCGTTGCCGGCAGCGGCTTCCAAAGTTTGACTGCGCGCATTGCGATGCTTTGCATTGCCATCCTTGGCATTGCGATCCTTGGCACTGCGATCTTTGGCCATCCTAGCCTCCCTTGAGTATGGACGTTATCGATCGCCCTTTTGCTCATTCGCTACGGTAGCTCTTTGCGGTATGACTCCTCAATATACCTAATTCACCCGGCAAACCAGCAGCAAGCGGCAGGTGGTGTTTGCCCCAAGGGCGACATTCGTGGCGGCGCTTCATCGCGCGTGCCGGGGAATGCACCGGCCTGGTCAGACTTCGCCCCGCCGCGCCGGGTTTACATCGATCTCAATCAGCGGTTTTCTCTTCAGCAAACGTGAACGTCAGCGAAGGCAAGAAGGCAAGAACATGCGCGACCAGTTCAGCAACGTCCAACAATTCCGCAAGCCGGCCGTGGTCTCCAAAGGTGGCATCGTCGCCGCGCAATCCCGCAAGGCCGCGGAAGTAGGCGCTCGAATCCTGGCCGAAGGTGGCGACTGTGTCGACGCGGCGGTCGCGACCTCGTTCGCGCTCGGCGTGTTGGAGCCGTGGATGAGCGGCATCGGCGGCGGCGGGGCCATGGTGCTCTATCGCGCGCGCGAAGATAAGTATGAAGTGATCGACTTCGGCATGCGTGCGCCCGGCGGCATCCGCCACGAAGACTATCCGTTGACGGGCGAAGGCGCGGCCTCCGATCTCTTCCCCTGGCCGCGGGTGAAGGACGACCGCAATCTTTCTGGTCCCGGATCGATCGCCGTGCCCGGTGTGGTGGCGGGGATCGAGGCGGCGCATCGGCGCTACGCGAAATTGCCGTGGCGGGAGTTGCTGGGTCCGAGCATGGCCTTGGCCGATGAAGGTCTCGGCGTGGACTGGTGGACAACTTTAGCCATCGCCAGCGCGGCGGCGGATCTGCGGCGTTACCCCGAAAGTAGCGCCGCCTATCTCGAAGACGGACTGCCGCCGCACGCGCCCTGGGGCATCAAGTCGAGCGTGCGTCTGCCGCAGGACAAGCTCAAGGCCACGCTGGCGCATCTGGCGCTGCAAGGACCGCGCGATTTCTACGAGGGCGATCTGGCGCGCGCCATTGCCGCCGATGTGCAAGCCGGCGGCGGGGCGCTGTCGGTCCAAGACCTTGCGGCCTTCCGCGCCCATGTGCGCGAGCCGCTGGCAATTCCTTATCGCGGTGGCGCGGTGTACGCGACACCGGAACTCACCTGCGGCCCGACCTTGGCGCATGCCTTGCGTCTGCTGCAACAGAACGTGCAGCCGACTTCCGGCGGGCCAGGTGCGGCGGCCTACGCGGCCTATGCTTTGGCGCTGCAATCGGCCTACCGGGAACGCCTGTCGGATATGGGTGATGCCGATGGCCGGCGCGCGCTGGGCGCCGAGCGGCTCGCGCCGGCCTGCACCACGCATTTTTCGGTGGTGGACCGAGAAGGTAACATGGCGGCGGTGACGCAAACCCTGTTGTCGATTTTCGGCTCCAGGTTCGTGTTGCCACAAAGCGGGGTCCTCATGAACAACGGCATCATGTGGTTCGACCCCGCGCCGGGCGGCGCCAATTCGCTTGAACCGGGCAAGCGCTGCCTGACCAATTACACGCCGGTCGTGGCAAAGACAGCCGACGGCCGACGGCTCGCCCTTGGTGCCTCCGGTGGGCGGCGTATCCTGCCGGCGGTGACCCAGATACTGTCCTTCGTGATGGATTACGGCATGGACCTGGACGCCGCGATCCATCAGCCTCGCATCGATGCGAGCGAAGGCGCGGTGGTGGTCGGCGATGTGCGTCTGCCGACACCAGTGCGGGAAGCGTTGCGGCCGCGCTTTGATTACGAAGAGGCGCGCGTGCAGACCCAGCCGATGAAGTTCGCCTGCCCAGGCGCGGTCCTGCGCGAAGGCACGACCAATAGCGGCGCCACGGAGATCTTCCAGCCGTGGGCCGACGCAGTCGCGGAGGGCTAGTTTGTGCAGAGCGGGCGGGCCCATGGTGGGTCTGGCGGTGATCAGGATCATCGCGGTGGAAGTGGCAACAAGTCAGAAGCTGCATCCTGCCCGGCCCCAACATCGCTGTCTTTCAATCGGTTCGGTTGTAGCTCGCCCGCGGCCTCCAGTGCGGGATATGCGACTGAGCAGATGTGCGAGTGGATACGTTTGAGATCCCGCAAGACATCGAGATGGAGGGAACTGGTCTCCATACTTTCGGGGCGCCCGTCGCGCAGCCGGGCCAAATGGCTTTCCGCGTACCCAAGCTCGGCGATACGCAGCTGGGTTTTTTCCTCAATCAGCGTGCGAGCGATACGCACGTCCTCATTCATGAAAACACTAAAGGCAAGTTTCAGGTTTTCCATAATGCGCTGGTGAAACATCGCGAGTTCAGCCGCTCCCTCCTTCGAAAATTCGTACTTGTGCTTGATCTTCTTGCTGGCCAACTCCATCAAATTCTTGTCGATGATGTCGCCGATATGTTCCAGGTTGATGGCGAAGGCGATTATCTCCATGGCGCGTCGTCCATCCCGATCATCGAGGCTTTCGCGGGTCACTTTGGTGACGTAGATTTTTATCGCCTCGTCCAATCTATCGACGATGTTGTCCATGCGCGAGACTTCGGCCACGAGCTTTCGATCGTTGTTCATGAGTGCCATCATCGCCTTTCGCAACATGCCCTCGACGACATCGCCCATGTGTAGTGTCTCGCGCGCGGCGCAGGCTAGTGCCACGGATGGCATGTGAACCGCCGTCTCATCCAGGTAGAGGGGCGCGGATGGAGTAATCCTTTTTGGCGGGTCGGGCAGCAGCCGCGTCAACAGGAATGCAAGGCCGTCGAGCAGGAAGATGAAGACCAGAGCCAAGGCTACGTTGAAGACCATGTGGAAGTCGGCCGCCATCCGGGTCCCATTGGCATCAAGTCGCACAAAGAAGTCTGCGATCGGCTGGATAAACGGTAAGACGAGCGCGACGCCGACCGCGCGATTGATCAAGTTCCCGATCGGCAGGCGACGGCTTGCCGCGTTGGTAGAACAGCCACCTTCCAGCAGCGGGTTGATCGCGCTGCCAAGATTAGCGCCGAGGACGAGCGCAACGGTTGCGACGGGACTCACGAAGTGCGAATAGGCGAGCGACATTACGAGCAACACCACCGCTGCGCTCGAATGGGCCGCCCAGGTGAGTGCCGCAGCGATCAGGACGCACAAGATGGGCGCGTCTGTGATCGCGGCAAGAAGTGCGCGTACATTTGGAGCATTCTCGGCCGGGGCGAGCGTATCCATTAGAATATGGAGAGACAGCAGCATAAGGCCGAGGCCGATCGCCACGCGGCCCAGATCGCGGATTAACCTGCGACCCCCGAAGTTAAATGCCAATAAACCTGCCAGAAACAGGACGGGCGCAACCTCCGAGATGTCGAATGACAAGACTTGCACGATTAATGTCGTGCCGATGTTAGCGCCGAGCATTACGGCTAGCGCCGGGACAAGATCGACAAGGCCACGCGCCGCGAAGGACGTCGTCAGCAGGCCAGTCGCCGTGCTGCTCTGCAGGAGCGCCGTAACGCCGATCCCGGCCAGCAGCGCCAGAAATCTATTCCGCAGCGCCGTGTTCAGCAGGCGCCGCAATTCGGAGCCGAAGGCGCGAATGATCCCGCTGCGGACCATGTGCAAGCCCCACAGGAGTAGGGCGACTCCGCCCATCAAGTCGAGGAGAACAATGCTCGCCATTGGACCGCGCACCTCGCTCCGTTGCCGTGCCCCATTCGGTCCGGCCGGATCCTTATCCGCGACCTCTGGAATTCCAAGCCATTCCGTAAATAATCCCTCGGGTGCTCAATTCCAGCGGCGCTGCTTGTGGCTGGAGCTGAATGCTGCTGCTTCTGTGAAGGCTTTCGGATGCCAACCCACGATGACGGTACCACGCATTCGGTGGCCGGCGTGCGCAAACCTCCAAAGGGCTAACCGCTCGCGCTGTCGGAAGTCTTACTTCCGCGGTGACGAAGCCCGCCTCTGCGCGCGCAGCCACACCCCGAAGGCGATCAGCACCGCGCCCGCCAAAGTGAACCAGGTGATGGCGTATTGCAGATGATCGTCTTTGAGATGAACCTCGAGCGGGCCGGGTTTCGGGATGCCGCTCGCCGGCAGCGGGTGCTCCAGGTCGATGTAGAACGGCGCGACCGGCTTGCCATCGCGGCCCCAGCCGAGCGCGCGCGCCATCGCAAGATGATCGCGCGTGAACCACAGCCGCTCGGCAAGATTTTCCGAGGGCGTCAGCGCGCCGGCGGCCTCGGGAAAACGGAGGTAACCGGTCAACATGACCGGCTCGCCGGTGATGAGCGGCGTCACCGCACGATCTTCCTGGGCGCGATCTTGCATCGTGTTCTGCACGAAGCCGACATTGATCACGACCGTCTCGCCGCTGCCGATCCGCGCGGGCAGGAAGGCCCAGGTGCCGGGGCCTGAAATATCGTCGCGGACGGCGGAGCCGGAACTGTAGACCATCGCGTCCGGAACGCGTTGATAGGTGGCTGCGAAACGGACGCGGCGGAATTCGTCGGCAGCGGGGTTAAGGGCGCCCCACTGCGAAGGCGGCGGCAGCGGGTCGGGTGTGGCCGCCAGTCGTTCGGTCAACGCCGCGATCAAGACATGCTTCTCGATCCGACGCTGCAATTGCCAGAGCCCGAGGCCGACGAACAGCATCACCATCACCAGCGTGAAAACGCCGAAGCTGGTGCCGCGCCGGGTTGCAGATGCCAGGGTCATTTCGGCCCGCGTCCGATCAGCCGGCCTTCGGCGGCCTTGTGATGGAATTGGAGCGCGATCAGAAGCGACTTCATCGCGCGCAGCGGCAACAGCGTGGTCGCGAGAATGAGCGGCAGCCACAGCACCGCGTGCAGCCAGAACGGCGGCTGGTATTTCACCTCAACGATCAGGGCGCAGCCGACCACGATGGCGCCGGCAATCATGATGATGAACACGGCCGGGCCATCGCCGGTGTCGATGAAGGTATAATCGAGCCCGCAGGCTGCACAGCTTGGCCGCAGGTTCAGGAATCCCCCATACAATTTGCCCTCGCCGCAGCGCGGGCATTTGCAGGCAAGCCCGCGCAGCGCGCTCTGGAAGACAGTCGGCGGGTCCTGCGGATCGCTGGTAAAGTCATTCATGATGAGGCAGTTTATCACACAAACCGTGGTGTCTTTCATCAACCCGATTTTGGCGGAGATTTAAAGCGATGAGCGAAGCTTACGCTGTGGTGCAGCGGTGGGCCGAGGCTTTCAATGCAGAGGCTTTCAATGAAGACCAGGCCGCGGCGATCGCCGCGCTTTATGTGCCTGATGCCACGATCTGGGGGACATTGGCGCAGAACCTCGCCACCTCGCCTGCCGATATCGGGAACTATTTTTTTGAAGCCGTCCGCGCGGGACTCAAGGTCAAGCTTGGACCACATGTTCTGTCGCCGATTTCCGAGACCTGCGCCATCGATGCCGGTCACTACGAATTCACCCGCACCGCCGACGGACAGACGGCGATCTTCCCCGCCCGATATAGTTTTGTGCTGGTCAGGCAGGACGGCACATGGATGATCGCGCATCAGCACTCGTCGATCCAGCCGAAGCCTCTGGCCGGGTAGAGAAGCAAAAAGCCAGAAACAAAGAGCCAGAAACAAAAGGGGCGGCTCTGCAGCCGCCCCTTGTAGCTCAGTGAAGCGCGCGATCGGCGTCCGATCGCGCTCAAAAATAAACGCTATTCAATGCGCCCCGTGGGCCACGGCTTCGGCACCGTGGAACCAGACATAGATGCAGATGAACAGGAACAGCCACACCACGTCGACGAAATGCCAATACCAGGCGGCGAATTCGAAGCCGAGATGCTGGGTCGGCGTGAAATGCCCGGCATAGGCGCGGATCAGGCACACGATCAAAAAGATGGTGCCGACCAGCACGTGGAAACCATGGAAGCCGGTCGCCATGAAGAAGGTCGCGCCATAGATGTTGCCGGCGAAGCCGAACGCGGCGTGGGCATATTCGTAACCCTGCACGCAGGTGAAGGTCGCACCGAGCAAGATGGTCAGGATCAAACCGTATTTCAGGCCCTGACGGTCGTTCTCCAACAGCGCATGATGCGCCCAGGTGACGGTGGTGCCCGACGTGAGCAATATCAGCGTATTCAACAGCGGCAAATGCCAGGGATCGAACGTCTCGATGTCCTTGGGCGGCCACACGCCGCCGAACAGCACCTCGCGGGCGGCGTGAACCGGGTCGCCGGGGAACAGCGCGGAATTGAAGAAGGCCCAGAACCAGGCGACGAAGAACATCACCTCGGAAGCGATGAACAGGATCATGCCGTAGCGATGGCTGATCTGCACCACGCGGGTGTGATCGCCCTTGTACTGCGCCTCGCGGATCACATCGGCCCACCAGCTCGCCATCGTGTAGAGCACGCCGACGGTGCCGATACCGAAAATGATCGGCGCCGCGGTGAACATATGATGCATCCACGTGATCGCGCCGACCGCCATGATGAAGGCCGAGACGGAGCCGACCACCGGCCACGGGCTCGGATCGACGAGGTGGTAGTCGTGGTGCTTGACTTGCGCCGTAGCCATTGCGGTCTCTCCGTTAGCGGTGCCGTGCTATTCGGCACGTATTCGTCTCAAAATCAAATCCCGGGGTCGAAAACCCAGGAATCGCGATGATCACAGATGTTGATCAAAGGTGTTCCCTGGCTTTGTCCGGCTCGCCCGCCGCCAGCGGCTTTAAGGCCGGCTCGCGGACGGGATAGAAGGTATAGGACAGCGTGATGGTGTTGAGCCCGTCGTTCTCGCTGTCAGCGGCCAGCGCAGGATCGACGTAGAACACCACCGGCATCTCACGTTTTTCACCCGGACCCATGGTCTGTTCGGTGAAGCAGAAGCAGTTGATCTTCTGGAAATACGCACCGACCGTCAGCGGCGCCACATTATAGGCCGCCTGCCCGGTCGTGGTCCGCGCCGCCTGGTTGGTCACCGAATAAAACACCGTGACGACCTGGCCGATGTTGACCTCGATTTCAGTCTGCTCCGGCTCGAACTTCCACGGCAGTCCGGGGGCGACATTGGAGTCGAAGCGCACCGCGATTTTTCGCGCCAGCGGTGCCGAGGATGGTGCCGAGGTCGCGACCTGGGTGGTGCCGTTGAAGCCGGTGGTGCGGCAGAACCAATTGTAAAACGGTACGGCCGCATAGGATGCGCCGACCATCAGCGCCACGACCAGACCACAGACCGCAGCCACCGTCGCATCGCGGCCCAAGCCACGATTCGAGCCGCGCGTATCCGGCTCGCGGCCATCGGTTGATCGTTGCAGCTTCGTCATGTCGATCACGCCATATCCATCACAGTGGCCGCACTAGTACGGCCGGTCCCTTGACGATGGTAACCGCGAAAAACAGCACGACGAGAACGCCGAGCGCCAGCGCGATGGCGATCGAACGCTCCCGACGGCTTTTCTTCTGCGCCTCGGTGAGGACGATTCCATTTGGTCCATTTGGCTCCTGCTTGTCGGCCATTGCTCGCCATGCGCCCCCTAAAAGATCGAAGGCGCGACGGCATGGACGACGACCTCAAGCAGCAAGGTCGCGAACAGCGCAAACAGATAAAGGATCGAGAACGCAAACAGTTTTCGCGTCGCACGCGTGGCTTCGCTGCCCTCGCGATGGCGATAGACATTGACGGCGAGCGCCAGCATGCCGCCGCCGAGAACGAGCGAAGTCACGCCATAAACCGCGTCGAAATAGCCGAGCGGCCACGGCGCCAGGGCGACCGCGACCAGCACGATCGTATAAAGTAAAATCTGCAGCCGCGTCGCGTCCGGTCCCGCGGTGACGGGCAGCATCGGCACGCCCGCGCGCGCGTAGTCATCGGAGCGGAACAGCGCCAGCGCCCAGAAATGCGGCGGGGTCCAGAAGAAGATGATCATAAACAGCAGCAGCGGCTCGATCGACAGCGAACCGGTCGCCGCCGCCCACGCCACCACCGGGGGTAACGCGCCGGCGGCCCCGCCGATCACGATATTTTGGGCGGTCCAGCGCTTTAGCGCCATGGTGTAGATCACGACGTAGAAGAAGATCGTGAAGGCAAGCAGCGCACCGGCGATCCAGTTGACCAGGATGCCCAGCGTCATCACCGAGAAAAACGCCAACGTCATGCCGAACGCCAGCGCTTCCGGCCGCGTGATGCGGCCACGCGGGATCGGCCGGTTCGCGGTACGCGACATCTTGGCGTCGATGTCGCTTTCGTACCACATGTTCAGCGCGCCCGAGGCGCCGGCGCCGACCGCGATGCACAGGATCGAGGTGAACGCCAGCACCGGATGGACGTGAACCGGCGCGATCACAAGACCGACCAGCGCGGTAAAGATCACCAGCGACATCACCCGCGGCTTCAGCAGCGCGAGATAGTCGGCAACATCGGCCTCCGAAATCCGAGGCGACAGTTCGATGGCGTTGTGATCGACAACCGACAAGACAGGTCTCGCTTCTTTTAAAGTGCGCAGGCGCAATCAAGCGCCTGTGCTTTGCATCACTGCACGCGCGGCAGCACTTCGAACTGATGGAACGGCGGCGGCGACGACAGCGTCCATTCCAACGTGGTGGCGCCGGCTCCCCACGGATTGGCGGCGGCCTGTTCCTTGCGCACGAAGGCGTCGATCACGCCGTAGATGAAGATCAAGACGCCGAATCCGGAAACGAACGAGCCAATCGAGGACACGAAGTTCCAGCCGGCGAACGCGTCGGGATAATCGACGTAGCGCCGCGGCATGCCCGCAAGACCGAGGAAATGCTGCGGGAAGAACACCAGGTTGACGCCGACGAAGGTGAACCAGAAGTGCAGCTTGCCGATGGTCTCGGAGTACATGTAGCCGAACATTTTCGGGAACCAGTAGTACCAGCCGGCGAAGATCGCGAACACGGCGCCGAGCGACAGCACATAGTGGAAATGCGCGACCACGTAATACGTGTCCTGCAGCACCCGGTCGACGCCGGCGTTCGCCAGCACGACGCCGGTGACGCCGCCCAGCGTAAACAGGAAGATGAAGCCGATCGCCCATAGCATCGGGGTCTTGAATTCGATCGAGCCGCCCCACATCGTGGCGATCCAGGAGAAGATCTTCACCCCGGTCGGCACCGCGATCACCATGGTCGCGGCGACGAAGTAGGCCTGCGTCGCCGACGACATGCCCACCGTGTACATATGGTGCGCCCACACCACGAAGCCGATGCCGCCGATCGCCACCATCGCATAGGCCATGCCGAGATAGCCGAACACCGGCTTCTTCGAGAAGGTCGAGACGATCTGGCTGATCATGCCGAAGCCGGGCAGGATCAGGATGTAGACTTCGGGGTGACCGAAGAACCAGAACAGATGCTGGAACAGCACCGGATCGCCACCGCCTTCGGCCGAGAAGAAGGTGGTGCCGAAATTGCGGTCGGTGAGCAGCATCGTGATCGCGCCGGCGAGCACCGGCAGCGACAACAGCAAGAGGAACACCGTCACCAGGATCGACCACACGAACAGCGGCATCTTGTGCAGGGTCATGCCCGGCGCGCGCATGTTGAAGATCGTGGTGATGAAATTGATGGCGCCGAGGATCGAGGAGGCGCCGGCCAGATGCAACGCAAGAATCGCGAAATCGACCGCCGGTCCCGGATGGCCCGAAGTCGACAGCGGCGCGTACATCGTCCAGCCCGCGCCGACGCCGTTGGCACCCGGCTCACCTTCGACGAAGGTGGAGATCAAGAGTAGCGCGAACGAGGCCGGCAGCAGCCAGAACGAGACGTTGTTCATGCGCGGGAACGCCATGTCGGGCGCGCCGATCATCAGCGGCACGAACCAGTTGCCGAAGCCGCCGATCATCGCCGGCATCACCATGAAGAAGATCATGATCAGGCCGTGCGAGGTCACGAACACGTTGTAGGTATGGGTCTCGTGGAAAATCTGGATGCCGGGATACATCAACTCGATGCGGATCATGATCGACATCGCCGCACCGATGACGCCGGCGATGATCGCAAACACCAGGTACATCGTGCCGATGTCCTTGTGGTTGGTCGAATAGACGAAGCGCCGCCAGCCGGTTGGATGACTGTGCGCGTGATCGTCGTGCGCGTGATCGGTATGAGCCGGTGTTGCTGCGGTCGTTGCCATGTTCAAATCCTGCCTTGCAGTCTGATGGACCTTAACGGTCCCGTCGCCCTTGTCCCATCGATACGCTCTTAAGCCTGTAGCTTCCAGGCTTTCGGCTTACTGCGCCGCTGCGCCCACTGAGGCGAGCGAGTTCGCAGGCCCCGCCGCAAACTTCTTTTTCGCGGTTTCAACCCAGGCCGCGAATTCCTGATCGTTCACCACCCGCACCGCGATCGGCATGAAAGCGTGGTCCTTGCCGCACAGTTCCGAGCACTGGCCGTAGAACATGCCGGTCTTGGTGGCCTTGAACCAGGTCTCGTTGAGGCGGCCGGGGATCGAGTCGATCTTGATGCCGAACGCCGGCACCGCGAAGGAATGGATCACGTCCGCGCCGGTGGTCTGGACCCGGATCACCTTGTTCACCGGCACCACCATCTCGTTGTCGACGCCGAGCAGCCGGGGCTGCTTGTCCTGCGCCAGCAGCGAATCGAATTCGAATTTGCCGTTGTCCGGATAGGCGTAGCTCCAGTACCACTGCTTACCGGTGGCCTTGACGGTCAAATCGGCCTTGGGAATGTCGAGCTCCTGAAACAACAGCCGGAACGACGGCACCGCGATCCCGACCAGGATCAGCACCGGAATCAGCGTCCAGGCCACCTCGATCAGGGTGTTGTGGGTGGTCTTGGAGGGCACCGGATTGGCCTTGGCGTTGAACTTCACCACGACCATGACCAGCAACACCAGAACGAACAGCGTGATGACGGTGATAAGCCAGAACAGGAAGTTATGGAACCAGGTGATGTTGTCCATCACCGGCGTGGCCGATTCCTGCAGCACGTATTCCCACGGCGCGGGCTGCCCCAATTCGGCAAATGCCGCCCCGCCGGCCGCCAGCACAGCGCCAGCCGCCACAACGCCAACCACCGCGAATCCCAGCAACCGCCGGCCCATTTGGCCCTTCGACATCTTCATGCCGCTCGCGCTCCCTTGCATGTAACCCAAACCCCAAAGCATTCCGCCGGACGGCGAGACATGCTGCACGATACGCCCTCTGACAAACGGCCTTGGAATGTACTTTGCAAATATCTGTAGTTTGCAAGTACCTGGGCCAGATCGTTAGAACGCGTCGAAATCCAGCCTCTCAAACCATAATTCTTGGCCTCTCGCAATGCAGTAGTGCGGCGCGGAGCGATGCACCATTGCCTTATCGGCAGATGTCACATTTTCCTGAGAAATCAGGCGAAAGCGCCGCTTTCGTCGGCCTGCGGTGCTTGACAGGCGGATTGTCCGATGTAGGCACAGACAGGATGCTCCACAGGAACCTGATTCGCAGGACCCTTGTGGAACGGCTACCCGGCGCGAACTCGCCTTCAAGGCGCCGTCATTGCGGTATCAGTCCATGGTTGGGACCGACATTGCCAAGGAAATATCCAAGGGAAATATCAAGGGATCGACCCTGATGGGGCCTTCGAAACACCAGGCGAGAAGCCGCGCCAAACCATTGCCGGCCACTTTCGGCCGCCGGCGGGGTGCGGCCCTGATCGCCGCGAGCTTTGCGTTTGCCAGCTTGCTTGCCCTGACCGGGCCTGCGAGCGCGCAAGGCGCGGTGCGCTCGGTCCATGGCGACTGGCAGATCCGCTGCGACACCCCGCCGGGCGCGCAAGGCGAGCAATGCGCCCTGATCCAGAGCGTGGTGGCGGAAGACCGCTCCAATGCCGGACTTACGGTGATTGTCCTGAAAACCGCCGATCAGAAGAGCAAGCTGATGCGGGTGGTGGCGCCCTTGGGCGTGCTGCTGCCGTCGGGACTTGGCCTCAAGCTCGACAATGTCGACGTCGGCCGCGCCGGCTTTGTCCGCTGCCTGCCCAATGGCTGCGTGGCCGAGGTGGTGATGGACGACAAGCTGTTGGGCCAGATTCGCACCGCCAAGACCGCGACCTTCATCATTTTCGAGACCCCGGAAGAAGGCATCGGCTTCCCCCTGAGCCTGAACGGGATCGGCGAGGGCTACGACAAGTTGCCGTGAGGCCAGGTTGCCGCGAGGCTTCAAGTTTGCGCGAGGCTTCAAGTTGCCGCGAGGCATAGTGCCTCGCCACATGGACCCGGCAGACCCTCCTTTTGCCGCGATTGTGACTATCTTCCGTCTTGTGGTCCGCACGAAAGCCGGGACCAATAACCACAGGTTAACACGTTGTAAGATGAGCTCTCGGCAAGTCTTTGCTTAACTCACTCAACCCTGTGGCGGCATCCCCGCGTTCGGGGACGACGAGCAAATTTTGGAGTCTTCATGACCAATCCCGCCACAACCTCCCTGCTCGACCGCGCCAACCTCGACCGCGATTCCGTGCGCCATCAGCTCGCGCGCGGCCTGGAAGGCGCCGACGACGGCGAGTTGTTCCTGGAATATGCCCAGACCGAAGCTTTGATGTTCGACAACGGCCGGCTGAAACAGGCGACGTACGATACCTCGCAGGGATTTGGGCTTCGCGCGGTGAAAGATGACGCCGTCGGCTATGCGCATTCCTCCGACGTCTCGTTGCCGGCGCTGATCCGCGCCGCCGATGCGGTCGCAGCGGTGCGCGGCGGCTATAGCGGGAATTTCGCAGGCGCACCGGCGCACACCAATGTGCGGCTCTATGGCGACGACAATCCGCTCGACGCCCCCGGCTTCGAGTCGAAGGTAAAACTGCTCGCCGAGATCGACGCCTATGTGCGCGACAAGGACCCGCGGGTGCGGCAGGTGACAGTCAGCCTCGGCGCGACCTGGCAGGTGGTGGAAATCCTCCGCCCCGATGGCGAGAGCTATCGCGACATCCGCCCGTTGGTGCGGGTCAACATTTCGGTGGTCGCCGGCCAAGGCGACCGTCAGGAAAGCGGCAGCAAGGGTTACGGCGGCCGCGAAGGCTATGCACGCTTCATTGACAGCAAGGCCTGGCGCGAGGCTGCCGACGGCGCGATCCGCGAGGCGCTGGTCAACCTCGAATCGGTGCCGGCGCCCGCCGGCGAAATGGATGTGGTGTTGGGCGCCGGCTGGCCCGGCGTGATGCTGCACGAGGCGGTCGGGCACGGCCTGGAGGGCGATTTCAACCGCAAGCAGACCTCGGCGTTTGCCGGGTTGATGGGCCAGCAGGTCGCGGCCAAGGGCGTGACGGTGGTGGACGACGGTACCATGGCGTCGCGCCGTGGCTCGTTGTCGATCGACGACGAGGGCACCCCGACCAACCGCACCGTGCTGATCGAGGATGGTATCCTGGTCGGCTACATGCAGGACCGCCAAAACGCCCGGCTGATGAACATGAAGCCGACCGGCAATGGTCGCCGCCAAGGTTATGCCCATGTGCCGATGCCGCGCATGACCAACACATACATGCTCGCCGGGCAACGCGATCCCGCCGAAATTCTCGCCTCGGTCAAAAACGGCATCTACGCCGCGAACTTCGGCGGCGGTCAGGTCGACATCACCTCGGGCAAATATGTGTTCCAGTGCACCGAGGCCTACAAAATCGAAAACGGCAAGATCGGCGCGCCGTTGAAGGGCGCCATGCTGATCGGCAACGGGCCGACCGACCTGCATCGCATCACCATGATCGGCAACGACCTGGCGCTCGATACCGGCATCGGAACCTGCGGCAAGCACGGCCAGGGCGTCCCGGTCGGCGTCGGTCAGCCGACGCTGCGGATGGAACGCGTTACGGTCGGAGGAACCGGCGGATGAGCGTCGAAAAGCAATCGGTAGCTCCGGCAGCGACGGGCGGCTGGCGCGCCCAGTTCGTTCAACTCGCGGCGATCGTGTTGGTCGTTTTCGTGGCCAAGGGCGCACTCGCCGAGCCGTTCTACGTGCCGTCGGGTTCGATGGAGCCGACGCTCCTGATCGGCGACGCGCTGCTCGCCTCCAAATATCCCTACGGTTACGGCACCGCCTCGCTGCCGATCCAGATCAACCTGCCGGAGACCGGACGGGTGTTCGGTGGCACGCCAAAGCGCGGCGACGTCGTGGTATTTCGCTGGCCGGGCGACCGCTCGCAGGCCTGGGTCAAGCGCGTCGTCGGTCTGCCCGGCGATCGCATCCAGATGCGGCAAGGCCAGCTCTTCATCAACGACCATGCTGCGTCTCTGACGCCCGACGGCCTCGGTGAAGCCGAAGACGACAATGGCGGGGCAGAGCCGGCCTATCGCTACATCGAGACTTTGCCGGGCGGCGTTTCGCACGCCATCTTCAAGCTTCGCGACAATGGCCGGCTCGACAACACGCCCGAAGTGACCGTGCCTCCCGGCCATTTGTTCGTGATGGGCGACAACCGCGACAACTCGGCCGACAGCCGCGTTCGCGTGCGTGACGGCGGCGTCGGGATGTTGCCAATCGACAATCTGGTCGGCCGCGCCGACGCCGTGGTCGGATCATGGGATCTCGGCATCCGCAGCCAGCCGGTGTGGACCTGGTTGTCCGGCTTCCGCGTCGCCCGGTTCTTCACCGCGGTGCATTGAACTAAAACGACGTCGCGCTAAAATGACGTCGTCAATTCGGTAAGCCATGGCGGCGACGCCTCGACCAGCACGGCCTCGACCCTTTTATCCGCGCCGCTGACGATCGCCGCGCCGATCAAGATGAAGGCGGCGCCGAGCAAGGCCTTGCCGAGCTTGCCCGCCGACATCAGCCGCGCGCGAACCCGCATCAACGTGGCGCGCGACAATAAACCAAGCAGGATCAGCGGCACCGCCGCACCGATCCCGAACACCACCATTGTCAGCGTGACCCGCAGCAAATCGTGCCCTTGCGAGGCCAATAGCGACGCCGCACCGAGTGTTGGGCCAACGCAGGGCGACCACACCGCACCGAGCAGGAGGCCGATCGCGAACTGGCCGGCCGCTCCGGACGACGCGAAGCCGCCGAAGCGTCGATCCATCCAGCCGGAAACCGGTCCGCCGGCGGCCGCGAGCCGCGCCTGCCACGACGGAACGACAAGGATCGCACCCAGCGCGATCATGATCGCCGCCGCTGCCAGCCGAAACACATCGGCATCGAGGCCGAGCCCGAATCCAACCAGCGCGAGCAACAGGCCAAGCACCGTGAACGACGTCGCAAGGCCCGCGGCCAACGCCAACGCGCCGAGCGGATGTGCCGTGACGGCGGCGCCAAGCACGATCGGCACCAGCGGCAGCACGCAGGGCGACAGGATCGACAGCAGTCCGGCCGCGAAGGCCAGCGCTAGACCGGTCACCTGCTCAGAGGCTCTTGTCGAGCAGCCCGGCGATCGAGTCCTGCTTGGTGTCGCCGACCGAGCGGCCCTGCTCGGCCGAGCCCTTGAACACGATCAACGTCGACTGCGTCTGAGCCCCGAACTGCTTCACCACCGGCTTCATCGCATCGAAATCAACCCGGAAAACTTTCAAATCCTTGAATTTGGGGTCCGCGGTCAATTTGTCGAGAATGGGCGTTTGCGCTTTGCAGACCGGGCACCAATCGGCGTGGATTTCGACCAGAATCGGGGCGCCCGACGCCTGAGCCGCCTTGAACGCCGCGTCCGAAAACGGCACCGGCGTGTTCGCCCATGCCGACGAGAGCAGCCCACCGGCGACCAGCGCCACAGCAAGAGCGGCGCCGTTGAAAATTCTGCGTGTCAAGATCATCGTGAACTCCGTGGTTGATTTGCTGTGGTTGATCTGCGCCAAGCCCCAACCATGACGGTTTTCGGCGCGCACTTCCATTGGCAATACGCCACCGACGCCGGCAATGTTACCGTACCACGCCCGAGACAAATCCCGCCTTGCGCCGCGGCGGCTTGATGTCTTTTTTCAAGAAACAGTGCGGGCTTCTTCCGACATATCCCGGCCGCGCAAAGGTCCAGGCCCGGCATTTGTTGTCGCCGGCACAAGCCGCCTTGCAGTCTTCGTCGCCCTCGCCGTTTTTGAGTTCGAAATTGCGGTAATCGCCGCCGAACCGGTCGATCGAAACTTCCTCGGCACCGTTGCGCGGCTCCACCACGCCGGCGCCGCGCACGCCCGAGACGCAGCATTCGCTCTGGACGCGCCCCGGCACGTTGCTCTTGAGCCAACAAACCGCACCGCCGGTGATCTCGGTCGGGTAATTGAAACTCCAGGCCCGGCAGCGCCGGTCGCGCTCGCACACCAAGGCGCAATCCGCCGGATCGCCGGTGACGACCCGCGAACTCTGATAATCGCCACCCGGGCGATCGAAATTCGCCTGAGCGTGCGCCGGTCGCGACGCCGTCATGGCCGCCGCCCACAAAGACAGCGTCACCACACACGCCCCAAAAAGGCGGCCTCTCCACATGCGCGATGGCCTTCGACCAGCGCGCGATCCGCCAAGACGCGAGCGGGGCGGCGAAAAGATCATGCGCTCTTTCAATAATTTAGGCGCGATTAAACGCAAAGCCGGTGGCCGCGTTGCCGATCGCGCTTGTGTTGGACTTAACCGCGACGCGCGGAATGCCATTTGATCGCCACGAACCTGTACCGTGGATGAACAACACAAAAGCCTCAAAGGGCTGATCTTAGCTGGCGCTCCGAATGGTGGGGCGGAAGCTTCCGAACCACAACGCTCGCAAAGCCTGGCAATGCCTAAAACGCGTATTCCTCATAGGCTGGTTCCACCGAACCCTGCCAGGGACCATGGAATTTCTCCAGCATCTCCTCGGCGGGGGTGTGCCCGGCGTCAATAATGCGCTCCAACGGCTCGAGATGCCGGGACTCGTCATGCCCGAGCGGATCGATGCGGCCACGTCGCCGCAACCCGGAATGCGACAGCAACAAACACTCTTTGGCGATTTCGAACAGATAACGGTCCCTGATCCTGGCCTTGAAGCCCATCAGCGGCACGTCGTCGCGCAACGCCTGACGCTCCTGCGCGTTCCAATGTTTGACGATGTCCCAGGCGGCATTCAGGCTGGTGTCGTCGTAGAGCAGTCCGACCCAGAACGCCGGCAGCGCCGGCAGCCGTCCCCACGGCACGCCGTCGGCGCCGCGCATTTCCAGATAGCGCTTCAACCGCACCTCGGGGAAAATCGTCGACAGATGATTGGCCCAATCCGACAGCGTCGGACGCTCGCCGGGAAAGGCGGGATTTTTGCCGTCGAAGAAATCGCGGAACGACGATCCCGCGACGTCGATATAGGCGTCGCCGCGCTTGACGAAATACATCGGCACGTCCAGCGCGTAATCGACCCAGCGTTCGAATCCCATGCCGTCCTCGAACGCCCACGGGATCATCCCGGAGCGGGCATTGTCGGTATCGCGCCAGATCTCGGAGCGGAACGACAGGAAGCCGTTGGGCTTGCCTTCGGTGAACGGCGAGTTCGCAAACAGCGCGGTCGCTATTGGCTGCAGCGCCACCGAGACCCGCAGCTTCTTGACCATGTCGGCTTCCGAGGAGAAATCGAGATTGGTCTGCACCGTGCAGGTCCGGTACATCATGTCGAGGCCGTATTGGCCGACCTTCGGCATGTAATCGGTCATGATCTTGTAGCGGCCCTTGGGCATGGCCGGAATCTGCGCCCGCGACCATGACGGCGTCATGCCGAGGCCGAGAAATCCGATGCCCAAGGGGGCGGCGACTTCCCGCACCTGCGCCAGATGCGCCATCAGTTCGGATTGGGTTTGATGCACGGTCTCCACCGGCGCGCCCGACAATTCAAATTGGCCGCCGGGCTCCAGCGAAATCGCGCCGCCGCCGGGGACGTCATACAAGCCGATGATGTTGCCGCGTTCGATGATCGGTTCCCAGCCGAGCAGCAATTGCATGCCTTCCAGGACCGCGCCGATGCCGCGTGCGCCCTCATACGGCACGGGACGATGGCCGGAAAGCGTGAACGGCGTTTTTTCGTGTTCGGTGCCGATCCGGAATTCGGACGGCGGTTTCACACCCGCTTCCAGCCACGCGACCAACTCGTCGCGCGATTGCAGCGGCGTCATATCGATCTGGTCACGCGCCATAGAAATTCCGGATAAAAGGCGCTTCGATCGAACGCGCACGGTGTCGGGGCCATCCGCGGACCAACCGGCCCGAAGATGGTGGAGGTGAAAACAACATCATCTTGTCGGCGCGCCTTCTTTCACGGCCGGCGACACAGCCTCATCGCACGAACAGCCCAGCCGGTCGAGCAGACCGCAGAGCTTTAACGAATCCGCATCGGACAATTTCGAGCCGACATGCCTTTCGATCGCGGCGGAATACGCGCTCCACATTTTCTTCTGCAATTCGCGCCCGGCCTCGGAAATCTCGACGAACTGCCCGCGTTTGTCGATCTTGCACTCGCGCCGTGCCGCCAGCCCCTCGTCCACCAGACGGTCGATCAGCCGGGAGGTCGAGTATTGCGGGATCAGCATCTGCTTTTCCAGCTCAACCGGGCGCATTTCGCCCGATGGCGCGCGCGACAATTCCAGCAAGGCGTCATACCAGGCCAGCGGCGGGAACCCGGCCTTCTTCAAATCCTGCTCGACGGCGTCGAGCACCCGGCTCTGGATCCGCATCAGGCGAATCCAGGCGGCGGTCGCCTCGGTCGATGGTTTCCGTTTCATGGCAGCGTCCACAGCTTTCGGACATAATTGTAGCCCAATAAATGCATCTGCATCAATCTTGACTATTTCATGCAGATGCATTTACTTAGAGCGTTTTCCAGCGAAGTGGATGCCGGTTCGCGTCAAGAAAACGCGTCAAAACAAAGAAATAGAGCCTCCGTTCCGATTCAATCGGAACGGAAAAGGCTCTAGCCGGTTCGCAAGATAAATGAAGAGCCGGATCATCGATCCGGCCCTTGCCGCCAGTGGGATGGTTAAAATTCGTCATTGCGTGCAAAGCGAAGCAATCCAGTCTTGCGTCTCAGGATGCAGAACCGGATTGCTTCGTCGCAAGCGCTCCTCGCGATGACGGGCTTACGCCGCCGCCTTCTTCGGCGGGAAGCGGCCATAGAACGTCTCGCCTTTGGCCGCCATCTCGATCAAAAGTTTCGGCGGGGTGAAGCGCGATCCGTATTTGGCTTCGAGCTTGCGGCACAGCGCGACGAAATTTTTCGTGCCCATGAAGTCGATGTAGGACAGCGTGCCGCCGGTGAAGGGGGCAAAGCCGAAACCGAGAATCGAGCCGACATCGGCTTCGCGCGGATCGGTGATGACGTGATCCTCCACGGTGCGGGCGGCTTCCACCGCTTGCACGACGAGAAAGCGCTGCTTCATCTCCTCGATATCGAGCGTGTCGGGGTCGAGATGCTTCGGCTGCAAGCCGCTTAACTCCGACCACAGGCTTTTCTGGCCCTTGCCCTTTTCGGGGTAATCGTAAAACCCCTTGCGGTTCTTGCGGCCGAAGCGACCTTGTTTTTCGACCATCTCGACCAGAAGCTTCTTCTGGCTCTGGTCGATGGCATTGGCGCCGAGATCGGCTTCGGTCGCCTTCATGATCTTGAGCACGAGATCGAGCGCGACCTCGTCGGACAGCGACAACGGGCCGACCGGCATGCCCGCCATTTTTGCGGTGTTCTCGATCATCGCCGGCGGCACGCCTTCCATCAGCATCTCCAGGCCTTCGGCGGTGAAACGAAGCACGCAGCGGTTGGCGAAGAAGCCGCGGGAGTCGTTGACCACGATCGGCGTCTTGCCGATCGCGCGCACGTAATCGAGCGCAGTGGCGAGCGCGACGTCGCCGGTATTCTTGCCGACGATGATTTCGACCAGCATCATCTTCTCGACCGGCGAGAAAAAATGAATGCCGATAAACTTGCCCTGATCCTTGAACTCTTCCGCCAGCGAATTGATCGGCAAGGTCGAGGTGTTGGAGGCGAAGATCGCATCGGGTTTCAACAGCGGCTGCGCCTTGGCGTAAGTTTCCGCCTTTACTTTTCGATCCTCGAACACCGCTTCGATGACGAGATCGCAATCCTTCAAGACGTTGTAGTCGGCGGTGGCGCTGATGCGCGACAGGATGGCGTCGCGATCGCCTTCCTTGGCGCGGCCTTTGGCGATCAAATCGTCGATCACGGATTTGGCGTGGCCCTTGCCCTTGTCGGCGCTTTCCTGATCGCGGTCGATCAGCACCACGTCGATGCCGGCACGCGCCGAGACGTAGCCGACGCTGGCGCCCATGAAGCCGGCGCCGATGATGGCGAGCTTCTTGACCTTGGTCGGCGGCACGTTTGGCGGCCGCCGGGCGCCTTTGTTCAATTCCTGCATCGACAGGAACAGGCTGCGGATCATCGCCGCAGCTTCTTTGCTGCGCAGGATTTGCGTGAAGTAACGCGACTCGACGCGCAGCGCCGCATCCATCGGCAATTGCAGCCCCTCATAGACGCATTGCATGATCGCGCGCGCGGCCGGATAATTGTCGTAGGTCTCGCGGCGGTAAATCGCGTTGCCGGCCGGGAACATCATCATGCCGCTCTTCGAATAGACCGGGCCGCCCGGCAGCTTGAAACCCTTCTCGTCCCACGGCGCCACCGCCTTGCCGCCGCCTGTGATCCAGTCCTTGGCCGCCTTGATGAGATCGCCCGCCGGGACGACGGCATCGATCAGCTTCAGCGCCTTGGCCTTGTCGAGATTGATCGCCTCGCCCTTTAGCAAAAGCTGCATCGCATCCTGCGGCGGCACGATGCGCGACACGCGTTGGGTACCGCCGGCGCCGGGAAAAAGCCCGACCTTGACTTCGGGCAGCCCGAGACGGGTCTTCGGATTGTCGGCGGCAACGCGGTAGTGGCAGGCCAGCGTGAGTTCGAACGCGCCGCCAAGCGCGAGCCCGTTGATCGCGGCCGCCCACGGCTTGCCGCTGGTCTCGATGCTGCGAAACACCAGCGAGGATTTGCGGCTTTCGTCGAACAACATCTGGTTGGCGGCGACCTCGCCCTTGGCCTTGAGCAAATCAGCATAATGCCGGTTCATGCCCTCGAGCATCGAGAGATCAGCGCCGGCGGAGAACGCCTCCTTGCCGGAGGTGACGACCACGCCCTTGACCGCGGCATCGGCGGAGGTTTGCTTCACGATCGCTTCGAGTTCGGTAATCGTGGTCTCATCCAGCACATTCATCGAACGTCCCGGAATGTCCCATGTCACCAGCGCAATGCCGTCGGCGTCGGTCTCAACCCTGAAATTCTTGAAGGCCATCTTTGTCGCTCCCTCGATGCCTACTGCCCTAAAGGCGCGGCGATTGTCTCTAAATCGTAGGATGGGTTGAGCGCAGCGAAACCCATCAAACCCTGTCGATGTCGTGCGATGATGGGTATCGCTTCGCTCAACCCATCCTACGATCTACGCCCTTACACCCGTTCGATGATGGTCGCGGTGCCCATGCCGCCGCCGATGCACAGCGTCACCAGCGCGGTCGATTTGTTGCTGCGCTCGAGTTCGTCGAGCACGGTGCCAAGAATCATCGCACCGGTGGCGCCGAGCGGATGGCCGAGCGCGATGGCGCCGCCATTGACGTTGATCTTGGCGTTGTCGATGTCGAAGGCCTGCATGTAGCGCAGCACCACCGAGGCGAACGCCTCGTTCAATTCGAATAGATCGATGTCGGATTTCTTCATGCCCGAGCGTTCGAACAGCTTCTCGGTCACGTCGACCGGACCGGTCAGCATCATCGCCGGCTCCGAGCCGATATTGGTGAAGGCGCGGATTCTTGCACGCGGCTTCAAGCCGTGTTTCGCGCCTGCCTCCTTGCTGCCGAGCAGAACCGCGCCGGCGCCGTCGACGATGCCGGACGAATTGCCGGCATGGTGCACATAGTTGATGCGTTCGATTTCCGGATGCGACTGGATCGCCACCGCGTCGAAGCCACCCATCTGGCCCATCGCCACGAACGACGGCTGCAACTGACCGAGCGACTGCATCGTCGTCGAGGGTCGCATGTGTTCGTCCTTGGCCAGAATGGTGAGGCCATTGACGTCCTTTACCGGGATCACCGAATTCTTGAAACGGCCCTCGTCCCAGGCTTTCGCCGCACGCTGCTGGCTTTGCACCGCATAGGCATCGACGTCATCGCGCGAAAAGCCGTATTTGGTCGCGATCAGATCGGCCGACACACCCTGCGGCATGAAATAGGCCGGCACCGCCATCGAAGGATCCATCGGCCAGGCGCCGCCGGAAGCGCCGATGCCGACGCGGCTCATCGATTCGGCGCCGCCGCCGATGGTGAGCTCATGCTGACCGCTCATGATCTGGGCGGCAGCAAAATTCACCGCATCGAGGCCCGACGCACAGAAGCGGCTGATTTGAACGCCGGGGACGGCTTCGCCGAGCCCTGCCTTCAGCGCCGCGAAGCGCGCGATGTCGGAGCCGGCCTCGCCGACCGGATCGACCACACCGAGCACGACGTCGTCGACGACGTCTTCCGGCAGATGGTTGCGCTCTTTCAGCGCTCTCAACGGCGCGGTGGCGAGCGCCAGCGCGGTCACCTCGTGCAGCGCGCCATCGGCCTTGCCGCGGCCGCGCGGCGTGCGAACGTGATCGTAGATATAGGCCTCAGGCATGACGCCCTCCTGGTATGAGGATCATAAAATATAAGCCAACCGGAAGATGTCGCGGACCGAATTGGCGGGCCGCGCAAAAAATCCTCCGGTCGGCAGAAAATTCAGAACGCTTCCGCCGCTAATTCCATGGTGGTCGCGCATCCCGTCTGGATGCGCGCAAGATGGAGCGATGTTTCCGGCAGCATCCGTTCCATGAAGAAGCGGCCGGTCACCAGCTTGGTGGTCAAATAGGGTGTCGCACCCTCAGCCGCAATCTTGTCGGTCGCGACTTTCGCCATCCGCGCCCACATATAGGCGAAGGTGACGAGGCCAAACAGTTGCATGTAGTCGGTGGCGGCGGCGCCGGCATTGTCGGGCTTCGCCATCGCATTCTGCATCAGCCAGGTGGTGGCCTGCTGCAAATGACCGAGCGCGGTGCTTAAAGGACCGACATAGGGCGTCATGGCCTCCTCCGCGCCATGATCCGCAGCGAACGCGGCGACCTCGCCGAAAAACGCCATCACCGCACGGCCGCCGTCACGCGGCAATTTGCGGCCGACGAGGTCGAGCGCCTGAATGCCATTGGCGCCCTCATAAATCATGGCGATGCGCGCATCGCGCACGAACTGCTCCATGCCGTGTTCGGCGATATAGCCGTGGCCGCCGAACATCTGCTGCGCCAGCACCGCGTTGGAAAACCCGACATCGGTGAGGACGCCCTTCAGCACCGGGGTCATCAACCCCATGTGGTCGTCCGCCTCCTGACGGTCTTTCGGCTCGCTGGAGCGGTGGGCGACGTCGCTCTTGAGCGCCGTCCATACCACCATCGCACGCGCCGCCTCGTTGAAGGCCCGAATGGTGAGCAGCGTGCGGCGCACGTCGGGATGCACGATGATCGGATCGGCCGGCTTGTCCGGCGCCTTCGGACCCGACAGCGAGCGGCCCTGTAGACGCTCGCGGGCATAGGCGACGGCGTTTTGATAGGCGACTTCGGATTGCGCCAGACCCTGCACCGCAACGCCGAGCCGCGCCTCGTTCATCATCACGAACATGCCCTGCATGCCCTTGTTTTCCTCGCCGATCAGCCAGCCGGTGGCCTCGTCGTAATTCATCACGCAAGTGGAGTTGCCGTGAATACCCATCTTGTGTTCGATCGAACCGCAGGTCACGCCGTTGCGCGCGCCCAGCGATCCATCGGCGTTGACCAGGATCTTCGGCACCACGAACAGCGAGACGCCCTTGATGCCGGCAGGGGCCCCCTCGATGCGCGCCAGCACCAGATGGATGATATTTTCCGCCAGATCATGCTCCCCGGCAGAGATGAAAATCTTGGTGCCCGAGATCTTGTAGCTGCCGTCGACCTGCTTGACCGCCTTGGTCCGCAGCAGCCCCAAATCAGTGCCGCATTGCGGCTCGGTGAGATTCATGGTGCCGGTCCATTCTCCCGCCACCATCTTCGGCACGAACACCGCCTTCTGCTCGGGCTTGCCATGCACGATCAGCGCTGCCGTCGCGCCCATGGTCAGGCCGCCATACATCGAAAACGCCATGTTGGCCGAGCACTGGAATTCGCTGACCGCCTGGCTCAGCGTCACCGGCAGGCCCTGCCCGCCATATTCCACCGGCGCGGACAGCCCGAGCCAACCCCCCGCGGTCACCTGCCTGAAAGCTTCCTTGAAGCCTTTCGGAGTGGTCACGCTGCCATCGTCATGGCGGGTACAGCCTTCGAGATCTCCGGTGCGATTGAGCGGCTGCAACACTTCTTCGCTGAGTTTCGCAGCCTCGGTCAAAATCGCTTCGCGCACATCGGCGGAGGCGTCGCTAAAGCCGGGAAGGTTGTCGTAGCGGTCGATCTGAAACACGTCGTTGAGCAGAAAACCGACGTCTTCCAAGGGGGCTTTGTAGATCGGCATGGTGTCCTCTCGGCCAGCGATGGCCTCATCCAGAAAAGATCTTTGCGGTGCAACAATCTCGCGACTCCAGAATAGACCTTAAATGGTTCCGGAAGCCCCAAGGATATCAAAGTCACGCATATCCAGTGAGCCGTTACGACGAAGTGATCACTGACGAGAACGTGACCGGCGCGGCTCGCCTTGCCCCCGACTGACGGCTCATTTTACCGGCGAGCAACTTTGCGGGCCAACTTTCCAAGCCCGCGATCCGATTCTTTAACCGGTTCTTTACCGTAACACGAAAAAGTCGATGCCAGAGGCAGACGACCTGCGCGGAATTCGATTGTCTCCTTCTCGGGACGCGCGGGGAGGTCGAAGGCGCGAGTGGCGCGCCGGAGTCGGAACCGGACGAAAGCATGAATTCGCGCGTATCGTGGAGTGTTGAAGGCATCGATCCATCGGTGCGCGAGAAGGCCGAGGCCGCCGCGCGGCGCGCCGGCATGTCGTTGAACGACTGGCTCAATTCCACCATCGGCGATTCCACCCCGCCGAACTTTCGCGCCAGCGCCGAGTCACGGACGCCGAGCCAGGAAACGCCTGATGTCGCGGACATTCACCAGCGGCTGGATTCCATCACCCGCCAGATCGAACAAATCTCGCGCCCGGCACCGCGCCACGACGCCCCTCGCGGTGAGCAGGGCGTCGCCCGGCAATTGAACGACGCCATCTCGCGCCTCGATGCGCGCCTGTCGCAAATCGCGAACCCGGCAACGGCGAAGCCACCCGAACCTGAAGACAAGCATCGCCCGACCGAGAGGGTCGAACGCGCCGCCGCCCAAATCTATAACCCGCCTGGCTATCGCCCCTCTCCCCCGCTCAATCCGGCGTCGCTCGACGTTGCGATCGCCGAAATCGCCGCCCGCCAGAACGAGCTGGATGCTGCCGCACCACGGCCGATGCCGCCGCGCCACGCGCCGCCGACGGCGCCTGCGATGACATCCGCGATGGCACCCGCCACGACTCCCTTGACGCCGGCGGGTCCGGATTTTTCCAGCCTGGAGCGTCATCTTTTCAAGATCACGAGCCAGATCGAAGCCCTGCAGCGTCCCGACGGCACCGAGCAATCGATTGCCGCATTCCGAAGCGAGCTTTCGGAAATTCGCCTTGCCATCACCGAGGCGATGCCGCGCCGGGCGATCGAATCGATCGAAAACGAAATCCGCTCGCTGTCCCGCCGCATCGACGACACCCGCCAAAACGGTATCGACGGTCAGGCACTGGCCGGCATCGAGCGGGCCTTGGCCGAAATTCGCGAAGTATTGCGCTCGCTGACGCCGGCCGAACAACTCGCGGGCTATGACGAGGCGATCCGCAATCTCGGCGCCAAGCTCGACCTGATTTTGCGCGCCAGCGACGACCCGTCCACGATTCACAAGCTCGAAGACGCGATCGCAGCATTGCGCTTGGTTGTTTCCAACGTCGCCTCCAATGACGCCCTGGCGCGGCTCAGCGACGATGTCCACACCCTGTCCTCCAAGGTCGATCAGCTTGCCCGCGCCGCGGACAACAGCGATACGTTTGCGATCCTCGAACAACGCATCGCCGCCCTGACCTCGACGCTGGAAAGCCGCGAACGGCCGCCGGCCGGCGAAAACTCCGAGCATCTCGAAGGCGCGGTGCGCGCCCTCTCCGATCGCCTCGACCGCATGCCGGTCGGCAGTGACAGCGCATCCGCTTTTGCCCATCTCGAACAACGCGTGTCCTATCTGCTGGAGCGCCTGGAGGCCTCCACCGATCCCCGCGCCGGTCATCTCGGACGGGTCGAGGACGGGTTGCAGGACATTCTTCGTCATCTCGAAACCCAGCAGGGGAACTTAGCCGCGCTGAGGGAAAGCAGCCGGAATGCGGCTGCGCCGCTGGACGGCGGCTTGATCGATCTCGTCAAGCGCGAATTGTCCGACATCCGCTTCAGCCAGTCGGAAACCGACCGCCACACCCAGGATTCGCTCGAAGCCGTTCACAACACGCTTGGCCATGTGGTCGATCGGTTGGCCATGATCGAAGGCGATCTGCGCACGGTCCACGTCCCGGCGGTTGCGCCGCAGTCGGAAATGCCGCCGATCCCTCAGGCTACGCCGCCGGCCGCCGCGCCGCGCCTTGCGATGCCGCCGCAAGCGAAACCAGAATTGCAAAATCCCGCCGCGGCGCAGTTTTTCACCGCAGCCCCGCGGGAATTCCAGGCCGCGCCGTCGCCGATGGCGGCTGCCGCCGCAAGCGCGCCGCGCGCCATCAGTGAAATTCTGGAAGCCCATACGGCGCAGCCGCGCGCTGCGATCGAACCGGATCTGCCGCCCGATCACCCGCTCGAACCGGGGACACTGCCAACGGCGCGAATGGCTTCGCCGTCGGAGCGTATCGCGGCTTCCGAAAACGCCATCAGCGGCATCCCGGCGAGCCCCCGCGAGCAGGTCAGCACCTCGAGTTTCATTGCCGCCGCGCGCCGCGCCGCCCAGGCCGCCGCCGCCGTACCGGCGACCGACAAGACCGCGCGCCGCCCGCTCAAGGACGCCAACCGCGACAAGGCCAAGGAACCGTCGACCATCACCTCCAAGATTCGCTCGCTGCTGGTCGGCGCGAGCGTGGTCATCATCGTGCTCGGCACGTTCAAGATGGCGATGACGCTGCTCGACGGTGACAGCGCCGCACAATCGCCTGCCCTGGAGAATTCGAGCCGGTCACAGCCTTCGGCTCAATTACCCGCCGACGGCGGCGCCAAACCGATCGTTCCGGCGCCGGCGATGCCTTCGATGACCTCCCCGACATTGCTGGAACGGCAGTCATTCAACGGCGCCGCACCGAGCCCGGCCGATGGCACCGCGTCGGTGCCGATCCCGCAGGCCATCATCCAACCTTCCGCCTCAGGCGGCACCGATATCACCGGCACGATTTCGGCGCCGGCAGCGACGCCGACCAGCCGCAAACTTACGCTGGTGCAGGTGCCGCCGAGCGAAAGATTGCCGGATGCGATCGGCGGACCTATTTTGCGCGCGGCGGCGCTGAAGGGCGATCCCACCGCAGCCTATGAGATCGGCTTGCGCTTCGCCGAAGGCAAAGGCGTGACGGCGAATTTAGACGAGGCCGCGAAATGGTATGACCGCGCGGCTCAAGCCGGCGTGGTGCCAGCCATCTTCAGGCTGGGGACCTTCTACGAAAAGGGCCTCAGCGTGAAAAAGGACGTCGATATCGCACGGCGCTACTACATTCAGGCCGCCGAACGCGGAAACGCAAAAGCTATGCACAATCTGGCCGTGCTAGAAGCCGACGGTGGCGGCAAGGGCGCCAATTACAAGAACGCGTCGCAATGGTTCGCTCAGGCGGCCGATCGCGGGGTTGCGGACAGCCAGTTCAACCTCGGAATCCTCTACGCCCGCGGCATCGGCGTCGAACAGAATCTCGCCGAATCCTACAAATGGTTCAGCCTGGCTGCCGCGCAGGGCGATGCGGACGCCGCGCGCAAACGCGACGACGTCGCCAAGCGGCTCGACGCCCAGTCGCTCGCGGCGGCAAAACTTGCAATCCAGACCTTCACGCCGGAACCGCAGCCCGACGACGCCATCAATGTGGCGAGCCCGGCCGGTGGATGGGATTCCAGCCCGGCGCAGGCGAGTGCGACAAAGCCGCCCGCAGCCAGGCCGGCCTTGACCAAGCGCGCCGCCCGTTAATCTGAATTATTCACCACATCGGCAGGTGCGCGGGCGGCGACGTCAAAAAAGTGGCCGCCGCTGGATTCTTTAATCCCTCCGGCCGATGATTTCGGCTATGCAGGGACCCGGCATTTGATCCGCACTCCCACAGAAACCATGCCGTGAGCGGTTTCGGCCAGCCTCAGGGCTAACCCCGAAGCAACGCGCGTGCAGCTTTACCTTCCGATCGCCGATCTGCCGGTCAACATTTTCCTCATCCTTGCGATGGGCGCGGCCGTGGGTTTCGTCTCCGGCATGTTCGGAATCGGCGGCGGGTTTCTGATGACTCCGCTGTTGATCTTTGTCGGCATCGCGCCCGCGGTCGCGGTCGCTTCCGTGGCCAGTCACATCGCCGCCTCGTCGTTTTCCGGCGCCATCTCCTATTGGCGCCGCCGCGCCATCGACCCGGCACTGGCGCTCGTGCTCTTGAGCGGCGGCACCGTCGGTACCGCGCTTGGCGTCTGGACCTTCACGCTGCTGCGCTCGCTCGGCCAGCTCGACCTGATGATCGCACTGTCCTACGTCGTGCTGCTCAGTGCCGTCGGCGGACTGATGTTCTGGGAAGGGCTGCGCGCGATTCTGCGCGCACGCCGCGGCGCGGCGATCCCGATGCGCCGCTCGGGCAGCCATGGCTGGATCCACGGTCTACCGTTGAAGATGCGCTTCAAGCGCTCCAAGATCTATTTGTCGGTGATTCCGATCATTGTTGTCGGCCTGATCATCGGCTTCATCGGCGCGGTGATGGGCATCGGCGGCGGCTTTATCCTGATCCCGATCATGATCTATCTGTTGCGGGTGCCGACCTCGACGGTGATCGGGACCTCGATGGTGCTGACGCTGGTCACGATGTTGTTCGCCACCATGCTGCACGCTGTCACCAACCATCTCGTCGATGCCGTGCTGGCGCTGATCCTGATGGTCGGCGGCGTCACCGGTGCGCAGTTCGGCGCTCGCGCCGGTCAAAAGATTCGTGGCGAGCATCTGCGGCTGTTGCTGGGGCTGCTGATTCTCGCGGTCGGAATTCGCTTCGCGATCGAACTGGTGCTCCGCCCCGACGACCTCTTCACCATCCGGGAAAGCGGAGGCACCGGATGATTGCGCGAACCTTGCTTGCAGCCCTCGGCCTTGCGCTGGCGCTGAGCACCGCGTGCGGGATCGCTTCGGCGCGCGCCGAGCGGCTGATCGTGTCGGTCTCGAACCACCGGGTAACCGTGACGCCGAACTATTCCGGCGAAGAACTGGTACTGTTCGGCTCGGTCGAAAAAGACGCGAACACGCCGGCCAACCGCACCAATTACGATCTCGTGGTCACGGTCGCCGGTCCGCGCGCCGACATGGTGACGCGCCGCAAGGAGCGCAAATTCGGCATCTGGATCAACACCGACTACCGCCAATTTCTGCAGGTACCGACCTATCTCGCGCTGTTTTCCAACCGGCCGTTCGATGCCATCGCTCCGCCCGAAGTTCAACGGCGGCAGCAACTCGGCCTCAATAATGTACTGCTCACCCAGCGCGTCGGGCCCGATTACGCCGATGTCGTACCCAACGATCCGTTCCGCAGCGCCTTTGTGCGGCTGCGCTCCGAGCACGGCCTCTACCGCGAGGAAACGTCCGCGGTGACCTTCCTGACCCCGACCTTGTTTCGCACCGGCATTCCGCTTCCGGCCGAAGTGCCGATCGGAACCTACGACGTCGAGATCAAGCTGTTTTCCGAAGGCGCATTGGTGGCGCGGACCGAAACCGCGTTCGACATCGTCAAGGTCGGTTTCGAGCAGTTCGTCGCCAACACCGCCCGCCAGAACGGCTTCGCCTATGGACTGATGACGGCATTGATGGCGGTGATGACGGGGTGGATGGCCTCGGTCGTGTTTCGGAAGGATTAGGACTTGTAGGCTCGCAGACTTAGTAACAGCGCGACGCGGCGATGGTGTGCAGCCTGGCATCGCCGAGCACGTGCGCCATCAGGCTCGGCGCCTGGAAAATTTTCGCGAACGCCGCGTCACGAATGTTCAGCCCTCCGGTGTAGGCGCCGAACGCCGGCATCACCGCGCGTTCGCCGTCGGACGCAAAACACCGCCGCTCCATCGAGCGGCCACGGGTCGATACCCGCGCTTTCGGATGCAGATGACCGGCGATTTCACCCGCCGCCCCGGTCGGCTCGTGACGAAACGTGATTGCGCCGACCGCAACTTCATGCGCGACCAGGCCGCCGAGATCGGACGGCAAGAGCGGGTCGTGATTGCCTGAAATCCAGATCCAGTCGCGCCGTACCTGCAGCGCGGCGAGGGCCTCGCGGTCCGGCGCGGACAGCCGTTCATGGGCGTCGCGGTCATGAAAGCTGTCGCCGAGCGCAATCACCACACGCGGCTCGTACCGCGTGATCACAGCCCCGAGACGACCAAGCGTCGCTACCGTGTCGTAAGGCGGCAGCAGCACGCCGCGGGCGGCGAAGCTGGAGCCCTTTTCCAAATGCAAATCCGAGACGACCAAGAGGCGCTCTTCTGCCCAGAACAATGCACCCGAGAGATCGGCGACAAATGTGACGCCGGCAACATGCAATGAAGAGTAATGGGCGATATCGATAGTGATGCTCGTCATGGCAGGGCTTGTCCCGGCCATGACGATGTTGATGGATCGGAGCGCAACAAACGCATGCCCTATGACGTCGCCTCCTTGACGAGTTCCCCGGCGGCTTCCGCCAGCAGATCGTCGGATGCTTCGCCATAAACCTGTTCGCGGCCGATTTCCAGCATCACCGGCACCGCGAGCGGCGAAACGTGATCGAGTTCCTTGTGGGTGATTCGCCCCTGGATTCGCAGCAGCATATCACTCAGCCTGCGAATATCGAGCAGCCCGGTCGCGGCATCGGCGCGCGCGGCGCGTAGCAGCACATGATCGGCCTGATGCTTGCGCAGCACGTCGTAGATCAGATCAGTCGAAAACAGCACCTGACGCCGGGATTTTTCTTCGCCCGTGAATCGCCGCGCGATCAATCCGGAAATGACCGCACAGGTTCGGAAGGTGCGTTTCATCAGCGCGGATTCCGCGAGCCACGCCTCGAGATCGTCGCCCAGCATGTCGGAATCGAACAGCGCATCGAGATCGAGCGTGCCTTGCCGGACCATGAACGACAGGTCGCCGAGTCCCCACACCGCGAGCGCATATTCATTGGCGACGAACCCCAGCGGCCGGGCGCGGGCACGTTCCATCCGCCGCGTCAGCAACATGCCGAGCGTCTGATGCGCCAACCGTCCTTCGAACGGGTAGCAGACGAGATAATGCTTGTTGGCGCGGGGAAAGGTTTCGACCAGCAACTCGCGCACGCCGGGCACGCGCGAAAAATCCGTCTGCAACGACAGCCAGTCGCGCACCTGCTCCGGCAGGGCCTTCCAGCTCCGTCTGTCCGCCAATAGCTTTCGGACCCTTTCCGCCAGATAGGTCGAGAGCGGAAATTTACCGCCCATGTAGGACGGCACTTTGGCGTCGGCGTCGTTGGCGCGCGAGACATAAACCTGATCCTCGGCGAGGGCTTCATACCGCACCACCTCACCGCCAAAGACAAACGTGTCACCGACCACCAGCCCCTCGATGAAGGCCTCCTCGATCTCGCCGAGCATCCGGCCCCCGCGCCCCAAAGCCCCGCTCGATCCCGCCCCGCCGCCACGCGAACGCACCAGGCGAACCTTGAGCATGGCGTCTTCAACGATGGTGCCGACATTGAGGCGATAGCTCTGCCGCACCCGCGGATTGGTCACGCGCCAGCGGCCTTGCTTGTCTTGCTTGATGCGCGCGAACCGTTCGTACGTCTTCAGCGCATAGCCGCCGGTGGCGACGAAATCGACCACGTCGTCGAAATCGGCCCGCGTCAAACTCGAATAGGGCGCGGCGGTCAGGACTTCGCGATAGAGTTGATCGCAGGAAAACGGTTCGCCGCAGGCACAGCCGAGTACATGCTGCGCCAGCACATCGAGCGCGCCGGTGCGCAGCGGCGGGGTGTCCTGGGCGTTTTCGTTGACTGCCTCGATAGCCACCGCGCATTCGAGTACCTCGAAGCGATTGGCCGGCACCAGCACCGCGCGCGAGGCTTCATCGATCCGGTGATTGGCGCGGCCGATTCGTTGCATCAGCCTGGAAGCGCCTTTCGGCGCGCCGATATTGATGACGAGATCAACGTCGCCCCAATCGACACCGAGATCGAGCGACGAGGTACAGACCACGCCGCGGAGTTTTCCCTTCGCCATCGCGTCCTCGATCTTGCGGCGCTGCGCGACGTCGAGCGAGCCGTGATGCAGCGCAATGGCGAGACCATCGTCGTTCATGCGCCACAGATCCTGAAACAGCATCTCGGCCTGGCTGCGGGTGTTGACAAAGACCAGCGTGGTCTTGCTGCGCTTGATCAGGTCGTAGACCTCGTTGAGCGCATGACGTGCGGTGTGGCCAGCCCACGGCAAGCGCTCGCTTGTATCGAGCATTTCGACAATCGGTGCCGCGGCGCCGCCCGCGACGACGACGTCGGCAGTTTCGTTTGATGGACCGCGTTGCGGCACCAGAAATCGCGCCAGCGATTCCGGCTCCGCCACCGTGGCCGACAACCCGATCGCGCGCATCTGCGGCGCCAGCCGCCACAGCCGTGCCAGACCGAGTGACAACAGATCGCCGCGCTTGGAGATCACCAGCGCATGCAACTCGTCGAGCACGATCCGCTTGAGCGAGGAGAACAGAAACGGCGCGTCGTCGGACGCCAACAACAGTGCCAGTTGTTCGGGCGTGGTGAGCAGGATATCCGGCGGATAGCGCCGCTGCCGCTGCCGCCGCGACACCGGCGTGTCGCCGGTGCGGGTCTCGATTTTGACCGGCAGACCCATCTCGCGAACCGGCGTTTCCAGGTTGCGCGCGATATCGACGGCGAGCGCCTTCAGCGGCGAGATGTAGAGCGTGTGCAGGCCGCGGCTGCGTTGCAGGTCGCGTCCGGTCGAGGTGATGCGCGACGACTGTGCCGCAGGTGCCGCCTTCTCCTCTCCCCTTGCGTGCGAAGCACGGAGCGGAGCCGACAACTCCACCAGCGTCGGCAGGAATCCGGCGAGCGTCTTGCCGGCACCGGTCGGGGCAATCAAAAGTGCGGAACGGTCGTTGCGGGCTTTTTCGAGCAGCGCCAGCTGGTGCTCGCGGGGCGACCATCCGCGGCCTGCGAACCAGCGCAGAAAGGTTTCAGGTAAAAGCGAGAGTGCCAGACGGTCTGGTTCGGGGGTGTTCACGCGCTACAGGTTAGGCCGGTGTGACCCGGCCGGTCGAGTGCCCTGAAACGAAACAATTTTCGATCGGCACGGCCCGTTCACGTTTTTTCCGCCACCACAACCAAACCCGGCACCGGGACATTGTCCTCATTGCGGGTTGATAAATGTTCAAACTGCAACAGCTTAAGGCCGGCATCCCCGATCGCCGCGCGCATGTAACCGACACCGTGGGCGTATCGCAGGCCGCCGCCGAGGAGGACGCCATCACCTTCATGCGTTTCCAGGGTGAGCGCCAGCAAGCCCCCGGCGGCCAGCACACGCTTCACCTCATGCAGGAGGGGAGCGAGATCGGACAGATAGACCATGGCATCGGCGGCGAGAACGAGATCGGCGCTGGCGTCCGGTTTGCCGCGCAAGCCTTGCTCCATGTCGGCGACCTCAAGCTGTGCATAGACCCCGGTCAAGCGCGCCTTCTCGATCATGCGTGGCGACAGATCGATGCCGACGAATTCCCCGACATTCGCCGCAAACGCGGTCGCCGCGAGCCCGGTGCCGCAACCGAGATCGACGGCGCGCGCGAAGAAGGCGGGCTTGCGAACGGCCGCGCGGGCGGCCAGCACGGCCTTGAACAACAGCGCGGGCCCCCGATAGCCGAGATCGTCGACCAGGGCCGTCTCGAACTTCGGCGCATATTGATCGAACAGCGCACGCACATAGGCCTGTGGCATTGCCGCTAGTTCTTGCGCTCCCAACAGCATCAGCCGCAGGCTCGCGCCGTGCCGGTCGCCGGGGTCCACTTCTCGCGCTTTCCGAAAGGCCGCGATCGCCGCGTCGCGCTCGCCGAACCGTTCGCGAATTTCGCCGAGCGTGAACCAGGCCGAGGCAAAGCCGGGCGCAAGCTCGATCGCCTGCAAAAGTAGGTCGGCGGCGGCGACCAGATCGCCTTTGAGCTGCAGATCCCGCGCGAAGTCAAATCGCCGGTCGGCCACCAGATCGCCGGAAGACAGGAACAATCGCGCGGGCATGGGGCCTACATTCATCATTGCCGGAACTGGCGAGTCAAAAATCGCCGCGAGACGCCCTATATATCCAATATGCGTCCGCAAGACATCCTGATGCCCGTCGCTGCCGGGCTATGCTGCAGGCCCGGCGGTTTCCACATCGATCCGGTGCGGCCGGTCGAGCGCGCCGTGATCACCCACGGCCATTCCGATCACGCCCGGCCCGGCCACGGCGCGGTGCTGGCCACCCAAGAGACGCTCGACATGATGCGGCTGCGATACGGCGACAATTTCGCCCGCAGCACGCGGGCGATCGCCTATGGCGAAAAGTTACGGCTTGGCGATGTCACGATCAAGTTTCATCCCGCCGGCCATGTGCTGGGCTCCGCCCAGATCTCGGTCTCCTGTGAAGGCACCTGCATCGTCGCTTCCGGCGACTACAAGAACGCGGCCGACCCGACCTGCGCGCCGTTCGAAGTGGTGCCCTGCGACGTGTTCATCACCGAGGCTACGTTCGGCTTGCCGGTGTTTCGTCACGGCCATGCCGCGGACGAAATCAACAAGCTGTTGGCCTCGGTGGCGCTGTTCCCGGAGCGCGCCCATCTGCTCGGTGCCTATTCGCTCGGTAAAGCACAACGCGTGATCGCGCTGTTGCGGAAGGCCGGATACGACGCGCCGATTTACCTGCACGGCGCGATGGAGAAGATCACGCGCTATTACGAGAGCCGCGGTGTGACGCTCGGCGAGCTGCGCCTGGTCAAGGGCACGCGGAAAGCCGATCTCGCCGGCGCCATCACGCTGGCGCCCCCCTCGGCGACGTCGGATCTCTGGACGCGACGGCTCCCCGATCCGGTCACGGCGTTCGCCTCGGGCTGGATGCGGGTGCGCGCCCGCGCGCGCCAGCGCGAGGTCGAATTGCCGCTGGTGATTTCGGACCACGCCGACTGGGACGGACTGACCGCGACGATCGATGCGACTGGCGCGGGTGAAGTCTGGGTCACCCATGGCCAGGAAGACGCGCTGGTGCATTGGTGCACGACCAAGGGGCTGAGCGCGCGTCCGCTCGACCTGGTCGGTTACGGCGAAGAGGATGAAGGCGATGCGATATCTCCCGGTGGGGACAACGAGGCATGAACCGCTTCGCCGAACTGTTGGATCGTCTCGCTTATGAGCCCGGCCGCAACAACAAACTGCGGTTGATCGTCAGCTATTTTCGCGGGGTCGAAGATCCCGACCGCGGCTACGCGCTGGCGGCGCTGACCGGCGCCTTGTCGTTCAAGCACGCCAAACCGGGATTGATCCGCGACCTGATCGCGGATCGGACCGACCCGGTGCTGTTCGCGCTGTCGCACGACTATGTCGGCGATCTCTCCGAGACGGTGGCGCTGATGTGGCCGAAGGCCGCGGTTCCCGGCCACAACTATCCACCACCCCCGACGCTCACCGAGGTCGTCACCACACTGAGCACGCTGGGCAAGACCGAGCTGCCGGGCCAGCTCGCGCGCTGGCTCGACGAGTTGGACGAGACCGGCCGCTGGGCGTTGTTGAAACTGGTCACCGGCGCCCTGCGGATCGGCATCTCGGCGCGGCTTGCCAAGACCGCCGCGGCGGAGTTCGGTGGCAAGGACGCCCACGAGATCGAATTGATGTGGCCGGGGCTCACGCCGCCCTACCTCGATCTGTTCGCCTGGCTGGAAAGCCGCGCCGAAAAGCCGGTCAATCTTGATCCCGCCCCGTTCCGTCCGGTGATGCTGGCGCATGCGATCGAGAGTGCGGACTTTGCAAATCTCAACCCCACCGATTTCATCGCGGAATGGAAATGGGACGGCATTCGCGTCCAGGCCGTCAGCGGTCGTGACGCACGCGGCGACACGCTGGCGCGGCTTTATTCGCGCAGCGGCGAAGACATCACGCGGAGTTTTCCGGATCTGTTGCCATCGTTGCATCTTCCCGGCGCGATCGATGGTGAGTTGCTGGTTCTGCGCGACGGCCGGGTGCAGAGCTTCAACGTTTTGCAGCAACGCTTGAACCGCAAGATGGTCTCACCGAAACTGACGAAGGAATACCCGATCCATTTGCGCGCCTATGACCTGCTTAGCGAGGGCGAGACCGATCTGCGTGCGCTGCCCTTTGCCGAACGCCGCAAGCGGCTCGAAGCTTTCATTGCCCAGCTCGACGATCCGCGCATCGACCTGTCGCCGATCATTGCCTTCGACAGTTGGGACGCGCTGACGGCCGCACGAAGAAATCCCCACGCTGGCGGGGCGGGCGAAGATGCCGAAGCGGTCGAGGGCGTGATGCTGAAGCGGCGCGACGCGCTCTATCTGCCGGGCCGCCCGAAAGGCCAATGGTGGAAATGGAAGCGCGACCCGCACATCATCGATGCCGTGCTGATGTACGCGCAACGCGGCCATGGCAAACGCTCCTCATACTACTCTGATTATACATTCGGGGTCTGGACCTTGGGCCAGGATGGCGAGCAATTGGTGCCGGTCGGCAAAGCCTATTTCGGCTTCACCGACGAAGAATTGTTGCAGATCGACCGCTTCGTGCGCCGCAACACCACCGAAAAATTCGGACCGGTGCGGCACGTGGTGCATGAGCCGGATCAGGGCCTGGTGCTGGAAGTCGCGTTCGAAGGCCTGGCGCGCTCGCCGCGGCACAAATCCGGCGTCGCGATGCGGTTTCCGCGCATCAACCGGCTGCGCTGGGACAAGCCGCCGCGCGAGGCGGACCGGCTGGAAACGCTGGAGCGGATGTTGAAAACCGACGCAACGATTGAGGCGTAGGATTTCCCCAGTGCGCATGACGAAGGCGTGTCAAAATAACAAAATAAAAAGAATCGGCGCCCGGTCATTGATGCTGCCACGCGGGTTCCCCATCTGCCCTTGACTGAACTATACTATGTGGGCGAATCTGCGCGGGAGACCATCGAATGTCCAACGACACAAGAGAATTGCCGGCAGCCAATGACGGCGTCTCCCGTTTTCTCGGCGGTTCGCCGCTGGCGGTGGCGTTTCGATTGATCCTGTTGTCGATCCTGGTGGGCGTCGTGCTGGCCGCGATCGGCTTCGACCCCTGGAATATTCTCAACAGCATCCGGCTGCTGTTTCAGCGAATCTGGGATCTCGGCTTCGACGCCGTCAACGGATTGTGGCGCTACTTCCTGCTTGGCGCCGTGATCGTCATTCCCATCTGGCTGTTGTCGCGCATGTTCAATGCACCGCGTGGACGATAGCTCGCATCCTGGCCGGTTCCGTTGATTTCTCCCTCTAAAGTGACGAGCGCGGAGGTTTTCGCCATCGCCGGGCCGGCGATGCTCGCCAACCTGACGACGCCTTTGATCGGGATCGTCTCGACGATCGCGATCGGCCGGCTGGGCGATGCGACACTGCTCGGCGGCGTGGCCATCGTCTCGGTCATTTTCGACTGCCTGTTCTGGCTGTTCGCATTCCTGCGCATGAGCACGCTCGCCTTCACGGCCCAGGCCCTGGGCGCCGATGAAACGCTGGAATTGAGCGCGGTGCTGCTGCGGGGCCTGGCCGCGGCGGCGCTGATCGGCGGCGCTCTCATTCTCCTGCAAACCCCACTAGCGGCGATCTTGCTGGGGGCGATGGGCGGCAGTGAAGGCGTCACGCGCGCGGCGAAGACCTACTTTGCCCTCCGGATCTGGTCGGCGCCGCTGGTCCTCGCTAATTATGTCGTGCTGGGCTGGCTGATCGGACAGGCGCGCGCGAAACTTGCGCTGACCGTGCAGATTGCGATCAACGTCATCAACATGGCGGCGACGGCGTGGCTGGTGCTCGTGCTGGACGCTGGAATCGCCGGCGCGGCGATCGCCGCTGTGATCGCGGAAGCGGCAGGGCTGGTGCTCGGCGTTTTGATCGCGCGTCACCTCACGCGCGGACAACCGGCGGTGCCGCGCGCAGCGCTGCTCGATCGGGTGAAGCTGATCCGGATGCTTTCCGTCAATCGCGATATCATGATCCGCACCGCCGCGTTGATTTCGACGTTCTTGTTCTTCACCGCGCAAGGCGCGCGCGCCGGCGACGTCACGCTCGCCGCCAACGCGGTTCTCAACAACTTCCTGCTGATCAGCGCGTTTTTCCTCGACGGCCTCGCCAATGCCGCCGAGCAACTCTGCGGCCGCGCCTATGGCGCGCATGACAGAACCCGATTCTCCGAGGCGACCCGACTGGTAATCAGGTGGGGGTTCGGCTTTGCGCTGGCGGTGACCGCGGCTTACGCACTGTTCGGCTTCGGGCTCATCGACATCATGACCGCAAGCGAAGAGGTCCGGCGCGGTGCCCGCGACTATCTGTGGTTTGTGGTGGCATCCCCCGTGCTCGCCGTCTTCGCCTTTGCCTACGACGGGGTCTTCATCGGCGCGACCTGGGTCCGCGATATGCGCAACCTGATGCTGCTTTCGCTCGTGAGCTTTCTTGCCGCATGGCTGGCGCTGCGATCGTTCGGCAATGCCGGATTATGGGGAGCGCTGCTAATCCAATACGTCGCGCGCGGCAGCTTGCAGGCGCTGCGCTATCCGGCGCTCTTGAGAAATTCGTTTCCCTTGAAAAATTAAACCGGCCAGTCCTCGGCCGTGATGGTCGCCGCATCGGCGCCGACGATTTCTGACAACGAGTCGCGGCCGGTGCGCAACAACGTCGAAGCCAGATCGTTCTTGATGGCGTCGACGAGGCCAAGGCCCTTGTAGATCAGCGAGGAATAAAGCTGGATCAGGCTGGCGCCGGCGCGGATTTTCGTCAGCGCGGCACCGCCCGTATCGATGCCGCCGACGCCGATGAGCGGAAACGCGCCCTCGGCGCGGACGTACGTTTCCGCCACCATCCGGGTCGAGAGGCGAAACAGCGGCCGTCCCGACAGCCCGCCCTGCTCCTTGGCGCGGGTTAGTTCGCGCAAGGTCGAAAGCCGCGCCACCGTGGTATTGGCCACGATCATGCCATCGACACGGCGCGAGCGGGCGATGTGAACCACATCGTCGAGTTCGGCCAGGCTGAGGTCGGGCGCGATCTTGAGCAGCACCGGCGCGTCGCCGGCGTTCTGCCGCACGCGCTCGCGGGCGTCGATCACCTTGGCGAGAAGATCGTCGAGCGCGGACGCCTGCTGCAGGTTGCGCAGGCCCGGCGTATTCGGCGAGGAGACGTTGACGGTGAAATAGCTCGCCACCGGCGCGAAAGTCTCGATCAGTTTCACATAATCGGCGACGCGGTCGGCGGAATCCTTGTTGGCGCCGACATTGACGCCGACGATGCCGCCCTGGTGCGCGCGCCCCGCCAGCCGCCGCAGCACCGCGTCGGCGCCGTCATTGTTGAAACCCATGCGATTGACGACGGCCTCGTCGCGCTCCAAACGAAACAGCCGCGGTCGCGGATTGCCGATTTGCGGCCGCGGCGTCACGGTCCCGATTTCGACGAAGCCGAAACCGAGCCGCAACAACGCATCCGGCACCTCGGCGCTCTTGTCGAAGCCCGCGGCCATGCCGATCGGATTGGGAAAATTCAACCCAAACGCCCGCACCGCCAATTTTGGATCCTCCGGCCGCGGCCGCATCGGCGGCAACAACCGCAAACCCTGGATCGCCATGCGGTGCGCGTCTTCCGGATCGAACCAGCGTAATAGCGGCAGCGAGAAAGCATCGAAGGCGCGGATCACGGCGTCAACTCCGGAACGTCATGCGTGCCGTCGGGTCGCGCAGGCAGGTCGAGCACGCCGATCACCGCGCCGAGATCGAGTTCGCCGTAGAGATGCGGAAACAACTCGTCGTTGCGCGAGCGCTCCCACCGCAGCACCTCGCCCAACACGTCGGCATCAACCTCGATCAGGAACAGGCCGGTCTGTCCAAAGAAATGCTTCCGTGCGGTTTCCGCCAGCTGCGCGGCGCTGGAAAAATGAATGAAGCCGTCGCGACCGTCATCGGCGCTGCCGCGGTACACGCCTTGTCGCTCGGCCTCACGCCAGGCCGAAGCGGAACAAATTTTATAGATCTTGCGCACGAGTTCCGGAATCCTGCTTACTGCCTGAGTTTTTTATTGAGTCTGGTTTCTTTTTGAGAATGTGAGATTTTCCTCGGAATTTCCGGACCTGATTCCGACCGTATCGGCGGCCCGGACCCACTTCAAGGTGGCATTTCGGGCACGCCTCAGCCCCTTGCGTCGGGTCAGGGAAACCGGTTTAGTGAGGTAATAATTCCTAACTCGCGACCGGAGTTGACCGATGGCCCGGCATCCGAAGACATCGCGCGTGCTGACCCACGACCAGGTCTGGACCGCGCTCGATCGGCTGGCCGAGCGCGCCGGCCTGTCGGCGTCGGGCCTGGCGAAACAATCGGGCCTCGATCCCACCACCTTCAACAAATCCAAACGCATCACCTCCGATGGCCGGGAGCGATGGCCTTCCACCGAATCGGTGGCCAAGGCGCTTGCGGCCACCGGCCATTCCATCGACACCTTCGTGCAATTGATCGGCAATGCCGCGCCCGCCGTGCGGTCGGTGCCGCTGCTCGGCCTTCCGCAAGCGGCCGCCGGCGATCATTTCGACGATCGCGGTTTTCCGTCCGGCAAGGGCTGGGACGAAATGGGGCTGCCTGCCGTCAATGACGAGCACGCCTATGCGCTGGAGATCTCCGGCGACCAGATGAAACCCGTCTACCGCGATGGCGACGTCATCGTGGTGTCGCCTGCTACCCCGATCCGGCGCGGCGACCGCGTGGTGGTGAAAACCGCAAGCGGCGAAATCATGATCAGGGAGTTGAAACGCCGGACCGCAAAAACGCTGGAGCTGCAATCGCTCAATGGTGACGGCGGCCGCACGCTGGCGGCCGCTGACGTTGAATGGATCGCGCGTATCGTGTGGGCGAGTCAGTAGGAGAACCCTCGGTGCCGGACATTCTCCACGATCTCCTGGAAGAATCTCTTCAAATCATCCTGTGTGGAACCGCTGCAGGAACAGCGTCAGCTATTGCTGAGGCTTATTACGCCCATAAGCAGAACAAGTTCTGGAAGATTCTCCACGCGACCAAACTTACCCCTGAGCTATTGCAGCCTCATCAATACCGCGATCTTCTCAACTACCGTATTGGTCTTACAGATCTCGTGAAAACACATGCGGGAATGGATCGTCAAATACCGTTATCCGATGCCGGAAAAATCGGGCGTGCGCGTCTACATGCATCGATCGTGAGATGTCGTCCCAAATTCCTTGCGTTCACCAGCAAGACAGCGGGACAAAAATTTCTGGGCGGAAAAAGAGACTATGGTGAGCAGATCGAATTGCTTGCCGATGCCCGCATTTGGATACTGCCTTCTACATCAGGCGCGGCCCAGGGAAGTTGGCGGCCGGAAATCTGGCATCAGTTTGCAGATCAGGTCAGAGCCGCGTCGGCTCACTGAGCCGACCGCGCCAGCGCGCCGTCGATCATCGTCACCGCGTTCGCCAAGCCATAGACCGCGACGAACGAGCCGAAACGCGGGCCTTTTTCCTGGCCGAGCAGCACCTGGTAGAGCATGTTGAACCAGTCGAGCGAGACGCCGGGTCGGCCGTCCTTGCCTTTTTTCACCGCATCCAAAAACGGCTCGCGCCGGCCGATCTCGTAGACCACGTTCTGGATCTCTTCCGCCGAAGTGCCTGCCGGCAATTGCGACAGCGCGTCGCGCAAGTCCTGCAGCGCCGCGCGTTCGGTCGGCGTCGGCTCGCGGAATTTCTTGGTCGGGCCGACGAAGTCGCGATAATAATTGATGGCGTAGCCGACCATCGCGTCGAGCCTGGGGTGGGTTTGCGGCGTGACGCCGGGACGATACCGCCCGATGAACCCCCACAAGGTCTCGGCATTCTCCGCGTTCGACGACGACACCAGCGTCAGCAGCAACTGGAACGTGACGGGCATGTCCGCCGCCGGCGGCTGGCCGGCGTGGAGGTGCCAGACCGGATTGGCGAGTTGCTGCTTGGGGTCCTGCCGCGAAAAGCCTTCGAGAAATTGCTGGTAGTCGTCGACATTGCGCGGGATCACGTCGAAGTACAAACGCTTCGCCGCCTTCGGCTCGCGATACATGAACAGCGACAGGGATTCCGGCGAGGCGTAGCGCAGCCATTCATCGATGGTGAGTCCGTTGCCCTTCGATTTGGAAATCTTCTGGCCCTTGTCGTCCAGGAACAATTCGTAATTGAAGCCTTCGGGCGGCGCGCCGCCGAGCGCTGCGCAGATTTTCCCCGACAGCTTGACAGAATCGATCAGGTCCTTGCCGGCCATCTCATAGTCGATGCCGAGCGCGACCCAGCGCATCGCCCAATCCGGCTTCCATTGCAGCTTGCAATGACCCCCGGTGACCGGAAGCGTGACGCGCTCTTTGGTCTCGGGATCGTCATAGGAGATGGTTCCGGCCGACACGTCGTGCGCCACGATCGGCACCTGCAGCACCACGCCGGTGCGCGGGCAAATCGGCAAGAATGGCGAATAGCTCGCCGCGCGTTCTTCGCGCAACGACGGCAGCATGATCGCCATCACCTGATCGATGCGACCCAGCACGCGCAACAGCGTCGCGTCGAATTTTCCGGACGTGTAATAGTCGGTCGAACTCGCGAACTCGTAGTCGAAACCAAAGGTGTCGAGAAAGGCGCGCAAGCGCGCATTGTTGTGCGCGCCGAAACTGTCATGGGTGCCGAACGGATCGGGCACCCGGGTCAACGGCTTGCCGAGATGCGCCGACAGCATCTCCTTGTTCGGCACGTTGTCCGGCACCTTGCGCAGGCCATCCATGTCATCGGAGAACGCAATCAGCCGGGTCTTGATCTTGTCCTCGGTGAGCACGCGAAACGCATGACGCACCATGGTGGTGCGCGCGACCTCGCCGAAGGTGCCGATATGGGGAAGGCCTGACGGCCCGTAGCCGGTCTCGAACAGCACCTCGTCTTTCGGCTTCTTCTTCAGCCGCGCGACAATCGCCTTGGCCTGCTCGAACGGCCAGGCGTTGGATTGTTCGGCGAGCGCGCGCAAATCGCTCGGACTGGCGGCAAGATCGATCGTGGACATCTAAGGGAGTCTCCGGGACGCGGAAACTAAACGTGTCCGCTTACAAATGCAAAAAGGGCGGCGAGCCAACGTCAACTCTGGAATTCTTAAAACGGGCTCACCGAAAAATACCGCAACCACAAATCGGTGTAGCGGCCCTTTTCCCAAAGCCGGAACAGGGCCCAGTTCAACGCCTGCCGCAACAGATCGTTGCCCTTGCGCACGGCGATACCGATGCCTTCGCCGAAATAGCGACTCTCGACGAAAGGTCCGCCGGAGAATGCACAACATTCGGCGGAGTCGGTGCCGTTGATCCAGAACGCCAGCGAGATCGCGTCGCCGAAAATGAAATCGACCTCGCCGCGCCGCAACGCCTGCCGCAGCGCTTCGTCGCTGGGATAAGCGTGCAACTCCGCGTCCGTGAACATCGCCTTGAGATAGGCCTCGTGCGAGGAGCCGGCGATGGCCCCGACTTTCTTGCCTTCGAGATATTCGGGACGCACCTCAGGCATCACGGCGTCACGCCGCGACACGAACCGCGCCGGCGCCCGATAATACGGATCGGTGAAATCGACCCGGGCGCGCAGTTGCGGTATCACCGCGAGCGAGGCGATGATGGCGTCGCCCCGGTTGCTGGTGATCGCATCGAGCAGCGTCTCGAACCGCCGCATCTGGATCGTGCACGTGACTTTGATCTCTTCGCAAATCTGCCGCGCCAGATCGACATTGAAACCGGCGGGATTGCCATCGGGGCCGGTGAAGTTGAACGGCGGATAATCGGTTTCGGTCAGAAACCTGATCACCGTGAGGCGGGACAGATCGGGTCGGTCCGGACGCCGCCTTGGGTCCCAAAAGCCGGGGACCGCCTGCGGGGCCGCCGCCGCGCCGGGTTTCGCAACACTTTGGGCAACAACGCCTTGGGCAAACGCGCCGCCGGACAGCACCATCACCAGAACCGCGACCGACAATCCGGCCGCCAGCGCTGCGCCGCCCAGGCGAAACGATGTTGCGTTAAGATATGAGACGATCTGGGGTCGCATTGCCAGCGGTTTTCCGGGGTGGACGGCTTATAGACCATCCGGCTGATAACGCGAATCTCGTTGGCGGCGGCACCCCGCCGCCAGCCAATCAGAGGAACCGCTTCAGGTCGGCCGCGGCTTCCTCAGGTTTCCGGTTGAGGTTGAACGGGCTGACGAATCTACCCTGGCGATCCATCAGATAGGTCAGCGTGGTGTGATCCATCGTGTAATCGCCATCCTTCAGCGGAACTTTCTTCGCATAGACCCGGAACTCGGAAATCGTCTTCGCCACCGCGCCGGGATCACCGGTCAGGCCCTTCAGATGCGGATCGAAGCTCGACAGATAGTCCTTGATCGCCGCCGAGGTATCGCGCTCGGGATCGATGGAGATGAAATAGGCGTTGACCCGATCGGCATCCGTGCCCATCGAACGCAGCACCTCGGAAATCTCGAACAGCGACGTCGGACAAACGTCGGGGCAATGGGTGAAGCCAAAAAAGATCAGCGTCGGACGCCCCTGAAGGTTTTTTTCGGTCACGGTTTGACCGGACTGGTCGGTCAGTTGAAACGGGCCGCCGATCGCGGCCGGAGCTGGGCCGTTTCGCAATCCCCCGAGCGCCCACAGCATCACCACCAGCCCGACCACCAGGCTTCCGGCGAAGGCCGCGACGATGGCCAGCGGGCGGGCGGTACGATCAATGGCACGATCCATCACGAAATTTTCCTTTGTCTAACCGAGGCTCAGAAACAGGCGGTGATGCCGGAGGCAATCATCTCGAAAAAAACCGCCGGCCCGTAATGAAACCATAGCACCAACGCGCCGAATAAAAGGGCAGCGCCAAGCCCTGCCGTGCCGACCACGATCACCGGCCCGCGCGCCGGACGTAAGACCCGTGATACCCCCTGCGGCGTGGAAATCGGTTGAGCCATCAGCGACCATCTGCATGAACCAAGACGACGGGAACCTAAACGACGGGAACTTAAGGCGACAGGAACCTAAGGCAACGGGAACCACGATACGGCACGGCCGCTCGTTGGTCTGCCATGTTCAGATAGAGCCAGTTGCGTTACCGGGCAAGCGCCACCGGCGCCGTGGCGATCACATCCTGCTGATAAAAAAAGCGATTTTGTCGCATGATCCCGAAATCATGCCGGGAAATCACCTTCAAACAGTAAAAAAGAGGCACTCAACAAAGCCTGGCAAAAGGCCCGCTTCGGCGCCCCCGGACAAACCCTAATGCGTTGTCGCCGCCTGGGCATCGAGATAGCAGGGGCGGTACATGCCCATCAATTGTTTGCCGTTCAGGAAAATCATGTGCGGTGTCAACCCGCCACGCTGCGCGATCCAGCGCTGCACCGCCGCCGGATACATCGAATACAGCATCTGCGTGGCTTCCTGGTTGGTGATCGGTTGACCGTGGGCACCAAAGTCCCACGCTGCATGGAATCCCAGGTTGGCGTGAGACGTAACGCAGATCTTGTCGTGGGGAACCGCGCCCAAGACGATGGTACAGGCCGAGGCGCACAAACCGTCGATGATGACCCTCTCGCCGGAACTGCGCAGGTCCTGATATTTGTCGACGTAAGTGCCGATTCTGCCACCACGGTCCTGGGCAATCCGAACCGCCGCCTGGCTGGCCCCCACTCCCACCAATAGGAGAACGGCCGCCAGCAACCCCGTCGCAAATTTCATATCCAGCCCCAGTCCAAGCCTGTCGAATCCGAATTTGTTGGTCTTGAGTGATGCGTCACCAGCGTGTTGCCGGATCGCGACTTTGTCCAGATGTCCGGAACGACTCCCATCAAATTCAAATCGAGTGTTGCATGGCCGCTGCACTGCTTAACCGAAAGTTCCCAAACTGGAACATTTGGCCGCGCGGGCGGCGCCGTACGTTCGACCCCGGTCATTAGCGTCGACCGCGGCTGATGCCGCAGGCTTCACCCCCGAGATCGCACTCTAAACAAGCAAAATTCGGGCCGGAGGAAGGTACACTGGCGGCGGTGACGGCCGGATCATCGGGGGCTTTACGCCGCCGGCAAAGCGGCCGGCTTCGGCGGCGGCATGCACGGCTATCGGTCGCTGGAAGGCACTTTGCTCGGCGGCGGCCTGTTTTCCGGACGCAAACGCCGGATGCGCGGCGAAAGCGGTCGCCTAAATGGCTGTTCGCGGCATGGAGAATATCCGATATCCGGAAAGCAACGGGGCACTGGCGCAGCACCCAGCGCCGCGATAGGTAGTAATCGCTATTCCATCGGAGAACCGTATGACCATCCAGCGTTTAGATACCGGCCCGCGCATGAGCCAGGTCGTTGTCCATGGCAACACCGTCTATCTCGCGGGCGTCGTCGCCAACAAAGCGGCCGGCGAGAGCGTAACCAAGCAGACGCAGGAGGTGCTCTCGATCATCGATGGCCATCTCGCAAAAGCCGGAAGCGACAAATCGAAGCTGTTGACGGCCACGATCTATCTCACCGACATGAAGAACTTCGCTGAGATGAATGCGGTGTGGGACGGCTGGGTAACGGCGGGAAATACGCCGGCGCGGGCCACCGTCGAGGCCAAACTTGCCGGCCCGCAATATCTCGTGGAGATCATGGTGATCGCGGCGCGGTAACGCGGGTTAGCAGAGCCCTTCCGCTCCAGTCCCACGTTGCAACTGTGGATGGCTACTTTGCCAAATGCCGCAGGATGAGTCCTCTAACCCTCATGGTGAGCGCGCGCCTTCGTGCGTCTCGAACCCTGAGGCCGCTTCATCTCGCATTCACCGGGAATTCTGCGGAGCGGCCTTCGTCGGTTAGTGTCAAGGTCAAGGAACGGTCGGCCGGCGGCAATGCAGGAAGCCGAACGGTGAGGCGCGCGGTCTTGCCGCCGTCCCCAAGATCGACCGCCGGCGCCGCCGGAATTCCCTCGCCGGTGCCTTCAACAAAAAGATCGGGCCGGACAAACGGTTTTTCGTGACTGCGCAGATCGACCACCAAAATCGGTTCAGATGCCACCCCCGCGACGCGCGCACTGATGACCTCGATGCCAGCGGCCGCGGGCGTGCCCGGCACGGTCGCGCGGGCCGCCTTAATCAACTCTGCTTCCATGGAAACTCCGCCGGAGCCGCGCGGCAACGGCAGCGTGAGTTCAGCTTGGTACGGCACGCAGATATCCGAACAGGCAGCGTAAGCGACCGACGCCTTGATCTGAACAGCGGCGCCGGCGCGCTGGAGAGACAATCTGACCGGAAGCACGATGTGGTTGGCGTAAACGCTGTTCTGCAAATCCTCGATCACGAGCCGGGAAGGAGCCGGCCAGGCGATTTCATCCCATGCGATGTTGTCCGAACCGGACCAGTCCACCATTGGCGGAATGCCGGCATCTCCCGGGGTGCGCCAATAGCCGTGCCAACCCTTGGCAAACCGGAATTCCAGCCCCGCGTCGAACGTCGAACCGGGCGCGAGAGTATCGGTGGCCGTGATCAGGCGCACGGCCACCCGCTTGTCGCCCACCCAAGACGTCGCCGCCGCGTGCGCGATGGCGCCTGTCCCCAAGGCAAGGCCGGCGGACAACATCGCGACCCAGCCCCAGCGAGCGAGCGCCATCATGCGACCGGGCTCCTCATGCGTCCAGGGCAATGACGGGAGTTATCAGGTCGAACCGCCGACGCCCAACCGCGCGGCGCCCACGATCTGGCCATCCGGCGCTTCCAGCACGACGGCGACATCCTGCCCTTCGGGGAATCGCTCGTTGATGCGGAGCGGCGCGCCCGACCATTGGCCGACCGACCGCATCGACCGAACGACATTGGCTTCGGTCAAGGTACGGCCGCTGTTTTCGCCGCGGCCGATCGCGGTCGTGTGTTCGTGGTCAAAGCCGATCAGCAATATCCGGCCGCTGCCGCTACCGGAACCGACCTGGATGGAAACCTGCTCGCCGCTTTTTGTCACGGTGACGGCGGCGGCGGTGCGGCTATTGCGCTTGGCCCTTTCGATGGCCGATCCGACATCGCCACGACGCGAACCGACCAGGCCGGCAGTGCCATCAACGACGATCTCCGGCGTGTAGGATCCATCGCCAAAGCGGTGGCCATACACGTCCTGCCGCTGCGTCGCGGCTTCCATGGAAAACGGGTCCTTCCAGCCCAGGCGGTCCCAATATGTGACGTGGAAGGCGAGCGGCAAGACGTCGCGCCGATCCCGCGACAATTCATTCAAATAAGCGTTCGCAGGCGGGCAGGACGAGCATCCTTGCGACGTGAACAACTCGACGACAACGGGTCGCTCACCGGCAATGGCTGCGACAGGAGACAGACCCGCGATGATCCCGAGTGAAATGACAAAGCGCGACAGCATGGCGATCCTCCTATGGGCGGTTCATCCTACTTCGCAGCCAGAGGACGCATTGTTACAGCCGGGACCATGCATGATCCGGACGAAGGCCGCATTCGGCTCCGCAAGCCGCGCAAAGGCGAGGCTTGCGGTCGGATCACACGAAATCTTGAAGGCGCTCGGCGGTGTACGCCCCGGGCCCTGCAGCGCGGTCCCTGCAGCCGAGGCCAAAACAAAGCCGCGCCAACCCGAGGGCTGACGCGGCAATGAAGCTTCTGTTGCCAGGTGCTCCGAACCCCGAACAGGTTACGCCGCGAGGCGCACTTCGTTCAATGCAACGTTATCGTTTGCATTTAGGTTTTTGACCCGATAACGGCGGTATCATGCCGAGCACAATTCAGAACTTCTTCGCGACCATCGATCCTGTTTCGCCCCCGCCTTAGCAGCTCAGGGATTCTGCCTTCCGACGGAATTGATCTCACCAAAATGAGACCTTTAAGCTCGAGCTGCTAGGGTGGAGGCGCCGGGTACTGCCCCCGGGTCTGCCCGCGGTCCGCTCCAAGTTTCAGCGCCATCGTCTTGCGACAGGGGCAACTCTACGCGCGATCGGTCGCGAAAGATAGGCTGCCATCGGTACCGTCGTCCGGTTAGGCGGCAGTTCCCTTACCAGAATGACCAGCTGGCCGTCACATACGGGCCTTGGTCGGTGAAGCTCGTTTGAAGGTGTTGCGCCGTTGCCAGGAAGACTCCGACGGGTGGGAGCATGAGGCTCGTCGGTACCTGGGTCAGTGAATACTGATTGACCGCATCGAAATAGACCGCCGCGCGATAACCCACTTCTACCTTGAACAATCCATAAGCACTGGGCGCAAAAGTGTAAGCGGTGGCCAATCTGGCGTCGATACTGGGAATCACCCTCGTCGCGTTAGGCGAGGTCAAAAACTGGTTGTTGCCTGCCAATGCCGGAGACGTCGTTGAAAAATCGATGCGACTCTGCGCGGTGCCGATGAGGGCCGCTCCCGCGACCTCGCCGATCAGTTGGAAGTCGCCGATGCCGTACTGACCCTTCATTCCCAAACGCGGCCCGGCGCCGGTAAACAACGAAGTGGTGGTGTTTGCAGAGGAAGCCAGGCCATCCGGGCTTTGGAACGTCCCGGTTAGATTTTGGCCGATTCGAGCAACTTCCAAGCCGCCGAAAGCGCGCAACTGGAAGGGGCATTCGGCGCAAAAGGTGTGCCCTGCGTCCAAATTGACTGCATCATACGCGGTTTGCACCGTGCCGTGCCCGATCTTGTACAAGGCCGATTCTGGACCGATCAAATAAGGAGGACCGATCATCTGCGTCGGCGACGCAAAAACCGAGGCATTCGCGGTCGAATTCAGATGCGTCCAATTGAACTGGATATCGTTGGACTCGTTGGCCATATAGCGAAAGCCGACAGTGAAGGCAGGACTGAAGTCTGGCCTCAGTGACTGATTGTCCCAATGGGGTGAGGCTGCCGGGAGGGGATTCACCAAGGTCGCATATTCGAGATTGCCGGCGCCGGGTTGCAGGAACAAGAGCGATCCACTGACCTCGAAGCGGGGCGAAACCGGTCGTCGTGCGCCGACCGCGTAGTCAGCGGCCAGGCTATCTGCTTTTTGCGGCATGGGCGTTGAGGCGAGCGCCGCATTGGGTCCCATGTCGGCTGGACGGCGCTGTGTCTTCGCTTGTTTCAACGATTCCTTGGACGATTCCTTGGACGTTTCCTTGGACGCTTCGATGCGGTTGAGGCGTGCGCGTAAAGTGGCATTTTCTTTTTCCAGGGCGTTGAGACGCGCGGAAATCTGTTCCTCCATCGTGGCGGCAAACGCCGGGCACGAGGCCGCTGAGGCAGTCAGTCCGAGACACAACAGGGCCGCGAGTTTCGTGAATTTGTTCATTGTTCGACTCTCCCCAAGAGAAACGTTCAGCGGAGGTCACAAATGGCCGGCAATGGCCCACCTCGAATAACGAGATAGCCACTTGAAGCGCCCGGAATTGTTGTGATTCCCACCCACGCACGAACGCTACGGGCGTTGTCCGGACAAAGTCTGGTCAATGTTGATCAGTGCCTGAACAATGTTGGGATTTGATCGGTGAGTGAGTCTTCCACGCAACACGTGATCGGCGCGCCGCGCTATCGGCGTTTGTCGCGTCAACGGGAAATGTGGCTGACGAACACCGCCGCTTCAGCGGGCGTATCGTCTTTGCCATCGGCGGTGATGACCGTGGCGCCTCAGCTCGGGTGCGAAACTTTCCGCTTCGCCGCGGGTCGAAGGCTGGAGCGGGCGAAGGGAATCGAACCCTCGTATGCAGCTTGGGAAGCTGCCGTTCTACCATTGAACTACGCCCGCGATCGCCTGGTTCGTCTGATTTAGCCGAGACTGCACCGTCCGCCAAGCCGCTTGATCACGGCATTTGGTCGCCCCCGGGCCAGCACCGCCAAGATTCCAGATGCGCCCGCTTATGACAGTGCTATGATCGTTTCCGGGGTGGGTGGCGTAATGTCGGGGCATGGGTATACCATTTTCGACACGGGTATTGGCCGATGCGGCATCGCATGGAGCGAGAGCGGCGTGGTCGGCGTGCAACTGCCTGAAGCGCGCGAGATCGAAACCCGCCGCGGCCTGTTTCGTCTTTATCCCGAGGCCCGCGAACTTCGCCCCCCGCTCAATGCCGAAATCACGATCGAAGGCATCGTCGTGGTGCTGCGCGGCCAGGTTTGCGATTTCTCCGACGTCAGCCTCGATATGAGCGACGTCACGCCGTTCAATCGCCGCGTTTACGAGCGGGTGCGCACGATTCCCCGCGGCGAAACCCTTACCCATGGCGAGGTTGCCGCGAGCCTTGGGGCTTCCGGCGCCGTGCATTCGGTCGCGCAGGCGATTTCCCGCAACCCCTTCATGATCGTCGTGCCGTGCCACCGCGTTCTCGAGGCGGGCGGCTACCCGGACAAGAACTCGCTTCATGGCGGCGTCATTTCCAAGCGCCGGCTGCTTTCGATCGAAGGCGCGCGCGGCGCCAGCAGCAAGACCCTGTTCGACGTGCTTCTTCCCGGCGCCCCGCCGCGCCCGCACGGCTGAATTCCTTTCGAGTCACTTGCGAGTTTTTTCACGTCCGAAGGCGAGGAGCGAACATGCGCAATAACATTCTGCTGACGATCTGCGTCGGGACGCTGGCGCTTTCGCTTGCCGGCTGCAACGAGCCGGACGCGGTTTCCGCCGAGCAAACCTTCGGGCCCTCGCCGACGTTGCCGGCGCCGCAAAATTCCTGGCTGCCGACGGTCAATATTGCCACCGCCACCGGCTGGGCCGCCGGCGGCAAGCCGGTCGCCGCCCAAGGCATGGCCGTCAATGCCTTCGCTACCGGGCTCGACCATCCGCGCACGCTTCTCGTGTTGCCCAATGGCGACGTGCTGGTGACCGAGACCAACGCCCCGCCGAAGCCCGACGACACACGAGGAATCAAGGGCTGGATCACAAAAATGGTCATGAGCCGCGCCGGCGCCGAGACCACCAGTGCGAACCGCATCACGCTGCTGCGCGACGCCGACGGTGACGGCGTCGCCGAGACCCGAAGCGTTTTTCTCGAAGGGCTGAATTCACCGTTCGGGATGGCGCTGGTCGGCGAGGACTTCTATGTCGCCAACTCCGACGCCATCATGAAATTTCCCTACCATGCCGGCGACACGGGAATTACCGCCCCAGGCGTGAAGTTGACGGAGTTGCCCGCCGGCACCCGCAATCACCACTGGACCAAGGATCTCCTCGCCAGTCCCGACGGGTCGAAGCTTTACGCCACCGTCGGCTCCAACAGCAATGTCGGCGAAAACGGCATGGAGGCCGAGGCCAACCGCGCCGCCGTGCTCGAAGTCGATCGCACCACCGGCCAATGGCGGGTGTTTGCCTCCGGCCTTCGCAATCCGAACGGGCCGTCGTGGCAGCCGCAGAGCGGCGCGTTGTGGGTCGCCGTGAACGAGCGCGATGAGCTCGGTAACGATCTGGTGCCGGATTACATGACCTCGGTGCAGGACGGCGGCTTTTACGGCTGGCCCTACAGTTATTTCGGTCAGCATGTCGACGTCCGTGTCAGTCCGCAGCGGCCCGATCTGGTGGCGAAAGCCATCGCGCCGGATTACGCGCTGGGCGCGCACACGGCTTCGCTGGGGCTGACGTTCAACACCGGCAATCTGTTTGCGCCGGAAATGGCCGGCGGCGCCTTTGTCGGCCAGCACGGCTCGTGGAATCGCAAGCCCCGCGCCGGCTACAAGGTGATCTTCGTGCCGTTCGCCGATGGCAAGCCGTCGGGCCCGCCGCAGGACGTGCTGACCGGCTTTCTCAACGGCCAAGGCGAAGCGCAGGGACGCCCGGTCGGGGTCACCATCGACAAGCACGGCGCGCTGCTGGTGGCCGACGACGTCGGCAACGCAGTGTGGCGCGTGACGCCATCGGCAAGGCCGGGCCCCTAATTCAACACGGCAATCCAACCGCTCAGCGCGAAAGCCCCCAATTACCGAACGTCACGCCCGGCTTCATCGGCGTCTTGTCGCTTTCGACCTTGAACGCGAAGGTCAACCCCGCGCGTATCTCGTTCACCGGGTGTCCATTGACGAGCGCGTAGCGAAACGCGGCATCGAAGGCCAGTTCGTTCTCGACCTGCCAGATGGCCCCGATAAGGGCCGAACGGGTTTCGGTCTGCGTCCATATCTTGTCGTAAAACACCTCGAAAACCGGACGGACTTTCCATGTCGACGGTCCCTCAAGGATGACGTCGAGGAAGGCCTCGCCCTGTTGATCGCGAGTGAGGTTGGCCTGGACGTTGAAATGCGCGGTGCCCCAATCCCAGCGTTGCGACACGATGGTGCTCCAACTAAACCCGACTCCGGGATCGGTATTGATACCGGGCAGGAGCGGCCCGAATTCCATCGCGATGCTGGCGCCGGGCTGGTTCTGGAGAACACCGGGCTGGACCACATATTTGAGAAACGCGCTGGTGGCGGCGAGAGTGCTCGGGCCGCTTGGCGAAAGCGGGGTTTCGATCTGGCCCTGCAAAACCACTTCCCAGCGTTCGGCGAAGCCATAATTGTAAACCACCGCCGGGGCGATCAACGTCGATTGCGGTCCGGCCTGCACCCGACCCGCGGGCTGCAGTTCGATCTCGACTTCATTCAGGCCGGCCACGGCCGCATCGGTGCCGTCGAAAGGCCGATAGGCGGCGGCTGGCCATGCGAACAGACAAACCACCACCGCACCCACCCGGCCGATCCCGACCACGAGGCCGGGTAGGCGACCGCGTCTGGTCCTAATACGCGTCTGCCGTAAGGGCGCCATCTATATCACCGCGACATTCGCCAGGGCGAGCGATCCGGCCATGACTCCAACGCGGCCTTCGCCCACTCGGTAGACTTGTCGGTATGGCAGACATTGCAGGCATTTGGAATCTTCAATGCGTCCGTATCGCCCGGGGTGACGAAGTGAAAGGTATGGCTTCGAACGTTCTGGTCGGAGATGGTCTGGGCGATCTTGGGCATATGGCAAGCAACGCACTCGCTGCCCGCGCTCCCCGCCTGATGATGGGTGTGCTGTTCGATGGTGGCTGCGTGCGGTCCGGCTTGCGAGTTCGGGCCATGACAATCGAGGCACAGCGCATTGCCTTGTTTGCGCAACATGCCGACGTTTTCCCCGCCATGTGGGTCGTGGCAACTGAAACAGGTGACGCCGCGCGCATACATCAGGCTGTTGACGAAGTCGTTTCCTTGCATGCGATTCTTGTGAGCGGTGCCGTCCGGGAAATGCGTGAAGGTGGTTTCGCCGAGCTTGTGCTCTTCGAGCTTCCAGTAGTCGGCCAGGTTCTTGCCGACGTCGAAGCCGACCGGCCAATCGTAATACTTGCCCTCGATCGGGTTTTTGAGCGGCTGACCCTGGGAGTGGCACTGGATGCAGGTGTCGTTGGCGTGGACGTAGTCGAAACGGGCGGGATTGAGAACATTATCGCGCGTCGGACGGGCGACATGGGCTTCGCCCGGGCCGTGACATCTTTCGCACCCGACGTTCCATTCCGTTACCGTCTTGGTGGCGATATCGAGATTCACGGAGTGGCAGCCGTCACACAGCGCCGACGTCGGGCGCTGAAAATTGTCCGGCGGGTAAAGCGTCGCCCACCAATCGGTGCCGTTGGCGACAAAATAGCGGCGCCACACTTTGTGGGCGACGTCCCATTGGGCGGGGAACGGGAAATAGTCGTCCCCGATCTTCTTGAAGTAGCGTTGCTTCCACCGGCTGCCATAGACAAGCGCGACATCATCGGTGGTGAAGGTCAGCAACGGATCGGGTTTGGAAAAATCCGGGGTGATGGCGTCGGGATGCTCGCGTGGGTCGCGCACCACGTTCGCCATGCGCGTCTTGCTCCAGCGCGTATAGACGCTCTCGTGACAGCCCTTGCAGGCGGCCGATCCGACATAATGCTGATGGGGGGCCGCCGCGGCCGGCGCGGCTATCGCCGCCGCAGATGTCATCTGCGCAACCTTGGGCAGGTTCCGGATGTAGGCCACGAGCTGCCAGATTTGGTGGTCCGGAAGGTTCCACGCGGGCATGCCGGTATTCCGGATGCCGTTGCGGATGTGGTAAAAAATCTCGCCGTCCGGCGTTGCCTTTATGGCGGCAGAGCTCAGCGCGGGCGGCCGCGGATATTCGCCGGCGCCGATGGTGGTTTTTCCACCACCGTCATAAGCGTGGCAGACTTCGCATTTCTCCCGGTAAAGCTCGCGCCCCGCCGCGACGTCGGCAGGGTCCGCCGCCAACGGATTGGTGCTCCACTTTGCGGCGTCCGGAACGCTCTGGTGCAACAGCCAGGTCGCGAGCAGGGTTTCGGCGGCCGGCGGCTCGTTGAGAGCGCTCGACAACCCGGGCACAAATGTCGCGTAGAGAACCCCGAGGATGGCCGCGATGGCCACGGCGACGACAGAACACCAGATGAAGATTTTTCTTCGCATCATTTTTGCCCGAAAGCACGCCGTAAGGTCATCGGGCTTGGACCGCATCGCGGCGCCCATCATCTAAAACTATCGTACTGGGAAAACGCGATTTCGGATTCTGCGAGATCACACGTTACGCGGAATGCGATACTTCAGCATGTCGCCTCGTGGGGAGATCGCAATCCCCATGCGCAGCAAAGTAACCGGCTGAGGCAGGCTGTCAAGTCAGGCGGTTTAGACGAGACTGATTCGCCACCGGCGGTCTTCGCAGTGAAAACTACACCCGAAAATGCTTGCTGAGCTTCAAGCCCTGCGCCTGATAGTTGGAGCCGATGCGCTGGCCGTACATCGCGTCGGGCCGCGTCAGCATTTTCTCGTACACCAGCCGGCCGACGATCTGGCCGTGTTCGAGAATGAACGGCACTTCGCGCGAGCGCACTTCCAGCACCGCCCGCGACCCCTGACCGCCGGCACCGGCATAACCGAAGCCGGGATCGAAAAATCCGGCGTAATGCACCCGGAACTCGCCGACCAAGGGATCGAACGGCACCATCTCGGCGGCGTAATCCGGCGGAATTTGCACGGCTTCTTTCGAGGCGAGGATGTAGAACTCGCCGGGATCGAGAATCAGGCTGCCGTCGGGCCGCGCTGATATCGCCTCCCAGAATTCATCGACCTGATAGCCGCCGCGACGGTCGATATCGACCACGCCGGTGTGGCGCTTGGCGCGGTAGCCAACGAATCCGCCGGCGTTTTTGCCGCTCAGGTCGACGCTCAGCGCCACGCCGTTGACGAGATCGGCGTCGTCGCAATCGACCAGCCGTTCCAGATCATGCAGCGCATCGAGTTCATCCGCGTTGAGGATGGCATCGCCGGTGCGAAAGCGCACTTGTGAGAGCCGCGATCCCTCGCGCAGCAAGACCGGAAAGGTTTTCGGACTGATCTCGGCATAAAGCGGGCCGTGATAGCCGGCGCCGATCATATCGAACCGCCGCGTACCGTCTGCAATTACCCGCGTGAACACATCTAACCGGCCGGTCGAGCTTTTCGGATTGGCGGCAGCCACGATCGTCGGCGGCAGCGCGAGACTCTCCAGGAGCGGCACGATGTAGACGCAGTTGGTCTCCAGCACCGCGCCATCGGTGAGGTCGATTTCGTGCAACTTCAATTGATCGATGCGCTCGGCCACCGTCGCGCCGGGCCCGGGCAAGAAGCTTGCGCGCACCCGATAGGCGATGTCGCCGAGCCGCAGATCCAGGCTCGCCGGCTGAATCTGGCTTTCGACAAACGGATAGGCCGGCAGAATAAGGCCGGCATCCGCCATCGCCGCAATCATGCGATCGGGCAAAATGCCGTGGGCGTCGGGTGGAAGCGTGAAAGTCACGATAGGGTCCTCGGGATGGCTGCACTGCCGCCATCCAGACGATGAAAATGCGGACTTTTACCGGTTATCCGATGGCCGCCTTGACGGAAAGGGCGCGAGCGAATAAGAGCACGACTTATCCCGTGGTGATTTGAGCCGGCCGGCTTGCAGCCACGTTAAATAAGTCGCTAAACAGGCCGGGGACACGTGTGATCCCGGCCTGTGGAATTTTTCCAGGCCGGTTTTTTTGTGACCATTTTTCGGATGGTCGCGATGGAGGTCGTATGGCTGATTCTAACCCATCCGCGTCGTCAACCGCCCGCTACCGCCCCGAAACCCGGCTGGTCCATGCGGGCAGCTTGCGCTCGCAATTCGGCGAAACATCCGAGGCGCTGTTTCTGACCCAAGGTTTTATCTACGACAGCGCGGAGCAATGCGAGGCCCGGTTCAAGGGCGAGGATCCCGGCTTTCTCTATTCGCGCTTTTCCAATCCCAACATCACGATGTTCGAGCGCCGCATGATGGAACTCGAAGGCGCGGAAGCGGCGCGCGCCACCGCCACCGGCATGGCTGCGGTGACGACGGCCATTCTCGGGCCGTTACAGGCCGGCGATCACGTGGTTGCGGCGAAGGCGATGTTCGGATCGTGCCGCTACGTGGTGGAAGATCTGCTGCCGCGCTACGGCATTGCCTCCACCTTGGTGGACGGCCTCGATCTCGATCAATGGCGCCAGGCGATGCGGCCGAATACAAAAACCTGCTTTCTCGAAAGCCCGACCAACCCGACGCTCGATGTGCTCGACATCTCGGCCATTGCGGAAATCGCCCATGCGGGCGGCGCGCGGCTGATCGTCGACAACGTGTTTGCGACGCCGATCTGGCAAAGCCCGCTTCAATTGGGTGCCGATGTCGTGGTGTATTCGGCGACCAAACATATTGACGGCCAGGGCCGTTGCCTGGGCGGCATCATTCTCTCCTCGGAAGCGTTCATCGCCGAGCACATCCACACTTTTCTGCGCCAGACCGGGCCCTCGATGTCGCCGTTCAACGCCTGGGTGCTGCTGAAAGGGCTGGAGACGCTGGCCGTCCGCGTGCGCGCGCAGACCGAAACCGCCGCGGCGGTGGCAGAAGCGTTGGCGCGGCATCCGAAAATTTCGCGGCTGATTTATCCGGGCCGCGCCGATCATCCGCAGGCGGCCTTGGTGAAAAAGCAGATGCGTGCCGGCTCGACGCTTGTTGCATTCGAGGTCGAGGGCGGCAAGGCGGCGGCGTTCCGCGTGCTCAACGCGCTCAAGCTTGCGCGGATTTCAAACAATCTCGGCGACGCCAAGAGCCTCGTCACCCATCCGGCAACGACGACGCATCAGCGGCTGACGCCGGAGGCGAGGGCCGAGCTCGGAATCAGCGAGGGCTTTGTCCAATTCTCCGCCGGCCTCGAACACCGCGACGATCTGATCGAGGATCTGGAAGCCGCGCTGCAGCAGGCGTGAAGCGCCCACACCCGACCGTCATTCCTGCGAAAGCAGGGAATGACGATAGCGGGCTTACATCGGCCGGTAGGTCTGCACGTTGGACGGCACGTTGACGCCGAGCTTGATCTGGCCGACCGATTTGACGATGTCGTCGCCGAGCAGCTGGGCGAAGCAGGCGTAACCCCAGTCGGTCATGTGCAAGCCATCGGAGATCACGAAATCATCGATCGGGATCGCCTGCTTCTCGTGCCATTCGCGCATCACCTGGAAGCGCGGAAAAAAGCCGACATGGCGGAGCTGGGCGACCTTGCCCAACAGCTTCACCATCTGGCTGGTGCTCTCGGCGTGCTCGTTGACCCTCGGCGAATATTGCGGATCGACCAGCACCAGATCGGCGCCCACGGCCTGAATGCGCGCCACACCGTCCTCCACCAGCTTTGCCGTTTCCGCAGGGTCGAGGTTGCGTAGCACCGCATTGGTGCCGACCTGCCAGATCACAAGATCGGGCTTCATATCGAGCACCGCGGTCTGTAACCGCTTCATCATTTCGGGCGCGTCTTCGCCGCCCTGGCCACGATTGACGACGGTAATATCGGCACTCGGATATTGCCGGTGCAACTGCGCCGCGAGCCGGTTGGGGTAGGTGAATTCGGGCGACGTCGTGCCGTAGCCGACCGTCGAAGACGAGCCAAACGCAATGATCAGGACGGGCTCGCCCGAGGCCAGCTTGCTCGCCACATGCGGCAGCGATCCCATTGATTTGGCGCCGCCCTTCGGCGGCAGGCAGGGAACGCGGCTGAAAATGTCGCTGGCTGATTGCGCGACCGCCTTCACCTTTTCGATCGCCTTGGTGGTGAGACTCTTTTGTTGCGCGGGATTTTGCTGCGACGACCTTGCCGGGTCGACGGCTACGACATTGCCGGGAGCGGTCACCTGGGGTTCCGAGGCCTGGGGTTCGGGGGCCTGCACACTATCGGATTTGGCGCCCTCGGACAGGATCGCCTGTTGGGCAGCCTCGGCTGCTTGCGCGGGCACGGGCGCGACCGAGGCCGGCATCGATAGCGCAACTGCCGCGACCGAGGCCAACAATGCCATTCGACAAAAAGGGCGGTGACAACTCATTAACGCTGGATCCTCAATTCTGCCGGGCTGGATCGATATGGGCCGCATCGATCACAAACTGCGACAGCGCGCGGCCGAGGCAATCATGAACACGCCTGGCAAGTTCCAGGCCATGCGACGCGCTGAACAGGTCGAAATCCCCCAACTCGTTCCAGTGATGCATGATGGCGAACCTGTCGAACAGCGGAACGTCACGCTGTTGAGCCACGACACGCATATTATCTAGGTAGGGCGTCGCAGAAATCATCGTTTCAGTGCGCGGGCTATATTGCAGATTCACCAAAATCACGTCGGCTCCCGTATCTTGCAGCGCAGCAACTCCGTCGTCGACAGCGCCGCGAAAATCATCTGGATCGATGGAGCGCATGGCATCGACTGTACCGGTTTGCCAGATAACCAAGGTGGGCTTTTTACCTTCCACCAGCTTAACCAAACTACCGGCCACTTCCTCGGCGGTTTTCTTGACCTGTAATTCTACCGATACGTTCACCGCCACCGAGGGCAGTTTCTCCTTCAAGACCGCCTGCAACCGGCCGGGATAGGCGCTCGCGTCGGACGTATTGGATGTATTGATGATCGAGGAACGACTGCCCACCACCAGAATATCCAGCGGGTGGCCGCTTTTTACGGCATCGGCAACCTTGGGAAGCGCGCTCTCGCTGGCAAGCAAATAAGGGGGAACCTCGCAGCTTGGCGGAGGATCGGCGCGCGCCGGCGCCGCAATCAAAGAGCCGGCCAGCATGGTCAGACCAAGCACGGTCCCTGAGTAGGACTTCATGACCCCCCTCCCGCCATATCGGCGTTGCCGCCGATGCCTTTGGTTCGCGGCTTATTCTTGTCGGCGACCTGCTTGTACCATGAAAACAGCCATGCCGCGGCGCACATGATGAGAATTCCGGAAACACTGATAACGAAGTGCAGCCCGGCGCCCCCGGAGATCTCGGCCAGCACGAAATGCCCGGCGAATGCCAGGAACACGCCGAGGCAGAAAATCTCCAGCGAATGCTGCCCGCACAGGATCAACGGCCGCAGCCAGCGCGACTTCAATCCGGGCCAGTCCCGGGGCAGGAAGCGCACGGTAATGGCCGCCAGCGCCAGAAAGTGCGCGAACCTGAGCACGTCGAGATCGGTCTTGTTGATGGGATACATCCATTGCTCGATCCGGCGCGGCAGCAAATGATTCAACTGCGGCCAATACCATGTCAACGTGACGCAGAACGCCGCGAATAGATAGGCGAATGAAATCCACAGCGTGATCCGCGACGAAAGAATCCGCGACATTCGCCTGGCACCACCCAGCGCGCACCATGCGCCGAACACGAACAACAACTGCCAGGCAAAGGGATTGAAGGCCCAGAATCCGTTCGGATAGGCTGTCAGATACCAATCATATTCCCAGGTGAGGGCATAGATCGCGACCGACAATGCCAGCGTGACGTCGGCGCGCCATCGCATCAGGCCCAGGATCACGGGCAGAAAAAGCATCAGCACAATATAGAGCGGCAGCACGTCCATGTTGACGGGGCGAAATCTCAGCAGCAGGGCCTGGACGATGGTGACGTCCGGCTGCTTGAGAAAGTCCATGATTCCCATTTCTTCCGAGTACAGCGGGTTCTCGAAACTGGTGGCGACGTAGGAAATCTCCGCCAGAAAGATCGTGAACAGAAACACATGTGCGACATAGATCTGCCAGACCCGCCGCAGGATGCGCGCGGTCGCCACCACGAAACCAGCCTCGAGCATGGCGCGGCCGTAAACGAACGCCGCCGTGTAGCCCGAGATGAAAATGAAAATTTCGGTGGCATCGCTGAATCCGTAATTGCGGATCGTGAACCAGGTCAAAAGATTGGGCGGCAGATGATCGATGAAGATCAGCCACAAAGCGAGACCGCGAAACAGGTCGAGCCGCAGTTCCCGCTCGCCGGTCGCCGGAATTGATAGGGCCGGCGCCGCAGCCGCCTCCGGCACGAGGGCATCTGTTGCGCCCGCAAGGGCTGGTCCGGCAATTCGATTGGCAATGGATGTCATCTGGAACCATGTTGGACAGGCCTTCTTGGAGGCCTGCGCGAAGCGGATAGTATCGGCCTGCGAGTTGCATGCAAGTGACGCGAATTTGCGGCATGGGACGGGGATCTATGTTGCCACGGCGATTAGAATTATAATGAGCGATACGGTCGAAGCCGGTCGGCGATTGGTTCCGCCCAGACTTTTCGATATGATGGCGCATAATTTCGAAAGACCGTCCGCATGTACCGCACCGTTACCCGCCAGATTGAAGTTACCGTCGAGCCGAACTTCCTGCCGGAACGCTCGTCGGTGGAAAACCGTCAATATTTCTGGTCCTACACCATCGTCATCACCAACACCGGGGAAGAGACGGTGCAATTGCGCACGCGGCACTGGATCATCACCGACGCCACGGGCCGCAAGCAGGAAGTTCGCGGCGAAGGCGTGGTCGGCGAGCACCCGGTGCTCGCACCGGGTGAGCGCTTCGAATACACCAGCGGCGTGCCGCTTCCGACCGCGTCGGGCTTCATGACCGGCCGCTACCAGATGGTGAGCGAAAGCGGCGAGCAGTTCGAAATCGACGTGCCGACCTTCTCGCTCGACAGTCCCGACAGCAAGCGGGTGTTGAATTAGAGCGTTTTGCGAAAGTGGAGGCCGGTTCGCGTGAAGAAAACGCGTCAAAACAGAATTTGGAGCTTCGGTTCTGATTCAATCAGAACCGATCATGTTCTATGCGCCCCCGCCCCCTACTCCACACCCGCTTCCTGCGGCGCGAATTGATAGACCGAGCTGCAGAACTCGCAGGTCACCACCACTTTGCCGTCCTTTACCATGTCGGCGCGGTCATGAGCTGCGAAGCTCGCAAGCATCGAGGCGACCGCCTCGCGCGAGCACGAACATTGCGCGCGCAGCGGCAGCGGCGGAAACACGCGGACGCCGCGCTCGTGAAACAGCCGGTATAATAGCCGCTCGCCGGACAAATCGGGATCGATCAACTCGACGTCTTCGACCGTCGAAATCAGGGACTGGCCTTCGACCCAGGCGTCGTCTTCCGCCACTGTGTGGGTGACGCTGCCCTCCGGCGCGTCGCCGGGATGCAAATCGGCTTGCCGCGCTCGCTCCGGCGCCTTCGGCAGGAATTGCAGCAGCATGCCGCCGGCGCGCCAGCGATGTTTCGGGCCCTCGCCGCCGCGCCATTCCTCGCCGACCGCAAGCCGCACCCGGGTCGGAATCTGTTCCGAGCGCAGAAAATATTCATGCGCGGCATCTTCCAGGCTGCCGCCTTCCAGCGCCACCAGGCCCTGATAGCGGCTCATATCCGGCCCTTGGTCGATGGTCATGGCGAGATGGCCTTTGCCCAGCAGCGTCCCGGAATCCTGACCATCCTCAAGCCGTTTCGCGTCGAAGCGCGCATAGGCGCGCAAGCGGTCCGGCGCCTGGAAGTCCACGATCAGAAACGATACCGGACCGTCGGTCTGGGTCTGCAGGATAAAGCGGCCGTCGAATTTCAGCGACGAGCCGAGCAGCGTCGTGAGCACGATCGCCTCACCGAGCAGCTTGCCGACCGCGGGCGGATAATCGTGCTTGGTGAGGACGTCGTCGAGCGCGGGACCGAGCCGGGTCAAGCGGCCACGCAGGTCGAGTGAGGCGACCTCGAAGGGCAGCACGGCGTCGTCGACCGGGATCGCCGACGGCGCGCGGATCAGGGTATCCAGGGCAGTTTTGGTGTCGGAGGGTTGTGATGTCATGGCGCTTTATCTGGGGTCGGCGGATGTAGAACGAAAGGCCCGGAACAAGATGAAACATCACCCCGCCCTCCCGGCGAATGTCGGGACGACAGAGATAGTGGGGCCTACACCATGGTCTCAAAACACCACGCCAGAATACCCTTTTGCGCGTGCAGGCGATTCTCGGCCTCGTCGAACACGACCGACTGCGGGCCGTCGATCACCTCGTCGGTGACCTCGTCGCCACGGTGGGCGGGCAGGCAATGCATGAACAGCGCGTCGGGTTTCGCCAGCGACATCAGCTTGGCGTTGACCTGATACGGCTTCAAGAGATTGTGGCGGTGCTCGCCGTCCTTGTCGCCCATCGAGAACCAGGTGTCGGTGACAACGCAATCGGCGCCGCGCACCGCAGCCTCCGGATCGTTGCCGAGCGCGATCGGGGCATGCGTCGCCTTGATCCAGTCCTTCATCGACTTGTTCGGCGCGAGCTGCGGCGGGGTCGCGACGCGCAGATTGAATTGGAAACGCTCCGCCGCATGCGCCCATGACGCCAGCACGTTGTTGTCGTCGCCGGTCCACGCCACGGTGCGGCCTTGAATCGGCCCGCGATGCTCCTCGAACGTCATCAGATCCGCCAACACCTGACAGGGATGCGAACGCCGGGTCAGCCCGTTGATGACCGGGACGGTGGCGTGCGCCGCAAGCTCCAGCAGCGCGTCGTGGTTGAGAATACGGATCATGATGGCATCGACGTAACGCGACAGCACGCGCGCGGTGTCGGCGATGGTCTCGCCGCGACCGAGTTGCATTTCCGCCCCCGTCAGCATGATAGATTCACCGCCGAGCTGGCGCATACCGACATCGAACGACACCCGGGTGCGGGTCGAGGGCTTTTCGAAAATCATCGCCAGCGTCTTGCCCTGAAGCGGCCTTTTCGGCTCGGCTTGCGCTTTCCTCTTGGCTTTCATCGCGACACTGGCGTCGAGCATCATCCGCAAGTCTTCGGTTGGAAGCTCGTTGAGATCGAGAAAGTGGCGCAGGGCTTTGCTCATTGCGCCGCCGCCCGTTGCAACTGGCCGCCGGAAAGCGCCACGCAGGCGCGATCGAGACGCGCCACGGATTCTTCGATCTCGCCTTCGGTCACGATCAATGGCGGCAGGAGCCGCACCACGTTTTCGCCGGCGCCGACCGTCAGCAGCCTTTCCTCGCGGAACGCCGCGACGAGATCGCCCGACGGTACCACCGCCTTCAAACCGATCAGCAGTCCTTCACCGCGCACTTCAGCGAGCACGCCGGGATGGCGATCGACCACCGACGCCAGCTTCTGTTTGAGCAGCAGCGACATCTTCTGGACATGCTCGAAGAAGCCGGGCTTGAGCATGACGTCGAGCACGGCGTTCGCGGCCGCAACCGCGAGCGGGTTGCCGCCAAAGGTCGAACCGTGCGTGCCCGGCGTCATGCCGTTCGCCGCCTCGGCCGTCGCCAAACAAGCGCCGATCGGAAAGCCGCCGCCGAGCGCTTTTGCCAGTGACATCACGTCCGGCGTAACGCCGAGGCGCTTGTGAGCGAACAACTCGCCGGTACGGCCCATGCCGGTCTGCACTTCGTCGAAGATCAGCAGCAGGCCCTTCTCGTCGCAGAGTTGCCGCAATGCCTTGAAGAAGGCATGCGGCGCTGCGCGCACGCCGCCTTCGCCCTGCAGTGGTTCGATCAGGATGCCCGCGGTGTGCGGACCGATCGCGCGTCTGACGGCTTCGAGATCGCCGAACGGCACCTGATCGAAACCATCCATCGGCGGCCCGAAGCCTTCGAGGTATTTTGCCGAGCCGGTCGCGGCCAGTGTCGCCAGTGTTCGGCCGTGAAACGCACCGTCGAAGGTGATGATGCGATAGCGCTCGGGGTGCCCTTTGGCGGCGTGATGCTTACGCGTGATCTTGATCGCGCATTCCATCGCTTCGGCGCCGGAGTTTGCGAAAAACACAAAATCAGCAAAGCTCTGTTCGCACAGCCTTGCTGCGAGCCGCTCACCGTCTGGGCTCTTGAACAGGTTCGACATGTGCCACAGTTTTGTCGCCTGTTCCTGCAGCGCCGCAACCAGATGCGGGTGTGCATGGCCCAGCGCATTCACCGCAACACCCGAGGTAAAATCGAGATAGCGCTCGCCATTGGTCGCGATCAGCCACGCGCCCTCGCCGCGTTCGAAACCAAGATCGACCCTGGCGAATACGGGAAGCAGATGCGACGTCACGCTCTTGGTCATGGCGATCACTGGAGGTTAAGCCGGCCGCGGTGCGCGCATTGGCGCATCGATAACCAGCACGGAAAAACAACCGGCACAGAAAAACAAAACGTGCCAAATAAAACGTGCCGCCTTTTCGGGGCGGCACGTAGCGGACATTCTATGCAGGTAGCCGTTGCTGTCAACCTGTCCCGCGGCGCTCACCCCGCGCGCGCGGCCCGTAGATTTCCGGTGCCGCGGAAAAATCAGAATGCAATGCTTTGAAGGATGGAACATGTGGACGCAATCACGCAGACTCTTGCGCCGGAGTCACGCCATATTGTAGCCTCTTGACTGTCGGGTACGACATCTCGTGCGGCGGTTCTAATCTTCTGACGTCCCCAGTGTTCGGCGTAAACGCCCGGGCGCGCTTGCTGCGCCCGGCGAGGGCTAAGGGATTCTGCCTGCAGGGATTTTAAAGAAACGCCGCTTCGAGAATGGCCGGCGCGACACGAAGGGAAAAGTGCGATGACGGTATTGACCTGGACCGACGATCGCGTCGAACAACTGAAAAAACTTTGGGAAGCCGGACTCTCGGCCAGTCAGATCGCCGCGGAGCTCGGCAATGTGACGCGCAATGCCGTGATCGGCAAGGTTCACCGGCTTGGTCTTTCCGGCCGCGCCAAGAGCCCCTCCTCGGCAGCACCGCGGCAGCGCAAGGCCCGCCCGGCCCAGCACATGATGCGGGTTTCGCGCCCGGTCTCGCGTGGCAATACCGCGCTGGCCCATGCTTTCGAGGTCGAGCTGGAGCCGGACCCAATCACCTATGACAACGTGGTGCCGATGAGCCAGCGGCTGTCGCTGCTGGAACTGAATGAAGCCACCTGCCATTGGCCGATCGGCGATCCCTCCAGTACGGAATTCTTCTTCTGCGGCGGCAAGGCGCTTACCAGCCTGCCCTATTGCGCGCATCACTCGCGGATCGCCTATCAGCCGGCCAGCGATCGCCGCCGCCAGCCGATCAAGCCGGCAAGGTAACACTGATCCTCTATGTGGTCCCCGCGCACGCGGGGATTTATAACCACAAATGTTCGTGGTTGGACTTGGCTGGCGCTCCAGCTCTTCGTCAAAGCCGGGATCAGTGGCTATAGGTCCCCTGCATTCGCAGGGACGACGGAGTGGAGCTACTCAATCTTCGCGAAGCGGTCGTCCAGCGCATAGCCGGCGCCACGCACGGTGCGGATCGGGTCCTGCTCGCGGCCCGGGTTGAGCAATTTGCGCAACCGCCCGATATGCACATCGACGGTGCGCTCGTCGATATAAATGTCACGGCCCCATACGCTGTCGAGCAGTTGTTCGCGGCTGAACACCCGGCCCGGATGTTCCAGAAAAAATTCCAGCAGCCGGTATTCGGTCGGCCCGAGATCGATCGGACGACCCGACCGCGCGACGCGGCGCTTTTCGCGATCGAGTTCGATGTCGCCATAGGCGAGCACGGTGGCAAGGCGCTCGGGGCTTGCGCGGCGCAGCAGACCCTTCACCCGCGCCAGCAGTTCCGGCACCGAGAACGGCTTGACGATGTAGTCGTCGGCGCCGGTCGCAAGGCCCCGAACCCGCTCGCTTTCCTCGCCGCGCGCGGTCAACATGATGATCGGCAACTGCCGGGTCTCTGGCCGCGCCCGCAAGCGGCGGCACAGTTCGATCCCGGACAGGCCCGGCAACATCCAGTCGAGCACGATCAGGTCGGGAACGCGCTCTTTCAACCGGGTATCGGCATCGTCGCCGCGCCCGACCGTTTCGACCTCGTAGCCCTCGGCATCGAGGTTGTAGCGTAAAAGCGTGGTCAACGCTTCCTCGTCTTCCACCACCAGAATGCGCGCGTTCATATGCTAAGCCTTCTTTTGTGATTGACGCGTTTTCTTCACGCGAACCGTTCTCCACTTCGCTCGAAAACGCTGTCGCTAACTCCCAGGTACAGTTGTCGCAAAGGTCGTCATGTCGCCCTTCGGGCGCTTATCGAGCATCTGCTGGCCTTCGATCATGTAGAATACGGTTTCCGCGATGTTGGTGGCGTGGTCGCCGATCCGTTCGATGTTCTTGGCGCAAAACATCAGATGGATGCAGAAGCTGATGTTGCGCGGATCTTCCATCATGTAGGTCAGAAGTTCGCGGAACAGCGATGTGCAGATGGCGTCGACTTCCTCGTCGCCCTTCCAGACCGTCATCGCCGCCGGCAGATCGTGCGCCGTGTAGGCGTCGAGTACGGATTTCACCTGCGACTGCACAAGGTCGGTCATGTGCTCGAGACCGCGGATCAGCTTTAACGGGTGAAAGTCGCTTTCCAGCGCCGCGACCCGCTTGCCCATGTTCTTGGCGAGGTCACCGATCCGCTCAAGATCGGTGGCGACCCGCATGGCGCCAACGATTTCGCGCAAGTCGACCGCCATCGGCTGACGCAGGGCGATGGTAAGCACCGCGCGCTCCTCGATCACGTGCTGCAGGCTGTCGATTTCGGCGTCGGCGGCGACGACGCGCTGGCCGAGCGCGACATCGCGGCGGATCAGCGCATCGACGGATTCGACGATCATACGTTCGGCGAGGCCGCCCATCTCCGCGACCAGCCGGGTCAGTTCCTGAAGATCGCTGTCGAACGCTTTGGCGGTATGTTCTGAAGCCATATTTCTCTCCTCAGCCGAACCGGCCGGTGATGTAATCTTGGGTGCGTCGGTCGGTCGGCGACGTAAAAATCTTGTTGGTCTCGTCGAATTCGATCAACTCACCAAGGTACATGAAAGCGGTCTTGTCCGAGACCCGCGCGGCCTGCTGCATGTTGTGGGTGACGATGGCAATCGTGTATTCTTCCGCAAGCTCCTGGATCAGTTCCTCGATCTTGGCGGTCGAAATCGGATCGAGCGCCGAGCACGGCTCGTCGAACAAAATCACCTCGGGCCGCACCGCCACGGTGCGAGCGATGCAGAGCCGCTGCTGCTGGCCGCCGGACAGGCTGAGGCCGCTGGCGTTCAGCTTGTCTTTGACCTCGTTCCAGAGCGCGCCGCCGCGCAAGGCCTTTTCGACCCGGCCATCCATCTCGGATTTTGAGATCTTTTCGTACAGCCGAATGCCGAACGCGATGTTCTCGTAGATCGTCATCGGAAACGGCGTCGGCTTCTGGAACACCATGCCGACGCGCGCGCGCAAGAGATTGAGATCGAGTTTGGGATCGAGAATGTTGGTCTGATCGAGCATCAGCTGCCCGGTCGCGCGTTGTCCCGGATAGAGGTCGTACATCCGGTTGAAAATCCGCAGCAAGGTCGACTTGCCGCAGCCAGACGGTCCGATGAAGGCAGTGACGCGATTGGTCCCAAGGGTGATGTTGATGTTCTTCAGAGCATGGTGTTCGCCGTAGTAAAAATTCAGGGTGCGCGCCGTGACCTTCGCGGGCGCTTCGGCCTGATTGGCTATCGACGGCACCGGCCCGCCTGGAACACTCACGGATACGGAAAGGTCGTTCATTTTGCGGTCCTCTCGGCGCCGATGACGCGCGCGCCAATGTTCAAGGCAAGTACGGTGAGCGTGATGATCAAGGCCCCGCTCCAGGCGAGTTGCTTCCAGTAGGCGTAGGGGCTTTGCACGAAGTTGTTGATGGTCACCGGCAGGTTGGCCATGGTCTTGCTCAGATCGAGGCTGAAGAACTGATTGCTAAGCGCGGTAAACAGCAGCGGCGCGGTTTCGCCGGCGACGCGTGCGGTGGCCAACAGCACGCCGGTGATGAGGCCGGAGCGCGCCGCACGGTAGGCAATGCGCTTGATGACGAGCGAACGCGGCAGGCCGAGGGCAGAGGCCGCCTCGCGTAGCGGATTGGGCACCAGCAGCAGCATGTCCTCGGTCGTGCGCACCACGACGGGGATGACGATCACGGCCAGCGCCAGACACCCCGCGAAAGCCGAGAAGCCACCCATCGGCACCACGACGGCGCCGTAGATGAATAGACCGATGATGATCGAGGGCGCACTCAAGAGAATGTCGTTGATGAAGCGGATCACCGACGTCAGGCGATCGTTCTTGCCATATTCGGCGAGATAAGTACCGGCGAACAAGCCGAGGGGCGCGCCGATGCCGACCCCGATCACAGTCATGATGATCGAACCGGTGATGGCATTCAGCAAGCCGCCTTCGGTCGATCCCGGGGGCGGGGTGCTCTCGGTGAAGAGCTGAATATTCAGCCCCGCGACCCCGTTTACCAGCAACGTAAAGAGGATCAGCGCCAGCCAGGTCACGCCGAACAGCGCAGCTCCGAAGCAAAGCCCGCGGACGATGATGTCGATGCGACGACGACGGGTGTAGATCGGGTTCATGACTCAGTTCCCGGCTTTCTTTTCCAGCCGCAGCAGCAGCAGCCGCGCCATGGCCAGAACGAAGAAGGTCAATACGAACAGCAACAGGCCAAGCAGAATGAGGGCCGACTGATGCAAGCCGTCGCTTTCGGCAAATTCGCTGGCGATCGCCGCTGAAATCGTGGTACCCGGCGCAAAGATCGAAGACGAGATCCGGAACGAATTGCCGATGATGAACGTGACCGCCATGGTTTCGCCGAGCGCACGCCCGAGCGCCAGCATAATGCCGCCGATGACGCCGACGCGGGTGTAGGGAATCACCACATTGCGGACGACTTCCCATGTGGTGCAGCCGACGCCGTAGGCCGCTTCCTTGAGCACCGGCGGCACGGTCTTGAACACGTCGACTGAAATCGCGGTGATGAACGGCAGCACCATGATCGCGAGAATCAGCGCTGCGTTGAACAGGCTGAGATAGGAGGGAGGGCCTCCAAAAATCGATCCGAGGCCCGGGATGCCGTCGAACAATCCAATCATGAACGGCTGAAACGTGTAGGCCAGAAACGGGCCGAGCACGAAGAATCCCCACATGCCGTAGATGATCGAGGGAATGCCGGCAAGCAATTCGATGGCTATTCCGATTGGACGGCGCAGCCATTGCGGACAAAGCTCGGTGAGAAAGATCGCAATGCCAAGACCTACGGGGATCGCGATCAACATCGCGATGAAGGAGGTTACCAGCGTGCCGTAGATCGGACCGAGCGCACCGAGCACCGGAGGATCGGCCGACGGCGCCCAGCGCTGGGTCCACAGGAACGCGAAGCCATATTGCTTCATCGCCGGCCATGCGCCCACGATCAGCGAAAGGATGATCCCGCCAAGGATGAGCAGCACCGAGATCGCACAGCCTCGGGTGATCCAGTAAAATGTAACATCGCCGAGCTTGAAAGCGTTGAGCGCTTTGGCGCGATCGTAAGGTCCGGCGGCTTCCATTACATCGCTCTGAATGGCCATGTCTGCCACGCCACTTCTCTCTATCATACTACCCAATCCGACGACCTGAAACCTGCTTCACGAGTTTTGACCAGACGTGCAGTGCCTTCAGTTTCCGTTATCGGATGTCGAATAACGACGCGTTAAGCTCGGCCGGCTGCAATCTGGGCACGCGAATACGTCTATCGATAGTATCGATAGATCGTAACCGGCCCCCAAGGTCTCTCCCGATCGAGCCGGAAACATCCGACTTCCACCATTCGAGATGCCCAACTCGGGTCAACCCGAGTTGGATCAGGAGGAGGCGGCCCACCTCGGCCGGGATATTTCCGCGGCCGAGAATTGCAGGTCAGCCCGGATGTCAGCTCTTGATATCAGCCGACCAGGTCTTCTCGATCAACTTGACCACCGAGTCCGGCATCGGAATGTAATCGAGCTCCTCGGCCATCTTGCCGCCGTTGGCGAACGCCCATTTGAAGAACTTGACGGCCTCGGCGGACGCCGCCTTATCAACCGGCTCCTTGTGCATCAGGATGAAGGTCGCGGCAGTGATCGGCCACGACTTCTCACCCGGCTGATCGGTAAGGATCAGGTAATAGCCAGGAGCCTTCGCCCAGTCGGCGTTCGAAGCGGCGGCCTGGAACGCCTCCACCGTTGGCTGCACGGTCTTGCCGGACTTGTTGATCAGAGCTGCGAAGGTCAACTTGTTTTGCTTGGCGTAAGCGTATTCGACGTAGCCGATCGCGTTCTTGGTCTGAGCGACATTACCGGCAACGCCTTCATTGCCCTTGGCGCCCACGCCCGCCGGCCATTCCACCGCGGTGCCGGAGCCAACCTTGGTCTTCCAGTCTGCGCTCGACTTCGACAGATAGTCGGTGAAATTGAAAGTGGTTCCCGAACCATCGGAACGGCGCACCACGGTGATGGCGTCGGTCGGCAGCTTGAGTTTCGGATTGAGCTTTGCGATCGCCGGATCGTCCCATTTGGTGATCTTGCCGAGGTAAATCTCAGCTAGCGCCTCGCCGGACAGCACCAGTTCGCCCGGCTTGATACCCTCGAGATTCACGACCGGCACGATCGCGCCCATCACCATCGGCCACTGAACCAGACCATCCTTCTCAAGCTGCTCAGCCTTCAACGGCGCGTCGGTGGCACCGAACGTCACGGTCTTGGCCTGGATCTGCTTGATGCCGGCACCCGAACCGATCGACTGATAGTTCAGACCGTTATTGGTCTCCTTTTTGTAGGCATCGGCCCACTTCGAATAAACCGGGAACGGGAACGTCGCGCCCGCCCCGGTGATGTCGGCGGCGAACGCCGACGTCGATGCGGCGACCAGGCCGGCAGCGACGATAGCTTTCATGAAATTCATTGCTGGTCTCCATCTGGTGAGCGAAGCGCCTGACGCACCCGATTGCGCTCACGTCGCCCGTTTAAAAGCGGCCGATGCTTCTTTTACGAAGGTTTGATGACAGTTGGATGACGAAGTTAGGTATTTGAAATAACTTGTATTTAAGCCGCAGACGGAGGCTTGGCCTGGGGAAAACAGGCGGTAAAAGTGGCGCCGTTTTTCAGTACGCTTTCGATCAAAAGCCGCCCGCGATGCCGGTTAACAATATGTTTAACCAGCGACAAACCGAGTCCCGTACCGCCCTGCGCGCGGCTGTCGCCGACGTCGACCCGGTAAAACCGCTCGGTGAGCCTCGGCAAATGTTCGGGCGCGATGCCGGGGCCGAAATCGCGCACCATGACGCGAACTTCCGGCGCGCCCTCACCGGAAATCGCCGAGTTGAGCGAGACCACGACCTTGCCGCCGGACGCGCCATATTTCAGCGCGTTCTCGATCAGGTTCTCGAACAACCGGAGCAACTCCTCGCGATCGCCCGCAATCGCCACCGCCGCCTCCGGCAGACCGATATCGATCGTGACCTGGCGTTCCCGCGCCAGCGGCTCCAGCCCATCGGCGACCTGCCGGATGATCGGAACGATATCCACCAGCGTGTCGGGGCGGACATGGGCGGAGAGTTCGACCCGCGATAGCGACAACAGATCATCGATCAGCCGCGCCATCCGCGTCGCCTGCGTGTGCATGATGCCGAGAAAGCGCTCCCGTGCCTTGGCGTCCTCCTTGGCCGGGCCCTGCAGCGTATCGATGAAGCCGGACAATGCCGCCAGCGGCGTCCGCAATTCATGACTGGCATTGGCGACGAAGTCGGCGCGCATCTCCTCGACCCGCCGCAGCGGCGTTTGATCGTGGAACGTCATCAGCATGCATTTGTCCGCGCCGCCGAACAGGGTAGGCACCGGCACCGGGTTGATGATCAATTCCATCCAGCGGTCAACCGGTACGTGATCGAGGTAGGTCGCGCGCCTGCTTTCTGTGGTCGCGATGGCTTCGCGGAGCGCGGCGATAATTTCGGGCGAACGCAACGCGAACTGGGCGAGTTCGTTCTTGCGGAGCGCCGGCGCGAGCTGCGCTGCGGCGGCATTGAGGTGAATAACGCGGCCGGCGCGGTCGAGCAGCACGGCAGGGTCAGGCATACCGGAAACAATGGCGCTGACCGCTGCGGTTTCGACCGGGTTGACCCCGCGGACATCTTCACGCGACGCCGCAACGTTATGCAATCGCCACGGCACCAACGCGGCCGCACCGATGCAGATAAAAACCGCGGCGGCGCGGACCAGCGGCAGCTCGCCGAGCGCAACCAGGACGGCAAGCGCCAGAGCACCGGCGAGCAGGATAATGGCCGAATGCCGCAACCGGTCAGGCCACGGCGAGAAGAAAGTCGTAGAAGGAGCATCTATCGCCATTGGGCCGGCTCTCCCCGCTCGGGTCTATATCGTCAGACGCCAACATCGTCAGGCGCCAGTATCCCCACGCTTGGCCACGTAGGCGGTTTCGCGCTTCGGCTCGGCATTGAGCCCCGGCCTCGCCTGACGCAGGCGCTTTTGTCGCGCACGCAGTATAACTTCCCGAAACGTCAGCAAGATTACAGATACGATAAATGGGGCAATATAATAGAGGACCCGAAACAGCAGCATTCCGGCGAGCAGCTCTTCCCTGTCCATCTGCCACAGACCGACCAGCATGGCGGCATCGAACACGCCGAGCCCGCCGGGGGAATGGCTGGCGAAACCCAATAACGTCGCCGAGACGAAAATAACCGCGACCACGACAAAGCCGAGGTTGGGTTCGTCCGGGACCAGCACGTACATCGCCAGCGCGCAAAAGCAGAGATCGATGATTCCGATCGCGATCTGCAACAACGTCAGCGAACCGCCCGGCAGCACCACGGTCCAGGGGCCGCGGCCGACCTCGCGCGGCTGCATCGAGACCCAGGCCACATAGGCCACCAACCCAACGATGATGGCAAACGCGGCCACGCGGTTGAGCCAGGGCGGAAGCTGGTCGATCGCCGCTGCGGCTTCCGGATGATAGGCGATACCCAATCCCAACACCGCGGCATTGCCGAGCCAGAATGTCAACCCGGCCAGAAAGCAGATCTTGGCGACGTCGATCGCGCTCAATCCCCACGCCGAATAAATCCGATAGCGCACCGCGCCTCCGGTAAAGACGCTGGCGCCGACATTGTGCCCGATCGAATAACTGGTGAAGGCCGCGAGCGCGTTGACGCGGTAGGGAATATCGGCGCGGCCGATCGCGCGAACCGCGAACAGGTCGTAGAATGTCAGAGTGAAATAGCCCGCGGCGACAAACAGCGCCGCCAGCGCGATCGAGCCGGGTTCGGTCTGCTTGATGGCTTCGACGACCTGATCGGTGTCGATGCCCCGGAGGATGTGGTAGAGTACGTAGCACGCGATCCCGATCACCGTGGCGCTGACTACAACACCTAGCTTATGCAGGATATGCTTCCGGCGCAGAAACGAGATCGCCCTGCGTATTGCTTCCAGCATCTCCACCTCGATTACGATCCCACGACGACGGCCCAAACAAACCTCGCCGCCGCCGGCACCACGCTCGCTCCCGGCGCCATGTGGTAGCGCGTTTTGAGCCCGAGTGGAATTCGCCTGATGTGAATAACACGCGCTCCTTCAATATATTAGCCTGCGATATATTAGCCTGAATTCACGGCACCGGAATGCATAGTTTTGCTGCATTCGCTCCGGTCCGGCAACGTCGAGGACTGCAACCTGCGCGCGCGGTGGTGAAGTTTTCGTGATCTCATGCCGAAGGTTTCGCCGACAGCCGCTGGAAAAACAACAGATCGAGTTCCGGGGCGTTGCCGGACCAGTCGTCCGGCCAGCAGCGCATGGACCTGTCCGCGGTGGTCATGGATGCCTCACCTCAGGCTTTACGGCTGGAGAGTGCGTGGCGCAAAAGCACCCAATCGCGCAGCCACGACCCCATGGCGCAACCGGCCAGATACACCGCAAACATGATGAGACCGAGGTCGAGCCAGTAGCCCGGACGGCCCGGGATCACGCGGGCCAGCGCTGCCGCCGCCAGCGCCGCCACCAGCACCCCGAGCCACCGCGCCGTCCGTTTCGATACGCCTTGGCCGCGGTGAACCACAGCAATCCAGCCCATCGCGAAACCCAGCAGCAGCGAAGCCAGCAGCCAGTTCCAGTTGAACGTCACGAGATGTGCCATCGCTATTCCTTGACCGTTATTCCTTGACCACGAAATCGATGCGGCGGTTCTGCGCCTTGCCTTCGTCGGTATCATTGGTAGCGACCGGCTGCGTGCTGCCGTAACCGACCGCCGTGAACCTGCTCGCGGGCAAACCGGCCTTCACCAGGTAATCCGTCACTGCCTGCGCCCGCTTCTCGGACAGCGCCTGGTTGAAGCCATCCTCGCCGTCGGCGTCGGTATGTCCGGCAATTTCGATATTGGCGGTCGGACAGCGGAGCGCCGTTTCGATCAGGCGGTCGAGCAGCCCCGCCGAGTCCGTGCTGATGGTATCGCGCCCGGATTCGAACCGGATTTTTCCCTTAGCCAGCAATTCCGAAAACAGCTGCTGGCAGACGGTGGCATCAACTGGCGCGGCCGCAGGCTTGACCGAGATATCGGCCTTGAGCTGCCAGCCCGGGGGGAAATCCTTGGCCAGGTTGCTGCGGATCTGAGCCGCCGCGGTGTCATAGAGCGCGTCGCCCGAGAGCTTCACCTCCCGATCCGACACCACCAGCGTACCTGTCGAGAGTCTCGACAGCGCGCCCAGCGCCGGCACCACCGCGCCCGCGAATCCGGAAGGCGCGCCGACACTGGCCTTGAGATTGTCGACCACCTTTTCGCTGAAGAACTTGGCCGCCGCCGCTGCGACCGCGGCATGGACGTTGTTGTCCGGTACATAGCCGCTCAGTGCCAGCGTCACCGCGACCGGATCCTTGTAGGCCTGAAAGATATAAAGCGGCGCCTTGATCTCGTTGGCGGCGAGCGAAAAACCCTCCGGGAGATTCTTCAGCACCGCTGCGATCGCCTCGCGGCCGCCGAGATCGCGCGCCATCCCGGAAAGGCTGACCTTGGTGTCGGAAATGGTGATCTTGCCATCCTTCAATTTCGCAATCTGATCGAGCAGGAGCAACGCGGCATTCTCAAAACGCGGCGGCGCGCCCCGCGACAAATTCATCCGGTCGACGACCTCGACACTGCCGAGATTTGCGCGGGCCGCCTCGAGCAACCTCGCCTTGCTGGCCGGCAAGGGCGAGCTGCCACCCAACGTGACCCTGACGACATCGCGTTCGGCCGACCAGACGAACGGCCTGGCTTCAGGAACCAGGCGGGTTTCGTCGTTGACCAGCCGCACGCCCGGCACGGCTTCGACCGCGGCCCCCGCGCTGCGGCGGCCATCTTCCGAGAAGGCGTCCGCGGCAAGCGTGACGTCACGGCCGACGACCGCGACCCTCGTCTTGTCGAGCACGATGTCCTTGAGCGCTGAACTGGAGCGGGCGGCCAGATCAGATTCCAGCGGTGAAGTACTTGTCCAGGCCGCGATGGCCCAAAGGACGACCAGTGGAACGAGGCCCGGCCACCATTTGCTGCTCCACCTGAAAAGTCCGTGCATTCGATCTCCGCGGGGTCTGGAAATGGAGAGAAAACAAACCCTTTCGAGGCTGTCAAACTGGAAATAACGCCGACATGCCGGCTGCTCTCGAAACCGAGCCTGGGCCTTTCTTGACTCGCACCCATCCGCCGCCCAGAAGCATGGCCAAAAAGCGAGGAGGCATCCATGTTCAAGGATCTGTTTTCGTTACAAGGCCGCGTCGCGCTGGTAACCGGGGGATCGCGCGGCATCGGCAAGATGATCGCGGGTGGATTTCTCAGCCACGGCGCCGCCCGGGTTTACATCACCGCGCGCAAGGCAGCTCCCTGCGAGGCGACTGCGAAAGAACTCACAGCGGAATATGGCGGCGAATGCATCGGCCTGCCGATCGACATTTCCACCATGGCAGGCATCGAGATGCTTGCGGCCGAGATCGGCAAGCGCGAACCGAGGCTGGACATCCTGGTCAACAATGCAGGCGCGGCATGGGGCGCGGATTTCGACGAATTTCCGGAGAGTGGCTGGGACAAGGTGATGAACCTCAACCTCAAGACGCCGTTCTTTCTGACCAAGGCGCTGGCCGCGCCGCTGCGCGCGGCGGCCACCGTGGAAAAGCCCGCCAAGGTCATCAACATCGCATCGATCGACGGCATCTTCGTCAACCCGATGGAGACGTATTCCTACGCCGCGAGCAAATCCGGCCTGATTCACCTGACCCGCCGGATGGCCGCAAAACTCATTCACGATCACGTCGTGGTCTCGGCGATCGCACCGGGGCCATTCAGCTCCGACATGAACAAGGCGGCACGCGACAACGCCGATGAAGTGTCGAAGCGGGTGCCGTCGGGCCGCATCGGTACCGACGAAGATATGGCGGGAGCTGCGATCTATCTCGCCTCACGCGCCGGAGATTACGTGGTCGGCGCCACCATCGCGGTCGACGGCGGCATCGTCTACGCCAATCCGGGGATCAAGGGCGACGGCTGGGATTAGCTGAACGGCACGGCCCTACACCGGCATACCCACATCACTCGCTGTCATACCCCGCGAAGGCGGGTATCCAGTAATCGCCGTAGAGCGATGCGGCACCGGACTCCTTTGAAAATCAGACCCGGTGTTTACTGGATCATCCGCTTTCGCGGATGATGACGGGCTGTGATGTGGTGCCGCTCGTGACCTATCTCACGTCTCGATCTTCACATACTCGAAATCGCCGGGCTTGTTGTCGATCCCGACCTTGGGCGGCGAAATCCAGGAAGCGAATTTGCCGGTCTCGGTCACCGGCGTCATCAGCGACGCGATGAAATCGCCGTCTTCTGCGGAAGGCAGCCACTCGCCCTTGCGCTTGTTCCAGGTGGCGTCGTCGATCAGCACCCCGTCCGGCGTGGCGCGGATCGCCTTGAATTCACCGATCTGGCGATGGAACGCGACGTTCGGCAGCATCAGCTTGAGATCGTAGCCGGCGAGCGAGATGATCTTGTTCCAGCGCAACAGACCCTTGACGCAGTCCTGCGTGTAATCGTCGCGCAGCCGCATGTTGAGCGCGGTGAGCGCCGGTTCGTCGATGCGCTTGATCTCGCCATTCACCATCTTGAGCACCGGATAGGTGCTGTCCTGCAGGCGATGATCGTCCTGAATCTGGGTCTCGTGATAGCGGCCCTTGATGCCGGCGTTGAAGGCGTTGGCCGCGTTGGTCGAGACCTCCGAGCCGAACAAATCGAGCGAGAGCGAGTAATGCAGGTTGAGCTTCTTCTGGATGGTCGGAAGATCGACCACCCCGAGCGCGCGGACCTTGGCGATATCGGAGGGATCGGTGATGCCGGCAGCCCGCATCGCTTCGCAGGTGCGCTGCACCACGCGGCTGATACCGGTCTCGCCGACGAACATGTGATGCGCTTCCTCGGTCAGCATGAAGCGGCAGGTCCGCGACAGCGGATCGAAGCCGGACTGCGCCAGAGAGTGCAACTGCATCTTGCCGTCGCGGTCGGTGAAGTAGGTGAACATGAAGAACGACAGCCAGTCCGGCGTCGCCTCGTTGAAGGCCCCCAACATACGCGGGCTATCCGCATCGCCCGAGCGGCGGCGCAACAGATCGTCGGCCTCTTCACGACCGTCACGGCCGAAATATTTCTGCAACAGATACACCATGGCCCAGAGATGACGACCTTCCTCGACATTGACCTGGAACAGGTTGCGCAAGTCATAGAGCGAGGGCGCGGTCTTGCCGAGATAGCGCTGCTGTTCGACCGAGGCCGGTTCGGTGTCGCCCTGGATCACGATCAGGCGGCGCAACACGGCGCGATGTTCGCCCGGCACTTCCTGCCAGGCCGGCTGACCATAATTTTCGCCAAACGGGATGACGCGATTTTCTTCTTGCGGCGCCAGCAGAATGCCCCAGCGATAATCCGGCATCTTGACGTAGTCGAACTTGGCCCAGCCGCGGGGATCGACCGAATAGGCGGTGCGCAAGTAAACCAGCGATTGCTGGAAGCCCTCCGGGCCCATGTCGCTCCACCAATTCATGTAACCGGGGTGCCAGCCCTCCAGCGCCTTGAGCACCTGCCGATCTTCGCTGAGATTCACGTTGTTGGGAATCTTGGTTGAGTAGTCGACATTCATGATGTTCGCGTTCATGGCGTGCTCCTTGGACACATTTTCAGTCATGCCCGGGACATCTGCGCGAAGATGCGTTTCGCGCTCTTGCCCGGCCATGACGCAGCAAATTCACTAAACCCGCGTCATATCGAACTGCGCCTTCTGGCCGGTGCCGTAGCGCCGCAGCGCACCGTCTTCACCGACTGCGTTCGGGCGTTGGAAGATCCAGTTCTGCCACGCGGTCAGCCGCGAGAAAATTTTCGATTCCATGGTTTCGGGTCCGACGAAGCGCAAGTTCGCTTCCATGCCGGTGAGGCTGTCCGGCGAAAAGCTGGTGCGTTCCTCGAAGAACACCCGGACCTCGTCATCCCAGTCGATGTCGTCGAGCGCGAAAGTAACGAGGCCGAGCTGCTCGGCCTCGTTGGCATCGAGCGCCTTACCGACACTTTGCTGCGCACGCTCCAGATCCGACGGGTCGGCCTGAAAGCGCGAGTCTAGCCGCGTCAGGCCGTGGCTCATGGGGTACGGTCCGAAATTCATCGTCGAGAGTTCGATCGTCGGCGGGGCGCGGTTGTCGCCCTGCCTCGCCCCGATCAACATGTAGGAGCGGTCCGCCGCGAATACGAGTTCGGCCAGCGTGCCGACAAAGCACGAACCCGGTTCGACCAGCGCCACCAGCGTGCGCGAGGTGACGTCGATGCGCTTGAGCACCCGCTTCCAGTAGTGCCTGATTTCATTGACCAGCCAATGCGCTTTATGGGTTTCCAGGAATGCGTCGCAGGCCAGGACGTTGGCGCGCTCGCCATGCGACTTGAACACCAGCATCGCGGTTTCGAGTTCGTTGATGCGCAAATGAAGGATCGCATCGTCGAGTTCGCGTGCCACCTGCAGCGGCCAGAACGCGGCGCCTTGCGCGATCATGCCGTCGATGTCACCGGGAGGACTTGCCTCCGGTGCCTGGATCGAGATCGTCGCGATGCGCTCGGCGCGATTGATGTCGACGCTGACAAAACCGTAGCGGATGCCGTTGTCACTGAAGCTGCGCGTCAGCGGGCTAAGCGCGATGCCTTTTCCACTGCCGTTGCGCTTCGAGGCGGCGGCGAATTCTTGCAGTCGCTCGGCGACTTTGGCTTCGAGTTTGCTGTTCGGCACGATCTCGTCGACCAGGCGCCACTGCACCGCGCGCTTGCCCTTGATGCCTTCCTCGATGGTACAGAAAAAATCGGCGTGATCGCGGCGCACCTTGCGCTTGTCGATCACCCGCGTCAGGCCGCCGGTGCCCGGCAACACCGCGAGCAACGGCACTTCCGGCAGCGCCACCGCCGCCGAGCCGTCGTCGGCGAGGATGATGTGATCGGTCGCCAATGCGAGTTCGTAACCGCCGCCCGCCGCCGTCCCGTTGACGACGGTGACAAAACGCTGGCCGGAATTCGCGCTGGAATCCTCCAGGCCGTTGCGGGTCTCGTTGGTGAATTTGCAGAAATTGACCTTGTGGGCGTGGGTCGCCCCCGCCAGCATCCGGATGTTGGCACCGGCGCAGAACACCCGGTTCTTACCCGAGCGCACCACCACCACCTTCACGCCGGGATGCTCGAAGCGCAGCCGCTGCACGGCATCGGCCAGCTCAATGTCGACACCGAGGTCGTAGGAATTCAGCTTGAGCAGGTAGCCTTCGAACAGCCCGCCATTCTCATCGACATCCATCGTCAGGGTGGCGACCTCGCCTTCGACGTCAAGCTTCCAATGCCGGTAGCGCGACGGATCGGTCTGGAAATCGATGTATCTGGCACCGCCCGCGAGGACGCGATCTTCACCGGCCATGGGCCACCCTTGTTTGTTTGGCTTTTTTGTTTGTTTGGCTTTTTTGGTATCTAGCTCTATTTATGCATAATAATGCATGTTTAGGGCCAGGTCCAGAGGCTTTCAGGCGGACGGCCTGCATTTTGTTTCATCTTTAGCCACCAGCCTCCGACGCCCTGCCACGGCCAGCGGCTCACGCCGCTTGCCCCGTTGAGCTGTCCTGGACGAATAAAACATGTCCTGCAAAGTCTGCGATCGCTGCAAGCGATGTTTCCGGCGCTTCGCGGTGCGGCGAATGTGCGGCACCCGGGAGGATCGTCACATCGACCGGACAGTAGCACTCCTGCCGAGCGATCTCGATCTGGCGGAGCGTGCCGTACTGGTCGTCGGCACCCTGCAGGATCGCAACCGGCACGCGGATATAGGCCAGATATTCCGAAATATCCCAGCTGCGGAATTTCGGATCGAGCCAGGCGCCGTTCCAACCGTAGAACGCGTTGTCGACGTCGTTGTGCCAGCGCGCCAGTTTCGCCTTGAGGTCCGTGGTCTCATAGGCGCGTTTGATCTCGGCAATCGAGTTCACCGAGACGTCTTCCACGATGAAATGCGGCGCGATCATCGCGACCCCTTGCACGCGATGATCCTGGTGGGCGCCGGCATAGATCGCCGCGATCGAAGCGCCGTCGGAATGCCCGAGCAACAATCCCCGGCGAAAGCCGATTGTGTCGAGCAGTTGCGGCAACACCTTCAGCGCCTCGGCGTGCATGTAGTTGAGCGGACGCGGCAGCGTCACGGACGTAGAGGCGCCGTATCCCGCCCGCGAATACACGAACACACCGGCACCGGTTGCGGCCGCAAGCCGATCCGGAAAATCGCCCCACAGTCCGGCCGATCCAAGCCCCTCATGCAGCATGACGATGGTCGGCGCTCGATCAGGCGCGGGACCGATCATGCGGTATTCGAGCTCGGATGAGCCGATGGCGAGGGTGCCGGTGGATTGCAAGGCGGTCATGTCTCTCTCTTAACGTACAGTCTAAAACTCTCATTCGTCATGCCCGGGCTTGTCCCGGCCATAACGGCTAGCTATCTTCCCGCAGCTTGAACCGCTGAATCTTCCCGGTCGCGGTTTTCGGCAGGGACTCGACGACATCGATCCAGCGCGGATATTTCCACGGACCGATCTTCTGCTTGACGTGCTCTTTCAAAGCCTCGTGCAGGCCGGCCATATCAGCGTCCGCACGCAGCACCACGAACGCCTTGGGCTTGAGCAATCCTTCCGGATCGGCTTCGGGCACCACGGCGGCTTCCAACACCGCGGGATGGGTGATCAAGGCGCTCTCGACCTCGAACGGCGACACCCAGATGCCGGACACCTTGAACATGTCGTCGCTGCGGCCGCAGAAGACGTAACGCCCGTCGGCGTCACGAATGTATTTGTCGCCGGTGCGGGTCCAGTGGCCCTCGAAGGTCCGCCGGCTCTTGCTGCGCTGATTCCAGTAGCCTTCGCCCGCGGAGGGAGCATCAACCAGGAGTTCGCCGACCTCGCCATCGGGCACGTCGGCCCCCGCTTCATTCACCAGCCGCACCCTGTAGCCCGGCACGGCGCGACCCGAGGTGCCATATTTGATATCGCCGGGCGCATTCGACAGAAAGATATGCAACAGCTCGGTCGAGCCGACGCCGTCGAGAATGTCGACGCCGAAGCGCGATTTCCAGGCGTTGCCGACCGATTCCGGCAGCGCCTCGCCGGCCGAGGTGCAGATTCGCAAACGCGAGCCGCAGCGTGCGCTCTTCAGCGCCTCGTCGTTGAGCATCGCGGCGAACAGCGTCGGCACGCCGAAAAAGATGCTCGGACTATATTTGTTCATCAGCGCGAACATGGTCGCGGGCGTCGGCCGCTCGGAGTTGAGAATGGTGGTAGCGCCGACCGACATCGGAAACGTCAGCGCGTTGCCGAGGCCATAGGCGAAAAACAGTTTCGCCGCCGACAGCCCGACATCGTCCTCGCGAATGCCGAGCACTTGCTTGGCGTAGGTCTCCGCGGTGGCGGCGAGATTGGAATGCAGATGCCGCACGCCTTTGGGCATGCCGGTCGAACCCGACGAATACAGCCAGAACGCCGGCTCGTCGGCATGGGTCGCGGCGGTCGCGAATGAATCGCTCTCGTTTACGAGTTCATCGGACAATTTCTTGTAGCCGTGCGCATCCTTGCCCGTGACGACGACGTGCTCGAGATCCGGCATCCGCCCGAGCATATCTTGCACCCCCGGCAGCAGCGCCTCGGAGATGAACAGCACCCGCGCCCGGCAATCCGCCAGCACATAGGCGTATTGATCCGCGGTCAGCAGCGTGTTGAGCGGCACCGGCACGATGCCGGCGCGGATCGCGCCGAGAAACACCACCGGAAAATCGATGGTGTCGAGCATGATCATCGCGACCCGCTCTTCGCGGCGCACGCCGAGGTGGCGCAAAAGATTGGCGAGCCGGCGGCTTTGCTGTTGCAACTCGCCATAGGTTAATTCGGCGACGGTGTCGGTGAAGGCGAGCTTTTTGGCCCGGCCTTCGTCGACATTGCGGTCGAGCAGCCATGTCACTGCATTGTAGGAATTGCCGCTCATGCTGCGTTTCCGTCTACCAGGCGCGTCACGACGCTTCCTTCCCGAATTTTAAGAATTATAATTCATAGAAGGCCATCCGGCTTGCTGCTGTCAATCCTTGTTGGCATTATGTTTCCAAATGCGTATGTTGACGGCCATCATCGAGCAGGGGATATGACTGAACATCCCGATCCCGAAGCCGGCTTTCTTGTTCAACTCGGCCAGCGTGTCCGCACCATGCGCGCGCTTCGCGGCATGTCGCGCAAGGTGCTCGCGAAAGTCTCCGGCATTTCCGAACGCTATATCGCGCAACTCGAAAGCGGCAAGGGCAACGTTTCGATCGTGCTGTTGCGCCGAGTCTCGCACGCGATGGGCGCACATCTCGAAGACCTCATTCCGGCGACCGAACCTACGCCGGACTGGCCGGTCCTTCGCGATCTCGTCCGCAAGGCGACGCCGAACCAGATCGCGCAAGCCAAGGATATTCTCTCCGGCCAAGCCAACAGCGGTTCAGCCCCCCGGCAGACCTCCTTCGCCGGCATCGCCTTGATCGGCTTGCGCGGCGCCGGCAAATCCACGCTCGGCAAAATGCTCGCCCGGAAAATCGGCTGGAGCTTCGTCGAGCTCAACAAGGAGATCGAGGCGCAGAACGGTCTGTCGGTCGCCGAGATCATCGCGCTCTACGGCCAGGAAGGTTTCCGCCGCATGGAGCAGGCCGCGCTCGGCCAATTGCTGGCGCAAAAAGAACTCACGGTGCTCGCGACCGGCGGCGGCATCGTCTCCGAGCCGATCACCTTCGACCTCATCCTGTCGTCGTTCTACACCATCTGGCTGAAGGCCGAGCCGGAAGAACACATGGCGCGGGTGCGCGGCCAGGGCGATTTGCGCCCGATGGCGGACGATCGCTCGGCGATGGCGGAGTTGCGCACCATCCTGCGCAGCCGCGAACCGCTCTACGCCCGCGCCTCCGCCGTGGTCGATACCGCCGGCCTCAGTGTGGACGACGCCGCGGCGCGTCTGATCGATGTGGTGACGCCGGTGCTGCAGAGCGAGCCGCAGATGTTCGCGCGACGGAGTACTGCGTCTTAACTAAACACCGGACAGATATGGACACAAAGCTCGCGTTAATACTTAGGCCGCCGTGGGTCGATGCCAAAAAAGTATTGCCTTCATGATTTACCCACGCGCCTTCAGGACTGAGTACGTCGAGCCCGTGATAGCACTCTGGCGTACACAGAAAGCCACCGACCGTCAAACTTATCTCCATGACGAGTTCACGCGATAATCCTCGGTTTATCGCAGCGTATTGGATCGATTCGTATGTACGTTGCCTCTGGACCCTTTTGGCTGGGCGTTCCAACCTTGCATCGAGAGTGAAGTAACCAAGTTCCGCAATGAATTGGGTAATCGAGAGCCTGTTCCTTACCATCGTTCGACTGGATGCTCACGATCTAGCCGTAAGATTCATGGGCATTAATCCGGACAGATCGAGTCCTTGAACAAGGATTTCGAGGGCCAGTTGCCTGAATGCTCTGGCGCTTCAAGCTCCCGTCGCGCTGTTCAGCTTCCTGCATTCGACGCGAACTTCCGCGGCACTCCTAAATGGCCCATCTTGATCGCGACTTTGGTGATAACTATCGCGATTGGTGGCATCTGGGGCTATGTCACGGCTCAACAACGAATTGAGTATCTGTCGTCGGGACAATGATCTTGGGACGATGACCTTAAATGAGCGCCCTTGCGAGCGTTGCACCTGGAGCCGTCGTAAAGGCGCATTTTCTACGACTGTGAAAGATCATTTTTATGATAGTCCACTATTGCTCTTCACGCTTAAGTTCTGGTCTTTTTCCTAAACGATGGAAGCATCAGAACACCACACGTTTCGACACCACGTATTATCGTGCAGGGCCGGACTTTGGCGGAGCGGGCTGGCGACGACCGTCGACTCACCATCGGATGCTTCCATGTCAGAACGTAGAAGTAATCCTGTTCTCGCTGACGGCAGGAATCCTTTATCAATGCTAGTTCATAACTTTGTACAGGCATTTGGCCCTAAGTCAGCCTCGACCATCGTTCTTGCCATAGCTTCGGACTCGGCGCATGACTTCATATCGATTGAACGGCGGTCCTGACTTAGCACGGTCACCGAAGACGGTCGGTTCACCGTCTCGGCAATCGGATGCATGCACGCTAATCTCGAATATCTTCATACTTGTTATTCCTTCTGGACGAGAAAATGCGTTGCCAATGCTAGTAACCAGTCTCGTCCACTTGCGCATAGAGATTTCCGAAAACTGTCAATTCTTCTAAACGCCTTACCGAACCATAAGCCGCCGCTAAATAATCTTAGCGGATGTCATAAATTCCTTGATTGTTTCGCTCTTAGCAATGATGCGGGGCTCTTGATAATCCCTCAAACCCCCAGATACCGATGCTGCAACTCCGGCTCGGCGATCAGTTGCTCCGACGTGCCGCTCCACACCGTGCGGCCGCGCTCGATGATGTAATGGCGGTCGGCGATGCGGGTGAGGTTTTCGACGTTCTTGTCGATGACCAGCACCGACTGGCCGCGCGCTTTGAGCAGCGAGAGGCAGTTCCAGATTTCGTCGCGGATCAAGGGCGCGAGACCTTCGGTGGCTTCGTCCAAAATCAACAAGCGCGGATTGGTCATCAGCGCGCGTCCGACCGCGAGCATCTGCTGCTCGCCGCCGGAAAGATTGCCGCCCATGTTGTTGCCGCGTTCGGCAAGCCGCGGAAACAGCGCGTGGATTTTTTCCAGCGTCCAGGGATCGGGACTGCCGAGGCGATTGCCGGACGCGGCGACGAGATTCTCGCGGACAGTCAGGTTCGGAAAAATTTGACGTCCCTCGGGGACGAGGCCGATGCCCAACTGCGCAATCCGGAACGAGGGCAGCTTGCGAACGTCGCGTCCGGCAAAGCGGATCGTGCCGGCGCGCGCCGGCGTCAGCCCCATGATCGACCGCATCGTCGTGGTCTTTCCCATGCCGTTACGGCCCATCACGGCCACCATCTCGCCGACGCGGACCTGGAGCGATAGGCCGAACAGCACCTGGCTCAAGCCGTAACAGGTCTCGATACCATCGATTTCCAACAGAGGCGCCGCGTCAGCCATGAACGGTCACCGCATGCTGGTCGCCGAGATAGGCGCGCTTGACCTCTTCGTTCTGCCGGATCGCTGCCGGCACGTCGGAGGCGATGACGCGACCGTAAACCAGAACCGTGATGCGGTCGGCGAGCGCGAACACCGCCTCCATGTCATGCTCGACCAGCACGATGGTGACTTCCCGCCGCAACTCCTGCAACAGCTTCACCATCCGCGCCGATTCCGTCACACCAAGTCCCGCCATCGGCTCGTCGAGCAACAACAATTGCGGCTTGGTGGCGAGCGCGACCGCGAGCTCAAGCTCGCGCTGCTCGCCGTGACTCAATTCCGACACCACGACATCGGCGCGGTGGTCGAGCCCGACCCGGCTCAGCGCCGACCGCGCAGCTTCGCGAAGGTGGATTTCCTTGCGGGCATTGCCCCAGAAGCGAAAAGAGTGCCCGTCATGCGCCTGCGCCGCCAGCGCGACATTGTCTGCTGCGGTAAAGTCGGGCAGCAGCGAGGTGATTTGGAACGAGCGCGCCAGCCCGAGCGCGCTGCGGCGATAGGCCGGCAGGCGAGTGACGTCGCGGCCGGCAAAACAAATCGTGCCGGAATCCGGCAGTAATTGTCCGGTGAGCTGGCTGATCAGCGTGGTCTTGCCGGCGCCGTTCGGTCCAATGATCGCGTGCAATTCTCCCTTCGCCACATCGAGCGAGAGATTGTCGGTGGCGAGGATGCCGCCGAACCGGCGAACCAGATTTTCGACGCGAAGCAAGGGATCAACCACGACGCAGTCTCCCGAGCAGCCCATTGATGCCGCCGCGCCCGAACAGCACGATCAGCAACAAAAGCGGGCCCATGATCAGCGCCCAGTATTCGGTCACCTGCGACAAGGCCTCTTCCAGCACCAGATAGACGATCGCGCCGAACACCGGCCCGAACAACGACCCCATGCCGCCGAGGATGACCATGACCATGAGATCGCCGGAGCGGGTCCAGTACATCACCGCCGGGCTGATGAAGTCGGTGTTGTTGGCGAGCAGCGCGCCGGCCAGACCACACATCGTGCCCGAGATCACAAAGCAAACCAGCCGGTACCGCGTCGCCGGGAACCCGATAGCCTGCATGCGCTTTTCGTTGGAGCGCAGCCCCTGCACGACCAGGCCGAAGCGCGAATTGACGATCCGCCAGATCAGATAAATCCCGCCGAACAGGCAGCCGAGGCAGAGATAATAAAACGGCACGCGGTTCGACAGATCGAGAAGGCCGGCGAAATCGCTGCGCTTGTACACCGTCAGGCCGTCGTCGCCGCCGTAGCGCGAGAGCCCGGAGGCGACGTAATACGCCATCTGCGCGAAGGCGAGCGTGATCATGATGAAATAGACGCCGCGGGTGCGCAGACTGAGCGCGCCGATGACAGCTGCGAACAACGCCGAGGCCGCCAGCGCCACCGGCCACTGAATGAAGCCGGAGCCGATGCCCTCAAAAGCGAGCATACCGACCGCATATCCGCCGATCCCGAGATACGCGGCGTGACCGAAACTCATCATCCCGCCGTAACCCATGATGAGGTTGAGACTCACCGCGGCCAGCGCGAAGATCACAATCCGGGTGAACAACGTCAGCACGAAGATGTTTCCGCTGATCGACGAATAAAGCGGAAGCAATAACAGGCCGGCGACCACCAGCACTGCGGTCACGTTGCGGGCGTTGAAGGAAGCGGTCATCGCTTGTTGGCTGGAAACAGCCCCTCCGGCCGCACCACCAATACGATCGCCATCAAGAGATAGATCAGCATCGAGGAGAGCGCGGGCGCCGCGGTCGAAGCCGCGGCCGAACTTAGGAGTTTCCGCAAAAGATCGGGCAGGAAGGCGCGGCCCAAGGTGTCGATCATGCCGACAAAGATCGAAGCCAGGAACGCGCCGCGGATCGAACCGATTCCGCCGATCACGATGATCACGAAGGCCAGAATGAGGATGTTCTCGCCCATCCCGATCTGCACGGTCAAAATCGGCGCCTGCATCAGGCCGGCGAGCCCGGCCAGCGCGGCGCCGAGTCCGAACACCAGCGTGTAGAGCAATTGGATGTTGATGCCGAGCGCCCCGATCATTTCCCGGTTCGACGCGCCGGCGCGGATCAGCATGCCAATTCTGGTGCGCATCACCACCAGATAAAGCATCAGCGCTACCGCGAGTGCGACGACGATGATCGCCAAGCGATACGCGGGATAAAAAATGCCGGGCATGATCTGGACCGGCACCGTCAGCCAGGCGGGCAGCGGCAGCGCGAGGCCGGCCGGGCCCCAGATCAGCCGCACCGCGTCATTGAAAAAAAGAATGAGCCCGAACGTCGCCAGCACGTGGTCGAGATGATCGCGGCCGTAAAGGTGCCGCAGCGCCGTGAATTCCAGCACCATACCTAACAGCAACGTCGCGCCGAGCGCCAGCAGCGCACCCAACACGAAACTCCCGGTCCACGCCACGAAGGTCGCCGCGAAATAGGCGCCCATCATGTAGAGCGAACCATGCGCCAGATTGACGAAGTCCATGATGCCGAAAACCAGCGTCAAGCCCGCCGCCAGCAAAAACAGCAGCAACCCGAACTGCAGCCCGTTCAGGAATTGTTCGACGACAAGCAGCATGGGCTCTTTGATGAGGCTGAAGATGGAGAGGCGAAAACGAAAACAGCGGCAGCGCGCAAGCGCCACCGCTGTACTAGACGATCGGCAAAAGTGGAAGCCCGGTTTTGTGCCCCGCGCGCCGTTAAATTAATCAATTTGGCTCTGGAGCGCGGACGATCACTTCATCGGGCATTTGTCGTGGAAACGATCCTGGTCGTTCTCGACGACGGTGGCCACCGTCTTGAGCGAGAGTTCGCCGCTTGAGTCTTTCACCACCTCTGAAAGATAAAAATTCTGAATCGGGACGTGGTTGTTGCCGTATTTGAAGGGTCCGCGCACGGATTTGAAATTCGCCTTTTCCATCTCCGCCTTCATCGCGTCCTTCTTGCTCAAATCGCCCTTCACCGCGACCACCGCACTGTTGATCAATTGCGCTGCGTCATAGGCTTGCGCGCCGTAAAAGCTCGGGCGCAGGCCGGGATACTTCTTGTGGTAATCGGCAACGAACCGCTTGTTCTCCTCGTTCGGCAGGTCGTTCACCCACTCCTGGACGCCGAGAATGCCGAGCGCGTTCTCTTTCTGCAACGGCAACGACAATTCGTCGACGGTGCCGCCCGTGTAGAGCGGAATCTGCTGCTTGAGGCCGGCCTGCGCATATTGATTGAGGAATTGCACGCCGGAAGCGCCGGGAAAGAACACGAAGATCGATTCCGCTTTCGAGGCGCGCGCCTTCGAAAGCTCGGCCGAGAAATCGAGCTGCGTCGGCCACACCGTGTATTCCTCGCCGAGCACCGCACCCTTGAACGTGCTCTTGAGGCCAGCCAGTTGGTCCTTGCCGGCCGCATAATTCGGCCCGATCAGAAAGACAGATTTGACGCCCTTCTGGTTCATGTAAAGGCCCATCGCGGCGTTCGACTGGTCATTTTGCCACGAGGTCAAGAACACATAAGGCGAGCACAACTCGCCCGCGAGTTGCGACGGCCCGGCGTTGATTCCGATGAGGAAAGTCTTCGAATTGACCGCGGGTTTGAGCGAGGCCAACAGCACGTTCGACCAGTTATAACCGGCAAGGAAATCGACCTTGTCGGACTGAATGAGCTTTTCGGTCTTCTGCTTGCCGACGTCTGGCTTTTGCTGGTCGTCCTCATAGATCACCTCGACCGGCTTGCCGTCCATCTTGCGACCCATGTGATCGAGCGCAAGCTCGAACGCATTGCGCGCGTCGTTGCCAATCGCCGCGGTCGGACCGCTGAACGTCGAGACAAACCCGATCTTGATGGAATCCGCCGCCAAGACCGTCTCTACCAAGACGGGCTGTGCCAACGCGAGCGCCGTAGCGCCCACGAACCAGAAAGCCTGTTTCATATTCATATAAGTCTCCTGCTCAACCAATACCCCTGGCGCCGGTCAGACGACCGGCCCGACCGCGCCGGGGGCGGAAATCACTTCATCGGGCATTTGTCGTGGAAGCGATCCTGGTCGTCCTTGACGATGGTGGCGACGGTCTTGAGCGAGAGCTCGCCGGCGGCGTCCTTGACCACGTCCTGAAGATAGAAATTCTGGATCGGGATATGGTTGTTGCCATATTTGAACGGCCCGCGCAGCGATTTGAAATTCGCCTTTTCCATCTCGGCCTTCATCGCGTCCTTTTTGCTCAGATCGCCCTTCACCGCCAGCACCGCGCTGTTGATCAGTTGCGCGGCATCATAGGCTTGCGCACCGTAATAGGTCGGGCGCAGGCCGGGATACTTCTTGCGGTAGTCGGCGACGAACCGCTTGTTCTCGTCGTTCGGCAGATCGTTCACCCACTCCTGCGCGCCTGCAATGCCGAGCGCATTCTCCTTCTGCAACGGCAGCGACAACTCATCGATGGTGAAGGCGGTATAAAGCGAAACCTGCTGCTTGAGCCCGGCCTGCACATATTGATTGAGGAATTGCACGCCGGCTGCACCGGGATAGAACACGAAGATCGACTCCGCTTTTGACGCCCGCGCCTTCGAGAGCTCGGCCGAGAAATCGAGCTGGCTCGGCCACACCGTGTATTCCTCGCCGAGCACCTCGCCCTTGAACGTGCTCTTCAAGCCTGCAAGCATGTCCTTGCCGGCGGCGTAATTGGGGCCAATCAGAAAGACTGATTTGACGCCCTTCTGGTTCATGTAAAGCCCCATCGCCGCCGGAGTCTGGTCGTTCTGCCACGACGTCGAAAACACGTAAGGCGAGCACAGCTCGCCGGCCAGTTGCGACGGTCCGGCGTTGGCGCTGATCAGGAAGGTCTTGGAATCGACCGCGGTCTTGAGCGACGCCAGCAGCACGTTCGACCAGATATAGCCGGCGATGAAGTCCACTCTGTCGGACAGGATCAGCTTTTCGGTCTTCTGCTTGCCTACATCCGGCTTCTGCTGGTCGTCCTCGTAGATCACCTCGACCGGCAGGCCGCCGATCTTGCGGCCCATGTGATCGAGCGCCAACTCAAACGAATTGCGCATGTCGTTGCCGATTACGGCGGTCGGGCCGCTGAAGGTCGAAACAAATCCGATCTTGATGGAATCCGCCGCCTTGGCGGGTTGCGCCAGCACGAGAGCCATCGCGCCCGCCAGCCAGAATGCCGTCCTCATACCCATTCCCTCCTCGTTATTTAAGTATGCCAGTCAAACGACTCGCTCCGTCCCGGGAGTTCTGCGCTCCGTTCCTGGGGTTCTCTTTGTTTTGCCGTTTTTTGTGCGCGAAATCGCATCTCAGCGGCAAGCATGAAGCTATCAGGCCCAACAAACCTTCGGCTCAATGCAGGTGTTTGTGCACCATAATTCGTATGAGCCGCGAATGGCAAGAATTATAGTTCAGGCCGACAATAGATGGTCGTGCCTTGCTGTCACGCAGGGTGTTGCGGAAGCACGGGCAAGGCAAGCCAGGGAATTGCTCTGCTCTGTCATCGGTCTGTCACCCCCCAAAAAACGTTCTGGAATCCCCGGCAATGTTGCGCAGCTGTCCCCACATGATCTGCGCCAATTGAAGCCCATCCGGCCCTTGGACGAACGCCCGAAAGACTCCATACTCCACCGCACGTTTTCGAGAAATCTGAAACCGTAAGGCCGCCATCGATGACGACCGGAGCGCCGCAACCGCAAGAACCCCATCGCGTGGTGATCGTCGGCGCCGGCTTCGGCGGACTGGAGGCGACGTACCGGCTTGTGGGCGCGCCGGTCCGCATCACGCTGGTCGACCGCCGCAATCATCATCTTTTCCAGCCGCTGCTGTATCAGGTCGCGACGGCTTCGCTTGCGACGTCGGAGATCGCCTGGCCGATCCGCTATTTGCTGCGCGACCGTCCCGAGGTCACGACCTTGTTCGCGACCGTGACCGGCGTCGACACGCAAGAAAAGCGCGTGCTGCTCGATGACGGCGACACCTTGCCATACGACACGCTCATTCTCGCCACCGGCGCCCGTCACGCCTATTTCGGTCACGACGAATGGGAGCCGTTCGCGCCCGGCTTGAAAACCCTCGAGGACGCCACCACGCTGCGCCGCCGGATCCTGGTGGCGTTCGAACGCGCCGAGCGCGAAAGCGATCCGCGGCGGCGCGCGGCGCTTTTGACCTTCGTCATCATCGGCGCCGGCCCGACCGGCGTCGAACTCGCCGGCACCATCGCCGAATTGGCGCAGGACACGCTGCCGCCGGACTTCCGCAACATCGATACCCACAAGGCGCGGGTGGTCTTGATCGAGGCCGGGCCGCGCGTGCTGGCGGGCTTTGCCGACGAGCTTTCCACCTATGCGCAAAACTCGCTCGAAAGTCTCGGCGTCGAAGTGATGTTGGGACAGGCCGTCACCGAATGCACCGCCGACGGCGTCGTCTACGGCGACCAAAGACTGGACACCAAAACCATCATCTGGGCCGCCGGCGTGCGCGCCTCGCCCGCCGCCGAATGGCTTGGCGCTGCGGCCGACCGCGCCGGCCGCCTGCAAGTCCTGCCCGACCTCACGGTATCAGACCATCCCGATATTTTCGCGATCGGCGACACCGTTGTGATCGCCGGCCCGGATGGAAATCCGGTCCCCGGCATTGCGCCGGCGGCCAAGCAGCAGGGGCGTTATGTCGCCGACGCCATCAAGGCGCGATTGCGCGACGGCAAACCTGCTCCGTTCCGGTACCAGCACGCCGGCAGCCTGGCCCAGATCGGCAAGCGAAAGGCGGTGATCGATTTCGGCCGCATCAAGCTGCGCGGCACGCTCGCCTGGTGGATCTGGGGCATCGCGCACATCTACTTTCTGATCGGCCTGCGCAACCGGCTCAGCGTCGCGATCTCATGGCTGTGGATTTACGTGCGCGATCAACGGGCCGCGCGGCTGATTACGCAGGGCAGCAGCAAAGTGGCACGATGATGGATCGGCGCCTTAGGAAACTGCGGTGACACTGCCCATAAGGTGGCACTGCCCATAAAATGAGCAAATTCAATCGGCAGGGCTTGGGCCCCGCCGATGTTATTTTCATTCAAGCGCTTGATAATACGTACCCATTTCCGTAATTGGATAACCCTGTGTTGATGTACACAATGGCACACCGCTTGCCTCGATCGCAAAGAATTCTTAAGCCCCGGAACGCAGTCAGCAATGGCCTCATTCCACTCTTATCGCTTCGCTCCTGGAGATTCCCGTTGCCGCAACCGCCCAACACGCTCGCTGCCGATCGGGGCCGCGCGTGACTGAAACCATCGCTGAGATTGTCGCCGCGCATCGCGCCGGCACCGTGTCACCTGCGCAAACCATCGCGCGCTGCTTTGCGCGCATTCGCGATCATAACGATCCCGCTATCTTCATCAGCCTGCGCGATGAAAAAGAAGCGATCGCGGAAGCCGAGGCCCTGGCCACGAAAAAAGATGCCGTACAGCTTCCGCTCTACGGCGTTCCGGTTGCCATCAAGGACAATATCGATGTCGCCGGGCTGCCGACCACCGCCGGCTGCCCGGCCTACGCGTATTCGCCGTCACGCGATGCCACCGTAGTGGCGCGATTGCGCGCCGCGGGCGCCATCATCATCGGCAAGACCAACCTCGACCAGTTCGCCACCGGCCTCGTCGGCGTGCGCTCGCCTTACGGGATTCCCACCAACCCGATGCGCGACGATCTGATTCCGGGCGGATCAAGCTCAGGCTCGGCCGTGGCGGTGTCGGCCGGGCTGGTGCCGCTGGCGTTGGGCACCGACACCGCAGGGTCGGGGCGCGTGCCGGCGATGCTCAACAACATCGTCGGGCTGAAACCGAGCCTCGGCTTGATCTCCACCGCCGGCGTGGTGCCGGCGTGCCGGACCCTGGATTGCGTATCGATCTTGTCGCTCACGGCCGACGACGCGATGACGGCGCTGGCCGCGATGGCCGGCCCCGATGGCGCCGATTCCTTTTCGCGCAATCGGCCGCTGGCGGCGATGAACGCCTTTCCGGGCCAGCTCAAACTCGGCGTGCCGCCGGCCGGGCAATTGATTTTCTTCGGCGACAAGGCCTCGGAAGCCGCCTACCACGACGCGCTCAAGCGCTGGACTTCACTGGGCGCCACGCTGGTCGAATTCGATCTCGAACCGTTCTATGAAACCGCGCGGCTGCTTTATGAAGGACCGTGGGTCGCAGAACGTTATCTGGTGATCCGCGATTTGCTGGCGTCCTCGCCGGAGGCCATTCATCCGGTCACGCGCGAAATCACGCTCGCCGGCGCACGGCTCAGCGCCGCCGACACCTTTGCCGCACTGTACCGGCTTCAGGCGTTGCGCAAAAGCAGCGAACGCGCGTTCGTCGGCATCGATGCACTGGTGCTGCCGACGGCGCCGACTGCGTATTCCACGGCGCAGGTACTGGCGAATCCGATCGAACTCAATTCCAGGCTCGGCACCTACACCAATTTCGTCAACCTGCTCGATCTCTGCGGGCTGGCGCTGCCGGCGGCGATACGGCCCGACGGCATTCCATTCGGCATCACGCTGTTGGGGCTTGCCGGGCGCGACGCGCAGCTCGCCAGCATCGGCCGCGTCTTCCATGCCGACACCGAACTGACGCTCGGCAGCAAGGGTACGCCGCAGCCGCCGCTTGCGGCCTTGCCAACGAAGGTGGGCGGAGACGAAATCGCCATCGCGGTGGTCGGCGCGCATCTCTCCGGCATGGTGCTCAACGGCGAACTGAAAGCGCTCGGCGGACGATTGCTGGAGGCGACCACGACCGCGCCGGACTACAAGCTCTATGCGCTCGACACCACGCCACCGAAACCCGGTATGCTGCGGGTCGAGACCGGGGCGGGATCGTCGATCGAGCTGGAGCTTTGGGCGCTGTCGGCCGCGAGTTTCGGAAAATTCGTCGCCGCGATTCCGCCGCCGCTGTCGATCGGCACCGTGCGGCTGGCCGATGGCCGCGGCGTGAAGGGCTTTATTGTCGAACCCGCCGACGTCGGCGGTGCGCGCGATATCTCGGCCTTCAACGGCTGGCGCGCGTTTATGACAAAGGCGGCGGTGGGTTAATTGCTTGCCCCGTCATTGCGGGCGCAGCGAAGCAATCCATTGCTGCAACGAAGCTGGATTGCTTCGTCGCGGAGCCTGTCATCGGGCGCGCATTCGCGCGACCCGTTGGCTCCTCGCAATGACGGTGATGACCGTCCCTGACGTGGCGGTGCGCCCCGAGTGGCGGCGTGCCCCGACTACACCGACACCGCGTAAAGCTCATATTCGCCGTGCACCAGCTCGATATGCGCACGCATGGCGAGGGCCGCACCGACGCGGTCACCGCGCAGGATCGCCACCACCACGCGGTCGTGCTCGGCATGCGATTTGGCAAGACGGCCGAGATTGCGAAATTGCGCCCGGCGGAACGGCTGCACCCGCACCCGCGTCGCCAGCGCTATTTCGGCGATATAGCTGTTCTGCGATCCGGCATAGATCGCGTTGTGAAAGCGATCGTTGACTTCGTAAAACCGTTCCGGATTGCCGGCGTGGCCCAACACCCGCAGCTCCTCGTGGATCGCCTCCAGCCCGTGGCGCTCGGTGGGAAGCATTCGCTCGGCGGCGAGCCCGGCGCAGAGCGCTTCCAGCTCCGCCATCGCCTCGAACATCCCGGTCAATCGCTCCAGCGACGGCCGCGCCACCACTGCGCCGCGGTGCGCCCGCGCGTCGATCAGACCGCTGACCGCGAGCTGGCGCAGCGCCTCACGCACCGGCGTGCGCGACACCTTGAAGCGGCGGGCGATGTCGGTTTCGTCAAGTGCTGCGCCCGGCGGCAGCGCCCCGCGCACAATTTCATCCGCCAACTGCAGGCGCAGTTCCTCCGCGCGCGTGATCTTGTCCGGATGGGGTGAAACGCGTTGACCACGCCGAGCCGTCGCCTCTGTCTTTTTGACCGGACGTTTGACAACGCCGGCCGCAAGATCGCCGAGGCTCATGTCTTTTGATCCTCGGGCTTTCGATCCTTGGGTTCGTCGATGATGCTGACATGGGCGGCGACGATTTTCCAACCCTCGGGGAACCTCACCCAGGTCTGCATCTGCCGTCCCACCCGGCCGGGCGCGGCGTCGCGATAAAAAAGTGTCGAGGCAACTGCGCTATCGCGGCCATAGGTCGTGATCACCGTCTTCGCGGTCTTGCGCATCAACCCCGCCGGCGAGCGCGCCGCGCGAAACGCCATGATCGCGTCATAACCGTAGAGATTCTCGCCGATGCCGTAGCGCAGCGTGCGGCCATCGGCGCGAAACAACTCGTCGAGCACGTCGACGTCGTTGGAGACCAGCGCCTTCTCGTAACGCGCAAACTGCTCGGTCACTTCAGCGAGCACGTCGGGGAGATCTACTTGCATTTTTATAATCCTCTCGGCCGAGGCGCGGCAACCACGCCGGCGCGCTCCAGCGCATAAGCGACGCGCAACGCGATGTCTTCCCGCCACGGTGCGGCAATGATCTGCACGCCGATCGGCATCGGCTCCAACGGCACGGGCACCGCGACCACCGGAAGCCCGATGAAGGAAATCGGCTGGGTGTGGATGCCGATATTGGCGCGCACCGGAAGCTCGACGCCGTCGAGCACGAACGTCACTTGCCCAAGCTTCGGCGCGACGCAAGGCGTCGCCGGGGCGATGATCACATCGACCGACTTGAAAATCTCCAGCACACGCGCACGGTACCAGCGGCGAAATTTTTGCGCGCGGTCGACCAATGCCGCCGGGACCATCGCGCCGGCCAGCAAGCGGTCACGCACCGCCGGATCGAAATCCTCTGGCCGTTGCCGCAAGCGATCGAGGTGCAGCGAGGCGCCTTCGGTGGTGGAGATGACATAGGCGGCGGCGCGGGCGCGCGCCGCTTCAGGGATTTCGACGATGTGTGTGGTGCCGAGCGCCTTGGCGACGCGGGCCACCGCCTCCTTGGCCTCGGCAAACACGTTGTTCTGAAAATATCCCCCGGCGATGGCAATCCGTAAGCCGCCGATGTCCTGCGCCAACAGCGACGCGACCGGCTCGATGGAGCGGGTTGTGCACGCCGCGTCATCCGGATCAGGTCCCTGCATCGCGTCATAGGCGAGCGCGAGATCGCTGACGCTGCGCGCGAACGGTCCGAGATGGTCGAAGCTCGCGACGAACGGAAACGACCTCGCCCGCGACAACCGGCCGTAGGTCGGCTTCAACCCGAAGACACCACAGAACGACGACGGCACCCGGATCGAACCGTTGGTGTCGGACCCGAGCGCGAGCGGAACGAGGCCGCCGCCGACGGCGGCGCCAGACCCGCCCGACGAGCCACCGGTCATCCGCGTCACGTCATGCGGATTGCAGGACGCACCGTCGTGCACGTTCTCGCCGGTGAAATCATAGGCGTATTCGCCCATGTTGAGCGCGCCGACGAGAACGGCGCCCGCCGCTTCCATCCGCTCGATCAGGGTGGCGTCGCGGGCCGACGGTTTGCGGTCGCGGTTGATCTTCGATCCGGCGCGGGTCGACAGACCGTGCACATCGAACAGGTTCTTGACCGCGAACGGCACGCCGGCCAGCGGACCGGCATTCTGCCCGGCCGCGATGGCGGCATCGACCGCACGCGCCTTGGCACGTGCGCGATCCGCCGTGACGTCGGTGAAGGAATTCAGGACCGGGTCGTGCGTGGCGATTCGCGCCAGCGCGGCTTCGGTCACGGCAAGCGCCGAGATTTTTCGGGCGGTCACGGCTGCGGCGATTTCGGAAGCCGACAGCCGGTCGAGGTCAACGTTCATATGATCAATGCTCATGGCGATATCAGGCTGCAAAGACACTGGCCGGCTCGGTTTCGTCGGGCAAAATGAATTCATCCACCAGCCGCGCCAGCCGCAACGATACTTCAAGATTGGCCTTCACCGCCGGCTTCCAGGCCTCGGCGACCGGCAAATCCAAGGCCTTCGACACGGCGTCGATATAATCGTCAAGCGGATCAGCAGCCATTATTCTTTAATCCCTCATCATTCACTTGTCGGCGTTCTCTTGTCGGTCGGCGGGTTCAGTGCGCCGGCAACGGCGGGTGTGGAATTGCCGTCAGGAGTTCCCTTGTGTAGGCGTCCTGCGGGTCGCCCAGGACGCGCTCGGCCGGACCCTGCTCGACGATTCGCCCCGTCCGCATCACAATGACACGATCGCACAACAGCCGCACCACATTCAAATCGTGCGACACGAACAAATAGCTCATGCCCATCGACTGCTTCAAGTCGTGCAGCAGGTTCAAGACCACCGCCTGCACCGAGACATCGAGTGCCGCGGTCGGCTCGTCGAGGATCACGAGCTTCGGATGCAGCGCGATCGCCCGGGCGATGCCGACGCGGGCCTTCTGACCGCCCGACAATTGATGCGGAAACCGGTCCAACAGATTGAGCGGCAGCCCGACCAATCCTGCCAATTCCTCGCAGCGCGCGCGCACCGCGTCACGGCCTTTGACATCGCCGAGTTGCAGCAGCGGATCGGCAATCGCGCGCGCGGCGGTAAAGCGGGGATTGAGGCTGTCGGTCGGGTCCTGAAACACCATCTGGATGCTTTTGCGCAGCGGCAACCGTGCGAAAGCCTTGGGCAAGATGCCGCCGATCTCTTCGCCGTCGAACGTGATGCGGCCCGACGTTTGGTCCAACAGCCGCATCACCATCATCGAAGTGGTAGATTTGCCGCAACCGGATTCGCCGACCAGGCCAACGCTCTCGCCATGCCCGACGCGAAAGCTGATGCCGTCGACCGCGCGAAATTGTTCTGGTTCGACCGGCGGCTTGCGGGAGAACAATTTTGTCAGGGTCGCGGTGGCGCCCGGGCGTGGATATTCCTTGACGAGTTTTTCAACGAGAAGAAGAGGTTTGGCGGAAGCGTCGCCGACAGCAGAGGCGTCACCCCCGGGCTTGCCCCTGGGGTCCGTCGCCTGGATGGCCGGACATAGGCGAGCGGAAGCGACGCCGTCCTTCGGACCGCTATGTCCGGTCATGACAGTCGCGGCATCCTCCTCCGGCAGCAAATCGCGCAAGGTGGCGCCGAGCCGCGGCGTGGCGCGCATCAATTTCCTGGTATAGGCATGCTTCGGGTTGGCAAAAATATCGGCGGAAAGCGCGGTTTCGACCACCCGTCCCTTCTCCATCACCACCACGCGATCGCAATAGGCCGCGGCCAGCCCGAGATCATGGGTGATGAGGATCGTCGACATGCCCCGGCGCTTGGTCAGTTCGACGACGAGATCCATCACCGCCTTCTGGGTGGTGACGTCGAGGCCGGTGGTCGGCTCGTCGGCGATCAGAAGCTGCGGATTGCACGCCAGCGCCAGCGCGATCACCACGCGCTGGCACATGCCGCCCGAGAGTTCAAACGGATAGGCGTGATAGCGCTCGCGCGGCCGCGCGATCTTGACCTGCTCCAGCGCCTCGATCGCTTTCTCCCCGCGGTCGCTCGCCGCGGCGCGAACATGCTGACGCAACACATCCTCGATCTGGTTGCCGACTTTCCGTATCGGATTGAGCGCCGCGCGCGGATTCTGGAAAATCATCGAGATTTCCCGACCGCGCAGGTCGCGCATCTGGCTCTCGGTCGCAGCGGTGACGTCGATGCCGGAGAACATCACCGAGCCTTCGGCGATCTTGCCGGCGCGGTCGAGAATCCGCATCACCGCATAAGACGTCACCGACTTGCCGGAGCCGGACTCGCCGACGATACCGAGCGTCTCGCCCTTGGCCACCGAGATGTTGACGTGCTGCACCGCCTTCACGGTGCCGCGCCGGGTGGCGAATTCCACCGTGAGGTCGTTGACGTCGAGCAGCGCCGGCGCGGTCATGGCCGACTCGTTTGTTTGGGCATGATCTCCGGGCAAACGCTTGGCGTTTGTCCCAAGGAAAACCGGCTCCCGCTTTTCCGGATCATGCTCTACGTCCTCCGCTGCGGGTCGACCAGGTCACGCAACCCGTCGCCCAGCAGGTTGAAGCAGAACACCGCGACCATCAGCGCGCCGCCGGGAAAGAACGCCACCCACCATTCGCCGGAAATAATATTGGTGGCGCCTTCCGCGACCATGATGCCCCATTCAGGGGTCGGCGGCTTGACCCCGAGGCCGATGAACGAAAGGCCGGCCGCGTTCAAAATGGCATAGCCCATGGTGAGCGAAATCTGCACCATCATGATCGGCATGATGTTCGGCAGGATATGCACCAGCAAAATGCGCAAATCGCTGTTGCCCGAGAGCCGCGCCGCCTGCACGAACCCGGCCTCGCGCCGCACATTGGCTTCGGCGCGCGCGACACGGACATAAAGCGGGAAATTGATGATCGCGGTGGCGATCACGATGTTGGTCACGGTATTGCCAAGCGCGGCCACGATGCCCATCGCCAGCACGAACAGCGGAAACGCCATGATGGTGTCGGCGAGGCGTCCGACGATGCGGTCGGTCCATCCGCCGAAGAAGCCGGCGGCAATCCCGGCGAGGCCGCCCATCACCAGAACCAGCGCCACCGAGGCGATGGCGATGATGAAGTCGAGCCGGGTCGCAACCACCACGCGGCTGAAAATATCACGGCCGAGCAAATCCGTGCCGAACCAATGCTGCAACGACGGTGATTGCAGCGTTGCCGAGGTGTCGCTGGCGAGCGGATCGTACGGCACGATATAAGGGCCGATCAGCGCGCAAAGCGCGATCATGACGAACAGCCCAAACGACAGACCGGTCAGGGGATTTTCCGCCACCACATGCGCCGCATGACGGAAGATGGAATTCGCCGGAGTCCTGGTTTGAAGCTCGGGCTTGGTTTGAAGCTCCGGCTTGGCTTGAAGCTCCGGAATTGGAGGCGCGGTCAGGCTGGCTTCGGTCATGCTTCGAGCCTCACGCGCGGATCGATCACGCCATAGAGCATGTCGATCAGGAGGTTGAGCGCCACATACAGCACCGCCATCGTCAGCACGAAGCCTTGCACCGGCGCGAAATCCGACTGCAGCAACGCTTCCACCGCGTAGGAGCCGATGCCCGGCCAGGCGAATACTTTTTCCACCAGCACATTGGCGCCGAGCAGGAACGAGAAAACCATGCCCAGCGTGGTCACGACCGGCAGCATCGCGTTGCGGAAGGCGTAAGTGATGATCACGGTGCGGCTATTAAGACCGCTGGCCCGCGCGGTCCGGATGAATTCAGACGACAGCACCGCCAGCATCGAGGCGCGGGTCATGCGCGTGATTGGCGCGAGCGAGAATACCGCCAAAGTCACCGCCGGCAAAATCAACTGGCTGAACGAGGCCCGGAAGGTCTCGAAATCGCGCGCGATCAGGGCGTCGATCAAATAGAATCCGGTGAACCCGGGCGGTGGCGTGGCGAAGGCGTCGAGCCGCCCGATCGGCGCCGGCGACCAGCCGAGCCTGAAATAGAAGACATAGACCAGCAGCAGGCCGGTGAAGAATACCGGAAGCGATACCCCGGCGGTGGCGATAATCCGGCATAGATGATCGACGAGCGAGCCTTGCCTCACCGCAGCGAAAATGCCCAGCGGCACCGCGATGGCGATCGCGAGAAATAGTCCTGACAATGTGAGCTCTGCGGAGGCCGGCAGGCGACTGGTGATTTCGGTCGCGACCGGCCGACCGGTGGACAACGAGTTGCCGAAATTGCCGTGGGCGAGATCATTGACGTAATGCGCGAACTGGTCCGGCAGCGGCCGGTCGAGCCCGAGCGTTTTGCGGATTTCGGCGATCGATTGCGGCGTGGCGGCCGGTCCGGCGAAGTAAACTGCGGGATCACCCGGCAAGACGCGGGTGAGCAGAAAGGTGACGACCACCACCCCTATCAAGGTCGGGATGACGGTCACCAGCCGCTTCACGATCATCGACATAATCTAGACCCCGAATTTCGAAAGCCGCATTTCGAAGGCCGCATTGAGAAACCAGGCGTACGGCATTTCGGGCGCGCGCGTTTGCTGTTGCGGCCCGGTTCAGGCTTTGACGATGGAGCGGTAGTCGAGTTGCCGGTGGAACCAGTAGACGTAGCCGGAGATATTCTTCTGCGTCGCGACGTTGAGATAGGGCTGGAACAAGGGAATGCGCGGCACCTCGTTGTATGCCTTGGAGATGAAGCCCTCGACGTTTTGGGAATATTTTTCCTTGTCGCCGATCGCCGCGGCGGCGCGCGCGCCGTCGATCAACGTGTCCATGTCCGCGTTCACATAGCTCGGCGTGTTGAAGATCGCGTTCTGGCCGGAATAGCACCAGAAGAAGAAGTATTCCGGATAGTCCAGCCAGCCAGAGAAAAAGTTGACCATCAACGGCATCGACTTCTTCGCCATCTCGCTGCGCCAATTGGCGCCCGGCACCTTGTTGATCGCGGTCTTGATGCCGATCTGGCCGAGGCTTTCCTGTATCAGCACCGCGATCGGCTCGCTGATGTCGCCGGCGCCGAGATCGAAGGAGATGGTGGTGTCGATGCCCGATACGCCGCTTTCCGCCATCAAGGCTTTCGCCTTGGCCATGTCGTTGATGTAGCCGCTCTTGGCCGGCCAAGCGATATCGGTGACGTTGTTCGAAGGGCCGCCGAACAAGGGATTGGCGAGACCGAACATCGCCGCATCCATGATCTTCTGATACGGCAGCGCATAGGCCACCGCCTGCCGAACTTTCTCGTTATCGAACGGCGGATTCTTCACGTTCAAATCGACGGAATACATCCCGTTGCCGATCGGGTTGGAGATGATGACAAGCTTGTTCTGCTTCTTCATCTCCGAGGTGTCTTTGCTCGACAGATCGAATGAAATGTCGGCGTCGCCACGCTCCATCAAGGCGCGGCGGTTTCCCTGCGAGGGAACCGTGCGCCAAATGACCTTCTTGAGCTGGGGCATCTTACCGCCGACCCAATCCTCGTTGCGCTCGTAGACCACTTCGACGCCGGGCTTCCAGCTCGTCACCTTGTAGGCGCCGCTGCCGGCGGTGTTGCTCTTGGTGTATTCCAGCGCCCAGGGATCCTTCTCGGTGGCATTTTTCTTGAGCAGTTCAGAATTGTAGATGCCGGGCACGATCACCGCGAGATCGGGGATGGTGAGATGGTCCTTCTTGGCGAAGTCGATCCGCACGGTGTTGTCATCGACGACAACGAACTGCTCTTTGCTCAAAAGCGAACCGGCTTTCATCTGTACCGTGGGAAAGCCGCCGACCGTCACCGAACGATCGAGCGACCATTTGACATCGTTGACGGTGACCGGCGCGCCGTCGTGGAACTTGGCATTTTTCTTCAGTTTGAACGTGACCGACATGTCGCCGAGGTTCATGTCTTCGGCGAGTTCGGGCTTGAACTTGTCGCGGTCGTAGGACTGCGTGCCGTCCGGCAGCGTCTTGGTTTCATGGGTGATGAGGCGGTCGTAGGTATTCCACGACGCCTCGTAACCGGGACGGTTGGTGCCGACGCCGTGGATGTCGAGATTGTTGGGGCCGTTTTCGGTGACGACCAGAAGCGTCTCCGAGCGGGCGTCGGCCTTGGCGGTGGACCAGATCGCGGGCGCGGGCACCATGGCGCCGGCGGCCAGCCCGGAGGCGGATTTCAGAAAATCGCGACGCTTCATTAGGAGGCTCCAACGCACGGGGAAACGGCTTTGGAGCGGCGTCGCAAGGTTCGTGCCAAACCCCAGGGGAGAGCTAATTGCAGTTTAAACACATGAATTGGCTCTGAGTTTTGCGTCCGTCGGCGGCGCGACCTCGGCGGCGCGAAGCGATATTGCATGCAAAGGGGCGAATTTGCACATTATAAGTGCAGATCCTCTCGACGCCCTTCTCCCTGGGCGGCATTTCCGTACCGTGGCGACGAGCTTTCGCAAGACCTGCGCAATCGCCGTTGCGCCGTTGGTGATGCGATCTCACGAGCGCGGAATCCGCGCACCCGCCTGGCCGCGGTGCGGGATTCAAGGCTGGGACAAGGCACCACATTTCGCATTATCATGCCGAGGGCCGCCCAAAGGCGGCTCGGCAGACGCAGCCTCCACGGGCGAGGGGACCCCTCAATGGCCGAGCAGGACGATGTCCTCCATCTGATCGAGGATACCGGCATTGCCCCGGAACCCTTGAGCGAGCGCAAATGGAAAATCGCGGTCATCGACGACGATCAGGCCGTGCATGAAGGCACCCGGTTTGCATTGAGCGACTACAGTCTCAACGGACAATCGCTTGAAATCCTCTCGGCCTATTCGGCGGCCGAGGGCCGGGAATTGATGCGCGCGCATCCCGATATCGCCGCCGTGCTGCTCGACGTCATCATGGAAACCGATGCCGCGGGCCTCGATCTCGTCGAGTACATCCGCAACGAGATCGGCAACGAGACCGTCCGCATCATCCTTCGCACCGGGCAACCCGGCCAGGCGCCCGAGCGCCGCGTGATCGTTCACTACGACATCAACGACTACAAGGCGAAGACCGAACTGACGGCCGACAAGCTGTTCACCTCGCTGACCGCGGCGTTGCGCAGCTATCAGCAGCTTGAACGCATGGTACAAACCCGGCGCGGGCTGGAAATCATCATCGATGCCGCTTCGACCTTGTACGATTTCAAATCGATGCAACGGCTCGCCGAAGGCGTGTTGACGCAAATCGCTTCACTGCTCAACGTCGATTGCGCCGGCATCCTGGTGCTGCGCGACGGCGGTGTGACCGGCCACGATTTTTCCGTGCTGGCGGGTTCGGGTTGTTATGGCCGCTTCATCGGCGTCGCCGGATCCAAATCGCTCGATCCCGAGCTGCGATCGATGGTGGAAGCCGCCTTCACGCGGCGCAAGCATGAATTCGTCGATCACCGCACCATTCTCTACATCCGCACCGGCAGCGGACGGGAAGTCGTGGTGCTGTTGCAGGCGGAGCGCCCACTCTCCGAAACCGACCGCTCGCTGGTCGAAATTTTTGGCAGCCGGCTGTCGATCGCGTTCGACAACGTCATTCTGTATCAGCAACTGCACGAGGCCAACACCCAGCTCGAGGACCGCGTCGCCCAACGCACCCGCGCGTTGATGCAGGCGAACCGGAGGCTGTCGGCGCAGTGGTTGCGGCTGCAGCGCGCCAACGGCTTCAAGGACGAAATTCTCGGCACCGTCGCCCACGATTTGAAGAATCCGCTCGGGGTGATCCTCGGCCGCACCGAAATGCTGACCGAACTGATCGGCACCGGCTCTTCCAAAGAAAGCATCACGGCCCAGGTCGACCACATTCGCGACGCCACCAAGCGATTGACCTCGATGGTCGATCATCTGATTTCGGACGCGATGGCGGATGCCTTCGACATCACGATCCGTCGCGAGCCGATCGATATCGCGGGCCTGGTCAGCGAAGTGGCCGACGCCAATCAACCTTTGGCCGCCAACAAGCAGCAGACCATCACGGTGTCGGCGCCGCCAAATCACGTCACAATGTGTGACGCCGACCGGATGCGGGAGGCGATCGACAACCTGATCAGCAACGCCATCAAATACAGTTCGATCGGCGGCAAGATCGCCGTATTGGTCAGTCACGAAAACAACAGCACCAGCATCCGCATCACCGACGAAGGTGCCGGACTTTCTCCGGAAGATATCGGGCGGTTGTTCGGCCGCTTCCAGCGGCTCTCGGCGAAGCCGACCGCGGGGGAAAGCTCGACCGGGCTCGGGCTTTCGATCGTCAAGCGCATCGTCGACATGCATGGCGGCCAAGTGACCGCGGAAAGCGGCGGACCTGGGCTAGGGTCGACCTTCACGGTCGTGTTGCCGGCGACAGAGACGCCATGACCGGAAGTCCGCACATCATCATCGTCGATGACGAGGCACCGGCCCGCGAGATGGTCGGCGAGTACCTCAAGATGCACGGCTTTACCGTGACGCTATGCGATGGCGGCAACAGCCTGCGCAGCGCGACCTCCTCGAGCATGCCCGATCTCGTGGTGCTCGACCTGAACATGCCGGAGGAGGATGGGCTTTCCATCATTCGCGATCTGAAAAACCGCACCAATGTGCCGGTGATCATGTTGACGGCGACCGCGAGCCCGATCGACCGCGTGGTCGGCCTCGAACTCGGCGCCGACGATTACATCGCAAAGCCCTGCGAATTGCGCGAATTGATGGCGCGGATCCGCTCGGTGTTGCGGCGCAGCTCCCCGGCGACACCGCCGGAATCCGCAAGCGCAAAACCGGCGAAAGAGCCATTGGTGCGGTTCGGAACCAAATGGCTCGATCTGGAGGCGCAGGCGTTGCGCGACGACGAGGGCAATGAGCATCCGCTGACGGCTTCCGAGTTCGGCCTGCTTCGGGTCTTCGCGGCCAACCCAAAGCGGGTGCTGTCACGCGAGCGCCTGTTGGAGCTCGCCAACGCCCGCGACAGCGAAGCCTTCGATCGCGCCGTCGACCTGCGGATCATGCGGATCCGGCGCAAGATCGAACCGGACCCGACCAAGCCCACGGTGATCCGCACCATCAGGGGCGGCGGATACCTGTTTTCGCCCGCCGGCGACAAGGCCTGACTCGCGGTGAAGGCAATCTCTTACGACCGACGAGCGCTCGACGCCGTCGTGCGCGACACTTTCGCCCGTTCCAATTTCACGGAAGCCGCGGCTGCCGGCACGACCGGGCGCGATGAAACGTTCCTCTGAGGCGGCTTGCCAACCACGCATTCGGCGAGGCGGTCGAGTTCGTTCAACTTCGCGGCGTGCCGACGTCCCCAGTCACAAAGCGACATGATGACCGGCTCCAGGCTGAGACCGAGCGCGGTTGCGGTGTAGTCGACCCGTGGTGGCACCTGCCGGAAGATCTCGCGATCGACCAGGCCGTGCTCCTCCATCTCGCGAAGCTGTTGGATGAGGACCTTCTGGCTGGCATTCGGCACAAGCCGTTTCAATTCGGAAAGCCGCTTCGGCCCTTCAAACAAATGATAGAGAATGACCGCCTTCCAGCGTCCGGCGATCACCTTGAGCGCGCGCTCGGCCGGCAATTCCGGCAACCGCTTCATCGGCGCAACCATAGTTACCTCTTGGTAAGTAATGGACGAATTGGTGTGTAGTCTCTATCGAGACCGTACCACATATCGCTCGCAGTGACACGTCCAGCTGCGAGGATATCAAGATGAGACAGATTCAATTCAGCCGCTTCGGGGGACCGGAAGTGCTGGAGGTCGTGGAGAGGCCGACGCCAGTTCCGGCTCGCGGGCAGGTGCAGGTTCGTGTTCGCGCCGCCGGCATCAATTTCTCCGACACATTGATGCGGCAGAACCGGTACGCGGTAACGCCGGAACTGCCCGCCATTCCCGGCACCGAAGTCGCCGGCACGATCGAACGCTTGGGCGATGGCGTCAGCAATCTGACGGTCGGCACACGGGTCGCGGTTCCGCTGTTTGCGACGGGCTCGGCGGTTGGTGGCTATGTGGATCACGTGGTGGTGGAAGCGGGTCTTGTGGTGCCGCTGCCTGATGCGTTGTCGTTCGAGAACGCGATGGCGCTGATGATCCAGGGACTGACCGCGCTCTATTTGCCGCGGCAGATTTCGCCGAAGGGCAAGACCGTCCTCGTCAATGCCGCCGCCGGTGGCGTCGGCTCGCTTCTCGTGCAGCTTGCCAAGCGCGCCGGGGCGAAAACCGTCATCGCGGCGGCAAGTTCGGCGAGCAAGCTTGAGCTTGCCCGCGCGCTCGGCGCCGATGCCGGCGTCGACTACACCAAGCCGGATTGGGTCGATGCCGCGCGCGCGGCAAGCGGCGGCGCCGGACCGGACATCATCTACGAATCGGTCGGCGGCGACATCACCAAAGAATGTCTGGTAGCGCTCGCGCCGGGTGGCGAACTTGTCATTTACGGCGCCCTCAACATTCAAGGCTTTGAGATCGGCGTGCCGGAGCTGATCGGCATCATCTTCAAGAACCAGTCGCTGACCGGTTTCGCTTTGCCGACCTTGCTAACTCCAGCCGGTTTGACGGAGGGACTTGCGGAGCTGTTCGATCTCGCGGTGCGCGGCGAGCTCAAGGTGACGATCGGCGCCACCTATCCGATGGAGCGCGCCGCCGACGCGCACCGCGCGCTGGAGGGACGGGGCACGACGGGCAAGCTCGTGCTGGTGTCCTGACGTAGTCGACATGTGGAACCGGGAGTTGGATCGCCATCCTCAGGCGGAAGATTTCAGCACCCGGCCGCAGCCGACCAACCAATCCACCCCGCCATTGAAATTGTTGACTTTTTAGGCCCGAATGTTTCGTCGCCCATGCGGCGACGAAACAATTCGCCGCTGCACGAAACCATTTTCCGCCTTGCACGCAGACGTCCCGAAACGTTCACTGACTATCACTTGGCCAAACGAACGCCGCCAAAGCGGTGAACGGGGGAGCCAGTCATGCAGAACGTCATTGCCATCGACGTCGTTGCTATCGACGCCGCGGCCCACCACGGCATTATCGCAGCGCAGGCGACCTCGGACGAAATGCTGCTGGAAAGCATTGCCGACGGCGACCGCTCCGCGATGCACATCCTGTACTCCCGTCACAATGTGCGGGTTTATCGTTTCATCCTTCGCATCGTGCGGGATGCCACAATCGCCGAAGACCTCGCCAGCCAGGTCTTTCTGGACGTGTGGCGCACCGCCAGCCAGTTCGAAGGCCGCTCTCGGGTCTCCACCTGGTTGTTGTCGATCGCCCGGTTCAAGGCGCTGACTGCGCTGCGTCAGCGCCGGCACGAGGACATCGACCAGGAGGGCATGCTTGAAATCGCCGACGACGCCGACACGCCGGAGGCCTCCCTGGACCGCAGCAACACCAGCGCCATTCTGCGTGCTTGCGTCGCAAAATTGTCCCCGGCACACCGCGAGATCATCAACCTGGTTTATTATCACGAGAAGTCCGTGGAAGAAGCCGGCGAGATCATCGGAATTCCCCAGAGCACGGTGAAGACCCGAATGTTCTATGCCCGCAAGCAACTCGCCGATCTGCTCAAGGGAGCCGGCGTCGCCAGCCTGGCGGCGTGAGATAAATCGCACCTTCCGAATGCGCACCGACCCGGATGGGAGCCCCATTCGGGTCGCGCGGCGTTGCGATCCAAGAAATCTCACGAACACGTGAGGCAGGCCGCGTAACGCTTCGCCCCGGCATCCCGAAGGACGATGGAGAGCTCGCGCTCGGAAAACCCGTGGCCGGGTCGTCCCAGATGCGGACATGTGAGAACCAGCTCTCCGGACACACGCCTTCGTTTGCGCGGAGATCAGGCGCAAGCCAAAAGAGCGACGGGATCTGATCGATGCTCAACCTTGTTCTTGCCCTGCTCGCGGGCATCGTCACCATCGCGGCGCCCTGTACGCTTCCTGTGTTGCCGATACTGCTTGGCGCGTCGGTGGGACAATCCGGCAAGATACGGCCGGCGATGATCGCGTTCGGCTTTGTCCTGTCGTTTTCCGCCACCGCCTTGGCATTGAGCGCGATCACCCGCGTTTTCGACTTCGATCCGAATGTCCTGCGCAACGCCGCGACCATCCTGCTGCTCGGGTTCGGACTCCTGATGATCTGGCCGGCACCGTTCGAATGGCTCTCGATCCGAATCCGTGGGCTCACGAACGGTAACTCCACTGGCGGGGCCACGTCCCACCAAGGCAACATCGGCGGCTTTGTGCTCGGCACCACACTGGGGTTGGTCTGGACGCCGTGCGCCGGCCCCGTGCTGGGTTCGATCCTCACGGTTGTCGCGACCTCCAGTGACGCCACATGGGCAAGCATCCTGCTCGTGGTCTACGCCGTCGGCGCCGCCATCCCGATGCTGGCGATCGCCTATGGCGGCCAGGCCGTCACCACTCGCGTTCGCAGCATCGCAAGAATTTCACCGAGGCTGCAGCAGGGGTTTGGCATCATCGTGATCGCCTTCGCGATTGCGTCCTATTTTCAATACGACACGCTGATCGTGGCGTGGCTGACAGGATTCTACCCGACCGGCCAGATCGGCCTGTAATCAACCGAGCCTACGATGGAGATTTCCATGGCACTACGATCGTTCGCCACATCCGCCTCAATAGTTGCGCTTTGTCTGATCGGTGCCGCCAACCACGGCATCACCGGCGAGGTCGTACGCGACCAGACCGCACCGTTCCAGGTCGCCGCCGCGCAAGGCAACGCGCCGAATTTCGTTGGCATCAACAACTGGTTCAATTCCGCGCCGCTCAGCATGGCGAGCTTGCGCGGCAAGGTGGTGCTGGTGGATTTCTGGACCTACGGCTGCGTCAACTGCGTCAACACCCTGCCCCGCGTCACCGAACTCTATGCCAAATACCGGGATCGCGGCCTTGTCGTGATCGGCATCCACACGCCGGAATTCCCGTTCGAGCGATCCGCATCCAACGTGCAGGCCGCGCTGAAGCGGCATGGCATTACCTATCCGGTCGCGCAGGACAACAACTCGCAGACCTGGAACGCCTATCACAACCAGTATTGGCCGGCGCAATACATCGTCGATCAGAGCGGCAAAATCGTGTTCCAGCACGACGGCGAAGGTCAGTACGAGCAGATCGACCGCACCATCGCACGTCTGCTCAACGCCTCAAGCTGAGCGCCCTTGCGAATAGGCGATACCGTCGTCGCCCCTCACATGATAGGCTTGCCGTCCAGGCCATGATCCGAGTGGATCGGATCATGGTCTCGTCTCTTTTTGAGCATGATCTCGGAAAACCGGCTCCCACTTTCCGGATCAGGCTTTAACGACGACGGGATGGCCGTGATGTTCGAGGGCTGGGATGCCGTGGTGTTGGCCCGGGCGCAGTTCGCCTTCACGATGGCATTTCACATCGTGTTTCCAGCGTTCTCGATCGGACTTGCCAGCTATCTCGCGGTGCTTGAAGCGCTCTGGTTATGGACCGGGCGCGAGGTCTTCCTCAACCTGTTCAATTATTGGCTGAAGATCTTCGCCGTCGCATTCGGCATGGGCGTGGTGTCGGGCATCGTGATGTCCTACCAGTTCGGCACCAACTGGTCGGTATTTTCCGACAAGACCGGCCCCGTGGTTGGCCCGCTGATGGCCTATGAGGTGTTGACCGCATTCTTCCTCGAAGCGGGCTTCCTCGGCGTGATGCTGTTCGGCCTGGAGCGTGTCGGCCGCAAACTGCATTTCATCGCGACCTTGATGGTCGCGATCGGCACGCTGATTTCGGCGTTCTGGATTCTCTCCGCCAACTCCTGGATGCAGACCCCGACCGGCTACGCCATAAATGCCGACGGGCAGTTTGTCGCCGCCGACTGGCTCCAGGTCATTTTCAATCCCTCGTTTCCGTATCGTCTCGTGCATATGGTGCTGGCGGCCTACCTCACCACCGCGCTGGTGGTCGGAGCCGTCGGCGCGTTTCACCTGATGCGCGATTCTCATCTCGCAGGTCCGCGGGTGATGTTTTCGATGGCGATGTGGATGGCAACGTTAGTGGCGCCGATCCAGATTCTCGCCGGCGATCAGCACGGCCTCAACACGCTTGAGCATCAACCCGCCAAGGTGATGGCGATGGAAGGCCATTACCAGAGCCACCCGAATGGCGCGCCGCTGCTGCTGTTCGGCCTGCCCGATCAAGCCGCGGGCAAGGTCGATTATGCCATCGAGATCCCGAAATTGTCTTCCTTGATCCTCAAACATTCTTTGGATGCGCCGCTCGCGGGCCTCGACACTGTGCCGCGAGAAAACTGGCCGCCGGTGCCGATCACCTTCTGGTCGTTCCGGATCATGGTCGGAATGGGATTGCTGATGGTGGGGCTCGGCCTGTTCAGCCTGCGGGCGCGCTGGCGCGGCACGTTCTACCGATCGCGATTGTTGCACATTAGCGCGCTGGCGATGGGTCCGGCCGGCTTCATTGCTGTGCTCGCGGGCTGGGTCACCACCGAGGCCGGACGCCAGCCCTTCACGGTGTATGGTCTGTTGCGGACGGTCGATGCCGCCTCGCCACTCGCGGCGCCCGCGATCGCCTCGTCATTGCTCGCTTTCGTCGCCGTCTACTTCGCGGTGTTCGCCGCCGGCATCGTCTATATCCTGCGATTGATGGCATCCCCGCCCCACCCCGGCGAAGAGGGACCAGGCGGCGAAGCACCGGCGCGCGCCGCAGGCATCACGCCCGCCGCCGGCGCGGCAGCCCTGGGACACGCGCGATGACCGGCGCCATCGACCTCGCCACCATCTGGGCGTTCATCATCGCGTTTGCGGTCTTTGTCTATGTGGTGATGGACGGGTTCGATCTCGGCCTCGGCATCCTGTTTCCGCTGTTTCCACGCAGAGGCGATCGCGACGTGATCATGAACAGCGTCGCGCCGGTCTGGGACGGCAACGAAACCTGGCTGGTGCTCGGTGGCGGCGGCTTGATGGCTGCGTTTCCGCTGGCATACGCGGTACTGATGCCGGCGCTGTACACGCCCATGATCGCGATGCTGATCGGCTTGATTTTCCGCGGCGTGGCCTTCGAATTTCGCTGGCGGACCACCCAAAGCAAGCGCAATCGCTGGGACCTCGCTTTCGCCGGCGGATCGCTGCTGGCGGCGCTGGCGCAGGGCATTGCACTCGGCGCCATCCTGCAAGGCGTCCATGTCGAGGGCCGGCATTATGCCGGCGGCTGGTGGGATTGGCTGACGCCGTTCAGTCTCTTGACCGGGCTCGCCTTGGTGACCGGCTACGCCCTGTTGGGTGCGACCTGGCTGGTGCTGAAAACCGAGGGCGCAATTCGCGACCAGGCCTATCGCCTGGGTTGGCTTCTGACATTCGCGATGTTGGGCGCGATCGGCGCCGTGAGCATCGCGACACCGTTCCTCAATATTCAATATGCGCAGCGCTGGTTCACCTGGCCGAACATCGTGCTGAGCGCGCCGGTGCCGATCGCGGTCGCCGGCGTGACCATTTTATTGTTGCGAAGCCTCGTCAACAAACAGGACCACCGGCCGTTCTTTCTGTCGCTGGCGCTGTTCGCGCTTTCGTACGCCGGCCTCGGCATCAGCATGTGGCCCTACATCGTGCCGCAAAGCATCACCATCTGGCAGGCGGCATCTCCCCGCAACAGTCAAATCTTCATGCTGGTCGGCGTCGCCGTGCTGGTGCCGCTCATTCTCGGTTATACCGCATGGGCCTATTGGGTGTTCCGCGGCAAGGTCAAGCCTGAGCACGGCTATCACTGATGCCCGAGCGACAGAATCCGCCCCCGCTGGCGCAGCGCCTGATGTGGTTCGTCCTGCTCTGGCTCGCCGGCGTCGGCACCGTGGCTCTCGTGGCCTATGGCTTGCGGCTGTGGATCGCAGCGAAATGACCACGTCATGGCGCTCAACCGCGCTCGCCCCCACGGCTTGCCATCGCGCGCCCGGTCGGATTTGATGGTGTGAGCGATTTGGCAAACATGCGCTCGGCCATATCCGACAGGGGATCTTGGATGACGAAATTTTGGCACCTGCTCTGGATGATGATCGCCGCGGGCGGCCTGACCAGAGATTGGGCCGCGCGCATCATCCGGCACGTCGGCAATTACGGCGAGGTCTACGAGCGCAATGTCGGCTCTGGATCGAAGCTCGGCATTCCCAGAGACCTCAATCAACTCTGGAGCGCCGGCGGCATCCAGTACGCGCCGCCGATCCGCTGAGGGCTTTGGGCCACGGTGGCGCTTCGCACATAACGCCGGCGTTACGGGCCTCGCACCGATTGAAAAACAAGAGGGAACGACATGCGGCTGAAGCTGCTTTCGCCTGACGAAATGAACGAGCACCAGAAACAGACTTACGACGAATCGATCGCCGGCAAGCGTGGCGCCCCGCCGGCTCCGATGATGGCGTGGCTCAACAGCCCGGAGATGGCACGGCACGCCGCCCGTCTCGGCGCCGTCCTGCGGTTCGACACGCTGTTTCCGGCGAAGCTGTCCGAGATCGCGATCCTGGTCACCGCGCGCCACTGGACCTCGCATTACGAGTGGTACGCCCACAAGCGGCTCGCGCTCAAAGGCGGCATGGACCCTGCCATCATCGAAGATATCCGGCACCGCCGCACGCCGCGTTTCGATGATCCGAAGGGCCAGATGATTTACGACGTCGCCAAATCGCTGCACGAAGGCCATGGACTTACCGACGCGCTGTACGAAGAGGCGGCGAAGCTGCTGACCGAACGCGGACTGGTCGAAATCATCGGCCTGTGCGGGTACTACACGATGGTGTCGATGACGCTGAACACCTTCCAGTTCGATCTGCCGGACGGCGAAGTGTCCGATCTTGCGTAACAAACGACCGCTGCATAGATCGTGACTGAAGCAACCGATGCACGCGGAGAATCCATGCCCGAAAATTCCATCCCCATCACTGCGGGAACGCGGATCGGGCATGTTCACCTCAAGGTCGCCGATCTCGATCGCGCGCTCGGATTTTATTGTGGCGTGCTCGGGTTTGAGCTGATGCAGCGCATGGGTCCGGCCGCGGCGTTCATTTCGGCCGGCGGCTATCACCACCACATCGGGTTGAACACCTGGGAAAGCAAAGGCGGCCATCCGCCGCCGCCAGGGACGACGGGATTGTTTCACACGGCGATTCTTTATCCGACCCGGCCCGCGCTCGCCGATGCGCTCCATCGCGTGATGAAAGCCGGGATTCCTCTCGACGGCGCCAGCGATCACGGCGTCAGCGAGGCGCTTTATTTGCGCGATCCCGACGAGAACGGCGTCGAGCTGTATTGGGATCGGCCGAAAGAGCAATGGCCGCATAACGAGGACGGCTCGCTGGCGATGTTTACGCGCCGGCTCGACCTCGACGATTTGCTTCGTCAGCGAGAGGCGTAGAACCACAGAAGCGTAGACTCCATGGCCGCCGATCGTATCGGCATCTCAGGCTACAGCCAGGCTGGCGCGCCGCCGCCTCGCCCATGACGCAACCGCCAGCACCGCAAGCCCCAGCAGCACCGGTGGAAACACCACCATATTGACCGCGGACCAGCCATAATTCGCCAGCAACTGGCCGGAAGAAAACGATCCGACCGCCATCAACCCGAACACCAGGAAATCGTTGAAGGCCTGCACTTTGTTGCGCTCCTGCGGCCGGTGCGTCTCCAGCACCAGCGCCGAGGCGCCGACAAAGCCAAAATTCCAGCCGACACCGAGAATGACCAGCGTCGCCCAAAAATGCGCCGCCGTGATGCCGGACAGCCCGACCGCTGCGGCGACCGCCTCCAGCAACAGGCCGACCGCGACCACCTTTGGCGCTCCGAAGCGCGCGATCAGCGAGCCGGTAAAAAAGCTCGGCCCGTACATCGCCACGATATGCCACTGGATGCTGAAGTTCGACTCGCTCACGCTCAAGCCACACATTTTCATTGCCAGCGGCGCCGACGTCATCACCAAATTCATCATGGGATAGGAGACGATGCCGCAGATCGCGGCCGCGACAAATCGCGGTTGCCGCACGATTTCAAACAGCGGTCGGCCGCCGTGAAAATCGGCCGCGGCGGGCTTCGGGGCATCGACGCCAGCCAGAACCGCCATCGCAATCAGCGCGACCATCGCTTGCACCAGGAAACTGGCGGCGAACAAATACGGCGGCCAAATATCCATCGTCCACTGCACGAGTTGCGGACCGAGCACGCCGGCGAACACGCCGCCGGCCATCACCCACGACACCGCCTTCGGGCGATAGGCCGCGCTCGCACCATCGGCGGCGGCAAACCGATAGGATTGTGACACCGCGCCATAAAGTCCGCCGAGGAAGGTCGCACAGCAAAACAGCGCGAACGAACCGCGCAGGATGGCGAAGGCCCCGAGCAGCCCGGTCAACACCCCGCAGCCGGCGCCGACGATGAAGGCGATGCGGCGGCCATAGGTGCGCGCGATGGCGCCGGTCGGCAAGGTCCCGGCAGCGAGTCCCACCACATACATCGAGAGCGGCACGGTCGCGAGCGAGATATCCGGCGCCAGCGTCGCCCCGACGATCGAACCGGTGGCGAAAATGACCGCCGAGTTCGCGCCGGTCAGCGCTTGCGCCGCCGCCAGACGCGCGACGTTGGATCGCACGCGGGCATCGCCAGCCATCTCGTCAGCTACGGTCACATCGATCATCGGTCATTTCCGCCCCGGTGCGGCCAAATACAATTAGAGGCCTGATTGATTCCCGGCACTATGGATGGCGGCATCGGCCCGATCAACCGATGTAAACGGGCCCGCGCTATGCATCGGCGTTGAGGCGATGTCAGGACCGCTCGAACACCACAATCAGATTGTTGGCCGGCATTTCCACGGTCTCGACCAATGCAAGACCGGCGCTTCTCGCCAAGCCTTCCAGGGCTTCGATATCGCGGACGCCCCATTCGGGGTTCTTGTCGCGAAGGCTGGCGTCAAACGCGGCGTTGCTGACAGCTATGTGCTGGCCGCCGCGCTTGAACGGCCCATACAGAAACAGCCGCCCGCCCGCGCGCAGGTAACGCCCGGCGCCCGCAACCAGCCCTTCCGCCACCTGCCACGGCGCAATGTGGATCACGTTGGCGCAGAACACCGCCAGCAATTCGCCGGGACCGCGGCCGTCCTGCATCTCGGGGCACCACAGGGAATCAGAAAGATCAATCCGCAGCGGCGGGCGGATATTCGGCAGGGCTGCCTGGGCGCGCCACGCCTCGATGCTTTTGAGGTGTTGCTCGTTAAAATCGCTCGGCCACCAAATGATCTCGGGAGCACCACGTGCAAATTCCACCACGTGCTGGCCGGTGCCGCTGCCGGCCTCGACCACCTCGCCGGACTTCCCGGCCAGGAATTGCTGCAACACCGCCCGGATCGCTTGATGATTGCGATGAAACGCCGGCGCATCGAGACGCCCATCGGGCGAGGCCGACCCACCGTCCTTGCCGAATTCCACGACATATTGAGCCACGACATTCTCCCGGATTTGCCAAAAACATCTGCTGGCGTCTGGACCATTTCCCCGAAGCGCCGCCCCGCGTAGCCGATGGCCTTTACGCTTTTGAGCACCTATATTCTACTCTCGTAAACGCCTCGGAAGCATCGTTGCCCAACCATCCCTCAGCGAAGCCCGCTTTTGTTCCGACGCTCGCAGCGGCGTTGCTGATCGGCGCTGCCGCGTCCATGGGCTCAGCCGGCGCGCAATCGGCTGCCGAGGGTCAAAGGCTCGCTTTCGACCGCGGCAAGGGCAATTGCCTGAGTTGCCACGAGATCCGGGGCGGCGAACTTCCCGGCACCATGGGGCCGGCGCTGAGGAGCATCAAAAGCAAATATCCCGACCGCAACGATCTCGTCGCAGTCCTCACCGATGAAACCAGGCGCAACCCGCAAACCGCGATGCCTCCGTTCGGACGAAATCACATTTTGACCGCCCGCGAGATCGACGCGATCGTGGACTTCCTGCAAACCTTATGATGGCGAACTCGCCCTTGGGAGACTTGAGGTGACCATTCCCTATAATGAATTCCCGGCCACGCGGCGGCTGATCCTGCAAGGCGCATGGACGGCCGCGCTCACAGGCCTCGGCAATGTTTCGCTCAGCTTCGCGCCGGCGCTCGCGGCGGCCAACGACAGATCTCCGCAAGACAAGTATCCCGAAGACGCGTTCACGGCGAAGAGCGAAGCCGACGCGGTCAGGTTACTGTACGGCAAGACCGTCGAGCCGTCAGACAAGGTTAAACTCGACGCGCCGGAAATTGCGGAGAACGGCGCGGTGGTCCCGATCTCGGTCAGCACGTCGCTGACGGACGTGACCTCGATTTCGCTTCTGGTGCCGGAAAATCCAAACGTGCTGGCGGCGTCCTACAAGTTTCCGGCAGGAACGATGCCAAGCGTGGCCAACCGGCTTAAAATGGCAAAAACAAGCAACGTGATCGCGATCGTGGAAGCCGGCGGCAAACTCTACAGCGCCACCAAGGAAGTCAAGGTAACCGTCGGCGGCTGCGGCGGCTGAACGGGAGCTCTCAGGGGTAATCTGATGGCATCGACCATTCGCGTGCGCGCGACCACAAATGATGAAATCACCGAAGTCCAGGTGCTGATCCAGCACCCGATGGATTCCGGCTTTGTCAAAGACGACAAGGGCGAGATCATTCCGCCGCACTTCATCCAGGAGTTGATCTTCGAACATGGGGGACGAAAAATATTCGTCGCCGACTGGGGAACCGCGATCTCTCGGGATCCTTACGTCAAATTCAGCTTCAAGGGCGGCAACAAGGGCGACGAGTTGAAGATCAGTTGGGTCGACAACAAAGGCGAAAGCGATACCACCACGACCAAGATTCAATGAAGATTCAATAAGGGTTGGGAATGAAGGCACGGTCTGCGATCCATTTGGCCTCGGCCGCTCTCGCGCTGGCCGCGCTGGCGTTTGGCCTGGTGCCGTCGGCGCGCGCCACCGACACGCCAGATCCGGTGGCCGATGCCAAGGCGTTCCAGAAATACTTCACCGAGAAATTTCCCAAGCTCAAGCTGGAAGACTTCGTCAACGGTCCCTACGCGTTGAACGGGGATATGCACCGGCAATGGGAAGCGATCGAACAATTCCCGCCTTACGAATTCTCGCTCGAAATGGGCAAGGAGATGTTCTCGCACGCCTTCAGGAACGGCAAGAGTTACGCGGATTGCTTTGCCAATGGAGGGATCGGCATTCGTCAAAATTATCCGTACTTTGACGAGAAGGAAGGCAAGGTCGTTACGCTCGAACTCGCGTTGAACCGATGCCGCGAGGCCAACGACGAGCCGCCGCTTTCCTATGTGAAAGACGAGATGGCCGCGCTCACCGCCTATATGGCGTTCACATCGCGCGGCAAACCGTTCGACATCCAAATCCCCAACGATCCGCGCGCGCTTGAGGCCTATCAGAACGGCAAGCGATATTTTTACACGCGGCGCGGCCAACTCAATTTTTCCTGCGCGAGCTGCCATGTGCAAGGCCCCGGCGAGCGGCTTCGCGCCGAAGTGCTCGCCCCCGCGCTCGGGATTTTGAATGCGATGCCGATCTATCGTTCCGAATGGGGTGGCATGGGCACGATCAGCCGGCGTTTCATCACCTGCAACAGCCAGGTCCGCGACGTGCCGCTCGATCCGCAGGACGAGGACTATCGCGATCTCGAATATTATTTGTCTTATGTCAGCAACGGACTGCCGATCTCGGGTCCAGGCGCGCGGCCATGAGCAGGGTCCGGATCAGCCATTGGTGGGCATTCACAGTGTCGCTGGCCTCAGCGCTGCTGGTCGCGGCTGCAACATCCGTGTTCGCTGCGAGCTCCGCCGCCGATTTCCAGGCTGCCTATGCCGCGGCGCAGGCCGCCACCACCGAAGCAGCCACCTTGCGCAATCAATGGACGGTGACGGAGGCGGCTCTGGCGGAGGCGAAAGCGGCCGCCGCGAAGGGCGACTTCGAGCAGGCCATCGCCGCGGCGCGGGAAGCCGAAGCGCTGGCCAAAGCTTCGATCTTCCAGGCAGAAAGCGAGAAGGAAGCCTGGCAAGCTTTTGAGATACGCTGAATTTTGTCACTCGCGGAGACATCGACATCGCATGACCATCCGCCGCCGGGATTTTCTGAACTACGCCGGAGCGACCGCGCTCTCGGCTGGGTTGCCGCGGATCGCGCGGTCCGCCGACGTCGCCAATGTGTACGATCTCGAACGCTTCGGCGATGCGCGAATCCTGCATCTGACCGACACCCATGCGCAACTGCTGCCGGTCTACGCACGCGAGCCGAGCGTCAATCTCGGGATCGGCACGATGCAAGGGAAACCGCCGCATCTGGTCGGCGGCGCCTTTCTCGATCGATTCGGAATCAGGCCCGACAGCGCCGATGCCTATGCGTTCACCTCGCTCGATTTCGAAAAATCCGCGGCCCGCTTCGGCAAGCTTGGCGGCTTCGCGCATTTGAAGACGCTGATCGATCGCCTGCGCAGCGACGTAGGCTCCGGACGCTCGCTGCTGCTCGACGGCGGCGACACATGGCAAGGCACCGGCTTGGCCCACGCCATGCAGGGCGCCGACATGGTCGAGGCGGCGAATTTATTGGGCATCGAGGCGATGACCGGCCATTGGGAATTCACCTATGGCGAGAAGACCCTGCGCAGCAATCTGGAGCGCTTCAAGGGTGAGTTTCTGGCGCAGAACGTCTTCCTGACCGAAGAGGCCGCGTTCAATGACGCGACAGCCTATGATCCCGCCTCGGGACGCGTGTTCAAACCGGCCATGATCAAAGAGCTCGGCGGCTATCGCGTGGCCGTGATCGGGCAAGCTTTTCCCTACGTGCCAATCGCGCACCCGAAGCGGTTTACGCCGAACTGGACGTTCGGGATCCGCGTCGAGGAGTTGCAGAAACTGGTCGCTACGCTTCGAAACGACGACAAGGCTGATGTGGTCTTGCTGTTGTCGCATAACGGCATGGATGTCGATCTCAAGCTGGCGAGCCGCGTCACGGGCATCGACCTCATCTTGGGCGGCCATACCCATGACGCCGTTCCGCAACCGATTTCCGTCACCAACGCCGGCGGCACCACGCTGGTGACCAATGCCGGCTCGAACGGAAAATTCCTGGGTGTCCTCGATCTCGACATCGCAAAAGGCCGCCTCAACGAGGTGCGCTACCGGCTATTTCCGGTGTTCTCGGAATTGCTGAAGCCGGATGCCGCGATGCAGGCGCTGATCGAAAAGCTGCGCGAGCCATATGCAGTCACCTACGCCGGCAAGATCGCCACTGCCGATCGCCTGCTCTATCGCCGTGACAATTTCAGCGGCACCGCGGATCAATTGATCTGCGACGCCTTGCGCGGGCAATTCGATACCGAGATCGCACTATCGCCCGGGTTCCGCTGGGGGCCAAGTGCGCTTCCGGGCCACCCCGTGACCATGGAAGACGTGCTGTCCGCAACTGCCATCACCTATCCGGAAACCTACGTTCAACGCATGACGGGCCGGCAGATCAAGGAGTTCCTCGAAGAGATCTGCGACAACCTCTTCAACGCCGATCCTTACTATCAACAGGGCGGCGATATGGTTCGCGTTGGCGGCCTGACCTATACGTGCACGCCCGCGGAAACCGCGGGGCGGCGGATTTCCGACCTGAAGCTCGACAATGGCCGCAGCCTCGATGCCGGTAAACGCTACAAGGTGGCGGGCTGGGCTTCGGTCGACGCGCAGACGGGACCGCCGATCTGGGAAGTCTTCGCCAAGCATCTCACGTCGGGGAGAATGCCCAACCGGCACGAGACGGGCGTCACGCTAAGGGGCGTTGAAGGTAATCCGGGCATCGCCGGATAGCCGGGAGTATGGTAGTCTCGACGACCAACTCGCTGATGGCATCGACCATGATCTTTCGCCAGTTGTTCGATAGCGCTTCGGGAACCTACAGCTATTTGCTGGCGAGCCGCGCCGGCGGCGAGGCGCTGATCCTCGATCCTGTGCTGGAAAAAGTCGACCGCTACTGCCAATTATTGCGCGAACTCGATCTCAGGCTGGTCAAGGCGGTCGATACCCATCTGCACGCCGACCATGTCACCGGGCTCGGCGAATTGCGTGACCGCACCCATTGCGTCACCATCATGGGCGAGCAGAGCAAGGCCGACGTGGTCGCGATGCGGGTCGCCGAGGGCGACAGGGTGATGATCGAGGGCCTCGGACTCGGGGTGATGTACACCCCCGGCCATACCGATGATTCCTACAGCTACCTGATGGGCGATCGGGTATTTACCGGCGACACGCTTCTGATCCGCGGCACCGGCCGCACCGATTTTCAGAACGGCAGCGCCCGAGCGCAATACGAGTCCATCTTTGGCCGGCTTTTGAAATTGCCCGACGAAACCATGGTCTTTCCCGCCCATGACTACAAAGGCGACACCGTCTCCACCATCGGCGAGGAAAAGCGATTCAATCCGCGGCTGCAGGTGCGCTCGGCGGATGAATATGTCGAGCTGATGGGCAGTCTGAAACTCCCCAATCCGAAAATGATGGATGTGGCGGTGCCGGCGAACATGCATGTCGGCCTGCATCAGGACGATCTTGCAAAGCAAGGACAGGCGCTGACCGCGCATGAGGCCATCGAGAGCCTCGGCCGGCCCGATATCCTGCTGGTCGATCTTCGCGAAAACAGCGAACGCGCCAGGCACGGCGTGCTGCCGGGCGCGCTGCACGCGCCCTATCCCGGGATCAGCGAAAGCCTGCAAGGTGGCGGCATGTTGCGCGAGATGGCGGCGGCGACCGGGCGACGGATCGTGTTCTTCTGCGCGTTCGGCGAACGCTCCGCCATGGCGGTGGCCACCGCCAAGGACGCGGGCCTCCCCAACACCGCGCACATCGCCGGCGGCCTCGACGCCTGGAAGAAAGCCGGCGGGCCGGTGCTCACGGGATGACCCGATTCAACCTCGTGACCAAGCCGATGGCCATACAAGCGTGGGCTCGGCATCCCCGGTGCTGCGAGCAAAAAGCGCAGCCGCAACGGGTGAAGGGCGCGTCGGAATGACGGAGATTGACTTAAAGCCCGGCAAAATCCTAGATGCCCGAGACGGTTCCCTGTTGGGGATCAAAAGGGAATGCGGTGCGGGGAAACTTCCCCAATGCCGCGGCTGCCCCCGCAACTGTAAGCGATGAATTTTTCGTCACAAGCCACTGGGAATCTCGGTCCTGGGAAGGCGACGAAGGGTGATGACCCGCGAGCCAGGAGACCTGCCGTCAACCGTGGTCACACGCGAAGATGTCGGTCGGGGAGTACAGACATTAGCTTTGCCGGAAGTGCGCAAGCACGATGGTGAGACTTGGTTCGCTGTGACGTGCCACTGACGTCATACCGAGGTTTGAGCCATGTCTTCCGTCTTCACCGCCGCACAGCGGCGGCGCTTCTGTCTGTCTGCCTCGACTTTCCTGCTGCCTCTTTTCTCCTTGGGCATTTTTGCTGCGCAAGCCCAGCAATCGGCATCTCCGGATTTGCTGCCGCCCGTGGTTGTGAGCCCACCCCCGCCGATCCGTACAGCCGCTGCCGCCAATCGCGATCCAACATCGCGCCGCAGCGCGCGCAACCGCGCCCGGAAGCCAAACCCGGCGGCTCCGCCAGCCACTGGCGACACAACGGCCAACGCTGCGCCGACGCTCGTCGTCAGCCCTACCGGTATTGTCATGCCGAGCGATCAGACCGCAAGCTCGCTCACGGTCATCACAACCAAAGACCTCGAAACGCAACAACGCCGCACGATACCGGACGCGCTGAGCACAGTGCCTGGACTTAACGTCGTTCAAACCGGAGGACCGGGCGGACAGACATCCGTATTTACGCGCGGCACAAACTCCAACCACACCAAGGTGCTGATCGACGGCATCGACGTCAGCGACCCCAGCAATCCAAATGGATCATTCGATTTCGCCCATCTGCTTACGAGCGACATTCAGCAGATCGAAGTGTTACGCGGACCGCAAAGCGGCCTTTACGGCTCGGACGCGATCGGCGGCGTGATTTCCGTCATCACCAGGAAGGGCGAAGGGCCGCCGCGTGTCACAGCCTCAGTCGAAACCGGCTCATTCGGCACCTTCAACCAGACCGCAGGTTTGAGCGGTTCCCAGGAAAACATCAACTACGCGCTCAATATCGCACACCTGCGCGCCACCGACGTGCCGGTGACGCCCCTTGAATTGCTTCCGCCCGGCCGTCAGGCCAACGGCAACGGCTACGATAACCTCACCACCTCGACGAAACTCGGCGCCGACATCAACGAGTTCTGGTCCGTCAATGCGGTGGCCCGCTACACCGAAGCCACCCTGCATTTCACCGGCGATTTAGGGTTTCCGAGCACGCCGAACGCCGAACAAAGCTCGCACGAAGTGCGCCAGTTCTTCACCCGCGGCGAAACCGTGCTGTCGCTGTTCGACGGCCGGATCAAGAACTATTTCGGCGTCAACTACACCAACAATTGGAGTTCCGATATCGCCCCCACCGATCCGACCGCGACCATCACGACGGGTGAACGCGTCAAATTCGACTGGCGGGCCGTCATGCAGCTTGCGACCGGCAATGATTTGATCGTCGGATTGGAGCAACAGACCGATACCCTCGACACCACCGGCCTGTCGGCACAAAACAGCAACAAGGCCGCCTTCATCGAGTTACAAAACCAGATCGCGAACCGATTTTTCCTGGCCACCAGTCTGCGCGACGATTTCAACGATAGTTTCGGCGAGCACGCAACTTATCGCATCGCTCCCGCCGTGATACTCCCCGGCACCGAGACCAAGCTCAAGGCCAGCTACGGCACCGGATTCAAGGCACCGACGCTCAGCCAATTGTTTCAAAGCTTCCCCGACTTCAATTTCTTCGCCAATCCGGCCCTGAAGCCCGAGGAAAGCACAGGTTATGACGCGGGCTTTGAACAACCCTTGTTCAATGAACGCGTGCGCTTCGGATCAACGTATTTTCACAACGACATCACCAATCTGATTATGATCAACGATACCTTCACATCCAATACGAACATCGGGCAGGCCACGACGGAAGGCACCGAAAACTTCGTCTCGGCAGCCATCACCGACCGCCTCCGCCTCCGCGCGGACTATACGTTCACCCGGGCCATCGACGCCGGTACCGGACTCGAGCTTCTCAGACGACCGAAAGAGAAATGGAGCACGAACGTCACCTGGAATCCAATTGAGCCGCTGACCCTATCGGCAACTGTATTGCATACCGGCAGCTTCATCGACGGCAATCGCGATTTCAGCGTTCCACGGTTGCTGGCGCCGGCCTATACGGTGGTCAATCTGGCGACGGACTACAAAATCAACGATCAAGTCAAGATCTTCGGCCGCATCGATAACCTGTTCAACCTGCATTACCAGAACCCCACCGGATTTCTGCAGCCGGGTTTCGGCATCTTTGGAGGTGTTCGCCTGGCGAATTTTGGCGTGAAGTAGGATGATGGAATCGCAACGCTCTCAACACTGCAATATTGGGTACCGCATGGTGGCGACCGCGGTAACGATAGCCATGCTTTTGGCCGCGCCGTGGTGCGCCGCCGAATTGCCACCGAAATCACCTTCGACGCCCACGCGCATTGTTTCGCTCAATATGTGTACGGACGAACTGGTGCTGCGCCTGGCCGATCGCCCAAACGTAGCGTCGGTGACGTGGCTTTCACGCGACCCGAAGGCATCGAACGTCGCCAACATGGCCTCGTCGGTACCGGTCAATCACGGGTTAGCCGAGGAAATCATCCCTCTCGATCCGGATCTCGTCGTCGCCGGCACCTTTACGACCCGAACCGCGGTGGCAATGCTGAAGCAGACGCAATTTCGCGTTACCGAATTCGCAATCCCTAAAAACCTCGCGGACGTCGAACAGCAGATCATGGACATGGCGCGGTTGCTCAATGAGCCGGCGCGGGGTCGACAGTTGGTCGACGACATGAACCGCCGGATGGCGGCACTTGGAGCCGTAAACTCGCCGAAGCGGCCGACCGCGATGCTGTTCAATCCGAATGGCGTTACCGTCGGTGCCGGAACTTTGGTGGATGACATCATGAACCGGGCCGGGCTCGAAAACGTCGCCGCACACATGGATCTCGGCAACTATATGCAAATTCCTCTGGAAGTTTTGGTCACAAGCGCGGTCGATGTCCTCATCGTCGACGCCAGCCGTGACGGGCCGCCTTCGCTGGCGACGGAGGTGCTGAGCCATCCCGTGCTTTCAAAATTAGGCACGCGCACCCAAGCCGTCATACTCCCGTCCCGCCTCTGGAGCTGCGGCGGACCGGAGGTCGTCGAGGCCATCTCTCGATTGCGAACGGCAGCGGACGGCATTCGCGAGGGCGTGGGCGGGCGATGACGATTTTTGACCTGGACGAGGGAAACCCCAAAACGCTGCGCTATGGCGCGCTGTTGGCGATCCTGCTGATAGCGATGGTTGCCGCATTTTTCGTTTCGATTGCGACCGGGTACGCGCCGCTTGACATCGGTGCAGCGCTTCGAGATCTCCTCGACGGCAAGGAGAGTCTTTCCGCGCTCGTTCTGCTGCAATTGCGCATTCCGCGCGCCGTGCTGGGCGCGTTGGTCGGGTTCAGCCTGGGAATCAGTGGCGCGGCCATGCAGGGCATGCTTCGCAATCCGCTTGCCGATCCCGGCATAACTGGCGTTACCAGCGCCGCAGGTTTCGGCGCGGTCGTGGTGTTCTATTTCGGTCTCGCGGGCGCAATGCCGCTGACGTTGCCGCTCGGCGGCGTGGCGGGGGCCATTCTCGCCACGTTTCTCCTCTATGGAGTGGCCGGCAGCGGAGCGAGTACAACGACGCTTATCCTGGCGGGGGTCGCGATCAACAGCTTTTTCGGCGCCTTGACGACGCTGGCGCTGAACCTGTCGCCGAATCCTTACGCCGTCACCGAAATCGTATTCTGGTTGCTTGGCTCACTGGCAGACCGCGGTCTTCAATATGTCTGGCTGGTCGCGCCGATGATGGCGATGGGTTGGCTGTTGCTGTTGATGTCTGGACCCGCGCTCGACGGTTTGGCCCTGGGCGAGGACACCGCGCGGAGCCTCGGTTTCAATCTCGGCCGGCTGCGACTGCAATTGATCGCCGGCACGGCCCTTGCGGTCGGCAGCGCGGTCGCCGCCGCCGGTTCGGTCGCATTTGTCGGTCTCGTCGTGCCCCATTTGATGCGGCCGTTGGTCGGACACCGGCCAAGCTACGTTTTGCTCTTGAGCGGGCTGGGCGGCGCCACACTCACCTTGATAGCCGACATCATTGTCCGCGCCTTGCCGGTCCGGCCGGAACTCAAGCTTGGTGTAGTGACGGCATTGATCGGAGCTCCATTTTTATTTCGCCTGATCTGGCGTCTGCGCAACGAGGATCGATGAAACTCGAAGCCAAAGCCATCTCCATCACCTTCGACATGGTCCCGTTGCTGCGGGATGTGGACCTTTCGGTCGCGTCCGGGGAGATGGTCGGATTGATCGGACCAAACGGTTCGGGGAAGACGACGCTGTTGCGTGTGCTTGCCAAGCTGCGCCGACCGGACGGCGGCGCCGTCAGGCTCAACGGTCGAAACGTTCAGGACATTGGCGAGCGGCAACTTTCAAAGCACATCGCTTATTTGGCACAGGGCGGCGACGTGCACTGGCCGATGCGGGTCGATGCGTTGGTGGCGTTGGGCCGGCTGCCGCACCGACAGCCGTTTCGCGGACATGACAACTCCGATCGCGCGGCCATCGAACGGGCTTTGGTCGCCGCCGATGTCGGCGACTTTCGTCACCGCACCATGGCGCATCTATCGGGAGGAGAGCGCATGCGGGTCTTGCTGGCGCGGGCCCTCGCGGTGCAGGCGGCGCTGCTACTCGCCGACGAGCCGGTCGCCGCGCTCGATCCGTTGCATCAGTTGAAGGTGATGGAACTCTTGCACTCGACCGCCCGCGCAGGCACTGGGGTGATCGTGGTACTCCACGATCTGTCGGTTGCCGCCCGGTTTTGCGATCGCCTGGTCCTGATCGCGCGAGGCGGCATAGTAGCCCAAGGCGAACCTCCTGAGGTGTTGACCCGAGAGCATCTGGCACTGGCCTATGGCGTCGACGTCATCTGCGGCGAAAACGCCGGCATTCCATATTTTCTGCCGCGCAGGGCGGCGGCTTCGGCGGGAGACACGCAATGACTTCGCAAGCACACATATCCAAGCTGCTGACCGAGCACATCCTGAACGCCGGCACACAATGGAGCGTGGGCACCTTCGGCGGAATCGCGGAATTTTCACGCGATCCCGGCGAGCCGGTGAAATTGACCGCGTCGGAGCCGGAGATCGCCGCCGTCACCGAGCGCGGCGGCGTTGCAATTCGACTGGTCGAGAGATTACGCCCATTTGCTTCCGAAAGCATGACCAAGCTGAGCTGGAGTCATCGCGTCGCGCTTTGCCTTCCCAGAAGTGAATGCGAGATGAGCCGACGCACGGTGCTGACCGAACTTGGGCCGGATACCGGCGCGCTGCGGATCGAGGATAGGGAAAATATTCTGTTCGACCTCGGTCTCGACACCTTGCAGACCGATCTTTGCATCCGCTTCGCCGATGAGGCGATCGTCGCACAACTACGGCAGCATGTCGGCCGCTCCGTGTTCGAGCCGAGCAATCCGGCGATGGGAATCATCCTTTCCGCCAACCCGCATCGGGTCTTCATTAGCCGGGCTGGAAGGGTTGAGGTCTACCAGGCCATCCCTCCGGCGACGGGCAAAAGTCCGGACGGGCCGCATACGCACATCCTGCCGAAGCTCTTGAAGAGACGTCGAACACATCCCGCGACCGAGCCGATCCCCGACGGCTGGATACCCTGCGCGCATCTTTATCCGCCACATCCGATCCGAAATGGAATGGGCGAGCCCAGACCATTCGATGCGACTGACCACGATTCATTTCAACGAATCACCGCGACCTTCGGGGGTACCGAAAATCAGGCGATCAAGCAGCGCATCATGGCGGCGGTCAATGCCGGCGAATTGCCGACGGCGATGGCGCAAAGTCGACAGGGCCGTACCAGCATCCGAATCGCTTTGCGGCAAATGAAGGCCGCCGGACATGCATCTGTGGTATTGCCCGCCTGGCTCGCCACTTTCGATCAAGCGGACCTGGAAGACGACGAGGATGAAGCCGCCCTTCACCACGTCGGCTGATTTGGCCCGAAATCGGGCATTTTTGCCGCCGGATGCGACCTAAAGATACCCCTTTGCCACACCAATGCGTGGTAAAGATCGGAAAAGCCGGCCGTCGTCGACGACCTGCGCTGCGAGTTTGAGGCATCCGATGAACGACGAACCGAAAAGCGCCGCCGAATTGAAAGAGATCAGGCTGAATCGAAGGCTTGCTCAGGATGCCGAAGGCATCAAGGCCATGGCGGATATCGCGGCGGCCGACATCGCGATTCGAAAGCGGACCGAGAATCTGCGCGCGATCCGATTGGCCAAGGAAGCCGCCGACCGCGACAAGCCGGCTGAACCCAAGGCCAAAGGCAAACCTAAGAAAAAGAAGGCACTCTAAATGTCAAAAGAAGATCGCAACCGCGCCGATGCGCGCTTTGGCAAAGTAAGCCAAGCCACCGCCCATCACGACCGCGATGCCGCCGCCAAAGCCGTCCTCGACAATATGGCCAAGCTCAAGTCGTTGCGGCTTGCGCGGGAGGCCGCCGAGCCATCCCGCCCGACCGTCGTGAAAAAGGCGCGCAGCAAATCCCCGAAGAAATCGGAGGAAAAAACGCCCGCGTTGGGTGATTGGCTGGCGGGCCAGCAAAACGGCGGGCACCGGACTTAAGTTCGTTTGATTGAGCAACGGGCAGACGCGACGCGTTTGCTCCGAGGAAAAGCGGCCACCACCCTCAGATCAAGCCGAGGGCATGCTTTTCCGGATAATGCTCTATACCCGCGCCGGCCATTCGATCATCGATCGCGTCTTGGTCGAGGCGTCGTAAATCTGCACCTGCAGCATCTGGAACTGATTCTTCAAGGCGATGCCCGCCTCGTTGGCGGCTTCGACCGTGTCGTGGTGCGATTTGAAGTGGCCGTCCACAACCAGCGAGTAGCCGTCGGTCGGGGCTTTGTCGGCGCGAATGATTTTGCGCGGCGACGGCTCTTCTGTTTCGGTCTTCGGCTTTTTCATGATGACTCCTGGATCATGATCCGAGATTGAATCGGATCGTGATTTCACTTCTTTGTTTGAGCATGATCTCCGGGCAAACGCTACGCGTTTGTCCCGAGGGAAAACCGGTTCCCGCTTTTCCGGACCATGCTCTGGTTGCGCCTCCCTTTACACTGAACGGCTGAAAAAGGCAGGAAAGATTGTCCGACTGGCGCTAATATCCTCGTCAAAGGCGGTCAGATTGAGGTCAATGCGCGAATGCGACAACATCGCCGCGCACGATGTCGACCCGGACAAAGAGGATAAAGAGGTGATATAAAGAGGTGATATCATGGGCGGAGCCGGCAAGAAGAGCGAGAAACCCGATAAAGACGACGGCAAGTCAAAAAAGCCGCCGCCGGCCAAGGACGACGAGGTCGAGGACGGCGATATCGCGACACCTAAGCAGGATCGCTGCGGCGACGACGATCAGCCGCTTTAACCCCATCTTTTGCTTGAGCATGTGGCTTCGTCGGAAGACCGGCTTCACTTTTCCCGATCATGCCCTAGCGAAATTCCTCGCTCTCGATCCGCCGGACGGTTCCGAGATCGAGCAGATGCGAGCCCCAGCCTGCTCTTGCCAGAGTGAGCGCGAGTTTTGGCGCGACCAGCAGCAATACCGCGATCGTCGCAAGCGGAATTGCGCTGATCCAGTCCAACCATAGCGGCGTGAGCTCTTCGGTACTTTCAGCGTAGGGACCGCTCCCGGTTACCAGACGCCAGCACTCGCCGAGCGTCTCGCGCCGCGTACCGCCCCGCGACACACATCCAAGTAAAGCCTGCATCGCAAGGTGGGTGCGAACGCCGCCGCGGCTTTTGCCGACCGCCGCCGGCGACTCGCCTTGGGAGAGCCGAAGCAGCAAGCCCAGCAGATCGACACCGGCAAGATACGCGCTCATCGGTTCGACCAGTCGCGGGTTGCAATCGATCAAGAGCGGCATGGCTTCATCATCGCGCCAGAGGTAATCGACCGACAATGCACCGTGCCAGGCGAGTTTCTCTCCGATGTCGGCAAGAACGACGTGCGTGTCGCGCCGGTTCACGCTTTGCTTGATCGCCTCACCGCCCCCGGCGCCGGCGGCGATTCGCCGATAGGCATGAAAGCCAAGTAATTTGCCGTGGCAAAACACCGCTTGCGCTTTCTCGGTTGCGCCCGCAACCCATTCCTGCACCAGCACCTCGTCGGCAAAGGCGCCGTTTGCGCCCAGGTCTTGCGCGCGCAACTCTCGCAGTGCGCCTTCCAGATCGCCTTCATCGCGCACAAACCAGACGCCGCGGCTGGCGGTGCCGATGGAGGTCTTGACGACCGAGGGAAATTTGACGGCGTCACGCAGTTCATCGGTCGATTTTACGATGCGCGTGGCCGGCTGCGGCAATCCCAATTGATCAAGCAGCCGGCTGAACCCAGCCTTGCTGTGCGCGACACGGTAACTTTCAAAGCTCGGCAGCGCCAGTCCGACACGATCTTCCAACCGCTGTCGCATCCGCGCAAACAAAAACCCCTGCTCGTGGATCGGCAGCAGCACATCGAAATGCCGAGTGATCAGGAGGTTCTCGACAAACCGGAGAAATCCGGACGGATCATCCCGCATCGGCGGGCAATGGTGAAATTTTCGGACAAACCGCGAGAACCTCGCCAGGCAATAGCGACTGGGGTCGCAGACCTCCACGATGTGGCCTGACAGTCCCAGGATCGTGACCGCCTCCCGCGCCGAGGTGCTGTTTCCTTCGGAGACAAGCACCCGAAGCGGCGGCTTTGCAACATACGCTGGATCGGCCATATCAGATCATCGGCGAGCGCTCATACGCGTTTACGCGAATCCAGGGGCCTTTGGGCGTCGATCTCGCGGTCATGATCGCCCTCATTTATCGTCCGCTGGACCCCGATGCTACCCATGGGGTATCAGCCAATGCAACCGGGCATTTTGCGGCGGCTACACCTGATGCTGTTTCGTAAAAGTGTCGCGCCAACAGATCACGATCGCGTCGCCCACGCGATTGAGACCGTGATCTCTCAGCCTGGCCTTGATATGTTGCGCGTAACCTAACAGGGGATTTTCATGGTCAGATCGATCCGTTGTCGAGCGAACATCATGGGCGTACCTGCTTCGTGCTGAGCGTTCGCAATCTGACCAAAACCTATCGCTCGGCCGGCGAGCAAATCGCGGTGCTCCGCGGCGTGAACCTCAGCGTCGCGGCAGGCGAGCGCGTCGCGTTGACGGGGGAGTCCGGCAGCGGCAAGAGCACGCTGTTGCATCTGATCGCCGGGCTCGACCGCCCTGACGGTGGCGAGATCAGGCTGGTCGATACATCGGTGTCCGATCTCACCGATGCCGGCCGGGCGGCCATGCGGCGCGACCGGCTCGGCCTGGTCTTTCAACAATTCAACCTGATCCCGAGCCTCAATGTCGCCGACAACCTGACGTTCCAGTCGCGCATTGCCGGCCGGCACGATAGCATCTGGCATAGCGAGCTCGTGGAGCGGCTCGGGCTCTCCGGTTTGCTCAAGCGCTACCCCGAGCAATTGTCCGGCGGCCAGCAGCAACGGGTCGCGATCGGGCGCGCGCTCGCAGTAAGGCCGCTGCTTCTGCTCGCCGACGAGCCGACCGGCAATCTCGATGAGGCGACGGCCGATGACGTTCTCGCGCTCACGCGCGATCTGGTTTCGCGCACCGGCTGCGGCTTCCTGATGGTGACCCACAGCCTGCACCTTGCCGCCACGCTCGACCGGCAGGTCAATCTCAGCGCCGGGCTGATCGCATGAGCCGGATCGTCTGGATTCTGACGGTTCTGCTCAGCCATTGGCGGCGGCATCCGATGCAGCTCGCGACCTTGCTGATCGGATTGATCTCCGCGACCGCGCTATGGAGCGGCGTGCAGGCGCTCAACCAGCAGGCCCGCAACAGTTACGACCGTGCCGCTGCCACTTTCGGCGGCGCGAGAACGGCCGTCCTGGTCGGCCACAACAGCGCCACCTTGCCGCAGCAACTCTTTGTCGATCTGCGCCGCGCCGGCTGGCCGGTGTCTCCGGTGCTCGATGGCCGGATTCAAATCGGCGGGCACTCCTTTCGGCTGTTGGGCATAGAGCCGATCACGCTGCCGGCCGAGGTGGGGAATGCCCCGGCGATTGGACGGGCAGGGTTGCAATCCTTCCTCACCCCGCCGGGCGAAACGCTTGTTGCGCCCGAAGTGCTGGCCGATCTTCATCTGCCGGAAGGCGCCGCGCCGCACTTGAGCGGCGGTACATCGCTGCCGCCGTTGCGCGTGCAGGCGCAACTGGTGCCCGGCGTGCTGGTGGTCGATATCGGGATCGCCCAGCAGATTCTAAAAATGCCGGATCAGATTTCCCGTCTTTTGGTCGGCAAGGCCAAAGGCCAGCCCGCGCCCCTCGAAAGCGTCGCTGGCGACAAGCTCCGGCTGATCGAGCCGGATGCGGAGAGCGATCTCGAACGCCTCACCGACAGTTTTCATTTGAACCTCACGGCCTTCGGCCTGCTGTCGTTTTTCGTCGGACTGTTCATCGTCAATTCGGCTGTTGGCCTGGCGTTCGAGCAACGGCTGCCGATGCTACGAACGCTACGCGCCTGCGGCGTCTCGGCCCGCATGCTGAACACAGTGCTGGTGGTCGAATTGATATCGCTGGCGCTGATCGCAGGCGTGGTGGGCCTGGTCTGCGGCTACCTGATCGCGGCGTCGTTGCTGCCCGATGTCGCCGCGAGTTTACGGGGACTCTACGGCGCGCAGATTCCCGGTCAGTTGACGCTCAAACGCGAATGGTGGATCGCCGGCCTCGGCATCAGCATTTTCGGCGCGCTGGCGGCGGCGACGGCCAGTCTTGCGAAAGCGATCCGCCTTCCTTTGCTCGCGGCCGCCCAACCCTATGCCTGGCAACAGGCGCAGCACCGATGGCTGGTTCTCCAAGGAGCGGTTGCGATCGCCATCTTCGCCGCGGCGGGATGCTTGCTCTGGTTCGGCGATTCGCTTGTTTCGGGATTTGCCGTGCTCGCGGCGTTGCTGCTTGGAGCCGCGCTGGGCCTGCCGGCGATCCTGGAACTCGTGCTTTTTCTGGGCCAGCGAAGTGCGCGTCGCGCCATCCATGTCTGGTTCTGGGCCGACAGCCGCCAGCAGCTTTCGGGATTGTCGCTGGCACTAATGGCGTTGTTGCTGGCGCTCGCGGTCAATGTCGGGGTCGGCACCATGGTGGAAACGTTCAGCCGCACCTTTATCAGTTGGCTGGATGGGCGGCTGGCGGCGGACGTCTACATCAATGCATCTGACGCCGCGCAAGCAAGCGCGATCAAAACGTGGCTCCGCGAGCGTCCCGAAGTCGAGGCGATCCTGCCCGGCGGTCGGGCCGATACGCAGATCGCGAGCGCGCCAATCGAGGTTCTCGCGATCGCCGATCACGCCACCTATCGGGATCACTGGCCGCTGCTTCAATCGAGCGCGAACGCCTGGAACCGGCTGCGTCTCGGCGATGCCGGCCTCGTCAGTGAACAACTGGCCCGGCGTCTGAAGCTCGCGATCGGCGATTCCGTCGAGGTCGCCACCACGGGCGGAAGCTGGACGCTTGAGATCGTCGGCATCTATGCCGACTACGGCAACCCCAAAGGCCAAATTGCCGTCAATATCGCAGCATTCACGCAGCGCTTTCCTGAAATCCCGCTGACGCGACTGGGCCTGCGCGTTGCGCCCGCGGCGGTGCCGGCACTGATATCCTCGCTCCAGAGTCAGTTCGGTTTGGGCGACCGCGATCTGCAGGATCAGGCGACCCTGAAAGCCGAAGCGAGGCGGATCTTCAACCGAACCTTCGCGGTGACGGCAGCGTTGAATGCCTTCACGCTCGGCGTCGCCGGCGTCGCACTTCTGACCAGCCTGCTGACGCTGAGCAATTCCCGGCTGCCGCAGCTCGCGCCGCTGTGGGCGATCGGAATCACGCGGCGCCGGCTTGCGGGAATCGAGTTGTTGAAGACCATGGCGGTGGCATTCATCACCACCCTGCTCGCGCTCCCGCTCGGTCTATCGGTGGCTTGGTGCCTGATTGCGGTGGTGAATGTGAAGGCGTTCGGCTGGCGGCTGCCGTTTGATATCTTCCCGCTGCAATTGCTTGAGTTACTGGCCGTCGCGATGGTGGCTTCGTTGGCAGCGGCGCTGCTTCCCGTGCTCAGGCTGGCGCGCATGCAGCCGGCGACCTTGATCAAGATTTTCGCCGATGAACGGTAAACTCCTGCTCTCCCGCCGCGCCTTCACGGGCGGTGCGCTTGTTCTCGGGTTCGGCCGCAACGACGCCGTTGCTCAGGGCTTTGCCGGACTCGGCATGAAGGGCGATGGATTTACGCCCGTCGTTCCCGGCAAGACATTTTCCTTTCCGCAAGATCACGGTCCGCATCCGGACTATCGGATCGAATGGTGGTATGTGACCGCGAATCTGGTGGATTCGACCGGCGCGGCCTTCGGCGCCCAGTGGACTCTGTTCCGCCAGGCATCGCGGCCGGGCGCCCAACAAGAGGGTTGGGCCAATCAACAGATCTGGATGGGCCACGCCGCGGTGACGCGCGCCGATACGCATCGCAGCAGCGAAGCATTCGCACGCGGCGGGGTCGGCCAGGCCGGCGTCGAGGCGAAGCCGTTCCGGGCCTGGATCGATTCATGGGAAATGCGTGGATCCGATCAGATGCGCGACGACACCATCGCGCCGCTTGAACTCAAGGCCTCGGGCGGAGATTTCAGCTACGCGCTGCGCCTCGACACCGACCGCGCCCTCGTTCTGCAGGGCGATGCCGGTTACAGCCGGAAATCAGAGCGCGGACAGGCCTCGTATTATTTCAGCCAGCCTTATTTTGAGGTGAGCGGCAGCGTCACGATCGACGACAAGCCCAACGAGGTCACCGGACAGGCCTGGATGGATCGGGAATGGAGCAGCCAGCCGCTCGCTTCGGATCAAACCGGGTGGGACTGGTTCTCGCTGCATTTGAGCAGAAGCGAGAAGCTCATGCTGTTTCGGCTACGTCAGGCCGACGGCCATGATTACCGTTCCGGCAACTGGATTTCACGGGACGGCAAAGCCGGTGAGATCGCATCGGCCGACATTCACATGACACCGAAGACCCTGATCGAGATCGAAGGCCGCAAGATTCCGGTCACATGGGACATTGCGATTCCGTCTCTTGGATTGGCGATCGCGTGCGCCCCTCTGAACGCGCGAAGCTGGATGGGGACGAGTTTTCCCTATTGGGAAGGGCCGATCAGCTTCCAGGGGAGTCACGCCGGGGTAGGATATCTGGAGATGACCGGATATTAAGACGACCATTATTTCAGAAAAGAGGGGAATCTCACAATGTTTCACTTCACCGCCATCGTCACCTGCCTGGCGATCTTGTTCTACTCCTTCACCGGCGTGAAGGTGGGGAAAGCGCGCCAGGCTTTCGGCGTCAAGGCGCCGGCCATCACGGGCCATCCCGAATTCGAGCGGATGTTTCGCGTGCAGATGAACACGCTGGAGTGGATGCCGATTTTCCTGCCCTCGCTCTGGCTGTTCGCCATCTACATCAGCGATCCCATCGCCGCCGTGCTCGGCCTCGTCTGGATCGTGGGCCGCATCCTTTATATGACCGGCTATGTGCAAGCCGCGGAAAAACGCGGGATGGGCTTTGGCATCCAGGCGCTCGCCAATTTCGCACTCTTGCTTGGCGCATTGGGTGCGGTCATCTGGCGCCTTATGCATGGGTAAGTTTCACGGGTGAGTGCAAAATAAACCCGCGCCATCTCCTTCTTACCTCTCCCTGAATTTACGGGGAGAGGTTTAGAGGCGCGTCTTATTTCGTCAGCGGGCAGCCACTGTCCTTGGCGGACGGAAACGCCTTGTCGCCCGGCACCACCGCGAGTTGCTTATAGTAGTCCCAGGGCTTCTTGGACTCCGACGGCTTCTTGACCTCGAACAGATAGAGGTCGTGCACCATGCGTCCATTTTCGAGCACCTTGCCGCCTTGCGCGAACTGATCGTTGACCGGAAGCTCTTTGATCTTCTTGGCGACCGCTTCGGTATCCTTGGTGCCGGCGGCCTTGACGGCTTTGAGATATTGCAGCGTCGCCGAATAGGTGCCGGCCTGGATCATGTTCGGCATCCGGCCGGTGCGCTTGAAGAAACGGGTAGCGAGGTCACGGCTCTTGTCGTCGCGATCCCAGTAGTAACCCTCGGTCAGCACCAGGCCTTGGGCGGCTTCCAGGCCAAGGCCGTGGACTTCGGCCAGCGTCAGCAAGAGGCCGGCCAGCTTCTGGCCACCCTTGACGATGCCGAATTCCGCCGCCTGCTTGATCGAGTTGGTGGTATCGAGACCGGCATTGGCAAGCCCGATGATTTTCGCCTTTGAGCTTTGCGCCTGCAGCAGGAAGGACGAGAAGTCCGACGAGTTCAAGGGAATGCGAACCGAGCCCAGCACCTTGCCGCCCTTTGCCTTGACGACATCGCCGGTGTCTTTTTCAAGCGCGTAGCCGAATGCATAGTCGGCGGTCATGAAGAACCAGCTGTCGCCGCCGGCTTCGACCAGCGCACCGCCGGTGCCGACCGCGAGCGCATGGGTGTCGTAGGCCCAGTGAAAGCCGTAAGGCTGGCAGGCATCGCCGGTCAGGCGCGATGTCGCCGCCCCCACGACAATGTCGATCTTCTTCATCTGCTTCGACAGATCGTGAACGGCGAGTGCGACCGAGGACGTCGTCAGCTCGGTGATCATGTCGACGCCTTCGACTTCATACCAGCGCCGCGCGATGCTGGTGGCCAGATCAGGCTTGTTCTGGTGGTCGGCGGAAATCACCTCGATCTTCTGATCGAGCACGCTGCCGCCAAAATCCTCCACCGCCATCTTGGCGGCCTCGACGGAGTATTTGCCGCCGTAGTCCGCGTAGACACCGGACTGATCGTTCAGAATACCGATCTTGACACCCTGTGCCGACACCGGTCCTGCGAACAAGAGGCCGCACGCCGCAACGGCAGCCGGCAACAATCTCGATTTCATATTCGTCTCCCCAAAGTTTTTTTCGGTTCCGAGCATGATATTTTATAATCCGACGGCTGCCCATCTATTTCGCGTACGCCAATAGTACCGAGAGTGCCGCGCAGCAAAATCGAGGTTTCGTTGGCCGCTATGGCGCCGTCGCCGGCTTTTTCCGGCGCGTCGCGTCGGCCAGGTTGCGAACGATCATGTAGAAAATCGGCGTGAAAATCAGTCCGAACAACGTCACCCCCAGCATGCCGAAGAACACCGCGACGCCGACCGCCTGACGCATTTCCGATCCCGAGCCGGACGAAACCACCAGCGGCAGCACGCCGAGAATAAATGCGAACGACGTCATCAGAATCGGGCGCAGCCTTAAGCGGCAGGCCTCGATCACCGCCTCCAGACGATCGCGGCCTTCCAGTTCGATGTCGCGCGCGAACTCCACGATCAGAATCGCATTCTTGGCGGCAAGGCCGACGAGGACCACGAATCCGATCTGCGTCAGGATGTTGACGTCCTGCCCCACGATCCGCACGCCAATGGTCGCTGCGAACAGGCACATCGGCACAATCAGGATCACGGCAAACGGCAAGCTCCAGCTGCCATATTGCGCGGCCAGCACCAGGAACACCAACAGCACGCAGATCGGAAATACATAGAGGCCTGAATTGGCGCCGGTGACTTGCTGATAAGACAGATCCGTCCACTCAAAGGAAAATCCGCTCGGCAGGGTTTGGAGCGCCAGCCGCTTCATGGTGTCGATGGCGGTTGCCGAACTCGTTCCCGGCGTGGTCTCGCCTTGCAGTTCGGATGACGGATAAAGGTTATACCGCGCGACGCGATCCGGCCCCGATATGTCGCGGAAATTGATCACACTGCCGAGAAGCACCATGTCGCCGGCGGCATTACGGGTGCGCAAACGAGCGAGATCGGCGGTCTCTTTGCGGAACGGCAAATCCGCCTGCGCGGTGACGTGATAGGTGCGGCCGAGAATATTGAAATCGTTGACATAGGCGGAACCAAAATAGGTCTCGATCGCTTCGGTTACGTTCTGGATCGGCACGCCGAGCTTCTCTGCTTTGACGCGATCGATGTCGACAAACACCTGCGGCGTATCGGCCGTAAACGGAGAAAATACCGAGGTCAGGCCGGGCGCCTTGCGCGCCGCCGCGACAAGCTCGTCGGTGGCGGCCGCCAAAAGTTCAGGGCCGCGGCCCTGACGATCCTGGATTCGCATGGTGAAACCGCCGCCGGTGCCGATGCCGGGGACCGCGGGCGGCGGGATCACGATGATGAATGCGCCCTCGAGGCTGGTCAACCGCTTCCGTAAGTTCGCGGTGATCACTGTCGCCGACAAGCCCTTCTTCAGCCGGACTTCCGGCTCCTCGAACACGGGAAACAAGGCCGCGGCATTGCTGGCCTGGGTGCGGGTCGCGCCGGACAGTCCGGCGAGCGCCGGAACACGAACGACGCCGGGCGTATCGAGCGCGATCTTTTCAATCTGGCGGACGACCTCGGTTGTTCGCGCCAGCGAGGCCGCGCCCGGAAGTTGCACGGCGACGACGACGTAGCCGCGATCTTGCGCCGGGATAAAGCCTTTCGGCGTGGTGACGAGCAGCCACCCGGCGCCGCCGATCAGCACGCCATAGATCAAGAGCATCGTCACCGAGTGACGGATCACGAAGCCGGCCGCGCTCCCATAGCGATGGGACAGGCGGTCAAACCCGCGGTTGAAAGAACCGGTAAATTTGTCCCAGCCGCGCCCGATGAAATTCCACCGCGCCGGAGGCCGTTTCTCGTCATGCGGCTGCAGGATTTGCGACGCCAGCGCAGGGGAAAGCGTCAACGAGCAAAACAACGAAATTGCGGTCGCGACCGCGATGGTGATGGCAAACTGCTGAAAGAATTGACCCGAAATGCCGCCGAGAAACGCGGTGGGCACAAATACCGCGCACAGCACCAGCGCGATCGAGACCAGCGCGCTGCCGACCTCCTCCATGGTGCGCAGGGCCGCATCGCGCCGGCTCATGCCATCGCGAAGATGCCGTTCGACGTTTTCGACCACGACGATCGCGTCATCGACCACGATGCCGACCGCCAGCACGAGACCGAACAGGGTCAGGTTGTTGATCGAAAATCCAAACGCCGCCATCACGGCGAAGGTGCCGATCAGCGACACAGGGATCGCCACGATCGGAATGATGGCAGGGCGCCATCCCTGCAGGAACACAAGCACGACAATGACCACGAGAAGCATTGCCTCGTAGATCGTCTTGATCAGTTCGCTGACGGATTGCGCAATGAATTCAGTCGGATTGTAGCCAATATTATATTCAAGCCCGCGCGGGAAGTCGACCTTGAGTCGCGCCATGGTGTCGGAAATGTTTTTCGCGGTGGCCAGCGCATTCGAGCCGGGACGTTGGGTCACCAGCATCGCCACCGCTGACTTCCCGAGTAAAAAGCTGTTGGTGGTATAGGCCAGCGCGCCCAACTCGATCCTCGCCACATCGCGCAGCCGCACGATGCGTCCATCCGACCCGGCCTTGACGACGATCTCTTCGAACTGCTGCGGGTCCTTCAGGCGGCCGGTGAAGGTGAGATTGGGCTGGAAGGCGCGGTCGGCAATCGGCGGCTCCGCGAGCTGCCCCCCTGCAATCTGCAGATTTTGGGCGCGGATGGCTGCAACCACATCGCCTGCGGTCATCCCGAGGTCGGCGATCTTGTCCGGATTGAGCCACAGCCGCATCGAGTAATCGCGCGTGCCGAAAAGCTGGATATCGCCGATGCCGTCAAGACGCAGCAACTGATCGCGAACCTGCAGCAGTGCATAGTTGCTGATATAGAGCTGGTCATAACTGTCGTCGGGCGACAGCATGAACACGACCATCAATATATCGGGGCTGTTCTTTCGGGTGACGATGCCGTTGCGCTGCACCTCTTCCGGCAGCCGCGGCTGTGCAATCGCGACGCGGTTCTGAACCAGCACCTGGGCCTTATCGAGATCGGTGCCGAGCTTGAACGTGATGGTGATGTTCAACTGGCCGTTCGAGGTCGCTTGGGAATAGATATAAAGCATGTCCTCGACGCCGTTGATCTCCTGCTCGATCGGCGCGGCGACGGTGTCGGAGACGGTTTGCGCAGACGCCCCGGGATATTGCGTGGTGACCACCACCGTTGGCGGGACCACTTGCGGATATTCGGCGACCGGCAAGGTGGTGTAGGCAATGGCGCCGACGATCAGCAGCACGATGGACAGCACCATCGCCAAAATCGGCTGATTGATCGAAAGCCGCCCGAGATTCATGTCTTTTTACCGGTCACTGCATCCTTGGGCGCGTGCGGGCTCACCTTTGCGCCGACGCGCGCGCGCTGAAGGCCATCGACAATCACGCGGTCTTCCGAACTCAATCCTTCGCGGATCACGCGCAACCCGTCGTCGAGGGGCCCGAGAACGACCGGCTTCGACTCCACGGTATCGTCATCCTTGACCACGAAGACAATCTTGCGGGATTGATCGGTGGCGATCGCGGTATCCGGTAGCAGCAGCGCGTCATAGGGCGAGCTTCCGATCAAGCGGACTCGGCCAAATTGCCCGGGCAGAATTGAGAAATCCTTGTTCGGGATCACCGCCCGCCCACGCAGCGTGCCGGTTGAGACATCCAACCGGTTGTCGAGGAAGTCCACCTTGCCGTCATGCGATGGTTTGGCTTCGCCGGTGAGCGTCACCTGGACTGGATTGGGCGTCTCGCGCGAACTCGGGCGCTTGCCTTCGAAGTAAAGCCGGTTGTTCTTGAGATAGGTCGCTTCATCCATGTCGAAATAGACGTAAATCGGGTCGAGCGAGACGATCGAGGTCAAAAGCGTCGCACCGCCACCATTGTCGCTGCCTTGCACAAGATTCCCGACGCTGACGAGATGGCGGCTCACCCGGCCGCCGATCGGAGCCAAAACATGGGTGAATTCGATGTTGAGATGAGCCGCCTTGAGCAAGCCTTCCGCTTGCATCTCGGCGGCTTTGGCCGCCTGCAGCGCCTCGCGACGTTGATCGACAACCGAGTCCGCGACCGCTTGGGTTTGGTTCAAAGTCAAGGCACGGTCGAGTTCACGCTTGGCGAGTTCGGCCTTGGCACGCGCATCCGAGAGCTGGCCGTCCGCCTGCTCGGCGACGGCTTCAAAGGGGCGGGAATCGATGACGTATAAGAGGTCGCCGGCCCTGACGAAGGCGCCATCCCGAAACTCAATGCTGGTGACGAATCCGCCGACCCGGGCGCGAACTTGAACTTCTTCAACCGCCTCGAAGCGCCCGGTGAATTCGTCCCAATCCGTGACGGTACGCTTGGTCGGCTGGGCGACCGTGACCGCTGGCGGCGCGGCCACCGCTGGCGGCGATGCCTCGCCACAACCGGACAAGGCAACGGCGAGCAGAACGGCGAGCGGCCTCAAATCGCACAATGAATGGAGATTGAGATTTTGGCTTCGAGCCAAACGCTCCAATTTTTCGGTCGCGCTCAATTGCATCTCCTCTGCACTTTCGCCGCGATTCACGAAGGCAGCAGCCAGTCCGCGGCAGGTTCAAGACGAGATCGGATGCCAGTCTGTTCCAGAACCGGCCGGAATCAAGTAAAATAATTATGGTTTTGGCACCCCGGCTTCCAAAGCCTTGCGATCGCTATCCAATAATGTTGGCGGCGACCAGAACACGACGACGCAGAATTTGATGCTCAGCGCGACTGACTAACGCCCACCCTCACGACCTCGTCGCAAACCAGATCACATGGCGTGCGCCGCTGCGCTTGGTCGTGGCGCGGACGGCGACCTCGTTGACATCGAAGCCGGCGCCGCGAAGCCGTTTGGTAAATTGAGAATCCGGCCCCGACGACCAGACCGCGAGCACACCGCCCGGCCGCAAGGCCCGGCGGATCGCTTTCAGTCCCTTCAGATCGTAGAGCGCATCGTTGGCTTTGCGAATCAAACCTTCGGGGCCGTTATCGACATCGAGCAGGATCGCATCGAACGCCGCCGCGTGAGATTGAATGACGTCGACGACGTCGGCGCTGCGAATGCTTGCCCTGGGATCGTCAAGGCTCGCGCCGAAAATCTCCGCCATCGGGCCGCGCGCCCACGCAATCACCGCCGGCACCAGTTCGGCCACCATGATCCGCGCTTCGGTGCCGAGCACCGCCAATGCGGCGCGCAGCGTGAACCCCATGCCCAATCCGCCGATCAACAGGTGTGGCCGTTTGACCGTCTCGATCCTTCGGCACGCCAGTGTGGCAAGCGCCTCTTCCGATCCGCTGAGTCGACTGTTCATCAGTTCGTTCGAACCCAGCATCATGGAGAATTCGGCGCCTCTTCGCATCAGGCGAAGTTCAACCTCGGCGCCAGGCACCCGCGTGGTATCAATCTGCAACCAGGGAATCATGCGGTGCTTCTACGCCAATTTAGTTTTCCGCGGGGGGCGTATTTCGCGCATAATTTTAGCCCCGTCGCTGTCCGCGCCCGAAGGGGCGCTCAGGGGCGCCGTGCGACCTGCTGCTGGCCGGCGCGGGACCGGCAACATTTTGAGATCGTAGCGCAGTCCAAGCTCTTCCGGCGCCCACAAGGGACGGAACGAACGAGCGGCAGCACAATGATACAGCGTGATCATGTCGTCTCCGCTTCTCGCTGGTTCGACGCAGTGGTGGCTCACTATGTCCTTTAGCCGACGCTCGGAACCTAGGCCAGAACACAATCAACCCGGGAAGCGGGCCGTTTGAGCATTTGTAATCCCGACGCTCCCGTGAGATGTTTTGCACGGGAGCGGCTAAAGCGAACCGGCCACCGAGATCATGAATTCCGAGGTTCACTATCTGCCTCTGACGCCCGGATTGTTTTCGATCCTGGTGGTTCTGCTGGCCGGGCTGATCATCCTGATTCAGCTTCGCATCCTCCGCTATGCCTATATGCGGCTCGGTGTCGGGCCGGGCACCGCCCTTCTTCTGTTGTTTGGCTCGCTGATCGGCAGCTATTTCAATATTCCGCTCACGATATTGCCCGGCCCCCCGGTCAGGAGCGGGCAGATCGTCGAGTTCTTCGGCATGCGCTATGTCGTGCCTACGGTTGTCTCGTGGCCCGGCACGGTTCTCGCCGTGAATGTCGGCGGCGCCGTCATTCCAACCTTGATGTCGACCTATCTCGTCATCCGCTATCAACTCTGGCTCCGGGCAACCCTCGCCACCGCGGCGATCGCTTTTATCATCCATTCGATGGCCACGCCGGTGCCGGGGATCGGGATCGCGGTGCCGGTATTCGCTCCGGTGGTCGTCACGGCAATCCTTGCCTTTATTCTTTCCCGCGAATACGCGCCGCCACTCGCCTATATCGGCGGCTCGATGGGAACGCTGATCGGTGCCGATCTTCTCAATCTCGACAAGATCAGCGGCCTTGGCGCGCCGGTCGCCTCGATTGGCGGCGCGGGGACATTCGACGGAATCTTTTTGACCGGGATTCTCGCCGTTCTCCTGGCCGGCATCGCCTCGCCATCGCGGCCGCGACCGGTTTGGTAACGAAGCGAACGGGCCTTTGGCCTCGTCCGGTTGCGCGAGTTGCCACCCTCCTCAACTCCCCATAATAAGAAATGAAAGGCTGTTGCGGACGGCGATCACCGATCGGCCATTCGTTCCGGTAAAAGCCAAGGGCAGAGGTTGCACCGATGGAAGCTCAGGCAAGCACGGCATCAATTTCGGCCGGCACATGGTCGCCTTCGCCTGACGCGAGCGACACCGTCAAAAACATTCATGCGATGCTGCATCCACGCAATATCGTGCTGGTCGGAGCGACCGACAAGCCGGGCAACTACGCCGAGCGGATCTGGACCAACCTGATCAAGTACCAATACGAAGGCGGTCTCTATCCTCTCAACGCCAAGCGCGAAACGGTCTGGGGCGTGCCGTGCTACAAGGATTTCGTCAGCCTGCCGGAGAAACCCGATCACGTGCTGGTGCTGGTGCCGGCACGTTTCGCCGTCCGGGTGGTCCGGGACGCGGCGGCGGCCGGTGCCCGTTCGGCGACGATCGTGACCTCCGGTTTCAGCGAATTGCAGGACGACGAAAGCCAGAAGCTTGCCGGTGAATTGCAGCAGGCGATCCGGCAGACCGGGCTTGCGGTCACCGGCCCGAATTGTCTCGGCAATCTCAGCGCCGGCGAAAAATTATTCACCAACATCGACGACCGCGTCGTCACCATGGAGGCCGGACCGGTCGCGATTGCGGGCCAATCCGGCGCGATCGTGATGGCGATCCGGCAGGCGCTGGAGGATCGTGGCGTCGGCGTCGGCTATATGGTGACGACCGGGAATGAAGCGGGCCTCGAGACACCCGACTTGATGCGCTATTTCGCCGCCGATCCTTCGATCCGCGTCATCGTGGTGTACCTCGAAGGCGTCCGCAACACCAAGGCGTTCCGCGACGCCTGCAAAGCCGCCCGCGCGGCCGGCAAACCCGTGATCGCGCTCAAGCTCGGCGCCTCCGAAGGTGGCCGCGCTGCCGCCATGGCGCATACCGGCGCGCTCGCCGGCTCGATCGAGACCTTCGACGCGATCTCGACCCGGGAAGGCGTGATCCGCGCGCGCGGCCTCGACGAATTGATCGAGACCACCGAATGCTTTGTCCATGCCGCTTCCCCAAAAGGCGCGCGCCTGGCTGCGGTCACTTTGTCCGGCGGCAAGCGCGGCCTCCTGATCGACGCCTTCTCGTCGGCGGGCCTGAATTTCGCGCAGCTCGGCAAAGGCGCAAGCGACAGGCTTACAAAAATGCTCGGCCCCGGCAGCATCGTCGGCAATCCGCTGGATGCGGGATTTGCCGCGGTGGTCGATCCCTCGGTTTACATGCAGTCGATCAAAACCATGATCGACGATCCCGACACCGACATCGTCATCATCGACTCGGAATTGCCGAAGGCGCCGCACGAATTGCGCGAAAAGAATTTGCACATCGTCAACGACATGGCGGCCAGCGCCGACAAGCCCGTCATCTACATCTCGACCATGTCGATCGGCTTCACCGAATTCACCAAGAGCTTGCGCCGGTCGCTGCCGCACATCGCGGTCATGCAAGGGCTCGACCGCGCCGTCGGCGCGATCAAGGCGTTGATCGACTACGCCTCGCTGCGCAAGGAAGTGCCGGACATCGTCTCGAGCTCCAGCGCCTCGGCGCGCGCGGCACTGGAACGCACGCTCAAGAACGCTGCGGGAGCCGCGCTCGACGAGGTCGCATCAAAAAAGCTGCTTAAAGCTTACGGCATTCCGGTGTCGCAGGAAGAGACCGCGCAGACCGCGGCGGATGCCGTGAAAATCGCGAAGAAAATCGGCTTTCCCGTGGTCGCCAAGGTGGTCAGCGCAGACATTCTGCACAAATCCGACATCGGCGGCGTGGTGCTGAACATCAACGGCGCGGCCGAAGTCAGGAAAGCGTTCAACGACATCACCGCACGGGTCAAGAAACTGAAGAACAAGCCCCAGATCGAGGGCATCCTGATCGCGCAGCAGGTCAAGGCCGAGCTTGAACTCGTCGTAGGTAGCGCGCTCGATGCCGAGATGGGCCCGGTGGTGCTGTTCGGAACCGGCGGCATCGACATCGAACTGATGAAGGACGTCGCCTTGGCCGGCGCGCCGCTCGACGCGACCGAAGCCAAGGAATTGATCGGTCGCACCAAGGCCGGCGTCAAGCTGCGGGGCTATCGCGGCAAACCCGCGCTGCACGAGGCTTCGGTCGTGAAAGCGCTCGTCGGCCTCTCCAACCTGATGGCCGACGCCGGCACGCGGATCGCGTCGATCGACGTCAATCCATTTCTGATTAATGCCAAGACCGGCGTAGCCGTCGACGCTCTGATCGTTCTCAACAACGCCGCGAGCAAAAGCGCCGTCAAGCATTGATGATGCGTACCATTGATGGCAAGTTGCCAATCAGAAAAACAGCGGAGGAAACCATGATCGACCGTCGCACATTCACCACGCTTCTTGCCGGCGGAATCGCTGCGCCCAAAGCGTCGTTCGCCCAGAGTACCAAGTCTAAAAACGTGTTCTATGCGAGCGCCGGGCCAGAACTCACGCTCTACGGCGTAGACGTCGATAATGCCGCGCTGGTCAAACGCGAGACGGTGTCCACGCCGACCAATATTCAATATGCTTGGCCTCATCCGTCCAAACAGTATTTGTATGTCGTTTCAAGCAATGGCGGCCCGGGCTCGTCCGGCGGAGCCGGCGACACCCATGTAGCGAACGCATTTAAGATCGAACCGGCGACCGGCGCGCTGACACCGCATGGCGCACCGCTGACGCTGCCCTCGCGCCCGATCCACACCAGCGTCGACATGGCAGGCGAGTATCTGCTCACCGCCTACAACGATCCGAGCGGCCTCACCGTACATCGCATCAACAAGGACGGCACGCTGGGCGAACGCGTCGCCCAGCCGGGCCCGCTCGACACCGGCAAATTCGCGCACCAGATCCGCACCACGCCGGACAACCAGCAGGTCATCATGGTGACGCGCGGCAACAACGCGCCAACTGACAAGCCGGTGAATCCAGGCTCCATCAAGACCTTCAGCTTCAAGAACGGCGTGCTCGCAAACCTCACGGCGATTCAGCCCGGCGACGGCATGCATTTCGGGCCGCGGCATCTCGACTTTCACCCGACCCAGCCATGGGTTTATGTCTCGGTCGAAAGCCAAAACAAGCTTTACGTCTACAAGCGCGATCCAGCGACGGGTCTTTCGCGTGAGCCGCTGTTCATCAAGGAGACGCTCAGCGATCCCGCAACCAAGATGGAGCAGCTCGCAGGCCCGATCCACGTTCATCCCAACGGACAATTCGTCTATCTCACCAACCGGGCCTTTGCGTTTACCGACTTCGCAGGCAAGAAAGTATTCGCGGGCGGCGAGAACTCGGTCGCGGTCTTCGCGATCGACCAGACGACCGGTGAGCCGACGCTGATTCAAAATGCCGATGGACACGCGAACTACCTCCGCACTTTCGGGATCGACCCGGAGGGACGAATTCTCGTGACCGCGTCGGTCTGGCCAATGCCGGTGCGCGAGGGGAGCGATCTCAAGACGGTCCCCGCCGCCATCAGCATGTTCCGCATCAACGGCGACGGGAAGCTGGAATTTGTGCGCAAGTACGATATCGATGCGACCGCGCAAAAGCAGCAGTTCTGGGCCGGGATGATCACACTGTCGTAGCGGTTATTCGGTCGAAGGCGCGGTGCGGGCCCATGGAAGCCGGCAGCGCACCGGAGGATCGTTGCGATCGTGGAAGGTGCTTCGGCAAGGTCTGGCCGAGCACCAAGGCGAGCAGGATCATGACCGGGTGCTCGCCGTTGCCAGCACCAAAGGGCGAGGGGAAGCTGACCTGATTTACTCAGGGATCAGCGAGCGGTAGGCGGCTTTTCAGCCATCGATCTTTCGCGCGCTTTGTTTTGCCCGTACAATTGAGATGGTGAATGGCGCTGACCCTTTCGACCCCACCCATCGCCGCCGGAACAATGGAATGACAACGCGGGCGAACAATTTGGTGATCGGATCGACGGCGCTGGCCGCTGTCGCTCTGGCGTTTGCCGGCTTTCTCGGTTTTCAGAAGATCCGCGGCATTCAGCAGCGAGCGCCGCTTCGCATCATTTTTGAAGGTTCCGCCAGCGGGCTACATAAAGGCGGCAACGTGAACTTCGACGGGGTTCAGGTTGGGGAGATCCTGTCGCTCAAGCTGGACAATCCGCGCAAGATTGTCGCCCTGGTCCGGTTGGATAAAAGCGCCCCGATCCGCACGGACACGATTGTGGGTTTGCAATTCCAGGGCCTGACCGGCGTGGCGGTGATCTCGTTGACCGGTGGCGCAGCGACCGCGCCGCCGGTGGCGTTGGATGAGGACGGTATTCCGACCCTTGTCGCCGACCTGAGCGAGACGGCGACCGTCCACGGAACACTGAACAACGTTGACCGGATGATCGTCACCAATCAGGCCGCGATGAAGGATGCGCTCGCGACTTTCGAGAACTACACCGCGACGTTGGCGAACGAGGGCGAAGCGATTGATGGCGTGCTTCGCAAAGCCGACAAAGCCTTCGAAAGCTTCGACGGCACCATCGCAAAGATCGACGGCATCGTGCCTGGCCTTTCGAACGGAAGCGATGGCGAATTATATCAGAAGGTGAAATCGATTCGAGAACTGGCCGAGAGTTTCAATAAACGTTCGGCCGCCTTGATGGAGGAAGGCCGGCGTTCCCTGCTCGATATCAGCCAGGCCGCCAACAAAATGGGCCCAAAGGTCGAACCGCAAACCCGCAGCGGTGAGAATCCATCTCCGCCGAGAAGACCGGGCCAACAGCGGCAGTAAAGGCTTGGGCTGAAAGGCTTGGGGCTGAAAGGCTTGGGCCGAAAAGACTTGGGCCGAAAAGGTTTGGACCGAAAAGGTTTGGGGGCTGACCGGCGCTCCAGTGACCTCGTCCTGGAGTTGTCTCAAAGCGACGCGGTCGTCCGATGGGATTCGGAACGAAAAATTTCCTGGCGAATGAATTTAGTTCAGCCTTTAGGGAACAAAAACTCCGCTTCGGAATTATTTCCCTCCGTCCCATTTCTGGAACCTAACCGTCTGGGACCATTGAAGTATTCTGCTTGATTTGAGGCCGTCTGAGCTATTTTATGGCCGAGAATTGCTCGTCCGTATTCGGATACGGTCGCGTTTTTTCTTGAAGGGGGGATGCCATGAGTGATCTTGATTCTGCCGCTCCGTCGAGTCGGCGTCGTACCAAGACCCAACCCTATGCGAACGGAAGTCCCAATCCCTCACAGGAATTACTTAACGCGCTGCAGGCGATGCGAAGTGGCGACTTCTCGGTACGAATGACGGGCGACCATCTCGGCATCGAGGGAAAGATCGCCGACACGTTTAATGAAATCGTTTCCGCCAATCAGCGGATGGCGCAACAGCTTGAGCGGGTCGGTCAGGTGGTCGGCCGCGAGGGAAAAACCCGACAGCGCGTCAAATTCGGTCTCGCCAGCGGCTCATGGGCCGACATGGAAGGCTCGGTCAATACTTTGATCGACGACCTGCTGTGGCCGACGCGTGAAGTGACGCGCGCCGTCGCCGCGGTGGCACAAGGCGATCTCTTGCAAACCGTGCAACTCGACGTCGACGGCCGCCCATTGGGCGGCGAATTTTTGCAGTCGGCCACCATCGTCAACACGATGATCAAGCAGCTCAGCGTGTTCACTTCCGAAGTGACGCGCGTCGCGCGCGAAGTGGGCACCGAAGGAAAGCTCGGCGGTCAGGCCCAGGTCCCCGAAGTGACGGGCGTCTGGAAGGATTTGACCGAGAGCGTCAATTCCATGGCCAACAACCTCACCGGCCAGGTTCGCAACATCGCCGAAGTCACCATCGCGGTGGCCAACGGCGACTTGTCCAAGAAAATCACAGTCGACGTCCGCGGCGAAATCCTGCAACTGAAAGAAGCCATCAACACGATGGTGGACCAACTCCGCTCGTTCGCCTCCGAAGTCACCCGCGTCGCGCGCGAGGTCGGCACCGACGGCAAGCTCGGCGGCCAGGCGATTGTCCCCGGCGTCGCCGGGACATGGAAGGACCTGACCAATTCCGTGAACGCGATGTGCGGCAATCTGACCGCACAGGTGCGCAATATCGCCAACGTCACCACCGCCGTCGCCCGCGGCGATCTTTCGCGCAAGATCACGGTGGACGTCCGCGGCGAGATTCTGGAGTTGAAGGACACCATCAACACGATGGTCGACCAGCTCAATTCCTTCGCGTCGGAGGTCACGCGCGTCGCCCGCGAAGTCGGCACCGAAGGCAAGCTCGGCGGCCAGGCTCAGGTGCCCGGCGTCGCCGGAACCTGGAAGGACCTCACCGACAACGTCAACTTCATGGCATCGAACCTGACTGCCCAGGTCCGCAACATTGCCGACGTCGCCACCGCGATCGCCGGCGGCGACCTTTCCAAGAAAATCACGGTGAACGTGTCGGGCGAAATCCTGCAATTGAAGGAAACGCTCAACACCATGGTCGATCAGCTCAACGCCTTTGCGGGCGAGGTGACGCGCGTCGCGCGCGAAGTCGGTACCGACGGAAGATTGGGCGGTCAAGCGAACGTGCTCGGCGTCGCCGGCACCTGGAAGGATTTGACCGAGAGCGTCAACTCGATGGCGAGCAACCTGACGGCGCAGGTTCGAAACATCGCGGAGGTGACGACGGCGGTCGCCAACGGCGACCTGTCCAAGAAGATCACGGTGGACGTGCGCGGTGAGATTCTTGAATTGAAGGACACCATCAACACCATGGTCGATCAGCTCAACGCCTTCGCCGGCGAAGTGACGCGCGTCGCGCGCGAAGTCGGCACTGAAGGCAAGCTCGGCGGTCAGGCGCTGGTGCGCGGCGTAGCCGGCACCTGGAAGGATCTGACCGACAGCGTGAACTCGATGGCCTCCAACCTGACCGGCCAGGTCCGCAACATCGCCGAAGTGGCGACCGCGGTGGCAAAGGGCGACCTGTCGAAAAAAATCACCGTGAACGTATCGGGCGAAATCCTCCAATTGAAGGAAACGCTCAACACCATGGTCGACCAGCTCAACGCGTTTGCCGGCGAAGTGACGCGCGTGGCGCGCGAAGTCGGCACCGACGGCAAGCTCGGCGGCCAGGCCGAAGTGCCCGGCGTCGCCGGCACCTGGAAAGACCTCACCGACAGCGTGAACTCGATGGCCGGCAACTTGACCGCCCAGGTCCGCAACATCGCCGAGGTGGCGACGGCCATCGCCGGCGGCGACCTTTCGCGCAAGATCACGGTGGACGTGCGCGGCGAGATCCTGCAGCTCAAAGAGACGCTCAACACGATGGTCGATCAGCTCAACCGGTTCGCCGGCGAGGTGACGCGCGTGGCGCGCGAAGTCGGCACCGAAGGCCGCCTCGGCGGGCAAGCCAACGTGCCCGGCGTGGCCGGCACCTGGAAGGATTTGACCGACAGCGTGAACTCGATGGCCGGCAATCTGACCGCGCAGGTGCGCAACATCGCCGAGGTCACCACCGCGGTGGCACGCGGTGACTTGTCGCGCAAAATCACCGTCGATGTGAAAGGTGAAATTCTCGAGCTCAAGAACACCATCAACACCATGGTCGATCAGCTCAACGCGTTTGCCTCCGAAGTGACGCGCGTGGCGCGCGAAGTCGGCACCGAGGGCAAGCTCGGCGGCCAGGCCGAAGTGCCTGAAGTCGCCGGCACCTGGAAGGACCTCACCGACAACGTCAACTTCATGGCGTCGAACCTGACCGCGCAGGTTCGCAACATCGCCGAAGTGGCGACCGCGATCGCGGGTGGCGACCTCTCCAAGAAGATCACGGTCGATGTGCGCGGCGAAATCCTGTTGCTCAAGGACACCTTGAACACCATGGTCGAGCAGCTTCGCTCGTTCGCCGCCGAGGTGACGCGCGTCGCACGCGAAGTCGGCACCGAAGGTCGATTGGGCGGTCAGGCAGTGGTGCCCGGCGTCGGCGGCACCTGGAAAGATTTGACCGACAACGTCAACCTTCTGGCCGCCAACCTCACCACCCAGGTGCGCAACATCGCCGAAGTCACCACCGCCGTGGCGCGCGGCGACCTGTCGCGCAAGATCACGGTCGATGTGAAGGGTGAAATCCTCGAACTCAAGAACACCATCAATACGATGGTGGATCAGCTCAACGCCTTCGCCGGCGAGGTGACGCGCGTCGCGCGCGAAGTGGGTACGGAAGGCAAGCTCGGTGGACAGGCGCAAGTTCCCGGCGTGGCGGGAACCTGGAAGGACCTGACCGATACCGTGAACTTCATGGCGGCCAACCTGACCGAACAGGTCCGAGGCATCGTCAAGGTGGTGACCGCCGTCGCCAACGGCGACCTGAAGCAGAACCTGACCGTGAAGTCGAAGGGCGAAGTGGCCGCACTTGCCGAGACCATCAACAACATGACCGACACGCTGGCGACGTTCGCCGATCAGGTCACCAGCGTCGCGCGCGAAGTGGGGGTCGAGGGCCGGCTCGGCGGTCAAGCCAACGTTCCCGGAGCCGCTGGAACCTGGAAAGATTTGACCGGCAACGTCAACTTGCTGGCGGCCAACCTGACCTCGCAAGTGCGCGCCATCGCCGAAGTGGCGACTGCCGTCACCAAGGGCGACCTCACCCGTTCGATTCAGGTCGACGCCAGAGGCGAAGTGGCGGAGCTCAAGGACAACATCAATACGATGATTGGAAACCTCAGGCTCACGACCGACGTCAACACCGAGCAGGACTGGCTGAAGACCAACCTCGCCCAATTCACCAACATGCTTCAAGGCCAGCGCGATCTTAGCACGGTAGGCCGGCTGCTATTGACCGAGTTGACACCGCTGGTGAACGCCCACATGGGCGTGATCTATCAGGTCGAAAACGAAGACGACCCGCAATTGCGCCTGCTTTCGGCTTACGCCGGCGACGGCACCAATCCGCACCCGGCCATCGTGCAATTCGGCGAGGGTCTGATCGGGCAATGCGCGATGGACCGACGGCAGCGGCTGGTGTCGGACATTCCGACCGATGCGGTGCCGATCAATTCGGCCCTGTTGCGCGTGGTGCCGAAGAATCTCGTGGTGCTTCCGGTCCTGTTCGAGAACCAGGTCAAGGCCGTCATCGAGTTGGCTTCAATCAGCACCTTCACCACGTCGCAAAGGACCTTTCTTGAGCAGCTCACCGATAGTATCGGCATCGTGCTCAACAGCATCGAAGCCACGATGCAAACCGAAGGGTTGCTGAAGCAATCCCAACAGCTCGCCGGAGAATTGCAGACGCAACAAAAAGAACTGCAACAGACCAACGAGCAGCTCGAACAAAAAGCGCAACAGCTCGCCGAGCGTAACGTCGAGGTGGAGCGCAAAAACCAGGAAATCGAACAGGCACGGCGCGCGCTCGAAGAAAAGGCGACCGAGCTCTCGCTGACGTCGAAGTACAAGTCGGAATTCCTAGCCAACATGTCGCATGAACTGCGCACGCCGCTCAACAGCATCTTGATTCTCGGCCAACAACTTACCGAAAATCCGGACGGCAACTTGTCTACCAAGCAGGTCGAATTTGCGCGAACCATTCACGGCGCGGGCACCGACTTGCTCAACCTGATCAGTGACATTCTCGATCTGTCCAAGATCGAGTCCGGAACCGTGACGGTGGATGCGGAGGAAATTCTCACATCCAATCTGCTGGCCACGGTCGAACGTCCGTTCCGGCACGAAGCCGAAAACCGCCAATTGTCGTTTACGGTCGAGGTCGATCCCAATTTGGGACGCAGTATCGTCACCAACTCCAAACGCCTGCAACAGGTGCTGAAGAATCTGCTGTCGAATGCCTTCAAGTTCACCGCCGAAGGCGGCGTGCGCCTCAAGGTTTCGGCCGCCACCGGTGGCTGGAGCGCCGAGCATCCGATCCTGAACCATTCTCCGGCCGTCGTCTCCTTCGAGGTGTCCGACACCGGCATCGGTATTCCGCTCGAAAAGCAGAAGCTGATCTTCGAGGCGTTTCAACAGGCGGATGCCGGCACCAGCCGAAAATACGGCGGCACCGGCTTGGGCCTCGCCATCAGCCGCGAGCTTGCGAGCCTGCTGGGCGGCGAAATTCATCTTCGCAGCACGCCCGGCAAGGGCAGCACCTTCGTGCTCTATCTGCCGTTGAAATATTCCGGGCCGACAGTAGCCCCGAGAGTGAACGCATTGTCGCAATACAGCGCCGCCCCAGCCCTGCAGGTTCAGACCCAAGAGCGTGTCATCGAGCAGCTCCCGGACGACCGGTTAAATCTCGAGCCGGGCGATGCGATTCTCCTGATTGTGGAGGACGATCCGCATTACGCGCGCGTCCTGATCGACCTCGCGCGCGACAAGGGCTTCAAGGTGCTGGTCGCGGCCCGCGGCGCGGAGGCACTGGATCTCGCCAAGCAATTCCAGCCCACCGCGGTATCGCTCGACGTGTTCTTGCCCGACATGCTCGGCTGGACCGTGCTCAGTCAACTCAAGCATAACCCTCTCACGCGACATATTCCGGTTCAGATCATCACGCTGGACGAAGACCGCCAGCACGCGCTGGCGCGCGGTGCGTTTTCCTTTGTCAACAAGCCGACGACAACGGAAGGCGTGAGCGCCGCGTTGTCCCAAATCAAGGAGTACGCCAAGCCGCGCCGCAAACGCCTGCTGATCGTGGAGGACAACGCGGCGGAACAGATGAGTATCCGGGAACTCCTTGATCATCACGACATCGAGATCGTCACGACGGGCACCGGCGCGGGTGCTCTCTCCACGTTGCGCGAGACCCCCTGCGATTGCGTGGTGCTCGATTTGCGCCTTCCCGATATGACCGGATTCGAAGTGCTCGACCGCATCCGCCGCGATGAGTTGCTGTCCAATGTGCCCGTCGTCGTCTTCACCGGCCGCGAACTTTCGGTCGAGGAGGACGCGGAGCTGCATACGATGGCGCGAAGCATCGTCGTGAAGGGAGTGGAATCGCCCGAACGGCTGCTCGACGAAACTTCGCTGTTTTTACACCGCGTGATCACGGAACTGCCGCTTGAGAAGCAGCGCATGCTGGAAAAGCTCAATAGCTCCGATGAGGATCTTGTCGGTCGGACGGCGCTGCTTGTGGATGACGATGCCCGCAACATCTTCGCGCTGAGCAGCGTGCTGGAGCGTCGCGGCATGAAGGTTCTCACCGCGACGACCGGAAGCGAGGCCGTGACGCTGGTCGAATCGAACCCCAACATCGCAATCGTTCTGATGGATATCATGATGCCGCAAATGGACGGTTATCAGACCATCGGCGTCATCCGCGAGAACCCGGCATTCCGACGGCTTCCGATCATCGCCCTCACCGCCAAAGCGATGAAAGGCGATCGCGAAAAATGTCTTGAGGCCGGCGCTTCCGACTATTTGGCCAAGCCGGTCAACACCGAGCAGCTGCTGCTTGCCATCCGTATGTGGCTCCACCGTTGATTGGCGCGCATTCGATGATGGAGCATGAAAAGATAAATATCCTTCTGGTCGACGATCAGCCGGCCAAGCTGCTCGCCTATGAAGTGATCTTGAAGGAGCTTGGCGAAAATCTCGTCGCCGCGACCTCCGGCCGCGACGCATTGCAGTACCTGCTCAAGAACGAAGTTGCCGTCATCCTGGTCGACGTCTGCATGCCGGAATTGGACGGCTTCGAGCTCGCCGCCATGATCCGCGAGCATCCCCGCTTCCAGAAGACCGCGATGATTTTCATTTCGGCCATTCAAGTCAGCGATCTCGACCGCCTCCGCGGCTATGAGATGGGCGCGGTCGATTACGTGCCGGTACCGGTCATTCCGGAGGTGTTGCGCGCCAAGATAAGGGTCTTCGCCGAGCTCTATCGCAAGACCCGGCAGCTTGAGCGGTTCAATGCCGAGCTTGAAGATCGGGTTCGCGCCCGCACCGCCGAGCTGGAGCATTCCAACGCCAGGCTGCTCGAAAGCGAGCAGCGCCGCAGCCTGGCGATCGCGGCAGGCAAGATGGGATCCTGGGATTGGGACTGGGTGAACGGCGACTGGATGTGGGACGAAGGCCAGTTCCGCATCTTTGGAGTCGATCCGAAAACCTTTGTTGCGACCCCGGCCAGCATTCAAGCCTTGCTCCACCCGGAAGATATTGACAAATTGCGCAAGGCCATCGCCCAATTCGCCAAGGGCTCAACTTCATATGAGGCCGAATTTCGAATCAACCGGCCCGACGGCGAAACCCGCTGGTGCGTGGGCACGGCGGCGGCGAGCCTCGACAAAGGCGGCCGCGTGGTGCGCGTCAGCGGCGTCACCGTCGATATCACCGAGCGCAAGCAGGCGGAACAACGTCAAAATCTGTTGGCGCGGGAAGTCGATCACCGCGCCAAAAATGCATTGGCGCTAGCGCAATCCATCGTCCGGTTGACGAGGGGCGAAAACGTCAAAGCCTACATTCAAGCGGTGGAAGGGCGGATCAGTGCTCTGGCGAGGGTGCACACCATCCTGTCGCTGTCGAGTTGGCAGGGCGCGGAAATCGGAAGGCTGGTCGATGAGGAACTCACCCCTTATTCTACCGGCGATCAGATCGCCTTCCGCGGCGCGGAAATTCAGTTGCAACCCGCCACCGCGCAAACCCTGGCTTTGGCCTTGCATGAGCTGGTCACCAATTCAGCAAAGTATGGAGCGCTGTCCACGCTGCCCGGCCGCCTTTCGATCACCTGGGAGGTCCGGGGCGACATGCTGCAGATGGTATGGGAGGAGAAGGATGGTCCGCTCGTCAAGAAACCGGCATCACGCGGATTTGGAACAAGCAGCGTCATCGCCAGCATCGAATCGCAGCTCGGGGGCCACGCCGAGTTCGACTGGCGTTCGGAAGGTTTGATCTGCCGGCTTTCGGTCCCGCTGATGCAAAACATGACGACGCGGCAGCCCAGCCGCCACGAAAGTGCAGGCGTTAATGGCAATGGGGCGGAGTTAGCTTCAGGATCGGCGGACGCCTGAAGTCGCTTCCGCCTCCGCGATGGACGGGAGCGCCACCGTCGGTGATCAATTTTCCACTGCAGCGAGGCAGAGATCAGTGGCGGCAAGAATCAGTGACTGATCATCCACGGACGCGCGGTCGGAAAACTTTTCGCGCCGCTCCTGGTTTGCTTCACCAGACGCGAAGGCTTGGTCGAACAGCACCCGCAGCCCGGCTTGTGCGATGACTTGTATTCGCCGACGCTCTTGGGTGCATTGGAACTACGCTCGTTGGTGGCGTGGGCCTTGCGCGTTGCCGCCGGCATACAGGAGAAATTGGGCGCGGTCAGAATCACGCGGGGTGATTTTTTCGCGCATTGCGGGCAGTCGTGCGACGCGTCGCACTCCGCCATCGGCCGCATGTCCGTGAAGGGACCGCAACGTTTGCAGAGATATTCGTAGACCGGCATTTCATTCCTCGCGCGATTCGCAATTCACACCACCAGCAACGCTGGGATACGGGCGGTGAAGTACCGTCCGTATCCAGTTGCACGGGATTACTTGTCCTGCGACAGCGGCATCTGGATGTCGCCCTTGATATGTTTGATCGGGCCGGCCGACGACGGCATGATGTCGAAGTCGAAGATTTCGGTCGGTAGCCACAGCGTCGCGCAGGCGTTGGGCACATCGACCACGCCGGAAATGTGGCCCTGGCACGGCGCCGTACCCAAAATCGAGTAGGCCTGCGCACCAGAGTAGCCGAATTTCTTGAGGTACTCGATCGCGTTCAAACAGGCCTGCCGATAGGCGATATGCACATCGAGGTAATGCTGCTTGCCCTCCTCGTCGACCGAGATGCCCTCGAAGATCAGGTAATCCTTGTAGTTCGGCGTGATCGGGGACGGCTTGAATACGGGATTTTTGATGCCGTATTTGGCAACGCCGTCCTTGATGATGTCGACCTTGAGGTGCAGCCATCCCGCCATCTCGATCGCGCCGCAGAACGTGATCTCGCCGTCGCCCTGGCTGAAATGCAGGTCGCCCATCGAAAGACCGCCGCCGGGCACATAGACCGGGAAGTAGACTTTCGATCCGCGCGACAGATCCTTGATATCGCAATTGCCGCCGTGCTCGCGCGGCGGCACCGTGCGCGCGCCTTCCGCTGCGGCCTTGGCCTTGGCGTCGCCCTTCAGCCGGCCCATATGCGCAGTCGGCCCGAACGGCGGATTGGCAAGCCCAGGCACCCGCGTGGGGTTGGTCGCGATCAAGGCGTTCTCGCGCTCATTCCAAGTCGCCAGCAATTTGGGATCTGGCAGGCAGCCTATCAGGCCGGGATGGATGAGGCCGGCGAAATTCACGCCAGGAATGTGACGCGAAGACGTGTAAAGGCCTTTGAAGTCCCAGATCGATTTTTGCGCCAGCGGGAAATGATCGGTCAGGAATCCACCGCCGTTTTTCTTCGAGAAGAAGCCGTTGAAGCCCCACATGCTCTCCTTCATCGGCCCGACATCAAGCAGATCGACCACCAGGAGATCGCCGGGCTCGGCACCCTTGACGCCGATCGGACCGGACAGGAAATGCACGATCGACAGATCGATGTCGCGGACATCGTCGGCGGAATCGTTGTTCTTGATGAAACCACCGGTCCAGTCGTAGGTTTCGACGATGAAGTCGTCGCCCGGATTGACCCACGCCACCATCGGAACGTCAGGATGCCAGCGATTATGAATCATGTCGTTATCGTAGGCCGATTGCGTGAGATCGACCTTGATCAGTGTTTCTGGCATTAAAAGCTCCCCTGTTTACAAGTCTGGTAGGTTTTTAGACCGACAAATATTTTGAAATCTGCGCGGCATCGATGCCCTCGCGCGCTTCCTCGCGCACGATCTCCCCGTTCTCGATGACAAGCACGCGATCGGCGACATCAAGCGCGAAACTGAGAACCTGCTCGGAGACTACGATCGACAATCCACGCTCGTCACGAATGCGCTTCAGCGTGCGCGCCATCTCGCGGATGATCGACGGCTGAATACCTTCGGTCGGCTCATCCAGCAAAAGAACCTTGGGCTTGGTAGCGAGCGCACGCGCGATCGCCAGTTGTTGCTGTTGCCCACCGGAGAGATTGCCGCCGCGGCGATCCTTCATTTCCAGCAGCACCGGAAACAGCTCGTAGATATCGCCGGGCACCTCGCTCTCCCCCGACGCGACCAGGCCGGTCTCGATGTTTTCCTTCACCGTCATGGCGGAAAAAATCATCCGGCCTTGCGGCACATAGGCGAGCCCCTTCGCCACGCGCTCATAGCTCTTCAAGGTCGAGAGCTCGGCACCCTCCATGGTCACCGAACCGCTCTTGGTCGGCACGATCCCCATCAGCGACTTCATCAGCGTGGTCTTGCCCATGCCATTGCGGCCCATGATCGCAACGATCTCGTTGGGCGCCACCGACACGTTGAGACCGTGCAGCACTTCGCTCTGACCGTAGGCGACATGCAGATCCGAGATTGCCAGCATCAATGTGTTCCTTGTCTTTCGCCGAGCATGATCTTGTCCGGAACCCGGACTCCGCGATTGCGGATCTTGCTCTAGTGCCCGAGATAGACCTCGATGACCTTGGGATCGTTCTTGACGTGCTCCATCGAGCCTTCCGACAGGATTTGGCCTTGATGCAGAACCGTAACCTTGTGCGCGATGTCCTCGACGAATTTCATGTCGTGCTCGATCACCAGCACCGAGCGGTCCTTGATGATACGGTTGAGCAGTTCGGCGGTCTTGACCCGCTCGCTGACGCTCATGCCGGCGACCGGCTCGTCGAGCATCAGCAATTCAGGATCTTGGATCAGCAGCATGCCGATCTCGAGCCACTGTTTCTGGCCATGGCTGAGCAGTTCGGCATTCACGTTCAGCCGATCTTTCAGGAAGATCATTTCGGCGACCTCATGCACACGATCGCGCACCACGGCGTCGCGCGTGAAAGTCAGCGCGCCGAATACGGAGCGGCCGCGCGGAAACGAAATCTCGAGATTCTCGAACACCGTGAGATCGTCGTAGATCGACGGGGTCTGGAATTTGCGGCCGACACCGGCCTGCACGATCTGGTTCTCTTTCATCTTCGTGAGATCTTTGTCGCGAAAATGAATCGACCCGGAGGTCGCCTTGGTCTTTCCGCAAATCAGGTCGAGCACCGTGGTCTTGCCGGCGCCGTTCGGGCCGATGATGACGCGGATTTCGTTTTCATCGACGTAGAACGACAGGTCGTTGACCGCCTTGAAGCCGTCGAACGACACCGTGAGCGCCTCGACCGCGAGTAGGAAATCCTTGGACTGGTGACCGATGAGCATGATTTATCTCCTCACTCCGCCGGTGCGCCGTCAGCGACCGAAGTATCGATGGCAGAGGTCCAGCCGGTCTTGCGCGACGCGATCAGGCGATCGATGCGCGGCTGCACATGGTCGCTCCAGATGCCGGCGAGGCCATTCGGGAAGGCGAGAACGACCGCGATGAACAATCCGCCGAGCCCGAAAAGCCACAGTTCGGGGAAGGATTCCGACAGGCTGGTCTTGGCGAAGTTGACCAGCAGCGTGCCGTACACCGCGCCCAGGATCGAGAGCCGGCCGCCCACGGCGGTATAGATCACCATTTCGATCGAGGGCACGATGCCGACAAAGGACGGCGACATGAATCCGACCTGAAGTGCGAACATGGCGCCACCGATCGCGGCGAATACGGCGGCAACACAGAACGCGAAGATCTTGAAGTTCGCAACGCTATAGCCGGAGAAACGAACCCGATCCTCTTTGTCGCGCATTGCGACCAGGATACGGCCGAGCTTCGAGTGCCGGATGAACTGGGCTATAAAGATACAAACGAACAGGCAACCCACTTCGAAGAAGTAGAGAACGATCTTGGCGTGGTCCGGCCGGATGTCCCAGCCCTTCAGCGTGCGCAGGTCGGTCATGCCGTTGATGCCGCCGGTATAGCCCTGCTGGCCCACAATAAGGATGGTCAGAATGGCCGCGACGGCCTGTGTGATGATGGCGAAGTAGGTGCCGCCGACGCGGCGCTTGAACATGGCGGCACCGATGATCAGGGCAAAGATGCCCGGCACCAGAATGACGGCGGCAATGGTGAAGCTCAGGCTGTGAAAGGGTTGCCAGAAAAACGGCAGTGAGGTGATCTGATTCCAGTCCATGAAATCGGGAATGCCGGGCGTCGATTGAATCTTGGTGTTCTCGACGCTCGACGCCTCAAGCTTGAGGAACATCGCCATGCAATAGCCGCCGAGGCCAAAAAACACCCCCTGCCCCAGGCTGAGAATACCGCCATATCCCCAGCAGATCACCAGCCCGAGCGCCACGAAGGCATAGGTGAGGTATTTCGCGACCAGATTGAGCCTGAAGACATCGAGACAGAGCGGCAGGACCACCACCAGAAACGCGGCGAGCACCAAAATTCCGATAAGCTCCGATCGATTGACAAAGCGATTGGCGGTCATGGCTTCAGCCCTTGTTGTTATTTGCGGACCTTGAGGGCGAACAGACCCTGCGGCCGCAGCATCAGAATTCCCACAACGGCAAGCAGCGTTAAGACCTTTGCCATCGACCCCGACATGAAGAACTCGAGTGTCGACTGCGTCTGCGAGATGCTGAATGCCGATGCGATGGTACCGAGCAAACTCGCGGCGCCGCCAAACACGACCACCAGGAACGTATCGACAATGTAAAGTTGGCCGGACGTCGGCCCCGTCGAACCGATCATGGTGAAAGCACTTCCAGCGATGCCGGCGATACCGCAACCGAGTCCGAATGTGTAACGATCAACTCTCTCGGTGTTGATACCGACCGCGCCGGCCATGATGCGGTTTTGCACGACCGCGCGGACCTGGCGGCCGGCGCGAGACTTGTACATGATGTAAGCCACCACGATCGTGATCAGCAAGGTGAGACACATCACGAAGACGCCGTTGATCGGCACCTCGATGCTATCGGAAACACGCAGCGAGCCGAGCATCCATTGCGGCAGTTCGACGCCGACTTCACGCGCACCAAAAACCGAACGATAGGCCTGCTGCAGGATAAGGCTCAAACCCCAGGTGGCGAGCAACGTATCCAGCGGACGCTTGTAGAGATGCCGGATCAGCGCCCATTCCACCAGCATTCCAAGTGCTCCGGAAGCTAAAAAAGCCAAAATCATTGCAAGGAAAAAATAGCCGGCAAACAACCCCGGAAGATACGACTGGAATAAATTCGAGGTCATCCACGTAACGTAGGCACCGAGGATCATGAACTCGCCGTGCGCCATATTGATAACGCCCATCTGACCGAAGATGATCGCCAGTCCGAGCGCCATGAGTACGTAGACGGAAAACAGAATCAGGCCGGCGAAACCCTGCATGACGAAGATGGAGCCGAGATCACCAACCGAATAGTCGCCGAGCATCGATGTCCTCCGTAGGGGGAAGTCCCGCGTCGCCAATCCATTGGCGACGCGGGATCTTAGGCGTGGACTGACGATCCGCGCCAGGGAGAGGCTAGATGGAGAGAGGCGCGAATGAGCACCGCGCCCTTAACTAAGGACGCCTTACTGGTAGCCCTTCGGGAACGGATCCGGCTCGACCAGGTCGGCGGTTTCGTAGATCAGCTCGAATTGGCCGTCGAGTTTGGCGCGACCGACCCGGGTCTTCGACCAGAGGTGATGGTTTTCATGAATGCGCACGTAACCTTCCGGCGCACCCTTGAATTCGATCCCCGGCGAAGCCGCAGCGATCTTATCGACGTCGAAGCTTCCGGCCTTCTCCGCGGTTAATTTCCACAGCCACGGGCCGAGATAGGCAGCCTGCGTCACGTCGCCGATCACGGTCTTGGCGCCCCACTTCTGCTGGAATGCCGAGACGAAGGCCTTGTTGTTCGAATTGTCGAGGGATTCGAAGTATTTCATGCAGGCATAGGCGCCTGCGATGTTCTCGCCGCCGATGCCGTCGATTTCGTCTTCGGTCACCGAGATCGTCAGCAGCGCCTGTTTCGACAGGTCGATACCGGCCGCCTTGAGTTGCTTGTAGAACGCGACGTTCGAGCCGCCGACGACGTCGGTGAAAATCACGTCGGGCTTGGTCAGCTTGATCTTGTTGATCACCGAGTTGAACTGGGTGTTGCCGAGCGGGTAATATTCTTCACCGACGACTTTGCCCTTCAGCACATTCTCGACGTGCTTGCGCGCAATCTTGTTCGATGTACGCGGCCAGATGTAGTCCGAGCCGACAAAGAAGAACGACTTCGCGCCCTTCTCCTTGGCGATCCAATTCAGGCCGGCGAGGATCTGCTGGGTGGCTTCCTGGCCGGTATAGATGACGTTCTTGGACTGCTCGAGACCTTCATAGAAGGTCGGATAATAGAGCATGCCGTTATATTGCTCGAGAACCGGAAGCACCGCCTTGCGGGATGCCGAGGTCCAGCAACCCATGATCGCCGCGACCTTGTCGTTGACGAGAAGCTTCTTGGCCTTCTCGGCGAAGGTCGGCCAATCGCTGGCGCCGTCCTCCTGAATGATCTTGATCTTGCGGCCAAGGATACCGCCCATGGCGTTGATCTGTTCGATCGCAAGCTTCTCGGCTTCGATCGAGCCCGTCTCCGAAATCGCCATCGTGCCGGTGGCCGAATGCAAGATGCCGCAGGTGACTTCAGTATCGGTGACCGCGAGACCCGTGGTGTTGATCGCGGAGGTCGCCGGCGCTTGTGCAAAGGACGGCCGAGGAAGCAGGGTCAGAGCGGGCATCGCCGCCATTCCCATCAGCAGCTTTCGGCGAAGTGCCGACTGCAGCCCCTGTTTATTGTCGTCTGACATATCTACCCCATTCGTGTTCGAGGACGCATTATTGGCGGCCGGATGATTGCCGAAATTGTGCAGTGCACAGATACGTAAGATCGCGTATACTGCACCGCAAAATAGCGACGTAGTTTTTCGAACGGAGTTTTGGCGAGCGGTCAGGAGTTTAAAAGTGGCAGGGCGGCAGCGGATAGACCGCGTCAGGCGCCAATATAACCAATGGGTTGCCAACCAGACGCTGGAAGACTATGCGCTGCGCTTTACGGCCAAAAGCGCACGGCGCTGGTCCGCCGCCCGCGTTGCCAACACCGCTTTGGGCGCCATCTCGTTCCTGGCTCTGGAGGCCATCGGCGGCACCATCACGCTCAATTACGGGGTGACCAACGCCATTGCGGCTATCCTGGTCGTCAGCGTCATCATCTTCTGTTGCGGCCTGCCGATCGCCTACCACGCCGCCAAATGCGGCATCGACATCGATCTTCTCACCCGCGGCGCCGGCTTTGGTTATATCGGCTCGACCATCACCTCGCTGATCTACGCATCCTTTACCTTTATCTTCTTTGCGATCGAGGCGGTCATCCTCGCAACCGCGCTTGAATTGTGCTTCGGAATTCCGCGCCCCCTCGGCTATCTCCTCAGCGCCGTCGTCATCATCCCGCTGGTCACGCACGGCATCACGCTGATCAGCCGCTTCCAGCTGTGGACGCAGCCGCTGTGGATCATTCTTCACATCCTGCCGTTTGCGGCGATCGCTTACGCCAATCCACGCTCCTTTTCGGAGTGGACAAAATTTCCCGGCGAGCAGGGCGACCCCACGGGCCATCTCGATCTCCTGCTGTTCGGCACCGCCGCCTCGGTCGTGTTCTCGCTGGTGGCGCAGATCGGCGAGCAGGTCGATTTTCTGCGGTTTCTCCCGCGCGACCGGCGAACCTCGAAAACCTCGTGGTGGATCGCTTTGCTCGGCGCCGGTCCCGGCTGGATCATTCTCGGCGCGCTCAAACTGTTGGCCGGATCGTTTCTGGCGTTCTTTGCGCTGAGCCACGGCGTATCCGCCGAGCATGCCGCCGAGCCCGCGCACATGTACCTCGAGGCGTTTCGCTACGTGCTGTCGCAACCGGATCTCGCTTTGGCGCTGACCGGTACTTTTGTCACCCTCTCGCAGTTGAAGATCAACGTCACCAACGCCTATGCCGGTTCGATCGCATGGTCGAATTTCTTTTCCCGCCTCACTCACAGCCATCCCGGCCGCGTGGTCTGGCTGGTTTTCAACGTGCTCGTCGCATTGCTGCTGATGGAAATCGGCGTCTACAAGGCGCTGGAGCAAACCCTCGCACTTTACTCCAATGTCGCCATCGCCTGGGTCGGCGCGCTGGTTGCCGATCTCGTGGTCAACAAGCCTCTCGGCCTGCGCCCGCAGCACATGGAATTCAAGCGCGCACATCTTTACGACATCAATCCGGTCGGCGTCGGCGCCATGACCATCGCCACCGTCGTCTCGATCAGCGCGTTTTATGGCCTGTTCGGACCGACGGCAAAGGCGCTGGCGCCGTTCGTCGCGCTGATCGTGGCCTTTATCACCGCGCCGCTAATCGCATTCGCGACCGACGGAAAATACTACATCGCCCGCAAGCCGAAGCGAAGCTGGCAAAATCTCGAATCCATCCAGTGCTGCATTTGCGAGCATTCGTTCGAACCCGAGGATATGGCCGGGTGTCCGGCCTATGCCGGCCCGATCTGTTCGCTGTGCTGTTCGCTCGACGCGCGCTGCCAAGATCTCTGCAAGCCGCACGCACGGATCCAGACACAGATTTCCGAAACCTTAGGCAAGCTGTTGCCGCAGCCGATTTACGCACGGATCAATTCGCAACTCGGACACTATCTCGGTGTGTTCGTCATTTCCGCCGGACTGGTCGGACTGACGCTCGGCCTCATCTATCTGCAGACATCGGCGACGGTTCACGCCGACAATATGCAGCTCTCCGAGGTACTCTGGAAGGTGTTCTTCGCGCTCACGCTCATCATCGGCGTGGTCGCGTGGCTGTTCGTGCTTGCGCAGCAAAGCCGACGCTCGGCGGAAGCCGAAACCAGGCGGCAGACTACATTGCTGATCCAGGAAATCGACGCGCACAAGCGCACCGATGCCGAGTTGCAGCGCGCCAAAGAGGTCGCCGAATCAGCCAATCTCGCCAAGAGCCGATATGTCGTCGGACTAAGCCACGAACTGCGCTCGCCGCTAAATGCCATCAGCGGGTATGCCCAACTGCTGGAACAGGATTCCAGCCTCAGCCCCAAGCCGCGCGATCAAGTGCGCGTGGTACGCCGGAGCGCCGATCATCTGTCGGGGCTGATCGACGGCATCCTCGACATATCGAAGATTGAAGCCGGCCGGCTGTATCTGTCGCGCGACGAGGTTCGCCTGAGCGATTTTCTCGATCAACTGGTCGGAATGTTCCGCCTCCAGGCCTCCGCCAAGGGCGTCGAGTTCATTTTCAAACGGCCGTCGATCCTGCCCGTCGTGGTGTTCGCCGATGAAAAGCGCCTGCGCCAGATCTTGATCAACCTGTTGTCGAACGCCATCAAATTCACGCAAACCGGCAGCGTGCAGTTCGTCGTTCATTACCGCAGTCCGGTCGCCGAATTTGAAGTGATCGACACCGGTCCGGGCATTCAGGTGACCGACCTTGAACGCATCTTCGCACCGTTTGAACGCGGCGCCCTGGGCGTCTCGGAGCCGCACACCGGGACGGGGCTTGGCCTGACGATCAGCCGATTGCTAGCCGGCGTAATGGGCGGCGACATTCAGGTCACGAGCGCCGTCGGAAGGGGCAGCACCTTCCGGGTGAAAATGCTGCTATCGGAAGTCACCAATCCGATGCGAATTGCGCCCATCGATGCTCCGGTCTTTGGCTACCACGGCGCCCGCAAAACGATCCTGATCACCGACGATGATCCGATCCATCGGGATCTCTTGCGCGAAGTGTTGACGCCACTGGGTTTCATCCTGCTGAGCGCGCCGGACGGACCCGGCTGCCTCGCTCTCGCACAACATTGCCGGCCCGATCTGTTCCTGCTGGATATCTCGATGTCGGGGATGGACGGGTGGACCGTCGCAGAAACGCTTCGCTCTTCCGGACATCATCAAGCCCGTATTCTGATGGTCTCGGCGAGCGCGTTGGAGGCGCACGGCATGCCGCTCGCCCAGCCATTTCACGACGGCTACCTGATGAAGCCGATCGATATTCCGCGGCTACTGGAATTGATCCGCCAGCTTCTCAAGCTCGAATGGCAATATGAAACCAGCCACGTTGCCGTCCCGAACTGGACGCCCGCCACCGGCTCGCGACCGCCCCTGAAGCAAATAGAGGAACTGATCGGCCTCGGACAATTGGGTTACATTCGCGCGATCCAGCTCAAGCTCGATGAAATAGGCAGCGAATACCCTGAACATACCGACTTCGTTTCGCAAATGCGCTCGTTGATCGATCGCTTCGACCTTGACCAGTACATGGCAACCTTGAAGATCCTGCACAGCTATGACCATTGACACAAAAAAACGCGATGTCGCGCTGGTCGTCGATGATTCGCCGGAAACACTGCGGCTGCTGACCGATGCGCTCGATGGCGCGGGCATGACGGTGATGGTCGCCATGGACGGTGCTGCGGCGATGCGGATCGTCGATCAGATCACGCCCGACATCATCCTGCTCGACGCAGTCATGCCCGGCATCGATGGCTTTGAGACGTGCCGGCGCCTCAAGCGCGATGCCGGCTTGAGCAATGTGCCAGTGATCTTCATGACCGGGTTGGCGGAGACCGAGCATATTGTACGAGGCCTGGAAGCCGGCGGCGTCGATTACGTCACCAAGCCGATCATCATCGAGGAAATGCTGGCGCGGATTCGTGTACATCTGGCCAATGCGAGAATGACTCAGAGTGCCCGCGCGGCGCTCGACGTCTCCGGAAGATTTCTGCTCGCCGTCAACCGGCAGGGCACTATCATGTGGGCGACACCGCAGGCACAGAAATTGTTGTCGGACAATCTCGCCACCGACGCCGACGGCGAGCTCGTGATGCCGGACGTCACGCCGGAGTGGCTTGAAGAGGCACAAGAAAGCAAAGCCGGACCGAAAACTTCCGCCACGGCGTCGTTCCCGGACAATGAACAACTGCGGCTGCAATACATGGGTAAACTTGGCCCGAATGAATTTTTGCTGCGACTGGCCAAAGATTCCAGCACGAAAATGCCCGCAGAATTCAGCCGCGAGCTTGGGTTAACCAGCCGGGAGGGCGAGGTTCTGTCGTGGCTGTCCAAGGGAAAGACCAATCGGGACATCGCGCAGATCCTCGGCCTCAGCCCAAGGACGGTGGACAAGCATCTCGAGCAAATCTACGCCAAACTCGGTGTCGAGAATCGAACCGCCGCCGCCGCCATCGCCACCAGTACAAGCCGGCGAGAATTCTTAGATCCGCACTTTCTTGGATCCGAAATTTTTGGATCCGAAATTCTTGGATCCGAAATTCTTGGATCGAAGCGCGTGCATCGCAACTCTGCAATCAATGATCGGATCATTCGGACCAACGATCAATTCGGCCACATCGGAATTTCTGCCGGTAGGTTGCACACGCATGAAGCGTCGAGGATGCCTCACTCCCTCCTGTGATCCAAAATTAAACCAACGGATATTTGGAGAATTTTCTAAAAGCTTGGTTGATCACAATGGCGCGCAAAAGACGCAGCCGCTGCACATCGAAGTCGATATGTACGGCAGCCGACACAAGTCGTTTACGAAATAGTTTCGATTTGGACGTACGATTATGAATTGCTAGTTTTGATTGAGTTCGTTTATCGCTGCGAATCCGGCACATAGATGGCTCACGGAGGCAGAAAGAGCGCGCGGGTCACATTCGAGCGCGGCATGCACACTTACACCACGGGCATTGGTGGCACCTGGCACCACGACTGCGCACCAGATCTGCACCGATCTCGATCGATTTTTAACGCGATGACGCCTCGAATAATTCAGATTGGAAAATATCGCATCGATCACGGCTGAGAGGATGGAGACCAATTGTTCAGGTCCGTTCACATCATCGCAGATACTGCCGAAAAGCGCTCCAGGCTGCGTGCGGTGTTGGAGGGGCACCACGCCATGACCTCCGAATTGCTTGGCGGAGCCGGCCATCGATGCGACGTCTCCGACGCTGTCGTCGTCACGGCAGATCTACGCGCGCTGGAAAATATTGTGGCCCTGAAGACGGCGCTCGGAAAGCTAACCCAAATACGCAAGCGAATTTTCCTGATCGACCAGCAAGCGCGCTTGTTCACCGTTCAGGCCTACGCGCTCGGCGCAACCCATGTACTGGTGCAACCTGTCGGCCAGGCGGAGCTGCTGAAAATACTCGCCGATAGCGATCATTCGGAGGCCAGCATGAACGCCGCTTCGGACGGGAGCCACAGAGCCGCGACGGTCGCCGCAACTGCCATCACCTCGATGTTTTCGGCCGTGATGACCGGTAAGCCCATCGACGTTGCGACCATGACAAGCGCCGGACGCAGGATCGCTGACAGCGTCGCTGAGGACGGCTTGTGCAACTGGCTTGAGACGGTTCGCCGTCACCACGAAGGAACCTTTCAACACTGCCTCCTGGTCGCGGGGGTAACCGTCGATTTCGGGTTGAGTCTCGGCCTGGCGAAGCCAGACATCGAGCGGCTGTACGCGGCGGCGATGTTTCACGACATTGGCAAAGCGAAAATTCCGCTCGCGGTCCTCGATAAGTCCGGGTTCCTTGATGATCACGAACGTACGTTGATCGAAACCCATCCCGCCGCCGGATATGAAATCCTCAAGGGGAATGCAGCTATCTCGCCGGAGATTCTTGACGCGGTCCGCCATCATCACGAATATCTCGACGGCAGCGGCTATCCTGACGCACTTTGTGACGACAGCATCTCGGACATCGTTCGGATATTGACCATTTCCGATGTTTTCTCAGCCTTGATCGAGCGTCGGCCCTACAGATCAAGCGTGCCGCGTGAGCGGGCTTACGAGACCCTTCGCGGCATGCACGGAAAGCTCGAAATGTCGCTCGTGGCTGCATTCAGGGATGTGGCGTTGAACCGCTGAGAGAACCTCGGGATCAAAACCCCGACAGCTTGTCGTTGCGATCGTCGCTCGCAACTTCAGCTCTCCAATTGCTGAATCGTCATGTTCGCGTGCCTGACGCCATCTAAATCAACCGCCTGGCCCAGGTAAAGCGGGCTTCGGTGAGCTCTGCTTTCGGCACGCTTCTGACGAATATGTGCTCAAAGTCGATCGGGATGTGGATTATGGGTGACGGTGCGAATCAGGAATAGACCTGTCATGCTGGTTGCTCTCGCGCGGGCATCCATTGTGCTCACCCTTCGGCGCGATGGGTCGGCCTCGAAGACCGGCGCTTGCAAGCTTTAAATCGGATAACCGCGTCTGCATGCCTCCCCCCATCGCCTCAGCCCGCAACGGTAAGCCCGACACCGCCGGCCACGCTCTCTCGGTCCTTGGTTCCGTATTCGGACTGCCGGCCTTTCGAGGTGCGCAGGAAGAGATCGTCAGGCACGTCACCGACGGCGGCAATTGCCTGGTGCTGATGCCGACCGGCGGCGGCAAGTCGCTGTGCTATCAACTGCCGTCGCTCTTGCGCAAAGGTTGCGGCATCGTGGTCTCGCCGCTGATCGCGCTGATGCGCGACCAGGTCGCGGGCCTGCTCGAAGCCGGCGTCAAGGCGGCAGCGCTTAACTCCACGCTGACCTGGGACGAGGCCTCCGCGGTCGAGGCGCGGCTCCTCGCCGGCGATCTTGACCTGCTTTACGTTGCGCCCGAGCGTTTATTGACGCCGCGCTGCCTCGCCATGCTTGAGCGCGCGCCGATCGCGTTGTTTGCGATCGACGAGGCACATTGCGTGTCGCAATGGGGGCACGATTTTCGCCCGGAATATATCGGCCTCTCGGTGATCTCAGAGCGCTTTCCCGACGTGCCGCGCATAGCGCTCACCGCCACCGCCGATGACCTCACCCGTCGCGAGATCATCGACCGGCTCGGGCTTGCCAACGCCCCGTGTTTTGTCGCGAGTTTCGATCGCCCGAATATCCGATATGAAATCGTCGACAAGCAAAACGCACAAGCCCAGCTCAAGGCCTTCATCAGCGAGCGCCACGCAGGTGACGCCGGTATCGTCTATTGCCTGTCGCGCGCCAAGGTTGAAGACACTGCCAAGGCGCTGACCAAGGCTGGCATAGAGGCGCTACCCTATCACGCGGGCCTCGACGCCAAAGTACGCGCCCGCCATCAAGATCGCTTCATCAACGAGGACCGTGTCGTGATCGTGGCCACGGTCGCGTTCGGCATGGGCATCGACAAGCCCGACGTGCGCTTCGTGGCCCATCTCGATTTGCCGAAAAGCATCGAGGCGTATTATCAGGAAACCGGCCGCGCGGGACGCGACGGCAAGCCGTCCAGCGCCTGGATGGCGTATGGCCTGTCGGACATCGTGCAGCAGCGCCGCATGATCGAGGAGTCCAACGGCGCGGAGGCGTTCAAGCGGGTGTCGGCGGGTAAGTTGGAGGCGCTGGTCGGCTTTGCCGAAACCGCGACCTGCCGGCGCACCCGCCTGCTCGGATATTTCGGCGAGACGCTTGCGGCCGCCAAGTGCGGCAATTGCGACAACTGTCTGTCACCGCCGCTGCTTCGCGACGGCAAAGTCATTGCGCAGAAACTGTTGTCCTGTGCCTATCGCACCGGGCAACGCTTTGGGGCGATGCATCTGATCGATATCCTGATCGGCCGCCTGACCGAACGCATCACGCAATTCGGCCACGACAAGATTTCCGTGTTCGGCATCGGCCGCGAGCTCAATGAAAAACAATGGCGTGCCGCCTCGCGCCAGTTGGTGGCGATGGGCCATCTGCAGCCCGACAGCGAGGCTTTCGGCGCGCTGCAGCTGACCGAGACCGCGCGCGGCGTCTTGAAGGGCGAGACCGAGGTGATGCTGCGCGAGGAGACTTCAGGCACCCGCAGCCGCGCGGTCAGAACCAAATCAAGGCGTGGCAATATCGCACAGCTCGTCGCCGGGCAGGTCGGATCCGTCGATTCAGATTTCCTCGGGATTCTCAGAGCCTGGCGATCGGAGGTGGCGCGCAAGCACGGCGTGCCGGCCTATGTCGTGTTGCATGACTCGACGATCGACGGCATCGCGACATCGCGCCCGACCACGCTTGGGCAACTCCGTGGCATCGCCGGCATCGGCGACAAGAAACTCGAACATTACGGCGACGAATTGATCGCGCTGGTGAAGGCGGCAGGGAGGTGATCGCGCCTGGCTCGGCCGCAACACGGGTGAAGCGGGTGGCAGCTACACGAACGCAGTGCCTTCGTCTGTGGCAATCGAGATGCCGACCCGAGAGCCGATCGGCCAGCGCATCATCGCCTCATGGCCACCAGAGCGCACCAGCAGATGGCCGCGCAATGAATCTTCGCACTCGACATAGATATCGACATGCCCGCCCTGATACACATGGGCAGCGATCGTGCCGCTGGTCGCGCAAGCCAAGGTCGCGTCGGTAATCGTGAGATGCTCGGGCCGCACGAATAAATCGACCGGCGCCGACGCCGCGACATCGATCAAAGGCCCCCGCGGCACTTTCACGCGCGCGACGCCAACGGCGATGATGGCCGATGCGCCTTCAACGCCTTCAAGCCGGCCGCGCAGCACATTGGTGTCGCCGACAAAAGATGCAACAAATCGGTCGCACGGTTGACGGTAGATTTCCTGCGGGGTTCCGAGTTGGCGAATACGCCCCTCGGACATCACCGCCAGCCGATCGGAAAGGCTCAAAGCCTCGCTTTGATCGTGGGTGACGAAGATGGTCGTGACATTCAGCTTGCGCTGGATCTCTCGTAATTCCACCTGCATGGACGCTCGCAGATTTTTGTCGAGTGCAGAAAACGGCTCATCGAGCAGGAGGACGGTGGGGTTGATGACCAGCGCGCGCGCCAGCGCGACGCGCTGCTGCTGTCCACCCGACAGCTGACGCGGCTTGCGGTCTTCAAGCCCTGTAAGCCGCACCAGCGCCAGCGCCTCTTCGACCCGGCGGGCTCGCTCACCCTTCGGAACGTGGCGAACCTTCAAGCCGTAAGCGACATTGCCGGCAACGCTCATATGCGGAAACAGCGCGTAGTTTTGAAACATCATGCCGATTTGCCGCTTATAGGTCGGCAGGTCGTTCACGCGATCGCCGGCGATCAGAATTTCCCCGCTGTCCGGACTGAGAAAACCCGCGGCCAAATTGAGCAGCGTTGTCTTGCCGCACCCCGAGGGTCCGAGCAACGTCATGAACTCGCCGTGCTTGATGGCGAGCGAGACGGCGTTCAGCGCGGCAACCTCGCCAAATCGCTTGGTCACGGCGTTGAAACAAACCGCGACGTCATCGTTTGTCGCGGTCGATCCGGCCTGCGCCTGAGCGCCCCTGTCAGCGGCTTTGTTCAATGTTCAACACCTTGCCGAGACCCAGAAACGCATTCGCAAAAACAATCAGCCCCGCGGTGCCCGCGATGTACATCACGGAAAGCGCCGCCATGGAAGGATCTGCAAACTCCCTGACATAATTGTACATGGCCACCGGCAACGTCTGCGTCCGTTGCGCCGTAACGAAAAGCGAGGCGGTGAACTCGTTGAACGATAAAATCGCCGCAAATAGCCAGCCGCTGATCAAGCCCGGAAGCAAAAGCGGCAGCGTGATGGTCGTCAACACCCGCAGCGGCGGCGCTCCCAGACTGGCCGCGGCCCGCTCGTAGCTTTGATCCAGATTGCGCAAGGACACATAGACACTGCGGAGGACGAAGGGGAGCACAAGGACGACGTGACAGACGATCACGACGCTATACGAGCGGGTCCATCCGATTTGCGCGGCCAGGATGAGAAACCCAAGTCCCACCGTAAAGTGGGGAATGACAAGCGGCGACAGCAACACGGCTTCGACAATCTTCTTGAAGCGAAACCGGTAGCGGTGGAGCGCAAAGGCAAACATCGCGCCGACCACAAGTGCCGCGGTTGAACTCCACGCCGTGACAATCAGGCCGTTCCGAAAGCCGTCGCGAAAATCTTGATAAGCAATGGCTTTGGCGAACCAGCGCAGCGACCAAGCCTGCGGCGGAAACGAGAGGATCGCCTTGTCGTTGAACGCCGCGATCGTGACCACCGCAGCCGGCAGCACCAGAAAGCCGAGGATCAACAACACGGCAAGCTTCCCAACAAGGCCGAGCAGACGCTGATAGGGCGAGCGCGGCATCTCAATGCGCCCCGATATTTTCGAGCGGCCGCGCCGCAACCCGCAGCATGGACAAGACCACCATCGTGAGGGCCAGGCCGGCAACGCACAGGCTTGCCGCAAACGGGAAATTGAAACTGGCGAAGCCGAGTTGATACACCAGGTTAGAAATCATGTTGACCCGTCCGCCACCGATCAGTTGCGGCGTGGCAAAGGCGCTGAATGTCCACGCAAAGGCCGTGGTCACGCCGGCCACCACGCCCGGCATCGACAATGGCAGCGTCACGGTCAGGAATACACGAATAGGCCCGGCGCCAAGGCTCTCGGCAGCCCGTTGGTAAACCAGGTCGATATGTGACAGGCCCGCGGCCAACATGATCACCATGACCGGTATCGTCACATGGACGAGCGCGACGACAACGCCGAAGGTGGTGAACATGAACTGGATCGGCTGCCGGACGATCCCAAGATCGAGCAGAACCGAATTGATGAAACCGTTGTTGCCGAGAACGATAATCCAGGAATAGGTGCGCACGACTTCGCCGAGAAACAACGGGGTGACGACAATCACGAGCAGGATGGATTTGACGATCGCGCTATGGGTGCGCACCAGGGCGTAGGCCAGGGGATAGCCGACGATCAGCGTGGAGCCCGCCGTCAGGAAGCATATCAGCACGGTATCGAGAAAGACCCGTGCATAGAGCGGTTTCAGCAAATCGGCGAAATTCACCAGCGTAAAGCCGCCAGGCTCCAGCGACCCGGGGACATAAGCGCGGAGGCTGAATTGCAGCACCGCGGCCATCGCCGCGAGAAAGCCGAAGGCGCAGAGCACCGCCGGCATCGCGAATGTACGGACAAAGGGCTGCGGGTTCACGGGCCGACCGGCGCGGACGGCCGGATCAATTCATGATGTTTTCGGCAAACCATTTGCGCCACTCGGCGGTTTTCTCCGCGCGCAGCTTGGCATCGATATTGATCTGCTGTTTCCATTGCGCCGCGGTGGTGAAGACGCCAGGAAGCTTGGCGATTTCCGGATCAATCTTGGCATTGAGAACGGCCGGGCTGCCCTTCTTCAGTTTGGCAATCTCGGCCTGAATTTCCGGATCGTAGAGGGCGTTGATGAATTTGTAGGCCAGGTCGGCCTTCTTTGAACCTTTCATAATGGCCACCGTGTCGACCCCGAGCACGGCGCCTTCTTTCGGAATGGTCAGCGTGATGGGAACGCCCTGTCCGATCATGTAGTAGGCGTTCATCGACAGTACGATCTGCACCGGGGTTTCACCGCTGGCGAGCAACTGCTGGCTGTTGGCATCGTTGGTATAGAACGCCTTGAAATTCGGTTTCAGCGCCTTGAGTTTCTCTTGTCCCTTTTCCCAATGCGCGGCGTCGCTGCCGGACAGCATTGCCGAAATCGCAATGATGTGGCTGGGATCGAAATCCGGCCCGGCAATCTTGCCCTTCAATTCGGGTTTCCACAGATCGCTCCAGCTGTCGAATTTCATGTTTCCGAGCAGGTCAGCGCGATACCCAATCGTATAGACATAGGCCCAGGCGCCGAGGTGAAACGGACTGATCCGCGCTTCGTCGGCGAGGTTTTTGGCGTTTGCGATCCTGGAGACGTCGAGCTCTTCGAACAACCCGTCATTGGCATAGAGCCAGCCGACATGCGAGGTCGTAAACGTAATGTCGCTTTCGGGATTGCCTTTGGCGAGCTTCTCCTTGTTCAGCCGATCGATGGTGCCGCCAGTGATAAACTCAACCGGGACACCGGTCTCGGCGGTAAATTTCTTGGCCACCGTTTCTGCGACAAGATCGCGCCAGCTACCGCCCCAAATGCTGATGACCAGTTTATCCTGCGCCTGCGCGGGCAAAGACAAGGACAACGGTACGACGACAGCAAAAGCGACGAGCGCAAGCAAAAAGCGTTTCATGTTCAAGTCCCTTGTTCGTCCAGTGCGGTTTCGTCCAGCGCGGTGCCGATCCAATCTTGCACCCGTGCCGTCTCAATATCCTGCCGCCTCGATATCCCTCACCATCGGTCTCGGGTCGACAACAGGACCGATGTTTCCTAGGTTCACCGCCGCCAGATCAAACTGCGACAGCTTCATGCAATGCGATACTTCACGAATGCAAGACTTCCTGCAAGAAAGCCTGAGGTGGCGACGACACGCTACCTGCTGGCGAAGGAGATGATTGATGGGTACGTCGGGTAGTCAATCCGCAGATCCACATCGGCCGTCCGAAATCCTCGACACGCTGAAGCGTCTGGGCTTCGGCGTTGCAATTGCCGTGCCGGACAGTTGGCTTGGCGAGATTCTGGTGCGGATCGAGCAAGAGCCGACCATGCGGCTGGTGCGGGCGACGCATGAGGAGGAGGCCCTTGCGATCGCTTGCGGCACCCGGCTCGGCGGCCTGCGCACCGCGATGTTTGTGCAGAATGCCGGACTATTAAGTATGGGGGCGGGGATGGTCTCCCTCGCCCAGCGTTATCAATTTCCGCTATTGATGCTGGTCTCGTATCGCGGGACCGTTGAAGACCCGGTGTTCTATCACACCCCCAAAGGGCGGGTGACCGAACCGGTCCTCAAAGGTCTCGGTCTGGTCCATGCGAGGGCGGATCGAAGCCGGCCGATCGGCCCGCAGATCGAGCGCGCCGCAACTTACGCCGAGGAAGCCTCGTGCCCGTTTGCGCTTCTGTTGTCGCAGGAGGACGTCCAATGGTGAATGCGGCCCGGCCGAGCAGAGCCGACTACTATCAGGTCCTCGCCGACACTTTGCCAAAGCACGCCCTGGTGGTGACCGCGCTCGGCAACGCCTCCTATCTGTGGGCGGCCATGCATGATGCGCCGGAGAATTTCTATTTTGAGGATGCCATGGGGCTTGCGCTTCCGCTGGCTCTTGGCCTCGCCATCGCGCAGCCGAACCGACCGGTTGTCGTGGTCGAGGGCGACGGAGCGCTCCTGATGCATATGGGAGCTCTGGTCACCGTTGGTGCGGTGGCACCCGGCAACCTGACCGTGTTGCTGATTCAGAATGGCGTGCATGCCGCGTCTGGGGGGCAGGCCTTGACCAATGCCAACCTCGACCTCGCCCAGCTTGCGCGCGCGGCCGGGATCGCGCGCGCGGAAAATGTCACGACGCCGGAGGCATTTGCGTCCGCCATGAGCACCACGGACACGGGCCCCGGCGCGCGAGTCCTTGTGCTGGCGACCAAACCAGATCCCGAAGTCGTTCGACCGCCGATTGCGCTCGATCCAGTGCTGACCAAACATCGCTTCATGTCGGCGATAGGCGCGCCGCGCTATGTCCCGACTATGTTTGGCGGCGGACGGCTGGAATGAGACCCACAGACCATGCGCGGAGTCCTGCAAGGCTCACGCAACACCAGCTTTATTTCACATCTCGTCAATGAGCCTGGATGCTACGCCGCTCAAATTCCTCCCGGCAGAATTGACCTCACGACACTTCTCCGATCATGCTGACCGATACTCTCGTTTGCGAGATTACCGACCCAGCAACCGGCACGCTTGCATAACCTGCGGCGGCTCAAACAAAGGAAAATCTCATGACCATTTCGACGATTGACACGTCCAGCCAATCGAATTCCTTGACCATGTATTTGCCGGCGCTTGGGCGCCTGTTGCTGGCGGTGATTTTTCTACTCAGCGGCGTTGGCAAGATTTTCGCACCCGGCCCGACGCAGGCGTATATTGCCTCGGCCGGCCTGCCGCTGCCCTTCGTCGCCTACGGATTGGCGATTCTTGTCGAAGTGGGCGGCGGCTTGCTGCTGGTGTTCGGCTATCAAACCCGCACGGTCGCTTTGGTGCTCGCGGCGTTCACCATCGCGACCGCCCTCGGCTTCCATCACGACTTCGCCGACCAAAAACAGATGACGCACTTTTTGAAAAACGTCGCCATCGCCGGTGGCCTGCTCCAGGTGGTTGCGTTCGGTGCCGGCCGCTTCAGCCTGGACGCGCGCTCGCGGTCGTAATCAGCCGATTAGTCCGGGCTGCGACGATGAGTATGGATATCTTGTCTCATCGCCGCCACCGGACTGACGGCCACGCCGCAGCCTGGGTCTTCGAAATGCGAGCCAGACTGCCAAGTGTCTCGGTGACATCGAAACGGCCGGCGGCGGCTTCTACTGCGGCCATCATCGCACTGCAGCTGCTCCTACAGATAGCCACGGTCTCGGCGGAGGAGCCCGATCGCGCCAAGGCGCTGGCACTGGCGCAGCAAGGCCAGGCGGTGTCGTCTTCGACCGCGCCGGAGGGGCGGACATTCAAGGCCGATTGCAGCCCGATATAGGGCGAGGCCGGAATGCAGAAAGCTCACTGGGCTGCAAGACACGTGTCACCGCAATCAAAATCAGTTCGAGGCAACCCCTCACCGGCGCCTTACAAAGAGGTTGAACCGCCGGTCGTGCCCGGGAATTCCGGTGACGCCGTACAAAACTTCGCCGAGGCTTCGAAGGGTAGCCTGTTTCGAATGAGAGGTCGGGACCAGTCCTGCGAAGCGCATCGCGATTGTAATGGCGGAAGGGGTGTCCGCCGTATCAAATTGATTTTATTGTTGTATTTTTCGTTTTGAGATTTCGACCCCCGGTTTATCCCCCCGACCATAGGTGAGCGCGTGATTTGCACTCGCCGCGTCGTCGCGGCCCGCTCCAGACATTCATGCCCGCGCGCTCATATTTCGTGCAGCGCGTGATTGATTCTTGCGCTTTATGAAAGTCGGTATCATCATCCCCTTAGGGACAACAAGACGCCGAACAGAGTCGTCGATAGGGAATGTCCAAAGCCTGTTCTGATCGAGTTGTCTCGAATCAAAGGAGGCTGCAATGTTTAAATACCTTGGTACGATCACGGGAACAGCCGCAATCCTTGCCGCCGCACTGCTGGTATCCGACCGCGTCGAAGCGCGCGGATCGCCGATTGCGCCTTCCAAATATGCCCATCCGAACAAGGTCTCAGCAAACCAGGCCAACCGGCAAGCGCCAAGGTCCGATTTTGGGATTACGGAATATTCCTCATCGTCTGCGAGAATCCCTTCGCAGAAACATTAGAGCAAAGTAGGAAACGGTTTTCCCGGAGGCCTGGCAACGGCACTGCAAGTGGGAATTACGGTGGTGGGAATTACGGTGACGCTGCTGGACTGCACTTAATGCTCGCACCCCGGCTTCCGTGTTGGCCGGTCAAGCTCTTAGAGCGTTTTCCAGCGAAGTGGATGCCGGTTCGCGTCAAGAAAACGCGTCATAACAAAGAAATAGAGCCTCCGTTCCGCTTCAATCGGAACGGAAAAGGCTCTAGGTACGTTCCGTTACCTATCTCTCCCGGCTGGACAGTTCTGGATTGGCGGAGAGAGTGGGATTCGAACCCACGGTACGGTTTCCCGCACACACGCTTTCCAAGCGTGCGCCTTAAGCCACTCGGCCATCTCTCCGGATGCCCTCTCTTGAAGGGACGAGAGGACTTTTGCAAGTGAGCGTGGCCGAGATAGTGGAAATTTCCTCAAATCACTGAATAGCCTGAACAATTTTATATTCATCCCGCCGCAGGCCCTCGCTTTCAGCGCGCGAAGGGCCGAAAGCCGATAGCGGGCGGCGACCCGGCAGGAGGTTTAAAGCTGATTATTGATGGCCCTAATGACACCGCGCACCGGAATTGACGGAGCGAAGCGGCCACGGGGCGGGCGGCTCGTCCATCGGCGGCGGCTCGGGGGTGCCACTGTCGCTCTGGGTATCCTGCAAGGCGTCGACGAAATCGGTGAACCATTGCTGGATCGTGCCGCTGCGTAGTTTTGTCATCATGACCTCCCAGCGCATCCGCCGCTCGGTCAAGGGCATTGAAAGCGCGGTCGCGATCGTTCGCGCCATACCGTCGATATCGTGGGGATTCACCAACAGCGCCGTGTCGAGTTCGTTCGCGGCACCGGCGAATTTTGACAACACCAGCACCCCGGGGTCGGCAGGGTTTTGTGCCGCGACATATTCCTTGGCCACCAGATTCATCCCGTCGTGCAGCGGCGTCACGACGCCGACCTGCGCGGTACGATAAAGCCCCGCCAGCACCGTCTGGCTATAGCCCTTGTAGAGATAGCGGATTGGAGTCCAGTCCACCTCGCCGTGGCGGCCATTGACGTCACTCACCAGCTTGGCGAGTTCGCTTTGCAGATTGCCATAGGCTTCGATCGCGCCGCGCGACGGATTGGCGATCTGCAGCAGCGACACCGTACGCGCCAACGAGGGATACAAGGTCCACATTCGATCGAAGGCCTTGGTGCGGTTGATCAACCCTTTTGAATAGTCCAGCCGATCGACGCCGATCGCGAGCTTCTCGCCGTTGAGGCTTCGCCGCAACCGCGACACCTCGGGATGCACCGCGGCCTTGGCAGCTTGCAGCGCGAATTTTTCGGCATCGATGCCGATCGGAAATACGCCAATGCGCGCCGTGCCGTAGCGCGACCTGACGACGCCGTTTTGGGCCTCGATGCCAAGATCCGAGGAGAGATATCCGAGGAAATTTTCGCAATCATCCGTGGTTTGAAACCCGATCAAATCGTAGGCCAGCATGGCCTCGATCAATTCGCGATGATGCGGAACGCCTCCGATGACGGCGCGCGCGGGCCAAGGCGTATGCAGGAAAAACCCGAGCGGCTGCGTCACACCGAGATCGCGTAATTCCGCCGCCAGCGCCAGGAAATGATAATCCTGAATCCAGAACGCAGTGTCCGGCTTTTTAAATCGCAGCAGCGCACGCGCCATGAAGGCGTTGACTTCGCGATAAGAGAGATAATCTTCCTGTGAGGCACGTATTAAATCGGCGCGCGAATGTAGCGCCGGCCACAATACCGAATTCGCGAAACCTTCATAATATCCGCCGTAATGCGCGGCCGGCAGATCCAGCATCGCCAACGCACCTGCACCAAGTGCTTCGATTTCGGCGAACGGTTCCTTCTGGGCGCCCTCGCGAACGCGGCCGCTCGAACCAACCCAAATCGCGCCGGACTTCTCTACCACCGGCAATAAAGCGGCTGCGAGTCCCCCCGTCATGGGTTCATTAGCGCGACCGCGCGCTACGCGATTTGACACGACGACGAGGTTCACACGAGGGCCCTCCTGATATTTCTCTCGCGTATTAACAACCATTCATCAATATGGTTCCCGGCCATTCTTTTTGCGAAATGAAACCAAATTCAGGCCGCGGCTGATGGAACCCAAAAATCATCCGAAAAACGGGTCATCTGAAAAAACGGGTCGTCCGAAAAAGATATCGCGACGATCACTCTACGCACCTGACATTTACTCGGTTTCGCCATTATTCCAGAAATCCAGTTCCGGTCATCGTCCCGCTACGGTCGCTTCGTCGTCGAGCAAGCGGGCGAGCCACTCGCGCACGTCGCGCGGTTGGTCGAAATGGTCGGCCACCCCTTGCGCGCGTCGGCCTACGGAAAATGCGAGGCCGTCAAAATCAGGGATGATCGCGAACACGGCTTCGTCGGTGACGTCGTCGCCGATAAAAATCGGACGGCGGCCTTTGAACGGTTCGCGGGTCATCAATTCGCGGACTCCCGTTGCCTTGGTGAATCCCGCATGCTTGATTTCGCAGACACATTTTCCTGGCAGCACTTCGATCGCTGCATTCGGCAAATCGGCCCGGATCAAGGACACCGCCTCGTAGATCGCCTTTTCCGCATGCGGCGCCAGCCGGTAGTGGAGCGCCAGCGAATAGCCCTTGTCTTCCAGCAGAATGCCCGGGCTGAGCTTGGCGATGGCCGCCAACCGCCGCTTCAATTCCTTGTCCATCGGCGGTGCATGGGTGGCGATGGATTCGTTATCTGTCGCGATCCGCATTTCCGCGCCGTGGCCTCCGACGGCAGGAAATTGTTCGGGGGCAAAAATCAGATCGATGTCGTTCAGCGAACGGCCGCTGACGAGTGCGAGAGCACCCGCGGTCCTCTCAAGCAAGCGGGTGAGGGTTTTTGTCAGACCCGGCGGCACCCAGACCTCGCGCGGGGTCGGCGCCAGATCGAGCAGCGTGCCGTCGATGTCGAGCAGAAACGCGCACTCGTCCAAACGCTGCGTCAATCCGCGGGGCATCGGAATCGCGCCCGGCGACGGGGAGGTCGTGTCTTCTTGCAACGGCATATCGGCCAAATCCTTCATTCCATTCTACTCCACAAAGGCCAGCGGCGGTGCGACCGCTTCCAGCGGCCGACGCTCGGCCGCAATGCAGTAACGCCACGCGATACCGGCCGCCGCGACCATCAATCCAGATCCGAGCAGATAGCCTGCGAAAACGCTGGCGCGCGAGCCGCTGTCGATCAACGCGCCGAACAAAGCCGGGCCGGCGACGCCGCCAACTCCCGTTCCGATCGAATAGAACAGCGCAATCGCCAGCGCGCGGACCTCTAATGGAAAGGTCTCGCTGACGGTAAGATAGGCGCTGCTTGCGGCAGGGGAAGCGAAAAAGAAGATCACCATCCACGCAATGGTTTGACTCCCGGCGCTCAACACCCCGATCGCGAACAGATAGCCTGTCAGCGCCAAAAGAACACCCGAAACGCCATAGGTGAGCGTGATCATCGCTCGGCGCCCTAGCGTGTCGAACAACCGGCCAAGCATCACAGGACCGAGGAAATTTCCTGCCGCGAAGGGGAGAAGGTACCATCCGACCTGATTGGCGGCGATCCCGTAGAAGTCGCTCAGCACCAGGGCAAAGGTGAAGAAAATGGCGTTGTAAAAAAACGCTTGCGCAATCATCAGCGCCAAACCGACCAGCGCGCGCTGGCGATAGACCGAAAACAGCGTATGCGCCACCTCGCGCAGTGGTGTGTGATTGCGCATCTTCAGTTTTATTTTCGGAAGGTCGGGTTGATGCGGATCTTGCGCATTGCCGGTGGCCGATCGTTCGATCTCGCTGACAATTGCCTCGGCGCGATCGGGTTGACCGTGGATCATCAGCCAGCGCGGGCTCTCCGGAATCCACATCCGCATCACAAACACCACGAGACCAAGACAAGCGCCGGTGAGATATGCGAGCCGCCAGCCGAGATCGGGGCGGATCAGTTGCGGATCGAGCAGCACGATCGCACTGACCGCACCGATCGCCGCGCCGATCCAGAAACTGCCGTTGATCACAAGATCGGTCCAGCCACGATAGCGCGCGGGGACCAATTCCTGAATCGTCGAATTGATCGCCGTGTATTCGCCGCCGATGCCGGCTCCGGTGAAAAATCGAAACACCGCGTAACTCGCGACACCCCAGGACAGCGCCGTCGCGGCCGTCGCCGTGAGATAGAACGCCAGCGTGATGAAGAAGAGCTTCTTGCGCCCGATCCGATCGGTGAGCCAGCCGAACCCGAGCGCGCCCAGCACGGCGCCGGCAAGATAGGCGCTGTTGGAGAACCCGACGTCGAAATTGGTGAAATGAAGCGCCGGACTTTCCTTCAGCGCCCCGGACAGGGCACCGGCCAGCGTGACTTCCAAACCATCCAGAATCCAGGTGATTCCGAGCGCAAGCACGACTCGGGTGTGAAAGCCGCTCCAGCGCAGCCTGTCGAGGCGCAAGGGAATGCTGGTTTCAATGACGCGAGTGTCGTTCCGGCGCTTGGACGCCGTTGTCGGGACCGCCATCGAAAGAAGCGTCGCGTCGCTCACGCTCGCCATGCCGCGTTGCTCCAATGCTTGCGGTCCGCAAGCACGACGGAAACCAGGGCGCCGCGGGTCGATACCGGTTTGCGCTGCAATGCATGCGAAGCCATCGGATTGGACCAGCAAAAAACATTCGGGAGCGTGGCGTGCCAACGTAACAAAGCCCGACACTGGCAACCTCGGCTGCCAGCCACATTTACCAACGCCGTCAGCAGGGAGAGGTTCCCGCGCACGTGACTTCAGGAACCGATCGGGCTCGCATCCGTTTTGGACTAAAATAGAGGGAGTCGATCATGGTTGAACGTCGGAAAACGGCGCGCACGCGCAAAACCACTCCGCGTAAGCTGGCCGCAACCACCCGTAAAAATGCAAAAAACGCGCCTCGGAAGGCGGGGTCGACGCGAAGAGAGCTTGCCCCCAAGACGGCATCGCCAAAGCGTTGGTCTCAGCGGGTGACTCGTGAAAGCGATGCGCTTGATCTGGAACGCGGCGTCTTTCAACAAACCGACCCAACCAAAATCGCGGCCTCGCTCAAGCGCTCCGCTCAACGCAGCTCGCGCCGAAAGACCAGCGCCTATCGCTCGGCACTTTCGATGTTGACGTTTTACATCAATCGCGCCGGCAAGAATTTGCCGAGAACGCAGCGCGAGCGGTTGCAGCGCGCCAAAATTGAGTTGAAGCGGAAATTTGAGCGCGAATAATCTTGCTGTCATCCCGGCAGTTGCGCACCCGGCCGGGACGAGCTCCAATCTGGCATAACGGTTACGCCGCGCGGATATTCGCCATGAAGCGGTCGAGTTCCCCGCGCAACCGCGTGCTTTCGGTCGAAAGGGTTTTCGCCGAATTCAACACCTCCTCGGAGGCGGAGCCTGTTTCCGTCGCGCCCCGGTTGACCTGCATGACGTTGGCGGCAGCTTCATGGGTCCCCCGGGCAACCTTCTGGACGCTGCGCGCGATCTCCTGGGTGGCCGAACTTTGTTGCGCCACCGCGTCGGTGATCGTGGATGCAATGTCCGAAATCTGGGCGATGGTCCCGCCGATCTCCTTGATGGCTGCCACCAACTCCTGCGTCGCACCCTGCATGCCGGAAATGTGGGACGAAATCTCATCAGTCGCTTTGGCGGTCTGGCTGGCCAGCGATTTGACTTCGGAGGCGACGACGGCGAAACCGCGGCCGGCGTCGCCGGCGCGCGCCGCTTCGATGGTGGCATTCAACGCCAAAAGATTGGTCTGCTCGGCGATCGCCGTAATCAGTTTGACCACGTCGCCGATCTGCTGTGCGGCGCGTGACAATTTTCCGATGCGTCCATCGGTTTGCTGCGCCTGAACCACCGCGGCCTCCGCGATCCGGTTGGATTCACGCACCTGTCTGCCGATCTCCTCGACCGAGGCGGACAGCTCCTCCGTCGCGCTGGCAACTGACTGCATGTTGCTGGAAGCTTCTTCCGAGGAGCCGACGACCTGGCTGGAGAGGTCTTGGGTGGATTCCGCGGTCCGGCTCAGCGTTCCGGCCGCCGCCTCAAGTTGAACGGCCGAGGTCGAAACGTTGGAGACGATGGCGCCCACCGCCGCTTCGAATTCGTCGGCGAAGCGAATGAGTTCGGCGCGGCGCGCAGCACTGCCGGCTTTGTTCTGGGCATCCTGGGTGGCGGCGTCCCGTTCGGCCTTGGCGATCGCCTGCACCTTGAATTCTTCCACCGCTCCCGCCATCTCGCCGAGCTCATCCTTGCGGCCGAGGCCCGGCAGCACCACGTCGAAATTGCCGCCGGCAAGTTCGCGCATGGCCTTGCACATCGCCGTCATCGGCCGGGAAATTCCGTTGCCCATCAACAAGGCCAGTGCCGCACCCAGCAGAAAGCCGCCGGCCCCAAGCATCACAATCAGCCGCTCGGTCTCGCCGATGATCGAGTCCAACTCGGCTGCAAGTTTTTGCTGATCGGTAAACAAGTCCACTCTCATCACGCTCGCGACCTGCACGATCGCTGCCGCAGAATCGGCCATTTCGCCAACCAGTTCATCGATCTCCTTCGAATTGTCGATCAGCTTGGTCAATGCTTGCCGATATTCACCGAGCAGCGCGGCGGCCTCCTTGAGGCCCTGCCCGACTTTTTCTTCGCTCGACGATATCGCCTGCAGCGCGTTTTCAACGAATTTGAGACGCGCCAGCGCGCTGGCGGCCACCGCCTGGTCTGAATTGACGACAAAGGTGCTGGCAAGCGCGGTCGCGGTCTGAAATTGCGCAGCCACCTTTTTCGCCCCGAGCGTGACCGCTGCAAGCTCCGCATCGTCGTCGGCACTGCTCGGGAGGTCGTCGATTTTATAACGCAGCATATTGCCGCTGCGCATCAGCTGGTTTTGCGCCACCAGCGCGCTGTCGCGTTTATGCTTGAGAATGTCGGCGAAAATTTTGGTGAAGGTGTGGAATTCCCGGGCCAGCCGGGTGACCTGGTTGAGGCGCACCGAATTCGTGGTGCTCTTCATCGATTGATCGATGGCGTCTTTCAGACTGGCTTCCGCTGTGAGCGCGGCTTTGGCGTCGTCTTCCTTTCCAGTCACCACATAATAGCGCGCCAGCGCCCGGTACGAAATCAGCTCGCGGTCGATATCCTGGGCCAGATCGGATTCCGCCACAATGTTCCGGTAAGCCAACACACCGGCGGAAACACGATCAAATCCAAGATAGGCGGTGCCCATGCTGGCCACCGTGATGGCCAGCACGAAGGCAAAGCCGAGCATGATTTTTGCACGAAACCGTAGGGTCGGGAGCTTAAGCGATATCGATTGCGGCCAGGCGCGCTTCAGTAATGCCACCTTGAAAAACTCCCGTCTTTTCTGAAAAACAGCGGACTCCGATGGGGAAAGCTAGAGCAGAATAGATAAAAGGCCGTAAACCATGGTCCGCACGCGGCGGGAATCCCCGCCTGACCGTGAGCAAAATCAATCCCTTCCAGCAGCAAGGCTGAATTTCTTGCACTGCACCAACTTAAAGACTGCAAATCCGCCCCCCGGCTTTGGTTGCAGCTTCGATCGGGAACAACCGACCGCCTCTCGGGCGTCCTGGCATCGTTTCGATGACAAATAGCCCTGCGTCGCAATGACTTCCCCGGCCAAAATCCCTGTTGCAAAGTTTCACTCGCCTGCTTCTAATCGGGACAATCAAAAAAGCATCGGGAGGTACCGGGCGTGTCTACAGTCAAATTGACGGTGAACGGCAAGGCGATCACAGCCGATGTCGAGGACCGGACCCTGCTTGTCCACCTGCTTCGCGATCACCTGAATCTCACCGGCACCCATGTCGGCTGCGATACCAGCCAGTGCGGCGCTTGCGTCGTGCATATCGATGGCCGGGCGGTCAAATCATGCACCGTGCTGGTGGGCCAGGCCAACGGCGCCAACGTCACCACCATCGAAGGCATCTCGAAGGGCGACCAACTGCACCCGATGCAGGCCGCCTTCCGCGACAATCACGGGCTGCAATGCGGTTATTGCACGCCGGGCATGATCATGTCCGCGATCGATATCGTCAACCGGCATCCTGGCGGGCTCGACGAGGACACCGTCCGGCACGAGTTGGAAGGCAACATCTGCCGCTGCACCGGCTACCACAATATCGTCAAATCGGTGCTCGACGCCGCCGGTCGCATGAATGTTGCGATGGCGGCGGAATAAGCGGCCGAAAGCCTGATCTCGCGAAGCAAGAATTTCGAAATACAAAAACCGGCTGCGATCTGCGCCTTTGAAGACTTCGCGCAGGTGATGCAGTCCGACAGGGAGAGATGCGATGGGTGTTGAAGGTATTGGTGCACGAGTTCCTGCGCAAGGAAGACCGGCGTTTCATCACCGGCAAAGGCCGTTACGTCGACGACATCAAAGTGATGGGCATGACCCATGCCCACTTCGTCCGCAGCCCGCACGCCCATGCCAAAGTGAAAAGCATCAACTCCTCGGCGGCGATGAAGATGCCCGGCGTGGTCGGCGTGCTGACCGGACGAGAGATCGTCGACGACAAGGTCGGCAATCTGATTTGCGGCTGGGCGATCACATCGAAGGACGGCACGCCGATGAAGATGGGCGCGTGGCCGGCGATGGCGCCGGAAACGGTGCGGTTCGTCGGCCAGGCGGTGGCCGTCGTCATCGCCGAGACCAAAAACCAGGCGCGCGATGCGGCCGACGCCGTGGTGGTCGAATATGAAGAGCTTCCCGCGGCGGCCGATATTCGCGCCGCGATCAAGTCAGGCGCGCCGCAGCTTCATCCCGAGGCCCCCGGCAACATAATTTACGACTGGACCATTGGCGACGAGGCGGCAACGGAAGCCGCCTTCAAGGCGGCCGCCAACGTGGTCTCCCTCGACATCACCAACAACCGGCTGGTGCCAAACGCCATGGAGCCGCGCGCAGCGATCGGCGACTACAATGAGGCCGAGGAACATTTTACGCTGTACACGACCTCGCAAAATCCGCATGTCGCGCGGCTGGTGCTCTCGGCCTTCTACAACATCGCGCCGGAGCACAAGTTGCGGGTGGTAGCGCCCGACGTCGGCGGCGGCTTCGGCTCGAAAATCTTCATCTATCCCGAGGAGATCGTGGCGCTGTGGGCCTCCAAGAAGGTGCGGCGTCCGGTGAAATGGACCGGCGACCGAACCGAGTCCTTCCTCACCGACGCCCATGGCCGCGATCACCTCACCAAGGCCGAAATGGCGTTCGACGCCAACAACAAGGCCACCGGGCTTCGGGTGAAGACCTACGCCAATCTCGGCGCCTACATGTCACTGTTCTCGTCCTCGGTGCCGACCTATCTGTATGCGACGCTGCTGTCGGGCCAATACAACATCCCCAACATCTTCGCCGAAGTCATCAGCGTCTACACCAACACCACGCCGGTCGATGCCTACCGCGGCGCGGGCCGGCCGGAAGCCAGCTTCGTGGTGGAACGCTTGATGGAAACCGCGGCGCGGCAGTTGAAGGTCGACCCGACCGAATTGCGCCGCCAGAACTTCATCACCAGCTTCCCGCACCAGACCCCGGTCATCATGACCTACGACGTCGGCGATTTCGGCGCTTCGCTCGATGCCGCCATGAAGGCGATCGATTATGCCGGCTTCGCCGCCCGCAAGGAGAAGGCCAAGAAGGAAGGCAAGCTCCGCGGCATTGGCGTCTCCTGTTACATCGAGGCCTGCGGCATCGCGCCGTCCAAGGCCGTCGGCAGCCTCGGCGCCGGCGTCGGCCTGTGGGAATCCGCCGAAGTCCGGGTCAATCCGGTCGGCACCATCGAGATTCTCACGGGTTCGCACAGCCACGGTCAGGGCCACGAGACGTCGTTTGCGCAACTGGTCGCCGAGCGGCTGGGAATTCCGATCAGCCAGGTGCAGATCGTCCATGGCGACACCGACAAGGTGCAGTTCGGCATGGGCACCTACGGCTCGCGGTCGGCCGCGGTCGGCCTCACCGCAATCCTCAAGGCGATGGAGAAGGTCGAAGCCAAGGCCAAGAAAATCGCTGCGCATCAGCTCGAGGCGTCCGAAGACGACATCGTGATCGAGAACGGCGAGTTCAAAGTCACCGGCACCGACAAGTCGATCGCGCTGCCGATGGTCGCGCTCGCCGCCTACACCGCGCACAATCTGCCCGACGGCATGGAGCCGGGGCTGAAGGAAGGCGCGTTTTACGACCCGACCAACTTCACCTTCCCGGCCGGCGCCTACATCTGCGAGCTCGAGGTCGATACGGGCACCGGCAAGACCTCTTTCGTCAATTTCGTCGCGGCCGACGATTTCGGACGGCTGATCAACCCGATGATCGTCGAGGGCCAGGTGCATGGCGGCCTCGCCCAGGGTATCGGCCAGGCGTTGCTCGAAGGCGCGGTTTACGATTCAAGCGGCCAGCTCGTGACCGCGTCGTTCATGGACTACGCCATGCCGCGCGCCGACGACCTGCCCTCGTTCCAATTGAACCACACCACCACGCTGTGTCCGGGCAATCCGCTGGGCGTCAAAGGCTGCGGCGAGGCCGGCGCGATTGGCGCATCCGCCGCCGTCATCAATGCCATCACGGACGCGATCGGCAACAACCGGCTTGAGATGCCGGCGACACCCGACCGGGTGTGGCACGCCATTCACGGGTGATGTGACGCCGAGGGCAAAAAGAAAACTAGGGAGCACCGTCATGTATGAGACCACCTATCATCGTCCTTCCAGCGTCGACGAAGCGGCGGCGATGTTCGCCAAGGGCGCGGAGTCGAAATACCTCGCCGGCGGGCACACTTTGATTCCGGTGATGAAGCAGCGGCTTGCCGCGCCGTCCGACGTGATTGATCTCGCAACGATCAAGGAACTCGTCGGCATCGAAATGTCGGCCGACACGCTCACGATCAAGGCGGCGACGACTTATTTCGGCATCCTGCAAAGCGCTGACGCCAAGAAGGCGATTCCCGCGATCGTGCACCTGGCCTCGGTGCTCGGCGATCCCCAGGTGCGCTACCGCGGCACCATCGGCGGTTCGATCGCCAACAACGATCCGGCCGCGGATTTTCCAGCCGCCGTGCTGGCGCTCGGTGCCACCGTCAGAACCAACAAACGTTCGATTGCCGCGGATGATTTCTTTCAGGGCCTGTTCACCACCGCGCTCGACGACGGCGAGATCATCACGCAAATCGCGTTCCCGATTCCAGCCAAAGCCGGCTATTCGAAGATGCGCCACCCCGCCTCGCGCTTCGCCCTGACCGGCGTGTTCGTGGTCAAGACCAGATCGGGCGAGATTCGCGTCGCCGCCACCGGCGCCTCGCAAAATGGTGTGATGCGCGTGCCCTCCATCGAGGCGGCGCTGAAAGCCAATTGGTCGCCGGATGCGCTCGACAGCGTCACGATTTCCGGTGACGGTCTGCTGGCGGATATCCATGGCTCAGCCGCCTATCGCGCCAATCTCATCAAGGTGATGGCGCAGCGCGCGGTGGCCGAGGCCGGCTGATCGCACTTCGTCACAATAACAAGAGCGGTGCGCAGCAATGCGCGCCGCTTTTTCGTATTTGCCCACACTGCGCCCAAAAGGCGCTTGCCTCCTTCCGCGCAACGCTAGACACTTTCGTACCAGAGACTGGTTCGTACAAAGAGTTGTCGGAGCGGTCACGAAGGAATGGAAAGACGACGTGCTCGATCATTCAGTCGCCCAGCCCGCCGCTTGCGCCTCCGGCCCGCTGGCAGGTTTTCGCATCGTCGAATTTGCCGGCATCGGCCCCGGCCCCTTTGCCTGCATGCTGCTGGCGGATATGGGTGCGGAGGTGGTCACGCTCGATCGCATCGGCGCGGGCAAAAATCTCAAATCGGTGACCCGTCGGGGACGAAAAGTCATCGAACTCGATCTGAAGAACGACGAGACGATCGCACAGGTGCTCGACGTTCTCGCCGACGCCGACGCGCTGATCGAAGGGTTTCGCCCCGGCGTGATGGAGCGCTTGGGGCTGGGGCCCGAGATGGTGCAGGCGCGCAACCCGCGCCTCGTCTACGGCCGCATGACCGGATGGGGCCAGGACGGCCCGCTGGCGCAGGCGGCCGGTCACGACATCAACTATATCTCCGTCACCGGCGCACTGGCCGCGATCGGCACCCAAGACACACCCGTGCCGCCGCTCAACCTGGTCGGCGATTTCGGCGGCGGTGCGCTCTATCTGGTGGTCGGCGTGCTCGCCGCACTGCTGGAGGCGGCGAAGTCCGGCAAGGGACAAGTCGTCGATGCCGCAATGTGCGACGGTGCAGCCTCACTGATGTCGATGTTCTTCGATTTGGCGGCCATCGGTCGATGGAGCGAAACCCGGGAGAGCAATTTCCTCGACGGCGGCGCGCATTTCTACGGCGTCTATCAATGCGGCTGCGGCAACTTCATTTCGATCGGCTCGATCGAACCGCAATTCTACGCCTTGCTGCGCCATCACGCCGGCCTTTCGGACTCCGACTTCGATTCCCAGATGGATCCCAGGGCTTGGCCCGGACTCAAGCAAAAGCTGGCGGGTGTGTTCAAGACCAAAACACGCGACGAGTGGTGCCTGATCATGGAGGGCACCGACGTCTGCTTCGCGCCTGTTCTGAGCATGAGTGAAGCGCCCGATCATCCGCACATGGCCGCGCGCGAGATTTTTGTCCGACGCCATGGCGTCACCCAGCCCGCGCCGGCGCCACGGTTTTCCCGTACGCCGTCGGCGATACGCGACAGCGCGACCGCCGATATCGCTGACCTGACGAATGCGTGGAAGACGAGATAGGACGAGCTTATGGCGCTGCAACTTCGGCCGAACTGCGAATATTGCGACAAGGATCTTCCACCGCATGCGATGGAAGCGCGCATCTGCAGCTTCGAGTGCACGTTCTGCGCGGACTGCGTCGAGGGCAAGCTCGGCAATGTGTGCCCGAACTGCGGCGGCGGGTTCGCTCCGCGGCCGATCCGGCCTGCAAAGGAATGGCGCCCGGGACTATCGGTGACGAAGCGTCCGCCGTCCACCGCGCGGGTTCACTTGTCATATAGTCTCGACGATATTGCCGAGCATTCCGCACGCATCCGGAACATTCCGCCTGAGGATCGCTGACGCGGTTCCTCACATCGCCGGCAGAATCGTGCCTTCGACCTCGCCAAAGCCGACGCGATAGCCGTCGCCCTGGCACCAGCCATGGAAGCCGACGGAATCGCCGTCTTCGAGAAACGCTCGCCTGATGCCGCCGGGCAGTTCGACCGGCTCGGTGCCATTCCAGCCGATCTCCAGAAGGCTGCCGCGCTCGTGCTTCTCCGGACCGCTGATGGTGCCGCTTCCCAGGAGGTCGCCGACATTCATGGCGCAGCCCGATGACGCGTGATGCACCAGTTGCTGTACCGGCGACCAGTACATGTATTTGAAATTGGTGCAGCAAATGCGCACCGCCTCGTTCATTTGCGCCGTGCGCAAGCCGACATCGAGTTGCAAATCGTAATTGTTCGGCTGGGCTTGCCGCAGGTATGGCAACGGCACCGGATTCTGCGCCGGCCCATGAACGCGAAACGGCTCCAGCGCCTCGCGCGTGACGATCCACGGGCCGATCGAAGTCGCGAAGGCCTTGGCTTGGAACGGCCCGAGCGGCACATACTCCCACTGCTGGATGTCGCGGGCGCTCCAGTCGTTCAACAGCGTGAAGCCGAAGATCATATCTTCCGCCTGCGCCTCGCTCAACATCTCGCCCATCGGCGACGGCTGCCCGATCACGGCGCCGATCTCCAGTTCGAAGTCGAGCCGCCGACACGGTCCAAAGCTCGGATATTCCGCATTCGGCGGCTTCAATTGACCGCGCGGCCGGCGCACCTTGGTGCCTGAGACCACGACGGTGGACGCACGGCCGTTGTAGCCGATCGGCATATGGAGCCAGTTCGGCTGCAACGCGTTGTCCTTGCCGCGGAACATGACGCCAACATTGGTGGCGTGCTCCTTCGACGAATAAAAATCGGTGTAACCGGCGACCGTGATCGGCAGATGCAATCTTACGCCTGCCATCGGCACCAGCGCGCGTTCACACAACGCTACGTTATCGCGAAGTTCGGGGCTGTCATGACGCAGCAGCTCGCTGATGCGCGCTCGCGTCTGCGACCAGGCCTTGGATCCCAAAGCCATGAGCGGATTGATCGAAGGGCCTGCGAACATGCGAGGCTCGCCCACCTTGAGCAACCCTTCTTGTTCGAGCACCCGGAGATCGAGAACGCGATTCCCGATCGCCACCCCCACCCGTGGCGTGGGCGAAGCCGAGGTCGAAAACACGCCATAGGGCAGATTCTGGATCGGAAAATCGGAAGCCGGATCGACGTCGATGAAGGAGCGAAGCGCGGGATCGTTGGGGTGGGTCATACTCTTCTTTCGTCCCTCTCTCTGAGCGAGGGTGGCGAGAACAAGCGCAGCGCGTTCGAGCCATGGCGAGGATCGTGATACGCGACAGAGCCGAAGTTACGGCCGGTTCGGATCGAACCGCTTTTCCAGGCCGTTCCAGCAATCGGCGTAATCATCTTGCAGGGTCGATGATCTCGCCGCATGCGTGGTGACGCGTTGCGGGTATCGCGTTTCGAACATGAAGGCCATCGTGCCCGTCAACTTGACAGGCTTCAATTCGGAATTACTGGCGTGATCGAACGCCTCGCGATCCGGGCCGTGCGGCAGCATGCAATTGTGCAAGGAGATGCCGCCGGGGGTGAAGCCTTGCGGCTTGGCGTCGTAGACGCCGTAGATCAGCCCCATGAACTCCGACATGATGTTCATATGATACCACGGCGGTCGGAACGTGTTCTCCGCCACCGCCCAGCGCTCCGGAAAAATCACAAAGTCGATGTTCGCGGTGCCCGCGGTCTCCGACGGCGAAGTCAGCACGGTGAAGATCGACGGATCGGGATGGTCGAAGCCGATCGCGCCGACTGGCGAGAAGGTTCGCAGATCGTATTTGTACGGCGCGTAATTGCCGTGCCACGCCACCACGTCGATCGGCGAATGCGGCAATTGGGTCGCAAATAGCTGTCCGCCCCATTTTACGAACAATTCGCTCGGCGTATCCTTGTCTTCGTAGGCTGCAACGGGCGTGAGGAAATCGCGCGCATTGGCGAGACAATTGGCGCCGATTGGCCCGCGCTCGGGCAGCGTGAAGGCGCCGCCGTAATTCTCGCAGAGGTAACCGCGCGCCGGACCGGCTGTGAGTTCGACCCGGAATTTTACGCCGCGCGGAATCACAACGATCTCGCCGGGCCCGGCGTCGATCCGGCCGAATTCGGTAACGAACCGCAAATCGCCCTGTTGCGGCACGAACAGCATCTCACCATCGGCATTGTAGAAATGCTGATCCACCATCGATTTGGTGATGAGAAAGACATGCGCCGCCATGCCGGCTTGCGTGTTGACGTCGCCCGCCGTGGTCATGGTCTGCACGCCCTGCAGGAAGGTCATATCCTCATCCGGAATCGGCGCTGGGTCCCAGCGCAATTGCGCAATCGGCAACTCGCCTTCGTGACACGGCGCGGTCCGCCACAGCTTGGCATCGATTTTGGCGAAGCGTCCGGAGTGCTTCACCGATGGCCGGATCCGATACAGCCAGGAGCGTTCATTGCTGCCGCGCGGCGCGGTGAACGGCGAGCCGGAGAGCTGCTCGGCGTAGAGCCCGTAGGCGCAGAGCTGCGGCGAATTGCGGCCCCTTGGCAGCGCGCCGGAGAGCGCCTCGGTCTCAAAGCTGTTGCCAAAACCGGACATGTAGCCGGGCGTGATCCCGACGGTGCTGCGGCTGACGGGGTCGGGCGAGGTGTTGATATTCACAGTCATCCTCCTTGCAAGACGGCCCACATTTGAAGCTCGCGCTCGGCGGTCCAGATCACGGGATCGTCGATCCCGGAGGCTTCATCGAACGCGCGCGAGACGTTGAACGGCAGGCAGTGCTCATAGATGGCGAAGTTGGAAAATTTCGGATCCATCACCTCGCGCCATCGCAGGCGACCACATATTCGGCCCGCAGCCAATACGTTCCGTCCGGGGTCTCCTTCGCCCCGTCAACTCAAATTGGAGCGATTTTGGCCAAGCTCGATCTTTTCGAGTTTGCGGCCTTCCGGCTGGGAAGCCTCACTTCCCGAACGAGCGTGATGGCGGCAGGTGCAACGCGAACGCATCGATCTTGTCGCTGGCGCGGGGATAGATTTCGGCGACGAGCGGATCATGCCCGGGAATAACGCGGTCGGGATGGCCGGCGAGGCGCTCGACGGTTTCCCATCCCGCGCACATCTCGCCGACATTGTAGACGATCGGAAACGGACTGCGGCGATGCAGGTTGCCGTAATAATGCGCGGCATCCGACGCCAGCACCACCGGGCCCCGTTCGGTCTCCACCCGCACCACCTGCAAACCATCCGAATGGCCGCCGACGCGATGCAGCGTCACGCCGGGCGCGACCTCGCCATCGCCCGAGTGAAACGTGACCCGCTCGCTGAAGACGTGACGAACCATCAAGGTGACGTGCTCCACCGAGAAAGGATGTCGCAGGGCGCCAAAGCACATGCAGCGCCCGGTGGCGTAGCTCATCTCGCGATCCTGCAGATGAAATCTCGCGTTCGGGAAACGATCGAGATTGCCGGCGTGATCATAATGCAGATGTGTGACTACGACGTCCCTGACGCCGTCAACCTCGACGCCAAAGCGCGCCAACGCCTCGACCGGATCGAGCGTCAGCTTGCGGTTCCGTAAATTGGCCTCTGCCGCATTGAACCCGGTATCGACCAGGATATCGCGGTCGCCGCCCCGGATCAGCCAGACGAAATAATCGAGGTCCGACGCCGCAGTCTCGTGGGGATCCGGCACGACATAATTCATATGCGGCGTGCGCGGCGACATCGTCGCATAACGGATGGCATAAATCTGATAGGCGTTTTCCATCGATTCCACTTTTTCTTGAACGGGTGATCGGCCGACCGGCAAGCCCCGTCATCTCAACAAGCCCCGTCATCTCAAAAGGTCAAACCGGCCACGCCGCGTTGAAGCGCCGAACCCGTGATTGGCGCCACGGCCAGACCGTTGACAGGGTTTGCGAGCCCGGTTTGATAATGCCGGTTGCGTAGAATAAGGTCGCCGCGGGTGCAAGCCGGAAATCGGCGCCTTGTGGGCTGGATGGACCATTGTCGTATGAGAATTCGCCTCGCATTGGTCGTGATCTCGATGTTGTCGATCGCGCCGCTACACGCTGCGGACAATCGCGCCGACCGGTTTGCGCTGGTCATCGGCAATGCGAAATATCCCGACGCCGAAGCGCCGCTGAAGGAGCCGATCAACGACGCCCGCGACGTCGCCGACGAGCTCAAGCGTCACGGTTTCAACGTCGAGGTCGGAGAAAATCTGACCGGCGAGGCGATGCGCCATGCCTTCGAGCGCCTCTACGGACACCTCAAGCCGGGTTCCGTCACGCTGATTTTCTTTAGCGGATTCGGCATCCAGTCCAGCCGGCAAAGCTACCTGATCCCGGTCGACGCGCAGATCTGGACCGAAGCCGATGTCCGCCGCGACGGCGTCAGCCTGGAGACGGCTCTCGACGAAATCAACAGCCGCGGCGCCGGCGTCAAGATCGCGCTGATCGATGCCAGCAGGCGCAATCCATTCGAGCGCCGGTTCCGCAGTTTTTCGGCCGGCCTGGCGCCGGTGGTTGCGCCGAACGGAACGCTCGCGATGTATTCCGCGGCGCTCTCTTCCGTCATCTCGGACAATGGCGGCGATCACAGCCTGTTCGTTCAGGAGTTGCTCAAGGAAATTCGCATTCCCGATTTGATGGCCGAAGAGACGCTCAACCGAACCCGCGTTGGCGTCACCCGCGCCTCGCGCGGCGAGCAGGTGCCCTGGATCTCGTCCTCTCTGGCCGAGGACTTTTCGTTTATTCCCGGCGCCAGCGCGCGACCTTCCGCTCCAGCGGTGGCGGCGCTTTCGCCTCCGCCGGCTTCGACGTCCGCTCCAGCTCCCGAATCTCCGCCGCTGCCGCGCGCCGAGCCGCCGGCCGCGAAGCCGGTTGAAGTCTCGAGGCCGCCTCCCGGCAAGCCGGCGGACAACAACGGCGGCAACAACGAAGACAAGAATAGCGGCATAGGCGCAGTCGCGCTTGCCGATGATCCGACCATCAAAAGCCTCACCGACAAACTCGCCGAGAATCCCGACGACCAGAGTGCGCTCTATCGGCGCGGCCAGGCCTATGCCAGCAAGGGCGCGTATAGCCTTGCGATCCGGGATTTCGACGATACGATCCGGCTCAACCCCAAGGACGTCGAAGCCCTCAACAACCGCTGCTGGACGCGCGCCGTGATCGGCGAATTGCAGGCCGCGTTGAAGGATTGCAACGAGGCGCTGCGGCTGCGGCCGAATTTTGTCGATGCCCTCGACAGCCGCGGCCTCGTCAACCTCAAAAACGGACAGGTCAAAAACGCGATCGTCGATTTTGACGCCGCGCTCAAGATCAATCCGAGATTGACCTCCTCGCTGTACGGACGCGGCCTCGCCAAACAGCACAATGGCGCGACTTCGGAAGGCGAATTGGATATCACCAACGCCAAAGCCATGGATCCGAATATTGTGAAGGAATTCGTCGGCTACGGGTTGCGTTGACGACCTTGAATTCTCACGGCTTTGATTCTGGCAAGACTTTGATTCTGGATTGAATTCTGGATGGATCGCCGATGATGCTCTCCGCGTACCTTAAGCCTGCAACAGCCGTGATCGTGGTCGCCGCCCTCGGCGGCGGATGGTATTGGGTTGAGCACCGTCCGCGGCCTGAGGAACAGGACACGCCAGGCAACGCCCTGGTCATCGTCACGAAGTCCACCAACGCCTGTTTCTCCGACATGGTGCGGGTCACCGGCTTTATCGTGCCGCGCCGGGAGGCGGTGGTCGGGGTCGACCTGGAAGGGTCAAAGGTGTCCGATCTGCTGGTCCGCGAAGGCGAAATGGTCACCGACAACCAGGAATTGGTGCGGCTGATCCCGACAGCAGGAACCGCCACGAGCGGCGCGAGATCCGCACCGATTTCGCTGCGCGCGCCGGCCGCCGGCCTCGTCACCCAGGTCAACACCCTCGTCGGCGCCCCGGCCTCGCCGCAGGCCGGGCCGATGTTTCGAATTGCCGTCAACAACGAACTCGAACTGGATGCCGAGGTCCCGAGCATCCACATGCTGAAACTCAATCCCGGCGCGACGGTGCGCATCGGCCGGGACGGTGCGCCGGATCTCGCCGGGCGGGTGCGGCTGGTGTCGCCGCAAATCGATCGCGCCACCCAGCTCGGCCATGTCAGGATCTCGCTGACCGACAACCCCTCGCTCAAGCTCGGCCTGTTCGCCCGCGCCAATATCGACGCCAAACGCAGTTGCGGGGTGGCGATTCCGCGCACCGCCATTGACCATTTGACCGTGCAGGTGGTCAAAGGGAACACAGTCGAGACGCGAAAAGTTCGCGTGGGCCTGGTGTCCGACAGCTCGACGGAAATCCTTGAGGGCCTCGCGGTCGGCGAAATCGTCGTGGCCGATGCGGGTTCCTCGCTGCACGATGGCGACCGGATCAAGACCACCTTCGCCGAGGACCTCGATCGAACGCGGGTACCCTGATGGCTTTGAATATCTCGGCATGGTCGATCCGGCACCCGCTGCCCTCCATCGTGTTTTCGATCATCCTGTTGGCGCTGGGCTGGGTCAGCTTCACCAAACTCGCAGTGACGCGGCTGCCCTCGGCCGACATCCCCGTGATCTCGGTCGCAGTGTCGCAATTCGGCGCGGCGCCGGCCGAACTGGAATCGCAGGTCACCAAGACCATTGAAGACGGCGTCTCCGGCGTCGAGGGCGTGCGGCATATTTCGTCCTCGATCACCGACGGACTGTCGCTGACCACGATCCAGTTCGTGCTCGAGACCAACACCGACCGGGCGCTGAACGACGTCAAGGACGCGGTCACAAGGGTGCGCGCCAACCTGCCGCAGAACGTCACCGAGCCGCTGATCCAACGCGTCGATGTCATCGGCCTGCCGATCGTCACTTACGCCGCGATCTCGCCCGGCAAGACGCCCGAGCAACTGTCGTATTTCGTCGACGACGTCGTCAAACGCGCGCTGCAGGGCGTGCGTAACGTCGCCCAGGTCGAGCGCATCGGCGGCGTCGAGCGCGAAATTCTGGTCTCGCTCGATCCCGACCGGCTGCAGGCCGCAGGCCTCACCGCGGTCAATGTCAGCCAAAGCCTGCGCGGCACCAATGTCGACCTCGCCGGCGGCCGCGCCGAGATCGGCAAGAACGATCAGGCGATCCGTACGCTGGCCGGCGCCAAGACGCTCAACGATCTCGCCGGCACCATGATCCCGCTGTTTGGCGGCGGCGAGGTTCGCCTCGACGATCTCGGCACCGTCACCGATACCATCGCCGATCGCCGCACCTTCGCCCGCTTCAACGGCGAGCCGGTGGTGGCGCTCGGCATCAAACGTTCCAAGGGCGCCAGCGACGTGGTGGTGGCCGCGGCGGTGCAAAAGCGGATCGACGCGCTGAAGCTCGCCTATCCCGATGTCGACCTCAAACTGATCGACACCTCGGTGGAATACACCAAGGGCAATTATGAGGCCGCGATCTCGACCTTGTTCGAAGGCGCCATTCTCGCGGTCATCATCGTGCTGTTGTTCCTGCGCGACATCCGCGCCACCATCATCGCCGCGATCTCGCTGCCGCTGTCGATCTTCCCGGCGTTCTGGGCGATGGACCTGCTTGGATTCTCGCTCAACCTGATCAGCTTTCTTGCGATCACGCTCTCGACCGGCATTCTGGTCGACGACGCCATCGTCGAGATCGAGAACATCGTGCGTCACATGCGGATGGGCAAGTCGCCGTATCGCGCCGCGCTCGAAGCCGCCGACGAGATTGGGTTGGCCGTGATCGCGATCTCGCTCACCATCATCGCGATCTTTGCGCCGGCAAGTTTCATGTCCGGCATCGCCGGGCAGTTTTTCAAGCAATTCGGCATCACGGTCTCGGTGCAGGTGTTCTTCTCTCTGCTCGCGGCGCGCTTCGTTACCCCGGTGCTGGCCGCCTATTTCCTCAAAGATCATCCGCATGAGGTACCGGCACCGGGGCGCGCGCTGCAAGCCTACATCCAGCTGGTGACGTGGTCGGTGGAGCACTATCTCATCACCGTCTTGATCGGCTTTGGCATCTTCGCCGCCTCGATCTGGAGCATCGCGCTGTTGCCGCAAGGCTTCCTGCCGGCGCAGGATTCCGCGCGCTCGCTGCTGGCGATGGAGCTGCCGCCCGGCTCGCAACTCGCCTTCACCGAGAAGACCACCGAAGACATCGTGGCGCGCTTGCGCAAACGTCCCGAGGTGAGAAGCGTGTTCGTCGACGGCGGCCGCGTGCCGCCGGGGACGTTCGAGGTGCGCCGCGCCGCGCTGATCATCAATTACACGCCGAAAACCGAGCGCAAGATCACCCAGCGCGAGCTTGAGCTGGAGATCAGCAAGGAGCTCGACAACATCCCCGACATCCGGTTCTGGTTCGTCGACGAAAACGGCCTGCGCGCGGTCTCGCTGGTAGTGACCGGGGCGGACGGCGGCATCGTCGCCAATGTCGCCAACGAACTCGCGACCCAGATGAAGCGCATTCCGCTGATCGCCAATGTGATCTCGGAGACTTCGCTCGACCGGCCCGAATTGCGGATTCAGCCGCGGGCGGATCTGGCGGCGCGGCTCGGGGTCTCCACCGAAAGCCTGTCGCAGACCATCCGCGTCGCCACCATCGGCGACGTCGGCCCGGCGCTGGCGAAATTCGACGCCGGCGATCGGCTGGTGCCGATCCGGGTTCAGCTCGAAGACGGCGCGCGGTCCGACCTGCAAATGCTTGAGCAGCTGCGGGTGCCGCTCGGCCAGCGCGGCGAAAAGGGCGGCGTGCCGCTGTCGGTGATCGCCGACATCAAGCTCGATCAGGGCCCGACCAGCATCAACCGTTACGACCGGGAACGTCAGGCCACCGTGGCCGCCGACCTCGTCGGCCATTCGGCGCTCGGCGAGGCCAGCCGGAAAATCTACGATCTGCCGGTGATGAAAAGCCTGCCGAAGGGCGTCAGGGTGAGCCCTTCGGGCGACGCCGAAAGCCTCAAAGAACTCTCCGAAGGCTTTGCCACCGCAATCACCGCCGGCTTGATGATGGTCTACGCGGTGCTGGTGCTGTTGTTCGGAACCTTCCTGCAACCGATCACGATCCTGTTTTCGCTGCCGCTTTCGATCGGCGGCGCGATCGCCGCCTTGCTGGTGACCGGCAAGCAGCTGACGACGCCGGTGTGGATCGGCATGCTGATGCTGATGGGCATCGTCACCAAGAACGCCATCATGCTGGTGGAATTCGCGGTCGAATTGATCCGGCAAGGCAAGCCGCGCGAGGAGGCGATCATCGATGCCGGCATGAAGCGCGCGCGCCCGATCGTCATGACCACGATCGCGATGGTGGCGGGCATGATGCCATCAGCGCTGGCGTTCGGCGCCGGCGGCGAATTCCGTTCGCCGATGGCGCTCGCGGTGATCGGCGGACTGATTTTCTCGACCATCCTGTCGCTGGTGTTCGTGCCGGCGATGTTCATGATGATGGACGACATCGGCGGACTGTTCTGGCATTTCGGCAAGTTGCTGCTGGCCTCGCGCGGCGAGAGCGAGTCGGTGAAGCCGGGGCAAACCACTGATCGGAAAACGTCGCCGACCGTGATGCATTCGCCGGCGGCGGAGTGAGGTGCAACGCGCTTGTTACCCCTCTTTGGTGCGCGAGACCCCTGCACGGCACCCGTCATGGGATAGCGCTCCCCAGGTAAAACGGCGCGTGCGCTCAAAAAGTGATCAGTCTCAAGCTGGCGCCCGGATTCGAGTGAAACCCGCGGGCTAGAGAAGCAGTTTATTTTGGCGACACAACACCCTGAAAGATTTGTTCTGAAATTTTACTCGCGACGAAGATCGATCCAGCATCCGTTAAATGAAGGCTGTCGGCTACGAGAATGTCAGGCGATAAATCCCCCGCACGCGTCAAGCACGCGGTCTCATTGCATACCACCGAATAAGTCGAAATAAATTCGCCCCCGGCGGCTTCCACATACCGTCTGATCACGCCATCGGTCCAATCCGAGTCGACATGCGAGCGGCTCAACCTAATCGGCATGACCTCGTGGTGCAGCAGATAAAATTTCAGATAGGATGTCGGGAGATCGGCATTCCAAACAGGCACTCTGCCCAGCACGACGACTTTTGGGATCTTCAAATTTTTCAATTTCGCTACGGTCTTCCCAATCTCCTCGAATGCCGTGCTCCATATTCCTTCCATGACCACGATCTCGGGGCTGGATTTCTGAACGATCGAAAACACCTTGTCGTTCATTTCTCTGCATTTCGGCGTGCCTTCGATGTCCATGTCCAAAATCGGCCAGCACGAAGACGTGGCGAACTGACCGAGACGAAATTCGTATCTCTGCTGCAGTTGGCGAAACCCCGCGGCCAGTGCTCCGGCGGTGGAATCACCCCACAGTAACAGCAACGGGGCGGCTCCGGCATCCAGACAATTCGCCGGGAACATTGCCTGCGTATTTGAATCGAGCATGCAACTGCTCTTCTGCAAGTTGGCAAAGCTGGGCTTGAGGATTCCTGCGTTTCCAATTGCTGTCGTGAGGCGCGAGGGGAATCCCGCACCGATCACAACAATTGCGCCTGACATCGCCACAAGACCCATGGCGGCAGAACAGCCAACCGCTTTTACCAATCGCGAATCACCTGTTCGGATCGGCAGCTCCACGAACCGATAGGTGAGATACGCAAGGATTGTACTCACAACGAGCACGCCCCCTCGCATGATGGGCGGACCCGCTTCATCGGAAAGTATCTCAAAGAACGAAAGTAGCGGCCAATGCCAGAGGTACAATGGATAGCTGATCAAGCCGACGAAAACCGAAACCTGGCTGGATAAGGCCACACGGTTAAGGAAAGACCCTTGCGCGGCAATCAGCAACGCAGTTCCCAGCACAGGCAAGAGTGCCGCCCATCCGGGATACGGCATCTTGGAATTCAAGGCTCCAGCACCAACCGCAATTAGAATTGCGCCCATGGTCGCTCGAATATTTGCACCGAATGCGGAACGATACGGTAGCTCCCCGCGCAATTGGGGCAACGCGAGAATAGCACCAATCATTAGTTCCCATGCCCGCGTGACAGGAAGGTAGAACGTGGCGGCGGAATTGGTCTTCACCAACATCACATTCAGCAGGAACGAAATGATTGCGAGCCCGAGGATTCCTCCCAATAGGCTGTATTTGCGGGACCGGAAGAAGATCAGAAAAAGCGGGAAAGCAGCGTAGAATTGTTCTTCGATCCCGAGCGACCAAAGATGCAACAGCGGCTTCAACTGAGCTGCGGTATCGAAATAGCCGACCTCCGATAACAGCATTAGATTCGGACCGAACAGCGCGCCCGCAAAGACATTTTTCCCCAGCGAGACAAGTTCGTTCGGCAGGAAAAAGAAGCAGCCCAGCGCGAGGGTGAACAGCAGGATCGTCAGCAGGGCCGGGAATATCCGCCTTATTCGCCTGACATAGAAATTGGCGATGCTGAATGTGCCGAATTCGAGCTCACGCAAGATTATTCCGGTAATGAGATATCCGGATATGACGAAGAATATATCGACCCCGATGAAGCCGCCGGGAAGAATTCCCGGAAATGCATGAAAAATGACTACCAGCAGGACCGCAACCGCCCGCAGCCCATCAATATCCCGGCGGTACTCTATCAGTGTCACGGAGAGCTCTTGTGGCGAGGAATGCGTGGAAAATTATTCGCAACTGTTGCTTCGGACTCCCCTACCTATAGCTCGCTATCAGGCTTAGGCAAACCGCCACGTGCTTGCCCGTCGCGCCGGTGTGGATCGGCATGCTGATGGGCATCGTCACCAAGAACGCCATCATGCTGGTGGAATTCGCGGCCGAATTGATCCGGCAACGCAAGCCGCGCGAGGAGGCGATCATCGACGCCGGCATGAAGCGCGCGCGCCCGATCGTCATGACCACGATCGCGATGGTGGCGGGCATGATGCCGAGCGCGCTGGCGTTCGGCGCCGGCGGCGAATTCCGCGCGCCGATGGCGCTCGCGGTGATCGGCGGCCTGATTTTCTCGACCATCCTGTCGCTGGTGTTCGTGCCGGCGATGTTCATGATGATGGACGACATCGGCGGCCTGTTCTGGCACTTCGACAAGCTGCTGCTGGCGTCACGCGGCGAAAGCGAGCCGGTGAAGGCCGCTGATCGGCAACCGTCGCCGACCGTGATGCATTCGCCGGCGGCGGAGTAGGACGGCGATGGCGTTTCGTAGGGTGGGCAAAGCGCGGCGCGCCCACCATGCAATGCACTCGCAAAAATGGTGGGCACGGCGCAAGCGCGCCTTTGCCCACCCTACGCAATTCCCGCTTCTATTTTCAAACAGCCAAGACGGAAGAAATTCTTGAAACCGTCATTGCGAGCCAACGGGTCGCGCGAATGCGCGCCCGATGACAGGCTCCACGAAGCAATCCAGAGCTTGCGCCACGAAACAAAAGTTGGATTGCTTCGTCGCTCGCTCCTCGCAATGACGTAGCGCTAATTTCTGACACGGCTTCACGACCCCGCGGCGCGAAGCGCCCGGGCCGGGCATGAATCAATCGCCCCAAGAAACCGTTCGCCGGAGGGCGCAGGGGGACGGTTTATTTCGTGCTCCCCGGCGACGAATTCGAGCTGCCGCGTCCACAGCCGCGCAAGGCCGGATGATCCTTCATTCGCCCGACGCCGTGCTGGATGTCGAGCGGTTGAGGAGCTTTCTTCAAAAAACCAACGGAATCAGAACTAACCGTGAAGCTCGTCATGCCCGGCCTTGTGCCGGGCATCCATGTCTTAGCTACCCATAAATAAGAAAGACGTGGATGGCCGGGACCAAGCCCGGCCATGACGAGAAGCGTTCAGGGTGGCCCCAGCATCCGCTGTCTGATATCGAGGCTTCCTACGAACCGGACTGGAACGTCGATGATGAATCTCACCGTGCGCGGGCTTTCCCGAAAACGGTTCACCCCAATTGCGGCCATGTTGTTCTCGCTCGCCTCGCCCTCCTTCGCCGCCGACGAGCCCGACGCCCCCCAGGACGCCCCCAAAGGCGCGGCGGTCACTGTGCTCAAAGCGACCAAATCCTGTTTCGCCAATATCGTCGAAGCCTCGGGGATTCTGATTCCGCGCGAGGAGACTTTTGTGCGCCCGGAGCGGCCGGGCTTGAAAGTGGCGGAGATTTTGGCGGAGGCGGGCGACACCGTGACCGCGGGGCAAATCCTCGCCCGGCTCGCTTTGCCCGAAGGCGGCGTGGCGACGGTGCCGGCGCCGGTGGCGGGGATGATCGCAAGCTCGTCGGCGGTGATCGGCGCGGTCGCCTCGGCCAAGGGCGAGGCGCTGTTTTCGATCATCGCGCGCGGCGAATTCGATCTGGTCGGGCAGGTCGCGACCCGCGACATCTCAAAACTCGCGGTGAACCAGACCGCGCGCATCAAGATCATCGGCGCCGGCGAGGTCGAGGGCAAGGTGCGCCGGGTGGCGACGACGATCGAGCCCAACAGCCAGTTGGGCCAGGTGTTCGTCTCCGTGACCACGAACCGGCGGCTGCTGGTGAATGCTTCCGGGCGGGCGATGATCACGACCGGGCAAAGCTGCGGCGTGTCGGTGCCGCTGACCGCTATTCTCTACGGAAGCGCCGGCACCGTCGTGCAGGTGGTACGGCGGGCGCGAATCGAGACAAAGCGGGTCGAGATCGGATTGATGTCGGCCGGCGAGGTCGAAATCCGCGACGGCATATCGGAAGGCGACATCGTGGTGGCACGCGCCGGCGCGCTGCTCCGCGAAGGCGATCCGGTGCGGCCGGTGGGCGCGAGTGTGGAGGGGAAGTAAGGCGGAGAAGCTATCTACGTCGTGCATTCGCAGGGACGACGCGAGACAGGCGAGCGCCTTACCGGCTGGCGTTTTCGTCGGCGCCGAGGCGGACGTCTTCCACGAGCGAGGACGACACCGCGGGAACCTGTTCGCCATCGGAGGCGCGCGAGATCGCGACGCGGGTTTTGTGGAACACGGTCTCGACGCCGGCTTGCGCATCGAGGTTGTTGAGCAGCTCGGTCATCAACACGCTGTGCTGGCCGGTGGAATCGTCGGCGACCTTGCCCGGCGTGGCCGAGGATAAAATCAAGGCATTGTCCGGCGCGGCGATCGGGGCGAGGCCGTGGGAGAAGGCGCGAAAGCGGCGCTCGTAAGGGTTACGCCGCGAGGCGTCGATGACGGCGAGCTTGGTGCGGGCGCCCTGCTCTTTCATCGTCTCCAGCACCTGTTCAATGCTGAGACCGTCGCGGCGCACGTCGGCTTCCTTCCAGATCGCCGCATCGACCGGGATCATGTAGCTCTCGCGGCCAACCTGAACGCCATAGCCGCCGAAGAACAACATCACCACGGACTCCGGCGTGATTTTCGACTTCAGCCGGCCGACGGCGCGACGCATGTCGTCCTTGCTGGCGTCTTCCACCACGTCGACGTCGAAGCCATTGCGCCGCAACGCGGCCGTCAACCCGCGCGCATCGTTGATCGGCTGGCTCAAGGGCGCGTTGGCGTCGGGGTAATGTCCATTGCCGATCACCAGCGCGATCCGCGAGGCGGGCGCGGCGGCCTCGCCGCTTTGCTTGGTGGCGACGGGTTTGGTGGCTTCCATGGCCCGGTTGTTCAGCGCCGCATGGGCGCCGAGCGCCAGCGATACCGCGAGCGCCGCCGCGATGGCGAACGAGCGACGGGAGATGTGAGCCTGGAGTAGCTGCATCGCGGTTCGTTCCTGGCCTTCGTTCCTGGCCGTGGTCATTCTGGTCGTTATCAAGGCGCGCAAAATGGGTCGCGCCGCGCCATCTCGGGTTTAAAAGGGGATGCCCGACGTTTGCCGTTCAATTAAGCTCAATTTGCGGCACCGCAACAAACAAAGCCTTAACCCGAACGGGCTTTTTGGGCAACCGCCCCGGCCGCCCAAATCTATTTCCTTAGTTCAAGTCTATTTCCTTAGTTAATGCAGGTATTTGGCTGTGGTGCCGCGACGGGCCGGACGAGCCCCAATGCGGCAAAGTGCCTCCGCCGAAGAGCTTCCTTCTCCTTCGCCCCGCACGCGGGGAGAACTTGCGGCGATCATCCCCGTCCATCGCGGTAAGTTGAAAGCGAGCCCGAGCGGGGCGCTGGTGCGGCTGCCGAATCCGCCCCACAATCGGGGCTTCTGCGATCCCACATTTGAATGCGGGCTTTTTGCATGTTGAAGAAATACCTGTTGGCGATGGCGGTATTACTTTTATCGGCTCTTGTGCCGATAACGGCGGAGGCCACCGACATCGGCGGGATCGCGAAGGTGCGCGAGGGCCATCAGGTCCAGATCGGCAACTCCCGAATCCGGCTGGGCGGCATCGACGCCCCCTCGGTGGATCAGCTTTGCCTCAACACCAAGGGCGAGCGCTGGACCTGCGGTGTCGCGGCACGCGATGAACTGATTCGCCACACCGAGAACAAGCCCTGGACCTGTCATGTGCGGCAGACCGACCGCCGCGGCCGACTGGTGGCGCGCTGCGAGGTCGACGGCGAGGATATCCAGAAATGGATGGTGAAAAACGGCTGGGCGCTGTCCTATGTGCGGTTTTCCCACGACTACGATGCCGACGAAAAAGCCGCGCGCGACGCCAAGGCCGGCATGTGGCAGGGCGCCTTCATCGCACCGTGGGACTGGCGCATCCGCAACAACAAGACCGCGATTCTCGGCGCCGCCAAGGCCCCCGAGAACGCCCATGCGACCCTGCTGGCCTCGGCGTCGGGACCGGTCGCGCCCTCGCCCGACTGCACCATCAAGGGCAATGTCAACCGCGCCGGCGAATGCATCTATCATCGGCCCACCAGCCGCTGGTATGCCAAAATCGAGATGCAAATCAGCAAGGGCACGCGCTGGTTCTGCTCGGTCGATGAGGCCGAGGCCGCCGGCTGCCGCGAGACCAAACGATAGTGGCCTCTATAGTTGTTGCTTTTCTTAGCTATCCCTCCCGCGTAAAAGCCTGAAGATCAAATCGACTTTCCCTGGCCACGCATCATCCCCGATGCGCTTTGATTTCACGCCCGGTCATGCCAGCATGGCCGACCACACCAACTAAGGAACCAAGACAATGGTCGTTCGCGCGGGCCGGGAATTTCTGGCTATCCCCGGCCCTACCACCATGCCCGACGAAGTGCTGCGGGCGATGCATCGTCCGGCGTTGGATATCTATTCCGACACCATGATCAATATGACCGATAGCCTGCTGCGCGATCTCTGCAGGTTGTTTGCCACGCAGGGCCGCTCCTACATCTACATCGCCAACGGCCACGGCGCGTGGGAAGCCGCGCTCAGCAATGTGTTGTCGCGCGGCGACAAGGTTCTGGTGCTGGAAAGCGGCCGGTTCGCGATCGGCTGGGGCAACGCCGCCGCCGCGATGGGCGCCGAGGTCGAAGTGCTGAAGGGCGACTGGCGCCGCGCCATACGGCCGGCCGAAGTCGAAGCCCGGCTGCGGCAGGACAAGGATCACACCATCAAGGCGATTCTGGCGGTGCAGATCGATACCGCCTCCGGCGCCATCAACGACATCGAGGCCATCGGCAAGGCGATCAAGGCTACGGGCCATCCGGCGCTGTTCATGGTCGATGCCGTGGCTTCGCTCGGCTGCATGCCGTTTGAGATGGACGCCTGGGGCATCGACGTCGCGATGTCGGGTTCGCAAAAGGGCCTGATGGCCCCGCCGGGCCTGGGCTTCGTCGCCGCCAACGAGCGCGCCCGCGCGGTGCATAAAACCGCTGGATTGCGGACGCCCTATTGGGACTGGACCGAACGCGACAACGGCATGGAGCATTACCGCAAATATGCCGGTACTGCCCCGGTGCATCTGTTGTTCGCGCTGCGTCAATCGATCGACATGCTGTTGGACGAGCAGCTTCCGAACGTGTTCCTGCGCCATCGCCTGCTCGCCGAAGCGGTGCGCCGCGCGGTCGCAGTGTGGGCCGAAGGCCAGGTGCTCGGCTTCAACATCGCCGAACACAGCGAGCGCTCGGACACGGTCACGACCGTGGTGATGGGCGGCGGCCACGATCCGGTTTCGCTGCAACGTTATTGCAAGGAAAAATGCGGCGTAGTGCTCGGGGTCGGGATCGGGGATCTCGCAGGCCAGGCGTTCCGGATCGCCCATATGGGGCATGTCAACGCCCCGATGATCCTCGGCGTGTTAGGCGTCATCGAGGTCGGCCTCAAGGCGCTCGATATTCCGCACGGCAAGGGCGGCGTCGAGGCCGCGATCGAGTGGCTCGGCGAAAGTGTAAGCGCCTGACGATGGCGCAAGCCTTTTCGGCGCGTCATTTTTAGTGCTTATACTGACCAAAGGTCGATCGGTCAGGACTTGTCCTGGGCTAGAAGTCGCGCACATGGGGAGGAATTGATTGGCGTCCGTTGAATTGCGCGGCCTGACCAAGCGGTTTGGACCGCTTGCGGTCGTTGATAACGTCTCGCTGCGGATCGACCACGGCCAGTTGGTCTGCCTGTTAGGCCCTTCCGGCTGCGGCAAAACCACGACGCTGCGGTTGATCGCCGGGTTCCTCGAGCCCACCGAGGGCGAGATCCATGTCGGCGATCGCGTGGTGTCCTCCATGAAGCGGACGCTGCCGCCCGAACAGCGCAAGATGTCGATGATCTTCCAGAGCTATGCGCTGTGGCCGCATATGACGGTGGCGGAAAATATCGTCTACGGGTTGCGGCTGCGGAAACTCGATCGCGACACCATCGCCAAAAAGCTCAAAGCGATCCTGGCGACCACCAAGCTCGAGGTGCTCGCGCAACGCTACCCCGGCGAGTTGTCGGGCGGACAGCAGCAGCGCGTCGCGCTGGCGCGGGCGCTGATCGTCGAGCCGGAAACCCTGCTGCTCGACGAACCGCTCTCCAACCTCGACGCCAATTTGCGCGAGGAAATGCGCTTTGAAATCCGCCGCCTGCACGACGAGTACCGCTACACCACGGTGTATGTCACCCACGACCAGTCCGAAGCGATGACCACCGCCGATCTGATCGCGGTGATGAATTCGGGCAAAATCGATCAGCTCGGCACGCCCGAGGATATTTACGACCGGCCGCAATCGGAATTCGTCGCCCGCTTCATCGGCGCCAGCAACGTGATCAAGGGCACCGCGCGTGACGACCGTCATGTCGCGTTTTCCGGCGCCATCTTGCAGGTGGTGGGCGCGAAACTCGATCCGGGGCAAAGTGCCGCGGTCGCGATCCGCCAGCACGATATTCGGCTTTCCACCGAGACGCCGCAGGCAGCGCAGAACGTGGTCAAGGCCACGGTGACGCGCCAGGTGTTTCTCGGCGCCAACCGCGACTACATGGTCGAAACCTCCGACGGCACGACCTTGCGCGTCATCACGACCACCGAGACCGCCGTTCCCAGGGGCACCGAAGTCTGGCTCCATCTGCCGCCCGAACGCTGTCGCGCGCTCAGCCGATAACAAGAAGCGAACGAACGCGATGAGGAAGCGGAAACTTTCGAGACGCGACGTCATCAAGGGCTCGGCCGCCCTCGGGCTCTGCGTGTTTGCCGCGCCGCTCAAGGCGGCAGCCCCCGAGCCGGTATCGATCACGCCCGCGCTGATCGAGGCGGCGAGGCGAGAAGCCAAGGTGGTGTTGTATTCCTCGATGGACCTTCCCGTCGGCGAGAAGCTCGCCAAGGCCTTCGAGACGCAATATCCCGGCATTGCCGTGCAGATCGAGCGCGCCGGTTCGGAGCGGCTGTTTCAACGGGTGGATCAGGAATTTGCTTCCGGCATCCGCGCCGCCGACGTGGTCAACAGCGCCGACGCCTCGCACTTCATTCCCTGGAAGAACAACGGCTGGCTGGCGCCGTTCGTGTCGGAAGACATCGCCAGGCATTTTCCCGCCGAGTACCGCGACCCCGACGGGATGTTCGCCACCACGCGAATCTGGCTGTCCTCGATCGCCTACAACACCAGCCTCGTCAAACCCGCCGACGCACCCGTTAGTTTCGCCGATTTGCTGGATGTCAAATGGGCCGGCAGAATGGTCAAGGGCCATCCGGCCTATAGCGGCACCATCATGACCACGACGTTCCAACTGGTTCGCGAGTTGGGCTGGGATTTTTTCGAAAAGCTGTCGAAGCAGCGCGTCATGCAGGTGCAATCCTCGACCGACCCGCCGAAGAAGCTGGCGCTGGGCGAGCGTGCCATCATGGCGGACGGCAACGAATACAACGTCGTGCTGCTGAAGGAAGCCGGTCAACCGGTCGAGCCGGTGTATCCGAGCGAAGGCACCCCGACGATCTCGGGACCGACCGGCATCTTCGCGACCGCGCCGCATCCCAATGCGGCGCGGCTGTTGCAAGCCTGGCTTCACACCCGCGAAACCCAGCAATTCTTCACCGACTTCACCGCGCAGTATTCGGTTCATGCGCAGGTACAAGCCAAGCCGGGACGCCGGAAGATTTCCGACATCAAGCTGATGAAGGAAGATCCCGCCGGGGTCGAGAAAATGACGGAAGAAATCAAGACCCGCTATGCGCGGCTGTTTAGGGTGTGAGTTTGCTTTGATTGAAGTTTCCACCACCGTCATTCCGGGTTCGCTCGTTTCACGTGCGCCTCGGAATGACGAACAACAATGAACTTCCAGATTGGTAGGCACATGGCCATCACCACCGACATCAACACCGTAAAAGCCAAAATCGACTGGACCAAGCCGGTGCTGTGGCTGTTCGCGGCGTGTCTGGTCGCGCTGATCGTGATGCCGTTGTCGTGGCTCGCGGTCTACAGCGTGACCGACAAGGCCCATCACGTCACGCTGCAGAATTTCGTCACGCTGTTCACCGATCCCGATTTTCTCGATCCGTTGCTGACCACCGCGATCATCGCAACCACCTCTGCTTTCATCTGCTGCCTGGTCGCAGCGCCGATGGGATGGCTGGTGTCGCGCACCGATATGCCCGGACGGCAGTTCATCCGCGCGCTGGTCACGGCTTCGTTCGTGACGCCGCCGTTTCTCGGCGCCGTCGCCTGGGAATTGCTGGCGGCGCCCAACAGCGGATTACTCAACCAGTTGTACCGCTTTGTCACGGGCGCCGAGGCCGACGAGCATCTGTTCAATATCTATTCGCTGCCCGGAATCATTTTCGTGATTTCCTGCTACACGTTCCCCTTCGTGTTCGTTCTCGTTGCCAATGCGCTCGACAACATGCCGGGCGAACTCGAAGACGCTTCCGCCATTCTCGGCGGCAAGGCGTGGACCACGGCGCGACGGATCACGATCCCGCTGGCGCTGCCGGCGCTCGTCGCCGGCGCCATGATTGCCTTTCTGCAAGCCATGACGCTGTTCGGTTCCCCGGCGATCCTGGCGCTGCCTGCCGGCTTCCACACCATGACCACGAAAATCTGGAGCCTGTTCCAGTATCCGCCGAAGCTCGAACTGGCCGCCGCCGCCGCGGTGCCGTTGTTGCTCTTGACCATCCTGCTGCTGCAGGCGCAGAAATTCATTCTCGGCCGCCGCGGCTATTCGGTGGTGGGCGGCAAATATGGCGCGCCGCGCCGGGTGGAAATGAAGAAGTGGCGCTGGGCAGCACTGGCGTTTTGCCTCGCGATCCTGCTCAACCCGGTGTTCCTGCCGTATTTCGCGCTGTTCAACGCCGCGTTCTCGCCGAACGCGACCACGCTGCTGACGCCCTCGACATTGACGCTGCATAATGTCGTGTTCGTGTTCACCGAATTGTCGTCGACCCAGCTCGCGCTCAAAAACACCGTGATCCTCGGCACCGCGACCGCAACCATTGGAACGATCCTGGCGCTGGTCATCGCCTATGTCACGACGCGCCGCGTGATCGCAGGCTCGCGCGTGCTTGGCTTTCTCGCAACCGCGCCGGTCGCCGTTCCCGGCATCGTGCTCGGGGTCGGGTTGTTCTTGAGCTACACAAGGCCGCCCTTCGTGCTGTACGGCACGCTGTGGATTCTGCTGATCGCGTTTTTGACCATCAACCTGCCGTCGGCCTATCAGCAATTGCAGGCGGCGTTCGCCACCATTCATCCGGAACTCGAGGACGCCAGCCGCATTCTCGGCGCGACGCGGCTGCAATCGCTGCGCCAGATCACCGCGCCGCTGCTGCGAACCGGCGTGATCGCGACATGGTGCTTCATCTTCATCGGCGTGATGCGCGAACTCTCCGCCGCCATCGTCTTGTTCACCTCGCAGACCAAGGTACTGTCGGTGCTGATTTACGACCTCAACGAAAGCGGCGACCTCGCCGCGATTTCGGTTCTGGGGATCGCGATGCTCGTCATCACCTTCGCAGTGGTGCTTGCGGTCAACCGGATTCCGATGTTCGGCGCCAATCCAGGCGCCCGCCTGCGCAATGGCTGACTTTATGGCGACGACGGCGCGACATTCCCGATCCGGTAAGCCTCGACCCGGGCCTTCAGCCGATCGAGGCGATCGGCAGGAACAAAAAAATGAACTGGCAAGAATTAAAAAGCATAAGCCGGTTTCGGGGTGAGAGAAAAATTCTGACCATACAACCCCGCGGTCACTCAGCCATCGCCGATGGTCTGGTTTAACCGCGACGGTTCTGGCAATCCGCCGGGACCGAACCGATAGGGCGGCGGCATCCGCATCATGAGCGAGGATCGAGTGACACAATCGACAGGCAAAAAAGCTGCACCGCTGGCGCCGACCGCGCCGCGCCGGCCGCATTCATTCACGGTCCATGGCATCACGGTTGTCGATGACTATGCGTGGCTCAAGGACGAGAACTGGCAGGAAGTGCTGCGCAACCCGTCCGTCCTAACCGCGGATATCCGCAACTATCTGGAAGCGGAAAACGACTACACCGAAGGCCTGCTCGGTCACACCGCACCGTTGCAAAAAGCGCTGGTCGCTGAGATGCGCGGGCGCATCAAGGAGGACGATTCCAGCGTGCCGGCGCCGGACGGTCCCTATGCGTATATGCGCAAATTCCGCGAGGGCGGCCAGCACGAAATGTTCGGTCGCATGCCGCGGGGCGGCGGCGAAATCGAAATCGTGCTCGATGGTGACGAATTGGCCGCCGGCCAAAAATATTTCAAGTTCGGCGGCGCCCGTCATTCGCCGGATCACCGGCTGGAGGCCTGGAGTGCGGATCTCAAGGGCTCCGAATATTTCTCGATTCACGTGCGCGACTGGGCAACCGGCGCCGACCGCGACGACCTTGTCGAGGAAACCGACGGCGCCGTGGTGTGGAGCGCCGACTGCACCAGTTTCTTTTACGTCAAGCTCGACGACAATCACCGCCCGATGCAGGTCTGGCGGCATCGGCTGGGAACGCCGCAGGCGAACGACGTGCTGGTTTACGAAGAAACCGATTCCGGCTGGTTCACCCATATCCATGAAAGCGCCAGCGGCCGTTTCTGCGTGATCGCCGGCGGTGACCACGAAACTTCCGAGCAGCGGCTGATCGACCTGGCCGATCCCGATGCGCCGTCGCGTCTCGTCGCCGCGCGCGAAGTCGGCGTGCAATATTCGGTCGCGGACCGCGGCGACGAGCTGTTCATTCTCACCAATGCCGATGGCGCCATCGACTTCAAGATCGTCACCGCACCGTTGGAAACGCCCGAGCGCGCGAACTGGCGTGATTTGATCCCGCACCGCAACGGCGTCTACATCATCGACATCGAGCTCTACGCCAATCATCTGGTGCGGCTTGAGCGCGCCAACGCGCTGGCGGCCATCATCGTCCGCGATCTCACAACCAGCGACGAGCACGCCATCGCCTTCGACGAGGCGGCGTATTCGCTGGACACCATGGGCGGTTACGAATTCGACACCACGAATTTGCGGTTTTCCTATTCGTCGATGACGACGCCCTCCGAAGTCTACGACTATGACATGGCGAGCCACGCGCGGAGTCTGCGCAAGCGCCAGGAAATTCCTTCCGGCCACAATCCGGCCGACTACGTCACCACCCGGATCATGGCGACCTCGCATGACGGCGCATCGGTGCCGGTCTCGATCCTGCATCGCCGCGACCTTGCGCGCGACGGCACCGCGCCTTTATTGCTGTACGGCTACGGCTCCTATGGCATGGCGATGCCGGCGTCGTTTTCCGCCAATCGGCTGTCGCTGGTCGATCGCGGCTTCGTCTACGCCATTGCGCATATCCGCGGCGGCTCCGACAAGGGCTGGGGCTGGTATCTCGACGGCAAGCGCGAAAAGAAAACCAACAGCTTCGATGATTTTGCCGCCAGCGGCCGCGCGCTGATCGAGGCCGGATACACCAGCGCCAAGCGCATCGTGGGCCATGGCGGCAGCGCCGGCGGCATGCTGATGGGCGCAGCCGCCAATCGCGCCGGCGAGTTGTTCGCCGGCATCGTCGCCGAAGTGCCGTTCGTCGATGTGCTCAACACCATGCTCGACGACACGCTGCCGCTGACGCCGCCGGAGTGGCCGGAATGGGGCAATCCGATCGAAAGCGAAGCCGACTTCAAAACCATCCTGTCCTACTCGCCTTACGACAACGTCGCCACGAAGGATTACCCCGCGATCCTGGCGATGGGCGGGCTGACCGATCCGCGCGTCACCTATTGGGAGCCGGCGAAATGGATCGCGCGGCTGCGCGCCACCATGACCTCGGGCGGCCCAGTGCTGTTGCGCACCAATATGGGCGCGGGCCATGGCGGCGCGTCGGGCCGCTTCAAGCGGCTCGACGAAATCGCGATCGCCTATGCTTTTGCGTTATGGGTGGTGGGGTTGGCGGAGCGCGGCGAGGCGTGAGGCCTTCCCTCTCCCGCTTGCGGGAGAGGGAAGGTGTTGTCCAATCGATGCGGCTCACACCGCGCCGTGGGCTTCCACATAATACGCATAGACCGAGTGGCTGCTGGCCATGTAGAGGCGATTGTTCTTGGGGCCGCCGAAGGTGAGATTGGGGCAGCGCTCCGGCAACTTGATGAAGCCGATGGCCTTGCCTTCGGGGTTGAACACCATCACGCCATCGAGATCTTCGGGCTTGCCCTTGAGCTGGAACACCTTGCGGCCACCGACGTCGGTCGGCTCACTCTGCAAGACGCCGTTGCTGCCCCAGCCACACCACAGATTGCCGTCGCGATCGACCCGAAAGCCGTCCAGCGCGCCCTGGTCCGCGGCATCGATAAACTTGACCTTGCCGCTCAAGGTGCCGTCCGCGTTGACGTCATAACTCCAGATGCTGCGGTTGGGCGTGGGCTTCGCCTCGACGACGTAGAGTTTCTTTTCGTCCGGTGAGAACGCCAGGCCGTTGGGATTGAGGAGATCGGTGATGACGGCGGTGAGCTTGCCGTCTTTGGCAATCCGGTAGACGTTGGTGGTAGCCTGTTCGGGCTTCTCCTTGTTGCCCTCCCAATCGCCGTTGATTCCGAACAACGGATCGGTGAACCAGATACTGTCGTCGGACTTCACCACGATGTCGTTCGGGGCGTTCAATTTCTTGCCCTCGAATCTGTCGGCCAGCACCGTGATCTTGCCGTCCTTCTCGGTGCGGGTGATGCGGCGGGTCACCGAATGTTCGCAAGTGACGAGGCGGCCCTGGCGATCCCTTGTGTTGCCGTTGGCATAATTGGAGTTGCTTCGGAAAACGCTGGTTTGGCCGGTTTTCTCGTCGAACTTCATGATCCGGTTGTTGGGGATGTCGCTGAACAGAAGATAGCCGCCCTCGGGAAAATAGACCGGCCCTTCGACCCAGCGCATGCCGGTGGCAATCTGTTCAACGGTGCTCGAGTAGATTCGATATTTGGTAAAGCTCGGATCGAGAATCTGTACGGCCGGGTCGGGGTAGCGCTGGTTTGGCGAAAACGGAAACGACTGGGCGCCGGCCGCGCGGGAAAGGATCGTCGAAGCCGCGGTGGCACCGACGGCGGCAAGCATATTGCGTCGTGTCAGGGTCATGGATTTTCCTCCTTTGAAACGTCGAGCGGGTGTGCGCCATCAGACACCCCGTCGATCGGATTTTTGAATCAATATGGCTTGGTCTCTTCTGTAGTGGCCTCCCGCTTCCGCGACAATCGATTTGCCTGGAGGTGAAGCTCGATCATGATGCGATTGAATTGAATTTGAATCGCACCATGATCTCATCGCTTTGTTTGCGCACGATCTTTTCGGAAAACCGGTTCCCACTTTTCCGCATCGTGCGCCATTATCGCCCGTTGGCTTGGCGCCAAGCCGCGAAATCGGTCAGCGCCTGCGCGTCGGTTGCGGGATAGAGTCCAAAAATCGAGCGACCCTGGCGGACCTGCTCGGTGACGAAATCCTCGAACGCGGTCATCTCGAACGCCTCATCGGCGATTTCGTCGGCAAGATGGGCGGGGATCACGATCACCCCGTCGCCATCGCCGAGGATGACGTCTCCGGGAAACACCGGCGCATCGCCGCAACCGATCGGACCGTTGATTTCGATCGCCTGATGCAGCGTCAGATTGGTCGGCGCACTCGGTCGCTGATGAAACGCCGGAAAGCCGAGCTTGGCGATTTCGGCGGCATCGCGGAATCCACCGTCCGTCACCACGCCGGCGACCCCGCGCTGCATCAGCCGCGTCACCAGAATGGCGCCGGCGGACGCCGCGCGGGCGTCCTTGCGGCTGTCCATCACCAACACCGCGCCGGGCGGACAATCTTCCACCGCCTTGCGCTGCGGATGCGAGCGGTCGCGAAACACCTCCAGCTTGTTCAGATCCTCGCGCGCCGGCATGTAGCGCAAGGTAAAGGCCTCCCCCACCAGCGTCGGCTGATCCGGACCGAGCGGATGCACGTCCTGAATGCACTGGCTCCTGAAACCGCGCTTGAACAGCGCAGTGGCCACTGTCGCGGTGGAGATGGTTTTTAGTTTGCTGCGGGTGGCGTCGCTGAGTTTGCTCATGGATTTCCGTCCCAGATGTTGTCATTCCGGATGCTCCGAAGGACCAGACCTCAGATGTGCGGTGCACATCAGGGAATCTCGGGGTTCTGGGTTCAAGGCTCGGTCTAATAAATCGAAGGCTCGCCGACCGGCGCGCCGAAACCGGTTTCGAGAAAATCGAAATCGCAGCCTTCATTGGCCTGCTTGATGTGCTTGGTAAACATCCAGCCATAGCCGCGCTCGAACCGCGTCTCCGGCGGCTTCCATGCGGCCCGGCGCCTTGCCAGCTCTGCCTCCGGGACGTCGAGATTGATGCTGCGGGCGGCGACATCGAGCGTGATCCAGTCGCCGTTCTGCACCAGCGCCAGCGGCCCGCCGATGTAAGATTCCGGCGAGACGTGCAAAATGCAGGCGCCGTAACTGGTGCCGCTCATGCGCGCATCCGACAGCCGCACCATGTCGCGTACGCCCTGTTTCACCAGTTTGGTCGGGATCGGCAACATGCCCCATTCCGGCATGCCGGGGCCGCCCTGCGGACCGGCGTTGCGCAAAATCAGGACATGATCGGCCGTCACCTCAAGATCGGGATCGTCGATCGCTTTTTTCATCGACGGATAATCGTCGAATACCAGAGCTTGCCCGGTATGCTTGAGGAAGCGCGGCTCGCAGGCCGAGGGTTTGATCACGCAGCCGTCGGGGGCGAGGTTGCCCTTGAGGACGGCCAACGCGCCTTCGGCATAGATCGGGTTCTCAACCGTCCGGATGACGTCGTCGTTGTAGACCTCGGCGCCCCCAAGGTTCTCCCCCAGCGTCTGGCCGGTCACGGTGAGACAATCCAGATGCAGACGATCTGTGATGCGGCTCATCAGGCCGGGCAAGCCGCCGGCATAAAAGAAATCTTCCATCAGATATTTGTCGCCGCTCGGCCGCACATTGGCGATCACCGGCACCTTGCGGCTGGCTACTTCAAAATCGTCGAGCCCGATGTCCTGGCCGGCGCGGCGCGCTTGCGCGATCAAATGAATGATCGCGTTGGTCGAGCAGCCCATCGCCATCGCCACCGTAATCGCGTTCTCGAAGGCTTTTCGGGTCTGGATCTTTTTCGGCGTCAAGTCCTCCCACACCATCTCGACGATGCGCCGGCCGGATTGCGAACTCATGCGGATGTGGCCGGCATCCGCGGCCGGGATCGACGACGCGCCCGGCAGCGTCATGCCGATCGATTCGGCAATCGCGGTCATGGTCGACGCGGTGCCCATGGTCATGCAGGTGCCGTAGCTGCGCGCGATGCCGGCCTCGACGTCGACCCAATCCTTGTCGGAAATTTTCCCGGCACGGCGCTCGTCCCAATATTTCCAGGCGTCGGAGCCCGAGCCCAACGTCCTGCCCTTCCAGTTGCCGCGCAGCATTGGACCGGCGGGAAGATAGATCGCGGGGAGATTCATGCTGGTCGCGCCGAGCAGCAACGCCGGCGTGGTCTTGTCGCAGCCGCCCATCAGCACCACGCCATCGACCGGGTGGCCGCGCAGCAGCTCTTCCGCGTCCATCGCCAACAGATTGCGGTAGAGCATGGTGGTCGGCTTCAGAAACGATTCCGACAGCGACAGCGCGGGCAATTCCATCGGAAAGCCGCCGGCCATGAGGATGCCGCGCTTGACGTCGTCGACCCGCGACTTGAAATGCATGTGGCAGGGCTGCGCGTCCGACCAGGTGTTGAGAATCGCGATCACCGGGCGATCCTTCCACTCCTCCGGCGCATAACCCATCTGCATCGCGCGTGAGCGATGGCCGAAGGCGCGGAGGTCGTCGGGCGCAAACCAGCGCGCACTTCGCAGCGTTTCCGGGCTTTTTTTATTGGTTGTCATGGCAACACCTGTTCGAGACCCCCTCAAGGTCATCTCACAGGGCGTCCCTGCGGAGCAAGCCCTATCCCCAGGAGCAAGCCCCGCTTTTGCGCCGAGATTTCGAGCGGTCGGTGGCGAGCGACCCGGCCGCGACTTGAGAATGCGCCGGCTCAGGAATCGCGCTGGGCGGTCATCACAATCCGGATGAGATCGGCGGCATTCCTCGCGCCGAGTTTTTTCATGATATTGGCGCGATGATCTTCAATCGTGCGCGGGCTGATCCCGAGGTGGCGCCCGGCTTCCTTGTTGGACGCGCCGGACGCGAATTGCTCGAGAACTTCGCGCTCGCGCCGCGTCAACGGTTCGCGTCCGGGGAAATGAAGCGATGCGGCTTTCGATGCGGTGTCTTCCGCCTGCCGGCGCGCATAGGACCCGATCGCCTCCTCCAGCCGGGCCACGATTTCGCTGCCACGGAACGGCTTTTCGATGAAATCCAGCGCGCCGCTCTTGATTGCAGTGACCGCCATCGAGATGTCGCCCCGCCCGGAAATCATGAAGATCGGTGCAGGATATTCCTCGCCGTGGAGCTCTTTGAGGATATCGAGGCCGGATTTACCGGGGATGTGTACATCCAACAGGATGCAAGAGGGGGTACGGGTGCGTACGACCGCCAAAAGTGCGGCGCCATCCGCGAAGCAGATCACCTGATAGCCTCCCGCCGACAACACCACGGAGAGGGTTTCGCGGACGGCGGGATCGTCGTCGACCACGAAGATCTCGCCGCGCGAGAGAAGTTTTTCAGCCATGCGCCATCGTCCATTGAAACAGAGATATGGCGCGCACTCGGCTGAGCCATATTTCGAGAGTGGATTCGGACTGACCAGACTTGTACGGCGCCAAACTTTAACGCACAAGTAGTACCGGGCGCGCGAGCACGCAGATCGCATATGCAAACAGGACTGGCAAGGGGCCGGTCCACCCGACGATCGTGCCGTTTCTCAACCCTGCTGCCGGGCAGAAAGTATTCAGGGGGCCGAGAAATTACCCTGATTTGACGTCTCGCCCGGCCGCTTTTTTTTGGTCTTTCCCTTCAGAAACAGAACGTCAATTTCCTCGCCGTTGACGCGCGAAAGTTCGCATCGGCGATAGGCCAGGCCGGTCGACGACAACAGCAGAAAGAACTCCTTGAGATTGAGGCCTTGAATCGAGCCTTCCACGGTGAGGACGGCGTCGGTGTCCGATATCGCGTTGAGGAGACAATCCCGACGCCAGGTCCCGTCAATGCCCATGATACAAACGCCATAACCGCGGCTGAACGTTACGCGCTCGGGTCCTTTGAAGTCGTCTGTCATTGTCAAATACCCGCCATTGCGCCCTTGGGCGCGACCGCGCCGACCGTCGGAATCCTGATCGGGGCCGTGCCCGCATTGTTGAACCGATAGGGGTCGCGCCGTTCCGGATAGGGTCTGAAGGCTTCGGTGAGTCCGACCATCGTTTCCGCTGCACCGAGCGCCAGAAAGCCATCGTTGGTGGTCATGGCCTCGACCACATGGGCGGTGATGTCGGTGCATCCACGTTTTATTTTTTGCGCGAGTTCGCCAATGCCGGCCAGACCGGATTTCTGCGACAGCGGCGGCAAGCGGCTCTCGATCGGATATTCCTTGCCGGCCGACAGATCGAGACCCGAATGCTCCTTGAGAAATTTACGCAGATATTCGTAATCGGGCGGGGTCACGGGTAGCCTCTTGAAGTGACGCCTGGACTATCCTCGACCAGACATGTTCCCATCTAACCTTCGCCGGAGGGCGAGATAGTAAGTGGATCTTCATTTGCGCCACGATAGCCTTCCGTCTGCCCCATTCGTGTTAATTTTCGGCTCCGTGCAAATACGGATGGTGGCCAACACGCTCCAGCACGCCAATTTCGGTGGAGCATCACGCTCGTTCCCAGCCCACCCACGATCGAAGTTGGGACCCCTGCCGACCATGCGTATGTTCGCGCATTCGCGGAAGACTCCTGCTGAGCGGTAAGGTCGCCTTCCGTCCCGGCTTCAGGCGTCGGTCCGCAGCCGAAAACCGAGCCCGAAAACCGAGCCGATGTGGATCGAATACGCACCATCCGTGCGCGGCGCGATGGCTGGCGACGTTACACGGCCCGGGGATGCAAGAGAGCGGTACGAACAAGATCCGCCGTGTTGCGCGCTCCAAGCTTTCGCATCGCCTCGGCGCGATGGCTCTCGAAGGTCCTCGGGCTGATCCGCATCAGCAAAGCGCCTTGCTTGTTGGAATGTCCCTCGCTGATGAGGCTCAGAACCTCGCGCTCGCGCTTCGTCAAAGGCTTTTGGCCGGAGTTAGAAAAACATACACCGTCGGCGTCGTGGATATTTTTGCCGTAGCCGGCCCGCATCTCCCGTCCCGCCTTGCGTCCGGGCGCAACGGCAGTTCCCTCGTGGGGGCTCGCGAGCCGCTTCATGATGGCGCAGACGCGCTCGGTTTGTTGCAGCGCGTTCTCTACCACCTGTTGCAGGTAAACCCGATTCCCAGCGGCCAGCGAAAGCTGGTGACTATGTTGTTTGAGTTCACCCATATACAGCAGCAGCGCGGTCAATGGCCCGTTCAACTGCCCCGCTATCGCGGGTCCTGCTTCGTTCATTGCGCGCATTTGCGCAGCGGAGAGCCGAAAAATTTCAAGGCCACCATCAAGCGGCGAGCTGCTTTCGGGCCACTTCGAAAAATGAGAATCACCGGCCTTGTGCTGTGACATGTGAATATTTAACGGAAATATCCTGTTGCATTGGTTAATTTTGACACGGCGAAATTCCGAAATTTCGACACAGCCTGGAGAGCAAGAACGCCGCAATAATCCATGAACTGGCGGGAACCTACCATCAATATCCCGACAATCGCCCGACTTTGCGGTTCGGCGGCCCGACAAGATGCTTAAAGCCTGGGCGGGCATCTCGGTAGTTTCACGGAGGCGGGATTACCTCTTAATTTACGACTTAATTTACGACGGTCTGCTTTGATCGATTCGATACGCGCGACGCTGCCGAACCAACCTGCGGAAAAATCACGTTGCAATGATGCAGGCCGATGGGATCCAGGACTATCTACGGCGACTGACCCCGCAGGCGCGCAGCAATCTTCTGGCCGAGCTGGAGCGGCTGGAAGTTTGCGGCACTGAAATACCTGGCTCCGCAGCGATCCTGGCCAAGCTGCGCGCGGAATTTCGCAAAAGCGGGCAGACCCACAATCGCGTGCCCAATCCCTCGCGCTACTTTTTCATGCCGCTGGAGCCGTTACTGATCGACGGCGCTCCCGAGCACGCCAATTCCGGCCGCATCCTGCGCGGTTCTCTGGCTCCGATCTGGGAATGGATCAACCGGGATCTATTGCCGACGATGGCGCGCGACTATGTCGAGGGCATGAAGACGTTGATCGCCGCCGATAAGCAGCGAGAAGCCCGCGAGGTCGCGGCCACGTTCCAGACCAAGGTCGTCAAATATCTCGAGAGCACATTTGCCAGTTCGGATGGCGTCGCTCAAACCCGCGCCAAACTCGCAACCTACACGGCTTCGCAGGCTGTCTATGGCGACCTGACCAAGATGCTTTGCGTGCTGCGCGAACGCGACGCGCTGACAAAGTTCGGCGATACGCTCCCTGCCACGATCGAAAAATTCGATCAGGCGCACGTCTCCGGGGTAACGAAATTACTGCATGAGTTCGGGAAAAATCACGCCGAAGCAATTCCTTTCGCGCTGACCTTGGTCGCCAAACGGCTTCAGTCCCCGTGGCAATTGATGCGCCTCGCCACCCAGGCCGCCGTCAGCAAGAGCGCCGCGGATGTCGCCGCGGCACCCTATGCGATCACGGTTTCGATGGTGCTGGACCGGTTGGACGACAAGCGGTTGGCGTTACGCACGGCCCTCAAGAACGATCGGATCCAGGTCGCCAGGGAGATCCTGATCGAAATTTACGACATCGAACACGCATTGCAGAGCTCCATCGATCGGCTCAACGAATCCGACTGGGGAGCGCGGCTCACCCATCTGATGAACGCGATCGCCGCTCTGGTGGAGACGGAGGTGAGCCGGTTTCCCGACAATATCGGCCATGTGCTCGGATCGCGCAGCCTGCACCGCCATCAATCCTTGGCCGGACGCCTGACTTCTTTGGCGTGGAAGGGCCGCGATGCCATGCGCGACGGGGCGAGCTATTGCAAAAAATTCATTGGCTAGCTGTGGAGCATGGTCCGCAAAAACTGAGAACCGGTTTTCCCCTCGGGACGAACGCGAAGCGTTTGCCCGGAGATTATGCTCAAACAAACACATGGGATCATGATCCGGCGCGGCATGAACGCGATCGTTGACGACGACGATTGCCGTCCGCAATAATCCTGCACCGTAATCGGACGTTTAAGAAAAGGGAGATCGCGATGCGTGCAAGGAATGGATCAAGAAATGGATCACAGACGGTGAAGTCACTGAAAACCAAATCCCTGATAGCAGCCGCGACGCTGGCCGGCGTTTTGGCGTTCAGTTCAGGCGCCGGAGCGCAAACGGCAGCGCCGACGGCCGAAACCGCGGCGCCGACGGCCGACAACGCCGTCCTGCTCACGATATTCTTAAAGCACGACCAATCGCGGCCCTTGAGCGAACTCAACGCGCAGCTCGCCAAGCAAGGCTATTACAAGCAGTTTCCCCCGCCGGGGATCGAAGTGGTGAGCTGGTACGTGATGATGGGGATCGGACAAGTCGTCACGATCAGGCTTCCGGCGTCCCGGCTTCGCGAGGTCAACCGCATTTTCGAGAACACTGCCTGGGGTAGCTACCGCACCGAATTCTATCCGACCTACGATTACAAGCCGACCGGCATAGCGCAACACGAAAAGGCGCAGGCGCAATAGACGGCTTGCACGAGCGGCCGACTCGCCGCCGAATTTCTGTTCACGAATTTCTGTTCACGTAACAAAAAGCCCGCCGGGTGACCCGGCGGGCTTTGATCTCATATCGCCACAGCTTCGAACCGGGAGATCCGATACGTCAGACGGCGCGGAGGTCCTCGGCGCTGGTCTTGCCGCGTGCGCTGTCGAGTTTCGGTTCAAACGAAATCTTCTGGCCTTCGTTCAACGAACCCATGCCTGCGCGCTCGACCGCGCTGATGTGCACGAACACGTCATTGCCGCCATTGTCCGGCTGAATGAAGCCGAAGCCCTTGGTCGCGTTGAACCACTTAACTGTTCCGATTGCCATTTAACTAACTCTCCAAGATGCGCAAATGCGCGGTGCTCGCACGACCTTCGCGCGAGCTTGATCCGATTTCAGCGATGTCTTGGGGAGGGGAGCCGGTTTGGCGCGATCAACAAGGCAAACGATTATTCGAATAGATGGACTTTTACGCCGGTCTTGCCAATATAGCAAGCAACAAGCCGTCCAACCTGGATGCCCTAAACCTAACGGCCAGAACCTACCCACAACCAGGGCACACCAGGCGAAAGCAGCCAGATCAACCCAGCCGGCTGATCTGTTCCTCGGTCACGACCCGTTCGATATTTTCGGTCTTGCTCTTGATGCGATAACGCGGACGGCCGTCGGACTCCATCGGCAGGCAAGTGACAATGGTGTAGATGCTGCGCTGCTTGACCACGGCGCGCCCTTGCGGTCCCTGCAACTGGTGATGGACATCATCGTTGATCGCGAAATTGTGGGCCATTGCCTGCCTTTTTCCGGTGAACAGGGCGCTTTTAGTCGGAATGGGCCGGCAAGGCAACATATCTTGGGAGATGACGGGCTGGCGGGGGTATGCGCCCCTCCCCGGAAGGGCTCTTTCCGCGGCGACGGAATCACCCTGAATCCGCCATAACGGAAAATGGCGGGGTTTCCCCCGCCATTTCGTTTTGGCTTTCTTGGCTTTTGCCGTTTTTTTAGGCAATTAACGCAGGAGCTGTAACACGCTCTGTTGCGAGGTGTTGGCGAGCGCCAGCGCGGACACCGCGATCGACTGGCGGGTCGACAGCGCCTGGCTGTTGGCCGCTTCCTCGTTGGTGTCGGCGAGCGTCAGGTTGGACGAGCCGGTCTGCAGCACGTTGATCAGGTTCTTCGAGAAGTCCTGGCGGATCTGCACGATCGACAGGTTCGAACCCAAAGCCGAGGCCTGGGAACGCAAGGCGGTGCTGGCGTTGTTCAGGCTGTTCAGAACGTTGTTGGTGGCGTTGTTGTCGATGAAGTCGACACCGCTGGTGAGATTGGCAAGTCCGAGGCCCGCCGCGTTGAAGGTAACGCCGGTGATGTTCAAGGTCGACTTGCCGGTCTCGTTGAAGGTCAGCTTGAGCTGGTCGCCACTGAGCAGGTTGATGCCGTTGAACGAAGCATCCTGCGCCGTGGTGGTGATCTGAGACAGGATGTTGTTGTACTGCGTGACCAGGTTGCTGCGAACCGCCTGCGCCTGAGGGTCGATGACCGGCGCGGCTGCCGTCGAGAAGCTGACCGAGCCGGTGATGGTGCCACCGATGACACCGCCCGAGGCCACGGTGCCGAGCGTTGAAGACGCGAAGTCGTTGGTCGAGGAGATCGACAGCTTGCCGGTGGAGTCGAGCGTCGCGGTCTCGTTGTTGGCCAGAAGCGCGGTGTTCAACTGATCGAGCGTCTTGACGGTGCCGCCGGTGCCGTCGCCGAAGGTGACATTGACCGCCGTGCCGCCGTTGAAGGAAGAGAAGGTCAAGGTCTTGCCGTTGATGCCGCCGGCGCCCTCGGTGCGCGCCGCGAGGAAGCTGGTGGAGCTGCCGGTGGTGCCGCTGAGACCGAGTACCGACAAGGCATTGCCGGTGGCGGTGATGGAGAGATCGGCGTTGGTGCCGGTGCTGAGCTTCAGCGTGCCGTTCGCGGCAATCGTTGAAGCGGTTGCACCCGCGGCAAGGGCACCGGTGCTGGTTTTCGTACCCGTCGCAACGTCGATGGCGTCGAGGACGTCGGTAATGGTCCCGCCCTGGAGGAAGACGGTCGAGTTACCGGAACCATCGGTGACGACGTTGGTGCCAGTAATTTTGGTGCTGCCGGATGGAACGGCGCCCAGTGCTGCCGCGTTTGCGTTTTTGAAGGTGATGGTATGGCCATCGACATTCAGGGTCGAACCGTCGGTGATCAGATTGCTGAGGCTGCTGGTGCCGGTCACGCGCGCGGCCGTGATGGTCGTTGAACCCGTACCGGCGGCAGACGTGAGACCGAGCGCCGCGAGGCTGTCGGCCTTGCCGGAGACGGAGAGATCGGCACCGGTCGAACTCGTGAGCGTCGTAATACCGGCGAGGGTGGTGCTGGCCGGGCCGGCCAAAGTGGCAACGCCGCCAGCGACCGACGCGACGAATTGAGTGCCGCTGGCGAGGTCGAAGGCGGTGGTGAGGTCGCCGACAGTCGCGGTCGACGCTCCGGCGTTGGCGCCGAGGAAGACGGTGGAATTGCCGTTTCCATCAGTTACGACGTTGCCCACTTCGCTCGACCCGCTGGCAAGTCCGGTCGGGGGGGGAAGCGCGGCGGCCTTAATCGTGATGGTCTTGCCGTTGACGCTGAACGTGTCGCCGTCCTGGAACGAGCTGGCCGCCTGGGTCGTCAAACCGCCAGTACCGGCGCCGCCGGGGCCGAAAAGCCTGGTAGCGCCCGTGATGGCCACACCTGGAGCCGTGGTATTGTCTTTCACTACCGAAGGCGAGACGACCGTGCCGGCGGTGGCGCCGAGGGTGCTACCGGCTCCCGCCAGCACCCCAGGTAACGCGCCGCCCGCTAAGCCGCTATTGAGGACATTGCCGGAGCCGACGGCATTGGTGAAGGTCGTGGTGCCGCGCAGGTCGGTCGCGGTGGCGCCGGCGATCGTCGTGGAGACGTTCGACTTGGTGGAGAAGCCGACCGTGGTCTGCAGCGCCTGGTTGGCGACCGACTTCGCGCTATCGACCAGCGATTGCAGCGAGGTGATGCCGGTGTTGGCGGCCTGCAGAACCTGCACGCCGTTGCCGATACCGTCCAGAAGGTTGCTGATGTCGCTGGCGCGGCCGTCGAGCGCCTGGGCCGTGAAGAAGTTCGTCGGGTTATCGAGCGCGGTGTTCACCTTCTTGCCGGTGGCAAGGTCATTCTGGGTGGTCGCGAGCAGCGAGGCGGTCGACTGCAGCGAGAGCAGGTTCTGGCGAACCGAGGCGGAGAGGACAATGTTGGACATGGTCGAACCTTCCTGATTTACGTACGTACCTCTTAGGGCCACTCCTTTAAATTAAGGTTAATGCCGGCTTAAATTGTTTGCTTAACGCTTCCCTACCTTGAAGGGGCGGCCAGACGCCATCGAGAAGCTCAAGCTAATCGAGATCTCGCAAACAAAAAAACGGCGGGGTTTCCCCCGCCGTTCGTTCTCTGCTTCTTGGTTGTCTTTTGCGTTCGCGATCAGCGCAGGAGCTGCAACACGCTCTGCTGCGACTGGTTGGCGAGCGACAGCGCGGACACCGCGATCGACTGGCGGGTCGACAGCGCCTGGCTGTTGGCCGCTTCCTCGTTGGTGTCGGCAAGCGTCAGGTTGGACGAGCCGGTCTGCAGCACGTTGATCAGGTTCTTGTTGAAGTCCTGACGGATCTGCACGATCGACAGGTTCGAACCGAGTGAGGACGCTTCCGATCGCAGCGCGGTGCTGGCGTTGCTCAGGCTGGTCAGAACGGTGTTGGTAGCGTTGTTGTCGATGAAGTCGACACCGCTGGTGAGGTTGGCAAGTCCGAGGCCCGCCGCATTGAAGTTGGCGCCGGTGATGTTCAAGGTCGACTTGCCGGTCTCGTTGAAGGTCAGCTTGAGCTGGTCGCCGCTGAGCAGGTTGACGCCGTTGAACGAAGCATCCTGCGACGTGGTGTTGATCTGGGCCAGAATGTTGTTGAACTGCGACACCAGATTGCTGCGAACCGCCTGCGCCGTGGGATCGGCGACCGGCGACGACGCGGTCGAGAACGCGAGCGAGCTGGTGACGGTGCCGCCGATCGCGCCGCCCGAGGCCACCGACCCCAGGGTTGAGGACGCGAAGTCGTTGGTCGAGGAGATCGTCAGCTTGCCGGTGGAGTCGAGCGTCGCGGTCTCGTTGTTGGCCAGAAGCGCGGTGTTCAACTGATCGAGCGTCTTGACGGTGCCGCCGGTGCCGTCGCCGAAGGTGACATTGACCGCCGTGCCGCCGTTGAAGGAGGAGAAGGTCAAGGTCTTGCCGTTGATGCCGCCGGCGCCCTCGGTGCGCGCCGCGAGGAAGCTGGTGGAGTTGCCGGTGGTGCCGTTGAGACCGAGTACCGACAAGGCATTGCCAGTGGCCGTGATGGAGAGATCGGCGTTGACGCCGGTGCTGAGCTTCAGCGTGCCGTTCGCGGCAATCGTTGAAGCGGTTGCACCCGCGGCAAGGGCACCGGTGCTGGTTTTCGTACCCGTCGCAACGTCGACAGCGGTGAGGACATCGCTAATGGCCCCGCCCTGGAGGAAGACGGTCGAGTTACCGGAACCATCGGTGACGACGTTGGTGCCAGTAATTTTGGTGCTGCCGGATGGAACGGCGCCCAGTGCTGCCGCGTTTGCGTTTTTGAACGTGATGGTATGGCCATCGACATTCAGGGTCGAACCGTCGGTGATCAGATTGCTGAGGCTGGCGGTGCTCGTCGTGCGCGCGGCCGTGATGGTCGTTGCACCCGTACCGGCGGCAGACGTGAGACCGAGCGCCTTGAGGCTGTCGGCCTTGCCGGAGACGGAGAGATCGGCACCGGTCGAACTCGTGAGCGTCGTAATACCGGCGAGGGTGGTGCTGGCCGTGCCGCCCAAAGTGGCAACGCCGCCAGCGACCGACGCGACGAATCGAGTGCCGCTGGCGAGGTCGAAGGCGGTGGTGAGGTCGCCGACAGTCGCGGTTGACTGTGCATTGGCAGGATCGCCGAGGAAGACGGTGGAATTGCCGTTTCCATCAGTTACGACGTTGCCCACTTCGCTCGACCCGCTGGCAAGTCCGGTCGGGGGGGGAGCACGGCGGCCTTAATCGTGATGGTCTTGCCGTTGACGCTGAACGTGTCGCCGTCCTGGAACGAGCTGGCCGCCTGGGTCGTCAGACCGCCAGTGCCGGCGCCGCCGGCGGCGGGGCCGAAAAGCTTGGTAGCACCCGTGATGAGCGCTGGAGCCGTGGTATTATCAGACACTGCGGAAGCCACAGGCGTGACAACCGTGCCGGCGGTGGCGCCGAGGGTGCTGCCGGCTCCCGCCAGCGCGCCGCCTGCTAAGCCGCTATTGAGGACATTGCCGGAGCCGACGGCATTGGTGAAGGTGGTGGTGCCGCGCAGGTCGGTCGCGGTGGCGCCGGCGATCGTCGTGGAGACGTTCGACTTGGTGGAGAAGCCGACCGAGGTCTGCAGCGCCTGGTTGGCGACCGACTTCGCGCTATCGACCAGCGATTGCAGCGAGGTGATGCCGGTGTTGGCGGCCTGCAAAACCTGCACGCCGTTGCCGATGCCGTCCAGAAGGTTGCTGATGTCGCTGGAACGGTTGTTGAGCGACTGGGCGGTGAAGAAGTTGGTCGGGTTATCGAGCGCCGAGTTGACCTTGTTGCCGGTGGCGAGGTCATTCTGGGTGGTCGCGAGCAGCGAGGCGGTCGACTGCAGCGAGAGCAGGTTCTGGCGAACCGACGCGGAGAGAACAATACCAGCCATTTTTTTTCCTTCTGGGGTTACACACTGCCAATTCTTTGACGCTGCCAGACGTACCCGAGAAGTTCTAACAAAGGATCAATGCGATCGATAAATGAAACATTAACTGGCGCAGATCGGCTGGCGACCGCGCCCCGCTTCTGGTGGACGCAAAATTCTCGTTACAGCGCGCCGCTATTTCGCTGCAAGACCGTTATTTCGCTGCAAGACCATCAGGCGCGATCGGCGGCCTTGTTATCGCAAAGTTTCCAGAGATCGATGGTTCGAAACCGGGAGCCCGCAGCGTCTTGCCGAAACACCGCGACCGTGTCGATCGCCAGCGTTGTAAGGCCAAGCGTCAAGAAGCGATCGCGCAGCGTTGTCAGGACCGGCTCGCGGCGGGCGGCGTCAAGCCGACCGGTCAACGTCATGTGGAAGCGGAAATCCTGCATGACGTACGGGTAACCCCAGCGGTCGAGGTGTTCGCACTGCCGCCGCGTCAGCGCCTCGGGATTTCGCCGCGCCCGATCTTCTGGCGTGAGGGAAGCGCGAAATGAATCGAATTCGCGCACACAATCGGCCGCGAACTGCTCAAGTTCAGATGACGGCTCCGCGGGCACCACCGCGATAAAACCGCCGATCGAATTGACGACGGGCCGGATCACCGGAATGTGCCGAGGCGTCTTTGCAAAGGAGGCGCAGGCCGCAAGCAGCTCACGCTCGGTCGTGCCTTGCCTCAGCGACAGCGGCGCCTTCAGCGTGGCATGAAAACCATATTTCCGCGGATCGCGCGTCAGCTCCCGCCAATCCGGCAGCGTCTGCGTGATGTCGTCCGGAACGGGCCGGCATTCGCCGCTAAAGACGTCATAGCCCAACAATTGCGCGCCGAAGCGATCGAGATCGCTGCCGGGCGCCGCTACATAATAGATCGCATACCGCGGAAAATTTACCATGTCCGAAAACCATAAAAGCCGCCTCAGGCGACTGCAACCGCCTTGGGTCGCTGCGCTCGACACGCCCCACCGCGCGGCCGGCGAAAGCCTGTGACAATCAACGACTGTGAATTTATTCGGCTTCTTGTGGCGTTGGCGGGCCACGCTCGATGAAGAGGGGCACTATGTTTACGCTATAGCCCTCTAATCATCTCTCGTATCAAAAGGGTTCAAGGTGTGAACACCGAGTCCCTCGAAATCTCGCACATTGCGAGTGACGACAATCAGATTGTGGACCGCCGCAGTGGCGGCAATCATTGTATCTTCAATCATATTGTATCTTCAATCATATGGTCTGATCGACGATGCATAAGGCGCGCCCGGCGCCCACTAGGGGAAAAGCGTCCGTAAACCTGAGCTAACCCGTCAGCCTGCCCAGCCAGCCCCTCGGCGCGGCATCCGCTTGGTCCGGCGCCTCCGCAGTTCCTCCGACCACCGCCCCGAACGCCACAAAGAACTCGCCAGCGAGTTTCCTGGCCGTTGAATTGATCAGCCGCTGGCCAAGTTGCGCCAGCTTGCCGCCGATCTGCGCGTCAACCTCATAATGGAGGATCGTGACATCAGGGCTTTCGGTTTCGAGACGGACGGTCGCGCCACCCTTGGCAAACCCCGCCACGCCACCGGAGCCCTCGCCCGAGATGCGGTAGGTGTTCGGCGGATCGAGATCGGACAGTGTCACCTTGCCGCCAAACGTCGCCTTCACCGGCCCAACCCTGAAGACGACGGTCGCGGTCATTTCGGTTGGCGAGGACATTTCGAGGCTTTGACATCCCGGAATGCATTGCTTGAGCACCGCAGGATCGTTGAGCGCGGCCCACACTTTCTCCTTGGACGCGGGGATACGCTGGCTGTCGTTCATTTGCATGATCGATTTCCTGACTATTGCTGATGTGGGATGCGCTGTCCGCGCCGCCGCTCAATCGTGATCTCCGCTAAAATCGACATCGCGATTTCCTCGGGCGTGATGGCACCGAGATCTAGGCCGGCTGGCGCCTTGATGCGGTCAATGGCCGCCGCGTCGATGCCTTCCGCTACCAGCTTTCCACGGAGCGCCGTCATCTTGCGGCGGCTGCCGACAAAAGCGTGATACGCGGCGGCGGTCGCCACCGCCGTCCGCAGCGCCGCCTCATCGCCCTTGCCTTGCGTCGAGACCACGACGAATCGCCGCGCCTCGTGGAGCCTTCCGAGCGCAAAGCCATCGATCAGCATGTCGGCGTCGGGCACCACCGTCAGGTCTCCCGCAGGTGCAGCAACCGTGACGTGATAGCCGAGCTGGCGCGCCTGGGTAGCGAGCGACAGCGCGACCGGGCTGCCGCCGAGGATCACCAACGAAGGATGCGGCAGCACCGGTTCGACAAAAACGTCCATCGTGCCTTTGCTCGGGCACATGTTCTGCGCAAAGCGCACGCCATCTCGGTTTTCGCCGGGCTTGACACCGAGTTCGGCGAGAAGATTTTCCGGCTGCACCGAGACCATGCGCGGCTCGCCGTCGGCGAGCGCGTCGCGCGCGGCCTTGAGCACCGCGCCGCGGGCACAGCCGCCGCCGATCCAGCCCGCGACAATGGTCCCGTCGGGACGGATGATCGCCTTGGCACCGGCCTTGGCCGCGGTCACCGACACCGTGCGGACGACCGTTGCGAGCACGAAGGCTTCCTCGGCCGCCTTCAGTTGGGCCACCAGTTCCATCACTTCGACATGCTTGGTCATGGGCATATCCCTCAGAGCTTTGCCAGATAGGGTTCAAGCTCGGTCAGGCTTTTCAGCGTGTTGGCAGGCGCATAGAGATCGACGTGCGGCAGCGCCGCCTTGATACCGGCGGCCTCCGGCGCGTAGCCCTCCCACGCCATCATCGGATTGAGCCAGACAATGCGGCGACAGCGCCTGGCGAGCGCAGCCATCTCGCGGCCGAGCAGCACGGCGTCGCCGGTCTCGTAGCCGTCGGACACGATCATCACGCAAGAACGCGAGTGGATCACGCGTGCGGCGTGCCAGCGGTTGAAGGTCTGCAGGGATTCGCCGATCTTGGTGCCGCCGCCCGCGCCCTGCGCCATGATCGAGAGACGATCGAGCGCCCGCGCGGAGTCCTTTTCCTTCATCGCGTCAGAGATATGGGCAAGCCGGGTGTGAAACAGGAACGCCTCGGCCTGCCGAAACTCATCGAGCACACCGTGGATGAAGCGCAGGAACACGCCGGTGTATTGGCTCATCGATCCGGAGGCATCGAGCAGCATGATCAGACGCAGCGGCTTCTGCTTGCGCTGCCGCTTCACCAGACTGATCGGCACCCCGCCATGGCTGATATTCTTGTGGATGGTCCTTCGCAAGTCGAGCCGGTAGCCGCGCCGCCGCGCCAGATCACGCCGCGTCAGCCGCGTGCGCATGATCCTCGCCAGCCTTGCCGCGACCGCATGGGCTTGCTCGATCTGGTCGGGGTCGGCGATCTTGCGGAAATCGATCTCGGCCAGATTGTCGGCGCCCGAGGCACCCTCCATACGGCCCTCGCCGGCGCGGTCTTCCGGCGCATCGTCCGATGGAATCTGGTCCGCAGCCTCGCCGGCCGCTGGTAGGGACTTTTGGTCCTGCAGGTTCTTCAGCGACGGGTTGTTGGCCGCCTTCGCCGCGCCCATGGTGAGGGATCGCGATCGCACCCGTTTTCCCAGCCAGAACGCGTCGAAGAGCCCATCGAACCTGTCCCAGTCGGGTTTGCGCGTCGAGAACAGATGCCTGAAGGCTGACCGCAACAACCCGGGCTTTTCGGCATAGCCTGCCGCCATCAGGGAAGCCGCGTCCTGGCCTTCGTGCAGGCCGACGGTAAACCCGTTGTCGCGCAGGGTTTTGAGAAACGCCGCGAGCTTGCTGGCGACAAGACCGGAGACCTCGTCGAGTTCCTCATATCCTGGATTGGTGCCGCAACAGCTCATGCGACTTTCCCCAATAGCCGCTCCGTCACTTCGGGCGTCACGCGCGATCTGTCCTCATGGGTCTTGAGCAGGCACATCAGGGTCTCGTGAATCACCTCTGGCGCATCGTGCAGGTCGCGCACGTTCAAGCCCACCAGCGCCGCCGCCCAGTCCAACGTCTCCGCGACGCCTGGAACCTTGCGAAGCTCTTCTCTACGGACGCCCTCGACCATGCGCGCGATCTGCAACGCCAGCGAGGCGCCTGCGCCCGCGATCCGCGCCATGATGATGCGCGCCTCGCGGTCCACGTCCGGATAATCGACATAGTGATAGAGACAGCGGCGGCGAAGCGCGTCGGACAATTCGCGCGTGCCGTTCGAGGTCAAAACCACGTGAGGGATCGTGATGGCGGAAATCGTACCCAGTTCGGGGATCGACACCTGAAAGTCGGACAACAGTTCGAGCAGAAACGCCTCGAACTCGTCGTCGGCGCGGTCGATTTCGTCGATCAGCAGCACCGGTGGCTTGGCGCGGCGGATCGCGGCCAGCAGTGGTCTTTCAAGCAGGTATTTTTCCGAGAAAATCTGGTCCTCGATGGTATCGGCCTTGTCGCCGCGATGCGCCTGGATCGCCAGCAATTGCCGCTGGTAGTTCCATTCATAGAGTGCGGCCGATTGATCGAGGCCTTCGTAGCATTGCAACCGTATCAGCTCGGTTGCATGCACCGCGGCCAGCGCCTTGGCCACTTCGGTCTTGCCGACGCCCGCTTCGCCTTCGAGCAGCAACGGGCGCTTGAGCAACTGCATCAGCGAGATCGCGGTCGCGAGTTCGCCATCGGCGATGTAGCCGCCGGCCGCTAGTGCTTGCGCGATCTCTTCGCGATCCCTCATCGCGATCTCCTCGCGATATTTCTCATCGCTGCGCGAACACTCCCAGACTCTTCGCCGCCCGCCAGTTGCGCCAATAGTCATGCGGCATCTGGATATGGGTCGAGCCGAGGAACGAGAAGGCATCGTTGACGGCGTTGGAAAACGCCGGCACGCCGCCGACATTCGGGCTTTCGCCGACGCCCTTGGCGCCGATCGGGTGATGCGGCGACGGCGTCACGGTGAAGTCGGTCTCCCAATGCGGGGTCTCGACCGCGGTAGGCATGAAGAAATCCATGAACGAGCCGGTCACCACATTGCCTTCGTCGTCGTAACGGATCTCCTGGCCCATCGCGATCGCAAAGGCTTCGGTCAGTCCGCCATGGACCTGGCCCTCGATGATCATCGGATTGATGCGGGTGCCGCAATCGTCGAGCGCGTAGAAACGCTTGATTGTGTAGACCCCGGTATCGACATCGATGGTCATCACGCAGATATAGGCCCCGAACGGATAGGTCATGTTGGGCGGGTCGTAATAGCTCACCGCCTCCAGGCCCGGCTCCATGCCCGGCGGCACCGAATTGTAGGCCGCCCAGCAAATGTCCTTCATCGACATCGACTTCTCCGGCAGGCCCTTGACCCTGAACCCGTCGATATCCCATTCGAGGTCGCCTTCATGGACCTCGAGCTTGTAGGCCGCGATCATCTGCGCCTTGGCCTTGATCTTGCGCGCGGCCATCGCAATCGCCGCGCCCGCCACCGGCGTCGAACGCGAACCGTAGGTACCGAGCCCGTAGGGCGCGGTATCGGTGTTGCCTTCCTCGACCATGATGTTGTCGGCAGGAATACCGATCTCGGTGGCGATGATCTGCGCCCAAGTGGTCTCATGACCCTGGCCGGTGCTTTTCGTGCCGACGCGGGCAATGCCGGCGCCGGTCGGATGCAGGCGGATTTCGCAGGAATTGAACATCGCAATCCCCAGGATGTCGCAATTCTTCGACGGCCCGGCGCCCACGATTTCGGTGAAGAACGACACGCCGAGGCCCATGATCTCGCGGGTCTCGCCGCGCTTGAACGCCGCGCGTTGCGCGGCTTGCTCCTTGCGCAGGCCGGCATAATCGACCGTTTCCATCATCTTGCGCATCGCGGTGTGATAATCGCCGGAATCGTATTCCCAGCCAAGTGCGGAGTGATACGGAAACTGCTCCGGCTTGATGAAATTCTTGAGCCGCAACTCGGCTGGATCCATCCCGAGCTTCTGGGCCAGAATATCCATCCCGCGTTCGATGCAGTAGGCCGCCTCCGTCACCCGGAACGAGCAGCGATAGGCGACACCGCCCGGCGCCTTGTTGGTGTAGATGCCGTCCACCGACAGATGCGCGACCGGGAAGTCATAGGAGCCGGTCACGATGTTGAAAAACCCGGCCGGCCATTTCGACGGATCGGCGCAGGCATCGAACGCACCGTGATCGGCCAGCACGTGGACGCGCAGGCCCGTGACCTTGCCTTCCTTGGTCGCCGCGATTTCGGTGGTCATGTGGTAATCGCGCGCAAAGGAGGTCGCGGTCAGGTTCTCGATGCGGTCCTCGACCCATTTGACGGGTTTGCCGGTGACGATCGAGGCCACGGCGGCGCAGATATAGCCGGGATAGGCGCCGACCTTGTTGCCAAAACCGCCGCCGACGTCGGGCGAGATCACGTGGATCTTCTGTTCCGGAATCTTGGCGATCAGCGCCACTACGGTGCGGATCACATGTGGCGCCTGGAAGGTGCCCCAGATCGTCAGCTCGCCCTTGATCTTGTCGAACGAGCACACGCACTGGCAGGTCTCCAGCGGCGACGGATGGGTGCGGTGATAGGAGATCATCTCCTTGATCGTGACCTCCGCCTTGCGGAACGCGGCGTCGGTGAGATCCTTGTCGCCGACGGTCCACTCGAAGATATGATTGTGATGCTTGCGTGGTCCGTGCGCGCCTGTGGTCTTGCCGGCGAGGTCCTCGCGCAGCACCGGCGCATCGGCGTCCATCGCCTTGAATGGATCGATCACGACTGGAAGCGGCTCGTATTCGACCACGACCTTGTTGATGCCGTCATCGGCGGCATAGCGATCGGTGGCGACCACGAAGGCAACTTCCTGATTCTGGAACAGCACCTTGCCGTCAGCCAGCACCATCTGCACGTCGCCGGCCAGCGTCGGCATCCAGGCGAGGTTGACGGTTTTCAGCGTTTCGGCGGTGATCACCGCCAGCACGCCCGGTACCTTCAGCGCCTCTTCCGAGTTGATCGATTTGACGCGCGCATGGGCGTGCGGCGAGCGAACGAAATCGCCATGCAGCATGCCTGGCAGCTTGACGTCGTCGACGTAATTGCCTTTGCCTTGCGTGAAGCGAGCGTCCTCGACGCGCTTGCGCTTGCAGCCCATGCCTTCGAGGGCGGCGGTGCGTTGTTCCCGCGTGGGAGTCATGTCGTTCATTCCGCAGCCTCCTTGAATTCGACGCCATTGATCTTGTCAGCGGCGTACTGGATCGCCTTGACGATGTTCTGGTAACCAGTGCAGCGGCAGATGTTTCCGGAAATGCCCATCCGGATTTCCGCCTCTGATGGGGTGGGGTTTTCCTGCAGCAGCCGCTGCGCGCGCAGGATCATGCCCGGCGTGCAGAAGCCGCATTGCAGCCCATGCATCATCCGAAACCCTTCCTGCAATGCCGACAGCGTGCCGTCGGCATTGGCGACGCCCTCGATCGTGGTGATCTCGGAGCCCTGCGCCTGCACCGCGAACACGGTGCAGCTTTTCACCGACATGCCGTCGAGGTCGACGGTGCAGGCGCCGCAATGCGTGGTCTCGCAGCCGATATGGGTGCCGGTGAGGAGCAGGTTCTCGCGGATGAAATGCACCAGCAGCGTGCGCGGTTCGACGAGGCCTTCGACCTCGGCGCCGTTCACCTTCATGGTCACATGGGTCTTTGCCATTTTCGATTCCTCTCTAGCTTGCGCGGCTGGCGGCGCGCTGCAGCGCCCGCGTCACCATGATGCCTCCGACATGCTTCCGGTATTCCGCCGGGCCGCGGGAATCCGTGGCCGGCGACATGATCGCCACCGCCGCCGCGGCCGCCTTCTTCAGCGTCGCCGCGTCAAGGCTGGTTCCGATTACGGCCATGGCGGCGTCCACCGCGAGCAGCGGGGTTTCGTGCAGATTGGTAAGGCCGATCGCGCAACTGGCGACCTTGCCGCCGGCCATGGTGAGGACGACCGCCGCCGCCGCGGTAGCGTAATCGCCGATCTTGCGTTTCAGCTTCTCATAAGCGTAGCCGTGACCCGCAGTCGGTGCCGGAATTGAAATCGCGGTCAGGATTTCGCCGGGCTCAAGCGCCGTAAAATAAGCGCCCTGGTAGAATTCGGCGGCGGCGATATCGCGGCTACCCGCTGGCCCTTCGAGCCGGTAGCTTGCGCCCAGGGTCAGCATCAGCGCCGGCATGTCATTGCCGGGATCGCCATTGGCGACGTTGCCGCCGATCGTGCCACGGTAGCGCACCTGCGGATCGGCGATCAACAACGCGGTCTCGTGCAGGATCGGCAGCGAATTGGCAATTTCATTGGAGGCAAGCAGCTCGTGCTGGGTGGTCATGGCGCCGATCAAGATGCGATTGCCGTCGCGGCGGACGCCTTTCAGGGCGTCGATGCCATGCAGATCGACCAGATGTTCGGGGGTGGCGAGGCGAAGCTTCATCATCGGGACCAGACTGTGGCCGCCGGCAAGGGGGCGGGCTTCGTCGCCCAATGTAGAGAGCAGTTTGACCGCATCGGCCACCGTCGCAGGCCGGTGATAGCTGAACGGGCCAGGAATCATCGTCTCCTCCTCCATGCGTCTTTTTAAACTCAGACATTGAAAGCAGGCTGTTCCCGGAATTTTTCGTAAGCAAGACGAAGGCCGCCACGAGGTCACGGACTAAGGAAATTCGCACGAGATGCGGATTCGAGCGCACGAAATGCGTCAGTCTTCGCGACCTAATCCGGGCTGTTGGGACTATGCGTGGCGCCGGAGACCAAGCCGGGCCTTGAGCTCGGCAATCTTGGCGCGGCTGACGGGGACACGATGCGGCGACGGGCCATCGAGCTCGATCACCGCGCTATCCCCTTCCTTGCGCACCAATCTGACATGCGGAATCGCCACGATATGGCTGCGGTGCACCCGGACGAACAAGCCGGGATCGAGCTGCGCCTCGGCCTCCGAAATCGACCATGGGCACATGCGCTCGCGGGTGCCGTCATGAACCCGGGTATAATGTGCATCGGCCCTAACGCTGCGCACATCAGCCGTATCGATGAAATGCGTGCCGTCGGCGCCCTCGACCGGCAGCCGAACCACCGGCGCGGCGCGCGGCGGCTGGCCGATGCCGCCCAGCGGAGCCGAAATCACCCGCTGGCCCGTGGCCGCGCCCTGATCCGGTCCGGGAGCGAAGGCGCCGACCATCGTGGCCGCGGCCTCTGCCGCAAGCGGGCCGGTTTCGCCGATCACGTCGCGCCCCGCCCGCCGGCGCGGATCCGGCACCAGCGACAGCAGGAAGCCGGCAGCGATCACGAAGCAGAGCACAGCCACCACCACCGAGAGGATTTGCGGCGACGCCGCCAACCCTCCGCCATGGTGGTGCGCCTGCGCCGACAGCGGGACGAAATGCATGCCCTCCATCGCGGTATAGTGCATGCCCGATACCGCAACGCCGAACGCGATTGAGCTCGCGATCAAGCGCACGCCATCCTGCCGGGCCAGAAATGCGCGCAGGCCGCCATAGGCGGCACCGATCGCGACCACAGCCGACAGCAAAACCATCGGATTATTGTGCTGGATGGCAAAATCGCCGGCTAGAGCGTGAATGCCGACATAATGCATGCTGGCGATGCCGGCCCCCAGCAATACAGCGGAGGAGATCACGCGCCGCTGCGACGATTCGCCGACGCTGACAAAGAACAAGGACACGCCGACCACCAGCGCGCAGATCAGGAACGAGATGATGGTCGGAAGAACGAGATAGACCGTATCCGCCGGGATCGGCGCCGCCAGCATGCCGATGAAATGCATGGTCCAAATGCCGACCGCGAGGAACCCTGACGCGCCCGCCAGCAACACGCGACGGCTCACGCCCGGCGTCCCGCGGATGCGGGCCGCGAGGCCGAAACCGGTGTAACCTCCCAGGATCGCGATCACCACCGAGAGCGCGACGAGATAGGGATCGTGTCCTTCGAACATGACCGTTTCGGCCGCCCGTCTCCACGGGCGTGCCGCCTCCCACCGCCGACCTTATATGGCTGGCGACCAAGTTGACAATGTGCAGGCGTGACCACGTTTGCACCTGCTGTGTCGGGCGAGGCATGTCGTCGAATGAGCAGCCGTGTCGCGATTCGCTGCGGGAGGGTGAAGGGTCTCGCTTTACCGTGCGACTGCCATTGTGGATCCGTACCCGAACTGAAATTCTGCCACTGTCTGCCGTGACCGTTCGGGAGCCGTATCCGGCAGGTGAATGAGACAGAATCGCGCAACTGAATACGCGTCCGTCCTTCGATCATGCCCTAGCTATTGACGTCGTCCCATATCCGGCCCGTCTTAAGGGGGTCTATCTGGTCGGCCTGAACCAGCGCCCATTGTCGCCAACGTTCTATCCGTTCCGCGTCAATTTCCTGGGCAGCTTCTTCGGTGACGGAGGCGACCAGTCGCCTTATGGACTGTGCCTTCCGGAGATCTTCAGCACTATCGGTGAGACGCTGCGGCGCTACTCATCGATGGATGGCATTGACGATCAAGTTCAACATCACTTGTTGCAGTTGCACCCGATCACATCGGATGCATGGCAACTCGCCCGCCAGTTGCGTGCCCACCGTGACCCACCGTGACGCCGGTCTGCGTTCGCCGCCGCGATCCAATAATCATCCCGATCGCCTTCACTTCGGAAGGGTACGGAACTCATGCTGTACCGACCTCGGACAACAGAGCAATTTTGACCATCAAGCCGCAGCGCTTTTGCAAATATAGGGAGCTCTCGCTGCTATGATCCTTCGGGGCTTTAGAGGGACGTTAAGCCCCCATTAAGGTTACCGCACAACTGTAGGATGAATAGATCACCCCGGTCGGTTGATTGCCCTCTTACAGGAGTGCCGCTCGTGAGTGACATCTACGTTGTCCGGTGAAACGTGAATTCCATCGCGCGGCATTTTACCGTCCCCGATCGATTGGGAAGGCCTCTACACGTTGCTCCGCGTTCGCTGTTGGCGTAGTTGCCCTTGTTCTCTATCCATTAGCCGCCCTGTCCCAGGTTGCCCCAAGTCAGGTGACGCCACAGACTTTGCGGCCGGCGGCACCCAGCCCGGCAGGAGATCTACCGTCCTCAGGCAGCGAGCAGTTGCACGCCCCGGCCGGCGCAGAGCGTTTGAGCTTCATCGTCGGGCGCGTCGTGATCAAGGGAACCTTTCCCGAACTCGACACCGAGACACGCGCGCTCGTCCGCACCGTCGAGGGACACCGTGTCACCGTAGTTCAGGTCTATGAGTTCGCCAACGCGCTGGAACAAGCCTACGCACGCGCAGGCTATGTCCTCGTAAGGGTAACGGTGCCGCAGCAGAAATTGAATGATCACGGTCGCCTGCTGATCGCTATCGTCGATGGCTTCGTCGAGAAGGTGCAAGTCGATAATGTGCCGGATCGTGTGCGAGCGCTGGTCACGGCTCGCATGGCCTCGCTCGTCGGCCGCCGGCGCATCAAGCTCGGTGAAATAGAGCGGCGCCTGTTGATCGCGGGCGACGTGCCGGGCCTGCGCCTGAAGAGCACACTCGCGCGCGGTAAAACCATCGGCGGTACGTTGCTGGTGCTCGAAGGCACACATCGGCTGGTAACCGCGACCGCTAGCATCGACAACCGTCTGCCGTCTTCGCTGGGGACTTGGAGTTACGGCACGAGCGTCGCACTCAATTCGGCGTTCGGCTTCGGCGAGCAGTTCTATGTCTCGACACAATCGAGCGGAGACCCCGCGCGAATTTTCGATTCCAGCTCGCCCTTCCGCGTGCTTGGCGCTGGCGCGGTCTTGCCGCTCGGCACCGACGGCTGGATCTTGAACCCGGAATACACCAATTCGCGCAGCCAACCACTGCCTGTGCAACCACTGCCTGTGAGTGGCGGCCTTGCGAACATCGGTGAGTTCGAGCGCTTTGCGTTGCGAACCTCCTACCCATTGATCCGCACACGGACGACCACTCTTAGCCTCAATGGAGCCTTCGAATACATTAGCCAGAGTGTCGCCCTGCCGCTCTTTTCAACCGATCTCAACAGAGACCGTTACGGGGTGCTGCGCATCGGCGCTGCCTACGAAACTGGCCTGCCATGGTGGAGCGCCGCGCTCCAGACCTCGGCTACTTTTTCACAAGGCACCGGTGGACGCGACAGCGCCGATGCGCTCGCCTCCGGCGTTCCATTGTCGCGGCAGGGTGCTGGCCCAGGTTTTTCAAAGGCGGCTTTCGATGCACGTGTTACTCAGCCACTGCCCAATGAATTCCGTATGGATTTAATCGGCCGTGCTCAAACGTCGTTTGGCAATCCACTTCTGATATCAGAACAGTTCTCGCTTGACGGCCCGCAAGCCATCTCTGCCTATCCAAGCGGCACGCTGAACGTCGATGAAGGCGGCACATTGCGGGCCGAATTGAGCCGACCTTTTGCCGTCACCGGCACTGCCGTCCCTGTCATTCTATCGCCCTACGGCTTTGGCAGTTTCGGGGTTGGCCGGCTGCTAGAGCCGACTATCGTTGAGCTTGCCGTTGTTCGCGCCGGCGCTGTCGGTGCCGGCGTGCGCAGCGACATCGATGTACCGGGCGGATATCAGGGCGTCACGCTGGGACTCGAAGTGGCCCGGCAATTTTCTAATTTGCCCAACCTCCCCCATTCCTGGCGAGGCCAGGCCGTCATGAGTTTTCGGTTTTGAAAGCGAGAGTCTCTTCCGACTCTTCGATCAGGACGACGACTAGAAGATATAAGCCCTGGCCCGTCGAGAAAGAAAATCTTCCGTATTTCTACTGTCTGTTTGTTCCGACGATCCTTGGTGGCATCGACCGGTGTCCACAGAAAGCCGCTGAAAGCGGAAATTGTCTTAGATCGTCGGCACTCTCGTTAAGAGCATTGTGCGCAGTCTATGCACGACAGCTCAGTCGAACGCCATAAAACTCGGCCCCGCGCAGTTGCCTCGATAGCAAAATCACACCGCACTCGGTTTCGTGCGCCGCGCAACCAACATTCCGTGAATGTAGATGCAACACCCCAAGGGGAGTTTCATCAATCATGCTTCGATGTTGGCTTGATTGCAAGAGCACCATACTCGAAGGGATTGGCATGTTTTGCGCCATCTGCTCCGCTCGATCGCTTACGGACCGCTCACGCTCGCGCTGGGCGGCGCTTCGCCTGTTCTAGCGCAGAATGTCCTGCCACAAGGCGGCTCCGTCACTGCTGGCACCGCGTCGATTGGAGCGCCCGCGAACAACCGTCTCACAATCACCCAAAGTTCGCCGAACGCCGTCATCAATTGGAACTCCTTTTCCATTGGCCAACCGAACACGGTCACCTTCAATCAGCCAAGTTCGAGTTCGGCGATCCTCAATCGAGTTACCGGCAACACACCCTCGACGATCGCCGGCACGATTCAGGCCAACGGACAAGTTTATCTCGTCAATCCGAATGGCATCGCGATCACGCCAAGTGGAACAGTGAATGTCGGCGGGGGCTTCGTCGCCTCAACGCTGGGGATCAGCGACCACGACTTCGTGTCCGGCAAACGGACGTTTACCGGCAATGGCAGTTCGGCCGCGATCAGCAATGCCGGCAGGATCAATGTCGGCCGAGGCGGCTTCGCCGCCTTGCTTGGCGGCACCGTTTCGAACGCGGGCCGGATCAATGTGCCGCTCGGCAAAGTCGGCCTTGGTTCGGGTGAATCGATCACTCTCGACCTCGCGGGCGACGGCTTCATGCAAGTGGCGGTGCCCACTGCATCCAACGCCCGCAACGGCAAGGCGCTGATCGACGTCTCCGGGAGGATTTCCGCGGCCGGCGGATCGATAGAGCTCAAGGCGGCGACGGTTAAAGAAGCAATCCGCGACGCAGTGAACGTTTCCGGCACACTTTCCGCCCGCTCCGTTTCGGGGCACTCGGGCGCCATCGTGCTAGGCGGTGGCGCGGGCGGCAACGTCACCGTCGCCGGCAGGCTCAATGCGTCGGCGGGCCGAACAGCCAAGGCAACGAATGGCGGCGCAATCACGGTTACAGGCCACAACGTCACCATCGCCAACAATGCACGCATCAAAGCGACCAGCAAGGATGCCAACGGCGGTGCGATCAGCGTCACCGGCGCGGCCGTCTCGGTGGGCGCGGCGGCGCTGGATGCTTCCGGCGCGAGCGGAGGTGGGACCATACTGATCGGCGGCGGTCCGCAAGGCACGGGATCTCTCGCCCACGCCGAAATAGTCGATATCGCGGCGGGCGCGACGATCGGGGCCAATGCGACACGAGACGGCAATGGCGGCACGGTTGTCGCATGGTCGGATGGAGCGACCAGCGTCAGCGGCCTGCTCAGCGCCAGCGGCGCCGGCTTGGGCAACGGCGGCACGATCGAAACATCTGGCCACCAGCTCGACGTCACCGGCATTGCCGTGAATGCCTCGGCGCCGCACGGGGCCGCCGGAACCTGGCTGCTCGATCCACATAATCTGACCGTTAGCAACGCCACCACAACCGCAACTCAATCGCCTAGCGGAACCTGGACCTCGAACTCCGGCGGCAGCATCGTTCTCAACACCGACGTTGACGCCGCGTTGAACGCCGGCACTAACGTTCTGCTGCAAACCAGCAGCACCGTCGGCGCCGGATTGGGCGACGTGAACGTGAATGCCGCGATCGCGTGGAGCGCCAATACCACGCTCACACTCACTGCTTCGAACAACGTCAATATCAACGCCAATATCACGGCGACCGGCGGCGCGGCTGGGCTGATCATCAATCCCAACACTGCGAACGGCGCTGTGCCGGCAAGTGGAACAGGCTTATTCACTCTCAATAATGCATCCGTCACCTTGTCGGGGGCGAGTCCCAGCCTCTCCATCGCCGGCACTGCCTATACCGTGATCAATAGCTTGGGTACCGCGTTAGATGCGACGGCCCCCCCGGCGACGCCGACGCTACAGGGGATGGCTTCGGCCAACCTGGCTGGGCATTACGCCCTCGGTAGCAACATCGACGCCACCGCGACGTCCGCGTGGAATGCCAACACCGGCTTCACGCCCATTGGGACCGTAGGCGTTCCTTTCAATGGCACGTTCGATGGGCTCGGTCACACCGTCAGCAATCTTGTCATCAATTTGCCCGCCACGGCCGATATTGGTTTGTTTGGATCCACGGGTACGGCTTCCGTAATTCAAAACGTCGGACTGGTCGGCGGCAGTGTGCTCGGCCTCAGCAGCGCCGGCGGGCTGGTGGGGAGCAACACGGGGATCATCAGCAATAGCTACAATACAGGCACCGTTAGCGGCGGAAGCAGCCTCGGCGGATTGATGGGCAGCAACACCGGCACGGTTAGCTATAGCTACGCCACCGGCAATGTGAGCGGCACCAGCAGCCTCGGCGGGCTGATGGGGAGCAGCACAACCGGCCTTGTCAGCAACAGTTACGCCACTGGCAACGTGAGCGGCACGAGCAGCGTCGGCGGACTGATGGGCAGCAGCACAGGCCCTGTCGTCGATACTTATGCCACCGGAGCCGTGAGCGGTACGACCAGTGTCGGTGGGCTGATGGGCAGCAGCTCGGGCCCGGTCACCGATAGCTACTGGAACACGCAAACGTCGGGTCAGCCGACGTCACCGGGTGGCACCGGATTGACAACCGTCCAGATGCAGCAATCGGGCAGTTTTCACTCATGGGACTTCACCAACACCTGGACCATCTATAACGGGCTCACCAATCCGCTGCTGCGGTCATTCATGACCTCGCTGACGGTGACGGCCAACGACGCGACCAAGACTTATGATGGGCAGGCGTTTTCGGGCGGAAACGGCGTGACCTATTCCAGTTCTCCCAATGGCAACGTGTTAGGCGCGGTGAACTACGGTGGCACCTCGCAGGGCGCAACGAATGCGGGCAATTATATCATTGCTGCGAGCGGGCTGTATTCCAATCAGCAGGGATACGTCATTAGCTACGGCAACGGCACGCTGACTGTGGCAGCAGCGCCGGTCACGGTGACCGCAAACGCGCAGTCTCGTCTTTATGGCGCCACCAACCCGGCCCTGAGCTATGCGAGTTCGGGCCTCCTCAACGGCGACACGCTGTCCGGCCTGCTCGCCACCTCGGCGACCACGACCTCGAACGTCGGCGCGTATGCGATCACTCAAGGCACGCTGGTGGCCTCGGCGAACTATACGCTCACCTATCTCGGAGCGAATCTCACCGTGACGACGGCCCCCCTCACGGTCACCGCCGACGCTCAGTCACAACTCTATGGCGCCGCCAACCCGGCGCTGAGCTATGTCAGTACAGGACTGTTGAACGGTGACTCGCTCACCGGCGGGCTGACCACTAGCGCGACCACGACCTCGAACGTCGGCAACTATGCGATCACCCAGGGCACGCTTGGCAACTCGAACTATTCAATTTCTTATGCCGGTGCCAACCTCACCGTGACCGCGGCGCCGCTTACCGTCACCGCGAATGCGCAGTCACGGCTCTATGGTGCCACCAACCCGGCGCTGACCTATGTCAGTTCCGGCCTCGTCAACGGCGACACGCTCTCCGGCCTGCTCACCACTACAGCAACCACCACCTCGAACGTCGGCGCCTACGCCATCACCCAGGGCACGCTCGCCGCCTCCGCAAACTATGCGCTGAGCTATGTCGGGGCCAATCTCTCCGTGACAGCAGCGCCGCTCACCGTCACCGCGGATGCGCAGTCGCGGCTCTATGGCGCTTCTAACCCCGCCTTGAGCTATGTGAGCTCCGGCCTCGTCAACGGCGATACGCTGTCCGGGCTGCTCGCCACCTCGGCAATCACCACCTCCAACGTCGGCAGCTACGCCATCACCCAGGGCAGCCTCGCTGCGTCCGCGAACTACGCGCTGAGCTATGTCGGCGCCAATCTCACCGTGACGGCGGCGCCGCTCACCGTGACCGCGAATGCGCAGTCGCGGCTCTATGGTGCCACCAACCCGGCGCTGACCTATGTCAGTTCTGGCTTGGTCAACGGCGATACATTGTCCGGCCTGCTCGCCACCTCAGCAACCACGACCTCGAATGTCGGCGCCTATGCGATCACCCAGGGCACCCTCGCCGCCTCCGCGAACTACGCATTGAGCTATGTCGGGGCCAATCTCTCCGTGACAGCAGCGCCATTGACCGTCACCGCCGATGCCCAGTCCCGCGCCTATGGCGCCACCAACCCGGCGCTGACCTATGTCAGTTCTGGCTTGGTCAACGGCGATACATTGTCCGGGCTGCTCGCCACCTCGGCAATCACCACCTCCAACGTCGGCAGCTACGCCATCACCCAGGGCACGCTCGTCGCCTCCGCGAACTACGCGCTGAGCTATCTCGGGGCCAATCTCTCCGTGACAGCAGCGTCGCTCACGGTCACCGCGAACGCGCAGTCGCGACTTTATGGCGCCGTCAACCCGGCCCTGAGCTATGTCAGCTCCGGCCTGTTGAATGGCGACACACTCTCCGGTGGGCTGACCACTAGCGCGACCACGACCTCGAACGTCGGCAACTATGCGATCACCCAAGGCACGCTTGGCAATTCGAATTATTCAATTTCTTATGCCGGTGCCAACCTTGCCGTGACAGCGGCGCCGCTTACCGTCACCGCAAACGCGCAGTCACGGCTCTATGGCGCCGTCAACCCGACCCTCAGCTATGTCAGTTCTGGCCTGGTGAACGGCGATACGCTGTCCGGGCTGCTCGCCACCTCGGCAATCACCACCTTCAACGTCGGCAGCTACGCCATCACCCAGGGCAGCCTCGCTGCGTCCGCGAACTACGCGCTGAGCTATGTCGGTGCCAATCTCAACGTGACGGCGGCGTCGCTCACGGTCATCGCCGACGCGCAGTCGCGTCTCTATGGCGCTTCTAACCCCGCCTTGAGCTATGTGAGCTCCGGCCTCGTCAACGGCGACACGCTCTCCGGCCTGCTTACCACTACAGCAACCATCACCTCGAACGTCGGCGCCTACGGAATCACGCAAGGCACGCTCGCCAATTCGAACTACGCGATCTCCTATACTGGCGCCAATCTCACCGTGACAGCCGCGCCGCCCACGGTGACAGCCGCCGATGCGCTGGCGGCGGCGTTTCCAAGCTACTTCACGTCGAATGATTTCTTCGGCGGCAGCGAAAACGATAACGGCTTCGCGCCGACGAATTTCGCTATCAATTCGAATGCATCGACCTGCACGCCCGCGGCAGTACTGCAGAGTCTCAATCGAGACGGTCGTGTCAATCTAACTGGCGTAACCACAGCTTCTTGTCTCTTACAAATGAGGTAAATCAAGTGAGGTGGATGATGATGAATTCAGGTATGGGTCTTCGTGTTAGGACTTTTGGAGTGATCGCCCTTCTCGCGCTGGGATCGCAAGCCCTCGCCCAAGGGCCAAAGCCCGCGGCTCCCACATCGGTTGCCAAGCCAGAGCCTCCGCACCCCGTCGACGCCGAGCCAAACAGCACCTTGGCCAATTTCGGCGATTGGGCCCTCCGCTGCCAGCGCCTCGGCAATGGCGCCGAAACACAGCGCGTATGCGAAGTGACTCAGCAGATCCGCGCGCAGGACCAGCAAAACCCGGTGGCGGAACTGGCCATCGGACGTTTGAAGAAGGCCGATCCGCTACGTCTAACAGTCGTTCTGCCGGTCAATGTCACCTTTTCGACTACGCCTGGCTTCTCGGCTGACGGTAAGGCGCCGGAACCGCTCGATCTCGGTTGGCGGAAATGCCTGCCCGGAGGCTGCATTGCCGATGCGCTCCTGACGGATGATGTGTTGCGCCGCTGGAAAACCCAGGCGAATGCTGGACGCATGACGTGGACAGACGGCGCAGGACGCGATCTCGCGATCGGGCTATCATTCCGGGGCCTATCCCAGGCGCTCGATGCCTTAAGCAAGGAGCTTTAAGACCAGTCCAGCCTGTTTGGCCGATCGGCAGCGTCGACATCGACCGCCCGGGTGATAGGTGGATCACGACCCTTAAAGGCCTCACACTCAATGACAATGGTCCCTTAAATTTTCAACCGAAGTGTTGAAACTACGCCCGGCCCGCAAACCCCCTAGCGGTGATGCGAATGGTGACAAAACATCTCCATTCCGCTTCTGAAAAGCGCCCCAACTCCCCGTAAAATCCCAAACCTTTCCAAGTCCATATCAAGAGGAAAGCCCGATGAGCAGCCAGGACCGACCGTCTTATGACCCGCATAACTATCTATCGACGCCAGCACGCATCATTGCTGAAGATGACAAATATGCAGTCGTCGCTCTTCGAATTGAAAAAGAATGGCTCCGAGCGGACTTACATTTTCCGGCCGCGTTGGCCGACGCGACGGGGCGATAACGAGCAATACGCGCCTCGCGAATTGGGAGCACGATTCAATATGTGGAAGTATGAAGCTGGCTGGAAGGATTGACGCGCAATATCTTCCGGCGATAACGGGTGCTGCCCGCGTCGCAAGTTCGACCACCGCTCTTCGATCTCCGCGAGCTTCAGCGCGTGGAGACGCTTCGCTTCATTTGGGTCTCGCGTACCCAAGCTGAAGCGTTCCTCGCGCCTGCCTATGGCTTCGCGAAGATCGTCCGGAACACGTTTCCGAAACCAGTAATAGCCGCTGTCAGGATGCTTCTGGGGACGCGTCATCGAAAGGGTCATGTGTACCACCCGTGTGTACCAATCGGGCGGCGAAAAGCCTATTATAATCAATTACCTATTGATTTTATTGGGTTTCTCGTGGCGTTGGCGGAGAGGGAGGGATTCGAACCCCCGATAGGCTTGCACCTATGCCGCATTTCGAGTGCGGTGCATTCGACCACTCTGCCACCTCTCCAAGGCGCCATACCGGGTCTGTTCCAACCCTCGGTCGGGGCGAGTTCTAGGCGAGGACGGCGGGTCAGACAAGGCGCTGGAGGTGTGAAATTCCCACCTCATGAGGGCAAAAGCAACGACGCAACCAACAATGGTGGGACCGCCAGATGCGGAAAAACCCGGCGGTCCCTGTCGCATCGTTGAAATTCTGGCCGGGAAGTGCGGCTTCGCGGGCCAGCCTCAGCGACGCTGTGACGGTAGCGATCTGCCCGCGGCCGGCAACGCGATCTGCGTTTTAACCTAACTAGTCAAGGTTACTCGGCGCGTATTGCCCAGAGATGACGCGATTTGGCCAAAATGCATCTCGGTGTCGGCGCCTTAGTCCTTGGCCTTTTTGTCTTTCCTGTCCTCTTTGTCTTTGTCTTTCCTGCGATTGGTAAACCGGGCGTTGCCAAGCCCGGTACCGATGGTCAGCACGCCCCAGCGCTCGATGTCCTGCATGAACGGCACCTCGGAGAGGCCCTGTGCCACGCCGTCATTGTGCATCAGCACTGCGGTGTCGTGACCGTCGATCTCCGGGATCGCCTCGACCAGGCTCGCCGGCAGATTGAATTTACTGCTCTCCCAGTTACCCGGCAGGTTCTGGGCGCCCTTTGCTATCGAGCCGTCATCGTTGATCACACCGGGACAGGCGATCCCGATGAACGGCGCCAGCTTCAACCCTTCAGTATCGGCCGCGGCAATCAGCTCCTTCAGCATTTTCACCAGCCGTTTCACCGCACCGTCGCGGGTGGGTGCGTCATCGGCGTGGCGCCAGAGCTCGGATTTCCAGACCGACGCTTTCGACAGGTCGGCCGCCTTTTTCCAGCGCGTCTCGACCACGCCGCAGCGGATATTGGTGCCGCCGATATCGACCGCGACAATGCTGTCATGGGCTTCCAAAATCCAGGACGGCGCCAAATGCAGACAGCCGATCAGGCCAGCGTCATCCGGGTGATAACGGATCGGCACCAGATCGACCTTGAAGCCTTCGGCCTTGAGCAGGATGTCGGTACGCGCGATCGCCAGCTCGCCGACGCGGCTTTCGCGAAAGCCGCCGCCGACCACGATGCGATCGGTATCGGTCCAGGCCTTGGTCTTGAGAAACCGCTGCGTCACATAGGCCAGTTCCTGGGCGAACTCCTCGATCGCGCCGTGCACCAGGGCTGCGGCATGGATGTCGTCGCCCACCAGCGCCTCGGCCAGCGCAGCCTTGCCAATGGCTTCGGTGGATTTGTCGCCGAGAGGATCTTCGCCGTTTTTCTTCAGCGGCTGACGCAGGCTGTCTAAAATTCGGCGGAATGCGCCCTTGCTGGCGCGGTCGCCGAGAAAGCCGTCCTCGTCCTTCAACTCGATATTGAAGCTATCGACGACGACCGACGGCAGACGGGTGGCGCCGTGGCCGGCGATGCCCGTTTTTGTAACGACGTCTTCAGCCATTTTCACCCCTGCCCGAACGGAAGTCGGAGGACAACGGCGGCGGAACCCATTGGTTTCACGGCATCCGGCACGGGCGCTTTCAAACCAGGCCCCTTGGCCAAAGGCCTGCGAAATCCCTTCTGTTTGGCTCGTTTTTGGACCAACTTTCCTTGACTCCGGACTTTCAGCCGCTATAAGTCCGTCCACCCGGCGCGGGATCTCCTCGCGCCGCTTGTTTTTGTGCGACTTTAGGGATCGCTCCCCGATCGCGCGGAAATTCGCGACGTTGATTAATTCGCAAGGTGATTAATTCGCGAGATTGATCGTCGCGGTGAATCCATCGAGTATTTTCAGGCAAAGTGGCATTCGGTTTGCCGTTGGAAAATGCTCTAATTTAACGACTGAAGAAAAAGCCGGCCCGGACCAGTCCGAGGCTGGGATCGAACACGAAGGAATCAAACGATGTTCGCAGTCATCAAAACCGGCGGCCGGCAATACCGCGTCGTTCCGGATGATGTGCTCGAGATAGGCAAGATCGCCGGCGATGTCGGAACGATCGTGCAGCTTGGCGAAGTGCTCCTGGTCGGTGGGGAATCCCCTGTGCTCGGCGTGCCGACGGTTGCGGGTGCCTCGGTGGCCGCCGAAGTGCTGCAGCACAAGCGCGGCCCGAAGATCATCTCGTTCAAGAAGCGCCGCCGCAAGAATTCGCGCCGCAAGCGCGGCTATCGCGACGAGATCACGGTACTGCGCGTCACCGAGATCCTGACCGACAACAACAAGCCGACCGTCGGACCGCGACCGAAGAGAGAAAAGCCGGTCGTCGCAGCGGCCGCCGAGGACGACGCCGCCTAGGCGGCGGCAACGACCGCAAAGATAAAGCGCTCCGGCCAGCAAGACCGGCGCCACAAGCGATGAACTAATCAAGCGATAAACTAATAAAACGTGATAAAAAGTGAAATGATTCCGTCAAGGAATTGATCTAGAGATACGGGTAAGTTGGAGACAGGCCATGGCTCACAAAAAAGCAGGCGGTTCATCGCGCAACGGACGTGATTCAGCAGGCAAACGCCTCGGGATCAAAGCCTATGGCGGCGAGCACGTGATCCCCGGAAATATCATTGCGCGTCAACGCGGCACCACGTGGCATCCCGGCCTTAATGTCGGCATGGGCACCGATCATACCCTGTTTGCCAAGATCGAAGGCCGTGTCGAGTTTCGTGCGAAAGCCAACGGCCGCACTTTCATATCGGTTGTGCCGATGATGGAAGCCGCGGCCGAATAAACGGTGGACAATATGCGTCCGCCGGGTCCTGTTGAACCGGCGGAGCGCCAGATGGCTCCAAAGGGAGGCGGGAAACCGGCCTCCCTTTTTTATTGCGCGTGTTTTCTACGAGAGCACGCACATAGGAGCCCGACATGCTTCAGGATATCCCGACCCCGAGATTACGTGAGGCAGGTCCTTGCGTGCTCGATACCGAACGGCTGACGCTACGCCGACCGACGCTGGCGGACGTCAAAGCAATCGCACGTCTCGCCAACGACCGCCGCATCGCGGAAAATACCCGGCGCCTGCCGCATCCCTATTCACAGGACCACGCGATCGAGCTCGTGCGCACAACTGCGAACGACAATCGCGAGACGGTGTTCCTGATCGAAAACCACCACACGCCTATCGGCGTCGTCAGCGTCGATTGGCGGCAGCCGGAAGCGCCGGAACTCGGCTATTGGCTCGGAATCGAACATTGGGGCCAGGGTTTTGCGACCGAAGCGGTGCGCGCGGTGATCGATTTCACCTTCGAGGAATTTGACGTCGAGCAGCTGACCTCCGGCGCGCGGGTTGCCAACCCCGCCTCGCGCAACATTCTGGAGAAATGCGGCTTCCAGTGGAGCCGCGTCGAGCTGCATCGCTTCGAGGCGCTGGGATCGTCGACGCCGGTCGATTGCTTCCGCCTGACGCGCAGCATCTGGTCGTCGCTGAAGAGCTGGAACAATTCGACTCGGCACACGCGGTGAAGGCGCGGTAAAATGCTCTTCGCCCGCGAAGGCGGGCGAAGAGCGGTGTTGCTCATGCCGGCGGACTAACCACCGTTTCGCCACGTCCGAGGCCCCGCTCGCGCAGGAAAATATAAAGCCCGGCGCCGACGATGATGGCGGCGCCTGCAATCGTCGCAATCGACGGCACATCGCCAAACACGACGTAGCCGAACATCACGGCCCAGATGATCATCGAATATTGATACGGCACCACGGTGCTGGCCGGTGCGAGCTTGAGCGAGCGGTTGACGCAAAGCAGCGCACACACCGAGATCGCACCGGAGGCGATGAAGAAACCGAGGCTGCCCGATGTCGGCGTGATCCAGCCGAACGGCGCCACCACGATTCCGAAAATCAGCGTGCCGGCAAATTGCGCCGAGCTCAGCACGATATCGGGTGTCGCGCGCACCGAACGGGTGATCAGCATCGTTACCGCGAAGGCCAGGCTGCCGCCGAGCGCGATCATCGCCGGCCAGGTCACGGTCTGCACCGAGGGCTGCAACGCAATCACGACGCCGCAGAAGCCGGTTAGAACCGCGCTCCAGCGCCGCCAGCCGACGCGCTCGTGCAGCACCAGCGCCGACAGCGCGGTGACGAAAATCGGCGTCGCCAGATAATAAGTGACGACATCGGCGAGCGGCAGATAGGCGGCTGAAAGAAAGAACGCCGCGATTTCCAGGGTCGAGAGCACGACCCGCAAAAACTGCAGCCACGGCCGCTCGATCCGCCGAAACCGGCCGCGGTGCCACCACATCAAGGGGGCGAGCAGCACCAGCGACGAAGCGGCGCGCAGCAGCATCAATTGCCCGACCGAATAGGTCGCGACGATGAACTTGCCGAGCGCATCGCCGAGCGAAAACATGCAGACCGCGGCCAGCATCAAGCCAATCCCGGCCAGACGCGCGGAGCGCTCATCCGCGGCGGTCGAAATCTTCGTGAACAGATTCATATGCGGCGATCTTTTAAACGGGCCAAAAGTCTCAAAAAGGCCGGAAAATACTGGCTTTTTGCTCATATCTCGCAGGTAAAGGTTGCCGCATCGCCACCCCTGCGATACGGGTAGGCCATGAAATTTCTCGATGAAGCCAAGGTCTATATCCGCTCCGGCGACGGCGGCAACGGCTGCGTGGCGTTCCGCCGCGAGAAATATATCGAATTCGGCGGGCCCAGCGGCGGCAATGGCGGCCGCGGCGGCGACGTCATCATCGAGGTGGTCGATGGATTGAACACGCTGATCGACTACCGCTATCAGCAGCACTTCAAGGCCCAGAAGGGCACCAATGGCATGGGCAAGGACCGCCATGGCGCCAACGGCAAACCGATCATGCTCAAGGTGCCGGTCGGCACGCAGGTGTTCGACGAGGACCGCGAAACGCTGATCCACGATTTCACCACGCTCGGTGAAAAATTCGTGCTCGCCGAAGGCGGCAATGGCGGGTTCGGCAACGCGCATTTCAAATCCTCCACCAACCGCGCACCGCGCAACGCCAATCCCGGCGCCCCCGGCGAGGAGCGCTGGATCTGGCTGCGGCTGAAATTGATCGCGGATGCCGGCCTCGTCGGCCTGCCCAATGCCGGCAAGTCGACCTTCCTCTCGGTCGTCAGTGCGGCCAAGCCGAAGATCGCCGACTACCCGTTCACGACATTGCATCCGCAGCTCGGCGTGGTGAGCGCCGGTAGCCGCGAATTCGTGCTGGCGGATATTCCGGGGTTAATCGAAGGCGCGCATGAAGGCGCCGGACTCGGCGACCGGTTTTTGGGCCATGTCGAGCGCTGCCGCGTGCTCTTGCATCTCATCGACGCCACCTGCGAACATGCCGGCAAGGCCTACAAGACGGTGCGCACCGAGCTTGAGTCCTATGACGGACATCTCGCCGACAAGATCGAGATCGTGGCGCTGAACAAGATCGACGCCGTCACGGCGGCGGAGTTGAAGCAGCAGAAGGATCGGTTAAAACGCGCCGCGAAGAAAACCCCGCTGTTGATGTCAGGCGTCACGGGTGCGGGTGTGAAAGAGGCGTTGCAGGCGCTGGTCGAGGTGATCGGCGAAGCTCCGGTGTCGGCAAAGGCCAAGGGCGCGGCGCAGACAGAGCCTTGGGCGCCGCAAACGACTTGAACTCCAGAAGCCCTGCTGCAAAGTCCTAGTCAAAGTCCCGATCCATGGTCCGCCCTCATCTCAAAAAATTCCGCCGCATCGTCGTCAAGGTCGGCTCGTCGCTGCTGATCGATTCCGACGCCGGCGAGGTGCGGGCGTCGTGGCTTGCAGCACTTGCCGCCGACCTCGCCAAGCTGCATGACGAGGGCTGCGAGCTCTTGATCGTCTCCTCCGGGTCGATCGCGTTGGGCCGCAGCCGCCTCAAATTGCCGCGCGGCACGCTAAAGCTCGAGGAAAGCCAGGGCGCGGCAGCGGTCGGGCAAATCGCACTGGCGCGAATCTGGTCGAAGGTGCTCGGCGACCACGGCATCGGCGCCGGGCAAATCCTGGTGACGCTGCAGGACACCGAGGAACGCCGCCGCTATCTCAACGCGCGCTCGACCATCGCCAAGCTTTTGGAATGGCGCGCGGTACCGGTGATCAATGAAAACGATACCGTCGCGACCAATGAAATCCGGTACGGCGACAATGATCGGCTCGCCGCGCGGGTCGCGACCATGGCGAGCGCGGATCTGTTGATTTTGCTGTCCGACATCGACGGCCTTTACGACGCACCGCCCGCCGGTAATCCGAACGCGAAATTGATCCCGGTCGTGAAGTCCGTCACGTCGGAAATCGAAGCCATGGCGGGAGCCGCGGGGTCTGAGCTGTCGCGCGGCGGCATGCGCACCAAGATCGAGGCGGCGAAGATCGCTACCACCGCCGGCACTCATATGCTGATCGCGTCGGGCAAGATCGAGCACCCGCTGCAGGCGATTGCCGACGGTGGCCGCTGCACCTGGTTCCTGACGCCCGCCAATCCCGTAACCGCGCGCAAGCGGTGGATCGCCGGATCATTGGAGCCGAAGGGCACGCTGACCATCGATGCCGGCGCGGTGAACGCGCTGCGCGCGGGCAAAAGCCTGTTGCCGGCCGGCGTGGTCCGGATCGACGGGCAATTCGCCCGCGGCGACGCCGTGGTGGTGCGCGGCCCCGACACCCATGAGATCGGCCGCGGCCTGGTCGCCTATGACGCCGAGGACGCCGAGAAAATCAGGGGACGCTCGTCGCCGGACGCGATGGCGATCCTCGGCATCAGCGGACGCGCGGAAATGATCCACCGCGACGATCTCGTGGTCGGGCCGAGCGGGGCAATTGCCCAAGGTTAGTTTCCACGGTTGGCTGTGAGCGTTTTTGAACGAAGTGGAGGCCGGTTCGCCGAAAGAAAACGCGTCAAAACTAGAATCTAGAGCTTCGTTTCCGATTCAATCAGAACCGACCATGCTCTAGGCCAATGGCCGAGCTGGCCAACCACGTCGGGAAGCCCCGCCGACATTTGGTAGCGCGCGCCCTTGCGCCTTCGCACACCGTGGATTTCCGTGCTAGGACATGGCCTTAACCAGAGCGTGATCCGGAAAAGTAGAAACCGGGTTTCCCTCGCGACAAACGCGAAGCGGTTGCGCGCAGATCACGCTCGATAAAAGGAACACCTGAGCCTGATTCAACTCGGTTGAATTCAGACTCTAATGGCTGGAACCGACATGAGTGCCCCACTGAAGGCCGTCGATGCAAACGCCGATTTGCCGGTTCTGATGACCGAGCTTGCCAGCCGCGCGCGCGCCGCCGCGCGCGCCTTGGCGCTGGCGTCGCCGGAACAGAAAAATCAGGCGCTGGAAGCGATGGAGCGCGCCGTCCGCGCGAATGCGGTCGCGATCCTCGCCGCTAACGCCGAAGATGTCGCGGATGTGCGCGCCGCCGGCGCGACTTCAGCCTTCATCGATCGGCTGATGTTGACGCAAGCGCGCATCGACGCGATGGCCGACGGCATCGCCACCGTGCGCGGCATCGCCGATCCCATAGGCGTCGTGACCGAACGCTGGCAGCGTCCGAACGGCATGACCATCGAGCGCGTGCGGGTGCCGCTCGGCGTCGTCGCCGTGATCTTCGAAAGTCGCCCCAACGTCGCCGCCGACGCCGGCGTGTTGTGCCTGAAATCCGGCAACGCGGTGATCCTGCGCGGCGGCTCGGACAGTTTCCGTTCCTGCCGCGCGATCCACGATTGCCTGGTGCAGGGATTGCGCGAAGCCGGCTTGCCCGAGGCGGCCATCTCGCTGGTGCCGACCCGCGACCGATCAGCCGTGGGCCTTCTGTTGAGCGGATTGAACGGCGGCGTCGATGTGATCGTGCCGCGTGGCGGCAAGAACCTGGTCGCGCGCGTCGAAGCCGAGGCGCGTGTGCCGGTGTTCGCGCATCTGGAAGGCGTCAACCACGTCTATGTCGACCATGCCGCCAATCTCGAAATGGCGAAGTCGATCGTGCTGAACGCCAAGATGCGCCGCCCCGGCGTCTGCGGCGCCGCGGAAACCTTGCTGGTCGATCGCGCGGGCGCATCGACGACCCTCAAACCGCTGGTGGAAATGCTGATCGACGCCGGCTGCGAGGTGCGCGGGGACGCCACCGTGCAAGGCACCGACCCCCGCGTGAAGCCGGCTTCCGACGAAGACTGGGATACCGAGTATGAAGACGCGATCATCACGGCAAAAGTGGTCGACGGCGTCGATGAAGCGATCTCGCATATTCACACCCACGGTTCGCACCATACCGATGCGATCGTGACGGACGACGAAAGCGTTGCGCGCAAATTTCTCAACGAGGTCGATTCGGCGATCGTGCTGCACAACGCCTCGACCCAGTTCGCCGACGGCGGCGAATTCGGCTTCGGCGCGGAAATCGGGATCGCCACCGGCAAGTTCCACGCCCGCGGCCCGGTCGGCGCCGAGCAACTGACCAGCTTTAAATATCGCGTCCATGGCACCGGGCAGACCCGGCCGTGAACGGCAAGGCGTTTTCAGGCGAAGTGGGGACCAGTTCGCGTGAAGAAATCGCGTCCAACAAGAAAGTACGTTGCACGCGGTGTCTCAATTGAAGTCATCGCAATCGGTCTCTCAAGCCATCCCGCTCTATACCAACGGCATGCGCGTCGGCCTGCTCGGCGGCTCGTTCAATCCGCCTCATCTCGCCCATCGCGCCATCAGCCTGTTGGCGATCAAACGCCTGAAGCTCGACCGCGTGTGGTGGCTGGTCACGCCGGGCAATCCGCTCAAGGATCACGGCGCGTTGCGCGATCTCGAGCAACGCGCCGAGGCCGCGCGCCACATGGCCAACGATCCGCGCATCGATGTAAGCTGTCTCGAATCCGTCATCGGAACACGATACACTGTTGACACCATCACTTATTTGCGCCGCCGCGCTTCCGGCCTGCGCTTTGTGTGGATCATGGGCGCTGACAATCTCGCGCAATTTCACCGCTGGCAAAACTGGCGGCGCATCGCCTCCGAGGTGCCGATCGCTGTGATCGACCGTCCGCCGCAAAGTTTTCGCGCGCTGGCCGCGCCCGCAGCCCAGGCGCTCGCGCGTTACCGGATTCCCGAAAATCAAGCCGGCCGGCTGGCGGACCATGGTGCCCCGGCCTGGGTCTTTCTCACCGGAACAAAATTGAACCTGTCATCGACCGGTCTGCGGAACCCGGACGGAAGCTGGAAGTCAAGTGAGTGACGGGGAATTGGCTCACTGGAATATTGAACTCGTTAACCCCACATGCGTAGTATAGTCAGCCGACGGCCGAAGGATTCGGACCCGTCGCGATACAGTGAAAGGAATGGTCCCTGGCCACATCTGTATTGTCCAAGTCGGTTTTACCCGAGGTGCCGGTTTTACCCGAGGTCCCTAAAATCAAGGCGCCCAAAACCGCGCGTAAAACATCGACAAAAGCTGCGGCCTTGAAGGCGCAACCCGACGCCGACAAGACGCTGAATATGATCCTCTCCCGCCTCGACGATATGAAGGCGGAAGAAACCGTCACCATCGACCTTCGCGGCAAATCTGCATTTTCCGACTACATGATCGTCACTTCGGGCCGGGCCAACCGGCACGTCGGCGCGATCGCGGAAAATGTCGCCAAGGGTCTCAAGGAAAACGGAATCAAAAGCATCCACGTCGAGGGCTTGCCCAATTGCGACTGGGTGCTGATCGATTCCGGCGACGTGGTCGTGCACGTCTTCCGACCCGAGGTGCGCGAATTCTACAATCTGGAAAGATTGTGGACGCAGAGCCCGACGCCGGCGAAGGTGATCTGAGCCGTCGAGCCGATATCACTCGGCAAGGCGCATGGTGCGTCGTGGCGTATCCGTCGCGCATAGATGCGTGCGCGTTGTTGATTTGCCGCATTTTCTGCGGCAAATCGGCTGCCAACCTCCACAGAAGTCTTCGCTCAAGGTCTTGGCTCAAAGTCTTCTCTCAAAGTCTCCGAAAAATTTGGGGGCACGATCTCCGAAAAAATGCTCTCATGCGCCTCGTCGTCATCTCCATCGGCCGGCTGAAACAGGGCCCGGAGCGGGAACTGACCGAGCGCTACCGCGGACGATTCGACGACATCGGCCGCAAGCTCGGCTTCCGCGGCCTCGAACTTCATGAAATTCCTGAAAGCCGCGCCCGCGACGCCGCCACGCGCGTGGCTGAGGAGGCCGTCACGATTTCGGCCGCAATTCCGGAAAAAGCCGTACTGGTGGCGCTTGACGAGCGCGGCGACAACATCGACAGCGCCACGTTTGCCCGGCATCTTGGCCGCTGGCGGGATGAATCGGTCGCCAACACTATTTTCGTGATCGGCGGCGCGGACGGACTTTCGCCCGATTTGCGGCGCAAGGCAAAGCTCACGCTTGCGTTCGGCGCCGCGACCTGGCCGCATCAAATGGTTCGCATCATGCTTCTGGAACAGGTTTACCGGGCCGCGACCATTTTAGCGGGCCATCCTTATCACCGCGCCTAAGCGGCGCTGGCGGAAGCTTTGAAAAAGCACTATCCGGGATTCGATGCAGCCAACGCGGAACATTCATTCCTACCCTGACACCGTCAGCCGCCGGGCCTCCGGCGCGCGGATTCCAATTGCCATCGCGTGGCTGTCCGCAGGCTTTACCGGGTTAAGCCCGTTGCCCGCGACAGCGCAGTTCGCCACCGCCACGGCGCAAACGACCGCTTCCTCGTCGGACGACATCAGGCAGCGCGAGCAGGAACTCGAAGCCACCCGCGCGCAGCAAAAAAGCGCCGCGGAGTTGCAGGAGAGGCTCAAGGCCGATATCGCCGCGATCGGTCAGGACCGTAGCAAGCTCAATGCGCAACTGATCGACATCGCAGCCCAGGTGCGCGGCGTCGAGACCATGATCGGCGACACCGAGACGCGGCTGCGCCCGCTTGATGCGCGTGAACAGCAAATTCGCGGCTCACTTGATTCGCGCCGGTCCGAGATTGTGGAAGTGCTGGCGGCCCTGCAACGCGCGGGACGGCGCACGCCGCCGGCGTTGCTGGTCCGGCCGGAGGACGCGCTGCAATCGCTTCGCACTGCGATGCTGCTCGGCGCGGTGGTGCCGGAGCTGCGCAACCGCACGGAAAAACTGGCCGGCGACCTCACCGAACTCGTTACGCTTCGCAAGACCATCGCCACCGAGCACGATCGGCTTGCGGCCAACCGCGACAAACTGAGGGACGATCAAACCCGGCTCGCCGCTTTGGTCGATGAACGGCAACGCAAACAGGGTTCGATCGAGAAAGACATCGAGGCGGAAGGCGCGCGCGCCATCGCGCTGTCCCGGCAGGTCGACGGCCTGCAAGGCTTGATCGCCAAAATGGAACTGGATTTGAAGAGTGCTGCGAAGGCGGCCGCAACTGCCAGCTTGCAAGGTACACCCCCGCCGCTCAATGGCGCGCCCGCTCTGAGCCCCCTGAAAGATCCGGCCCGACTCAGCCCGGCCGTCGCCTTTGCCTCCGCCAAGGGCCTGTTCGCACTGCCCGTCAACGGGGCCAAGATTCACGAATTTGGCGGTTCCGATGGTGCCGGTGGCGTGGAAAAAGGCATTTCCTTGGCAACCCGGGCCGGCGCCCAGGTCACAACACCGTGTGATGGCTGGGTTGTTTACGCCGGACCGTTTCGAAGCTACGGACAACTCTTGATCCTCAATGCCGGGGGCGGGTATCATGTGTTGATCGCCGGGATGGAGCGCATTTCGGTAAACATCGGCCAGTTTGTACTTACGGGGGAGCCGGTCGCGACCATGGGGACAAAATCCCAGGTCGCATCTATCCTCGCGGCTAACGCGAGCCAACCCGTGCTCTATATCGAGTTCCGTAAGGACGGCACTCCCATTGATCCAGGCCCATGGTGGGCCGCAAATGAAGGCGAAAAGGTTCGCGGATGATGCGCAAGACTTCTGTAATTCTCCTTAGCGCCGCCACCGGCGCGGCACTGACGCTCTTCGTAACCCAACCGCGCTCCGTGCTGGTCGGATCCAGCGCGCGCGCCGCAACGTCGGACACTTATCGCCAGCTCAATTTGTTCGGCGATGTGTTCGAGCGGGTGCGCAGCGATTACGTCGAGAAGCCCGACGACAGCAAGCTGGTCGAGTCCGCCATCAGCGGGATGCTGACGGGCCTCGATCCGCATTCGAGTTACATGGACGCGAAAAGCTTCCGCGACATGCAGGTGCAGACCCGCGGCGAATTCGGCGGGCTCGGCATCGAAGTCACGATGGAAGACGGATTGATCAAAGTCGTCTCGCCGATCGATGACACGCCGGCTTCCAAGGCCGGCGTCATGGCCAACGACATCATCACCAATCTCGACGACGAAGCCGTGCAGGGCCTCACCCTCAATCAGGCGGTCGAGAAAATGCGCGGGCCGGTCAATACCAAGATCAGGCTGAAGATCATCCGCAAGGGACAGGATAACCCGGTCGACGTCACTCTGGTTCGCGACAACATTCGCGTCCGCTCGGTGCGCGCGCGCGTCGAAGGCGACGATATCGGCTATATCCGCATCACCACCTTCAATGAACAGACCACCGAAGGCCTGAAGCGGGAAATCGGCAACCTGACCGCCCAGATCGGCGACAAGCTGAAGGGCTTCGTCATCGACCTGCGCAACAATCCCGGCGGTTTGCTGGAAGAGGCAGTGACGGTTTCCGACGCCTTCCTTGAGCGCGGCGAGATCGTTTCGACCCGCGGCCGCAATGCGGAGGAAACCCAGCGCCGCACCGCACATCCGGGCGATTTGACCAAGGGCAAGCCGGTGATCGTCCTGATCAATGGCGGCTCCGCGTCGGCTTCGGAAATCGTCGCCGGTGCCTTGCAAGACCACAAGCGGGCGACGCTGGTCGGTACCCGCTCGTTCGGCAAGGGCTCGGTGCAGACCATCATTCCGCTCGGTTCCGGCAACGGAGCACTGCGGCTGACCACGGCACGATACTTCACGCCGTCGGGCAAATCGATCCAGGCCAAGGGTATCGTTCCCGATATCGAGGTGCTGCAAGACGTGCCCGACGAATTGAAGTCGCGGACCGACACCAAGGGCGAAGCCTCGCTGCGTGGCCATTTGAAATCCGAGGGCGACGAGAAGACCGGCTCGCAATCCTACGTGCCGCCCGACGCCAAGGACGACAAGGCCCTGAAGATGGCGGACGATCTGCTCCACGGCGTCAAGGTCAATGCGTCAGCGCCGGCCACCGGCGACAAGGCCGCGATCGAAAAGCCGGTGGCGAATTGATCGAGCCGAGCTAGTTACGTTTCGCGCAAAGGGCGGCCTTCGGGCCGCCCTTTTTGTTGGCTCGCCCGGATCGCCGGCCCAGCGCGCTCGCTGCCTCGGCATTCCCTTTACCTTGGGCGTTTCTTTGGCCTTCTTTGACGTCCCCTTGGCCTTCCCCCGCCGTGGTATCGTTGGCCCGGTTGATTCGGAAAAGGTCCATGGCAGAGACGACCGATGATCTGAGCGCTCCGCTCGGACAAAAGCAGCGCACGCGAGGGAAGCGCCGATACCGGCTGCCCTTTACGGCCATGCAGGCGCTGGCCGTGCTGTTGGGCTTGTTTCTGGTGACCTTCGTTGGCTTTGCCATTTTCAACGAGAATCCGCTCGGCGGCGAGCCGACCGCGCGCGTCGCACTGCACCAGCCGTCGCCGGCCGAGGAAAAGCCCGCCATGGCACCTGCCTCGCCGTCCCCGGCCCATCCGGGCGCGACAATGCCGGAGATGAAATCCGCGGCCAGGCAAGCCGAGCCGGCCGAACATAAGACCGTCACCATTATCGACGGCTCAAGCGGAGCGCGCCACGACGTCGTGATCGGCAACGGCGCGGCCGAGGCCGAGGCCCCACCCGCCATGGTAGCCGGGGTGGATCAGCGCCTGCTCGAAAAATCACGCTATGGCATGATCCCGGTGATGGCCGAGGGCCTAAAGCCCTTCACCGCGTACGCCGCCGAGGCCGATCGCATCAAGGCTGCGAAGATGCCGGTGGTCGCCATAGTCGTCGGGGGCCTCGGCGTCGGTGCGGCCAAAACCACCGACGCCATCATGAAACTGCCGGCAGCGGTGACGCTGGCGTTTACGCCCTACGGTTCGGACCCCGCCAAACTGGTCGAACGGGCGCGCACGCAGCGTCACGAGATTCTGCTGCAGATTCCGATGGAGCCGTTCGATTATCCCGACAACGATCCCGGGCCGCAGACCTTGCTCACGACCCTTGCGCCCGAGCAGAACCTCGACCGGCTGTACTGGCATCTCAGCCAATTCCAGGGCTATGCCGGGATCGCCAATTTCATGGGTGGGCGCTTCGTCGTCACCGACGCTGCGATGCAGCCGATCGTCCGCGAGGCGGCCAAACGCGGACTCGGCTACCTCGACGACGGCTCGGCGCCGCGCAGCGTCGCCCCGTCACTGGCGGCGGGTCAGGCGATGCCCTTCGCCAAGGCCGATTTTTCCATCGACGCGGTACCGACCGCCGGGGAAATCGACCGGCTGCTGACAAAGCTGGAGGTTGTGGCCAAGGAACGCGGAACCGCGGTCGGCGTCGCCTCGGCCTTGCCGATTTCCATCGAACGGATTGGCGTCTGGATCAAAACCCTTGAAAGCCACGGCATCATGCTGGTGCCATTGACAACCGCGATGCTGAAATCGAGTCTGGGCAAGTAATTCTCCCCCCGGTGCGACGCCGGACCGAACCGGATCTCGCCCCGCTCACCGGGCCGTATTACCGCAAAGGATTTTGACGGAATGGCGCGCTACGAAGACCTGCCCTATCGAACATGCGTTGGCATGATGCTGATCAACGCCGCGGGGCTCGTCTTTATCGGTCGCCGCGCCGGCGGCATCGAACACGTCGACGACACCCACGTCTGGCAGATGCCGCAAGGCGGGGTCGATCCCGGTGAAGATACCTGGGCTGCCGCGAGGCGTGAGCTTTATGAGGAAACCAGTGTCCGCTCGGTCGAGAAACTCGGCGAAGTCGCCGACTGGCTGATCTATGACATTCCCCGCACCGTCGCAGGCCGGGCCTGGAAAGGCCGTTATCGGGGCCAGCGACAAAAATGGTACGCGGTTCGTTTCACCGGCGAGGATACCGAGATCAATGTCGCGAATCCCGGCGGCGGCCACAAGGCGGAATTCGTCACGTGGCGTTGGGAGCCGATGCGGAATCTTCCCGACCTGATCGTGCCGTTCAAGCGCCCGGTCTATGAGCGCGTGGTGAAGGAGTTTGCGAAGCTCGCCGGGGGCTAGATACACCTCACGACGCGGTTCAGAGCTTTAACCCGATATTCATCCAAACAGCCAATTCTCTCTATCTAGGATTGTATGATCCGCCGAAAATTTTCGAAAGCTACAGCCAGGACAGCCATGAGCGCGGTTTCGACGACTTCACCACCCGGCAATAGTATCGCCGCGTTACTTCCCTCCAAGACATCCGCCCCGGCCCGCGTTCCGAGCCCGCTGGCCCCAACCGCGCCCGATAGCTCGACCGGGAGCGACCGCGGTCCGGCCACCAATGTTCAACTCTCCGATCACGTGAAGGCTATTTTGGCGCAAGCCACGTCCGATCGAACCGTCGCTGATCGGCTTCAGGCCTTTGTCGCAGCACAACGAACAGCCAACGCCGGGAACTCACAACCGGCCGGGAACTCACAGCCCGCCAACAATAGTTCGAAGATCGACGACGCATTTCAACAGCTCTCCGGCGGCGCGGCGCAGGCGACGGATCAGGCACCGGATAGCGCCCCGGCCTTCTCTCCGGTCGAACCCGCGCACGACTTCTCCAATACTTTGCAGGCCGGAGGATTTTCACTTTCCGTGAGTGCAAACGCCGAGACGGGAGCGTTCAGCACCGTCGTCAACGGCCCCAATGGATTGAACTTTTTTGACAAGCGCTTCGGTCAAAATGGCGAAGTAAGCGGTGTTTCCGGGCTTCCGCCGGGTGCGACCGGCGGAGAAACCCAGACCGGTAACGTGGAATATTTCACATTCAATCAGAATGATGCCGCTGCCGCGAATCTGACAACGTCAACGGGTGCTGGCCTGACCTCGACGAGTGCCGCGGTCGCTCAATCGAACTCGGTGACCATTGCGATTGATTTCACCACCGGATCGATTCATCTGGCGCAGACTAAGTCCTCAGCCGCGGCAACAGAACAGGTTAATCAACCGACGTCGCCGCTCTCCATCGTTGCGTGAGTTGATCGAGAGTCGTTCGCGCTCTGTCATAACGCCCGGATATACCGGGCTTGGGACTGGATGGCCGAAGGAAAACCTTATCGCCCCAATGTGGGGATCGCGCTGTTCAACGCTTTCGGTCAGGTTTTGATCGGGCGGCGCTTTCGCGACGACGGACCGGAAATCATTCTGCCCGGACTGGAGTGGCAGATGCCGCAAGGCGGCATCGACGCCGATGAGAATCCGCGCGATGCAGTGATGCGCGAACTTTGGGAAGAGACCGGCGTCGCGAGCGCCGACTATCTCGATGAAACCGATTGGCTGACTTACGAGTTTCCGCCCTTCCCGGGCCCATCGTCACACCGGTTGGCGAAATTCCGCGGCCAGCGGCAGAAATGGTTCGCGCTGCGTTTCACCGGCTCCGACGACGACATCGATCCACTGACGCCACGCAACGGCCAACCGGCGGAATTTGACCAGTGGCGATGGGAGCGGCTCGATCGCGTTGCCGATCTCGTGGTGCCATTTCGGCGCCAAGTGTATCGAAGCGTGGCGCAGCGTTTTGTGAAATTCGCGTAAAGCGGGGATGGAACGGAAAACGGCGTGAATTCCCGCCGTTCAGTTCCAGACGTACAAGGCCCGGTGCGGGTCCAGCGCTAATGCAACGCCGTCGAATTGAGTTGGTTCTGAATGCTCTTGAAATGATCGAGCCGCTCGACCGCGCGGTCGAGTTCGGAGCCCTCTTTCTCGGCGAGCTTGGCTTCCATATGGGCAATCGTATCGGCGAACTTGACGCGGTCCAGTTCCTGTATGGAGGTCGCGACATCCGCCAGCACCGTCAGGCCCTTGTCGGACACTTCGGCCAGGCCGCCGAGCACGATAATTTTTTGGTGCGTGCCGCCTGAGGTCACCGTCAGGATTCCCGGGCGAATCGCCGCCACCACCGACGCGTGTCCGGCGAGCACGCCGAAATCGCCCTCGACGCCGGGAACGTCAACCTGATCGACGTCGCCGGAGAAGGCGAGTTTTTCCGGCGAGACGAGATCGAAGTGGAAGGTGGCCATGGTGTCCCTGCGAATAGCGAATGGTTAGTGGAGGAAGAGCCGCGCAGCGCTTGAACTAATCGCTACTCCTTATTCGCGCTTAAGCCGCCTCGGCCGCGAGTTTCTTGCCCTTCTCGACCGCCTCTTCGATGGTGCCGACCATGTAGAAGGCCGCTTCGGGCAGATGATCGTACTTGCCTTCGCAAATGGCGCGGAAGCCCTTGATGGTGTCGGCGAGTTCGACGAACTTGCCCGGCGAGCCCGTGAAGATTTCGGCGACAAAGAACGGCTGCGACAGGAAGCGCTCGATCTTGCGCGCGCGGGCCACCGCAATCTTGTCCTCTTCGGACAGTTCGTCCATGCCGAGGATGGCGATGATGTCCTGCAGCGACTTGTACTTCTGCAGCACCTGCTGAACCATGCGCGCGGTCTGGTAATGCTCCTCGCCGACGACGAGCGGAGAGAGCATACGCGAGGTGGAGTCGAGCGGGTCCACCGCCGGGTAGATGCCCTTTTCCGAAATCGCGCGGTTCAGCACCGTGGTGGCGTCCAAATGCGCGAACGAAGTAGCGGGCGCCGGGTCGGTCAAGTCGTCGGCCGGCACGTAGATCGCCTGCACCGAGGTGATCGAGCCCTTATGCGTGGTGGTGATGCGCTCCTGCAGCGCGCCCATGTCGGTGGCAAGCGTCGGCTGATAACCCACGGCCGACGGAATACGGCCCAGCAACGCCGACACTTCCGAACCGGCCTGGGTGAAACGGAAGATGTTGTCGACGAAGAACAGCACGTCCTGGCCCTGATCGCGGAAATGCTCGGCAACCGTGAGGCCGGTGAGGCCGACGCGGGCGCGGGCGCCGGGCGGCTCGTTCATCTGGCCATACACCAGCGCGCATTTGGAGCCTTCGCCGCCGCCCTTCTTGTTGACGCCGGATTCGATGAACTCGTGATAGAGATCGTTGCCTTCGCGGGTCCGCTCGCCGACGCCGGCGAACACCGAATAACCACCATGCGCCTTGGCGACGTTGTTGATCAACTCCTGAATCAGCACGGTCTTGCCGACGCCGGCACCGCCGAACAGGCCGATCTTGCCGCCCTTGGCGTAAGGCGCCAACAGATCCACCACCTTGATGCCGGTGACGAGAATTTCCGCTTCGGTCGATTGGTCGGTATAGAGCGGCGCTTCCTGGTGGATCGCGCGCATAACCTCGGCCTTGACCGGGCCCTGTTCATCGACCGGTTCGCCGATCACGTTCATGATGCGGCCGAGCGTGCCGGCGCCGACCGGCACCATGATCGGGTTGCCGGTGTCGCTGACTTCCTGGCCGCGGACCAGACCCTCGGTGGTGTCCATGGCGATGGTCCGCACCGTGGATTCGCCGAGATGCTGCGCGACTTCGAGCACCAGGCGATTGCCGCCGTTCTTGGTCTCGATCGCATTCAGAATGGCCGGCAGATGTCCTTCAAACTGCACGTCGACGACGGCACCGATGACTTGCGTGATGCGTCCGGTCTGGTTGGCAGGGGTAGCCATGAAAACTCTCTCCTTCGAATTCTTAATCTCAAACGACCATTGTCGTGCAGGCTATTGGCATGCGGCTATCAGATCGCCTCGGCGCCGGAGATGATTTCAATCAGCTCCTTGGTGATCATCGCCTGACGGGTCCGATTGTAGATCAGGGTCTGCTTGCGGATCATGTCGCCGGCGTTGCGGGTGGCATTGTCCATCGCGCTCATCTGCGCGCCATAGAACGAGGCATTGTTTTCCAACAGTGCCCGGAAAATCTGCACCGCGAGATTGCGCGGCAGCAGGCCGGCCAGAATCTCGTCTTCTTCCGGCTCATATTCATAAGATGTCGCCGGGCCGGTATTCGCCGCCGGCGCTTCCACCACCAGTGGAATGATCTGCTGCGCGGTCGGCACTTGCGCGATCACCGATTTGAACCGCGAAAAGAACAGCGTGCAGACGTCGAATTCGCCGGCCTCGAAGCGGGCGATGACTTTGGTCGCGATATCTTCGGCGTTGACGAAGCCAAGCTGCCGCACCGAGCGCAGCTCGACGTTTTCCACGATCTGCTTTTCGAAATTACGACGCAGCTGTTCAAATCCCTTGCGGCCGACGCAGAAGAATTTGACCTCTTTGCCCTGGGCGACCAGCGCATTCGCGCGTTCGCGCGCCAACCGCACGATCGAAGAGTTGAACGCCCCCGAGAGGCCGCGTTCGCCGGTGCAGACCAGCAGCAGATGCACTCTGTCATTGCCGGTTCCGGCGAGCAGCGGCGGCGTTCCCGGCGAACCTGCAGCGGCGGTCGCGATGTTCGAAATCACCGCATCCATTTTTTCCGCGTAGGGCCGCGCCGCTTCGGCGGCGCTCTGCGCGCGGCGCAGTTTTGACGCCGCGACCATCTGCATGGCCTTGGTGATCTTCTGCGTCGCCTTGGTGGAGGCGATGCGGACCCGCATGTCTTTAAGTGAAGCCATTCTCAGTTCACCTTGGCGACCCGCTTTTCAACCCGGTCGCAACCCCTCGTTCGTCACGCCCGGCCTTGTGCCGGGCATCCACGTCTCGATTTCTTGCCACGCGCAAAGACGTGGATGCGTAGGAACTCGTTTACCGAGTTCCGTTCTTCCATTAATTTGGCGCAAGTCGGGTACACCCGACTTGGCTGACAAGCCCGGCCATGACGGCGCCTCAAGCAAACGTCTTGGCGTAACCTTCGACGACGGCCTTCAGCTTGGCGGCGGTGTCGTCGCTGAGATCGCGGGTATCGCGAATGGTATTGAGGATGTCGACGTTCTTGCCGCGCAACAGCGACAACAGGCCGTCCTCGAAGCTGCGCACCTTGGCGACCGGAAGTGCATCGAGATAGCCGTTGACGCCGGCATAAATTACCACGACCTGTTCTTCCATCTTCAGCGGCGAGAACTGCGGCTGCTTCAGGAGTTCGGTCAGGCGCGAGCCGCGGTTGAGCAGGCGTTGCGTCGAGGCATCGAGATCGGAGCCGAACTGCGCGAACGCCGCCATTTCGCGGTATTGCGCGAGCTCACCCTTGATCTTGCCGGCGACCTTTTTCATCGCCTTGGTCTGCGCCGAAGATCCGACGCGCGACACCGAAAGACCGACGTTCACCGCGGGCCGAATACCCTGAAAGAACAGATCGGTTTCGAGAAAGATCTGGCCGTCGGTGATCGAGATCACGTTGGTCGGGATATAGGCCGATACGTCGTTGGCCTGGGTTTCGATCACCGGCAGCGCCGTCAGCGAGCCTGAGCCCTGCTCGTCGTTGAGCTTGGCGGCGCGCTCGAGCAGGCGGGAATGCAGATAGAACACGTCGCCGGGATAGGCTTCGCGGCCGGGCGGCCGGCGCAGCAACAGCGACATCTGGCGGTAGGCGACCGCCTGCTTCGACAGATCGTCATAGATGATGACGGCGTGCATGCCGTTGTCGCGGAAATATTCGCCCATGGTGCAGCCGGTGAACGGCGCGATGTACTGCATCGGCGCCGGATCGGAAGCGGTGGCGGCGACAACGATGGAATATTCCAGGGCGCCCTGCTCCTCGAGCACCTTGACGAATTGCGCCACGGTCGAGCGCTTCTGCCCGATCGCGACATAGACGCAGTAAAGCTTGATCTTCTCGTCCGACTGCGCGTTGAGCGGCTTCTGGTTCAAAATGGTGTCGAGCGCGATCGCGGTTTTGCCGGTCTGGCGGTCGCCGATGATCAATTCGCGCTGGCCACGACCGACCGGGATCAACGCATCGATCGCCTTGAGGCCGGTCGCCATCGGCTCATTGACCGATTTGCGCGGAATGATGCCGGGCGCCTTGACGTCGACGCGCTTGCGCTCGGTCGCCTGGATCGGCCCCTTGCCGTCGATCGGATTGCCGAGCGCATCGACCACGCGGCCGAGCAGGCCCTTGCCCACCGGGGTATCGACGATGGCGCGGGTGCGCTTGACGGTCTGGCCTTCCTTGATCTCGCGGTCGGCGCCGAAGATCACGATGCCGACGTTGTCGGTTTCGAGATTGAGCGCCATGCCGCGCGTGCCGTTCTCGAACTCAACCATCTCGCCAGCCTGGACGTTGTCGAGGCCGTAGACGCGGGCAATGCCGTCGCCGACGGACAACACCTGTCCGACTTCGGAAACTTCAGCCTCCTGGCCGAAATTCTTGATCTGGTCCTTGAGGATCGCGGAAATTTCCGCGGCGCGGATGTCCATCAGCCTGCCTCTTTCATCGCGTGCTTAATCGAATTGAGTTTGGTGCGAAGTGAACTATCCACCATGCGGCTGCCAAGCTTGACCACAAGGCCGCCGATGATCGAGGGATCGACTTTCACGTTGAGCGCGACATCCTTGCCCGTCACCGACTTCAGTGCAGCCTTCAAGGCGTCGAGATTCTTGTCGCCGAGCGCTTCGGCCACGGTCACGTCGGCCGTCGCCTCGCCCTTGAATTTGGCGACCAGCGCGCGGAACGCGCGGATCACGTCGCCGACCGCGAACAGCCTACGGTTGGCGGTGAGAACTTTTAAGAATTTCGCGGAAATGCCCGAAATGGCCGCCTTGTCGAGCACCGCGGCGAGCGCCCTCGACTGCGCATCCGCCGAAAACACCGGGCTGCGGACCAGACGCCTCAAGTCGGCACTGTCGGCCAACATGGCGTCAAATCTGTCGAGATCGGCTTTGACCGCGTCGATGGATTTTTCATCGCGCGCCAGCTCGAACAAGGCCGTTGCATAACGGCCGGACACTCCCGAAACGGACGGATCTTCAGCAGCCACAAGCGCGCTCTTTTAATTTGGTGTCAAATTCGCAAGGGAAAAACCGTCGCCACGATGCGGCGCCCAGCGATTTAAGCCCTTGGAATTCAAGCGGGACTTCGATTTTCGACCGGCACGTTTGCACCGGGACCGGCAAAATCGCGGCTTTGCTAACATAGCAAGCGCGCAGGTGCAACATGACGGCGGGCGCGATGATGCCTTGCCTCACATCGCTCGACGCACAGGCTCGCAGGTCATTTTCCGACGCATCCGCCACCCGGAAATAATCCGCGAGCCGAAACAGGGCGGGCGGGACATTTGTTCCGGCGGTAACGCATAGCTCGCATGAACTATTGGCAGAGCCACTCCGGAGAGACCGCCCGCCTGTTCATCGCCATTACTTGTCTAAATCTAGCCCACATCTGATTGCGTCGAATGATAACTGTATTTGTAAGTAATATTAAGTAATAAATTAGTTAATAAATTATTAAAGTCCACGCCTTATGAATAATGACTTTCGATAACAAGATGTTTCAGATCGAACCCACGGGGTTCGTCGCCCACTTTACGCCTTATTAGGCAACCAAACGGCAGCCACTCAACCGCGGGACGGGGGTTCCACTTGCCGCGTATGCGGCAATACTGTCTGAGGGGACTAGCATATGGTGACATTTAAAAATCCGACACTGGGAAATCTAACCCGGTCGCGTACGGCGCTGTCTGTCGTCGCCGCAACTCTTCTGCTCGGTGGGGGCATCGGCGAAGCCTCGGCCAAATCCCAAAGGCATCATCACGCCCATCGTCATGCCCATCATTCCCATTTCGCCAGCCGCGCTCATGGCGGCTCTCGCGGCGGTGCCTGGCGCGATGCCAACGCCGCGTTCGCCCCATCGTCGGGCTCAGGCCATAGCTTTTCGGGGATGGCGTCCTTTTACGGCAACGAATCCGGCTCCAAGACCGCCTCGGGCCAGCGCTTCAACCAGAACGCCATGACCGCGGCCCACCGCAGCCTGCCGTTCGGCACCAAACTCCGGGTGACCCATGGCGGCCGCAGCGTCGTCGTCACCATCAACGACCGCGGCCCGTTCATCCGCGGCCGGGTGCTGGACCTGTCCACCGGCGCCGCCCGCGCCATCGGCCTGACCAGCGCCGGCGTCGGCCGCGTGGTCGCCGAGGTCATTTAACCTCGTTCACAGCGCTTCCCGCGCCTGTTCCATCCGTCACATCGCTCAAGCATTCGCGTCGGTTCAGGCCGCGGAGCTTCCTGCATACGAAAAAAACAAGCCTGTCGTCCGTCAGGGATGACAGGCTTTGTTCCAGCCATACACGTTGCACATCGGGAACCACGAGATTCCGGCTCATCGCTGCACGATGCCCTCGGAACGACGGTCTCCATCACAAAAAACTCTGCGGATCGACGTCGACCTCGAGCTTGAGATTGCCTTTGGTCTTCGGCCCCGCCGCAAGCCATTCCCGCAAATATTCCGACAGGTCGACGTTGCGCAGCGATTTCACCAATAGGCGAAACCGGTAACGGCCCTTGATCACCGCCAGCGGCGCCTCGGCGGGTCCGAGCACCTGGATGCGTTCATCAATCGGCGCGATCGCGGCCAGCTTTCGGGCAAAACCCTCCGCCGTGGGCCGGTCGCCCGCGGAAATGATCAGGCTCGCGAGCCGGCCGAACGGCGGATAGAGGGTGCGTTCGCGGCCCTCGATCTCGCTGGCGTAAAACGCCTCGCGGTCGCACGCCACCAACGCCTTCATCACGGGGTGTTCGGGCTGGTGGGTCTGCAAATAGCCGACGCCGCGACCCTTATCGCGACCGGCGCGCCCGATCACCTGGTTGAGCAGTTGGAACGTGCGCTCGGCGGCGCGCGGATCGCCATTGCTCAAGCCCAGATCGGCATCGATCACGCCGACCAAGTTGAGCCGCGGAAAATTATGCCCCTTCGCCACCAATTGGGTGCCGATAATGATGTCGACCCGCCCCGCCGCGATCTCATTCAACTCGCTGCGCATGGTCTCAACGGAGCTAATCAGGTCGCTCGACAGCACCATGGTGCGGGCCTCCGGAAACAGGCCGGCCGCTTCTTCCTGCAGACGTTCGACGCCGGGGCCGACCGCGACCAGTGATTGCTCCGCCGCGCAGTGCGGACAGGCCTGCGGGCGCGGCATCGAGAAGCCGCAATGATGGCACACCAGACGCTGGCGAAAGCGGTGGTCGACCAGCCAGGCGTCGCAGATCGTGCAGGCAAACCGATGCCCGCAGGCCCTGCACAAGGTCAGCGGCGCGTAACCGCGGCGGTTGAGGAACAGCAGCGCCTGTTCGCGCCGTTCGATCGCGATCTGGATTTGCTCGGCGAGCCGCGGCGAGATGAAGCGGCCGCGCACCGGCGCTTCGCGCCGCAGGTCGATCGCCTCGATATGCGGCATGTGCTGGCCGCCGAACCGCGACGGCAGCACCACGCGCTGATAGCGGCCCTTGCGCGCATTGACCTCGGATTCGACCGAGGGCGTGGCCGAAGCCAGCACGATCGGAATCTTCGCAATGTGCGCGCGCACCACCGCCATGTCGCGGGCGTGGTAATGCGCGCCTTCATCCTGCTTGTAGGCCTGGTCGTGCTCTTCATCGACGACGATCAAGCCCAAACTGGCATAGGGCAGAAACAGCGCCGAGCGCGCGCCCACCACCACGAGGGCTTCGCCCGCCGCGATCGCCGCCCAGTTGCGTTGCCGCGTGCGCGGGGTCAGTTCGGAATGCCACTCCAGGGGCCGCACGCCGAAACGCTGCGCGAAGCGGTCAAGGAACTGTCCGGTCAGCGCGATCTCCGGCATCAGGATCAGGCATTGCATGCCGCGGCGAACGACTTCCGCAATCGCCTCGAAATAAACTTCGGTCTTGCCCGAGCCGGTGACGCCGTCGAGCAGGGCGACGTGAAAACTGCCGTTCGCCGCCAGCGCCCGCATCGCATCGACCGCGGTGCGCTGCTGGCGGGAGAAATCCGGCGCGGCGAATGACGGATCGGGCGCCGGCGGCGCCGGAGCGCGCGGCATCGGCTCGATCGTCAGCGTGCCTTCATCGACAAGGCCGTCGATCACACCGGTGCTGACGCCGGCCTCCTTCGCGGCTTCGGATTTGCCGTGCAGCAAACCGTCCGAGAGCACCTCGACCAGCCGTCGCCGGGCCGGCGTCATGCGCTTTGGAACTTCGCCGATCAAACGCACGCCCGTGCGCTGCCGCTCCGGGCCGAGATCTTCGCCCATCCGCAAACACATCCGCAGCACCATGCCGCGCGCCGACAATGTATAGTTGGCGACCCAATCGACCAGCGCGCGCAGTTCTTCCTTCAGCGGCGGCACGTCGAGTTTTTCGCCGACATCCTTGAGGCGATTGTGCAGCCGCGGATCTGGATTGGCGTTTTCGGCCCATACCACCGCGACCACCTCGCGCGGCCCGAGCGGCACGCACACCACATCGCCCGGCGCCAAATCCATGCCGCGCGGCACCCGGTAGGAATAAGCCTGGTTGAGCGCAACCGGCACCAGCACATCGACGACGCGCGCCGATGCTGCGGAGGAGGGGGTGGCGCGCACGGCGTGGTCCATCGGAGAATCAGACCCAAAGCGGAAAGAAGCGAGCCGACTTTAGGACCGTGGCACGGCCGGGGCCAGTATCGAGCGTGTGGTGCTTTCGGAAAGTTAGCGAACGATAAACCGAAGCGGTGCGATATAATCCTTTCGGAATCACCACAAAGACTGCCCATGGCCAACGCCAAGCCCACGGTTCAACGAGGCGAATTCGCCTGCGCCGACGATGGTCTGTCGCTGGAGATGAGGCGCTGGCTGTCGCATCTGCGCGCCGAGCGGCGGCTGTCGCCGAAGACGCTGGAAGCCTATGCCCGCGACGTCCGCCAGTGTCTCGGCTTTCTCAGCGGGCACTGGGGCACGCTGGTGACGCTTTCCCGTTTTGCCAGCCTGGAGGCGAGCGACGTCAGGGCCTTCATGGCGATGCGGCGCGCCGACGATATCGGCGGGCGCTCGCTGATGCGCGCGCTGGCGGGGTTGCGCTCGTTCGCCCGCTTCCTGGAACAGGAAGGCAAAGGCAAGGTCGGCGCGCTGTCGGCGATTCGCGCGCCCAAGGTCGGCAAGAGCCTGCCGAAGCCGGTTGCGATGGCCGCGGCCAAACGCCTCACCGACGCCGACGAACGCGCCGGCGACACCCGCGATCCCTGGATCTGGGCGCGCGACGCCGCCGTGATGGCGTTGTTGTATGGGTCGGGCCTGCGCATCTCCGAAGCGCTCGGGTTGAAACGCCGCGAGGTGCCTTTGCCTGGCGCCGGTGACGTGCTGGTGGTAACCGGCAAAGGCAACAAGACCCGCATGGTGCCGGTGCTGCAGAACGTGCTGACGCTGATTCAGGCCTATGTGGCGATGTGTCCGTACCAACTCACTCCGGAGGGACCGATCTTTGTCGGCGCCCGCGGCGGACCGCTCAGCCCGCGAATCATTCAGCTCACCATGGAACGGCTGCGCGGCGCGCTCGGCCTGCCCGACAGCGCGACCCCGCACGCGCTGCGGCATTCTTTCGCAACCCATCTTCTGACCCGCGGCGGCGATCTGCGCGCGATCCAGGAATTGCTCGGTCACGCCTCGCTCTCGACCACGCAGATCTATACCGGCATCGACAGCGAGCGGCTGCTGGAAGTCTATAAAACGGCGCATCCCCGCGCTTGAGACCGTCGCACTTTCAAACGGACCACGGTCTCGTCACATCGGTTTGGCCGCTTGCGTTTGCCTCTTGCGCAGACGCGTTGTTCGGTCAATCGTTGGCACATTCGGCCGGGGAAGAGAATCATGAGCGCGCATGAGAGTATGGAGCAGGCAGAACACGCCGAGCACGCCTCCGGCAAGAACAAGAAGATCGCGCTGTTGATCGCCGTGATCGCGCTGTTTCTGGCGCTGTCGGAGACCCTGGGCAAAGGCGCGCAAACCGAATCCATCAGCAAGAACGTCGAGGCTTCGAACCTGTGGGCGTTTTTTCAGGCCAAGAGCATCCGCCGCACGGTGGTCCAGGCGGTCTCGGATGAGGCCAAATTAAGCCTCGGCCTCATCGGCGACGATACCGCCAAGACGGCACTGCAAAAACAGATCGACGAGTGGCAGAAAACCGCGGCGCGCTACCGCTCCGAACCTGAAACCGGCGAAGGCTCCGAGCAACTGTCCGCGCGGGCCAAACACGCCGAGGAAGAACGCGACCTTGCAACCGCGAAGTATCATCACTTCGAGATCGCCTCGGCGGCCTTTCAGATCGGCATCGTGCTGGCTTCGGCGACCATCATCACCGGCATGATCGCGCTGGCATGGATCTCGGGCCTGCTGGCGCTGGCCGGGATCGCTTTTACCGCAATCGGCCTGCTCGCGCCGCACGCGGTCCACCTGATGTAGCTCTGGTCAATTGGCGGTGGCGCGCGCCGAGTATCAGCGCGCCTGGTGCACGCTCTTGCGGAAGCGCTGGATCAGCCGCAACGCCCGCGACGACCAACCGTCGCCGCCGCGCAAGGCTCCTTTGATTCGCTGCTTGATCGGATCGACCACCGCGGCCGCCTTTGCCCGCAACGCGATGACAAATTCATAGAGCGTTTCGAACCACGCCATTTCCAGCAATTTGTCCCGCGTCACATCGAAGACGAACGCGGTGACACCGACGCCTAAGAACTTTGCAAAGATGATGGTGAGGATGGCGGGAATCCAATATTCATGGGTCAGCAGCCAGAGGCCGGCCAGCTTCAAGGGAAACAGCGGAATCACCGGCACGACGAAGACGATCAGCGTCATCGCCGGCGACAGCGTATCGACGCGGTCGGCCAGCCATTGCTTGAAGGCGCGCAGCGGAATCCGCTGCACCGCGCAAGCCACGATCGGCTCGAGATGATCCCACAGCCACGCCTCGATCAGGAAGACGACCGCAAGCAAAACCCAGATCGGCTGAAGAAGGCGGCGCATCATGCGTATGGTTTGGAAATTCTCTTCCGTTTCAGCTGCGAGCCAATCGCGTGACTGGCCAAAGCCACATCCGACAAACCCACATCAGACAACGTCACATTAAAATCGTGGGTTTCTAATGTCCTTTTGAAGATCCGGACGCGCTGACTTCACCGGGGCACAAATCACATATGGATTGCGCGCTTGCCCACCGCAAGCGCGGCTTCCTTGATGGCCTCCGAGCGGGTGGGGTGAGCATGGCAGGTCCGCGCCAGATCCTCGGCGGAACCGCCAAACTCCATCAGAACCGCAGCCTCGTGGATCATTTCGCCGGCTTCGCGGCCGACAATATGCACGCCGAGCACCCGATCGGTTTTCGCATCTGCGAGAATCTTCACGAAACCGTCAGTGGTCTGGTTGACCTTGGAACGACCATTGGCGGTGAAGGGGAACTTGCCGACGGTAAAGGCCACACCCGCCTGCTTCAGCTCTTCCTCGGTCTTGCCGACCGCCGACACTTCCGGCGTCGTGTACACGACGCCCGGAATCACGTCGTAGTTCACATGCCCGGCCTGGCCGGCCAGAATTTCCGCCACCGCAACGCCTTCGTCCTCGGCCTTGTGGGCGAGCATCGGACCCGCGACGACATCGCCGATCGCATAGACGCCCGGCACATTGGTCGCGAAATGCGCGTCGATCTGCACCCGGCCGCGGTTGTCGAGCACGACGCCGGCTTCCTTGAGACCGAGGCCTTGGGTGTAGGGGACGCGGCCGATGGCCACCAGCACCACGTCGGCTTCCAGCGTTTCCGACTTGCCGCCCGCGGCCGGCTCGATTTGCGCCGACAACGTTTTGCGTGAGGTGTCGACCCCGGTGACCTTGGCGCCGAGCTTGAACGCAAAGCCCTGTTTTTCGAGCAGGCGTTGAAATTGCCTGGCGACCTCGCCGTCCATCCCCGGCAGGATACGATCGAGAAATTCCACCACCGTGACTTCGGCGCCGAGCCGATGCCAGACCGAGCCGAGCTCAAGCCCGATCACGCCGGCCCCGACGATCAATAATTTGCCGGGCACCTTGTCGAGCGACAGCGCGCCGGTCGAGGACACAATGCGCTTCTCGTCGATCTCGACGCCCTTCAGCTTTGCGACATCGGAGCCGGTGGCGATGACGATGTTCTTGGTTTCGACGCTCCGGGTTTTGCCGTCGCTGCCCGACACCTCGACCTTGCCGGTGCCGAGGATCTTTCCGGTGCCGTTGATGACGTCGATCTTGTTCTTCTTCATCAGGAACTCGACGCCCTTGACGTTGCCGTCGATGCCCTGCTGCTTGAAATTCATCATCGCGGGAAGATCGAGCTTCGGCACGGAGACGCTGACGCCCATTTTCGCGAACGAGTGTCCGGCTTCTTCGAACATCTCCGACGCGTGCAATAGCGCCTTCGACGGCATGCATCCGACGTTGAGGCAAGTGCCGCCGAGCGTCGGGTTCTTCTCAACCACGGCGACCTTCATGCCGAGTTGCGCCGCACGTATCGCGCAGACATATCCCCCGGGGCCGGTGCCGATGACAACGAGATCGTAGATGGCCATGATGGAAGTCCTATAGCTGAAGGCTGACGGGTATTAGAAAAAGTTTGGGAACCGGCTTGCCCCGGGACAAACGCACAACGGATGCCCGGAGATCATGCTCTAGCGCCCGCCCGAGACATCAAGGATGGCGCTGGTCACGTAAGAAGCCTCGTCCGACATCAGCCAGACGATGGCGTTGGCGATTTCCTCCGCGGTGCCGACGCGCTTCATCGGCACCATATGACTGAGCCGGTGGGCGCGGTCGGGCTCACCGCCCGAGGCGTGAATGTCGGTGTCGATCAGCCCGGGGCGGATCGCCGCGACCCGAATGCCCTCGCCGGCGACTTCATGTCCAAGGCCGACCGTAAACGAATCGATCGCGCCCTTGGAGGCCGCGTAATCGACATAGGTGTTGGGCGAACCGAGCTTCGCCGCCACCGACGACAAATTGACGATGACGCCGCCCTTGCCGCCGTGACGGGTCGACATCCGCTTCACCGCTTCGCGGGCGCAAAGCATGCTGCCGGTGACATTGACGGCCATCATGCGTTGAATGCGTTCGGCGGACATTTCGTCGACCCGCGAGGTCGGCCCGACGATACCGGCGTTGTTGATGAGCGCGCCGAGCGTCCCGAACGCATCGGCCGCCTTGAACAGCTTCAGGATATCGCTCTCGTTGCCGACATCGCACTTCACCGCGATGGCCGTGCCGTGCTTCGCCTCGATGGCGGAGACCACGTTGCCGGCGGCGGCTTCATTGCTGGCATAGCCGACGCAGACCCGAAAGCCGCGCGCGGCGGCGGCGATGGCGGTGGCACGGCCGATGCCGCGGCTGCCGCCGGTGATGATCGCAACCTTGTCGGTCAAAACTGCCCCCAATGATCCAGATGCACTCTACTCGAACAGCCGAACCAACATCGCGACGAGTGCGAAAATCGAGATGAACCACACCAGACTGCGCGCCAGCGGAATCTGGATGAAATAAAGCGGCACGTAAAGCACCCGCATCGCCACCCACACATGCGCCCCGAGCGCCCCGAGCCCACCGTTCCTCCCGGTGACAACCAGCGCCAATGCCAGCGCCGCAAAGATCGGAAAGGTCTCCAGCAGATTGCGAAAGGCGCGTTCGGCGCGCCCGGCGAAAACCCCTTGCAATATTCTCGCTTCGTCGCGCGGGCCGGCCTTGTACTCCGCGCCCATCTCCACGGTCGCGGGAATCGATTGCAGGAACAATTGCAGCAGCAGCACCACCACGCCCAACCCGAGCATCACGATTTCAGTCGGCAACGGCTGCATCGTTCCCCCGGTCAAACGCTTATCTTGGACGCCGCCACATGACGGCCCGTTACAGATCCAGCACCAGCCGCGCCGGATCTTCCAGGTTCTCCTTGACCCGCACCAGGAAGGTCACGGCTTCCTTGCCGTCGATGACGCGGTGATCGTAGGACAGCGCCAGATACATCATCGGGCGGATCTCGATTTTGCCGCCGATCGCGACGGGACGATCCTGGATCTTGTGCATACCGAGAATCGCGGACTGCGGCGCGTTGAGGATCGGGGTCGACATCAGCGAGCCGTAGATGCCGCCATTGGTGATGGTGAAGGTGCCGCCCTGCATCTCGTCGATCTTGAGCTGGCCATCACGCGCACGCCGGCCGAAATCGGCGATGTTCTTTTCGATCTCGGCGATCGACTTCTGGTCGCAGTCGCGCACCACCGGCACCACCAGCCCCTTGTCGGTGCCGACCGCGACGCCGATGTGATAGTAATTCTTGTAGATGATATCGGTGCCGTCGATCTCGGCATTGGCCGCCGGAATGTCCCTTAGCGCCTGCACGCAGGCCTTGGCGAAAAAGCCCATGAACCCCAGTTTGCTGCCGTGCTTCTTCTCGAACACGTCCTTGTACTGGGTCCGCATCGCCATGATGTGGCTCATGTCGACCTCGTTGAAGGTCGTCAGCATCGCGGCGGTGTTCTGCACGTCTTTCAGACGCCGCGCGATGGTCTGCCGCAGCCGCGTCATCTTCACGCGTTCTTCGCGCGCGGCATCGTCGGCGGGTGAAGGCGCCCGCACCTGTAACGCGGCGGCGGGCTGGTTGACCGGCGTCGGCGCCGAAGCCGCCTTCTCGATCGCGGCCAGCATGTCGCCTTTGGTGACACGGCCGTCCTTGCCCGAGCCGGGCACGGTGGCGGCATCGATGCCGCTTTCGGCGGATATCTTGCGCACCGACGGCGCCAGCGGCGCGTCGGCCGATGGAGTCTTCACAGCGGCGGCGGGTGATGGCGGCGCAGCCGGGGCCGCAGCCTTGGCGGGCGCCGGAACCGGCTTGGCGGCGGCAGCACCCGCCGCACCCTCATTGATCTGCCCGAGCAACGCGCCGACCGCGACCGTTTCCCCATCCTTGGCGACGATGTCGCCCAAGGTCCCTGCGGAAGGCGCCGGCACTTCGATGGTGACCTTGTCGGTCTCAAGCTCGACCAACGGCTCGTCGACCGCCACGGCATCGCCGGCCTTCTTGAACCAGCGGCCGATGGTGGCCTCGGTTACGGATTCGCCGAGCGTCGGAACGCGAATTTCAGTCATCGTTTGTTTCCTCAAATACCTTGTGCGTTCAGCGGCCGCGAAACGGGCGATCCGGTATTCCGTGACGGTCCTGATCGAAAACAGCCCGGCGCGGGGTTACTGGATGCCCCGCTGTCGCGGGACATGACGAATTTTGATTCCTAGTTCAACGCCTCGTCGAGCAGCGCTTTAAGCTGCGCCAGATGCTTCGACATCAAACCGGTGGCTGTCGCCGCCGCCGCCGCGCGTCCGGCGTAACGCGGACGCTTGTTCGGCGCGTTGATCTGGTTCAGCACCCATTCAAGATAAGGCTCGATGAAGTGCCACGCGCCCATGTTGCGCGGCTCTTCCTGACACCAGACCAGTTCGGCAGTCTTGAAGCGTCCGAGTTCCTGCACCAGCGCCTTCAACGGCACCGGATAAAGCTGCTCGACGCGCATGAAGTAGACGTCGTCGATGCCGCGCTTTTCGCGTTCCTCGTAAAGGTCGTAATAGACCTTGCCCGAGCACAGCACGACGCGACGGATCTTGTCGTCTGGAACCAGCTTGATCTTTTCGTCCGGCAGCATCGCCGCGTCATCGTAGAGAACGCGATGGAACGTGGTGTCCGCGCCCAATTCATCGAGCCTGGAGACCGCGCGCTTGTGCCGCAACAGCGACTTCGGCGTCATCAGGATCAAGGGTTTGCGGATCTCGCGATGCAATTGACGCCGCAGCACATGGAAGAAATTGGCGGGCGTGGTTGGATAGACCACCTGCATGTTGTCTTCCGCGCACATCTGCAAGAAGCGTTCGAGCCGGGCGGACGAATGTTCCGGTCCCTGCCCCTCATAGCCGTGCGGCAACATGCAGACCAGACCGGACATGCGCAGCCATTTGCGTTCGCCCGACGAGATGAACTGGTCGAACAGCACCTGCGCGCCGTTGGCGAAGTCGCCGAACTGCGCTTCCCAGACGGTCAGCGCCTTCGGCTCCGCCAGCGAATAGCCGTACTCGAAGCCGAGCACGGCTTCTTCTGACAGCAACGAGTTGATGACTTCGTAATGGCCCTGATCGCCGCCGAGATGGTTGAACGGCGTATAGCGGCTCTCGTCTTCCTGATCGATCAGCACCGAATGCCGTTGCGAGAAGGTGCCACGCTCGCTGTCCTGTCCCGACAAGCGAACGTGGTGGCGTTCCTGCATCAGCGTGCAGAACGCCAGCGCCTCGCCGGTCGCCCAATCGATGCCGACGCCATTCTCGATCGCTTTCGCCCGGTTTTCCAGAAACCGCTGCACCGTGCGGTGAACATGGAACCCATCGGGCACCTTGGTGATCTTGCGGCCGATATCCTTGAGCACCGCGACATCGACGCCGGTGACGCCGCGCCGCGGATCTTCTTCGGCGTCGGCGGATTTGAAACCGGCCCATTTGCCGTCGAGCCAGTCGGCCTTGTTCGGCTTGTAGCCGGAACCGGCTTCCAGTTCGGCATCGAGCCGCGCGCGCCAGTCGGCCTTGGCCTTCTCGACCTCGCCTTCGGTCATCACGCCTTCGGCGATCAGCCGCCGGGAGTAAATCTCAAGCGTGGTCGGATGGGTCGCGATCTTCTTGTACATCACCGGCTGGGTGAATGCCGGCTCGTCGCCTTCGTTATGGCCGTGCCTGCGGTAGCAGAACATGTCGATCACGACCGGCTTGTGGAATTTCTGGCGGAATTCGATCGCGACCTTGGCCGCGAACACCACCGCCTCCGGATCGTCGCCGTTCACATGGAAGATCGGCGCGTCGATCATCTTCGCCACGTCGGACGGATATGGCGACGACCGCGAATAGCGCGGATAGGTGGTGAAGCCGATCTGGTTGTTGACGATGAAATGCAGCGAACCGCCGGTGCGGTACCCCTTCAGGTCGGACAGTCCGAAGCATTCCGCGACCACACCCTGTCCGGCGAACGCCGCATCGCCGTGCATCAACAGCGGCAGCACCGAGATGCGCTGGTCCGGCGGATCGCCATGCTGATCCTGCTTGGCGCGAACCTTGCCGAGCACGACGGGATCGACGATCTCCAGATGCGAAGGATTGGCAGTCAGCGAAAGGTGAATCCGGTTGCTGTCGAACTCGCGGTCCGACGAGGCGCCCAAATGATATTTGACGTCGCCGGAGCCTTCGACCGCGTCGGGATTGGCGGAGCCGCCCTTGAATTCATGAAACAGCGCCCGGTGCGGCTTGCCCATCACCTGGGTCAGGACGTTCAGGCGTCCGCGATGCGGCATGCCGAGCACGATTTCCTTGACGCCCAGACTGCCGCCACGCTTGATGATCTGTTCCAGCGCCGGAATCAGCGATTCCGCGCCGTCGAGGCCGAACCGCTTGGTGCCGGTGAATTTGAGGTCGCAGAACTTCTCGAAGCCTTCGGCCTCGACCAGCTTCGTCAGGATGGCGCGGCGGCCCTCGCGGGTGAAGCTGATTTCCTTGTCCGGACCCTCGATGCGCTCCTGAATCCAGGCCTTTTGCGTGCCGTTGGTGATGTGCATGAACTCGACGCCAAGCGTCTGGCAGTAAGTGCGCTCGCAGATCGCGACGATTTCCCGCAACGACGCGTATTCCAGCCCGAGGACATGATCGAGGAAGATCTTGCGGTCGAGATCCGCCTCCGTGAACCCGTAGGATCGCGGATCGAGTTCTTCGCGGTCGCGCGGCGGCTCGATCCCGAGCGGGTCGAGCTTGGCGTGGAAGTGACCGCGCATGCGGTAAGCGCGAATCAGCATCAGCGCCCGCACCGAATCACGCGTCGCCTGATGGACGTCGGCCGCGGTCAGTTCACTGCCCTTGGCCTGCGCCTTGGCCGCCAGCTTGCCGCCGATGACCTTTTCGGTTTCCGCCCAGTTGCCGTCGAGCGCGGAGGTCAGGTCGTCGCGCGGGGTCAGCGGCCAGTTGTCGCGGCCCCAGGACGGCCCTTCGGCGTTCTTGCGGACGTCGGCCGGCTGGTCTTTCAGGCTCTTGAAAAACTCCTGCCACTCGGCGTCGACCGACGCGGGGTCTTTCTCGTAGCGGGCGTAAATCTCGTCGATGTAGGGGGCGTTGGTGCCCTGGAGAAACGACGAGAGAGCAAATGCGGCATTCGCGTCCTGGCGAGACATGATTGCGTCCTGGTGATTTTCGGTTCGCGCGTGGAAGACGGCGCAACGGCCGATCCGGGCACCGGATCAGCGTGATGCGACACCCTTTACCCTATTTAGGGCAAATGTTCGCGCCGAAAAGAACCAAAAGCTGAATCAGGACTTCAATTTTTCGACAAGGGTCTTTCCGAGCCGTGCCGGGGACGGCGAGACCGTGATTCCCGCAGCCTCCATCGCCGCGGTCTTGGAACCGGCGTCGCCCTTGCCGCCGGAAATGATCGCGCCCGCATGGCCCATGCGGCGTCCGGGAGGGGCCGTGACGCCGGCGATGAAGCCGACCATCGGCTTTTTGCGGCCGCGCTTGGCTTCGTCCCGCAGGAACTGGGCCGCGTCTTCCTCGGCCGAACCGCCGATTTCGCCGATCATGACGATCGAGGTCGTGTTGGGGTCGGCCAGAAACATTTCGAGCACGTCAATGAATTCCGTGCCCTTGACCGGGTCGCCGCCGATGCCGACCGCGGTGGTCTGGCCGAGGCCTTCCTGGCTGGTCTGGAACACGGCTTCATAGGTCAGCGTGCCCGACCGCGAGACGATGCCGACATTGCCGGGCTTGAAGATGTTCGCCGGCATGATGCCGATCTTGCACTCGCCGGCCGTCATCACGCCCGGGCAATTCGGTCCGATCAGCCGCGATTTCGAGCCGCTCAACGATCTTTTGACCCGCACCATGTCGAGCACCGGAATGCCTTCGGTGATGCAGACGATCAGCGGGATTTCCGCGTCGATGGCTTCGCAGATCGCATCCGCCGCGCCCGGCGGCGGCACGTAGATCACAGATGCATCGGCGCCGGTCTTCTCGCGCGCTTCAGCGACCGTGTCGAACACCGGCAGGCCGAGATGGGTGGCGCCGCCTTTGCCCGGCGAAGTGCCGCCGACCATCCTGGTGCCATAGGCGATCGCCGCTTCGGAGTGAAACGTGCCGTTCTTGCCGGTGAAACCCTGGCAAATGACTTTGGTGTTCTTGTCGATCAGGATGGACATGGTTGGGATTGCCTTCGCGAAACGATCGGTAAAAGGGTCAGGGATTGGCCGGTAAACGCCGGTGAGCCCGTCGGCTCACGCTTCCTTCACGGCCTTGACGATTTTCTGCGCGGCATCGTCGAGGTTGTCGGCCGGCAACACGTTGAGGCCACTTTCCCGAATGATCTTCTTGCCGGCATCGACATTGGTGCCTTCCAGCCGCACCACCAGCGGCACTTTCAGGCCGACTTCCTTCACCGCGGCGACCACGCCCTCGGCGATGACATCGCATTTCATGATGCCGCCGAAAATGTTGATCAGGATGCCCTTCACATTGGGATCGGCGGTGATGATCTTGAACGCCGCGGCGACCTTGGCCTTGTCGGCGCCACCGCCGACGTCGAGGAAGTTCGCCGGCGCCATGCCGTACAACTTGATGATGTCCATCGTCGCCATCGCCAAGCCGGCGCCGTTGACCATGCAACCGATGGTGCCGTCGAGCGTGATGTAGTTGAGATCGTATTTCGACGCCTCGATTTCCTTGGCGTCTTCCTCGGTCTCGTCGCGCAGCGCCACCACATCGGGGTGGCGATAAAGCGCGTTGCCGTCGAACGACACCTTGGCGTCGAGAACCCGCAGGTCGCCCTGCTTGGTGACGACCAGCGGGTTGATTTCCAGCATCTCCATGTCCTTGGCGACAAACGCCGTATAGAGCTGCGTCGCCAGCTTTTCCGCCTGCTTGGCGAGACCGCCCGAGAGCCCGAGCGCCTTCGCCACCGTGCGGCCGTGGTGGCCCATGATGCCGGTGGCGGGATCGACCGAGAAGGTCACGATCTTTTCCGGGGTGTTGTGCGCGACATCCTCGATGTTCACGCCGCCTTCGGTGGAGACCACGAACGATACTTCGGAGGTTTCGCGGTTGACCAGGATCGAGAGATAAAACTCCTTGTCGATCTCGGAGCCTTCCTCGACGTACAGCCGGTTGACCTGCTTGCCGTGGGGCCCGGTCTGCACCGTGACCAGGGTCGCGCCCAGCATTTGCTTGGCGAACTCATTGACCTCGGCGACCGATTTGGCGATGCGGACGCCGCCCTTGTCGCCGGCCGAGGCTTCCTTGAACTTGCCCTTGCCACGCCCGCCGGCGTGAATCTGGCTCTTCACCACCCAGACCGGGCCGGGAAGCGCTTTGGCGGCCGCGTCGGAATCCGACGCCTGCAGCAGCGCCACGCCCTTCGAGATCGGCACACCGAATTCGTGCAGCAGCGCCTTGGCCTGGTATTCATGGATATTCATTTGGACACTCCCCGAATTCCTGATGCGGCGAAGTCGAATTCACCCCACTTTTGCGGCTGGCATACCACATACCAGAGGAACCGCAACTTCAAAAACTGCGTCGGGATTCCATCCCGTGGATGGCTTTGATCCGGAAGTCCGCACCACAAGGCGTGCGAACCTCGGAATTTTGGGGCGCCGCTAACCTGCGGGCTCGATCTGTTCGGCTTAAAGCTGCAATCAGCGGCCGAGCAGATCGGGCGCGATCTTCTTGCAGGCATCGACCAGACCCTGGACCGCGCCGACCGACTTGTCGAAGGCTTCGCGGTCCTTGCCGGCCAGTTCGATCTCGACAATGCGCTCGACGCCCTTCGACCCGATCACCACGGGCACGCCGACATACATGTCCTTCACGCCGTATTCGCCGTTGAGATAGGCGGCGCAGGGCAGCACGCGCTTTTTGTCCCGAAGGTAGCTCTCGGCCATCGCGATCGCGGAGGCGGCCGGCGCATAGAACGCCGAGCCGGTCTTCAGCAGGTTGACGATCTCGGCCCCGCCATTGCGGGTGCGGTCGACGATCTCGTCGATCCGGGTCTGCGAGGTCCAGCCCATCTTGACCAGATCGGGCAACGGAATTCCGGCCACGGTGGAATATTTCACCAGCGGCACCATGGTGTCGCCATGGCCGCCGAGCACGAAGGCGGTGACGTCTTCGACCGAAACGTTGAATTCGTCGGCGAGGAAATACCGGAAGCGCGAGGAATCCAGCACACCCGCCATGCCCACCACCTTTTTGTGCGGCATGCCGGAGGCCTTCTGCAGCGCCCACACCATGGCGTCGAGCGGGTTGGTGATGCAGATGACGAAGGCGTCAGGGGCGTATTTCTTGATGCCGGCACCAACCTGTTCCATCACCTTGAGATTGATGCTCAACAAATCGTCGCGGCTCATGCCCGGCTTGCGCGGCACGCCGGCAGTAACGATGCAGACCTTGGCGTTGTCGAGCGCCTCGTAGGAATTGGCGCCGGTGAAGTGCGCATCGAATCCGTCCACCGGAGAGGATTGCGCGATATCGAGCGACTTGCCCTGCGGCACGCCCTCGGCGATGTCGAACATCACGACGTCGCCCAGTTCCTTCAGGCCGATGAGGTGAGCCAACGTTCCGCCGATCTGACCGGAGCCAATCAAAGCAATCTTGTCACGCGCCATGGGAATCTGTCCTTTGAAGGTCAATGAGGAGGGTGGAAGGAGCTGACTGGCTGGTTATCCTTTTCGACCGAGCCGTTCAAGTCGCGCCCTATTCAATTGTCGGCCACTGGCGCCCGGAATGACGGGAATAGGGCTACGTCTCCACCAACCCGGTGCTCGACCCGCTCGCCGTCGAATCCTTGCGGCCATGCGGCAGCGCCAGATAGGATTCCGAACTCATCTCGATCAGACGAGAGGCGGTCCGTTTGAACTCGTTCGCCTCGACGCCTTCGATCGCAAGATACAGCGACGCCGGATCGGCCGCCGCCGACGCCATCAGCTTCACGGCGTGGTCATACAGCGTGTCGATCAGGGCGATGAACCGCTTGGCGGCGTTGCGCTCGGCATGATCCATCACCGGAATGTGGTCGATCAGGATGGTGTGATAGTCGTGCGCCAGCCGGAGGTAGTCCGACGCGGCGAGCGGCCTTTCGCAAATATCCGCAAACGAGAATCGCGCGACGCCATCGGCCGCGCACGGCACCTGCAGGATACGGCCCTTGATCGCAATACCGCGCGGCTTGCACGGCGCTTGGCCGGTCATCCTCGCCCAGGCTTTATCGAGCGCGGCATCGGCGTCGCGACCCGCCGGCACCAGCCACATGTGCACACCGACGAGCTTTTCCAGCCGAAAATCCGTGCGCGCATCGAGCCGCAGCACGTCCATGTGATCCGATATCTGCGCGATGAAGGGCAGGAACAGTGCCCGGTTCAGGCCGCCCTGGTAAAGATCGTCAGGCGCGACGTTGGAGGTCGCCACCACCACCGTGCCCAATTCGAACAGCTTTGCGAACAACCGTCCCAGGATCATCGCGTCGGCGATGTCGGTGACATGAAATTCATCGAAACATAACAGCCAGGCCTCGTCGAAAATCGACGCGGCGGTGAGCGCGATCACATCGCCGTCGGCGATCTCGCCGCGCGCGATGTTCTGGCGAAAGCCAAAAATCCGCTCATGCACTTCAGCCATGAATTCATGGAAGTGGGCGCGACGCTTGTGCCCGACCGGGCTCTGCTGAAAAAACAGATCCATCAGCATGGTCTTGCCGCGCCCGACTTCGCCATGAATATAGAGACCTCGCGGCGGCGCTTCGTCCTTGTCGGCAAACAACCGGCCGAGCAGGCCCTGCTTGCTCGCCGGCTTGTAGTTTGCCAGCCGGTGCTCAAGCGCGGCAAAGGCATCGACCGCGCGCGCCTGCGCCGCGTCGGGCTCGAGCGCGCCAGAGGAGACGAGGGCCTGATAACGATCGCGGAACGAGGCGGACGGGGGAGACAGCATGGCCCTCTTTACGGCCCCAACGCGGCGAAAATTGCAAGTCGTGAATTGGGTGGAGGGCTATGCGGTCGCAGCTCTTGCGACGGTCGTGAATGCGGCAAGCGCCTGTTCTTCATTCACTCAGCGTGTAGGAATCCTCGACCACGTAAGGCCCGCCGCCGGTGGAGGCCCGGGAAGAGAACAGCACAAACCGCGACGCCGTGAACACTCTCGTCGGGAAATATCCGCGCACCGATAAATAGTCCGCGACGTCCTGGTTAGAGGCGTCGCGCAGCCGCGCCAGCGTCACATGCGGCGTAAACTTCCGCCCCTCTGGATCGAGCCCGAAGCGCTGCATCAACCGTTCGAGCTCGGCCTGCAGCTCGATCAGCGGCCGACTTGGCACGATCGAGGCGACCACCGCGCGCGGCTTGCGCCCGCCGAAGCTCGACAGGCCCTGCAAGGCCACCTCGAACGGCTTGCGGTTGACGCGAAACAGCATCGAGGCGATTTCGTTGGCCGCAACGCCGTCGATGTCACCGATGAAGCGCAAGGTAACGTGATAATTTTCGGGGTCGATCCAGCGCGCGCCCGGCAGGCCGCCACGCAAATTGGAAAGCGTCTGGCCGATCTCGGCCGGAATTTCCAGTCCAGTGAACAGGCGCGGCATCGCGAAATCCTCGATGCGAAGGCGCATGCTTGCGGAAAGCTTTCAGCAAGTTCACGCCTTAAAACAAAACCCGGCGACGAATCACCGATCAGTATTTTTAACGTAGTTATGTGACTCTGCGAAGCAAGCCGGCGTGAATATCCGGAAAACACCGGGCGACGGTTTTCACCGCTGTTTTTTTCAACTGCGTTGCGCAGATATCGTGCCGAGAAATGCCTCCACCATAGGCAATATATTTTTGACGATCACGTCGACGCCCTCCGCCGTCGGATGCAAGCCATCGGCCTGATTGAGTTTGGCCTGCGTAGCGACGCCTTCCAGGAAAAACGGATACAGCGGCACCCCAAAGGACTTCGCGAGATCCGGATAGATCGCGTTGAAACGGGCGGAATAGTCCGCGCCGTAATTTGGCGGCGCCAGCATCCCGCACAAGAGCACCGCGATCTTGCGGACCTTCAGCCGGGTCAGGATTTCGTTCAGCGCGGCGCGGGTGACGGCGGGATCGGTGCCGCGCAAGGCATCGTTGGCGCCGAGTTCGACGATCACGGCGTCGGTGCCTTCAGGGACCGACCAATCGAGCCGGTCACGACCGCCGGAACTGGTATCACCGGATACCCCGGCATTGATCATATCGACCGCTATCCCCTTGAGCGACAAAGATTTCTGGAGCCGGACCGGAAACGCGGCGGAGCCGGGCAGGCCGAAGCCCGCGCTCAGCGAATCACCCAACACCACGATCTTGATCGATTTTGTCCCCTTGGCCGCCGGAGTTTGGGCTTGAGCCGTTCCCACCGCCGTCAGCGCCAAACTCAACACGAGCATGTGCACGAACAATCGCACCTGCCCCTCGACCTTGCTTGCGGAAGTGCCATATGACCGAGCCATGGACAGTCTCATCGAACCCTCTTCACTCGCCGGCCTTGAGCCGGACACCATTTCCGTCTCGAACGTCAATCTCTCGCTCGGCTCCGGCGCGGCACGCGTTCATATCCTCAAGGATATCAGCCTGCGCGTGGGACCGGGCGAAGCGATCGGCCTGATCGGACCTTCAGGCTCGGGGAAATCCACGCTTCTGATGGTGATGGCCGGATTGGAGCGCCCTGACAGCGGAGAGGTGGTGGTCAACGGCACGCCTTTCAATGCCCTCGATGAGGACGCGCTGGCGCGCTTTCGCGGCCGTCAGGTCGGCATCGTGTTCCAGTCGTTTCACCTGATTCCAACCATGACGGCGCTGGAAAATGTCGCCGTGCCGCTCGAACTCGCAGGCAATCCCGATGCGTCGCAGCGCGCGGCGCAAGAACTCGCCTCGGTTGGTCTCGGTGACCGCCTGCATCACTACCCCACGCAATTGTCCGGCGGCGAACAGCAGCGCGTCGCGCTGGCTCGCGCGCTGGCGCCTGATCCCGCGATCCTGGTGGCCGATGAGCCGACCGGAAACCTCGACGAAGCCACCGGCAAGCAGATCGTCGACCTCCTGTTCACCAAACATGCCGAGCGCGGCATGACTCTTGTGCTGGTGACCCATGACACCTCGCTGGCGCAGCGCTGCGACCGCGTGGTGCGACTGCGTTCGGGGCGGATCGAGATGCCAAGCATCGAGGCACAACGCGCGGATCGTGAAGCCGCCTCATGACCCTTGCTTCCGAAACCATGGCTTCCGAAACGATGGCTTCCCCATCCCTCTCCGGCGGCCGCAAATCATCGCTCGCACTGCGCTACGCCTTGCGCGAATTGCGCGGCGGCCTGCGCGGCTTTTACGTCTTCATCGCTTGCATCGCGCTCGGCGTGATGGCGATTGCCGGCGTCGGCTCGGTGGCGGCGAGCCTCGCCGACGGTCTGGCGCGCGAGGGCCGCACGCTGCTGGGCGGCGATGTGGCGTTCTCGCTGATTCAGCGCGAAGCCAAGCCCGACGAAGTAGCGTTTCCCCGTTCGCGCGGCGAGGTATCGGTCGTCGCGACGCTGCGGGGGATGGCGCGCACGGGCGACGGCCGGCTCGCCTTGGTCGAACTCAAGGCGGTCGATGGCGTTTACCCGATGCTCGGCGAGTTGACGCTCGATCCGAAGATGCCGGTCGCCGATCTCTTGAGCGAGCACGACGGAGCATTCGGCGCCGCGGTCGATTCAACGCTGCTGGCCCGGCTGAGTCTCAAGATCGGCGACCGCGTCAGCGTCGGCAGCGCAAACTTTCAAATCCGCAGCGTGGTCGTTGCCGAGCCCGACAAGCTCGGCGGCAACGGACTCGGTTTCGGTCCGCGCTTCCTGATCGGCCAGGCCGGGCTGCGTGCGACCCAATTGCTGCAACCCGGCAGCCTGGTGCGCTGGAACTATCGGGTCAAACTGCCGGACGATGCGGCCGACGATCGCGCCGTCGCCGCGCTGATCAACGATGCGCATAACGCGTTGCCGCAAGCCGGCTGGGAAATTCGTAGCCGCGACAACGCCTCGCCGCAGCTTGAACGCACCATCAGCCGCTTCACCCAATTCCTCACTCTGGTCGGCCTTGCCGCGCTGCTGGTCGGCGGCGTCGGCGTTGCCAACGCGGTCAAAAGCCATATCGATCGGCGCCATGAGGTGATCGCCGCGTTCAAGGCGCTGGGCGCCACCGGCCGCGACGTCTTCACGATTTACCTCACCCAGGTCGTCATGCTGGCCGTGATCGGCTCGGTGATCGGGCTTGCCATCGGCGCGGCGCTGCCGTTCGTCATTGTCGGCCTGTTCGGCAAGCTGTTGCCGTTGCCGGTGGTGCCGGCGCTGCATCCCGATCAGCTCTCGCTGTCGTTCCTCTACGGCCTTTTGACCGCGCTCGCCTTCGGGCTGTGGCCGCTCGGCCGCGTGCATGACGTGCCGGTGGCGGCGCTGTTTCGCGAAGCGGCGATCAGCCAATGGCATCGCCCGCGCTGGCGCTACCTCGCGCTGATGGCCGTGGTGATCACGTTATTGATCGCAGCCGCAGTCGGGCTTTCCTACGACAAACGCGTCGCCGCCGTTTTCGTCGCCTCCTCGATCGTGGTGTTCGCGCTGTTGCGCGGCATCGCCGCCGGCTTGATGGCGCTGGCGCGGCGGTTGCCGCGCCCCCGCATCACCATGCTGCGGCTGGCGATCGCCAATATCTACCGGCCCGGCGCGTTGACCCCGTCGGTGGTGCTGTCGCTCGGCCTCGGGATCGCGGTGCTGGTCACGATCACGCAGATCGACGGCAATCTGCGGCGACAATTCCTGGCGGCGCTCCCCGAGCGCGCGCCGTCGTTTTATTTTATCGATATCCCCGCCACCGAATCCGACCGCTTCGACGCCTTCCTCAAGGCAACTGCGCCGCAATCGACGATCGAGGACGTGCCGATGCTGCGCGGGCGCATCGCCGCGGCCCGCGGCGTCAAAGCCGAAGACCTCAAGCCTTCGCCCGAGGCCGAATGGGTGCTGCAGAGCGACCGCGGCCTGACCTACACCGGTGAAATCCCCAAGGGCTCCAAGATCGTGGAGGGAGAATGGTGGGGCCCTGACTATGATGGGCCGCCGCTGATCTCAATCGAGAAAAAGATCGCCGACGGACTCAAGCTCAAAATCGGCGACGAAATCGTCGTCAACGTACTCGGCCGCGATATCCCGGCCACCATCGGCAATATGCGCAGCATCGACTGGCAGAGTTTCGGCATCAATTTCGTGCTGGTGTTCTCGCCCAACGCCTTCAAAGGCGCGCCGCATACCCATGTCGCAACGCTGACCGAGGATCATCCCGACGCCACGGGCGACGCCCGGATCATCAGATCGGTGGCGGACACCTTCCCGATGGTGACGAGCGTCCGGGTCCGCGAGGCGCTGGAGACCGTCGGCACGGTGGTCACCAATCTGGTGCTGGCGATCCGCGGCGCCAGCACGGTCACGTTGATCTCGGCCGTTCTGGTGCTGGGTGGAGCGCTCGCCGCCGGCCATCGCCATCGGGTCTATGACGCGGTGATCTTGAAGACCCTCGGAGCGACCCGCGCGCGGCTGCTCGGTGCCTACGCCCTGGAATATCTGATGATCGGCCTGGCTACCGCGATTTTCGGGGTGGTCGCGGGCTCTGTTGCGGCCTGGCAGATCGTGACCCGGCTGATGACCTTAAGCTTCGTTTGGCAGGCCGGCAGCGCTATCGGGGTGGTCGCGGCCGCGCTGCTCGTCACCGTGGGGCTGGGTCTTGCCGGCACCCTGCTGGCGCTGAACCAAAAGCCCGCCACAGTGTTGCGGAATTTATGACAATTTGAAGCAATAGCGTCGTAAGCGCGAGGGCTACACACGCAACGCCGGCCTCGGCCCGCCCGGGACGCAAGCTTGCGGAGCGACATTCAGCCGCGCATGGAAACTTGCGGGGCATGTACTAACTTCCCACATACGGGGTAGACTCAGACGCCGGTTTGATGACGCAAAATTAATGTCAGCAACTGGCGCTATCTGGGGTAGATTTCGCCCACCGGCGCCGCAAACCTTTGCCCCTCGCCGGACAACCAACGGGAATTCGACCATGTCGGACCTAGACCGCAACTATGCTTCTCCCTTCGGCCGGGCCGCCGGGCGCATTGACGCCGCGACGGTCGACGCCGGTCTGCGCGCCTATATGCTGCGCATCTACAACTACATGAGCATCGGCCTCGCCATCACCGGCCTTGCCGCGCTCGGCGTTTACATGGCGGCGGTGACGACCGATCCGTCGGGCGCTGCGGCCAAGATCGGCAACGCCTTTCTGACGCCGTTCGGCTATGCGATGTTCGTCAGCCCGCTGAAATGGCTGTTCATGCTCGCGCCGCTCGCCATGGTGTTTGTGATCTCGGCCGGCATCAACCGGCTGCGACCGGCGACCGCCCAGATGCTGTTCTGGGTGTTCTCGGCGCTGATGGGCATTTCGCTCTCCTCGATCTTCCTGGTGTATACGCACACCTCGATCGTGCGGGTGTTCTTCATCACGGCGGCCACTTTCGGCGCCTTGAGCCTTTACGGCTACACCACCAAGCGGGACATGAGCGGCATGGGATCGTTCCTGCTGATGGGCCTGTTCGGCATCATCATCGCGAGCCTGGTCAATATGTTCCTGGCCAGCACGATGCTGCAATTCGTGGTGTCGGTGATCGGCGTGTTGGTGTTCGCAGGCCTCACCGCCTACGACACCCAGCGGCTGAAGAACGACTACATCTACGGCTACGCCTCGCAAGGCGGTGACATCGCGGAACGCGCGGCGATCACCGGCGCGCTGTCGCTGTATTTGAACTTCATCAACCTGTTCACGCTGCTGCTGCAGCTGCTCGGTCAGCGCGACTGATCGCCTGCCAGACGAATCCAAGGAAACACCTTCAAGCCCCGGCCTTGCGCCGGGGCTTTTCTTTTGCTCTTTTGCCGAAAGCAAAAATACTCTTGTCCTCATATCCTTTGCCGCAAGTCTTGTGCCCCATGTCCTTTGCGTCTATGCCCTCGCTCGAAATTCGGCCCGCCGCCACGGCCGACCTCCCAGCCATCACCGAAATTTACGAGCAAGCGGTGCTTTGCGGTACCGCGACGTTCGAGCTGATCCCGCCTGGTCTCGCCGAGATGACGCGGCGCTTTGACGTGCTCCGCGACGGCGGCTTTCCCTATCTCATCGCCGCTCTTGAAGGCCGCCTCGTCGGATACGCTTATGCGGCCGCGCACCGGCCGCGCCCGGCCTATCGCTTCACCGTCGAGAATTCGGTCTATCTTCAGCCCACCAGCCATCGGCGCGGAATCGGGATGCACTTGATGCAACGGCTGATCGCCGAATCCGAGCAGCGCAGCTACCGGCAGATGGTTGCCGTGATCGGCGATTCCAGCAACGCCGGATCGGTCGGCCTGCATACCAAATGCGGATTCCAGATGATCGGAACCCATCCAAATGTCGGCTTCAAATTCGGCCGCTGGCTCGACACCGTGATGATGCAGCGCGCGCTCGGCGACGGCGCGAGCACGCTGCCCGCGGATGATTCCGCACAGGCGCAGAGCTAAAATTATTTTGGCGTCCGGGTCGAACCGCACCCGGCTGCAACGCCGCCACCAGCCTGGAAAACGACTTCGAAACTAGACCACCACCAGTTTGCGGTCGATCACCAACAGCACGCGGTCGAGTTCGTGGCCGCGGCGCAGGATCATCCCGCTCGCCGAAATCACGCTGTAAATGCCCTGCTTGCGCGCCAGCCGCGGGTCTTTTTCGATGCGATAGATCGGCACTTCCGAAGCGCGGCGGAACACCGAGAACACCGCGCGATCTCTGAGAAAGTCGATGGCGTAGTCGCGCCATTCGCCGTCGGCGACCATGCGCCCGTACAAATTCAAAATGCGATTGAGTTCGATACGATTGAACGTCACCCGGCTTGGCGAAGCTCCCGCAGCGGCATTGCGCACCGCCGCGCGGCCCTCGCTTGGATCCGCCTCCTCCGACATCGAACTCATGCTGCACCTCCTGTCATTTTACCGGCATGATTGCGCCGACTGACCGCCGCCGCAAGAGGGCCGTCCTGAAAGGGACCTGAATTTGCAACCCGGCGGCACGGCCGAAAACGCCATCGCGCCAGACACATAGCGTCACGTGATCGTTAGCGGAATCATAATACCGCCCAACTTCCGCCCAGCGACCGCCGTGCTGGATTGCGACAAGGAAGCACTGCGTTGGCCCGGTCCTTTCGGTTCCGGATTCCTCAGCCCCCAGCCCCCCGGGGTCGTTTGGATCGGGCCTGTTCGCAGGTAGTTTATCCCCATACTGGGCCAACGAGAGTTGGTCCTTTTTCTTTTGGGGGCTTGTTTAGGGGATTGTCTGGCCGGCTCTCGCCAATGCGCGCGCCTCCGATGTGCCATGGCACATCGGAGGAAGGGACGAAGCGAAAAAAGCGCGAAAAAAGCGAATTGAATTTAATGCAGCGACGTGAAGGCCGCGCCGAGCATCGGGCCGGGCTTGTCGCGATTGCCGTCCTGGACATAGACCACCGCGGCATCGACGCCATCGCGGGAAATATTTTCCAGCGGCACGGTCCAGCTGCCGGCGCTGCCGTTCCAGTCGCCGACCTTGAGCAGATTGCGCACCACATTGTGGTAGGTGACCTGGCGGCCACGATTTTCGCCGCGTCCGATTGCAATCGGCACCGACTTCGACACCGAGCAAATCCAGACCTCGCCGTGCATTGCGGCGGGAGCCTTGCCCGAAGCCGCGACCGCAACGTGGATCTGCTTGCCGGCCAGCGTCATCGTAACCGGCACTGACATCACCCCGTTGGTTTTTCGAGTATCGCCAATGGCGTCTTCGATACCGGGGAGATCGCTGCCGATCACATGCGTCGATCCATTGACGACCACCTGCGGAGTGTAGACCTCGCGATCGCCCCGCATCTGGGAGTAGGCTTTCTGACGCGCGGAAAAGCGCGCATCGGCCAGCGTGTCCTTCCAGCCGAGATAATCCCAATAGTCGATCGGCATGCTCAGTGCGATCACCGACGGATCCCTGGCCAATTCACCGATGATCTCGTCGGCGGGCGGGCATGACGAGCATCCCTGCGACGTGAACAGTTCCACCACCGCACGCGGCTCGGCATGGGCGGGACGAACGATCGCCAGAATTGCGCAGACGCCAAGCGCACCTGACCATCGCGAAATTCGATTATAACCCATCATCGCTGTCATACTGGAAACCGAGAACACCGCGCTGCGTTAAACTATCGCCGTTAACACATCTCGCCGTTAAAATATGCGGCACCGATTGCGCCGCTCTGCCAACACCAGAAGGCGACCTTTCATAGGCCGCCTTCGCTCTACTCGCCACTCACTTCGCGGTGAGGCATCGATCACAAATTCGCATCACGCCGCGAGTTTGCGCAGCACATAATGTAGAATGCCGCCGTTTCGATAATATTCGAGTTCGTCGAGCGTATCGATCCGGCACAGCAGCGAAACACGCCGCAGCGCGCCATCGCCGGAGACGATCTCCGCCGTTAATTTCTGGCGCGGTTTCAGATCGCCTTGCAGACCCCGTATTGTTACGGTCTCGTCGCCCTTCAGCCCGAGCGACTGCCAGGAGGTGCCGTCCTCGAAGGTGAGCGGCAGCACGCCCATGCCGACGAGATTGGAGCGATGGATCCGCTCGAAGCTCTGACAGATCACGGCGCGGACGCCGAGCAGCCGCGTTCCCTTCGCCGCCCAGTCCCGCGACGAGCCGTTGCCGTATTCGGCGCCGGCGAAAACCACCAGCGGCACTTTCTCTTCCTGATACTTCATCGCGGCGTCGTAAATCGACATCGGCTCGCCGTCGGGCCAATGCTTGGTCAGGCCGCCTTCGGGAATATTGCCGTCAGCACCCTTGAGCATGAAGTTCTTGATGCGGATGTTGGCGAAGGTGCCGCGCATCATGATCTCATGATTGCCGCGGCGGGTGCCGTATTGATTGAAGTCGGCCGGGCGCACCTGATGCTCCGACAGATATTTTCCGGCCGGCGACGTCAGCTTGATCGCGCCCGCCGGCGAGATGTGATCGGTGGTAATCTTGTCGCCGAATATTGCGAGGATTCGGGCATCGACCACATCGACGATCGGCTCCGGCTCTTTCTTCATGCCTTCGAAGTAAGGCGGGTTTTGAACGTAGGTCGAGCTCATGTTCCAGCGATAGGTTTCGCTCTCGACGGTCTTGATCTTGCGCCAGTTGGTGTCGCCCTTGAACACGTCGGCGTAGCGCTTCTTGAAGATCGCGGCGGTCACGAACTTCTTCATGAAGGCGTTGATCTCCTTCGTCGTCGGCCAGATGTCCTTGAGATAGACCGGCTTGCCGTCCTTGCCGGTGCCGAGCGGCTCGACCGCGAGATTCTTGGTCACCGTACCCGCCAGCGCATAGGCCACCACCAGGGGTGGCGACGCCAGATAATTGGCCTGCACGTCCGGGCTGACGCGGCCTTCGAAATTGCGGTTCCCCGACAGCACGGCGGCGCCGATGATGCCGTTGTCGTTGATCGACTTCGAAATCTCTTCCGGCAGCGGGCCGGAATTGCCGATGCAGGTGGTGCAGCCGAAGCCGATCAGGTTGAAGCCGACCTTGTCGAGCTCGAGCTGCAGTCCGGAATTGGACAGATACTCCGCGACCACCTGGCTGCCGGGCGCCAGCGAAGTCTTGACCCACGGCTTGGCGGTGAGGCCCTTGGCGGCGGCGTTGCGCGCCAACAGCCCGGCGCCGATCAAGACGCTCGGATTGGAGGTGTTGGTGCAGGAGGTGATCGCCGCAATCACCACGTCGCCATGGCCGAGGTCGAAATTGCGATTCTCCACCGGATAGCGTCGTGAGGCGTCGGTCGCCTTCTTGTATTCGCTCGCCATCGCCGCGGCGAAACCTTCCGCGACCGCGGGCAACGCGACCCGTCCTTCGGGGCGCTTCGGTCCGGCCATCGAGGGCACCACGTCGCCAAGGTCGAGCTTCAGGGTCTCGGTGAAAACCGGGTCGGGAGACTTGGCGGTGCGAAACAACCCTTGCGCCTTGGCATAGGCGCTCACCAGTGCGACGCGATCCGCCTTGCGGCCCGAGGTCTTGAGATAGTCGATGGTCTCGGCATCGACCGGGAAGAAGCCGCAGGTCGCGCCATATTCCGGCGCCATATTGCCGATGGTCGCCTTGTCCGCGACCGAGAGGAAATCCAGACCGGGGCCGAAAAATTCGACGAATTTTCCGACCACGCCCTGCTTGCGCAGCATCTGCGTCACCGTCAGCACCAGATCGGTGGCGGTGACGCCTTCCTTGAGCTGCCCCTTGAGCTTGAAGCCGACCACTTCCGGCAGCAGCATCGACAGCGGCTGGCCGAGCATCGCGGCTTCCGCCTCGATGCCGCCGACGCCCCAGCCGAGCACGGCCAGGCCGTTGACCATCGTGGTGTGTGAATCAGTACCGACGAGCGAATCCGGATAGGCGACCTCGAAGGTGCCTTTCTTCTTGCCGACCGTCATCTTCTCCTTGCGGGTCCACACCGTCTGGGCGAGGTATTCGAGATTGACCTGATGGCAGATTCCGGTGCCGGGCGGCACCACGGAAAAATTCGAAAACGCCTTCTGGCCCCATTTCAGGAATTCGTAGCGCTCCTGATTCTGCTTGTATTCCTCGACGACATTCTTGCCGAACGCCTTGTTGTCACCAAAGAAGTTCACGATCACCGAGTGGTCGATGACGAGATCGACCGGCACCAGCGGGTTGATCTTTTCCGCGTCGCCGCCGAGCTTCTGCATGGCGTTGCGCATCGCCGCGAGATCGACCACCGCCGGCACGCCGGTGAAGTCCTGCATCAGCACCCGCGCCGGGCGGAAGGCGATTTCATGCTCGAGCGCGCGCTTCTTCAGCCACTTCGAGACCGCGACGATGTCGGCCTTCTTGACGGTGCGGTCGTCTTCATTGCGCAGCAGGTTTTCCAGCAGCACCTTCATGGAATAGGGCAGTCTGGAAATTCCCTTCAAACCGTTTTTCTCGGCGGTGGGCAGGCTGTAATAGACATAGGTCTTGGCGCCAACCTTGAGGGTCTTCCGGCATTTGAAGCTGTCGAGCGAGGTCATGTGAGGCAATCCCAATCATCGTTATTCTCGCAAGAGGTATCAAAACACCGTCAGCGAGGTTTGGCCTGATGGCTTGCAGCCGCGGATTGTGTGCTGCATCAAGTTCCAGCTTATAGAATCTTTCCGGTGGCGCCGCCACATCGACAATCGGGCCGCAGCAATGCGACCAACAAATTCTGATCCGGCATCCAGGATCTTAGAGGGCTGTAAGAAGCAACATGCGGCTCTCCGGGCGCGATGTCAGATGTGTGCGAGGCGGCCGGGAAGTGTTCTCGGGGCTCGATTTCGACGCCGGCCCGGGCGAGGCGGTCGCCGTCACCGGTCCCAATGGATCGGGCAAAACCTCGCTGCTGCGGCTGATCGCGGGGCTTTTGACCATCGCGGGCGGATCGATCGGCCTTGAGGGCGGCGAGGCTGAACTCACCTTGCCCGAACAGGCGCATTATCTCGGCCACCGCGACGCGCTGAAACCGGCGCTGAGTGTGGCGGAAAACCTGACATTCTGGCGGGATTTTCTCGGCGTCGCCGCACGCGGTGTCCGCGAAAGCCTTGATATCAGGGAAAGCCTTGATATCAGGGAAAGCCTTGCCAAAGTCGGGCTCGATCACGCCCATCATCTCCCGGCGGCGTATCTGTCGGCCGGGCAGCGGCGGCGGCTCTCGATCGCCCGGTTGCTCGCAGTGCGGCGGCCGCTGTGGCTGCTCGATGAACCGACCAATGCGCTCGACGCCACCGGGCAACGCCTGTTTGCAGCCTTGATGGAGGATCATCTTTCGCGCGGCGGCCTGATCATCGCCGCCACCCATGCGCCGTTGGGAATTCCCGCGCGTGAGCTGCGAATCGGGGGCGCGTTATGACCGCCCTGACCGCACTGATTCGACGGGATATCCGGATCGCGCTGCGCGTCGGCGGCGGGTCGCTGATCGGAGTCTTGTTCTTTCTCACCGTGGTGGTGCTGATGCCGTTCGCGGTCGGCCCAGATCTCGCGCTCTTGACCCGGCTCGGCCCGGCGATTCTGTGGCTCGGCGCGCTGCTCGCCAGCCTGCTCACGCTCGACCGGTTGTTCATGGCCGACCACGAGGACGGCGCGCTCGATTTGATCGTGATGAGCCGGACGCCGCTGGAATTGGCCTGTGCCGCCAAAGCGCTGGCGCATTGGCTCGCCGCAGGCGTGCCGCTGATCATCGCAACACCGGTGCTCGGCCTGTTGCTCAATCTCGATGCGGCCTCGACCTCGGCGGTGGCGTTGACGCTACTGGCAGGCACGCCGGCACTGACGTTTACCGGCATGATCGGTGCGGCGCTGGCCGTGACGCTGCATCGCGGCGGGCTGTTGCTCGCCGTGCTGGTGCTGCCGCTGTCGATTCCCGTGCTGATCTTCGGCGTCGCCGCCTCGGAGGCCGCGATCTCGGGGCCGGCGTCGTTCGGCGCGCCGTTTTCGATCCTGTGCGCGCTGTCGCTTTTTAGCCTGGTGATCGGACCGTTCGCCGCCGCCGCGAGCTTGCGGCATGGGCTGGAATGATCAACTCTCGCGGAAGGGCGCTGAAACCAGACCGTACAGATTGCCTGCCACGGCGCCGACGATTATCAAGGTGGCCATGACGCTGATCGACCTCGCCAACCCCACCCGGTTCCTGACCTTGACCGCGCGCCTGTTACCATGGCTTGCGGCGGCAACCGCGATCCTTTTGTTGATCGGCCTTTATCAATCGGCGATGGCGCCCGACGACTACCAGCAGGGCGCCACCGTCAAGATTATGTTCATCCATGTCCCCAATGCGTGGCTGTCGATGTTCGTCTGGGGCGTCATGAGTCTGGCGGCGCTGGGCACGCTGGTGTGGCGGCATCCGTTGGCGGACGTCGCCGCCAAGGCCGCCGCCCCGATCGGCGCGGCATTTACGTTTCTGGCGCTGGTGACGGGCTCGCTGTGGGGCCGGCCGATGTGGGGCACCTATTGGGAATGGGATGCCCGGCTGACCTCGGTGCTGATCCTGTTTTTGATGTATCTCGGCCTGATCGCGCTGTGGCGCGCGGTGGAAGACCCCTCCCGGGCCGCGCGCGCCGCCGCGATCCTGACGCTGGTCGGCGCCATCAATCTGCCGATCATCAAATTCTCGGTGGACTGGTGGAATACGCTGCACCAGCCGGCCTCGGTGATGCGGATGGGTGGACCGACGCTCGACCGCGCCTTTTTGATGCCGCTGCTGGTGATGGCGGTAGCGTTTTCGCTGTTGTTCGTGACGCTGCATCTGGCGGCAATGCGCAACGAGATCCTGCGCCGCCGGGTCCGCGCCTTGCAGATGATGCAAGCGATGCAAGCAGGCGCGGTACAAACAAGCCAAGGCTTCCAGACAAACCAAGGCTTCCAAATAAACCAGGGCTCGGCGTGACCGCGATGTGGCTGGGTCCCTACGCGTCGTTCATCGTGACATCCTATGCGCTGGTGACGGCCGTGGTGCTGATGCTCATCGGCTGGATCGCGGTCGATTACCGCCGCCAGAAGCAACGGCTGCGCGAGTTCGAGGATAGCGGTGTTGTCAGGCGTTCCGGGCGCAGCGCGGCGGAGATTCCATGAGCGAGCCTTCAACGAGCGAATCTTCAACAACAAACGCGGCGCCGCAACGTCGATCCTGGCTGATGACGTTGCCGCTGATCGCGTTCGCGGCTCTGGCCGCGATCTTCTGGTTTCGGCTCGGCAATGGTGACCCCTCGCGCATCCCCTCGGCGCTGCTCGGCCACCCGGCGCCGCAAACCACGCTGCCGCCGCTGGAAGGCCTTGCCAATGACGGCACCCAGGTGCCAGGGCTCGATCCTGCCATGTTCAAAGGCAAGGTCAGTGTCGTCAACGTCTGGGCCTCGTGGTGCGTGCCATGCCACGACGAAGCCCCGCTGTTGACCGAGTTGGGCAAGGACAAGCGGTTGCAGATCGTCGGCATCAATTACAAGGACGCGCCGGAAAACGCGCGGCGCTTCCTTGGCCGCTACGGCAATCCGTTCGGCATCGTCGGCGTCGACGGCAACGGCCGCGCCTCGATCGAATGGGGGGTCTATGGCGTGCCGGAGACCTTCGTGATCGGGCGTGAAGGCACCATCGTCTACAAGATGGTCGGCCCGGTGACGCCTGACAACATCGACACCGTGCTCAAGGCCGAGATCAACAAGGCGCTCAAGGCCGGATCTTAGGTCCAGCCCTGTCGAGTTCCGGGCTCGTCCCTGCGCGATGCCCCGGAAGGACGGGGGAAAATAGTTTCAATAAATTTCCGCTTTTATCTGCCGTTCATTTGCCGGCCATGTCGCCGCCACGAACGCGACGCTAGCTGGACGCGTTACTTAAACCGTCCTTGGAGGACATCCCCATGCGTCATTTCACGCTTGCTTCCTTTGCTGCAACTGCGCTCACCTTGGGCTTGCTGACGGCTTCGGTTCCACCGTCGATGGCCCAGACCACCCAGCCCGCCGTCAAATCCGACAAGATGGCGCCCGCGCCGAAAGCCAATTCGAAGATGGCGCCGGCCGCCAAGTCCGACCTGCTCGACATCAATTCCGCCAGCGCCGCTGAGCTCGATGCACTGCCGGGCGTCGGCAAGGCGTACTCGACCGCAATCATCAAGGGTCGTCCCTACAAGGGCAAGGATGACCTGGTGAACAAGAACGTCGTGCCGCAAAAGACCTATGACGGCATCAAGGACAAGATCATCGCCAAGCAGAAGAGCTGATCTTTTTTCTTTCACCTCTCCCGCTTGCGGGGGAGGTCGACGCGCTCGGCAGCGCACTTGCGCGCCCGAGCACGGCGGGTGGGGTGGGGGAAACGGACTATCCGCTCTGCGAGCGCGTTCTGAGGAAGCCCCCCACCCCAGCCCTCCCCCGCAAGCGAGAGAGGGAGCAAAGCGGCGCAAGCCCCAACCGCTCACCCCCTGGTCACATCTCCGCGTTCCGCCTCGCTCGCTTCCAGCGACGCCGGCTCGAGGTGGTAGCGCTTGATCAGCGGCATCTGCGTGATCGCAAAACCCATCGTCAGCGGGATCACGCCGAACGCCTTGAACGCGACCCAGAAATCCGTGGTCTGGCTACGCCAGATAATTTCGTTGAGGACCGCCATCGCGAAAAAAAACAGCGCCCAGCGCAGGGTCAGGATGCGCCAGCCTTGCGGCGTGAGGTTGAACATCTGATCAAACATGATGGCGATGAAGGAGCGGCCGAACAAAAGGCCGCCGCCGAGAACCGCAGCGAACAGGCCGTAGATGATGGTCGGCTTGACCTTGATGAAGGTTTCATCATGCAGCACCAGCGTCAGCGTGCCGAACACGATGACGACCACGCCGGTCACCAGCGCCATGATCGGCACATGCCGCGTCACCACATACGACGCGACCATCGCCGCGACGATCGCCACCATGAAGGCGCCGGTCGCCACGAACAGATTGAATTTGGCGTTGGCGCTGAAGAAAATCACCAGCGGGCCGAGTTCGGTCGCGAGTTTGAACAGCGGGTGCGGCGCGGTTTTGTTCATTATGATGTCACCTGTTGCTGCCGCCAGCATCCGCGTTAGCGGATGATCCGATATTCCGAGTCGTTTCGATTCCATCCGACGGCATGACAAAAACCTAAGATTCAATTCCTGCGATCGCCTGGGCGAAGTCGCGTGCAGTGAAGGCTGCGAGATCGTCGATGCCCTCGCCGACGCCGATGAAGTGCACCGGCAATTTATGTTTTTCGGCCACCGCCACCAGAATGCCGCCGCGCGCCGTGCCGTCGAGCTTTGTCATCACCAGGCCCGTGACCCCTGCGGTACGGTGAAACGCCTCGACCTGCGACAGCGCATTTTGTCCCACCGTGGCGTCGAGCACCAGCAGCACCGCATGTGGCGCCGAGGCATCGACCTTCTTGATGACGCGAACGACCTTTTCCAATTCGTTCATCAGTTCGGCCTTGTTCTGCAAGCGCCCAGCCGTGTCGATCAGCAGCACGTCGAGCTTTCCGTCGCGCGCCGCGGTCAGTGCGTTGAAGGCGAGACTCGCCGAATCCGAGCCTTGCGCGGCCGCGATGACCGGCGATTTGGTGCGTTCGCCCCAGATCTTCAACTGCTCGATCGCCGCGGCGCGAAAAGTGTCGCCGGCCGCCAGCATCACCTTGCGGCCTTGCGCGGAAAGTTTCGCGGCGAGCTTGCCGATGGTGGTGGTCTTGCCGGAACCGTTGACGCCGACCACCAGAATGACAAAAGGCTTTTGCGTCTCGTCGATGTCGAGCGGCCTTGCCACCGCCGCCAGCACCTTCTCGACTTCGGTCGCGACGACGGTCTTGACGTCCTCCGCCGAGATCGCCTTGTCGTACCGGCCGACGCCGACGGCCGCCGCAATGCGCGCCGCCACCTCGGTTCCCAAATCGGCGCGCAGCAGCACGTCCTCGATGTCCTCGAGCATCGCGCGGTCGAGCTTGCGCTTGGTGACGAGATCGGCCACCGCCGTCCCGAGCGAACTCGACGTGCGCTTGAGGCCGCTGGACAGCCGCCGCCACCAGCTCAGTTTGGTCGTTCCGGAAGTGGTATCGTTCATGTCGGGGCTGTGTTAGCGGTTTCGCGCCATGAGCGAAAGTCTCGACCGAGGAATCGAAGTTTCCGAGCTGACCGCGGATGAAATCCAGGCCCGCGTGCTTCATCGCGACGGGCTGATGCTGGTGATCGACAAGCCCGCCGGCCTGCCGGTGCATCGCGGCCCCAAGGGCGGCGCCAACCTGGAATCCTCCTTCGACGGCTTACGGTTCGGGCTGCCGCGCCCGCCGGTTCTCGCCCATCGGCTCGACCGCGATACCTCGGGCTGCCTCGTGCTGGGACGCCACCGCAAGGCCACGGCGTCGCTCGGGCTTTTGTTCAAGCATGGCAGGATTTCCAAGACCTATTGGGCGGTGGTCGAAGGCAGCCCGGCCGAGGACGAGGGCGTGATCGACATGCCGCTCGGCCGCCTCAATGCCGAGCGCGGATGGTGGCAGAAGCCCGACCCGGAAGGGCAGACGGCGGTCACGAACTGGAAGGTAAAGGGGCGCGGCAACGGCTTGACGTCACCTCTCACCTGGCTCGCGCTCGAGCCCGTCACCGGCCGCACCCATCAATTGCGCGTTCACTCCGCGGCTTCCGGTTGGCCGATTGTCGGCGACAATATTTACGGCACCGGCCCCCGATTCGGCGAGCCGACGCTGCATCTGCATTCCCGCGAGATCGTGATTCCGATTTCCCGGAACAAGGACCCGGTGCGGGTAGTGGCGCCGGCACCGGCGCATTTGCACGAACGGCTCAAAGCCTGCGGATGGGACGGGGAGTGATGTTTTCCTTCCGTCATCATCCGCGAAAGCGGATGATCCAGTATTCCAGAGAAGTATTTTATTGACCGAGAGGCCGCGGCGTACTGGATCGCCCGGTCAAGCCGGGCGATGACGAGTTGAAATAGAGGCGCTCCACCCTCACACCGTCAACCGCGCCCCGTCGTGCCCCATAATCGTCAGCGCCCGCACCGCGCCGGGTGTTTCACCCGCGATCGCCACCGGTAAAAAATGTTCGGTGCGGCCCTGCGTGGCGCTCTCGATCAGCACTTGCCGCGTCGCGCCGGTTTCCGACGCCAGCCGCTTTTGCAACGCCGCCTCGCCGCTCGCCCGCAACCGCTTGGCGCGTTCCCGGATCGCATCGCCCGCGACTTGCGGCATCCGCGCCGCCGGCGTGCTCGGCCGCTTCGAGTAGGGAAATACGTGCAGGAAGGTGAGGCCGCACTCCTCAATCAAGTCCTGCGAACGCTCAAACATCGCCTCGGTCTCGGTCGGAAAGCCCGCGATGATATCGGCGCCGAGCGCGATGGCCGGCCGCAACCGCCGCACCTGCGCACAAAATTGAAGCGCCTGATCGCGTGAATGCCGCCGCTTCATCCGCTTCAAGATCAGGTCGTCGCCGGATTGCAGCGACAGATGCAGATGCGGCATCAAGCGTTCGTCGTCCGCGATCACATCGAGCAAATCGCGGTCCACCTCGACCTGGTCGATCGATGAAATCCGCAACCGCTTCAATTCCGGCACGTGCCGCAGGATTTGCTTGGTCAACAGCCCAAGCTTCGGCGCGCCCGGCAAATCCGCGCCATAGCTCGTCAGATCGACCCCGGTCAGCACGATCTCGGCGTGGCCGCGCTCCACCAGCGCGCGGACCTGGGCGACCACAGCGCCCATCGGCACCGAGCGCGAATTGCCGCGGCCATAGGGGATAATGCAGAACGTGCAACGATGATCGCAGCCGTTCTGCACCTGCACGAACACCCGCGGCAGGCCCTTCTGAAATCCTTCGACGAGATGCGGCGCCATCGCCCTGACCGCCATGATGTCGGCGACCGCGATCTTTTCACTCTGTGCGACGCCGAAATTTGCGGCGCTATCGAATGCCGTGCGCGCCGCGCGCCACGCCTCGGGGCGCATCTTGTCGTCATTGCCGACGACGCGATCGACCTCGGTCATGCCAGCAAACATCCCGGGCTCGATCTGCGCGGCGCAACCGGTGACCACGATGCGCGCGTCCGGCCGCTCGCGCTTGAGTCGACGGATCGACTGCCGGGCCTGCGCCACCGCTTCACCGGTGACCGCGCAACTGTTGATGACGATGGTCCGCGTCAGACCGGCGCTTTCGGCCTCGCGGGCGATCACCTCGGATTCGAAGGCGTTGAGGCGGCAACCGAAAGTAACGACTTCGACGCTCATGATCTAAGCGCGCGCTTCAGTAATTTGCGCAAATAAGGCCGGATCGAAGCGGCCTTCATATTCGAAGGTAGCGGCGCCGGTCATCAAGACGTGGTCATCGCGCTCACGCCATTCAATCGTGAGTTCGCCCCCGGGCAACGAGATGTGGACGATGCGGTCAGCGCGCCTGAGCCGCACCGCCGCCACCGCGGTCGCGCACGCCGCCGAGCCGCAAGCTTTGGTCAGCCCGGCACCGCGCTCCCAGGTGCGGATCGTGATGTGGTCGCGATCCACGATCTGGGCCAGCGTGATATTGGCGCGCTCGGGAAAGATCGGGTGGTTTTCCAACAACGGCCCGAAGCGGACGAGATCGTAGGCATGGACATCGTCGACCCAGAAGATCGCATGCGGGTTGCCCATCGAGACCACCGACGGCGTGTGCAGCACCGGTGCATCGATCGGGCCGATCTGCAGCTCGATGGAGCGGGTGTCGCGAAACTCTTCCGCCAGCGGAATATCCCGCCAGCCGAATTTCGGCGGCCCCATGTCGACGGTGTAGAGACCTTCGGCCGGCCCCTGCCAGCAATTCAACAGCCCGGCTTTGGTCTCGAAGGTGGCCCGGGTCTGGCCGGTGGCCTCGAACAACCGGCGCGCCACGCAGCGCATGCCGTTGCCGCAGGCGAAAGCCTCCGAGCCGTCATTGTTGTAGATGCGGATGAAAGCCTCGGTGCCTTCAAGGCGCGGTGGCTGCAGCACCATCAACTGGTCGTATGGCACGCCCGCGGGTGAGGCGATGGCGCGCGCTTCCTCCGAGGTGACCGCGGTGGGCCTGTCGCGCAAATCAACCACGACGATTTCGTTGCCGATGCCGTTCATCTTGGCAAACGCATGATTGGCGAGCGCGCTCATGGAATTTCCCGCATTCTGCATGGTTATATGGCGAATAAACAGCCGATTGGCCAGTGCGGCGAATCCAGTACGGCAAATCTATGTCGAGCCCCTTGACCCGGACAGGGAGGCCCATGACGGATCTGGCAGGGGACGAGAGCAAGCCGCGCATGTTAGCATGGCCGTGGTCCGAACCGCGCTTCGCCGACGTGAACAGGGACACTAAAAGCAAGGCGCGGCGACATTGAACAGGTCCATGGAGAACTACCGAATGAATTTTACCCGCCCTTTCCGCCTCGCCCTGGTCGCGCTGGTCCCGGTCGCCGCGATTTCGCTGGGGCTTGGCAGCGCACTGGGACAATCGCCGCCAGCAACGCCGCCCGCGGCGAGCGCGCCGGCCCCGGCGCCATCCGCAACCCCTGCGCCCCCTCCGGCCGAGACCAAATCTCCGGCGGATATTCCCTCGACCGCGCAGACCCCCGCGACACCAACGCCGGTGCAGACGGCCGATCCGTTCGGCGAGGAAATCACGCTGGCGCCGAAGCCGGTCGTCGTCGTCAAGGGTACCGCCAACTGGGATGCGGCGTTCGACGCCCTGATGGAGTCGTTCAAGACGCTCTCGGCCTTGCTCGACAAGCAGGGCATCAAGCGCGCCGGAAATCCGATGGTCGTCTATACCGCCACCGACGATACCGGCTTCACTTATTTGGTGGAAATTCCGGTCGATCAGGATCCGAAGAATCTGACCAAGGACATGAGCATCGGCAAATCGCCCGACGGCAAGGCGCTGAAGTTTGTCCACCGCGGCTCCTACGACAACATGGACAACACCTATGAAGCCATCACCAATCACCTCGACGACAAGAAGCTCGAGGCCAAAGACACCTTCATCGAGGAATACATCACCGATCCCCTGAAGACCGCCGAGGACAAACTGGTGATCAACGTCTATGTGCCGCTGAAGTGAACTCCATGAAATATCGCGCGGCGATCGCGGCCGGCGCGCTGCTCGCCGCCCCGGCGCTGGCGCAGACCGTGGTTCCCCCGGCGGCGATTTCCGTCACCGGCGGAGCGAGCGTATCGGTGGCGCCCGACCTGGCGCAGATCGACGGCGGCGTCACCTCGGAGGCCAAGACCGCGCGCGAGGCGTCGGAAGCCAACAACGCGGCGATGGGCAAGGTGCTGCTGGTGCTGAAAGGCATCGGCATCGAGGAAAAGGATGTCCAGACCTCGCGGCTCTCGCTGCAACCGCAAAGCGCACCGAACCACCCCGGCGGCGTGTCCGCGATCGTCGGTTACCGCGCCAGCAATCGCGTCACGATCCGGCTTCGCGACGTGACCAAACTCGCCAGCGTGATCGATACCGTGGTGGCGGCGGGCGCCAACGAGATCGGCGGCATCAATTTCATGGTGGCCAACGCCTCGAAACTGCTCGATGAGGCCCGTGAACAGGCAATCGCCGATGCCCGCCGCAAGGCCGAAATTTACGCCAAGGCCGCCGGCGTCGCGCTCGGCGCGCCGCTCAGCATCGCGGAGGAGAGCTCACCCGGCCCGATGCCATTTCGCAGAATGGCCGCGATGGCCGCGGCCGCTCCGGTGGCCCAGGGCGAAGAGACGCTTCAGGTGACGGTGGCGGTGTCCTGGGCGATCAAACCGGCCCAGTAGGAGCGTCATTGCGAGGAGCGATAGGGACGAAGCAATCCATCTTCCTTCGTGGCTCTGGATTGCTTCGCTCCGCTCGCAATGACTTAAATTTCCACCACCTGCCCCGGTTTGAGCGCCACAAAACGCTCGCGCGGAATGTTCGCGTCGTCGAGCGCCGCTTGCAACGCGGTGACCGGCGCGTCGATCGCCTCGTCGGTCAGTTGAAACGTCCCGTAATGATGCGCCAGCGCCTGCGCGGCGCCACAATCGGCCAGCGCCTTCACCGCATCCGACGGGTTCATGTGCTGGTCTCGCATGAACCAGCGCGGCTCATAGGCGCCGATGGGCAGGATCGCCAGCCGCAACGAACCGTGCATTTGCGCGACACGACGGAAATGCTGGCCGTCACCGTAGCCGGAATCGCACACGATGTAGATTTTCCCTGCCGGCGTCTCCATCACGAAACTGGCCCACAACGCCTTGTTGCGGTCGAACAATCCGCGTGCCGACCAATGCCGCGTCGGCACCAGCGTCACCGCCACGCCGCCGCCCAATTCAACCCGATCGTGCCAGTCGAACGCCTCAGCCTTGATGGTGCCGTCCGCAGCACGCATGGTGACGTCGTTGCCGAGCGGCGTGATCACGCGCGGCGAGAACCTCGCCGCCAGCTTGGAGAGCGTCGCGAGGTCGAGATGATCGTAATGGCCGTGCGACACCAGCACGACATCGATCGGCGGCAACGCCTCGAACGCAATCCCCGGATCGTTGTGCCGCTCCGGTCCGGCCCACCCAAACGGCGAGGCGCGCGCCGACCAGACCGGATCGATCAAAATGTTCAAGCCGGCGGTCTGGATCAGCCAGCTGGCGTGGCCGACGAACGACAACCGCACCTTTTCGCCGGTGACGCGCACCGGCGGCGTGTCGGCGTAAGGGCTCGGCACCCATTCCGGCCATGTCGCGCGTTGCCGGCCCGAGCCAAACTGCCAGCGCAGCACGTCGCCCAGGGATTTCGGCGGCGCGCCATCGGGATCGAAAAAGTGCACGCCATCGAAATGGTCGGACACCGGACCGTCGTAGGTTTTCATTCGGTATATCCAGAGCGATGGCACGCCGACGAGGGCGGCGGCGCCGGCAAGCAGGCCAAAACACTTGAGAACACCCTTAAGAATACCGCGGCGGGTCATGTTCATGGTCCGTTTGGCCTCAAAATGCGGGCTTCAGCAAGGGGCAGCCGGCCATCCCGGTTCACGAAAGCGCCATTTTACCTCGACTTTTCCTGGACTTTTCTTGACTTTCGCGGCTTGCAGGGGTTTAACGCGCCCCTATCCTCGGAAAGACGCTCTTTTCGACCCGCCGCCCGGCCCTTGAGGCCGGAGGTCAACGCCCGACAGCGCGATGCGCCCTCGGGCGCAAAAGTGTTTGGGATCGTGTGCTGATGTTCGACAATCTGTCGGAAAAGCTTGGTGGCATTCTCGATCGGCTGACGCGGCGCGGGTCGCTGACGGAAGCCGACGTCGATGCCGCCATGCGCGAAGTGCGCCGCGCCCTGCTCGAGGCCGACGTCTCGCTCGACGTGGTCAAAAGCTTCACCGAAAAGGTCCGCGAACAGGCGATCGGCGCCACCGTGGTCAAGTCGGTGACGCCGGGCCAGATGGTGGTGAAGATCGTCCATGACGAGCTGATCGCGACCCTCGGCTCCGACGGCCAGACCATCGACCTCCATGCCGTGCCCCCGGTCGCAATCATGATGGTCGGCCTGCAGGGCTCCGGCAAAACCACCACCACCGCCAAACTCGCCCGCCGCCTCACCCAGCGCGACAAGCGCAAGGTGCTGATGGCATCGCTCGATATCTACCGCCCGGCGGCGATGGAACAGCTCGCGGTGCTCGGCCGCGACCTCGATATCCAGACCTTGCCGATCGTCGCCGGCCAGAAGCCGGCACAGATCGCAAAGCGGGCGCTGGAGGCCGGAAAACTCGGCGGCTACGACGTGGTGCTGCTCGACACCGCCGGCCGCACCACGCTCGACGAAGAAATGATGACGGAGGCCGCCGAGATCAAAGCTTCGGCCAATCCGCACGAAGTGCTGCTGGTCGCGGATTCCTTGACCGGCCAGGACGCGGTCAATCTGGCGCGCGCGTTCGACGAGCGCGTCGGCCTCACCGGCATCGTGCTCACACGTGTGGACGGCGATGGCCGCGGCGGCGCGGCGCTGTCGATGCGCGCGGTCACCGGCAAGCCGATCAAGTTGATCGGCACCGGTGAAAAGACCGACGCGCTGGAAGATTTTCACCCCTCCCGGATCGCCGGGCGCATTCTCGGCATGGGCGACGTGGTGTCGCTGGTCGAGAAAGCCGCCGCCAATATCGACGCGGAAAAGGCCGCGCGCGTCGCCGAGAAGATGCGCAAGGGTCAGTTCGACCTTTCCGACATGCGCGAACAGCTTTTGCAGATGGCCAATATGGGCGGCATCAGCGGGCTGATGGGCATGATGCCCGGCATCGCCAAAATGAAAAACCAGATCGCCAATGCGGGACTCGACGACAAAGTCCTCAAGCGCCAGATCGCGGTGATCGATTCGATGACGCGGCAGGAGCGCAAGCACCCCGACATCCTCAAAGCCAGCCGTAAAAAAAGAATTGCCGCCGGCGCCGGCCTCAAGGTCGAGGAAATCAACAAGCTCCTCAAGATGCACCGGAACATGGCCGACATGATGAAGGCCATGGGTTCGGGCAAGCGCGGCCCGATGGCCGGCATCGCGCAGGCGATGGGATTTGGCGGCGGCATGCCCTCGCCCGAGCAGATGAAGGCGCTCGCCGAAAAGATGCCGGGCGGGGCGCCGGGCGGCATGCCCGCCTTGCCCAAGGATCTCCCCGCCGGCTTGCGTTCGGGCCTGCCCAATTTGCCGGGGCTTACCGGCTTAGGTGGCAAGCCGAATTTGCCGGGCCTCGGCGGCTTCCCCGGATTGGGGAAGAAGAAATGACCTCTCGTTCGTCATTGCGAGCGCCGCGAAGCAATCCATATCGCTGCGACGCAAGGAGCTGGATTGCTTCGTCGCTTCGCTCCTCGCAATGACGAGAACTCACACCGCAGGCTAATTCGCCTGCATTCGCTCACCTACTTACGTTTCGACCTCACAGGAGAACTCAATGTCAGTCGTTATCCGCCTCGCCCGCGCCGGCACCAAGAAGCGTCCGGTCTATCACGTCGTCGTCGCCGATTCGCGCTTTCCCCGCGATGGCCGCTTCATCGAACGCCTCGGCCATTTCAATCCGCTGCTGCCGAAGGACAACGAGGCGCGGCTCAAGCTCGACATGGACAAGGTGAAGGCCTGGCTCGCCAAGGGCGCACAGCCGTCGGACCGCGTCGCGCGTTTCCTCGATGCCGCCGGTGTCGCCAAGCGCGCCGTGCGCAACAATCCGGAAAAGGCCGTGCCGCGCAAGGAGCGCAAGGCCAACGCCGAAGCCGCCGCCAAGTCTTAAAGCGCAACGGCGAACAACGGTGGCAGCGCCGATTTGCGTCGCGCGTATCGGGGCTGCGCACGGCGTGCGCGGCGCGGTGAAGCTGTGGACGTTCACGCAAGACCCGCTGGCCGTAAAGCACTACGGGCCGCTGACGACAAAAGACGGCGCGCGCCAGTTCGAAGTGACGCACGCCCGCGAGGCCAAGGGCCATCTGGTGGCGACGCTGAAAGACGTCGCCACGCGCGAAGATGCCGAGCGGCTCAACGGCATCGAACTCTATATCGCGCGCGACAAACTGCCTGATACCGACGAGGATGAATATTACCACGCCGACCTGATCGGTCTCGCCGCGGTGACGCCGGCGAACGAACCGATCGGCCGCGTCCTCGCGATCCACAATTTCGGCGCCGGCGATATCATCGAGATCGCACCGCCGCATGGCCCGACGATGCTGCTGCCGTTCACCAACGCCGTGGTGCCCACGGTCGATCTTGCGGGCGGCCGCGTCGTGATCGAATTGCCTGAAGAAATCGAAGGCGACGACCCCACCAGCGCGGACGCTTGAGCATGGCGGCCGAGACAAAAATCTGGCGCACAACCGTCCTGACCCTGTTTCCGGAGATGTTCCCCGGCCCGCTCGGCGTCAGCCTGGCCGGCAGGGCGCTGGCCTCCGGCCTGTGGGCGTTGGAGGCACGCGACATCCGGGACTCCGCCACCGACCGGCATCGCAGTGTCGACGATACCCCGGCCGGCGGCGGCCCCGGCATGGTGCTGCGCGCCGACGTGTTGGCAGCCGCGATCGATGCGGCGGACATGGCTCCCGCCCGGCCGAAAGACCGACCCCGGCTGCTGATGAGTCCGCGGGGTCGGCCATTGACCCAGGCGCGCGTGGTGGAACTTGCCGCAGGGCCCGGGCCGCTAATCGTCTGCGGGCGGTTCGAAGGCATCGACCAGCGCGTCATCGAGGCCCGCCAGCTCGAGGAGCTCTCGATCGGCGATTATGTGCTGTCAGGTGGCGAAATCGCGGCGATGACGCTCATCGATGCCTGTGTCCGGCTATTACCCGGCGTGATGGGAAAACTGGCGTCCGGCGCGGATGAGAGCTTTTCCGACGGGCTGTTGGAATACCCGCAATATACCCGCCCGCAGGAGTTCGAGGGGCGGCCGATCCCTGAAACCCTGCTGTCGGGCGATCACGCCCGGGTCGCAGCCTGGCGGCAGGCGGAGGCCGAGGCCCTGACACAAGCGCGGCGGCCCGATCTCTGGGCAACCAGGGCCCAAAGGACCCAAGCCGGGACCCAAGCTGGGACCCAAGGCCAAAAACGCTCAAAAAACACGACGGACGGGTGACAACGCCCGGTCTTTGCCGTATACGAGCGCCAAATCCGCGCAATGGTAGTGGACGTTCGCGTAGCCGCGCCGGGATGGCTGGGCGCGCCGCCGATGGAGATTTGCAATGAACCTCATTCAAGAGCTCGAAAAAGAGCAGTTCGAAAAATTGTCCGCCGGCAAGGTAATTCCGGAGTTCGGACCCGGCGATACCGTGATCGTCAACGTCAAGGTGGTCGAAGGCGATCGCTCCCGCGTGCAGGCCTATGAAGGCGTTTGCATCGGCCGCTCCGGCGGCGGGCTCAATGAGAGCTTCACGGTGCGCAAGATTTCCTACGGCGAAGGCGTGGAACGGGTATTCCCCGTGATGTCGCCGATGATCGACTCGATCAAGGTGGTGCGCCGCGGCAAGGTGCGTCGCGCCAAGCTGTATTATCTGCGCAATCTGCGCGGCAAATCGGCCCGCATCGTCGAGAAGAAGACGGACCGCCCTGCCGCCGTCGGCGGCTAGTTCCCGCCGCATTGGTTTGGGCGAAAAGCGCGGGGCCTACGCCCTGCGCTTTTTTGTTGCGCCATCACCAGGCGCGCTTGCAACCAGGTGGCGGCAAACGCATATCGCGCCTGAATACCGCATGTGCTATAAGGCCAGCAATGTCCTGGGATCGTCCAACAACCGCGTCTCGCGTCGTTCTCGACGACCGCCGTCGTTTGCCCTGGCGCTTCTTCGGTCGGCTGACGACGGCTGCCCTAGCGGCTTAACGGGCCGGCCCGCCGCCTTCGCGCGCGGTTTCATTTTCCGATTCGAACCCCGATTCCAACTCCGCTTCAAGGCCCGACATCATGACCGATAAAAATACGTCCGACCAAAAGCCGACCACGCTGTACGACAAAATCTGGAACGATCATCTGGTGCACGAGGCCGATGACGGCACCTGCCTGCTTTATATCGACCGCCATCTTGTCCACGAGGTGACCTCGCCGCAGGCGTTCGAAGGCTTGCGTACCACGGGGCGCAAAGTTCATGCGCCCGAGAAAACGCTGGCGGTGGTCGACCACAACGTTCCGACCACCGATCGCAGCAAACCCAATCCCGATCCGGAATCCACCGAGCAGATCGCGGCACTGGCGGCGAACGCCACGCAATTCGGCATTGAATATTTCAACGAATTCGACAAGCGTCAGGGCATCGTCCACGTCATCGGCCCCGAGCAAGGCTTTACGTTGCCCGGCACCACCATCGTCTGCGGCGACAGCCACACCTCCACCCACGGTGCGTTCGGCGCGCTGGCGCACGGCATCGGCACCTCGGAAGTCGAGCATGTGCTGGCGACGCAAACCCTGATTCAGAAAAAAGCCAAAAACATGCGCGCCGTCGTCGACGGCCAATTGCCCGACGGCGTCACCGGCAAGGACATCATTCTCGCGATCATCGGCGAGATCGGCACCGCCGGCGGCACCGGCTACGTGCTGGAATATGCCGGCGAGGCGATCCGCGCGCTTTCCATGGAAGGCCGCATGACGGTCTGCAACATGTCGATCGAGGGCGGCGCCCGCGCCGGGCTGGTCGCGCCCGATGAAAAAGCATTCGCGTTTTTGAAGGGCCGCCCGATGTCGCCAAAGGGCGAGGCTTGGGACGCCGCGATGCGCTACTGGGAGACGTTGCGCTCCGACGAGGCTGCGCATTTCGATCACGAGATCCGGCTCGACGCCGCCAAGCTGCCGCCGATCGTGACCTGGGGCACCTCGCCGGAAGACGTGGTGTCGATCACCGGCGTGGTGCCCGATCCCGATCAGATCGCCGACGAAGCCAAGCGGCTCTCGAAGCATCGCGCGCTGAATTACATGGGCCTCAAGCCCGGCACCAGGATCACCGACATCAAGCTCGACCGCATCTTCATCGGCTCCTGCACCAACGGCCGCATCGAGGATCTGCGCGCGGCGGCGAAAGTGGTCGAAGGCAAAACCGTCAACGGCAATCTCAACGCGATGATCGTGCCGGGCTCCGGCATCGTCAAAGAGCAGGCGGAAGCCGAAGGCCTCGACAAGATTTTCCTCAAGGCCGGATTCGAATGGCGCGAGCCGGGTTGCTCGATGTGCCTTGCGATGAATCCCGACAAGCTCAAACCCGAAGAGCGCTGCGCCTCGACCTCGAACCGCAATTTCGAGGGCCGCCAGGGTTTCAAAGGCCGCACCCATCTGGTCTCACCGGCGATGGCGGCCGCCGCCGCGATCGCCGGGCATTTTGTCGACATCAGGGAGTGGCGGTAGAGCGTTTTCGAGCGAAAGCCCGCCCCGCACTTGATGCGGGGTGGGTGCCGGTTCGCGTCAAGAAAATGCGTCAATTACGGACTCGGAGCAACTGCTTCAACCTCGACGCGTTCCCGAAGCAACTCGTTAAGCAGTTGGGAGCAGACTTACGCATGACGACGGTGGCGATGCGTTTTTCGAGGTGACGGGCTTTCGAGGTGACGGCCATGGCCGATAAGCCAGAATTCGTCGATATCATCAGCGAGGCGACGCGCCAGACAAGGCGCCGGGTTGTTCAGCGCGTCGTCGAGCCCGTGGTCAAGGAACGATCGCGCCTCAGTCATTGGCCGCCGGATCGGTGGGAGCAGTGGCGAATCGAGACGCTGACGCCGTGGAAGCTCAAATCCTGGAAATTCAGGAATTGGGACTAACGCGCCGCCAATATTACTCCACGGCCGCATCAGAGCAGCGGCCACTGCCCAAGGCCATAGCCGAAGTTGAACGGGACGAACGGCGGCGGCGTATAATATTGAGGCCGGTCGTAAGATGAGGGCCGATCACCCTGGCGAGTGGCGTGACGGATGCGATGCTTGGGTCGACGCCGCGCGCTGAGCTCGGTCGCTTGCCGCATTTCCGGCTTTTGCATTGCGGCCTGCAATGGCGTTGCCGCGGCAGGATGGATCTCGTCATGAAAGACTCCCCCGTTCCGCTCAACTTACACCTGCCAGCGAGCAAAGAGAGCCAAACACAAAACAGGCCCGCGGGGGGCGGGCCTGTCTGATCTCACGCGCGTCAGGCCGCGCTCACCAGCGACAGCGCCAGCAGTGACGCCGCCAATGGCGGTGATAACCACCCCAACGGTGCCAACGCACCTCGGTGGTCATTTGCGAACCGTCCTGCACCGCTGCAGCGGCGGCACCCGGGGTGCTCAGCGACATCGCCTCAGCGCGCTCGACTGGAGCGGCCAGGATGAGCAACCCGCCGACTGCGGCAAGTCCCAGAACCTTCGTCACGTTCATGTATCCTCCTTGGGGTCATAAGATGTCACGCCAGCGGCTTCGCGGTTGATCGAGAACCGCGTTGCCGCAACGCAGATGGTGAAGTTAGACTGGGCGACGTGAATGAGATGTGAATGCCCGCGCCCTGTAGATGAATGCAGATCGCGCGATCTGGTTCCCGCTCAACAACGACATTTCACTCGAGCGGTTCAAAACCGGCACAGGCTGTCGCCGTAGCTTCTTGAGCATGATCCGGAAAAGTGGGAACCGGTTTTCCCTCGCGACAAACGCGAAGCGTTTGCGCGGAGATCATGCTCAAACAAAGAGATGGGATCAGGATGCGATTCAACTTAATCGCATCCTGATCTAGACGCTTCGTCACGGAAGATTGTCATCGCCTCGGTTCGAACCCGATCAGCGACAACAAGACTGATCACAAGACTGATCACAAGACTTGGGATATCGCGCTTGGCCTTCGCCGCCACAACGCTCGCCGGTTCGCTGTGGGCGAGCGCGGCCTTTGCATCGCAGCGGGCCCGGCGGAGGCCCGGGAAGCGCAAGCAGCTTCACCCAACTGATGATGGCCATTATCGTCTATGGGAGCGCAGCAGCGGTGATCGGCGCAGGACTGATCGGCGCGGCGCGCCGGCCGCGCGGAAGCCCGATCCGAAATTGGCTTCCCGAAGATTAGAATCAAATCTAGCCGCGGCGCCAATGGCAGCTCATGTGAGGCACGATCACCGTGCCGCTCGGCCGGTATTCCGGCGCGTAAGTTGCGATGCATTCACGCACGGCATTGGGACCCGGATAATACCGGGGATAGACGCCGTCGGGTTCGAGCTCGTAACGCGGATAGACCCGCAGGCGTGGCCGTCGCACCCGGCGCTCGGCTGGCTCCTCGGCAGCGACAGGCGGCTGCGAGGCCTGCGCTATCCGCTGGTCCAGCGGCACGGTTTGCGCTTCGCTTCCGGTTGCAGGCAGCGAAAATATGCCTGCCAAAGCGACCAATATGGCCGCAGTCCTGATCCGCCTCATGGCGCCTATCCCAAGCTGTTGAAAGCCGCAACGTCTCCGATTGCCGTGCCGGCGTCAACTGCGGGCGGCCTCTTAACTATAGGCGCTTGAGCCCAACACGCGCTAAAAAGCCGCGATGTGGACTAAAGCCAAAGCGCCCTCGCTGGCCGAGATGGAAGCCATGGCGCATGCGATTTTCGAGCGCCTGCCAAAGGGCTTTCGCGACCTGTGTGAGGGCGTGATCATCCGCGTCGACGATTTTCCGACCGAGGACGTTCTCGACGAGATGCAGGCCGAAAGCGAATTCGACCTGCTCGGCCTGTTCGTTGGCATCGGGCTGCCGTTTCGCAGCAACGACGACATCGCGCGCCTCCCCAACATGATCTGGCTGTACCGTCGCCCGATCCTGGATTACTGGGCCGAACATGACGAGACCTTGGGCCAGATCGTCCGCCATGTGCTGATTCACGAGATCGGCCATCATTTCGGCCTCTCGGACGACGACATGGAAGCGATCGAGGCGAGCGTCGATTAACGAATTTGCCCTTTGATGCCGGCGGTATTCGCGATAAACCACGCTCCGAGAAGCCTTTTCGCCAATCTCAAGCTCACTGTTCTCAAGCCAAGAAGTGCGATCGATGGACAAGTTCACCACGCTGGAAGGCGTCGCCGCGCCGCTCAAGATCATCAATGTCGATACCGACATGATCATCCCGAAGCAGTACCTGAAGACCATCAAGCGCACCGGCCTCGGCAAGGGCCTGTTCTCGGAACAACGCTACCAGGACGACGGCAGCGAGAACCCGGATTTCATCCTCAACAAGCCGGCCTACCGCAACGCCAAGGTCCTGGTCGCCGGCGACAATTTCGGCTGCGGGTCGAGCCGCGAACACGCGCCCTGGGCGCTGCTGGATTTCGGCATCCGCTGCGTCATCTCGACCTCGTTCGGCGACATCTTCTACAACAACTGCTTCAAGAACGGCATTCTGCCGATCCGCGTCAGCCAGGACGATCTCGACAAATTGTTCGACGATGCCGAACGCGGCGCCAATGCGACATTGACCATCGATCTCGCCAACCAGGAAATCCGCGGCCCCGACGGCGGCACGGTGAAGTTCGAGATCGACGCGTTCCGCAAGCATTGCCTGATGAACGGCCTCGACGACATCGGTCTCACCATGGAGAAGAAGGCCTCGATCGACGCGTACGAGTTGAAGGCAAAGACCGCGCGCGCCTGGGCTTGATCTCCCGCGCGAGCCTTGATCTTCCGCGCGAGCCTTGCGCATCAAGTGCAAAGCAGGCTTTCACTCAAAACGCGATGAAGGTGACGCATGCTGCCCGACGTCGTCACCTTTTGGCACGGTCCGCTCGATGCGCTGAGGCGGACCTGCCTGCGATCGCAGCTCGCCGCCGGTCATAAAGTCACGGTCTACAGTTTCGATCCGCTCCCGGGCTTGCCCGACGGTGTCGGCAACGCGGAGGCCGAAGCGATCCTGCCGCATTCTTTTGCAGAAAGACTGCGGCCGACCGGCCCCGATGGCCTATGGCGCGATTGGACCACGCTGCAATTCAGCGATTTTTTCCGGATGCGGCTGATGGCGGAAAACGCCGGCCTGTGGCTCGACGCCGACGTGCTGCTGTTAAGAGCGGTCGAGATCGACCCGGCCAAACCGTATTTCGCGTGGGAACGGCCGCGCCAGCTCGGCAATTCGGTGCTCTATCTGCCGCCCCGCGACCCCATTGTCACGGCGTTCGCGGCGCTGATGCGGCAGGACGAATTGACGCCCGACTGGCTGGCGTTGCGGCACCGCCTGACATTCGCCTTTCGCAAATGGCGCGGTTCAAATCGGCTCGCCGATATTCGCGTCGCGATCTATGGTCCGGCGGCGCTGACCGCGCTGGCGCGCCGCAGCGGTCAACTGCGTCACGCGCTGCCGAAGAAATCATTTTACGCAGTTCATGCCGACCCAAAGCTTTTTTTCGAGCCGTCCGATTTTTCGGTGCTGATCGAAGATCCCGAAATAGTGGGCTTTCACGTCTCGCCAAAAGGCCGCGGCAACCAGCCGCCCGTGGCGGGCAGCCTCTATGCCTGGGCGACGGAACGGGTTGGACTATCAGCGTAAGCCGGTAACGTTCTCTCTTTTCTTCTCCCGCAAGGCGGAAGGAAGAATCAATGCCCCATCGCAGTGATCGCATCCGCGATCGCGATCGTGCGGTGCGCCATGTCGGCGTGCAGCCGCTCCACCATCTGGCCGTCGAGCCGGATCGCGCCGCGCGCGGCGTTCTCCGGCTGTTCGAACGCCTCGATTACCCTGCGGGCATAGGCGACTTCCTCCGCCGGCGGCGTGAAGATCGCGTTGCAGGCCTCGATCTGGCCCGGATGAATCAACGTTTTGCCGTCAAAGCCGAGATCGCGGCCTTGCGCGCATTCCTGCGCAAAGCCATCGACATTGCTGAAGTCGCTATAGGGCCCGTCGAGGATTTCGAGGCCGTAAGCGTGGCTTGCCAGAATGCAATGCGTCATCATCGGCAGCATCGCCGCGCGACCCGGCTGCATGCGGATGCGGGTCTCGCGCGAAATATCGTTCGGCCCGAAGACGAAGCCGGCGAGCCGTGTCGCGGAATCCTGCGAGGCGGCGGCGAGCTCTTCGGCGTGCAACACCGCCCGCGCGGTCTCGATCATCGCCCAGACCCGGATCGAGGTATCCGCGTTGATATCGTCCAGGCATTGGGCGACGGTGTTGAGATCCTTTACGCTGGAAATTTTCGGCACCAGAATGCCGTCGGGCCGGGCCTTGCCGGCCATGGCGATGTCATCGCTCCACCACGGTGTATCCAGGCTATTGGTGCGAACCCACACCTCGCGCTTGCCGAACCCGCCTTTAGCGATCGCCTGCGCGATCTGGTCGCGGGCCATCGCCTTGGCATCCGGCGCCACCGAATCCTCAAGATCGAGGATGATGCCGTCGGCCGGCAGGTTGCGCGCCTTTTCGAGCGCCCGCGCATTCGATCCGGGCATGAACAACAGGCTGCGGCGCGGACGGATCATGAGGTCGTTCCCTTGAGCGTTTTTGATCTTCCCCGATAACATTTCGCACCCCCGCCCGAAAGACTTGTTCCGGCGGCCCTGCTATGGTTAGCAACGCGCATGTCATCATTTCCCCGCCATCTGCTCGAAGGCTACCGGACCTTCACCTCGCAGCGTCTCCCGACCGAGCAGTCCCGCTACCGCGAACTGGCCGAACGCGGCCAGGCCCCGGAAGTGATGGTGATCGGCTGTTGCGATTCCCGCGTCTCGCCGGAGGTGATCTTCGATGCCGGGCCCGGCGAATTGTTCGTGGTGCGCAACGTCGCCAATCTGGTGCCGGTTTATCAACCCGACGGCGGCGCGCACGGCGTCTCGGCGGCCCTGGAATATGCCGTGCGCGCGCTTCACGTAAAACACATCGTGGTGCTCGGCCACGCCCAATGCGGCGGCATCCGCGCCTTTATCGACAATATTGCGCCGCTGTCGCCGGGCGATTTCATCGGCCGATGGATGTCGATGTTCATCAAACCGGGCGAGAAGGTCGGGCAGCGCGACCATGAGACGATGGCGGAATTCACCACCCGGATCGAGAAGGCGGCGGTGTTCAGGAGTTTGGAAAACCTGATGACGTTTCCGTTCGTGCAAGCGCTCGCCGAGCGCGGCGAGCTCCAGCTGCACGGCGCCTATTTCGGCGTGGCCGAGGGTTCGCTTTCGGTGCTCGATCAGGCCGCGAAGGAATTTCGCAGCGTCGGGGAAGTGGCGAACGGTGAGTAGCAATAGCGACTGGCGAAATTTCTTTTGTACAACGGCACCGCGAGGCCGACGACGAGGCCGAGATAGAACGGCGCCATCAGCCCGCGGCTGTTGAACAGCACGCTCTCCAGCGCCTTTTTGAAGCCATTTAGAAAGGGATTGGGTCGGTAGGGGCCGGCTGCCCGGTCACACACTTCCGGCTCCCTCTCGCTCTCTAAGCCCTCACGCGGCCTTTTTCTTGGCGCTGATCAGTTTGCGGTTGATCAGGCATTCGGCGATCTGGACCGCGTTCAACGCGGCGCCTTTGCGCAAATTGTCCGACACGCACCACAGCATCAGGCCGTTCTCCACCGTCGCGTCCTCACGGATGCGGCTGATGTAGGTGGCGTCCTCGCCGGCGGCTTCATAGGGGGTGACGTAGCCGCCCGGTTCATGCTTGTCGATCACGAGGCACCCCGGCGCATTGCGCAGGATGTCGCGCGCCTCGTCGGCCGAGATCGGATGCTCGAACTCGATGTTGACCGCCTCGGAGTGGCCGACAAACACCGGCACCCGCACACACGTCGCGGTCAGCTTGATTTTGGGATCAAGAATCTTCTTGGTCTCCATCATCATCTTCCACTCTTCCTTGGTGTAGCCGTCCTCCATGAACACGTCGATCTCGGGGATCACGTTGAAGGCGATACGCTTGGGGAATTTCTTGTTGATCAATTCGCTGTTGGTGTAGACCGCCTTGGTTTGCGAAAACAGTTCGTCCATGGCGTCCTTGCCGGCGCCCGAGACCGACTGATAGGTCGCGACCACGACGCGCTTGATGACCGCCTTGTCATGCAGCGGCTTGAGCGCGACCACGAGTTGCGCCGTCGAGCAGTTCGGGTTGGCGATGATGTTCTTTTTGGTGAAGCCCGACACCGCATCCGCATTGACCTCCGGCACGATCAACGGCACGTCCGGATCCATCCGCCAGGCGGAAGAGTTGTCGATCACGACCGCGCCGGCGGCGCCGATCTTCGGCGACCATTCCTTCGACACCGCGCCGCCCGCCGACATCAGGCAGATATCGACGTCGCTGAAATCGTAGTGTTCGAGCGCTTTGACCTTCAGGGTGCGGTCGCCATAGGACACTTCGACGCCCATGCTGCGGCGCGACGCCAGCGCCACCACCTCGTCCGCCGGGAATTTGCGTTCGTCGAGGATGTTGAGCATTTCCCGCCCGACATTGCCGGTCGCTCCGACCAGCGCGACTTTGTAACCCATCGTTCACTCTCCGAAGAAATATGCCTCACCCTCGCCTTCGGCGGAAAGGGAAGAGGCAGCGCTTCTATGCGAGAAACGCCTTCAAGACAACGTTAAACCCGAGCACCGGCCCTCGGTGCTCCGTGATGCCTGGGCGTTCGATGCAATCGTTTGGGACCACCGACCCATCCTATCCGACCGACGTTCATCCGGTACTGAACAACTTTGTCGGTGATTGTTGCGGCATACTGGCCCGTCTTGTCGCCTATGTGGGGGCTTTGGCGTTGCCTGCCATCCTAGGCATCCATCTATGGGACCAATTGCCGGCGCCCGAAGGCAGCGAACCCGCTGCCGCGGCGGGCTGGAGCATGGCCACGCGCTCGCATCCGGCATTTGCCGTCAGCCAATTCGATCTTGCCGAAAAATCAGAGACTTACGAGATTTTTCGGCATCCCGAAGGCGGTCGCAAGGACGTCCTCCGCTGGGCGACCCGCGACGCCAAACCAGACGAAAAGCCGGTCGCGGAGCTCGAAATCTACCGCCCCGGCGGCGAATTCAACGCTTCCGAGTCCGCGATCAGCCCAATAGCCGCCCGAATGGAGCCGGGGGGCGGCCGCGACCTTGAAGCGGCAGGCGTCATCGACAGCAAATTTGGTCCGATCATGCTGCTTCGCCCCGCCGGCAATGCGGACGACGCCCGGGCCTGCCTTGGCTTCATCAAACGGCTCGACGAGCCGCGTCTGCAGATTTCCGGCTGGTCATGCCAGGGCGATACGGTGCCGGCCCGCCGCACTGCCATTGGCTGTATTCTGAGCAGGCTGATCCTGCTAACGGCCGGAAACGACCCGAAACTGGCCGAATTATTCGCCCGCGCCGAACTCAAACGGAGCGGCTGCACGGCTTCCGCCAGCTCGGCGGACTGGGTGACCTCGGCGGAGAACCCCCGGTTGCGTGGCACGCTTTGATCGGGCTGCGGCCAGAATGCTGGTTTTCGTGCAACATTTTGGCAGCGCAGACATTATTCTGATGCAGTGTGGCCCGATTGACCTTGTGGCTCTATACCCCCGACAGCTAAAATGACCGCCAATCGGATATGGCTACCTGCCAGCCCCATGAGGACGTGATGATTTTGAAATTTCCTGCCGTAAACAAGCTTGCGGTGTTGCTTGCGGCGGTCGCCGTTGTCGCCATCGGCCTGGACACCACGCAAGCCAATGCGCAGACGCAACCCGATGCGCAAAAGCAAAAGCGGAAATACGATAATAACGGCCGGCCCTATTACGGGCCGAGCGGGCCCAACGTGTCTTATCAGCAGAGCCCGCATACCCGCATCTACGTCAGCAGGCGCTCATGGCTCGATGCCGGCACCGAAGTCTTGCCGGGCGATCGCAAATTCACCGATTACGCATTTCCACCGGAAGTTGGGTACCCATCGTTCGCGCGCGAAAACAACAATCGCCCGATCGACCGCCAGCCGCTGAGCTCGCCGCAGGACCTCGGCGGATATCCGCAGACCTTCCCGCTCCCGTTTTGATTTAGCGAGAGCGGTGGGGTGGGCGAAGGCGCCTCTCGCGCCGTGCCCACCCTACGGTTTAGCCGTTACCTGTTCAGCGCCTGCAATTCTTTCAGGATCGCTTCGCCCATCTGTGTGGTCGAGACCGCAATGGTACCCTCGGACTTGATGTCCGCGGTGCGCAAGCCGCTGGCGAGAACCTGGGCGATCGCCGTTTCGACCTTGTCGGCCAACGCGCCCATGTCGAACGAATAGCGCAGCGCCATCGCAAATGAAGCGATCATGGCGATCGGATTGGCCAGTCCCTTGCCGGCGATGTCGGGCGCCGAGCCGTGCACCGGCTCGTACAGGGCCTTGCGCTTTTTGGTTTTGACATCGACTTCACCGAGCGACGCCGATGGCAGCATGCCGAGCGAACCGGTCAGCATCGCCGCGATATCGGAAAGCATGTCGCCGAACAGATTGTCGGTGACGATGACGTCGAATTGCTTCGGCCATTTCACCAGATTCATGCCGCCGGAATCCGCCAGTTGATGCTCGAGCTGCACGTCCTTGTATTCGCGGGCGTGCACCTGGGTGACCACTTCGTTCCAGAGCACGCCGGATTTCATGACGTTGCGCTTTTCCATCGAGGTCAGCTTGTTGCGGCGCTTGCGCGCCAGATCGAACGCGACGCGGGCGATGCGCTCGATTTCATAAGTGTCGTAGACTTGTGTATCGACGGCGCGTTTCTGGCCGTTGCCGAGATCGGTGATGGTTTTCGGCTCGCCGAAATACACACCGCCGGTGAGTTCACGCACGATCATGATGTCGAGGCCCTCGACCACCTCGCGCTTCAGGCTCGAGGCTTCCGCAAGCGCGGGGTAACACACCGCCGGGCGCAGATTGGCGAACAGGCCGAGCTCCTTGCGCAGCCGCAACAGCCCGGCCTCGGGCCGCGCCTCGTAAGCGACGCTGTCCCACTTCGGTCCGCCAACGGCGCCGAAGATCACCGCGTCGGCGGCGTCCGCCTCGGCCATGGTGTCGTCGGTAATGCTCAGTTTGCTCGCGTCATAGGCCGCACCGCCGACCAACCCCTGTTCGGTCTCGAAATGAGCAAGGCCTTGCGCATTGAGCCAATCGATCAGGCGTTTCACCTCCGTCATCACTTCGGGGCCGATGCCGTCGCCGGGAAGAAGCAGCAGTTTATGGGTCGCCATGGTTCGTAACCTCAAGACAATCGACGAGTGATTTCGTGCGCGGGAGTGCTAGAGCGGCATGGCGCAATTGGCAAGACACCATTGCCCGCTGCGCACCTGTGCAATCGCGGCAGAGCCTGCCAGACTGCATGTCCGCCGGAGTAACCGCGTGAACCCCCCTGACGCTCGATCGCCACCCGCGCACCCCGCGCGACTGATCCTCATCCTGTCGCTCTCGCCCACCGTCGGTCTTGGGATCGGCCGGTTCGCCTATTCGCTGGTGCTGCCGGACATGCGGGACGCGCTTGGCTGGTCGTATTCCGCCGCAGGCTTCATCAACACCATCAACGCAGCCGGTTATCTCGTCGGCGCCCTGACCGCTTCGAGGATAGCGAAGCGGTCTGGACTGTCCGCCGCGGGACGCTGGGGCACGCTGGCTTGTGTGGTGTCGCTCGCGCTCTGCGCAATCTCAGGCAACTTCTTCGTTCTGAGTTTAGCGCGTTGCTAGCGGGACTCGGGGCGGCGGCCGGATTCGCCGGCGGCGCAGCGTTGCCGCTGTTCGGACAGTCGACGATATTGCTCGCGATCTCGGCACTGGTGTTTGGCGTCGCATTTTTTGCCGTGGTCGGATCGACCACCGCCTTCGTGCGCTTCAACTATCCCGCCGCCGCTTGGCCATCCGGAATTGCGGCGATGACGATCGCATTCGGATTTGGCCAGACGCTCGGGCCGACCGTGGTCGGCGCCATCACCGACGCGATGGGCAGCCTGTCCTATGCGTTGAATGTTTCGGCTGCGATGCTCGCGCTCGGCGCCCTCGCCGCGGTATTTCAGCGAAGGCTGGTGCCGAAAGCGTAAGTAGGAGCGCTCAGCTCCCGCTGTACGAATTGTAGCCCTGGTCTTCCCAGTAGCCGCCTTTGTAGTCGTTGGTGACTTCCATCGAGACCACGTATTTCGGGCTCTTGAAGCCGAGCTTGGTCGGCACCCTGATCTTCATCGGAAAGCCGTAGGCGCGGGGCAGGATTTCGTCGCCGAATTTGAAGGTCATCTGGGTCTGCGGATGCAGCGCGGTGGCCATGTCGAGCGGGCTGTTGTAGCCTTCGGTGTCGGCGCACTGGAACCAGCAATATTTCGCACGGGTATCGGCACCGACCAATTTGAGGAAATCGCGCAAGGGCGTGCCGGTCCAGCTTCCGATCGCGCTCCAGCCCTCGACGCAGATATGGCGGGTGATCTGCGTGACCTGCGGAAACTTGTAGAGCTCTTCCAGAAGTCCATGATTTCTTGTTGTCGACGAGGCCCCGCACCTCGAACTTCCAGGCGTTGCCGTCGACTTCGGGCGCATCATCGATCTCGTAATAGGCGTTGAACGGGAACGGCTTCGTGATCGCGCTTTCCGGGAAGGTCGGCGCCAGCGTATTGGGATTGAACATCCACGCCTGCACGCCGTCATTGAATTTCGAGATTTTCGTCAGCATCGCTTCGGCCGAAAAACTGTCGGAGACGTCGCACCCGGTCAGAAGCGTCAGGGCGCCGAGGCTTGCACCACCGGCGATGAAGCGCCGGCGCGCGAGATCCGGCATCGCCTTTACCGCGTCTCTGACCAGCAGCTGTTTGTCGACGCCCGGGATCAGAAGGGAACGAATGCGGCCCATGACTAGGTCCTCCTCAGAATTTATTCAGCGGCCGATGATCATGGCGCGCAGGCTTTTGGGTACCAGCACCGACAACACGACATGAACCACCAGAAAGCCGCAGATCGCCGCCATGCAGAAGAAGTGGACGTAGCGCGCCACGTCATAGCCGCCAAACAGCGCCGTAAGCCACTGCAACTGCACCGGCTTCCAGATCGAAAGCCCCGACAGCACGATCACGATCCCGACCACAATGATGCCGGCATAGAGCAGCTTCTGCACGTAATTATATCGGGTCAGGTCGTCATGCGACAACTTGCCGGTCAGCGCCGCCTTGGTGTCTGAAATCACACCCTGCGGCGTGATCGGCAGCAGCTTGCTGCGGAAGCGGCCGGTGGCAATGCCCAGCGCGAGATAAACGAAGCCGTTGACCATCAACAGCCACATCGCCGCGAAATGCCAAAGCAACGCGCCGCCGAGCCAGCCGCCGATTGTGATCGCGTGCGAGAATTTGAAATCGAACAGCGGCGAGGCGTTGTAGACCTGCCATCCCGACGTGATCATCAGGACCATCGCTACCGCATTGATCCAGTGCACAATGCGGACCCACGCCGGCTGAATGACCTTTGCCGGGGTGAGTGCCGGGCGCTCGTCGCTGGCTGCAAGGCCGGACATGGGAAGGCTGGACATGGCTATTCCGTCGCTGAAGTCGGTACTTATTTATACGCCCGAAACCGGCGTGTCGTTACTGCAATGCACACTATCATCAGCGGGCACGACGGTCACAAAAAAGCGAGCCGGGTTGCCCCGGCTCGCCATGCTGCGCGTCCCGTTGGGGCTGGATCGGGAACCCGCGCGACGTCAGGACGCCGGCATCAGCACGGTGTCGATCACATGGATCACGCCGTTCGACTGATTGACGTTCGGGATCGTCACGGTCGAAGAACCACCCTTGGCGTCGACGATCACCACCTTGTCGCCCGACTTCTTGACCGTCAGCTCTTCACCTTCCACGGTCTTGAGTTTCTTGCCGTCGGTCAGGCTTGAGGCTTCAAGTTTGCCCGGAACCACGTGATAGGTCAGGATTTTGGTCAGGGTCGGCTTGTTTTCGGGTTTCACCAGCGTATCGACCGTGCCGGCTGGCAGCTTGCCGAAGGCGGCGTTGGTCGGCGCGAAAACGGTGAACGGACCTTTGCCTTCCAGGGTGTCGACCAGGCCGGCGGCCTTCACCGCCGCCACCAGCGTGGTGTGATCCTTGGAGTTGGCCGCGTTCTGGATGATGTTCTTCGACGGGAACATCGCGGCGCCGCCGACCATCACGGTCTTGTCACCGGACAGCTCGCTTTTCATCATCTTGTCTTGCGCATTCACGGGCGCAACGACGGCGGAGGTCACCACCAGCGCGCCAAAAGCGGCGGCGGATAGAAATGCAATACGCTTGGACAGGAACTTGGACATGGATTCGTCTCCCGATGGATTGAGTGACCGGCGGAGGTCCGCCGGCGAGGAAAGTTCAACAACGACGCGGCCGGTCGATCGTCAGACCGCGTCGCCATTGGCCGAGCTACGGGAGGTTTGGAGGGCGGTTTCAGGGAATAAATTTTCGGGCGTTTGAAACTTTCCGGGACGCAGGCCGTGCGTCGTCGTCGCCACGCGCGCGGAACCTCGCTAATCGCGATTCGCCGGCGTCTGCACAAAGCCCCTGTTCCAGGTCGGACTGATCAGAATCTCGTTGACGCAGACGCGCGGCGGCATGCTGGCGACGAAGGCGATGGTGCGGCCGAGATCCTCGGATTGCAGCATCCTGGCCTGCTCTTGTTCCGACGGCACGACCGGGCGCTGTTGCAGGATCGGGGTTGCGACCTCGCCCGGCGACAGGCAACACGCGCGCAAGCCATTGACGCATTCGTCCATGTTGAAGGAATGCGTCAGCGCCAGCACCGCATGTTTGGTGGTGGTGTAGGCCGGCCCCGGCATTTTCGACACATGACGGCCGGCCCAGGACGCAACGTTGATGATGCAGCCGTCTTTTTGTCTGCGCATCGGCGGCAGCACCGCGCGCATGCAATACAACACCCCGTTGAGATTGATCTCGATCAACTTGTTCCAGCCTTCCAGCTCCATGTCCGCCCAGCTTCGTTTCGACACGTTGACGCCGGCACTGTTGACCAGCAGGTCGATGCGGCCATGAACTTCGAGAATTTGCTCTGCCGCCTTGTTCACCTCGTCGGATTTGCTGACATCAAGTGTGATCGCCTCGGCCTTGCCGCCGCTTTTGGCGATCTTTGCTACCACGGCATCGAGCGCATCCTGGCGCCGCCCCGAAACCACCACAGTCCAGCCGTCCGCCGCCAGCGCTTCCGCGCCGGCCTCGCCAATGCCGCTGCCGCCACCGGTCACCCAGGCCACGCGTTTCCCGTTATTGGACATGCAAACTGTCTCCGTTGCTTTGTGAAGGACGTTCTTGCTAATGAACCCTTGTCGCGGCCATCTGCACCGCGACGTCCAATGAAATGATGCATGAATGCGTCCCGGGAAACCATCATGAACGCCAATCTGTTTTCGCGCCTGTTCGACGGCCTGAAAGACCCAACCCGGCTCGCGATCGAAACCACCGATGGGCAGCGCGTCAGTTATGGCGATTTGATTTCCCGCGCCGGGCAGATCGCGAATGTGCTGGTGTCCCGCGGCGTCAAGCCCGGCGACCGCGTCGCGGCGCAAACCGAAAAATCGGTGCCGGGTCTGGTGCTGTATCTCGCCACGGTGCGGGCTGGCGCGGTGTATCTGCCGCTCAACACCGCCTACACGCTCAACGAGCTCGAATATTTCATCACCGACGCCGAGCCGTCGCTGGTGGTGTGCGATCCTTCCAAGGCCGAAGGCATCGGCGCGATCGCCGCAAAAGTTGACGCCAAGATCCTGACGCTCGGTGCCGATGGACAGGGATCGCTCATTGACGCCGCATCCAAAGCGAGCGCCGAATTTGAAACCGTTGCCCGCGCCGACGACGATCTCGCCGCGATCCTTTACACCTCCGGCACCACCGGGCGTTCCAAGGGCGCGATGCTGACGCACGACAATCTCACGTCGAATTCGCTTTCGCTGGTCGACTATTGGCGCTTCACCGACAAGGACGTCCTGATCCACGCGCTGCCGATCTATCACACCCACGGTCTGTTCGTGGCAAGCAATGTCGCGCTGTTCGCCCGCGCCTCGATGATCTTCCTGCCGAAGTTCGACCCCGATCTGATCATAAAATTGATGGACCGCGCCACGGTGTTGATGGGCGTGCCGACGTTCTACACGCGACTCCTGCAAAGCCCGGCGCTGACGCGTGAATCCACCAGGCACATGCGGCTGTTCATTTCCGGCTCCGCGCCGCTGCTCGCCGACACCCATCGCGAATGGTTTGCGCGCACCGGCCACGCCGTGCTCGAGCGCTACGGCATGACCGAGACCAACATGAACACCTCGAACCCGTATGACGGCGAACGCGTCCCCGGCGCGGTCGGCCATGCGCTGCCCGGCGTGTCGGTGCGCGTGACCGATCCGGAAACCGCAAGAGAACTGCCGCGCGAAACCATCGGCATGATCGAGGTCAAAGGCCCGAACGTCTTCAAGGGTTATTGGCGGATGCCGGAAAAGACGAGGGCCGAATTCCGCGACGATGGCTTCTTCATCACCGGCGATCTCGGCAAGATCGACGCCAACGGCTACGTCCACATTCTTGGCCGCGGCAAAGACCTTGTGATCTCCGGCGGCTTCAACGTCTACCCGAAAGAGATCGAGAGCGAGATCGACGCCATGCCGGGCGTGATCGAATCCGCCGTGATCGGCGTGCCGCACGCCGATTTCGGCGAGGGCGTCACCGCGGTGGTGGTTTGCAACAAGGGCGCCAAGGTAGACGAAGCTTCGGTGCTCAACGCGCTTGAGGGGCGGCTCGCGAAATTCAAGATGCCGAAGCGCGTGATCGTCGTCGACGAATTGCCGCGCAACGCCATGGGCAAGGTGCAGAAGAATATTTTGCGCGACACGTATGCGAAGCTTTACGCGAAGACGTAGTGAGCAGCTTGCGTTCCGCCTGGCCGGTCACAGCAGACTGATCACAAACCGGCTGCCGACGATAAAGAGATAGCAGCCGAACGCCATTTCCAGCGTGCGCTTCGACATCGCATGCGCGGCCCTGACGCCGAGCGGCGCCGTCAGCAGGCTGGTCGGCATCACCAGCACGGCGCCGATCAGCGAGACGTACCCGATTGCAAACGGCAATTGCAGCGCGGCGACGTCGGGATAGTGCGCGGCGGCCGGCCAGCCGGCATAAATGTAGCCGAGCGCACCGGGAATCGAGATCAGCACCGCCAACGCCGACGAGGTCGCGACCGCCTGATGGATCGGCCGGCCGTAAAATGTCATCAGCAGATTGGCGAACAAGCCGCCGCCGATGCCCATCAACGTAGAGAACAGCCCGACGAAGAAGCCGTAGGCTTTCATCAGCGGCCCTTTTGGAAGGTCGTCGCCTAACTTCCAGGTTTGCCGCGCCAGCAACAACCGCGCTGCGGCGGACCATGCCACCATCACGAACACGATTTTGAACAGCCGCTCCGGCGCGTAGCGCGCGGTCACGCTGCCGGCGATCACGCCGACCAGCACCGGCACCCACCATGTTTTGAGGATTTCCATGTCCACCGCGCCGCGGGCGTGATGGGCGCGCCAAGATCGGATCGAGGTCGGAATGATGATGGCGAGCGAGGTGCCGATGCACAGCGGCATCCGGACCTCGAGCGGCACTCCGGCAAGCCGAAAGCATTCGTAAAATACCGGCACCAGGATCGCGCCGCCGCCGATCCCGAACACCCCGGCGAGGAATCCCGACAACGCGCCCACCGCAATCAGCAGCAGTGCCAGTTCGAGAAGCTCGGCGGCGTTCAATCCAGCGATCATGATCTCCGCCCTTTTTGTTTGTGCGCCCGCGCGTTGGCCGCGCATGGCCGTGATGAATTAAGCTTCAGCTGCATCAGCAGAATAGCCGGCCGTGCTGTCAATGCCCATCATTGCAAGGCTCATCTCAAGCTATGAATTCCTATTCGCAAACGACGATTTCGCCGTTGCGCTCACTGTTTCGAGTTCGTAAATAGAATTCGTCTATCGCGATCCCTGAAGGGCCCCCGCGCGGGCCCGCAAACCTTCAAAGCCGCCGATGACCGCCAGGATCGAACGACCGCTTTCGCCGCACATGCAGACCTATCGGTGGACGCTGACGATGGCGCTGTCCATCCTCCATCGCGCCACCGGTATCGCGCTGTATTTCGGCACCCTGCTGCTGGCGTGGTGGCTGATCGCGGCCGCGTCGGGGCCCGCAGCCTATGCCAACGTGCAGGCCTTTACCTCAAGCTTCATCGGCCGGCTGATCGTGTTCGGCTATACTTGGGCGCTGCTGCATCATTTACTCAGTGGAATCAGGCATTTCGTCTGGGACCTCGGGTACGGCTTCAAGGCCAGCGAACGGGAAGCCCTGACCTGGGGCGCGCTGATCGGCGGCATTGCCCTGACGGTGCTGCTGTGGATCGCGGCTTACGCGATCGGAGGCGGCCGATGAGTGTCAACGAATCCCAGGGATCGCCGCGTGGGGACCGGTCAATGCGAACGCCGCTCGGCCGCGTCCGCAGCCTCGGCCCTTCGCATTCCGGTACCACCGACTTCTGGCGCCAGCGCCTCACCGCGGTGGCGATGGTGCTGTTGATGGTGCCCGTCATCCTGGTGGTGATGATGCTGCTCGGCCGCAATCAGGCCGGTGCCGCGCAAATTCTCGGCTCGCCACTGATCGCAGTCGTCATGCTGTTGTTCATCATCGCCAGCGCCTGGCACATGAAGATCGGCATGCAGGTGGTGATCGAGGACTATGTGCATGGCGAGAAACTGAAGCTCGCCTCCATCATGGCCAACAATTTCTTCTCGTTCGCGGTGGCGCTGGTCTCGATCTACGCCATCCTCAAACTGTCGTCTGGAGTGTAGCCCATGGCCGGAGGCGGAAATGGCAAGGTGAACGGCGCGAACAGCCCCAAACCATTTGCCACCAACGGCCACGCCTATCCGATTGAAGACCACACCTACGACGTCGTCGTGGTCGGCGCCGGCGGCGCCGGCCTGCGCGCGGTGGTCGGCTGCAGCGAAGCCGGCTTGCGCACCGCCTGCATCACCAAGGTATTTCCGACCCGCTCGCATACGGTGGCGGCGCAGGGCGGCATCTCGGCGGCGCTCGGCAACATGCACGAGGACAATTGGCGCTGGCATATGTACGACACCGTCAAGGGGTCGGACTGGCTCGGCGATCAGGACGCCATCGAATACATGGTGCGCAACGCGCCCGAAGCCGTCTATGAGCTCGAACATTGGGGCGTGCCGTTCTCGCGCACCGAAGACGGCAAGATCTATCAGCGGCCGTTCGGCGGCATGACGCTGGATTACGGCAAGGGGCAGGCGCAGCGCACCTGCGCCGCCGCCGACCGCACCGGTCATGCCATGCTGCACACCATGTACGGCCAGGCGCTGCGTCACTCCGCGGAATTCTACATCGAATTCTTCGCCATCGACCTGATCATGGACGACCAGGGCGTTTGCCGCGGCGTGATCGCGCTCAAGCTCGACGACGGCACGCTGCATCGCTTCCGCGCCCAAACCACCATTCTTGCGACCGGCGGCTATGGCCGGGCCTATGCGACCTGCACCTCGGCGCATACCTGCACCGGCGACGGCAGCGCAATGGCGTTGCGCGCCGGGCTGCCGCTGCAGGACATGGAGTTCATCCAGTTCCACCCGACCGGCATCTACGGCGCCGGCTGCCTTGTCACCGAGGGCGCGCGCGGCGAGGGCGGCTATCTCGTCAATTCGGAGGGCGAGCGCTTCATGGAGCGCTACGCGCCGTCGGCAAAGGACCTCGCCTCGCGCGACGTGGTCTCCCGCGCCATGACCATTGAAATCCGCGAAGGCCGCGGCGTCGGCAAGAAGAAAGATCATATCTACCTGCACCTCGACCATCTCGATCCCAAAGTGCTGCACGAAAGGCTGCCGGGCATTTCCGAATCGGTGCGGATTTTCGCCAATGTCGACGTCACCCGCGAGCCGATCCCGATCGCGCCGACGGTGCACTACAATATGGGCGGCATTCCCACCAATTATCACGGCGAAGTGCTGACCAAGAGCAACGGCGACGACAATGCCATCGTCCCCGGACTGATGGCGCTCGGCGAAGCGGCTTGCGTCTCGGTGCACGGCGCCAACCGTCTCGGCTCCAATTCGTTGATCGATCTCGTGGTGTTCGGCCGCGCCGCGGCGCTGCGCTGCGCCGAAAAGCTGACGCCGAACGGCAAGCAGCCGGAACTCCCCGCCGGTTCGGCCGACAAAGCGCTCGGCCGGCTCGATCATTACCGCTATGCCTCCGGCGGCACGCCGACCGCACGGCTGCGCGAGAGCATGCAGCAAGTGATGCAGAACAATTGCGCGGTGTTCCGCACCGGCGAAGTGCTGAGCGAAGGCCAGAACCTGATTCACAAGGTGCATGTCGGCATCAGCGACATCGCGGTGACCGACCGCTCGCTGACCTGGAATTCCGATCTGGTCGAGACGCTGGAGTTCGACAATCTGATCGTACAGGCCGTGGTGACGATGGATTCGGCCGCCAACCGTTCGGAAAGCCGCGGCGCGCACGCGCGCGAAGATTTCCCCGACCGCGACGACAAGAACTGGATGAAGCACACGCTGGCGTGGATCGACGAAGGCGGCAACACCTCAATCGATTATCGCCCGGTACACGACTACACCATGACCAATGACGTTCAGTACATCCCGCCGAAAGCAAGGGTGTATTGAGGAGGGAGCAATGGCCGTTACAGCTGGAATCGGTCACAACAGAGGACGAGGCGGGCGCATGTATGCCATCGTGTTCGATTTTGATACCGAAATGCTGAAGCAACTCTACCCAAACCCGTCCTGGAACAATGCTTATACCGATGTGCGAAACTATCTTACATCGCGCGGATTCGAATGGACTCAAGGTAGCGCGTATTTCGGAGATGAAACAGTTGATGCGGTGAGATGCGTTCGTGTTGTGCAGCGAATGTCAAAGAAGTTTCCTTGGTTTACACCCTCCGTTCGAGATATGCGAATGCTTCGGATCGAAGAAAACAATGATCTGAAGTCCGCACTTATCGATGAAGACGACTGAGCTAGAGGAAAATTCAATGGTTGAATTCGCACTGCCCAAGAATTCAAGGATCACCGGCGGCAAGACCTGGCCGAAACCGGTGGACGCGACCGAAACACGCGAATTCAGGGTCTATCGCTGGAACCCGGACGACGGCAAGAATCCTGGTGTCGATACGTATTTCGTCGACACCCATGATTGCGGCCCGATGGTGCTCGATGGCCTGATCTGGATCAAGAACCACATCGACCCGACGCTGACCTTCCGCCGCTCCTGCCGCGAGGGGGTGTGCGGCTCCTGCGCCATGAACATCGACGGCCAGAACACGCTGGCCTGCACCAAATCGATGCACGACGTCGCGGACGGCGCGGTGAAAATCAATCCGCTGCCGCACCAGCCGGTGGTGAAGGACCTAGTGCCCGATCTGACCAATTTCTATGCGCAATACGCCTCCATCGAACCCTGGCTGAAGACATCGACGCCGACGCCGCAGAAGGAATGGCGGCAAAGCCATGAGGATCGCGAAAAACTCGACGGGCTATATGAATGCATTCTTTGCGCCTGCTGCTCGACCTCATGCCCGAGCTATTGGTGGAACAGCGAGCGCTTCCTGGGGCCCGCCGCGTTGCTGCAGGCGACGCGCTGGGTCAAGGACAGCCGCGATGAAGCCACCGGCGAACGGCTCGACAATCTCGAAGACCCGTTCCGGCTCTATCGCTGCCACACCATCATGAACTGCGCCAAGGCCTGCCCGAAGGGCCTCAATCCGTCCGAGGCGATTGCCGAACTCAAGCTGAAGATGGTCGAGCGCCAGATGTGACGCTTCAGATGTCACGCAGTGGCATGAAGCGTAGCCTGGACGAAGCGAAATCCAGGACCCGCGTCACCTATCATCCTGCCGCGCACTTTCCACGCGCCGGATTCTCGTGCAGCCCGCTTGGGTCCGTTAGCCGACACCGGCTCTCGGGGGAGGGATTCCACCTCCGCAACATTTTGTCGCGCGCACAAGATTGAAGTAAGCTCCACCATAGGGGCGGAGCGACCGTGCAGACCGAGCAACGCAATTCGCTGAGACTGCTGCAATGGATGATGGCCGCCTCGCTGGCCCTGCCCGTTGCCCTATTCGTCTTTGCCTCGGCCGTCTCCTACGTCTCGACCCGCGACACCGCCGATCGGCAAATCGAGCGCACGCTCGACGTCGCCCACGAGCACGCGCTGAAAGTGTTCGAGACCATCGACCGCAGCCTGTCGGAAATCAACGAGATCATCCGCAACCTTTCCGATGTCGACATCCGCTCCCGCGAGCCGCGGCTCCACGCTCGGCTGCAACGGCTCGTCGATTCCTTGCCACAGATGAAGTCGGCATGGATCTTCGACGCGCAGGGCCGCGCGCTGGTCAACAGTCTGAATTCGCCCGCGCCCGTCGTCGACTTCTCGGACCGGGATTATTTCAAGGTTCACCTCGCCAAGGATATCGGGATTTTTATCGGCGATGCGTTGACCCCGCGTGCACCGTATCAAGGTCAAGCATTTTTCAGCGTGAGCCGACGGCGGCAAAGCGATGACGGCAGCTTCACCGGAGTCATTCAGGCTTCCGTGCTGCCGGAATATTTCGAGAATTTTTACGCCAGGATCGGCCGCGATCCCGGCAGTTTCTTCGCGCTCGGCCGCGCCAACGGGACCGTGCTGGCGGGCTTCCCGCACCGTGAGCGCGATATCGATCGGGACAATCCGGCGGAGCAAAAGATCGTTGCGAATCCGACGGCTGGCCTCGTCACCGTAACCTCGCCGGCGGACGGCATCGAGCGCCGGCTCGGCTATCAGAGGCTTGCCCAATATCCGGTTTATGTCAGCGCCGGACTGGAGACCTCGGCGATCCGCGCGCGCTGGCTCGCGACCATGGGCAGCTATCTGATTTTCGGCCTGCCTGCCACCGCACTCTTGTTTCTGATCCTGTCGCTCGCCTTGCGCCGAACGCGGCGGCTCTATCTGGAGTCTGCCAAGCGAATGGAAGCCGAGGAGGCACTGAAGCATGGCCAACGACTGGAGGCGCTGGGACAACTCACCGGCGGGGTCGCGCATGATTTCAACAATCTTCTCACTGTGATCCGCGCCTCGGTCGATCTGTTGCGGCGGCCAGATCTGCCGGAGGAGCGGCGGCTGCGCTATGTCGAAGCGATTTCGGATACCGTCCACCGCGCCGCAAAACTAACGGCCCAACTCCTTGCCTTCGCGCGGCGGCAGACCCTCAAGCCGGAAGCATTCGACGTCGGCCAATGCGTCCAGACACTCAGCGGCATGATCCGCACATTGACGGGGTCACCGATCGAGATCATCACCGATCTGCCGGACCAGCCTTGCTTCATCAAGGCCGACGCCGGTCAGTTCGAGACGGCGCTGATCAATATCGCCGTCAATGCGCGCGACGCCATGGGCGGCGAAGGCCGGCTCACGATCACGGTGCGGGCGGTGGCGGAGCTCCCGGGCCCCACGCCGCATCCCGGCAGTCCTCACGACTACGTCGCGGTATCCCTCGAGGATACCGGCGTTGGAATCCCGCAAGACCAGATCGGGCGCATCTTCGAGCCGTTTTTCACCACCAAGGAAGTCGGCCAAGGCACCGGGCTCGGCCTCTCGCAGGTCTTCGGGTTCGCCAAACAGTCGGGCGGTGAGGTGATCGTGGCCAGCGAAATCGGCAAAGGAAGCACCTTCACCCTGTACCTGCCGCGCGTTCCCGGCAGTGACCAAGCACAACCGACGCCGGCGGAAGATGCGCCGCCGATCGGCGGCCACGGCATGTCGGTGCTCGTGGTTGAGGACAATGTCGAGGTCGGCGCGTTTGCAGCCGATGCCCTGACCGAACTCGGTTATACCGCCACGCTGGTCAGCAACGCCATGGACGCGCTGGCGGAATTGAACAAGGATGCCGGCCGGTTCGATGTGGTGTTCTCCGACGTGGTGATGCCCGGCATGACCGGCATCGACCTTGCGAAGGAAATCCGCCGCCGCCATTTCGATCTGCCGGTGGTGCTGACCAGTGGATACAGCCAAATGCTGTCGCAGAACGGCAACCACGGTTTTGAGCTTCTGCAAAAGCCGTATTCCATCGAGCAACTCTCCCGCCTCCTGCACAAGGTCGATCGCGGGAGAAGGGTGAAACGCGGGGCGGCAGAGTGATTTGTTGGAGCCGCCTGCGAACTCGGCTATGTAGGCGCCGCCGCTGCTACTTTTAGACGAGGATCCCTTGACGGTACCGACCCTGCCACCTGGCATCGCTGCGGCCAACGATCCGGCATCGCCGCCGTTCGGCGCGTTCGCGCCCACCGTTGCGCAAGCCGCGATCATCTCGCTTGCGCAACGCACGCGGCTCAAGCGGGGCGCCTTCCGCCCGATGTTGTCGCGGCTGGTCAATTTGTTGCGCGCGGGCCCGCTCGATGTCCGATATCAGGGCGCACCGTTTCGATTTTATCATCAGATCAGCGCCACCGAGCGCGGCGCCTTGTTCAATCCCGACTACAATCTCGAAGAACTGGATTTCCTGCGCGCGCGCATTCCCCACGGGGGCGTGTTCGTCGATGTCGGCGCCAATGTCGGCACCTATGCGATGGTGCTGGCGCGTCACGTCGGCTCGTCCGGAAAAGTGATCGCGGTCGAGCCGCATCCGGTCATCCACGCGCGGCTTGCGTTCAACTGTGCGGCGGCGCGCGCCACACAGGTGAGCCTTGTGGCCGCGGCTGCCGGCGCCTCCGATGGCGAACTGATGATCGAGACCGACGGCGACAATCTCGGCGCCAGCCACATCGTCGATGGCAAACCCTCGGGCAGCGCCATCAAGGTGCCGTCGTTGCGGTTGCAGCGCATTCTTGAGGACGCGGGGGTATCGCACCTCGACGCGTTGAAAATCGATGTCGAGGGCTATGAGGACCGGGTTCTGACCGGCTTCTTCACGCACGCCCCGCCATCGCTCTGGCCGCGTGCGGTGGTGATCGAGCATCTGTCGCACGACGAATGGCTTGAGGACTGCATTGCCGACATGCTCCGGCGCGGTTACGCCGCGATCGGAAAAACCCGCAGCAACACGCTGCTGACGCGACAATAACTGCCCCGAAAAACTGAGCCCCCGAGATCAGCATGATGCGCCATGGAACTTTGTCGCCCCCATGCCGTTGAGGCGAGGGGTAGGCGGGTGCCGGAAACAACGAAATGCCGATCGATCCGCAAGAGGATCCGCCGATCAAGCCGGGACAACCGTCGGAGCCGCCGCGGGAGAGCCCTCCGGGCAATCCGCAGCCCGAAGTGCCACCGCCGATGCGCGATCCCGGCCCATCGCCAAGGCCCGAGGAGTTGCCGGGGCGCACGCCCGAGGAATTGCCGGTGCGAGGTCCAGACGGACCGCGCTCGCCTTCTCCGACCGATGTCGGGCCCAACAATTTGTCGGGCTCGGCGCCGGACCTCCATCCGGGCACACCCGATGTGCCAAACGGAACCATGTGCGAGTACGGTTTGACAAGCACGGTTTGAAATGAACGTCTGAATACGCAATGAACGAGGGCGCATCGGGACTTTGCGTCTTCAGAAATAAAAACAAGTCCGCCTTTGAAGGCCGCCACAATCCGGCCTAATGCTTATTCGTTGATCGCCAGACCTTGTTGCCAATCTTGTTGCCAAAATTTTTTCCGGGGACCCACATCATCATGACAAACCTTCGTCTCGCGCTGCTTGCCACGACAACTCTCACGGTAATGCAATTCGGAAGCCTGCCGTCCTATGCGCAAACCGCGCCGATGGTGATGGCCCAGGCCAAGGAGGAGGTTGGTCCCGACGGAAGGCCCAAACAGCCGCCGAAGGAAGCGCCAAAGGCAGCTCCGCCAAAGGCAGCGCCGCCCGCAGCCCCTCCGCCGCGTCCGGCACCTCCCGCCGCCGCGCCGCCGCCCCATCCGGCACCGCCGCCGCCTCCAGCCCATCCGGCACCACCGCCCGCCGAGGCCCCACACCGGCCCGCCCCCCCGGCGGCACCGCCCCCGCCGGCTCCGCCGAAGCAGCCAAGCGCCCCGCCCGCACTGCAGCAGCATGAGAAAACCGCGCCCGCACCGGAGAGAAATGCGCCCGAGAGAGCGCCCGAGAGAAATGTACCTGGGCTGGAGAGAAATGCGCCGGTCACGCCGCCCGCAGGCACCAGGCAAGTCCCGCCCGCGTCAACCGCTCAACCGCCGGTAGCTCCCCAGACCCAATCGGCTCCGCCGGCAGGCGGAGGGGCAGCTGTGCCGCCGCATGGTGGAACGCCGCCGAACAACCAGGCACCGAATGCGGCTCCCCCAGCTGGCGGAGGCGGCGGGCAGACCGCGCTGCCGCCCGGAGCCGCTCCGTTAGTGCGCCACCCGGCGCCCACGATCGCCGCGCCGATCCCCACTCCACCAGCGCCGGCCCAAGCCCTGACCCCGATTGCTCCGGGGGCGGCGGCACAGGGGCCGCGCCATATGGACGATTTCCGCGCCGAGCGGCGGGAAACCCAGGAAGGCGGCCGCACCGTCTTTACCGAACCCGGCCGGATCATCGTTCGCGATCCCAGCGGCCAGTCGTTCGTTCGTCACAACGAGGAAGATCGATTCCGTTTCGGCGCGCGCGATATCCAGACCCAGCAGGTCGGCGGCGAAACCCGCACCATCGTGATTCGCCCCGACGGCTCGCAGATCATCACCGAGACCGGACGCGATGGTCAGATGTTGCGCCGGATTCGCCGCGACGAACAGGGCCGTGAGATCATCATCATCGACAACAGCTATCGCGACCCGCGTGCGGTCGGCGGATTCTATGTCGACCTGCCGCCGCCGGTGATCCGCATTCCGTACAACCGCTACATCGTCGAGGCCGACGAGGCCCCGCCCGAGCTGATTTACGACACCCTGGAGGCGCCGCCGGTGGAACGGATCGAGCGGCGTTATTCGCTCGACGAAATCCGCTACAGCCCCTCGGTGCGTCAATTGATGCCGAGCATCGATCTCAACAGCATCAACTTCGAAACCGGGTCGTGGACGATTCCGCCGGACCAGACGGCGAAACTGCAGGCGATCGCGGACGGACTCAATCGGGCGATCTCGCGCAACCCGCGCGAGGTGTTCCTGATCGAGGGCCACACCGACGCGGTCGGAAACGACGTCGACAATCTGTCGCTGTCGGATCGGCGCGCCGAATCCGCCGCCGAATTGCTGACCCAGCAATTCCAGGTCCCCGCGGAAAACCTGACCTCGCAAGGATATGGTGCGCAATATCTGAAGGAACAGACGAGCGGGCCAAGCCGCATCAACCGCCGCGTCACCATTCGCCGGATCACCCCGTTGCTCAATGGTGGAACGGCATCACTGCCGCCCCCGCCCGCGGGCATCGCGCCGCCGAGGTAATGGCAAGGCGTCTGCTCAGATGAAAATGGCCGGGAGAAATCCCGGCCATTTTTGACAGTAGCCGGACGTCCCAACGAACGAGGTCGTTATGGCCCGCGCATGCGGGGCATCCAGTACGCCGCGGCGGCTCTGTTGATCACGAACGGCTAAAGCCTCCGTTCCGATTGAATCGGAACGGAGGCTTTATTTTTTATTTTGACGCGTTTTCTTCACGCGAACCGGTGTCCACTTCGCTGGAAAACGCTCTGGTATACTGCGTCACCCGCCTTCGTCCGTGCTGTTCTCAGCCCTTGTCGGTATCGAGTTTGAAGATGTGGGAGCTTTCCCCAATCGATAGCAAACCTGTCTCTACGTAGAGATCCAGCTTGGCGCGGGTATCGGTGATGTCGAGGTTACGCATTGTCAGCTGGCCGATCCGGTCCGCTGGCGTGAACGCCGCATCGTCCACCTTCTCCATGCTCAGCCGCTCCGGCTGATAGGTCAGGTTGGGGCTCTCGGTGTTCAGGATGGAGTAGTCGTTGCCACGTCGTAGCTCGAGCGTGACCTCACCGGTGATGGCGCGGGCCACCCAACGCTGGGCGGTTTCGCGTAGCATGAGGGCTTGAGAATCGAACCACCGCCCCTGGTAGAGCAACCGGCCAAGGCGCATGCCACTGATCCGATATTGCTCAATGGTGTCTTCGTTGTGGATGCCGGTGATCAGGCGCTCGTAGGCGATGTGCAGCAGCGCCATGCCGGGAGCTTCGTAGATGCCGCGGCTCTTTGCCTCGATAATCCGGTTCTCGATCTGGTCGCTCATGCCAAGACCGTGTCGACCACCGATGGCGTTGGCCTCAAGAAACAGCGCGACCGGATCGGCGAACGTCTGGCCGTTCAGTGCGATGGGCTGTCCCTCCACAAAACGCACGGTAACCGTTTCGGCCTTGACGACACAGTCGTCGCGCCAAAACGGCACTCCCATGATGGGAGCGACGATTTTGATGCCACTGTCCAGGCGCTCAAGATCCTTGGCCTCGTGGGTCGCCCCGAGGATGTTGCTGTCGGTCGAATATGCCTTCTCGGCGCTCATCTTGTAGCCGAAGCCATTGGCGGCCAGGAACGCCGACATTTCCGCACGGCCGCCCAGCTCGTCAATGAACTGCTGGTCGAGCCAGGGTTTGTAGATCTTGAGGCTCGGATTGGTCAGCAGGCCGTAGCGGTAGAACCGCTCGATATCGTTGCCTTTGAACGTGGAGCCATCACCCCAGATGTCGACGCCGTCCTCCTTCATCGCCGCGACCAGCATCGTGCCAGTCACCGCACGACCGAGGGGGGTGGTGTTGAAATACGTCGCGCCGCCGGTACTGATGTGGAAAGCACCAGATTGGATCGCGGCGATACCTTCGTGGACCAATTGCGTGCGGCAATCCACGAGCCGGGCTTTTTCGGAGCCGAAGCCTAGCGCCTTGCGCGGGATCTCATCGTAGTCGGCTTCGTCGGGTTGGCCGAGATTGGCCGTATAGGCGAAGACGCGGGCCCCTTTCTGTTTCATCCACAGAAGCGCCGCGCTGGTGTCGAGACCGCCCGAGAAAGCAATGCCGACTTTTTCCCCTTTGGGCAGGCCTTTCAAGATCGTACTCATCGAACTTCCAATCGGTCAGTTGCTGATGTTTCGTGTGAATTAAGCGCGCGAATATCAAATTTCGCGCCGATGGGCACGAGTTTAATAGTGGATGACGCTCGAACGACCAGAGTCGGATTACCCCGGCTTACGGAAACGAGTGCCTAACCGCGTCAGTGCCGCATCGATGCCCTCGTCGGAAAGCCGCGTCGATGGCCAGCGGTAGATGTAGCCATGTGCCAGCCAGACCACCAGAAACGTCACCAGCGCCGCGGCGGCGACGTCGGTGAAGAAATGCCCGCCGAACGCCATCCGGAGCACGCTGGTCGTCACCCCGAACAGCGTCGCGGCGGCATAAGCCAAGGGACGCCATGCCGGCGGCGTCAACGCCGCGGGTGCAAAGGTCCAGAACGCGGTGGCGCCTTCACCGGAGAAAAACGAACAGTTACGCGCACAGCCGCCGCGCGGATCCCACCACGGCACGAATGGCAGATCGCCATTGAACTGCGTCACCACCACCGGCCGCGGCCGCCCCCAGTAACTCTTGAAGGTGAGGTTGGTGAGAACGCCGGCGGAAAGAAACAGCGTAACGAGCAGGAAGACGATCGCACGTCCAGAGATCAGCAGCCGCCGGTCTGGCCGCACCAGCTTGACCAGCAGCGCGACGATCGCCGGCAGCGCCAGGCCCCACGCGATCCACATCGCGCCATCGCGGGCGAGCGCGGCCAAGCCGTTGAGCTTCAGCGGGAAGGACTTCGATGTTTCGTCGTAAAACACGGCGGCGAGTTTCAGATCGAGTTCGGGATAGATCCCGAACAGCAATCCGACAACAAGTGCCAAAGCGAGCGCGATGAAAAGTCCGGTCCGGTTCATGGCGGGCGGTTTAGCCGAGGCGCCCCGCCATGAAAACCCCCGTCATTGCGAGCGGAGCGAAGCAATCCAGAACCGTCACCGGGAGAAAATGGATTGCTTCGTGCTTCGCTCCTCGCAACGACGACGGTGCATTCATGACAACGAGGACGGCGGTGAGTGTGACGGCAACGGCGGCGGCGGCCGGAGCGAACGCCGCGGTTCGCGCCAGGCGCCGGCGTTGCGGCCCGCGATCATCCAATAGATGAGGCCCGCGACGATCCCCGCGCCGGTCATGATTTCGAGATGACGCCGGACGATGCCCTCGAAGCGAAGCGTCGCCGGGTCGAACGGCACCAGGCCGAGATAGCAGGCGAGACCGACCAGGCCGCCGCCGACCGCATAGGTCAGCGCGCCCCTGATGTAAAACGCTTCGGTGATCGCCACCACGATCATCGCCGGCAGCAAGGCAAAGCCGCTGACGAAGATGAAGCCGAAACCGAGCACGACGTTCAGCGCGCCGGGATCGATCGGGCCGGTGCCGAGATCGCTGAATTCCGGAAACAGCACCGCGCCGACCACGATCATGCCCGCCACCAGGCAGGCGGCGAAAAATCCGAACAGAATAACGAACAGCCGTCCGATCAGCGCCATCGATCTCGCCCTAATCCGTCATCGCCATCGCGCGCAGCGCCTGCCGCTCGCGCACCGACAATTTCTCGGTTTCGGATTTGAGCTGGCCGCAGGCGGCGAGGATATCGCGGCCGCGCGGCGTGCGCACCGGCGAGGAATAGCCGGCATTGAAAATATATTCCGAAAACTGTTCGATCTGATCCCAGTCCGAACATTCGTAAGCCGTGCCCGGCCACGGGTTGAACGGAATGAGATTGATCTTGGCGTGAATGCCCTTCAAAAGTTTCACCAAGAGCTTGGCGTCGTCGAGCGAATCGTTGACGCCTTTGAGCATCACATATTCGAAGGTGATGCGGCGGGCGTTCGACGAGCCCGGATAGTCGCGGCAGGCCTGCAGCAGTTCGGCAATCGGATATTTCCGGTTCAGCGGCACCAGCTCGTTGCGCAATTCGTCGCGCACCGCATGCAGCGAGATCGCCAGCATGACGCCGATTTCTTCGCCGGTGCGAGTGATGTTCGGCACCACGCCCGAGGTCGACAGCGTGATGCGGCGGCGGGAAATGCCGATGCCCTCATTGTCGGCGACAATCAGAAGCGCATCGCGCACCGCGTCGAAATTATACAGGGGCTCGCCCATGCCCATCATCACCACATTGGTGACGAGACGGCTGCCGGTCGGCGTTTCGCGGTCGGCCCAATCGTTGAGGCGGTCGCGCGCCACCATGATCTGGCCGACGATTTCACCCGCGGTGAGATTGCGCACCAGCCGCTGCGTGCCGGTGTGGCAGAACGAACAATTCAGCGTGCAGCCGACCTGCGAGGAAACGCACAGCGTGCCGCGGTCGGTCTCCGGAATGTAGACGCATTCGACTTCATGCGCCTTCTCGATCGCGTCGCCGCTCGGCAACCGCAACAACCATTTGCGGGTGCCGTCGTTGGAGATTTGCTCGGCCACCACTTCGGGCCGCGCCACCGTGAAATGCGCCTCAAGCTGGGTGCGCATTTCCTTGGAAATGCTGGTCATCTCGGCGAAATTCTTCGCGCCGCGGACATAGATCCAGTGCCACAATTGCTGGATGCGCATCTTGCGCTGCGCCGGCGCCACGCCGATCGCCCCCAATTGTTCGGCGATCTCGTCACGCGACAGTCCGACCAGCGAGGGCTTTGCCGGCGGCACATAGGTTTCAAGCGCGACCTTTTCCAAAGGCGCGGGTGCCCCGGAACGGGGCTCGATGGAAGGGCTGGTCACGGTCTCGTTCATGGAAACACCAAATAGGCCTTCCGCGGCCCGCTGGAAAGGCTTCAGATCGGTCGGCGTTAACGGTTGGGCGTTTAAACGCTGAACGTCGTTTAGCGCCTACAATCCTGCGCCAGCCGGTCGAGCGCTTGCGCCAGCCCCTTCAGCGAGAAGGTATCCGTGGTCTCGGTGCCCTTGGCCGACATGCCCTTGACCACGACGTCCGCCGCCTTGCGCATGGCGTCGACCATCCGCTCTTCCTCGGCGGCGTTCTTGATCCAGAGGCCGTCGCCTTGGCTGTACATCGCGTAAGCGGCGCCGCCGACCTCCAGCGTCGATTCCGAGCCCGGCTTCAGCGTGTAGCCGATCATGACCGAAACCTCGTTGACGACTTTCTCCGCCGGACGGGTGGAGACGAAGGCGTAGGCCGGGTCGCGCGGACAATTCGGTGGATTGGTTTTCGACGATGACGGCTTGGCGAGCGCGAAGCACACCTTCTTGCCGTTCGGCGTTGCCGTGTAGGCGCCCCAGGTGCCGAACTGGCCGATCAGGGTCGGCTCCGCGCCACCCGCAGCAGCCGGCTTCACTTCAGAAGGTTTGACTTCTGGCTTGGCCGCAACGGGCTTGGCCACGCTTTTCGGCAACGCGCTCTGCGCCTGCGCCGGGATCGCGACCCCGCACACCAGCACATTCACCACCAGAGCTGTCAGCATTCGGCGCACGGACATGACCAAATCTGGTTCCCTCAATATTGTGACTGGAAGATGGCCCGACATCCGCTGTCGTACCGCTGATGGATAGCCGGGAAATGCCTTTTTGGGAAGGCGGTTACGGAGCTGCAAACCGGAACGCGCAAGATGCGCTTACGACCATCAAGCGATGCTGAATCAGATTGTGGCTCGGCTTCAAATCCGGCATGAAGAAATGAAGCGGATTTGTGTGTCCGGAAATCAGGTGCGTCCATGAAAGCCATTCTCTGCTCGCAATATTGCGGCCCCGACGATCTGGTCCTGACCGAAGTACCCGAACCCGTGGCCGCGGCCGGTGAGGCCGTGATCGCGATCAAAGCCGCGGCGCTGAATTTCTTCGATCTCCTGATGATCCAGGGCAAGTACCAGGTCAAACCGCCCTTTCCGTTTTCACCCGCGGCCGAAGTTGCCGGCGTGATTGAAAGCGTCGGCGCCGGCGTCACCGATCTGAAAGTCGGCAACCGGGTGGTGGCGTCCTGCGGCCACAACGGCGCCCGCGAAAAGATCGCGCTTCCAGCCAACTCCATCGTCAAAATTCCCGACGATCTGGATTTCGATCGCGCCGCCGGCGTCATCATCATTTACGGCACCGCGCTGCATGCGCTGGAAGATCGCGCCAGCCCGAAACCCGGTGAGACGCTGGCGGTGTTAGGGGCCGCCGGCGGCACCGGTCTGGCGGCGTGCGAACTCGGCAAATTGATGGGCCTGAAAGTGATCGCCTGCGCGTCGTCCGACGAAAAACTGGAATTCGCCAAACGGCACGGCGCCGAACTCGGCCTGAATTACGCCACCGAAGACCTCAAGGACGGCTTGCGGCGGCTCACCGGCGGCAAGGGCGCCGATATTATTTTTGATCCCGTGGGCGGCAGCTATGCCGAAGCGGCGCTGCGCTCGATCGCATGGCAAGGCCGCTTCCTCGTGATCGGATTCGCCGCCGGCGACATTCCGAAGATGCCGCTCAATCTGGCGCTGCTGAAAGGTTGTGATATCCGCGGCGTGTTCTGGGGCGCCTGGGCGCGGCTCAATCCGGAGAAGAACCGCGCCAACCTGGAAAAGCTCATCAAGTGGACCGCAGAAGGCAAGATCTCGTCGCATGTCGATCGTACCTTCCCGTTGGCGCAAACCGCTGACGCCTTGAAGGTGCTCGCGGGCCGCAAGGCTATGGGCAAGGTGATCCTGCATCCGTGACGCAGATGATTCCGCGTCGGGGAAGAAGATGACACGGCGGCGCATGTCGTGCCGGCGTGTCGGCCCCGCTTCCTTCGGATGCGATTCCTGCGGCACCCTTTTTAGGATTCAAAGTCTACATCGATTTCAATGAACCACCGCACGCATTTCCACAAAATCGCCGCCAACGCCGCAATGAAATCAAGATATCTCCCAAATCGCGCCGGCGATTGTCGTTTTTTGGGCGGATTCGCAATGCGATTTAAAGCCTCGTGGCGGGCGGCTTGGTCAACAACACTAATCGAAAAAAAGATGCTGGGATGTCCGATTGTTGCGTAGTAGCGCGGAGGCATCACCATGGCGCGGAATACGAAGCTCACTCCCTACGGCGAAGAGATCGCCGAATACGACGACGAGATTGCCGGCGCGTTTGATGAAGGCGCGGGCAGTTCTGAATTCATGTCTTACCGATACGCGCCATCGACGGCGCGGAAGGACGATTTCCTTCCGCACGATCCGATGCCGCTGTTTCTTTCCGGTCAGTTCGACGAGCCCAGGGCGCCGGCGTTCGGAAGAACCCGGGATAAAGCGGTAACTTCCTCGAAAATCGTCAAGGCCAGTCTTTTGGCGGCATCGGCAGTCGCGATCGTTTTTTCGGTTCTGTCGGTCGAGAACCCGCTCGCTTTGTTCGCGAACGCCAAGGCTTCGCTGATCGGCATCTCGGCCAGCCCATCAAGCACCGGCCAACCGGCAAGCGCCAGCCAACCGGCGCCGAGCCTTCAGGCCGCCGTCGACGTTCGAACGCTGCCCGTGACGATCAGGGAAGCGCCGAGCCGCGACGAAATCGTCGCCGCTTTCAAAAGCGCCCATCAGAGCCAGCCGGAAATCCGCCAGCCGCCCGCCGCCGCGCCGCCGGCAAGACGACTCAATGCCGATGAACTCGCCGCCTTGCTCAAGCGCGCAAAAAGCCTGATTGCGGTCGGCGATATCGCACCGGCCCGATTGTTGCTCGAACGCGCGGCGGACGCTCAGGAGGCCAGCGCGGCGCTGCTGCTGGCCCAGACCTACGATCCCGCCGTGCTCGGGACCCCGGATATGCGAAGCATCACGCCCGATCCGGCAGCGGCGCGGGCCTGGTACCAGAAGGCCGCCCAGTTCGGTTCACTGGATGCGCAGCAGCGACTTGCGCAAATGCAATAGTTTTTCAAGAAAGCAGGGGACACCATGCGACGCTTATTTTCTGTGGCGATGTTCGCTACCATGATGGCTTTTGCCTCTACGGCACGAGCCGAGAATACCGAATACGACCCGGCAAAGGTCAGCGAAAGCCTCAAGGCGATATTTCAGTTCGGGTCGGCGAGCACGAAGCAGGCCCTGAACGCCAACACCGTGACGCTGATCTCGGGCACCATCGGCGGCACCTATGTCCAGTTCGGCGCCGACCTTGCTTCCGTGCTCGACGACGGAAACAAGCTGCGCGTCCTGCCGATCGTTGGGCGCGGCTCGGTGCAGAGCGTCGCCGATATTCTCTTCCTCCAGGGCGTCGATCTTGGAATCGTGCGCGCCGACACGCTCGACTATCTCGAGAGGAAAGGCTTCGCCAAGGACATCAAGAAGCAATTCACCTATGTGACCAAACTCTACAACGAAGAGGTGCATGTCATCGCCTCGAAATCGATCCACAATTTGAGGGAGCTCGAGGGTAAGACCGTCAGCGTCGATCTTCCCAATGGTGGCACTTTCGTGACCGCGCTGACCGTGTTCGAGCGGCTCGGCATCAAGCCGAACGTCGTCTATATCGAACAGCGGATCGCGCTGGAAAAGATGCGGGCCGGTGAAATCGACGCCGTGATCGTTACCGGGGGCAAGCCGTACAAGTCTGTGAGTTCGTTCAAGGACGATCGATTCCATCTGGTGACGATCGACTATGCCAAGCCGCTGCAGACCGACTATCTGCCGGCGACATTGAGCGCGAAGGACTATCCCAACCTGATTTCAGATCAGGAACAGGTCGATACGATCGCGGTGCCGGCGGTGCTGGCGGCCTATAATTGGGCGCCCAACACCGACCGGTATCGCAAGCTCGCCTTGTTCGTGGACGCCTTTTTCACAAAATTTCCCACCTTTCAAAATCCGCCGTTCCATCCGAAATGGAAAGAGGTCTCGCTGTCCGCTCCGCTTGCCGACTGGCAGCGCTTCCCCGCCGCCAAGCAGTGGCTCGACCGGCATGGAATCGAGCCCGTCGCCCGCAACCGGTTTGAAGAATTCCTGAAGCAGAATCCGGCGGCGGCAAAGCTGCCATCCGACGCCGACAAGGAAGCTTTGTTCAAGCAATTCCAGACGTGGGAGGCCGAGCAGAATGCCCAGGCGCAGGTTCGCTCCTCGCAAAAGCAGCGGTAGACGCGGACCGTTCAACCCGCGCCTTGCTGGTTGTCGGGATCACCGCCGCCGTCGAGGCCCCGCTTCAACGCCGCGCGGGCCGCGGCACGATGATCCGGCGTGATGTGGGTCGCAACCATCCGGATCGCGGTGGCGAGCACCGCGGCATCATCGGTGAAGCCAAGCACCGGCAACATGTCCGGAATAAAATCGAACGGCAGAATGAAATAGGCGATAGCGCCAAGCAGCGCCGCCTGGACGTGCCGCGGCGTCTGTTTGTCGAACGCGCAGTAATACGCCGCGAGCAGATCCTCGGCGAAGGGAACCCCGGCCGCGACCTGCTTCAGCTTGCTCCAGAAGCGCCGGCGTACGCTTTCGCGATCTTTCGCCAGCCTGTCGGCCGGCTCAAAGCCCACGCTATGTTCTGATATCATGGCTTGGGGTTCCTCCAGCCCGGCGCGGCCGAGCGCCGTGGCGGACAGCCGGCAACAGTCCTTCAAGAATTGGGCATGGCGGACCGGCGCTGCAAGAATTGATTTCAGGCGAGGCCGAACTGCCTGGCGATGGCGTTCATGACTTTGGCAAGCGCGATATCGCGCGCGGTGACGCCGCCGGCGTCATGGGTTGCGAGAACCACTTCCACGGTCTTGTAAACGTTGCGCCATTCCGGATGATGATCGTTCTTTTCGGCCACCAGCGCGACGCGGGACATGAACCCGAACGCTTCGTTGAAATCCTTGAAGGTAAAGGTTCGCGCGATCGCCTCGCGGCCGGGCGTATCGGTCCACCCCGGCAACTCCTTCAGGGCCGATTTTCGGGCCTCAGCCGACAGCCGCTCCGCCATGATCGCCTCCGTTTTACGTCACCTTTACCTAACACCGAACGAGACCACTGAGGTCCAGCCACAATAAGCCAGCAAAAATGCTCCAAATCGGCTAATCTCAAGCCGGCTGGCGGTCGGCTCGTCCTGGTAACCATGACGCAGATGTAACTCCGCGCCGACAAGAAATTTGCTACAATGTCGTTCTAACCGCATTGGCAATATGAAATTGAACCTCAAACGATTGTTTGCCAGATCGATGACGGGCGGCCTCGACCTGGTCGAGCCGCCGGCGCCCGTACCGACGTCACCGCGCTCGGTGGCGAAGCGGAGGGTGATCTTCATCACGCTGGCGGGAATCCTCGCCATCCTCGGGGCGCTTGCAAGCGGGTATTATTTTGCACTGCGACCGGTGATCTTGCGGATCGCGGTCGGTCCTGCAAACAGCGACGACCTCAAGGTCGTGCAAGCCCTGACGCAAGCCTTTGCCCAGGCGCACAGCCAAGTCCGATTGCGCCCGATGCAGACCGAGGGCGCCACCGCGAGCGCGCAGGCGCTCGCCGACGGCCAGGCCGATTTGGCCATCATCCGCGGTGATCTCGACGTCCCGAAGAATGCGCAAGCCGTGGCGACATTGCGCAAGAACGTCGCGGTGCTATGGGTGCCGCCATCGGCAAAAGGCAAAGGCAAGAAGGCGGCTGCGAAGATCACCAAAATCACGCAGCTCGCCGGCCACCGCATCGGCATCGTCGGTCGCACTCCGGCGAATATCAGCCTGCTCAAGGTGATCCTGCAGCAATATGGCGTGGACCCGAACAAGGTCGAAATCATTCAGTTTCCGGCCAGCGAAGCCGCCGATGCCATTCGCAGCCAGAAGGCGGATGCCTATCTCGCCGCCGGACCGGTCAACAGCAAGATCACTGCGGATGCGATCGCGGCCTCGACGCGCGATGGCGGCACGCCCACGTTCCTCGCGATCGATTCGGCCGAGGCGATTGCACAAAACCACCCGATGTACGAGGCCTCCGAAATTCCCGCCGGCGCTTTCGGCGGCTCGCCCGCCAAACCCGATGACGAGGTGAAGACCATCAGCTTTTCGCACCACATCGTCGCGCGCAAAGGTCTTTCGGAATCCACCGTCGCCGCCTTCACCCGCCAGTTGTTCGCGACCCGGCAGACGGTGCTGGCGGAATTCCCGCTGGCGGCAAAGATCGAGACCCCGGACACCGACAAGGACGCCGTGATCCCGGTGCATCCGGGCGCCGCCGCCTTTGTCGACGGCGAGGAAAAAACCTTCCTCGACCGTTACAGCGACTACATCTGGTGGGGGCTGATGGGGCTGTCTGCGATGGGCTCCGCCGGCGCCTGGTTCGCGGGCTATCTGAAAAAGGACGAGCGCAACGACAACAGTTCATTGCGCGAACGCTTGCTGAGCATGCTTGCCACCGCGCGCCGCAGCGATTCCACCGAAGAACTCGACCGGTTGCAGACCGAGGCGGATGACATTCTTCGCGATACGCTGCACTGCTTCGAACATGGCGCCATCGAGGAAGGCGTGTTGACCGCCTTCAATATCGCGCTCGATCAATTGCACAGCGCCGTCGCCGACCGCAGGGCGTTGCTGCTGAGCATGCCGCAAAACCTGCAACGGGCCGGCGTCCAGTTCCGCGCGACCGGAACGCTGTAGGCAGGCATTGCCGTAATCGCGCCGTCACATAATCTTCCTAGAGCATGATCCGGACCCGAAGGGCCGCGTGAGCGCAAAGTGGGACCCGGTTTTCCCTCGCAACAAACGCAAGGCGGTTGTGCGGAGATCGTCCTCAAGCGAGAAGGAGGTCATGATCCGATTGATCGGATCGGATCATGATCGGCCTGTCAGCGACCCGCAGCCGGTTGGCCGATCAAGGAGGCCTGCATGACGATTAAACTTCCCCGTCGCATTTCCCAGGGACTTTCGCGCCGGCGCTTTCTTTCCACCGCCATGACGGGCGCCTTTGGCGCCGTGGCGATGCCCTATCTCAGCCGTGCCGCCGACCGGCCGCAAATTACCCACGGCGTACAATCCGGCGACGTCGGTCCCGATGGCGGCGTGGTGTGGGCGCGCACCGATCGGCCCTCGCAAATGATGGTCGAGGTTGCGACCTCGGAGTCGTTTGCCAATGCGAGGGCTTTGCCGCCGATCGCAGCGCTGCCTGAGAGCGACTTCACCGCGAAGATGCTGCTGGAAAACCTGCCCTCGGGCCAGGATATTTTCTACCGCATCCGGTTTCGCGACCTGTCGCATATCGATATTTCCTCTGAGCCGGTGGTCGGCCGCTTCCGCACCGCGCCCGGCGACCGGCGCGACGTCAGTTTCGTCTGGGGCGGCGATGTCGCGGGGCAAGGCTGGGGCATCAATCCCGACGATGGCGGCATGCTGACCTTCGCCACCATGCGCAAGCACCGGCCGGATTTCCTGCTTCATTCCGGCGACACCATCTATGCCGACGGCATCCTTTCCCCCGAGGTGAAATTGCCGGACGGCAAGATCTGGAAGAACCTTACGGTCCCGGAAAAAACCAAGGTCGCCGAGACGCTCGACGAGTTCCGCGCCGCGCATAAGTACAATTTCCTCGACGACAATGTGCGCGCCTTCAATGCCGAGGTGCCGATCTTCGTGCAATGGGACGATCACGAAGTCACCAACAACTGGTCGGCGTCGAAGCAGCTTTCCGCCGCCTACAAGGAACGCAACGTCGCCGTGCTCGCCGCGCGCGCATCTCGCGCGTTTCACGAGATGTATCCGATGCGCGAAAGTATCGTCGAGCCGGGGCGGGTCTATCGCACCCTCAATTACGGCCCGCATCTCGACGTGTTCATGCTGGATGAGCGCAGCTACCGCGGCCCCAACGGGGCGAACCTGCAGACAACTTACGGTCCCGACAGCTACTTCCTCGGACCCGACCAGCTCGCCTGGCTGAAGCGCGGTTTGCTTAACTCGCGCGCCACCTGGAAGGTGATTGCGTCCGACATGCCGCTCAGCCTCATCGTTTATGACGACGCGGCCAACAAAAAAGGCTCGGAAGCGTTTGCGCAAGACGACGGCCCGCCGCGCGGCCGCGAGCTCGAAATCGCCGATCTGTTGCGCTTCGTCAAAACCTCAGGCGTTGCCAACACCGTGTGGCTGACGGCGGATGTGCACTATACCGCCGCGCATTATTACAGTCCTGAGAAAGCGCAGTTTCAGGATTTCGAGCCGTTCTGGGAATTCGTCTCCGGGCCCTTGCATGCGGGTACGTTCGGACCCGTCGACCTCGACAATACGTTCGGGCCCGAAGTGCGGTTCGCCAAAGCGCCCGGCCCGGACAAACAAAATCTGCCACCCTCCGCCGGCATGCAGTTCTTCGGTCACGTCCAGATCGAGGGCGCAACCGGCCAAATGACGGTGACGTTGCGCGATCGCGCGGACGTGGCGCTGTGGTCGACGACGCTCGATCCGAAATTGGGATAATTCAGCCGCGATTATCCGGCCGGCCTTTCAACAACGCTTGTAGCGCGTCCGTCGAATAGGGTTTGGGAAGCCTCGGCCTGTCGGCGAATGCCGCCGGAAAGGTGCGAACCGCGCTGTAGCCGGTGACGAAGACAAACGGAATCTTCAACAGATCCAGCCGTTCGGCGATCGCGAAACTCTTTTCCCGGACCAGCCCGACGTCGAGCAGCGCAAAATCCGGCGCACGATCGGAAATCATTTGCAGCGCCTTCGCCACGCTCCGCGCGGTCCGCACCGTCTTCACCCCGAAGCCGAGGATCGTATCCTCGAAATCGAGCGCGATGATCGGATCATCCTCGACAATCAGCACGTCGTTGGGCATGCGGTCGAAAGAAGCAGCTTTCATGATCGCTTCAGGCCAGAAGTTGATCGAAGCCGCGACGGCTCGAAACGAACCCGCTGCTGGCACCTTCATCGGATGCGCATCGACTGGTTCCCTGTTCGAAGCCAACACGTCGCAATCGCCTTGTCTGTGCACTAGTGCACACAAAAATCGGATAAGATCGGTTATTAATGGGCTAGCGGGCGAGGGCTTTTGGAATGGCAGCGCAAAGCGGCAACGCTCCAGACGACACCGGACGGCCCCACAACAATCTGTTGCGGCGCCTCAGCGCCAGCGATTTTGCACTGATCGGGCCGCACCTCACCCACGAAGAGGCGGGCGCCAACGTCTTGCTCTACAATCCCGGCGACGACGTCGAAATCGTTCACTTTCCGTGCGGACCTAGCCTCGCGTCTTATCTGGTCCCCAACGAGGACGGCCGCGACGTCGAAACCATCCTTGTCGGCCGCGAGGGCGCCGTGGGCGGCATCGTCAGCGAGGGGTATCTGCCGGCCTATACCCGCATCATGGTCAAGTTCGGCGGCCCGTTCGTGCGCCTGCATGTCGGCAAGCTGCATGCGGCGAAGACCAAGTCGGCGACGCTGCGCAACGTTTTCGCCCGTTACGCCGACTGCATGCTGGCGCAGATCTTCCAGTCCACGGCCTGCAACGCGATTCATTCGATCGAGCAACGCACCGCGAAATGGATCATTTCGGCGATGGATCGCACCGACGGCGACGGCGTTGTGCCACTCACCCACGAACAGCTTGCGACCCTGCTGGGGGTTGGCCGCAGCTATACCAGCCGGGTGATTCAGACCTTGAAGGCGGAAGGGGTTCTGGAGACCCGCCGCGGCGCGATCCTGGTGCGTAACCGCGAAGCCCTCCGTATCCGGGCCTGCCTCTGTAATGAATCCGTCAAAAGCCACTTCGAGGAAGTGCTGCGCGGGGTTTATCCTGCCGAAGGCGCCCCTGGCCGCTGAAGCCGGCCCGGAGGGAACCGAAAATCAGCTAACCAAATCGCAAAGAACGCATTGTTTTCCGGCGATTTCCGACTATATTGCGCCGCAATGCGTAAGGTGTGCCCGGTCCTTTTGGCCGGGCTTCCTTTTTGGGCGAAGTGCGCCCCTCGAATTCCATGTTTTGAGTGCGATCCGGAAAAGTGGGTCCCGGTTTTCCGGTGAGATCGCGCTCCAACCATTGTCCGATTCAGAAGAAGAGCTATGAACCTTCGTAACATCGCCATCATCGCCCACGTCGACCACGGCAAGACCACCCTCGTCGACAAATTGCTGCAGCAGTCCGGCACCTATCGCGACAACCAGCGCCAGGTCGAGCGCGCGATGGACTCCAACGATCTGGAGCGCGAGCGCGGCATCACCATTCTCGCCAAGTGCACATCGGTGCATTGGGAAGACACCCAGATCAACATCGTCGACACCCCGGGCCACGCGGATTTCGGCGGCGAGGTGGAGCGTATCCTCTCGATGGTCGACGGCGTCATCGTGCTGGTCGACGCGGCCGAGGGTCCGATGCCGCAGACCAAATTCGTGGTCGGCAAGGCGCTCAAGCTGGGCTTGAAACCGATCGTCGCCATCAACAAGGTCGACCGTCCAGACGCCCGCGTCACCGAAGTCGTCAACGAGGTGTTCGACCTGTTTGCCGCGCTCGACGCCACCGACGACCAGCTCGATTTCCCGATTCTGTATGGTTCGGGCAAAAACGGCTGGATGGGAACCACGCCGGACGCCTCTCACGAAGTCGGCATGAAGCCGCTGTTCGACCTCGTCCTTAAGCATGTGGCGCCCCCCGTGGTCGAGGAAGGCCCGTTCCGGTTGCTCGGCACCATTCTCGAGGCCAACCCCTATCTCGGCCGCATCATCACCGGCCGCATCGCGTCCGGCTCAGTCAAGCCGAACCAGGCGGTGAAGGTGCTGTCGCGCGACGGCAAGGTGGTCGAAACCGGCCGCATCACCAAGATCCTGGCCTTCCGCGGCCTCGAACGGCAGCCGGTCGAACTGGCCGAAGCCGGCGACATCGTCGCCATTGCCGGCCTGCCCAAAGGCACCGTGGCCGATACCTTCTGCGATCCGAGCGTCGAAACTCCGATTCAGGCGCAGCCGATCGATCCGCCGACGGTGTCGATGTCGTTCATCGTCAACAACTCACCGCTCGCCGGCACCGAGGGCGACAAGGTCACCAGCCGCCTGATCCGCGACCGCCTGCTGCGCGAGGCCGAAGGCAACGTCGCGCTGCGCGTGGTCGAAGCCGCCGACCGGGATTCCATGGAAGTCTCAGGCCGCGGCGAATTGCAGCTCGCGATCCTGATCGAGACCATGCGCCGCGAAGGCTTTGAATTGTCGGTATCGCGTCCCCGCGTGGTGTTGACCAAGGACGAGAACGGCCAATTGCTGGAGCCGGTCGAGGAAGTCGTCGTCGACGTCGATGAGGAATTCTCCGGCGTCGTGGTGCAGAAGATGAGCGAGCGCAAGGCCGAGATGATCGAGATGCGCCCGTCCGGCGGCAACCGGCTGCGGCTGGTGTTCTACGCCCCGACCCGCGGCCTGATCGGCTATCAGGGCGAACTGATGACCGACACCAAGGGCACGGCGATCATGAACCGCCTGTTCCACAATTACCTGCCCTACAAGGGCGACATCCAGGGCCGCCGCAACGGGGTCTTGATCTCCAACGATCAGGGCGAGGCCGTGGCGTATGCGATGTTCAAGCTCGAAGACCGCGGCCCGATGATGATCGAGCCCGGCTGGAAGGTTTACAAGGGCATGATCGTCGGCGAGCATACCCGCGACAACGACCTTGAGATCAATATCCTCAAGGGCAAACAGCTCACCAACATCCGCACCACCTCGAAGGACGAAGCGGTGCGGTTGACCCCGCCGATTCGCATGACGCTGGAAAAGGCGCTGGCCTATATCGAGGATGACGAGTTGGTCGAGATCACGCCGAAGTCGATCCGCCTGCGCAAGCGCCACCTCGACGCCAACGAGCGCAAGCGCGCGGAAAAGACCAAAGAAGCGGTAGCTTAAGTAAGCGGGCGAATAGCGAATAAAGAGTGGCGAATAGATGAAGCAGTCTTACCTGTTCGCTACTCGCTACTCACTCTTCGCCCGCTGACATGGCCCTTCCTTCCGAAGTCGATATCGCCATCATCGGTGCCGGCGCCGCCGGCCTCGGCGCCGCACGGACGCTGGAAAATTCCGGTCTCTCCGTGCTCGTGCTGGAAGCGCGCGAGCGCATCGGCGGCCGCGGCCATACCATCCTGGCCGCGCCCCACATCTCCTTCGACCTCGGTTGCGGCTGGCTGCATTCGGCCGACAAGAATTCATTCGCCGACATCGCCGAGCGCCTGAATTTCGACATCGACAAAACCCGCCCGCCCTGGCGCGAGCAGAGTTTCGATGCGGGATTTCCGCTGTCCGAGCGCACCGACTTCATGGAGGCGCTGGACGCTTTCTATGAGCGCGCCGAGGCGGCCGCGAAAGGCCGCGCCGACAGCGCCGCCGGCGATTATCTCCAACCCGGCAATCGCTGGAACCCGATGATCGATGCGATCTCGACCTACGTCAACGGCTGCGAACTTGACCGGGTCTCGATCCAGGACATGGACGCCTACGAGGACACCGGGATCAATTGGCGGGTGCGGCGCGGTTACGGTGCGCTGATGACGGCCTATGGCGCGCAGTGCCCGCTCTCGCTCAACACGCAAGTGACGCTGATCGATCATTCCGGAAACCGCGTGCGTCTCGAGACCTCGCAAGGCACGCTTTCAGCCCATAGAGTGATCGTGACCGTGCCGACCAACCTGATCGCCGCCGAATCCATTCGGTTTCACCCCACACTGCCCGCGAAAGTGGACGCCGCGCGCGCCCTGCCGCTCGGCCTTGCCGACAAGGTGATGCTGGCGCTGGAAGAGCCCGAAGCGTTGCCGGTCGACGGCAATTTGCGCGGCGCCACCATGCGCACCGCGATGGGCAGCTTTCATCTGCGCCCGTTCGGCCAACCCTGCGTCGAAGGCTATTTCGGCGGCCGCTTTGCGCAAGAGCTGGAAGACGCCGGCGATGGTGCATTGGCGGCGCAGGCCATCGACGAGATCGTGGCGCTGCTCGGCTCGGATTTCCGGCGTCGATTAAAGCCGCTGGCGGCGTCGCGCTGGGCGCACGACCCGTTCGCCCGCGGCTCCTACTCGCACGTCCTGCCCGGCCATGCCGGGATGCGCGCCGTCCTCGCGGCCCCCGTCGATGACCGATTGTTCTTTGCCGGTGAAGCCACCTCGCCGAACTTTTTCACCACCGCCCATGGCGCGCGGGACTCGGGAGAGCGGGCGGCAGGGGAGGTGGTGGGGAAAAAGCGGTAGCGAGCGGCCGTCATTCCATCACCCTTTCCCGAAACGATGCATCGGGAATGAAGCAGGCGTCGTACTTTCCGAAAATCCGATAACGATTCCGCGCAACCAGATTGTACACCGCGTCGCGCAACGGCTGCGGCACGTAGCGCACCACGCGCGTCCAGGCCCAACCCGGCAAATGACTCAACACCGTCAGCGCGGCGTCGGATTTGAAAAAGGCGACGCCGCCATGGACCACGGCGTTGGTGTCGGGATCTTCCGGGTTGATGCCGAACGCCTGCGCCAACCGCCGGCCATAGTCAGATTGAATCGCGGTGAAGCGAAACCGCCGATCCCGATCGCGAGCCGCCACGAAGCGCACCCAGCGCGAGCAAAACACGCACACGCCGTCGTACAGGATCACGTCGTCGTCGGGCCAATGATTGGTCATGTCCGTCATCGTCGTTTGACCACAGCCGGGCCCACCACCTTCACCGCACGATCCAGTGCCGGTCCTGGATCGGCCGACGACACCGGCCCTTGCTGCAAGGGAAGCGGGCACGCTTTGTGCGCCGTTTGCGCTCACGGCGCACAGCAGGCTCCCGGCACCACGAGAGCGAAAAGCGCTGTGAGCAATGACATGGATTGCCTCGGCCAAAAATCGGGTCGGCCAACAGAATATCCGGGGCGATTCAAATCCGAAGCATTTTTCCATGATCCGGGTCCGGCATGGCCCGCGCACCCCCGCTTCCCCCGGCGGTGTGCCGATTTAGCCACCTTCTTGTCCTTTTTCGGTACAGGCGAACCGTAAAACTGATGCACGAAATCCACAGATTAACCGATAATTAAGGATAGACCTTGAAGCCGACGCGCTGACTTGCTTTGATCAGGACCATGAGCACAACCCTGATCGAGGTTCGGCCGGCCAAAGCTGCGGACGCAGCCGCGGTGGCGTCCACCCATGACGAAGCCTGGCGTTCGGCCTATCAGGGCATCATCCCCGGGGCCGAACTGGAAAAGCTGATCAACCGCCGCGGCCCGCAATGGTGGGACAGCGCGATCCGTAAAGGCAGCCGCGTCAGCGTGCTGGTGTTCGGTGACAAGGTCGCGGGCTATGCTAATTACGGCCGCAACCGCGCGCGCAGCCTGCATTTCGAAGGTGAGATCTATGAGCTTTATCTGCGGCCGGAATTCCAGGGTCTCGGCTTCGGCCGCCGGCTGTTCACCGCCGCAAAGCGCGATCTGGTGCAGAGCGGGCTGAAGAGCATGGTGATCTGGGCGCTTTCCGACAACGATCACGCGACCGAGTTTTACCGCGCGCTCGGCGGCCGCATGGTCGCACGCTCCTCGGAGAAATTCGGGGCCAAGTCGCTCGACAAGGTCGCGTTCGCCTGGAACCACTGACACTGGACAAACTGACACCGGCGTTCGCCGGGCGTTGGAGCGCGCCGGAAACGGCCGCGGCCCGCGCCGCCACCTCACATCAAAAACCACATCAAAGCTGCGGAGCTACCCATGCGCATTGACGCCATTTCGATCGGAATCGATCCACCCCATGAGGTCAACGTCGTCGTCGAAGTGCCGGTCGGCGGCGAGCCGATCAAATATGAGATGGACAAGGAAGCCGGCACGCTGGTGGTGGACCGGTTCCTTTATACCGCCATGCGCTATCCCGGGAATTACGGCTTCATTCCGCATACCCTGTCCGGCGACGGCGATCCCTGCGACGTGCTGGTCGCGAACACCCGCGCGATCGTCCCGGGCGCGGTGATGAGCGTGCGGCCGGTCGGCGTGCTAATGATGGAAGACGAGGCTGGCGGCGACGAGAAGATCATCGCCGTGCCGTCGTCGAAACTGACGCAGCGCTACGACAAGGTGAGGACCTACAGCGATCTGCCTGACATCACGCTGCAGCAGATCCAGCACTTCTTCGAGCACTACAAGGATCTCGAGCGCGGCAAGTGGGTGAAGGTGTTGCGGTGGGGGGGCCCCGACGATGCGCACCAATTGATTCTGGAAGGCATCGCGCGCGCGAAAGGAAAGTGACGCTTTCGCCTTCACCTCGCCCCGCTTGCGGGGAGAGGTCGGATCGCATCTAGATGCGATCCGGGTGAGGGGGACTCCCCGCGCACTCTTCAGCTTCAGCTTCGCGGAAGCAGCCCCTCACCCCAGCCCTCTCCCCGCAAGCGCGGGGCGAGGGAGAAGCTAGACCCCCGGTGCCGGCAACCTGTGAATCGCGCAAGCCGCGCGCAGCGTGTTGACCAGCAGGCACGCCACCGTCATCTGACCGACCCCGCCGGGCACCGGCGTGATCGCTCCGGCGACCTGCAACGCCTCGGCAAAGGCGACATCGCCTACCAGACGGGCCTTGCCGTCGCTGCCCTGCAGCCGGTTGATGCCGACATCGATCACGGTCGCGCCCGGCTTGATCCAGTCGCCGCGCACCATCTCCGGTTTGCCGACCGCGGCGTAAACCAGATCGGCCCGGGCGCAGAGTTGCGGCAGCTCGCGCGAGCGCGAATGCGCTGATGTCACCGTGGCGTTTTCATTGAGCAGCAATTGCACCAAGGGACGGCCGACCAGATTGGAACGGCCGATGACGATGGCGTTCATGCCTTCCAGCGACGCATGCACGGTTTTCGTCAAAATGATGCAGCCGAGCGGCGTGCAGGGCGCGAGCGCAGCAAAGCCGCCGGCGAGGCGTCCGGCATTGTTCGGATGCAGTCCATCGACGTCCTTGGCGGGATCGATCGCATTGATGATCGTCTCGGTGTGAAGCGATTTCGGCAACGGCAGTTGCACCAGAATGCCGTGCACGCGCGTATCCCGATTGAGCCGTCCGATCAGCGCCAGCACATCGCCCTGGGCGACGTCGGCCGGCAGCATGTGCTCGAACGACGCCATGCCGACTGCTTGCGTCTGCGTGTGCTTAGCTCGGACATAGACCTGGCTCGCCGGGTCGCTGCCGACCAGCACCACCGCAAGCCCGGGGGTGATCCCGCTCGCACGCTGCACCTGGGCCACCTCGGCGGCGACGCGGGCGCGAAGCTCGGCGGCGATGATTTTTCCATCGATGATCCGGGCCGTCATCTCAATCCTTGTTGGTAAATTGCTCGGGCTTGGCGGCAGTCAGTTTTCGCAAGGCCTCGCCAAGCGTTGCCGGGTCGCCCGCGACGGCAATTTGTTTGAGGCGCGAGGTCGCGCCGGACAGAATGCGCACCTTCGCCTTGGGCACACCAAGCGCCTTTGCCACAAGCTCCGTGACCGCGCGATTGGCTTCGCCGCCATCGGCAACGGCGCGGACGCGCACTTTCACGACCGTGCGGCCATCGGCGAGCCTCTCCAAGCCGTCGATGTCGTCGCGGCCGCCGCGCGGCGTGACCCGGAGCGCGACGCTGATGCCTTGGGTGGAATAGCGCCAAGGATCCATCGACCATCCATCAGGCCGCCATGCCGGCGATCAGAATACGCTGGGATAGATGTAGTAGTTGATCACCCGCTGAAGGAACATGATGATCAGGATTAGGATGATCGGCGAGATATCGAGCCCGCCGAGGTTCGGCATGACCGAGCGGATCGGCGCCAGCACCGGTTCGGTGATCCGGTACAAAAACTCCGCCACCGACGCCACGAACTGGTTGCGCGTGTTCACGACATTGAAGGCGATCAGCCAGGACAGGATGGCCGACGCAATCAGCAGCCAGACATAGAGATCGAGAACGATGAGAACGATGTCGAGAACGGCGCGCATGGCAGGCTTACTCGCAAGGTAGGTCCAAGGTAGGTCGTGAATTCGACCTCCCGCTAATTACCGGTTCATCCCCCCGCAAACAAGGGAAGTTCCGGGGCAAATGGCGGGGAAAGCCGTGATTTCGCCGTTCTTGACTTGAGCTTGGCGCGGACTGTAAATGACGCCGATTGCTGGCCGCCGTCCTTCACCTTGAGGCGGTCGCCGAAGGGGCCATAGCTCAGCTGGGAGAGCGCGTCGTTCGCAATGACGAGGTCGGCGGTTCGATCCCGCCTGGCTCCACCACGCTTCGGCACGCGCGGCGCAGCCACGTAAGCCGAAGTGAAGCGTGGCCGGTGTAGCCCGAAGGGCGAAGACGGGAAAAAGCAAACAGCGCTCGTCGGTAAACATCCGCTCCACTACTCGCAGATCGATAGCCGACCAAAAACAGCCGGCGATGCCCGTCAGCGCTGCCGCAGCTGAAACCGGCTGACCGCCGCCAGGATGAATCCGCGCGGAAACAGCCGGAGCAGAAACGGCACAATCTTGATGCCAAGACCGGGAAGCACGGCCCGCTTGTTGGCCATCAGCCCGCGATACGCGGCCTTTGCGACATCGGGTGCGCTGACATTGAGGATCGCGGAATCAAATCCGGGTTCAAACCCCGCGCGCACCTGAAATTCCGAGGGCACCGGACCGGGGCACAGCGTCGTCACGCGCACGCCGCAAGGGCCGAGCTCCCCGCGCAGCGCTTCGCTGAACGACAGAACATAGGCTTTGGACGCGTAATAGACCGCCATCCCCGGTCCCGGCAGAAAGCCGGCGATCGAACTGACATTGAGGATGCCGCCGCGAAGCCGGATCAGATGATCGGCAAACCGCAGCGACAAGTCGGTCAGCACGCGAATGTTGACGGCGATCATGTCGAGCTGTTCGGCGCGGTCCAGTTCGATCGCATTGCCGAACAGACCGAAGCCCGCATTGTTGACGACGAATTCGACCTCCACGCCTTCGGCGGCCAAGGCGGCGGCTATCTTGTCGCCGGCATCTGGCTGCCTGAGATCGCAGGGGATCACCATCGGCGTCGCACCGCCGGCCGCGGCGATTTCGCCGGCCAACGTCGCCAGGCGGTCCGCGCGGCGCGCCACCAAAGCCACGCGATGGCCCTTCGATGCGAAAACGCGGGCCAGTTCGGTGCCTATTCCTGCCGAGGCCCCGGTAATCAGCGTCACACGCTCAGTCACGATTCAATGCTCTTAAATAAATGAGACGATAGCTGTTTATCGCTTTCGAGCATACGCCTTATGCGGGATGCAAGCCACCTGCAAGCCTATTGGCAAAGCAAGGCGCCGCGCCGCAGAACCAAATAGCAACATTGTCGGGACATCACGCCCGGCGGCGGCCGACCGGCGGGAGCTTTCAAAATACTGTCATATCCAGCCCCGCGCGTCGGGGCTTTGACGCCGGACACCACAATATCTCAGATCTGGGTGACCGCGCCGGATTGCCTGCCGGCAATGCGATGCTTGAGATCGATCCGGTCGCGCGAGGACACGCCCAGCAGATCGGCGGCGCGCCACACCACGTTGTCCTCGAACTCGCTGACCTGGCCGTCGGCGTAAACCAGCTCCCACATCATTTCGACAATGCGGAGTTTGCCTTCCTCGTTCACCGAACGCATGATGACGCTGGTGAAATGATAGAGATCGACCGCCTCGCCCTCGACCCGGGTCGCGGCTGCGATCAATTGGTCTGCAGCACCAGGATCAAGCCCAAAGCTGCTTTCGAGCAGGCTGTGAAGCTTGCGCTTTTCAATTTCGGACGGCTCGCCGTCGAGCGAAATGACGTGGACCAGCAATGCCGTCGCCGCCAGCCGATAGCCGGTATCGTCAAATGTCCGATCCTGGTGCGCGGTGGGAGAAACGACGTCGGCAATGAATTGGCGCAGTCCGTCCAGCATATTTTTACCGAAAAAGGTGTGAGGGCACATGGCCGTATCGGCCGCGATGATGGCTATATGGGTTGAAAAATCAACCTGCGCAATCCGGCCGCATGGATTACGATTTGGCAATCTCAGGCGTTCTCAGGGAAGCTCATAAACGACCATCTTGTCGGCAATGCCGCGCAACGCCGCCTGCTTTTGAATAGGCGTAATCGCCTCCTTGTTCAGGAGGGCGGCCACTGCGGGCGCATCGATCACCGGCCCGGTGATGTGGATCGCCTGCGAGGTCGACAGGCCCTGGACCCGGGCCGCGATGTTGACGGTCTGGCCGAAATAATCCTGCCGTTCGTTGAGCATGACGGCGAGGCAAGGCCCTTCATGGATGCCGATCTTGACCACCAGATCGTTCTTGCCGCGCGCGGCATTGAGCGCGTCCATCGCCGCGCGCATTCGCAAGCCGGCAACGATCGCATGTTCCGGCCGGATGAAGGTCGCCATCACGGCATCGCCGATCGTCTTCACCACCGCGCCTTTCTCCGACGAGATGATCTCCAATAGCGCCTGGAAGTGCGCGCGCACCAGGTCGAATGCGGCGAGGTCGCCGACCCGCTCGTACAGCGCGGTCGAGCCCTTCAGGTCGGTGAACAGGAAGGTCAGCGAGGTGATCTTGAGGCGCTGGTCGATGTTGAGGTTGTCGGCTTTGAAGACGTCGCGGAAGGTCTGGTTGGTCAGCATCCGCTTGGCGGTGAGGAACGGCTTGCGCTTGCCGATCAGGCGATGAAGCGCCTCGGCGGCGATGAAGACCGACGGCAGCACCCGCACGTCGGTCTGGTTGTCGAGCGACAGCCGCAGCGGCCCGGGGCGCAACGTCATGGTTCCGGTCGGCGCCTGCACCTTGTTGTAGATCAGCGAGAGCTGCTGACGTTCTTTGGTCGGCTCGCCCTGCACGTCGATGAACTGAGCGGCGTGCGTCACCGGCTCGAACACGATGACGAATTCGCTCGGCAATTGCAGCGACAGCACCGCCTTCTCGTGCGGCGGCAGTTCGAGCGCCTCCAGGACCACCTCGTCGATCAGCGACGCGAACGACTCCGTGTTGAGGTCGACGCCCGAGCTCCAGAAAATCTGCTTGAAATAATCCCACAGCGGCAAGGTGTGGGGATCGTGCGCGGCGATCCGCCGGATGCGGGGACTGACGGTAAAGGCGACCTCGACCTGCTCGTCGACCGAGGCCTCGTAACCGCAGGCGCATAGCCCGCAATGATAATCATCGTGGCGCAGCGATTTGAGCGTGGAGTGGGCATCGAGCACGCCGCCGCAACCGGGGCACAGCACGTTCCAGGTGAGATCGAACAGCCCCAGTCGCGAGGCGTGAAGGAATCCGGAAATCACCCGCTCTTCGTCGAGCCCGGTCCGCGCCGAAAAATCCAGCAAGTTGATCCGGTTGAGCTCGTGGTCCGCACCGCTCTCGATCAGCCGCTGGATCGCATCGGCCACCTTCGGATCGGCGGTCTGTTTCAGTACCGAAAACTGGGCCTGAGTTTCGCTCATATCGACCGCCCGGTTCTGATGTATGCGGCAGGCTCTGACAGGAACTTCACCTCGACCGCAGGCGAGTTTAGAGCAGATTGCCGAGCCGTCCAAGCAATGCCTTCGTCACCGACGCGTGATGCGGAACATCGGCGAGCGATCCGGCTGCGTGGTCACGACCCCGACCGGGATCACCGGCTCCTGGTCCAGAAGGGTCACGCGGAACGCGCCGATCAATTTGGCCAACGCCAGGGTGGCTTCCACCAGCGCGAAATGCGCGCCGATGCAGACGCGCGCCCCAACCCCGAACGGCAGATAGGCAAAGCGATCCGGCGGCGGCGACGGCGACATGAAACGAGCCGGGATGAAAGCGTTCGGATCGCGCCAGAGTTTTTCATGCCGGTGCAACAGCCACGGCGAAATCAGGATCACGTCTTTCTTTTTGACCGGCATCCCGGCGATAATATCGGCCGCTGCGGCCGCGCGCGCGATCAGATAGGCCGGCGGATAGAGCCGCATGGTTTCATCGACCACGGCGCGGGTAAATTTCAGCCGCTCGATCTCGAGCGCGCCGTTCGCGGCGGCGTCCTTTACCTCGGCGGCCAGCGCTTCCTGGGTGACGGGATCGAGCGCCAGAAGATACAGCGCCCAGAACAGCGCGGTGGCGGTGGTCTCATGGCCGGCGAGAATCATCGTCGCCACCTGATCGCCAAGCTGTTCGTCGCTGAAGGCTTCGCCGGTCTCGGGATCGCGCGCGGCGCCCATCAGATCGAACAGATCGCGCGGCGGGGCGCTCTTGTTCTTGCCGGCCGCGCGGCGTTCCGCCATCAGCATGGCGACGAAGCGCGTCCATCGTTTGCGGAAGCGGGCGCGGGAAATATCCTGCGGGCTCGGCCAGCCCAGCGGCAGCAGCAGGTCGAGCAAATGCGGCCGCGCCAGCCGCGCGCCATACTCCATCACGAAACCGCGCAAGGCCGGGCCATGCTGGTCCATCCCGAATGAAAACATGGTGCGGCCGGCGATCTCCAGCGTCATCCGCTGCATCGCCTCGCGCAGATCGACCGGCTTTCCGCACGAAGCTTCCAGCGTCGCGACCGTTTCATCCGACACCGCGATCATATGCGGAATCAGCGGCGTCACCGCGCGCGGCGTGAAGGCCGGTGCCAGCGTTCGGCGCTGGTGCTTCCAGACGCGGCCTTCGGCGATCAAGAGACCGTCGCCAAGCACCGGGCGCAGCACCCGGATCGAGGCCGGCGTTCGCTCGTAGTTCTCGTAATTATCGACCAGCACATGGCGGATCGCGTCCGGCGTGTTGAGGATAAAACTGCTGCGCCCGAAAAAGCGGCCTCGAATGATATCCTCTTCGTAGGCGCGTTGCCCCCAGGTTCCGATCGCGCTCACGCGCATCGCGGCGATCCGCCCCAGAGAGCTCATGGTCTCAGATGCGCGCGGCGGGCTGGGCGGCACCAGCGGCCGGCGCGTCGCCGGCATTTCGTAGGCTTGGGTCGTGCTCACAGGCGCCTCACGAAAACATCTGGAACGAAAACATCAAGACAAGATCAACAACCGCCGCAACCTTATCAGCTCCAGCATCCGGGCGCCATGAAAGCACCGGATCAAAAGGATAGTTGCGTGTTGGGGGCCGTCATTCTTTTCAGCAGCTTAGCCGGACTGCCGCCACCAATGACGGCCTAATCACTGGACAGTGAGGGACTTTCGCGGGCAACACTCGAGCGCAGGGAAATCAATGGCCGACCACGGAACGGACATGACCGGACAGTCGAAACGCAAGACGTTGGCCGCCGACAGCGTCACGGCGCCGCTACGGCATACCGTGTTCCGGCGCATCTGGCTGGCCAGCCTGCTCTCCAATCTCGGCCTGTTGATCCAGGGGGTCGGCGCCGCCTGGGCGATGACGCAGATGACGTCCTCGGCCGACAAGGTCGCGCTGGTCCAGACCGCGCTGATGCTACCGATCATGCTGATCTCGATGCCGGCCGGCGCCATCGCCGACATGTATGACCGGCGCATTGTCGCGCTGGTCTCGCTCTTGATCGCACTTTCGGGCGCGACGGCGTTGTCAGCGCTGGCGTGGCTCGGCCTCATCACGCCGCAAATCCTGCTGACGTTCTGCTTCATCGTCGGCAGCGGCATGGCGCTGTTCGGGCCCGCCTGGCAATCGTCGGTCAGCGAGCAAGTGCCCGCGGAAACCTTGCCGTCCGCGGTCGCGCTGAACGGCATCAGCTACAATATCGCGCGAAGTTTCGGCCCCGCGATCGGCGGCATCGTCGTCGCCACGGCCGGCGCGGTCGCGGCCTTCGCCGCCAACGCGGTGCTTTATATTCCGCTGCTGATCGTGCTGTTTCTGTGGCGCCGCCCCCGCGAGCCGTCGCGGCTGCCGCGCGAACGGCTCAACCGCGCCATCGTGTCGGGCATGCGTTACATCGCCAACTCGCCCGCGATCCGCATCGTGCTGGCGCGCACTTTGGTGACCGGGTTGATCGGCGGTTCGGTGTCGGCGCTGATGCCGCTGGTCGCGCGCGACCTCTTGCACGGCGGCGCGCAAACCTACGGCATCATGCTCGGGGCCTTCGGGATGGGCGCGGTGGTCGGCGCGCTGAACATCGCCGAAGTCCGCAAACGACTCAGCGGCGAGGCCGCGGTGCGTGCCTGTGCGCTCTCCATGGGCGGCGCCATCGCCGCGGTGGCGATGAGCCGATCGCCGGTACTGACCGCGGCGGCGCTGGTGGTGGCGGGCGCGGTATGGATGCTCGCAATCGCCTTGTTCAATATCGGCGTCCAGCTCTCCGCGCCGCGCTGGGTCGCCGGCCGCTCGCTGGCGGCGTTCCAGGCTGCGATTGCCGGCGGCATCGCCATGGGCAGCTGGGGCTGGGGGCGGTTGACCGACGCCGCCGGCGTGGAAACCGCGCTGTTGGTTTCCGCCGCCCTGATGTTCGCCTCGCCCGTGCTCGGCCGGTGGCTGCGCATGCCGCCGATCGGCGCCCGCAACGAAGACGCGGAAGTCCTCGCCGATCCCGAGGTGCGGTTGTCGCTGACGGGACGCAGCGGACCGCTGGTGGTCGAGATCGAATACCGCGTCGCCCAGGACAACGCCCGCACCTTCCACGGCGTGATGCAGGAGGTGCAGCTTAGCCGCCAGCGCAACGGCGCCTATGGCTGGTCGATCGCGCGCGACATCGCCGATCCCGAATTGTGGACCGAACGCTATCATTGCCCGACCTGGCTCGACTATCTGCGCCAGCGCAATCGCTCGACGCAATCCGAACGCGCGCTGCATCAGCGCGCCATGGATTTTCATCTCGGGCCCGACCCGGTGCGAGTCCGCCGCATGCTGGAGCGGCCGTTCGGATCGGTGCGCTGGAAGGAAGACACCCCCGACCGCGCCGCCAACGAGGTGTTGCCGGTCGCGACCGCGGCGGGCAGCAGCAGCACGTGACTGTTCGTCGTTCGGGGACGCGTGTCAGCGCGAATCCCGAATTTCGACGTGACGATCTCAAGAGGTGAACTACTGCCCGTTATCGGTCAGAACTTTTTCGCAGGCCTTGCTGAGCCGGGTCCGATTTTGCTTGAGGCACGCCAGAATGACGGTGTCGTCATCATTGATGTGAGCGCGGCAAAACCGCGAGACATCCCGCGCGCACGCGTCTTGCCGCTGCCCTTGCTCCTGCTGCGCGGACGCCACCGAGACCATCAGGACCAGCGGAATGACGAGGAGCATTCTCAGCATCTGGGTTCTGCCTCCCGTTATGGTTTTGTTTGAGCATGATCCCCCGCATCGGCAATTCGCAGATGTCGCGGGCGGAAACGCCGGATCATGCGCCGGCTCAATTGGCTTGGGCAACGCCGACCAATTTGGTCCAGGTTTCGCCACCGCAAAGGATGGCCATCACACAGCCGCGGACCTCAAGCTTTCGGGGGCCGGCAAGGGTAACGTCGCTGGCGTAGGTTTTCCCGTCGTCGGCATTGTAAATTCGGCCGGACCATTTGCGCTCCGCCACCGACTTCATGCCGTTGAAGATGTTGATTCCGACAATCGGACGGCGAGCCAGCGCCGGGTCTTTGTTCTTGTCATCCTGTTGCGGCTTGCCGGTGACGGGATCGATCGGATCCTTCAACCAAACGACGGTGCCGCAGATGTCGGAGCCGCATTGGCTCACCAGTATCTTCGCGTCGCCGGCTTCGGTAAGCCAAACCCCGGTCGGGTCGACATTGGTCTCGCCTGAAACGGGGGACATGGCCAGCAGCATCGTCGCGGCCAGGATCAAAATTTGCCAACGGGGCATCGGGAACTCCTTCACGCACCCGGAATATAATGAAGAAGGATGGTTAAAAGTTCGAAAACCGTTGGGATGGCGGGGCCGCGTAGCGCCGACGTTGGCTCTTATGGCCGTCCTTGGTGACGACGAGAGGCCGAATAAATGTAGCAAGCGGGGTTTGCTTCTCAACCTACAAAAACTGGTGCCGCAAACAGGACTTCGAACCTGTGACCCCGTCATTACGAATGACGTGCTCTACCAACTGAGCTATTGCGGCGGACCATGTGGCGCGTTCGGCAACGGGGCCGAAAACGCCAGCATCTGATATCGGGCAGCGCCCATCTTGGCAAGAAAAACGCAGTCCACAAGGTGCTAAATTACCCGCCCCAGCGGGACAGAAAGCCGCGCCAGCCGCCGGCCTGGCCCGGCGAGGGGTGGATTTGTTCTGCGAATTCGTCGCTTGAGGAATTGTCATCGATGCCGGGATCGTCGGGCGCGCGGACAATGGGAATCACCGGCGGAATGGCTACTGTATTGCCTTTCCCGAGGCCGGGACGTTGGCGGAACAACGGCGCCACCATTGCGGATTCGGTTTGGGGCGAGGACGTTGGCGCAGCGGGGGACGGCGATTCGACGATGGCCGGGGAAGCCGGTGAATCGGCCGGCACATTATCCTGATGATCCTGCGCTGGCGGCGCCGTTTCTGCCGCCGGCGCTCGCGGCGGCGCGAGCATGGCTTCCTCGAACGGCGACGATTCGATCGTGGAACGTTTATCCGACGGCAACGCCGCGACCGGGATTTGCCATTGAAACGCATCCAACCGCCCTGACACCGGCGACACCGGCCGCCAACGGTCGCTGACATAGCCGTCCGCGGTCCAGACCGGATCGTGGCGCGCGCGCACCGCGCGCAAGGTCCACGCCCGGGCCCGGCCGCTGTCGCCGTGTTCGGTGCGTTCGATTTCCGCCATCAGCAACGCCACCCGCTGGGTCGGCGCGGCACTGAACGGCGCCAGCGCCTCGCGGGCGCGCGCAAATTCCGAGGCGTCGATGGCGGCGCGCGCCAGCGCAAGCGCGCTCTCGAGATGACCGGGGGCTTTGGCGGCCAGCGTCTCGACCCGCACCAGCCGCTGCCGCGCGGAATCGCCGAGTTTGACATGCGCATAGGCGTCGGCGAGATCGGGGTGCGGCTGCGCCAGCCACGCTGTCTCCACGATCCGCATCGACCGCCGCACCTGATGCGCCTCGCTTTGATATTTGCTCGCCAGCACCGCAGCCGGCACCAGCGTCGGCGCCAGTTTGATCGCTTCCATCACACTGTCCCGCGACAGGTCGCGGTCGACCGTCTCCAATTCCAGCGCGCGCGCCGTCAGCAACACGCCGCGGTGACGTCGCCAGGTTGATTTGTCGATCAGGCCCGACGCGAGATTATTGTCGAGAATGGCCAGCGCCCCGCTCCAGTCGCCTTGGGCGCAGCGAAATCCCAGCACCGCTTGCGAGGCCCAGGTCGAGGCCGGCGCAAGCTTCAACGCCTCTTCCGCGATCATCACGGCCGAGACCGGATCGTCGGCACGCTGGGCTTCGATGAACAGCCCGCGCAACCCCAGGAGCCGGGTGTCCTCGCGTTCGGCCATGGCGCGGAACGCCGCTCGCGCGCCTTCACGGTCGCCCTCAAGCTGCGCGGATTGCGCATGCAGCAGCAATGCCAAGGGATCGTGCGCGGCATGGCGGCGCGCGACATCGGCATGGCGGCGGGCACTGACGGAATCGCCATGGCCGATCGCCAACAGCCCATGGGTGATGGCATGCCGGCCCCGCGCGTGACGGCGTTCGCGCCGGCCACGCCGGATCCGCTCGGGCGTGCGCCAGAGCGCGCTCAAGACTGTCCACGCCAGCATAGCCGCGACGATGGTCACGCCGAGCGCCAACGCGAACACCGGCAGCGAGGTCTCGACCCGCCAGCCGCCCCATGACAGCGCGACGTCGCCGCCCTGGTCGGCTACCCACGCCGCGCCTGCGGCCGCGAGCGCAACCAACACCAGAAATAAAATAATTCGATGCATCGAAATCCTATTGCCGCTGGAGCATGATCCGGAAAAGTGGGAACCGGTTTTCCCTCGCCACAAACGCAGAATGCGTTTGCGCGGAGATCATGCTCAAAACCAAAGAGACAGCTCACGATCCGATTCGATCTAATCGGATCGTGAGCCGGCGAGCGCGGCCATGGCCTCGGTCGCAAATTGACGGGATGCGGCGAGCGCCGCGTCCCGCGCATCCGATTTGTCGAGCCAGGCTTGCGCGGCGGCGCGATCGGCCGGCGCCAGCCTATTCAATTCCCGCTTTGCCTCGGAGAAATCATTGCGTAGCGCCGCCGCCGTGACCCGCGCGATGATAGCGCTGCGATCGTTGCCGCTGGTGTCGGTGCGTTCGATCCGAACCAGCCGCGCCGCGCCCGCCTGCAGGCGCTCGACGATGCCGGAGCCGGGGGTATTTTCCTGCACCGACGGCGATAGTTTCGGCACCAGCGTCAGCAGCTCGCGGCTCAGGGCGGCGGCGTGCGGCACGCCGGAGGCCGCAAAGCCATCGAGCGGTTTCAGCGCTTCGGCATTGGTCGCCAGCGCTTTCGCCGCCGTCAGCAACGTGGCGTAAGGATCGCCCTGCCGAACCGAGACATCCAGCAACGCGGCCACCACGACGCGGCGAAGCGGCACGTCATCTGCCGGTCTATCATCTGCGGGCTTGGCGACTCGCGCGATCTCGGAGCCTTGCACTCGCGTGTCGCGTTCGATTGCGGCGAGACGTTCGTTGACCGCTGATAGCTCCGGCGTGGGAGAGGTTTCGCGCGGCGCTGATTTGATCTCATTGACGTCAGCGGCGAGCTTTTCCGACTGCTCGCGCGCAGCGGCGAGTTCGGCGCGCAACGCGGCAAGAGATTTCTCCACCGCCTCGATGCGCGCGGCCACCGCCGGGTCAGGCGCGGCAGCCGGGGCCTTGGCGGACTCCTTGGCGGATTGGGGCGTGTCGGATGGGGGTTTGGCGGACAGTTTAGCGGACTTGGCCTCGATATCGGCAACCCGGGAAGCCAGCGCCTCGATCTCCGCCGGGTCGACTTGCGGAGCAGCCATCGGCGCCACCGTCTCCCCCGGCCAGCCGGCGAGCCAGGCCAGCGAGATCACCAACGCGGCCGCACCGGCGCCGGAAATCGCGGCCACTACCGCCGCCGAAATCCCGGTCCACGAAGGCCATGGGAACGATCGCCTGGGTTGTGCGCCGGCGCTGGAGCCGCGGCTTTCCCCAGACACATCTGACGCTTCGAGGTCGATGGTGGGCGGCGCCCGCTTGGCCCGGCCCAAATCCGGCGACGGTTCCTGGTTTTCGGGCCTGTCATCGACCATCCGACGATTTCCTCATTTGCTGTGGTCGAACGTTACCAGTGTGACCACCGAACCTTACCAGATTCGGCATGTCCTCTTAGCCCTATCAGGGGCGCAAAGCACGGTTCAACGCCTCGAATAAGGCTTTTTCATCCGGCGACGCCGCCACCATGACCTGCGGCGCCCCGGCATCGCGGACGACAGACGCCACCGCGGCAGAGATGCAACATTGCGGGATTGCCAAGGCCGATATTTCGACGCCGGCGGCCCGCACCGCCTCCAGGAATGCGCGCGCGCTGCGCCGTGAATAGTGCAGCACCGCCTCGACCCCATTGGCGGCGAAAGCGGCGCAGACCTCATGCGGCAGGCGGGACACCGGCAACATCCGATAAGTCGTCTGGGTGACGACGGTGAACCCGTATTCGCCGAGTTCGCCGGGAAGATCGCGCGCCAGATCGGCCCCCGCCAGATAAAGCAGCGGGCGCGTTTTCTTCAGTTCCTTTGCCTTCACCCGCGTTGTCTTCAGGTTTGCGAGCACGCAATCACGCAAGCTGGTGACGTCGCCATGGGCCGCGATCACATGGCCGAAGCCTGCGCGACGGGCGGCGGAGGCGGTGTGTTCTCCCACCGCGAACAACGGCAGCTTGAGCCATTGAACATGGCTGCCGCTGAATTGACTGCCGGCAAGATGAGGCTCGATACCGCGCAGCGCGTTGGCGCTGGTGACGATGATCGCGCCGTAGCGTGCCTCCTCGTCGTAGCGGAAAGCGACCGGTTCAAACCGCAGCATCGGCGCCCGCAGCACCTCGAAACCTTTGGCGCGCAACGCAGAGGCCGTGACCTCATCGTCAGGATGCGGGCGTGTGACCAGAACTGCCATGCGTCACGCTTGCGCCGACAAGGTTTTTATATCAACGGGCGATTGCACTTCGAGACCTCATAATGCTACCGGATAGAGAGAAAAACGCCGGTTTCGCCGATAACGCAAGGGCTCACAGTGGGTAACGATACGCCTATGCTGGTGTTGGGGATTGAGACCACCTGCGATGAAACCGCAGCCGCCGTGGTCGAGCGCCAAGGCGACGGCTCGGCGCGGATTCTGTCCAATATCGTGCGCTCACAGACCGCCGAGCACGCCCCGTTCGGCGGCGTGGTGCCGGAGATCGCGGCGCGCGCCCATGTCGATCTGCTCGACGGCATCGTTGCCAGCGCCATGAGGGAAGCGGGCGTTGGTTTTGCGCAGCTTTCGGCGGTCGCCGCGGCCGCCGGCCCCGGCCTGATCGGCGGCGTGATCGTCGGCCTGACCACGGCGAAAGCGATCGCGATGGTGCATGCCACCCCGCTGATCGCGGTGAACCATCTGGAAGCCCACGCGCTGACGCCGCGGCTGACCTGCGCGCTGGCGTTTCCCTATTGCCTGTTTCTCGCCTCCGGCGGTCACACCCAGATCGTCGCGGTTGTCGGCGTCGGCCAATATGTGCGGCTTGGCACCACCGTCGATGACGCCATGGGCGAAGCCTTCGACAAAGTGGCAAAAATGCTCGGGCTGCCTTATCCCGGCGGACCCGAAGTCGAGCGCGCGGCCAGCGGCGGAGACCCCAAGCGGTTCGCATTTCCGCGGCCGATGCTCGGGCGCCGCGACGCCAATTTTTCGTTGTCCGGATTGAAGACCGCGGTGCGCAACGAGGCCCACCGGCTGAGCCCAGCCGAACCTCAGGACATCAGCGATCTCTGCGCCAGCTTTCAGGCCGCGGTGCTGGAATCGACGGCGGACAGACTGAGCGTCGGCTTGAGACTCTTTCACGAACAGTTCGGTCCGCCCCGCGCATTGGTCGCCGCCGGCGGCGTCGCCGCCAATCAGGCGATCCGCGGCGCGTTGCAGGATGTCGCGGCAAAAGCCCAGACCACGCTGATCATTCCGCCGCCGGCGCTCTGCACCGATAACGGCGCGATGATCGCCTGGGCCGGCGCCGAACGATTGGCGTTGGGCCTGATCGATACCATGGACGCGCCGCCCCGCGCGCGCTGGCTGCTCGACGGCAATGCCACGGCGCCGGCGGGATTCGCCAACACCCGGGCGGGTTTTTAGAGGCCGCCCGATGAAAAAAAAGTCGCGCTGCGAGTTCGCCTTAGCCTCTCCCCGCCTGCGGGGAGAGGTCGGATTTTACGCGAAGCGAAAAATCCGGGTGAGGGGGACTCTCCACTCGCTGAATTCGCGGATAGCGCCCCTCACCCCAACCCTCTCCCCGCAAGAGCGGGGCGAGGGGGCATACTGAGTTCAACCGATGGATCCTTTCAAATCTGTAAGCGTGATCGGCGCCGGCGCCTGGGGGACGGCGCTCGCCAGCGTCGCCGCGCGGGCCGGACGCGATGTGGTTCTTTACGCGCGCAGCTCGGAGCAAGCGGCGCAGATCGCTGCGACGCGGACAAGCCCCAAATTGCCCGGCACGGCCCTCGACGCGAGCATAGGCTTGACGAACGATATCGCCGTCGCGGCCGCCGCCGACATCATCTTGATCGCCACGCCCGCGCAGAATTTACGACAGGCTGTGACCGCGCTGGCGCCGCATCTGGTCCGGGCAACGCCCGTCATCGCCTGCGCCAAAGGCATCGAGCGCGGTACCCGCCAATTCATGACCGAGGTCATCGCGCAGGCCGCGCCGGATGCGATACCGGCCATCCTGTCGGGGCCGAGTTTCGCCGACGACGTGGCGCGCGGCCTTCCCACCGCGGTGACGCTGGCGGCGAAGGATGAAGAACTCGCGCGCGCCTTGGTGCAGGCGCTGGGCTCTGCGACGTTCCGGCCCTACCACACCTCGGATGTCCGCGGCGTCGAGATCGGTGGCGCCGCGAAAAACGTGCTCGCGATCGCGGCCGGAATAGTTGTCGGCCGAAAACTCGGCGCCTCCGCGTTGGCCGCGCTGACCACGCGCGGCTTCTCGGAGCTGGCGCGGCTCGCTCTCGCCTGCGGCGCGCGCAGCGAAACCATGGCGGGGTTGTCGGGCTTGGGCGATCTGATCCTGACCTGCTCCAGCCCGCAATCGCGCAATTTCGCGCTCGGCATCGCGCTCGGACGCGGCGAAGCGCGCCCCCGCGACAAGCTCGCCGAAGGCGAATTCACCGCCCCCGTGCTGATCGAACTGGCGGCTTCGCACGAGGTCGATATGCCGGTATCCAACGCGGTGGCGACAATATTAAGCGGTGCGACGACGATCGACGCGGCGATCGAAAGCCTGTTGGCGCGCCCGTTCAAGGCAGAGGAATAGTTTCCCTTCATCATGCCCACGCAAAAGCGCGAAGCACGTCTTCGTATCTGCATAAGCGCGAAGCGCGTCTTCGTGTCTATTGTCGCGGGCATCCACGTCTTCTATTAAAATTCCGAACAAAGACGTGGATGGCCGGAACAAGTCCGGCCATGACGGACGGGTGGTGTGCGTCATGAACTACTGGTTGGTGAAATCGGAACCCTCGGTCTGGTCGTGGGATCAGCAGGTCGCAAAAGGCGGCAAGGGCGAAGCCTGGACCGGCGTGCGCAATTACACCGCCCGGCAGAATCTCGTGAAGATGAAGAAGGGCGATCTCGCCTTCTTCTACCATTCCAACGAGGGCAAGGAGATCGTCGGCATCGCGCAAGTTATCAAAGAGGCCTATCCCGACCCGAGCGACAAGACCGGCAAATTTGTCTGCGTCGACATCAAGGCCGACAAGCCCCTGAAAACGCCGGTGACGATGGCCGCGGTCAAGGCCGACGAGCGTCTCACCGACATGGCGCTGGTGAAATATTCGCGGCTGTCGGTGCAGCCGGTGACGGCGGAAGAGTGGAAGATCGTCTGCAAGATGGGCGGGCTGTAAACAGGTTCCCTCCAGGGTTTTGAGGATCACGCCGCCACCTATTTTCTGGTGGAGAGTCCAAGGCCGCATGCAAAGCGATAGCGTTTGGTGTGGTGACGCGGCCGACCCGCGACAAAGCTTCGTCGACAAAGTCGCTGTCACACCCCGGCAGGAATTGCCGCGAGGCGACATGTCCTCGGCAGAATTTGCTTCAACCCGGTTTTGATCGTGCCGCGTCGGTTGAAAACGACCGGAGATTTCGCCCATGCGAGCTGGCACGCCGCTTGCTGATCCCGGCGTCGGGTCACTGGTCATAGGGAGATCGACCATGAGTATTTCCGCACTCGGTACCGGGCCGAGTTCGTTCGGAGCAACTTACAACTTCACGAACGTGACGAACGGCCAATTCAAGCAGGAGGTCGACAGCCTCGGCCAGCAAGGCAAGCTCTCGCAAAACCAGCAGGTGCTGTTGGACGTCAGCGCGGTCGGTGGCGATTCCGTGCCGGTCAACGGTCCTCGCCAGACCGCGGCACAGGCCTTGAGCGATCCGACGCTGCACAACTTCATCTCGGACTACCAGAACATCGATTATCAGCTGCATCATACGCCGGGTGCGGAAGGAGCCCCCTTGGTCGATTCGATATTGCAAACGCTGGAAGCCTATCAGGGCAAGGCGGCTGGGAGTTCGCCCACCACATCCGTTTCGAAAACGGCGTGATGCCCGGCGCTCTGTTGCGGCGTGTCGGGTAACGGCACGCGACGTCGGAGCCCTCAACACTTGGCCCAACGATTAAAGCGGTCGTCGTTGTGTAAGGCCCGTATTTACGTGGACAATCGCGCCATCGACTTTCAGCCCAGCCGGTGACTGCAGATAAATGGAAGATCGTCTACAAGACGAGCGGGCTCTAATCAGCCGCGCATCCCTTACGGTTTTAGCCCCGCTGCGAGTCTCATATCCTTGATGATCATGAACAGATGTCGCGTGTCGGTCGGCGACGGCGTGAAGCCAAAGTGCCGGTAGAAGGCAACCGCCTCGTCGTCTTTGGCGTGAACGGCCAGCGCGCGTACCCCGATCACATCCGCGACCTGGAGCGTACGTCCGAGCGCGTCAAGCAGGAGCCCGGAACCAATGCCGCGGCCTTGGGCGTTAACGTGGACGGCAAGGCGCGCGAGCACCAGCAGGGGAATCGGATGACGGGACATCCCCTTGACGACGCGCTCGGGAGCTTGCGCGTGCGCAACCTCGCCAGCGACAATGGTGTAAAAGCCGACAATCTCATGGTCGCTGACTGCGACATATGTCTGCGAGGAATTTGACTGTTGGGCTTGCAACGCGTGACGTATGAGGAAGCGGTCAAGCTCCGGCTGCCCGCAGGTGAATTGCTCTACGTCGTGTGTGCGATGCAATTTCTCGATATGAAGCGAATGCGTCACGGTTCGCTTTTGGGATCGAACACGGAAGGCTCACGGAACAATCGTTCAAGACGCCCATGACGGCGCGGCGGCGCATCGAGCGCGGCAACAAAAGCACCCCATCCTTTGGCATCAAGCGTGAATATCCGGCGGTCGGCGAGCCGCTCCTCAGCCTCGCTGAGCGCGGTATCGAGCACGAATTCGCTGACAGACTTGCGTTCAGCGGTGGCGGCTGCCTGCAAGGTTTTCTTGGCGGCCCGGCTCAGCCGAAGATCGAGCTTTTCTGTCCGATTGGTGCGCTGGGTCATTTTACCTCCTGCAATGGAGGATATCACACTCGGCCAGACAATGTCACGACACATTGGTCGTCACTACCGGGCAGTCGATGACTCGGCGATCTCGCACTGCCAAGAGCTTTTTTGAAGGGTCAAGCCCGCGCATGACGAGCCTTCACGCTGTTGACACCCAAGACACCTGTTTTGCCCGTCGTGCCAATCTGCCGCGGGCTGGCCGCATTGATCTTACCCCCAAATCACCTGCACATCCTGCGCCGTCCCGTGCTCGCAAGAGGGGCGTTTCGCGATCGTCACGAACGTTGGGCACGGGATGCGGTGGACGCGGCAGGGTCGCAAGACGAACGGCCTTTGACGCGTACGGCGAAGTCGTGTGGTCCTGATGCCCCGACGCTGGCATCAAGTGGCGACAATGCTTGCGCATTGCGCTTACGACGGTGGCAAAAGAGCCCGGTCACCGGGGAGAGCGCGAAGGAAACCGTTCAAACCATTGCGCGGGGAATGCCGGGTGATCCCGGCGTGACCGTGGTTTCTAACTCGTGTGCTTTCTACTTTTGCACACGAGGCCGCGGGTGCTTCGGGCACCCGGCATTCCCTGCGCCCTCTTATTTTCGAGGGTGGTTCGTTCATCAACTCGGGCGCTCACGTCGCGAGAACGCGCGGGCGTGTCCTCGATCGTCATGCCCCGCTTCATGCGGGGCATCCAGTACGCCGTGATATCTCGCACAAGCACGAGCCGTCTTCTGGAATACTGGATCGCCCGGTCAAAGCCGGGCGACGACAGCGGAGCAAGCTGTTTGAAATTCGAATCAGGAAACAGGCACGTGCGAGCCGCTCACGCCGCCGCCGCCGTCACGACCTGTGCCAGGAGTTGTTCGCGCTTCGATTGCGAACGGTAACCCTTCATGGTCGCGGCGAAGCGTTCGAGGATGCCGTCTTCGAAGGCGGTGACGATGGTATCGTGAACGTAGCTCTTGCGGCAGATCGCCGGGGTATTCGACAATTCATCGGCGGCGGCGCGGACGGCTTCCAGGACTTGCTTGCGTCGGCCCCGCGCGCTGGCCGCCGGTGAGATTCGCGACAGCGATTCCAGCACCACGGCGGATGCCATCAGGGTGCGGAAATCCTTCAGCGAAATCTTGATGCCGGCGATCTCGCGCAGGAACGCATTGACCTGCGTGGTGGAGACGGCGCGGACGGTGCCGGAATTGTCGCGGTACTGAAACATCCTTTTGCCCGGCACGCCGCGCAAAATGCCGATGGCACGGACTAGCTTGGCGGCGTCGCATTCCTTGCGCACCGCCTTGCCGCCCTTGGCCTTGAAGGTGAGCACGACGCCGTCGTCTTCGAGGATGACATTGGACTTCAACAGCGTGGTGGCGCCGCGGGTGCCGTTGAGGCGGGCGTAGGATTCGTTGCCCGGGCGGATCGCGGTGCGCGCGATCAGTTCGATCACCGCGGATAGCGCGAATTCGCGGGTCGGCGCGTCGCCCGACAGGTGAGCTGAGACGTTGCGGCGGATTTTGGGGAGCGCCCCGACCAGCCGCGCCAGCCGATGGGCTTTGCGCTGTTCGCGGACCTTCTCCCAATCGGAATGGTAGCGGTATTGCAGCCGGCCCGCGGCGTCGCGGCCGACGGCTTGCAAATGCGAGTTCGGGTCGGGGGCATAACGAACCTCGGCATAGGCCGGGGGCACCGCCATCGAATGGAGGCGCCGGATGGTGCCGGTGTGGCGGACAGGGGTGCCGTTGGCGCGCACGAATGAGTAGCTCTTGCCGCGCTTGATCCGGCGGATGGTCAGTTGGTTCTGATCGCCGAGCCGGAGGCCCAGCTCTTTGGCAAGGGATTCAACGCTTCCGGCCTGTCCTGGCGTTACAGCCAAATGCGGATCGGCGGAAACGGGCCGCGCAGCCTCGAAATTCTGCTGATCCACCATGACTTTAGACGCCTTGCTCCAACTGCTCTTCGGTAATGCCGAGGTCTGATCTTTGGTTCCGGCAGGGCCCGGCCCCGGGAGGCCATTTAGGGGGTCGCCCACGCCATTGCGAGTCCGGCTTGCCTCCCGAAGGTTTCTAAATACCTCCGAAGTCAGAACTTCGTTCGATAACGTTGATTTTTGACCCCGGCAACGCGGGCAAAACGCAATCGTGATCGCGGCTCCGGCCTCCCATCCGGCACCTCAAGGGCGTGCCGACCAAGGTGCTGGATGTTTCCGCCTTGTCCCGGCACTGCCCCGCGACGCATAATCGATGCAACAAGACGGCATGCAATTCGCGTTCGCTGGCCGCATTGGTGGGAGGGTATCAGATGTCCGAGAAGATCTACGACGTGCCTGCCGAATGGGCCAAGCGCGCCCTTATCGATGAAGCCAAATACCAGCAGATGTATGCCCGCTCGGTCGACGACTCCGACGGCTTCTGGGCCGAACAGGCCAAGCGCATCGGCTGGATCAAACCCTTCACCAAGGTCGAGAACACATCCTTCGCGCCCGGCCAGATTTCGATCAAATGGTTCGAGGACGGCATCCTCAATGTCGCCTGGAACTGCATCGACCGGCATCTCGCCACCCGCGGCGACCAGACCGCCATCATCTGGGAGGGCGACGACCCCTCGGAGTTGAAGCACATCAGCTATCGGCAGTTGCACGACGAGGTCTGCAGGTTCGCCAACATCCTGCGCACCCGGAACGTCAAGAAGGGCGACCGCGTCACGATCTACCTGCCGATGATTCCGGAAGCGGCTTACGCGATGCTGGCCTGCGCCCGCATCGGCGCGATCCATTCGGTGGTTTTCGCAGGCTTCTCCCCCGACAGCCTGGCCCAGCGCATCACCGATTGCCAATCCAAGGTGATCATCACCGCCGACGAGGGCCTGCGCGGGGCCAAGAAAGTGCCGCTGAAAGCCAATGTCGATGCCGCGATTGCCAAGACCGGCGGCGTCGATTGGGTCGTCGTGGTCAAGCGCACCGGCGCTGCCGTCGAGATGAACCCCTCGCGCGACCTCTGGTATCACGACGCCGCCAAGATGGTGACGAGCGAATGTCCATGCGAGCCCATGCACGCGGAGGACCCGCTGTTCATCCTTTACACCTCGGGCTCGACCGGTCAGCCCAAGGGCGTGCTGCACACCTCCGGCGGTTATCTGGTGTTCGCGTCGATGACCCACCAATACGTGTTCGATTATCACGACGGCGACATCTACTGGTGCACCGCCGATGTCGGCTGGGTCACCGGCCACAGCTACATTCTTTATGGGCCGCTGGCGAACGGCGCGACCACGCTGATGTTCGAGGGCGTCCCGAATTATCCCGATAATTCGCGGTTCTGGAACGTCATCGACAAGCACAAGGTCAACATCTTCTACACCGCACCGACCGCGATCCGCGCGCTGATGCAGGCCGGCGACGAACCGGTTAAAAAGACCTCGCGCAAATCACTTCGATTGCTCGGCAGCGTCGGCGAGCCGATCAATCCGGAAGCCTGGGAATGGTATCATCGCGTGATCGGCGACGGGCGCTGCCCGATTGTCGATACCTGGTGGCAGACCGAGACCGGCGGCATTCTGATCACCCCGTTGCCGGGCGCCACCAAGCTCAAGCCGGGTTCGGCGACGCGGCCGTTCTTCGGCGTGGTGCCCGAGATCGTCGACGCCGACGGCAAGATGTTGTCGGGCGAATGCCAGGGCAATCTCTGCATCGCCAAATCGTGGCCCGGGCAGATGCGCACGGTCTATGGCGACCACGCCCGCTTCGAGCAGACCTATTTCGCGACCTACACGGGCAAATATTTCACCGGCGACGGCTGCCGCCGCGACGCCGATGGCTATTACTGGATCACCGGACGGGTCGACGACGTGATCAACGTCTCCGGTCATCGCATGGGCACCGCCGAAGTCGAAAGTTCGCTGGTGGCGCACGCCAAGGTCTCGGAAGCCGCCGTGGTCGGTTACCCCCACGACATCAAGGGCCAGGGCATCTATGCCTATGTGACGTTGATGACGGGCACCGAGCCGAGCGAGGAATTGCGAAAAGAGCTGGTGGCGTGGGTGCGCAAGGACATCGGCCCGATCGCATCTCCCGACCGGATCCAGTTCGCGCCGGGGTTGCCCAAGACCCGCTCCGGCAAGATCATGCGACGAATCCTGCGCAAGATCGCCGAGGACGAGCCGGGAAGCCTCGGCGACACCTCGACGCTGGCAGATCCCGCCGTGGTGGACGAACTGGTGGCGCACCGCCAAAACAAAAAAGGTCCCGCGGCTTAGAGGCAGGGGTTCAGCGCAGCCCCCGGTCCGCGGCGCTGAGCCATTTCGCCGCATCGCTGCAGCTTCACGCAAACGTCAGTAACAAGCGGCCCCGGCGATTTGTTTTTCCTTCGGGCGTCGGTTGGCCCGGAAGAGTAACCGCGCAAAGGGAGCGCGCAAAGGGAGAGAGTGATGTCGCTGAAGATTGCGGTGGCGCTGGCAGCCACCATCGGGATGGCAACATTGACGTCGACCCTGTCCGAGGCGCGGCCGGTTGGACCCGGTTACGTGGCCGGGCTCCGCGGCGATGAAGCGCGCGATCAGCGCCGATTCTATCTCGCTTTCAATCAAGGCCCCGCCATCGGCAAGGCCGCCAAGCGACGCGCCGCCAAACAGCGCCATCCGACCGTGTCGCCGCCGGCGGAAGCGAAGCATGACACTCCGTCGACCGACCTCAAGTTCGGCGCCTTTCCCTTCGACCCCATGACGGCGCATTAAGACGGCGCATTAACCCGGGCGGGCTGAAAGCACGTCGCTCGGCGCGTCACCGTCAGGGACAAACACCCTGGCGAGGCGTTTTTCGACCAGTGTTGTTTTCCAGGCATTTACTTTGTTTGCAGCATTTTCTTTGTTTCGCCCCGCCGGATGCGCGGCGCGGCGCCGTGGAAACCTGTCGGTTAGGACGAGCGGTCAAAATACGGCTCGGCAAAACGGCGACAGACCGGGGTTTTGCAAGTTTACGATAGAATTTCACACCCCCGAAGGGGTGACCGATCACAGTGGAGAGAGTGATGTCATTGAGAATTGCGATGGCGAGGATTGCGGTGGCGCTAGCCGCCACCATCGGGGCGGCGGCATTGATGTCGACCGCGGCCGAGGCGGCACCGGATATGGTGGGTTTCCACGGCGATTATTCGCCAGGCACGATCGTGGTGAAGACCAATGAACGCCGCCTCTATCTCGTTCTCGACCAAGGCCGCGCCGTCCGCTATCCCGTCGGCGTCGGCAAGTCCGGCAAGCAATGGGCCGGCACCACCCAAATCGACGGCAAATACCGCAATCCGGCCTGGGCGCCGCCGGCGGAAGTGAAGCGCGACAAACCCTCGATACCGGACCTCATTCCCGGCGGCTCGCCGCACAACCCGATGGGGGTCGCCGCGATGACGCTGGCAGGCGGCGAATATGCGATTCACGGCACCAACGTGCCGGGTTCGGTCGGCGGCTTCGTCTCGTATGGCTGCATCCGGATGTTGAACGCCGACATCACCGACCTTTACGAGCGGGTTTCCGTCGGCACGACCGTGGTGGTCTCGCGCTGATTCGCTGCGTCAGTGTTAGAGCAGGCAAAGCCGCGTTATTTGCGCGGCTTTTTGTCTAGTGCTCTCTGGCTGATCCTCGCGGCGTAAGCCGGCGAAATCGGGACAAGTCATCGCCTCCTCAAAAATCCGAGGCGATGCCCTTGTTTTCCCAGTCGCCGTACCGCGTGGGTTCCGGGCCCTTTGGGCCCTGAAGTTCCGTTGCCAGAGGCTGGGCGGCGGCCTCGGCCGCCTTTCGCCGCGCTTCGGCCTCGGCGAGCGCGCGCTTCGCTGCCGGGGTTAACGGCTTGCGTTCCCGTGCAGAAGCGACCGCTGCGGGCCGTGAAGGATCGTCTGTCGTCATAGAATTTCCAGGGATGGAATTTCCAGGGATGGAGTTTCCGGGGATACACCCGCGCAAATGCCTCGGCCTCCACAATGCTTCAGCTTACAGATGATCGTACAATCGTGAAATAGGTAGGGAGATTCTTACATTTGGCATATTCGCCTGCCACAGATTCTTTTTTCCTGCCGATGGCATCCGCGGCAAAGGCTGCGTGCCTTCAACCTTCCGAAATGTTCCCGTTCCATGACCTCTCAAAGATTTGCATTGCCATCCGAGGTGCCCGGTCTCGCGGCACGCCGGATTGCCGCGGACATTCTCGACGGCGTCCTGCATAAGCAGCGGACGCTCGACGAGCAGCTCGATGGCGGCGCCGCTCATCCCGGGCTGAAGACCCTCTCCGATCGCGACCGCGCCTTGATGCGGCGCATGGTGGCCACGACTTTGCGGCGGCTCGGTACGCTCGGCCACGTGCTGTCGCGGCTATTGGATCGCGGCATTCCGACCGACGCGCCGCGCGCGCAGAGCGCACTCCTGATCGGCGCGGCGCAGATTCTCTGGATGGATGTGCCCGATCACGCCGCGGTTGATCTGTCGGTACGGCTGGTGCAGTCGGATCGGCGGGCCGCGAAATATGCCGGGCTCGTCAATGCGGTGCTGCGCCGGTGCGCGCGCGAGGGACAACCGCTGATCGACGAGGTGAAGTCGCAGACGCTCGACGTTCCGCCATGGCTGTTGGCACGTTGGACCACCCATTACGGCGAGAGCGTCGCGCGCGAGATCGCTGTTGCGATCGGCCACGACCCCTCGCTCGACATCACCGTGAAGTCCGATGCCGCGCAATGGGCGACGCGCCTGCACGGCGAAACGCTGCCCACCGGGTCCGTGCGCACGCTGCTGCAGGGCTCGGTGACGATGCTGCCGGGTTTTACCGACGGCCAATGGTGGGTGCAGGACGCCGCCGCCGCATTGCCGGCGCGCTTGTTCGGCGACGTCGCCGGCAAAACCATCGCCGATCTCTGCGCCGCGCCCGGCGGCAAGACCGCACAGCTGGTACAGGCCGGCGCGCGGGTGACCGCGGTCGACCGCTCGCCCGGCCGGATGGCCCGGCTGCGCGACAATCTAACGCGGCTGGGGCTGGAGGCCGCCGCCGTGGTGGCGGACGCCGCCGAGTGGCCGGGAGGAGAAATTGGTAGCGCCGGCTTCGACGGCATCCTGGTCGATGCCCCCTGCGCCTCCACCGGCACCATCCGCCGCCACCCCGACGTGGCCTGGATCCGGCAGGAAGCCGATATCGGCGCGATGATGGGCGTGCAGCAGCGCCTGCTGCAAAAGGCGGTCGCGCTGCTCAGGCCGGGCGGGACGCTGATCTATTGTACCTGCTCGCTGGAACCGGAAGAAGGTGAGCACGCCATATCGGCACTTCTCGCGGCCGAATCTGCCGTCCGCCGCGTGCCGATCGAGGCGAGCGAGGTCGCGGGCCTGTCGGAAATCCTGACCGCCGAGGGCGATGTGCGCACCCTGCCCTGCCATTTGCCGCATGAAGACCCGCGCTTGAGCGGGCTCGACGGCTTTTACGCGGCGCGGCTGGTTAAATCCTGATTCTGCATCGCATTTCCGTGATTCCGTGCTGATTCGCGCGGTTTCAAGGTGGTGTCATGATCGCGTTTCCGGATTAAAAGGATTCGCTGACAATTTTCATCCAATCCTGGAGCGTGATCCGGAAAAGTGGGAGCCGGTTTTCCGATCGGATCATGCCCAAATAAAAAGATGAGATCATGATTCGATTCAATCCAGTCTGATCATGATCTCACGGGCCGGTTCGGAGGCTCTCCGCGCCGCGGTCGGAAGGCGATCAAGTGAGCTTTTGATCCACACTACTTTTGATTTGCGGCTTACTGGCGTCCCCTCGAATCCGAAGTTCGCTAAGGGGGTGACGCAATTTGGGGGCGAACTTCGGATTCGGGACACTCGCAAGGCGTGAAGGTCGCTCAACGCAGACGCATCTCGACGCTGATCATCGGCCGCTTCGCGCGGAACGCGCTGGCGCGCGCCAGCGGCGGTTCGGTGGCGCTGTCGGGGCTGTGGCCGGGCCGGGCCGATCGCCTCATCATCGCCCCGCACGATCTGCGTACCGCCGACGCCACCCGCGCGGCTGAAATCTACGCCGGCCGCTTTGTGTTCGCCGGCAAGATCGTGACCTGCCACGGGCGCTCGATCTTCGATCTCGAACCGCCGTCGGAAGATTGGGAGGTGGCGCTTCTCGGCTTCGGATGGCTGCGCCATTTGCGCGCGGCCGATACCGCGCTGACCCGCGCCAACGCGCGCGCGCTGGTCGACGACTGGCTCTCGAACCCGGCGCACAAACGCCCCGTCGGCCGCCGCGCCGACGTGCTGGCGCGCCGCGTGATCTCCCTGTTGTCGCAGGCGCCGTTGGTGCTCGGCGACACCGACGGCAAGTTCTATCGGCGCTATTTGCGCGGGCTGACCCGCGAAATCCGCTATTTGCGCTACACCATGCTCGATATTCCCGACGGCCTGCCGCGGCTGCAGGTGCTGATCGCGTTGAGTTACGCCTCGCTCTGCCTCGCCAACCAGGCTCGGCACATCCGCACCGCGACCCGCAAGCTGTCCGACGAATTGCAGCGGCAAATCCTGCCCGATGGCGGCCACATCTCGCGTAACCCCGGCGTGCTGATCGAGCTGTTGATCGACCTGTTGCCGCTGCGGCAAACCTTCGCCGCCCGCAACATCGCCCCGCCGCCGGCGCTCTTGAACGCGATCGACCGCATGATGCCGATGCTGCGCTTCTTCCGTCACGGCGACGGCAGCTTCGCGTTGTTCAACGGCATGAGCAGTGCGCCATCCGATTTGCTCGCGACCTTGCTCGCCTATGACGACACCCATGGCGCGCCGATGGCGCATATGCCGCATACCGGCTTTCAGCGGCTCGATGCCGGCGCGATGACGGTCATTATGGACACCGGCGCGCCGCCGCCGGCGAGCGTCAGTCACGACGCCCATGCCGGCTGCCTCTCGTTTGAATTGTCGTCCGGGACGAGCCGGATCGTCATCAACAGCGGCATGCCCTCTACCGGCCGCGACAACTGGCGCCCCTTTGCGCGCGGCACGCCGGCGCATTCGACCCTGACCTATCATGAGACCTCATCCTGCCAATTCGTCGAACTTTCGGCGATGAAGCGGCTGTTGCAGGGCGCGCTGGTCTTAAGCGGACCATCCAACGTGGAGAGCACCCGCGAGGCGGTCACCAACGGCGTGTTGCTGACCACCTCGCATGACGGTTACCTGGCGCGATTCGGCATGGTGCATCGCCGGGTGCTGATGGCCGCGCAAGACGGTTCCAGGCTCGACGGCGAGGATTCCGTGTCGCCGGCGCCGGGCGGCCGCATCAAGGGCACCGAGACCGACTACGCGTTGCGGTTTCATCTGCATCCATCGGTAAAAGCGAGCCGGCTTAGCGACGCCCGCGGCGTGATGCTGGTGCTGCCTAACCGCGACGTCTGGACCTTCGAAGCCCTCGACGACAAGGTCGAGCTGGAAGACAGCGTGTTCCTGGCCGGAAACGACGGTCCCCGCCGCACCGCCCAGATCGTAATCCGACAGGATTCGCGGCACGTCTCCAGTATCCGATGGAGCTTTATCCGCTCGACGGCCTCGGCGGCGGCCACGACGGCGCGACGCAATGCACGCCGTGAGCCGGAATTGCCGCTGTAAATTGTGGTCTAGGCATTATGCCGCTACCCGGGCCCAGTTTCATGGCCGACCAAACCATGCTACCCGGCAGGCCTCTCATTTAGGACTGATACATGACCGATCATCCGCGCCGTGTGACCCGCGCATTGCTTTCCGTGTCCGACAAATCCGGACTGATCGAATTCGCGCACGCGCTCGCAAGCCACGGCATCGATCTCGTCTCCACCGGCGGTACCGCCAAAGCGATTGCGGCAGCGGGCCTAGAGGTAACCGACGTATCGGAACTCACGGGCTTTCCGGAAATGATGGACGGAAGGGTCAAGACCCTGCACCCCAAAGTACATGGCGGGCTGCTCGCGATCAGGGACAACGCCGAACACACAGCGGCGATGAAGAACCATGGCATCGCGCCGATCGATTTGCTGGTGGTCAATCTCTACCCGTTCGAAGCCACCGTCGATAAGGGCGCCGGCTTCGAAGAATGCATCGAAAACATCGACATCGGCGGCCCCGCCATGATCCGCGCCGCGGCGAAGAACCATGACGACGTTGCCGTCGTCGTCGAGCCGCAGGATTACCCCGCCGTGCTCGACGAACTCGCCGCCAACCAGGGCGCGACCACGCGCATCCTGCGCCGCCGCCTTGCCGCCAAAGCCTATGCCCGCACCGCCGCCTATGATGCCGCGATCTCGAACTGGTTCGCGCGCGAGCTAAAAACCGATGCGCCGGATTTTCGCGCCTTCGGTGGACGGCTGATCCAGCCGCTTCGTTACGGCGAAAACCCGCACCAGACCGCCGCGTTTTATCGCTCGCCCGACAAACGCCCGGGCGTCGCCAACGCGCGGCAATTACAGGGCAAGGAGCTCTCCTACAACAACATCAACGACACCGATGCGGCCTATGAATGCATCGCCGAGTTCGACCCCGCGCGCACCGCGGCTTGCGTCATCGTCAAACACGCCAATCCGTGCGGCGTCGCCGAAGGCGCCGATCTCGTCAGCGCCTATCGCCGCGCGCTGGCCTGCGATTCAACCTCGGCCTATGGCGGCATCGTCGCGCTCAATCGAACGCTGGATGCCGACGCCGCGCGCGCCATCACCGAAATCTTCACCGAAGTGATCATCGCACCCGATGCCACCGAAGATGCCATCGCCATCGTCGCCACGAAGCGAAATCTGCGGCTATTGCTGGCCGGGGCAATGCCCGATCCGCGCGCCGCCGGCCTGACCGCCAAAACCGTTGCCGGCGGGCTTTTGGTGCAGAGCCGCGACAACGCCGTAGTCGACGACATGACGCTGAAGATCGCGACCCAACGCGCCCCGACCGAGGCCGAGCTGCGCGATCTCAAATTCGCGTTCCGGATCGCCAAGCATGTCAAATCCAACACCATCGTTTACGCCAAGGACCTCGCCACCGTCGGGATCGGCGCCGGCCAGATGAGCCGGGTGGATTCCGCGCGTATCGCCGCACGCAAGGCGCAGGACGCCGCCGCCGAGGCCAAGCTCCTGCAGCCCATGACTAAAGGGTCGGTGGTGGCCTCCGACGCGTTCTTCCCATTCGCCGACGGGCTCTTGGTGGCGATCGAAGCCGGCGCCACCGCGGTGATTCAACCCGGCGGTTCGGTGCGCGACGATGAAGTGATCAAGGCCGCCGACGAGCATGGCATTGCCATGGTGTTCACCGGCGTGCGGCATTTCAGGCATTGATCTATCGTCTCTGCGAAAGCAGTCACGACGAAAAGTGACAATCAGGCATCCCGCACCCTTCGCAACAGCGCCAGTCCCGCGACGAAGAACAGCACCAGCACCGCCATGCCCGCCTTTTGGCTCGCGGTGACCGCGGTGATCGCACCGATCAACAACGGCCCGACGAATGACGTGACCTTCCCCGTGAGCGCGAACAATCCGAAATATTGCGCGATGCGGTCTTGCGGCGCCAACCGTATCAGAAGCGTGCGCGACGCCGCCTGCAGCGGCCCGCCGGCGGCGCCGATCAGACATCCCAGCACCAGATAGGCGCGCTCCGCGGCGCTGGAAAACAGCGCGGCGCCGGGCGCCGGGGCGGCAACCTTGACGAACAGAATCGTCTCCTTGTCCACCAGCAAGATGGCGATGATCGAAAACAACAGCATCAGCATGCTGGCCTTGATCACACGTTTCGGCCCAAGCTTGTCGTCGAGCTTGCCGCCGAGCCAGGCTCCGAAGGTGCCGGCGACGGCCAGGATCATGCCGAAACTGCCGATTTGAATCGTATTCCAGCCGAAGGTACCGGCGGCGTAGATGCCGCCGAAGGCGAACAGCGACACCAGGCCGTCGGTGTAGATCATGTTGGCGAGCAGGAACGCGGCCAGCGATTTCTGTTTCGGCAATTCGGCCAGCGTTTGCTTCAAGTCCGCCAAACCCTCCCGCAGCGCTTCGTGCAATGGTTGTTTGGCGGGATAGTCCGGCGTCAGCAGGAACATCGGCGCCGCGAAGATGACGAACCAGATGCCGGTCAAAGGACCGCTGATGCGGTCGCCTTGATGGGTAACGGGATCGAGACCAAACGCTGGCGCGAGACCGAACAGCGTCCGTCCGGTGTCCGGGTTGGCGGCAAGAAAGCCGAGCACCAGGACGAGGCTCAAAATGCCGCCAACATAGCCGGTGGCCCAGCCGGTGCCGGACAGCCGGCCGATCTGGTCCGGCGGCACCAGCGTCGGCATCATCGCATTGTTGAAGACGGTGGCGAATTCGACGCCGATGGTCGCGATTCCATACGCCAGCAGCAACGCTGGAATAATACTGGGCTCACCCGGTCTTCCAAACCACATCAAGGAGGAGCCGATCACCAAGAGCGCGCCGAACGCTGCGACCCACGGCTTGCGGCGGCCGCTGGCGTCTGCAATCGCGCCCAGCACCGGCGACATCAACGCGATCATCAACCCGGCCGCGGCGGTGGCGAAACCCCATAACGCCTGCCCGCTTGCGGGATTCGACGCCACATGGGTGGCGAAATAGGGCGCGAACACGAACGTCGTGATCAGCGTGAAATAAGGCTGCGCCGCCCAATCGAAGAAAATCCAGCTGATGACGGCCGATCGCGGCGGATATTTTTGCCGCATGCCGACACTGCGCGCCTCCGAAACCCTCGCCGTCATGCCCGAATATCCCGCACACTCACGGAGGCGTTTTGCCTATCGCATCGGAATCCATATAGCATCCAGAACGACGACAACGCTTCTCGTATTTCTCTCACCGCCGGGGGCGGAATTTTGATGATCTGGTTGACGGCCGGCCGGCACAGGATATTCGCAAGCCTCGTCCTGGTTGCCACGTGCTGGCTACCGGCGGCCGCGCAAGAGCAGCGCCGCGGCCTTTACACGCCGGCCGCCACCGAAAGCATTCATGCCGTTGCCGCCGAACACGGCATGGTGGTGGCGCAGGAGAAAATCGCGGCCCGCGTTGGCGCCGACGTGCTCAAGCGCGGCGGCAACGCGGTCGATGCGGCGGTGGCCACCGGTTTTGCGATGGCGGTGACCTATCCGCGCGCCGGCAATCTCGGCGGCGGCGGTTTCATGATCATTCATTCCGCCGAGCGTCACGAGGACGTCGCCATCGATTATCGCGAGACGGCGCCGGCGGCGACCACGCCGGAGATTTTTCTTTCGCCCGACGGCAAGCCCGATATCGCGAAGTCACGCGATTCCGCGCTCGGCATCGGCGTCCCCGGCACACCGGCGGGGTTGGCGTTGGCACTGGAGAAATACGGCTCGGGCAAATTCAGCCTGTCGGAATTATTGGCGCCGGCGATCGAGCTGGCGCGCAACGGCTTTGTCGTCACCGACGACAGCGCCGACACGCTGCCGGAGTGGCTTCGTCGGACAGCGCGCTGGCCCTCGTCGGTGAAGGCCTTTTCCCGCGCCGACGGCAGTTCGTTGCGCGAGGGCGACACGCTGGTTCAGGCCGATCTGGCGGCGACACTGTCGGCGATCTCCAGCCAAGGGCCGCGCGGCTTTTACGAAGGCCCGGTCGCGCAAAAGCTCGTGAACGCAATCCGCGACGCCGGCGGCATCATGACGCCAGACGATCTCAAATCGTATCAGGCGGTGATCCGCAACCCCGTGCGCGGTACCTATCGCGGCTACGACATCGTCTCGATGCCGCAGCCTTCCTCAGGCGGCGTCGTGCTGCTGGAGACGCTCAACATCCTCGAAGGCTTTCCGATGCCTGAGATAAAGCAAGGCTCCGCGCCCTCGCTGCACCTCATGATCGAAGCGATGAAGCGCGCCTATGCCGACCGCGCGCGCTATCTCGGCGATCCCGCCTTCGTCAAGGCGCCGATCGAGACTCTGATCGCGAAAGATTACGCAGCCAAGCAACGCGCCAGCATCGATCTCGACCGTGCGACGCCATGGACCGATTCGCTCGCGGCGACGCCGCCGCGCGAAGGCAGCAACACCACGCATTTTTCGGTGGTCGATGGTTTGGGCAATGCGGTGAGCAACACCTACACGCTGAATTTCAGCTACGGCGTCGGCCTCGTCGCCGACGGCACCGGCGTGCTGCTCAACAACGAACTCGACGATTTCACCGCGGCGCCCGGCGCGTCCAATGCCTATGGCCTGGTCGGGTTCGAGGCCAACCTGCCCGGCCCCGGCAAGCGGCCCTTGTCCTCGATGTCGCCGACCATCGTGCTGAAAGACAACAAGCCGGTGCTGGTGACGGGGTCACCCGGCGGCAGCCGCATCATCTCTACCGTGCTGCAGGTGATCGTCGACGTGCTCGACTACCACATGAATGTCGCCGCCGCGGTGGCGGCGCCGCGCCTGCACCATCAATGGCTGCCGGATGAGGTGCGGACCGAGCGCGGCTTCGCCGAGGAGACGCTTGCTGCATTGCAGGCCAAAGGCCATCGCGTGGTCGACCAACTCGGCCAGACCTCGGCCAACTCGATCGCCGTGACCGCGAACGGCCTGCTCGGCGCGCCCGATCCGCGCACCCGCGGTGCGGCGGCGGCGGGGCAATAGAGCGGTTGCGGAATCGCCGAATGGGCGGATTTGCCTGATGACAGCATCAGGGATCGGCGTAGGATTTGTTTTCGCCCTCGCGCAAACCGGCCGCCGCGGGGTTAGCCTGACAGACCGGTCAAAAAAATCTTCCGGGGAAACATCATGAGCGCGACCGTCGAGCCGTCGAGAGCGATCGAAATCGCCGATATCGAAGATACCAGCCTCCTCGCTTTTTACCGTGACATGAACCTGCCGGAGCGGCGGACCTTCTGGGCGTGCGCGTCGGGATGGGCGCTCGACGGCATGGACTTCATGATCTATCCGCTGGTGATCGGCACCATCATCGCGCTGTGGAAGGTCGATCCCGGCACTGCCGGGCTTGCCGGCACCGTGACGCTGCTGGCTTCCGCCGTCGGCGGCTGGCTCGGCGGGTATCTCGCCGACCGCATCGGCCGGGTCAGAACCTTGCAGCTGACGATTCTGTGGTTTTCGGTGTTCTCGCTGGTTTGCGCCTTTGTGCAGAATTTCGATCAACTGCTGATCGCTCGCGCGCTGCTCGGTCTCGGCTTCGGCGGCGAATGGGCCGCCGGCGCGGTATTGATGGGTGAGGCGATCCGCCCGCAGTTCCGCGGCCGCGCGGTCGGCTCGGTACAGTCGGGCTGGGCGGTCGGGTGGGGCCTTGCGGTGTTGTCGCAGGCGGTCCTGTTCTCTTATTTGTCGCCGGAGATCGCCTGGCGCTGGATGTTCGCGATCGGGGCGCTGCCGGCACTGTTGGTGTTTTATCTTCGGCGCTTCGTCACCGAGCCGGAAATCGCCGCCGCGACGCGCGCCAAACAAATGGCCTCGGGCGACCGGCCGGCGCTGTGGGAAATTTTCTCCGGTCCGATTCTCAAGACCACGATCCTGGCGTCGCTGATGGCAACGGGCTGCCAGGGCGGCTATTATGCCATCACCTTCTGGGTGCCGCGCTTTCTCACCACCGAGCGCAAGCTCTCGGTGGTCTCTTCTACCGGCTACCTCGCGGCGCTGATCATTGGCTCCTTCATCGGTTACCTCGTCGGCGCGTGGCTCGCCGACCGCATCGGGCGGCGTAATCTGTTTCTGACCTTCTCGATCGGCGCAATCGCCGTGACCCTGCTCTATACGCAATTGCCGTTGACCAACGAGGTGCTGTGGCTGCTGGGTTTCCCGCTCGGCTTCTTCGCGTCGGGTTATTTCTCCGGCGTCGGCGCCTTCCTCACCGAACTTTATCCGACCCGGTTGCGCGGCTCGGGCCAGGGCTTCTGTTATAATTTCGGCCGCGGCATCGGCGCGCTGTTTCCGTTCCTGGTCGGCGCGCTCTCGACCGAGACTTCGCTCGGCAATGCCATCGCGATTTTCGCGGTGGCAGCTTACGGCGTGTTCTTCCTCGCGGCCTTTGCGTTGCCGGAAACGCGCGGCCGCATTCTGCATGCAGATGCCTGAGGCTGATCTGATTTGCTGAAGGCCCGGTCTCGAAGCCTTCCGCTCACTGCGAAACAACGGGAGCCCGGCTGATGAGCAGCCTCAAAGGCAAGACACTGTTCGTCTCCGGCGGCAGCCGCGGCATTGGCCTCGCGATCGCGTTGCGTGCGGCGCGTGACGGCGCCAATGTCGCCATCGCCGCCAAAACCGCGGCGCCGCATCCAAAACTCAAGGGCACGATCTATACCGCGGCCGAGGAGATTCGCGCCGCCGGCGGCAACGCCTTGCCGATCCTCTGCGATATCCGCGAGGAGGCGCAAGTAATGGCGGCGGTCGATCAGACCGTTGCCGAATTCGGCGGCATCGATATTTGCGTCAACAACGCCAGCGCCATCAGCCTCACCGATTCGCAAGCCACCGACATGAAGCGGTTCGACCTGATGATGGGCATCAACACCCGCGGCACCTTCATGGTGTCAAAATATTGCGTCCCGCATCTGAAGAAGGCGGACAACCCGCATATTCTGATGCTGTCGCCGCCGCTCGACATGAAGGCGAAATGGTTCGAACATTCCACCGCCTACACCATGGCGAAATTCGGCATGAGCCTATGCGTGCTCGGTCTGTCCGGCGAGTTGAGAACCGCCGGCATCGCCGTCAACGCGTTATGGCCGCGCACCACCATCGCCACCGCCGCGGTCGGCAATTTGCTGGGCGGCGACGCCATGATGCGGGCCAGCCGGATCCCTGAAATCATGGGCGACGCGGCCTATGTCATCTTCACCGAGCCGTCGCGCGACTTCACCGGGCAATTCTGCATCGACGACAAAGTGCTTTATGAAAGCGGCGTGCGCGACTTTGAGCGCTACCGCGTCGATCGATCCGTGCCGCTGATGTCGGATTTTTTCGTGCCCGATGACGACGTGCCGCCGCCGGGGGTCACGGTGAAGGCACTGCCGTCGGTCGGCGAGGTCCCGAAGTCGGGCTAGAAGCAGGCACTTTTCAGTGCTCGCGACCAGCTGCCGCCCAACCGCGTACGCAAATTCGGCGCCGGCGAACCACCGGCTTTTTTCCACTGTGAGGTCGAAGCGCGGGGTAAGGCCATATATTACCCGGGCTTTATTGACAATATAATTAACCCGGGCAATATTCTCCGAAGGAAGTGGAGGATGGTCATGAATACAGGATCTGACTTCGGCCCAGTATCTGACTTGCCAGGATCTGACTTGGCTTTCGTCGCCTTCGAAGGCGACCGCTGCATCGCGTCCGGCGACCTTCGCGATGTCGTTCGCACGGCGAAAGAGGCGCTCGACCGGCACAGCGCGGCTTCGATTCTCGTTTTCGATGGCCGAACGAGCGGCCCGGTCGACATCGATTTTCGCGGCACCGTCGAGGACGTGGTGGCGCGATTGCCGGAGATCGCCGCCGCGTCCGCCGCAAATGACGATGCCGTCCCGCCCGCAGCGCGCGGTCCGGGCCGCCCGAAATTGGGCGTGGTCGCGCGCGAGGTCACCCTGCTGCCGCGGCACTGGGAATGGCTGGCGCGGCAGAGCGGCGGCGCCTCGGTCGCGCTGCGCAAATTGGTCGAGGACGCGCGGCGGAGCAGCGAGAGCAAGGATCGTATCCGCGAGGGACAGGAAGCGGCCTATCGTTTCATGTCCGCCATGGCCGGCGACAAGCCGCGTTACGAAGAGGCGATTCGCGCATTGTTTGCCGCCGATCTGCCCGGGTTTGAGAAATCGATCGCCGAGTGGCCGGTGGATGTATGCGATCACGCCCGCCGGCTCGCCGAACGAGCCTTTCAACGCGAGCCTCGGTCGCGCGGCGGTTGATCCCCGCAATCCGACCCGCTAGGCTGATTGGAATGATAGGGATCATATAAGAAACCGTCATCCTTCAGGGAGACCGTCGTGAGCCCCACCGCCCCGCAATTCATGTTCGATTTCGGCAGCCCCAACGCTTTTCTCAGTCACGAGGCGATTCCGGCGATCGAACAACGCACCGGCGCAAAATTCGAATATGTGCCGATTTTGCTCGGCGGCATCTTCAAGGCCACCAACAACAAGTCGCCAGCCGAATCGCTTGCCGGCATCAAGAACAAGCGTGAGTTCCAGGCCCTGGAAACCGCGCGCTTCGTGAAACGTTTTCACGTCGCACCGTATACCTGGAATCCGTTTTTTCCGGTCAACACGCTACATCTGATGCGCGCCGCCGTCGCCGCACAATTCGAAGGCGTGTTCGAGAAATACGTCGAGGCTGCGTTTCATCACATGTGGCGCGAGCCGAAGAAAATGGACGACCCCGAAGTGGCGCTCAACGCTCTTGCCTCATCCGGCCTCGACGCCGCAAAGCTGCTCGCGCGGGCGCAGGAGGCCGACGTCAAGGCGAAACTGATCGAAAACACCCAATCGGCCGTGGAACGCGGCGCGTTCGGTGCGCCAACCTTCTTCGTCGGCAACGAAATGTTTTTCGGCAAAGAGCAGTTGCGCGAGGTCGAGGAGTTGGTTTCGGACAAGTAATTCGCCCGGCGCGCCGGCGCGATACAGGAGCTTCCTCTTGGAACAACCAGACGCTTTGGGAAAACGAAATGCGACGGTCGCGGTGATCGGCGCCGGCGACTATATCGGCACTGAGATCGCGAAGAAATTCGCCGCCGAAGGCTTCACGGTATTTGCCGGACGGCGCGATGGCGCCAAGCTCGAACCGCTGGTCAAGGAAATCGAGGCCGCAGGCGGATCGATCGTCGCGCGCGCGCTCGACGCGCGAAAGGAAGACGAGGTCGCGGCCTTCCTCAATGACGCCGACAACTTTGCGCCGCTGGAAGTGAGCATCTTCAACGTGGGCGCCAACGTCAACTTTCCGATCCTGGAGACCACCGACCGGGTGTTTCGCAAGGTCTGGGAAATGGCGTGTTGGGCCGGCTTCGTCACCGGACGCGAATCGGCGCGGCTGATGCTGCCGCGCGGCCGCGGCAACATTTTCTTTACCGGCGCCACCGCCTCTTTACGCGGCGGCAGCGGTTTTGCGGCCTTCGCCAGCGCCAAGTTCGGCTTGCGTGCGGTGGCGCAATCGATGGCGCGCGAGCTCGGACCGAAGAACATCCACGTCGCCCATCTGATCATCGATTCCGGTGTCGATACCGCCTGGGTTCGCGAACGCCGCGCCCAGCTTTGGGGCAAGGACGCGCTCGACAACCCGGATTTGCTGATGCCGCCGGCCTCGGTCGCCGCCTCGTACTGGCAGCTCTACCAGCAGCCACGCAGCGCCTGGACCTTTGAGATGGAAATCCGCCCGTTCGGAGAAAAGTGGTAGAGAGACCAGGAGCGGGGAGGGATTGGACCTTTTCCGATTCGCTATTTGCCACTCCCGTTCGCTTTTTAAAAACAACAAAATGAGGAAGTTTTGCCATGCGGATTCTCGTGGTCGGTGCCGGCGCGATCGGCGGATATTTTGGCGGCAGAATGCTTCAAGCCGGCCGCGACGTGACCTTTCTGGTCCGTTCCCGGCGTGCAACCGAACTGGCGGACGCCGGCCTTGTCATCAAAAGCCCCAACGGCGACGTGACGCTGAAAAATCCGCCGACGGTGCAGGCCGATAAACTCGACGAAAAATTCGACGCGGTGTTGTTGAGTTGCAAGGCGTTCGACCTCGACGATGCGATCGCTTCGTTTGCCCCCGCGGTCGGACCGCAGACCGCGATCATCCCGCTGCTCAACGGCATGCTGCATTTGGATGTGCTCGACGGAAAATTCGGACGCGAGCGCGTGCTCGGCGGTCTCTGTGCGATCGCCGCCACGCTCAACGCGCATCGCGAGGTGGTGCAGCTCCAACCGATGCAGTCGCTCAATTTCGGCGAACGCGACGGCGGATTGTCGGATCGGGTCGGCGCCATCTCGGAAGTGATGGCGAGCGGCAAATTCGGCTCAGCGGCCAGCCAGAATATCGTTCAGGAGATGTGGGAAAAGTGGGTGTTCCTGGCCACCCTCGCCGCCTCGACCTGCCTGATGCGGGCCTCGGTCGGCGATATTCTGGCCGCGCCCGGCGGCAAGGATTTTATCCTTGGCGTGCTCGATGAATGCAGCGCGGTTGCGGCCGCCGAAGGTCATGCGCCCAGCGGTCCGTTTTTCGAGCGGGTGCGCGGCATGCTGACCGCGGAAGGCTCGCAGATGACCGCCTCGATGTTTCGCGACGTCAAGACCGGTGCACCGGTTGAAGCCGATCACGTAATCGGCGACCTGATCAGGCGCGGCGACGCCGCGAAGGTGCCGGTGCCGAAGCTGCGCATCGCCTTCACCCATCTCAAAGCCTATGAGAAACAGCGGGGATGAGGAGACGTACCCTACGTCGTCGCGGCCAAACGTCGTCCTGGCCAAGCGAAGCGCCTCCAGGCCGGACACGAAGTTCTCGGAGCGGTTCTCGGAGCAGTTCTTGGAGCGGGCGAAGGGATTCGAACCCTCGACCCCGACCTTGGCAAGGTCGTGCTCTACCACTGAGCTACACCCGCATCCGAGAGGTTGGCGGCGATCTCTCGCCGAGCAACGGGCAGAGCTATGCCAAATGCGGCCCTCGAATGCAACAGCTCACATATCGGTCCAACCAGCTGAGTTAATCCGCCCTGACCGGCGGTCCCGGGGGTAAATCATCCTCAAAAAGGGACTGGTGGGGTTCCACCGATTGCAAATTGGGCTTTCAAGCGCCAATTAGGGCTGGAAAAGTGCTAAAGCATCCCCAAGACAGTCAGCAAGACCATCAGGCGAGGATTCCCGTGACGATAGTAGAGCAGGGTAGCGGAGCGGCGCCGGCCGATCTGATCAAGGACACCACCACCCAGACGTTCGTAAAGGACGTCATCGAAGAGTCAAAGCGCCAGCCCGTGCTGATCGACTTCTGGGCGCCATGGTGCGGCCCATGCCGCCAGCTCACGCCGATCATCGAGAAAGCGGTCCGTGCCGCCAAAGGCAAGGTCAAGCTGGTCAAGATGAACATTGACGAGCATCCGGCGATCCCCGGCCAGATGGGTATCCAGTCGATTCCGGCCGTGATCGCGTTCGTCAACGGCCAACCCGCCGACGGCTTCATGGGCGCGGTGCCGGAAAGCCAGATCACGGCTTTCATCGACAAGCTGACGGCGGGCATGCCCGGTGCGGGCGAGCCTGATATCCAGGAAATCATCAAAGAGGCAGAAGCCGCCCTCGCGGACGGCGATCCCGCCACCGCCGCGTCGATCTATGCTGAGGTCCTGGCGATCGACGCCACCAATATTGCAGCGCTCGCAGGGCTCGCGAAATCTTACATGGCGACCGGCGCCATCGAGCAAGCCAAACAGACCCTCGCCATGGTGCCGGAATCGAAGCGCAATGATCCGGCGGTCAAGGCCGTCCAGACCTCGATCGATCTGGCCGAACAGGCCAAGGCTCTCGGCCCGGTGACCGAGCTGGAACAGAAAGTCGCCGCCAACCCGCTCGATCATCAGGCGCGCTTCGATCTTGCGACCGCGCTCAACGCCAGCGGCAAGCGCGATGAAGCCTCCCATCAGCTGCTGGAGATCGTCCGGCGTGACCGTAAATGGAACGAGGACGGCGCACGAAAGCAACTGGTGCAGTTCTTCGAGGCGTGGGGACCGACCGATGAGGCCACCGTTGAGGGCCGAAAGCGGCTCTCGACGATCCTGTTTTCGTAACCATGTTCTCGTGTCTTGTTCTCATGGCGGAATGCCGCAAAAGTGATTCCAGAGCATGATCCGGAAAAGTGGGAACCGGTTTTCCCTCGCGACAAACGCGCAGCGTTTGCGCGGAGATCATGCTCAAGCAAAGAGATGAAATCATGATCCGATCTAATTGGATCATGATCTAGCAGCGGGGCCGCACATGTCGATCAATGCCGAATATCGCGGGCCCGGCGACCTTCCCGAGCTGATTCCAATATTTCCGCTGCCCGGCGCGTTGCTGCTGCCGCGCGGCCAGATGCCGCTCAACATTTTCGAGCGGCGGTATCTCGCCATGGTGGACGATGCGTTCCGCGACGGCCATCGGCTGATCGGGATGATCCAGCCGGACATCACCCACTCCCAGGACGAAGCCAAACCAGCGCTGTTCCAGGTCGGCTGCGTCGGGCGCATCACCCAGCTCGCCGAAGCCGGCGACGGCCGCTACATTCTCGAACTCACCGGCATCGCGCGCTTCAAAGTGGTCGAGGAAATTTCGGCACTGACCGAATATCGGCAATGCAAAGTGGACTACTTCCCCTACCTCGACGATTTCACCGCCCGCAAGGGCGAGGAAGCGGTGGACCGCGAGGCGCTGCTCCAGGTGTTGACGGATTTTCTCAAGGCCAACAATCTCAAGGTCGATTGGGAAGGCATCGAGAGCGCCCCCAATGAAGCGCTGGTCAATGCGCTGGCGATGATGTCGCCCTACGGCCCGCCGGAAAAACAGGCGATGCTGGAAGCGCCCGACCTCAAGACGCGCGCCGAGATCCTGGTCGCCGTGACCGAAATGGATCTCGCCAAGAAGCGCACCAGCGGCGACCCCCCGCTGCAGTAGATCACCGCGGACATTTCGATCTCAGCCGGCTGCGACGGCGCGGCGGGTTTGCTGCGATCCGCTCAATCGCATCAGCATGAACGTCACAAGCAGCACGGCAACATAGGCCACGAGTTGCATCTCGGTCGGCTGATCGGTGTACCCGATCAAGGTATGCATGGCCCGACCGGAGATGCTCTTTTCAGGAAGCAGCCACGCGCTATCCCACACCACCGTATCGAGCGAGGTGAGCCAATTGGCGCGCTCTAAAAATGCCACCGCCTGGGCCGCCATGCCGGCCGCGAGCAGGGTGATCAGAGTGGTCGTGGTGGCAAATAACGGCCGCGGCGGAATCCGCATCAAGCCGAAATAAGTCAGCAAGCAAACGCCGCCGCCGAGCGCCAGGCCGATAGCGCCGCCGATTGCCAGGCTCAAGGCCGAGCCGCCGTCGGAGGCCACGACGCCATACAAGAACAGCGCGACCTCGCTGCCTTCGCGCAAGACCGCAACACCGACTACGACCGCCAACGCCAGCAGCGATTTCGTTCCGTCTGCGACCGCCTGCCCGACCGCGCGCATTTCGCCGGCCATTTCCCGGCCGTGCTGCGCCATCCAGACGTTGTGCCAGGTCAACATCATCACGGCGACGCCCAGAATTGTCGCGTTGAACAGCTCCTGCCCCATGCCCGCAAAAAGCTGCGACAGCGCACCGGCAAAGGCGGCGACGACGCAGGCCGCCAGCGCCCCCGCCAGCACCCCGCCGCCAATCCAGCGATTGCGATGCGGCACGGATCCGGTGACCGCGAGTACGATGCCGATGATCAGTCCAGCTTCGAAAACCTCGCGAAAGACGATGATGAGAGCGGCCAACACGGCGCGTACCTCTTTATTGTACGGTCAAGGCGCCGCGCGCCTTTTCGTTGAAGTCATCGTAAAATTCGTAGCGCCCGGGTTTCAGGGCGCGCACATTGATGATGCCTTCGCTGTTGGCGGCGACTACCTTTTCGACCCGCAGCGATTTGCTTTCAAATTCCATGGCCTTGCCGTCCAGGTTCTTGACCCGAAGCGTGACGGGTTTGTCGGCCGGCGCACGCAGCTCGCTCGGCTGGAACTGGCCATTGGAATAGCTCACCTGAACCTCCGTCGCCTGTTGCGCGTGAGCGCGAGATGCCGGAAGCATCGCGACCGCGCAAACAGCGGCCAAAGCCAGTTTTCTCATGGTGTTTCGCACAGCCAACATTTGTGAGCCCTTCCCGGTTGAGCCAGATCAGAATTCATAGGCGAATTTGAGCTTGGCGCGATTGCGATCAAACTCTGCGAAATTGAGCGAGACGAGATTGCCGACCTCGCGTCCCCAGACCTGGGTGTTCCACGCCGCGGTCACAAACATCTTCGGCGTGAGCTGGACAAAAAGCGTCGGTCCCAACAAAACGGTGTCGCCGGTAAAAGCGGTCAACCCGGCGGCGTCATAATGCCGAAGATACCAGACCTCTCCGCCGAGCACGACGTTGGACATCAGTCGAAGCGACAGCGCCGCCGAGCCGCCGAATTTGGCTTCGCGCTGGGTGTCGCCCAGCGAGGTTTGCGTAACCTCCGGTTCGTAAAGCAAATTGAACCCGGCAAACAGCCGATTTCTCAGAAGCTCGATATCAGCGTTAATGGTGGTTTCGAATTCAAAATTGCGCGCCCGCGCGCCGCTGGTCTCATCAATCCGCCGCACCGTGGGCTCCACCGCCAGCGTGACCGCGAGCGGATTGTTCGAGGTGCGCTCGATCGCAAGATAGCGGAATTCGGCAAAAGCTCCGCCCAGTTCAAACTGGCTTCGGTCATCGAGACCGGTGACGTTGCTGATATTGTGGGTTGATCCGAGCGCGCCGAATTCGATCTGGATGAATTGGGACGGCGTAAATTCGAACTCGTATTTGGTCTCCGACGCCGCGTAGTACCCATCGCGCTTGCCGAACCGGCCGATGGTGTCGACCGTGACCTCCTTCTCGCCCTCAAGGCCGATACCGGAGCCGAGGGTAAATCCAAAAATGTACTTGGTCTCGATCTCGTGCCAGGAGCTGGCGTCCTCGGCGTGTGCGGCACCGAACCCGCAAAACAAACCGGCGATTGCGCAAAGTGCAACGCCATGACGCCGTCCAGCCTGTATCCGTGTTCGCATCGCTTCTCGCATTCACCGTTTTGAATTGACGAGATCTGCTAGCGGTTTGCTCCCCGACAGGCAAAAAGACTCTTTCTAAACTAGAGCGATTCTAACGCCTGGCGGCGGATGACGTTTCGGGGACGTGAGCGGCTACCGGTTTGTCGCGAATGTGGTACAGGATTGAGTTACCAAGCCGGAGATTTGAAGCATGATTTCGCCCGAACGCCTTGAAGGCACCGTCGATCCCAAACTGCTGGAAATTCTGGTCTGTCCGCTGACCAAGGGGCCGCTTGAATTCAACTCCGTGCGACAGGAATTGATCTCGCGCTCCGCCAAGCTCGCCTATCCGATCCGCGACGGCATCCCGATCATGCTGCCGGAAGAGGCGCGGAAGATTGATTAACGCATGCGCGCCCGGACGATCATTCATGCCGTCGCAATACTCAGCCTCTACAGCGTGATTGTGCACGCTTCGGCTGAAGAAACCGAAATTCGAGTCGGCGCTACCGACGCCGTGTTGGCGGTCCCGCCGGATGTTGAGCGGCCGCCCGTCGTCCTTTTGCTTGCAGGATCCGGGTCTACCGACCATGACGGCAACGGACCGCAAATCAAACCCGCAACGCTGAAGAAACTCTCGGAACAACTGACCGCGCGTAAAATAGCAACGCTTCGCTATGACAAGCGCGGCGCCGGCGGATGGAAACCGGAATTCGGGCGGCCGGAAGATTTTCGCTTTAAGGATTATGTCGACGACGCGGTGGCGCTTGTGAATTATCTGCGCAGCACCGGAAATTTCTCACGGGTGATCCTGGTCGGACACAGCGAGGGCGGCCTGGTCGCGATCCTTGCCGCGCGGCGGGTTCCCGTTGACCGCCTTGTTTTGCTGGCCACCGCCGCTCGGCGGCAGGGCAATCTGCTCAAGGCTCAGCTTGAAAAGACGCTTCCTCCCGACATGTTCAAGCCGATCGCGAAGGCCATCGACGACATCATGTCCGGACAGATCGTCGATCCGCTGCCGCCCGGACTGGCGATCCCGCCGTCGATGCAGCCCGGCATCGCCTCGGCCTTCTCGGAAGACCCGATCGATCCTTTGAAACTGATCGAACGGCCGACGCTGATTGTCGCGGGCGGGCGCGACCGGCAGGTCGCGCGACTGGATTTCGCAGCCCTCGCCGTCGCATCACCGGCGGCGAAAACGCTTTGGCTTCCCGACATGAATCACGTTCTGGTCGATGTCGCCGATCAAGACGATGATCTGGCTGCCTACAACCAGCCCGAGCGGGCTCTCGACCCCGTCTTGATCGATTCGCTCGCAGCTTTCATCCTCGCAAACGATGCGCGTTGATCGCCTACAACGCCTCGCCCTTCAACAACCGCGGCACCTCGCCCGAAAGGCCTGCGGCCTGGCGGATGAACAGGTTTTTCAGCGGTGGCGCGCGATCGACCAGCCCGAGCCCGATGTCGCGCACGGTACGCAACAGCGTCGATTGGTTCGAGAACAACAGGTTGAGCGAATTGGTGGCAAGCCCCATCGCCATGGTGTCGAACCGACGCCAGCGCTGATAGCGATCGAGCACGTCGGCCTGCCCGAGATCGATGCCGAGCCGCGCGGCATCGACGATCACTTCGGCGAGTGCGGCGACATCCTTCAGGCCCATATTGAGTCCCTGCCCCGCAATGGGGTGAATCACATGCGCGGCATCCCCGACCAGCGCCAGCCGTTCGCCGATGAACGAGCGCGCGACGAAATAGCCGAGCGGAAACGCGCGCGGTTTGTCCAGCGCCTTGACCTCGCCGAGATGCAGGCCAAAGCGCCGCTCGAGTTCACCATGGAATTCGTCGTCGTTGAGCGCTGTGATGCGCGCCGCTTCGTTGCGCTTCTCGGTCCAGACCAGCGAGGAGCGCTGCCCGGTTAGCGGCAGAATCGCGAACGGGCCGGCGGGAAGAAAATGTTCTTCGGCACGGCCGCGATGATCGCGCTCGTGGCCGACCGTGACCACGATGCCGGATTGATCGTATTCCCAGCCGTGGGTGGCGATCCCGGCCCGCTCGCGCAATTTCGAGCGCGCGCCGTCGGCCGCTACCAAAAGGCTCGCCTCGATCACTCGGCCGTCCGCCAGCGTCACCTCGACGCCACCGGAATGCGCATCGAATGTCGTCACCGCGCTCGCTATCAGATCGATGCCCTCGCTTTCCGCGTGACTGACCAGCGCATCGATCAGATGACGGTTTTCGATCATGTGGGCAAACGGTTCGCCCGGCTCGACATTTCCGGCGAAGGTCAGGAACACCGGACGGGTTGCGTCTTCCAGTTTGGAATCGGTCACGACCATGTCGAGGATTGGCTGGGCTTCGGCGGCGACCTGGTGCCAGACCCCGATGGCGTCGAACAGCCGCCGGCAGGCGGCGACGATAGCGGTCGCGCGCGGATCGCGGCTCGGCCGCAGCGAAAGCGCCGGATCGGCCACGATGATCGGAATATCGGCGCCAAGGCCCTGACGCAGCGCCAGCGCCAGCGCCAAGCCCGCAAACGCGCCGCCGCCGATCACAATGCTTCGCTGTCCAGGCATTTTCCGAACCCTTACTCGTTCAGGTCATAGACTATACTTGCTACCTGACTTTAGCTGGGTGAAACAGAGCCACGAAACAAGGGTTCTTGGTTCTCCGTCGTCATCCCGGGGCGTGCACCGGCGCCAACCCGGAATCTCATTCCGGTTATCTCCGGATTCCGGGGTCGAGACTTCGTCTTGGCCCCGGATGACGAAGAAATTCGAACTGAAAGCGCTTCCATGTCCAAAGGCGTGATTGACCTGATTTCCATTCTCGACCTCGAACAGCTTGAGGTAAACCTGTTTCGCGGCAACAGTCCGAAAACGAGCTGGCAGCGGGTGTTCGGCGGGCAGGTGATCGGACAGGCGATGGTGGCGGCGTGCCGTACCGTCGAAGGCCGGCTGCCGCATTCGCTGCACTGCTACTTCATTTTGCCCGGCGATCCCTTAATTCCGATCATTTACGAGGTCGAGCGGCTGCGCGACGGCAAGAGCTATTCGACCCGCCGGGTCACCGCGATTCAGCACGGCAATGCCATCTTCTCGATCATGGTATCGTTTCACGTCGAGGAAGCCGGCGCGTTCGACCATCAGGACAAGATGCCGGACGTGCCGCCGCCGGAGAAACTCACCGCCGAAGAGGTCGCCAAGCAGCCGATGTTCCGCGAGATGCCGGAAGTCATCCGCCGCTATTACGAATCCGACCGCCCGATCGAATTGCGCCCGGTCGAGCTCGGTCGCTATTTCGGCCAGAAGGTCGATGACGGCCGCATCCATGTCTGGATTCGCACCGCCGCGAAGCTGCCGGATGATCCGGCGCTGCATATGTGCGCGCTGGCCTATGCGTCGGATTTCACGCTGCTCGATGCCGTCATGGCGCGCTACGGCCGCACCCTGTTCGACAAGCGCATGATGCCCGCCAGCCTCGATCACGCGATGTGGTTTCACCGGCCATTCCGCGCCGACGAATGGCTGCTTTACGTCCAGGACTCGCCGAGCGCACAAGGCGGCCGCGGCCTGACGCGGGGCCTGATTTTCAAGCCCGACGGCACCTTGGTGGCTTCGGTCGCCCAGGAGGGCTCGGTCCGCGAACGCAGATGACCGAAACAGCATTCGGCGCACCACAGGCGGCTCCCGAGCAGGAAGAGCGGCAGCAATTGTTTTTGGTCAGGCCCGCAACTTTTTGTGCCATATGTTCGGAAAGATGCCAAACTCGCAGGCAGCGCAAATCGAGGCGCGACCGACCTTTCCGAATCTATCGGAATGCTGTCGGAATCACTGAAAATGAAGGCTGACCATGAAGCTCGTTGTTGCCATTATCAAACCGTTCAAACTTGACGAGGTCCGCCAGGCGCTCACCGCGATCGGAGTGAGCGGCCTGACCATCACCGAGGTCAAAGGTTACGGTCGCCAGAAGGGCCACACCGAGGTCTATCGCGGCGCCGAATATGTCGTGAATTTTCTGCCGAAGCTGCGGATCGAAGTCGCGATCACCTCCGAGCTCGCCGACAAGACCGTTGAAATCATTACCGCCAGCGCACGGACAGGCCAGATCGGCGATGGCAAGATCTTCGTGATCCCGATCGACCATGCCGTGCGGATTCGGACCGGTGAAACCGACGGCGACGCGCTTTGATCTCACCGACGGCCATATCCGACAGCGACGCCTGAAATTCGACCCGGAAATCACCAGCAGGCTGACTGGCGGCTACTGCCAAGCCGGTGGAAGTTTCTTTAATCCACAGGCTCTCTCTATCATAGTACCTCCATTTTGCTCCTCCGGTGGGCACGATTATGTCGGGAGTCTGGCGACGATACTGATTTAGGCAAATGTCTACCTTTTAGGCGCGACCGAATGGCGCAGGTTGGGCAGAATCCGGTAAAATCCGAAAAGGCCCATGTTCATGGTCCGTTAGGAATGGGCCCCGATCTGGCACGGCATTTGATTCTATAGGCATGGCTGTGCCCACGTAGTGAACTTCTCCGCGTGGTTCCCTCAGTCGAGAGAGCGCCCGATCGTGTCTGGACCGGGCCCAAGCGGGGATACGACTTATGAAAATTGTTATGGCGATCATCAAGCCGTTCAAGCTGGAAGAAGTCCGTGACGCCTTGACCGCCATCGGCGTCCACGGTCTTACGGTGACGGAAGTCAAAGGCTATGGCCGGCAGAAGGGCCATACGGAAATTTATCGCGGCGCTGAATACGCGGTCAGCTTCCTGCCCAAGATCAAGATCGAGGTCGCCGTCGCCTCGGACCAGGTCGACAAGACCATCGACGCCATCACGTCAGCGGCGAAAACCGGACAGATCGGCGACGGCAAGATCTTCGTCATCAACCTCGACCATGCGGTTCGCATCCGCACAGGCGAGGCCGATGCCGCGGCCCTTTGATTTCGCGCTCAACCTATTCAATCAGGAGTAAAATAAATGACGTTCAAACGTCCCTATAGCGCGGGAGTGGCGGCCCTCGCCGTCGGCCTGTTCGCGGCGAGCGCGGCCTATGCGGAGCCAACCGTCAACAAGGGCGACAATGCCTGGATGCTGACCTCGACGGTGCTGGTGCTGTTGATGACCATCCCGGGTCTGGCGCTGTTTTATGGCGGCCTCGTCCGCTCCAAGAACATGCTCTCGGTACTGGCGCAGGTTTTCTACACCGTCTGCGTGGTCACCATCCTGTGGGCCCTGTACGGCTACAGCCTTGCTTTCACCGGCGGATCCGACTTCATCGGCGGCTTCTCGAAAGCCTTCCTGATGGGCGTCACGACGGATTCCAAAGCGGCGACATTCAGCGTCGATGCCAATATCTCGGAACTGGTCTACTTCTGCTTTCAGATGACCTTCGCGGCGATCACGCCCGCCCTCATCGTCGGCGCGTTTGCCGAACGCATGAAATTCGCGGCGATCGCGCTGTTCGTCCCGCTCTGGGTGACGCTGATCTATTTCCCGATCGCACACATGGTCTGGTACTGGACCGGACCGGACGCGATCACCGATGCGGTCAAAGCTCTCGCGGCAGCGGGTGACGCGGCGGCGAAGACTGCGGCGCAGGCCAAACTCGATGAAGTCATGGCCGATGCCGGCTGGATCTTCAAGAAGGGGGCGATCGATTTCGCCGGCGGCACCGTGGTGCACATCAACGCCGGCATCGCCGGTCTGGTCGGCGCGCTCGTGATCGGCAAGCGGACCGGCTACGGCAAAGACCTGATGGCTCCGCATTCGCTGACCATGACCATGATCGGCGCCTCGCTGCTCTGGGTAGGCTGGTTCGGCTTCAACGCCGGATCGAACCTCGAAGCCAATGGCGGCGCTGCGCTCGCCATGACCAACTCCTTCGTCGCAACCGCGGCGGCGGCACTGTCATGGATGTTTGCCGAATGGACCATCAAGGGCCATCCCTCGCTGCTCGGCGCCTTGTCCGGCGCGGTGGCCGGCCTCGTGGCCGTCACGCCCGCAGCCGGCTATGCCGGTCCGATGGGCGCGATCGTGCTCGGTCTGGTGGTCGGTTTGGTCTGCCTGTTCTTCTGCACCGTGATCAAGAACGCGCTCGGCTACGACGACTCCCTCGACGTGTTCGGCGTGCATTGCGTCGGCGGTATCGTCGGCGCGCTCGGCACCGGCATCCTGGTGAACCCGGCGCTCGGCGGCACCGGCATCATGGACTACGTCACCGGCAAGATCGCCGATTACGACCTCGTCGGCCAAATGACCTCGCAAGCATGGGGGGTCGGCACCACGCTGGTATGGTCGGGCATCGGTTCGGCGATCCTCTACAAGGTCGTCGACGTCCTCGTCGGCCTGCGCGCCACGGTCGAGGCCGAACGCGAAGGCCTCGATATCACCGAGCACACCGAGCGCGCCTACAACATGTGAGTTCTCCCGGGGCGCGATCTCACGAGGTCGCGCCCATAACTACGGTTCGGGCACATACCCGGCAATGTCCGGACCGTTGAGGGGCTCCAGCGCAAGTTGGAGCCCCTTTTTTTGAGGGAATTGAACGGTTTGGATAACCGCCGCGCCCGCCGATGGTTAATCGCGTCTTAACCTCGCCGTATCTATGGTGGTTTGATCTGCTTCCCGCCGGTCTCAAGATGCGGTCGGCTGCCCCGAGAATACTGGCGCTTTACGTATGGCAATGACGGCTTCATCCCGCGCGCCGCAGGGCGCCGGCAGTCCGGAAGGCGAGCGCTCGCCGTTCGCGCGGCTGACCGAACTGCTGACCCCGCATCAACCGGGTAAACCATTAATAACGCTCTCATTGGGCGAGCCGCAGCACCCGGTCCCCGGCTTTGTCGGCCCGGTACTGGCCCAACACATCGCCGAGTTCGGCCGCTATCCGATCGCCAAGGGCATCGAGCCGTTCCGGGCCGCGGCTACCGGCTGGCTTTCGAAGCGATTTGACCTGCCGCGCGGTCTCGATCCCGAGACCGAACTTCTGGTGCTCAACGGCAGCCGCGAGGGCCTGTTTTTTGCGGCGATCACCGCCGCCCGCTACGCCGGCGTGCGCAGCGGCAGGCCTGCGATCCTGATGCCCAATCCGTTTTATCCGGCCTATGGCGCCGGCGCGCGCGCCGCCGGTTGCGAGGCGATTTATCTGCCGACCACGCTCGCCAACGGCTTTCTGCCCGACCTCGATGCGCTCGATGAGTCTACGCTGGCGCGGACCGTCGCGATCTTCATCGCCTCGCCCGCCAACCCGCAAGGCGCGGTGGCGAGCCGCGAATATTTCAGCCGCCTGAAGCAGCTCGCCGATCGCTTCGGCTTCATGATCCTGAGTGACGAGTGCTATTCGGAAATCTATACGAAAGAGGCGCCCGGCAGCATGCTGGAATGCGCCGGGCCTGATTTCACAAATGTCGTTGCGTTTCAGTCGCTGTCGAAGCGCTCGAACCTGCCCGGCATGCGGGTCGGCTTTGCCGCTGGCGACCGTAAATTCCTCGGCCTGTTTCACGAACTGCGCAATGTCGCTGCCCCTCAGGTGCCGGTGCCGCTGCAGCATGTCGCGGTTGCAGCCTATGGCGACGAGGCGCATGTCGAGGAGAACCGCCAACTCTACCGAACCAAATTCGATCTCGCCGATCAGGTTCTCGGCAATCGTTATGGCTACCGGCGTCCCGCTGGCGGCTTCTGCGTCTGGCTCGATGTATCAGCCCATGGCGGCGACGAGGCGGCGACGGTGAAGCTCTACAAGAACGGCGGCGTGCGCGTGGTGCCCGGAAGTTACCTGGCACGCCAACAACCCGACGGCAGCAATCCCGGCGCCGGCTACATTCGCCTGGCGCTGGTGCAGGATAGTGAAACCACAGCAGAGGCATTGCATCGGCTGGTCGAAATTCTGGACTGACGCATGATCGGGAAAAGCCGGAACCGGTTTTCCTCGGGAGATCACGCGCAAACAAGGAGATGAGATTGTGATGCGATTCAATTCCATCGCATCGCAATCAAATCGCGAAGGCCCATGAGCATGGCAGCGATCGAACGTGTCATTCCCCTCGTCGGCCATCTGCCGGCATCAATCCGCGAGGCGCTGGCCAAGCGCTTGCGCGAACTCGTCGGGCTTGGCCTGATCGCGCTGTCCGGCGGGGCGGCGGCGGCGCTGATGACGTGGTCGGTGCAGGATCCGAGCCTTAGCCACGCGACATCGCGCGCCATCCGCAATATCGCCGGCTATCCCGGCGCGATCGGGGCCGATCTCCTGATGCAGATTCTCGGTCTTGGCGCGATCATGCTGATCCTCCCGGTCGCGGTGTGGGGTTGGCGCATGCTGACCCATCGAACCTTCGACCGCGAAGCGCTCCGGGTCGCCTGCTGGATACTTTGCACCGTGGTATCGGCGGGCTTTGCAAGCTGCTGGTCGCATGGCGGGGCGTGGCCCCTGCCGACCGGACTTGGCGGCGTCGTCGGCGACGCGCTGGTGCGCGCGCCTGCAGTGGTGTTCGGTCCGCCCGGTCTGGTTTATCGCTTCTCGCTCGGGCTGATCCTGGGCATTGCGATGATCGCGACATTCCTGATCGCGGGCGGCTTGGGTTCGCGCCCGCAAGACGACGAGTTGACGCCGATCGAGGACGATGATGCACCGTTCATGGAAGAAGATGATGGCGGGTCAGTCCGGCTCGGATGGGCGTTTCATGCCGCAATGAGCGCGAAGGCGCGGTTGTGGCGGTTGCTGGCTTTGGCCTACAGCTCGCTGGTCGCGAGCGCCCCGTCGCCACGCACGTCCTCGTTCGAACGTCAGGAGCCTAGTCTCGGTGGCCGCGGCGGTCCGTCACTGGCGCCGCATTCCGACGACGACCTCGATGATGACCTCGACGAGGAGCAAGTACCGGCCGCAAAAAGCCCCCGCAAGAAAATTGCGCCGCGCGCCCCGGCGCGCAAATCATCCGATAAATTCGAGCTGCCGCCGGTTTCGGTGCTGACCGCACCGAAGGCTTCGGATCGCCAGCCGCTGAGCAAGTCCGAGCTGGATTCCAACTCGCGCGCCCTGGAAGGGGTGCTCGGCGATTTCGGCGTCCGCGGCGAAATCGTCAAGGCCCATCCCGGCCCGGTGGTGACGCTGTACGAACTTGAACCCGCACCCGGCATCAAATCTTCGCGCGTCATTGGACTGGCCGACGACATCGCCCGCTCGATGAGCGCGCTCTCGGCGCGTGTCGCCGTGGTTCCCGGCCGCAACGCCATCGGCATCGAATTGCCGAACCCGCATCGTGAAAAGGTTTATTTGCGGGAATTGCTGGCGGTCAAGGAGGGCAACGAATCGGTCGCAAAGCTCCCACTTTGCCTCGGCAAGAATATCGGCGGCGAATCCATCATCGTCGATCTGGCGCGGATGCCGCATCTGTTGATCGCCGGCACCACCGGCTCCGGCAAATCGGTCGCCATCAACACCATGATCCTGAGCCTAGTGTATCGCTTGCGCCCGAATCAATGCCGCCTGATCATGGTCGATCCGAAGATGCTCGAACTCTCCGTCTATGACGGCATTCCGCATCTGCTGACGCCGGTCGTGACCGATCCGAAAAAGGCCGTGGTCGCGCTGAAGTGGGCGGTGCGCGAGATGGAGGAGCGCTACAAGAAAATGTCCAAGCTCGGCGTGCGCAACATCGACGGCTACAACGCCCGCCTGACGGAAGCGAAATCCAAGGGCGAGGAGCTGACGCGCACCGTCCATACCGGCTTCGACAAGGAAACCGGCAAGGCGATCTACGAGGCGGAGAAACTCGATCTTGAGCCTTTGCCCTACATCGTCATCATCGTCGACGAAATGGCCGACCTGATGATGGTCGCCGGCAAGGACATCGAAGGCGCGGTCCAGCGCCTGGCGCAGATGGCGCGCGCCGCCGGTCTGCACGTGATCCTCGCCACGCAACGGCCGTCGGTCGACGTCATCACCGGCACCATCAAGGCGAATTTCCCGACCCGTATCTCGTTTCAGGTCACCTCGAAAATCGACAGCCGCACCATCCTCGGCGAGATGGGCGCCGAGCAACTGCTCGGCCAGGGCGACATGCTCTATATGGCGGGCGGCGGACGCATCAGCCGCGTCCACGGTCCCTTCGTCTCCGATGAAGAGGTCGAAAAGGTCGTGCGCCATCTCAAATCGCAAGGCGCCCCCGAATATCTCGAAGCGGTCACCTCGGAAGAGCCGACCGACGAAGACGGCGCGGTGTTCGATTCCACCGGCATGGGCGGCAGCGAAGGCACCGACCTGTTTGCGCAGGCCGTGCAGATCGTCAAGCGCGACCGCAAGGCCTCCACCAGCTATATCCAGCGTCGGCTGCAGATCGGATATAACCGCGCCGCCTCGCTGATGGAGCGAATGGAACTTGAAGGTATCGTCGGACAGCCCAATCACGCGGGGAAGCGCGAAATCCTGGTCGAAGAGGAAGAAAGCCGCTTTTGACAGCTCGAGCCCCCGGGAACCGCGAGACCTGGTATTATTTTTTCACGGAAAAACAATATCTCTTTTTACCCGAAAACACGCTAAATAACCGGCATCCAACCAGGACAGCGCGTTGAATAGAAATCCAAAATTTCGAATGACAGAACGATTCCCGGTCGGCGGAAAGCGCGCCGGGTTGGCATTGCTGATCGCCGTCTTCCTGACCGGTGCGCTGACCCCGGCGGCGGCGCAGACCAGCCCTGTCCCGCAGGCCGTCCCCATTCCAAAGCCCGCGCCAAAAAACCGCGATCGCATCCAGATGAGCGCGTCAAATTCGCCGCGACCCTCGATGGCCCTGTCAGCGAACCCGGCATCGCCGCCGAATCCCGTGATCCCCGACCCGCACCGGAATCTTCCCGCCAATATTTTTGCGACCTTTGATGCTACTCAAAAGGCGCAAGCCGCCAGGGTAAGTGCCTATTTGTCGTCGCTGCAAACGCTGGTCGGAAACTTCGTCCAGGTCGGGCCTGACGGCAGCAAGACCAAAGGCGAGTTTTACATCCAGAAGCCCGGCAAGGTGCGTTTCGAATATGAGCCGCCGAGCCCGATTGCCATCATCGCCGACGGTTCGGCGCTCGCGGTGCGCGACCGCAAGCTTGCGACCCAGGAAATCTATCCGCTGTCGCAAACGCCGTTGCGGTTTCTGCTGTCGGACCGCATCGATCTGCTAAAGGACACCAACGTCGTGAGCGTGACCGCGGATGAGCTTTTCATCAGCATCACGATCGAGGAGAAAAATATCCTGATCGGCACCAGCCGGCTGATGCTGATGATCGGCGCCAAGGACGGCCAGCTCAAGCAATGGACCGTCACCGACCCGCAAGGTTATGACACCACGGTTGCGGTCTATAATCTGGATTCCACCAGGAAGGTCGATCCCGGCCTGTTCAAGATCGACTTCACCGACACGCCGCCGGGCTAAGCTTTCAAAGCTCATCCCGAGAGGCCCAGATCGCGGTCGATCAATCCGGAGAATTATCGTGATGGGATTGCTTCGTCGCTTGCGCTCGTCGCAGTGACGGTCATAAGTCCTGCCATGCGCCTTTCCCTGACGACATGGAATATCAATTCGGTTCGCCTGCGCATCGATCTCGTCGCCAAATTCCTCAAATCGGTGCGGCCGGACGTTCTGTGCTTGCAGGAAACCAAATGCGTCGATGATGCCTTTCCGCTGAAGCGCTTCAAGCGTCTCGGCTATGAGCACGTCGCGCTGAACGGGCAAAAGGGCTATCACGGCGTCGCGGTGATCTCGAAATTACCCTTTGAGACGACCGATATCCGAACCTTCTGCGACAAGATCGATTCGCGGCATATCTCGGTTGCGTTCGGCGAGAAGGCGCAGCTCTCAAAACCGCTGGTGCTGCATAATTTCTATGTCCCGGCCGGCGGCGACATTCCGGATCCGGCGCTCAACCCGAAATTCGAACACAAACTCAGGTTTCTCGACGAGATGAAGGCCTGCGAGCCGCTGCATCCGCGCGGCGACGACCGGCATATCCTGGTCGGCGATCTCAACGTGGCGCCGCACGAGAACGACGTGTGGTCGCACAAGCAATTGTTGAAAGTCGTGTCGCACACCCCGATCGAATGCGAGAAGCTGCTGGCGGCGCAGGCGCACGGCGAATGGATCGACGTCGCCCGTGAACGCATTCCGCTGTCGGAAAAAGTCTATACTTGGTGGAGTTATCGCGCCGCCGATTGGACGCTGGCCGATCGCGGCCGCCGGCTCGATCACATCTGGGTGTCGCGCGCGCTCAAAGAAGGCATCAGCGATTTCCGGATCACGCGGGATGCGCGCGGCTGGGAGCGGCCGTCCGACCACGTTCCGGTGACGGTGACGCTGGAGGTGTGAGCTTCTTGCCCCCCGCCCTTCCAGGCCTGCAACGGGGCCGCGCCGAGTGGCCTCCCGGAATGAGGTAAGACCAGCTCAAATACCCAGTTTCGCACCCGCCATCACGATCTCGCTGGCGATCTGGCTGGTTCGGGTGGCGAATTCATCGCGCAGCCGGCGTGCGGCGGCTGGATCGCTCTCCAGCACGCGCTGAAACAGGCTGCGCGCTACGCGGATCACCGAGGAATGCTCCAGCGCCATGGCGGTGGACGGCCGTTGCATCGGCACCACGAGCGCGAGCTCGCCGATCAAGGCGCCCGGCCCCACGACGATTTCGGCAGCGGCGCCATCGTCGATCCGGAACTTTCCGCTCTGCACGACAAATCCCGCGTCGGCGTCATCGCCTTCGTTGAAGAGCCGATCGCCCCGCGCCACATTGCGCTGCTCGGAGCCGATCGCCAGCATGCGCAAAGCATCCGTGCCCAACAGGCGCAATGTCGGGACGCGCTCCAGCAAGGCTACATCATCTTCGATCGTCATGCAGAACCGGGGATCGGGGCGCGCTCATCCAACCAAATAATACGAATCGCGGCCCGAATCGTATCACGGCACCAACTTGTAGCCACCGGCTTCCGTCACCAATATTTCGGGGTTGGCTGCATCTTTCTCGATCTTCTGCCGGAGCCGATAGATGTGGGTTTCCAAGGTGTGGGTGGTGACGCCCGAATTGTAACCCCACACTTCCTGCAGCAGCGTCTCACGCGACACCGGGAGCTGGCCGGCCCGATATAGAAATCGCAGGATCGCGGTTTCCTTTTCGGTCAACCGGACCTTCTTGGCATTGGCGCCGGTCAGCATTTTGGAGCCGGGCCGGAAACTGTAGGGGCCGACGGAAAACACCGCGTCTTCGCTGGCTTCATGCTGGCGGAGCTGCGCCCGGATTCGTGCCAGCAGCACCGCGAAGCGAAACGGCTTGGCGACATAGTCGTTGGCGCCGGATTCCAGCCCGAGGATGGTGTCCGAATCAGTATCGTGCCCGGTGAGCATGATGATCGGCGCCTTGAAGCCACCCTTGCGCAAGGAGCGCACCACTTCGCGCCCGTCGGTGTCCGGCAGCCCGACATCCATCAGCACGAGATCGGGGGCGTTCGTCTTGGCGGCGCTGGCGCCCTTTGCGCCGGTATCGACGGCCGAGGCTTCGAACTCGTCGTGCAGCGACAATTGCTCCACCAGCGTATCGCGCAGATCGGTGTCGTCGTCCACGATCAGGATCTTGCGGGCGTTGGCCATGGTGTACAATCCTCTGGGGCGGCGGGTGCAGCTAAAAGCGCCTTCAGCCGAATCCGGGTTGGTAAAGTCTCGGTCGCCAAGTCTTGATCGCTAAGTCTTGGTTCGTAAGTTTTGGTTCGTAAGTTTCGGCTCGTCGAGGTCATGCTTCGTCTTGAGGTAGGGAACCGTTACAGATTCACAAGCCGAAGCGCACTCTACTCCAGAATCCGCAGGCATTTAGATGAATGTCCTGTAATGCCACGAAATAGGACATCTGCAAGGCAAGGAGGCAGCCAAACGACAGGCGATTTTCATGAGAAGCCAAGATATATCAATAACTTGTCAGACAGTCTCGCCGGACCGCCCGCTGTCTGCGATCCGGATTCGCGCCGCCGCCGGCAACCCGCGCCAGGGGTGGCTGATCGCGGCCGGGCGGACGATTCCGGTCGCGCTCGGACGCGGCGGAATCAAGGCCAACAAGCGCGAAGGTGATGGCGGGACCCCGAAAGGTACGTTCCGGCCGCGTCAATTGTGGTGGCGCGGCGACCGCCATCCGAGGCCGCGAACATTCTTGCCGGTTCGGGCCATCGGGCCTGACGACGCCTGGTGCGAAGACCCCCGTAGCCGGCATTACAACCAACCGATGCGGCTGGATTGGACGCACGATGGCGATCGTCTCAAGCGGGACGACCATCTCTACGATTTCATTATCGAGATCGACCACAACAGCTGCCCGCGCATCGCCGGCCGCGGCAGCGCGGTATTCCTGCATCTGGCGCGGGAGAATTTTTCGCCGACCGCCGGCTGCGTATCGATGACGAGAGCGGCGATGCTGCGATTGTTGCAGCGGCTCGGACCCCGCACCAAGATTGTGATTGGCTGAGGCTTGAGCATGATCCGGAAAAGCAGGCCCGGCGAAAACCAGAAGCTACCGGGTCCCGAAAATCGCCGAGCCGACCCGGATATGGGTGGCACCGAACTGTATCGCGATCGCGAAGTCGGCGCTCATGCCCATCGACAAATTTTTCAGCCCGTTGCGCGCCGCGATCTTCGCGGTCAGTGCAAAATGCGGCGCCGGCGCGTCGTTGACCGGGGGAATGCACATCAGGCCGGAAATGGCCAACCGATATTCTTCCCGGCACCTGGCAATGAAGGCATCCGCCTCCGCCGGCACGACGCCCGCCTTCTGCGGCTCCTCACCGGTATTGAGCTGGACGAACAATTGCGGCTGGCGTTTTTGAGAATCGATTTCCTTGGCTAATGCTTCGCAAATGCTCGGACGGTCCACCGAATGAATGGCGTCGAACAGCGCCACGGCCTCCTTGGCCTTGTTGGATTGCAGCGGCCCGATCAGATGCAACACGATACCGGGATAAGCCGACATTAACCCTGGCCATTTTGCTTTGGCTTCCTGCACGCGATTCTCGCCGAACGCGCGTTGCCCGCTCTGGATCACCGGCGCAATTGCGTCGGCCTCAAACGTCTTCGACACCGCGATCAGCGTCACGGACGCGCGGTCCCGGCGTGCTTCCGTGCAGGCACGCGCGACGTCGTGCTCCACTATGCAGAGCCCGTTTGGTGAATGCGCTGTTGTCGGCTGCGGGCTTTCGGTCATCAGGTCATCTATCGATCGCAAACTGGTTCGAATTTTACAGAGTTCCGGAAAGGCTTCTTTGAACCTTCCCTCTACCTTGCAGGCGGGGTCGGGGAACAAAGATGTCACGCATCACTTTCAACCGCAAAAGGGTGAAACTCAAGCAGCTTCTCGGAATCCGTGCGCGGTTGGTGTTGCTGGCGCTGATCCTGGTCGCGCCGTTGATGCTTGAGCGTACCCGTTCGCTGGAGGACGCCCGCAACAAGCAAATCGCGCTTGCCTACGCGGAATTCTCGAGCCTCGCGCAGCATAGCGCCGACGACCAGCGCGAGGTTATTTCGTCGGTCGAGGCGATATTGAAATCGGCGGCCTATCTCCGGGCATCGACGGAAGGCGCGAGCCGCAGTTGCGACATCCTGCGCGCCAGTCTGCCGGCCAATCTGCCCTGGATTCGCAGCCTGATGATTGTCGGCAAGGATGGACGAGTCCAATGTTCGACGCGCGACACGCTGGTCGGTCGCGACTTAAGCGACCGGCGTGCTCTCAACGAGGCGCGGGAGACCCGCGGCTTCGTGTTCAGTGATTTTCTGCTCACCAAAAGCGACCATGAGCCGATCATGTTGGCGGCTTTTCCGGTATCTGCCATTAACGACAAGGAAGATTCCGTCATCGCCGCCGCCGTCAAACTCGACTGGATGTCGGGTATCATGAGCAACCTCGGCGGCCGGCCGGGTATTTTGGCGGTTCTCGTCGACAGCGTCGGGACCGTGCTCGCGGCCCCGGCCGATCAGGCCAGCCTGATCGGCCGTCCACTGGACGACGTGCCGCAATTGTCCGTGCTCGCGGCAAACGCGATCAATCCGGACCAAGCGGCAAGCTCGCTTTCATTCGCCGCGGCGGACGGTTCGAAACGCACCGTCAGCTTTGCACCCATTCCCGGCACCGCCTCGCGCCTGATCCTCAGTATCGATGAAGCCGAGGTATCAGCCACGATCAATCGCGAGATTCGCACCGCGTATCTGCAACTTGGATTCGTCTGTCTTTTCGTGCTGCTGGGCGCCTTGATCGCCGCGGAGAAGATCATCATCCAGCCGATCGAGATGATGGCGACGATGGCAACGCGATTCGGCCAGGGCGACTGGTCGGTGCGTGCGGCGCGTAACCGCCTGCCGGCCGAATTTATTCCCCTGGCACGTGCATTCAATGCGATGGCGGCGCAGCTTGGCCAGCGCGAGCATGAGTTGGTCGCCAGCAACGACCGATTGACCGTGATGGCCTCGATCGACATGCTGTCCGGCCTCGCCAACCGCCGCGGCTTCCAGAGCCGACTCGATTTCGAATGGATGAAGGCTCAGCAATATGACGGTGAGTTGTCGCTGCTGATGATCGACGTCGATCACTTCAAAATGTTCAACGACACCTATGGCCATCCCGAAGGCGACGCCTGCCTCTCCCGGCTCGGCGAGACGCTGGCCGGTATTGCCACCGAGATCATGGGCTTCGCGGGACGCTACGGCGGCGAGGAATTCTGCCTGTTGCTGCCGAACACCGGCGCGAAGCGCGCCTTGGCGATCGGCGAAATGGTCCGCGCGGCGATTCAGGACCTCGCGATACCTCATACGACATCCGGCTACCAGACCGTCACCGGCAGCGTCGGGGTCGCCTGTACCAGACCGAACGCGACGCAGCGACCGGGAGACCTGATCGAGGCCGCCGATGCAGCGCTCTACGCCGCCAAACATCGCGGCCGTAACACCGTCGTCGAACACGGGTTTGTGCGGGTGGCCGATAGCGCGATAGCGCTGGCGAGCTAACCTGCCGCCAGCTCACGGTCCAGGTCGTTCTCGGTCACGACCCGGTTACGTCCAGTTCTTTTGGCGAGATATAGCGCGCGATCACACCGCTCGATCAAGTCCGTCATCGACTCGCCCAACTGAAATTGTCCAACGCCGATCGAAACCGTGACACCGGGAAGATCTTCACCGGTCGAGCGGCGGGTGATGCGACACTCCGAGATGGCGCGGCGTATCCGTTCGGCAACGGCCTCGCAGGTTGCCAGCTCCGCGCCGGGAAGCACCGCGATCAGCTCTTCTCCGCCATAACGAGCCGGCAGATCGATTTCGCGAACGCGTTCGCGCAAGACCTTTGCCATCAATCGAAGGACCTGATCGCCGACTCCGTGACCAAAATTGTCGTTGAACGTCTTGAAATGATCAATGTCGATCAGCAGGACGCTGAGTGGCCCTCCTTTTTCCATCGCCGCTATCTGGGCTGCACGAAAAAACTCATCGAGGGCACGGCGGTTTGGCAAACCCGTGAGCGTGTCGGTCTTGGCGCGCTCCTCTGATTTGCTCAGCGAATCGCGAATCTTGTCCAGCTCACGCGTTGTCTCGACGAAGTTTCCCTCCAATTTCGTCGCACGCTTGGCGGCTTTCTCCAGCTCATTCATCAAACTTTGGACGAGCAATTTTGGATCAACCCCGGCTTCGCTCCGGTCTGCGACATCGCTGATCGCTCCCATTTGCGAACGATTATCGGCAATCGCCGCGGTGAGGAACTGCTGTGCGGAGGCCATGACCGAATGAAGCTGCTGGGAATTGACAGCTACGCTGTCAGCCGACGGCAATCCAATATACGTCGCGAAAAGATCATGGTTCGTTGTGGCGTCGAACTTTCGTCTATTGCCGATCAGGATATCGATAGCCCGTTTGAGATCGGATGACGTCCCGATGGAATATTTGAACCAGAGGTGAAAATTGTTCGGCGTCGGGGGCACGCGCTGTTGCGACATGAACCGCAGGGCTTTTTCCGCGACAGCCGTCGCGTATTCGAAATCAACGTCGCCAAGTGCGTCCGCCAAGGTTTTGATCTCCTAGCTGGTAAGCCGATTTCGTAACTCCACAGCGTCTCACGGAATAATTAACCGTGCCTCAATCCAAGGAAGCCAGATGGCGTCACCATCCCTGATATCCCGCGTGCGGATGCCTTCAGGCGTCCGAATTTCCGTCGTCAGATCGCGCGATCGGCGGTATCGCCATGCCTCCAACCCATTGACCCATCGCAGTCTTTTATGGCCTAGTCCGCCGTCATTTCGATCGGCCCTGAATCCTTAAAAAGCTCCGCGACGTTTCCATGACCTTCGAACGCTACAACGCACGCGAATCCGAACCGCGCTGGCAACGCCAGTGGGACGAAAGAGCGATCTTCGCCTCCAAGAACGACGACCCGCGGCCGAAATATTACGTGCTCGAGATGTTCCCCTATCCGTCCGGGCGCATCCATATCGGACACGTCCGGAACTACACGCTGGGTGACGTTCTCGCGCGCTTCATGCGGGCGAAGGGATATAACGTGCTGCACCCGATGGGCTGGGATGCGTTCGGCCTGCCCGCGGAAAACGCCGCGATCGAGCGCAAGGTGGCGCCGAAAGCATGGACCTACGACAACATCGCGGCGATGAAAAAGCAGCTGCGGTCGATCGGGCTGTCGCTGGACTGGAGCCGCGAATTCGCGACCTGCGATCCTTCTTATTACAAGCATCAGCAGAAGCTGTTCCTGGATTTCCTGCGCGCCGGCCTGGCCGAACGCGAAAAGCGTAAGATCAACTGGGATCCAGTCGACATGACCGTGCTCGCCAACGAGCAGGTGATCGACGGCCGCGGCTGGCGCTCCGGCGCCGTTGTCGAACAGCGCGAGATGAACCAGTGGGTGTTCAAGATTACCAAATTTGCCCAGGAGCTGTTGGACGCGCTGGATACGCTGGATCGCTGGCCTGAAAAAGTGCGGCTGATGCAGCGCAACTGGATCGGCCGCTCCGAGGGCATGCAGGTGCGGTTCGCGCTCGATCCGGCGACCGCACCTAATGGCGAGAGCGAGCTGAAGATCTTCACCACACGGCACGACACGCTGTTTGGCGCGAAGTTCATGGCGATCGCGCCGGATCATCCGCTAGCGCAGGCCGCCGCCGCCAAAAACCCGAAGCTGGCGGCCTTCATCGCCGAGGCGAAGCGTCACGGCACCGCGCAGGAAATCATCGATACCGCCGAGAAGCTCGGTTTCGATACCGGCATCGAGGCAATCCATCCCTTCGATCCGACCTGGAAGCTGCCGGTCTATGTCGCCAATTTCGTGCTGATGGAATACGGCACCGGCGCGATCTTCGGCTGTCCGGCACACGACCAGCGCGACCTCGATTTCGTCAACAAATACGGCCTCGGCAATACTCCCGTCGTCTGTCCCGAAGGCCAGGACCCGGCGACCTTTGTGATTACCGACACCGCCTATGACGGCGACGGCCGCCTGATCCATTCGCGCTTCCTCGACGGCATGACGATCGAGCAGGCCAAGGAAGAGGCCGCAAAGCGGCTGGAGGGAATGATACGCGGCAGCCAGCCGGTCGGCGAACGCCAGGTGAATTTTCGACTGCGCGACTGGGGTATCTCGCGCCAACGCTATTGGGGCTGCCCGATCCCGGTGATTCACTGCCCGACATGCGGCGTCGTGCCGGTGCCCGACAAAGACCTGCCGGTGGTGTTGCCGGAGGATGTGAGCTTCGACAAGCCGGGCAACGCGCTCGACCATCACCCGACCTGGAAGCACGTTGCCTGTCCGCAATGCGGGGCTGAGGCGACGCGCGAAACCGACACCATGGACACCTTCGTGGATTCGTCGTGGTACTTCGCGCGTTTCACCGATCCGTGGAACGAAAACGCGCCGACCACCCGCCCCGTGGTGGACCGGTTGATGCCGGTCGACCAATATATCGGTGGCGTCGAGCACGCGATCCTGCATCTGTTGTACAGCCGCTTCTTTACCCGAGCCATGAAGGCCACCGGCCATATCGGGCTGGACGAGCCGTTCGCCGGTATGTTCACGCAGGGCATGGTGGTGCACGAGACCTACCAGAAGGCCGATGCCACCTACGTGACGCCGGCAGAGGTCAGGATCGAGACCGGCGCCGACGGCCGCCGCGCCAGCCTCGTCGCGACAGGCGAAGAGATCCGCATCGGCGCCATCGAGAAGATGTCGAAGTCGAAGCGCAACACCGTCGATCCCGACGACATCATCGCAACCTATGGCGCCGACGTGGCGCGCTGGTTCATGCTGTCGGACTCTCCGCCGGACCGCGACGTGATCTGGAGCGACGAGCGGGTGCAGGGCGCCTCGCGCTTCGTCCAGCGGCTGTGGCGGCTGGTCAACGAATCCGCCGGGATTGCCACGGCGGCGCCCTCCGTGCGGCCGGCATCATTCGACCCCGACGCGGCGGCGCTTCGCAAGACCACCCACGGTGCACTGGACAAGGTCTCCATCGGCATCGAAAAGCTGCATTTCAACGTCTGCCTCGCCTATATCCGGGAATTCTCGAATGCGCTCGGCGAGGTGCTGGCGCGTCCGGGGCAGCCATCCCCCGATACTTCCTGGGCGGTTCGCGAGGCCGCGGTCATCCTGGTTCAATTGTTCGCGCCCATGATGCCGCATCTGGCAGAGCAATGTTGGCAGGTGCTGGGGCAACCGGGGCTGGTTTCGGAGGCCGATTGGCCCAAAATCGAACGAGATTTGCTGATTGAAGACACGGTGACGCTGGTGGTTCAGGTCAACGGCAAGAAGAAGGGGGAGGTCACCGTGGCCCGCAATGCTCAGAATCCGGAAATTGAGGCTGCCGTTTTGGCCCTCGATGCGGTAAAACAGGCCTTGGGCGGCAACGCCGTCCGCAAGGTGATCGTAGTTCCCAAGAGGATCGTGAATGTCGTTGGCTAGAACCCGCATCGCCGCTCGGCTTTTGGCCGTGGTCGCCTTGGCGGCGCTGACGGCCGGCTGCTTTCAGCCGATGTATGCCGAACATACCGACGGCACCCCCGGCCTGCGCGAAAAGTTGTTGGGGGTGGAAGTCCCGCCCGTGGACAAGGCCAACGCCTCGCGCGAAGCGCGAATCGGCGTGGAAATCCGCAATGCGCTGGCGTTTAAACTTTACGGCAACGCCACCGGGCTGCCGGCGACCCACCGCTTGGTGCTGCGGTTCACCACGAACCGCTCGTCGCTGATCGTCGATCCGACCACTGCGCTGCCCACCAGCGAGAACTATGGCATCGATGCGCAATACAATCTGATCGAGATCGCTTCAAACAAATCGGTCATGACCGGCAACACATTCTCCCGCGTGTCCTATGACATCCCGGGGCAATTGCAGCGCTTCGCCCGCGCTCGTGCCTTCCGGGACGCCGAAGATCGCGCCGCCCAGGAAATTGCGGAAAATATCCAGACCCGGCTGGCGTCGTTCTTCGTCGCCGGCAGCTGACCTCCCTCGTCGTTCCGGGACGTGCAAAGCACGAGCCCGGAAATCCATAACCACCCTCGGGCGGATGGATTCTGGATAGCGGCTTGCTAACAACAAAGGCCTGCTCGTGGTCGCGCTTCGCGGAAAAGAGATCGACACTTTTCTCGCGCGACCCGATCCGGGCCGTCCCATCATCCTGCTCTACGGTCCCGATGCCGGTCTGGTGCGCGAGCGCGCCGAGGCGCTGTTGGCGTCCGCGGTCGATGACCCGAACGATCCATTTTCGCTGGTCAGGCTGGACGGCGACGAATTGTCGGCCGAGCCATCACGACTCGTCGATGAGGCGATGACGGTGCCGCTGTTCGGCGGGCGCCGCGCGATCCGGGTCCGTGCTGGCTCACGCAGTTTTGCCAGCGGCATCGATGCGCTGGCCAACTCTCCCCTGAAGGATTGCCGGATCGTGATCGAGGCCGGCGAGTTGCGCCCCGAATCACCGCTGCGCAAGGTCTGCGAGCGTGCCAAGACGGCGGTCGCGATCGGCTGCTATCCCGACGGCGAGCGCGACCTGGCGAAGCTGATCGACGACGAATTGCGCGCCTCGAATTTACGCATCGCGCCCGACGCGCGCGCGACCCTGATGGGATTGCTCGGCGGCGACCGCCAGGCCTCGCGCAACGAACTGAAGAAGCTGACGCTTTACGCCCATGGCGCGCGCGAGGTCACACTCGACGACGTGATGGCGGTGGTTGCCGATGCGTCCGAATTGAAGATCGATCCGATCGTGGACGGTGCCTTCGCTGGAAATTCCGCCGTGGTGGAATCCGAATTCGCCAAGGCCATGGTGGCCGGCACCTATCCCGGCATGATCATTTCCGCGGCCCAACGTCAGGCCGCGTGGCTGCACAAATCGGCGTTGGCGGTCGGCGAGGGAACCCCGATTTCGACATTGCTCGACAGCGGATTCCCCCGCCTGCACTTCTCACGCAAAGCCAATGTCGAAAACGCGCTGCGCAATTTCCATGCGGCACGGCTGATGCAGATCATCGATCAGCTCGCCATCGCGGCGCTGGAGATGCGCAAGCAATCCGCGTTGGCGGCCGTGATCGCGCAGCGCACGCTGCTGTCGATCGCGGTGAATGCAAAACGAAGGGGATAAGGCGATTACGCCCAGCGCATGATCCGGAAAAGCGGGAACCGGCATCCACTTCGCTCGAAAACGCTCTACCCCGCAATACCCAGCCTTCGCACGATCTCATCGAGTTGATCGAGGTCGCCATAGCGGATGCGCACGGTGCCGCCGGGATCGCGATGATCGACGTCCACCGCAAGGCCCAGCGCGTCGCTGACGCGCTTTTCCAGCTCCACCGTGTCGGGATCCTTCACCTTGGCTCCCCGCGTCTTCTGGGGTTTGCGAACCGGCACGCCCTCGACATGCGCGAGCTCTTCGGCCTGCCGCACGTTGAGGCCTTCCTCGACAATGCGTTTGGCGGCCGCCACAGCATCGGGCACGCCGATCAACGCCCGCGCGTGGCCGGCCGATAATTGGCCAGACGCGATATAATCCTGCACTTCGGCCGGCAGTTTTGTCAGCCGCATCATGTTGGCGACGTGGCTGCGGCTCTTGCCGACGATCTTTGCAATCTCGTCCTGGCTGCGTTTGAATTCATTGGCGAGCGCGTGATAGCCTTGCGCCTCTTCCAGCGCGTTGAGATTTTCCCGTTGCACGTTTTCGATGATGGCGATCTCGAGCGCATCGCTATCGCTGACATCAACCGGCACGATCGGCACCTCGTGCAGGCCGGCGGCCTGGGACGCGCGCCAGCGGCGCTCGCCGGCGATGATTTCGAAGCGGTCCTGCACGCCGCGCACCGGCCGCACCACGATGGGTTGGATCACGCCGTGCTGCCGGATCGAATCGGCGAGTTCGGCAAGTTCGGCATCGGCAAAAGTGCGGCGCGGATTGCGCGGATTGGGTTTGAGAAATTCGATCGGCACCTTGCGCTGCGAGCGTGGCCGCTCCAGATGCGCGGCCTCGCCGCCGACGTCTCCGATCAGACTTGCAAGACCTCGGCCCAGTCGCGAACGCGCTTCGTCGGCCATCGCCAGCTCCCTTGGATTCACTCGTATCACTCCGGAATTAATCTTGAGGATTGGTTTGGGTAGATCGTAGAGCCGTAGGGTGGACAAAGGCGTCCTTTACGCCGTGCCCACCATCACTCGCGAAGACCATTGGTGGGTATGCTTGCCTTTGCCCACCCTGCGGCTCTCACTCACTTCAATGTGTGCGCAGCTCGCGCTCGCGTTGGATCACTTCGGTCGCAAGCTTGAGATAGGCTTCGCTGCCGACGCATTTGAGATCGTACACCAACACCGGCTTGCCGTAGGACGGCGCCTCGGAGATGCGGACATTGCGCGGGATCATGGTGTTGTAGACCTTGGCTCCCATGAACTGCCTGACGTCGGCGACGACCTGGTTCGACAAATTATTGCGCGAATCGAACATGGTCAGCACGATGCCGTGGATCGACAAATTGGGATTGAGCGTGGAGCGCACCTGCTCGACCGTCTGCAGCAATTGCGACAGACCTTCGAGCGCGAAGAACTCACATTGCAGCGGCACCAGGATGGCGTCGGAGGCCGCCATGGCGTTGACGGTGAGAAGATTGAGCGACGGCGGACAATCGATCAGCACATAGGTGTAATCGGCGTCCGGCGCGGCGTTGGTGTTCAGCGCCGCGATCGCGTCCCGCAGCCGAAATGCGCGGTCGCGTGTCGACCCGAGTTCGAGTTCGAGGCCGGAAAGATCCATGGTCGATGCAGCGATGTGCAGCCGCGGCACCGCGGTTGCAACGACCGCGTCGCGCAGCGGCGCTTCCCCGATCAGCACGTCATAGGTCGAACAATTGCGGCTGCGTCGATCGATGCCGAGCCCGGTCGAGGCGTTACCTTGCGGATCGAGATCGACGATCAGCACGCGCTCCCCGATCGCGGCCAGCGCGGTACCAAGATTGATCGCGGTGGTGGTCTTGCCGACACCACCCTTTTGGTTGGCCAGCGCCAGGATGCGCGGATGGCCGGCCGGAATTGGGGCTTTATCCTCTTGATAAATATGGTCAATTACGGTCATGCGCGGGTGCCAGATGCTGTGGCGGAGGGATTGCGCCGCTCGATGTGGTCGAGTTCGACGATCCAGCCGTGTCCGCCGGTGCGGCTGGAATGAAGATGCGGCGCGATATTCCAATATTTAGTGGCTTCGGTCAATTCAGCCTCTACATCTTGGCCCTTGAGAAACAGGGCCTTCGCGCCCTGCCTCACCAGCGGTTCCGCTAAACCGATGAGCTGGTGTAGCGGAGCCACCGCCCGGGCGGTGACGCAATCGACCGGATCTTTGATTCTATCCACACTATCCCCGATATCCGCCAGGTGCACCGTCCCGGGAGACGCCGTGAGGCGGAGCGCTTCGCGCAGGAACGCTGCCTTCTTGGCATTGCGCTCGACCAGATGGACCATCGCGCCCGGGGTTTCCGCCAGCGCGCAGGCCAGCACCACGCCGGGAAAGCCTCCGCCGCTGCCGAGATCGGTCCAAATTTTTGCCGACGGCGCGATCGCCAAAAGCTGCAGCGAATCGGAGATGTGACGAGTCCACAGGTTTGGCAGCGTCGAGGGTGCCACCAGATTGGTCTTCGCCTGCCACTCCAGCAACAATTCGACATAGCGATCGAGCCGGGTTTCCGTTTCACGTGAAACGGGCGTCAGCGCCAGTGCCGCGACTTTGTCAGCAGTCAGCACAGGCATGAGGGTGTTATTCGCCGATGGGCTTCCGGGCTTTTTCGTAGCGCTTTCTTCCAGCGCCTCCGTTTGAGGCCGAGCCGAGCGGAGTCCGCTCTTAGGGGTGGGGGATGGCGGCTTTCCGGCGGCAGAGCTCATGGTGTCCTCTTCCCGAATCCCTCCGAGGCGGAAGGGGCTGAGCCGGAGCAAACTTCGCGGCTCGATGTTTCACGTGAAACGGTCTCTTTGTTTGCGCATGGCCTCTTCGGAAAACCGGCTCCCCCTTTTCCGGATCATGCTCTAAGCGGATAGAGCCGCGGGCTTCTTTCGTGCTTCCCGACGCAGATACGCCGCGAGAATCCCCAGCGCGGCTGGCGTGAGACCGTCAAGCCGACCGGCCTGCCCCACCGTTCGCGGACGCGTGGCCTCAAGCTTTGAGCGTGCCTCGTTGGAAAGACCGGGAACGAGGCTGTAGTCCACCTCGGCGAGGATCAATCCCTCGTCGCGCCGGAAAGCATCGACATCCGCGGTCTGGCGCTTGAGATAGACGTCGTATTTGGCATCGATCTCAAGATGGACCGCGATCGATGGGTCAATGGCCGACAATTCTGGCCAGATTCCGCGCAATTCGATCCATCCGATCTCCGGATAGGCCAGCAGTTCGAACGCCGAGCGGCGATGGCCGTCCTTGTTGAGCGCCAAGCCATGCTTGGCGGCTTCGTTCGGCGTCACCGTCAATGATTTGGCCAACAGTTTCGCGGCATCAAGCGCGGCCATCTTGGCGCCGTGGCGGACCGACCTTGCCTGTCCGACACAGCCCATTGCGATACCCTTGTCGGTCAGGCGCTGATCGGCGTTGTCGGCGCGCAGGGTCAACCGGTATTCGGCACGCGAGGTGAACATCCGGTATGGCTCAGTGATGCCGCGGGTAACGAGATCATCGATCATCACGCCGAGATAGCCGTCAGCGCGGTCGAACACCATCGGTTCGCTCCCACTGGCGGCCAAGGCGGCGTTGAGGCCGGCCACGAGTCCTTGGGCCGCGGCCTCCTCATAGCCCGTGGTCCCGTTGATCTGGCCGGCCAGAAACAGACCCCGCAGCCGCTTGGTTTGCAAGGTCGGATCGAGTTCGCGGGGATCGACATGATCATATTCGATGGCATAGCCCGGGCGGACCATGCGGACCCGCTCCAAGCCGGGAATCGAGGCCAGGATCGCCAGCTGCACCTCTTCCGGCAGCGAGGTCGAAATACCGTTGGGATAGACCGTGGTGTCGTCGAGCCCTTCCGGCTCCAGGAAAATCTGATGACCGTCGCGATCCCCGAACCGGACGATCTTGTCCTCGATCGAGGGGCAATAGCGCGGCCCGCTGCTCTTGATCTGGCCGGAATACATCGGCGAGCGATGCACATTGGCGCGGATCACCTCATGGGTCGCTGGCGTCGTCCGGGTGATGCCGCACTGGATCTGTGGCGTCGTGATCCGGTCGGTCATCACCGAAAACGGCTCTGGCGGATCGTCGCCCGGCTGCATCTCCACCGCCGACCAGTCGATCGTGGTGCCGTCGAGGCGCGGCGGGGTGCCGGTTTTGAGCCGTCCCAAGGTAAATCCGGCGCGCTCGAACGAGCCCGAGAGCCCCATCGCCGGCGCTTCATCGACGCGCCCGGCCGGCCAGTTTTTTTCGCCAAGATGAATCAGTCCGCGCAGGAAGGTCCCTGTGGTGATGACCACCGCGCCCGCCGACAACGCGCGACCATCGATCAGCCGGATTCCGGTGACGCTGCCGCTGGCGACCACGAGCTCGTCGGCCTCTCCTTCGATCACGCTGAGATTGGCGGTTTCCCGGATGGCCGCCTGCATCGCCGCCGCATAGAGCTTGCGGTCGGCCTGGGCGCGCGGGCCCCGCACCGCCGGACCCTTGCGGCGATTGAGCATCCGAAACTGGATACCGGCTGCATCGGCGACGCGACCCATCAGCCCGTCCAGCGCATCGACCTCCCGGACCAGATGGCCTTTGCCGAGTCCTCCGATCGCGGGATTGCAGGACATCGCTCCGACGGTCGTAAAACGATGGGTGACCAACACGGTTTTGGCGCCCATGCGCGCCGCCGCGCCCGCGGCTTCGCAGCCGGCGTGGCCTCCACCAATCACGATGACGTCGAACGATTCTGGTTGGTCGATCATGCCGGGACTTCTATCCCGCGGCGGCAAGACTCGGAAGCAGTAAGTTTACCGGCCAGTGCTGTTTCACGTGAAACAGCAGGTTTTGGCGCGAAGGGGAATATTGTTTCACGTGAAACACGTCACCATAACATGAATCAAGGAATATTATTTACCTATACAAAAATCCCGAAAAATCACATCGAGAATATCCTCGACATCGACCCGGCCCAGCAATCGGCCCAAGCAATGAGCGGCGGTCCGTAAATCTTCCGCGGCGAGTTCTTCGCCGTCCCCCACAACATTTATGCTGCGCTGCAATGAAACCGCCGCCTCCTGTAGCAATTTTCGCTGCCGAGCACGGCCAATCAAATCGCCCTCGCCCGAACCGAAGTAATCCCGCGCGAACGCAATCAGCGCCCCGATCAATGGCTGAAGGCCGTCACCCCGGCTGGCCGAGATTTCAAAATCGGCACTCCCGCCTTGCAGCACCGCTGCGCGTGACTGCGCTGGGTTCTCCGCGTGACTTCCCGGGTCGGCGCCGTCAGATTGAACGGCATCGAGGTCGACCTTGTTGCGCACCACCCAGACCGGCGCGACGCCCTGGCGATGATCTTTTTCAGGCGGCGCATCGACCAGCCACAGCACCAGGTCAGCTTCCGCCGCGCGCGCCCGGGCACGCCGCACGCCTTCCTGCTCGACCGGATCGTCGGTCTCGCGAATCCCGGCGGTGTCGATCACCGTCAAGGGATAGCCGTCGAGATCGAGCTGCACCTCGATGATATCGCGCGTGGTGCCGGCGTGCGGCGAGACGATCGCGACCTCGCGCCGCGCCAGCTGGTTCATCAGCGTCGACTTGCCGACGTTCGGGGGACCCGCGATCGCGACCACCAGCCCATCGCGCAGCCGCTCGCTGCGCCCATGCGCCGCCAGGACTTCCCCGATTTCGATGAGCAAGCCTTTGACCTTGGCGAGGGCCGGCGCAATCAACTCGGTGGGCACATCGCCCTCGTCGGAAAAATCGATTCCGGCTTCGATCAACGCCGACGCCTCGATAATCCGGGCGCGCCAGTTACGCGCCCGATCGCCGAGCAAACCCTTCAAATGGCGCAGTGCCTGGCGGCGCTGCCGATCCGTATCGGCATGGATCAAGTCATCGAGACCTTCGGCCTCGGTGAGATCGAGCTTGCCGTTCTCGAACGCCCGGCGGGTGAATTCCCCCGGCTCGGCCGCGCGCAGATCCGCCACCGCCGAGAGCGCCGCGAACAGCGCCGCCAATACCGCCCGTCCGCCATGGACGTGAAATTCGGCGACATCCTCGCCGGTCGCGCTGGCTGGTCCCGGAAACCACAGGACGACCGCGTCGTCGATCGGCTGGGCATTGGCGCCACGCAGCAACACCCGTGTCGCCATCCGCGGCACCGGGGCCTTGCCGGCGAGCGCGATCAGCGCGGGCCCGGCTTGCGGACCGGACACCCGGACCACGGCAATGGCGCTCGGCGGCCGGCCCGAAGATAGCGCGAAGATGGTCTGTTCTCTCGGATGCATCGCCTATTTGCCCCGGAGCCCGTTGAAAAGCCAACGTAATTTGAGATTGCCGATCCGCCTCTTCCGACCGGAGGGCAAGGTCACGTTGATCCAGAAAGGGCGCAGCATGGCCCGCAGCATTCGGCGGCTCGCATGCTGCAGCAGATCGGCCGATTTTCTCGAACGCACCGAATGCAAAAAATAATCTTTAGGAATTTCAAAGACTTGCTTGGATCACGGCGCTCGCCAACGGACAGGCCATGGTGCACTTTGCTGCAGCAAAGACCGCAGCAAAGCTTTGGCGCAAGACACGAACGAAAAAGGGGCGTCCCTTGCGAGGACGCCCCTCAGGAGCCGGAACAAGCCAACTCAGGTGTTCATCGATTCAAAGAATTCCGCGTTGTTCTTGGTGTTGCGGAGCTTGTCGAGCAGGAAGTCGATCGCATCCATCGTGCCCATCGGATTGAGGATCCGGCGCAGCACGTACATTTTCTTCAGGAGTTGCGGATCCGTGATCAGTTCTTCCTTGCGGGTGCCGGAGCGGGAGATGTCGATCGCCGGGAACGTGCGCTTGTCCGAAACCTTGCGGTCGAGAATCAGCTCCGAATTGCCGGTGCCCTTGAATTCTTCGAAAATGACTTCGTCCATGCGGCTGCCGGTATCGACCAGCGCGGTCGCGATGATCGTGAGCGAGCCGCCCTCCTCGATGTTGCGCGCGGCGCCGAAGAACCGCTTCGGCCGCTGCAACGCGTTGGCGTCGACACCGCCGGTCAGCACCTTGCCGGAGGACGGCACCACGGTGTTGTAGGCGCGTCCCAGTCGCGTAATCGAGTCCAGAAGGATCACGACGTCGCGGCCGTGCTCGACCAGCCGCTTGGCCTTCTCAATGACCATCTCGGCGACCTGAACGTGACGTACGGCGGGTTCGTCGAAGGTCGAGGAGACGACTTCGCCCTTTACCGAGCGCTGCATGTCGGTGACTTCTTCCGGACGCTCATCGATCAGCAGCACGATCAGATAGCATTCCGGGTGATTGGCGGTGATCGAGTGCGCGATGTTCTGCATCAGCACGGTCTTGCCGGTGCGCGGCGGCGCCACAATCAAGGCGCGCTGACCCTTTCCGATCGGCGCCACAATATCGATAACCCGTGCAGAAAGGTCCTTTCTGGTGGGGTCTTCGAGTTCGAGCCGAAACCGTTGATCGGGAAACAGCGGCGTCAGATTGTCGAAATTGACCTTGTGTTTAGACTTTTCCGGATCCTCGAAATTCAGCGTGTTGACCTTCAGCAGCGCAAAGTAGCGTTCACCTTCTTTCGGGCTGCGAATATGGCCCTCGATGGTATCGCCGGTGCGAAGCCCGAAGCGCCGGATCTGCGAAGGCGAGACGTAGATATCATCCGGTCCCGGCAAATAGTTGGCGTCCGGCGAGCGCAGGAAGCCGAAGCCGTCGGAGAGAACCTCAACGACGCCTTCGCCGATGATGTCGGTTTCCTGGATCGCAAGTTGTTTGAGAATGGCGAACATCAGCTCCTGCTTGCGCATGGTGCTGGCGTTTTCGACCCCTTTTTCTTCCGCGAACGAGACGAGCTCGGCGGGCGTCTGGGCCTTGAGGTCTTGAAGTTTCATTTCCCGCATTGGGAGGGTCCTGTGGAATAACGGGGAGGGCTTACGAGGTGGCTTTGAGAAAAAGCGGACGCGAGATCAGGACGGTCCGCAGGTCTAAGCAAGGAAAGCGCCGGAGAGGCTTCAAACCTGATGGGGCGGCCGGTTCAACGAGGAAACCGGTACGCAACCACATCCGCCTGCGTGGGGTGGGATTTCAGCAATATAGAAAATCAGTCAGCTTTCCGCAAGCAGGTCCGCATTGAAGATGTTGACAGCACCCCGCATCAAAACGGCTTCACCACCACCAGGATGACGATCCCGATCATTAAAACAGTTGGTAACTCATTGATAATACGATAAAATTTACGACTACGCGTATTCCGGTCGGCGGCAAAATCCTTGACGCAGCGGGAAAAAAAACCGTGGACGCCGGACAACAGCACAACCAATAAAAACTTGCCGTGCAGCCAGGGCGCCGAAAACCAATGGCCCGCCCAAGCCAGGTAAAGCCCCGCCAGCCAGGTCACGATCATTGCCGGATTCATGATTGCTTTCAGCAACCGACGTTCCATCACCTTGAACGTTTCCGACTGCTTCGAGCCGATTTCCGTCTCGGCATGATAAACAAACAACCGTGGCAGATAGAGCAGGCCGGCCATCCATGCGATCATGCCGATCACATGCAGCGCCTTGATCCATTCGTACATCGGGCCTGCCTCACTCGGTTTCGCGGGTATTGGTCATTCACAACGCAGGACGTCGAGGCGTCGGAACGTCTCAGCGAAGATCAGCGTTACCTAAATCCAGCGCCGAGCGAACACATATCCGCAAGAAGGCTTTTCTAAAACAATAATAATAGAATCTTAAGGTTTGAGTTTAAGTAGCAGTGGATTAGGCCCGCACAAAACTTTCCCGCAATTTTCCCAGGCTTGTTCACATCCATCCACATTTTTGCAGCACATTCGTTGACCCAGATAACGCCACTGGTTTCAGCTACTTGTGTAGGCCCACGGCCGGCTTATGAAGAGACAAGTCCACATGTTCCCACTATCATTGCGGAGGTCGAACGGACTTATCCCGCACGTCAGGCCTGTGAAGAAAAAGCCGGGTTATCCCTGATCTCTCGATCCGCGCCCGATTCTCGCAGGTAAGCTCCACAGCGATTCACAGGATATACAGGGTTCAACGTGCCCACGACCGGCAACTATTTTCATCTTCATCTTGTCTCCAATTCGACCGGCGAAACCCTGATCACGGTGGCGCGCGCCGTGGCGGCCCAATACGCCAATGTGACACCGGTCGAACATGTCTACCCGCTGGTGCGCAGCCAGAAGCAGCTCGACCGTGTGCTCGATGAAATCGAGGAAGCGCCCGGCATCGTGCTTTTTACGTTGCTGGAGAAGGATCTGGTCGGTCGGCTCGAAGCCAAGTGTCAGCAGATCAACATCCCGAGCCTTTCGATCATCGGCCCGGTGATGCAATTATTTCAGGCCTATCTCGGTGCCCCTACGACGGGGCGGGTCGGGGCGCAGCACACCCTGAATGCGGAATATTTCAAGCGCATCGACGCGCTGAACTATACGATGATGCATGATGACGGCCAGCACGTCGAAGGGCTGGAAGAAGCCGACGTGGTTCTGGTCGGGGTATCGCGGACATCGAAAACCCCGACTTCGATCTATCTCGCCAATCGCGGCATTCGCACCGCCAACGTTCCATTGGTGCCGGGCATCGCTATCCCGCATCAAGTAGAAGCCCTGACCAAGCCGCTGGTGGTCAGCCTTCACGCAACGCCGGAGCGTCTGATTCAGGTCCGGCAGAACCGGCTGTTGAGCATGGGCGCCGGCTCCGGCAACGATGATTATATCGATCGTCAGGCGGTCGCAGATGAAGTCGCGTTCGCACGGCGATTAAGCGCCAAATTCAATTGGGCCCAGCTCGATGTGACGCGGCGGTCCATCGAAGAAACTGCTGCTGCCATCATGAAATTATTCACCGACCGGCAGCGGCAACGGGTTTCGGAATGACGTGGTTTTCGAAATGACCCTGTGGCGTGGAAAAGATCCCTTGATCCTCGCCTCGCAAAGCCTTGCACGGCAGGCTTTGCTGGCCGGTGCCGGCATTCCGTACGAAGCCGTTCCGGCCGAAATCGATGAGCGGGCCGCGCAGCAAACCTCAGGCTTGGACGCCGCCGGTGAGATCGCGGCGCTGCTCGCGCGCGAAAAGGCGTTATGCGTCTCGTTGCGAAAGCCGGGCCGCTTTGTCGTCGGAGCGGATCAGACGTTGGCGCTGGGAAGGCAGCTTTTCAGCAAGCCGGTCGATCGCGCGCAAGCCGCAGAGCAATTACAGGTGCTTGCCGGGCGCAGCCACGAACTGCATTCCGCCGTTGCGGTCGCGCGCGATGGCAAGATATTGTTCGAAGGAGTTGCGGTCGCGCGCATGACGATGCGGCCGCTCGGCGAGGCCGAAATTGCCGCCTACCTGGATGAGGCGGGCACGGCCGTGACGTCGAGCGTCGGCGCCTACCAGCTTGAAGGGCTCGGCGCGCATCTGTTCGAGCGCATCGAAGGCGATCATTTTACAATTCTCGGTCTGCCGCTATTACAACTGCTCTCATTCTTGCGCAGCGAGCGTCTGCTCGGCACTTGAATCATTCGGACCCAACGGCGACGTCAATGATCATCCTTGGACTGACCGGCTCGATCGGGATGGGGAAATCAACCACCGCAAAACTGTTCGCGGAAGCCGGCGTCCCGGTTTACGACGCCGATGCGGCCGTTCACATGATCTACCAAGGTGGGGCGGTACCTGCCGCGGCTTCTGCCATCGAAGCGGCGTTTCCGGGCACCACGGCGAATGGTAAGGTCGATCGCAACAAGCTTTCCGCGCAAGTGGTGCAAGACCCGGCCGCGATCAAGCGGCTGGAGGCCATCGTTCATCCGATGCTCGGCGCCTCGCGCCAAAAATTCCTTGATGACGCCGAGCAATCCGGTGCGCCCATCGCCGTGGTCGACATCCCCTTATTGTTCGAGACCGGCGGCGAAAAGCGCGTCGATGCGGTGGTGGTGGTCACGACCTCGCCCGAGATTCAGCGCCAGCGCGTGTTGGCACGCGACAATATGACGGACGAAAAGCTCGACGCGATCCTGGCGCGCCAGTTGCCCGATGCCGAGAAACGAAAGCGCGCGGATTTCGTGGTGGATACCTCGCACGGTCTCGACCCCGTGCGCATCCGAATCCAGGACATTCTGGACCAGGCTGGTAAGATGCCGCGGCGACGTTCCTGATTCTCCATTTCCGGTTTGTAGTTGATGCGCGAAATCGTTCTCGATACCGAAACCACCGGCCTTGACCCGTTGCGCGGCGATCGGCTGGTTGAAATCGGCTGTGTCGAGATCTTCAACCGCATGCCGACCGGCCAGACCTTTCATCGGTATCTCAATCCCGAGCGGGACATGCCGGCGGAAGCCTTCGCGGTGCACGGTCTTTCCAGCGAGTTCCTCGCCGACAAGCCGCTCTTTACCGATGTGGTCCAGGAGTTCCTGGACTTCATCGCCGACGCGCCGCTGGTGATCCACAACGCCTCGTTCGATATCGGCTTCATCAACGCCGAGCTTGACCACGTCAAACGACCGCCGATTTCGCGCGACCGGCTGGTCGACACGCTGTTGCTGGCGCGGCGCAAGCATCCGGGGGTGTCGAACCGGCTCGACGATCTCTGCTCGCGCTATGCGATCGACAATTCCCGCCGCACCAAGCACGGCGCCTTGCTCGACGCGGAGCTTCTCGCCGAGGTCTATATCGATCTGATCGGAGCCCGGCAGTCGCAATTGATTCTGGCTTCGGAGGCCCGCGACGTGCGCGCCGGCGGATACGGCGAGACGCCACGGCGGCAGCGCGAAGTAGCACTGGCGCCGCGCCTCACCGAGGCCGATCTGATCGCCCATCGGGCGTTTGTCGCTACGCTGGGCGACAAGCCGATCTGGAACGATTTCCTGAACGCGCCGTGAGAGCTAAACGCAGCAGCGCTTGGCTTGGTTTGCCTTAGCTCGGTTTTCCCTGGGCGGTCTGGGCGGCAGACTGCCGCTCCAGATTCTGGCGGTACAGACCGACAAAATCCACCGGATCGAGCATCAGCGGGGGGAAACCGCCGTCGCGCACCGAGGTCGCGATGATTTCGCGCGCGAATGGGAACAACAGCCGTGGGCATTCGATCATCACCAGCGGATGCAGGTTTTCCTGCGGCACGTTCACAATGCGGAATACGCCCGCGTAGGCTAGATCGAAGCTGAACATGACTTTGCCGGCGTTTTCCGCCTTGCCCTCGACCGAAAGCGTCACTTCGTATTCGTTTTCGGAGATGTTGTTGGCACTGACGTTGATCTGGATATTGATCGCCGGTTGCTGCTGCTGCGGCGCCAGCGAACTTGGGGCGTTCGGATTTTCGAACGACAGGTCCTTGGTATATTGTGCCAGCACGTTCAATTGGGGAGGGGGAGTCGCCTCAAGAGGCGCGCCGTTGCCGTTGGTCATGGAAGTCTCTCCTGGAGCGTGCGGAGCGTTTTCAAACGAGCGGGGCGACCGGTTTTGCGTCTGAATTCGCTCGTGAGGTGCAAAAAATGGCTTGTCGAGGCGAGTGGCTATCATAGCCCCGCCTTATTCCACAAGGATGACGATTACACGCGCTCAGACAAGGTCAGGCCCGCCAGATTGGCCGGCGCGGCAGAGGAAGAAATTGCGGAACGGCCAGGCGAGGAATGTGCGCCCTAAATTATTGAAGATGCGTGATTTCCGGGCGTGATCGGATTTCCCCTCGCGGCAAAAACACGATACAATTCTTTCACAGCTAACGGGTAATGAGCATCGGCCCCGGCCTATTTCCCCACGGCATGGTCTTTCATGCCAAACCCGCCATTGGCCGGGCCGGGTTTCGTGCCTACATGCTGCAGACCCATCCATGATGTAATCTCTGCCGTTCCTTAAGGGGCGCCCTACCGCCGGTCGAGGCCGGCGTGAGAACCAGAAAGCGAAATGCGACGTGGATATTTACACCATCATCTTCCTGGCGTTGGCCGTCTTCATCTTCCTGCGTCTGCGTAATGTGCTCGGACAGCGCACCGGAAACGAGCGGCCACCCTATGACCGCACGGCGCGGAACGTGGTGCGGGGGACCCAAGACAATAATGTGGTTCCGATCCCGGGCGCCGTGATCGATCAGACGCCGTTGGCCCCCACAATGGATGCGGCACCGCCAACCGACCGCTGGAAAGGTCTGGCTGAAGCCGGCACGCCGCTCGCTCAGGGGCTTGATGCCATCGCCGCGCAGGATTCTTCGTTCGATCCGCGACATTTCCTCTCGGGCGCGCGCAGTGCCTATGAGATGATCGTGTTGGCGTTTGCCAACGGCGATCGTCGTGCCCTGAAGGATCTGCTGTCGTCCGAGGTCTATGACAGTTTCGAAGCCGTGATCAAGGATCGCGAGAAGAACGAGCAAAAAACCGAAACCCGGTTCGTTTCGATCGACAAGGCCGAACTTGTGGGCGCGGAAGCACGGGATCGGGCGGCGCAATTGACCGTTCGTTTTGTGTCGCAGATGATTTCAGTGACCCACGACAAGACCGGCACGATTGTCGACGGAAATCCGGACAAGGTCGCCGATATCACCGATGTCTGGACATTTGCCCGCGACATCACTTCACGCGATCCGAACTGGAAGCTGGTTGGCACGGGAAGCGCTCACTAACGCGCGTGGCATCAGAGGGTACGCCACCGCGGCTTGTCTGATCGTCGTCGCGTTGGCGACGGTTTCGGTTGCTGCGAATGCTGCGCATCCGCCGCGTGTCACTCATAGTCCGCATCCGCCACATCATCGCGTGCTCCCATATCCAAGCCTTGCCTGGCCCCTGGAGATCAGCGGCAGCCAATACGCTCCCGTGGAGTGGACCGAGATCGCGGGGTGGAACACCGATGACCAACTGCAGGCCTACCGGGCGTTTCGGCTAAGCTGCAAGCCGATATCGGCGCAACGAGAACCGCCCGCGGATCCGAAGGCATTGGGCATTTCACTGCGCGAGCCTTGCGGCGTGGCCAAGGCTGTCGACATTTCGGACAGCGGCAAGGCGCGGGCGTTCTTCGAGCAACATTTTCTGCCGTTGCGAATCTCGCGGCTTGGCGAAGATGACGGCTTCGTCACCGGCTATTACGAACCGGTCATCGACGGATCCCGAACCCAAACCGACATCTACACCGTGCCGGTGTATCGCCGTCCGTCCAACCTGTTCGTTCGCGGGGTCGCGCAAAGCGTCGGTGGTTTGCCCAACAAGGGGCAGGTGTTTCGCAAGATCGGACGTCGCAAGCTCGTGCCTTATTACGATCGGGCTGAGATCGAAGACGGCGCAGTCGCGGGTCGCGGCCTCGAAATCTGCTGGCTTAAAGATCAAACCGATTTGCTGTTCACGCAAATCCAGGGTTCGGCACGGGTCCGTCTCGAAGATGGCTCGACCATCCGCATCAATTACGACGCACATAATGGTTATCCCTACACGCCGGTCGGACGCATCCTGATCGACCGCGGCATCATTCCGAAAGACCAGATGTCGATGCAGAAGATCCGGGAATGGATGGATCAAAACCCGGATGGCGCCAAGGAATTGCGCCGGCAAAACCGGTCCTATGTGTTCTTTCGCGAAGTCCAGCTTTCCGACAAGGACGAAGCGGTTGGGGCGCAAGGCGTGCCGCTGACGCCGGGCCGTTCGATCGCTGTCGACAAGGCCCTGCACGTCTACGGCACGCCGTTTTTCATCGAAGGTGAACTCCCGATCGAATCGGAGCAATCGAAGACGCCGTTTCGCCGGCTGATGGTGGCGCAGGACACCGGTTCGGCGATAACCGGGCCTGCGCGCGCTGATATCTATTTCGGGGCGGGCACCGATGCCGGCCGGCTGGCTGGCCGTCTCCGGCACCACGTGCATTTCGTTATTCTGATCCCAAATAGCCTCGATCCGGCCGCCCGTGGCCGCAAGATGCCATTGCCGGATGCGAGGCCCTCGGAGAAAATCGCAAAACTGTTCCCGCAAGTTGATCCGTCAAAGGATCAACCAAGAGGCCAGGAACCAAAAGGCCAGGAGGAGGGGGCGAAGAACGCCGCGGCGCCAGCCGCCCTGCCCCCGGCCGCCGCCGCGCAAACCTCGACCGCTCAAGTGGCCGCCAAACCGGTGCCGCTGCCGGAAGGCCGGCCGAACATCACACCGCGCCGTGAGGCGCGCCGCCACGGTCATCGCCATCGTTATCGCAGCCGCCGATGAAACGTCCGCCCCCGATCCCGGAACTGCCGGCGCCACCGCGCCGCAAGCGCGGCTTGAGCGACGAAGAGCGCGCGCTTTGGGACAGCGTCGCCAAGCAAATCAAGCCGTTGCGCAAGAAGGCTCGCACCGCAAAGGCGCCAGTTGTCTCGCCGGATTTGGTGACGCCCGCCGCCGCCGCCAAGCCCGCGGCGCCACCCGGGCCCCTCTTGGCTGCCAAAATTCCGCGAGCGCTGCGGCCCGAAGTGCCGGCGGTCCCGCCGCCGCTGGCGCCGCTCGGACGCCGCGAGCGTTCGCAACTTTCGCGCGGGCGCAAGGAGATCGATGCCCGGCTCGACCTGCACGGCATGACGCAGAGCCGCGCCCATCACGCGCTCTCAAACTTTTTGCAGCGCGCCCACCGCGACGGCCTGACCTTCGTGCTGGTGATCACCGGCAAAGGCCGCACCACGGGCGCCGAGTCCGAACGGGGGATCCTGCGTCGCCAGGTGCCGCATTGGCTGAGCCTGCCGGAATTCCGCTCGCTGGTGGTTGGTTTCGAAGAAGCGCATATCGGCCATGGTGGCGAGGGCGCGCTTTACGTGCGGATCAGGCGATCGAAATAACCAGAGCGTTTCAAGCGAAGTGGCGGCCGGTTCGCGTGAAGAAAACGCGTCAAAACAAGAATCTAGAGCTTCGGTTCTGATTCAATCAGAATCGATCATGCTTTAGAACGGTCGGACGATCCCCACCCGCGGGATTAGCGTGATGATCCAGCCGAGAATTCCGGTCCTTCGGTCATCCGCCGAGATCGGCGGCACAGAATGGGAGGCCGGCAAGGTCTTTACCGCATGCAGGATCAGGAACATGCAGACCGCCCAGTTCGAAATCCATCGCGAATAATCGAACACGATCGCAAACATGATCAGATAGGCCGCGCTCACCGTCACGATTGCGGTGAGGACGACACGGCGGTGTGTTTCGCTCGAAAGCGCGCGGATCGAATCGGCGAAATACTTCCAGAGCGGGGCGTGCAGCCAGATCAACAACGCAAACACGGGAACGCCGAGCAGGTTCGAGGGCATGCGATCCCAGGTATCGTGAATCTCCTTGAGAAGCGGCTGATACCAGATGTAACTAAAGCTCAAGAGATCGGTTCGGGCGGGGTCGGCCATGCGGCTCTGCAGATAATGGACAAACTCCGCCTCGGGAATCGTCATCGCCCCCCAAAATTGCGCTGACAAGAACAACAGGCCGACGGACGCGATCGCGGCGATGCCGAGAACCGCATTCTGCCGCGTCCAGCCCTGCACGAGGTAGTAACGCAACACCACGATGACGGCGATGGTCGGCACATACATCAAAAGGTGAATGTGGTGGATCAGGATCAGGATCATCGAGACCGCCGTGGCGAGTCCCACGAAAGCCAGGGAATGCGCCGGCACCAGCATGAGGCCCATCGCGAGCGCGCAACCGTAGATGTCGAAGTGTCCCAGCGTGTGCATGAAATTCTTCAGAAAAAACGGCGAGCCGGCCATGAACACGAACAGCGGCATGTGGGCCTCGTCGAGACCGAAGGTTCGCCGAAACAATTTCAGGAAAAGACCGAGCGTGAGCAGCCAGACGCCGCCGCCGAGCGCGAACACCAGCCATACCGGCACCTCCTGGAAGAACAGCGATACCAGCGAGCCGATCAGCGCGCGCTTGGTGAAGCCGAAATGATAATCGACCAACAGGTGGATGTAGGGAACGTAAGGCGCGCGGGTGATTTTGTAGAGAAAAACCCCAATGAGCACGGCGACGTTGACGGCCAACATCAAGCGCCAGGGGTTTTGCCGCATCCGCAGTTTCATTCGGTACCCGAAAACGGCGCCTTGATCAGGTGCGGATTATCACACGGCGGATATGCGCCGCGCAACGCGCTTTCGCGGATGCGTGTGCCTGCGGGCTTGTTTACAGGATAAACCGGCTCAAATCTGCGTTCTTGGCGAGATCGCCGACGTGCTTTTGCACATACGACGCATCGATCTGGATCGTCTCGCCATGACGGTCCGGAGCAGCGAACGAAATCTCGTCGAGCACGCGCTCCATCACCGTCTGCAGCCGCCGGGCGCCGATATTCTCCACGCTGGAATTGACCGCCACCGCCACGTCGGCGAGCGCGTCGATGGCGCTATCGGTGATGTCGAGCGTCACGCCTTCGGTCTGCATTAGCGCGACATATTGCTTGATCAGGGAAGCCTCCGGCTCGGTCAGGATGCGGCGCATGTCGTCGCGGGTCAGCGCTTGCAGTTCGACCCGGATCGGCAGTCGACCCTGCAATTCGGGCAATAAATCCGACGGCTTGGCGATATGAAATGCGCCGGACGCAATGAACAGGATATGATCGGTCTTGACCGCGCCGTGCTTGGTCGACACCGTGGTACCTTCGATCAAGGGCAACAGATCGCGCTGCACGCCTTCGCGGGAGACGTCGCCGCCGCTGCGACCGTCGCGCACGCAAATCTTGTCGATCTCGTCGAGAAACACGATGCCGTTGTTTTCGACCGCGTTGATGGATTCCTGTACCAACTGATCGTTGTCCAACAGCTTGTCGGATTCTTCGTTGATCAGAAGCTCATGGGAATCCTCAACGGTCAGGCGACGGGTCTTGCTCCGGCCGCCCATCTTGCCGAAGATGTCGCCGATCGAGATCGCGCCCATCTGCGCCCCGGGCATGCCGGGAATCTCAAACACCGGCGTCCCGCCCGAAGATTGCATTTCGATTTCGATTTCCTTGTCGTTGAGCTCGCCCGCGCGCAGCTTCTTGCGAAAGGCATCGCGCGTCGCGGCGCTGGAATTGGCGCCGACCAAGGCATCGAGCACGCGCTCTTCGGCGGCGAGTTGGGCGCGGGCCTGCACGTCCTTGCGCTTGCGTTCCCGCACCTGTGCGATCGCGACCTCGACGAGATCGCGAATGATCTGCTCGACGTCACGGCCGACATAGCCGACCTCGGTGAATTTCGTGGCTTCGACCTTGATGAACGGCGCCCCGGCGAGTTTGGCGAGCCGCCGCGCGATCTCGGTCTTGCCGACGCCGGTGGGCCCGATCATCAGGATGTTCTTCGGCAGCACTTCTTCGCGAAGCGAGCCGGTCAGTTGCAGCCGTCGCCAGCGATTGCGCAGCGCGATCGAGACCGCGCGCTTGGCGTCGGTCTGGCCGATAATGAAGCGGTCGAGTTCGGAGACGATTTCACGCGGCGAAAAGTCGGTCATTGGCTCTAGCTAGGTTGGAATGTTGCGGGAACAAGCTGCATCGAAGCGGTCGCCGACCCATCGCAAACGGGATCGGCGCTGGAAGGGCGATCAACCGCCCGGCAGGGTCTCGATGGTCACATTGCGATTGGTATAAACGCAAATGTCGGCGGCGATATCGAGGGCGCGGCGCACGATGGTTTCGGCATCCTTGTCGGAGTCGACCAGCGCGCGGGCGGCGGCCAAGGCATAGTTGCCGCCGGATCCGATCGCCATCACGCCGGCTTCCGGCTCCAAGACGTCGCCGGTGCCGGTCAGGACCAGCGACACGTCCTTGTCGGCAACGATCATCATGGCCTCCAGCCGCCGCAGATAGCGGTCGGTGCGCCAGTCCTTGGCGAGCTCGACCGCCGCGCGGGTCAATTGTCCCGGATATTGTTCGAGTTTGCTTTCCAGCCGCTCAAACAGCGTGAAGGCGTCCGCGGTGGCACCGGCGAAACCGCCGATGACGTCGCCCTTGCCGAGTTTGCGGACCTTTTTGGCGTTGGATTTGATGACGGTCTGGCCGATCGAGACCTGCCCGTCGCCGCCGATCACCACCTTGCCTCCCTTGCGGACCGTCAAAATCGTGGTGCCGTGCCAGACCGGCGATGGGGACTGTGATGCTTGCATGGAATACCCTGTACCTTGCGTTGACAGGGATTTAGGGATTGGCCTGCGCCGTTACAATCGGTTTCGGCTCGAGGGCCCGGTTTCGGTCACCATAGGTCGAAGTTCGGCCTCGAACACGCCATCCCGCAGTAGCGAAGGCGACATCGGCCTGTTAAAAGAGCCGCGTTTCCGGCCCCAGGGTCGGTCAAGGGAAAGCAGTTTCATGCGCACAGCGACGATCAAGCGCAAGACCAAAGAGACCGATATCGAGGTGACGGTGAACCTCGACGGCACGGGCGTGTCCAACGTCGCGACCGGAATCGGCTTTTTCGACCATATGCTCGATCTTTTGGCCCGGCATTCGCGCATCGACATCACGGTGAAGGCGGATGGCGACCTACACGTCGACCACCATCACACCACGGAGGACGTCGGTATCGCGCTCGGCCAGGCCGTGAAGCAGGCGCTCGGCACCATGGTCGGCATCACCCGCTATGCTTCCATCCATATGCCGATGGACGAGACGCTGTCGCGCGTCGTGCTCGATATTTCGGGCCGCCCGGTGCTGGTATTCAAGGTAGAATTCCCCCGCGACAAGATAGGCGAATTCGACACCGAACTGGTTCGCGAATGGTTCAACGCTTTTGCGATCAATGCCGGCGTGACTTTGCATGCCGAAACCCTATATGGCGAGAATAGCCATCATATCGCCGAATCCTGCTTCAAGGGTCTGGCGCGGGCGTTGCGGGCGGCAATCGCGATCGATCCCCGCGCCGCAGGCGAAGTGCCGTCCACCAAGGGTCAGCTCGGCGGCTGATTTTTCGTTCTCGGCGGAGAAGTACGATGCCGGTTTACACAGTTCATGCACCGTTGACGACTGAAGCGGGCCTTCGTGCGACCGACCGGTTCACGTTCGTTCGCGACGGATTTCACGTCTGGGCTGCCCTTTTGAGCGTCGTGTGGCTGGCCTGGCACCGCTTGTGGCTGGCGCTGATCGGCTGGATCATCGTGATGGGCGCGATCGATCTTGGAATGGCGACGCTGGGCGCTGGCAGGACGTCGTTCTTCGTGGCGAATGGGCTGATGGCGCTGTTGATGGGTCTCGAAGCGGCGAGCCTGAAGCGCTGGACCTTGTCGCGGCGGAACTGGCGTCAACTCGACATCGTGGTTGCGGATGACGAGGAGGCGGCCGAGCGGCGCTTTTTCGATCGCTGGACCGCCAAGCAGCGCGCGCTCAGCAACGATCAATCGGCGGTCGATCGCGGCGGACCGCCGCCGACCCGGGATATTCCAGGCCAGCCGTTTTCAAAGCCGCCGTCATTGGCTCAGAGCGAGATCATCGGGTTGTTTCCCGAACCGGGAGCCTCGCGTTGAGCGTTGCCATCATCGATTACGGCTCCGGCAATCTGCATTCGGCCGCCAAAGCCTTCGAACGCGCCGTGCGCAGCATGGACAGTTCGGAAAAGATCGTGGTGACCCGCGATCCCGAGACGGTGTATCGCGCCGATCGCATTGTGTTGCCCGGCGTCGGCGCCTTCGCCGATTGCCGCAAAGGCCTGGACGCGCTCGATGGCATGGTCGAGGCGATGACGGAAGCCGTGCGAAACAAGGCGCGGCCCTTCTTCGGCATCTGCGTCGGCATGCAGTTGATGGCGACCCGCGGCAAGGAGCACATCACCACCGACGGGTTCAACTGGATCGCAGGTGACGTCGAAAAGATTTCACCGCGCGAGGAGAATTTGAAAATTCCTCATATGGGGTGGAATACGCTTGATATGGTCCGGGAACATCCGGTGCTCGAGCGCCTGCCGCTCGGACCGAAGGGCTGCCACGGCTATTTCGTGCACTCCTACCACCTCAAGGCGACCTACGAGGCCGACGTTCTGGCGCGCGCCGAGTATGGCGGTCCGGTAACCGCCATCGTCGGCAAGGACACCGCGATCGGCACCCAGTTTCACCCCGAGAAGAGCCAGCGGTTTGGGCTGGCTTTGATTTCGAACTTTTTGAAATGGAAGCCGTGATTCTCTTTCCTGCCATCGATCTGAAGAACGGCCAGTGCGTGCGTCTCGAACAGGGCGACATGGCGCGCGCCACCGTGTTCAATCTCGATCCGCCCGCGCAGGCGCGCAGCTTCGCTGCGCAAGGATTTGAATATCTGCACGTGGTCGATCTCGACGGCGCCTTTGCCGGCAAGCCGATGAATGCGCACGCCGTCGAGGCGATGCTAGCGGCGGTGAGCATACCGGTGCAGCTCGGCGGCGGCATCCGCGATTTGGGCACCATCGAAGCCTGGTTGGCCAAAGGCATTGCGCGGGTGATCATCGGCACCGCGGCGGTACGCGATCCCGAACTCGTGAAGGCTGCGGCAAAAAAATTCCCTGGCCGCGTTGCGGTCGGCCTCGACGCGCGCGACGGCAAGGTCGCGGTCGAAGGCTGGGCCGAGACGTCCCACGTCACCGCGCTTGAGATTGCGCAGCGGTTCGAAGATGCCGGCGTCGCCGCGATCATCTTTACCGACATCGCGCGTGATGGTCTCTTGAAGGGTCTCAATCTCGACGCCACCATCGAGCTCGCCGAACATATCGCCATCCCGGTCATTGCGTCGGGTGGCTTCGCCTCGATCGAGGATGTCAAAGCCCTGCTGGCGCCGCGCGCGAAAAAACTGGCGGGAGCAATCGCCGGTCGCGCGCTTTATGACGGCCGGCTCGATCCTTCCGCCGCGCTGGCGCTGATCCGTAACGCGCGGGCTGCGGCTTAGAGCATGATCCGGAAAAGTGGGAACCGGTTTTCCGAAAAGATCGTGCTCAAATGAAAATGAAATCGTGATCCGTTTTCGTCCAATCGGATCACGATCGAGGAGTCTTCGATGTTCAAGGTGCGCGTGATTCCCTGTCTCGACGTCAAGGACGGCCGGGTCGTCAAGGGCGTCAATTTCGTCGATTTGCGCGACGCCGGCGATCCCGTGGAAGCGGCCATCGCTTATGACGCCGCGGGTGCGGATGAGTTGTGTTTTCTCGACATCACCGCGACGCATGAAAATCGCGGCATCATGCTGGATGTGGTCAGGCGTACCGCGGAAGCCTGCTTCATGCCGCTGACCGTCGGCGGCGGGGTGCGCACCGTCGACGATATCAAGACCTTGCTGCGATCGGGCGCCGACAAGGTATCGATCAACAGTGCCGCCGTCAGCCGCCGCGAATTCGTCAAGGAAGCGGCCGAGAAGTTCGGCGATCAATGCATCGTGGTGGCGATCGACGCCAAGCGCGTGAAGCGCGGCGGCAGTTCGGACCGATGGGAAATCTTCACCCATGGCGGGCGCAATTCCACCGGCATCGACGCCATCGAATACGCCCAGGAAGTGGTCTCGCTCGGCGCCGGAGAAATCCTGCTGACCTCCATGGACCGGGACGGCACCAGGCAGGGATTCGACATTCCGCTCACCAGCGCGGTGGCGGACAGCGTGCCGGTGCCGGTGATCGCCTCGGGCGGGGTAGGCCATCTCGATCATTTGGTGGAGGGCATCCGCGCCGGGCATGCCACGGCCGTGCTGGCGGCGTCGATCTTCCACTTCGGCGAATTTACCATACGTGAAGCCAAGGACCACATGGTGCGTGCCGGGCTGCCGATGCGGCTCGATCCCTGACAACTCCCGGGGGCAGAAGTGCTAAATCCTCTTGGGATGATCGCCGGATCCTTGGCCGGGTCCCTTGCGTAAGAGTTTTAGTTGATGTCGCGTTTTACGATCCACGACCTTGCCGCCACCATCGACGCCCGCGCCGCGACGGGGGGTGAGGCCTCCTATACCCGCAAGCTGCTGGACAAGGGCTCAGCACATTGCGCCAAGAAACTCGGCGAAGAGGCGGTGGAAACCGTGATCGCCGCGGTCGAGAACGATCGCGATCATCTGATCGCCGAAGCTGCGGACCTGCTGTTTCACCTTCTGGTGCTTTTGAAAGCGCGCGGTGTGAAGCTTGAAGAGGTCGAGGCCACCCTGGCGCAGCGCACGACGATGTCCGGACTGGAAGAGAAGTCCGCGCGCAAGCGCGACTAAAAGCTAAAGGCGGCTTCATGGATATTCGGGCGGCGGACCAGCAATACAATCCCTACCGGGTATTCTCCAGGGAGCAATGGGCGCGGTTGCGCGACGACATGCCGATGACGCTGGAAGCCGGCGAGATCGCCAAGCTGCGCTCGATGCACGACCGGCTCGACCTTAAAGAGGTCGAGGAGATTTATCTGCCGCTGTCGCGCCTGCTGTCGATTTATGTCGATGCCATGCAGCGGCTCTACTTCGCGCAGCGGCGCTTTCTCGGCATCGAAGACCGCAAGATGCCCTACATCATCGGCGTCGCCGGGTCGGTGGCGGTGGGCAAATCGACCACCGCGCGCGTGCTCCAGGCGTTGCTGGCGCGATGGTCGCCGCGGCCAAGGGTCGATCTGGTGACGACCGACGGCTTTCTGTTTCCCAATGCGGTGCTTGAACGGCAGGGGTTGATGCAGAAAAAGGGCTTTCCGGAGAGCTACGATCTGCCGACGCTGCTGGCATTTTTGAGCGACATCAAGGCCGGGCGGCAGCCGGTGCGGGCGCCGGTCTATTCGCATTTGACCTACGACATCATTCCGAACGAATGGATCGAAGTCGATCGGCCGGACATCCTGATTGTCGAAGGCGTCAATGTTCTCCAAACCGGCCGGCTTCCGCGCGATGGCAAGGCCGTTCCGGTGGTGTCGGATTTTTTCGATTTCTCCGTCTATATCGATGCCGATGAATCCGTGCTGCGCGACTGGTACGTCAGACGCTTTCTCGCGTTGCGGGACACCGCGTTCCACGATCCGCGCTCGTACTTTCACCGCTATGCGCTGCTGTCCGACGAGGAAGCCACCGCCACCGCGCTGGCGATCTGGGAGCGAACCAACCTCGCCAATCTCGAAGACAATATTTTACCGACACGGCCGCGCGCCACGCTGATCCTGAAGAAGGGCGCCGATCATGTGGTCGAAACCGTGGCGCTGCGACGGCTTTAACGCCTGAGATCATGGTCCGATTCGATTGAATCGAATCATGACCTCATCTCGTTGAGTAAGCATGATCTTTTCGGAAAACCGGTTTCCACTTTTCCGGATCATGCTTTACGCCGCATGCCGCGGCGCATTGCCGCCGAAATGCTCGATGTAGCGGGCACTGATCGCGGAGACCGGCACCACGATCAAAACGTCGGTGGTGCCGAACTGATGATCGATCACCGCGCCGTCGCCGATATAGGCGCCCAGTCTCAGATATCCCTTGATCAGAGGCGGCAGCTCATGCAGCGCGGCCTTTGGATTGATGGCCTCCTTCGCCATCCGGTTCATCTCGACGCGGCGCGAGGGATGCGCGGCCGCGCGCCAGGCTTCTGGCGCGCGCGCGTAATGATGCAGGAACGAGAGCGGCTGCGCCAGCCGCTCTGGGTCGGTGCCCTCGAAGCTGGCGCAGCCGATCATCACGTCGAGCCGGTGCTGGCGGACATAGGCCCAGATGCCGTGCCATAGCAATTCGACGGTACGCTTGTTGCGATAGCGCGGCAGCACGCAGGATCGACCGAGCTCGAGAAACCGCAGATCGGCGTGACGATCGATCAGGCCGGCGATATCGAACTCGTTTTCGGTATAGAAGCCGCCATGATTTTCCGCGACGTCCTGGCGCAACAGGCGGTACGTGCCGACTACCGGCTGCTTTCCGCCGATCGACGGCTTGGCGGCGTGATCGACCACCAGCAGATGATCGCAAATCTTGTCGAACCCATCCTTGTCGCGGCGCGCCAGCATCGTCGCGGCGTTGGCGATGGCGGCGCCGTCTTTATAGAACACGCGATAGCGCAGCTTCTGGGCGCGCTTAACGTCGTGTCTTTCCTGCGCCAGTCGAACCTCGAGCGTGCCGAGCCGTCCAAGCGCAGATGGGAAAGTCGAAAAACTTCGGATTGGCTTGATGATGCCGGAGGAAAGCGGCAGCGGCTTGAACCAGGTCATTGCCGTTTGCGCGGCGATCCCGAATTTTTCCGGCCGCAGCCTCCGAATCAGGCGCTGCGTCGGCCGCGCCAGCTGGTCGCCTTGCATAGATGTCCCCGCGACCGCAGGCATCCGAATCGACGCGGCCTTCGGGGCTCACCAATCACGGGCATTCGACAGACATGTGACAGCGCCATTGCCGCCCTGTGATAACAGTGCGGTCGTCATTGCAGTGACGAGGAGAGATTTGGAGCCAAACGCTCACGCGGCGAGATGCCGCGAGGCGGCCAAACCTGCCAGCGCATCGGCCAGCTTTTCCCGGTCGAGCGGCTTGATCAGAAAGCCATCCATTCCGGCCTCGAAGCAGGCATAGCGATCCTCCACCAGTGTGTTTGCGGTGAGTGCGAGGATCGGCGTCTGGCGGCCTGGCTGGCCGACCTCGCGGCTGCGAATCCGCTTGGCGGTTTCGATGCCGTCGAGTTGCGGCATCTGGATGTCCATCAGTACCAGGTCATAGGGCGCGCCGGCGGATTTGGCCGACAGCCATGATTCCAGCGCTTCTTCGCCGTTGGTGGTGATGACGGTGTGATGTCCCAGACGGGTCAAAAGCGACCGCATCAAGAGCGCATTGATCTCATTGTCTTCTGCCACCAGAATCGAAAGCCCTCGCACCGGTGCGATCGATGGTCTCTCGGCATGGTCAGGCGCTTCGATCGCGGCCTCGTTCGCCAGGTTTGGTGCGAGCACTTCCGGCGCCATCGTCAGGCGGGCCGCGAGTGAGGCCGCGCGTAACGGTTTGATCAGGTAGCCGGTGAACACATCCGAGGTGGAAGGTTGCAGCTCGTGCCGCATGGCCGGCGTGAACATCACGATCCGCTGCGTCGCATGGTCGCGGGCCGACCCGGCGAGCAGTTCGACCTCGGCAGCGCCCAACGCACGGTCGAGCAGCACGGCATGCCAGGAACGCTCCGGCAGCAACGCCTGCGCGACCGCAATATCTGAAACCACGCAGGTCTGGCCGCCCCAACGTTGCAGCCGCCGCGCCACCAGCGAGGCTTCGATGCTTTGCGGCGCCACCAGCATGATCGACTGGCCGGTCAAATCCGGGGCCGCAAACAGCTTCGCTTCGCGGTCAGACCCGTCGGAGGGCGGCAGCGTAACCGACACCTCGAAGGTCGAGCCGACCCCGGGCTGGCTCTCCAGCGTGATGCGGCCGCCCATGCGTTTGACGATGCGCTCGGAGATGCTCAAGCCGAGGCCGGTGCCGCCATAACTCCTCGCAATGCGCTCGTCGGCCTGCTCGAACTCGCGAAAAATCCGCTGCCGGGCTTCGGGCGCGATGCCGATACCGGTGTCGCGCACCAGGAAGCTGATTTCATTGGGCCAGATACCCGGCTCGACGATCAGCGCCACGCCGCCGGTCGAGGTGAATTTGATCGCGTTGCCCGCAAGATTGAGCAGGACCTGCCGCAGCCGGGCGGAGTCTCCGATTACTTCCGCCGGCAGGCGGTCGTCGACATAGGCCGCGATCTCAAGCTTGGCCGCCTGCGCCCGCGGCGCCAGCAGTTCGGTGATGTCCTCGATCAGGGCGGCCAGCGCGAACGGACGATGTTCGAGGTCGATCTTGCCGGCCTCGATCTTGGAATAATCCAGGAGTTCCTCGATCAGCGCGAGCAGGGCGTCGCCCGAGGTTTTCACCGCCTTGGCGTAGGTCATCTGCTCGGGCGTCAGTGGCGTATCCAACAATAACCCGCTCATGCCGATGATGCCGTTGAGGGGGGTGCGAATTTCGTGACTGGCCATCGCCAGGAATTGCGACTTCGCCCGGTTGGCGGCATCGGCCTGATCGCGCGCCTCCGCCAGCGCGCGTTCGGTTTCGGTGCGGTCGGTTACGTCGCGGCCGACGCATTGCATCTCCGAAGGCCTGCCCGCATCCGAGCGAACGAGGCCCTCGCGCCAGGCAATCCATCGCGGTCCGAGCGGGCCGGCGATCTTCTGATCATGAATCCGCGTGCCGTTCGGCTCGAGCGCCGTGTCGCCTTGCTCAAGCACATCGAGTGTAAAGCGGCTGCCAATCAGGGCGTTCGCCGGTTGCTCGGCCAGTTCGCAATAGGCGTCGTTGACGAAAGTGATGCAGCCGTCGGCGTCGCGCAGAACGATCAGGTCGCCTTGCGATTCGAACAGGCTGCGGGCACGCTCCTCGGCTTCCTGCAATTCCCAATTGCGGTCGGCCAGCGTTTCGTTGTGCAGCGCGATTTTGCGAAGCTTTTTGCGCATCCAGCGCAGCCGGATGCTCAAGGCTGCGAGCGCGGCGCAGGCTACCGCGAACAGGAAGCTGGCGCCGATGGCGAAGGTGTGGGGGTCATAACCGGCTTCTTCCGACCGGCTTCCGGCGATGAACCCATACGCACCGCCGAAGGCGGCGGAGAAAATCATGAATGAGCGGACCGTGAAACCGATCCAGGGATGGCGTCGCGCGAAGCGGCGCATGTGTAGCTTGATTCGGAAAATCCGGCCCATCCCCGACCACCCTGAGATCGCCTTGCGGCGCTGCGATTGGCTGGCGCGCTCGGCATTTTCGGAAAATGTCGCGTCGCGCGTCCTGTGCTTGACGAGGAAGATGCGATGACGACCTTGCAAACTGCTTGAGGCGGCGCGGCTTTACGGGGTCCGATGAGAACAGGGTTAGTGCAACGTTAAGCAAATTCAGAGCGAGGCGGCTTCCAGGCGGCGGTGCTCGTCTCGGGCGCCGACGATCAGGGCGGCCGCCTCGCGGGCGGTAAAGGTTTTCGATCGGACGAAAATCCGGTAATCGGCGGGGCCGTCTTGCGCGAGATAAATCACGGGCGCGGTATCTGCGGCGGTTGCCGAGATCGCCACAAACCGCGTCGCCGCATTGGTCTCGCAGGCGCCGGCATCGGCACTGTCGATATCGTCGACCACGGCAAAGTCGGCCGCCTCCGCGCTCTCGGCGATCTGCACCCGCACCGTCGCAAGAGCCGGATCGTCGGTGAAACTGACGTGAAGCTGGGCCTGCCAGGGCAGGTCCGCAATCTGGACCGAGGCCTCGCCGATGGCGATGCAGGGACGTGGGCCGGGCAACAGTTCGCCGCGTGCGAACACGGCGGCAGCGATCAACGGAACGGCCGAGGCCAGAATCTTGAGACGCAACATCACACACTCACTCGACAACAAGTCCGAGAGACGCTCGGGCTTATGGTTGGCAGAGTGTAAACAAAACTCGTTACCGGCGGGTTGACGCGGCCCTAGCGGCCGATATTGAAAAGTGCCGCGGCTGATGATTGGAGTAGGTCGCCAAGGCTCTCGGCTTTCTCAGGCTTGTCCCCCTTAGCGTCCTCCCGACGGGAATCAATCAGCTTTTGCCGGCACTGCTGATAAGCAGGCTCGCCTTCGCCAAACGTAAGGTGCTTGCAAGCGGCCTCGTCCTGGGCCCCCAGCCGGACCTCAGCAACGCCGAAATTCTCAGAGGCGCAGCCGGTCAGCAGTAACAGTGAGAAAAGCGTCAAACGCATTTACGATCCGATGGGGTTCTCAAGATTGTTTAACAATCCGAGCAGCCATGCAAGTGTCTGGGAGAACAAATGGATCGGATGCCTGCGGTCGCGGGGGCATCTACCGCAGGCGCTTGGCGTTGCCACCGCGAGGTCGCGCTGACTTTGCCTGAGCCTCAGGCGGCGCGCCGCAGATCTTCCGCGAGCGCACGGTAGGACAGAGCTTCGGCCAGATGCAGCCGGCCGATTTTTTCCGTGCCGTCGAGGTCGGCGAGCGTGCGGGCGACGCGCAGCACGCGGTGATAGCCGCGCGCGGAGAGGCGCATGGTCTCGGCGGCGTCGCGGAGCAGTTTCAAGCCTTGCGCATCGGGTTGCGCGATCGTTTCCAGCACCGACGCTGGCGCCTCCGCATTGGTGCGGATGTGCGGCAGTCCGGCCGCCATGTAACGCGCCCTTTGGAGGTCGCGTGCCGCGGCGACCCTCGCCGCCACTTCAATCGAGCCTTCCGCCGGCGGCGGCAGGATCAGGTCGGTGGCGGTCACCGCCGGCACCTCGATCCGCAAATCGATGCGATCCATCAATGGCCCGGATATGCGGGCCTGATAATCGCCGGTGCAGCGATCGACCCGGCCGCGTTTGCAGGAATAACCAGGCTCATACGCGTGGCCGCAGCGGCACGGATTCATCGCCGCCACCAGCATGAAGCGCGCCGGATAGGTGACGCGATGATTGGCGCGCGACACCGAAACCTCGCCGTTTTCGAGTGGTTGGCGCAGCGAATCCAGCACGCGGGGATCGAACTCCGGCAATTCGTCGAGGAACAGCACGCCCTGATGCGCCAGCGAGATTTCGCCGGGCCTGGCCCGCATGCCGCCGCCGGTGAGCGCCGCCATGCTGGCGGAATGATGCGGACTGCGGAACGGCCGCCGCGCCGTCAGCGCACCATCCCGGATTTCGCCGGCGACGGAGGCGATCATCGACACTTCGAGCAGTTCGGACGGCGACAGCGGCGGCAGGATCGAGGGCAGCCGCGCCGCCAGCATCGACTTGCCGGCCCCCGGCGAGCCGATCATGAGCAAATGATGGCCGCCGGCGGCAGCAATCTCAAGCGCGCGCTTGGCGCTTTCCTGGCCCTTGATGTCGCGAAGGTCGAGCAGATTTGTTTCGCGCGCATGGACCTTCGGTGAGGGGCGCGACAAGACCTGCGTGCCCTTGAAATGGTTGGCGATCTGGATCAGCGAACTGGCGGCAATGATCTGGATATCCGGGCTGGCCCAGGCCGCTTCCGCGCCGCAGGCGGCAGGGCAAATCAGGCCTTCGTCGCGCGAATTGGCGCCGATCGCCGCGGGTAAGACCCCCGCGACCGGCGCGATCGATCCATCGAGCCCGAGCTCGCCGAGCACGGTGAAGCCGTTCAACGCATCCGCCGGAATGGCGCCGATCGCCGCCATCAGGCCGAGCGCGATCGGCAGATCGTAATGGCTGCCTTCTTTCGGCAGGTCGGCGGGCGCGAGATTGACGGTGATTCGGCGCGCCGGCAGCGCCAGGCCCGAGGCAATCAGCGCCGAGCGCACCCGCTCGCGGGCTTCGGAGACCGCCTTGTCGGGAAGGCCGACGATGGCGAAAGCCGGCAACCCCGGCGCGACCTGCACCTGCACGTCGACGGCACGGGCCTCGATCCCCTCAAAGGCTACGGTAGAAACCCGCTGAACCATTCCGCCCCTCTTCCACAATCAAGGGTAGCGGAAAGTCACGGCAGGAGCAAGAACATTAAGGGAACATGGAAACAATCCGGGAGCAGGTCCTCTCGGCGATGAGCGCGTCGATCGCCCTCGTCTGCTCGGGCAACGTTTCTTGGCACGCCCACCAGCGCTATTGGCAAGGGGGACAACCGGGCCGAGCGGCGCAATCGCGCGGCTCAATTCAGCCTGGAGATCGCGACCGGATCGGGCTGCGGTTGCTCAAGCAGCTTATCCCCGCTTCTTCTCGATCACGTCCCAGATTTTCGCCGCGACATCCGGCCCGCCGAGCCGGCCAATGGCGCGGATGCCGGTCGGCGACGTCACGTTGATCTCGGTGAGATGGCCGTCGATGACGTCGATGCCGACGAACAACAACCCGCGCTCGCGCAAGCTTGGTCCCAGGCGCGCGCAGATCTCGCGCTCGCGCGGTGTCAGATCGGTGGCTTTGGCCGCGCCGCCGCGCACCATGTTGGAGCGCAGATCATCCGCCGCCGGCACGCGGTTGACGGCGCCGGCGAATTCGCCGTCGACCAGAATGATGCGCTTGTCGCCGTGTTTGACTTCGGGAAGAAAGCGCTGGATCACCCACGGCTCGCGAAACGTCACCGAGAACATGTCGTAAAGCGAGCCGAAATTCATGTCCTGCGGCATGATCCGAAACACCGCCGCTCCGCCATGGCCATGCAGCGGCTTCATCACCACCGCACCGTGCTCGTCGCGGAACGCGTTGATCTCGTCGAGATCGCGTGAAATCAAGGTCGGCGGCATCAAATCGGGGAAATCCATCACGAACAGCTTTTCCGGCGCGTTGCGGACGCTGACCGGATCGTTCACCACCAGCGTCTTGGGGTGAATCCGCTCGAGCAAATGCGTCGAGGTGATGTAGGCGAGGTCGAACGGCGGGTCTTGCCGCAGCAGGATTACGTCAAACGCCGCCAGAAGTTCGCGCTTCGGCTCGCCGAGGGTGAAATGATCGCTCGCCTCGTCGCGCACGGTGAGCATCTGGATGGGCGCGACCACCTCCTCACCGCGGAGCGAGAGTTTGTCCGGCGTGTAATAGGAGAGCCCGTGGCCGCGCTTCTGTGCTTCCAACAGCAAGGCAAAGGTTGAATCGCCGCGGATGTTGATGCGCGCGATGGGGTCCATCTGGACGGCGACGTTCAATTTCATGTGGGGATCCGGAAGTTGTTCGGTGGGAAGAGCTTCAAGTGCTGGCGTCGAATGCCGCCAACAGATGGCGCGGCAACCGCCGCGGCGCAATCAGGACGACGTCAAAACGTAGGTCGAAATCGGCATGTTCGGGATGCGCCATCAGCCAGGCTTGCGCTGCCGCGATGATCCGCGCCTGCTGGCGCGGGGTCACCGCATAGGCCGCTTCCTCGAGACTGCCGCGGGCCTTGACCTCGACAAAGGCCAGCAAATTGCGCTGGCGCGCCACAATGTCGATCTCGCCATAGGGCGTTCGAAAGCGTTTGGCCAGAATGCGATAGCCTTTCGCCATCAGAAAAGCGGCGGCGCAGGCTTCGGCGGAGAGGCCGGTGCGAAACGCGGCGAGCCGCGCGGGCGAAGCGAGTTTTGCGATTGGTTTTGCAAGCTTGTCAGGCGGCAGGGCATCGTCAATCTTCGCCATGGCCGCCTTTCGCGCCAATTTCCTTGTCGGCTTCCTTGCCGGACTCCTTGGCGAGTTCAAGCGCGCGGGCGTAGATTTCGCGGCGCGGCCGGCCGGACAGTTCGACCGCATGAGCGACCGCATCCTTGACGCTGTCGCGTTTGAGCTGGCTTCGCAACAGATCGTCCAGTTCATCCGCCGCCATGATTTGCGTGCCCGACGTCGGCGGGCCGATCACCAGCACGAATTCGCCGCGCGTCTCCAGGGTGTCGGCGGCCCGCGCCAGTTCGGAAATCGGCGCGCGCCGGATCTCTTCATGCATTTTGGTCATCTCGCGACAGATGGCGGCATCGCGTGTACCCATGATGTCGGCAAGATCGGCCAGCGTGCCCTGCACCCGGTTGCCGGATTCAAACATCACCAGCGTCGCGCCGATTCGGGCCAGCTCAGTAAGCCGTGCCCGGCGTGCGGTTTCTTTGGGCGGCAAAAACCCTTCGAAAAAGAACCGGTCGGTCGGCAGCGCCGCCACCGCCAGCGCCGCCAGCACCGAAGAGGGGCCCGGCAAGGCGATCACCGGATGGCCCGCCGCGCAGACCTCGCGCACCAGTTTGAAGCCGGGATCGGAAATCAACGGCGTACCGGCATCCGAGACCAGCGCGATTGAAGCACCCTGCGCCAGTTTTTCCAGGATCTTCGGCCGCGCCAATGCGGCGTTGTGTTCGTGATAGGGCTTGAGCAGGGCGGAGATCGCATAGCGCTCGGTCAGCCGCCGGGTGATGCGGGTATCTTCGCAGGCGATGATCTCGACGCCGGCGAGGGTTTCCAGCGCACGCAAGGTGATGTCGCCAAGATTGCCAATGGGCGTGGCCACCAGATGCAGGCCCGGGACCGCCTTCGGGGCGGTCAGGGTATGGCCGGCAAGCAAAAATGTGCGCCCCGAGGGTTCGCTCACGCCTTGGTTGGTATTTATGGAAGCGGTTTTTGCGCGCATAATGCCAATCTAGAAGCAACGCAGCACTTACGCCACAATCCTGCTGGGGGTACTGTGCCGCAGAACGGTGGGAACCATGGCCGTGCAACCGGTGCCAGCGCCGCACCGCCACAATCCTTTTGTTTGGTTAACCATTCGCCGACAATATGCCTGAATCCACCCTCCTGATCGCCAGGAGGTTTAAGGTCCAGGCCGATTTCGGTCGGTCGAGAGATAGAGATACGATGGTGGTGGGTCCGTTCAATCCCAAATCTCAGCCGTCGGGAACGACCCGGCGGACGGCAGTTGGCTTGATTCTCGGTGCGCCCCTGCTCGGTGCGTGCGCGGGCGTGCAGCAGAGCCTCAGTCAATTTTCCAATCCTTTCAGTTCGCAGTCTGCGGCTGGCCCTTCCGGCCCGCCTCAGCAGCCGCTGGTTGCCGGCACCGGACAGGTCAAGGTGGGATTGATCCTGCCGCTATCGGCGACCGGTAACGCCGGCGTCGCGGCGCAGTCGATGAAGAATGCCTCGGAAATGGCGCTGGCGGAGTTCCAGAATCCCAATATCCAGCTTCTGATCAAGGATGATGGCGGCAACCCACAAGGCGCGGGCCAAGGAACGCAGCAGGCCATCGACGAGGGGGCGGAGATTATTCTGGGTCCGCTGTTTGCCTTGTCGGTTCCGGCAGCGGCACAAGCGACCCGCGCACGCGGCGCCTCGGTGATCGCGTTTTCGACCGATTCGAGCGTGGCGGGCCGGGGCATCTATCTCCTGAGTTTCCTCCCCGAATCCGACGTCAATCGGATTATCGAATACGCCGCCAGCACCGGAAAGCGATCCTTCGCGGCACTGCTGCCTGATAATGCCTACGGCAATGTGGTGGAGGCTGCCTTCAAGCAGGCGGTGGGCCGCAGGGGTGGGCGCATCGCCGCGTTTGAAAAATACGGCGCCGACCGCGCGGCAGCGGCGCGGACCGTGGCGCAGGCGCTCGGTCAGGCCGACGCGCTTTTTATGGCCGACGACGGCGATTCGCTGGTGACCGTGGCTGATGCGCTGACCGCGGCCGGCGCTAATTTGAAAAACATCCAGCTTCTCGGCACCGGCCTGTGGGACAATCCGCGCGTGTTTGCGACCCCCGCATTGCAGGGCGGCCTTTATGCCGCACCGGATCCGGCAGGTTTTCGAGGTTTTTCGAGCCGTTATCGCACCAAATTCGGAGCCGACCCGGTACGAACCGCGACGCTGGCCTATGACGCGGTAGCGCTGGTCGCAGCGTTGGCGAGAACCCAAGGGCCGCAACGTTTTTCGCCTGAGGTGCTGACCAATGCCTCCGGCTTTGCCGGCATTGATGGCCTGTTTCGTTTCCGCGCTGACGGCTCCAACGAACGCGGCTTGGCCGTGATGCGTGTCGGATCGAACGGCGGTGTGGCAGTCGCGGGCTCGCCGAAGAGTTTTGGCGCATAACTCGTCTTCCTTCCCCGTACGCAGGAATCCAGGAAGAATTTAAGCCGCCAGATCGGCCACTACCGCATCGAGTACCGGAAATCCGGCCTGGGTCACGCGTAGCCGTCCGCCGGCGTCAACTGCTATCGCGCCCTCCTCACGCAGCAGCGCAATCCGGCGCGGATCGAGCGCGCGGCCTGAAAGCGCCGCGTAGCGCTGGGGGTCGATGCCCTCGGCGAGCCGCAAGCCCATCAGCAGAAATTCGTCGGCGCGCTCTTCGCTGTTGAGATGATCGTCGGTGACGATACCGTGGCCGCTTTCCTCGACGCGCATCAGCCACGCCTCGGGGCGCTTTTCGGTCGCGATCGCATGTCTGACGCCATCGATGTCGAGACGACCATGCGCTCCGGGACCGATGCCGGCATATTCCTCGCCGCGCCAATACACCAGGTTATGTTGGCATTCTGCCCCGGCGCGGGCGTGATTGGAAATCTCGTACGCCGGTAATCCATGCCCGGCACAGACGTCTTGGGTGACGTCATACAGCGCGCGCGCGGTCGCCTCATCCGGTGTCTTTAATCTGCCCGCTGCATGCAGGCCGAAGAACGGCGTCTCCGGTTCGATCGTCAGTTGATACAGCGACAGATGCTCGGCCGCCTCCGCGATCGCCAGTTTCAACTCGTCCGCCCACATCGCAGGTGTCTGGTCGGGACGGGCGTAAATCAGATCAAACGAATACCGATCGAACGCGGTGCGGGCGATTTTGACCGCATCGAGCGCTTCGCGGGCGGTATGCAGCCGCCCCAGCGCCTTCAACGAGGCGTCGTCCAGCGCCTGCACGCCGAGCGAAACGCGATTGACCCCGGCGTCCCGGTAGCCCTTGAAGCGGGTGGCCTCGACGCTGGTCGGATTGGCCTCCAGCGTGACCTCGACGTTGGGCGCTACGTGCCAGTGTTTTCCGACCGCATCCAGGATCGCGCCGACGGTTTGCGGCCGCATCAAAGAGGGCGTGCCGCCGCCGAGAAAAATCGACGAGACCTGGCGGCCCGGTCTGCGCGCGGCGGTGGTCTCGATCTCGCGGGCGAATGCGCGCGCGAATCGCTCTTCATCGATCGGCGCATGCCGAACGTGGCTGTTGAAATCGCAATACGGACATTTCGACAGGCAAAACGGCCAGTGCACATAGACGCCAAACGCCTCTTTTTTTTCCTCAGCGCGGGTCAAGGCAAATCTCCGCCAATTTGACGAAGGCGCGGGCGCGGTGCGACAGCCCTAGTCCCAGCGGCGGCAGGCCATGCTTTTCGATGCTGGTCATTTCGCCGAAGGTGCGGGTATGTCCATCCGGCAGGAATGCCGGGTCATAACCAAAGCCCGCCGTGCCGCGCGGCGGCCACACCAGCATGCCGTCGGCGCGTGCCTCGACCTCCTCGAGATGATCGTCGGGCCAGGCGACGCAGAGTGCGGAAACGAAATGCGCGCGGCGCTGTGAAGGCTTCGTCGCGCCGCGCTCCTGCAACAGGCGTTCGATCTGCGTCATCGCGGCCGTGAAATCCTTATTGGGGCCGGCCCAGCGCGCGGAGAAAATGCCGGGCGCGCCGTCGAGCGCGTCGACCACCAATCCGGAATCATCGGCGAAGGCCGGCAGTTGCGCGGATTTCGCCGCGGCGAGGGCCTTGATCTGGGCGTTGGCGCGAAAGCTCGTGCCGGTCTCGTCGGGCTCGCCAAGGCCAAGCTCGCCGGCCGATATCGCCTCGACCCCGTGCGGGGCCAGCAATTCCCGCATCTCGGCCAGCTTGCCGGGATTGTGGGTCGCGATCACGAGCTTGCCTGTGATTCGACGATGCATGGGCTTTGATCTACGCCAGTGAGAGCGCGCTCGGCAAAACTGGATTCTGCCGCCGCCTATATCGAATCACGCCACGGCCATCTTCTGCAAGTCCACCAGCCGCGCCACGCCTTTGCGCGCCAGCCCCATCAGCGCCAGAAATTCGTCCTGCGAGAACGGCGTCTTTTCGGCCGTACCCTGCACTTCGATGATGCGGCCGTCGCCGGTCATCACAAAATTGGCGTCGGTCTCGGCCTCGGAATCCTCGGCGTAATCGAGGTCGAGCACCGGCGTCCCGTTATAGATGCCGCAGGAGATCGCGGCCACGTTGTCCCGCAGCACGTTGCCTTTGATCATGTTGCGGGTCTTCATCCAGCCGATGCAGTCGGCCAGCGCGACCCAGGCGCCGGTGATCGAGGCCGTGCGCGTGCCGCCATCGGCCTGCAGCACGTCGCAATCGACGGTAATCTGGCGCTCACCCAGCGCTTCCAGATCGAGCGTGGCGCGCAACGAGCGGCCGATCAGCCGCTGGATCTCGACGGTGCGGCCGTTTTGTTTGCCGGCGGAAGCCTCGCGGCGGGTGCGCTCCAGGGTGGCCCGCGGCAGCATGCCGTACTCGGCCGTGACCCAGCCCCGGCCCTGGCCCTTCAGCCATGGCGGCAGCCGCTCTTCGAGCGTCGCCGTTACCAGCACATGGGTGTCGCCGAATTTAACCATGCAAGAGCCCTCGGCGTATTTGACCACGCCGCGTTCCAGCGACACGGCGCGTAGTTCATCCGGCGCACGGCGGCTTGGCCGCATGGGAATCCTCCGAAAATTCAGCAAAAGGGGTCGCTTGCGGTGCTTGTAGGAGGGCGAGCGGGCAGCGGCAAGGCCCTTGGCCGCCTGTTGGGACCAATCCCCGCTTGTAACCAGTCCCCGACATGGACAGATTAGAGCATGATCCAAAAGCATGAACCGGGTTTCGTCGGGACGAACGCGCCGCGTTTGCCCGGGAGATCCTGCCTAAACAAGACAAAAGCGCTAGTTGCCCAGGAGTAACCAGTGGCCCACCACGATCCGATCGGCCTGATCGCGCCGAATGCCGGGCTCGCCCAGCTTAACGAGCGCTCGCGAGACATCTTTCGTCAAATCGTCGAGAGTTATCTGGCGACCGGCGAGCCCGTCGGTTCGCGCAACATTTCGCGCCTGATCGCGACGCCGCTGTCGCCGGCCTCGGTGCGGAACGTGATGTCGGATCTCGAGCAACTGGGCCTGATTTACGCGCCGCATACCTCGGCCGGCCGGCTGCCGACCGAATTGGGCTTGCGGTTTTTCGTCGATGCCTTGATGCAGGTTGGCGATCTCACCGAACCGGAGCGGCAGTCAATCCAGACCCAGCTTGCGTCCGTCGGCAAGGCGCAGTCCGTCGAAGCCGCTCTTGGCGAGGCGTTGACCCGGCTGTCCGGCCTGACCCGGGCCGCCGCCGTGGTGCTGACCGCCAAATCCAATTCGCGGCTCAAACATATCGAATTCGTGCGGCTGGAGCCGGAGCGGGCGCTGGTGGTGCTGGTCGGTGAGGACGGCCAGGTCGAGAACCGCGTGCTGACGCTGCCATCCGGCGTTCCCTCTTCCGCCCTCACCGAGGCCACTAATTTTCTCAATGCGCGGATTCGCGGGCGAACGCTGGCGGAGGCGCGCCTCGAACTTGAAACCGCGTTGACGCAGAGCCGCGCCGAACTCGATCTGTTGACACAGAAGGTCATTGCCGCCGGGATTGCGAGCTGGTCCGGCGGCGAACGCGATGATCGGCAGTTGATCGTGCGCGGTCACGCCAATCTCCTGGAAGATTTGCACGCGCTCGAAGATCTGGAACGCGTCAGATTATTGTTCGACGATCTTGAAACCAAGCGCGGCGTGATCGATTTATTGGGACGCGCGGAGCGCGCCGAAGGCGTGCGGATTTTCATCGGATCGGAAAACAAGCTGTTTTCGCTGTCCGGTTCTTCCACGATCATCGCGCCGTATAGCGACGGCGCCGGTCATATCGTCGGCGTTCTCGGCGTGATCGGGCCGACGCGGCTTAACTATGCAAGGGTGATTCCAACGGTAGACTATGCGGCGCGCATCGTCAGCCGCATGCTGGGCGGGTGATCTGGCCTATTCAACCGGTACCCGCTTCGCTTGACAACGTGATGCCGCTTGATTTTCCGCGCTTAAAGCACGATATGCGGCGATAACAACTCCCCATTCCAGACGATTTTTCGAGAAGGCATTCTATGACCGATCCCGAGCGGCAGAAGGACGATCAGGCGAACCCGGCGCAAGGTCCCGAGCCCGTGGTTTCCAAGCCCTACATCATGCCCGACGACCCCGAGGAAGGCTCAGCGGAAGCGCTGGCGAAGGAAGTCGCGGAATCCCGCGACAAGATGCTGCGTACGCTGGCGGAAATGGAAAACCTGCGCAAGCGGACCACCCGCGAAGTCGCCGACGCGCGCGCTTATGGCATTGCCGCGTTCGCACGCGACGTTCTCGATATCGCTGACAATCTGCAGCGTGCGCTCGATGCGGTTCCCCCCGAAGCCAAGGCGGCCGCCGATCCTGGCCTCAAGGCGTTGATCGAAGGCGTCGAGCTGACCGAGCGATCGCTTCTCAACACGCTGGAGAAAAACGGCGTTAAGAAATTCGATCCGGCAGGCGAGAAATTCGATCCGAATTTTCAGCAGGCGATGTACGAGGTCCCCGACCCGTCCGTTCCGGCGGGTACGGTGGTCCAGGTCGTGCAGGCCGGCTACATGATCGGCGATCGCATGCTGCGGCCGGCACTGGTTGCGGTCTCCAAAGGTGGTGCGAAGGCCGGCGCGAACGGCAACGAGCCGAATACCGCTGCCTGAGTCTTGAGGACCAAGAATCTTGGGTGACTCTTGGGTTCAAGACAAGACTCTTGGTCCAAGCCTCGATTCGCTACCCGCGCGGCTGAATTCCGTCGCGCACGGCGCGGAAGCGCGGAAAGGCTTTCGGCCACTGGTCGCGCGGGGCGCTGGCAATGATGCGCAACGCGTTCGTAGCGCCGAACCGTAACCATTGCACCACGGTGACGGCGGTATTGTCCTTGCCGCTGGTTGCATCGATGCGCGTTTCATAACCGGCCATGCCGTCGATGCGGATCGGTTCCGACGTCGTGATCCGCGCGTCGCGCACCCCGGGAATGGTGGTTGCGGCCTGTTGGGCAAAACGGCCGCGATCCTCCGGATGCGAGGGCGCCGATCCCATGAAGCCGATCGCCATGAAGGGGGCGGTCTCGATGCCGGTTACCTCGTCGCCGTCGGCGAGTATGAGGGCGGCGCCGACCGCCAGCGTGCGGACATTTTTGAAGTCGCTGAGTTCGCTAATCTTGAACGGCATCAGTCCAAGCTGCTCTTCAACCGGAACCTCCTTGCGGATCACCGCCGAGGCAAACATCTGCCGTACCGCATCATCGGTGTAGATTTTGGTGGCATTCTCGGGGACCTGCACGGCGACATAGCCGGAGAAGGTGCCGCCGGGCAGAATCATCGAGTAGCGCCGCACGTTCCCGCCGGCTTCCTTGGCGCTTTCAGCGGTGTAGTAGGCAAGCCCGGCAGCGGTCTCGATGCTCTCGGGCTTGATGCGATTACTGCTCGCGGGGTTGGCCTTGAAGGCACTCACGACTTCGCCATAGGCCTGGGGCGGCAGTTCCGCCACCAACACCTTGACGCTTTCGTCCTCGGTTTCAAACCCGGCGAATGTTTTGGCCCGCGACAGGCCCACAAGCGGCGCCATCCCAACCCGGACCCCCGGTGGAAAAATCGCGTCCGCGGCCAGGGCTGGACTCAAGCCTGGACCCAGGACGGGACAGATGGCCGTGACGAACAGGGCAACTGCGGACAATCGTCGAATGAGTTTCATGAGAATCTACTGGGGTTGCATTGAGGCCGTTCAATGGTCGGCAGGGCTGGACCCCGTTGGCCGGGGCTTTGAGTGTTCGTGTCCCGCTTTTAACGGTTTTGACGACGGTGCAATAGGCCAAGCCGCTCATCTAATCCCGCAATGGATCATCTGCCGGGCGTGGCGCGCTGATCGTGCGCCTCGCCCAGGCGGCCCGACGTTAACAGATACTATCTTTCAAGGTTGAGGGTTTTCGAGGGCCAAGGTTGCGCTTCAGTCCTTGCAGGCCTGCCCCCCCCTCCTATATGAGGCTCACCGTCGCAATATTGCGAGTACTTGATCTGTTGGGGGTTTGGATTGGTGCGCCGTCAGGGCCCAGCCAACCTGCCGCAAAAAGAAGGATATGAGGACCATGGGAAAGGTCATTGGGATCGATCTCGGCACCACGAATTCATGCGTCGCCGTAATGGATGGCAAGACAGCGAAAGTCATCGAGAACGCCGAAGGGATGCGAACGACCCCCTCGATCGTCGCCTTTAGCGATGACGGCGAGCGCCTCGTCGGCCAGCCCGCCAAGCGTCAGGCGGTGACCAATCCCGAGCGGACCTTCTTCGCGGTCAAGCGCCTCGTTGGCCGCCGCTATGACGATCCGATGGTCGAGAAGGACAAGAAGCTTGTCCCCTACAAGATCGTCAAGGCCTCCAATGGCGACGCCTGGGTCGAAGCCGATGGCAAGACTTATTCGCCCTCGCAGGTCTCTGCTTTCATTCTGCAGAAGATGAAAGAGACGGCAGAAGCTCATCTCGGCCAGAAGGTCGATCAGGCCGTCATCACCGTTCCTGCCTATTTCAACGACGCGCAACGCCAGGCCACCAAGGATGCCGGCAAGATCGCCGGTCTTGAAGTGCTGCGTATCATCAACGAGCCGACCGCCGCGGCGCTCGCTTACGGTCTCGACAAGACGAAGACCGGCACCATCGCGGTGTACGACCTCGGCGGCGGCACTTTCGACGTCTCGATCCTTGAGATCGGCGACGGCGTGTTCGAGGTGAAGTCGACCAACGGCGATACTTTCCTTGGCGGCGAAGACTTCGACATGCGGCTCGTCAGCTATCTGGCCGATGAATTCCAGAAAGAGCAGGGCATCAACCTGCGCAACGACAAGCTTGCCTTGCAGCGCCTGAAAGAGGCCGCCGAAAAGGCCAAGATCGAATTGTCCTCGACTACGCAGACCGAAATCAACCTGCCCTTCATCACCGCCGATCAGACCGGGCCGAAGCATCTGACGATGAAATTGACGCGCGCCAAATTCGAGGCGCTGGTTCAGGATCTCGTCGACAAGACCATCGAGCCCTGCCGCAAGGCGCTGAAGGACGCCGGCCTCACCGCCGGTGAAATCGGCGAAGTGGTGCTGGTCGGTGGCATGACCCGCATGCCGAAGATTTAGGAAGTGGTGAAGCAGTTCTTCGGCAAGGAGCCGCACAAGGGTGTCAATCCCGACGAAGTCGTTGCGATCGGCGCCGCCATCCAGGCCGGTGTGTTGCAGGGCGACGTCAAGGACGTGCTGCTGCTCGACGTCACGCCGCTGTCGCTCGGCATCGAAACGCTGGGTGGCGTGTTCACCCGTATCATCGATCGCAACACCACGATCCCGACCAAGAAGAGCCAGGTGTTCTCGACCGCCGAGGACCACCAGAATGCCGTCACCATCCGCGTGTTCCAGGGCGAACGCGAGATGGCGGCCGACAACAAGGCGCTCGGCCAGTTCGATCTGATGGGCATTCCTCCGTCGCCGCGCGGAATGCCGCAAATCGAAGTGACCTTCGACATCGACGCCAATGGCATCGTCAACGTCTCGGCAAAGGACAAGGCGACCGGCAAGGAGCAGCAGATCCGGATTCAGGCCTCCGGCGGCCTGTCCGAAGCCGACATCCAGAAAATGGTCAAGGACGCCGAGGCCAACGCCGCCGAGGACAAGAAGCGCCGCGAAGCGGTCGACGCCAAGAACCATGCCGACGCGCTGGTGCATTCGACCGAGAAGGCGCTGGCCGAACACGGTTCGAAGGTCGAGGAAAGCGAGCGACGCGCCATCGAAGACGCCGTCAGCGATTTGAAGGAAGCCCTCAAGGGTGACGACGCCGAGGCGATCAAGGCCAAGACCAACACGCTGGCGCAGACTTCCATGAAGCTCGGCGAGGCGATGTACAAGCAGCAGGCCGAGAGCGATGCGGCCAAGGATGCTGCGAAGGATGACGTGGTCGACGCGGAGTTTACCGAGGTCGACGACGACAAGAATAACAAGAAGTCTGCTTGATTGGCGGTAGCCATGACCCTCGTCCTGAAGAGCACGCAAAGCCGCGTCTCCAAGGATGGGGGTTATTTTTTGTTAAGCCGGAGGCGGCATCTTTAAGGGTGCATTGCTTTTGAAGCATGCCTTCGGAATAAGAACGAACTTCGGGCGGGTTTGACGGATGTCCACCAAGCGCTGCTACTACGAGACCCTTGAGGTCGACCGGAACGCCGATGAGCCGCGTCTCAAGGCGGCATTCCGCAAGCTCGCGATGAAATGGCACCCCGACAAGAATCCGGGCGATGCCAGCAGCGAAGTCCGCTTCAAGGAAATCAACGAAGCCTACGAAGTCCTCAAGGACGGCGAGAAGCGCGCCGCCTATGACCGCTTCGGTCATGCGGCGTTCGAGCAGGGCGGCGGCGGCCCGGGGTTCGGCGCCGGCTTTGCGTCGTCATTCTCGGATATTTTCGAGGACCTGTTCGGAATGGCCGGGCAACGCGGACGCGGCGGCAGCGGTCGCGAGCGCGGCGCTGATTTGCGCTACAACATGGAAATCACGCTGGAGGAAGCCTTCCTCGGCAAGACCGCCCAGATCGAAATCCCGGTTTCGGTGACGTGCGAATCCTGTTCCGGCATCGGCGCCAAAGCCGGCACCAAGCCAAAGGCCTGCTCGATGTGCGGCGGCGCCGGCCGTGTGCGGCAGGCGCAAGGATTTTTCACCCTGGAGCGAACCTGCCCGGGTTGTCAGGGCCGCGGCCAGATGATCGAAGACCCCTGCCCCTCCTGCTCGGGCTTGGGGCGGGTGGCCCGCGAGCGGACATTGTCGGTCAATATCCCGCAAGGTGTGGAAGACGGCACGCGTATCCGGCTGGCCGGCGAAGGCGAGGCCGGCGTCCGCGGCGGACCGCCGGGCGATCTCTATATTTTTCTCTCGCTCGCCACCCATCCGTTCTTTCAGCGCGACGGTGCCGACCTGCACTGCCGGGTGCCGATCTCGATGGTGACGGCGTCGCTCGGTGGCGAATTCGAGGTGCCGACCATCGACAAGGGGGAGACCAAGGTGAAGGTTCCTGCGGGAACCCAATCCGGCCGGCGCTTTCGCATTGCATCAAAGGGCATGCCGGTGCTTCGCTCGCGTCAGACCGGAGACATGTATGTCCAGGTCATGGTCGAAACCCCGCAGAATCTGACCAAGAAGCAGCAGGAATTGCTGGCCGAGTTCGAAAAACTATCGTCCGGCGCAACGCAACCGGAAGCCGCGGGTTTCTTCACCAAGGTCAAGGACTTCTTCGGCAATCGCGTCAACACCTAGGCGCGGGCTCAACAAAACCGAATCTGAGTTTTGCCTTCGTTCAAATTCTAAAATCTTGCGAAGCGGCGGAGGCTGCGCGCGGGCCGTCCGGCTTGACCGTATCGGCTGCTACCTATACCTCTTTGTGACCAATTTCTGACACCCGCGAGACCGCGGCCCCGCCTGGTAGCGACATGCCTTTGCAATCGTCCGCGCGTGCGTTGAAGAAGCCTCTCCGTCTCGACGATGAGGTTCGCTTTCTCCGTTCCTGGATGGAAAAGCCGCTTCACATGGGTGCGGTGATGCCTTCGGGTCGGGTGTTGGCACGCACCATGGCGCAATATGTCGATATCGATTCCGCAGGCCCGGTGGTCGAACTTGGGCCCGGCACCGGTGCAATTACCAACGCGTTGATTGAGCATGGGGTCGATCAGAAGCGCCTCGTCCTTGTCGAATATAATCCGGGCTTCTGTGCGCTGCTGCGCGATCGCTATCCGCAGGCCAAGGTTGTGCAGGGCGACGCCTATGCGTTGCGGGACTCGCTCTGGAACGTGTTGAGCGCCCCCGCATCCGCCGTCGTGTCGGGCCTGCCACTCGTCACCAAGCCGATGCTGACGCGTTTGAAATTGATCCGCGATGCTTTTCTCGCGCTGGCGCCCGGTGCGCCGTTCGTGCAGTTCACCTATTCGGTGGCGCCGCCGATTCCGAAATCTCTGCCGGGCGTATCCACCGAGGCCTCCGAGCGCATCTGGATGAACCTTCCGCCGGCTCGCGTCTGGGTGTATCGCAAGGGTTGATATCGGCGCGTATTCCGCAAAGTGGCTACCGGTTTTGCGAGTAGAATACGCGCTGACTGAAAGCCGCCGTCCGCGGCGGGTTCGTCTCTACTGCGATTAAATCATGTCGGCGCTCAAAATCCTCGTGATCCCGGGCTCGCTTCGCACCGGCTCGCTCAATGCGAGGCTTGCGGCGGCCGCGGCGTATGAGTTCGCGCAAGCCGGCGCCGAAGTCACGCGCATTTCGCTCGCCGATTTCCCACTGCCGATCTATGACGGCGACTTGCAGACAAAATCGGGCGTGCCAAAACAGGCGATCAATCTCAAGCGCATGATAGGCACCCATCATGGCGTCCTCATCGTGACGCCGGAATACAATTCGTCGGTGCCGCCGTTGGTCAAGAATACCATCGACTGGGTGACGCGGGTGCAGGATGCGCAGGAAACCCGCGGCCAGGTGTTCCGCGAACGTGCCTTTGCAATGGCGGCGGCGTCGGAAAGCCGTCTCGGCGGCGCGCGGTCGTTGGCGGCGCTGCGGTTGATTCTCTCGGCCTGCCACGCCACGGTTATTCCGAACCAGCTCGCGCTGTCGTTTGCGAGCGAGGCCTATAACGACATGGACAGATTGAAACATCCGGCCGATATCGAGGCGCTGAAAGCACTGGTGCGGCAGTTGATCGACGTTTCCCAACGCATGATGTGAGGTGAGATGCAGCCATCCGATATCGCTCCCCGCGATCGATTGATCGTGGCGCTCGATCTGCCCGCCGTCGCGGCGGCGGAAGCGATGATTGCCCGGCTCGGCGACAGCGTGACATTTTACAAGATCGGCTATCAGCTCGCTTATGCCGGTGGATTGCCGCTGGTTCGTCAATTGGCCGACGCCGGCAAGAAGGTTTTCATCGATCTCAAGCTGCATGACATCGGCAATACGGTGGCGCGCGGGGTCGAGAGCGTCGCGGCCCTTGGCGCGACATTCCTGACCGTGCACGCCTATCCGCAGACCATGAAGGCGGCGGTCGAGGCGCGTGCGGGATCAAATCTGAAAATCCTCGCCGTCACCGTGTTGACCTCTTACGACGATGGCGATCTCCACGCCGCCGGTTATCGCCTCGGCGTGTCCGATCTGGTTGCCGCCCGCGCCCGGCAGGCGCAGGTGCTCGGCGTCGATGGTCTCGTGTGTTCGCCCGAAGAGGCGACAGCGTTGCGCAAGATTGTGGGGCATCGGATGAGACTGGTGACGCCCGGCATCAGGCCGGCCGGCGCAGTCAGCGGCGACCAGAAGCGCATCATGACGCCGGGGCGCGCCATTGCCGCCGGCGCGGACTATTTGGTGGTCGGACGGCCGGTAATGGAAGCCGCCGATCCCAGGGCGGCGGCGGATGCGATCCAGGCTGAAATCGCGCAAGCGCTCGGTTGAACAGCAAAATCGGCAAACCGGAGAAAACGCAGATGGCCAAGGGCTACTGGATCGCGCGCATCGATGTCCACGATGTCGACGGCTACAAAGAATATGTCGCGCAAAACGGTGCGGTCTTTGCGAAATATGGCGCGAGGTTTCTGGTGCGCGCCGGCCAGTTCGAGGTCAAGGAAGGCTCGTCGCGGTCGCGCAATGTGGTGCTGGAATTTGCGGATTATGAAACCGCGCTCGCCTGCTATAACTCGCCGGAATACGCCCGCCTGGTGGCGATCCGCGCGCCCCATGCCGAGAGCGACCTCGTGATCCTCGAAGGTTACGACGGGGTGCAGCCGTAGCGCGATCCTTGTTTGGTTGCCGGAACGGCCTGCCCCGGCTATACGGCAAAGGCTGGTGAGGGCTTAAGAAATGTCCGACATGCGCTTGATCGTTGCGGGGGCCGGCGGCCGGATGGGCCGCGCGCTGACGCATGCCATCGCCGAAACCCCAGGTGCCGTTCTTGCCGGCGCGCTGGAAGCGCCAGGATCTGAGCTCCTGGGGAAGGACGCCGGCGTGCTTGCAGGGCTGCCCGCCAATGGCGTGCTGCTCTCGGCCGATCTGTGGTCGATGTCGGCGAATGCCGACGGCATTCTCGACTTCACCGTGCCGGGGGCGACGATCGCCAATGTTGCCATCGCCGCCGAGCGCAGCCTGGTTCACATCATCGGCACCACCGGCTTGTCGGCGTCGGACGACGCGGTGATCAAGAGCGTCACCTCGCGCGCTATTGTCGTGAAGTCAGGCAATATGAGCCTTGGCGTCAACCTGCTGGCGGCGTTGGTGAAGCGGGTGGCGCAATCGCTCGACGACAGCTTCGACATCGAGATTCTGGAGATGCATCATCGGGCCAAGATCGACGCGCCATCGGGCACCGCTTTGCTGTTGGGCGAGGCGGCGGCGGCGGGCCGCAAGATCGCGCTCGACCAGCATTCCGCGCGGGGACGCGACGGCTTAACCGGCGCGCGCAAGGCCGGCGACATCGGCTTTGCGGCGTTGCGTGGCGGCACCGTCACCGGCGACCACAGCGTGATCTTCGCGGGCGCGATGGAACGCATCGAGCTCACCCACCGCGCCGAGGACCGGACCATGTTCGCGCAAGGCGCCATTAAAGCCGCGCTATGGGCGCGCGATCAGAAGCCCGGGCTGTATTCGATGACCGACGTGCTCGGGCTCGGTGATTTTTAAATATTCAGCGGCATCTGGAATCAAACGGAAATCAACGGAATGAACGACCGTCTTCTCGTGCTCGTGCGTCACGGCCAGAGCGAATGGAATCTGAAAAATCTCTTCACCGGCTGGAAGGATCCCGACCTCACCGAGAAGGGCATCGCCGAGGCCAGGGAAGCCGGCCGCAAGCTGAAGGCGCAAGGCTTGTCGTTCGACATCGCCTTCACCTCGGTGCTCAAGCGCGCGCAACACACGCTCGAACTGGCGCTGGAAGAGATCGGTCAGCCCGAGCTCCCGGTCCGAAAGCATCTCGCCCTCAATGAGCGCGACTACGGCGAGCTCTCCGGGCTCAACAAGGACGATGCCCGCAAGAAATGGGGCGAGGAGCAAGTCCATATCTGGCGGCGGTCCTACGACGTGCCGCCGCCGGGCGGCGAAAGCCTGAAGGATACGTTGGCCCGCACGCTGCCTTATTATGTTCAGGAGATTTTGCCCTGCGTGCTGCGCGGCGAGCGCACGCTGGTGGTGGCGCACGGCAATTCGTTGCGCGCGCTGATCATGGTGTTGGAAAAGCTTTCACCGGAAGGCATCCTGGCGCGCGAACTCGCGACCGGCGCGCCCGTGATCTATCGTCTGAATGCCGACGCCAGCGTCGCCTCGAAGCTCGATCTGGCGTGAGTGCCGAGGCCGAAATCGTTTCTCTTCAGGCGCCAATTGCGCTCGTTGCGTTGGAGCAATTGGCCGCGGTGCTGGTCGATTGTGTCGAGGGCGGCGCCAGCGTCAGCTTCATGTCGCCGTTCTCGCATGCCGATGGGTCGGCTTTCTTTCAGAAGGTCGCAGGCTCGGTCGCCTCAGGGGACACCGTCCTGCTGGCGGCAAAGCTGGACGGCAAGATCGTCGGCACCGTCCAGCTTGGACTAGATATGCCGCCGAATCAGCCGCACCGCGCCGATATCAAGAAATTGCTGGTGGATCGCTCTGCTCGTGGCCACGGTGTCGCCGCCGCCTTGATGGCGCGAGTGGAAGAGGAAGCGAAACGCTACGGGCGTTGGCTTCTCGTGCTCGACACAGTGCCCGGCGAAAATGGACACCGGCTCTATTTGCGTAAAGGCTGGACGCAGGCCGGCATTATTCCCGATTATGCGCTATTTCCAGACGGCCAGCTTTGCGATACCGCGATCATGTACAATCGGCTTGATCGCTAGCTGCCGGGATCAGTGCATTCCCACCTGCCCGGCTTCCCAGCCCAGCATCGCCTGCTTGCGGGTGATGCCCCAGTGGTAGCCAGTCAACGCGCCGCTCTTGCCGAGCGCGCGGTGGCACGGCACCACGAACGAGATCGGGTTTTTTCCGACCGCAGCTCCAACCGCGCGTGACGCCTTGGGGCTGTTGATTTTGGTTGCGATGTCCGAATAGCAGACCGCGCGGCCCATCGGGATTTTCAACAGCGTCTCCCAAACCCGCACTTCGAAATCGGTGCCGATCAGGACCACGCGCAACGGCTGGTCGGCGCGCCACGAACTCGTGTCGAAAACACGCTGCGCCAGTGCGGCTGTGCCGTCGCGATCTTCCAGATAGGTCGCCCGCGGCCAGCGCCGCTGCATGTCCATGAGCGCGGCGGGCTCCTCGCCCGGATCGGCGAACGCCAGCCCGGCCAGTCCGCGGCCACTGGCGATCACGAGCGCGCTGCCGAACGGCGAGGGATGAAATCCGTAACGCAGGGTCATCCCGGCGCCGCCGCTCTTCCATTCGCCCGGCGACATCGCCTCATGGGTAACGAACAGATCGTGCAGCCGCCCAGGACCCGAAAGGCCGGAGTCGAGCGCGGCATCGAGCACGCTGGCGGAATTGCGCAGCAGGCCCTTGGCGTGGTCGAGCGTCAGCGCTTGCATGAAGGCCTTTGGCGTCAGCCCGGCCCAGCGGCGAAACAGATGGTGCAGTTCGTCCGGCGTGACGCTCGCTGCAACCGCCGTCGCTTCGATAGTCGGTTGCGCGCGCCAGTGCTCCGAGATGAAGGCGATGGCGCGCCGCACCGAATCATAGTCGCGGAGCGCGGCGTTCTGCGGACCGGGCTTGGTCAGGCGATGGTCAGTCATGGCGAAATTCATCATGGGTCAGATGTAGGACCGGTGCGGTGTCCAAACCACCCGATTCCCGATAACCTTCCATAGCGTTTTCGAGCGAAGCGGACACCGGTTCGCGGGAAGAAAACGCGTCAGCATAAAAGCTTAGCTGAGCGGATTGTAAGTCGGCCCACGCTTGGCGGCCTGCAACGCCGCCAGCAAGGCTTTGGCAAAACTGGCTTTTTCCTCGGGCCCGAGGAAGCTGCCGATCGAGACCCGGCGGCCTTTCGAGATCAGATAAAGCCTTTCCACACCGAATTCGGCGTGGATTTTCTGATCGAGCCGCACCCATAGCGGATTGAGCACGAATTCGGCCACATGGCCGCGGTGGCTGATCCGGCGCACGCGCAGCTCAGACGGCGTCACTGAAATTTCCTCGGAGGCGTGCGCGCGACGGAAATTGACCCGGAAGGCCCAGTAGATCACGAGCACATCGAGCCCGAAAAAGCCGAACACCGGCCAGGCGCCCATCAGTAGAAACGCCAGGCCAGCGGTGAAACTGACCACGCTGAGAAACCCCATCAGCACCAGAAAGCCGGTGCGGTTCAGCGAGCGGTGCGGCGTTAGCAGCGCCGAAAATAATTCCGGCTGTTGAAGCGCCGGATCAAAATCATTGCCTGCGGTCATGCCGTGTCAGTATACCCCGATGATGGCGAAAATCACCCGCGCAATCCCGTCCAAACCGAAACCAAGGGTAACCCCCAGCGCCAAGCAATCTCGCGTTGATGCGGTCGCAAAGCCGAAGCAAAAAAAGGCCGCCAAGCCCGCGGTCAAGCCAGGGCGAGAACGTCCGGCGAAACAATCCCTCAAGGCGAGCAAACCCTGGACTTCAGCCGAGGTTCACGAGGCGTTCAGCCGGTTTCGAAGGGCCAATCCCGAGCCGAAGGGGGAACTGGAACATCTCAACCCCTACACGCTGCTGGTCGCGGTGGTTCTATCCGCCCAGGCCACCGACGCCGGCGTCAACAAGGCGACGCGCGCCTTGTTCGAAGCTGCCGACAGCCCGCAAAAGATGCTCGCGCTCGGCGAGGACAAGGTGCGCGACTACATCAAGACCATCGGGCTTTACCGCACCAAGGCCAAAAACGTCATCGCGCTGTCGGAGAAATTGCTCGCCGAGTTCGGCGGCGAAGTGCCGCGGACCCGGGCTGAAATTGAATCGCTGCCCGGCGCCGGCCGCAAGACCGCCAATGTCGTGCTCAACATGGCGTTCGGCGAACACACCATGGCGGTGGACACCCACGTGTTTCGCGTCGGCAATCGAACCGGTCTGGCGCCGGGCAAGACGCCGCTCGAAGTGGAGTTAGGCCTTGAGCGCGTGATCCCTGCCGAATTTATGCTGCACGCCCATCACTGGCTGATCCTGCACGGCCGCTACACGTGTCTGGCACGCAAGCCGCGTTGCGATGTCTGTCTGATCAACGATCTCTGCCGCTGGCCGGAGAAGACGGTGTGAGGGGCGCTACGCGCCGCGCCGCATTCGGCGCACGATGGTTAAACCAGCGGCAGGCCCGGTTTCCGCACCGGCTCGATCAATTCCTGCCGCGGACCGCTTAGACGCTTGTGCAGATGGACCATGAAGGCCATGCCGAACAGCGGCGTCGCCAGGTTGACGATCGGGATCGACACGAAGGCCGCGATCACCAGCCCCGCGGCGAATATGGTTGCCGCGTTTTGCTTGCGCATCGCTTTGGCTTCCGCGGGCGGGCGAAACCGCATTGCCGCGAGCTCGAAATATTCCCGCCCCAGCAGCCAGGCGGTGGCGATAAAGAACGCAATGAAACCCGCGCCGGCGATGAACACGAACGGCAGCGCGATCAGATAGACCAGGATCGCGAGCAACGCGGTCTTGATGCCTTCCGTCATCGCAAGGCCGAACGGCAGCGCTGTGCCGGGACGCTCCGCCGGATAATGCTCGCGCTCGACATGGTCGGCGATCTCATCGACGAACACGCTCGCCACCAGCGAGGTGATTGCCGGCATCAGGAATACCGCGCCAAATACGACGCCGAAACCGGCGGCGATCGAGACGATCCATGCGAGAATGTTGAGCGGGGTGTGAAAGCCGGGTCCCAGCATCGCCTCGGCCCAGACTTCGCCCGAGACCGCAAACCAGCTCAGCAGCCGTTGCAAGCCGATCGCCAGCACCACGATCAGTACCAGCGCAAGCCCAATCGAGCGCCACAGAATGGAGCGCATCGGCGGTGAGAGGATTTGTGAAAGCGCCTTGACGGCGGCGTCGAGCATGGTGGCGTTACCCTCTGCAGAAACTCTCGCGAGAGGTAGACGTGCTCATCGGGTCCGGCAAGAGCGGTCGGGTTTCGCGCTCACGCCGATGCTACTTCTTCAGCTGGAAGCGGCGTTTTTTTGTCAATCTCTTCAGGAACAAGCGGCGGCGATTGGATCGTTTCTGGAAAGATACCGAATTCGCCGGCTACCTCCGGGAGCGGCTTTTGCTTGTCGGCCCAGTGCAAGGCGGTGTAGTCGAAGCCGTGCACGATGGTGGGTTTGACGATTTCGAAATAGGGCGAGATGTCGAAATCGCGCGGCATGTAGAGCGATGAATTGCGAATATGCAAGATTTCGCGGCGAGCCTTCTTGCTGCCGGCGCGGGTGATTTTGGGCAGGATCGGGTAGCGCACGGCATCGAACGCCTGCGCGATCAGTGCCGAGCAGATGATCTTGGTGGGATCGCCGGATCCGAAGGCGATCATCCGCCGTCGCCAGCGCTGCGGGATCGGCAGCGGAATCAAATAACGCATCAAATCGAGGATGTTCTTGGTGTCGTAGCCGAAGCCGATCCGGTTGACGGCGTAGCGGCACACCGTGTTGCGGTCTTCGAACGACAGGCCGACCGGCCGGCACAATCTTGTGTGATAGGGAAAATATTTCGACAGCGGCGCCGACGTCACGCCCTCGCCGATATTGGCCTCGATCAGGACATGCGGCTCGCCATCGGGCTCGGTCGCGCCATCGACCGGGCCGACAAAAAGCGCGGCATGCGACCAGGTCGATTGCGTGAGATATTTGATGATGCCGGAAACCCGGTTGTTGCCCTCGACCAGCATCACATCGCCCGGCTCGATAATGCCGCGCAAATGCTCCGGGTCACTCGGCGTGAACGGCTCATAGCCCGGGACTTCCTTCTGCAGGTAGCCCGCGATCAGCTTGCCGACGGTATCGAGCACGAAGCCCATGATGCTTCCCCTAGAGCACGATCCGAAAAAGAAGAAACCGATTTTCCTAAAAGATCATGCTCAAACAAAAGATACGTTAGAGTTGGATGCAACTCGGTTGCATCAGGCTCTGGCGGCCTTTCTGACCGCTTTTTCTCTTTCCTTAGCATGCTCGAAAGCCGTTGCAATTTAGTTCATGCACGGGACAGATCAATCATGATTGATTTACCATGATGGGTGCTGCGCTCGCTTGGACGCAGCAAGTTCGCTAAAAGTTCTATTGTTTTTCAAAGTTCCGGAAACCATGACATGACAATGACGCGCCGCGATTTCCTGTCGGCGTCCGTGGCACTCGGGGCGACGCCGGGCTTCGGCGACCGCGCCTGGGGCGCGCCGTTGCCGCGAGAGGCCGACATTGTCGTGATCGGCGCCGGTGCCGCCGGGATCGCCGCGGCGCGCCGCATCCAGGCCGCGAACCGCAAGGTGATCGTGGTGGAGGCGGCGAGCCAGCTCGGCGGCCGCTGCCTGACTGATTCCGCGACATTCGACATGCCGTTCGATCGCGGCGCGCGATGGCTGCACAATCCCGAGACCAATCCGATGATCAAGCTCGCGCGCAACGCCGCGCTCGATTTCTATCCGGCGCCGCTCGGTCAGAAGATCCGCATCGGGCGCCGCAACGCGCGGGCCGGGGAGGCCGAGGAATTTCTTGCGGCGCTGGTGCGCGCCAACCGTGCCATCGATGACGCCTCGCGCGGCAGGGCCGACGTGGCCTGCGCCTCGGTGCTGCCGAAGGATCTCGGCGATTGGGCGGCGACGGCCGAATTCGTGCTCGGCGCCAACGCCACCGGGAAAGATCTGAAAGAAATCTCTGTGATCGACAAGGCCCACGCACAGGACCGCAATGTCGCAATCGGGTGCCGCCAGGGCCTCGGGACTTTGATCGGCAAGCTGGCCGAGCAAGTTCCGCTCGCGCTGTCGACGCCGGCAAGCCGCGTCAATTGGAGCGGACGGGATATCACGGTGGAAACACCGGCCGGCAGAATCGCCGCACGCGCCGCCGTCATCACGGTATCGACCAATGTTCTCACTGCCGGGAATATCAAATTCACCCCGGACATTCCCAAGCGCCAGCTCGATGCCGCGGCAAGATTGAGCCTCGGCAGCTACGATCACATCGCTCTGCAACTGCCGGGCAATCCGCTGGGGCTCGCCCGCGACGATATTATCATCGAGCAGAGCGGCTCGACGCGGACCGCGCTTTTGGTCGCCAACATCGGCTCTTCGTCGCTGTGCTCGATCGATGTCGCAGGCGCGTTCGGCCGCGATCTCTCAAGCCAGGGCGAAGCGGCGATGGTGGCGTTCGCGGCGGAATGGCTGACTAAGCTGTTCGGCAGCGACGCAGCTTCTGCGGTCACGAAATCGAGCGCGACCCGCTGGAATTTTGCGCCGTTTGCGCTAGGCGCGATGTCATCGGCGGCGCCGGGCGGGCAGCCTTCGCGGAAAATCTTGACCGAGCCGATCGGCTCGATGTTCCTCGCGGGCGAAGCGACCCACGAAACCCTGTGGGGAACGGTCGAGGGCGCTTGGGAGAGCGGCGAGCGCGCCGCTGAGGCGGCGCTCCGAAAGATCGGCGCGCTCAGGGACAGCGAACCCGCGGCAGCTCCAGCGCCCGCGGCAAAGCGTCCTCGCCGGGCCGCGCCTGCTAGGTCCGCGCTTCCGGGAGCGCGAATCAATTAAGGCCTCTGCAACCTAGAGCATGATCCGGAAAAGTGGGAACCGGTTTTCCGAAAAAATCATGCGCAAACAAACAGATGAGATCATGATTCGATTCAACTTAATCGCATCATGATCTAGGCATTCATCCGAGGCGGAATGCCGGTGGCATCATCCCCGCAGCACGCCGCCGGTCTTCTTGTTCACTTCAGCCACGATCTTGGCTGCGACCGCGTCGATCTCCTGGTCGGTCAAGGTTTTCTCGCGCGGCTGGATCGTCACCGCGATGGCGACGGATTTCTTGCCCTCGTCGATGCCCTTGCCTTCGTAGACGTCGAACACCGTGACAGCGGTGATCAGCTGCTTGTCGACGCCCAGTGCGGCGCGGACGATGTCGCCGGCCTTAACGGTGCGATCGACGATGAACGCAAAGTCGCGCGACACCGGCTGGAACGGCGAGAGTTCGAGCACCGGCTTGGCGCGGGTCGGCTTCCGTTTGGCGTCCGGAATGCGATCCAGGATCACTTCAAATGCGATCAAAGGGCCGTCGGCGCGTAGCGCTTCCAGCACGCGCGGATGCAACTCACCGAAATATCCCAACACGTTTTGCGGGCCGATCTGGATGGTGCCGGAACGCCCCGGATGCAGCCAGGTGGCTCCGCCGGGCACGATCTGCAACGCCTGCATCGGTGCGCCGGCGGCGGCGAGCACCGCCAAAGCATCGGCCTTGGCGTCGAAGGCGTCCGCGATTGCCGCGCCGGACCAGTGCCGCCCCGTGCCGTTTGAGGACGCAAAGCCGTGGCGAACGCCGGACGCGGCGATCAATTGATCCTCCGGCCGGTCGCCTTTGAAAATCTGTCCGACTTCGAACAGCGCGACATCCGAAAAGCCGCGATCGGCATTGGCCTGCGCCGCGGCGATCAGGCCCGGCAACAGGCTCGGCCGCATGTCGGAGAGGTCGGCCGCGATCGGATTGGCGAGCGCCAGCGCGCTACCGCCGCCACCGAACAATTCAGCGGCCGGCTTGGCAATGAATGACCAGGTCACGGCCTCGACCAGGCCGCGCGCGGCGAGCGCGCGTTTGGCGCGGCGGGTACGCAATTGGATCGGGTTGAGGATCGGCTTGCGCGGGGCGTCACCGCGTTCAAACGGCGTCATCGGCACCTTGTCGATGCCGAAAATGCGCACGATCTCCTCGACGATATCGGCCTTGCCGTGCACGTCGGAGCGCCAGGAGGGCACCGCGACCTTCACCACCGGGCCGCTGCCGGCCACCATGAAGCCGAGATGGCCGAGAATTCGTTTCATCTCCGGAAACGGTACGTCGATCCCGGCCAGCCGTTTGACTTCAGCGAGCGGAAAATCGATGACGCGATCGTCGCCGAATGCGCTGCCGATGACGACGTTTTCTGACGGCGTGCCGCCGCACAGGTCGATGACGAGTTTGGTCGCCATCTCCAGCCCGGGCACCATGAACGCCGGATCGACGCCGCGCTCGAAGCGATAGCGCGCATCCGAAGTGATGCCGAGCTTGCGGCCGGTCTGCGCAATGTTGATTTCGTTCCATAGCGCCGATTCGATCAGCACATCGGTGGTTTGTTCCGAGCAGCCGGAGGCCTCGCCGCCCATGATGCCGGCGAGCGATTCGACGCCGTGATCGTCGGCGATCACGCAAGTGCTGCTATCGAGCGTGTAGGTGCGGCCGTCGAGCGCGAGCAGCGTTTCGCCGTCGCGCGCGCGGCGCACGGTGAGATTGCCCTTCACTTTGGCCGCGTCGAACACATGCAGCGGCCGGGCGCGGTCGTAGGTCATGAAGTTGGTGATATCGACCAGCGCATTGATCGGCCGCAACCCGATCGAAGTGAGTTGCTTTTGCAGCCATTCCGGCGACGGGCCGTTCTTGACGTCGCGGACCAGGCGCAGCGCGAACCCCGGACAGAGCGTTGCATCTTCGACCGTCACCTTCACCGGGCAAGGGAATTCGCCCTGGATCGGCTTGATCGCGGGGTCTTTCAACTTGCCCATGTCGGCCGCCGAGAGATCGCGGGCGATGCCGTGCACGCCAGTGCAGTCTTGCCGGTTCGGCGTCAGATTGATTTCGATCACGGGATCGCCGAGCCCGGCCCACGCAGCATAGGCCGCGCCGATCGGCGCGTCGGCCGGCAGTTCCATGATGCCGTCGTGATCTTCGGAAATCTGCAACTCGGCCGCCGAACACAGCATGCCGCGGCTCTCGACGCCGCGAATGGTGCCGACGCCGAGCGTAATGTTCTTGCCGGGAATGAAGGTGCCGGGCGGCGAGAACACGCTGACGAGGCCGGCGCGCGCGTTCGGCGCGCCGCACACCACCTGCACCGGCGCGCCGCCCGCACCGGTATCGACCATACAAACCCGTAACCGATCCGCATTGGGATGCTGCTCGGCCGAGATCACGCGCGCAATGGTGAACGGCGCCAGAGCTTTCGCCTTGTCGGCAATGTGCTCGACCTCCAGCCCGATCATGGTCAGCTTGTCGGCGAGCGCCTCAAGCGGTTCGTCGGTGTCGAGATGATCCTTCAGCCAGGAAAGCGTGAATTTCATGTTGATCGCTTCCCCGCGGGTACATCGTGTTCCCTCTCCCGCTTGCGGGGGAGGGCCAGGGTTGGGGGGCTCGCCGCAGCGGCAGTCTCGACACTCACGAACCTAGCCCTCCCGCCAGCGTCGGGACCTCGAGCGGCTTGAAGCCGTAATGCTCAAGCCAGCGCACGTCGCTCTCGAACAACTGCCGCAGATCGGACATGCCGTATTTCAGCATCGCGATGCGGTCGATGCCCATGCCCCAGGCAAAGCCCTGATAGACGTCGGGATCGATGCCGCAGGCGCGCAGCACGTTCGGATGCACCATGCCGCAGCCGAGAATCTCCAGCCAGTCCTCGCCTTCGCCGAAACGAATTTCGCCCTTGTCGCGCCGGCACTGGATGTCGACCTCGAGCGAGGGTTCGGTGAAAGGAAAGAACGATGGCCGGAATCGCATGTTGATGTGATCGACTTCGAAGAATGCCTTGCAGAATTCGTGCAGAATCCATTTCAAGTGGCCGAGATGCGAGCCCTTGTCGATGACGAGGCCCTCGACCTGATGAAACTGCGGCGTGTGGGTGGCGTCGGAATCGATACGATAGGTGCGGCCCGGACAGACGATTCGGATCGGCGGCTTTTGAGTGAGCATGGTGCGCACCTGCACCGGCGAGGTGTGCGTGCGCAACAGCATGCGCGAGCCGTCTTCCTTCGGATTGAAGAAAAACGTGTCGTGCATTTCCCGCGCCGGATGGCCCTCGGGAAAATTCAGCTTGGTGAAGTTGTAGTCGTCGGTCTCGATGTCGGGACCTTCGGCGATGGCAAATCCCATGTCGGCGAAAATCGCCGTGAGTTCGTCCATCACCTGGCTGAGCGGATGAATCCGGCCCTGCCCGGCGGGGGCCTCGCGCAGCGGCAACGTGACGTCGATGGTCTCGGCCGCAAGCCGGGCGTCGAGCGCCGCGGCTTTCAATATCTCGCGGCGCGCCGTCAGCGCGAGGGCGACCTTGTCCTTGGCGAGATTGATCGCCGCCCCTTGCGTCTTGCGCTCGTCCGGCGACATCTTGCCGAGCGTGGCCAAGAGCGCGGAGATCGAGCCCTTCTTGCCGAGTGCCGCGACGCGCACCGCCTCAAGGGCCGCTTCGTCGTTTGCGGCGGCGATGTCCGTGAGGATTTGGGCTTCGAGCTGAGCAAGGTCGGTCATGGCAATCCCTTTTGACTAGGACGCTGAGCCGGTGCTCCTAGCCCCGCCGTGCCCCGGTAAACGCGCGAAGACGCGTTTCGCGCTTTTACCCGGCCATGACGACATCAAACTTGCAAAACAGAAGCGGCGGCGAACTTACGCCGCCAGCGCGGCCTTGGCCTTTTCAGCGATCGCCTGGAACACCGCCGGCTCGTTGATGGCGAGATCCGACAGCACCTTGCGGTCGACCGTGATGCCCGACTTCGAAAGGCCGTTGATGAAGACGCTATAGGTCATGCCGAACGGACGCACCGCGGCATTCAGGCGCTGGATCCACAGCGCGCGGAAGGTACGCTTCTTGCGCTTGCGGTCGCGGAAGGCATATTGCCCGGCCTTTTCGACCGCGGCCTTGGCGGCGCGGATGGTGTTCTTGCGGCGGCCGTAGAAACCCTTGGCGGCCTTGTAGACTTTTTTGTGCTTGGCGTGAGAGGTCACACCGCGTTTGACGCGAGACATGACGGATCTCCTTCATATTAAATGGGTGACGGATCGCCGCGCGGACGCGGCTCGGCAAAGTGGGGTCGTGATCGCGCTGTTTGCGATCAGGCGTTTGGCAAGAAATATTTCTTGACGTTGTCGCCGTCGGTCTTGAACAGCACGCGGGTACCGCGAAGCTGACGAATCTGCTTTTTCGTCCGCTTGATCATGCCGTGGCGTTTGCCGCGCTGGGCGTGCATCACTTTGCCGGTGGCAGTCACCTTAAAGCGCTTTTTGGCGCCTGACTTGGTCTTCAGCTTGGGCATTTGGCTCTCCTGTTGCCGCAACACGAAAGCGCCCGTGAAGGCGTCCGGTCGGCTGAAATGCTCGTTAGAGCGTTGAAAATGCTTGGTTATTTCGTAAACGAGACAACCAGCATGGACATCGACACGGCAGCCCTTGATCAGCCGGGCGATGAAGGTTGCGCTTATGGCAGAGCCAAGGTGGATTGGCAACGATGAACAACGGCCCGCCAGAAGGATCTGACGGGCCGTTTGATTCCAACTAATTAACTAATCCGACCTGTGGCTTTTGCCAATCAGCGGGGCGCCAGAACCATCACCACCTGACGGCCTTCAAAACGGGCGTCCTGCTCGACCTTGGCGTATTCGGCGACGTCGGCCTTGACCTTGTCCAAAAGCTTGGTGCCGATTTCCTGATGCGCCATTTCGCGGCCGCGATAGCGCAGCGTGATCTTGACCTTGTCGCCTTCCTCGAAGAAGCGCTGCATCGCGCGCATCTTCACGTCGTAATCGTGATCGTCGATCATCGGCCGCAGCTTGATCTCCTTGATCTCGACGACTTTCTGTTTCTTGCGAGCTTCCGCAGCTTTTTTCTGCGCGGAATATTTGAACTTCCCGTAGTCCATGATCTTGCAGACGGGAGGATTGGTGTTGGGCGAAATCTCCACAAGATCCATGCCGGCCTCCATCGCCATTTTGATGGCGGCGATCGTTTCGACATTGCCGTGGTTCAGGCCTGTCTGATCGATCAGCTGGATTTCGTGGTTGCGGATTTCATCGTTGGTGCGCGGCCCGTCTTTGGTGGCAGCGGGCGGGGCTCTGTTGGGACGGCGAATGGGTAACTCTCCAAGGTTGTTAACGAGGGGGATAGTTTGAAGGAATAAGGCTCGGCGGGCAAGCAAACTCGCTTATCGAGATACGAAAACAGTCAAATGCGAGGCATTTAGTCACGTCAATGGGTCAGGCCATTGGTCGTGCCCAACAACGCCGAGCGGTACAGAAGGTTCAGACCAGCCCACATAGAGGGCGAGGGTTCGCTTCGCAAGCGTGGCGGCTGCCGCAAGAGCGGTATCGGCGTCCGTTGACGGATCGAGCGTGCTCAATCAAACAGCAACGAACAGGGTAACCGTTCATGTCCGATTCCGCCCCTTCGACCGAGCCAACCTTCATCGCGGTCGGCAAGGACAGTGCCGCGCGCCGCATCGCCGTGCGCGCCCGCACCGGGGGCACGCCCGGGCTGTTCTGGCTGGGGGGCTTCCATTCCGACATGGCAGGCACCAAGGCCGTCGCGCTGGATGCCTGGGCCGCCGAGCACCGTCGCGGCTGCGTTCGGTTCGATTACTCCGGGCACGGCGAATCCGGCGGCGCCTTCATCGACGGCACCATCGGACGCTGGCTGGAAGAGAGCCTCGCGGTGTTCGAGCGGTTTTGCGAAGGCCCGCAGGTCGTGATCGGCTCGTCGATGGGCGGCTGGATGGCGCTGCTGCTGGCGCGCGAACTGGCAAGGCGTCCGGCAAGCCGTGTGTCGCTGGCCGCGCTGGTGCTGATCGCGCCTGCGCCGGATTTCACCGAAGAGTTGATGTGGAAAGGGTTTTCGCCCGAAATCCGGCAGGAGATCGAAACCCAGGGGATGTGGCTGCGGCCCTCACAATATGGCGAGCCCTATCCGATCACCCGCAGCTTGATCGAGGAAGGTCGCAACCATCTGCTGCTCGGCAGCGCCATCAGCGTCGGATGTCCGGTTCGCATCCTGCAGGGCGCGCAGGATGCGGACGTGCCATGGCAGCATGCGTTCGCGCTGACCCATCGATTGCCGAGCGATGACGTGGTGCTGACGATGATCCAGGACGGCGATCACCGTCTGTCGCGACCGCAGGACATTGCGCGGATCATTGTCGCGGTGGCAGAGATGGGGTGAAGCCGCAGTCGTGGTCTCGTTAGGGCATGACAGCCCAATATTGAAGCCCAATATTAAAGCCCAAGGTTCATGCGAGCCGCCACTCCGCGCGCACGGTTTCGTCGCGCTCGGCATGTAGCGCTTCGACCGCGAGCGACTCAAATTTTTCCCGTCCCACCAATTGCGACATCGCCCACACCGCGGCGCCGCGAACCAGCGGGCTTTCATCGTCCAGCAGCCGTTCGGCCTCGATCACCAAACCAATGTCGTTCGAGTTGCCGATCGCGATCAGCACATTGCGGATGAAGCGGTCGCGGCCGATGCGCTTGACCGGCGATTTTGTGAACCGCGCGCGAAACGCCGTGTCGTCGAGCCGCGCCAACTCGGCGAGACCAGGGCCGCGCAACTCATCGCGCGCGGCCAATTTGGCTTCGCGGCCTTGTTGCGCAAACTTGTTCCACGGACAAACCGCGAGGCAATCGTCGCAGCCATAGATGCGGTTGCCGATCGCTTGGCGGAACTGCCGCGGAATAGGCGCTTTGCTTTCGATGGTGAGATAGGAAATGCAGCGCCTCGCATCGAGCTGGTAGGGTGCGGGAAATGCCGCGGTCGGACAGATATCGAGGCAGGCGCGGCATGAGCCGCAGTGATCGGCATCGGCCGCGTCGCGCGGCAGATCCGAGGTGGTGAAGATCGCGCCGAGAAACAGCCATGAGCCGAATTCGCGCGAAACCAGGTTGGTGTGCTTGCCCTGCCAGCCCAGTCCCGCCGCCTGCGCCAGCGGCTTTTCCATCACCGCAGCGGTATCGACGAAAACTTTGACTTCACCGCCGGAGCTGGCGACCAGCCACCGCGCCAGCGCCTTCAAACGCTTCTTGATCACGTCGTGATAATCGTCGCCCTGCGCATATACCGAGATCGCGCCGCGGGTGCGCTGCTCAAGAATTGTCAGCGGATTCTCGTTGGGCCCGTAATTGACGCCAAGCATGATCACCGAACGCACGCCCGCCCACAGCACGCGCGGGTCGGCGCGGCGTTCCGGATGGCTTGCGAGCCAGTCCATGTCGCCATGCGCGCCGGTCGCGAGGAAAGCGTGGAAATGGCTGGCCGCATCCGTGATCGCACCTGGATCGGTCACGCCGACACAATCGAACCCGAGAGCGCGCGCTTCACGCGTGAGTGCTTTTTTCAAGTCGGTTGGCAGGTCGGTTTGCAAATCGGCGGCTGACAGCTTGAGCGGAGGGTTCAGAAGTCGAGATCCACGTAAGTCCGCGACGCCGGCACGCCCGCCAGCCACTCGCTCAGCAGCGGACGGAACGAGGGGCGGGATTTCACCCGCGCGTACCATGCCTTTGCCGCGTCGTCCTCGATCCATGGCACGTCGCCCAGATAATCGATCGCCGAAAGGTTCGCCGCGGCGGCGAGGTCCGCATATGTCAGATGGTCGCCGGCGAGGAAGTTCCGCCGCTGGGCCAGCCAGCCGATATAGGCCAGATGATAGCGCACATTTGCCTTGGCCGCGCGGATCACATCGGCTGCCGGCGCGCCGCCACCGTCTTCTTCACTCATGAAGCGCTTGTAGATGCGCTCGGTGACCAGCGGGTTGGATGCCTCCTCGAAGAATTTCTCGTTGAACCACGCCATCAGCCGACGCACTTCGATGCGCTCGCCCATCGTGCTCGGCAGCAGCCGATGTTCATCCTTTGCCGCGCCATAGGTTTCGTCGAGGTATTCGGCGATGATGGCGGCGCTCGGGATCGCGGACTGGCCTTCGGATACCAGCACCGGCGTGGTGCCGGCCGGGTTCAGTGCCAGAAACGCTTCACGCCGCTCCCACACCCGCTCTTCCACCAGCCGCAGATCGAGGCCGTGTTCGCCCAGCGCGAGCCGGATGAAGCGCGAATGCGGACAGAACGGATGATGAAATAGTGTGAACATGTAGCCCTTGATAGTTTTGCGGTGCTTAAGAAACCCTCACCGCGTGGAGCACGATCCGCAAAGGGCATGCCCTCGGACTTGATCTGAGGGTGGAACCGGTTTCCCTTTGGGATGAAAGCGAACGTTTGCCCGGAGGTCACGCTCAAACAAAAGATAACATCGGAGCTGATTCAGCTCAATTGCATCGACCGCCAAGACGGCGCCAAACTACCCAAGCTTGCGCGCGAGACAAGCCATGTTTGGCATTTTTAAACGTTGCGGTGGGCAGGCGAATAAGCGAGAAGAACCCGGCTTTTTTGGCTCATATCGGGGCGCTACGTCATGATGTCTGATGCAATAAGGGCGGTGATTCTCGGCATCGTCGAGGGCGTCACGGAATTCCTTCCGGTGTCCTCGACGGGTCATCTGTTGCTGGCGGAACAATTCTTCGATCTGGGCGACGGCGCTTTCTGGAAGAGTTTTGCGGTATTGATTCAGCTCGGCGCTATTTTGGCGATCGTCGCGCTCTATTTTGCCAAATTGTGGCGGGTCGCGCTTGGGATGTTCTCCAATTCCGCTGATCGGCGCTTCGTCATCGGCCTGCTGGTGGCGTTTTTGCCAGCGGCCGTGATAGGCGCCGCCGCCGGTGGCTATATCAAGGCATTTTTGTTCAATCCCTGGGTGGTGTGCTTTTCGCTGATCGTCGGCGGCGCGATCTTGTTGTGGGTCGATCAACTCGACCTCGATCCGCACCAACACGATGCCACCAAATTTCCGCTGCCGATGTACCTCACGATCGGATTCGCGCAGTGCCTGGCGATGATTCCCGGCGTGTCGCGCTCCGGCGCCAGCATCGTTGCGGCGATGCTGTTAGGGGCCGACAAGCGCGCGGCGGCGGAGTTCTCGTTCTTTCTGGCGATTCCGACCATGGCCGGCGCCTTCGCCTATGATCTCTACAAGAACCGCGCCGACATGACGGCCGATCATCTCGGCATCATCGCGATCGGATTCGCGGTATCGTTCGTCACGGCGATCGTCGTGGTGAAAACGTTCTTGAACTATGTGACCCGCCACGGCTTTACGCTGTTCGCGTGGTGGCGGGTCATTGTCGGCACCCTCGGCCTGGTCGCTTTGGCGATGGGGCGATAGGTTCCTGCGGCGAGTTACTGCAAGCCAACGGGCTTGCAGAGCTCAGACGTTGCAGAGCTCACACGTTGCGCTGCCAAATGGTTCCCGTCTGATCCGAGGGGAAAGCCGGTCCCCTCGGGTCACGTCGGGTCATGCTGTTCCGGAGCACGCCCTAGATCAGGATGCGATTAAGTTGAATCGCATCCTGATCCCATCTCTTTGTTTGAGCATGATCTCCGCGCAAACGCTTCGCGTTTGTCGCGAGGGAAAACCGGTTCCCACTTTTCCGGATCATGCTCTAATCTAGAAGCCGGGTTGCCAACGGATGCCGTACTGACAACGCCAGTCGCCGCGGTCGTCCCAGCTGCCCTCGGCTCGCCAAGCGCTCCAGTGCTGGTAGTCGATCTGGGGTGTGTAGGGATTTCCCGGCTCTTTGTTCAAGCAATAGGAGAGATGGGCGTAGTAGCCGGGATCAACGATCCTTTGCTGCGCCATTGCGGGCACTGAGAGTGCGGAGGAGAGAATCAGAGCAGCGCCAAAATGTCGGAGTTTTGTCATGCGTTTTCCCTTTCGCTATGGAGAACGCAAACCAAGCGCGGCGCGACGGAATGTTCCGATTTTTCTCAGGACGGGGTCGCGCGTTCTGTGAAAAAAATCTGATATCCATCAATTTTTGCGGGGCCGCTCCGCTATTTTATTTGTGATCGAGGGCATCGGAGATGATGTCGATCACTCTGCAATAAGCGACCGCACGGCCCAAAGCTTCTCGTTGCAGAGTTTTACTTATTGGAACCCGGACGAATAATTTTCGTAAACAACAAGGCGCTATACGCTCTTCTGAAACTGGCCGGCGGCGCGGAAGCGCCAGAGATATTGCGGCGCGACCGCTTCCAGCGAATCGGCCGCGATTCCCAAGCCTTCCAGCGTCAGGCCTTCGGCCTTTGCGGCGCCCGACACCACATTGTCGGACCGCAATAGTTCCACCTGGTCCGGCGTCAGTTTCAACGGTCCCGGGGCGAACTGCAGCAATGCGGCCTGGAGTTTTGCCAGCCCGAACGGCAGCGCAATCAACATGCGGCGGCGCTCGATGGTGGCGAGGATGATTTCCATGATCTCACGCATCGTCAGCACTTCGGGGCCGCCGAGCTCGTAAGGAACGCCCGCTTTGGTTTTGCCGTCCACCGCGTCGGCGACCGCAGTCGCGACATCGCCGACATAGACCGGCTGCAACTTGGTGGCGCCGCCGCCGATCAGGGGCAGCGCCGGGGACATTCTTGCCAGTGCGGCGAAGCGGTTGGTGAACTGATCCTCGGGTCCGAACACCACCGAAGGCCGCAGGATGGTGGCCGAGGGGACCGCCGCCAGCACCGCCTTTTCACCGGCCGCTTTGGAGCGGGCGTAGCGCGAGGCTGAATTTTCGTCGGCGCCGATGGCGGAGACATGCACCATCCGCGCGCCGGCGGCGCTGGCAGCCTTTGCCACCGCGCCGGCTCCCAAGCCCTGCACCGCGTCGAATGTCTGCGCGCCGCTCTCCGTCAGGATGCCGACGAGGTTGATGGCGGCATGGGCGCCGCGCATCGCGGCCTCGACCGAAGCGGGATAGCGCAAATTGGCCTGCACCGCATGGATCTGGCCGACCCTGCCGAGCGGCTGCAAATGCCCGGCCAGTTCTGGCCGCCGCACCGCGACCCGGATGCGGTAATCGCGCTTGGCGAGCGCGCGGACCACGCTTCGTCCCAGAAAGCCGGATCCTCCGAAAACCGTGACCAGCGTGTCCAGATTCGATGCCATGGCGTCAATTTCCTGCGGGCTCAAATTCGATCAATCATGGTGCTATTTAGCGGTTTCGCGATACGCCATCGGCTCGGCGCTGTACAGCGGATTTGAGCATGATCGGGAAAAGCATGCCCTCCGATTTGATCCGAGGGTCGGCACCGGTTTTTCGTCGGGACGAACGCGAAGGGCCGCCCGGAGGTCATGCGCCATTGAACAGGTTGCGGGGCTGATCGCCAATTTGACAAGCGCGCGAGCGGTCCGTACTAACCGGCCCGGGCCCAGGTGGCGGAATTGGTAGACGCGCTGGCTTCAGGTGCCAGTGGCTTAACGGCCGTGAAGGTTCGAGTCCTTTCCTGGGCACCACTCTCGCCCAAGCCCCTATTCATTTTGATTGCCTGACCCGTGCGAGAAGCTTTAGCGCTTGCTCGGCGCGGTGCATCGGTTCGAGGCTGCGATAGGTGCGCGCGAGCAACAGCGCGCCTTCGAGCTGGCTGAGCACCAAAGTCGCGACCAGATCGGCTTCGTCGGTCTTCATGCCGAAGCGTTCCAGCCCGCGTTTGATTTCGTCTTCCCATTTCTGAAATGCAATACGCGTGGCGGCGCCGAGCACGTCGGATTGAACAGCGGTTTCCAGCGCCGTGGTCGCGATCGGACAACCTTCCTTGTAATCGGACTTTTCCAGATCGGACGCCATCCCGCGCGCAATACGCGTGAGAAACACTTCGGCATTCTCCGACGTTTCGGCAGCTTTCGCGATGGCCTGGCGGACGGCTTCGCCAGCGAGCGTCAGTGCGGCCTCGCCAATTTCCTCCTTGCCGTTGGGAAAATGGAAATAGAGCGAGCCCCGCGGAGAGCCGCTGGCGGCCAAAATGTCGTGCAGCGCGGTGCCGTGATAACCCTGCTGGCGAAACAACTTGGCCGCGGCGGCCAGCGTTTTCCCTTTAGAATCAGTAGCTTTTGCCATGCTCGAAAATATCACTTGCAAATCAGTATGTCGACCTTCATAATATGTAGGATGACATACATATTTATCATAGCCGCTATGTTATCGATCCTTCCCGTTTCGGGTCGCGCCCAAACCTTGTCATCGCCCGTCAGCATTCAGGAAAAAGCCATGACCAGCCTCACCGAAGAACAAGCCCGCGCCGCCATTGCGCCCTGGTACAGCCTGTTCAACGTCGCTAGCCGGGGCAACGTGAAGGCCATTCAGGAGCAAATCTTGACGGCAGATTACGAATCCTGCGCCGGCTATTTGCCGGGGGAATGCTGGGGCCGCGAGACTTCGATCAAGGTGGTCTCGAATTTCGCCAACACCATTCCCGACATGAAATTCGACATCAAGGAAGTGCTGGTCGCGGGTGATCGCGTGATCGTTCGCGGCGAGGTGACGGGCACGCCCTCTGGCGGATTGTTTGGCGTGCCGCACTCCGGTAAAAGTTTTAGGATCATGGCCGTCGATATTCAGACCATCAAGGACGGCAAGATCTCCCATACCTTCCACATGGAAAATTGGCTCAGTGCCATTGGCCAGCTCAGCGCCAAATAAACGCGCCTTTGCATCGACCAGGTGGAGATCGATACGGAGACGCTCCGGCGCTGCCGCAAATCATTTTCTCACCATTGACGTCCCTCGAAACTCGCGGCGGTAGGCCGACGGCGAAGTTTGGAAGGCTTTCAGAAAATGCAATCGCAACGACAGCGCCGTACCGAAGCCGGTGGCAGATGCAATCCGCTCAATGGCAATGTCGGTGGTTTCCAAAAGTTCTCGGGTCATCGCGAGGCGCTGTTCGGTCAGCCATTTGACGACCGTCGAGCCGGTCAAGCGGTGGAAACGACGGGTAAAGGTCCGCCGGCTCATGCCGGCCCTTTGCGCAAGGGCATCCACGTCCAAATGACGATCGAGTTTGGTCAATGCCCATTCCAGGGTCTTGGAGAGCCGTTCGTCCTCCTGATTGATGACGACGGGTTGCTCGATAAATTGCGCCTGACCGCCTTGACGGTGGGGCGGTACAACCAACCGGCGGGCAAGACGGTTGGTGACCGCAGCCCCGACCCGGGTTCTCAGCACATGCAGGCAGCAATCAAGGCCGGCGGCGGTTCCGGCAGACGTTACGACATCGCCATCGTCGATATAGAGAACCTTGGGATCAACTCGTACCTTCGGAAACCGCTTGGCGAACCGCTCCGTCCACAACCAGTGTGTGGTCGCCGGCCGGTCATCGAGCAAGCCGGCGGCCGCTAGGACAAAGGCGCCCAGGCAGAGGCCGACGATCTTTGCTCCCGCGCCATGGGCTTCTCGCAAGGCCTCTAACAGAGCCTGCGGCGGAGATTCGAGGGGGTTGTGCCACGACGGCACGATGATCGTGCCCGCCTCAGTGAAACATTCCAATCCGTGCCGCACCTCGATCTGCAATCCGCATGACGTCGACAGCATTCCCGGCGACACTGCGCAGATTTTGAGCTGAAAATTGGGGAGGCCGTCGTCGCGGCGATCTTCGCCGAAAACCAGCGCCGGGACGGAGAGATGGAATGCGCTGATGCCGGGGAAGCTCACAACGGCGACCGTATCTGGATCCATGGGAACTCCGGCAAGGGATCTGAACGCGGAAAATTGGCCCAATTATATCTAATAATGTCATTTAGGCCAATTTCGTTCGCGACTTCCGAAGGACAATTTACGATCAGATTTCACCCCGGAATGTCGCTCATGCGTTCTTCCTCCTCCACGCCCGCCGTCCTGATCCTCGCCTCCGGAATGCTCTGGGCTACCGCCGGCGCTGCCGCCCAGATTGCGCCGGGCATCGCTTCGGTGGCGCTCGCGGACGCCAGGCTGGTTGTAGGGGCTATCGTTCTGACGGTCGTGATCGGCCCTGCCCGACTGCGGCGGGAGCTAAGGGCGCTGTCGTTACCGATTCTCGTTTTGGCCTCTCTGGCCATGGGCCTGTTCCAATGGAGTTTCTTTGCCGCCGCGGCGACCGTTGGTGGCGGGGTCGCCACGCTGCTCAGCACGGGCGCGTCACCATTGTTTGCCGACATGCTCGAGGCCCGCGGGAACGATGTGCCGCTGCCCCTGCGGTGGTGGCTCGAAGCCGCGGGCTACCTCTTTGGTTCGGCGCTGCTCGTCAAGGGTTTCAATCTGCCGATCGAAGGCGCGCTCGCCGCTCTCCTCGCGGGCGCGGCGTATGCGGTATACGCCGCGACCGCGGCGCAGATGGAGCGCCAAAGCGGCTCGACCGGGGCTGGATTAGCCGTCACGACCTTCGCCTTGGCGGGAGGCGGGATCGCCTTGTTGCCGGCGGCGTCGGCGGAATTCGAATGCTTGTTGTCGCCGTCCGGCTTGATGATGACGGCCTATCTCGGCGTGCCGGTGACGGCACTTGCCTACGGCATCTTCGTGATCGGCTTGCGAAACGTGAACGTCGGCACCGCCTTGGCTCTACAGGTTGTCCAACCTCTGGCAGCCATCGTCATCGACACGCTGTGGCCCGGCTCTCACGCCTACAGCTTTGCTTCAAACGGCCTCGTTCTCGTCGGCACCGCCATCATCATAGGGCCGATGTTCATCCGATCCTTTATCCAAATCCACCCCCTCAGAAACCGGAGTCCACTATGTCCAAATCCCCCCGCCGCGCGCTGATCCTGATCGATGTCCAGAACGAATACGTCACCGGGAATTTTTTGATCGAATATCCCGACGTCCGGCTCTCGCTGCGAAACATTGCACGGGCCGCGGAGGCCGCTGTCGCGGCCGGGATACCGATCGTCGTGGTGCAGAACACTGCACCGGCCACGGCGCCGATCTTCGTAAAAGGGACGCCGGGGTGGGAATTACACCCCGTGGTCGCTGCATTGCCGGCGAGCCATTACGTCGAAAAAACGCTTCCGAGTTCGTTCGCGGGGACGGATCTTGCCGCATGGCTCAAAGACAACGACATCAACGTTCTGACGGTGGCGGGCTACATAACGCAGAATTGCGTCGACTCCACGATCAGACATGCGGTTCACGACGGCTGGCAGGTTGAGTGTCTCTATGACGCCACCGGTTCGCTATCTTACGCAAACCGCACTGGAAAAGTCAGTGCCGAAGAAATCCACAAATCGTTCAGTGTCGTTTTGCAGTCCCGATATGCTGCCGTGCTCAACACCGATGAGTGGATCGAAGCGGTAAATTCCGGCAAGGCCCCGGAACGGGACAATGTCTTCAATTCCAATCAGCGCGCCCGCCTTGTTGTGTAGGCAGGGTTGAGTTCGTTGCCGGGCGCCCGTGCGCCAAATGCTGGGTGTGCAAGCCGCGCAGCGGCGGCGACAAGGCTTGTCGGGCGGCGATAAGCCTTTGATTTTGATGAGCTTGTTGCCCGGGGCAGGGTTTCCTCTCCCGGGCGACATTCGTGCCTGGATGCCCTCCCGATTGCATTCGGCGCACGCTATTTAGGGGACACCGGACTTAGGCTCGCCTCTTTCGGGTTTGAACGCTAGTTTGGAATACCGATTCGATGAGGCCGTAAACACCATGACTGTACGTTTGCATCGCGGCGATCTGCCCGATCTCACCCGCTACACCGACCAGGTGGCGATCGATACCGAGACCATGGGGCTGCATCCGCATCGCGACCGGCTCTGCGTGGTGCAGTTGTCGAATGGCGACGGTAGCGCGGACGTGGTGCAGATCCCCAAAAATTACGGCAAGGATCCCGCCGATGCGCCGAACCTGAAGGCGCTGTTGGCCGATCCGAAGGTGACGAAAATCTTTCATTTCGCGCGGTTCGATCTCGCCGCGCTCTACAACGCGCTCGGCGTGATGCCGCAGCCGGTGTACTGCACCAAGATCGCCTCGCGGCTCTGCCGCACCTACACTGACCGCCATGGCCTGAAGGACCTGGTGCGGGAGGTGCTCAACGTCGATCTGTCGAAGCAGCAGCAATCGAGCGACTGGGGCTCGCAAACTCTGAGCGAGGCGCAATTGGCTTATGCGGCCTCCGACGTGTTGCACCTGCACGCCTTGCGCGAACGCCTCGACGCCATGCTCGCGCGCGAGGGCCGCACCGTGCTGGCGCAGGCCTGTTTCGAATTTCTGCCGACCCGCGCCAAGCTCGACCTGCAGGGCTGGGACAGCGAGGACATTTTTGCGCATTCGTGAGCCGAACGCGCTCCGGACAATGCTTCACATTTCCAAAATAACGCGGCACCGCGCCCGGGACCCGATGAGGGGCTCATTCGTCGCCCCGTTTCGGTCACACTCGTAACGCGAGGGTCTTGGGCTGCATAATCCGGCAAGGGGGGGTAGAATAGGGCTACCTTACGCTTTGGAGCAGCGGTGAATTCGGTTCAGACCCCAGCCTATCAAGCCGGTATGCAAGCCGGCATGGACGCGCGTTTCGCCATCGCCGCCCGGCACAGCCGCGTGGTGCGGGTGCTGCGGGTGGCGGTGCCCGCGGCCGTGATCCTGGCGATGACGGCCATTGTCGCGGTATCGATCTTCAATCCGTTCCGGCTGCTGCTGCCCAAGCTGCCGCTCGACATCGGAAATCTCGTCGTTTCCGGCACCAAGGTCACGATGGAATTGCCGCATCTGTCCGGCTACACGACCGATCAGCGGCCCTACGAAGTCTGGGCAAAAACCGCGACCCAGGATCTGACCGATCCGGATCATCTCGACCTCAAGACGCTGCGCGCCAAGGTCTTGATGGAAGATCAGTCGACCGTCACGCTGGACGCCCTTACCGGGTTGATGGATACCAAGGAGCAGTTGCTGAATCTGCGCAAGGATATTTTTTTGCAAACCTCCACTGGCTATGAAGCGCGCTTGAGCCAGGCGTTTATCGACATGAACAAGGGCATCGTGACATCGGATGAACATGTGGATGTGAAATTGTTGAACGGAACGCTTTCCGCCGACAAGCTCAGAATTATCGGAGGCGGCGAGATTGTGAGATTCGAAGGCAATGTGGTGATGAATTTGGACAGTTTGCCTGCCGCCGAAGCGTCTGGCCCGTCCGCCGACACCCCTCCCGCACCCGAGCCTGCGGCTCACTCCGCCAAGACACGGCCTTCATCCAGCAAACCCGTCCACCCGAAATGATTTTCAAGATGAACTTTTCTCTCCGCCGCGCCCAACCCACGCGGATCGCGCTTTGGACCTCCGCGCTCGCCCTTGCGCTCGCGATGAGCGCCGTGGTCGGCGAAGCCCGTGCGCAGAGCGCGGTGCAGGGCGTGCCCAATGCGATGCAGGGCTTTTCGCAAAACCGCGATCAGCCGATCCAGATCGAGGCCGCCACGCTTGAGATGCGCGACAAGAAAAAGGAAGCGACCTTCTCAGGCAGTGTGAAGGTGATCCAGGGCGACACCACCATGACGTCCAAGACGCTCGTGGTGTTCTACGAATTGGCCCAGGCGCCCGCGGCAGGAGCCCCCCCAGGGGGCGCCACAGGAGCGCCTGCAGCAGCCCCCGCTGCAGTGCCGGCCGCGAATTCGAAGGCGGCGGCAAAACCGGCCCCGATCCAATCCGCCACCCCCGGTCCCGGCGGCAGTTCGTCGATCCGCCGGTTGGAGGCGAGAGGCAATGTGGTCGTGACCCAGAAGGATCAGGTCGTGACCGGCGAAACCGCTGTGTTCGACACCAAGACCAATCTGATCACGATGCTTGGCGGCGTCGTTCTCACCCAATGCAAAAATGTGCTGCGCGGCGATCGCCTGCTGGTGGACATGACCACGGGTGTCTCGCGGGTGGAATTGGACAGTGGAAAGGTCCAGGGCCTGTTCATCCAGTCGGGTCAGGGCTGCGGCCCGGCGGCGCCGGGATCCAGCGGACCGCAGCCGGCATCGGGTACGCCAAGCAAACCGAAATAACATCAATCACTTGTCTGCTATCGACAGGGCCCGAGGTTGAAGCCCGCGGCGCGAACCTGTATCTACGCCCCGTATCTACGCGCTAGAGCTAAGCGGTAACGAAGAGCACGCTCAGCTTAAGCGGAATCCGCTTTGCGTGCGAGCACGCTCTAAACTAATGAAAGACGGCAGGATCCTTTCGCGCACCCGCTCACCATGGCGGATCATGCGCTGACGGCCGCGATCGACCCTAAGATGGAGAGGGCGTTTCGCTGGGCAAGGCACTTCCATTCATTCATGTCGCGCGCATGTCGCGCGAGCAGTCGAAATCGCCGCGGCGGGTCGCGGGATCACCGTGAAAGGCTGAAGCGAAGCGGGGATGGTGGATTTACTCGGCATGTTCCGTCGACGCCCGGCGAAACGCAGTCCGCCCGGATTTGCGCGCGCGCATGCGGATATCACCGCGGCTGGCGACAGGTCGGGCGAGAAGCTGGTCAGCCCGGTGCGCGATGTCCCTCCGGTCTCTCCCGCTGCTCCGATTCCTGCGCCGCCAAAACCAGATATGCCTCGGGCCGAAAAACCGCGGCCGCGCGCCAAGAATGGCGCGGCCGCGCCGCGGTTGGCGCAGCGGGCGGGGTACCTCGCGGTGCACAGCGTGGAAAAGAGTTTCGGTACCCGCCAGGTGGTGCGCGGCGTCAGCATCTATGTCCGCCGCGGCGAGGCCGTGGGGTTGTTGGGGCCGAACGGTGCCGGAAAGACCACCGTATTCTATATGATCACCGGCCTGATCAAGGCCGACCGCGGCGCCATCGAACTCGACGGCCACGACGTCACCCAACTGCCGATGTATCAGCGCGCCCGACTCGGGATCGGCTACTTGCCGCAGGAGGCTTCGATCTTTCGCGGCCTCACGGTGGAGCAGAATATCCGCGCCGTGCTGGAGGTCGTCGAACCCAACAGAAGAAAGCGCGAGGCCGAACTCGACTCCCTGCTCGACGAATTCAACATCACGCGGCTGCGCAAGAGCCCGTCGATTGCGCTCTCGGGCGGCGAGCGGCGGCGCGTCGAGATCGCGCGCGCGCTGGCGACCCGCCCCAATTACATGCTGCTCGACGAACCGTTCGCCGGTATCGACCCGATCGCTGTGGGCGATATTCAGGATCTCGTCCGCCATCTCACCAATCGCGGCATCGGCGTGCTGATCACCGACCACAATGTGCGGGAAACGCTCGGACTGACCGATCGCGCCTATATCGTCTATGCCGGTGAAATCTTGACTGAGGGCAGTCCGGAGGAGATCGTCAATAATCCGGATGTGCGCCGTCTGTACCTGGGCGAAGAATTCCGGCTTTAGGCGGTTTTGGTCCTTAACCTTGGCCCGAAAATCCGCCTCTACTCCGATTTTCCCATTCGTCAAGCCGTGTACATCCGCTTGGGACTAGTTTAAGCAAGAATCGGACCAACTTTCTTGGGAAACGGTTCTTGTCTCCATGGCGCTGACGCAGAGATTAGAGTTTCGCCAGTCCCAGTCGCTGGTGATGACGCCGCAGTTGATGCAGGCGATCAAATTGCTGCAGCTCTCCAATCTCGACCTCTCGGCCTTCGTCGAAGAGGAGTTGGAACGAAATCCCCTGCTCGAGCGCACCAATGACGCCGCTGAGGCCCCGGTTGCCGGCGAGCCTGACGCGGAGCGGGCCGAATTTTCCGATTCCGACCATTCGGAATACGATCATTCAGATTTGGGTTACGACGCCGCGGCGGAGCGTTCCGAGATGGCCAGCGGCTCCGGCGGGGACGGCTTCGAGCCGGCCCCGGACGAGTGGATGAGCCGCGATCTCGGCAGCCGCGCGGAAATCGAGCAGACCCTCGACACACCGCTCGACAATGTGTTTTCCGAGGAGCCGTCCGAGGCCGCGGCCCGAACCGCGCAGGATGCGGCACCGACCGCCTATACCGAATGGGGCGGCGGCGCCTCCAACGACGACAGCTACAATCTTGAAGCCTTTGTCGCTGCCGAGGTTACGCTCGGCAGTCACCTCGCCGAACAATTGGCGGTGGCTTTTGCGAGCCCGGCGCAGCGCATGATCGGTCAATACCTCATCGATCTGGTGGACGAAGCGGGTTACCTGCCGCCGGATCTGGGGCAGGCCGCGGAGCGGCTCGGGGCCTCCCAGACAGACGTCGAAGCGGTTCTTGCGGTGCTGCAGAAATTCGATCCACCCGGCGTCTGCGCGCGCTCTTTAAGCGAATGCCTTGCGATCCAGCTTCGTGAGCTCGACCGCTACGATCCGGCGATGCAGGCCCTGGTCGAACATCTCGATCTGCTGGCGAAACGCGATGTCGCGGCCTTGCGGAAATTTTGCGGCGTCGACGATGACGACATCACCGACATGATCGGCGAAATCCGTCGGCTCGATCCGAAGCCCGGTTTGAAATTCGGCTCGGCGCGGATGCAGACCGTGGTGCCGGACGTGTATGTGCGGCCCGGGCCCGACGGCGGCTGGCACGTCGAACTCAACAGCGACACCCTGCCGCGCGTGCTGGTCAATCAGGTCTATTACAGCAAGCTGTCCAAGACGATCCGCAAGGACGGCGACAAATCCTATTTCACCGATTGCCTGCAGAACGCGACATGGCTGGTACGTGCGCTCGATCAACGCGCCCGCACCATCCTGAAAGTCGCCACCGAGATCGTGCGTCAGCAGGATGGCTTCTTCACCCACGGCGTGGCGCATCTGCGGCCGCTTAACCTCAAGGCGGTGGCCGACGCCATCCAGATGCATGAATTGACGGTGTCGCGTGTGACCGCCAACAAATACATGGCGACCAACCGCGGCAGTTTCGAATTGAAATATTTTTTCACCGCCTCGATTGCGTCGGCCGACGGTGGTGAGGCGCATTCGGCCGAGGCCGTTCGTCACCACATCAAACAGCTCATCGACGCCGAAGACCCCTCGATGATCCTCTCGGACGACACCATCGTGGAACGATTGCGCGGTTCGGGCATTGATATCGCCCGCCGCACCGTTGCGAAGTACCGTGAAGCGATGCGAATTCCTTCCTCGGTGCAGCGCCGCCGCGACAAACAAAGCATGCTCGGAAACGCCCTCTCGGCCCCCGCCGCCTCCTCCGACCGATCCCGCGACATCGCGCCAGCCTGATTGCGCCCCGGTCGATTCGGGATACTGTTTCCCTTCCAGATGAATCGAGGCATCAACATGACTCTGCGGATCTCGGGAAAAAGCATCAATGTCGGCGACGCGCTACGCGGACGCGTCAGCGAGCGCACCGATGAAGTGTTGCGCAAATATTTCGATGGCAATTATTCCGGCCACATCACGCTGAGCAAGGATGGGTTCGGCTTCCGCACCGATTGTGCATTGCATCTGGATTCCGGAATTACCCTTGAGGCCGATTCCAATGCCGTCGACGCCTATGCCAGCGCCGACCAGGCGCTGCTGCTGATCGAAAATCGGCTGCGCCGCTACAAAAGCCGCCTCAAGGATCGCTCGGCCCGCAAGGCCTATGCGGCCTCCGCCGCGATCGCGGAGATCGAAGCGCCGACGCTCGACGCGCCGAGCTACGTCATCGAGGCGCCGGCGGAAGGCGACGACGAGGTCACCGCCTACAGCCCGGTCATCATTGCGGAGGCGACCACAGCGCTGAAGCGGCTTTCGGTCAGCGAAGCCGTCATGGAACTGGACCTGACCGGGGCCGCCTGCCTCGTGTTCCAGCACGGCTCCAGCGGCCGGGTGAACGTCATTTACCGGCGGCCGGACGGCAATGTCGGCTGGGTCGATCCGCCGGCGGTTAACCCCAAAAGCTAACCGGGAGCCAAGCAGGATTGACGCCCCCAGGGACCCTCCCTATGGTTCGCCGCCCTGAACCGGCGGAACCGGACCATTTCGTGGGAGTTGGCACCGCTCTTGCGTTGGAGTAGAAGCCCCCCAAGACTCGGGCGTAAGCCCCCCGCCTGCCGCCTTAATCTTCTTGACGTCATCTTCTTGACATCGCCGCTGAAACTCCTAGTTCGCCACCTGATGGTAAATTCACCTCGGAACGCCCCATGACGATTACCGATCTGGTCGCACCCGAGGCGGTTCTTCCGGCTTTGAAGGTCAACACCAAGAAGCAGGCGCTGCAGGAACTGGCGGCGCGGGCAGCCGGCCTGACAGGACAGAACGAGCGGGCGATTTTCGAGGTTCTGCTGCAGCGGGAAAAGCTCGGGACCACTGCGGTCGGCTATGGCGTCGCCATCCCGCACGGCAAGCTTCCCAAACTTGAAAAGATTTTCGGGTTCTTTGCCCGTCTCGAACGCCCGATCGATTTCGAGGCGATGGACGGGCAACCGGTCGATCTGGTGTTTCTGTTGCTGGCGCCGGAAGGCGCGGGCGCCGATCACTTGAAGGCGCTGGCGCGGATCGCCCGGTTGTTACGCGACCAGGACGTCGCCAAGAAGCTGCGTGCCTCGCGCGATGCCCAAGCGATTTATTCGGTGTTGGCGCTGCCACCGGCGAGTGCGGCGTAATTTTTCGCAGCCATCGCTGCCGGGCTTCATCCGGCCATCCAACTTCACAATCCAACTGCAATTGAAAATGAAGGTTGATGGATACGCGGGTCGCGCCCGCGTATGACATCGTTCATGCGGCTCACAGCCGCTTGCCTGCATTACGGCATCGCTGGCAACGCCGTCAGTGACACGGCAAGTGCCGGTCAGTGAACGCTGACGGCCTGCAGTTCGTTGCTCCAGGCATTGGCGATCGCCGCTTCCCGGCTATCGGTCAGCATGATCGGCGTGCCGTCGGCGGCATGCAGCGCGAACAGTTTCAGTCCCGGCGCGATTTTCGGCGCCTGGGGAAACAGCCCGGGCACGTCCTCGGAACGGATCTGCTTCACATAGGCGATATGGCCCTCGCCCAAGGTCGCCAATGCCTCCGGTGAGACACCAGCCGATTCAAATGCAATATTGCCTTCAGTCATGGTCTCGACTCCTCTGTTAGACTAAGCGGTCGAGTCCGCTACTCGTTCCATTATTCGTATTCATTGATAGCAATTGTCTTAACGACTTTTTCCGGCTCGGGCCGGGCCAGGTCGATCGACAACAGCCCGTTTTTCAAGTCCGCGCCCAGCACCTGCATCCCTTCCGCCAGCACGAAGGTGCGCTGGAAGTGACGCGCCGCGATGCCGCGATGGATGTATTGCCGGGCCTTATCGTCCTGCTGGCGACCCCGGATTACGAGCTGGTTTTCCTCAATGGTTACATCGAGTTGGTCACGGGTAAAGCCTGCCACCGCCAGCGTGATCCGCAACCGTTCGGGCTGGCCGTTGGAACGGTCGCACCGCTCGATATTGTAGGGAGGATAACCGTCGGCGCCCTTGACGACGCGGTCGAGCACGCGCTCGATTTCGTCGAATCCCAGCAGGAACGGACTGGATAGCGAAGGAACACGAGACATATTTTACAAAGTCCTCTCGAAGCGACTTTGAAGTTCAGGGCCCTTGCGGCGCCCCTTGGTGACCGGCGGGCGGATATGCCCTTCGGTCAATCATCAATATGGGAATGATTGGGGGGCGTGCAAGCGCCGATGGAACCGCCAGAAATGCCGACGAGTTGCGTGCATCTGGGACTTGGGTCCACCGAGACCGCGTGGACGTACCACACACTTCGCCTCCGGCTACGTGGCTGCGCCACGCGTAGCTTGAGGACGAAATGTGGTGGAGCCAGGCGGGATCGAACCGCCGACCTCTTGCATGCCATGCAAGCGCTCTCCCAGCTGAGCTATGGCCCCGAAGCGACCGCGCGCCGTTGACGACGCGCGGGGCAAAACCCTGAACACAGTTCTGGGCTGATCTCAAGTCTCCTCGTCGCCGCCGACGTCGCCGATGATGTCGGTCACGTCCTCGTCGCCTTCTTCCTCATCGGCGATGAAGGTGGAATTGTCATCGTCGTCGTCTTCAATGGTCTCGTCGATCTCGATGTCGTCTTCGGACTCCGGAACGACGGCCTTGACCTTGCCGCTGTTCTCCTCGGCGTCGGCTTCCTCGAGCGGCACCAACTCTTCAGCCTCGGCCGGCTCCGGCGTTGCTTCGGCGGCGGAGGCGGCAGCTGCGGCGCTGGCCCGTGCCGCGGCGTCGGCGCGGGTCCGCGGCGGCGGAATTGGTGCAATCGGCACCACCTCGCCGGTGTAGGGTGAAATCACCGGACTCTTGTTGAGGTCGTAGAATTTCTTGCCTGTCGTCGGGCAAATACGCTTGGTTCCGAGATCGGATTTGGCCACGTGTGGAATCCTGGGGATTTTAGGAAAACGGTGCTTCACTTGGCTAGTTGCCACGCCCCTGTCAATAGCGCTCTGCGGGTAAGGGGCCTTCGCGTGACGCCACGCGACCCATGTGATAGGTGCCGACCGTGCAGAGGACACGATCTTGACTTCATTCAAATCACCCGACAGATCGGCCCGCAAGTCACCTTGCCGCGCATCCGGCGCCGCTTGAGGCCCGTTCGAGCGGATCCTTGACCGGGAGGGTTCGCGTTCCCGGTGACAAGTCGATTTCGCATCGTGCCCTTATTCTGGGCGCGCTGGCGGTTGGTGAAACCAGGATTTCAGGCCTGCTCGAAGGCGAAGATGTGCTGAACACCGCAAAAGCCATGCGGGCGCTGGGCGCAAAGGTCGAACGGACCGGCGCGTTCGCCTGGTCGGTGCGTGGCGTCGGTGTGGCCGGATTTGCGCAACCGCAAGTTCCGCTCGATTTCGGCAATTCCGGAACCGGCTGCCGGCTGGTGATGGGCGCCGTAGCAGGTTGCCCGATCACGGCAATCTTCGATGGCGACGCCTCGTTGCGGGGCAGGCCGATGCGACGGGTGCTGGATCCCCTGGAATTGATGGGCGCCCGGGTTGCGGCAAGTGGAGCAGGCGGCCGCCTGCCGCTGACGCTTGAGGGCGCACGCGATCCGCTGCCGATCGTCTATCGCACCCCGGTGGCATCGGCGCAGATCAAGTCCGCGGTGTTGCTGGCGGGGCTGGCCGCGCCCGGCACCACCACCGTGATCGAGTCCGAGGCCAGCCGCGACCATACCGAACTGATGTTGCAGCATTTCGGCGCGCAGCTCGTCTCGACGCGGGAGGGCAGCCATGGCCGCAAAATCCTGCTCACCGGGCAGCCCGAGCTGCACGCCGCCGAGGTTGTGGTGCCGGCCGATCCGTCCTCGGCGGCGTTTCCGATCGTGGCCGCGTTAATTGTCGAAGGCTCCGACATCGTGCTGTCGGACGTCATGACCAATCCGCTGCGCACCGGGCTGTTCACGACGCTGCGTGAAATGGGCGGATTGATCGAAGAAAGCGCCGGCCGCGGCGATGCGGGTGAGCCAATGGCCCAGTTGCGGGTACGCGCCTCGAAACTGCGCGGGGTCGAGGTGCCCCCCGAACGGGCGCCCGCGATGATCGATGAATATCTGGTGCTGGCGGTGGCAGCGAGCTTCGCCGAAGGCACCACCATCATGCGGGGGTTAAAGGAATTGCGGGTCAAGGAATCCGACCGGCTGGAAGCGACCGCCGCCATGCTGCGCGTCAACGGCGTCAAGGTGGAGATTGTCGGCGACGACATGATGGTCGAAGGCAAAGGTCATGTTCCCGGCGGTGGCCTTGTCGCGACCCACATGGATCACCGAATCGCGATGTCGGCGCTGGTGATGGGGCTTGCCTCCGACAAGCCGGTGAAGGTCGACGACACCGCTTTCATCGCCACCTCATTTCCGGATTTCATTCCGATGATGCGTTCACTTGGGGCGGAGTTTTCATGATTATCGCCATCGACGGACCTGCGGCCTCGGGGAAGGGCACGCTCGGCAAGCGGCTCGCCAAGCATTACGGTTATCGCCACCTCGATACCGGCGTGATTTACCGCGCGGTCGCCAAGGCGATGTTGGATGCCGGCGCCGACCTGACCGACGAGATGCTCGCCGTCTCCGCGGCCCTTGAGCTCGATCCCGAAAAGTTCGGAAATCCCGCGCTGAAGACCCAGGCGGTGGGCGACGCTGCCTCGGTGGTTTCGGCGATTCCCAAGGTGCGGGAGGTATTGTTGAACTTTCAGCGCCAATTTGCGGCAGATCCGCCGGGTGCGGTGCTCGACGGCCGCGACATTGGAACCGTGATCTGTCCGGAAGCTGACGTGAAGATTTTCGTCGTCGCCGATCCGAAAGTCCGCGCCCGCCGCCGGACCTTGGAGGCGAGGGCGCGGGGCGAGGACGCCGATGAGACGGCGGTGCTGGCGGATATCCTCAAGCGCGACGAACGCGACCAGAATCGGGCGGTCGCCCCTTTAAAGGCCGCCCCAGATGCTCACTTGCTCGATAACTCGCATTTGGATATAGAAGGCGGCGTCCGGGCCGCCATCGATATTGTCGAGGCCGTCCGAGCGGGCCGGCAGCGGGTTTGAGCCCCTGCCGTCATTGGAGGAACGCCCGCTCCAGGTCCTTGAAGTCGATGGCTTTGCAGTCGATGTTTTTGAAGTCGGTGTTTTTGAAGTCGATGTCCTGAATATCGGTATCTCGAAAATATCGGTGTCTCCAACTCGATTTCTTGAGATCGACAAGCTTAAGGTTCCGGACAAAATTCAACGTATCGAACGTGCAGGCATGCTGCCGGCCCGCTGTTGCTCTTTCGCAAGTAGCGGTCGTTAGAGGTTGCGGACCCTAACACTTCACGCGCGATACGCCCTTAACCCCAATCGCCGGCGAGACCCGCATCTGGAGAACAAATGGCTTCGACTGCTTCCTATAATCCTTCCCGCGACGATTTCGCGGCCATGCTCGACGAGTCCTTTGCCGGCGGCAATCTGCAGGAAAGCTCCGTCATCAAGGGCATCGTTGTTGCGATCGAGAAGGACATGGCCGTCATCGACGTCGGCCTGAAGACCGAAGGCCGCGTGGCGCTGCGCGAATTCGCAGGACCCGGCCGTGAAAGCGAACTCAAGGTCGGCGACGAGGTCGAGGTGTTTCTCGACCGCATCGAAAATGCGCTCGGCGAAGCCGTGCTGTCGCGCGACAAGGCGCGCCGCGAAGAAAGCTGGGGCAAGCTCGAGAAGGCCTTCAACAACAACGAGAAGGTGCACGGCGTCATCTTCAATCAGGTCAAGGGCGGCTTCACCGTCGATCTCGACGGCGCGGTGGCCTTCCTGCCCCGCTCGCAGGTCGATATCCGGCCGATCCGCGACGTCGCGCCGCTGATGAACAATTCGCAGCCGTTCCAGATCCTCAAGATGGATCGCCGTCGCGGCAACATCGTGGTGTCGCGTCGCACCGTGCTGGAAGAGACCCGCGCCGAACAGCGCCAGGAACTGGTGCAGAATCTCGAAGAGGGCCAGGTCATCGACGGCGTCGTCAAGAACATCACCGATTACGGTGCGTTCGTTGATCTCGGCGGCATCGACGGCCTTTTGCACGTCACCGATATCGCCTGGCGCCGGGTCAATCACCCGACCGAGGTGCTGACCATCGGCCAGACCGTGAAGGTGAAGATAATCAAGATCAACCACGAGACCCACCGCATCTCGCTCGGCATGAAGCAATTGCTGGACGATCCGTGGCAGGGCATCGAGGCGAAATATCCGCTCAATGCGCGCTTCACCGGCCGCGTCACCAACATCACCGACTACGGCGCGTTCGTCGAACTGGAACCGGGCATCGAAGGTCTGATCCACGTTTCGGAAATGTCGTGGACCAAGAAGAACATGCACCCCGGCAAGATCGTGTCGACCTCGCAGGAAGTCGAAGTGCAGGTTCTTGAAGTCAACTCCGTCAAGCGCCGGATTTCGCTCGGCCTCAAGCAGACCATGCGCAATCCCTGGGAAGTGTTCATCGAAAAATTCCCGGTCGGATCGACGGTCGAAGGCGAGGTCAAGAACAAGACCGAGTTCGGTCTGTTCCTCGGGCTCGAGGGCGACGTGGACGGCATGGTCCATCTGTCCGATCTCGACTGGAAGCTGCCGGGCGAACAGGTGATCGACAACTTCAAGAAGGGCGACATGGTCAAGGCCGTGGTGCTCGACGTCGATGTCGAGAAGGAGCGTATCTCGCTCGGTGTCAAGCAGCTCGAGGGCGACCCGTTCGCCGAGCCGGGCGATGTCAAGAAGGGCGCGGTCGTGACCTGCGAAATCCTTGAGGTCAAGGAAAGCGGCATCGACGTCCAGATCTCCGGCACCGACTTCACCACCTTCATCAAGCGGTCTGAACTGGCGCGCGAGCGCTCCGATCAGCGTGCCGAGCGTTTCGCCGTCGGCGAAAAGGTCGATGCGCGGGTGATCCAGTTCGACAAGAAGGCGCGCAAGGTGCAGGTCTCGATCAAGGCACTGGAAGTTGCCGAAGAGAAGGAGGCCATTGCGCAATACGGCTCCTCCGATTCGGGGGCGACGCTCGGCGACATTCTCGGCACCGCGCTCAAACAGCGCACCGACAAGTAAGCCTCTCGCTTCTCGTCTCCATCAAAAACGGGCCCCGGTTTGCAACCGGGGCTTTTTTGTCGCCCCCGCGAACCGGCGGGTCGGCAAGAAGGGCCTTGTTTTCTTCAAATTGCATTGCATTTGATGTATTTGGAGCACGATCTATTAGAGCTGCGCAGAGAAGACGGTGCGGGCCGTTAAAGACCGCCCTTGGGAGAATTTCCGATGTCGCTTGATTCAGATGTGATCGTCGATCGCCGCAGGATCCGCCGCAAGCTGACGTTCTGGCGTGTGACCGCGGCCCTGGTCGCGCTCGCCGCGATCGTCGCCGTGGGCGTGCTTGCGACTCCGGGGGGACGCAACGCGCTCACGACGTCCGGCTCGATTGCCCGCGTCAATATCGAAGGCCTGATCCGCAGTGATTCCGATCGCGTCGAAGCGCTGGAACGGCTGGAAAAATCGCAAGCTGCGGCGGTCATCGTGCATATCAATTCGCCCGGCGGCACCACGTCCGGCTCGGAGCAGCTTTACGACGCTTTGGTTCGCCTGAAGGCGAAGAAGCCGCTGGTCGTGGTGGTTGAGGGGCTGGCGGCATCGGGCGGCTACATCACGGCCATTGCGGCCGATCATATCGTCGCGCAACAGAGCTCGCTGGTCGGGTCGATCGGCGTATTGTTTCAGTTTCCGAATTTTTCCGAATTGCTGAAGACCGTCGGCGTCAAGGTCGAGGAAGTGAAATCATCGCCGCTGAAGGCGGCGCCCAATGGTTTTGAGCCGACCAGTCCGGAAGCGCGCGCGGCGCTCGACGCATTGGTGAAGGATTCTTATGCGTGGTTTCGCGGCCTCGTGAAAGAACGGCGCGGCATGGACGACGCCTTGCTTGAAAAAGTCGCGGACGGACGCGTCTTCACCGGCCGCCAGGCGGTCGATCTCAAACTGATCGATCAGCTTGGCGATGAGAAAACCGCTGTTGCGTGGTTGGTGGCCGAGCGGGGCATCAAGAGCGATCTGCCGGTGCGGGATTTCAAACTGACGCGGAGGTTCAGCGACCTGACGTTCCTGCGAACGGCCGCTTCCGTGGCGCTGGATGCGTTCGGTTTAAGTGCGATTGCGAGGCAGGTCGAGCAGGCCGGCATTGCCCAGGCGGTCGATCGCCTCGGTCTCGACGGCATGCTGGCATTGTGGCATCCCGCGGCGGCCAATTGAGCCGATATATCCGGTTTCCGTTCCTCTTCCCGCACTGCGAGTATTGTCCGAATACCCAATTCGGCCATCCGTCACGGGTTTCCGCGTCGCCCAATTTGATTTAGCGTCTTGACAGATCAAGGCATTTTCACGGAAATGGACGTCCGCACCTTTCCGGATCCCAGTCTCGATGATCAAATCCGAACTTGTTCAGCGTATCGCCGAGCACAACCCGCACCTCTATCAGCGGGATATTGAGAACATTGTGAACGCGATTCTCGACGAGATCGTCGCGGCTTTGGCGCGCGGCGACCGGGTCGAGCTGCGCGGTTTCGGCGCCTTCTCGGTGAAGCATCGCCCGGCCCGTGCCGGCCGCAATCCGCGCACCGGCGCGCACGTACCGGTCGATCAGAAAAGCGTCCCGTTTTTCAAAACGGGCAAGGAAATGCGCGAGCGGCTGAACCGCGACGGCGGCGCTCCCGACGCCGGCGCGTAGGTGATTGTCCGGTTTTGCCGCAGCTAGAGCTGCGCGTCTGCCGATCTCCATCAACGCGAGAGATGGTCATGCGAAAATTTTTCACGGGCTTGGTGCTGATTCCGCTCGGCCTGATCTTCGTTGTTTTTGCGGTGGCCAACCGCCATCCAGTGACGGTGTCGTTCGATCCGTTCAACTCGATCGATCCGTCGGTTGCGGTGACCTTGCCGCTGTTCGTCGTAATCATCGCCATCGCGGTAGCGGGCGTGCTGGCTGGCGGCTGTGCGACCTGGTTCCGGCAACGCCACTGGCGCCGCGCGGCGCGGCAGCACGAGGCCGATGCGCGCCAGGCGCGGGCGCAACTGGCCGATCTGCGCGGTGGTGCCCTGACGCCCTCGCGGCCTGATCCGCAGCGCTTGTCCGCCCCCGCACAGGGCGCCGGATACAGGCTTCCCGGGCGAGACAAGCAGGGCGCGACGTTGTAGAACGCGGCCTATCGCAACGCTTTTTTCCGGCCTTCATCGGCCCTAACCCCGTACTTTGTAACATGTCCCTGATCGTTAAAATTTGCGGCCTGTCCACGCGCGAGACGCTCGACGTCGCGCTGGATGCCGGCGCGGACATGGTAGGATTCGTGTTCTTTCCACCCTCGCCCCGGCATTTGAGCCTTGGGATGGCGGCCGAGCTCGGCAGCCGTGCAAAAGGCCGCGCGTCAAAAGTCGCACTCACGGTCGACGCCGATGACGCGATGCTCGCCAACATCGTCGAGGCGCTCAAGCCGGATATGCTGCAACTGCACGGCCGGGAAACCGTGGCGCGGTTGCGCGACATCAAGCAGCGTTTCGGATTGCCGGTCATGAAAGCGATGGCGGTGGAGACCTCGGCCGATCTCGCGTCGCTTCCCGGCTACGCCGCCGTTGCCGATTCGATCCTGTTCGATGCCCGCGCCCCGAAGGAAGCCACCCGTCCCGGCGGTCTCGGCGCGGCGTTCGACTGGCACGCGCTTGAGAAGCTCGATCTCAAATTGCCGTTCATGGTTTCCGGCGGCCTCCATGCCGGGAACGTCGACGAAGCCGTTCGTGTCACGCGTGCCGGCGGCGTTGATGTTTCCTCGGGCGTGGAGCGCGCCCCGGGCATCAAGGATCCCGAAATGATCCGCGCCTTCATTCGCGCGGCGCGCGCCACCGAAGAGTTGATGGTTCGATGAAGCCAAATTTACCCAATTCCTTCCGCAGCGGTCCCGACGAGCGCGGCCATTTCGGCATTTTTGGCGGCCGTTTTGTCGCCGAAACGCTGATGCCGTTGATCCTCGATCTGGAACAGGCCTACGCCGACGCCAAGGCCGATCCCGCATTTCAGGCGGAAATGAACGGCTATCTCAAGGACTATGTCGGCCGGCCGTCGCCGCTGTATCTCGCCGAACGCCTGACCGAGCATCTCGGCGGCGCCAAAATCTATTTCAAGCGTGAGGAGCTGAACCACACCGGCTCGCACAAGGTCAACAATGTGCTCGGCCAGATCATGGTGGCGCGGCGCATGGGCAAGAAGCGCATCATCGCCGAGACCGGCGCCGGCCAGCATGGCGTCGCCACCGCGACGCTGTGCGCGCGGTTTGGGCTCGACTGCGTGGTCTATATGGGCGCCGTCGATGTCGAGCGGCAGCAGCCCAATGTCATCCGCATGGAAATGCTGGGCGCCAAAGTGGTCCCGGTGCAATCCGGCTCGCGCACGCTGAAGGACGCGATGAACGACGCGCTGCGCGACTGGGTCACCAACGTGCACGACACGTTCTATTGCATCGGCACCGTCGCCGGCCCGCATCCCTATCCGATGATGGTGCGCGATTTCCAGTCTGTGATCGGCATCGAGACCCGCGCGCAAATGCAAGCGGCCGAAGGCCGCCTGCCGGATTCACTGGTCGCCTGCATCGGCGGCGGCTCCAACGCGATGGGGTTGTTTCATCCGTTCCTCGATGATCCCAGCGTCGAGATTTTTGGCGTCGAGGCCGCGGGCCACGGGTTGACGCAATTGCATGCGGCGTCGATTGCCGGCGGTCGGCCGGGCGTGCTGCACGGCAACCGCACCTATTTGCTGATGGACGACGACGGCCAGATCCAGGATGCGCATTCGATCTCGGCGGGGCTGGATTATCCCGGCATCGGGCCGGAGCATTCCTGGCTCCACGAAACCGGCCGCGTCACTTATCTGTCCGCGACCGACGAGGAAGCACTCGCGGCGTTTCAATTGCTGTCGCGGTTGGAAGGCATCATTCCGGCACTGGAGCCGGCGCATGCCATCGCCAAAGTGATGGAGCTCGCGCCGAAGCGCCCCAAAGATCATCTGATGGTCGTCAATCTCTCCGGCCGCGGCGACAAGGACATTCCGCAAGTGGCGGACATTTTGCGGGAGCGGAAGAAGTGACCACCCGTATCGACGCACGCTTCGCCGAACTGCAGAAGCAAGGCCGCGCGGCCTTCATCACGTTCCTGATGGCCGGCGACCCCGATCCCGCGACCTCGCTCGAAATCCTCAAGGCGCTGCCGAAGGCCGGCGCCGACATCATCGAGATCGGCATGCCCTTTACCGATCCGATGGCGGACGGGCCGGCGATCCAGGCGGCCGGGTTGCGCGCGCTGAAGGCCGGCATGACCTTGAAGAAAACGCTGGCGATGGTGCGCGAATTTCGCAAGGACGACGCCACGACCCCGCTGGTGCTGATGGGCTACTACAACCCGATCTATATTTACGGCGTCGATCGATTTCTCACCGATGCAAAATCCGCCGGCGTCGACGGCCTGATCATCGTCGATCTGCCGCCGGAGGAAGACGTTGAATTGTGTCTGCCGGCGATGAAGGCCGGGCTGAATTTCATCCGGCTGGCCACGCCGACCACCGACAACAAGCGTCTGCCCGCCGTGCTCGCCAACACCTCAGGCTTTGTCTACTACGTCTCGGTCACCGGCATCACCGGCAGCGCCAGCGCCGACGCGGCCAAAGTCGGCGCGGCCGTCGAGCGTATCAAGCGGCATACGACATTGCCGGTCTGTGTCGGCTTCGGCATAAGAACGCCGGAAGCCGCGCGCGCCATTGCGGAGAGTGCCGACGGGGCGGTGGTCGGCACCGCGCTGGTTGATGCCTTGCGGGGCAGCCTCGATGCCGAAGGCCGTGCCACGGCCAAAACCGTCGGCACGGTGACCGATCTCGTATCCTCATTGGCGCTCGGCGTGCGGGGCGCGAAACAGGCCGCGGAATAAGCTGTCATTGCGGGGGATCAGATCCCCGCAGGGGCGCCTTGCCGGGCATCGTTCGGGCCGCCATATATCGAGGCGATGCCATTGGAGCGGTGCGACAACTGCTTGATCGCAATTCGGAGCGAAAGATGAACTGGCTCACCAACGTCGTCCGGCCGAAAATCCGCAATATCCTGCGCCGCGAGACGCCGGAGAATTTGTGGATCAAGTGTCCCGATTCGGGGCAGCTCGTGTTCTACAAGGACGTCGAGGCCAATCAGTTCGTGATTCCCGGCTCGAACTACCACATGCGGATGGGCGCGGTGGCGCGGCTGAAATCGATCTTTGACAACGAGACCTGGTTCGACGTGGCGCTGCCCGAGGTGACCGCCGACCCGCTGAAATTCCGCGACGAACGCAAATATGCCGACCGCATCAGGGATGCGCGCGCCAAGACCGGGCTGCACGACGCCATCAAGGTGGGTTACGGCAAGCTTGAGGGTGCCGCCGTCGTGGTCGCGGTGCAGGATTTCGACTTCATGGGCGGTTCGCTCGGCATGGCCGCCGGCGAGGCGATCGTTCGCGGGCTTGAACTGGCGGTCGAAAAGAAATCTCCCTTTATCGTGTTCGCTGCCTCCGGTGGCGCCCGGATGCAGGAAGGCATCCTGTCGCTGATGCAGTTGCCGCGCACCACGGTCGGCGTGCAGATGCTGCGCGAGGCGAAACAGCCGTATATCGTGGTACTGACCAATCCGACCACCGGCGGCGTCACGGCTTCCTATGCCATGCTCGGGGATGTGCAGATCGCCGAACCCGGCGCGCTGATCGGCTTTGCCGGCGCGCGGGTGATCGAACAGACCATCCGCGAGAAACTGCCGGACGGTTTTCAGCGCGCGGAATATCTCAAAGACCACGGCATGATCGATATGGTGGTGCATCGTCACGATCTGCGTCCGACGCTGGCGCGGCTGTGCCGGTTATTGACGAAATCGCCTGCGGTGGAGACCGCCTCAAAGCCGGCGCCACACGTCGCTGTCTCGGCCCAGATCGTATCCAGTGCGGATGTGGCGCCGGCAGCACCCCACGCGTGAACGCGCCTGCGGCAAAGCCAGCGCCGCCGCTCGGCGATTTGATCGCGCGGCTGTCCGCGCTGCATCCGCAACGCATCGATCTCGCTCTCGATCGGATGCATCGGCTGTTGGAACGGCTCGAACACCCCGAGCGCAAATTGCCGCCGGTCATTCACGTCGCCGGTACCAACGGCAAGGGTTCGACGATCGCTTATCTGCGCGCCATTCTTGAAGCCGCAAACCTGCGTGTTCACACCTATACCTCGCCCTCACTGGTGCGGATCAACGAATGCTTTCGCCTCGGCCGCGCCGGCGGCGGCGCGCTGGTCGACGACGACGAATTGCGCGCGGCGCTTGAACATTGCGAGCGGGCCAACGCCGGCGCGCCCATCACCATCTTTGAAATTGAAACCGCGGCGGCGTTTTGTCTGTTCGCGCAACATCCGGCCGACGTGGTGCTGCTGGAAGTCGGTCTCGGCGGGCGGTTAGACGCCACCAACGTGATCGACGCGCCGCTGGCGAGCGTGATCGCACCCATCAGCATGGATCATACCGAATTCCTCGGCGACACGCTGATGACGGTCGCGCGCGAAAAAGCCGCCATCATCAAGCGTAACGTCCCGGCGATTTGCGCGGAGCAACCGCCCGAGGTGACCGCCGTGATCGAAGCGCAGGCCAAACGCATGCGCGCGCCGCTTTATGCGGTGGGCCAAGAATGGCACGTCAATGTCGAGCGTGGGCGGCTGGTCTACCAGGACGATCGCGGCCTGATGGATCTGGCGGCGCCGCGGCTGTTCGGCCGGCATCAGTTCGACAATGCCGGTCTCGCGATTGCGACGCTGCGCGCGCAGAACGCGTTCAAGCTCGACGCCGCGGCCTATGAGGCCGGCATCGTCAACGCCGAATGGCCGGCGCGGATGCAGCGGCTGGCGTCGGGCGCGTTGGTGGATCAGGCGCCTCGGGGCAGCGAAATCTGGCTCGATGGCGGACATAATGCGGAGGGCGGACGGGTTGCCGCGGCAGCCTTGGGCGACCTCGAAGAGCGGGTCTCGCGGCCCCTTGTGGTGATCGTCGGCATGATGGCCAACAAGGATGCAAGCGCCTTTCTCGCCAATTTCGCCGGGCTGACGCGTCACATCATTGCGGTCGAGATTCCGGATCGCGACCACGCGATGCCGCCGGAGCGGTTGGCGGATGCCGCGCGTCATCTGGGCATGCGGGTGGAAACCGCAAGCACCGCCGAAGCGGCATTGCGTTCGCTGGCACGCCTCGCCTACGAAGTGCCGCCGCGCATCCTGATCACGGGATCGTTGTATCTCGCCGGCCACGTGCTCTCGGTCAACGGCACACCGCCGGGATAGACGTTCGTGTCCCGGACGCGATGCGGTGCGCAGCCTCCGGCGCATGTTGAACTGGACGGCCTCAAATTGAAAACAAAACGGCCGGCGATTCGCCGGCCGCTTTCAGGAATAATGATTACGTTGGAGCGATCACACCGCGGCGGAGATCCACTGCTGCAGCTTCTGCTTCGGCGCGGCGCCGACCTGACGCGAGGCCATCTCGCCACCCTTGAAGATCATCAGCGTCGGGATCGACATCACGCCGTATTTCGATGCCGTCTTCGGGCTCTCGTCGACGTTCAGCTTCACGATTTTGACCTTGTCGCCCATCGCGCCGGCAATCTCGTCGAGCGCAGGTGCGATCATGCGGCAGGGGCCGCACCATTCGGCCCAGAAATCGACCACGACCGGGCCGGTCGCATTGAGCACTTCGGCTTCGAAATCGGCGTCAGAAACCTTGCCAACGGCCATGGGAATACCTCGTTCGGTTTGGAAGGATGCGGCTTTGGAATCGCCGCCAGATGATGCGATCAACCTATGAACGCGCCGTTGCCGGGTCAAGCTCGGTCATCCCCACGGATAAGGATGGCCAGTTGCGCGTCCAACGCGGGGGTAGATATTTCCATCAATTCAGGGGTTTCGGTCCAAAGTAGCGCGGCGCGGACCGGCAGGTGGGGATAAAGCTTCTGCAGCACGGCCCGGTAAAGCGCGAGCTGGCGGACATGGACCGAAGGCGCCTCGGCGGCGAGATGTGGCGGGGCATGATTGGTCTTGTAGTCGACGATCAGAACCTCGCTCGCTGACACCACCAGCCGGTCGATTTGCCCGGAAACCAAAGCGGGCGGCCGCCCCTGTCGATCGAGCTTTCCTGCGACCGAGACCTCGGCGCGACTGCCCGATGCGAATACCGAGGCAAAGCGCGGATTTCCGATCAGGCCCATGAGGTCTTCGACGAGTGCCTCACGCTCGCTGTCGGTCCAATCAGCGGCATTGCGGGTGAGGTATCCGCGCGCCGCGTCGCGGCGGCGCGGGATCGCGACGTCGGGCAGCGATTGCAACAGCCGGTGCACCAGCGTGCCGCGCCGCAAGGCGCGGGTGCGCAGCTGGATGGTTTCGCTCGTTCGAACGTGGTGACCCTCCCGGTCCTCGGCGGGATCCGAGGGACGCAGCAGATAGCCGGCGGAGGCCTGCGGCGGCGCGGGCGTATGCAACCATGCAGGCAGCTCTGCCGGAGCGGTCGTCGTCGGAGCCACCGCGGCGCCTAAGGCACCGCCGACGTCCTGGGGCCGCGAATAGCGCATCACCGCGCCGTCGGGCGTGTCGATCTTTTGCTCGTGCAATCCGGAATTGCCGAGGCCTTTGGTGATAAGATCGTACCAGGAGAACGGCCGCACGGCGTTCATGTTGCCGGGCATACAGCCGCCGACGATCAAGCGGTCGGCCGCCCGCGTCATCGCCACATAAAGCAGGCGACGGTACTCGTCCTCGGTCTCGCCCAGCATCGCGGTGCGGGCCGCGGCGACCGCGGCGGGGTCGTCGGCCTTGTTGCCGGCCCAGACCACGACGCAAGGTGTATCCGGCGCATGCGGCGCCGTATCGCCTTGTGGAAGCCGAATGAGTTTCAGGCGTTGGGTGTCCGAAGGCGACGAGGTGGTGTCGACCAGAAAGACCACCGCCGCTTCCAGGCCCTTGGCGCCGTGCACGGTCATGACGCGGACTTCGTCGCGGGAAATTTCCATGTCGCGCTTGACCTCAAGATCGGCCGCGCGCAGCCACGCCATGAAGCCCTGCAGCGAGGCCGGGGCTTTGCGCTCATAGGCCAAGGCCAGTTCGAGAAATTCGTCGAGCGCGTCATTGGCTTCTTGTCCAAGCCGTTTGAGGATTCGCTTCCGGCCGCCGTCCCCGCCAAGCAGCCACGAATAGAACGCGAATGGCGTCTCGCTCGCAAAGCGGCGTTCGCATGTTTCAAGGCGTTCCAAGGCGTCCGTCAGTTTGCCATCCGTCGTCGCGTGCTGGTCCAGCGCGTGCCGCAGCGATCCCTTGCGCTGGTTTGCCAATGTGAACAGATCATCGTCGCCGAGGCCGAACAGCGGGCTCTTCAACGCCACCGCCAGCGCCAGATCGTCCTGCGGCAACAGCAGCGCATCGGCGAGGTTCATCAGATCGATGATCGCGATATGTTCGGTGAGTTTAAGCCGGTCGGCGCCGGCGACCGGGATGCCCGCGTGCTTGAGCGCCTGGATCACCGCGTCGAACACGTTGCCGCGCCGCCGCACCAGCACCAGCATGTCGCCGTAGCGCAACGGCCGGCGATCACCGGCTGAGCCGGTCAGGGTACCGCTTTCGACCAGCCGCTTGGTCTCGGTCTGAATGCGCCTGGCGAGCTTCACCTCGGGGCTCGTCTCCGAGACCGCGTCGAACGGCGCGCGCCAGCCTTCGATATCCTGCTTGCGGTCCGGCTGTTGCAATTCCCACAGCTCGATCACGCTCGGGCCGGCGTCGGCCAACGCCTCGTGCAGCGGATAGGCATTTTCGGCGTGGATGCTTCGGTAAACCGTCGCGTCGCGAAAGACATGATCGACCGTTTGCAGAATGGCGGCGCCCGAGCGGAACGAATGCTTGAACGCCAGCCGCTCGAACCGAAGGTGCGCATCCCTGAATTTTTTTTCCAGGTTGCGGCCTTGCAGATCGAACTCGCGCGGTGCCGCGCCCTGGAATGAAAAGATCGACTGTTTCTCGTCGCCGACCGCGAAGACCGTCCGCGTGACACTGTCGCGCGCGCCTTCGCCGGAGCTGAATTCGGAAATGATGTGGGCGACAATGGCCCATTGCCGCGGGCTCGTATCCTGCGCCTCGTCGATCAGCACGTGATCGACGCCGCGGTCGAGCTTGTAGTGCACCCAGCCGGAGGATACCCGGTCCAGCATCTCCAGCGTCTTGTCGATCAAATCGTCATAATCGAGCAGGCCGCGCTCGCCCTTCTCGCGGCGATAGTTCGCCGCGGCCGACGTCGCGATCTGCAGCAGCGCTTGAGTTCGGTCGCGGGTGGTCACCGCGCGGCGCCGCTCGATCAGAGGTCCAAGGCGGCGGCTTTCCGCCTCGAACGAGCGCGCAACGGACGGATGGCTGTCGCCGAATTTCTTCGTCACCACAGTTTTGCGCGGGGTGCGCTCATCGGTGAGAAACACGCCGAGATATTCGTCGACTTGGGCGCTGCCGGAAAATATCAGCGCTTCGCGGAGCCGGCCGGCTTGGCCGGCATCGGATTTGCTGCCGCTGTCGAGGATGGCGGCGATTTCGGCCCATTGCGATCGCGGCAAGTTCGGTCCGTCGAGAATCTCGCGCTCGACCTGTTCGATGTGCGCCCCGGGATCGACGCCGAGCGCGGTGGATATTTGCGCGGCTGCGACCTCGATGCTGCCGGCAGAGTCGGTCCACGCCATGAAGTGATCGCGGCTCAGGCACGCCTCGCGCACCACGTCCTTGAAGGTGACGTCGGCCGCACTGGCCATCGCGATATTGAGTGCGCGGCCCGCCGCGCTCTCGGGATCGCGGGAGGCGTCCAGCAGCACCGCGAGGTTGGCGCGCTCCATCATCTCGTTCTGGTCGCGCTCGTCGAGTACCGTGAAGCGCGCCGGGACGTTCGCCTCGAACGGAAATTGCTGCAGCAAACGAGTGCAGAGCGCGTGGATGGTCTGCACCTTCAGGCCGCCCGGCGTTTCCAGCGCGCAGGCGAACAGCTCGCGGGCGCGTCTTCTAAGTTTTGCGTCGGGGCGCGCAATACCGGCCTCAACGATCGCGGCATCGAGCGCGGCATCATCGAGCGTGACCCAATGGCCGAGGGTGGTGAACACCCGCTCCGCCATATTGGCCGCCGCGGCCTTGGTGAAGGTGATGCAGAGGATTTTCTCCGGTGAAACACCGTCGAGCAGCAAGCGGATCACCCGTTGCACCAGCACATGGGTCTTGCCGGAACCGGCATTGGCCGCGACGAACGCCGAGGAGGCGGGATTCGACGCGCGTGCCTGCGTGGTGCGGACGATTTCGGGGACGGGACGCGGCGCCTTTACCATTCTTCGAATCCCGGACCGCCGGCGGCCGACCATTCCTTGATGCGGGCAAGATCGTCATACGTGCCGTAGCGGTTCGACCACATCGACAGATTGAGCGAGGTGTAGGCTTGGCTTTCATTCTCGAAGGCGCGGATCAGGATTTCCAATTTGCTGCGGGCTTCGTCGGCGGCGTCATCGGGCGGTTGCGGCGGATCGCTCTTGTTGATCTTCAGCTCCAGCAATTTTGGCTCGCCCGGTGGGTTGTTGCCGGAAAGCCTGACATAGACGAGTTCGCTGACCGAGCTGCCTGCCGGAATTCCTTCAAACCCGCCTTCCCTCAAAATGGCGGCCTCCAGCGTCAGCTGCGGCGACAGGCCCATGCGTACTTGTTTGCCGGTCGGCGGTTGCCCGGTCTTGTAGTCGAGAACCGCAAATGTGCCGTCATGACGCCGTTCGATCCGGTCGGCGCGCGCCGACAGCACGAAGGTGCGTTCATGGTCGAGCGGGATCGGGATTTCGCCTCGGATCTCGGCGGCGATCGTGCTGACGTCGCCGCGTCGCGCGATTTCCCAATCGGAAAACCACGAGGCGATGCGCAGGTAACGCGGCCACCACAGCGCCTGCGCCTCGGGGCGCTGCATCAGGGCTGCGAAATATTTCTGCCCGATATTGCGCAGTGCGCGCGCGGGATCTTCAGGGAGCGTGGTGGCGAAAATTTGCGTAAATTCGCCAAGCGCGCCGTGGATCGCGGAGCCGCGATCGGCGGCCGACAGCGGCATGTCGACGGGATCGAGCGGGCTAAGCCTCAAAATGTGTTTCGCGTAGATCGTGTAGGGGTCGCGCAGCCAGTCCTCGATCGCGGTCACCGATAGTTTCAAGGGTCTGGTCGCGCGCGGCGGCGTCGGTGCGGGCCGAGCGATCGGCGTGACCTTGTCGGGGCTGTCCAGTTCATGGGCGAAGCGAACATATTTTTCGCCCGCTGCCTTCGCGGCTTTCCAGCGCACCTCGCCCGCCACCGCCTCCAGCCGGTGCAGGAAGCGCGAGGCCACGGCGGGCGCGCCGCCGACCTTGGCGGCATGACTGAGAATGACTTCTTGCGCGCCGAGCAATTGGGCGAAGTCGTGGGCGGAAAGGCCGATGCGCCGTTCCGGCAGATCGAGGCCGAGTTCGTGCCGCATCGGCCGGCTCAACCACGGGTCGGTCCGCGGCGCCGGCGGCCAGACGCCTTCGACCAGCCCGCCGATCAAGACTCGCTCGGATTGCGTCAGCCGCGCTTCCAGCGGGCCATAAATTCTCAAATGGGCATTCGCCGCTTCCGGCCGCCGCACCATCCGGTCGCCGAAGGCGGTCTGGAATACCTCCGGGTAATCCTTGAGCTGGACCATCAGGCCGCTCTGGGCGGGGCCGCCGAGCAGATCGTCGAACGCTGCGGCCAGTGCCGTGCCGGGAGAGCCCTTGAATACAACCGCGACGTCATGCGGGTCGCGCGACAGCTCGATCAGGACATCGCGATGGCGCGGCGCAAGTTCGGCAAAATCATACGGTTTCGATGGGGACAGACCTTCAAGCGGCAACAACGCCGCCTGCAAAGCCGTGATCAGCCCCTGCGCGCGATCGAGTTCGTCATCTTTCAGCCGCGCCCTTGGTTCGCTGGCATGCAGCGAGGAGGTCTCGCCGCATCTCAGCTTTGCAAGTTCAACACGAAACCGCGCGAAGTCTCGCACCAGACCGCTCGTTCCGGGTTGCGGGCGGGTGCCGCGCAAGAGCGCCACTTCAAGCACTTCAACGGCGTGCCTGAAGGCGCCCGGCGCACCGCCCAGTCGACACAGCGGATGTTTCAAGAGCGCCAGCAGGGTCGGCGGCTCAAGCTGTCTCGCTACGGTTTCCGCCACAAGCCGGGCGAAAATCCCCGCCGAGGTGTCCATCAGCGCATCGCCGCCGGAATCGTCGAAGGCCAGATTCCAGCGGCTGAGTGCCGCCGTCACCCGCCGCGCCAGCGCGCGATCCGGCGTTACCAGTGCCGCCGATTTATTGAGGTGCCGCGCCTCGCGCATCGCGACCGCGATCGCGAGCGCTTCCACCTCGGGATTATCCGCCTCGATGACGGCGAGATCCGTCATGCCATCGGAAATTTGTGCGTCGATTTCAGGCTGGGCCAGCCGCCGGTGCCATTGCGCGGTCGCATTCGACGGCCGCATCGCCTCGGAGACGAGCACGTCGCGGCCGTGCGGCGCCGGCGTGCCGAGGATTTCGACATCGCCCCGCTTGATCCCAAATCGGTGCAGCAGCCCGTGCATCGCGGATTGCGGATGGTTCGACGCCGGAGGCGTGGTGAATTTGCCCTGCGCGTTGCGAATACCACCGATCAATTGCCATGCCTCGTCGTCCAGATCGGTGTCGAGCCCCGGCAGCACCACCGCGCCTTGCGGAAGCACGCTGACGGCGTGGAGGAATTTCGCCGTCGCCGGCATCGATCCGGTGGAGCCGGCCGCGATCACCGGACCGTCGTGATGCGCGATCAGGCGGGCCGCTTCCGCTTCGATCAGGAGGTCACGCCGCGCCGCCGGCTCGATCTTTTGAATCTCCTCCAGATGAGCCGGCCACGCCTGCCGCGCGATCTGCAGAAATTCGAGCGAGTGCTGCCAGTATTTGTCCAATTGATCCGGCACCAGGCCATCCAGCGCTTCCCAGCCGACGCCACGGGTGACCATGTCGTCCATCAGGCGCGCGAGGTCGCCGGCCAGCGCTAGTGTCGAAGCCGGGCCGCCGACCACCAGCGGCGCCGAGACCGGACTCTTGGCCCAGGCCGCGACCAGTCTCGCCAGTGTGAGCCGGCGCTCGATCTCGCTCAGCTTTGGTGGAACGTCGAGCGGAGCTGCGCCGCCATAGGATTCGGCCTGCTCTGCGAACGCCAATTCGTCTTCGTCGATGTCGCCGAGCGCGACGATACGCGGCAATACCACCGCTTCAGTGTTCAACACATCGAGAAAGATCTCCCGCGCCATGCGTCCGGCGCGGCGGGTTGGCAAATAAAGCGTCGCCTGCGCCAGCTTTGCCGGATCGGTACGAGCCTCGAAGCCGTCGACCAGCCGGCCGTCGACCAACGCGGCGATGACGGTGCGCAAGAACGGCACGGATACGGGAACGCTGAAAACGCGCATCGGCTTGCCTGATTCGAACATCAGGCGGCATCATGGCATGGGCGGCACTGGGGAGGGAACGCGGCGCTACGCGACGCTGGCGAGAAAAGCCTCTTCGGCGGCGTGAACCGCGTCGGGAGTTCCGACATGCATCCATACGCCGTCCAGCCGCAGGCCGAACAGCCGTTCCTGCTCGTTGGCGCGGTCGAACATCTTTGTCAGCGAGAATTCCCCCGCTGGCGCATCGGCGAACAAAGACGGCGATATGATCGCGGCACCGGCATAGACGAACGGAACCACCTGATGTTCCCGGCGCTTGCGGAGCGCGCCATCGGGCAGCATGGCGTAGTCGCCGCTTCCGCCGTAGCCGATGCTGCTCGTCGTCGGCGCCATCAAAAGCAGGATGTCCATGCTTGCGGGGTCGAAGGCCTCGGCCAGCCGCGCCAGATTGGGTCGCACCCCGTCGATCCACAAGGTGTCCGCATTGACGTGGAAAAAGGGCGCAGCGCCCAGCAAAGGCAGCGCCTTGACGACGCCGCCGCCGGTGCCGAGCACCTCGTCACGCTCGTCGGAGATGATCACGCGGGGTTGCGCGCGCGCCGCGACGTGATCGATGATCTGGTCGGGCAGATAATGCACATTGACGACCGCTTCGTTGACGCCGGCATCGCCGAGCTTGTCGAGCACGTGGTCGAGCAGTGCGCGGCCCGCCACCTGCACCAGCGGCTTTGGCATTCGCTCCGTCAAAGGGCGCATGCGCACGCCAAGTCCGGCGGCGAGGACCATGGCTTTGGTGGGATTGACCGACATTCGCAGAAATTTCTCGAACCGTTGATTGGGCGCGTTTTCTTGATGCGAACCGCTACCCACTTCGCTTGAAAACGCTGTAGAGGCTGCGGATCATACCATGGCGATTCGAGCCGCGCATCGATGGTTGATCGCCATAATGCTCCGACATGACGGCTGTACGACGGCGGCAGGGATACGCGTTCAAACCTCGGCGTTTTGCGTCGCGCCGCGCCGCGCCGCTGCCTTTTTTTTCTTGTCGCCGGTTTTGAGGAAATTGACTCCGATTTGATCGCCGTTGACCCAAGATAGCTCGCAACGGCGGTAGGCTAGTCCGGTGGACGACAGCAGCAGGAAGAATTCCTTCAGATGCAGTCCCTCGACGGAGCCCTCGACCGTGAGTTTGGCGCCGGTCTCGGAGACGTCTTCCATCGTGCAATCGCGCCGCCACGTGCCGTCGATGCCCATCATGTGTGCGCTGAAGCCGCGCTCGAAGGTGACGCGCTCGCCCTTGCGCCGTTCTGCAACCATGGCTTCCTCTCTCGCCGCCAACCGATCGGGTCCCGCGCTCAAAGGTAGGACTCCAACAGCAAAATAAGGCAGAGCTGGCTAACAAGAGGTAAAGAATCGTCGCTCAGGCCACCGGGGGCGGGACATTGACGGCGTACCAGTCGCGAAAACGCGACAACACGGGGTGAGCCAATGAACGAGTAAGATAGGTCCAGATCCGAGGTTGATGGCGCAGATATTGCGGCTTGCCGTCGCGCCGATTGAGCCGCGCAAAGGTGCCGAGCAGCCGCGTATTACGCTGCGCCGACATGATGGCGTAAAGCTCGGCGAAACCAGCCGGATCGAACGTTTCGTCGGCGGTGCGCCGTGCCTTGATGTAGCGCGTCAGCAGCGCAAGTTCGAGCTGCTCGGGTATGTCGACCCGCGCATCCTGCAGCAGCGAGACCAGATCGTAAGCGGGCGGGCCGAGCACGGCGTCCTGGAAGTCGATAATGCCGACCCTCGCGATATCTGGCCGCTCGCCGAGCCAGATCAGATTTGGGGAATGAAAGTCCCGTAGCACCCAAGTCTTGGCGTGGCTCTTGGCGGCCGCCGTGGCCTTGTTCAAGAGATCGCGCCACATCGTGACGAATTCGGCCCGCGTGTCGTTACTTGGCTCAGCCCCGCGGTCCGGCAGGTACCATTCCAGCATCAATCCGACCTCGACCAGCAGCGCGTCGGTGTCGAAGGTCGGCATGGCGTAAGTGATCTGCGGCGCCAGCGGCAGGATTTCCGGCATTGGTTCGCGATGCAACGCCGCCAGCACGTCGGTGGCGGCTTGATAGCGCTCGGCGATCGGTCGGGGTGGATCGCCTTCGACAAACCCCGTACCGCCGAAATCCTCGGTGATCAGGAATCCCGCATCGAGGTCGGCGTGACGAATGGAGGGCGCCGAGAAGCCGCGCTCGCGCAAAGCGCCGGCCATGGCGACAAACGGCTTGACGTCCTCGGCCAGATGTACCGCCGCGCTGTATGATTTGCCGTCATAGATCGCCGGTCCATCCGGGCGGCGCGGCGAGTTCATCAGGATGACAACGCCGTCGTCGCGGCTCAGCCGCGCATAGGAGCGGGTGGATGCGTCACCGGCCATGCGCTGGCGTTGGGCCTCGGCATAGCCCGCCTCGTCGAGAAAGTGCCGCAGCGCCTTGAGCCTTGAAACCTGCGCGGCCGCTTTGCCGTAGCCGGTGATTTCAGCGGCGCGGGCGGTCGATCCGAGCGCCGGACGATGACTGAGCGCGATGTCGATTCGGTCGACGGGAAGCGCGGATGGCGCGCGCTCCGGCCATTCGATCAGCACCACCGCGCCTTCCGGCAACGGCGCCAAGCCGATCTCTTCCAGTTCGGAAGCATCGTTGACGCGGTAGAGATCGGCATGAATTAGCGGAAATGCCGGCAGGTCGTAGTCTTGCGCCAGTGTGAAGGTCGGGCTTGGCACTTCGAGCGCATCGTCGCCGGCGAGATAGCGGATCATGGCCCGGGCGGCTGCGGTTTTGCCGGCGCCCAAATCGCCGGAAAGGGTGATGACATCGCCGGGTCCGATCAGCAGAGCCAGATCGGCCATCAAATGCGCGGTCGCCGCTTCGTTCGACAACGCCATCGAGAATGTGAAGGGAGAGGTCATTCCGCGGCGTTGCGATGCGCGGCCTGATCAATCGGAAAGTCACAGGTGACGGTCGTGCCCCTGCCGACGATCGAATCGACGCGCACCTTGCCTCCGTGCAGTTCGACAAATGAGCGCACCAGCGACAGCCCGAGGCCGGCGCCGCGGTGCCGCGACCCGTTCGAGTGACTCTCGAACCAGTCGAACACCTTGTCTTTGACATCCGGCGGAATGCCCGGACCGGAATCCGTCACGCTGAAGACCACGCTGTGCTCGGTTCGCCTGGCGCGTAAGCCGATGGTGGCGTCCGGAGGCGAGAACCCGACGGCGTTTGCCAGCAAATTGTACAGAACCTGCACCACGCGGCGCTCGTCGCCGACGAAGTCTCCGATCTCGGGATCGATGTCGACCTGGAGTTGGATGCGATCGGTCGCGAGCCGGTCCTGGATGCCCTCGGCCGCCGCTTTGATGGCTTTGCGGATATCGATCGAGCCCAAACTGAGCGACATCGCGCCGGCATCGATGGTCGCGAGATCGAGGATGTTGTTGATGATGGCCAGCAGCGCGTTGGTCGAGGTCGTGATGTAGCCAAGATACTCGGCCTGTTTCGGCATCAGTGGACCGGTGACGGGGTCGCTCAGGAAATGCGCAAAACCGATGATGGTGGTCAGCGGCGAGCGCAATTCGTAGGACACGTGGTGGACGAAATCGACCTTCATCTGGTCGGCGGTCTCGAGCGCCTCGTTGCGCTCGCGCAGCGCGCGCTCGACATTTTCGGTATCGGTGATGTCCTGGAACGTCAGCATCGTGGCCCCGTCGGGCAGTGGCATGGTCATGCAGTCGAGCACGCTGCCGTCCTTGCGCTCCAGTTTCAGCGGCACCTCGACCCGGTTCTCGATCGCGGTAATCGCTTCGCGGAGCGTCCGCCAAATGGTCGCATCATCGAACAGCGGTTTGCACCAGCCCTCCACGGTCTCGATATGGGGCTGCGCTCCCAGCGCCTCGGGCGACAGCTTCCACATTTTGGCGAATGCCGGGTTGAACAATTGCGCGCGCCCGTTGCTGCCGAACACCGCGACGGCTTCGGCGAGATTGTCGAGTGTTTCCCGCTGGACCCGGATCAGACCGTCAAACCGCCGGGCGAGAGCGAGGCTCTCGGTCACGTCGTCGAACAGATAGGTGACGCCGCCTTCCGGATTTGGCGTGGTGACGACGCTGACCGTGCGGCCGTCCGGCAGATACCAGGTCTCCTTTTCGGGCTCGACCGCGCGATAGGCTTCATGCAGCTTTGTCTTCCAGGCCCGGAAATCCGGCTGCTCCGGGAGTTTGCGCGCGGCGCGAAGCCGGTCGAGCACGCTGGAGTCGTCGGGATTGCCATCGAGAAAGGTGCGGTCCAGGTCCCACAGCCGGCGATAGGAATCATTGTAGAAAGCGAGCCGCCTTTGGCCGTCGAACACGGCCACCCCGGACGATAATTGATCGAGGGTGCGGCGATGCGCCTCCGCCATCCGCACCAGCGCCGCACTGAGCGCGGTGGCTTCGCTGGCATCGATGGCGATGCCGATGCGTCCGTCGCCGACATTGAGCGCATGCACGTCGTAGAAGCGGCGCTCGCCGCCGACCACGATCGGCAACCGTGCGGTGAAGGCTGTTTTGCCGTTCAAGGCGCGGTCCATGTCGTTGCGGTCGCCGCTGTCGAGCAGTTCAAGGTCGCGATCGAGCGCGGCGGCAACGCTGGTGGCGTCGGTCGCGCGCGCATAGGCGGCATTGGCGTAACTGAGGCCGCCTTTGGCGCGTTTGCCCCAGATCGGCCAGGGGGCCGCGGCGGCGAAGCCGCGCAGCATCTCGGTTTCTTCCGACAGTGCCTTGTAGCCCAGATGGGTCTCCGCCAGTTCCTTGCGCAAACTGCTAAGTTCGCGAATCCGCACAATGGCTTGGCCGCCGATCGCGCGGCCGATGGCCTCGATGGCATGTCCATTCGAGGTGGTGAGATTGAGCAAAAAGCCTTCTCCGGCCTCGCGCAAGGCGTCGACCGCATGATCCATCTGCAGCGCCGGTTCCGGCGCCAGCCAGGTTCCGAAGGCGAGGATGCGTTGCGGCGGATGGCTCTGCGAATCCGGCGGCATCAAAAGCGACGTATCGCCGCTGATTTGCGGGCGATTGTCCCCGGCAGCCCAGGAGATCAAAATCTGCGGCTCGGCGAACAACAGCGCGCGGTAACGATCGGCTTCCGCTTGCAGGGCCTGAATGTCCGAACGCAGCCGCGCTTCGCTATTTGTGGCGCGCAGGCGCGTGCGCATCAGCAAGATCGCCGCCACCACCGAAAAGCCGAGCAGCGCCAACGCCGTCGTCAGTACCGCGATTTCCTGGCGGTTGAAATCGAACAGGGTAGAGATCGTATCGAAGAGGGCCACTTCGTCCGCCCGGGCCGGTGCGATCGCGGTCAGGGTGGCGCCAAGGGTAGCGCCAAGAGCAGTGTAAAGGCCGATCAGGCCGTTGCGTGCCAGCGATGTGCACGACAGCAAGGTCCGACGCATCGCGACGATCACGCCCGACATGGTTTGCCCCAAACCGCACGACTATACGCCGCGTGCTCGGCGAATGATCGGCTAACGCCGTTCGCGAATCGAGTGACAATATCCCCAAGCCGAGTCGGCGGGTAAGAGTCCAGACCGTGAACGGTAAATCGCATCGACAAAAAATGCAGCGTTAAACTTTATCGGCGCGATTTTTATCAAATAGATCCACGCTTGATTCGAATCAGCGCCCGGTCGAGCCGAAACCGCCGCTGCCGCGTTCGGTTGCGGAAAGCGCCGCAGCGGGAACGAGTTCCGCGCGGACCACGGCGGCGATCACCATTTGCGCAATTCGCTCGCCGCGATGGAGCTGGAACGGCGCGTCGCCGTGGTTGATCATGAGTACGCCGATTTCGCCGCGATAATCGGCGTCGACGGTGCCCGGTGCGTTGAGCACGGTGACGCCATGTTTCGCGGCAAGGCCGGAGCGCGGACGAACCTGCGCCTCATAGCCGGGAGGCAACGCGATCGTCAGTCCGGTCGGCACCAGCGCGCGCTGCCCCGGTAAAAGGATTACAGGAACACCTTCGGGAACGGCGGCGAGCAGGTCGAGCCCCGCGGCAAGTGGGCTCTGATAGGCCGGCAGCGTCAGGCCTTCGGCGTGCGGCAATTGGCGAATATCGACTTTGACGGCGGCGCTCATGAAGCCTTCTCGATGGTTTGGACGACGCGCGCCACCAGCGCGGCGGCGACCTGTTCTTTGGTCATCGCGGGCCAGGGTTCAACTTGGACGTCGGCGCCGGTGATATCGCGGTCCCGGGTCAGCAGATGGATCGTATTGCGATCGCCACCCATCACGCCTGACCCCGGAGAGACGTCGTTGGCGACGATCCAGTCACAGCCCTTGCGGGCGAGTTTTGCCTTGGCGTTGTCGATCAGATTCTCGGTCTCGGCGGCGAATCCGATCACCAGATGCGGCCGCCGGTCCTGCAATTTTGAGATCGTCGCCAGGATATCGGGATTTTCGACGAGGGGGAGCGGCGGCATCCCCGCGGCGGTCTTCTTCAGCTTTTGCTCGCCCTCAGTGGCGACGCGCCAGTCGGCGACCGCGGCGGCGAAGATGGCGATGTCCACCGGCAGCGCGGCCTCGACCCGATGCAACATCTCGCGGGCGGATTCCACGCGGCTGACGGTGACCCCCGGCGGATCGCCCAATTCCACCGGGCCAGAGATCAGGGTGACCTCGGCCCCGGCGGCTTGGGCCGCGGCGGCAATGGCATACCCCTGTTTGCCGGAGGAGCGGTTGGCGATGTAACGCACCGGATCGATCGGCTCATGCGTCGGTCCTGCGGTGATGAGGACGCGCTTGCCCGCAAGCGGCCGCGGATGGGACGGGCGCAGGAACCGCTCGGTGGCGGAAGCTATTTCCAGCGGCTCCGCCATCCGGCCAACGCCCGCTTCGCCGGCCTCGGCCATTTCGCCGGCATTGGGTCCGATCATGGCCACGCCGTCGCGTTCAAGCTGCGCGACATTGCGGCGGGTTGCGGCATTGCTCCACATCAACGGATTCATCGCCGGCGCCAGCAGGATCGGCCGGTTGGCCGCGAGCAAAACGGCACTGGCGAGGTCGTCGGCATGTCCGTGCGCCATCTTCGCCATCAAATCCGCGGTCGCCGGCGCCACCACGATCAGATCGCAGTTGCGGGCGAGCCGGATATGGCCGGCATCGAACTCGCTCTCGGGATCGAACAGATCAGTATAACAACGCTCGTTCGACAACGCGCTGGCGGCAAGTGGTGTGACAAATTGTTGCGCGGCCTTGGTCAGCACGCAACGGACCTGGATGTGCCGCTCCTTCAGGCGTCGGATCAGGTCCAGCGCCTTGTAGGCGGCGATGCCGCCGCCGATGATCAGGGTGACACGCGGCGGGTCGGTAACAGCGCCGAGGTGCGCACGCGGCGGCGCCGCAGCGCTGTGTGAGGCGACTTGCGAAACGTGAGGAGGGGCCAGGGAGGGGCTCTGCTGCGAGGCGTCGCGCAGGATCACCCGCACTTCGTCCTCGACCGAGCGGCCGTTGCGGGCGGCGCGCAAACGCAACTCGTCCCGGATGGCATCGTCGAGTTTTCGGATTGTCAGGCTAGCCATGGCCGCTCCTGCTTTGATGGCAATGCTAGCATATCGTGCCTACATTGCAATCACAGTTGCCGGATGGCAAACAAAATCCCGATAGAGGTCGCCGCGATGACCCAGAGCGCCAGGGTACGCCAACGGCTTTGGCGGCCTTCGGTTCGGCCCATCGCCGCGATGGTCTCCGGCGATAGGCTGATGCCTTCCCGTGTCATGGTTTCCAATTGCTCCAGCACGGCAACCGAACGCGATGCGATCGCCGGCAGGCCCGCCAGCGCACGGCCGAGCTCGCCGGCGCCGGATATCGCTCCTTGAATGTGCCCCATCGGGCCGAGATTGCGCTCGATCCATTCGCGCACCACCGGATCGGCAACCTTCCAGATGTCGAGCTTGGGGTCGAAGCCGCGCGCGACGCCTTCCACCACCACCATGGTTTTCTGCAGCAGGATCAGTTCGGGGCGAGTCCGCATGTCGAACAGCCCGGTGACCTCGAGCAAGAGCGTCAACAGCTTCGCCATCGAAATCTCTTCGGCGGTCCGGTTGTGGATCGGTTCGCCGATGGCGCGGATGGCTTGCGCGAAATTCTCCACCGAGTGATGTCCCGGCACATAACCGGCCTCGAAATGTACCTCGGCGACGCGGCGGTAGTCGCGGGTGATGAAGCCGAGCAGAATTTCGGCGAGGAAGCGCCGTTCCTTCATGCCGAGCCGACCCATGATGCCGAAATCGACCGCGACGAGACGGCCGGCATCGTCGAGGAACAGATTGCCGGGGTGCATATCGGCATGAAAGAAGCCGTCGCGCAAAGCGTGGCGCAGGAAACTCTGGATCACCTTGCGTCCGAGTTCGGGCAGATCGACCTGCGACGCTTCCAGACGGGCATGATCGCTCAGCGCGATGCCGTCGATCCATTCCATCGTCAACACATTATGGGTGGTGCGGTCCCAATCGACCGCGGGCACACGAAAGTCCGGATCGTCGCGGGTGTTCTCGGCCATCTCGGACAGCGCCGCAGCCTCCAGCCGCAAATCCATTTCCATCGCCACCGAACGCGACATCGTATTGATGACTTCGATCAGCCGCAGCCGCCGCGCCTCTGCCGAATAGGTTTCAGCCTTGCGCGCGACAAAGAAAAAATCGGACAGGTCGCGATGGAAGCGCGCGCCGACAGCGGGCCTGAGCACCTTCACCGCCACCGATTTGCGCACGCCGTTCCGCTCGGTTTCGCCGCGATGCACCTGGGCGATCGAGGCGGCCGCGACCGGGGGACCGAGGCTCACAAACGCCTGTGCCACGGGCCGTTCCAGCGACTGCGCAATGACGGCTTCGGCCTCGCTTTGTGAAAACGGCGGCAGCCGATCCTGCAGGCTCTCCAGATCGCGCGCCATCACGACGCCGACCACGTCAGGCCGGGTGGCGAGAAACTGTCCGAGCTTGAGATAGGCCGGTCCGAGCCGGGTCAGCGCGCGCGACAGGCGTGGCCCGGATTTGGCGCCGGGCCGCTCGATGATTCGCGCCAGCCGGAGCGCAAGTTGTCCGGGCGGCGGCACCAATGACGGATCGACGACGCCAAACACGCCTTCCCGCGCGAACACGAAACCGGCGCGGGCGAGCCGCGCGATGTGGGTAAGCGCAGAAATCACAACCGCCAGCCCGAATGCAACGCCACGATGCCGCCCGAGAGGCTCTGCCAGTTGACGCGCGAAAAGCCGGCGCCGCGCATCATGTCGGCAAACACGCTTGGCTTGGGAAATCTGCGAATCGATTCGACCAGATAGCGATAAGATTCGGCGTCGCCAGTCACCGCGCCGCCGAGCGGCGGGATCAATTTGAACGAAAACAGATCGTAGATTCGATCCAGCCCCGGCACATCGACGGTGGAAAATTCCAGGCACAGGAATCGGCTGCCGGGCTTGAGCACTCGGAACGCCTCACTCAATGCGAGATCGATCCGCGGCACGTTGCGGATGCCAAACGCGATGGTGTAGGCATCGAAACTGCGATCGGGAAACGCCAGCGCTTCGGCGTTGCCCTCGACGAAGCTCACGCGGTCGTCGAGATGCCGCGTCGCGGCGCGCTCACGGCCGACGGCCAGCATATCGGAATTGATGTCGCAGACGGTGGCCCGAAAGCCTGAGCCTGCCGCCTTGGCGGCGCGGAAAGCGATGTCGCCGGTGCCGCCGGCGACGTCGAGCAGAGCGAATGGCTGATCTGCGCGGGGCGGATTGAGCGCGTTGATCATCACCTCTTTCCAGACCCGATGCAGGCCCGCCGACATCAGATCGTTCATTAGGTCGTAACGCTGTGCGACGCTGTGAAACACATCGTTCACCAAGGTCTGCTTGTCGCCCAAGGGGACGTCCCTGAAGCCGAAATGGGTGGTTTCGTCCGGCCGAACCATGTCTCTACGCCCTCAAACATGTTTTGGGCATGATCGTCCTTTGCAAACGCTTTGCGTTTGTCCCGAGGGAAAACTGGTCCCCACTTTTCCGGATCATGCTCTCACAACGGCCGACCATAGCGCGCCCGCCGCAATGTCGCTATCACGTCAGTCGCACAAGGTGAACGCCCATCCATGCCCGAATTACCCGAAGTCGAGACCGTCCGCCGTGGCCTGCAGCCGGTGATGGAGGGATTCAGGATTGTGAAGGCGGAAGCCCGGCGCAAAGACCTCCGGTTTCCGTTCCAGGAGGATTTCGTCGCGCGGCTGGAAGGCCAGACCGTGACGGGTTTGGGCCGCCGTGCCAAATACCTGATGGCCGATCTTGGCTCCGGCGACGTGCTGTTGATGCATTTGGGCATGTCGGGTTCGTTCCGTGTCGTCAAGGACGATGAAGGCAATACGCCGGGCCAATTCCACCATCCCCGCCCTGAGGATCGGGCGCATGACCATGTGGTGTTCCACATGTCGTCGGGCGCCAGCGTCGTCTTCAACGATCCGCGCCGTTTCGGCTACATGAAAATCATCGCGCGGCATGCTTTGGAAGACGAGCCGCTTTTGAGCGGCCTTGGTCCCGAACCGCTCGGCAATGAATTCGATGCAGCCATGCTGGCGCGCGCCTGCGCCGACAAGAAGACCAGTCTGAAAGCCGCGCTGCTCGACCAGCGCGTGGTCGCGGGGCTTGGTAATATCTATGTCTGCGAAGCGCTGTATCGTTCGCATCTGTCGCCGCGAAGACTGGCCGCGACGCTCGCGACCAAGGCCGGACCACGCAAGGGTGTGGCCGGGGGCGGACCCACCGATCATGCCAAGCGTCTGGTCGCAGCGATCCACGCGGTGCTGAACCAGGCGATCAAGGCCGGTGGCTCGTCGCTGCGCGATCATCGCCAGACCTCCGGCGAACTCGGCTATTTCCAGCATTCGTTCGCGGTGTACGACCGCGAAGGGGAAAAATGCCAGACCGCAGGCTGCGGCGGAATCGTGCGGCGCTTCACCCAGAACGGGCGCTCGACCTTCTGGTGTCCGAAATGCCAGAAGTGACCTGCCGCAATAGAGGGCGATACAGCGCCAAGACCTGTTAACTGGCGCGCAGGCACGGCTTTCGATTGTCTGCGGCGGCCAGCATGCAGTGAGTGATGAGGGCATGATCCGGAAAAGTGGAGGTCGGTTTTCCGAAAAGATCATGCTCAAACAAAAATCTAACGCTAGTGCCTGGCTATTTTCGCACGCAGATCACGCGAACCACCGACGGCCCGGCATCCGACGATCCGCTGGCTGCCGCATCGACGCCATTGGCTTTTAAAAATTCACGCACGGTATCGGCCGCCACCAGCGCTGCCTGCGCCCCGGCGGCGGCGTTCGGCGGTCCCGCAACAACCGCTGGCTTGAGCAGCGCAAGGCCGGCAAATTTGCCATCGGCATCGAGCGCCGCCGCGCCGGAAAAGCCGACCGGGGGCGTCGGCAGAAGCGCGAGGTCGCTGCCGCTGCCGGCTGGCGCGACCGTTGCCTTGACGCTGCTCGCCGCGCCCGCACCGCCCTGATTCTGCGGAGCGGCAATCCCGGTCAGTTCGACGCTCGTTTTCGCGGCGCCATGGCTCAGGCCGAGCGGCTTCAAGCCGCGCGCGCCGTACAGGCGCAACAGCGCGAGATCATGGGTCTTGTCCTCGGTGATCCGATCGGCGTTGCCATAACCTGCAATCGTGACCGCGAGGCAGCCATCGGTGATCTGACGATCGGCGACGATGGCGCCATCGTCGCTGACGACAATCCCGGTGCCGTATTCGACGCTCTTGCGCGGCGGCGGCCCGGCGCTCGGTGCACCCGACGGGAACGGCTCGAACGCGCTCGACATCGCGATCACCACCGGCTCGACGGTGCCTTCGGTGGCTTGATCGTAAAGAATGGTGAGGATTCGCACCTCATCGCCCCGGGATTGGCCGCGTACATAGAATTTCTTCAACCCCTGCATGCCCGACAGCACGAAGAACTCCGGCTTGACCACGGTGTATTCGACCTTGCGCCCCACCGGCTCCTTCTTTTCCTGTTCGGCGAGCCTTGCGGTGGTCGGGTTGGCTTCCTTGCGGCGGGCAAGCTGGATCTGGATGGTGGCGGTGGTCGAACTCCATTTGGCACCATTGGCGTCGCTTGTTTGCTGCGGCACCAGTTTGGTCGGGATGCCGAGCCGGGTGCCGGTGCCGGGCTCGGTGACGAGTTTCCAGCCGGCATTGTCTTGCCGCCGCTTCGCGGTGTCGGCGAGCACGCCGCGTTCCTGTGGATTGAGCACGCCGGTCTGCTTGCCGCCCCGCTCCTTCTGAAATTCCTTGATGGCCGCGACCATGCGTTCGCCGACCTCGCCCGAGATCGCGCCGTTATACTGGCCGACCCAAGCGAGATCCGACTGGATCGCCTGACGCTCCGCCAGCGTCATCGCATTGGCGGTATCGGCCGGGGTCTGCAAAGCCGGGCGGGTCGGAACGGCGGCTACCGGCTTCGGTTTGGCGCTCGACGTGGGCGCTGTCGTCGTCTGCGTCTGCGCGGAAGCGCCGAAGGCCACGAATACCAATGTTGCCGCCAGCATCGATCTCATGACAAATCTCAGCTCCATTGAAGCCCGCGCAATTATGCACATCTGTTTGGTAGGCAACAACCGCGCCATGGTTCAGTGGACGACGGCCAGACTAAGGATATGACCTCAAAATGCTGAGTCCCAACGAGCTTGAACGATACGCCCGCCATATCGTACTGCGGGAAGTCGGTGGCCCGGGGCAGGCGGCATTGAAGGAGGCCTCGGTGCTGGTGGTCGGCGCAGGTGGCCTTGGTGCGCCCGCCTTGATGTATCTTGCCGCGGCCGGAATCGGCACGCTCGGCGTCGCCGATGACGACGTCGTGTCATTGTCCAATCTGCAGCGCCAGATCATCCATGCCACGCCGGACATCGGCCGGCGCAAGGTCGACACCGCGGCGGAGCGCATCCATGCGCTCAACCCTCACGTCAAGTTTGCGGCGCACGCCACGCGGCTCAATGCCGACAATGCGATGGCGCTGATCGGCAGTTACGATCTGGTGCTCGACGGCTCCGACAATTTCGAGAGCCGTTATCTGGTCTCGGACGCGTGCTTTCTCGCCGGCAAGCCCTTGATCACCGCGGCGCTTGGCATGTTCGACGGCTCGCTGACCACGATCCGCGCGCATGAGAGGAACACGCAAGGCGAATTCAATCCGACCTATCGCTGCTTGTTTCCCGAACCGCCGCCGCCGGGCGCGGTGCCGGCCTGCGCCGAGGCCGGCGTGATGGGCGCGCTTGCCGGCGTGTTGGGATCGATGATGGCGCTGGAGGCGATCCGCGAAATCGTCGGCTTCGGCGAAGGCCTGGTCGGGCGGCTCTTGATGGTGGACGCCCGCGCGATGCGGTTCGAGACGTTGCGCTATGCGCGTGACCCGTCCAACCGGCTCAACGGCGACGCGTCGACCATCACCGATTTGAGCGCGCATCGGTAAATTTCGAAAATCCTCACAGCATGCTCGGCAGCACCCGGTCCGGTGGCTTGTGGTTGTCGAGGAAAGTGCGGATGTTGATGATCACCTTCTCGCCCATCTCGACGCGGCCCTCGATCGTGGCCGAACCCATATGCGGCAACAGCGTCACCTTGCCGGCCTTGGCAAGCCGCACCAGTTTCGGATTGACCGCGGGTTCGTGTTCGAAAACGTCGAGGCCGGCGCCGGCGATCTCGCCGGTTTCGATCAGCTTGATCAGCGTTTCCTCGTCGATCACTTCGCCGCGTGCGGTGTTGACGATATAGGCATCCTTGCGGATCAATTTCAGCCGCCGCGCCGACAGCAAATGAAAGGTTGCCGGCGTGTGCGGACAATTCACCGAGAGGATGTCCATCCGCGCCAGCATCTGGTCGAGGCTTTCCCAATAGGTCGCACCCAACTCTTCGGCGATGCGCGGCGCGACGGGTCGGCGGTTGTGATAGTGAATCTGCAGGCCGAAGGCGTGCGCCCGCCGTGCCACGGCCTGGCCGATGCGGCCCATGCCGATGATGCCGAGCCGTTTGCCCCCGATGCGATGGCCGAGCATCCAGGTTGGCGACCAGCCCGGCCAGTTCTTGCCGTCGGTGAGAATGGAGGCGCCTTCGATCAACCGGCGCGGCACCGCCAGAATCAGCGCCATGGTCATGTCGGCGGTGTCTTCGGTCAGGACCTTCGGTGTGTTGGTCACGGTGATGCCGCGCGCATGTGCGGCCGCGACATCGATATTGTCGACGCCATTGCCGAAATTGGCAATCAGCTTCAGCTTGCAGTCGGGCTGTTTGAGGAGTTCTTCGCTGATCTCGTCGGTGACGGTGGGTACCAGAACGTCGGCCGAGCGGACCGCTTCGGCGATCTGTTCTGGCGTCAACGGGATATCGTCGAGGTTGAGTCGGGCATCGAACAATTCGCGCATCCGGGTTTCGATCGAATCCGGCAGCTTGCGCGTGACGACAACGAGAGGCTTTTTCTTGAGCGACATGTCCCTGCTCTCGTGAGGATCCGGCCTGCCAATCTTAGATCGTCCAACCTTTAAGCCGTCCAACCTTTAGACCATCAAACACTTCGCTGTTGAGGCCTCATTAACCCGGTTGTTCGACACTGCGGTCGCCGCGCGGTCCCGGCGTTTGCTTCAGGCTTCCTTGTGTTCCCGGATAATTCCCGAGAGGTTCAAACGGGGACTTCGAGGTCGTCCTGGTTCTTTGACGTTCCGTCCTCTCTAGCAGAAGGCCGGGCCAAGACAAGAACCCCGTCGAAGACCCGGCAAGAACCGGGCAAAAACTTCGGAAGGGATAGGCCGAGGCCATCGGGACGGAGCGTGGCGGTTCAGGGTGATGCGTTCGCGAAGTATTCAGCTCGAAGAATTCGAGTGGGTATCTCGGCAGGAGACGGGTTGATGGTGTTGAAGCGTTTTTGTTCGTCGGTAGTGCTGGTCGGAAGTATGCTGGGCGCGTCGGTCAGCGCCGGATTTTCGGCAAAGGATTCGGCTATCACGACCAGCGGCCTGCCGGTGCCGCGCTATGTCAGCCTCAAATCCGACCATGTGAACGTTAGGGCCGGTCCGACCAAGGACAATGATGTCGCCTGGGTCTATACCCGCTCAGGCCTGCCGGTTGAAATCACCGCCGAATTCGAAAACTGGCGCCGGGTTCGCGATTCCGAAGGCGCCGAGGGCTGGGTTTATCATTCGCTGCTGTCGGGTCGCCGCACCGCGGTCATCACCATGAAGACCAAGGACGAACTGGCGTCGCTCTATGAGCGCGCCGATGAAACCAGCGCTGTCGTGGCCCGTCTGCAGGCCGGCGTCGTCGCCCAGGTCAAGCGCTGCACGGTCGGCTGGTGCCGCGTCATCGGCAACGGGTTTGATGGCTGGATCGCACAGCAACGGTTGTGGGGCGTCTATGCCGACGAAAAGGTGGAGTGAGCGACCTTCGCGTTGGGTAGCAGTCCTGCTGTCCTCTGCGCGCTAGCGAGGACGACGGATTGAGTATTTTCGGACTGAGAGTTTTGGCTCAGCGCTTCTTGCGCAATCGCACGACCATGTCGATCCGGGCGATCTCGTAGCCTTCGGGAACCTCGGGCATCTTCTGCAGCATCAGATGCGGATCGGGGATGTCGACCAGTTCGTGATTGTTTTCCAGATAGAAGTGGTGATGGGTGGACATGTTGGTGTCGAAATAGGTCTTGGCGCCGTCGATGCTGACCTGCCGCAGCAAGCCGGCGTCGGTGAGTTGATTGAGGGTGTTGTAGACAGTGGCAAGCGACACCGTAACCTTGGCGAGGGTGGCTTCCTCATAAAGCATTTCAGCGGTGAGATGGCGCGCGCCTTTGCCGAACAACAGCCAGCCGAGTGCCATGCGTTGCCGGGTCGGACGAAGGCCCGCGGCCTGCAGCATTTCATTGACGTCGTGCCAGGGACAACCGGTCAGAGCCGGTTGGTGGCCTGCATGATGGGTCCCCGAATCCGGAGTGTCACCGTTCAAAATCGAAGCGTCGTCGCTCATTTCCACGTCGGGCACCGCAATGGCTATCTCAGCACTATCACCGTGTAATATAAGAAGGAAATCCATCAGATGCAAGTTTTTCGCAACTAGAATGGGGCCAGGGACCTGGAAGCAAGAGGTGGCGATTTTATCCCCATTGCAGTGCTTTGCCCGCCGCCGGGGCCTATGATAGAGAGCGCGCGAACTTGGCTTTGCGATTTGCGGGCAAGGCGAGCGCCGGTTGCCGAAGGGGCGTCCTGACCTGCGGTATTCGCGCAAATGGCGATAATTGGCGCGCTTTGCAGGCGAAATGGGTCCATTTCGCTCGAAAATGCTCCATCGGGATTTGGCGGAATTTTGAAAGAGGCGGTCACCATGCTGGATCGGCGCGGCGGTTACGAATACGAGGATTTGTTGGCATGCGGCCGCGGCGAGATGTTTGGCCCGGGGAATGCGCAATTGCCGCTGCCGCCGATGCTGATGTTCGACCGCATCAGCGAAATTTCCGAGACCGGAGGGGAATATGGCAAGGGCCTGATCCGCGCCGAACTCGACGTGAAGCCGGACCTTTGGTTCTTCGGGTGTCATTTCAAGGGCGATCCGGTGATGCCCGGCTGTCTCGGCCTCGATGCCCTGTGGCAGATGGTCGGTTTTTATCTCGGCTGGAGCGGCGGTGAGGGGCGCGGGCGGGCGCTGGGGCTCGGAGAACTGAAGTTTTCCGGCCAGGTTCTGCCGAACGTCCGTAAGATTGTGTACAACGTTGATATCAAACGTGTGATGCGGTCAAAGCTGGTACTCGGCGTCGCCGACGGGTGGCTTTCCACCGACGGCGAGATTATCTATCGCGCGAAGGATTTGAAGGTCGGGCTGTTCAAGCAAGATGCTGTATCGCGGCCGGCAACATAAGATACGGGCTCCGACCGAGCGGGTGGATTCGGTTTTGATTACAGAAAAGTGCAACGACAGGGCGAGGCGATCATGAGGCGGGTTGTCATTACGGGGATGGGCATCGTCTCGTCCATCGGAAACAGCACCCAGGAAGTGCTGGCGAGCCTCCATGAGGCGAAGTCCGGAATCTCCCGCGCGGAAAAGTATGCCGAACTCGGCTTCCGTTCCCAGGTGCAGGGCGCCCCCACGCTCGATCCGGCCGGGATCATCGATCGGCGTGCGATGCGTTTTCTCGGCGAGGGTGCGGCGTGGAATCACATCGCGATGGAACAGGCGATCCAGGATTCCGGTCTTGAAGCCATGGAGGTTTCCAACGTTCGCACCGGCATCATCATGGGCTCCGGCGGACCATCGGCCCGCACCATCGTCGAAGCGGCCGATATCACCCGAGCCAAGGGGCCGAAGCGGGTCGGGCCGTTCGCGGTACCGAAAGCGATGTCGTCCACGGCGTCGGCGACACTCGCCACCTGGTTCAAGATCAAGGGCGTCAACTATTCGATCTCATCGGCTTGCGCCACCTCGAACCATTGCATCGGCAACGCCTACGAGACCATTCAGATCGGCAAGCAGGATGTGATTTTCGCCGGCGGCTGCGAAGAACTCGATTGGTCGCTGTCGGTGCTGTTCGACGCGATGGGGGCAATGTCGTCGAAATACAACGATACGCCCGCGACCGCTTCCCGCCCTTATGACGTCAGCCGCGACGGATTTGTCATTGCCGGCGGCGCCGGTGTGGTGGTGCTGGAAGAACTCGAACACGCCAAGGCGCGCGGCGCCCGGATCTACGGCGAAATCATCGGCTATGGTGCCACTTCGGACGGATACGACATGGTTGCGCCGTCGGGTGAGGGCGCGGAACGCTGCATGCGAATGGCGCTGGAGCATGTGAAGACGCCGATCGACTACATCAACCCGCACGCGACCTCGACGCCCGCGGGCGACCCGCCGGAAATCGCGGCGATCCGCAAGGTATTCGGGACCGGCGACAAATGTCCGCCGATTTCCGCCACCAAGGCGCTGACCGGACATTCGCTAGGCGCCACCGGCGTGCAGGAGGCGATCTATTCGCTTCTGATGATGAACAACGGGTTCGTCTGTGAAAGCGCCAATATCACCGAACTCGACCCGGTGTTTGCCGACATGCCGATCGTGCGCAAGCGCATCGACAATGCCAAGCTCGGTACCGTGCTTTCGAATTCCTTCGGCTTCGGCGGCACCAATGCGACGCTGGTGTTCAAGCGGATGGATGCGTGAATTCTTTTAACCTCGCCCCGCTGTAGCGGGGAGAGGTCGAAATTCGCGAGCTCGCGAAGTTCGGATGAGGGGCAGCACTGCCCTTCATCGCAATATCGGTATTCGTGGGCCCAAGAGCCCCTCACTCCCTCTCCTCGCGAAGAGCGGGGCGAGCGAGCAGAGTGAGCGTGTGATGAGATGCGGGGCAAAATGCAGGATTTGATGACGGGCAAACGGGGATTGATCATGGGCGTCGCCAATGATCATTCGATTGCCTGGGGCATTGCGAAAGCGCTCGCAGCGCAGGGCGCCGAGCTTGCCTTCACCTATCAGGGCGAGGCGCTGGGCAAGCGCGTCAGGCCGTTGGCTGAACAGCTCGGGGTTCCCCTGGTGTTGCCCTGCGATGTCGAGGACATTGCCAGTGTCGATGCGGTGTTTGAGACGTTGCGCGACAAATGGGGGCAGCTCGATTTTCTGGTTCACGCCATCGCGTTCTCCGACAAGAATGAGCTGAAGGGACGCTATGCCGACACCACGCGCGAGAATTTTTCGCGCACCATGCTGATCTCGTGTTTTTCGTTCACCGAACTTGCCAAGCGCGCGGCCGAACTGATGCCTTCAGGCGGCGGTGCCATGATCACGCTGACCTATGGTGGTGCGACCCGGGCGATGCCGAATTACAACGTTATGGGCGTTGCCAAGGCGGCGCTGGAGGCCTCGGTGCGCTATCTCGCCACCGATTTCGGTTCGCGCGGTATTCGCGTCAATGCGATCTCGGCCGGTCCGATTCGCACGCTGGCCGGTTCGGGCATTGGCGATGCCCGCGCGATGTTTGCCTTCCAGCAGAAGCACTCTCCGCTTGGCCGGGGCGTGACGTTGGATGAGCTCGGCGGCTCGGCGTTGTATCTGCTGTCCGAGCTGTCAGGCGGCGTCACCGGCGAGATTCACTATGTCGATTCCGGCTACAACATCATCTCGATGCCGCGGCCGGATGATTTGAAAGCGGCGGCCGAGTAACGCTACCCTGCCGCGAGGGCGCTGGCGCGCTGGAATGCCGGCCGCGCCGCGCAGCGATCGATGTAACGGTCGAAGGATGGGCGTGCCGGCACCATCTTGAACAGCCGCACCGCGAAGTTCAGTCCGGAGCCGATCGCGATGTCGGCGGCCGAGAAGGTTTCGCCAAGGATCCACGGTCCCTTTGTCAGCGCGGCGTCGAGCACATCAAACACCCGCTGTGCATCGCCCCAGCCCGCCGACACCGAACTCATTTCGATCTTGGTCGCGACCTGCACCATGGCGGGCTCGATGCAGCTCGGCGCGAAGAACAGCCAGTAAAGGTATTTCGCGCGCAAGGGGTCGCCGGGCGGCGGCGCCAGTTTCGCCTCCGGATAACGTTCGGTGACATAGGCGCAGATCGCAGCGGCTTCCGCGAGCGTGGCGTCGCCGTCTCTTAGTGCCGGCACCTTGCCCATCGGATTGATCGCGAGGAATTCCGGCGTCTTCTGCGCGCCCTTGGAGATGTCGGTCAGCACGCGTTCGTAAGGCTGGCCGGTTTCTTCCATCAGCCACAATGTCGAAAACGAGCGCGACCGTGGCGACCAATAGAGCTGCATCATGGGAGAGTTCCTTCTTTCTTCCATCGGTAATATTTCATCACAAATCCGATCATCGGTTCGACCTGTTCCTTTTCAAGGACAAAGCCCTCCCGTTCATACCAGCGCCACGCCTTCTCGTTTTCGCGCACGCAGCGCAGCCAGATTTCATCCGGCAGATGTTGTCTTGTGAAAGCGAGCAGTTGTCGGCCAAGATTTCGGCCCTGATATTCCGGTGCGACGAACAATTGATCAAGATAGCAATGGGGCAGATGCAACGCGAGCATCGCCGCGAGCGTTCCGCGGTCGTCGACGACAAAGAGCCCCCAGCCGTTCTCGACCTCAAGCCGGAGGCGCGTGCGGAGTTTCACCAGCAGAGAATCGCTGGCGGCTTCGAGCCCCGTCGAGGTCCAGCTATTCATCCAGACGCGGGCGATCTCATCATGTTCGTCGGTGCGAGCGGGACGGATCGTGGGCTGAGCCATCGAGACAATCCTTGTGTTATGTGCCCCATATGCGCAACGCAGCACTTGGTGAGGCGATGATTGCTTTGACGACCAGGAAAATTAAAGGATCAACATGACTGAGAGATGCGGTTTTCAATAAAAAGGGCGGCTGAAAAGCCGCCCTTCGCTATTCTCACTTTTCTTGCGACAATTACTCGCCCGCGGCTTCGCGCGGGGCTTCCGCCTTTTGCTTGGCTTCGAGGTCCTCGCCAGTCGCCTGATCGACCACCTTCATCGACAAACGCGTCTTGCCGCGATCGTCGAAGCCGAGCAGCTTGACCTTGACCTTGTCGCCTTCCTTGACGACGTCGGAGCTTTTTTGCACGCGGTTGGCCGAGAGCTGGCTGATGTGAACGAGGCCGTCCTTGGCGCCGAAGAAATTCACGAACGCGCCGAACTCCATCACCTTGACGACGGTGCCGTCATAGATCTGGCCGAGCTCCGGATCGGACGCGATCGACTTGATCCACTTGATCGCAGCCTTGATCGATTCGCCGTCGGCGGAGGCGACCTTGACGGTGCCGTCGTCGTCGATGTTGACCTTGGCGCCGGTCTTCTCGACGATTTCGCGGATCACCTTGCCGCCGGTGCCGATCACTTCGCGGATCTTGTCGGTAGGAATCTTGAAGGTCTCGATGCGCGGCGCGTATTCACCGAGTTCGGCGCGCGCAGCGGTCAAGGCCTTCGACATCTCACCGAGAATGTGGATGCGGCCTTCCTTGGCCTGGCCGAGCGCGACCTTCATGATCTCCTCGGTGATCCCGGCGATCTTGATGTCCATCTGCAGCGAAGTGATGCCTTGATCGGTGCCGGCCACCTTGAAGTCCATGTCGCCGAGGTGGTCCTCGTCGCCGAGAATGTCGGACAGCACGGCAAAGCGCGAGCCTTCCAGAATGAGGCCCATGGCGATGCCCGCCGTCGGCCGCTTCAAGGGAACGCCGGCATCCATCAGCGCCAGCGAGGCGCCGCAGACCGAAGCCATCGACGACGAGCCGTTCGACTCGGTGATCTCCGAGACGACGCGCACGGTGTAGGGGAATTCGTGATGCGGCGGCAGCACCGGATGGATCGCGCGCCAGGCGAGCTTGCCGTGGCCGATCTCACGCCGCTTGGTGCCGCCCATGCGGCCGGTTTCACCGACCGAGTAGGGAGGAAAGTTGTAGTGCAGCAGGAACTGCTCCTTGTAGGTTCCCGACAGGGAGTCGATGTACTGCTCGTCTTCGCCGGTGCCGAGCGTGGTCACCACCATCGCCTGGGTTTCGCCGCGGGTGAACAGCGCCGAGCCGTGGGCGCGCGGCAGCACGCCGACTTCGGCAATGATCTGGCGTACGGTCTTGGAATCACGACCGTCGATGCGCTTGCCGGTGTCGAGAATGTTCCAGCGAACGATCTTGGCTTCGAGTTCCTTGAATACGCCGGCAATGCGCAGCTTGTCGTATTTCGGCTCCTGGCCTTCCGGGAAATAGTGCGCCATCACCTTTTCCTTGGCCTTGCCGACCGCGTTGTAGCGGTCCTGCTTGACCGGAATGGCGTAGGCGGCCCGCAGATCGGTCTCGATCAGGCTGAGGATTTCCTTTTCCAGCGCGCTTTCGTCGACGATCTTGACCTCGCGCGGCTCCTTGGCGGCCTTTTCGGCGAGTTCGATGATGGCGTTGATCACCGGCTGGAAATGCCGGTGTCCGAACATCACGGCGCCGAGCATGACGTCTTCGTTGAGCTCCTTGGCTTCCGATTCCACCATCAGCACGGCATCGGCGGTGCCGGCGACGACCAGGTCGAGCTGGGTTTCGACCATTTCGTCCAGCGTCGGGTTGAGCACGTATTCGTCATTGATGAAGCCGACGCGGGCGGCGCCGATCGGGCCCTTGAAGGGGGCGCCGGAGAGCGTCAGCGCGGCAGAAGAGGCCACCAGCGCCAGAATGTCGGGATCGTTCTCCATGTCATGCGACAGCACGGTGACGATGACCTGGGTCTCGTTGCGCCAGCCGTCGACGAACAGCGGCCGGATCGGGCGATCGATCAAACGGGAAACCAGCGTTTCCTTCTCGGTGGGCCGGCCTTCGCGCTTGAAGTAGCCGCCGGGAATACGACCGGCCGCATAGGTCTTTTCGATGTAGTCCACGGTGAGCGGCAGGAAGTCGACGCCTTCCCGAGCGGTCTTCGCCGCGACGACGGTGGCAAGCACGACGGTCTCGCCGTAAGTCGCCAACACGGCGCCGTCGGCCTGACGGGCGATTTTTCCGGTTTCAAGCCGGAGCGGACGGCCACCCCAGTCGATCTCGACTGAATGAATCTTGAACATGGTATGGGTCTTTCATGGGTTCACGAAACGAGGAACGCTGAAACGAAAAGACCATGCGCAAGATTGCGAGACGTTGATTGCGAAAAACTCGCGCTCTCAACGTCCGGCGATCCTGCCATGGTCCTTAGGTTTCGAATGGCGTCCATCCTTCCGATGGTACGGGCATCTGCCCGTTACACCCAGCCGCCGGATTGCGGCTGGATACGCCGCGCGGGCCTTTTCAAGGTCCACGCGCTGTATATGCATGATCTGATCGGAAAAGGTGGAAAATCACCTTTCCGGATCATGCGAAAACGCGCGCGGGATGCGCGCGTAACCGTACTTTAGCGACGAATGTTATGCTTTTCGAGCAGCGCCTTGTAACGCGCCTCGTCCTTTTTCTTGATGTAATCAAGAAGCGAACGACGCGTCGACACCAGCTTCAAAAGGCCGCGACGCGAATGATTGTCCTTCACGTGGGTCTTGAAATGCCCGGTGAGGTTGGCGATGCGTTCCGAGAGGATCGCGACCTGAACCTCGGGCGAGCCGGTGTCGCCGGCCTTGTTGGCATTCGTCTTGATGACTTCCGCTTTACGTTCGGCGGTAATCGACATCGTCAAACACTTTCGTTGTTGCGAGCCGAACTGGCAGTCAGTCCGGTCAGGTTGAACACGCGCTTGGGGATGAGTTCGCCATTGCCAATTTCGGCGAGGGCCAGAAGCCGGCCTGCCACCGTGACATAGACTGTGCCGCTACTATTGGGCGCATCCCGTCCGCGCAACAAAACGGCCTGGCCCCGATGGAGCCTTGCCGCATCCGCCCGTGTGACGGCCAGTGCCGGGATGTCGTCCAGCGCGGTCTCAACGGGCAAAAGCGCGTCGGCGAGGCTGCCCTCGCCAGACGCGGCTCTATCGCACAAAGCTTCCAATTGTTCCAGCGGAATCATGTCCGCTTCCCCAAACGGGCCGACCAGCGTCCGCCGCAGCGCGCAGATATGGCCGTAACAGCCGAGGATTCGACCGATATCCCGGGCCAGCGCTCGCACATAGGTTCCCTTGCCGCACTCGGCTTCGAACACCGAATGGCTGCTATCCGGTTGTTCCACCAGGGCTAAATGGTGAATCTCGACCGGCCGGGGCTTCAATTCGACGATTTCGCCGTCCCGCGCCAGATCATAGGCCCGTTCGCCCTGGATCTTGATCGCGGAATATTGCGGCGGGGTTTGCTCGATCACGCCGATGAACTGCGGCAGCAGACCGGCGATGGCCTCCATCGAAGGCCTGATCTCGCTGGTTTTGACGACGCGGCCCTCGGTGTCGTCGGTGTCGCGTTCCTCGCCCCAGGCGACCGTAAAGCGATAGCGCTTGCGGCCGTCCATCACGAACGGAACGGTTTTGGTGGCCTCGCCCATGGCGATCGGCAAGCCCCCGGAGGCGAGCGGGTCGAGCGTGCCGGCGTGGCCGGCGCGCTTGGCCTGGAACAGCCGCTTTACGATCGCGACCGCTTGCGTCGAGGTCATCCCGATCGGCTTGTCGAGCACGACCCAGCCATGGACGTCACGCTTGTCGCGCCGCGGCTGGCCGTTGTGGCGCGATTGTTTGCCACCGCGCGGTCGATTCGACTCGGGATGCAAATCCGAAGAAATATTTTTTTCAGCGCCATCCAAATCACCCGCCGGTGGTTCGATCAGGCCGTTTTCGGTGGTCACGGTCATCAGTTCACTCTTCCGAATCTTGCGGGTCTGGTGCGAGGTCTCTTTGCACCGCAGGTGTTCGCAATAATTTCTCTATTCGTTCCGCTTCATCGAATCGCTCGTCGACATGAAAGCGAATATCAGGTGCGAATTTTAAGTTAACGCGGCGCGCGACCTCGCCGCGCAGGAACTTCTTGTTGCGCTCCAGCGCCGCGATCACCTTGTCGATGTCGCGGCCGCCGAGCGGCATCACGTAGATCGTCGCAAGCTTCAGATCCGGCGACATCCGCGCCTCCGGCACCGTAATGATATGGCCCTCCAGGTCGGGGTCGTGCACGCTGCCTTGCGAAAGAATGTCCGCCAGCGCATGGCGCACGATTTCGCCGACCCGCAACTGACGCTGCGAGCCGCCGGGGGCGGCGTCTTTTTTGTGGTGACGGGGCATTATTCGAAATCCCATTTGTCGTCATCATCCGCGACGGCGGATGGTCCGGTATTCCCTGGCCGGCATGGTTCACGGGACTACTGGACGCCCCGCTTTCCCGGGGCATGACGGTCTCGTTGAAACCAGCGCTTTGTGAGATTTGGACTCACAGCGAGCGCTGGATCGTCTCCACGCGGTAACACTCGATGACGTCGCCGGCGCGCATGTCGCCGTAACTCTCGAACGCCATGCCGCATTCCTGGCCGGACTGCACTTCCTTCACTTCGTCCTTGAAGCGCTTCAAGGTCGACAGCTTGCCTTCGTGCACGACGACGTTGTCGCGGATCAGGCGGACATTGGCACCACGTTCCACCGATCCGTCGGTGACGCGGCAACCCGCGACCTTGCCGACCTTGGAAATGTTGAACACTTCCAGGATCAAGGCATTGCCGAGCATGGTTTCGCGCAAGGTCGGCGCCAGGAGGCCGGACATCGCCTTCTTCACGTCATCCACCAGGTCGTAGATGATGTTGTAGTAGCGGATTTCGATGCCGTTGCGTTTGGCGGCGGCGGCGGCTTCCTTGTGAGCGCGGACGTTGAAGCCGATGATGGCGGCGTTGAAACCTTCCGCCAGCGTGACGTCGGATTCGGAGATGCCGCCGACGCCGGCGTGGAGGATGCGCGCCATGACTTCGTCGGTGCCGAGCTTGTCCAGCGATCCGAGAATGGCTTCCAGCGAGCCCTGCACGTCGGCCTTGATGATCAGCGGGAAATCCTTGCGGCCCGTGGTCTTGAGCTGCGACATCATCTGCTCGAGCGAGCCGCGCATGCCGGAAATGCTGGCGGCGGCATTCTCGCGCTTCTGGTGGGCGCGGTAGCTCGTCACCTGGCGGGCGCGGGCTTCGTTCTCCACCACCGCGAGGCGATCGCCGGCCTCCGGTGGCCCGTTGAAGCCGAGCACCTCGACCGGTACCGACGGTCCGGCCTCGTCGATGGTAACGCCCTGATCGTTGATCAGCGCGCGGACGCGACCCATCTCGGCGCCGGCGACGATGATGTCCCCGACCCGCAAGGTTCCGCGCTGCACCAGCACGGTGGCGACCGGGCCGCGGCCGCGATCGAGCTTGGCTTCGATCACGGTGCCTTCGGCAGGCCGCTCCACATTGGTTTTGAGGTCGAGCAATTCGGCCTGCAGCGCAATCATTTCCAGCAGCTTGTCGAGATTGGTCTTGTTCTTGGCGGAGACCTCGACGTCGACGACGTCGCCGCCCATCGAATTCGACCTGCACTTCGTATTGCAGCAACTCGGTGCGCACCCGCTCCGGCCGGGCGTCGGGCTTGTCGATCTTGTTGATGGCGATGATCATCGGAACCTTCGCCGCCTTGGCGTGATTGATGGCCTCGACGGTCTGCGGCATGACGCCGTCATCCGCCGCGACCACGAGAATCACGATGTCGGTCACCTTGGCGCCGCGGGCGCGCATCGCGGTGAACGCGGCGTGGCCCGGGGTGTCGATGAAGGTGATTTTCTTGCCGCTCTCCGGCGAGGTCACCTGATAGGCGCCGATATGCTGGGTGATGCCACCGGCTTCGCCGGACACCACATTGGCATGACGAAGCGCGTCGAGCAGCGAGGTCTTGCCGTGATCGACGTGGCCCATCACCGTCACCACGGGCGAACGCGGCTCGGTGTCGGTCGAATTGTCGACCAGGTCGAACAGGCCTTCCTCGACGTCCGAGGCGGCCACGCGCTTGACGGTGTGGCCGAGTTCCTCGGCGATCAGTTGGGCGGTGTCGGCATCGATCACGTCGGTGATCTTGTGCATCGCGCCCTGCTTCATCAACAGCCGGATGACGTCGACCGCGCGTTCGGACATGCGGTTGGCGAGTTCCTGAATGTTGATGGCTTCGGGGATGATCACCTCGCGAACCAGTTTTTCCTTCGGCTCGTTCGACTGATGTCCCTTCAGGCGCTGGGTGCGGCGGCGGAACGATGCGATCGAGCGCTCGCGCACGTCATCGGCATTGAGCGCGGTCACCAGGGTCAGGCGTCCGCGCTGCTTCGCCGGTGCCGGCTTGGCGGTCGGCTTCGGGGCGACCACCGGGCGGGCAGCGCCGCCGGGGCCGCGGCGGATCTGGCGCGGACCTTCGTCCTCGTCGGTGGCGTCGGCGGCGACGCCGGGCGCTCGCGCGGCGGGAACCGCAGCGGCGGGCCGGGCCGTGGTTGTCGCGGCAGCGCGGGCTTCGGCTTCGCCAAAACGTTTCTTGGCTTCGAGTTCGGCCTTGCGCTTGGCTTCCTCATCCTGCCGGTGGCGTTCTTCTTCGGCCTTGCGGCGGGCTTCGGCGGCTTCCCGCTCGGCCTGCTCGATGCCTTCCTTGCTGTTGCGGCGCGCGATTTCCGCTTCCGCCAGACGCCGCTCTTCGACGTCACGGACCTTGGCGTCGGCGAGCGCGCTGGCGCGCGCGGAGCGCTCGTCCTCGGTCAGGGTCCGCAGCACCACGCCTGAACCGCCGCGGGCGGGCGGCGGGGTGGCGGGACGGGCCATCGGCGCCTTGACAGGCGCGGGCTTGGCGACGACCGGCTCCGGCGCGGGCGGCGCTTCGGATGCGGGCGCATCGCCGCCGACGCGGCGCTTGCCCCGTTTCTCGACCACGACCTGCTTGGTACGGCCGTGGCTGAAGCTCTGGCGCACGGTGCCCTGCTCGACGCGCGGCTTGAGCGTCAAGGTCTTGGTCGGCACACTGAGTGTCTTGTCGCCAGGCGTTTTCGTATCAACCATTCAGCAGTCCTAATCTTCAATCTTGTTGCGTTGTGCGTGTCCGCACCGTCTGTATCGGCAAATTCCTGGCCGCATGGCCGGCGGTCTTGTCGTCATCCGCCATCCGGTATCGGACCAGGACATGGCTGCGCGACAGGAACGTCTGGCTCGCCGGGCCCGCGAGCAGGGCAGCATGTATCACATTTGACCGGCCCAGTGCCAAATCCAATTGTTCCGAGGTCAGCGCCGTCACAATCGGAAACTCGCGCGATTCATCGCCATTCCCGGCATTTTGCCTGACAATGGCGTCCAATTTCCGGATTCCGTCCGCCGCACCGTCCGCGGCATGGATCAGGGCCTTCACCGAGGCCCTGACCTGCCGTTGTTCAAGGGCGGCCTCGACCTTGCTGAAGCCGGATATGACCTGACGCGCCTTGGCGGCGATGGCGAGCGCTTCGATCGCACTGCGCACCAACAAGGCCTCGGTATCGGCGACCAGCGTCGGTGCTATCAGGACGTCGCGTTTGAAGCCTTTGCCAAACTGGTGACGCCGGATGGCTTCCGCAATCGTCTGATGCGATGCCGAAATCCACAGGCCGCGGCCGGGAAGCTTGCGCTTCAAATCCGGGATCACCTCGCTTTGGGGCGACACCACAAAGCGGATCAGCTCGTCGATCGGGCGCACCTGCCGGGTGACCGCGCACATCCGCATCGTCGCGGACCTGTCGGTCCGCGGTCCGTTGTCGAGATCTGGGTCAGCCAAAGCAAGCATCCGCGTGACATCGCTCCTTAGAGCATGATCGGTTCTGATTGAATCAGAACCGAAGCTCTAATTCTTGTTTGACGCGTTTTCTTCACGCGAACCGGCATCCACTTCGCTTGAAAACGCTCTAGACCGCCTGGCCCTCGGGGACTGCGGCGGCGTCGCCCGGCTTGACGAGATCGGCCTCGGTGATCCAGCCGGCGATGACGCGCGCCTGCATGATCATGCTCTCCGCATCGTCGCGCGAGATTTCGTTGGAATCGAGGATACCGGGATGCTTGGTCGGCTCGCTGCCTTCCTTGCGCTCGGTCCAGCCGACCAGGTCGTCGGTGGCGCACCCCGCCAGATCCTCGACCGTCTTGATATCGTTCTCGCCGAATTTCACCAGCATCTTCGAGGTCACGCCGGGCACTGTCTTCAAAGCGTCATCCACACCGAGTTCCTTACGTTTGTTTTCGAGTTCGCTTTCGAGCTGTTCCAGATATTCGCGGGCCCGGCTCTGCAGTTCGTTTGCAGTTTCGTCGTCGAAGCCCTCGATGCCTGCCAGTTCCTTGACGTCAACCAGCGCCAGTTCCTCCACCGAGGTGAAGCCTTCCGACGCCAGCAATTGGCCGACCACTTCGTCGACGTTCAGCGCTTCCATGAACACCCGCGTGGAGTTCTCGAAATCGGCCTGGCGCCGCTCGGATTCTTCCTGTTCGGTGAGGATATCGATGTCCCAGCCGGTCAGTTGCGAGGCGAGGCGCACGTTCTGTCCGCGACGGCCGATCGCCAGCGACAATTGGTTGTTGGTGTCGGGAACCACGACCTCGATGCGCTCGCGGTCCTCGTCGATCACGACCTTGGCGACTTCGGCGGGCGCCAGTGCGTTGACGACAAAGGTCGCGATGTCAGGCGACCACGGAATGATGTCGATCTTTTCGCCCTGCAATTCATTGACCACGGCCTGCACCCGCGAGCCGCGCATGCCGACGCAGGCGCCGACCGGATCGACCGAGGAATCCCGGGAAATCACGCCGATTTTCGCGCGTGAGCCGGGATCGCGGGCCACCGCCTTGATCTCGACGATGCCGTCATAGATTTCCGGCACTTCCTGCGCGAACAGTTTGGCCATGAATTGCGGATGGGTGCGGGAGAGGAAAATCTGCGGGCCCCGGGTTTCGCGCCGAACGTCGAAAATATAGGCGCGGACGCGGTCGCCGTTGCGGAACACCTCGCGCGGCAGCATCTCGTCACGGCGCACGATCGCTTCGCCGCGGCCGAGATCGACAATGACGCTGCCATATTCGACGCGCTTGACGATACCGTTGACGATGTCACCGATGCGGTCCTTGAATTCCTGGTACTGCCGGTCGCGCTCGGCCTCGCGCACCTTCTGCACGATCACCTGCTTGGCGGATTGTGCGGCGATGCGGCCATATTCCAGCGGCGGCAGGGTGTCGGCGATGGTGTCGCCGACCTGTGCGCCGGGATTGGCGCGCTGGGCGTCCACCAACGAGATCTGGTTCGCGGAATTCTCGACCTGCTCGACCACCAGCATGTGACGCGACAGCCGCAACTCGCCCTTCTTGGCATCGATCTCGGCGTGGACATCGGTCTCGCTGCCGTAGCGTGCCCGCGCCGCCTTGGCGATGGCGTCTTCCATCGCCGCGATCACGATGCTGCGGTCGATCGATTTTTCGCGTGCGACCGCATCGGCGATCTGCAGCAATTCAAGTTTGTTGGCGCTGACAGCGGCCATGGCTTTAGTCTCCTTCAGTGGGATCGGTTTGGCCTGTGCGCCGTCGTTCGGCGGCAAGCCGGTGTTCCTTGGTGTTGGTCGGCGCGCTCTTGCGAACGCCTTCTGGCTTCAGTTTCGGCTTCGGTTTGTTGCTTTTTGCCGGGTCGCTTTTCTTGGCATGCGGCGGGGGCGGCGGCTCAAGTCCGAGATTCTGGCGCAGTTCGCGCTCGGCAGCCTTGCCGCGCCGCATCAATTCGGCGATCAGCTCGTCGGTCAGAACCAGCCTTGCGTCCGCGATGTCTTCCATCACCAGCGTCACTTCAACATCTTCGCCGGCGCGTGGGTCATCGCGATGCAAACGGAGTGAATCGCCCTCGACGCTCAAGAGCGTGCCGCGGAAACGCTTGCGGCCCTGATGGGCGACCGCCATTTCGATTTTCACGAGATGGCCGGTATAGCGCTCGAAATCGGAGCGGCGTACCAGCGGTCGGTCGATCCCGGGCGAGGAAATCTCCAGCCGATAGGCGCGCTCGATCGGGTCGGCGACGTCTAGCACCGGCGACAACGCCTTCGAGATCGCCTCGCAATCCTCGATCTGCATCGATCCGTCGGGCCGCTCCGCCATGATCTGGACGGTGCAGCCGAATTCTCCGGAGATCTTGATCCGCACCAGCCGATAGCCCATTCCCTGCAGCACAGGTCCGGCCACGGCCGACACCCGCGCCGCCATGCCGGGTTCGACAACCAGGCGCGGCTCGGCGAGCAGTTCGGCGTCCACGGAACCTGCGGTTGGATCGGTCATATCCAGTGTCAAAATCTGTCTAACTTTGGCGGTTTATTTGACGTGCATTAGGTTGAGACCGGGCCTTCATGCCGGGTCCGGCTGTGCTGCCCGAGCCGGGCCCGGGATCGCACTCCACAGGCTCGTTCAGGTAATAAAAAAGAGCGGGTCCGGAAGGGGCCCACTCTCGATACGCGATCGTATGAGAACCATAAGTTGCCGCTGATATAGCGGTTTTCCCCCGATCCGGCAAGGCCCGCAACGCTGGGAGAATGATTTTAGCCCCTTTCGGCGCCATTTCGAACCTAACCCTTCCTTCACCAAGCCGCCCTAGATTGCCTCTCAAACCCCGCCAATGTGCCGGGTTTTGAGTTTTGTTCCATGACAGTCGCTACCTCGCTGATCCCCGGGCTCGATGAGATCGTCAAACACGGCGATCCCAAACGCCGCGCCGAAGCGGCGCGCCAAATCTCGGAGTTGTTTCTGCAGGCGGCGGCGAATCTGCGGCCCGATCACGTCGATCTGTTTGACGGCGTTCTGCTCGGCCTTGTTCCGCACACCGAAATGGCGGCGCGGATCGATCTCGCCGAGCAACTCTCGATGCTTGCCAACGCGCCGCGCGCACTGGTCGGGCAGCTCGCGCGCGAGGACGGGATATCGATCGCAGGCCCCCTGTTGCGCCGATCGCCTGTTATCGATGAGGGCGCCTTGATCGAGATCGCGCGGATCAAGGGCCAGGGCCATTTGCTGGCGATGGCGGAGCGGGCGGTGCTTTCGCCTGATATCACCGATGTTCTCGTGCGCCGCGGCGATCGCGAGGTGGTCCGGCGTGCCGCCGGCAATGCCGGGGCGTTGTTTTCGAACGCCGGATATTCGGCGCTGATCAAGCGCGCCGGTCAGGACAGCGTGCTGACGCTCGCGATCGGTCAGCGCGACGATCTCGCGGCAGAGCAGTTGAAGGATCTCCTGGCCGGATCGATCGATATCGTGCGGCGTCGCCTGTTCGAGGCGGTCAAGCCCGCCAGGCAGGCTGACATCAAGCGGGCGATAAGCGACATTTCCGGCTTCGCCGAGCCGGTTGAGAGTCGCCGTGACTTCGCAGCCGCGCAGCGCATCATCCTCGCACTCCACAATGCCGGTGAACTGACCGAAGCCGCGCTGCTCGGGTTTGCCAAGGCGTACAAATACCAGGAATCGGTTGCCGCGCTTTCCGCGATGTCGGGCGTGAAAATCGCGATCCTTGACCGCTTGATCGCGGGCGACCGCTACGATCCGATCCTGATCGTTGGCAAGACGATCGACCTCGAATGGGCCACCGTGCGGGCCCTGATCCTGCTCCGGTTGGGTCAGAACCGGGTGCCGTCTGCGGCAGATATCGAGAGCGCGCGCCTGAATTTCGCACGCCTGATGCCTGCGACGGCGGAGCGGGTGGTGAGTTTCTGGCAAACCCGTCAATCGGCGTAATGTCGTAGCGCCCACCATCATTCCGGGTTCGCGCTGATGCGCGCGCTCAGAGGTGCAATGGCCCGCCGGGGAATGACGCGATGTCTATCCCGTCTTCCGGAATTGCAGATACGCCGCCCGGCGGCCTTCGCGTTCGGCCTTACGTCCGTATCGGGTCATGGTGTAGCCAACCCAGGGCTGGCGCCAGTCGGAGGCCTGCTCCGCGGTCCAGATGAAATCGGGCGAGCGTGCAAGCTGCGCCAGCGTCCAGGCGCAGTAATCCGCGATGTCGCTGACGAAGCGAAATTCGCCGTGGGGCTTCAGCACCCGTGCCATTGCGGCGATGGTTGCGTCCTGGACGAAGCGCCGCTTCCAATGCCGCCGCTTCGGCCATGGATCGGGGTGGATCAGATCGATCCGCGCCAGCGAGCGCGAAGGCAGCCATGCCAGCAATTCGGCGGCATCGCCGGCGAACAGCCGAATGTTGCCGATGTTGTGGGCTTCGATCTGCGCCAGAATTTTCGCCATGCCGTTGACATAGGGTTCGCAGCCGATGAAGCCGAGCTTCGGAAATGCTTGAGCCTCGGCGATCAGATGTTCGCCGCCGCCGAAACCGATTTCGAGCCTGATGTCGCCGGGCCGCGCATCGAACAGTTCGGCGGGAGCGGGCGAGCTCGCGCCGGCGATGTCGAGCGCAAGCCGCGGCAGCAGGTGTTCGATCAGGTCGGCCTGATGCGAGCGGAGCTTGTGGCCCTTGCGCCGTCCGAAGAACGAACCGTGCGGGTGCGCCTCAACGCCGTCGTCGGGCGCATCGTGATTGTCGGGATCGCGGGCCGCGATACTCATCGCAGCGTCTGGTACAGCCGATGCAACAGCCGCGCCCTCGGCTCGATCGACGAAATGTACATCTGCTCGTAATGGGTATGCGCGCCCTTTCCATCGACGCCGAGGCCGTCGAGCGTCGCAGTATGAGGTGCGGTGAAATTGCCGTCGGAGCCGCCGCCGGTGAAGGTATCCACCAGATCGAAGCCGATTTCCGCGGCGAGGGTTTTGGCGTGTTCGTAGAGGGCCGCGCCCGCATTGCCCTTCTCGTAAGGCGGCCGGTTCAATTCGCCGCCGACCTTCACGCTCACGCCGTCGGTCCGTGATTTCAGGTTGAGGATTTTTGGGACGATGTCTTGAGCATCCGCAAGAGTCGGCACGCGAAGATCGATTTCGGCATAGGCCTCTTCTGCGATGACGTTCGGCCGCGTGCCGCCCCGGACAACGCCGACGTTGACGCTCACGCCACGCTTGAGATCGTTCATGGCTTCCAGCGCTTGAATGATATTGGCGAGTTCGCGGATCGCGCTACGGCCATCCTCCGGCCGCGCGCCGGCATGCGCCGGGACGCCGTGGATGAAAATCTCAAAACGCGCCACGCCCTTGCGTCCGGTGACGATTTTCCCGCCGTCGCGGGCAGGCTCAGTCACCAGCACATATTTCGCCTTGCGTCCTTCGGCCTCGATCAGCGCGCGCGAGGTCGGGCTGCCGATCTCTTCGTCCGAGACGTAGAGTTGGGTGACCCCGAGCGGTGACCGCTCGCCGCCGACGCACAGCTGACGGAAGGCATGGTAAGCGAGATAGGCTCCGCCTTTCATGTCATAGATACCGGGGCCGAACGCACTGTCGTCTTCGACCTTGAATGGCAGACGCTCAATGAATCCGATCGGGTGAACCGTGTCGAGATGGCTGAGCACGAGGATACCCGGCTCATCCTGTCCCCATGACGAACGCGCCAGGAGATGATCGCCGCAGCCGCCATGCCCCGCGATGCGCTCGATCGCGGCCGGCAAATCGCGATAGCCGTCCGCGACAAGGGTCGCGAGCCGGTTGACCTGCTCGGGCGCTTCGGTCGGCGTCTCGATTTCGACCCAGCGGCGGATGCCGTCGAGGATGGTTTTAGAATCGAAAGGATTGGCTGTCATGGCGGCCAATGGCATCTCACAGCCTGCGAAGGAATTCAAATGAACGTAAGTGGGCCCTCGCCGACAAGCGCTCCGCGGGGGGAATGACGCTCAGCGCCGGTCGGGTCCTTCGCGCGCGGCGATCTGTTCGACCATCTCGACAATGCTGCGCCGAAGCTTGACGTCGGAGATGCGCGTGAACGCGCGGGTCAAGGCCAGACCCTCGGAGGTCGCCAGGAAATCGGAAATGTAAGCCGGCGAGGTGCCTTCGCCGTAACCCTCGGTGGTCGCGAGGCCGCTCGGTCCGCCCTCGAACAAAAACGACACCGGCACCTGAAGTATCTCGGAAATCTGCTGAATGCGGCTTGCTCCGACCCGGTTGGTGCCCTTCTCGTATTTCTGCACCTGCTGGAAGGTGAGGCCCAATGCCTCGCCAAGCCTTTCCTGGCTCATGCCGAGCATGATGCGGCGCATACGCACACGGCTGCCGACATATTTGTCAACAGGGTTGGGCGCTTTGGTCGGCATCGCCAAACTCCTTGCATCGCCATTCTGGTGGAAAAGGCAACTCGAAGCCGAGTATGCCTCAGGCGCCGGCACCGTCAAATCTGCTCGCAAACTGCTGTCGAAATTTCTGCGGACAGCGGAAATCAAAGATGAATATGCAGATGTTAATGCGTTCGTCGGGAAATGCGTTTCGCCGTGCGCCGCCGAATCACGAAAATCAGGCCGGCGGCCACCATGACCGCGGCGGGAATGTCGCCGTTGCGGGCGTAAAGGGTGGGCGGAATCGCGGTAGGCAAGGTGGAATCCAGCACGCCTTCGACGCCAAGGCCGAGCCTGGCGACAATTCGTCCCAAGGGGTCGATGACAGCGGAAATGCCGGTGTTTGCGGCGCGAACCACCGGCAAGCCTTCTTCGATCGCGCGCAGGCGGGCCTGCTGCAAATGCTGATAGGGCCCGGTTGAGATGCCAAACCAGCCGTCATTGGTCAGATTGACGATCCAGCCGGGACGATCGTCCCGGGAAGTAACGTCGCCGGGAAAGATGACTTCGTAGCAGATCAGGGGGAGCATGCGCGGCGCGTTTGGAATCTCCAGGGTGCGACGCCGCACGCCCGGAATGAATCCACCCTGAACCTTGGTGAGTTGCACAAAGCCGAGCTTTTCCATCCAGTCCTGGAACGGCAGATATTCGCCGAATGGCACCAGATGCATCTTGTCGTATACCGACAAGATGTTGCCGTCGTGGTCGATAGCGTAGACCGAATTATAGGCGCGGGTGATCCGCGTGCCGGGCGGGGCATCCGGGGCGCGCACCGAGCCGGTGATCAAAACGGTGCCCTTCGGCAGCAGATCGGCGATCTGCGCCATCGCATCGGCTTCGCGCGTCAGAAAAAACGGGAAGGCCGATTCCGGCCAGATCAAAATGCTGGCGTCGCGCACACCGGTGGATTGCGGCCCGGACGCGCGATCGGACAGCGTCAGGTATTTTTGCATCACCTCCGCTTTAGCCGAATAGTTGAATCGGACGTCCTGTTGCAAATTGGGCTGCATGATCCGCAGCTTGACGCCGGCGACGGTCGTGGTGGGCCGCAGGCTCAAGCGAACGATGCCGAAAATTCCCATCGCGACGAGCAGAACCAATCCCAGCGCGGGTGCGATCCACGGCCTTCTGCCACGGGAGCTTCCGTCGATCAAAACGGCGGGGCTGGCGAAGATCGCCACGGTGAGAAATGTCAGACCCCAGAGGCCGATCAGCGACGCCGTCTGCGCCAGCGCCAGCGGTTCGGCCAACGCGTAACCGAACGCGTTCCACGGAAAGCCGGTGAGCGCGTGACCGCGCAACCATTCGCTGAACGTCAGGCTCGCGGCCAGTGCGATCACCCGCGAGGCATCGCGGGTCCAGAGCAGGCGCGCCAGCGCGAAACCGAGCGCGGTGAACAGCGCGAGATAAGCGGGCAGGCCGAGGGTGGCGAACGGCATCAGCCATGCGAAGGTCGGGGCATCGACCAGGAAGGCGTAGCCGATCCAGTACAGTCCCGGTACGAAATAGCCGAGCCCGAACCACCAGCCGGCCATCGCTGCCGCCGGCACGCCGTCCCATCGCCCGGCCCCCGCGCCGTCGATCAGCCAGACTGCGACCGGAAACGTCAGGAACAGCACGGGCCATGCTTGGAATGGTGCCATCGCAAGCGCCGACGCGGCGCCCGCGACGAGCGCAATGGCGGCGCGCTTCCATCCCCATGACAGGATGATCGCCAGACCGGCGGCGCGGAAGCTGCCTGTGCGGTTCACTGCGGGCCGGCTCCATCGCCGGGGCCGGCATTGTCATTGGCTTGCCCGTGACCGGTTTCCGGCATTGTGTCGCGGCGGCGGATCTCGCGCGGCGTACGGGCCGCGGGGCGTTCCTTGCGGGCGCCAATGCGCAGGCGCTTGACGCGCCTTGGATCGGCGTCGAGCACTTCGATCTCGAAAGTGCCGGGGCCTGAGATGACTTCACCACGCACCGGCAGGCGGCCGACATGGGTGACGAGATAGCCGCCCAGCGTCTCGACCTCTTCGCCAGCTTCGCCGGTGACGAAATCCTCGCCGATTACGGCGCGGACGTCGTCGAGGCTCGCGCGGGCGTCGGCGATGAAGGAATTGTCCGCCTGCCGGACGATCGCCGGCGGTTCGTCGCTGTCATGCTCGTCGTCGATCTCGCCGACAATCTGCTCGACGATATCCTCGATCGAAACCAGCCCGTCGGTGCCGCCATATTCGTCCACCACCAGCGCCAAATGAATGCGCGAGGCCTGCATCTGGGCCAACAGATCGATCGCGCGCATCGAGGGCGGCACGAACAGCAGTTTTCGGATGATGTTGGCTTGCGAAAGCGGCATTGCGAGATCGACCGTGCGCAGGTCGAGGCCGGCGGGGAAAGGTTTCTTGCGCTTGGTCTTGCCGGCATCCGACACCCGCGCCCTCGCGGTCATGAACGCGAGCAGATCGCGGATGTGAACGATGCCCTCGGGATCGTCGAGGGTTTCGTTGTAGACCACCAGACGCGAATGCGCCGCACTTTCGAACAGGCTCATCAATTCGCCGAGCGGAATATCGCGCTTCACCGCGATGATGTCGGCGCGATAAATCATGACGTCGGCGATGCGTCGTTCGTGCAGGCCGAGAATATTGCGCAGCATGGTGCGCTCGACGGCGGAAAACCCCACCTCGTCAGGGGCGCTGGCGTCGAGGACGACCTGGAGATCGTCACGGACCGAGCCGGGCTTCCATCCGAACAGCGTGCGGATCGCGCGGGTCAGCCAACTCTCGGCCGCGGGACGCATGAGTTCCCCGGGCGGCACCACCGCCGGCAGGTTGCGCGTGTTGCGCGGATTGTCATGGGTCGGTTCGGAATCCGCCATTTCAGTCCATCCGCTCCCGATCCGCATACGGATCTCGATCCGTATAGGGATCGGGGATGCCGAGTTGCGCCAGTATCTGCTGTTCGAGCGTTTCCATGGCTTCGGCGTCGTCGTCTTTTTCGTGGTCGTAGCCGATCAGATGCAGGAAGCCATGGATCGCGAGATGGCTGAGATGATGATCGAACGGCTTTTGTTCGTCATCGGCCTCCTTGCGCGTCGTCTCATAGGCAATCGCGATGTCGCCGAGCATGCGCGGCGCGTCGTCGGGTCCGCTCGGGCCGGTCGGCTGCAACGCCGGAAACGACAGCACGTTGGTCGGCTTGTCGATGCCGCGCCAATTGCTGTTGAGCGTGCGAATTCCGGCATCGTCGGTCAGCATGACCGCGAGTTCGGCTTCGCCGACGTCGATATTGGCGATCACGGCATTGACGGTCTCGGCCGCGGTCGCGATCGCGCGCTGAATGACGGATTCGGCATCGGGCTCGGTCTGCCAACAATCGGCGACCACGAGAACCTCGGTCAAGGGAACGGCAAATTGCGCCATCGGTCCGGAATTTCTGTTGCGGCCGGAAATCGCTTCCGGCGCGCGCTCGGCGGCAGTTTTTCGCATCAGGGCTTGCTGGTTGCCGGCCGCTGCGGCAATCCTTCGTAAGCGGCGACGATCCGTGCCACCAGTTCATGGCGGATCACGTCTTCGGCCGTGAATTTGACCTGGGCGATGCCCTCGACGCCATCGAGCAGTCTGGCGGCTTCCGCAAGGCCCGAGGTCTGGCCGTTCGGCAGGTCGACCTGCGAGGGATCGCCGGTGATGATCATGCGGCTGTTTTCGCCAAGCCGTGTCAGGAACATCTTCATCTGCATCGAGGTGGTGTTTTGTGCTTCGTCCAGAATGATGGCGGCGTTGGTCAGGGTGCGGCCACGCATGAAGGCAAGCGGCGCGATCTCGATTTCGCCGGTTTGCAGCGCGCGCTCGACGATCCGCGAATCCATCAGGTCATAGAGCGCATCGTAGATCGGCCGCAGGTAGGGATCGACTTTCTCGCGTAAATCGCCGGGCAAGAAACCGAGGCGCTCGCCGGCCTCGACCGCGGGCCGCGACAGGATGATGCGGTCGACTTCCTTGCGTTCGAACAATTGCGCGGCTTGCGCTACCGCCAGCCAGGTCTTGCCAGTGCCGGCGGGGCCGATGCCGAACACCAATTCGTGGCGCTTGAGCGCGCGAATGTAGGAATCTTGCGCGGCGGTGCGCGCCCGCACCGGGCGCTTGCGCAGATTGATGGTCTCGAAAGCTGACTTGACCGCCTTGGGGTCGAATTCGAACAGCGAGCCTTGCGCGAGCACGGCGCGGATCGCGCCTTCGACGTCGCCCTGCGCCAGATCGTGCCCCTGCGTCGCCTGCGTATATAGCGTCTCGAGTACGCGGCGGGCGGCGTCGCAGCCGTCGCGCGATCCGGCGATGGTGATGTGATTGCCGCGCGAGTCGACGACGACGCCGAGGCGGCGCTCGATCATCGCGAGGTTTTGTCCGTAGGGTCCGACCAGGGCGGAGGCCGCGCGATTATCGTCGAGGTCGATCACGACTTGCGTTTCGGGCGGGATCTGCATGTCGCGGTCAAGTTTGCGGCTGGGAGCGAGCGAAGACGAATCCGATGCGCTTTTTGGCAAGGGTTCAGGCTCCCGTTGTCGTTCGAGAAGATGGTTGCGCAGGCTGGGTATCGGCATGGATCGCGAGGGCGCCGAGCAGGCTGTAGCGCTCAAGGCTTGCGATGGTCACCGGCAATATTTGTCCGATGATATCGGCGGACGCCATCACATGCGCCGGCTGCAGATAGGCGGTGCGGCCGACGATCTGGCCGGGATTGCGCGCTGTGCGTTCGAACAGCACATCGACGGTGTTGCCAATCGTCGCCACATTGAAGGCCGATTGCTGACTGTCGATCAATTCCTGGAGCCGCACCAATCGCTCGTCCATCTCAGCCGTTGAAACCGTCTCCCGAATGTCCGCCGCCGGCGTACCGGGCCGCGGCGAATATTTGAACGAATAGGCGCCAGCGTACCCGATTTGTGTGACCAGCGCGAGGGTGCTTGCGAAATCTTCCTCGGTCTCGCCGGGGAAACCGACGATAAAATCGGACGAAAATGCAATATCTTGCCGTACAGCGCGAAACCGGTCGATGACGCGACGATAATCATCGGCGGTATGCTTGCGGTTCATGGCTGCCAGGATCTTATCCGAACCGGACTGTACCGGAAGGTGCACGAACGGCATCAATGCGGGCAAATCGCGATGCGCCGCGATCAGGGTTTCATCGACGTCGCGGGGATGGCTGGTCGAGTAACGCAAGCGAACGATGCCGGGAATCTCGGCAAGGTGATGCAATAAAGTGCCGAGCGACCAGATCCGTCCGTCCGGTCCCTCGCCGTGATAGGCATTGACGTTCTGCCCGATCAGCGTGATTTCGCGCACGCCATTGTCGGCGAGCCGACACACGTCGTCGACGATCTTGGTCACGGGGCGCGAAACTTCAGTGCCGCGCGTATAGGGCACCACGCAGAAGGTGCAGAACTTATCGCAGCCTTCCTGCACCGTCACGAAGGAGGAAATGCCGCGCGCGCGGATCGCCTCCGGCTTCGGTTGGGCTAAGAATCCAAATTTGTCGTCGACCGGAAATTCGGTTTCCAGCGCCCGGCCGTGGCTTTTCGCCCGCGCCAGCAATTGCGGCAGATGATGATAGCTTTGCGGACCGACCACGACGTCGACCGTCGGCGCGCGGCGGATGATCTCTTGGCCTTCGGCCTGTGCGACGCAGCCTGCAACCGCGATACTCATGTGCCGACCGTTGCGCGCGGCTTCGTCCTTGACCACGCGCAAGCGCCCCAATTCCGAGTAAACTTTCTCCGAGGCCTTTTCGCGGATGTGACAGGTGTTGAGGATCACCAGATCCGCGTCATCCACGCTTGCGGTCTCGACAAAGCCTTCCGGCGTCAGCGTGTCCACCATGCGCTGCGCATCGTAGACATTCATCTGACAACCATATGACTTGATATGCAGCTTGCGCGGCGGGTTCATGGAACCTGGATGCTTTGCGTGAGATTGTGCCGTTGCGACACCGGGCTCACTTATAGGCTAAGGGACGGAAAATCCAGCATTTGAGCTGAAACCCGTCATTCCCGGGCGCGAACGCGCCTGTCCTGGAATGACCGCATGGGATCAAAATTCACCCAATCAGGCCTTGTCGTCGTCCAGCGGCACGCAATACAGCTCCAGACGGTGATCGACCAGCCGATAGCCGAGCTGGCGGGCGATCTCGGCCTGCAGTTTCTCGATCTCCTCGGAGGTGAATTCGATCACCTTGCCGTCGCGCAGATTGATCAGATGGTCGTGATGGCTGTCGCGCATTTGTTCGTAGCGGGCGCGGCCCTCGCGGAAGTCGTGCCGTTCGATGATGCCGGCATCCTCAAACAGCTTGACGGTCCGATACACCGTCGAGATCGAGATCTTGTCGTCGACGGCGACGCAGCGGCGATACAATTCCTCGACGTCGGGATGGTCCACGGCATCCGCCAGCACGCGCGCGATCACCCGGCGCTGTTCGGTCATGCGCATGCCGGTGGCGGCACAGCGGGCTTCGATGTCGGTGGCCTTCAGCGCAGGCGTGGATTTCAGAGCGGTCATGGGTGCTTTCTGCCACCGTGGACGCGTTACGACAAGTCGCGGCGCATCAGAAGGGCGTCCAATTGTTCCCCGTTCGCCTCCCGGTAATACCGCTCCCGGCGTCCGGCGACGGCAAATCCGGCGCGCTCGTAAAGCCGCCGTGCCGGCCGATTGTTCTCCTCGACTTCGAGAAACACGGTTCGCACGCCGCGGCCGGCGAGATGGCCGAGATGCGTCAGCAGCAGATTGCGGGACAGGCCGCGGCCACGATGGCTCGCCGCCACCGCGATCGAAAGTATTTCGGCTTCGTCCGCCGCCATCCGCGAGACCGCGAAGCCGATGATCTTCGATCCGATGCGCAGGCGGTGAGCCAGCGTATTGCGCTCGGCCAACATGCTCTCAAATTCGCCTTCGCCCCAGCCGCGGTGAAACGACGCGCCGTGCAGTTGCGCCAACCGCGCTGCGTCGCGCAGGGCCGCGGGTTCGACCACGGCTGTGCCGCCACCGCTCCACAATTCGGAAAGCCACGTCATCATGACGCGGAGGGCTGCGAGGCCTTCTGCAGCGCCTCCTTTGGAAGTTTGGCATCGGGCGCGCGCAGATAATAGGGGCGGGCCGGCGCGGTGTTCGGATGGACCGCGGCCCCGAGCCACGCCACCCAGGCAATATCCGGCGCCGGTTGCGGATCGACCTTGAACGGCGTCGGCGCGTCGGCCGGCCAGCGCTGGCTGAGAATCCCGGCGGCGTTGCCGACCAGATGCGGCGCGCCGAACCGCGATGCGTCAAGCGCCTCCTCGATCGGCGCGACCCGCGGCCCGACCAACGAACTGCCATCGCCGCTCACCACCTGAAAATACACGTGGTCGTGCCGGGCATCGATGGCGGAGATGATTGGTTGCTCGCCGTTGTTGCTGACGATGGGGGCGGCGTAGGCCGTCAGGGTGGTCAACCCGACCACCGGCTTGTTGGCGGCCAGCGCAATGCCGCGCGCGGCGGAAAGACCGACCCGCAACCCGGTAAAGCTGCCGGGGCCGGTGGTCACCGCGATACGATCGAGGTCTGCGAAGGCTACTCCCGCGTCCTTGATGACGCGCGCGATCAGCGGCATCAGGGCTTCGGCATGGCCGCGCTTCATGGCCTGCGATTCCTGCGCGATCATTTTGCCGGCGTCAGTGTCGAGAACGCCAGCGGCGCAGGCATCAAGGGCGGTGTCGATGGCGAGGATGAGCATGGCTGATGTATAGCAGAACGAGGAACCACGTCATGCCCCGCGAAGGCGGGGCATCCAGTAATCACTAATTTCGGTGTTTACTGGATCGTCCGCCTTCGCGGACGATGACAAGCCACCTACATCGGCCGGACTTCGACCACGTCGGGCACGAAATGCTTGAGCAGGTTCTGGATGCCGTGCTGCAGCGTCGCGGTGGACGACGGGCAGCCCGCGCAGGAGCCCTTCATGTTGAGATAGACGACGCCGTCCTTGAAGCCGCGGAACGTGATGTCGCCGCCGTCATTGGCGACCGCCGGCCGCACCCGGGTTTCGATCAGGTCCTTGATGGTCGCGACCGTCTCGGCGTCTTCATCGTTGAAGAACTCGTCTTGCTCGTCGGAAGCCTCGTCACTTGCGGCGCTGCCATCGGCCAGAAGCGGCGCGCCGGACATGTAGTGCTCCATGATGGCGCCGAGGATCGCCGGCTTGAGGTGCTGCCAGTCGCTGTCGTCCTTGGTCACGGTGACGAAGTCGGAGCCGTAAAACACGCTGGTGACACCGGGCACGCCGAACAGTTTCTCGGCGAGCGGCGAGCGTGTCGCGGCCTCGCGGTTGACGAATTCCATGGTGCCGCTGTCGAGCACGGCGCGGCCTGGAATGAATTTCAGGGTGGCGGGGTTGGGGGTGGCTTCGGTCTGAATGAACATGGTTTTCTCCGGCGTCACCGGTTCAAGGCCGGTGCGTGGGTTGTCCCTTAGCAGATGGCGACGGCAAAGGCACGATCAAGGGGCGGATAGCTCCCATGCCTGTCGCCTCCTCTGGCGGGACGACGGTCCTTACGACAAGCCGTCGATATCCTCATCGCTCAAATTGCCGGGCACGATGGTGACGGGAATTGGGAACGACCCGACCGTTTTGGCCATCATCGAGATGATTGGGCCGGGGCCCTCCGGCCCGGGATTGGCGGCCAGCACCAGCATCGAGATATCGACGTCCATGTTGATGACATCGAGGATCTGGTCGGTCGGGTCACCCTCGCGGATCACGCGCTCCGGCGTAATCCCGGCGATGCCATTGGCGCGGCCGGTGGCGCGATCGAGTGCGGTATTGGCCTCCTCGTGTGCCTCCGCGCGCATGATGTCGGCGACCCCAAGCCATTGCTGGTTCTGGTCTTCGGTCTCGATGATTCGCAGCATCACCACGCCGCCGCCGCCGCGGATCGCCCAACGGCTGGCGTAATAGACGGCACGGTCCCATTCCGCACTGTCGTCAACGATAACAAGACATTTTGGCTTGTGGCCCGTCTCGTAGCTTCGCCGCTGGATGGTCATGCATGTTCCGATGCTGCGCCAAGCAGGCCGCATGCTGCCACGGCACAGCCGTCCTCGACAAGCGGCGTCGATTTAGAGTGCGCTGCGTCAATTATGGCGAAGCGACGGAATGCTAACGTTTGCGGATGAAACCGACGATGTCCATTGTCGCTTTCATGGTCTCGGCCGCGATGGCGCGGGCACGGTCGGCGCCGTCGACCAGGATCTGATCGACATGGCCGGGGTCCGCGACCAGCCGTTTCATCTCGGAGGCAATCGGCGCCAGTTTGGCAACACAGAGTTCGACCAGCGAATTCTTGAAGTTGGAGAACTGCCCGCCGCCGAATTCGCGCAGCACCTCCGCCTTGGCGCTGCCCGACAGCGCGGCATAGATCCCGACCAGATTGTCGGCCTCGGGGCGCGTCTCGAGCCCCTTTTCCTCCGACGGCAACGGCTCTGGATCGGTCTTCGCCTTGCGGATCTTTTGCGCGATGGTGTCGGCATCGTCGGTGAGATTGATCCGCGAATTGTCGGACGAATCCGACTTCGACATCTTCTTGGTGCCGTCGCGTAACGACATCACCCGCGTCGCCGGCCCCGTGATCAGGGGCTCCGGCTGAGGGAAAAACAATCCGTCGGCGAACCCGTGGCTGCGGATCGAGTTGCCGAAATCATTGTTGAACTTTTGGGCGATGTCGCGGGACAATTCGAGGTGCTGTTTCTGGTCCTCGCCGACCGGCACATGGGTAGCGCGATAGAGCAGAATGTCGGCCGCCATCAGCACCGGATAGTCATAGAGGCCCACCGAGGCGTTCTCGCGATCCTTGCCGGCCTTTTCCTTGAATTGCGTCATGCGGTTGAGCCAGCCGATCCGCGCCACGCAATTGAAGATCCATGCCAGTTCGGCGTGCCCCGACACCTGGCTTTGATTGAAGACGATATGCTTGTTTGGATCGATGCCGCTGGCGATGAAGGCCGCGGTCACTTCGCGGGTGTTGCGTGCGAGCTCCGCCGGCCCGCCCCAGACCGACACCGGCTGCGTCATCGCGTGCATGTCGACGACGCAATACAGACAATTGTAGCTCTCTTGCAATTTCACGAAATTGACGATGGCGCCGAGATAATTGCCGAGATGCAAATTGCCTGTCGGCTGGACGCCTGAAAAAACCCGTTCGACCATCGCCATTGTAAAGTTCCCGCGTGCTGCTTTGCGCTGTCAAATGCCACGCGGGCATCAGTCGCGCAAGCCGGAGGCCGTGGCTTGTCTGATCGTGGCAACCGCGTCATTCCAGGCGATCGCGCCGAATAGCAGCAGAAGCAGGCCGTAAATTGCAATTACACCTGCTATCATCACACCGAGGAAAACGGCTTGGACGATGCCATGCGTGTTCGGGCTCAATGCCGGCACGAACGTCGTCATCAGCCATAACACCCCGCCCATCGCGAGCGCGGCCAACACGATGCGCGGCAGCCGCCGCCGCGCCGCGGCATCGATCGAAAATCCAAAGTTTACCGCACCGTGCCGGATCAGTGTGGTCGCGTTGCTCCACGCTCCGAGCGCGATGCTGGCCGCGATACCCGTCGCGCCATATAAATGGCCGAGCACCACGGCCAAGACGATTGCCGCCGCCAGTCCCTTCAACGTCGAAAAAAGCGGTGTGAGCGTATCCCCGCGCGCGAAAAATGCCGGCGACAACGCCTTGATCAGCACATGAGCGGGCAGCCCGAGCGCCAGCAGCATCAGCGCTTGCGCGGTGGCCGCGGTGTCGGTTGCCTCGAAGGCGCCGTGTTCGAACAATAGCCGCACAATGGGGAGGCTCAGCACGATCAATCCCAGCGTCGCCGGCAAAACCAGTCCCACCGCGAGTTCGAGCGCACGCGACTCGGCCTGCATCATCGATTTCGCATCGTCGCCGTGTAGCGCGCGCGTTAATTCCGGCACCAGCACAGTGCCCATGGCGACGCCGACAATGCCGAGCGGCAATTCGATCAGCCGGTTGGCGAAATATAACCACGACACCGTCGATGGCGCCGCCGAGCCGATGATTGCACCGGCGACGATCAGCAATTGCGGCGCGGAACTCGCGATCATCCCGGGGGCTGCCTTGCCGAGAAAGCCGCGCATATTGGCGTCGAACGAGACCCGCAGGGGCGTGGCGACGTTGGCGCCGCGGCGCAGCACCAAAATGAGGAGCTGCAAGAATCCGGCAATGCCGACGGTGGCCGCGATGATCTGCGCGGCATAGGCCTCGTCCTGTCGCCAGCCGAGCAGTGCGATCATCACTGCGATCAGCGCGATGTTGAACAATAGCGGCGAGAATGCCGTTAGCGCGAAACGATGTTGCGCGTTCATGAGCGCCATCATCACCGTGACCGGACCGGCGAAAGCGAGGTAAGGCAACATCAGGCGGGCGTCGTCAACGGCGAGCTGCAGCGTCTGGTGTCCGGCAAACCCGGGCGCCAGCGCGATCATGGCAAACGGCATCAACACGCCGATCAAGGCCGCCGCCGCCACCAACGCGGCGCTGACGGTGCCAAGCACGCCTCCCGCAAAGGCGGCGGCAGCGCGCGCACCTTCGGTCTCGCGCACGCGCAGCCAGGCCGGCACCAGCGCTGCGTTCAGCGCGCCCTCCGTCAACAGCCGCCGCACCACATTGATCAGTTGAAACGCCACCAGGAATGCGTCGGCGACCGGACCGGCGCCGAGCAGCGCCGCAATCATCGCGTCGCGCACGAATCCCAACAGCCGCGAGGCGAGCGTACCGACGGAGACGGTGAGAAAGGAGCGGATCATGAAGATGTCTGTAACCGGGTCGCTTGCTGCTGCAGGGTCGATCGTGATAGGCCGCTGCACTTCTGATGCAGACTTGCTCACCCATTTGGACCGGATTTTCCGCGCCACCGCAATTGCCGAAAACAGGATTGATAGATGACTTCAGCGAAATACGACGTTCTCGCGATCGGCAATGCAATTTTCGACATATTGGTGCAGACCGACGAGCGTTTTCTCGCCGCGCATGGCATGACCAAGGGCGGCATGGCGCTGATCGACGAGGCCCGCGCCGCGGCGATCTACCGGGAGATGGGGCCGGCCACCGAAATGTCGGGCGGCTCGGCCGCCAACACCATTGCCGGGATCGCCAATCTCGGCGCGCGCGCGGCCTATGTCGGCAAGGTCAAGGACGATCAGATCGGCCGTTTGTACACCCACGACATCCGCGCCGCAGGGGTCGCGTTCGAGACCTCGCCTGCTTCGGATGGTCCGGCGACCGGCTGCTCTTACATTCTAGTTACGCCGGATGGCGAGCGCACCATGAACACCTATCTCGGTGCGGCGCAGGAATTGACGCCCGCTGACATCGATGCCGCCCAGGTCGCGGCATCAAGCATTATTTATCTCGAAGGTTATCTCTGGGATCCGAAGAGCGCCAAGGATGCTTTTGTGAAGGCCTCGACGATTGCGCATGATGCGAACCGTCAGGTCGCGCTGACGCTGTCGGATTCGTTCTGCGTCGATCGCTACCGCGGCGAATTTCTCGACCTGATGCGAAACGGCACCGTCGACCTGGTTTTCGCCAACGAAGCCGAATTGCGTTCACTGTATGAGACCTCGGATTTCGACACGGCATTGAAGCAGTTGCGCGTCGATACGAAATTGGGCGTCGTCACCCGCGGCGAAAACGGTTGCGTGGTGGCGTCGAAAGACGGTGTCACCACGGCGCCGGCCTTTCCGATCGAGAAGATGGTGGATACCACCGGCGCCGGCGATCTGTTCGCCGCGGGATTCCTGTTCGGTCTGGTGCGCGGCGCCAGCCACGAAAATGCCGGGCGGTTGGGTGCGTTCGCCGCCGCCGAAGTGATCCAGCACATCGGCGCGCGACCGCAGACCTCGTTGAAAGATCTGGCGCAGCAAAAGGGCTTGTCGGTGTAGGGGCTTCTCCCTTTCCCCGCAAAGAGCGGGGAGGGAAAAGACCGAAATCACGCCACCCGTTGCTGCGTCGCATTGAGCCCCGTTGGTCGATCCAGGAATGCTGTGGAAGGCCAGGGGATGCCGCGACCTGCGTGTCACATTTGCCATAATTTGTGGTGGATTAGCCGGCAGCGCAGGCGAACGCCCGGCCGCTCCGCGGTATCCTGATCGGGATCTGGAACTATTTTTGCAACCGGACGTTCAGTCGCGACGCAAAGGGCGATTCCGAATTGAATGACCTAATGCAAATGGCTGCGATATCAAAACGGCGAAGGGAATTCCGATGATTTCGATCTGGAGCGAGTGGAAGCGGTATCCCAGGGCCGGACGCAGCGAAAATATTGAAGCGCCGATCTCGCCGGGTATCTACGAAGTCCGCTATGCCGCGTCAGGTGCGCTGCACTCGTTCGGTGCGGTCGATAACGTCGCGCAGGCATTGTCGCAGCTTGCGGTCGGCTCCAGATCGTGGTTTGCGCGACGCCACCCTGCCGAAGCGCCCGATCTCGAATACCGCACCTGCGCCACCTCTTCCAAGGCGGACGCCAAGGCCGCGGCCGACCGCATGATCGGTCGTCGCGACACCTATATGAGCGGCGCGGCCTGAGCGGACATTCGTCGGCAGGCCGATATTTACGTCCAGGAACGCCGGCGGCTAGAGTTGCCAGCTCGCCGACCTATATTCAACCTCAAGACTGCAAGAGGCCTCAAGCGCTTGCCCAAAAAAATTCGAGGAGTAACGCCATGTCCGCGACCGCTGCTGCACGCACTTCGCAACCCTCCACGTCATCGCTGCGCGACCGTCTGAGGGATCCGTCGCTGCTGCGCGATCGCTGCTATATCGACGGCGCCTGGACCGGCACGCCGGAAAAGCCCGTGACCAACCCGGTCAACGGCGTTGAACTGGCGAAGGTGCCCGTCATGAGCACGGCGGAAGCGACAAAGGCGGTGGAGGCGGCCGAGCGCGCGTTTCCGGCCTGGGCGAAACTCACCGCCAAGCAGCGCTCCAATATGTTGCGCAAATGGTTCGAGCTGATTGTCGCCAACCGCGAAGACCTGGCGCTGATCCTCACATCAGAGCAGGGCAAGCCGCTGGCGGAAGCGCTCGGTGAAATCGATATCGGCGGCGCCTATGTGGAGTTCTTCGCCGAGGAGGCAAGGCGCGTCTATGGCGAAACCATCCCGACGCAACGGCCGGACGCGCGGCTGCTCGTGATCAAGCAGCCGCTCGGCGTCTGCGGCGCGATCACGCCGTGGAATTTCCCCTGCTCGATGATCACCCGAAAAGTGTCGCCGGCGCTGGCCGCCGGCTGCACCGTGGTGCTCAAGCCCGCCAATGAAACCCCGCTCACCGCCTTGGCGCTGGTCGCGCTAGCCGAGAGAGCCGGCCTGCCCAAGGGCGTGTTCAATATCCTCACCGGTAATTCGTCGGCGATCGGTAAAGTGTTGTGCGAACATCCTGCCGTGCGCTTTGTAGGCTTCACCGGATCGACCGAGGTTGGGAAAATTCTGTATCAGCAGGCGTCGGTCGGGGTGAAGAAGCTCGGACTCGAGCTCGGCGGCAACGCGCCGTTCGTGGTGTTCGACGACGCCGATATCGACGCCGCGGTGGACGGCGCGATGGTCTCGAAATACCGCAACATGGGCCAGACCTGCGTCTGCGCCAACCGGATCTACGCCCAGGACAAGATCTACGATGAGTTCGTCGGAAAGCTCTCGAACAAGGTCGCGGCGATGAAGATCGGCGACGGCACGGAAGAAGGCGTGACGCAGGGTCCGTTGATCAACATGGATGCGGTCGCCAAGGTCGAAAAGCACATTGCGGATGCAGTCAAGCACGGCGCCAAGATCGTCACCGGAGGAAAACGTCACTCGCTCGGCGGCACCTTTTTCGAGCCGACGGTGCTTTCCAACGTCGCGCCTGACGCGCTGGTGTCTCGGGAAGAAACGTTCGGGCCGTTGGCACCGGTGTTTCGCTTCAAGGACGAGGCCGACGTGATCGCGATGTGCAACAATTCTCCGTTCGGTCTGGCTTCGTATTTCTATTCCCGCGATCTCGGCCGGGTCTGGCGGGTGGCCGAAGCGCTGGAGTCCGGCATGGTCGGCGTCAACACCGGATTGATCACCACCGAGGTCGCGCCGTTTGGCGGCGTCAAGGAAAGTGGTTTGGGACGCGAGGGCTCGCATCACGGCATGGAAGAATATGTCGAGATCAAATATGTGATGATGGCCGGAATTTGAGGGCTACCGCCGCAGCACCGCGATCATGCGGTTGGCGAAGGTCAAACGCTCGGCCATCACCGAGACGAAATAGTTCAGCAATTTCTGGCTCAGCGCCGGGTCGTTGGTCTTGATAGCCTCGAATTGCTCGGCGCTGAGCACATAAAGAATGCTGGCGACTTCGGCCTGGATCGTGGCGGTGCGCGGTGCCCGCGAAACCAGGCCCATCTCGCCGATCGTGGTGCCGCGGCCCAGGCTTCGCACCCGCGTGGTGCGGCCCTCGTCGGCGGGAATCATGATGCCGACGCGGCCGTCCAGAATGAAATGCATTGAATCGGCGGCGTCGCCGGCGCGGACGATGGTCTCGCCGGCGTCGACCTCGACGCGCTGACAGAGGTGCATCAACGCCGCGGCGTCATGCTCGGTCCCGAGAATCTGGGTGAACCAGTCGCGCAGGCTGACTTCTTCCTGTTCCAGATCCTGATGTTGCCCGATGATTTCGTTCTCGCACCACTCCAGCGCATGATCCAGTTCGGACACGACGCTGACGTCGGGGGAGATGAATTCACTGGATCGCAGGGCCTTTTCCGTCTCGGGCGGAAGATGGACCAGCACCAGCCTGATGTTCCGATCATGGGCGGCGCGTTTGATCTGCGCGAAACTGTAAGCCGCCGATGAATCGATGCCGGTGACAAGCTTGAAGTCGAAGATCAGAAAGCGGCATTCCGGATGACGCGCGAGCAGCGCCTTGACGTGCCGGTAAAGCCGGTTGGCCGAACCAAAGAACAGATAGCTCTGCAGATTCAAGCCCCGGATTTTTCCGCCGTGGGTAGAAAGCACGGCTTGATCCTGGCGCGAGCGATCCAGCGAACTGCGATATTCCGAACCGTCAAAGCTGTATTTGATGGAATCGATCCGGGCCGCGCTCAGTGCGAATGTCGCACAGCCGATCACGGTACCGATCAGGACGCCGGCGACGAACCCCCACTGCACGATGATGACGATGATCGCCAGCAACGACAAATATTCGGTGATCGAAAGTCGCCGCCGTGACTCGATGATCCACTTGTGGAGTTGATCCGCCCCCAGATAGATCAAAAGCCCGCCGAGAACGAATTTAGGCATGTAGCCGAGAAGCGCGGGAGCAAAGGCCGGGGTCAGCGCAGAGATTGCGGCGACGGTCAGGCCGGAAAGCCGGCCGGTGCCGCCGCCGTTGAAGTTGAGCACCGAGCGGCTGATCGAAATGCAGCCGGTATAGCCGCCGAAGGCACCCGACAGGATGTTGGCGATGCCGGTGACGTTCAATTCCCGCTCGAGATCGGCTTCGCGATGCAACGCGACTTCGACACCCGTGGTGTTGAACAATGTGCTCGTCGCCGTGACAAAGATGACCGCGATCAGGTTACCTAACAAATCCGGCAACGTGTACCAGGGATAGCTGTTGATTTCCTTCGCGCTCCACGGCGACATCAAGCTGATGCGCGGCGGAGGCTGAAAGGTCCAACCCGAGGCTTGCGCCTCTGTCGGCGAGATCCCGGCAAGCCAGAACGCGAGATGCGCGGCGATCACGCCGCCGACAAGGATCACCGGCAATCCAAAGGGACTGCGGGAGCGGTGCCAGGTCAAATACAGGATCACGGCCATCGCGCAGGCCGCCGCCAATTCGGACAGCGTCAGGACATTTGCGAATCGATCAAGCGTCGCGAATTGAAGGCGCTGATTGGTGATGACGCGGATCGCACCTAAAACGATCAGGCACGCGGTCGCGCCTAGAAATCCGCCGACCACCGGGTACGGCACATAGCGGATCGCGCGGCCCATCCGGGTTACGCCGAAACCGCAGAGCACGACACCGGTGATGACGGTGGTAAAGGCCAGCGTGATGAGCACCGGAGCCAGCAGCGGGCCGTTCGGATCGGTCGCCGCCATTCGTTCGACCAGCGATGACGCCAGGATTCCCGTCATCGCCGCGGTGGAACTCTCCGGGCCGGCAACCGCAAACGGCAATGAGCTTCCAAGCGCGATGACGGCGGCGAGAACGGCCGACGAAATGAAGGTCGCGGCAACGCCGTAGGACACGTATGGCGCCAAAGGACCTGCGAAGATCAGCAGCGAGTAAGACAGTCCGAAGGTAACCGTCAGAATGCTGGCGGCGCTGCCGCCGAGAACGTCGTGAAGGGCCGTGCGCGGCCCCAGACTAAATTTGACAGATCGATTGGCCACGCGCGAGTTCGCCCCTGCACTGTATCCGCAGTGGTAAACGACCGCGGCGCGCGAGAACAATAATATTTTTATGACGGAGCGTCATCGCCATGGAACCCAAGCCAAGGGGACATTGAGAGCCACTGTGGGCCCCCTGCGCGCTTTGCTACGAAATCTCCAGGTCGGCTCCGGTGACGCGGCGATAAGCTTCGAGATAACGCCGGCTGGTGGCGTCCACCACTTCGGCGGGCAAAGCAGGCGCCGGCGCCTCGCCATTCCAGCGGCCGGCGCGGCGCATCGTGTCGAGATAATCGCGCAGCTGTTGTTTGTCGAAACTCGGTTGCGGCCGCCCGGGCGTGTAGGCGTCGGCCGCCCAGAACCGCGAACTGTCTGGCGTCATCACCTCGTCGATCAGAATAATGCGTCCATCGCCATCGCGGCCGAACTCGAATTTGGTGTCGGCGATGATGATGCCCCGCTCGCGGCTGATTTTTTCACCGAGTGCGTAGACGGCGCGGGTCATGTTCTCCAGCGTATCGGCTACCTCGTCGCCGAGAATTTCGCGCATCCGCGCCACCGTAATATTTTCATCGTGACCGGTCTCGGCCTTGGTCGCCGGGCTGAAGATCGCGGGCTCTAGCCTCTGGCTTTCGACCATGCCGGGCGTCAGCCTCTCGCCCGCCAGTGTGCCGGCTTGCGCATATTCCTTCCACGCCGAGCCCGACAGATAGCCGCGGATCACGCATTCGATCGGAAATACGCTCGTGCGTCGGCACAGCATCGCGCGTCCCACGAGATCGGCGCGATGCGCCTGCAGCGCAGGCACTTCTTTGATGATGAGGTCGGCGTCGGCGCTGATCATGTGGTGCGACACCACGCCCCCGAGCTGCTCGAACCACCAGGCGCTGATCTGGGTCAGCACCGCGCCTTTCATCGGGATCGTCTCGGTCATGACGATATCGAACGCGCTGATGCGGTCGGTGGTCAGCAGCAGTACGCGGTCGTCGCCGACGGCGTAGATATCGCGGACCTTGCCGCGCCCGATCCGGGGAAGGGGCAGGTCGCTGGCTTGCATCGTGGTCATCAGTCAAAACTTTCAATACGGCGCCGCTCGCGCGGCTGCGCGGGCGGCAACATTTTAGAGATGTGGATGCGTCACTCCGGCAGCGGAATGAACTCGTATTCGTTGGGTATCTGGGCGAAGCGACCGCTCTTCCAGTCCGCTTTCGCCTGCTCGATCCGCTCTTTACTGGAGGAAACGAAGTTCCACCAGATGTGGCGTGGGCCTTCCAGCGCGTCGCCGCCGAGAAACATCATCCGCGTTGGCTTCGTCGTCTTCACCGTGATGCGATCACCGGGGCGAAAGACCAGGAGGCGCGGCCCCTCATAGCGGTCGCCGGCGATTTCGACTTCGCCCTCGACCACATAGATGGCGCGCTCTTCATGGTCGGGGTCGAGCGGGACGCTCACGCCTTCTTGCGCCGATACCTCGGCGTAGAACCATGGCGACACCATCGCCACCGGCGAAGATACGCCGAACGCGTGGCCGGCGATGACCCGCGCGGTGAAGCCGCGGTCGCTCACAACAGGCAAATCGGCGGCGGCGTAATGCTGAAACGACGGCGCGATCTCCTCGGAACCGGCCGGCAGCGCGATCCAGCTCTGCAGGCCCAGCATCTTCTGGCCGTTCTGTCGCGGCACATCCGGGGTGCGTTCGGAATGCGCGATGCCACGGCCGGCGGTCATCAGGTTCATGGCGCCGGGCTGGATCTCCTGGATGTTGCCCTCGCTGTCGCGGTGCATGATGCTGCCGTCGAACAAATAGGAGACGGTGGCGAGCCCGATATGCGGATGCGGGCGCACATCCATCCCTTTGCCTGCCATGAATTGCACCGGCCCGAAATGATCGAAGAAGATGAAGGGGCCGACCATTTGGCGCTTGCCATGCGGCAGTGCGCGGCGCACCGCGAAGCCATCGCCGAGATCCCGGGTGCGCGGCACGATGACGAGTTCGAGCGCGTCGCAGGACTTGATATCACCGAGCACAGGATCGTTGGCGGGAAGCCAGCTCATGATTGTCTCCCAAGGCTTGTCTCCCAAGACATCTTTCAAGACATCTTTTTTCAAGACATCTTTGCACCGACCGTCATCCCGGAAGCAACGCGAAGCACGCTGATCCGGGATGACGTCGAGAAGTGAGTGTGCCGCCGCGTTACGAGGAACTCGTGACCCCGATCAGCATGCGTGTGAGTTCGTCGGGCGCCATCACCATGGCGTTGTGGCCGGTGGCGATTTCGGCCCAACGCCAGCCTGGTTGCGCCTTGACCCATTTGCGTGAGCCTTCGAGCGCCGCATAAGACGGATTGGTGCAGGCGATGTAGGTGCGCGGCAGGTTGTTGCCGACCGGGCCTTTGATATTGAGCGTGCTCGTGAAGGCCCCCAACGGATGGGGCGTAAGCCGGCGCTTGACCCATTCGGTATCTTTGGCATCGGAAACGCCGAAGGCGGAGGGCGGCGGCGCCGGCAGGCTCAATCCGCCGCTGCTTCCCTCAGCGGCCTTGCGGCGCGCGGCGACCACGTCGGGTGGCAGGCTGTCGAACGGGCTCTTGCCGCCTTCTACCATCAGCGAATCCAGATAGACCAGATGACGGATTTTGTCGGGCATCGCGTCGGCGACGCCGGAGATCGCCAAACCGCCGAACGAATGTCCGACGAGGACGACGTTGGACAATTCCTCGGCCTCGATGACGTTGACGATGTCCTTGGTGAAAGTATCCAGCGTGATGTCCTTGGAGAGCAGATGCTTGCGTTCGCCGAGCCCGGTCTGCGTCGGCGTGAACACCTGGTGGCCGGCGGCGCGTAAGCGGTCCGCCACCCGGCTCCAGCACCACCCGCCGTGCCAGGCGCCGTGAACCAGCACGAATGTCTGCGCCGCGGTCTGCGCGGATGCCGCGCCACCGGTACCTGCCGCCATGCCTGCGATAGCCATTGTTTTCAGAACGTCCCGACGTTTCATGATGATTGCTCCCTTTGTGATACCCGATTTGCCAAGATGGCAAGTATCGCCCGGATCATTTGTTCGGCCGGGATTTGATGGTGCGGCAAGCTTTCAAAGATTTTGCGAGCTGACAAGACAATCGCAGGCGAATTTTCCAGGATCGGCGCGGAGCCGACAAAATCGGTGCATTTTCAACCGGTTGGGTGCAGCGCATGCCGCCGATCAATTCCGGTTGTTTCCGGTAGCCGATGCTTTCGCGGAGCGGGCAATTTTTTGCCCGGCCTGAATGGCGTATTTCAAGGCATAATCGGCGTTACTGTCGGCCCAGATGCGTCGCGGTCGTGACGCGGTCGTGTTGTTCCAAGGAGAGGATCGCGTCCGCGAGCTGATCGGCGCGGCCATCGAGCACCGGGCGGGCAAGGGTGAGGAATTTCTGCGCCATCGCCTGTGCGTCCGGGAATGAATTCGGCTCGCCGGAGGGGTCGGCATGGAGCCGCTCATGCACGCCGTCTTCGGTTGAGATGCGCACGTGCGCGCCGAACGGATGGCTGCGGCCGACCTCGAGGCGGCCGTCCTGCACCACGTCGAATTTGTCGGCCAGCGCCTCGACCGCGGGCTCGCCAAGCCTTGCGTAATCGTCCCAGCCGAAATGGCCTTGATCCAGCACCACCGCGCCGGTGAAGAACATCGAGAACTGCCCGCCGACGATCGAGCTCGGGTGCCGCTTGGTGGCGGCGTCGCCCGTCAGTGTGATGCCGTTGCGATGCAGTCCGATCTCGACGCGCTTGATCTGGTCCGGGGTCAGGTTGTGCTCCCGGCGCATCGCGATCAACGCATCGAGGGCGGCGTGGGTGTAGCGGCAACTCGGATAGGGTTTGACCCCGATCTTCAGGGTCTCGTAAATTTGGCCGAGCCCGGCGATGGCCTTGTCGGGGTGGGCGTTGTCGCTGTAACCGACCAGCAGGCCGTGTTTGCCTTCGACCGATTCGGTCGCGCCGACGAAATCGTTGCGCGCCAGCGTGGCCGCGATCACCCCGTTCATCGCGGCGGCGCCGACCTGGTAGCGCTTGTTCCAGGCGTCGTTGACGAGGAACTGCAGCGAGCCTGCGGCCTGACTGCCGGAGACGCCGAACGCCGCGACGATCTGTTGTTGTGACAGCCTGAACAGTTTCGCCGCCGCGGCCGCGGCGCCATAGGTTCCGGCCGTCGCGGTGGGGTGAAAGCCGCGCGCATAATGCGAGGTGGGATCGAGCGCGTTGCCGAGCCGGCAGCAGACTTCGTAACCCGCGACGATCGCAGTGAGCACGTCGCGCCCGGATGCGCCGACCAATTCGCCGACCGCGAACGCGGCCGGCACCACCGGCGCGCTCGCATGCAGCGAGGAATCGGCGTGGGTGTCGTCGAAATCGAGCGAATGGCCGAGGGCGCCGTTGAGCAACGCCGCCACCGCCGGCGTCCAGGTCTTGGCATCGCCGAATACGGTGGACTGGCCGTTGCCGTCGAGCGCGAGGGCTTCCAGCATCTTGAGCAGCGAAGGGGTGGATTCCGCGTCGCGCCGCGCGCGGATCGCGCTGCCGAGAAAATCCAGCGTCAGCACCTTGGCGCGCTCGCGCACCTCGTGCGGGATATCCTCGAATTTGAGAGTAGCGACGTAGCCAGCGAGCGTTGCGGTTTCATCGGCCATGGCGTTGCCTCGCTTTTTTTGCTCGTTCCAGTTTTTGGTACGGCCATCGCGGGGCGTCGTCAATATTGCCGCGGCCACGCTGTCTATGGATGCGCTCGTCTCATGCCGCGACCTGCCGCAGCAGCGTGCGGACAATCAGCCGGTGAAACGGCATGATGGTTGTGAGATAGACCCGGCCGAGCAGATTATGCGTCAGCACCAGCGTGGTAGCGGTGACGCGTTGGCCCTGGCCGGATCCTGCGATATCCACCACGACGCGAAAATCGAGATGCTTGTCGTTGAAGCCTGCGACGAGGCGATCAGGTGTTTCGCTCAGAATCGGAAATATCCCGATGGTGTCGGCGGCACCGGCCCCGGTTGGAGCGGATGTCTTCAGGCCGAACGGCGCCATCAGACGATGGCGCAAGGCCATCAGCGCCGCGATCCATCGAGGTCTGCGCCCGAGCATTTTCCCGGCCGCATGCCGTGCATCGAGCGCGGCATCGTCGAGCACGATGCTGAAGGCATCGCTGAACTGCGCGCCCGCCAGCAGCGCGTGGGTGTCAATATCGGGTTCGACAGCGTGAACCTTCATGGCCTCTGCTCCATCCACCTCATGCGCGTGGATCGGCGCTGCCCTCCGCATGCGGCGCGTAAGCAATTGGAAACGCAGGATGAGAAGAATGGCATAAGCGGCGGTCCCGCACGATAGCCCGATCCAGACGCCGATCGCGCCGAATCCAGCCCGAAAGGCGAGGCCGTAAGCGGAGGCGAATCCGATCAGCCAGTAGCTGAATGCAGCAAACAGCAGCGGCAACCGCGTGTCGTTCATGCCGCGCAGGGCGCCCGCCGCCACCGTCTGGATGCCGTCAGCGACAAAGAACGTTGCTCCGACCATCAAAAGCGTTGCAGTGAGTTCGATGACGGCGCCGCCGCTCGTCACGGCTTCACCGAAGAATAATCGCGCAACCGCGAATCGCCCGAGGATCACGGCCAGCGTCAAGGTGGATATGATGGCGATTCCGAGCGCCGTCGCAACGAAGCCCGCACGCCTGACCGCCGTCGCATCGTGACGGCCGACGGCGTGTCCGACCCGCACCGTCGCTGCCATCCCGATGCCGAACGGCACCATGAACAGGATGGCGGTAACCTGCAAAGCGATCTGATGCGCCGCTAGCGCGGTGGTGCTGATCAAGCCCATCAATATCGCCGCAGCGCCGAACAGGCCATATTCCAACAGGAATGCGATCGAGATCGGAGCGCCGATGACGACGAGTTGCCGCATCAGCATCCAGTCGACGCGCCAGATGCGGCCCAGGACGTGATATTTCCTGAACGGCCGGCGGCGATGCGAAAACCAGAGGCCGGCCAGAAACATGCCAAAATTGATTGTCGTGGTGGCAAGCCCGGCGCCGAACAGCTCCAGTCGCGGGAATCCCAGTTTGCCATGGATTAACAGATAGACCAGCACGGCATTGGCCGGGATGGCGGCAAGCGTGATCCACAGTCCCGGCTGCGGCCGGTTGACCGCGCCCATGAAGCTGCGGATCGCCAGGAACCACAATGCCGGCGTCATGCCCCACGCCAGACCGAAAAGATATCGTTGCGCGAGACGCGCGGTTGTCGGCGCCTGGCCGAGCGTCAACAGGATTTGCTCGCCGTAAAGCGGGAACACCAGCATCGGCAGCGAAATCAGCAGCGCCGCCCACAGGCCGACACGAAGCGCGCGCCGCACCAGGCGGGGATTGCGTGCACCGAATGCTTGCGCCGCAAGCGGGGCCACGGCGGATACCAGCCCCATTCCGAAGGTGAAACTGATGAAAAAGACCGTGTGCGCCAGGGCGGCGGCGGCGACCGCCTCATCGCCGAGGCGTCCGATCAGCGCAAGGTCGGTCGTCATCATCGCGATCTGCCCCAGCTGTGTCAGCGCAATCGGCACGGCCAGCTTGAGCGTTTCGGTCAGTTCAACGGTAAGGGGGTTGCCCGGCGTCGCCGCGAGGATCGGCGCGCGGTCGATTTTATCAAGGGACGTCATGGGACGAAGCTAGCATTTTCGGTAGCGAAATGGAGGCAGATGGTCTTGCCACTCTCATAACAGGAGAGAGGCAGAGGTTCCACCGTCACACATCCACATTGGCGCTAAGCGAATTGTCCTGGATGAATTCGCGGCGCGGTTCGACCACGTCGCCCATCAGTTTGGTGAAGATGTCGTCGGCCTCGTCGACTTCCTTGACCTTCACCTGCAACAGCGAGCGCTCATTGGTGTCGAGCGTGGTCTCCCAGAGCTGGCTCGGGTTCATTTCGCCGAGGCCTTTGTAGCGCTGCAGCTTGACGCCCTCGCGCCCGGCGTCGGTCACCGCCTCGAACAGGCTGACCGGACCGTGGATCGGGGTTTCCTTGTCCTTGCGGCGCAACAGGCCGGGGCGCGGATAGGCCTCCTGCAGCCTGGCGGCGTATTCGTCGAGCTTGCGCGCGTCGGCGGAGCCGAGCAGCGCGTCGTCGATGATGGCGAAATCCTTGACGCCGCGCACGGTGCGCTCGAAGAAGAAGCCTTCGCCTTCGGCGAAGCGTCCGGTCCAGCCGCGCTCGACTTCGTCGGCCAGCGCGTCGAGACGTCGCGCGATATAGTCCGCGGCGGCGTTGGCGGTGGCGGTATCGCCGGTGATTCTCGGGCTGAGCACGCCGGCGATCGCCGCCTGTTCGATCACCTTGCGGTTATAGCGGCTGTGCAGATTGTGCAGCGTGCCACGGATGAGCCGGGCGTCGTCCACCAGCCCTTGCAGGTCGCGGCCGCTGCGGTCCTCGCCGGAGGCCAGCTTGAACACGCAGTCGTCGAGGCCGGTCTCGATCAGGTAGTCTTCCAGCGCGCGTTCGTCCTTCAGGTATTGCTCGGATTTGCCGCGGTTCACCTTGTAGAGCGGCGGCTGCGCGATATAGAGGAATCCGCCGTCGATCAGCGTTGGCATCTGGCGGAAGAAGAACGTCAGAAGCAGCGTGCGGATATGGGCGCCGTCGACGTCGGCGTCGGTCATCAGGATGATCTTGTGATAGCGCAGCTTGGCGAGATCGAAATCGTCGCGACCGATGCCGGTGCCGAGCGCCGTGATCAGCGTGCCGATCTGCTCGGAGCCCAGCATCTTGTCGAACCGGGCGCGTTCAACGTTGAGAATCTTGCCGCGCAGCGGCAGCACCGCCTGGAATTCGCGGTTGCGGCCCTGTTTGGCGCTGCCGCCCGCGCTGTCGCCCTCGACGATGAACAATTCGGATTTGGCGGGATCGCGTTCCTGGCAATCGGCGAGCTTGCCGGGCAATGAGGCGATGTCGAGCGCGCCCTTGCGCCGCGTCAGCTCGCGCGCTTTTCGCGCCGCCTCGCGGGCGGCGGCGGCTTCCACCACTTTGCCGACAATGACCTTGGCTTCGGAAGGGTGTTCCTCGAACCACGCCGCCAGCGCTTCGTTGAGCACATTCTCGACCACCGGTCGCACTTCCGAGGACACCAGTTTGTCCTTGGTCTGCGAGGAGAATTTCGGATCCGGCACTTTCACCGAGAGCACCGCGGTCAGGCCCTCGCGGCAATCGTCGCCGGTCAGCGCGATCTTTTCGCGCTTGGCGATGGCGTCGGCATAGCCGTTGACCTGGCGCGTCAGCGCGCCGCGAAAGCCCGCCAGATGGGTGCCGCCGTCGCGCTGCGGAATGTTGTTGGTGAAGCACAGCACATTCTCGTGATAGCTGTCGTTCCACCACAGCGCCGCCTCGACGCCGATGCCGTTCAGGTCGGCCGCGATCATGATCGGGGCAGGCACCATCGCCTTCTTGTTGCGGTCGAGATATTTCACGAACTCCTCGACGCCGCCATCGTAGCGCATCTCCTCGCGCTTCTCGACCGCGTGACGCATGTCCGAGAGCACGATGTTGACGCCGGAATTCAAGAACGCGAGTTCGCGCAGGCGGTGCTCGAGTGTCGCAAAATCATATTCGACATTGGTGAAGGTTTCGGTGGAGGCGAGGAAGGTCACTTCGGTGCCGCGCTTGCCGTTGGCCTCGCCCACCGTTTGGAGTGGGGCCACCGCGTCGCCATGGACGAATTCAATGAGATGCTCTTTGCCGTCGCGCCAGACCCGCAATTGCAGCTTGCTCGAAAGCGCATTGACGACTGAGACGCCGACGCCATGCAGGCCGCCAGACACTTTGTAGGAGTTCTGGTCGAACTTTCCGCCGGCATGCAACTGGGTCATGATGACCTCGGCCGCGGAAATGCCTTCGCCCTTGTGAATGTCGACCGGAATGCCGCGGCCGTCGTCGCGCACGGTGACGGAGCCGTCGGCGTTGAGCACGACCTCAACTGCGGTGGCGTGACCCGCGAGCGCTTCGTCGATGGCGTTGTCGACGACTTCATAGACCATGTGATGCAGGCCGGAGCCGTCATCGGTGTCGCCGATATACATGCCCGGCCGCTTGCGCACCGCGTCGAGGCCTTTCAAAACCCGGATCGATTCCGCGCCGTATTCGATCGGAACGGAACGCTCAGTGTCGGCAATCGATTGCCGGGCGGGTTCTGTCATGTGAAGCCTTCGAGGATGTCTCTTCGAGAAGGAAGTCTCTTCGAATCAGTGGCGCAGAAACAGGCGCTGATCGCTCTATTTGTGCCATGAAAGACGCAAGGCGCCTAGCGCAAAGTCTAGCTTGGCAAGTTATTGAATAAATAAGATTTTTTGGCAGTTTTTCAAGACGCTCCAGAGCCGATTCGGGGCCCTTGCAAAAGCGTGATTCCCAAGCCGGTTTTTTTGTTCCGAAACTCGGATTCTTCAAGTCCGCGGCCGTCAGGTGAGGCGGCCCGGCGTCCTGTGGAATGGCAAAGTGCCGAAGACCTGCTAGAGGAGTGACGGCAGCAGTTCGGCATCTTCACCTGGCGGGCAACTTCGTGTGTCGCGGTCTGACCTATTGAGTTGCTAGCGTGTTCACGGATGGGCCGATGTCGTCACCGCCTTCGATTCGCTATCGGCCGGATATTGACGGGCTCCGGGCCATCGCCGTGATGCTGGTGGTGAACTATCACGCCTTCCCCGAGGCCCTGCCGGGCGGCTTCATCGGCGTCGACATCTTCTTTGTGATCTCAGGCTTTCTGATCACCGGCATCATCGCACGCGAACTGGAGGAGCAGCGCTTCAGCCTAGTGGCGTTTTACAACAGGCGGATCAGGCGGATTTTCCCGGCCCTGATCGTCGTGCTCTGTGCCGCCCTGGTGCTGGGCTGGCTGTGGATGCTGCCGGCGGCCTATGCGCAGCTGAGTTCCGACGTTTTTGCCAGCGCGGCGTTCTTCTCGAATATCGCGCTATGGTTGCAGTCCGGCTATTTCGACATCGAATCCAGCAAGAAGCCGCTGCTGCATCTCTGGTCGCTGGGTATCGAGGAACAGTTTTATCTGTTCTGGCCCTTGCTTCTGATGCTGGCGGCCCGCCTGCGTTTGAACCTTCTGGCGCTAGCCGCAGTGATCGCGGCGGCATCTTTCGTGCTCAATGTGGCGCTGATCGGCTCAGACCCGGTGGCGACTTTCTACCTGCCCTCTACCCGGGCCTGGGAACTGTTGGCCGGCGCCGCCCTGGCCTCCGGCTGGAACCAGATCAGTCAAACCAATCGCGCAAGTAACCTGCGCGCCGGTGCTGGGCTTATGCTGATTGCGGTGGCTACCGGCGTGCTCGATACTCATAGCGCTTTTCCGGGCTGGTGGGCCGTGTTGCCGGTCGCGGGCAGCGCTCTATTGCTCTCTGCGCCGGCGGCGTGGGGCTGCCGCCATGTGCTGGCCAGCCGGCCGCTGGTCCGTATCGGGTTGATCAGCTACCCCCTCTATCTCTGGCATTGGCCGCTCCTGGTATTTTTCGGGATCATCAAATTCGGGTCGCTGACGCTAATCGAGCGCGGGCTCATTGTCGGGCTGAGCTTTGCGCTGGCGTGGCTCACTTACCGATTCGTCGAATCCCCGTTTCGGTTCGGCCGTCCGAGCCTGCTCAGAGTACTCAGCTTGGGTTCGAGCATGCTGCTGATCGCCGCGGCAGGGGGTGTGATCGTAAGAGGAGGTGGGTTCGATTTTCGGCTGCCGCCGGAAATTCGCGAAATGGCCAGTGTGCCGACGCAATCGTCGCAATGGCGTGTTCATGAATGCCTGCTCGATCTCAGTCATGAAATGACGTTTGCCGACAGCTGCGTCGATCAAGGTCGCCTGCCGCTGGTGTTTGTCTGGGGGGATTCGACCGCGGGCGCGCTTCTGCCCGGGCTGCGCAAGGCCCAGCAAACCCGCGCCTTTGGCATCGCGCAATTCACCTCGAGCTCATGCATCCCGGCGCTCAACACCGATGTGGCGGGGACGCCGAACTGCCGCGCGATTAATGACAAGATTTTGTCGCTCGCCCGCGAGATCAAGCCCGATATCGTGCTGCTGCACAGCACCTGGGATAGATATCTCGATGGCGCAGCCGAGACCGTGGCGGCGCTGAAGCAGCAGACTAACGCCCGCATCATTATCCTGGGTACGGTGCCGTGGTGGAAGCGCGGACTGCCGAACGAGGTGCTTCGCTATTTCATGCTGCATCATCGCCTGATCCCGGAACGATCCAGCCGCTCAGAACCCGACGGGTCTGGCGCGGCCTTACGCAGGAAGCTCGTCCCGCTCGGCGCTGAATTCATTTCGGTGTGGGACGCCATGTGCAATGCGGACGGGTGTCTGACCCGCATCGGCGATACCGCCAAGGATATTTCCGCCAGCGATCAGGTGCACTTGACCGAAAAGGGTTCGGTGTTTCTGATCCAGTCCATCATCGACGAAGTGCTTCGCGGGCAACCCGCGCGATCTTCGGCCGCGGCGCAGTGAGGGCCGGACTTTTCCGCCCACACGGCGTCTCCCTCTCTCAAGCGCGGCGGGTGATCTGGCCGGAATCGACGTCGAAAATTTCGCCGGTGGCGCCGATATCGGCGAAGGCCGCAGGGTCGGCGCCGGTCATCCAGACCTGCGCGGCGAGTTTTGTCAGCTCAGCGAACAAGGCGTTACGCCGGGAAGGATCAAGATGCGCCACCACCTCGTCGAGCAGCAATAAGGGCGTGATGCCCGTCATCTCCGCGATCAAATTGGCATGGGCCAGGACCAACCCGATCAGAAGCGCTTTTTGCTCGCCGGTGGAGGCGTCGCGGGCCGGCATGTTCTTCGGCGCGTAGATCACTTGCAAGTCGGTGAGATGCGGGCCATCGAGGGTGCGGCCGGCGGCGGCGTCGCGCGCGCGGTTGTCGCGCAGGATCTCGCGGTAGCGGTCCTCCACGGCCGTGGCGGATTCCGACATCAGCGCATTTTCCATCCAGCCGTCGAGCATGATCTCGGCAGACGGAAACGCGGAAGCCGCACCGCGCGCCCGCAGCATCGCTGCAAGTTTGGTCGCGCTCTCGGCCCGCATCGCGGCGACGGCGACGGCGAGCTCGGCGGTTTCACGCTCGATCGCGTCGCACCAATGGTCGTCGTAATTGCGCACCTCCAACAACCGGTTGCGTGAGCGCAGGGAGCGGTCGAGCGCGGAGACGCGGCTCGAATGCTCGCTGTCGATCGCGAGCACGAGGCGGTCGAAAAACCGCCGCCGCTCCGAGGCCGCGCCCAAAAAGAGGCCGTCCATCGCGGGCGTCAGCCACACCATGCGCAGATGATCGCCGAACGCGGTGGCGGAGCTGACCGGCTCGCGGTCGATCCGGCAACGCCGGCTGGGTGCAGACGCTTCGGCGCCTGGGGCGTCGATGCCGGTGCCGAGCGTCGCCAGCCCGAGCGCGCCTTCGACCTCGGCGGATACCGCCCAGGAGCCGTCGCCCTGTTGATCGGCGACATCTTCAAGCGTGGCGCGGCGCAAGCCGCGTCCAGGCGACAAAAACGAGATCGCCTCAAGGCAGTTGGTCTTGCCGGCCCCGTTCGGTCCCACCAGCACCACGACGTCGCCGCGCACCGTAATGCTCGCCGCCCGATAGTTGCGGAAATGCGTCAGGGTGAGGCGATGAATGCGCGAGGCGGTCATGGCGAAACGGTTTTCTCGTCATGCCCGGCATTATGCCGGGCATCCACGTCTTTGCTGTCTCCAAGACGTGGATGGCCGGGACAAGCCCGGCCATGATGCATTTGAGTATGTGCGGAAATAAGAAGAACTATTACACCCGCATCGGCATCAGCACATAGAGCGCGCCTTTGGAATCCTTGTCCTGCACCAGCGTCGGCGAACCGGGATCGGCCAGTTTGAGTACCGCGACCTCGCCCTCGATCTGGGCCGCGATATCGAGCAGGTAGCGCGAGTTGAAGCCGATATCGAGCGGGTCGGAGGCGTATTCGACTTCGAGCTCCTCTGTGGCGCTGCCGGAATCCGGGTTGGTCACCGACAGCACCAGTTTGCCGGCGGACAACGCCAGTTTCACCGCGCGGCCGCGCTCGCTCGAGATGGTCGAGACGCGGTCCACCGCGGCCTCGAAATCCTTCTTGTCGACAACGAGCTCCTTGTCGTTGTTTTGCGGGATGACGCGGCCGTAGTCGGGAAACGTGCCGTCGATGAGTTTCGAAGTCAGCACCACATTGCCGAGGGTCAAGCGGATCTTGCCCTGCGACAGTTCGATTCCGACCTCGGCTTCGTTGTCCTCGATCAGCCGTTGCACTTCGCCGACGGTTTTCCGCGGCACGATGACACCGGGCATGCCGACGGCGCCCTGGGGCAAGGGCAGGTCGATTTGCGCCAAACGGTGCCCATCGGTCGCAACCGCGCGCAAGCTTGCGGCTTTGGCGGTGCCAGCCGAGTGCAGATAGATGCCGTTGAGATAGTAACGGGTCTCCTCGGTCGAGATCGCAAATTGGGTGCGATCGATCAACCGCTTCATGTCGGAGGCGGCCAGCGTGAACGAATGCGTCATCTCGCCGGCGGCAAGATCCGGAAAATCGTTTTCGGGCAGCGTCTGCAACGTGAAGCGCGACCGGCCGGCGCGGATCGCCAGTACCGAGCGGTCGCCGTCGGCTTCCAGCACGATCTGTGCGCCGTCGGGCAATTTGCGCACGATGTCGTAAAACATATGGGCCGGCACGGTGGTCGAACCGCCGGTTGCGGTTTCCGCCGGCAGCGTTTCCGTCACTTCAAGGTCGAGGTCGGTGGCCTTCAACGACAGCCGCCCGCTTTCGGCACGGACCAGCACGTTGCCGAGGATTGGAATGGTGTTGCGGCGCTCGACCACGCGATGGACGTGCCCCAGCGACTTCAAGAGTTGCGCGCGTTCGACGGTGACCTTCATTGCAATACCCGCCTGATCCTAAGATGGAAAAGCCGGGCGGCCCCCAAAGGGCGCGCCGCGGCATTTGAAACCCGAAAAGCCGGATCAAAGCTGGATTTGATCAAACTCGCGGAGGGTCCGCAAGGTGGCGCGGATGGCCCGCAAGCGCAAGAGGATGCGGCCTGCCGCTCCCCACGTTTTAGTGGGCATCCGTGTTGTCCCGGCGTTGGCCGGGACAACGAGGGGAAAGACCTCACTCCTGCAATTGACGCTTCAGCGATTCGACCTCATCGGAGAGCGCGTTATCCTTTGTGACCAAGGCCTCGATTTTGCGAACGGCGTGCAGGACGGTGGTGTGGTCGCGCCCGCCGAACCGGCGGCCGATTTCGGGGAGCGAACGCAGCGTCAGGGTCTTCGCCAGGTACATCGCGACCTGGCGCGGGCGGACGACGTTGGCGGTACGGCGCGACGATAGCAGGTCGGACCGGCTGACATTGTATTGCCGGGCCACCACCCGCTGAATGTCCTCGATTCGAATGCGCTTGGGTTCCTGCGGGCGGATCAGGTCGCGTACTTCGCGCTCTGCCATTTCGAGGGTCACGGGCTGCGCGTTGAGTTTGCTGTGCGCCAGCAGGCGATTGATGGCGCCTTCGAGGTCGCGGCCGTTATGAGTGATGCTTCGGGCGAGATATTCCAGCACCTGGTCCGGCACCTCGAAGCTCGCATGATGCGCGCGCGCTGCGGCGACCCGCGATTTGAGAATGCCAAGCCGCAGTTCCTCGCCGAGTGATCCCATCTCGACCACCAGGCCGCCGGCAAGCCGCGAGCGCACGCGGTCGTCGAGGCTCTCCAGATCGGACGGCGGACGATCGGCCGCAATCACCACCTGGCGGCCGGCGTCGATCAGCGCGTTCAGGGTGTGACAGAATTCAGCCTGGGTCGATTTGCCCTGCAGGAATTGCAGATCGTCGATGACGAGCACATCTATGCCGCGCAACGCCTCCTTGAACGCGAGCGCGGTCTGGGTTTTGAGCGCCGCGACGAAGCCGTACATGAACTTCTCGGCGGTGAGATACAGTACCTTGCGTTCGCTGCCCGAATTGCCGGCCCAGGTCACGGCCTGCAACAAATGGGTTTTGCCGAGGCCGACGCCGGCGTGGATATAAAGCGGGTTGAACATCACGCTGTCGCCGCGCCGTCCTTCCGCAACCTGACGCGCGGCGGCATGTGCCAGCGTGTTGGAGCGGCCGACGACGAAACTTCCGAAGGTCAGGCGCGGATCGAGCGGCGAGCCGCCGAGTGCGTCGTGGCTCGCGGACACTGGCGCGATCGCGGTCGCGCGCAACTCAGGCGCGGGACGGCCATCGGTGCGTTCGACACGGCGTTGTTCGGGTGCAGCGGCAGCTTCTTTTGCGGGCGCCGCGCACCGCATCGCGGTGCGCACCGTGAGGTCGATCCGATGAACCTCCGGCATTTCCGCCTGCCAGCAGGTCAGAACGCGTTCGGCATAATGCGCCTGGATCCAGCTCTTGAGAAACCGCGTCGGAACCGAGAGGTGGACGCTTTCCTGCTGCACGCCTTCCAAATCCATTCGTGCAAACCAGCTTGTGTAGACGTCTTCTCCGACGCTCGAGCGCAAGCGGCCCTTCACGCGTGACCAGCGATCTTGTTCGATGTTTGCCATTGTCTGACGACTTTTCTGAGAGAGTAAATGTTGCCTGCGAAATCACCGTGCAGGAGCTACCCACGCGGTGTGACCTGAAGCGAAGCTTCGTCTTTCGCCATAGACAGGCCGCTCGGCAGAATGCCGCGGGCAAAATCTTCGGCTGTAAGATGAAGCGTCCGCGAGGTCAGCGCGTACTCAACGGCTGGTCCGGAGTCCGCGCCGGCGGCCGCGCGCAGGTGGCGTCTAATACGGCATCGTTTAAAGATGGCATTTGATCAAATACCGCGATGGTTCCGTAAAGCATACGACCTCCCCTCTCGCCGCGATTGCGCACGGCAAGCTGTCATTTCCACATGTGTTTCAAATTCAGCTGACGACGCCTGAAAGCCAAAACCGTTCAGTCGCGACGCCAATCCATTCAGCCCGCTCGTTCTAACACGTTCACTTACTTCGTCGCCTTCGTCGCGATTGCGGTTGGCCGGTGCGCATCTCTCTTGTTCGAAGTGAACGAGACACGAATGCCTCGCTTGAGAAATTTCGACACAGAACCACTGTTCCCATATCGCTATGGTTTTTCATCCGACAATCGCTTGGAAAGCGTCGCCACGCGCACACCGCCGCCGATTTGCACGTCCGCCCCGTTCCTTAAACCGCGCTGGTCTCAAGAGCCGTGAGCGTCGCGAACGTCTAAGAGATACATCATGCCTTATTTCCCGCAACGTAAATGATTCATCGCGAGTGCCTGCACAATCGTCTTTGCGTTCGCTAAATCGCTCAGCGGCCACCACGGGTGGCGGCAAGGTTTTGAATCTGTGCACAGATTCGAAATGCCGAACTGCCGTCATATTTTGCGCGATTGTCCAAAATAAATTCATAATTTATTTATGTTTGATCGAGCCGAAAGGAATTTTCGAACAACCGATCACCGCTATGCCGATAAGTGACTACGCAAGCGCGTTTTTTTTTGTTCGTCGGACGAGGGTAACCTTGGGGCGCGCCGCAACATTGCGGCGACGTTGTGATTGCTTTTTCAAAACACTGCTCGATCAATCATCGGCATCGTATTGCGGTCGCCAGGACGCGTTTCCTAAGCCCGCGTCATTGCATGGTGGTGAAACTACTTTGGTAAAAATACGGATGCGCAAGAATCGGGCGTGCCGCCACTTGTCAGGAACGAGGATTACAAAAAGAAAAAGCCCGGCATTGCCGGGCTTTTGACGAGCATCTTTTTCGGTCAGTTTATTTCGCGAGCTTTGCGATCTGATGCACAAGCCGAGAAACTTTGCGGCTTGCATTGTTCTTGTGAATTATATTGCACTGAGCTGCCTTCATCAGTTCCGGTTCGGCGTGCGCCATCGCCTTCAGCGCTGCATCGCGGTCGCCGCTCTTGATTGCTTCCTCGACGACCCGAACCGAGCCGCGCATCTGGGTGCGCCGCGACTTGTTGATGATGGTGCGTCGGGCAGTTTTGCGCGCCGCCTTTTTGGCAGAAGTCGTATTGGCCATGTTCTCAATATCCTTCGGCGGTAACCGATCGCTAAGTGGTCGGGCTTGAGCGCGCCGGCCGGTCTAACGCGTGATCGACGTTATCGTGTGTTGTTGAATGGGATCGCGTATTTTCGGGTGTCCCTGTCAGGCCACTCTCTGCAAGCACATGTGCCCACACGACGGCGCCGCTCAAAGAACAGCGGCGGCGGGATTGCACCCGCCGCCATTTGTGCCCTTATAGAGGGCAGGCGTTGCAGCGTCAACGCTTTCCGGGAGCCCCTGGCGGCGCGAAGTCCGGCCGTGAAATGTCGATAAGGTGCTGATGAGGTTGAATTTCCGGTGCTGCGCCGTTAATGGCTGGCTGGATTCCGGGCGCGACAGATCTACAGATATAGAGGGTGACGTATGATCCGCGGTTTTTTCCGACTTGTTGGGCTGCTGCTGTTGGCCGGCGGATTTGTTTTTATGGTCTATGACGGCGCGCGCTGGGTGGCCGATCAGACCTTGCGGTTCACCCGGTTTGGCCAGTTCTGGAACGACATCCATCAATCCAGCCAGCAGGCATTTCGGGTCTGGGTGGAGGGCATTGCACCCTGGCTCTGGACCAGCGTGGTCAAGGTTGTCCTGGACCAGCCGGTGTTTGCCGTGATGGGCGCTCTGGGAATTTTGCTGATGCTGGTGTTCCGGCCCCGCAGGCCGCTGATCGGCTATTCGCGGAACTGACCGGAAACAGCGCCGCGCTATGGTTTGTGTCGACGGTTCATATCGACTTGGTCGGTTGATTTGGGCGGTCCGAATTGGCGTCGTCGTAACGGGCTGACGCGACCTACGTAAAGACCTATATTAGGGCCTGCGTTTATTAGGGCCTGCATTGGAGTGCGCTGTCGCGGGCTTGGTTTTTCGCCGCTCCGATCGCGCGAGATGGCGTCCACTTCAACGAATATCCCGCCTGGAGGTAACCCATGTTGTTCATGCGCAAAACCACCGCATTGCCGAACGCAGCCGAGGCGTTGCCGGGCCGTGCCAACCCGATGCCGACCGCTTCCAGGCATTTTGTGAACGGTCGTCAACTGTGGCCGCCTTATCCCGCAGGTCTGGAACAGATGGTGTTCGGGCTTGGCTGTTTCTGGGGCGCTGAGCGTAAATTCTGGGAACTCGGCGATGGCATCTTTACCACCGCGGTGGGCTACGCCGGCGGTCACACCCAGAACCCGACCTATGAAGAGGTTTGTTCGGGCCGCACCGGTCATACCGAAGTGGTGCTGGTGGTGTTCGATCCGAAGAAAATCTCGTACGATCGGCTGTTGAAGACGTTTTGGGAGAGCCATAACCCGACGCAGGGCATGCGTCAGGGCAATGATGTCGGCACCCAGTATCGGTCCGCGATCTACACCTTCAACGACGCGCAACGCCAAGCCGTTGACGCCTCCAAAGCCGCCTATCAAAAAGCGCTGGCGGCAAAGGGCCTGGGGGCCATCACCACCGAGATCGCGCCGGCCGGTGAATGCTATTTCGCCGAAGATTATCATCAGCAATATCTGGCCAAGAATCCGGCCGGTTATTGCGGGTTGGGCGGCACCGGGGTGTCGTGTCCGATCGGCGCGGATGTCGGCGCCGCCTGATTGTTTTTCACCCCGCCTCGCACGAGCGAGGCGAGGGTGTTTCTTCCCCCGTGGCGGGGGTTAAAACACGATTTGTTAACCATAACCGGTGCAAGACTTTAAGCTGTCTCGCTATGAGGATAGCTCCGGTGCGGGTTGTGCGCGCGTTTCGATTACCGATCATTGCCGTCATGACCGCGCTCGCTCTGTCGGGCTGCATGCACACACCCGGTCCTGTCGCGGGGACACAGCCGTATGGAGATCTTGATTCCTTGGCTTACGGTCAGCCGTACCAATCGGCGCCGGCGCGCGTGGTCTCGTCCTCGAATGTCGGGGATTCCGGGGGCGCCATCAGCGCGCTTCGCGCCAGCTTTGCCGCAGCCCAGCCGCGCTCTTACACTTCGGCCCCCGTCGCCTATGCGGCGGCACCCATGCCAATGGTGCACGATACGGCCTACAAACTCGATGCCGGCGACAGACTGCGGGTCGTGGTCTTTGGCCAGGAGGGCCTCACCAATACTTATGCGATCGACGCCGGCGGCGCGATCACCATGCCGCTGATCGGTTCGGTGCCGGCGCGCGGACGGACGCCTGCGGGGCTGGCGTCGGAAATCTCCGCCAAGCTGCGCAACGGCTTTATCCGCGAACCGTCGGTGGCGGTGGAGATCGAAGCCTATCGACCGTTCTTCATTCTCGGCGAAGTCGCAGCGCCTGGCCAGTATCCCTACGTGCCGAATATGAGCGTCGAAAGCGCCGTCGCAATCGCCGGCGGGTTTTCGCCGCGTGCCCGCCGCGACGGCGTCACGCTGACCCACACCGACAATTCCGGTGCGGTGCGCGTCGTGGTGCCGCTCGGAACTTCAATGAGCCCCGGCGATACCGTCCTCGTCGGCGAACGCTGGTTCTGAATTTTTGATTCAATTGCACATCTGAGATCCGGGCCAGACCAAGAGGCATGGCCTGGAATGACGCCGTCGATGTTGGCTAACGCCTTTACTTCTTCAAATGCTTGGCAAAGAAATCGAGGCTACGCGGCCAGGCAATGTCTGCGCTGGTTTTGTCGTAACTCGTCCGCTCGTCGCAGTGGAAGCCGTGCTGCGCGCCCGGATAGACATGGATCTCGACTTCCGGCCGCTTGCTGCGGATGGCTTCGACGTCGCTGAGCGGAATGCCGGCATCTTTTTCCCCGAAATGAAGTTGGGATGGCACAACAGGCTTGTCGTCGGCGAAGCGCACGACGGCGCCGCCGTAATAACCGATCGCAGCCGACAGGCCTGACAGTTTCGTCGCCGCGGCATACGCGATGCTGCCGCCGAGGCAAAAGCCGATGATGCCGACCGGGCCGACATTCTTGACCGCATCGATGGCGGCCTGGGTGTCGCGCAGCATTGCCGTCCAGTCGGGATTGGCGACGAACTTGCGCGCCACCGCGATTTCTTCCGGCGAATAGCCGGACTGGAAATCGGGCCCGACGCGATCGAAAATCGCCGGCGCGATGGCGACATAGCCTTCGCCCGCGAGGCGGTCGCAAACCGCGCGAATGTGGTGATTGACGCCAAAGATTTCCTGGATCACCACCACCGCCGCCTTGGGCGTGGTGGCGGGATCGGCACGATAGCCGCCTAATTGAAAGTTATCCGAAGCGGTTAGTTTGATATCTTGTCCCACAGGTCATCCATTTTGCTTGAAGAGTTCTTATAGATCTCGCAGATCTGGCTTGTAGATTTTGTTTGGAGATTTGGCGCGAGGAGGAGCAGGGGGCACGTCGCTTTGCTGCCGTCCCATCCTGTTGCCACATCCAGTTGTGGCCCTAATCACCCTTCCAGCCGGCCAGTCTGCCCTTGCGGAACTGTAGAAAGAGCCGGTGTTGATGAACGAACAATCCGCTGCCGCCGAGGTTGCGGAATGTGAGGTAGATTTCCTCGCTTGGGCGGCCGCTGATATAGTTCAACGGCGTCCCCAGGGCCCGCGCGACGCCTTCCACATCCATCCCGAAAGCAAGCGGCGCAGTATTCGAGAGCGTCGCGGTGAAGGGCGGGGAATGCGCGGCGCTGGCGGGTGCCAATAACCGGGCGCTTGCGGGCTCAAGGCAGGCGGCCGAAAAAGCTGCCAGCAGCAACCCGCCGTTTCTCAACCTATTCATGATTGCCTTCCAGGGCGGCTGCCCGTGGACCTCACGGGAGATTTCGACCTCGTCGCGGTTGATTTCTGGCATCCGGACTTTCCGAAGGAATCCTGTCGCAGTCTTATCCTAACGCGATCCGTTCACGTAAGGGAACTGTCCGACTTCGAAGGCGGTGCTTTCACAAATCCTTCGACGAGCTCCTCACAAACTTTCTCGCAAACTTTCTCGCAAATTGCGCCGCAGCGCACAATGGGAGCTTCGGTTCCTCCAGCGGATTTTTTCCGCACGCTTCCCGTTACAGAAATGACCCAGTGCATGCATCAAGACGCCGCCGGGTCATAGGAGGAAATCTCGATCAGGCTGCCATCGGGATCTCGGCAATAAACCGACCGCAGCACGCCGCGGGCGCCCTGTTTGGCCACCGGGCCTTCCTCGATCGCCACGCCGTGCGCGTTGAGATGCGCAACCACCTCCTGCGGCGTGCTCGCGGTCAGAAAGCATAGATCGTCGCTGCCGGCGGTTTGATGGTCCGCGGTGAACCATTCGATTTTGTCGGCGTCGTGCGGCCGCACATTGATTTTCTGGTTGCCGAACATCAGCGAGGTCCGCGGCGTCTTGCCCGGGCCCGGATCGAACACCGCGATCTCCATGCCGAGGATTTTTTGATACCATTGCGTCGAACGCGCCACGTCCGAGACATTGATCACGAGGTGATCGAGCGCATCGACTTTGACAGTCATGAATGGTTCCTTCGTCGCGGGCTCGATGCACATCTGCCGCACTGGCCGCATCCGGCTTTGTTTGTTACAACCCAGACCAATGTCAATTCAACAACAACGGCCATTGCAAAGTGCGCCGTCAGGGGGGAGACTGTATGGCCTCACGCCGCGCCGCGATCGGCATGATCGCCCTGGGCACTTTGGCATTCGCTTCGATCGGCAGCGCCGTGGCGCTGGATTATCCGACCCGGCCGGTTCGCTTCATCGTCGGATTTCCGGCCGGCGGCGCCACCGATATTCTGGCGCGGTTGATCGGCCAGCGGCTGTCGGAGCGGCTCGGGCAGCAACTCGTGATCGAGAACAAGCCCGGCGCCGGCAACAACATCGGCACCGAGGCCGTGGTCAACGCCGACCCCGACGGCTACACGGTGCTGCTGATCAATCCCGCCAACTTCATCAACGCCTCGCTTTACGTCAATCTGCGATTCAACTTCATTCGCGATATCGCGCCGGTGGCGTCTTTCATTCGGGTGCCGAATGTAATGACGGTGGCGCGCGAGGTGCCGGCGAAGACGGTGGCCGAGTTCATCGCCTATGTGAAGGCCAACCCGGGCAAGGTGAACATGGCGTCGTCGGGCAACGGCACCTCGGTGCATCTGTCCGGTGAATTGTTCATGGCCATGTCGGGCGCGAAGATGTTGCACGTCCCCTATCGCGGTGCGGCACCCGCGATCACCGACTTGCTCGGCAACCGCGTCCAGGTGATCTTCGACAATATGCCCTCGATCCTCCAGCACATCAGTTCCGGCAGCCTGCGCGCGCTGGCGGTGACGACGGCGGCGCGGTCGCCGGAATTGCCCGACGTGCCGACCGTTGCCGAGACCGTTCCCGGCTACGAGGCGAGCGCGCTGTTCGGCATGGGTGCACCGAAGAACACGCCCAAGGAGATCGTCGAGAGGCTGAACCGCGAGATCAACGCCGTGCTGACCGAGCCGGAGATGAAAAAGCGCCTGACCGAACTCGGTGGCGCGCCGCTGATCAGCTCGCCGGAGGGCTTTGGCGCGATGATCGCGGCCGAGACCGAAAAATGGGAGTCGGTGGTCAAGTCCGCCGGCCTGCGGGTGGAATGAGGCGGCCGCGGGCTCGTGGAGCGTTTTCGTGGATGCCGGGTCGCGTAAGGTAAATGCGTCAAAAGAAGAATCCAGAGCCTGATCGGTTCTGATTCGATCAGAACCGATCAGGCTCTGGAAATCGTCGTTGTGGCAGCGCTGACAGGAAGTCGCTGCCGTTCGACGCCGAGCGGACGATCGATGCCGGCTTCAAAAGCCTGGTGGCGGCGTGAATCCGACTTACGCCGCCGCGGTGGGCGCGGCTTGCTCGCCGTCGATGGCGCGATCGATGGCGTCGATCAGCACCTGGGTTTCGACGAACTTCATCCGCGCCCGCTCGGCCTTGTCGCGGTCGAACGGTGCGGCAAGGATTTTGGCGAAGGCATGGCGATCTTCGGCCATGCGCTCCCGCGCGTTTTTCAGCGTCTCAAGTCGCTCGCTCATCTCGGCTTCGCTTTCTGTCGGACGCGGATGAGTTGTTAGCGCATCACTTGCCGATTAAATCGCGACCGGCATCTTCCAGCCGCCAAAGGCTTGTTCGAGGTGGGCAACGAGGGCCAATGCGACGTCTTCGCGCCACGGGCGTGCGGCGACTTGAACGCCAAGCGGCAGCCCCTCGGGCGAGGTGCCGACGCGCACGGTCGCCGTCGGCCACCCCGTCAGATTGTGCATCTGCGAATAGCCAGATCCGCGGCGGTTCTCCGCCTCGAAGCTGGTGCCGTGAAGCAAGGCCGGAAACGGCGCCACCGCGGAAAGGATCGCGTCGTAATTTTCCATAAAACGAAGCATCGAATTGCGGAACTGATCCCACCGCACGAACGCGGCCAGCGCCTCTGTGGTGTTGGCCATCGCCGGCGCCACCGAGTTGTTCAGCGCTTGCTCGAACAAGGGCGAGATTGGATCGCTGCCGATGCTCTTTAGAAACGCGCGCGTACCGGCGCCGCCATCGCCGCGGCTCATGTCGTGATATACGGTGGCGGCCTTGGCGGCGTCCGCCGGGCGATTTTCTTCGACCTTGACGCCGGCATCCATGAAGGCTTTGGCGGAATCGCGCACCGCGGCGCTGATTTCCCTGGTCGGGGTCGCCGCGCCGTCGTCTTCGAAATAGGCCAGCTTCAACCCTTTCAACGTCACGGCTTTCGGATCGAGCAGCGGCATGCCGACGATCGAATGATCGCGATAATCGGGACCGGCGATAATCGGCAAGGCCAGTGCCAAATCCTCGACCTTGCGTGAAATCAGGCTGACGTGAAACACGGCGTTGCGGGCGCCCATCGGCATCGGAAACTGCCCGGTGCGGGGCACCCGGCCGGAGGTCGGCTTGATGGCGGCAAGGCCGCAAAAATGCGCCGGGATTCGAATGCTGCCGCCGGCATCGGTGCCGAGACCCAACGGCGAGCCACAGGCCGCGACAATGGCGGCCTCGCCGCCGCTGCTGCCGCCGGGCGTGCGGGTGAGGTCATAGGGGTTGTTGGTGCGGCCGTAGACCAGATTGTCGGACTCGAGCGCACCGGCCAGTTCCGGCACGTTGGTCTTTCCAAGGATGATCCCGCCCGCGGCGCGAAGCCGCGCCACCGCCGTGGCGTCGGCCGCCGGAATGAAATTGGCACGGCCCTTGGTTCCGCCGGTGCAGATGACACCCTTGGTCTCCAGCGTATCCTTGATGGTGATGGGCACGCCATGCAGCGGCCCCTTGATGTCGCCGCGGGCCAGCGCCGCATCGGCTTCATCGGCCTCTTGCCGTGCCGAATTGGCCGTGAGCTGAACGATGGCGTTGAGCTTGGGATTGACCTTGGCGATGCGATCGAGGTGCGCTTCGACGATGGCCTTCGAGGTCAGCTTCTTGGATCGGATCGCGCCGGCAAGTTCGCTGGCCGATTTCGACGTGATGTCGCCGCCGGTCTCCGATGCGGCTTGTGCCGAGCCGACCAAGGGCGTGCGCCCGGCCGCAGCCACGGCGCCCGCGAGCGCAACCGTATTCAAAAAGTCCCGTCGTCCCATTTTGCTGTCCATGGCAACCCAATCTCAAAAAAACCGGCGGGCGCAGCTAAATCTTTTTCTGGTCGGCATGCAAGGTTGCCGATCGAGAGTCTATTTCATCTGCCGGCTCAATAGTTGACCTACCGGAGTGCACGATGACGGCGCCGGCTCGGCAACTTCTAGCATTTTCAGCTGCGACACCCTTCCGACGAACTATCTCTCCAAGCTTTCAGCTGAGTCTTTCAGCTGAGCCTTTCGGCGCCATTTGATCCTGCTTTCTGCACGCGGCATTTTGCGCAGGACTTTTCAAAAACCTGGCTGCCCGTTTTCGGTTCATGCTCCCGTCGCGCGTTTGTAACAATAGATCGCTAGCACGAACCCCGGCACGGGTTGCCAACGTGACCGTGCCAATCGAATTGTCATCAGCTTTTGGGGATCATCCATGTTCAACTTCGTCAAATGGCCGCTCGCCACGGCCATGCTATTAGGGACGCTCGCGGCAGCACCGTCGGCGATGGCGCGCGACGGCGATCAGGGCAATCAAGGCGGCCGGATCGGCCACGTCTTTGTCATCGTGCTGGAGAACGAAGGCTTCAACACGACTTTCGGTACGGCCGCTCAGCAGAATCCGGCCACCCAGTACCTGGCGCAGACCCTTCCGAGCCAGGGCGTGCTGCTCAGCCAGTATTACGGCACCGGGCACGTCAGCCTCGACAACTACATCGCCATGATGAGCGGCCAGTCGTCGACGGTGCAGACGCACGTCGATTGTACTTTCTATGATGATTTCAAGCTCACCGGAGTCACCCCGGACGGTCAGGCGATCGGCACCGGTTGCGTGTACCCCAAGCAGTTCAAGACGCTTGCCGATCAACTCACATCCGCCGGCTTGACCTGGCGCGGCTATATGGAAGACATGGGCCTAAACTCGACGCGCGAGCAGGCGACCTGCGGCCAGCCACTTGACCCGCAGGGCAAGGTCGCGTTCAACGAACTCGACGACACGCAAACGGCCGAGAAGGTCCCGGGTGGCGATCAATACGCCGCGCGCCACAATCCCTTCGCCTACTTCCATTCGCTGATCGATAGCGGAGAGTGCGCCAGGAACGTGGTCAATTTCAACCACTTGGCTCAGGACTTGGTACACGAGTCAACGACGCCGAACTTTGTCTTCATCACGCCCAATCTCTGCCACGACGGACATGACGGGAACGGCGCCGTGAAGGCGTGTAACAACGGCGAAGTCACCGACGGCACCCATTTCGGCGGTGGCCTCGTTGGCGCCAACGCCTTCCTGAAAGCGACGGTTCCGTTGATCCTCAACTCGCCCGCGTTCAAAGAAGACGGCCTCTTGATCGTCACCTTCGACGAGGGGGACGTCGCCACCTTGACTTCGGTCAACGGCTCGCCCGTGCCGAATGCAATTACCAATCAGGGCGTAAGCTGCTGTGGCCAGCAACCCGGACCCAACCTCGGGCCGCTGGTCGCTGGAGGCCAACCGCTCACCCTCGGGTTTGAGAACGCTAATGGAAGCCCACCCAGCTTCTTCATTACGACCCCGGGCTTCGGCGGTGATCGCATCGGTGCCGTGCTGATATCGTCGTCCCTGAAGCCGGGAACCGTATCCAACGTCCCCTACAACCACTATTCCATGCTGAAGTCGATTGAGGACAATTTCGGACTCGATCATCTCGGCTACGCCGGCCAGCCCGGACTGCAAGGGTTCTTCGGCTGCACCAACTCGGATATTTCCACCGGCGGTGACGATCAATCCGGCCAGTGCGGCCGAGACTGATCTTCCTCTATCTGTGTCTATCGGTCCGCGGCCCTCGACGACTTGTTCGTCGGGGGCCGCTTTCTTTTCGCACTTCGGACGCCATAGCTGGGATGCAATCACCTGACCTCGGAAACCGGCATTCCGGCCATCCGATTACTGGCTTTGCTGGATTCTCTGGCTTTGCTGGATTCTGGCTCTAATTGGCGACCCCAAGAAAGTTCCGCATCAGGTTCGGGCTGGCGGAGAGATCGGTCGGGGTGCCCTCGAACACCACGTGACCGTTGTTGAGGCCGTAGACGCGGTTTGCAAAGCTGAGCGCCGCCGCGACGTTTTGCTCGACCACAATCATCGTGCGGCCTTCCGCTGCGAGATTGCGGGTGATCTCAACGAGATCGCGCACGATCAGCGGAGCGAGACCTTCGAACGGCTCGTCGAACAGGATGATGCGGGGGTCGCGGATCAGGGCGCGCGCGATCGCCAGCATTTGTTGCTCGCCGCCGGACAGGGTCCGCCCGGTCGACTTGCGCCGCTCCTTCAGCCGCGGAAACACCTCGTAGATACGATCGAGCGGCCAGGCATTCGGTGCCGTCAGGGTAGCGATGCGCAGGTTCTCCTCGACCGTCAACCCGCCGAAGATGGCGCGCTCTTCGGGGACGAGTTGGATCCCCATGCAAGCGATGGCGGACGGCGGCAATCCTTCGATCGATTTTCCGTCGAGCAGGATGTTGCCGCTATGCGGCGCCAATACGCCCATGATCGAGCGAAGCGTTGTTGTCTTGCCCGCGCCGTTGCGACCGAGCAGCGCCACGACTTCGCCCTGCTCGACGCGAAGCGAAAGGTCGAACAGGACGTGAGAATCGCCATACAGCGTGTTGATGCGGTGGACTTCAAGCAGGCTCATAAGCGTGCAGCCCTCCGAGATAGGCGTCCTGCACCGCCTGATTGCCACGAATGTCATCGGGCGAGCCGTCCGCCAGAAGCCGACCCTCGTACAGCACGGTAATTCGCTCGGCCAGTCCAAAGATTGCATCGAGGTCGTGCTCGACGATTACAATGGTGCGTGAGCGTGCAATCCCTCGAATCAACACGCAGGTGGCCTCGCGTTCGGCGGGGCTCATGCCGGCGAGAGGTTCATCGAGCAGCAGCACATTCGGGCTGGTGGCGAGCGCCATGCCGATTTCAAGCCGGCGCTTTTCGCCATAGGCCAGAATGTGCGCCGGCGTTTCCGCGCGGTCGCCGAGGTTCAATAGCGCCAGGATGGTGGTGATCTGTTGCTCGACTTCGGGCAGGCTCTCGGCGGGCCGAAACAGATCGAGGCGCAACGGCCCGCGACGGCGCGCCAGTGCCGCGATCCGTAAATTCTTTCGCACCGACAGATTCGGAAACAGTTGGTTCAATTGGTTGCTCTTGGCGATGCCGAGCTGCGCGGCGCGACTCACGCCGACCCCGGTGACCTTTTCGCCAAACAGCCACACCTCGCCAGACGATGGGCTGACCTCGTCGAGCAACATCTTGAACAGCGTGCTCTTGCCGGCACCGTTCGGGCCGATCACCGCATGGATCGAACCACGACGCACCTTGAAAGAAACGCCGTCGACGGCCTTCAGTCCACCATAATGGCGCGCCAGCGAACGGGCTTCGAGTGCAGTCTCTCCATCGCCGGCAGGCGGGGCCGGCAAAGCCAGCGTGACCTCCATCGCTCGCGCGGCAGGCTCGTCAACCGGCGCGGCGCAGCCTTGCGCCTCGATGGCTTCGGTGCGGGCTTCGGCAGCGCGCAACGCGACGAGATTGCGTCGCTGGTTCCACCAATGGGCGATCTCGCCCCAAATGCCGCGACGAAGCCCGACGACCAGCACGATGAAGGCAATACCCAGCACGAGCTTCCAGAGCGTGGCAAGCCCGGGAACCAGTTGCAGATTGTCGCGCAGCCACAGCCATACGGCGGCACCCACGAGCGGTCCGATCAAGGTGCCGGCGCCGCCGACGATCGTCTGCACGACCAATTGTCCTGAGGTCTCAAGCGAAAAGGCATCAGGCGGCATGTAACTTTGGAATGAACCGAGCAGGCCGCCGGCGAGCCCCGCATAGAGTGCGGCGATGACGAAGGCCGTCAGCTTGTATGCCGGTACATTGTGGCCGAGCAGCGCGACCCGGCCGGTGTTCTCCTTGATGGCGCACAATATGGCCCCGACCGACGAGCGCGCGATGCGTCGGGCCACCGCAAATCCGGCGAAGAAGATCACGGCAAACAGCACGTACATCGGAATGCCCGCACCGATGCGGATGGCGTGGGCGCCGAAGCCGAGCACCGGCACCGGCACGCCCGGTATGCCGTTTTCGCCGCCGGTGTAATTCGACAGCGGAGAGTTTTCGATGAAATAGGCCATCTGGCCGAAGGCGAGCGTAATCATCGTGAAGTAGATGCCGATCCGGCGCACCGCGAGCCAACCGACCAAAAGCCCGAACAAGCCCGCCGCCGCCGTCCCCGCGGCCAGCGCCAGCCAGACGCTGCCGAGCGCGCCTGACACCAGGAGATAAGCGGTCACGAAACCACCGATCCCATAGAACGCCGCCTGCCCGAACGACAAAAGCCCCGCCAGCCCGAACAGGATATCGAAGCCAAGGCCGATCAGTCCCCAATTCAGGACCCGCGTCAGCAGATCGGGGGAAAACCCGGCAGGTGGCAGGACAATAGGTGACGCGATCAGCGTGAGCAGAACAATGAGTTCCGGAAGATAGGCCCGCCATCCGCCCGATCGGAGGCCTGTCATACGCGGCCCTCCGATCCGAACAGGCCCTGCGGACGCAACACCAGCAACAGCGCCATCAGCACGTAGAGCATGACTTCGGAGTAGGAGGAGTTGAACGCGCTGGTCAGACTGATGATCTCGCCGGCAATGAGCCCGCCGACGATAGCGCCCGGAAACGAACCGAGACCACCGAGCACGATGACGACGAAGGATTGCGCCATGAAATTCGCGCCCATGTCCGGCGTCACCGTCACCACCGGCGCATACAGCATTCCGGCAAGACCCACGGCGACGACGCCGATGGCGAACACCAGCAGGAAGGCGCGTCGAACGTTGATGCCGAGAATTCCGACCATGCCGGGGTTTTCGATACCGGCGCGCACAACCAGTCCCATCGAGGTGCGATAGAGCAAGAGGTAGAGCCCGAGCAGCAACATCACGATGATCGCGATGAGCTGCAGGCGGTAGGTCGGGTAAATCAGAAAGCCGAGCTGGGTAGCGCCCTGTCCCCAGGACGGCACCGGAACGCGCTGGGCGTTGCCGCCGAAAGCGGCGCGGGCGCATTCCACGAGCACGATGCCGACCCCGTAGGTGACGAGGATCTGATCTTCATGCGGCCGATCGTAGAAGAAGCGGATGATGATCCGTTCAAGCAGGAAGCCCAGCACCAGCATGACGCCGCAGCCGGCAAACAGCGCCAACACAAATGATGACGTGTATTGCAGAATGACGAAAATCGCGTAGGCGCCCACCGTGAACAGCGCGCCGTGGGCGAAGTTGAGGACGCCAAGCGTGCCCAGGATGATCGTCAAGCCGCTGCTGACGAGCGCCAGCAGCGTGCCGAGGGCGAGGCCATTGAAGGCCTGCGAGATGAGAACAGACCAGCTTGGCATGACGCGCTCAGATGTATGGGCCGAGCTTGCAGCCGAAGAAGTCGGGCGAATTCATCACGCTCTCGCCGTCGACCACGTCGACGATGTCGTAGAAGTCTTCCGGGTTCTTCATCGCTCCCGGCGCCTTGCCGCGCAGGATCGGAATCGGGCGGACCATCTGATGGTCTTCCGCGCGGAAATATACTTTTCCAAGGGTGGTGTCGTAAGGCTGCGACTTGGAATTTTCCATCACCTTGATGACGTCGACCGGGTGGAACGTGTTGGCCCGCTCGACCGAAATCGCCCAAAGGTAAGTCTGCATATAGCCGATATGGGCGCCCCAGCGCGGATAATATTTGTTCTGGGCCACGAACGAATCGACCAAGGTTTTGGCGAGCGCGTTGCGGTCCTGCATGCCCCACCAGAAATCGCAACTGCCATAGACGCCCTGCATCAATTCGGCGCCGAGCTCCTTGTCCTGGAACGACGACAGGTTCGGGACCACAAGTTTCATGCGCTTGAGCACGCCGAACTGCTCGGCCTGCTTGGTCGAGGCGACGGCATCGCGGCCGAAGGCGATATTGACGAAGACGTCGGCGCCGCTGTTGGCGATGTTCAAAAGCGCCGAACTGTAATCATTGGTCCCGAGCGGTACGACCTCCTTGGCGACCTGTTGCCAGCCCTGTTCCCTCGAAAACGTTACGAAGCTGTCATAGACCGAGTGGCCATAGGTGTAATCGGGCACCAGGAAGGCCATCTTGATGTTCTTGCCGAGCGCCTTGGCGACCACCGGTGCGAGCGCCTTGGCGGCCATATAGGCGTTCTGCTGCGATCGGAAGCCGTAGCGCTGGCAGTTTTTGCCGGTGATGTCGTTGGAGCCGGCGATGCCGACCATGTAGAGAATCTTTTCCCGAGAACCGAGCTCCTCCAGCGCAATCGCGCTCGCGCTGCTTACCGAGCCTGACACCATGATTGCCTTGTCGCGCTGAATAAATTGCGTCGCGCTTTGCACGTCAAGGTTGGGCTTGCCTTCGGTATCCGACACCTTGTAGCGGATCTGACGACCGAGAACGCCCTTGCCCTTCAGCCCCCACTGCTTTGCCGCCTCGTCACCGGCATTGATTTGCGCGAATGCGAGTTCGTAGCCGAGCTTCAGATCGCCGCCGTCGCCGGAAAACACACCGGTGAGCGGGATGGTCAGGCCGACGAACACCGAATCCGCGGATACGCCGGCCGGAAACGTGCCGATGCTGGCCGGCAACTGCGCCATGGCGCCGCCACCTGGAATCATCAGACCGGCGGCGGTGCCGGCTCCTCCAAGCAAAAGCTGCCGACGGTCAAACTGCATGACGCACCCTTTCATGTTGGAACACCTCCGGAACCGGCCGGTGGATTAGCGATTGGGGCCAAGCCCCGGCGACAGCGCGAAACCAACGCACCGGGGCCGGAGCCCCCAGAAGTCCCGATCTTGCCTCCAAAGTCGGAGCGAAGCCATGGATCAGAAGCCGTGGATCAGAAACCATGGATCAGAAGCAATGATCAGAAGCCCATCTGCGTGGCATCGCCAGTCCCGACGTCATCCGAAGCGGCAGACGGCATCGGGTCGTTGGTAAAGGTAGCGGGAGCAAGCCGGTGACGATTGACGTTGAGATCGAAAATATCGAAGCGGTTGTAGTAGCCGACAACATCATGAAACTGTTTAGGCTCGACGCAAAGATTGAGGTCAATGTCCGCATAAAGGATACCCTCCTCCTCGCAAAGGGCGGCACCGATCTGCTCACCCGTTGGGTCGACAAAGAACGAAGTCGCGCGCGGCGTGGCGTCGAGGACGGCGGCGGCGGCCGGATCACGCGCCACCAGCATGTCGCGCGCCGCCTTGTCGAGCACGCCGGCGGTGACCAGACCGAAAACCTTGGCTTCAAAGCAATGGGCGCTGGCCCGAATCCGCGTCGCGGTGGCGATATGATAGTTGACGCCGTCGGTCGGACGACGGGTCGGCCAGATCGGGGGCCAGCTCGAAATATGGAACTGTTCGCCCTGGGCCATCAACGCATAGCGCGCCAAGGGGTTGGTGTTCTCGCCGCAGATCAACTGCCCAATTCGTCCCAGCCGTGTGTCGACGACGCGCAAACCTGCGCCGTCGCCGCCGCTCCAGATGAGCTTTTCGTAGAAAGTCGGCACCAGCTTGCGGTGGTGATTGAGGATTTCGCCGCGTTCACCGATAAGGAGGTTGCTGTTCCACAGCCCGCCGACGCTGACCGGCGACTTTTCGCTGATGCCGATCGACACCATGATCCCGAGTGAACGGGCCTCGTCGCGCAGGGCCTTGACCTCGGGTCCATCGACGAGCACGGATTGATCGGCCATCCGAACGAACAGGTCATGATTGTCGATCGGCGCCCAAAGCGCGGCCCAGACCGGGAATGCCGGAATGAAGGTCTCCGGAAAGGCAACGATCTCGGCGCCGGCGCGCGCCGCCTCGCGCATGAGCGAGATGGCCTTGTTTGTCGTCCCTTGCTTGTCCAGGAACACCGGCGCCGCATGGACTGCGGCAGCCTTGAAGCGGGGAAGCATCGGTCGGTTCTCCGTTTTCGACAGCTTAGGCCGCCTCGAACTGAGACGGGTATAGACAATCCTGCAACCCGACTTGCAGCTGGCGTCATTCCGCCGCACCGGATAATGGCGAGCCGCCGGTGACCCATCTCGTTGTTTGCGCACGATCTTTTCGGCCAGTTCCCATTTCTCCGGATAGTGCGCTAGGTTTCGCGCTGGCACGGCTTTTGCGTTTGGGGGAGTATGCAGGACTTCAATTCACTCGATTGGGATGACCTCAAGGTGTTTCTGCACGCGGCCCGCGGCGGCAGCCTCGGGAATGCGGCCAAGCGCCTGCGGGTCGATCAATCCACCATCAGCCGCAGAATCGCGCATCTGGAAAGCGCTCTCGGCCTGGCGCTGTTTGAACGCCTGCCGTCAGGGCTCAAGGTCAATGAAGCCGGCGAGCGGCTGCTTTGCCACGCCGAACGGATCGAAAGTGCCGTAATCGCGATGCGCGAGGATGTGCAATGTGGCGGTAGCCGGATGGCGGGCCGCGTGCGGCTCGCCACCATGGAAGGCATTGCCTCGCTTTATTTGGCGGAACGTTTCGCGCGTCTGCGCCAGTTGCATCCGAACCTGACGGTCGAATTGCTGACGTCGCCTCAGACCGTCTCCGTCAACCGGCGCGAAGCCGATCTGTTTCTGAGCTTCTTTCTGCCCTCCGGACAGGGGATGGTTTCCGAGCGGATCGGCTGCTTTCATTTGGGGCTCTACGGCTCGCAAAGTTATCTCGACAGGAACGGGACCCCCGAAACCGGGGCCGATCTGAAGCGGCATACGTTCATCACCTATATTGACGATTTGATTCAGTTGGATTCGGTGCGCTGGCTCAACGACGTCATCAAGAATCCCACGATCGGTTTTCATTCCAACAGCATGATCGCGCAGATGAACGCGGCGGCCGGCGGCCTCGGCCTCGTTCTCCTGCCGCGCTTCGCCGTGACCAGCCGCCACGACTTCGTGCCGGTGCTACATGAGAAGATGTCAACGACGCGTGAGCTCTGGATCAATGTCCATTCGGATCTTCAATTCGTCCCCCGCATCCGGGCGGTCTCCAACTTTCTCAAATCCATCTTCAAGGCGGACCCGATCATGCAGGCGGGCACATCCGGCCGCGAATTGCTCGAGGCCCTCTTGGAGACCGATCAAGCGGTTACGACACGGATCGCCTAGCGCCTGACCCTGCGTCGGCATTGTCAGCGCTCGAATGGTTCAGAAAAGCCACGGTAGAGTGAGCGCCTCGATCGAACTACGGCCGCGCATCTGCCGTCGGCACGTAGCTGCGGTGAATCGTGTTTAAGGTTGCTCAGCAGCGGCGGAAATAACGATAAGTGTCGGGCGCTTGCATCCAGATGAATTGTCCGGGCGTCAGGGGCAGATCGGGGCCAGCACCACGATCGCTACCATGATTGTCATGTGCAGCAGATTACGTGAGTTACTCATGTGCAGCCCCGCTCATTTATCAGCCAGGTAATTGAAATCGATCGCGCGCCCATCGAGACGAAGGTGGGCACTCAAACTATTCGGAAATTCCGGTCGATGTATAGCCGGTTCGAGCTATTTGGCCGGCCGGCGCATCCAACGAATATGCGTCACCATCGCACCCGCATCGATAGTGGTTTTGGGCCGTCGCGGCACTGGCGGACGACGCACCTTGCGCGCTCCGCTGCCGCATGCGCGATGACGGGTTGATTTTACAACTCAACCGGGTTCGCGCGATTGCGAAAACCGCACATCACACGATGATCTGGTCCACCGGCAGCCTGAAATGTCGCGGCAACGGAGATTTTGCCGGGTGCCCTGCACGGAACACATTGACCAGGCGCAGGCCATTGCCGACGTGACCGAGTTTCATCAGCTTTTCATTGAAGCCGGGATGATCCGCCAGAGACGATATCGGACACGCGACGAGACCCGCGCGGTCGATTTCCAGCCACGTCCGGTAGAAATGCCGACCAGTAACCAACGGATCCTCGCCACGCGGCCGGCAAAACAGAATGAGCCCCCCCGCCGAAGCGGTCTTGGCCCGATCCGATAACAGTGGCGCCGCAAGGCCGATCAGGTCCAGCGGCGAAAAAAGCCCGCCGAGTACAAAGCCTGCGCCGATAGCCTCGATGGTGTTCATGGCCAAGGCCTCACTGTTGAGGCCGTTTTGCAGATAAAGCGGATGACGGATCGAAAGGCGCATCCAGTCCAACAGTTCGCGCCGGAAATCCTTGCGGCGAACGAAAGACAAATCGGCCTGATCGGCCCAACCGGCGATTTCCGAAATCGTCTTATGGCCGCGGATGCAGATGACGTCGTCGCGCGCTGCGGTCAGATGGTCGAACGACGCATCATCACCCGGAGACGACATAAATGTGCTACGCCACGACATCCTCCGTGATACGCTCGGCAGCAACGGATCTGGTGCGGCAGATGTAGCGATCGTCAGCGCGCACAGCGACGTGTATTGCTGTGATAGCGGTTCTTCGGCGATCGTCATATCGATCAGCGCCAGGCCGCGGCGATTGAGTGCGAGAGACATGCCCTCCAGCGCCGCCCCATGCGATACCCGGACATCATAGCCGGTCGGGTCGGCGCAGGGCGCGCGAACCGTGGTATCGTCGAGTAGCAACAATCGGCCATCGGGCAGCGCGCGCCAGCGGGTAGGCTGGATGTTGTGAACGCTCGGCGCCAGTTGGGCGTCAGCGACCAGCGCCCTGAGCAATTCCGGTGTCAGCGCACTCATGCCGGCACGCCCGGCTTCGCCGATAGGTTCTTGCCAAAGATATGCAAACGGTGCAGCGGCCTTGCACCGACCTTCTCGGCCTGACGAAGCGAGGCGCCGTTGACATCGGCGATCCAGGTACCGCCGAGCGTAAGGTAACCGGCCTGTTTGAGCGCCTGAGCCGTCCGATAGAGCATAGCGCCGTTGAGGCCACGATTATGCAGGTTGCGGCACACTGATTGATAGATCAGAACCGCCCGCGTGTTGCGAATTCGGTGCTGGATGAAATGAAACGGCATGCTCACGCCAATCTTTCCACCAATCGCTTTGACCAGCGGGTTCAGGTCGGGAATGGCGATGATGGCGCCGGCGGGCCGACCACGATGATAGACTACGGTGGAAATACGCTTGTCGATGACCCACATCATATCGCCGGCTTGGAACAGATATTCCGCTGCGGTCGGCGGTACAAACATCGGATTCTCCGCAAAGCCGTCGTTCAGGATCAGCCGGGCATCTTCCAGCCGTAGCTTGAATCCCGAGCGCTGGATCGGCTGCCAGACGAAGTCCGGATCGGCCAACACAGCCCGCTGCTTTTCGCCCAGGAGCTGTTCAGGCTTGCTGTCTTCGAGTGGAATTTCGAACGTCGTCATGGGGAATGTCGCCGCATAATTATTGCGCGCAAGATGTCGCGCGATATGCGGAGCACTCCACATCATGTCGGTGAAGGGCGCGTAGTCGAAGCCGTCGGTCATCACGCCGATCTGCTGCATCGCCGTAAGATTGAAATTGCCCGATATGGCGGTCATGCTACGCGCGGCAAGCCAGCTTTCTGCGCAGCCCAATAAGGCGTCGGCGACGGCGGAATCGTCGATGCAATCGAAAAAACCGAAGGCACCGTTGTTGGTGCCGTGCTTGCGGTTCGCATCATCGTGGATCGAAGCCGCGATCCGGCCGACTGGGCGACCATCGCGAAACGCCGTGAACAGCGAGTAGCGACCGTGACCTTCGATGATAAACGGATTCTTGCTCGCATCGAACATTCGATCGAAATCGCTCCACAGCGGCGGAGCGTATGGGCTGTCCTTGCCGTAGGCGATCAGCGCCGCGTCGAAGGCGGACTTGCGGTCGCCTTCGCGAATTTCGAGCGTCATGCGGCCTCCGGCGTCAACGTCAGCAGGCGCCGCACCAGCGACAGCGCGGTTTCGGTGGCTGGATCGGCCGAGATCACTGGCACCGCCAGCACGATCAGGTCTATCGGATCATGCGACAGCACGATGACATGGGTAGCGCTATTGGCCGTCATCAGCGATACCGTGCGTTCGACCGCAGGATCGGATGGCGGCAGCCCCCACGGCGCCTCCTGGCGGCGCAGCACCCGCCGCGCAGCCAGGAAATCGCGCAGCAAATGTGGATCGTAGCTGGTGAGTTCGCTTTCAAGATAGCGTTTAGCGCTCTCGAAGATCGGGTGGCGCGCCAAGTCGGCCATCAACGCCTCGCGGGTTTGCGCCGACGAGGCCGCCACGGAATTGAGAACCCCCGGCTCCAGCGATTCGAATAAGGAGCGCAGTGCATCCGTCATCAAGCCGATCGTGAACACGCCAGTGACGGCGACGGCGCCGAACCGCATGATCTGCGCGGTATCGACGTCCGATGATATGAAGGCGGCGGCGACGCCGAACAGCAGCGAGCTGACCATGCGCAGCGCCATCATCACGAGGCCATGTGTACGAGTCTCGGCGCCGCGGCCCGCGATCAGGATGACCGAGACGACGAGCAACGCGCCCAACGCACCGAGCCGCACCGGAACATGGGGACACAGCGCCCGGAAATCGGTGACCATGAACGGGATCACGATCAGTGCGCCGACGGCCAGACGGCCGATGACATGGTTTTCGGCCGCCATTAGCGACGAACGATCCCGTGTCGCCAGCAGCAAGGCGCAGGTCGCAAAACCCGCCAGTTGGAACAGCGACAGCGCCATTCCAAAGGGTGTCTCGAATCGCTCCAGCCCGAGTGCACCACCGAGGCCGAACACAACGGCCCCAATCACGGCTGCCATCTTGACGGCCCGCGGCGAATGCCGCCTCAACATGCCTTCCGTCAAGACTAGCGCGCCAAGCGGAATCAGCGCCGCTGGTATTATCGACAGCCGGTCAAACAATATGCTGCCGGTCCACCAGGCTGTGCTGCGCACCAGGAACAAGGTCGCGATGATGCCGAGCGCCAGCAGCAGCCGTCGGGTCAGGGGACTTTTGCGATCGCGCCGGTAGAACGTGATCATCGCGACGCAAAGTCCAATCGCGCCGCAGAGGTTGACAATGGAATCGGCGATCACGCCCGCGGTCATTGACCGCTCGTCAATTTGAGGATCTCACGGCGAACGAGCGGACGCAGCAGCGCGGCCACCACGGCATTGCGCGGCCTTTCGACCGCCGGCCGGTGCGGGTTCAGGAACCAGCCGCGGCAATCCGTGCCGGTACGGCGGCCGAGGATCAACGCAATCGCCTCATAAGCCATCAGCATCCCGGTCGAGATCACCATGGGAGCAAACGACATCCGGCTACGGCGGCCGACCGCGACCTCGCCCGCAACCACGAGATCGACATAGTGCCGTGAACTGGAATGCAGCATCACATACTCGACTTCGGCTAGCATGGCCGCCCGCCGATCTGCTTCCGTGATGCTTTGCCAATCACGGCCGAGCGTCGGAAAGCCGAGCCGTTGCTCTGGACGGGGATCGGCCGGCCGCACGACGGTGACAGACGGCAGCGGGGACATATACGCGTCGATGACCGTGGCGTCGGCGTCGCGGGCGGTCCTATATAAGTGAACGCCGGCGGCGATATCGTCCATGCCGTTGACGATGACGGAACAGCGGCGCGCGATATCGGACAACTGATCCGTCCAGCTCTCGCCCAACACCTCGATCTCGATGATCGGATTGATGCGTCGGGCGGCTTCGGCCGCGACCGCCGCCTTTTCATGACCGACCTCATCGGTGAATGCAAAAACCTGCCGGTTGAGATTGGAAACCTCGAAACGGTCGATATCCGCGATGACGAATTTTCCGACGCCGGCGCGCACCAGCGCCATAAAGGCCGCACCCCCCATGCCGCCGACGCCACAGACAAACACGCTGGCCTGCCGCAGCTTCTGCTGCTCGTGCTCGTCGATGAAGCCGATATTTCGACCGGTAAAGACATCATAATCAAAGGTCATCGGATCGACGCCCTCCTTCTGAACTCTGCACGCGCGGCCGCAACGTGCCGAAGCCGCGCGTATCGTCCATCCAGTAGATCAGCGGCAGCACCAGCCGCCGCAGGGCCAACATCGCGGAAGCCGCCAGCAGCGCCGGCAGCGAGCCATGCGGTACTTCGCTCAGCACATAGCGGCGCGCGGCGGCGAGATCGATGCGGCCAAGCTGCAGCACGTCATCACCCCTGCTGTAGTCGAGCTCGTGGGCACAAAAGGCATTGTATTGCTCCTCGCGATGCTTCGGAGCCACCTCGAAGGATTTCTTCAGCGCGTCCGATCCCCCGGTATAGGCGTCGGTGATAACAGAGCGCGCTTCATCGAACCCAGCCTCCAGGCCGACCCCAAACACCGCGCGGTGATGCAGCATGACGCCGCGGGCAAGTTGAAGATGAGCAAAGCTCTGACGCGCATCTGGCAATGGCGAGGGGAAAACATCCGAAAATGTATCGCACACCATTCCGACCACGGCCGGCACCTGGGTAACATTCGAAATCCATTTCGGACGCAACCCGTCGCGCGCGAACAGCACCAGCGCAGTCAACCCGTAGAGCACCCAGGACAGCCCCTGCCCGCGCACATCAGGATCGACCATAACGAGGCCAAGATGGATGACTTCAATTGATTCGCCGTCGAGTTCGATATCCATCAACGACAGCGCGTTAAACGCTATCGGTCGTCCGGTCGTCTCCTCACAAATTAGTGTGACGATTGCGCGAGACAGCCGCTCGGGTTCGCCTGAGAAGATGCCGTAGCTTAGGCTTTCCTGCGGCAACGTTTTGGCGGCGACGATTTTGAGCTGCGCCACCAGCGCGTCGAGTTCGCCTTGGGCCAACGATAATCCTGGCCGCTCGATAATCCGCGTCCGCAAGCCGGCATGAGGACGCAGGGTAAGATCGATGGTCGGTTGCGACAGGGCCTTCAGCCAGAAACCGGCGTGGGCGCGCAGGCGAGCAGTCACTGAAGGCGCCTTCGCGAGTCTTCTGTCGCCACGCGATGTTGAAATTTTGTTCCGAAGAGCCGCCATCCACCTGTCCATGATCGGACGAGATCAGTGCGCCTCGACTATTAAGGAGCGATAAGCACAACCTATCGCTGTAGGTATTGTTGTTGTCGCATGGTAAACAATCTATTTAACGCCGGCCGGCATTTGACGTAGCAGACGGGCGGCAGATGCCGAAGCATCCGCCGCTTACTTTCGCCAGCACCGCATCCGGGTTAAGCGGCCTTGGAGACCTCCATCAGCAACCGTTCGGCTTTGGCATCTTCGATACGATTGACCAGCTTCCCGCTCTCGTGCATGTCGCGCACAGTCTTGGTCATAGTCACGCATGACTGCACGAGCATGATGATGCCCATCGCGAGATAGCCTTTGATCCACAGATCGAGCGGCAGGAAGAACACGCCAAGCGCGACCATGAAGGCGGAGCCGACGAACGAGGCGTAGGTGAAGGTAACCCAGGCGCCGCTATGAGGTTGGACATTCGGGTTCATAATAATCTCCTGTTGGGTTAAGTAAAAGAGGCTTTCAGGTCGTCTGCGAGCGTTTTGCGTTCAGCCGCGCGAGTACGTCTTCGGTGGTCGATTTCAGGCGTGGTCCGAAGCCCTGTTCGGCGAGCCTTTCGGCCGTAGCCAACGGGCCGCTGGCGGTATCGAGTTCGATCAAGGCTTGATCGGCGGCCTGGGCTTCGATCTGCCGCTCGCGCAGCCGCTTCAGGGTATTCTCCGCTTGCGGCAGTGTGGACTCGTAAGGCCGCGCCGCTTCGACGCCACCGCGTCGCAAGTTGCGAACCGCTTCAGAGGCGCGCGCGATACGCCTGCCGCGGTCAAGTTCGGTGATCCGTGTTTCGGCATTCGCGACCTGGCGCTTGAGTTGGCCGATTTCGGACGCAAACAAGGTGCGCGCGGTCATCGCCGCATCGCGGTCCGGCTCCAGGCCGGCGATCGCCTGTGCCGCTTCGCGGCCGAGATCTTCCCGACCGCCATCGAGCGCTGAAGTCGCACGAACTTCGAGGTCAGCGATCCTCGCGTTGGTAGCGTCAAGCCTGCGTCCTTCCTGCTGATCTTGGGCGATTGCGAGAGCCAGCGTCCGCTTGGAGCGTTCGACGGCCGCGGCCGCATCGCGCATCTGCTGGTCGAGGATCAAAAGCGCCGACCGGTCTTCCAGTTCTTCTCCGGCGGCAGCCACGTTGCCACGGAAGAGCGTCAAAACAGTTTTGAACATTGCCTACTCCTTGTGTTATGAGCATTGCTCATAAATTGGATGTAGCAATAGTTTGAGCGCCGCTCAAGATGTTTTTGAGCGACGCTCACGAAAATGGTTAAAAATGTCTAATACATTGGAAAGACGAACAAAACTCCGCGAATCTTTAATCGTGGCAGCTGAACGGAGCATTTCGTCCGGCGGATTGGCAGCGCTAAAGACCCGCGAACTGGCCCGTGAAATTGGCTGCGCCAACGGCGCGGTCTATAACCTCGTCAAAGACATGGACGAACTGGTGCTTCTGGTAGGATCGCGCACCCTCGCAAGGCTAGACGCAGCACTCACCGAAGCCGAAAGCAACGGCCTAGCCGAGCCTTGTGAAACCCTGGTTCGCATCGCCGTCACCTATTGCGATTTCGCCGCCGAGAATCTCGAACTTTGGCACGCGCTGTTCGAACACCGGATGACAGAGGACGGACCACCCCCGGAATGGGCAATCAGCGAACAGATGGATCTATTCCGGCACATCTATCAGCCACTCGCCGCACTATTTCCAAAACGTTCGTTGGCGGAATTGAACTTGACTGCGCGCAGTCTTTTCTCTGCTGTGCACGGCGTGGTGCTGCTCGGGCTCGAACAGAAATTAATTGCGGTGCCGACAAACGCGCTACGCAGCGAGCTCGCAAGGATCGTACGGGCAACGATCGCAGGGCTTAGCTCGTTGGAGCCTTGATGATAGCCGTATCCGGATTGCGATAGCCGCTCAAACCAAGGCGAATGAAGCGTCTGTGAGCCCAACACATTTCACAGAAGTGGGAGCGCGTCACGGCCAGCACCACGGGCAACTGATAAAATAAGTTCGCTGTTCAATTCTGAATGGCAGAAATTGGCGCACCCGACACGATTCGAACGTGTGACCT
>CAWFDN010000004.1:0-242576 GCA_963814615.1 uncultured Alphaproteobacteria bacterium | reverse complement strand
TAAGGCAGTGGATTTTGATTCCACCATGCGGAGGTTCGAATCCTCCCGCCCCAGCCAGCGAACCCGCAACTCATTGAAATCAATGGATAACCAGTTTGTGCCGCGGCGTGCGCCTGGCCGTGATTCAATGATTGAAGCAAGCGCTTATGCAGGCCGTGAGCTGCTCCCTACAGCTTGTTGGCATCAACATTGATACCAAGAACTTTCCATACGTTACTGTTTCGAACAAACCCGGAGCCGGTAATTGACCTGGATGTCTTCGGTGAACGACTCAAACGCCGTAAATAGTTGCTCGGCAGACAATTGTGCTTGAAATTACCCCGACGCTTTACCGCGGAGAACAACGTAGTCGCCGGTCATGTTTGCATCGTTGAACGTCATCAAGGTCGTCCACCCTCAGGCACCGCAGTCTACGAGGACAGCATGCTTCGGCAACGGCCATGGTTCTAAACGGGAATCGCAGAAGTCCCGGACACGGAAGCCCCAGACCTAAGAAGAGTTTAGCGTCCCGGCGCCCAGATCAAGGCAAGCCGTTGGCCCTCAAGGATTTGAACGGAAGACATTTTCGAAGCCACCGCGTTGCGAAGCCTGAGGTAGTGGTCACGCTCGCGTTTGGGCGCATGGGCCGCGGCCAAATCGAGCCACTTATAGGAAAGAATCACATTTTGCGGAACGCCGTGGCCCTTGTCATAGATCAAGCCGAGCCGCGCTTGTCCAAAGGGATCGCCTTGCACGGCTGCTTTTTGATAGAGATCGGCCGCGGCATCGTAGGCTTGCGGCACGCCGAATCCGTTTTCGTACATGAAGCCGAGCAGTGTCTGCGCCCGTGCATTTCCGCGGGCCGCCAGCGGAGATAACAGGTTGACCGCGCGGATGTAGTCGCCCCTTGCATAGGCGTCGGTCGCGCGGCTCAGGCCGTCGGCCTGCGCCGGGCAGATGGTGCCGACGCCGAGCAATCCAATCATCAATAAAATCGTCGATACCATACGGCGCACTGAACTCAACCTCCATAGACCGCTTGCTTCGATCGCGCCCACGCCGGTCAGGCCCGCGCAATGGTTTGCAAACTCAGCGCAGGCTTGGCCCCCGCAACTCATTTGCCACACTCGCCCCGAGGCTTCCACGCAATTTCGATCGAAGTTCTTCGGCCACGAAATGAGCATCCGCGCCATTACGGATAATCTGGGGACGGATGAAGATGATCAACTCGGTACGCGTCGCGGTATTGTCCTGATGGGAGAAGCCGTCGCCCAACCCAGGAATTTGGTCGAGCAGAGGAATCCCGTTTCGGTTCTTGTTTTGCTGTTCGCTGATCAAGCCGGCCAACAGAACCGTCTGGCCGGTGGCCACGGAAACCGAACTCATGACCTTTCGTTCGGACACCGTCGGGGTCAACGTTGGGGTGGCGGTCGGTACCACGTTGCTGATTTCCTGCTCGACATCGAGCCTGACATTTCCGTTGACATTGATGCGAGGCGAGACGCGCAGAATGATGCCTGTGTTGCGATAGTCGATGGTGTTGACGGTCGGCGCGCCTGCCGCCAGGTTGGAAGTAGCGGTGCCGGTCGTGACCGGCACGGAGTCGCCGACCTGGAGCGTGGCCACCTGATTGTTGACCACCACCAGCGACGGATTGGAGAGGACCTTGACGCTGGTCACGGTATGAAGGGCGTCCAGAATTGCGCTCGGGTTTGCCTCCGAACCGATCAGAAAATTGAATCCGGGGAATGCGCGGTTGATGAACGCGCCGGCGACCGTTCCGGCGGTGGCTGCCACCGGTGCGGCTGCCGCCTGCGTGTTGAGGATCGAGCCCGCGTCGGGCTTCAAGCCGAGATTGCGGCTCGTGAGGAAGGCCTGAACGCCATAGCTCAGCTCGTCGGTGAGGGTGACCTCCGCGATGGTCGCGTCGATCGCTACCTGCAACTGCGGCTGGTCCACCTGCTGCAATGTCGAGGTGATGATCCGGTAGCTTTCCTGATCCGCGTAGATGAGCAGGGTGTTGTTCACGGTGTCGGCCGTGATCCGCACGCCCTGTAAAACCGGCGGACCGCCGGCCGTTCGGCCCCCGCCGTCCAATGCTCCGGCGCCGGAACCGTTCGCGGCCGCCGCTTGGGCCGCGCCAAAGCCGGAGGTGCCGCCGATGCCGGTCTGCGAGCGGGAACCAAAGCCATTCGATGTCGATGACGAACTGTTGCCATTGCCGTTGAGGGACAGTCGATCGGCGCTGGACGTGGCGGCAGTGCCAGATCCCGGCGCGAGCTGGCTGCTCGCGGTGTCAAGCGCGGCTGCGGCCGATCCCCCGATGAACATTTCGCTGAGCACGCGCGCGATCTGGCGGGCTTCGCCATATTTCACCTGGTAAACGTGAACACTGGTTCTTCCAGTGTCGGCAGAATCGAGACGCTTGATCCAGGTCGCTGCCGTCTGAAGCAATGCCGGCTTTTTACTGACGACCATAATCGCGTTGAGGCGGCTGACCACCTGAAATTTCACCACACCCTGGCTGAGACCGCTCTCGCCGGAATCCAATATCTTTTCCAACTCGGCGATGATCGGTTCCGGTGCACTATTGGCAATGGGGTAAATTCCGACCGATTGACCGCGCATCCAGTCGACGTCGAAACTAAGCGCGGTATCCACCGCGGTGCGGCGCTCGGCGCCGCTACCCTGAATCAGAAGGATATTCCGGGCTGAATCCGCGCGCACCGCCCCCGCCTTGGTCGCGAAGCTGTCCATCAGTTTGAGCACGGTTTGCGCCGATACATATTGCAAGGGCACCACCGAGACACCGTAACCGGGTTCGGGACTAGCCACGGCTGCATCGACCCGGCCGGAGCCGACCGCGTCGCCGAGCGGCGTTAAACGGTAGCCGGCGGTATCGCGGATCAGCACCACGCCGCTGAGCCGCAGGGCGTTTTCGAGAACAAAGATGATGTCCGATTTGGGAACCGGCTTGACGGAGACCAGGCTGACGGTGCCCTGCACCCTCGGATCAATCGTGTAGCCCGTGCCGAGAACGTCGCCCAGCACGACCTTGGCAACCGTGGCGACCGGCGTGTTTTCGAAATTGAGGTCGAAACCGTTTCCGCTTGCGATCGGTTGCGGGCGCGCCTCGGCGATGCTGGTCACCTCGGTGCCTTCGTAAACCGTCGAACGGCCTCGCTGCCCAGCATTGGACTGGGACGCATTCACTTGCTGAGGCTGACGGGGAAGAATATCCAGCGAGCGCACCTTGTCCAGCACATCGATCTCGTTGGCGTCGCTGGTCGCTCCAATCGTTGCGGAATTGCAGGATGCGAGCAGGCTCGCAGATAACAGAATTATGACAGCGCATACGCTGCGACCGACCGTCGGTGACCGGCCGGGGTTGCCGACGTCTACCATGCTTCCGCCATTCTAACTGGTGTTCACGTCCGGATCATTCGGAACAGATCCGGTCAACCCGGCACCAATAGCGGCGGAATATGACAGTAATAATTGGCCGAGCGGTGAGGGCGCTGAAAAAGTCCCGCATGCTGGCTCCGTAGCCCGGCGAAAACCCAAGGAAATACTTAAGAAAGCGCGGTTTCGTACAGGTGTCATATTTCGGATCAATAACCAATCGCTGGCGGTCGAGATCGGGCTGAACCCGCGGGACCCGCTCCTGAAGCAACGGCAAGACTGGAAGACGCATGACCGGCGACGAGTCGAGGCAGTTCGTGGAGCATCTTCGTCAAAGCAATTTTTTGACGAAGCCGATCGGCAACGGCGAACTCACCGAGCAGGGAAACCCTTCACAGGGTCAGCTTCACGGCAAGCTTTGGGAGCACACCAACCTGTCGGCCAGCGAGTTCGCCGACGAAGCGGCCCGGTTCTACGATCTGGGGCGGGTCACCCTCCAGGAAATGCTTGCGGCCACATCGGCGGTAGAACCCTTCTCGCAACGTTTTTTACGGGAAATGATGGTGTTTCCCTATCGCCCCGCCGACGGAAGGCCGGTGCTGGCGGTCGCTGAGCCGGCCGATGTTGCGGCGCGACGGGCAGCGGAAATCGTGCTTGGGGCCGAGGTCGCGATCAAGGTGGCGTCGTTTGAAGACATCACGGTTGCGCTCAACCAGCGTTTGGGCGGGGATGTCGAAGTTGAGGGTGGCGGCGAGACGTTTCAGCCGCGCGAAGACGATATCGAGAGCTTGCGGGACCTTGCCAGCGGCGCACCCGTGGTGCGCGCCGTCAATGATCTGCTGGAAAAAGCCATCGAACTGCGGGCGAGCGACATTCATATCGAGCCCTTTCACACCGGGCTCGTGGTCCGGATGCGCATCGACGGCCTGTTGCGGCCGGTCGCAGCACCGGCCGGCGTGCTGCCGCAGGCTGTGATCTCTCGCATTAAAATTGTTGCGAGCCTCAACATTGCCGAGCGTCGTTTGCCGCAGGACGGCTCTGCGCGGCTGCGGGCCGGGCGCTCGGACATCGACATTCGTGTCGCGATCATGCCGACGCAGCACGGGGAGTCTGCGGTCATCCGTATCCTGCCCAAGGATCGCGGGTTGCTGATGGTGGAGAAATTGGGGTTCTCGCCCGCCGACGATGTCAAGATCAGGCGATTGCTGAAATTGCCCCACGGCATGATCGTCATCACCGGACCAACCGGAAGCGGGAAGACCACGACGCTGGCGACGGTGTTGTCGATTCTGAACGAACCGTCCCGGAAAATCCTGACCATTGAAGATCCGGTCGAGTACGAAATACCCGGGGTGAACCAATCGCAGATCAAGCCGGCGATCGGACTGACATTTGCCGCAGCTCTGCGGTCGTTCGTTCGCCAGGATCCTGATGTCATCATGGTCGGCGAGGTGCGCGACTCCGAGACCGCGCATGTCGCGGTTCACGCCGCCCTCACCGGACATCTTGTGCTGACGACGCTGCATACCGAAACCGCCGCCGCCGCGGTGCCGCGTCTGCTCGATCTCGGCGTCGAAGGATATTTGTTGCGCTCGACCTTGCGGGCGGTGGTGGCGCAGCGGCTGGTGCGTCAGCTGTGCGACCGCTGCAAATCGCCGAAGACGTTGACGGAATCCGACTTCGCCGAAAACCCGCAACTGGGCGCCCTCGGCTTTCGGTCCGGCGAAACCCTTCGAGCGCCCTGCGGGTGCGAGCGCTGCGGCGGCACGGGTTATCGCGGCCGGCTCGGTGTGTTCGAGATCCTGGAATTGACAAGTGATCTCCGCGAACTGATCGGGGAGAAGACCGATGGCTTGAGAATTGATGAGACCGCTATCCGCGCCGGGATGACGACGATGCTCGACGACGGTCTTGCGAAGTGCCGCGCCGGTCTGACCTCGCCGGCAGAGATCCTCCGCGTCACAACGGTCCGGTGAGCCTGTGCCGAATTTCCGCTACCGAGCTTTGACGCAGAATGGAGAGATCGTGCACGGCACGCTCTCGGCTCCGACCGCGGCGGAGGTCGCCCACCGCATCGAATATCTCAAATTGCTGCCGATCGAAACCATTGAAGAAACCCGAAAGGTCGTCGCCTCACGCGGCAATTTCGGGTTGTTCGATCGGCCGAGCCAGGCCGAGGTGACGACTTTCACTCGAGATCTGGCACTTCTGTTGAAGGCGGGCGCCCGTCTGGATGACGCACTCGAATTGCTCGCCAGCGATGCCGATGTGGGGCGGCTTCGTCCAGTGGTTGGCAAGCTGCGAGCGGCGTTGTTGACCGGAGAAAGTCTTGCCGGAGCGGTTGCCGATCATCCGGCCTTGTTTCCCCCGATGTATGTTGCGCTGGTTCGCGTCGGCGAAGTGTCGGGCACGCTCGATCAGGTGCTCGAAATGCTGGGAGCGGAGCGAGCGAGAGCCGAGTTGATGCGCCGCAAGCTTACCGATGCGATGCAATACCCGGCCTTTGTTCTGATCGCTGCGGCCTGCGTCATGCTGTTCTTCATTCTGTTCGTGCTACCGCAATTTTCCTCGGTGCTGGCGGATTTCGGTGCGAAATCTGATTCCGCGCTCAGCATTTTCATCAAGCTGTCGGACTTTCTTCGTGCCAACAGCATCGCCGTGATGCTCGCTTCCGTCTCCTTCGTCGCCGGGTTCTGGTGGCTGCTGCGCCGGCCCGGCGTCGGCGCGGCGGTCGTGAATGCGGTCTCTCAAGTCCCGGGCATCGCCGGTATCTTTCGGTTTTACCGGACCACGCTGTTTTGCCGTAATCTCGGGGTTCTGCTCGGCAGTGGTGTCAACCTTACGGCCACGCTGCGTATCCTGGTCGACATCATGGCGGTGACCGGAAGCGTAGCGGCCTGGACGGCAGCTGCGGATCGCGTGCGTCACGGCGGCAAACTTTCGGACGCCCTGTCTGCGTCGAACAGCCTTCCGCCGATGGCGGTGCGTATGCTGCGGCTCGGTGAAGAAACCGGGCAATTGCCGTCGCTGGCGGGCCGGGTCGCCGAATTCTATGAACAGAAATTGCAGCGCAGCCTGGATCGGATCGTCGGCATTATCGGGCCGCTCGCCATCGTCGCCATCAGCGCGGTCGTGGGTGGGCTGATCGTCTCAGTTATGACCGCGCTGCTCTCAGTCACTCAACTTGTCGGCTAGATCGAGGATAGGTTCATCATGAAGTTGGAAAAACGCCCAAACCGGTTCCAAGACCGGTTCTCTGTGTTGCGCTCGCAGGGCACAGATCCGCGGCATATCGGCCAACAGGGCTTCACCCTGGTCGAGATGCTGGTCGTGATTACCATCATCGGCCTCATCATGGGCCTGATCGGTCCGCGCGTTCTCAACTATCTCAGCGAATCGAAGGTCAAGGCCGCGAAGATTCAGTTGCAGAGCTTCGGCAGCGCTCTCGATCTGTTCTATCTCGATGCCGGCAGGTTTCCCTCGACGGCGGAGGGCCTGACGGCGTTGGTGCAGCGGACTCCCGGGGTCAGCGCCTGGAACGGCCCTTATCTCAAGGGTGGCAACGTTCCCAGCGATCCCTGGAACAACCCTTATCTTTATCGCGCGCCGGGCGAACACAGCCCTTACGAAATCGTGTCCTACGGATCCGATGGACAGGAGGGAGGCGCTGGCATCGCCGCCGATATTTCCACCGAAAACCTGGCCAGTGCAAAAAATGAGTGACGAAGCACAACGCGGCTTCACCTTGCTCGAGATGGTGTGTGTCCTCGGCGTCATCGCCATGATGGCGGCCGTGTTATTGCCGCTCATTCCGCGCGAGACGTCGCGCTCCCGTCTGCAGGCCTATGCGCTTCAAGCCGCGACGCTGCTGAAAGAGGATCGCAATGCGGCGATCCGGCGCCAGATCGACGTCACCACCCTGGTCGATGCCGGAACACGCTCGATCCGATCGGGCGCGACGGCGGAGATGATCAGCATTCCCGATGATGTACATTTCTCCGCGCTGCTGCCGGAAACCTGCCACCAGCATGCGGCGCTATCGACCATCAGCTTCTTTGCCAACGGAATGTCGTGCGGCGGGACGATCGCGCTGACCCGGCTCGATACCGGATACGAGGTTCGCGTCAATTGGCTGACCGGAAGGATCGAAATTGTCTCGAGCAGCGCCGCCACGAACTGACAGCCCGCAGGCCGGCTTCACCATCATCGAGGTATTGATCGCGCTCGCGGTCGTTGCCGTCGGCATCGTTGCGATCGCATCGGTGATGTCGACCAACGTGCGCGGCGTTCGGTCGTTGGAGCAGCATGTCGCGCTGATGCAGACGGCGCGCAGCACCATGGTCAACGAAATCCCGCCCCGCGCCGAACTTGGACCCGGGGTATTGTCGGGGCAGCTCAACGACCATCGATGGCGGATCGATATCGGACCGCTGGGGGAAGGGTGGGCGTTGCCGAACGCGGACGTCACCTGGATTCCCCAACTGGTGAAAATTCATGTGCAATCGCCTTCCGGCGGTGCTTTCGATCTTCAAACCGTTCGCCTCATGCATAGGCCTCGCCAATGAGTGGGCTTGCGACGAAACGGCCCGACGAAGCTGGCTTTACGCTGATCGAGACGCTGGTGGCGCTGGCTTTGACCGGCCTGGTGCTCTCGGGATTGGCCAACATCACCTCTCAATGGCTGCCAAACTGGAATCGGGGAATGGACCGCATTCAGCGCAGCGAGGCAATCAGCCTCGCATTGCAGCGGATCGGCGCCGACCTTGCGGCCGCTGAATATGTGCCGGCCAATCGCGAGCAGCGCCAACCGCTGTTCGACGGCTCGGAGTTGTCGGTGATGTTCGTGCGGACCGCTTTGGGTCCGAACGCCAAGCCGGGATTGGACGTGGTGCGGATCGGCGAAACCACCGATCGCCAAGACCTTGTAACGGTGCGTTCGCGGGCGCCGTTCGGACCATTGCCGACCGCGGCCTCGCCCTCCGAACAACTTCAGTTTGGCGATCCGGTGGTGTTGTTGCGTCCGCCGTTTCGGCTTTCGTTTTCCTATGCCGGCCGGGACCGCATCTGGAAAAGCAGTTGGCACGAAGCGGAGAGATTACCGGCCGCGATCATGCTGACGGTTCGCGACGCGGCGACCGAACGCGTCCTCTCGGTGTCGACGGTGACGTCCGTTCACGCCGATGTGCCTGCGTCCGCGAACTGTGCGCAGCCGGGGACCGGTTGTGACAAACCTGACGACAGCGGGAAAAATCCGAAAGACGGTTCAAAAGACAATTCCACCCCTGCAACGGCTGCTTCGCAGCAAAGCGGGTCACAATGACGCGGAAGGCCCCTTACGCGACCGCGACATCCGAGGATGGTTTCGTGCTGGTCGCCGTGCTCTGGATTATGGCGGCGTTGGCGGCCCTGGCGACAATCTTTGCGATCTATCTGTCCAATTCGGCGCAGGCACTGGCCGTCAACGACGCCGGGCTGCAGGCGGAAGCCCTTGTGTCCGCTAGTGTCGAACTGACGGCCTATCAGTTGTCGCTGGTAAAGGAGAGTGCGCGTCCTTCGTCAGGATCATTTCGCTATCGGTTGGACGGCGCCGATATTGCCGTCTCTTTCGTCTCGGAGACCGCCCGTATCGACCTCAACCTCGCTCCGAAAGAGTTATTGACAAATTTGCTTTCCGGTCTTGGCGCTGATCGGGAGCAAGCCCTGCAGTATGCCGACCGCATTATCGGCTGGCGGACGGCTCCTAAATCCGATTCCGCTGAGGATGAAGTGTCGCTCTACCGCGCCGCGGGCCTTGCCTATGCTCCACGCCAGGCCCCGTTTGCACATGTGAACGAGCTTGCCCTCGTTCTCGGGTTGCCGCCGGCGCTGGTCGATCGCGTCTTGCCGTTCGTGACGATCTTTAACGGAAAGCCGAAGGTCGATGTTCTGGTTGCAGCGCCCGAGGTGATCGCTGCGTTGCCCGGCATGACCCCATCCGGCCTGAAAGAGTTTTTGAGAGAGCGGCCGGCGCTGCCACGGGATACGGCTGCGATAGCAACGGCGCTCGGTCCGGCCCAAGCGAATGCGACGATCGAAAAAAGTGACTTCTTTCGCATCCTGATCACGGTCAAATTCGACAACGGTCGCCATACCGCTTCACAAGTGGTGATCGGCCTGGGCGGGGAAAACGATCCCTATCACGTGCTGTCGTGGCAGGACGAAGTGGCGGCCGCGACCAACCGGCCTCGAAAATTGGCGGAGGAAGCCGATGATTTCTGAACTGAAGGAGTTTTTTGGCGAATGGATTGCGGCCGTCGCCCGCGCCGTCAATTCGATGATCGGCCGCTTCATGCCCCAGCGGCAAATATGGTTCGTCGAAGGCGACGGCGCTACGTTTACGGCCAAGGCGGCGGCCGTAAAAAAAGGCGTCGCCTTGCCGGATGTTTCGTTTCGGGTATCAGGCGGCCAACCAAACCCCTCTCTTCCGGTAGATTGGGCGAGCGCGCTTCGCGGCGGCCGCGTCGAATTCCTGCTCAAGTCCGACCACGTCCTGTTCCGATCGGTCGACTTTCCCAAGCGAGCCGTGGATTTTCTCGACGGCATGATCCGTGCCCAGATCGACCGTTTGACGCCCTGGACGGCCAACGATGCGGTGTTCGGATGGAGCTTACCCTCGGACATAGCCAACGAACGAATTCAGTTGACCCTCGCGGCGACCTCGAAAAGCAAAATCCAGCCGCTTGTTCAGCTTGCAACCAACCTCGGCGCAACATCCATGGCCGCCTTTGCCGAGCCTCCGCCGGGCGAGGGCACCCCCGCGAGGTTCAAGGTGTACGAAATCTCGCTGCGAGATGCGGCCGGACGAACGGCGGACGTTCCGCGCCTTCTGCGCATCACCCTGTTGAGCGCAGGGGTTGTGGCCGCGGCCGCTTTGATCTTTGCGACTTATGCCACGAGCACGCTGGATGTTGAGCAGCAGCAATTGTCGCGGCGGATCTCGGAACGTCGTGCCTCGCTGCGGCTCGGCCAAATTGGCGGCGGGTCGGCGCAGAGCCTGCTGGCGAAGCGGAAGCAGACAACGCCGTCCAGCGTCATGGTACTTGAAGCGATCTCGCGGGTCCTGCCCGACGGCACCTATGTGACCGAATTGCGGGTCGAGGGCGACAAGGTCCAGATCGTCGGCATCTCTCAAGACGCGCCGTCCCTGATCCGATTGATGGAGCAGTCTCCGCAATTCTCCCGTGCCACATTTTTTGCGCCAACGACGCGGGCACAGAACGATCCGGGAGAGCGCTTCCATATCGAGGTTCACGTCACGCCCTATTTTGGATCCGACACATGAATTTTGTCGTCACCTTGCGAAAAACATTCGTAACGTCGCCGTTGTTGGCGGCGGTCGCTTACGGCGGTCTCCTGTTTGCATTGCTATTCACGGTGATCGTCTCGCTTGCAGACGTCCTTGGCCAGCGCGCCGAGGTGGCGGCCTCCGCTGCCATGCTGGAGCAGCTCGAGGGCCGCAGGCCGGCCGCGGTGCGCGGCCAACCCACGGAGGTTTCGATGCCGTCGGGCTCGGCGTTTCTGGAAGGGGCAACGGTCACCGTCGCAGGAGCCGCCCTGATCCAGCGAGTCGCCGGCGCCGTGACGAAGTTGGGCGGAAACGTTTTGTCGACCCAGGTTGAGTTGAAGGGCACGCAATCCAAAGCGGGGTTTCTCAGCATCCTGGCAAGTTGTGAAATCGACCAGGTCGAACTGCAGCAGCTACTCTACGATCTCGAAGCCGGAATGCCGTTCTTGTTCATCGATCAACTGGTCGTTCAGGCTCCCTCAACGTTGAACGGAAAATTGCGGATTCTCCTGGCGGTGTCCGGGCAATGGCAGAGTGCGAAATGATGCTGAAACTGACAATTGGCATCGTGCTCGTGGCGGCGTCGGCGCAGGCCGTCGCCTTGACCGGCACGGCGACGGAGCGACTCGATGTCGATGTGGCCCAGGATGCGCGCGCCGGATCTCTGCCGTCATCCGCCGTCTTGGCTCAACCCGCCATTCAGGCGCAGGCGCAAATCGTGACTACGCCGCCAACGCCCGTACCGGAGCGGGCGTTGAGTGCCAATCCGCTGTGGGGCATCCCTCTCACAACGTTGTCTGGTACCCGCGACCGGCCGATCTTTTCAGCATCTCGGCGGCCGCCGGCCCCTGCGGTCGCGCCTGCGACAGCCTCGAAGGTGGTGGCTGCGCCCAAATCAAGGGAACGTGAGCGGCCGCAACTCAATTTGGTGGGCACGATCGTAAGCGGCGATGAAGGGTTCGGGATATTTCTGGATCAATCGACCAAGGGCGCACTCCGATTGAAGGTCGGCGAAGATTTTCAGGGCTGGAAGCTGCGATCGGTTCAAGGCCGGGAAGCGATCCTGGAAAAGGATCAACAGGTCTTTACCCTCGAATTGCCGCATCCCGGCGTGGCACAGCCGCCCAGTGAGCTTCGCAGTGAGGCCCGTCCGGTACCGGCAAGTATTGGCAAGCTGCTGCGGTAAACGCCGCTGCCCCAACCTGACACGCCGGTCGCTAATAGTTACTCCGGCTCAGCAACATGACCAGTGTTGTTGAAGAGCTGTCGTGAACAACAGGCCGAGCGCCAGAAACGGTCCGAACGAGATCGATGTCCGGCCGCTCAATTGCCGTCCGGCCAATTGCATGGCACCGACGCAGGCGAGCGCGGTGAACGTGGCAACCAACAAAAGCATGGGAAGGCCGGCGACGCCGACCCAAATTCCGGCGGCTGTGAGGAATTTGACATCGCCCAGTCCCAAGCCCTGGGTCTTTCTGTAAGCGAAATAGAGCCGTCTCAAGAACCAGAATGTAGCACCGATGGCCGCGCCCTCGCACGCCGCTTCCAAACCAACCAGCGGACCATCGACGATCAAAATCTTCGACAGTCCGAGGCCGGCAATCGCCAAATTCAACCAGTCCGGAATGATCCCGTGGCTAATGTCGATCCAGGCGAGGAGAATGCCCAGCAGGCAGAGCAGTCCGAACGACGTGATGATGACCATGAGAAGCGCCTGATTCAGCTAAATTGCCTGATCAGGTTTAGCAGATTGTCGAAAAGGGCGCGAAAATCGTTCTTGAAAAATTGTGCTGAGCGGGTGACCCAAGAAAGCCGTCAACCGGCTTTCCGGAATAGCCCGAGAGTTTTGGCAATAGCGAGTTTCTACAATGGTTTGTCAAAAGAAGGGCCCCGCGATGCGGGACCCTTCCGATTTATTCTCTTTGTCGCAGTTCAGCGATTGTCAAACAAGCCGGGCAACACGGCCGTGTGTTCGACGACCACCGACTTCAGCGCTTCGGTTTCGATGTCGAGCGCTTGCAAAATCGTCGGCGCGACCTGCGAGGTCGCCACCGGGGTTTTCAACACGACGCTCGGAAGGCGCGGATTGGAAACGATCAGGCCGACATTGGTGTCGCCGAAGCTCATTCCGCCATGCTCGGCGTTCTTTGCCGTCGATCCGGTGTAGACCGTCCCGTAGATCGGCTGAACAATGATATCCGGTACGCGGCTGTCGTGCGCCGGATCATTGAATTTGAGCTTCAGTTCGTCGCCGCCCAGCACTTCATCGATGAACAAGGTCTGGGCGTTGGCGTTCAGGTAGTCGATCGCAGTCTTGGTCTTGCTTTGATCTTGCAACCAGATCAGCGCAATGTCGTCGTCCTGAACGAAGCCGCATGAACCGGTGGAACAAGCGGCGGCGCTGGCGATCGCCAATGCTCCCGGATTTGTTCCGGCGTCCGGCAGCTTGGCGACGAGGTCGGCGAAATGGCCCGGCTTGTTGACCTTGACCGGGTTGATCGGCGACTGGCCGTGCTTGGCTCCGACGATAAACAAAGTCGAATCGTAGAGGCTGCGCTGCTTGAGCGCCTGGATCATGTCGCCCAGGGCTTCGTCGGTCTTTTGCAAGCCGAAAGCGAGAACCTCGGTCGGCGTTCCGGCGCCGTCGATGTATCCGCCCGGCTTGCCGGTATGGGTGCTCTGCGGGCAAGTGCCATTGCCGTTGTCGGCGGCGACCTTTTGTCCGACGCTGACGGCCTGGAAGTTCATTCCGAACACCACGGGGGTGCCGCCACCGGGCGAACCGTCGTGCTTGAGGCCGTTGATTTCATTGATGATCGCCCGCACTTTCAACTCGTCGTTCGCGACCGTGCAATCGACACTGACGGTGGCGTCAAAACCACCGACGTTGGTGAGTTCCGGCGTAAAGAGATCATCCACGCCCTTGCCCGACGGACCGTTGACGAGATCGTAAGCCGGGTGCTTGTCCGCCCAGGCGGTGCGGCCGCCCTTGCTTTTGACCACTTCGAAGATCGTGTTGGTGCGGATCGCATTGTGCGGAAACACCGGAACGCACTGACCATACTCATTCCGTCCACGCGGCAGCTTGGTCGGATCGATAACGTTCTGGGAAACCACGCCTTTGTACAGATCGATGCTCTCGTCGAACACCATCATATTGCCGGGCGCGCCCTTGCACGTCACATTGGTCGGATCAAACAGAGTGCGATCATAGCTCACGTCGTAAAACAGGCCGTGGGAAATCGGCGAGCCGCCGGTCACGAGCGCCAGCAGGCCCGGAAACGAATCGGAGTTCGCAGGTGTACGGGCGTTGCTGTAAGTGACGCCATGGCTGGACAATTCGGCCAAAGCGGAGTTCGGATGAGCTTCAACATAGCGTGCCACATCGAGCGCGTGTAGCCCGTCCACACTGATCAGCAAGACGTGGTCGATATCGGCCGCTTGGGCGGTTGCGCCAAGGGCGACTCCGGCGAGCAGACTGAAGGCGATCTTTTTCAGTAACATAAAATATTCTCCACATTTTTGTTGCCGCGCCCACGACTGTGGCAGTCGGATATTTCACGCCGATGACGGGACGATGGGCGTGCTGCTTCGACGAAAAATTTTTCATCGACTGTGGAAAGTCGATGTTGATTTGTCGACGACATCAATCGTCAGAAGTGAAAGGCCGCGCGATTTCAACGATACTCGATATCGGGCGATGCAATTTTATCATTGGTTTTTGGGTCGACCTTCCCATTTGGTCGCTTGACTTAACGCCGGAGCTGCCCAGTAATCCCTCCTAAAGATTTTGCGGTTGGCAAAAAAAATCCCGGGAGGAGATGACGATGGCGAATATTGGCCGCCGTGGTTTTGTGAAGGGCGCAAGCCTGAGTGCTCTGGCGTTTACGGTGGGTGGCGCTGAAGTCATGATGTCAGCCGGGCAAGCGCGGGCGCGTGGCGTGCCTTTCCGGCTCCTCGATGCCCATCAGGGAGACACCCTTGAGACCCTGGGCGAGACGCTGGTGCCGCAGGCCCGCGAATCAGGCATCGCGCACTTCATTGATCAGCAGCTCTCGGTGCCGCCGCAAGAATCTCTTCTGCAAGCCCGGATCTTCAACTTCCGTCCGCCGTTCGCGGATTTTTATCGCACCGCGATCAAAACTGTCGACAGCGGCAGCAACAAGATGTTCGGACGTGATTTCGCGCAATTGACCGCCGCCGATGCGCGGCAGTTTGTCGACCTCATGCGGCAGAACAAGATCGAAGGCTGGACCGGACCGCCAGGCGCGGTCGTGTATGCCGTGCTGCGCGCCGATGCCGTCGACGTCGTCTACGGCACGGTGGAAGGATACGAGGCACTCGGCATTCCCTACATGCCGCATATTTCGCCGGAAAAGAGGTGGTGAGATGACGAACGAGAAAGTTGACGTCGTCATTGTCGGCGCAGGCGCGTCCGGCTCGGTTTATGCCTCGGTGCTCGCGAAGGCCGGCAAGAAGGTGGTCTTGCTGGAGTCCGGTCCGGACTGGGAACTCTCCGATCTCATCAGTTCCGAGATCTGGGGGCGGCGGATCAAGCCTGCTGGCGCGCCCATCCTTCTTGAAGGCAAGAACCCGATGGCCTACGCCGCCCAGGGCGGGTGGGGTGTCGGCGGCGCGGCCTTGCACTACTACGCCAACTTTCCACGGCTGTTGCCAACCGATTTCAGGGTCAAGAGCGAGCACAACCGGTCACACGATTGGCCGATCGCCTATGAAGATGTCGCGCCGTTTTACGACAAGGTTGCGCGCGAGATCGGCGTCTCCGGCGATGCCAAGGCAGAGCAAAAATGGCGGCCGGCCGGAGAAAATTATCCGATGCCGCCGATGAAAACCTTTCGGAACGGCGAGATCTGGCTGAAGGGCTTTGAGGCGACCGGCATTCCGATGGTGCCGGCCCCGGTCGGGATGAATTCGGTCGAGTTCAAGGGACGGCCGGCTTGCCTGTACGACGGTTGGTGTCATGTCGGTTGTCCGATCGGCGCGCTTGCCAATCCGCAGATCACCTATCTCGGCGATGCGCGCCAGGCCGGTGCCGAAGTTCGCGCGCTCTGTACGGTAACGCGCGTCCTGACCAATCAGGCGGGAACGCGCATCACCGGTGTCGAATATTACGACGACAAGCACCAAAAGCAGATCCAGGAAGCCAGCGTCGTCGTGCTGGCCGCCTGGTCGGGGCAAAATCCGCGGCTTCTGCTCAACTCTGCGACCGACAAGCATGCCAAGGGCCTCGGCAATGCAAGCGGCCTGGTCGGCAAATTCATGATGTCGCATCACGTCGCATCGACATGGGCGATGTTCGACGAAAATATGCAGAATCACATGGGCACGATCGCTGTGCAGTACATGTCTTACGAGCACTACCCCAAGACGAGTCATCAAGGCGTGTTCGGCAGCTCCTTCATCACCGCGGGGTTTGCTTTGAAGACGACCGATCTCGCGACTTCCCGCCCCGACCTGTTCGGGGTGGAATTGGCGGATTACATGAAGCGGGCGGCCCGTGGTCTCTCCGGCATAAAGACGTTCGGCGAAGAACAGCCGAGCATGGAAAACCGCGTCGAGCTAACAAGCGCGAAAGACGAGTTCGGCATGCCGCTCGGAAAGCTCGTCCATAGCTTTGATGAGAACGCGGTGGCGCTTTGGAACGCCAATCTCGAAGTGGGATTGAAGGTCGCGAAGGCGAGCGGCGCCAAGGAGGCATGGTCGGCCCGCGGGGCTATCCCGACCAGTCACCTCATGGGTGGCACGATCATGGGGACAAGCGCCGCCAATTCCGTTGCCGACAGCTATGGCCAGAGCCACGAAATACCGAATCTGTGGATCGCCGGACCTAGTCTTTTTCCCACCGCCGGCGCTTCGAATCCGACGTTTACGATATTCGCCCTGTCGCAACGCGGTGCCGAGCGCATGTCGTCGCAATGGGGAACGCTGACGAACTGAGCACGACCCTGAGGTTTTGCCCACTACAGCATTATAGGGTCGCTGTCCGTCAGGCAGGGTGATCTGCTGCACGGCCATAAACCGCCGTCAGGTCACCTTCAGGCACAGGTTCGTTCCCGAGTTGTTGGCTTGGCGTCGGAGGGGGCGCGATTTGAATTTCCCATGATCTGACGTAAGGTCGATCCGATCTCACGAGAACGATGGTTATGGGTTTCAGCGAAAGCACCGGTGCCCCGTGGCGTGTGGGGGTACTCTTCTCCCAGACGGGCGTTACTTCCGCGGTCGAACAATCTCAGCTGAACGCCACGCTTCTCGCCATTGAGGAGATCAATTCCGGTGGCGGGGTGCTCGATCGAATGGTCGAGCCCGTCATCTACGATCCGGCCTCCGACCCCAAGCAGTTTCGCAGCCTGGCGGAACGGTTGTTTCAGGTCGATCGTATCAGGTTGTTGTTCGGTTGCTATATGTCGAGTACCCGCAAAGCCGTTTTGCCGGTTGTCGAAAGCTACCGCGGGTTGCTTTTTTATCCTACGCTCTATGAGGGGTTTGAATATTCGCGCCACTGCATTTACGCGGGTGCGGCACCGAATCAGAATTCCTTGCAACTCGCAAAGTTTCTGCTGTCCACTTATGGCAATCGCTTTCTTCTGGTTGGATCGAACTACGTCTACCCCTACGAGTCCAACCGACTGATGGCCGACTTTGTCGTGCAAGGGCGAGGCAAGGTGCTGGACGAAATTTATGTGCCCCTTGAAGCTGGTCCGCAGGATTTCGAGAAGGTCATCAACCGGATCAAGAAGACCTCGCCAGACGTCATCTTTTCGACGGTAGTGGGTAGGGGCACGTCGGCTTTCTACGAGGCCTACCGGAGTGCGGGGTTCGACCCGGCAAAAATGCCGATCGCAAGTCTGACCACGAGCGAAGCTGAAGTCGCAGAGATGTCTCGCGAGGCCGCCGAAGGACATATCACGGCGGCGCCGTTCTTCGAAACCTCTTCGTCGCTCTCCGCGCGGCGTTTCGTTGGCAGTTTCAAAGAGAAATACGGGGCCGATGCGCCGGTAACGGCGGCGGCAGAAGCTGCTTATTTCCAGGTGCATCTGGCGATGCGTGCGGTTGCCCGGTGCGGTTCGGATGATCCTGAGAGAGTGCTGAAGGAGGCGGGCGATTCTGAATTCGACGCTCCGCAAGGACGAGTCCGGATCGATCCGGAAAATAACCACACGTATCTTTGGCCGCGGATCGCGCGGCTCGACAAATCCGGTCGATTCCAGACGGTCTGGAATCCCGGTGTTCGGATCAAGCCGGACCCTTATTGTGTCGTGCAGAGCCTTGACGATTGGTCGGCTGACGACCTTCAAATCGTCAGCCATTAAGGTTTTGGGGAGCAGGCGGTGGTGGCGATCCAAATCCTTCGCGATCTTCGCGGCCTGCGTGTTCAGGTGGTTCATCCGCCGGACAATGAACGCGTCAAGCTGGTCGAACATCTGCGCCGCATCGGTTGTATGGTCGAGACCCAGTGGCCCATCCCGGAAAGCTGGACCGATAGTTGCGACGTGATGCTGCTTGCCGTCGAACATGATGTCCGAAGCGATATTCAGCGACTCCTAAAATCAAGCGACGGACCACGGCCGACGCTCATCGCCGTCGTCGGGTATGAAGATCCGTCCACACTTCAGTTGGTGCTGGAGGCCGGCGCGGTCGCCGTGATCGAGCGGCCGATCCGTCCCTTCGGCCTGCTCACCAACCTGACGATCGCGCGCAGCATCTGGCTCGAAAAACGCGAAAACCATAAACGAATCCGTAAACTGGAGCGCAAACTCTCCGGCCTTCAGCGAATTCAGAAGGCCAAGGCTATTCTGATGGATGGCCAGGGAATGAGCGAAGCCGAAGCGTACGAAAGCATTCGCCGCCAGGCGATGACCAAACGGTTGTCGATGGACGACATGGCCGCAGCAATCATTCATGCAAACGAGCTGTTGCAGTACCGGGTGAAAGATGTTTAGCTTCTGTTGCAAGTGCGATAGGACGATGCTGTCCTGAAACGCAAATCCGCCAGGCCACCAATGATGTTGGTCTGGCATGGCTAAGCAGCCCGAGAGATCCGTGAGGATCTGTCGGGCTTTTTTGTGTTTGCGATCGGGCCTCACGGCCGACATCGGAGCCCTTAAGGAGAGCAACATGTATCACGGCGATATTTCATCCAGCAATGACACGGTCGGCGTTGCCGTCGTGAACTACAAGATGCCTCGTCTCCACACCAAAGCGGAAGTGTTGGCCAACGCCAAGAAGATCGCCGACATGGTCGTCGGCATGAAAACCGGTCTGCCGGGAATGGACCTCGTGATTTTTCCGGAATATTCGACCCACGGGATCATGTACGATTCCAAGGAAATGTACGACACGGCGTCGGTGGTGCCCGGCGAGGAGACGGAGATTTTCGCGGAAGCCTGCCGCAAGGCGAAGGTCTGGGGCGTTTTTTCGCTCACCGGTGAACGCCACGAGGAGCATCCGAACAAGGCGCCTTACAACACGCTGATCCTGATGAACGACAAGGGCGAGGTGGTCCAGAAGTACCGCAAGATCATGCCTTGGGTGCCGATCGAGGGTTGGTATCCCGGCAACTGTACCTACGTTTCCGAGGGGCCCAAAGGCCTCAAGGTTTCGCTGATCATCTGCGACGACGGCAACTATCCGGAAATCTGGCGCGATTGCGCGATGAAGGGTGCTGAGCTGATTGTTCGCTGTCAGGGGTACATGTATCCGGCGAAGGATCAGCAAGTCATCATGGCGAAGGCGATGGCGTGGGCGAACAACGTCTATGTGGCAGTCGCCAACGCGTCTGGCTTCGATGGCGTCTACTCCTATTTTGGCCACTCGGCGATTATTGGCTTCGATGGCCGCACGCTCGGTGAGTGTGGTGAGGAAGATTACGGAATTCAGTACGCCCAGCTTTCGAAGATGCTGATCCGCGACGCGCGCCGGAACGGTCAATCCGAAAATCATCTCTTCAAGCTGGTGCACCGCGGCTATACCGGGCTGATCAATTCCGGCGAAGGCGACCGTGGTCTCGCGGCGTGTCCTTATGAATTCTATTCCAAATGGATTGCCGATCCCGAAGGAACGCGCGAAATGGTCGAATCCTTCACGCGACCAACCGTGGGGACGGACGAGGCGCCGATCGAAGGAATTCCAAACAAAGTGGCGGCGCATCGCTAAATCCAAAACTTGAAACTCCGCGCCGACGCATCGCCGCCGGTGCGGAGTTCGCAATGATGCGTTTCGAGCGAAGTGGATGCCGGTTCGCGTGAAGAAAACGCGTCAAAATAATTTGGAGCTTCGGTTCTGATTCAATCAGAACCGGTCATGCTCTAGCGTCGGGCCAGGCGGAAATAGAGTTCGGACAGCCGGGTCGGTAAGTCCTCGACGCGCGGCACCAGCATGGTGTTGCCGCGCCCGAAGATACGCACAGCGGAATTCATGGTGCCAGATCCGGCGCCTGCTGCCAACACCACGCCGAATCCGTCGATGCCGCGCGCCCGCAATCCGACCGCGGCGCGGCGCGCGTCTTCAACCAGATCGAGCGGGTCGGCCACGTCGATGTCGGATGGCTCGCCGTCGGTCAACACGATGACCAGTTTCCGGAAGCTGCGCGCGTGATCGATCAGTTCGCCGGCGTGACGAAGTGCTGTGCCGAGCCGTGTCGAGAGACCGGAGGACAGCGCGGCCAGCCGCCCGACGCACGCCCGGTCATAGGGTTCATCGAAGGCCTTGACGGTCGTTATTTCGACGTGGTCGCGGCCGTTCGAGGCGAATGCAAGCATGCTGAAGGGGTCGCCCAGCGCGCTCATGGCTTCGGCAAGCACCGCAACGGCAAGGCGCTCGACGTCGAGAATTGAAGCGCCGGACGCCAGGCGGTCGCGGGTCGATTCTGAAATGTCGAGCAGCAGCAAGACCGCAAGATCACGATGCTTCGAGGTCGTCGCACGAAATATGCGCGGGTCGGCTTCCTGACGCATCCGCAAGGCGATCCCCGCGTCCAGCATGGCGTCGACGTCGAGATCATGTCCGTCGAGCTGCCGTTTCAACCGGATCGTCCGGCCGACGCGCACGCCGCGCACCAGGCGCGCAATCCGGTTGCGCAACACCTCAGCGCGCTCGAGCGCTTCTTCGACGAGGCGTGGGTCGCCGGGCTGCGCCGGCACCTCACGCACGGTCGTCCATTCCGGCCGTTCGACGCCGTGCGCGCGATCCCATTCAGGATATTTCGCGATCGCCGTGCCGCGTGGATCTGGCGCGACCGGCCGTACGCGACCAGCCGTGCTTTCGTCGTCGCGTACATCGGGTTGAAGGGGGTTTTGATTCGGATCGTCGCGCTGCTCAACCCTCGCCGCATCGACGGCAAGGTCGAGCGTTTCGCCCGAGGAAGGAGCGTCTTCCCCGAAGTCCCATATGCCCAGACCATCGTCGCGGTAGAGCGGTTCGACGACGTAGGTCCTGGCGTTGAATTGAACGCGCATCTGGCCGAGATCGTTGCCCAAGAGCATGCCGATCTCGCGACTGATCGCCGGATCGTCGAGGCGTGGAAGCCGGGCCTCGAACATCGCGCGCCCCTTGGCGACAAAATGGTCGTCGTCGTCATAGGACGGGTCGAACAAAGCCCGAGCCAGCCGTGCGAGCAGGATCGGGGCTGTGGCCATGCCGGCCGGCACGGCGACGTGGTAGGGGGACCAATGCTTGCGTAGTCCCGGCAGATGCCGCATCGCCAACAGCTCAATGCGGGCGTCCTCGATCAAGGTGACGAGCGCGATCTGAAGCGGTTTCAGAGTCCCGACCGAAAAGCGAGGTCCACCGAACACGAGATGCGCCTGGGCATGCGCCGCCGCGGCTCTGTATAAAGAATATGCGGCGTCCCCTTGCACGCCGCGATAGATCTCGGGCATTCGGATCAGCGGTCCTGCGATTCCGGCGCGGCGTTGGGAGGCTTGGCCTGTGTCGCCCGGGAAACTTCGCAGCAGGGGTGGCCGCCCCCACAAGGAGGTCACGAACGCCTTGGTCTGGCGTTCGGTCTCTGCGAATCCGATGCCGGCCAATGCTCGCTCCACAAGGCGTCGAGCAAGCTCATCCTGCAGCGTGAAAAACTTAAGCCGTCGACGCCTGCCGCCGTCCGCCAGTTTCAAACCGGCGGTAACGAAGTTCTCGAACGCCTCGATGTTACCCGCCGACAGGATGACGCCCATGCGCGAGGCCGTCGCCTCGACCGATTCCGGCGCCTGCAACGCAAGGTCGTCCATGGTGCGCCACCAGCGCGCCAGGCTTGGGCCGGCCCCCAGAATTCGACGCGCGGCTGTGACGGAGATGATCGTGGCGGCGGCCGCTTGTGCGCCCGCGTGGCGGCAAACATTCGCAGCCGTATGCGCGGTCACGATCAGCGGTGCGAGACCTTCCTCGGTCGGGTGACTTTTGCTGAGATCCCAGAACGCCACCAGGCAGGACGGACCGGCGTTGACGTCGGCCAATGCCAACACGCCCGTTGCCCAACCTTCGAGGTCGTCGGGATCGAAACGGCTGGCGAGATTGTCCCAAACGGAACGGAACAGCGGCCTGAGCGCGTCGCGCTGTTGCATCAGAAAGTGAAGGCGGCGGACGGCTCCGTCCGGCTGGCCCGTGACGAGTCGCAACGGCGCCGATCGCAGCGCCGCGCTCACGGTATGCAGGCCTCGATGGCGGCGCTGAGCGCTTCGCGGATATCGTGATTGTCGGTGATCGGCAGAACAATGCTCGATCGGACGGCAGCGTCGAGCGGCAGGCCGGCGCGCACCAACCGTCCGGCGTGGATCAGCATACGGGTCGAGGCCCCTTCGTCGAGGCCGTGGCCCTGAAGATTGCGCGAGCGTTCGGCAATGGCGACAAGGGTGCCGGCGAGTTCGACATTGGTTCCGGCCTCGCGTGCCACGATGGCGGCTTCGACGGCGGGCGGCTGGTAGCCGAAATCGATGGCGAGGAACCGCTGTTTGGTTGATTCCTTCAGATCCTTCACCGCGCTCTGATAGCCGGGGTTGTAGGAGATCGTGAGCTGGAAATCGGCGTGGGCCGGCACGATCTCGTTGTGCTTCTCCAGCGGCAGAATCCGCCGCGCATCCGTCAGCGGATGGATGACGACCGTGGTGTCTTGCCGGGCTTCGACGATCTCATCGAGATAACAGATCGCACCGTGACGGACCGCCATCGTCAGCGGGCCGTCGTGCCAGATGGTGCCGTTGGGCTCCAGCAGGTAGCGGCCGGCAAGGTCGGAGGCGGTCATATCCTCATGCGCGGCGACGGTCACCAAAGGCTTGGCCAGACGCCATGCCATATGTTCGACAAATCGCGTCTTGCCGCACCCGGTCGGGCCCTTCAGCATGACGGGCAGACGCTCGGTGAAGGCGGCTTCAAACACCGCGATCTCGTTGCCCACGGGCTGATAGAAGGGTTCCGAGACGATTCGGTAGGCATCGAGGTTCATGCGCATCTCCACGGGTGCTGCGTGAGAAGAGCTGCCCGCCGACGTGAAGACCGCTCTTTCCCTCTGCAGTGGGTTAGGCCAGCGTCGCCTTATGGACGCGCCACAGCCTTGGAGCGCGCAATCAGGCGTTCATGAAACGCCTCGGCAGTCATTAGACTGCCAATCGCGATGTTGCACAAGTGTTTGTGGAGGGTAGGAGCATGATCGGGAAAAGTGGAAACCGGTTTTCGCTTCGGACAAACGCAACGCGTTTGCGCGGAGCTCATACTCAAACAAAAAAATAACGTGAGCGTCTGATTCAACCGGGTTGAATCAGACGCTCGACCGCAGCATAGCGCGGCTTAGTTTGCTGTCATGCGCGCTTGGTCTTCGCGCGTCACTTGCCGGCCGAGGCGGTGGCTGCGACCGTGGGCATTGCCCGCCGGCTGAGAGCCAGGTACACGGCGCCGGAGACGACGATCCCGAACAGCCAGCTCAGATCCGCCCCTCCCAGCCATCCGGAGATCGGCCCCTGCAACGCCGGAACAAGTCCGTCCTGCACCGACCAGCCGGCGATCAGTCCGGCGAAGAAAGCGATCGTGCCGCTCCAGTTGATGTCGCCATAAATGCTTTTTTCCGGCGAATTATAGAGCTCGGCGACTTCGATCTGGCCCTTCCGCTTGATGAAGAAGTCGGCCATCACGACACCGGCCCACGGGCTCATCCACAGCAACAGGCTGATCATCCAGTTGTCGAAGGCCTTGGCGAACGACGGCGCGAAGATGAAGTAGATCGTCACCAGATAACCGGCGAGACCAACGATCAACGCGAGCGCCGTCCGCGACAGGCGGATACCCATGCTCATCGCCGCCAATGCCGCCGAATACACGTTGAGGATATTGGTTGCGATCGGACCGTGCAGGACCATCAGCAGCACCAGCAAGCTCGACACGCCCCCGAACACGGCGCTGACCATTTTGGCCGGATCAGTGTCCAGGGTAACGCTGGCGATCGTCGCGCCGAGAATGGCGAGCCAGACCGAGGGGACGAGCATTCCAACATAGCTGTACCAGAAGACGGACTTCGAAGAGACGCTGCGCGGTACGAAGCGCGAATAGTCCGAGGCCCAGGTCACCCAGGAGATTCCCCAACCGACCCCGATTGCCGTCATCAACAGCGACAACATCGCCAGATGGGCGCCGGGTGGAAGTGGGCTGGCGAGATTCCAGTTCACGATTCCCGGCTGGCTCCAGGCGAGAACGCTCATCAGCACCATGATCGCCACGGTCACCGGCACCGTGTACTTCTCGAAGGTGCGGATTGCGTAGAAGCCATAGATGCCGATGACGACTTGCACCACCATCACGACGGTGATGACGATGAAGGTCACCGTCAGGGAGTTGGGAATCCCGAACTGGCCCAAAATCGCCATCGCGATCTTGACCGGGAAGTAAGTGTTCACGCCGATCCATCCCAAGGTCATCAGGAACATCAGCGCGCTCGGCAGATACGCGCCGCGGCGTCCGAACGCGGAGCGGCTCAGCACCATCTGATTGACCCCGGTTTTGTGGCCCATCACGGTGAACGCGGCGAAGATCGCGCAGCCGAACAGATTACCGATGACGATGACCGCGATGGTCTCCCACAGGCCGAGCTTGAGAATGATGCCGAGCGCGCCGAGCGCCCAATTTACCGGTGCGATGTTCGCTCCGGCCCAAATCCACATCTGCTGTGGCCCGGTCGAGTCGCGGTCGCTGTCAGGGATCGGATCGATGCTGTGAATGTCGGCTCGCAACTCGGTATTCGTCATGACGCCCCTCGTTTTTTTAAACTTTGCCGAGAAGAACGAAGCAAGAAGCGTACCAAGGATTCAGCTATCGAACTTTCTTCAAAATTTTCCGCATGACCTTCCACGCGCGGTTGCGCAAAAGTTCGATCAGGAGCGAAGCGCCGTTGAGATTTTGCGACCCGCTCACAGCTTGATCCACTTCTGCGCCCGAAAGGTGCCGATCGAGGTTACGCGCAAAGTCGGCGGTCAGCCGGGCCGCAAGATCGCGGACCAATCCCTCGCGCGCGATTTGCGCCAGCATGCCCCGCAAGCTGTAACCGATCGAAAGCTCGACACGGGTTGCGGTGCCTTGTTCTGTAGGCACGAGGCGGTAGCGGATCTCGCCTTGCGTGGAGGACCGGCTGCGCTGATCGTTACCGACGCCGACGATCCGACCGGATAGATTTTCCGCAACGCGTTCGATCCGCGCGGCCCCATGAAAATTCGCCGAAATCGGACCGAGTTTGACGCGGATTACGCCTTCCACGCGCTCCGGGCTCGGCACACCGGTCAGCGAGACGCCGGGAAGACAGCCGGCGATCCCTGCGATATCGCCGAACATCTCGAACACCTGGTCCGGCGGATAGGCGACCGTGAACTGTTCTTCCAAAACCTTCGCGGGTGTGAAATCCGGGATGGCGATGGTGTTGTTGTCTTCGTGTCGCGTCTCGGTTTTTGCCGTCGTTGCGCTTGCAATGTCCAACGCGGATGCATTGGTGCCGTGACCGGAGCCCACCGGGCCGAGCGCGATGCGATTGCCGCCGGGAAGGGGCGGTACGCCGCGCTTGCGCCGTTGCTCGATTACCGAGCGTATGGCCCGCACGATACCGACATATCCGGTGCAGCGGCAGAGATTGCCGCTCAGGCCGACGCGGATGCTGCGTTCGTCGGCCTCAGGCAAACGGAGCACCAGGTCGCGCGCGGAGATCAGCATCCCTGGCGTGCAATACCCGCATTGCAGCGCATGTTCGCGCGTAAAGGCGGCGCGAAGCTCGATCGCGATTTCATCGTCATCGAGGCCTTCGATCGTGGTGACGCGCGCACCGTCGCAAGCGACGGCGTAGGTAATACAGGAACGCGCCGGCATATCGTCGAGCAGCAAGGTGCACGCCCCGCACACGCCGTGCTCGCAACCGAGATGCGTGCCGGTCAGATTGAGGCTGTCGCGCAAAAAATCAGCGAGATGGGTGCGCGGCTCCACCGAAGCTTCGACGGCCTGCGCGTTGACGGTGAGCGTGATCTTGTTCACGCGGAGGCCTCATGGATCGCGCGGCGCAGCACCGCGACGTGGATGTGCCGTTCGGCGGCATTGGTGATGCCCGCCTTCATCAGGAGAGCGTCGGCGATTCGCGGATCGAATTGTTGCCTGAAGGCTCCGGTCACCTGTCCGCCAAACAACGCGGTGGCGTCGCCAACCACGATCGGAGCTCTTTCCACGGCGCCGATGACCACGCGTGCGCGTGCTTGTTCCGGATCGATCAACACCGCGGCGATCGCATGGGCGAACTCGCCCGGCTTGCGGCAGGCCTTGACGTAGCCCCAGCGCGCCGAGGGTGCCATGGCCGGCACCCGGACGCTCTCGACCAATTCGCCGGGACGTAGCGCGGATTCGAGCGCGCCAGTGACGAAGTCCTCGACGGCGAGATGTCGAACCCCTGCCAGACTGCGCAACGCAACCTTTGCCCCCAACGCTGAAAGCGCCGAAACCCAATCGGCGGCGGGATCGGCATGACTGAGCGAGCCGCCGATGGTGCCGCGGTTGCGCACGGCGCGGTAGGCGATGGCGCCGGCCACCCGCCGCATGGCGCCGCGGGTGACGTCGGGGATGCGCCCGTCCTCGATGTCGCCATGGGTGATGCAGGCGCCGATGACGAGCTCATCGCCGTTGAGATTCGCCTGCTTCAATTCGGAAAGTCCGGCGATATCGATGATCAGATCCGGCTCGACCAGCCGCAGGTTGAGCATCGGACCCAGCGACTGGCCGCCGGCAATGATCTTGGTGATGCCGTCCGCTTTTGCCATCAAGGCAAGCGCCGCATGCAAATCAGAGGGACGTTCGTAAGCGAACGATGCCGCCTTCATGCGGCTGATCTTTCCGCATCGCGTGCGGCCAGAACGGCCTCGACGATTCGGCGCGGCGAGATCGGCGAATGCAGCAGTTCCACCCGAAGCGGACGTAGCGCGTCGTTGACCGCATTGGCGATGGCGGCCGGCGGCGCGATGGCGCCGCCTTCGCCGATGCCCTTGACGCCGAACATCGTGTAGGGCGACGGCGTTTCCATGTGATCGATGCGCGGCTCCGGCACTTCGGTCGGCCCCGGAAGCAAATAGTCGGCCAGCGTGGTCGCGAGCGGCTGTCCGGCAGTGTCAAACGGCATTTCTTCGTACAGCGCGGTGCCGATGCCTTGCGCAAGGCCGCCGTAAATCTGGCCGTCGACGACCATCGGATTGACCAGCACGCCGCCATCTTCGACGATAACATAGTCGAGGATTTCGACATCGCCGAGTTCCGGGTCGACCGCTACGGTGACGGCGTGGGCGGCATAACTGAAAGTGCCGCTGTCGCGCTGCGGCTTGTAGCCGCTTGTCGATTCCAGCCCTCCCGGATCGACATCGGGCGGCAAGTCCTGCGGACGCCGGTACCAGGTATGGGCGATCTCGGAAAGGGCGATGCTGCTGTTCGGGCCGTGCACGCGGCCCTCGCGCAACGTCACCACCGCCGGATCAAGTTGAAGCAATTTGGCACCGATCCGCTTGGCGCGTTCGCCGATCTCAATGCACGCGGTTGCCACGGCGCCGCCGGCCATGACCATCGCGCGCGAGCCCCAGGTGCCGGTCGAATAAGGAGTAATGGCGGTATCGCCGTGCACGACGCGTATCTGCGCTGTGTCGATTCCGAGAATTTCGTGTGCCACTTGCGCGAGCGTGGTCTCCAGGCCCTGGCCATGTGAATGCACACCCACCCGAATTTCGAGCCCGCCGTCGGGCGTCATGCGCGCATTGGCCTGCTCGTGTCCGGGCACCATGGGAATGCCCCAGCCGGCATATACCGAGGTGCCGTGTGCGGCCTGCTCGCAATAGACCGAGAGGCCGACGCCGATCAACCGCCCGTCTGACTCTCTCGTGCGCTGACGCGTCCGCACGGCCTCGATATCGATCGCCGCCAGCGCGCGTCGCATGGCTTGCGGATAGTCGCCGCTGTCGAAATGCTTCTTGGTGATGTTGTCGAACGGCATTTCCTCGGGGCCGACGAGATTGCGCAGCCGGACCTCGCCGGGTTCAATCCCGGCCTCGACCGCGACGGCATCGAGCATGATTTCAAGCGCGAAACAAACACCGGTGCGGGCGACACCGCGATAGGGCAGGATCGGACATTTGTTGGTCGCGACCGAGTAGGTGCGACAGCGGTAGGCCGGCATCCGGTAGGGGCCCGGCAGGATGCTCGCCACCTGGGCGGCTTCCAGACACGCGGAGAAGGGGTAGGAAGAATAGGCGCCGGAATCGACGGTTGCTTCGCAGTCGATTCCGCGCAGGCGGCCGTCGCGATCGGCGTAGACGGTGATCTTGTAATAATGCTCGCGGCAATTGGCGCTCGCCGTCAGGTGCTCGCGCCGATCTTCGATCCAGCGCAGGGCGTAACCTTTGCGCATGGTGAGCCAGGCAAGACAGACTTCTTCGGGCAGCAAAATCCCCTTGTGGCCGAAACCGCCGCCGATGTCGGGCGATACGATACGGATCTGCCCTTGCGCGATGCCCAGACAATCGGACAGGCCGTTGCGCACGATATGCGGCATCTGCGCGCCGGTATAAAGCGTGAGTTGGTCCAGTCGATGATCGAAAGCGGCCACCACGCCGCGCCCCTCAAGCGGCGACATGCATTGCCGCGCGGTCGATATTTCGCGCGTTACTTTGATCGGTGCATCAAATGCCGGGGCGATATCGACCTCGAAGGCGCTTTCGAGAAAGACGTTGTCGCCCCAATGCTCGTGGACGAGCGCCGTCTCCGGCGCGCGCGCCTTGATCATGTCATAGACGGCCGGAAGCTCTTCGAGGTCCAGCCTCACCGAAGCCGCGATATCTTCGGCCTCCGCTCTCGTCGGCGCCACGCACATGGCGATCAATTCTCCGACGTGGCGCACTTTGCCGGTCGCCAGAACAGGTTGCTCCGATATCTTGAAGCCGGGCAAGCCCGACACCGCGCGGATTGGCTTGATGCCGGTTAGATCCGCGGCCGTGAACACGGCATCGCGATAACGCTCCGGCACATGGATGGCCTTTATGCGGGCATGCGCCAGCGGGCTGCGGACAAAGGCGACGTCTTGCAGGCCGGCTAATCGAATATCGGCCACATATTGGCCGCGGCCACGCATGAAGCGATCGTCTTCCTTGCGAAGCAGCCGTGCGCCGACACCTTGGGCGGTGTCGGTCGCTTTGTCCGCCGGGAGATCGCCTTCAACGCGAGACATCAATTGCGGTCCACCTGGATCAGTCGTGCGCGTTACGCTGCCACCGCCTGCGGCAGAATCGACGCGACGGCATCATGGCGTACGCCGGCGCGCAAGCAAAACACCGGCTGCAACAGGCTGTCCGCCACCACTTCGGTCTTTTCGTTGTCGCGCAAAATGTAACGGCCGGGCTTTTCGTTCAGCACGGTGACGTCGGCGTCCATACCGGGACGCAACGCGCCAATGGTGTCGGAAAGACCCAGCAGCTCAGCCGCATGCGAGGTCACCATCGGCACCACTTGCTCCAGCTTCAAGCCCAGCGCCATCATCGAACTCATCGCCTGCACCAGACTGAATTTCGCCTGACCTGCGAAGGGGTGGTTCTCGTCATCGACATGCTCGTTCGGCGTCCCGGCTGGAGCCGGCACATGGGTATTGTAGCCGTGGATATCGGCGCCCAACGTGGTCGGAACGATTCCGGCCGCGATGGCCTTGCGCGCGAGACGGTAGGAGAAGTGGCTGCCGTGGCCGACGTCGACCTTCAGGCCGCGGTCGAGCGCCGCCTGGATCACGGGGTGTACCTCGCCTTCGCGGTTGACGAAGCCGCCAGGATGCCGCGTGAACGGATGGGCCAGAACGTCGCCGGAACGAAGCAGCGGGATCACCCGCGCCAGAATCGTATCGACGTCTTCACCATTGGTGCCGCTCTCCGGCAGGCCCCACAATTGTCCGAAGTGTACATAGACCGGAAGCTCCGCGCGGCGCCCGATCTCGGCGGCCATTTCGATCACGCGGATGCCCCAGCGCGCAAAGCCGCCGATCTCGGCATGCGCCTTGATGCCGCGAACGAGATCGCGGTTGGCGGTGGCGGCCTTTACGGTGGCGTCGATATTGACGCCCTCGGGACTATAAAGGCTGGGATAATAATGTCCTTCCAGGCCTCCGACCAAATAGGTGGACAAAAAAGCGTAGGTCCGCGACTGGGCTTTTTCGGCGACGAAGTGCCGAAAACCCGGTAATGTCATGCAGGACGGCCCGCCCTGGTCGACCAGCGTGGTGACACCGGATTGGACCCCGACAATGTCGGCGTTCATGCCGAAACGCCCCGTCACATATTGATAGACATGCGCATGGGTATCGATCAGTCCGGGCAGAACGATCTTGCCCGTTACGTCCACCACTTCCTTGGCGCTTGTCGGCAAAATATCGGACTGGACGGCGGCGACCTTGCCGTTGCGAATGGCGACGTCTTTCAGCCCGTCGACGGCGGACGCCGGGTCGATGACGCGACCTCCGCGCAGAAGCAGGTCAAATGTGGTGCTTACAGACATGGTTGATCTCCTCTCCTGATCGCCATCGCATGGTACCGCGAGCCAATCGTACGCCAGCTAATTGCGAAGTACACTGCGTATTTTCATGCTTTCTCATACAGCAACATTCGTGCCATAGCTGCATTAAATTCATGCAGGCAGTGCCGTCCTGCGCTTCGCCCGGAGGATGTGATGGCTGAAAAGCACAGGCAAAAACCGCAATCTCCGTGGCCACTTGATCGCCGTCCCGGCTTCTTGCTGCGGCGCCTTCATCAAATCCACGTCGCCTTGTTCCAGAAAAGATGCGCTGCTTTTGAGATCACGCCACTCCAGTATAGCCTGCTCTCGGCTTTGGCGCAGCGCGGAACCGCGGACCAGACAACTTTGGCGGCAGATGTCGCGCTCGATCGCACGACAACAACTGGTGCGCTTAAGCGCTTGCAATTGCGAAAGTTTATCGAGCGCTCCACCGACCGGCGAGATCGCCGGGCACAGCTGTGCCGGCTCACAAAGGCTGGAGCGAAGCTGCTTCGACAGATGGAAGTGTCGGTTCGTGCCGCTCACCTCGAGACGGTGGCCGATCTGAGCAAGGCAGACCAAAAGCGCTTCGTTGCCATGATGCAGCAGATTGTGGCTGCAAGCACCCATCGCGAGGAAGCATCCCGGGGTTCCGAATGAACGGCCGGATGCCGGGCAGGCGACCGAGAGATTACAATCTGGGCACCATGCCTCTGAAAGAGCAGCCGATCAAAAATTCGGTGTCGCAGTTTGCAGTTTTTGCGATGAAATTCCGCAATCAACGTCGAAAGGTCCTCGCAAGGCGGTAGCAGAATTTTTCACGTAATCCCTAGGGGCTCGTCGGAAAGCTTCGTTTGAGCGGATGCCGTGGATGGCGCTGAAGTTGAAAGCGCGGTCGGTCGAGCCGGGGCAGTTCGCGTCTGGCATGTGATTTGCTCAGCTAGCTTCATTGAGTTGGAGGCTAGGGTTCCGCGTCCGTTCGATGGTTGGTCCAAGAGCTGCCGCCTGTGCGGGAGAAATCCGCGCAGGGCACGGCGGGATAAAATCCCGGGAGACCTCAGTAGCCAGGAATTGGCGTTGCTCAGGTCTATGCCAATTCCGAAGTTTGTGAACCTTGAGTGGAGTTGGCGATGAATGTCTCAAGCGTCCGGGGGCCGAATTGATGTCGGCCTATGCAGGCGCGGTCGAGCGGCGCTTTGGCGACGGCGGTCCGTCCGGCGATGGTGTTGGCGACAATGACTTCATCCATCGGGTGATCTCGCGAAAGACCGTGCGCCGTTACAGCGATGCCGTTCCGAGCGAGGGTCTGCTTGATTTGCTCGTCGCCGCCGCCTTGAGTGCTTCGGCCAAGTCGGATTTCCAGCAGGCGTCGATCCTGCGTGTCGAAGATCCAGCGCAACGCGCTTCGATCGGCCAGCTCTTTCCAAGCATGCCATGGATCGCAGTTTCGCCGGTGTTCTTCGTTTTTCTTGGTGATGCAAGGCGCTTGCAACGCGTCGGCGAATTGCGCGGAAAGCCGGTTCGCAACGGTACGCTGGAAGGTTTTTTCAACGCGAGCATCGATGCCGCGTTGGCCATGCAGACCATGATCTTGTCGGCGGAATCCGTTGGGCTCGGCGTTTGCCCCATCAGCGTCATTCGCAATGAGATCGACAAGGTCGCGGCGCTTCTTGGATTGCCTGATCTGGTTTTTCCGGTCGCAGGACTTTGCCTCGGCTATCCGCAGGCCGGCGGTTACGTCAGTTTGCGCCTGCCGCGCCGCGTGACGACGCACCACGATCGCTACGACGATAGCGCGTTGCCTCCGGCGATCGACGATTACGACCGCCGGCGCGATGCCGTGCACGCCATTCCCAAGGATCAACAGCGCTCCAACACTGAATTCGGCGAAGCGGAGTTCTACGGCTGGTCGGAAGACAAGGCTCGACAGGCCGCCAAAGCCGAAGGTGCCGCGTTCCCGCCCTATCTGCGCTCACACGGATTCAACTTCGATTGAAAGGACCACGCAAAGGAGCCGTCGCATACCTGTTTTGCAGGCCATTGTTAGTAGCCAAGACACACCATCACGATCACACCAACCGAGGGAAATTTATCATGACGATGCATTTGTTCGCCCGCTCCAATTCTCTGTCACGACGGCTGATGCTCGGCATCACGGCGGCGCTGTTTGCCACCCCGATGCTGATCGGAAATGCGCAGGCCGGCAGTCTCGACGAGATCAAGAAGCGCGGCCTCATCGTTGCGACCGAAGACGATTTCCGTCCCTTCGAATTCGTCAAGGACGGCAAGCCGACCGGCTTCGATAACGAGATGATCGAAGATCTGCGCAAATATGCACCGTTCGAGGTCAAGCAGGAAATCCTGCCCTGGACCGGCATCCTGGCGGGCGTGAGCACGGGCAAGTATGATGCTGCCATCACCGCCGTGATCATCACCAAAGAGCGCAAGCAGTCGCTCGAATTCACAAGCCCGATCGCCGACGCGACGCATTATTATGTCAAACGGAAAGACGACAAGTCTATTTCCTCGATCAAGGACCTGAACGGAAAGACCGTCGGCGTTCAGGCCGGCAGCGCGCTGCTCGCCCGTCTTCCCGAACTGGCTAAGACGCTGGAGAAGGACGGCGGGAAACTCGGTAAAGTCGTCGAATACACCTCTTATCCCGAAGCCTATCAGGATCTCGCCCTCGGCCGGGTGGATTACGTGGTCAATACCATCATCAATCTGAAGGCGCTGGTGGCCGAAAAGCCGGTGTTCGAAATCGGTCAGGCGGTCTCGGGCAAATCTTTCCCGGCCTGGGCCGTTGCCAAGGACAACAAGGAGTTGCTGGCGTTCCTGAACGAGTTCATCGCCAAGGAGAAGGCGAGCGGCAGGTTCGCCGAGCTTCAGAAGAAGTGGTTTGGCGATGCGTTCCCGGATTTGCCGACGGCGTTTGAGCCGGAATTCTAACGGCATATTTGGCAGAACTCACTTGTCATGAACGGCGGGGACATCGCAGCGATCTTTCAGGGTGCCGTAGTGACAGTAACGCTGTCAGTTATCGGCATCCTGATCGGGCTTCCGATCGGGCTCGGGCTTGCCTTGATTCGGTGGGCCAATGTCCCGGTCGCATCAAGGATCGTGACCGTCTATGTCAGCGTGTTGCGTGCCACGCCCCTGGTCACGCTGCTGCTGCTGTTGTTTTTCGCGCTTCCCAATATCGGCGTGGCGATCAATCCGATGTCGGCGGCGCTTCTGGCGCTTGTCATGAACACTTCGGCCTTCAACTGTGAGGTATGGCGGTCCGCACTGATGAATTTTCCAAAGGACCAATTCGAAGCCGCGCAGTCGATAGGGATGCGAGCCGGGCAGCGTTTTCGCAGAATCGTTTTGCCGCAGATCGTGCGCGTAAGCCTTCCCGGTCTCGTCAATGAAATGTCGTTGCTCATCAAGGTCACGCCGGTGCTTGCGGTGGTCGGCGTCGTCGACATCACCCGCGCCGCGGTCAGGATCGGCGCCCAAACCTACGAACCACTGCCGCCCTTTCTCGTGGCGGTGGCGCTCTACGTGCCGATCATCTTCGCGCTGGTATCGCTCCAGCGCTGGATCGAACGGCGCCAGGTCGCGGCGGAGGCCGCATGATTCACGATTTCGGTATTGTCTGGAGCGAACGCGCGCTGCTTCTCAGCGGGCTCGCCAATACGGCGATCTTGTCAACGCTTGCCGCGGTCGCCGCCCTTTTACTGGGTTTCCTCCTGACCCCGGCACTGATGTCGAAGCGCGGGGTCGTTTCCGGGGCCGCCCGCGCGTTCGTCGACGGCATGCGATGCGTCCCGTTTCTGCTGTTCGCCTATATCGTTTATTACGGCCTTCCAACGTTCGGCGTCTGGCTCGACAACTGGACCTCGGGGCTTGCGGCGCTGACGATCTATAACGCCGCTTACATGGCCGAAATTTTGCGTGGCGCCTGGGTGGTGCAGCCGCGCGAACCGATCGAGGCGGGTGTCGCCTTCGGCTTTTCGGAGATCGGTCTGTTTCGCCGTATCATTCTCCCGTCGCTGCTGTTGTCGGCGGGTCCCGTGATTGGCAATCAGATGATCCAGATCATCAAGGACAGCGCCTTCCTGACCATCATCGCGCTGCCGGAACTGACTCATGCCGCCAGTTCCATTCAATCGCGGCATTACATTCCATTCGCGGCCTTCATTACCGCGGTATTTCTGTATTGGGGACTTTGTCTGGTAATCGAGGCCGGGGTGAGTGCGATCGGCCGTGTCGCCGATGCACGCCGATAGGAACGCACGATGGCGGAATTCAGCAAGGTGCTCGATGTGGCCGGGGTTTCGAAGCGCTTTGGCGAGCTCGAAGTCTTGTCCGATGTCAGTTTCCAGGTCGACAAGGGTGAGACGGTCTGCGTGCTTGGACCTTCGGGCTCGGGCAAATCGACCTTGTTGCGTTGCATCAACTGGCTTGAACGCCCGGACGCCGGACAGATCTACTTGAACGGCGAGCGGGTCGGCCTCAACGGCGCCGGCATCGTCATGGGCGATCGCGAGCTGTCGAAGATCAGAACGCGCATCGGCATGGTGTTTCAACATTTTGCGCTGTGGCCACATCTCACGGTGCTGCAAAATCTGATGGAAGCACCGGTTCAGGTCCAGAAGCGGCCGAAGGCCGAAGTCCGCGACGAGGCGCTCGCATTTCTCGCCAAGGTGGGGCTCAGCGACAAGCGCGATGCATTCCCCTCGAAGCTGTCGGGCGGACAAAAGCAGCGCGTCGGCATCGCACGCGCGCTCGCGATGCGTCCGGATCTTTTGCTTTTCGACGAACCCACCAGCGCGCTTGATCCGGAACTGGTCGGCGAAGTGCTGGTGGTGATGCGGGATCTCGCCCGCGAAGGTATGACGATGGTGATCGTCACCCACGAAATGGGATTTGCGCGCGACGCGGCAACGCGGGTGCTGTTTTTGGATCGCGGGCGGGCGGTTGAGACGGGATCACCGGAGCGGTTTTTCTCCGACCCCGAGACAGAACGCGCGCGCCAGTTTATTCAGCGTTACGCCGGCGATGCCGTTGCCAACGGCAAGCGCTAATAATCAAATATAAGGAAAAGCCCACGATGAATCCGATCTTCCACCTTTTGCCCGATGCACCCAAGCCGGTCGCGCCTTACAGCCATGCCGTCGAGGCCGGCGCATTCGTGTTCGTGACCGGACAACTCGCGACTGATCCCGATGACGATTCGCTTCCCATCCCGCCCGGCATCGAGGCCCAAACCCACAAGGTGATGGACAATCTGAGCCGCGTGCTCAAAGGCTGCCAGCTCACGCTGGCCAACGTCGTTTGCGTGCGGGTTTTCCTGACCGACTTCAACGGCGACTACGCCAGGATGAACGAAATCTACGCGAGCTATTTTCCCGCCGACAAGCGTCCGGCCCGCACCACGGTCGGCGTGACCGGCCTCGCCCGTGGCGGCATTATCGAGATCGACATGATTGCCGTTAAACCTTGAGGCGGAAGCAATGGCGAACATCGCTATCGAGATTCCTGCGCGGCGCGGCAAGGCTGCTTTTGTTTCCGCCGGTCAGACCATCACGGTCATCAACACCCATGGCGAACAGGTGGTCGATACCTGGGCTTTCAATCGCGCCGACCTCGGTGAGTTCATGTCGAATGAGCACACGCGCGCGCACAGCCTGCATCTGATCCCCAAGCCCGGCGATGTTTTGCGCACCAACAAACGCCGGCCGATCCTGACATTGACCGAAGATACCTCGGGGGGCGTTCACGACACCCTGATCGCGGCCTGCGACCGCCACCGCTATGCTTTTCTTGGCGTGGAAGGCCATCACGACAACTGCACGGATAATCTCTTTGCCGGAATGAGCGAACTTGGTCTGGTGCCGACGGAAGTTCCGAGCCCTCTTAATCTGTTCATGAACATTCCGTGGTCCCCCGAGGGCACACTCAGCTTCGCGGCGCCGCCGCGGCCGGTGCCCGGCGGCCATGTTCGGTTGCGTGCCGAGATGGACCTGGTGATCGCCTTTTCCGCCTGTCCGCAAGATGTCCTGCCGATCAACGGCAAGGCCGGAAAGCCCGTCGAGGCGCATTTTACGATCTCAGAGGATTTCAAAGTTGGAACGACGGCATGAGCGCGGCACAGACCAAGCATGAGATTTCCGAGGCCAAGCGGCGACGCTATGAAGAGCTTCGGGTGGCGGGACAGGAACTGACGCCGAAAGGCCTGCCGGGAGTGACCGCCCCTGGTGAGTCAGAACCGAAGCTCTAGATTCTCGTTTTGACGCGTTTTCTTCACGCGAACCGGCATCCACTTCGCTCGAAAACGCTCTAACGGAGGTCTGACGATGTTCGAACGAATTGCAAAATGCGAGCCGGTGGTCTCGAACCTCGTCCAGGCGCGTGATTGCGGGTTGTCTGGACGTACGCTGTCTCATGCCGGACCGCCCTTCACCGACCGGCGATCGATTCCAAAGCCGGTGCTGCATGCGCTGGCAGGGTCGGCTGTGATCGAAGGATGGGTCAAGACCTTTGACGACGGCGTCGCCGCCATTCTTGCCGGCGACGTCGCGCTCCTCGCCAATCACTCGATCGGCATCGTGTCGCCGATGGCTGGTGTGGTGCGCCCGTCCCAGCCGCTGTTCGTTGTCCGTGACGCGAACGGCTCGGGGCGCACGGCATACGCCACGCTGGCCGAGAAGGGCCGCCGCACGCTGCGCTTCGGTTGTTACGATGAGGAATCCGTCGGCGGGTTGGCTATTCTGGAGAACGAAATCGCGCCCGCGGTTGCGGCCGCGATCCCCGCAGGTGGCCTTGCGATTTTGCCGATTGTGGCGGAAGCCGTCGCGCTCGGCGATGATGTGCATCAGCGCAACGTTGGCGGGCACCTCGTGCTGTTGCGATCTCTGCCCAGGCTCGACTCCAAAACCCGCATTTTTCTCGCCGACCATCCGCAATTCTTCCTGAACTTCGCGATGGCTTCCGCCAAGCTGGTGCTCGATGGCTGGCGCGGTATTGCGGGGTCGTCGCTGGTGACGGCGATCAGCCGCAACGGTCTGACGTGCGGCATCCAATTGGCCGGAACAGGTGATGCGTGGTTTGAAGCGCCGAGCGTTGTGCCGGCGGGCGGGATCTATCCGCCGCATGCGGCGAAGGACGCCCAGCCCGATCTCGGTGACAGCGCGATCATGGAAGCCTTTGGTCTTGGCGGCTGCATCGCCCATCTCGCACTGGAGTTAACGCGCGCGCTGGCGGTCGATCCGCCGGAGGCTGTTGCGGCCGGGCGTCAGCAGCGGAAGTTCTTTGCCTTCCGCAACGACCGCCTTAGTCCGGTCGCGTCGGGCGAAACGGGAATAGGCTTCGGCCTCGACGCTCGTCGCGTGTTGGCGTCGGATGTCGATGTTCGGATTCATACCGGTATTGCCCATAGGGACGGTGACTCCGGCTGGATCGGCATCGGGGTCGCCAAGGTTCCGCGGGCCTGTTTCGAGCAAGCCATCCACGCGCTCGATGCCAAGACCGAAATCGCGGAGATCGCCGTTGCGCGCGTCTGAACGGCTGATCGAGGCCACCGCGAGCGAATTCGCGGCCGAAGCGCACAGTCGAGTGTTTGCACATGGCTGAGCCCGCCAGTAACACGGTCCGCATTCGTATTCCCGCCCGCGAGGCGATCGCGGTTGACTTGCGCAAAGGGGCTCGCGTGAGTGTGATCGATCTGGCCGGACATCAAGGCGCCGATTGTGTCGCGGTCACGCCACGCGGCGCGGTTTCGTGCACGCGCACCACGCGCACCATGAACCGGAGGCTATTTCCGAAAATCGGACAGTCGATCTATGCCGATGACGATCAGGCGATGCTGACACTGCTGGAAGATACCAGTCCGGGGCCTCATGGGCTTCTGGTGCCGCCGTGCGATCCGACCATGTATCGTCTGCGCGGCGCCGGCTGTGCGCACCCATCCTGCCATGACAATTTTCACACTGCGCTGGCGCGAAAGGGAGTCCGGCTCGGGCGAACCCCGCCATCGATTTGCCTGTTCCAGAACATTGAGATCGATGTGGCCGGTGCGATCACAATCGGCATCAACACCAGCAAGCCCGGCGATCGAATCACGTTTCGCGCCGACCGCGACATCGTATTCGTGGTCTCGGCCTGTCCCAACGATGTCTTCAAGCGTCCTCCATTGCAGCCGACCGATCTCGAAGTGACGATCGACGTGCCGGAAGTGGTTTGACGATGTCAGCCTTGCATCATTCGAAACCGGTGCCGCTGTCGGCGGGCCAAACCTGGCTGGATGTCGTTCCGGCCGGTTCGGTGATCGGCTTTAAGGCGCGCGGGCCTGGGGTGGGTGCGGCGATCTTTTCCTGGTCTCACGCCGATCCGTACGAGCAGCTTAGCGATGCCTATACCTTCATGGAACTCCGGCGCGTTCAGCCCGCGGTCGACGATCAACTTTACTCGACGCTGCGGCGCCCGATGCTCTTCCTGAAACGGGATGATTTGGGCCACAGCATCGATCTGCTTCGCCACGACTATTGGTGGCCGCGGGCCAAATGCGTGGATGCGCTTGGAGGGGAGGCGAAGGCCAACGGCATTTCGGCTCCGCTCAGGCGTGATTGGCCTTATGCTGTGAATATCTTCGCCCGCACGCACGCCGGCGGCGATGGCGACCTCATCGACGACCCGGTTGCAACGATGGACGGAAGCCACATCGAATTCATCGTAAAGTTCGATGTGGTGGTTGCGGTGATGGCGGCCGGGATGTCCTCACCCGCCATAGAGATCTACATCGGTCCGGGCACCGGACCTGAACGGCCGGAATGCTCTGAGCCCTAGCCGAGATTGCTCCCGATGCGATCAGGCAGCGCGGATTTTGGCGAGGAAGCCGTTGACGTTGCCGCGCAACTTGTCTGATTGCTGGCTGAGATCGTCGGCGGCCGCGAGCACCTGCGTGGCGGCCGAGCCGGTCTCTTCGGCGACCTCGTTTACACGAGCGATATTGGATGCCACTCCGTTGGTGCCTTGCGCCACCAGTTGGATATTGTGGGAAATATCTCGCGTGGCGGCCCCTTGTTGCTCGACCGCGGCCGCGATCGTGGTCGCGATCTCGTTCATCTGGCGAATGGTGCCGCTGATTGCCTTGATCGCATTTACCGCGTGTCCGGTCTCGCCCTGGATGGCGGCGATTTGCGCCGAAATATCCTCGGTCGCCTTGGCGGTCTGACTGGCCAGCGCTTTGACCTCGCTCGCAACCACCGCGAATCCTCTGCCGGATTCGCCGGCACGCGCCGCCTCGATCGTTGCGTTCAGTGCGAGGAGGTTGGTTTGGGAGGCGATGTTCTGGATCAGCGCCACGACCTCGCCGATCTTCTGCGCCGTCTCGGCCAGGCCCAGGATGGTGGTGTTGGTGCGGTCGGCTTCGATGACTGCCGAGCCGGCGATCTCTGCCGATTGGGTGACCTGACGGGAAATCTCGCTGATTGAGGCGTGCAACTGCTCGGTGGCCGCGGCCACGGTCTGAACGTTTGCCGAGGCCTGTTCCGAAGCCGTAGCCACCGAAGTGGCTTGCCTGGTGGTCTCCTCGGCGGTGGAAGCCATGCTGCCGGCCGTGGCATGCATCTCGGTCGAAGCCGCGGTCAGCGTGTCGAGCGCTTCGCCTACCTGTCCATCGAAAATCACGATGTACTCATCGACTTCTTGCTGGCGCTTTTCCTTTTGGGTTTGCTGCGCCCGCTGTTCGTTCTCAAGTCGAAGCGCCGTGATGGCGTTTTGTTTGAAGACTTGCAGTGATCGCGCCAGCCCGCCCACCTCATCGGCCCGGTCGATGCCGTCGATTTGGATCTCGAGATCGCCCTCGGCGAGCTTCGCCATCTCGCCGGTCATGCGAGCGAGCGGTCGGGCGATCTGATAAAGCACGATCCAACCGAGAATGCCGAACGCACTGATCAGGCCGCCGCTGGCGCCGGCCACCAGCCACGCGCGGGTGTGCGCGGCAGCGGCGACGCCTTGGTCGCGTGCTGCCTTCATTTGTTGCACGTTCATGGCTATGAGCTTGCCAACCGCCTCCGCGGCGACCTGACGATATTTTGCCGCGACACCGCGCGAATAAGCAAAGGCCTCGTTTACTTTGCCGGCGCCGGCGAGTTCGAAGACATGGGCGCTGGCTTCCTGCCGGTTGCCGACGGCGGTCTGGAAAGTAGCGATGAGGGCCCGTTGCTCTGCGTCCGGCGTGATGGATTCGAAACGGCCGATCGCCGCGAGCGTAGCAGCGGTGGCCTTGTTGTAAGATTCGATGTTCGCTTTCACCGCCTTTTCGTCGGGCGCGCTGAGAATGACGTTCTTTTCGCTGACGGCGGCGCTGTTGAAGTTGCTTTCGGCTTGAAGGGCGAATTGAACCCGCGTGGCGTCTCCATCGACCAAAGCGGCGGCGTTGTCCGACAAATAGGTGACGGCGAGCGAGGCGTAGAGGACGATGCCGATCGAGACCACAGCGATGATTGTTGCCGGCACCGCGATCTTGGCGATGATCGCGATATTGCGGAATCCAAGCGTCATCTCATTCCTCCATAAAGTCTTAACCTGCCTAGAGCACAGACCTTAAGAACCGATTAGTCATCAACGGAATCGGCCGGTTTTTCGGAAAGTCTTAACGGCCCCGTGGTAAAATTTTCTTTGAGACAAGGGCAGCGAAACCTCAAAAAGGCGAAACGAGGTCGATCGACGGCGGCGGACCCGAAACTGGCGCGAACGGCCGTTGCGGCCGGGGCATGCGGGTTAATCCGATCAATCTTCGCAGGCCAGGCTCAGCTTTCGTGGCAGCGTGTGGCCGGTGCATCCTTGTGCCGCGCAGAATGCCCCAACCAGTCGCGAGACGGTAGCGGCCGATGCGTAGGTGCCTGCATCAGCCTGATCCAATCTGTTTGCGGCTTGTTGCGCTTGCTGCCGCAGTAATGATTCATCGAGGCTCAAGAGTTTGCCGTCATGAAAGACGATGCGCCCGCCGATCATGACGGTGTGAACGGAAGCACCGTTCTCGGCAAATACCATTTGAATCAAGGGTGAGCGCAGCGGCACGAAATGGGGGCTGTCGAGCCGCAGGAACACGATGTCGGCCTCGTATCCCGGCGCCAGCCGGCCGATCTTTTCAAAGCCCAGGACTTTTGCCGATCCTTGCGTGGCCAGGTGAAAAGCCTCGCCGGCCGAAAGCCATTGATCGGTGGCGAAGCCGTCGATCCGCGACAAATACGAGGCGAGCCGTGTCGCTTCAAACATGTTCTGTCCGTCGGAAGTATTGCTGGCATCGGTGCCCACGCCGACCACGATTCCCTCGTTCAACATCTTGCGGACCGGCGCCACCCCGGATCCGAGCCGAAGGTTGCTGGAAGGATTGTGCACGACCCTTACGCCCGATTGGCCCAGTCTGGCGATGTCGTCGTCATCGAGCCAGATGGCGTGCGCCGCGCTCAGGCGCTCCGACAGCAAGCCCAGCTTTTGCAGGTGTGCGACGAGGCTGTTGCCGTATCGCGTCCACCCGACCGCCGCCTGGGCGCGCGATTCCGCCAAATGGGTTTGCAGCGGCACGTTGTGTTCGCTCGCAAGCCGCGCGCAATGGATCAGGAATTCGTCGGAGCAATGCAGTGGAATCGTCGGGCCGAGCGCGGGCCGAATCCAGCGGCGGTCGAACTCCCAGTTCGCCAGGATATCGCGGCATGCGTCGAACGTGTGTTCGATAGGTGCCGCACGGAGACCTCCGCAGTGCGACCGCAAATCGTCGGGCAACGCCTCCAGGAGGCCCGGCAGCGCCTGATAGATCGTCCGGTCCGCGATCATCGGGGCGACCACGGCGCGCATGCCGGCATCACGGTAGGCGCGAGCGACCGCTGAAATTCCCTCGCGGGAAGGCGCCGGGAATTCCACGGTGAGATCGAAACAGGCGGTGCAGCCTTTGCGGATCATCTCGGCGGCGGAGAGCGCCGCGCTGAGGTATTTGTCGTCGATGCCACGCGATCGCGTGCTGGCGCCTGCGCCGGTCAGGAACATCTCCAGCGAGACTTTGTCGTTGACGGCTCCCCGGTTGAGCGCGCCGTGCGAATGCGTATGCGCGCTGATCAAGCCCGGAATCAGGAGCCGGTCCGTCGCCGACAAAATCTCCGCGTCGTCGGAGACCTCGAAGCCTGGATTGTCGATCGCAAGGATGCTGCCATCTTCGATCAACACATCCTGCAGCGCGGCGTGGCCATCCCTAAGGACCAGGCCTCCGCGAATGACGATTCGTTGCCCGGTCATGATGCTCCTTTACGGATGGCCGATTTCTTTTCATGTAGTGATGCCTGTTACGGCGGCTCATTGTCCTTGGTCCTTGCCGCGTTCGGTCAGCAATTTGAGCAGCGAGGCCTTGACGCCTGCGACATGCTCGCGCATCAGAATCTCTGCCCGCCACGGTTCGCGGGCCGTAATAGCCTCGAATATGCGGTGATGATCGTCGTGGCGGCGGCGGACGTCGCGATATTCAAACGCCACGATGTTGCGGCTCGACGACACCGGCACATGGTGGCAGATGCGTATCATCTCGGCGAGCATGCGGTTGCGCGCGGCCGCCAGCAGCGTGTCATGGAAATCGCCATTGATGCCGCGATAGATCGTGAGGTCGCCGGCCTCGAACGAGCCGCGCTCCAGAAGCGTGTCGCCGGCTTCGAGGCTTCGTTCAATGACGGCTCTCTCGTCCGGATTGAGCCCGCGCTCGGCGGCAAAGCGCGCGGCGACGCCTTCCAGCGAGGCGCGGATGTCATAGGCATCGACGATGGCGTCGAGCGGAAACTCGCGCACGGTGAAACCGCGGTTCGGCGCGTAATCCAGCAATCCTTCGCCGGCCAGCGCCTGCAGCGCGGCGCGCACCGGTGTGCGCGACACCGCCAGCGTCTTGCTGAGCTGGACCTCGTTGAGCCGCTCGCCGGCGCCGACCGCGCCGCGCAGGATGGCTTCCCGAATGCCGTCCATCACCGACAGCGCGCGGTTGCCGGCGCGGGGGCCGCTCGTGGCCTCAGGGATGGTCTGCCCAGGCTGCTTCGTCACCGTGATGAGTTTGCCATAAGTGAATACACTTTCTGATCTCGTCGGTAAGTCCACCACAAGTGGATCCTGAAATCCATATTTTACTTCGATATTTCAACGCTAAAAAATTGACCATGGTGCGGAAATGATATGCTTCGCATGAAGTGTATGTAATTTTTGTTGACTCATGCCGTGGTTCGACGAACCATGGGCAACCCGAAAGACGGTGAAGGTGGCGCGCGTTCCATGGCGGTAGTGAATCCAGGCATCAGCGAAAACGCCATCGAACTGATCACCGCCGACCGAGGCCCGCATTATGAGCCGTTCGGCTGGCATCATTGGCCGGAGCATCCCTGGCTCGCTTATCAATTCCGCCGCGGCCTCGGCGAGACCCAGGAAGGCGGTGGCAGCGTCAGCGAAGTGATGCAGGCGGGGTCACGAATGATCCCGGGCGATCTGGAGAGCTGGCACGCCGAGTGGATGCGGATTGCCGATCGCAACTGCGCGCGCGGGTTGGCCGAGGAGGCGAAAGGCCACATCCGGACCGCAATGAACTGTTTCCTGCGCGCGGCGGATTACTACCGTCAGGCCGAATTCCACCTTGAACCCGATGATGTGAGGCGGCTTACTACGTTTGAGAAGATGGAGGCCTGCTCGCACAAGTTCATCTCCTATCTCAACCCGCCCGGCGAGGTGGTCGAGATTCCGTATGAGCCGGGCAAGCCGATCTGCGGCTATTTCATTCGCGCGCCATTTCCCGGTGACCGACTGCCGGTTCTGATCTGCATGGGCGGGCTGGATTCCATCAAGGACGAGATGTGGTTCATGCAGGCCCATGGCTGCCTGCAGCGCGGCATCTCGGTCTTGATGATCGACGGACCGGGGCAGGGCGGCACGCTGCGCCGACATGGCGTGGTCACCCGCGCCGACAGCGAAGTGCCGATCGGCAAATGCATCGACTGGCTTGAAAAGCGCGATGACGTCGACCCAGCGCGGATCGCCGTGTGCGGATCGAGCCTTGGCGGTTACTACGCGGCGCGCGCGGCCTGCTACGAGCCGCGGCTGGCGGCCGCGATCTCGCACGGCGCGATCTGGTCGGTGCACGACATGTGGGGCACCAAGGGCGACGATTTCGGCCTCGCGATGCATATTCGCTGGGTGTTCGGCGCAAAGTCGATGGCCGAGGCCCATGAGTTGATGAAGCCGTTCACGCTCAAGGGCCATCTCGAACACATGCGCTGCCCGTATCTGGTCCTGCATGGCGGCCACGACGTGCTGACGGTGACGGCGGCGCGCAGCACCTATGATTATGCGAAAACCCACGGGGTCGATGCGACCTTGCGCGTGCTCGATCCGGAGGAAACCGGCGCCGAGCATTGCCAGCACGACAACCCGACCATCGGCCAGGAAGTGCTGGCCGACTGGCTCGCCGACCGTTTCGGCATCGATCAGCGTGCGTTGCTGAAAACGTCCTGCAATTCCCTGATATGAGGCGCGCAATGAATTTCGGTGTCGACCGTCCCAAGGCCGCCGTGGTGGCGATCGATCTGCATCGCGGTCATCTCGATCTGGCCGTGGCGACGATGCCGACCGCGCCCGATGTCGCGACCCGCATCATCTCGGCCAACAAGCGGCTGTTCGACTGGTGCCGCAGTGTCGATATCCCGATCGTCCATCAGGTGACATCCTATCGCGACGCCGAGGAAATCCGCGCCAATCCGTTCTGGCGGACCCGCGCCGAGGATCCGGCCGCGACCCGCAAGAACGTGATGCGTCATAACATCATCGGTGGGCCCGGCTGCACGGTGATGCCGCAGCTACTCGATCAGCGTGACCTGGTCGTCAACACCAAGAAGCGCTACGATTGCTTTCTCGGCACCGATCTCGATTTCCTGCTGCGCGCGCGCGGCATCAATACGCTGCTGATCACCGGCGTGAACACCAATTCCTGCGTGCTCGCCACCACGACGGCGGCGAACGTCCGCGACTACGCGGTGATCGTGGTCGAGGATTGCGTCGACAGCATGGACGGTCCTGAGCTGCACGCGGCTGGTTTGGCATGTATCAAGACGGCATTCGGCTTCGTGATGGATACCGACGCGGTGATGGCGCTCGAGGCGCTTGCTCCGCGTCAACCCAGCGCCGCATGACCGTTCTGCTTTCCAACCCACCCAAGTTCTCAACGTCCGAGTTCTCAACGATCCAAATTCTCAACCGACTCAAGAGTGCGTTGCCATGACCGACCCCATGATTCCACGCGACCGCAGTGACTATTCCGCCATCGTCGACCGTCCGCCGCTGAAGCTGCCCGGCGGCGCCCGCATCATCATCTGGACCATCGTCAATCTGGAAGTGTGGGATATTTCCAAGCCGATGGCGCGGCAGGTGATCCCGCCGCCGACCGGAATTCCGCTGCTGCCGGATGTGCCGAACTGGAGCTGGCATGAATACGGCATGCGGGTGGGCGTGTGGCGCTTCTTCGATCTCTACAAGAAGCTCGGCATCGCGCCGACGCTCTCGATCAATGCGCGGGTGTGCGAGGATTATCCGCGCGTGGCGCAGCAGGCGAAAGACGCCGGCTGGGAATTCATGGGCCACGCTTACGAACAGGGACCGATCCACAAGGAGCCGGATCAGAAAGCGATGATCGAGCGCTCGATGAGCGTGATCGAGAGTTTCACCGGCAAGCGGCCGGTGGGCTGGCTTGGGCCGGGCCTGACTCAGACCCTCGAGACGCCCGAATTTCTCGCGGGAGCCGGCGTCAAATACATCGGCGATTGGGTCTATGACGACGAACCGACCGTGATCCGCACCGCCAATGGCCCGTTGGTGACCCTGCCTTATACGGTGGAGCTGAACGACATTCCGATGATGATGGTGCAGCACCACGACAGCGATCATCTGCTCAAGCGCACCATCGACAGCTTCACCCGGCTCTATGAAGAGAGCAAGGATCGGCCGAAGATCCTGTCGATCGCGATTCACCCCTACATCAGTGGCCAGCCCTTCCGGATCAACTATCTGGAAGCGATTTACGACTACGTGAACAAGTTCGAAGGCGTCGTGCATTGGAACGGCGAGCAGATCCTCGACTGGTACAACGGCCAAAACCTCAAGCCCGGATCGAAGCCATGAACGCCATGGCCCAGCGCGTGCTGCCGACAATTCCTGCAACCGAAGTGCCGGTCGAGGGCGGCGGCTTCTTTCCGGTCCGCCGCGTCTATTGCGTCGGTCGCAATTACGTCGACCACATTCGCGAGATGAAGGAAGCCGACGAGCGCGACCCGCCGTTCTTCTTCCAGAAACCCCGCGACGCCGTGGTGCCGGATGGCGCGCTTGTGCCGTATCCGCCGCTCACCTCCGATTTCCAGTTCGAAGTCGAGTTGGTGATCGCGATCAGCCGCGGCGGCCGCGACATCGCCGTTGCCGGTGCCCATGACCACATCTGGGGTTACGCCGTCGGCATCGACCTGACGCGGCGCGACCGGCAGCGCGACGCGCGCGATCTGCGTCTGCCTTGGGAAGTCGGTAAGAGTTTCGATGCGTCGGCGCCGTGCGGCCCGATCATGCCGGCGCGCGAGGCGCGACATTTTACGAATTGCGCCATCACGCTTTCGGTGAATGGTACCGAGCGTCAGCGCGGTGACATCGGCCAGATGATCTGGAGCGTTCCCGAAGTGATCGCGCAATTGTCGAAACAAGTCACGCTCGGCGCCGGCGACCTGATCTATACCGGTACGCCCGCGGGCGTGGGCCCGGTCGTGCCGGGCGATCTGATCACCGCCCATATTGACGGATTGCCGTCGCTGACCATCGTCATCACGCCACCCGAGGCCTGAACATGTTACCGAACGAACGCATTGCCTATTCGCCGATCGCGACCCGCGCGCCGCTGAAGCTGCCGAACGGCGCGCGGATGGCGGTCTGGGTCATTGTCAATGTCGAGGAGTGGGATCCGAAGCAGACGATGCCGCGCACGGTCTTGACGCCGCCGGCCGGGGGCTCGCCGACGCCGGACATTCCGAACTGGGCCTGGCACGAATACGGCAACCGCGTCGGCTTCTGGCGCATCCTCAAGGTGTTCGACGACTTCAAGATCCCCGGCGTGCTCGCCATCAACGGCTCGGCGCTATCAGCCTATCCGGCGATTGCGGAAGCGGCGTTACGGCGCAACTGGGAGTTCATGGGCCACGGCTTCACCCAGCGCAACATGCAGAAGGTCGAAAACGAGCGCGAGGATATTCGCAAGACCGCCGACGTGATCGCGGCCGCGACCGGCAAACGGCCGCGCGGCTGGCTTGGGCCCGGCCTCACCGAGACCTGGGAGACGCCGGACTTGCTCAAGCAAGAGGGCTACGAATATGTCGCCGACTGGGTCCTGGACGATCAGCCGGTATGGTTGAAGACGACCACCACGCCGATCGTCAATGTGCCCTATACCCAGGAATGCAACGATGTCGCGATGATGCTGATCCAGCACCACAAGGCGTCGGAATATTACGACCGCGCTATCGATCAGTTCGAGCAGATTTATGAGGATTCCGCCGATTCCGCCCGCGTCATGGCATTGGTCTTGCACCCCTACATCATGGGCGCACCGCATCGTTTGAAATATTTCCGCCGCATCATCGAGGCGATCCGGCACAAATCCGACGTCGCCTTCATGACGGGAGAGCAGATTCTCGATTGGTATCTATCGGTCGGGCCCAAGGGTCCGTAAGCACACATCAGGAATGAGCATCTTTCAGCTTCTCAACGGATTGACCTTTGCCGCACTGCTGTTCGTGGTGGCGAGCGGCTTTACGCTGATTTTCGGACTGTTGCGGATCGTCAATCTGGCGCATGGCGCGCTTTATCTGTTCGGCGGCCATATCGGATACACGGTCGCGGTGAAGACCGGCAGCTTTGCGCTGGGAGGCGTCGGCGCCATGGCCGCCATGGCGGCGATCGGCTTTGTGCTCGACCAGGGGCTGTTGCGCTTTGTGCGCGGCAACGAGTTGCGCCAGGTATTGTTGACGCTCGGCTTTGCCTTCGTGCTCAACGATCTGGCGCTGGTGATCTGGGGCGGCGACAGCTTTACGGTGCCGGTCGCGCCAGCGCTGCGCGGTGGCTTGCGCGTGTTCGGGGTGTTTTATCCGACCTACCGGTTGTTCGTGCTGGCCACCGGCATCGTCGTGTTCGCTTCGCTTTGGCTGTTGCTCAATCACACGAGACTCGGTGCGCTGATCCGCGCCGGGGTTGACGATGCGGAAATGGTGGAGGCTTCAGGGGTCAATATCCGCCGCGTGTTCCTGGTTACCTTCCTGCTCGGCTCGGCTTTGGCGGGTCTCGGCGGGCTGATGGGTGGTGCTTTCCTCTCGCTGTATCCGTCGGCCGATGCCGAAATCCTGGTGTTCAGTCTGGCGGTGGTCATCATCGGCGGCCGCGGCAGCCTGGTAGGCGTGGCCGTCGGCAGCCTGCTGGTCGGGCTTCTCAATACGCTGGGGCAGGTGATGTTTCCGGAATTGGCTTACTTCGTGATCTTTGGTCCGATGGCGGTGTTGCTGGCGTTCCGGCCGCTCGGCCTGTTCGGACGGGCCACATGACGATGAAGCAAGCCACCCCTGCGTTCCAAAACATCGCCGGCATGAGCGGCCGCACGGCGTTGAGCGCCGTCTTTGTCGTTATGGTCGCCGCGGCCCTGCCGCTGGTGTTGTCGAACTACCAGGTCGGGCTCGCCACCGAAGTGCTGATCTTTGGCATTCTCGCGATGTCGATCGACATTCTTGCCGGCTTCGCCGGGCGCACCTCGCTCGGCCACGGTGCGATCTTCGGGGTCTCGACCTATGTGGTCGTCTACGCCAGCGCACAGGCCGGTCTGCCGCCGGTGCCGGCGTTTGCGCTCGGTGTGCTGGCTGCGACGCTGGTGGCGGCGATCTTCGGGCTGCTCGCGGTGCGCACCTCCGGCGTCTACTTTTTGCTGTTGACGCTGGCGCTCGGCATGATCGTCTGGGGCATCTGCTTGCGCTGGACCCAGGTGACCGGCGGCGAGAACGGCATGCGGGGCGATGTTCGCCCGGTGTGGTTATCGACCAACCACGCATTCTACTGGGCGGTACTGGCAGGCGCCGCGGTGGTATCTTATGCGATGTGGCGGTTCGTGCGCTCGCCATTCGGGCTGACGCTGCGCGGAATCCGCGACAGCGAAAGCCGCATGCGCAGCCTCGGCTACAATGTCCCGCTGCATCTGTTCATTGGCTTCACGGTGTCCGGGTTTTTCGCAGGCGTCGCCGGTGCGCTGTATGCGCTGTTCAACAATTTCGTCAGTCCCTCCACAGTGGCACTGGCGCAGTCGGTCGAGGGCGTGCTGATGATGATCGCCGGTGGGGTCGGGACCCTGTTCGGCGCCTTCGTCGGAGCCGCCGCGATCATTGCGCTTGAGAACATGGTCAGCGCCTATACCGAGCGCTGGCAAACGGTGCTCGGGGTTACGTTCATCCTGATCATGATCCTTGCCCCCGAGGGCATCATCGGCAAGCTGCGCGCGATTGTGACGCGCAAGGTGCGTTAATCGAATGCTTTCACGAAAGGACACCGAGATGGACCGCAGGCAATTCTTGAAGACCACCACCGCGGCTTTGACCGCTGCAGGCGTCGGTGCCGCACCGTGGCGTAGCGCCCAGGCCCAGGCTGGTCCGATCAAGATTGGTCTGCTCGCGCCGCTCACCGGCGTCGTCGCGTCGGGCGGCAAGGAAATGGTCGAGGGCGTGCAGTTCTATCTCGATCAGGTCAAGAACGAGATCGCCGGCCGCAAGGTCGAACTCGTGATCGAGGACGACGCCTCCAATCCCGATACCGCGCTGCAAAAGGCGCGTCGGCTGGTCGAGCAAAGCAATTGCCACATGCTGATCGGCAACCTGCTCGCCAACACCGGGCTTGCGGTCGCCAATTACGTGAAGGGCACCGGCACGCCGTATTTCATCCCGATCATCGCCGCGGACGATCTGACCCAGCGCCAGCGCATCAAGAACGTGATCCGCGTTGCCGGCTATAGCGCCAGCGCCTTCACCCATCCGCTCGGCGATTGGGCGCTCAAGCAGGGTTACAGGAAGATCGCCACCATCAGCCAGGATTACACCTTCGGCCATGAGCAGTGCGGCGGTCTCGCCCAGGTCTTCACCGAAGGTGGCGGCGAAATCGTGCAGCAGTTTTGGCACCCGCTCAACACCGCGGACTTCAGCCCGTATCTCGGCCAGCTTGCCGATCTCAAGGTCGACGCGATCTTCGCGATGGAGACGGGAGCGGATTCCACCCGCTTCATCCAGCAATATGCAAATTTCGGCCTGAAGGCGAAGACGCCGCTGCTCACCGCCATGAACGGCACCGATCAGTCGGTGATCCGCACGCTGGGCGAGGAATGCGAAGGCATCATCTCGCCGGCGCACTTCGCCGAAGGATCGGACAATCCGGTGACGCAGAAATTCACCCGGGAATACGAGGCGAAGTACGGCAAGATCCCCTCGCTCTACGGCTTCTCGATGTTTTCCGGCGTGATGTGGATTGCCGCGGCGCTGGACAAGATGGGCGGCAAGGTCGAAGACCGCGAGGCCTTCATCGAGACCGTCTTGAAGACCGAACTCGACGGCTCGCCGCTCGGCAAGGCGGTCAAGCTCGACGCCTACGGCAACCCGATCTACGACGTTTACATCCGTAAAGTCGTTAAACGCGGCGACGGCAAATTCTGGAACGTCCCGGTCACGACTTATCCGAACGTCTCGCAGTTCTGGAAGTACGATCCGGAGACCTATATGAAGCAACCGCCTTACTCGCGCAGCTTCCAGGGCATCAAGAAAGCCTGATCCGGCCTCGCCGACGGGACGCGGCCGCATCGGCCGCGTCTTTCCAAGTTTGGGAATGCTCGTGTCCGATCCGATCCTGACGCTGACAGATGTGGTGGTTGCGTTCGACGCGCTTCGCGCGGTCGATGGCGTTAGCCTATCGGTGCCGCGCGGCCAACGCCGCGCCATCATCGGTCCCAACGGCGCCGGCAAGACCACGCTGTTCAATGCCATTGCCGGCGCGGTGCAGCCGACGGCGGGCGGTATCGTCTTCGACGGTCACGACGTTACCCGCCTGCCGCCGCACCGCCGTGCCCAACTCGGCATTTCCCGGACCTTCCAGATCACCAATTTGTTTGCGACGCTGAGCGTGCAGGACAACATGGTGCTGGCGCTGCGCGGCCTGTCAGAACGCAAGTTTTCGCTGTTCGGCAAACCCGACATGGATGCCAGCGAGGCGCCGCGGATTGCGGCGGCGCTCGGCGCCGCCAGGATCGCCGGCCGCGCCGATGTCACGGTGAAGGAATTGTCCTATGGCGAACAGCGTCAGCTCGAGATTGCGCTGTCGCTGGTGACAACGCCGCGGCTGCTGCTGCTCGATGAGCCGGCGGCGGGATTGTCGCCGTCGGAACGCTCGATGGTGGCGGAAATCATCCGTTCGCTCGATCGCGACGTCACGGTGGTGCTGATCGAGCACGACATCGATCTTGCGCTCGATCTCGTCGACTTCGTGACCTGTATGTTCGAGGGCCGCCTTTTGGTGGAGGAGCCGCCCGAGGGCATTCGCCGCAACAAAAAAGTGCAGGAAGTCTATCTCGGAAAGCCGCGTCATGCTTGAGGTTCGCGATCTCTACAGCGGCTATGGCGAGGCGGTGGTGATCCGCGGCGTCTCGCTCGATGTCGGCGCCGGCGAGATCGTCGCCCTTCTCGGCCGCAACGGAATGGGCAAAACCACGTTCATCCGCTCGATCATGGGACTGACACCGCCGCAGATCAAATCCGGATCGATCGAGTGGCGCGGCGAGAGCCTGATTGGCTTGCGGCCTCACGACATCGCTGGCCGTAGAATTGCGATCGTGCCGCAGGGACGGCGGCTGTTTGCCTCGCTGACGGTGACCGAGCATTTGACCATGCTCAAAAGCGCGCGCAGCAAGGACGGCTGGACCGTGGACCGGGTGTTCTCGATCTTTCCGCGGCTCGCGGAGCGGCGGCATCACCGCGGCGGGCAATTGTCCGGCGGCGAGCGCGGCATGCTGGCGGTCGGGCGCGCGTTGATGATCGACCCGGAACTGATCCTGATGGACGAACCATCCGAAGGACTGGCGCCGGTGATGGTGCAGCACCTCGAAGAGATCGTCCTGAACCTCAAGCGCGAAGGATTGTCGATCCTGTTGGTGGAGCAAAATCTCTACAGCGCGCTCGCGATCGCCGACCGGGTCTATATCCTGGAGACCGGGCAGGTGGTGCATCAGGGCGAGGCGAAAGCCCTGGCGCAGCAGACCGATCTGCTGTTCCAGCGCCTCGGCGTTCAGTGATGGATCAGGTGCGGAGTTGCATCTGCTCCAGAACGGCGCGGCCGAGGAGACCGTAAGGGCTCGCGAACGTCTCCATCATTTCAAAGTGGTTGTAGTTCTCGTTCACAAGGTACGTCACGGGTTTGTCGGCGGCCTTGAGTGCAGCGGCAAAGTCACGGGTTTGCCGTTGAAATTCGGGCGTCTCGTAGGTGCCGTGCGCCAGGAACAGCGGCGTGTTGATGCGCGCGAGGTGCCGTTGCGTGCTGAGGTTTTCCTCGATCTCATCGGTGAATCTGACGTATTTCGAGCGTGCGGAAAGCCGGACCGGCTTGAGGTCGTAGATGCCGCTCGAAAGCACGGCGCCTTTGATGAGGTTGCCGGGAAGGTCGAAATCCTTGACCCAATCCGTCAGGAGAGCGACGCCCGCCAGATGCGCGCCCGAGGAGAAGCCGGACAGGTAGATGCGCTCGGCGTCACCGCCAAAATTTTGTGCATTGCGCGCGGTCCATGCGATGCAACGCCGAACCTGCTCCACCATTGGCATCAGATCCCCATTGGCTTCGTCCACCGAAATGAAGTCCGGTACGACGTAATGCGCGCCGGCGTTCATCAGCATTTCGGCCGGAAAGCCGTACTCGGTGGCCGGACGCTGGTGCCAGGCCCCGCCGTGAATATGGATGTGGATCGGCGCGTTCGGCCGCTTGGTCGAATAGAGTTCAAGGTGTTCGATCGCGGTCGGGCCGTAGTTGAAGCGTTTGGGCTCGCCGACCCGCGCTCTCATCGCAACGCTGTTTGATGCATAGCGTTTTGTGATCTGCTGCAAATTTGGCGCGTATTTGGATTGATCATACGCGTCGTCCAACTGCTTTTGATCGAGGTCGAGCCAGATCGCAGGGCCTTTTTCCGAAGCCGGTGTCGGGGATTGCTGGGCGAACGCCGCGTGCGCTGTCGTTGCGACCGCGCCTGCCGAAATCCCCGCAAGCAATACCCTGCGGTCTATCTTCAAAGCTTCGTTGTTCTGCTCAGCCATATCATTCTCTCAGGGACTTGGCGCGGGACCGACTAGCCGAAATTGTGCGCCAGCCGGCCCCGTTTTTACCTTGCCTGCCCAAATTCGCAATCGTGAAGGGATTTTCGATGCGGTTTCGCTTGCTGACCGCGGAACCACGGTTACAGTAGCCGTAAAGTCGGGCAAGAAACCGGCAAATATCAAAAAACCGGCAAATGGAGGAACGACATGACAAAAACATCACGAACGCTTGCGTCCCGGTCAATGCGGGGTCTTCTCGGAGCGAGCGCCCTTGGCCTGTTGGCGGCTTCCGGTCCGGCTTTCGCCGCCGATCCCATCAAGATCGGGGTGATCGCGGAAGCGCAGGCCATTGCCGGCGCGTCGATTCCCCAAGCCGCTCAGATGGCCGCGGACGAAATCAATGCGAAGGGCGGCGTCGACGGACGCAAGATCGAAATCGTCACCTACGACAACCATTCATCCTCGGCGGATTCGGTTCGCGCGTTCCAACGCGCGGTTAACGAGGACAAGGTCAACATCGTCATCGCAAGCTACATCAGCGAGGTTGTGCTGGCGCTGGAACCTTGGGCCTCGCGGCTCAAGACTCCCTTTATTACGCCGGGGGCGGCGTCCAACGAGATCAGCAAGAGCGTCCATAATGATTACGAGAAGAACAAATATACCTTCCACGGCTACCTGACCTCCGCAGCACTCGCGCTGTCGGTCTGCGACGCCGCCAAGGAACTGCTGGTGGACGACAAGCACCTCAAGACAGCGGTGATCACGAGCGAGGACGCCGCCTGGACCAAGCCGCTCGACGTCGGATACGAGGAATGCCTGCCCAAGATCGGGTTGAAGGTACTCGACCATATTCGCTTCTCGCCCGACACCACCGACTTCACACCGATCTTCAACAAGATCGAAGCTGCGAAGCCCGACGTGATGATCACCGGCATTTCGCATGTCGGCGTGCAGCCGACCGTGCAGTGGAAGAATCAGCAGGTGCCGATTCCGATGTTTGGCATCAGCTCTCAGGCCACCAACAGCACGTTCGGCAAGGACACCAACGACGCCTCCGACGGTGTGCTCTATCAAGGCGTCTCCGGTCCTGACGTCGCGGTAACGCCGAAGTCGATTCCGTTCGCGGAAGGATTCAAGGCGAAGTTCGGCAACTATCCCTCGTATGCCGGCTACACCTCGTATGACGAAGTTTATTACATCGCCGATGCCGTCAAGCGCGCCGGCTCGACCGACGCAGACAAGTTGGTCGATGCGCTGGAAAAAACCGATTGGGTGGGCACCATCGGCCGCATCCAGTTCTACGGCAAGGACGATCAATTCACCCATTCGATCAAATACGGCAAAGGGCTGATCACCGGCTTGATGTTGCAGTGGCAGGATGGCAAGCAGGTCAGCGTTTGGCCGAAGGACGTCGCCAAAGGACAGTTGAAGTTCCCGAGCTTCATCAAGTTCAGCTCGAACTGAAATTCGCTCAGATACTCCCGGGATCGCCCGGGAGTATCTTCCTTATTGTCATTTTCCCAGAGTGAGGCAGCGATGCTGCCGCGGCCCCTGTAAATGCTTTTCTTCCAGATACTGATCGACGGCTTTGCCATCAGCGCGCTGTACGCTTTGGGTGCGACCGGTTTCACGCTGATCTTCGGCGTCTCCGGTGTGCTTAATCTGTCGCACGGCGCCATCATGGTGCTGGCGGCGGTGGCGGCATGGGCCGCTTCGAGCGTGCTGCATTTGAACACCTACGCCGGCGCGCTGGTCGGCGTGGCGACAGCACTGGTTGCCGCGCTCGTCACCTACTTCGCGGTGGTGCAGCCGATTCAGAAATCGACGCGGATTCCCAACGAGGAGAAGGAAATTTTCGTCCTCACCGGCACGTTGCTGTGGGGGATCATGATCCAGGAACTGATCGCGTATTTCTTCACCAACAACGCCAAGACCGTGCTGCCGATCGTCGAGGGCGTGATTGACGTTCTCGGCGTGCGTACGCCGAAAAACGAGATCTTCACGGCTCTGGTCTGCAGCCTCGTGATCGGTCTGCTCTGGCTGTTGGTGAACCGGACCCGGACCGGAAAAGCGGTACTGGCGGCGTCGATGAATCCGCGTGGCGTCACGCTGCTCGGGCTCGAACTCACGAGCATCTATGTCGTGGTTTGGGCCATCTACGGCGTTCTCGCCGGCATTGCCGGGGTGCTGCTCGGAATGTTTCTCGGTGTCAGCTCCTACAGCGTGGGGCCGCTGACCGCGAGCGCCTTCTCGATCGTGGTATTGGGCGGTCTCGGCAGCGTGTCCGGCTCGCTGATCGCCGCATTCGTGGTCGGCTATCTCGAAACCCTCACCGCCTATCTGCTTTCGCCCGCTTATCGGACGATTCCGGCGCTGCTACTATTGGTGATCGTGATGTACATCCGCCCCCAGGGCCTGCTCGGGAGGCGATGAGCATGGAGACTTTCTTCAAATCGCGGCTGTTCTGGACCGCGCTTGGCATCGTGATCGTCGCCTCGACGTTGCCGCTATATGTCTCCGGCTATATTCTTGGTCTGCTGACGGTGGCCTATTACTTCGGCGTGTTCGCGATGTCGTGGGATCTGCTGTTCGGATTCGCCGGCGAAGTGAATTTCGGTCCGACGTTCCTGATCGGCGTCGGCGCCTACACCGCGGGCATCCTCAACAACCAATATGGATGGTCGGTGTATCTGTGCATCTTTCTGGGCGCGATGGCGTCGGTGATCGCGGGTTTCGTGCTGGCGCTCCCGGCCTTGCGGGTGCGCGGTCCTTATTTTGGGCTGACTACGCTTGTCGCGGTGCTGATGCTGCAGAACTTCATCGTGGTGTTTGCCGACCTCACCGGCGGTGAGATCGGCCTGACCATTCCGGATGTGATTTCGATCGACGCCGGGGTGAATTACTGGATTGCGCTCGGGTTCATGACCATCAGCGCCATCATCCTGTACGGTCTTTCGCAGTCCCCGGTCGGTCTTGTGTTGCAGGCCAGCGGGCAGGATCCGGTGCAAGCCGGCGCACTCGGGTTCAACATCGTCAAGCACAAACTCGCAGCGTTTGTCGTGAGCGCATTTTTCTCCGGTCTCTCTGGCGCGTTGCTGGTGTTCTATTTCGGCACCGCTTCGGTGGGCACCGTTGTCGACATCGCCGTCGGGGTCAACGTCATCGTGGCCGCGGTGCTGGGTGGCCGCCGTACGGTGCTCGGGGCGGCGTTGGGCGCGATCTTCCTGATCGTCGCCGGCGAATTTCTGCGGCCGACCGGTGAATTGGCGACATTCATCGTCTCTGCCGTCGCCTTGCTCGTGGTCCTGTTCTTCCCGGGCGGCTTCCTCGGGGCGGCCTTGTCGCGCGAGGCGCGCTCGTGATGAACGCGATCGCCAGCAACGCCCCCGTGCTCGAAGTCCGCGGCCTGACCAAGCGCTTCGGCGGTCTCACCGCCGTCAAAAACCTGAGCCTCGAACTGCACGCCGGCGAGATTTTCGGTCTGATCGGCCCGAACGGTTCGGGCAAATCGACCGCCATGAAGTCGATCATGGGCATCGAGCGACCCACCGCGGGCGATGTCATTTTCCAGGGCGAAAACGTCGCCGGGCTGCCGGCGCACAAAATCGCGCGCAAGGGTTTCGGCATGGTGTTCCAGCACTCACGGCCGCTGAACCGGCAAACCGTGCTTGAGAACATCATGGTGGCGCTGTTGCCCGACAGTCTGTTCATGCTGTTTGCGGACAAAGCCCTGACCGAACGCGCGAAGTGGATCGCCAACCGGGTCGGTCTCGGCGCGGTGATGGATCGGCGTCCACCGACATTGCCGTTCGCAGATTTGCGCCGGCTCGAACTCGCCAAGGCCATCGCACGCGATCCCAAGGTGGTGTTGGTCGACGAACCGTTCGCCGGGCTGACGCTGGCCGAAGTCGGCGTCTTTTCCGAACTGATCCGCAGTTTTCGCGATGAAGGCCGCGCGGTGCTGCTGGTCGACCACAACGTCAAAAGCGTTGCCGCGCTGGTCGATCGCGTGCTGGCGATGTATCTCGGCGAGGAAATCGTCACCGGCCGCGCCGACGAGGTGATGCGCAACGAGACGGTGCGCCGGGTCTATCTCGGTGGCGCGATCGAGACCTCGGCGCGTCCCGAGACCAGCTTCAAGGACAAAATTCCGTTGCTTCAGGTCGAGAACGTCAGCGTGCATTACGGCAAGGCGCAGGCGCTCGAAAATGTCTCGATCCATGTCCATCAAGGCGAATTCGTCTCGGTCGTCGGGCTCAATGGCGCCGGCAAGACCACGCTGTTCAACACGATCTCAGGCTTCCTGCCGTACTCCGGCGAAATCCTCCGCGACGGCGAAAAACTGCGCGGCACCAGCCCGGCGCGTATCGCCCGAAGCGGCATCGTGCAATGCCCGGAATCGCGCGAGTTGTTCGGTGAGATGAGCGTGCGCGAAAATCTCGATCTCGGCGGGCAACATCTTTCGGACGAGGTCAAGGACAGGCAACTGACCTGGCTGTTCGAGCTGTTTCCGATTTTGAAAGAGCGTCAAGGCCAGATGGCGCAGACGTTGTCCGGAGGTGAGCAGCAGATGCTGGCGATCGGCCGCGCGCTGATGATGCAACCAAAAATCCTGATCCTCGACGAACCCACGCTTGGGCTCGCGCCGGTCATTCTCGAACAACTATCGAAGGCGCTGGAAAAATTGCGTCAGACCACGCCGATCACGGTGTTGCTGGGCGAGCAAAACGTGACCTTTGCGCTGCCGCATGCGGATCGCGTGTATGTGCTGGAGCACGCGCGGATCGTCTGGGAAGGTGACCCCGGCCGTTTTGCCGAGGAAGCCGGTGAGGGCTATCTTTGAAATTGGCTAGTCCGATCTTCCACGTGTAGTCCGACCGTCAACGACCAAAGACATGGGCAAATCAGAAATGCGCGAGCAAGCGGCGAGATCTCTGCCGTCCCTGAGCGTCCGGATCGACCTTGATCCGGAGGGCCGGATCGGGCCCGGCAAAATCCAACTGCTTGAGAAAATCGCAGCTTGCGGTTCGATCTCAGCGGCGGGCCGGGCGATGGATATGTCTTACAAGCGGGCGTGGGATCTGGTGGATGAAATCAACCGCATCTGCGGCCGGGCCGTCGTCGAGCGGCAAGCCGGCGGCAAGAATGGCGGCGGCGCAACGCTGACGCCGTTCGGCGTATCCCTCGTCGCGCGGTACCGGAAGATCGAAAGCGCTGCGCTCGCCGCAGTCCGCAAGGAGCTTGTCGCGTTGAGAGCCGATATTGGCCGCTCCCCGAAAATAACCGAGGATTAGCCGCCGCTCACCAACCGCGGTCTGCGACAAATAGCGGCCAGGAGCTCTCGCTCGCCGCAGTCAGCCAAGCAATTTGACAAGCAATTTGAATCGCAACTGTTGCCCGATTGCACTTGCGGATTGCCTTCGTTATATCCCACGAAATATAGCGAAGATCGGGGCGGCTGGATTCGGCTCCTGCCATGTCAGGGATTCATTTTGGGGAAGTTACGATGAGAAGAACGTTAGCATTTGCACTGGGTATGGTGGGCCTGGTGGCGACCGCGCATGCTGCGGATATGGACCTGCTCCCGGCGAAAGCCACTCCTTTTTACGACCCGCTTCCCGATAGTTTGACCTGGCACGGCATCACCGTTTACGGAACGCTGGATCTCGGTTACGCCTACCAAACCAACGGTCGCCCGCTCGGGAGTGTGGTGTCGGGTCTTGAATTCATCCCTTTCACGACCACCAGGAATTACACCGGTCAATCGGTCGCGACCTTCGCTCATAGCGGTCTGGAGCAATCGAAGATCGGTGTGAAGTTCGATGAACCGCTCGGTTGGGACTGGGCGCTAATCGGCAAGCTCGATACGGGCTTCGATCCGATCAAGTTCAGACTCTCGAACGGGTGCAGCTCCTTTATCCAGAATGCGGGCGTCGTCTATACCCAACAGACGTCCAACGCGGACAGCGGCCGTTGCGGCCAGCCGTTCAACGGTGAGGCCTATGGCGGCTTCAGCAACCCGCTCTACGGCACGCTGACGATCGGCCGCCAGAATTCACTTCAGCTCGACAAAATCGCAATTTACGATCCGCTGAGCCTGTCCTACGCCTTCTCGCTTCTCGGCTATTCCGGAACGGACGGCGGCTCGGGCAGCACGCAAGCTGCTCGCTGGGACAACTCGGCCAAGTACGCCTATCAATACGGGCCTGTCCATGCCGCGGCCATGTACTCAACCGGCGGCGTGGATAGTGGTATCTTCGGCAACAGCTATGGCTTCGATGTCGGTGGGAACTACAAAGGCTTCTCGGTCGATGCGGTTTATAGCAAGGAGCACGGCGCCGTGAACCTGCAGACCGCGGTGAACGATCCGGTCGGCAGCCAGACTCTCGCGGCCAATATTTCGGACAACGAGACCTGGTCCATCATGGGCAAATATACCTTTCAGCTCCCGGGGCACGCCACGGGTGCTTTCCCGACCAAGGCCGCAAAGGCTGGAGCCCCTGGCGACAAGCTGACATTCTTCGCCGGTTACACCCATATCGATCAGGCCAATCCGCAGAATCCGATATTCTCCGGGAATTCGGCCGGCGGCATTCCGCTGACCGTCTCGGGGACGCTGCCTGACAACAACGCGTTCACCGCCGATAGGGTGCTGCAATTCTTCTGGGCAGGAGCGAAGTACGAAATGGCCGGGGGTTTGAGTTTTACCGGCGCGTATTATCACGTGAACCAGAATTCCTATGTGGCTGACAGCGCGCCGTGCGTCGCCGGCGGCGCCAGCAAGACGGACTGCTCAGGTACGTTTGACCAGGTATCGTTCCTGGTGGACTACCAGATCACCAAGCACTTCGATGCCTACGCCGGTATCACCTACGGAAGAGTGGACAACGGTCTTGCCTCCGCATTCCCCGGCACGCCGGGCGCCAAGTTTGGCTTTGCCGGGACCGGCACCAGCGTCGACACGACTTCCGCCATGACCGGCATACGGATGAAGTTGTAAAGCGAACGGCGAGGGCAAATGGTCTCCAGACCAATCGCCTCCTGGCCAATCTCCTAAAGGCAATGTGCCGGAGCCTGAGTTGAATCGGGCTCTGGTCTTTATCTTCAAACGCTTTGCGTTTGCCCTGTGGAAGACCGGTTTACATTTAAGAGATCATGCTCCGGCGATCAGTTGTCGCAGGCAAGGCGCTTCCTGATCTCATCCGTCCGTTTTTCAAGCGCGTCAAACCTGGCATGAAGGCTTTTGTCGTGAAGGCGAAATATATAGCCAATGACGATCAACCCAAAAAGCCAGTGATGACTTTCGAGATATTTGAGAACCTGCTCAATCGCACCGGCGGAGAATGCAACGAGGCCGAACAAGGAATTCATTTGAACCAACTCCGATGAGAGAGTGGCCCCTGAACCGTTGAACCTGACCTACTCTGAGGAAAAGACTCGTCTTCGAGCTGCGATATTCCCGAGCGGGACGGTGAGAAACCCCAGTGCTTGAGACAAACCCTAGCGATTGAGTATGAGTTCCGTTATCGCGGCCGTCGATTTGATGAAGCCCCGCGGGCAATCATCGGCCGCGCGCTGCAACAGGTGCTGTGCTTCCTTCTTGTCCTTCTTTAGCAGCGCAAGTTCTCCACCGTAAAAAGTGGCCTCGCAGGTTTGCCCCAGCTTCGTCTTCGGATCGGGGTTAACGGCTGCATCGAGTGTTTGTGCGGCGCTGAGATCGCCGAGGAAGTGGCGGACCACCGCGGCGGGCCACGCGGTCATGTCCAGTTGTTTTGCGGCCTCGGCCAAATGGCTCGGGGCATTGTTGCGGCGCTCGGCGAGATCGAGCCAAAGTGCCGCATAGGCGTCTTTGGGGTCGAGTTCGGCAGCCTTCTTGAAATCGGCCTGTGCGTCTGCCACACGGCCGATGAAAAAATACGCGACGCCGCGGTTGAAGTAGGCGTTGGCAATCTTGGGCTGGAGCTGAATCGATTTGGTAAAATCTGCCAGGGCGGCGGGGTTGTTACCCTTGATGTAGGAAACAGAACCCCGCGCGAAGTAGGCACTGGCGTAGTTGGGGTCGAGCCGAACGGCCTCGTTCAAATCGGCCAGCGTGTGGTCGAAATCGCCCTTACGTTTGTACAGGTCGCTTCGCAAGAAGTAGGCCACAGCGTAATTGGGGTCGAGCCGGATCGCCTCGGTGATGTCGGCCAAAGCGTGGTCGAAATCACCCCTGTTCTTGTACAGGCTGCCGCGCGCATTATAGGCCCAAGCGTTTTTGGTATCGAGCCGGATCGCTTCATTGAAGTCACCGAAGGCGCGCTCGAAGTCGGCTTTGTTCAGATAAGCGTTGCCACGATTGACGTAGGCCGCGGCGTACGCGCGATCGGCCCGTATGGCTTCGTTGCAATCCGCCAGCGCGCGATCCGGATCTTTTTTCGCCCACCACCACCCGCAGCGATTGCTGAGTGCGGCCGCGCGGCTTGCTCCGGTCAATTTGGGATCGTTGAGAACGCGGTCGCATGCGGCGATGCTTTGATCGGCCTTGCCGATTTCGCCGACAAACCTGCACTGGTCAAGATCCCCCTGACTGTCGGCGAGAGCCGGACATGAGTTAACGAGCAGTGGGATCAATCCAGCAAGCAGCACTGAAAAACGCATATCTCCTCCAAGCCTTCGGGTTTCAAGCCTTCCGTTTACAAGTCTTCGGTTTCCAAATCTTCGGTTTCCAAATCTTCGGTTTCCAAGTCTTTGTTGCAGCGAGGTACAAATTATCATCGGGCCACTGCGTTGGCAGCCCTGAGTCACGTTGCATCGATTCGATGCATGCCGATTCGTCGAATGTTACGGAGACGGTCACGCTTCCTAAGGCTGAGGGTTCCTCGCGTAACAGACGGAGGACGTTCAAAACATACGAAAAAACAGCAGCTTGATGGCCTTCGAGGCGATTAATGGCGGTGCATATGTGCAACACACTCGCGAAAAAATTGAGACTCGGTCGCATATGACAAGTTTAAAATTGCCTTTTGGTCGGAGCGAAGCAATCTTCGTTCAACAAATAGGCATTTTGAGTTTGTTGGCTGCGGACTTTCGCGGACGAAGCTGGGAGTGCCCATAAAGTGCCCATAATAAGATGGGTAGGGATTCGCGTCGCACGGGACCAAGGGGGGACAAATGAAACTGATTAGCAAAGTTCTACTCGCTGCAGCCGGCCTTGCCGCGTTCGCGCTCTCGCCGGCGAACGCCTATGAGTCGGGTTATCCCGCTGCGGCCCTCAAGGCAGGGTCCTTCATCGGGTCCAGCGCCGGCGTTCCGCCGCCGGGCATCTATATGTTCAATCAAGTATTTTCCTACCAGGGAAACATCGCTGGGCCCGGGGTTAACTCTGCACTTGGTGGCAATACCAAGGTTGGTTACCAGGCGGGATATGACGCGCAAGGATTTTTGTTTGTTCCGGGCTGGACGTTCCTGGGGGCGACCTATGATGCCGTGCTCGTGCAGCCGTTCGGCTTGAACAGCATCGGCAGCCCCGAAAATCTGCAATACAGCGGCGTCCACAACACCTATATCGTGCCGGTCGAATTGAGCTGGAAGCTTGGGACGAGCGGATTTCTCGTGAAGTCCGGGCTTGGCATCTGGGCGCCAACGGGCACCATTCAGGGTCCTGCCGGTCTTAACAATGAGGGCAATCCATGGTGGACCTTCTCGCCTGAATTGGTCATTTCGTATTTAAAGGACGGCTGGAATCTGAGCGTCGCCTTGTCCGAAGAAATCAACACCCAGAACAGTATTAGCCACTATACTACGGGCAACATCTTCCATGCGGACTTCACCGCGACCAAGACTTTCGGCAAGTGGACGTTAGGGCCGGTCGCCTATTTCTATGGTCAGGTTAGCGACGACTCATGCTCTGCCGCCTGCTTGCCGTTTACCGCTCATGGCTTAGGCACATTGACGAACGCCCAGAGGTTCAGTGTTTGGGCGGTCGGTGGTCTCCTCGAATACAATTTTGGGCCCGCGAGCTTGTCGGTGTGGGCGACACAAGAAGTTTCAGCAAAAGCCTCCAATGCTGCTGCTCTTGCTAGCCGGCTTACCGGAGGACAGGATTTTTCTGTGATCGCGCAGGGGAGCACTGTGTTTGCCACCCTTAGCTACCGCCTCTGGGCGCCTGAGGAGCCGGCAAAGCCGGCGATGTTCCACAAATAACCAAATGTAATGCATGCCCCCTCTCGGTAGACGGTTGATCGTCTATCGGGAGGGGGCATTTTTTTGCCGCGCATGTCTTCGATTCGATCGAATGCCTTCGCTTCGATCTGTGGTGTGACGCGCAGCCGTCACGTGATCGGATAGGCTGTGCGGAGGGCCCGCCGAGATCGAGCGCTTTGTGCGCGACAGCCATCATCGCTCCCATCCACCATTCGCCCAAGGTTGCACAAACGGTCGGGGCCTTGCGCTCGGAGCAGGGTTGCGCGGCCTCCGCGATTCTATTTGCCATTCCAGTCGGAGCTACCGGCTTCACGGAAGATGGGTGTTAGAATCGCCATCGAGTTTTCGCGGAAACCGAATCGAGCGGTGCTTTGGTGAAGGCCGGCCTTGCAATCTGTGGCGTGCTCGTCTTTGCCAACACAGCTTGATTGAACCCCCAAAAGGCCCCGATACATGCCCGTTTGCCGTCGCCACCCCGGGGAAACGTCCGCTTTTCGATCCAGTGTTGCACGTCGGCTACAGCATTTCCGGCATTCCTCAAGCATGGTGAGGCTACGAAGGGGACCTCATCCCGAGGCTCCGTGAACTTGGTGGTTTCGCGGATAATTTTGGACCGCGATTTTGGGGGAACTCACGTGAAAAAAGCACTTATGCTATCTGCGGCGGCCATTTTCGGTCTCGCATCAGCCGGCCACGCGGCCGAGCAATCTTCCACGCAGTCCGGCACTTCGGCGTTCGACGCGTTGGCCGCCGATTACAGCACCTACAAGGCGATTCCGAAAAAGGCCGTCGTCGAGGACGACAGCCTGACCTGGCACGGCGTTACCCTGTACGGCCAGATCGACGCGGGCTTGGGTTATCAGACCCACGGCGCCCCGCAGAGCGCGCTTGCCGGCTCGCAGTTGAACTATTTGATTTCGTCGAACTCCCAGGGTCCGGTTTTCAGCGCTGCTTCCAGCCAGTTGAGCGCTTCGTATGTCGGTCTTCGCGGCAAGCAGGAAATTGCGGACGGTCTGTACGCGATCTTCAACTTGCAGACGCAGTTCAACGTGACGACGGGCGTGCTTGCCAACGGTCTCGGTTCCGTTGCGCAGAACAACGGTTTGGCGGCAAACCATCAGAATGCGTTCGGCGACTCTTCCAAGAACGGTCAAGCCTTCAACGCCGCGGCCTATGCCGGTTTGAGCTCGCCGATTTACGGTACATTCACTTACGGTCGCCAGAACGCGCTGACGTCTGACGGCGTCATCAACTACGATCCGTTGGCCAGTTCCGGTGCGTTCTCCTTGATCGGCTTCCAAGGCCTGACGGGCGGCGCGGGCAATACGGAAGAGCGTATCTACGACAACTCGTTCAAATACACCGTGGCCACGGGTCCTTTCCGTTTCGCTGCTGAAGCGGCGGCCCGTTCTGGCCAGTTTACCGGTGCCCAGGGCAATGCCTTCGAAGGCGAATTCGGCTTTGACTATGCCGGGTTCTCGTTCGACGTGATCGGCGCCAAAATTGACGACGCTATTAGCGCAGCCCCTCTCAATGGTACTACACTTCCAATCGCGTCTGCCGCCTTTGGCAACGGGCCGGACGGGCTTGTTCAAGGAAACGTCTCCGACAACACCTCCTTCATGCTCCTTGCCAAGTACAACATCGGACCGGTCAAGCTCTTTGGTGGTTATGAGCGTATCGACCAGAAGAACCCGAACAGCCCGTTGTCGGCCGGCAGCTTCCTTACGGCTGGCTTTGTGCTCGGTTCGGTCAACAACAACGCGTTCAACACCGACAGGATCACGCAGACGGCCTGGGTTGGCGCGAAGTATGCGGCTCGCTCCGATCTCGACCTGACGCTCGCCTACTACCACGAAGAGCAGAACAGCTTCACCGGCGCTGGCCGTAACGGTGGAGCAGTTACGAACGTTGCAGCTAATTGTACCGACTCCAGCGCCGGGAATTGCAGCGGCCAGTTGGACGTGGTTTCCTTCGTCGCCGATTGGCGCTTTGCGAAGCGTTTCGATGCTTACGCTGGCGTGATGTGGTCGCAGGCGGCGAATGGTTTCGCTTCCGGCTTCCTCAGCAAGTCGATCAACGTTGCCGGCAACTGGGCTCCGTCGGTTGGCTTGAAGTACAGCTTCTGATCTGAATTGCTGACCAACATCTAGGCGAAGGGCCGACCCTCTGGGTCGGCCCTTTTGCTTTGAGCTTGTAGAGTTGAAAGCCCTTGGTACTGCGAACTCTCTTCCTGGTTATGGTACCTCTGTTAGGCCGGCACCAAACGCTTGACGTTGATCGTGCGCTTGCGAACCTGGGCCAGGTCGTAATTCATCTGCATCCTGAGCCAGGTGTCGGCCGTGCTGCCGATAGCTTTTTCAAGCTTTACAGCCATTTCCGGCGTGATTCCGCTACGTCCAGAAATCAGATTGTGAAGCTGCTGCCGCGTGATGCCGAGGGCCTTGGCTGCGGCAACAATCGAAACGTCCAGTTCGTCGAGCGTGTCGCCGATCAACTCGCCGGGGTGTGGTGGATTTTTCATCTCCATATTTTTTTGCTCCTTCAGTGATAGTCTACAAGGTCAACATCGGATGCCTTGCCATCCCCGAACCGAAAAATAACCCGCCAGTTCGCGCGCACGGTCACGGCCCAAAAGCCTTTAAGGTCGCCCTTCAGTGGATGCAGCCCGAAAGTCGGCAACCGCATTGCCTCGATCGTTTCCGCCGCATGCAGTACGCCCAAAATCTGCCGGAGCTTGCGCACATGCTCGGCGCTCACGCCCTTGGCCGTGTCGTCCTCGAAAAGCTGCCTCAGCCCTTTGTGCTTAAAACTCTCGATCATTGTTGCCCGATCGTTGACACTTACCAGTGTAAAGCGATATTTTACATGTGTAAAATATTATCTTACACATGGCCAGTTTTCTTCGTTGCCAAGCCCTTTGTTCGACGCGCCGCAGGCGTGTTGTATTTCTTAGGGACGCCCTTCGTCCCGACAACTAGCAGAGTCTGAGTTAAATCAGACTCTGGCGCGCTGGAGCGTGGTATTTCGGGGGCAGACGTTTTGCGTTTGTCTGGCTCAACCGTAATGCGCGTAAGCTACGTTAGCGCGTATTCCACTTGGGTCGAATCATGAGCACCTATCGATGGCCGCATGGTTCGAGACGCACGGCGTTGCCGTGCTCCTCACCATGAGGGTCTCCGCCCCGTCCTGAGGAGGCGTGAAGCGCCGTCTCGAAGGATGAACCACGGAACTAGAAATGCTCTAGCGCGATCTCAATCGTCGCGTGCGACAGGAAAATGATCAACCCTGCGGCGCTGCCACACCGCGCCCCGGCGGGAGCGCTACGAAAAAGCAGTCGGGTGTTAGAGGGAATAAATCGCTCATTGGGACGGTCACCCCCATGGATGCGGAACGGCGTCGCGGCCCCCGGCGGATCTGGCAAGTTCCCATCGGAAACGAAAACCGTCTTGTCAATAAACCCGGCTCAAGAGACAGGAGACTCTCATGAGTGTGCATTCTTTTGGCGATCTCTCCCTTAACGCGATGAGCGCGAGATTCCGCTCGGTCGGTGTCAATCTTTTGACCGCCTTCTGGGGAGGATCGGTCAGGCAATACCGACCCGAAGCCCATTATATGCGCGGTCCAGGCCCGAAATGGCACGAAAAGCACGGTGGGGAGAGAAGCGTCGGGCTTCGCTCCGAGGCCCGTTATTCTGAACGATAAGTGCGATATCGGTACGATATCTGAGTGCAGTCTCGCGAAGGCGGCGATCTCGTCGATGCAACGCCTTGGGGTGACCGAGCAGGGGGCCAGGTGAGAGAGCAACCGCCCTTGGTGAGGTTGGATCGTCCTCTGGTGTCCGGTAGCTCGCTCGCCTACAAAGCCTCTGCGGCTTAGAAAATCCAGACCTCTGGAGGGCACTAGCCCTGGCCCAGGTAGCTCTTGCCGGAGCCAATGCAGGCTGTTTGGCAGGTTGAGTTTGGCGGGCTGAGCTTGGCTGGATGTGTTTGGCCTTCGCCCCGGCTTTTCGCCCCAGGCTGATATCTCAACGCTTACCGCTCAAAGGCGTTTTTTTGCTTGTCGGGCTGCGGATGCCCCCGCAGCGCGCCCCTCAGCACATTCACCAGCCTGTTGGCACTTTGGGCGGGGGGTGGAAAGTGTTCTCAACTGAGCCGTTCGCCCGAGCGGTTCTCAACGGCCAAAAATATTCACGTGTTTGGGAATTTTATCACAAGAGCGTGAGTCTTCTGTGACGGAGGGCGCGCGGGCCGGATTCGACGGGCGGCTGCGTGGAAAAATCCCTGCTGTCCTCGAAGGCTTGGCGGCATCCATGGGTATCGGTCATTCCATTCGCGCGCCCAGCGAAATCACTGCCGTTAAAGGGGCCGACTGATGTTCTCGCTCGCCAATCTGATGCGCCTGGCCATGATCCGGCCGGTTACGCCCGAGCGCAGCAGGCCTGTGGCCGGTCCCTGTGCGGAATGGGAGTTCGTTCTCCATGCTTTTTTCGACGGGGAATTGAACGCGGTCGATACGTCGACGTGCGAACAGCACCTTGCGCAATGCCAGGCTTGCTCCGCGGAGGTGGAAAGTTTGAAATCCATGAGACGGAAGATCAAACGGGCTCGCTTACGCTGGCCTGTTCCTGCCCCGTCGCGGTGCGGGTCGGCGCTGTAACCCGCCTCAGCGAATCTGCCATGATCCTCTAAAGACAGAGCGTGATCCTCCAGAAAAGGAAGACTGGGCCATTGGCCGAGTGTCTCCAATGGACGGCTTGGCCGTAAATTCACGGAGAAATTGCATCCCCTCGGGAATAAAGTCCGGGGCGCCGGAGTTTTTTGTTCATCGGCGCAGTTCGGCGTCATTACGAGCCAATTTTTTTTGGCTCCACCGGGAGAGATGTGACATGGCCAAAAAGGGCTCGGACGATCAGGGACAGGGATTGGGCCGCCGCGAGGTGCTCGAATGCATGGTTTGGGCAGGTACGGGCGTGCTTTGGGGTGTGAGCGGCGGCGTGCCCCACTCCGTAGGTTTGATCGGCGAAGCGATGGCTGCCGAACCCACGGGCTTCACCTTCCTGCAAATGAGCGACAGCCATATCGGCTTTGACAAGGCGGCGAACCCGGATGCGCTGGGCACGTTGCGCGAAGCCGTTGCCAAGGTGAAGGCGATGCCGGTCAAGCCGGCTTTCATCATTCACACCGGCGACATCACGCATCTTTCCAAGCCGGCTGAGTTCGACAATGCCGACAAGGTTTTCGGCGAGACCGGCGTTCAGGTTCATTATGTGCCCGGCGAGCACGACATCATCGACGAAGAGCGCGGCAAGGCCTACCTGGAACGCTACGGCAAGGGTTCGAAGGGCGCTGGCTGGTATAGCTACGATGATCACGGCATCCACTTCATCGGCCTCGTGAACGTCGTCGATCTGAAGGGCGGCGGACTGGGTAACCTCGGCGCCGAGCAGCTCGCATGGCTCGAAGCCGACCTGAAGGGCAAGTCGGACAGCACGCCGATCGTCGTGTTTGCTCACATCCCGCTGCAGGTGATCTACAAGGATTGGGGCTGGGGTACCGAAGACGGCACGCAGGCGCTCACTCTGCTCAAGCGCTTTGGTTCCGTGACCGTTCTGAACGGACACATTCACCAGTTGGTTCAGAAGGTCGAAGGCAACATGACCTTCCACACCGCGATGTCGACGGCGTTCCCGCAGCCGGCTCCCGGCAGCGCACCGTCGCCCGGTCCGATGCTTGTCCCCGCTGACAAACTTCGTTCCGTGCTCGGATTGTCCACCGTCACTGTGATGCAGGGTAACAAGCAGCTCGCGATCGTCGACAAGACGTTGGCCGGCTAATAGAGGATTATTTCTACATGCAAGTTCTGATTAGCTATCTTCGCCTCGCTGCGGCCCGGTTTGCTATAAGCCGGGCCCTGGTCGCTGCAATGCTCTTGGGTCCAATCATTGGAGCGATGGTCGCTTTCGCTACCGTTTCAGCGGAAGAAGCCACGAAGAAGGATGCCAACGAAGTTACGATCGACAACTTCACGTTCGCGCCGCCGGAATTGACGGTTGCCGTGGGAACCACTGTCAAGTGGGTCAATCACGACGATATTCCGCACAACATTGTCGAGAAGAACAAGACCTTCCGATCGAAGGCGCTCGATACTGATAACTCGTATACTTATACGTTCGCCAGTGCCGGAACTTTCGATTATTTCTGCGGTCTGCACCCGCATATGGTCGGAAAAGTCATCGTAAAGTGATCGATCCTAAAGTGATCGCAAGGCCCTGAAAGAATTAGGGTTTCAACATGACCACACTCTCATCGGTACGCCGGGTGAACATCCGGCGTACCGAGCCTAACGAAGACGTGTTAAATAGGCCGTTGGAAGGCCCAGACTGTCTGTCTGGCCAACAGCAGGCGTCGGGCTCGATCGTGCAGAACAAGGATGATCGCGCTGTGTTCGATGAAGTCTTTCTGCCGCATATGGCTGAAGCCTATCGTCTTGCGCAATGGCTCACCGGGAACGCCAGTGATGCCGAAGACGTTGTGCAGGACGCGGCAATACGTGCGTTTCGCGGCATCAAGACCTTCGGCGCGGTCAATGCCCGTGCATGGTCCCTGACAATTGTCCGTAACACCGCTTACAGCTGGTTGATGAAGAACCGGCCAAAGGCCGTCGTTTTCACCGACGATCTAAGTGTCACGCAGCAACAGGAACTTGAGCATGAAGGCCTGCACGGAGCGCGGGTAGAGACTCCCGAGGAGATCGCGCTTTTCAAGGCGGATGCCGATGAGGTTCAGAGCGCCTTGGCCCAGCTGCCGGCGCACTTCCGTGAAGTGATTGTTTTGCGGGAAATCAACCAATTGAACTATCGCGATATCGCGGAGATCACCAACGTTCCGATCGGCACGGTGATGTCGCGTCTGTCCCGGGGTAGGCAGCTTCTGATCGCTCTCCTGGGAGATCGAAGGTAAATTATGATTGTATCGGTAAAAGACAACGGCGCATTACAGATGAACGCCTATTACGACGGCGAACTCGATCTGGCTTCCGCGATCGAGTTCGAGCGGCGGTTGGCTGACGATGAAATTTTAAAGGCCCAATATACCCGGTTGCTGTCGTTGCGCAGCGCTGTTCGTTCGCTGCCGCAACAGGACATTCCTCTCGGTCTGAGAGGCCGCATTGAATCGGCAGTGGACGCGGATCGCCAGAGCCAAGCGGACCTTCCTGGCCAGGCGAATCCTCCGCTTCAGACGGGCCGTCTGCGTCAACGAAGCTGGTCGTTTCAGGCGTTGGCCGCGGCCGCCGTATTTGGCGCGGTGATCTCAAGTTCGGTCTTGCTGACGATGGACGGCTACAATCAGCGTGAAGATGTTGCCAGCCAGGTCGTTGCGGGCCACATCCGGAGTTTATTGGCGACTTAGCCTTTTGATGTTGCGTCTTCCGATCGCCATACGGTCAAGCCGTGGTTTACATCGCGCCTGCCGGAATCCCCTCAGGTGGTTGACCTCGCGCCACAAGGCTTCATGCTCCTGGGTGGCCGGGTGGATGTCGTTGGCCAGGTTCCGGTCGCAACGATCGTCTACAAGCATGCCGCGCATACAGTCAGCCTGACGACCCTGCAACCCGGTCAATCGGTCCCTGATCAGACGATTGCAGGATACAACGTCAGAAGCTGGAGCGATGCGAAGTTCACATATGTTGCAGTTTCGGACTTGGCGAGCTCGGATCTCGCGACATTCGAGCGCGCATTTGCTGCAGGATCGCAGCCGCCGGAAGTCAAATAGACGAGTGAGATCGTCTGGTATTCGGCGGGGACGTTCTGGTCAGTAAGCCCACTTGGGTTGTCTGACAGGCGGATCGCTGATGCTCATCAAGAACCTGGCCCCGCGCGTTGCCAATTGGCAACGCTTGGTCAAAATCCCAAAGACCTGTGCCGCCCTTAACACCAACGACGCAATAGCGCGTCATATTACCCCGCGCCCATGGAAAATTCCAAGGTCGGCGATGGCAGGGCGGTTTCTCGCCGGCCTATAAGCGGGGAATAACCCCGCTTATAGCCGAGTTTTACCATCCGAGGACTTGCCCATGGAGCCGAAACGGCCGATGCTCAAGGCGATCGCCTCGGGACGCTTCAGTTCCCTGGGGGCGAGGTCAGGTTTGGCCGACTTTCCAACGGGCTTAAGCAGCCGCACGAAGTTGGATCAAGCGATGAGCAAAGAAATACAAGGCTCACCTGACAGGGTTGATTGGGATATCGCCGCGGCGGACGCGTTGGAGCTTGCGCGCATGATGGCTCCAGGACCGGAACGCAACGAGGCTCTCAAATTGGCAAGCCAACTTCGGTGTTCGGCCGATGCCCGAGGATTGATCTTTGCAAAGCGGGGCAGGCCGCGAAAGTAGCCCCTGCGGGAGCTGTTTTTCTTTCGTCCTTCTTGCGTCTTTCGTTTGCGAACCGCGCAAAGCCTGACGAAGGCGTGTCAGCTGCTAGCGATGGAAGCGTCTCAATCGATCTTGCAGGTTCTCAACCCAGCGCTTTGATTTCGCGTCGGGAAGCCGAGATGGATCCAAGACCTCAAGCATGATCCGGAAAAGTGGGAACCGATTTTTCGTCCAGGACAAACGCGAAGCGTTTGCTCGGGAGATCATGCGCCAATAAGAGGCCGAGACCATGATGCGCTTCAGCCTAATCGCATCATGATCTCAAGTCGCGCTGGAATTGTTTGGCGTATGCGGTTGCGATTGTTTGCGTTCAGCAGCCCCGGCAAATGTTTCTGATCATGCGGTCAACGTTTGCATCTTCTTGATCGAGGCTCTCTCGAACGAGAGGCGGCGATGCCGGAACATCGGCCGCGCTCGGCTGGCGATGACCGACGGGGGCTGCCCAGGGTCTGGTTGTCGTTTCGGCGCCTCTCTTCGATGACGGGAGGGATGAGGTCGATGCCATCGCCTCTGTCCCGCGACCAACACCGCCTTCGCGTCGCTGAGACGGCGCAAATTCAATTTCCAGGTCTCCGTTGGAATCGTAAAGGGCGTATGTGCCGGGTTCTTGGTTGCCAGCTTGAATGACTGTTTGTGCGAGTACCGGAGTTGCGACCGCCGTCGACACAATGGCGGCCATACCCAGAAGTCCAAATCTGATCATCAGGTTTCTCCCTTTCGTTCTGCGGCGCGTAAGCGCTTCTGGTAAGGAGACCCTCGCCGGGGTTGTGATATTCCCGAACATCACAATGTTGGTATTCTCCAAGTTGGTACCCCAAGTGTTGCGAAGTATTGCGCGCTATCGCAACTGCGAAGGCCGGTCGCGATATCGTGAGAATTCGAAGCACCCGGTTCGGGAATATCGATACCTTAATGGTGGTCTTGTTGTCGGAGGGAGCGTGGCCGCGCTCAAGAAATCGGACCGCCAGCGCTCTTGAAGCTGGTGAAAATCTGCAAAGCAGCCAGCGTAAACCTTCTGGATCATGATCCGGTCAGGTTGAACCCAATCATGATCTTATCCCTTCGAGCATGAGCCCTTTCGGAAAACCGATTCCCACTTTTCCGGATCATGCTCTAAGCGTCCCAGCCATCGCCCCCGGCTGGGACGCTTTTTTTTGATCACACTATCTCGTCGATGGATGATCTGCGTAAGATGGATGGATGAAAGAACAACGCAGATGCCGCGGAGCAGAAGTCGATGCACATCAGTCGGAGACGTTTTGTCAATCTCACCGCAGTGAGTGTGGCGACGAGTTTGGCTAGTTCAACCGGCGTCATCGCTCAGGCTGAACCTCGAATAAAGGCCATCGCGTTCGACGGGTTTGTTATCTTCGATCCCCGGCCCATTGCGGCTTTGGCGGAGGAGCTCTTCCCCGGACGGGGGACCGAAGTCACCAACGTCTGGCGTATCAGGCAGTTCGAATATACCTGGCTGCGTACCCTGACCGGAAATTACGCTGACTTCTGGCAGGTGACGGGGGAGGCGTTGACCTTTACCGCCAAGCTGCTCGGGCTCAATCTCACAGCTGAGAAGCACGATCGTCTAATGGAGGTGTTTCTTCGATTGAAGGCTTGGCCGGATGTCCGGCCGACCCTGACTGCCTTGAAGGACAAGGGAGTCCGGATGTCGTTTCTGACTGATCTTTCAAACGCGATGCTCGACGCCAACATTCGAAGCGCCGGTCTTGAGGGGTTGTTCGGGGAGCATTTGAGCACCGACCGCGTGCGGGCCTTTAAGCCGGATCCGCGTGTCTATCGGATGGGGCCGGATTCCTTCAATCTCAAGCGCGAGGAAATCGTTTTTGCCGCGTTCGGCGGCTGGGATGCGGCCGGCGCCAAACGCTTCGGCTATCCGACCTTCTGGTGCAATCGGTTGAATCTTCCGATCGAGGAGTTGGACGTGGTGCCCGACCGGATCGGGTCAAACACGGTCGATTTGGCGGCGTTCGTAGGTGAGATCTGAGTGGCGCGATCAACACGTCGGAAGCTTTCGGGCTACGGGCTTCGAAAGCTCACCGGCGGCCGTCCTTCGAGGGCTCTTGCGAGGGCAAAATACCCTCACCATCTGACGTCCGAAGGAATTTGCCATGTTGGATCTTACCCAGGACTCATTCACCGAGCGCCCATTCGACGAGAGGCCGTCCGGTGAGACCTCCTCATCGCAAGCCGCCGAACAAGCCGCCGAGCACGATCTGCTCGACGCCTATTCCAATGCCGTGATCGGCGTGACCGAGCGGGTCGGACCCGCCGTGGTCCGGGTTGAAACCGGGCCGAAGGTGCGGAGCGGGCGCGAGCGCGGCGGACTCGGTTCCGGCATCGTCATCTCTCCCGACGGATTGGTGCTGACCAACAGCCATGTGGTTGGATCGTCGAAGCAGATCAGGCTGCGCGACATCGAGGGCATTGTCACCGACGCCCGCGTGCTCGGCGTCGATCCCGATACTGATCTGGCTCTACTGCGGGCCGACGGCGTGCGAGATTTGCACTACGCGTCGCTCGGCAATTCCAAGGGTTTGCGGCGCGGTCAGCTGGTCGTCGCGATCGGCAATCCGCTCGGCTTTGAATTGACCGTGACGGCGGGCGTGGTGTCGGCGCTTGGCCGTTCGATCCGCTCGGTGAGCGGACGGACCATCGAAGACGTCATTCAAACCGACGCCGCGCTCAATCCGGGTAACTCTGGCGGGCCTCTGGTATCGACGTCGGCCGAGGTGATCGGCATCAACACGGCGATCATCAGCGGCGCGCAAGGTATTTGCTTTGCGGTCGCCAGCAACACCGCGCAATTCGTCTTGTCCGAGATCATCCGCCACGGCTATGTCAGGCGCGGCTATATCGGGGTGTCCGGCCAGACCGCGCCGATCCCGAGAAGGCATGCGGTCGTAGCCGGTATTGAGAGCAGGATGGGCGCGCTGCTGGCCCAGATCGAACCCGACGGACCCGCCGCGCGGGCGGGGTTATTGCCCGGCGATGTCGTGATCAAACTGGACGGCGTTGATATCAACGGCGTCGACGATTTGATCCGTGTGCTTGATCGCGACCGGATCGATCGCACGATCGAGATGGCTGTGCTGCGAATGGGCCGCTTGCGCGCCATCGACATTCACCCGATTGAACGCAGGCCGTCAGCTCGGCAGGATTCAGCCTCGTAGAATTGCGGCTCGCGATCCCGTCGTTTGAGAACGGTCGCCCGCGACACTCGCATCGCCGATGCGCAGCCGAAGTGCTACGACGCGACGCCAATAACCCTCGTCCTCGTTGAAGGGATCCCGATGCAACGGGCGATTTCATCGCAATTATTTTGGCGATTATTTTGGATGCAGGAAGATGCGGCTTGATGATCCCGGCGCAGTTCGGTTAGCTGGGGTCATGGGTAAATCAGTTTCGAAGATGAATTCATTGAAAAGTTCACGAACCGACTTGCGCGTCGCGGTCGCCGGACTGGGGCCGATTGGGATCAGGGTGGTCGAAGCGCTGGACCAGGGCATAGATGGTTTGGTTCTCACCGCCGTGTCGGTGCAAAATCCTGAAAAGCACCGCAGCCGGCTTGGCAAATTAAAAACAATGCCGGCCGTGTTGCCGATCGAGGCGCTTTCCGAGGTCGCCGACATCGTGGTCGAGTGCGCGCCGGCCAAGCTTGTGAGGTCGATCGTCGCCCCCTTTGTCGGGAGCGGAAAAACGGCGATCGTTCTGAGTGCGGGTGCCCTTCTCGAGCACGAGGATCTGATCGAGCTTGCGAAGCAAAATGGCGGTCAAATCGTGGTGCCCACCGGCGCCCTGATCGGCCTCGACGCGGTGACCGCCGCCGCGGTTGGCACGATCCATTCGGTCCGGATGGTGACGCGAAAGCCGGTCCGGGGGCTTGCTGGTGCCCCTTACATTGTCGAGCACAATATCGACATCGAACACATTACCGAACCGCTCAGGATATTCGAGGGTACGGCGCGGGAGGCGGCAAAAGGATTTCCGGCAAATCTGAATGTGGCGGTCGCGCTCTCGCTCGCCGGAATCGGTCCCGACCGAACCAAACTGGAAATCTGGGCCGATCCCGCGTTGACGCGCAATACGCATCGGATCGAGGTGGACTCCAACTCCGCGCGTTTTTCGATGTCGATCGAGAATATCCCGTCAGAAAACCCGAAGACAGGCCTCATCACCGCGCTTTCGGTGATCGCCTATCTTCGTAAGCAGCGCAGCTATCTCCGCGTCGGGACCTGAACCGAACCCGCGAAGGGATGTCAGGCGCCCGCCGGATCATGCTCTAAATCATTTCATCGCCAGCGCCGGCTCGATGAACTTCTTCACCACGAACGTCTTGTAGTCCGGCTGAGCCGCCAGGTTGCCAAGCGCGATCTGGGTATCCATCGACACTTTCAGCGCATCCGCGGTGAGGTCGACGCTCGGCGGATAGACGGCGTCGGCGAGCATGCGCTTCACCGCGGCCTCCACTACAACCGGATCGAGCGTCGGAAATTCCTTCTTGGCGATTTCGACGGTCTTGGCTTCGTTCTTGGACATGAAGCGCATGGCCATCTCCATCCCGTTGACCACGCGTTGCGCGAGATCGGGATCGACATCGTTTCGCGCGGTGACGGTCGAGAACGCATAGGGACCGTAAAGTTTCGGGAATCCGAGAACGACCTTCATGCCTTTGGCGACGGCTTGATCAAGACCCGGCTCATACATGACGGCAATATTGGCCTGTTTACCGATAAACGGTCCGGGCTCGGAGCCGATTGCAACCGGGATCATTTCGACGTCGGTCTTCGCATCCATGCCGTTCTCCTTCAGGAGCTTGATGAACAGCGAAGTGCTGGTCGTCGGCATCAACCCGGTGACGACCTTCTGGCCCTTGACGTCCTTGATGCTGTCGAATTTGAAGTCGGGCGTGGTCGCAATCCATACCGCGGCGCCGTTGACGACATTGGAGATGATGCTGACCGGGGCGCCTTTGGATGCCGCAATCGCCGTCCATTCCGGCCCGTGGATCGAAAACTGTGCGCTTCCGGAAATGACAGCTGACAGCGCCACCGTCGGCGCGCCGGCGGTCTCCTTGGTCAGGTCGAGACCCTGCTGGGTGAAGAAGCCCTCGTCGATCGCCACATAGAGCGGCAAATACAGCATCGACTGGAACGCCTGCGACAGCGTGACTTTCTTGTTTTCGGCGAGCGCCGGGGTCGCGAGAATCGAAATAAGCGCGGCGGCGCGGGCGATACGCGTAAAAAACGACATGGGGCGTCTCCGTGTGTTCAATATTGAAATCAAACCTGAACCTGATGGGTGGTGTTGGCCTGCTTCCAGGGCAAGCTCGTCCGCTCAATCATATCGATCACGTAATAGAGGATGAATCCCATGATCATCAGCGTGAACAGCCCGACCCAGACGGTATTGAGATCGTACAGGCTGGAGGCGGTGTAGATCAGGTGGCCCAACCCGCGCTGCGACGAGATGAACTCGCCCACCACGGCGCCGACCAGCCCGAATCCGACATTGATCCGGAACGTCGCGATGATCGATGGCAACGTCGATGGCACCACCGCTTTGAAGAAGATCTGATGCTTGTCCGCGCCCATCGAGACCAACAGCGACTGGAGGTCGACGTCGGCGTCCTTGGCCGCCTGATAGGCGGCGATCAGCGCCACGATCGCGGTCAGCGATACCGACAATGCGACTTTGGAAATCAGTCCGGTGCCGAACCACAGCACCACGATCGGCGCCAACGCGATCTTCGGCACGCTGTTGATGGCCACGATGAAGGGCTCAACCAGCCGGGCGACAAATACCGAGTACCACAGCGCCAGTCCCAGCAGCGATCCGAAAATGGTGCCGATGATGAACCCGAGGATCGCCTCGAACAAAGTGTACCAGGTGTCCGAAAGCAGCTCGCCACTCAGGAGCATCTTGTAGGCAAATTCGAAAATGCCGCTCGGCGATCCCACCAAGAAGGCAGAAACCCACCCCATACGGACGCCGAACTCCCAAAGCGCGAAGAACGCCACCACGGCTGACACTTGCAGCATCGCGCGGCCGAGCGTGGTGTCCCAGTTCACGCGTCGTCGGTTGCGGCGCGCTTTCCGCTTTTGCAAGGCAGTTGCTTCAGGCATCGTGATGGTCAAGCTGTTTTCTCGGTCTGGATGTCGAGTTCGGCGCAGAGCGCATGGAAGTAGCCGGAAAACCGGCTGTCGCTGCGGGCGGCGATGGGTGAGGGCGAGCTGATCTCGATGTCGTGCACGATCTTCACCCGGGCCGGACGCCCGCTGAGCACCACGACGCGCTTCGACAGTGCCACCGCCTCATCGATGTCGTGCGTCACCAGAATGACGGTCTTGTGGTAGGTCTCGACCGCGTCCTTCAGCACACCTTCGAGGTAAAGGCGGGTCTGGTAGTCCAGCGCCGAAAACGGTTCATCGAGCAACAGGATGTCGGGGTCCATGATGAGTGTGCGGATCAATGCCACCCGTTGCCGCATGCCGCCGGACAGGGTCTTCGGGTACGCGTTCTCAAAACCGGAAAGGCCGAAGTCTTTGAGATATTCGCGGGCCTTTGCTTCGGCCTCGTCGCGATCGACGCCGCGGGTCTCGAGCCCGAGCAGGACATTGCCGAGCACGGTTCGCCAGGGAAACAACAGGTCCTTCTGCATCATGTAGCCGACACGGCCGCGCAGGCTTTCGATCTCTTCGCCGCGATAATGCATGGTGCCGGAATCGGGTTCGAGCAGGCCGGCGATGATGTTGAAGATCGTCGTTTTGCCGCAGCCGCTGGGCCCGATGATGCTGACGAAGTCGCGCTCGTTGATGCCAAAGGTAAGGTCGTCAAGCACGCGAACTTCTCCGGCCTTGCCGGGGAAGGACTTCTTGACGTTGCGAACACTCAATTGGACTGGGACTGGCTGCATTGCTCCGTCTTACGCAACTTGTATGCCACAAGGCAAATTTAAAAAAATCCATCTGTGTCATGGAGTTAGATGGGTAACATCAGGACGCTCCGACTTTATGCCGCTTCTTTGTGCAGAGCCGGTCAAACCGCCGCGGAATTATGCAGGAGCCTCATGCCGCGAAGGCACCAAATGGCTGGTAAGCCGGCGTGCGATGTCCCGCCGCAACGCATTGAATTCCGGCGAAGACACGTCGCGCGGGCGGGCGAGGTCGATGCGAACATCGCTGTCGATCCGCCCCGGTCCGGCGCTCATCACCAGCACGCGGTCCGCCAACAGAACGGCTTCCTCCACCGAATGCGTGACGAAGATGGTGGTGACGCCGGTGCGTGACCAGATTTGCAAGAGTTCGTGCTGAAGCTGCTCGCGAGTCAGTGCGTCAAGGGCGCCGAACGGCTCATCCATCAGAAGGATGTCGGCATTATTCGCAAGCACGCGTGCGATCGCCACGCGCTGCTTCATTCCACCCGACAACTGACTTGGATAACGGTCGGCAAAGCGTTCCAAGCCCACCATTTTTACGAATTCATCGGTAGTTTTCTCAATCTCGTCGTGTGGCAATCGGCGCTGCCGTGGTCCAAAGCTGATGTTCTCGCGCACCGTCATCCATGGAAACAAGGCGTAGTCCTGGAACACCATGCCGCGGTCGGGGCCCGGCCCTGTGATGGGGATGCCTGAGACCGAAGCCTCTCCGGTGGTCGGCTCTTCAAAGCCGGCGATGATGCGCATCAGCGTCGATTTCCCGCAGCCCGACGCGCCGATCAGGCAGACAAATTCGCCTTTCGGAATCGTCAGATCGACAGGCGCCAGCGCCACGACTTCGTCGTCGCCGAGCGTAAAGCGCTTGGTCACACCGCGGATGGTCAGGATGGCCGGGCGTCCTTCGTCATTCACGGTGCTGTGGACTCCACTTTAACAGGCGGTTGCTGAGTGCGACGATGATCCGATCGGTGACAAACCCGCAGGCGCCGATGACGATCATGCCGGTGATCACAAGATCAGTACGCGAAAGCGTGCGGCCATCCATCACGACTGAGCCGAGACCGGTCGGCACGCCGGTCATCTCACCGACCACGATCAAAATCCAGGCGAAACCGTGCGCAATCCGCAGTCCGTTGAAAATCGACGGCAACGAAGCGGGCAGCACAATTTGTCGAAACATTCCGGTCCCGGAGCAACCCAGCATCGCGGCGGCCTCGAACAGGCGCGGATCGACAGAGCGGACCCCGAACATCGTGTTCAGCAGGATCGGGTAAAAAGCGCCGAGGAATACCAGGAAGATCGCCGCGTTCGGCCCCAAGCCAAAAAAGATCATCGACAGCGGCAGCCAGGCCGTCACCGGAATCGGGCGCAGCACCGAGATCGTCGGATCGAGCAATTGCCGCAGGATTTTGATGCGTCCGACCATCATTCCGAGCGGAATGCCGATCAATGCGGCAAGGAAAAATCCGCCGTAGACGCGCTGCACCGATTTCCAGACATGGATCAAGATCGTGCCGCTGAAGGCGTCGTCGTAAACGCCTCCGAACGAGAAGTCGTACATCATGACCGCCACCTGGTACGGGCTCGGAATGAGCCGCGTGCCTGTGATCGCGACGGCACGATCCCAGATCAGCACCAGCAGGATGGGAAAGCCGATGCCAAGGGCAAAGGCTCGCAGCTTTTCCACCCGCTGCCGGTTGCGCCGGCGTATCGCGGCTGCGGCTTCAGATGCGCCCCGCGGCGCACCCTCCGATATGGTGGTGATGTGGTTGTTCACGGCGATCGGCTACATGAACTTTTCGGTAATCGCCCGTGACATGTCCGGGGCCTGGCGCACCTGCTTCTTCTCGACCATGAGTTCGCTATAGGCTTTGGCGCGCTTGATAAACTCGTCGTCGATCTTCCAGGTCAATTCGACGTTCGGAACCGCAATCTCGATCGACTTGCGTTGTTGACCGAGCTTCTGCATCGCGACCTGAACCATCTCATCGGGATGCGCCATCGCATAGTCGGTCGCTTGCTCATGCATTTTCACGATCATCTTGAGCCGATCGGGGTTTTCCTTGATCATCTTTTCGCTCGCGGACAGGATCATGTTGAGCGAACCGATCGCCGTGGAATACGGATATTCGATCAGCCTGCCGGTACCGTTCGCAAGGCTGATTCCGGGGCCCGGCTCCGCGCCAACATAGGCGTCGATATCGCCGCGAGCCAGCGCGCCGGCCATGTCGCTAAACGAAAGCCGGATCGGCTGAATGTCGCTGATCGACATGCCCTCGGCCTTGAGACGTTCGAGGATGACCACCTCTTGCGTCGACCCCGGGAAGATGGCGACGCGTTTTCCCTTGAGGTCCTTGATGGTCTTGATGTCGGATTTGGCATCGGCGACGATGCCCATGCCGCGATTGGTCGCGGCGGCGACAATCACGACCGGCTCGCCCGCGGCGGCACCGAGCAGAAATGCGGCAATGCCATGGATGCAGGTGTCGACCGTGCCGGTCAGCACGGCGTTCTTGCCGTCCGTCGGGCTCTCGAACGGCACCACCTCCACGGTGTAACCGGGCGGTGCGAATTTCTCGTAGAAATAAGGCGTGATGCCGTGGATCAGTTTCAGCGTCCCGACCCGGAGAACCTTGTCGTCAGCTTTGGCCTGAGGTGCAGGGAGCAGAAGCGATAGGGCTGCCAATGAGATGAACAACAGGCGAGCAAGCACGGATTTGGGCGCAGCGGACATAACAATCCTCTTTCGAATGTAGAACATTCTTGATGCAACCCGGCAGTGGCAGTGTATAGCACGCGCTGTGCCGAGTGAACTGAATTGATGGCCACGGCGAGCGGCTGCATCGCCTAAAATTCGTTGATGGACTGTATCACCGACGTTCGAGGCAAGGCCTTATGATGGCATTGGATATTCCCGTCAAGAACGTTGCGCTGCCGGGCTATGAAGGCCTGTGCGACGTCGGAATCGCCGATGGTCGCTTCGTGAGCATCGGCTCCAGCGCCGCTTCCTCAAGTGCAGCCCTCACGCTCGATGCGCAAGGCCGAATGGCGGTTCCGGGCTTTGTCGAGCCCCACATTCATTTCGATAAGGCGCTGATTTCGGAGCGCGCCCCGGTCAACGTCTCAGGGGGGCTCACCGAAGCGATCAAGATTTTGTGGGAGATCAAGCGCAATTACAGCGTGCGGGAAATTGCCGATCGCGCATCGCGCGTGATCGAGAACGGCATTTCCCGTCTTCGAACCCATGTCGACGTCGACCCGATCGGCGCCATGCCGGTTATGTGAAGCGCTCCGATTATTTGAAGGAATGTGGATTTGGACTTCCGGCAACTGCGCTACGCCCTTTCGGTCTCGAAGGAACGCAGCTTCACCAAGGCAGCGAAGCGACTGAATATCTCGCAGTCGGCCGTCAGCGAGCAAGTCAAATTGCTCGAAGAAGAAATCGGCTTTGAACTGTTTCGCCGAACCTCGCGCGGCATCGAGGCGACTGATCGCGGCCGCACCTTTTTGTATGAGGCCGAACGGGTGATGGGCGATCTGCTCAGTCTGTCCGATACCGCCCGCCGGCTGCGCGGCGAGTTGTCGGACACGCTGACGATCGGCATCGGCTCGGGCATGGCCCAGATCTTTATTCCGCGTATGTTCGCAGACCTCAAAAATGATCTTCCCGGCGTGCGGCTGGAGCTGCTGACGGCGCCGACCAAGAATATCTTCAACGAACTCCATGAAGAGAAGATCGATGCGGGAATTGCGATCGAATCGGATCCGGATCGGCTGCCGACCGGATTGATATTCGACCGCCTGATCGACGTAGAGATGGCATTGATCACGCATCCAAAGCACGCTTTGGTGCGCTTAAAGCAGCCCGTCGATATCGGGCGCCTGTTGGCCGAGCCTTTCATCATGAGCGAATTGACCGTGGGATACGGGCAGGTGGTGCTCTCACTGTTCACCGATCTCGGTATCAAGCCCAATATTCTGTCGGTCGTCGATAATATCGAGACCATCAAGATGATTGTGCAATCGGGCAGCGGGATTGCCATTGTTCCGCGCGCCTGTGCGGAAAATGAGGTGACGCTGGGATTGTTGAAGGCACTCTCCATCGCTCCAGCACGCAATGTCGCGTTAAGCCTGTTTCGACGGCGCGAGCCGATGTCGCGGCGCAAGGAAGTGGCGCTGTTGAGATTGCGAGAGATGCTGAAAGCATAGGCATCAAGTGGACATCGGATCGGAATTTCCGATAATTCCATCGACATTCGGCCTTTGACTCACCTGAAGAGGTTGACCCATGCTGCCGGCCGTTAATGCCGGGCATGCCCAGGGCATCTCTTAACTCAATGGTGATGGTGCGAAGCATGTCGGCTCCTTCTGCTTCTGCGCGCCTTCGCATCGGGATCGATACCGGAGGAACATTTACCGATATCGTCTCGGTCGATATCGTGTCCGGCGTCACGCGGGTGACCAAAGTTGCGAGCACTCCGGCAAATCCTGCGATCGGCCTGCTGCACGGTGTGAACGAAATCCTCGCGGCCAACGGCGCGAGCAGTGACAATGTCGCGGGCCTTGCTCACGGCACCACGGTTGCGACCAACGCGCTCTTGCAAGGCGAGATCAATTCGCTGGGCCTGATCGTCAATGCGGGGTTCCGGCACATTCTCGAGATCGCCCGGCAGTCGGTGCCGGAGGGTTACGGAAATTCCTACTTCTGGGTCAAGCCAGAGCGCATCGTGCCGCTGCAATTCGTCCGCGAGGTCGGCGGCCGGCTGGATTTCCGCGGCCACGAATTACGCCCGCTCGATGAGGCCAGCGTGCGCGAAGCCGCGCGGTATTTTCGCGCGCAGGGCATTCGCGCACTTGGCATTTGTTTGTTGCATTCCTACGCCAACGATGCACACGAGCGCCGCGTTGCCGAAATCGTTGCCGAGGAATATCCCGACGCGACCTTGTCGTTGTCGTGCGTGGTGTTGCCCGAATATCGCGAATACGAACGTGCGGTGACGACGCTGGTGGATGCCTTCGTCAAGCCGCATATGGAACGCTACCTCAAGCGCGTGCATCATGAACTCGGTGCTGGTTTGCAAGGCAAACCGTTTCTGGTGATGCAGTCGAGCGGCGGCGTCGCCAGCGCCGATCAGGTGGTGCGCAAGCCGATCACCACAGCACTCTCGGGCCCGGCGGCCGGTGCGCTCGGCTCCGCCGTCATCGCCGAAATCGCCGGCTTCCCGGATTTGGTGACGTTGGACGCCGGCGGCACCTCGACCGACCTTTGTCTGATCGAAGGTGGCAAGCCGCAGGTCACCAATGGCGGATCGGTCGGTCCGTTCCCGGTGCGGATTCCGATGATCGACATCGAGACCATCGGCACCGGCGGCGGTTCGATCGCCTGGATCAGCCGCGAAGGCCATCTCAAGGTCGGCCCGCGCAGCGCCGGCGCCGAGCCCGGACCGATGTGCTATCCGAACGGCGGCGGTGAGCCGACCATCACCGACGCGAATCTCGTGCTCGGGCGGATTCCGCCGTCGTTGATCGGCGGCGGCATTGCGCTCGATGTCGACCGCGCGCGTGGCGGCATCGCGGCGCTCGCGGCGAAGTTGCCAGGCAATATGACCGTCGAGCAACTCGCCAGCGGCATCATCGAGATCGCGAACTGGAATCAGGCCAACGCGATCCGGCAGATGACGATCCAGCGCGGTATCGATCCGCGTGCCTTTGCCCTGCTGTCGTTTGGCGGTGCCGGTCCGGCGCAATCCGCCGCGGTGATGGATTTACTTGGGATGAAGGCCTGCATCGTGCCGCCAAATCCGGGCAATCTCTCGGCCTTCGGCCTGCTCGCGGTGGACTGGCGCACCGATCACATCGTCACCAAGGTGATGCACGAAGATGCGATCGATCTGGCCGACGTCGCCGCGCGCTATGCCGCGCTGGAACAGGACGCCGTGGCGACGCTGAAACGCGACGGCATCGAGGCGTCGCGCATCAGGCTCGTCCGCGAAGCCGACATTCGCTATGCCGGGCAGTCGATGGAGGTTCGCGTTACGGCGCCCGGTGGTGCGCTGGATGCAGCGTTCCTCACCGGCTTGATCGGGGCTTTTCATGCGGCGCATCTCAAGACCTTCGGCTATAATTATGCCGGCCGGCAGAAGATCGAACTCGTCAATTTATGTGTCTCGGGTTTCGGCCTGATCGAGCGGCCGCAGATGCCCAAGCTTGGCGCACGGGCAGGCGATTTCGCGCCGAAATCGGTTCGCCCGGTTTATTTCGGTACGCAATATCAGGAGACGCCCGTGTTCGACCGCGCCTCGTTGCCATCCGGCGGCCGAGTCAATGGACCGGCCGTGGTCGAGGAATTCGGCTCAACGACGCTGGTGTTTCCCGGTCAATATGTCGAGGTCGATCCGCACGGTATTTTGGTCATCCGCCCTGTATCATCGCCGGAGACGTCACGATGAACGTGCATCACACACCGCATCCATGGCCGACCGCGTCGCAACGCGAAGCTGTGGCGGTCGATCCGATCGTGCTGCAAATCGTCGAAGGCACGCTAAATTCGATCGAGGCCGAAATCGAATACGCCATCGAGCGCACCGCGCGCAGCCCGATGATCCGCGAAGCCCATGATTTCCGTGTCGGGCTGTTCGATCGTTATTGCCGCAAGCTCACCGGGCGCTCCTATTCGGCGATGCCGAACGCCGTGGTGCGTGACTTTCCGCCCGACACGATGAAGCCCGGCGACGTGTTTTTGATGAACGACACCTATTTGACCGAAGGCTCGATCGGGCATTTGCCCGATCTGTGCAGCACGGTGCCGGTGTTTCACGAGGGCGAAGTGGTCGCCTACATCCAGGCCTTCGGTCATCATGATGACGTCGGCGGCCGGGTGCCGGGCTCGATGCCGGGCACGGCGGCGACCGTGTTCGAAGAAGGCATCGCGATTCCACCAGTGAAGATCTACAGCGAAGGTGTGCGAAATGACGCCGTCTTCACCATTGTCCGTCGCAATACCCGGGTGCCGGAGATGCTGTCGGCCGATCTCGACAGTGAGATCCAGGCCTGCCTGATGGGCGCGCGCCGAATGGGCGGGCTGTTCGAACGTTTCGGCAAGGAGCAGGTCGAAACCTGCTTCCAGGCGATCCTGGAGAAATGCCGCGACATCTACCGTCATGAGCTGCTCAGCAAGATCGCCGACGGCGAATATGCCTGGGAAGATTACGTCGAGCACGACGGCATCACCGATCCGAAGCTGCACAAGATCGCGCTGAAGATGACCAAGAAGGGCGGCAAGATCACGCTCGACTTCAACGGCACCGATCCGCAATCGACCGGCCCGATCAATTGGCCCGCGGACTACGCCGATGGCGCGTTCCTGATCAAATGGATCGCGCCGATCCTGCGCAACCTCGCCGATACGCCTGAACGTGCCGCGGAAATCCACGTCAACGAAGGCGTCTGCGACGTGTTCGAGGTGATCTTTCCGCCGAAGGGTACGCTGATCACGCCGGAATGGCCGGCCGCGACTAATGCGCGATCCTTCGTGCTGCTGCGGTGCCTCGGCCTGTTGGCGGGCGTGGTCGCGCAGGCGGTCGACGGCCGGATGCCGGCCGATCAGGAGACCATCCGCTACACCGGGTTCTTTGGCACCGATCTGGAGGGAAAATCGTTTCTGTCGCGCGAGGTGCTCGGCGGTGGTTCCGGTGGGCGCTATTACGCCGACGGCAATGACGCGATCCATATCGTTCCGGACTCGCGCAATCAGCCCGCGGAATTCACCGAGACACGATTTCCGCTTTTGGTCGAAAAGCTCGCGCTGCGCACCGATTCCGGCGGCGCCGGTTTGCGCCGCGGCGGGCAGGGTTATGAGAAGCATTATCGCGCGCTGGTCGATTGCCGCACCATCGTCACCGCCGACCGCGTCCGGCTCGGCTGTTACGGTTTGAACGGCGGCAAGGCCGGGCAGCCGTTCTGCGTAACGGTGGACGCGGAAGGCGAGGGTTATGATCTCGGCGGTCTGGTCGATGGCGAGCCGGTGCTGAAGGGGCAGGTCGTTCGCGTCGTGACCACCGGCGGCGGCGGTTGGGGCAATCCTTTGCAGCGCGAGCTGGAATTGGTGTTGCGCGATGTCGTCGAGGGCCGAGTCTCGCCGGCGAGTGCGGAAACCGATTATGGCGTGGTGTTCAACGAGGCGAGCACCGCCCCGGTGATCGATGAGGCTGAGACAAAGCGACGCCGGGCCGATATGGAAAAGGCGCGAAGCGCCTCGCCGCCGATGATTGACCGCGGTGAAGGCTACGAAAAGATGCTGCGCGGCGAACACCGGCCCCGGATGCGATGAACGAAGCAAGACCAGCAAAAGAGACAACGGAGTTCCCGGCGAATGGCGATTGAAGTGGCGAAGGTCGAACTGAAAACCGTGCAAGATGCCAGCGGGCTTGAGGCCTTGATTGCGGCCGGCAAGTTCGGCGCCGACGAGGTGATCGCGGTCATCGGCAAGACCGAAGGCAATGGCGGCGTCAACGATTTCACCCGTATTCTGGCCGACCAGGCCTTCCGGCGCGTGTTGCTCCAGCGTGGGACGCGATCCGAGGCCGAGATTCACAATGTACCGATGGTGTGGTCCGGCGGTTGCGACGGCGTCATCACGCCGCATGCCACGATCTTCGCGCGCACCGCCAAGACCGGTCCGGCCGACCAATCGCGCCTCGTGATCGGCACGGCGCTGAGCGCGGAATTGCTGCCCGAGGACATCGGCCGTCCGGCGATGGTCCAAAAGGTCGCCGACGCCGTCAAGGCGGCGATGAAGGATGCGGGAATTTCCGATCCGAAAGACGTGCATTACGTCCAGACCAAGACGCCGCTTCTGACCATCGAGTCGGTCCGCGATGCGGAATCGCGCCACCAGACGCTGGCTTGCGAGGTCCACGACTCCATGGGCGTTTCCAACGGCACCACCGCGCTTGGCATTGCGGTAGCGCTGGGCGAGCTGCCGATGCCGAAGGCCGAGCAGATCTGCAAGGATCTCGATCTGTATTCGTCGGTGGCGTCGTGTTCTTCCGGCGTGGAACTGACCCAGGCGCAGATCGTGCTGCTCGGCAACAAGGCCGGCGCCGGTGGCCGCTATCGCATCGGTCATTCCGTCATGCGCGACGCGCTCGACATCGACGGCATCTACGATTCCATTCGCGACGCCGGGATCGAGTTGCCGGAACGGCCGCGGTCAGAAGATCTCAAGGGCCGCGTCGTCAATTGCTTCATGAAATGCGAGGCGGACCGCACGGGCATGCTGCGCGGCCGCCGGCAGATCATGCTCGACGATTCGGACGTCCATCACCACCGCCATTCGAAGGCGGCGGTGGGCGGCGTGGCGGCGCTGGCGATCGGCGATCCGGCCGTGTTCGTGTCGGTGGACGCCATGCATCAGGGCCCGCATGGCGGCGGTCCCGTGATCGCAATCGTGGAACTCGACGAGTAAACCGGCACGTTCCTTGCTCGAATATGGACATCTGTGGCCATCTGGCCGGCAGGTGCTCGTAAACCGGGTGACAGGAGCGCACCATGAAATCGCTGACGATTTGCGCGCTCGCAACGCTGGCCCTGAGCGCGATCGTGCCCGGCCGCGCCGTCGCGCAGGACAAGGTCGCGGTCGGCCTGTTTCCGATCAGCTCATCGCTGCCGTATTTCGTCGCGCTGGAGCGGGGGTTCTTCAGGGAACAGAACATCGAGCCGGAGATGACCAAACTCATGGGCGGCCCGCCGAACGTCGCGGCGATGATGACCAACCAGATTGAGGTTTCAGTGGTGCTCATTACCATTGAAGGGCTGAATGCCAACGTGAAGAAGCCCGGCGTGGCCAGGTACATCAGCCTCAACAGCCAGACCAAAGTCTGGAAGATGGAACAGTTCGTGGTCCGCAACGGGTTCAAGGCGGACACGATTGCCGACCTGAAGGGCGCCAAATTGATGTCGGCGCCGGGACCCGCCAATCTCAACACCGCCAAGGCTATTCTGGCCAAAAACGGGCTCAAGGACGGCGACTACACCATCGATCAGCTCGACATGGGACAACACGTCAACGCCATGATCGCCGGTACGTTCGACGGCGGGTACACGCTTGAGCCCAACGCCTCGATGATGATCAAGGCCGGCGTCGCCCGCTCGCTCGAGGCCGGCGTCATCTCCAAATATATCCTCGGCGACGAGGCCGCCGATGCCTACGCGGCGGGCTGCGCCATGACCGGCGATTTCATCCAGAAGCGGCCCGACGTCGCCAGGCGCTTTGCCGCGGCGTGGGGCAAGGCGATCGATTTCATCAACAAGAACCCGGACGAAGCGCGCAAATATCTCGCCAAAAACACGTTCACGCCCGACAACGTCGTCGATATGGTTTCGATGCTGGGATATGTCATGGCCGGCGATATGAGCGCCAAGCAGATCGGCGATTTGCAGAAACTTGCCGATTTCGGAAATTCGGTCGGGATCGTCCCTGAAAAGTTGGACGTTACTCAAGTGCTGCAGAAATTTTGAGGCGCCCGTGGCCGGAGCACAGCCAGTTGGCAGGATCGAATTGACGGGTAAGGCTCGGGACACCAAGGTGCATGATCCAGTGCGTCGGACGGCGCCCCACGTCACCATTCGCGGGCTGACCAAGCGGTTTTCCGATGCCACGATCTACGACAATTTCGATTTCGATATTCCGCGCGGCAAGCTGATGTCGGTCTTCGGCCCGAACGGCTGCGGCAAGAGCACGCTGATCAATATGGTTGCGGGACTGTTTCTCCCCGACGCCGGCGAAATCCTGTTCGACGGGCAGCCGCTCAGCAACATCAAATTCGGTTACGTTTTTCAGAATTACCGCGAGGCGATGTTTCCGTGGCTTCGCGCGTTCGACAATATCGCTTATCCCCTGAAGGTGATGGGGGTGCCGAAGGCCGAGCGCATTACGCGGGTAGAGAAAATCGTTGCCAATCTCAACGTCAAGATCGACCTGAAGCTTTACCCGTACCAGATGTCCGGAGGGCAGCAGCAATTGGTCTCGATCATGCGGGCGTTGATTGTCGAGCCGGAAATCCTGTTCCTCGACGAACCGTTTTCGGCGCTGGATTACGAAATGACGCTGTTCATGCGCGAGCAGCTACAGCGCATTTTCGTGGAGACAGCCACAACAACGGTGCTGGTGTCGCACGACCTGGAAGAGGCAGTGTATCTGTCGGATCGCATCCTGTTGTTGTCCCGCCATCCGGCCCGCGCGGTGGAATTCGTGCATTATGACGCGCCGCGACCGCGCACGCTCAAGACGATGTCGGATGCCGATTTCATCAGCATCAAGGCGCATTGTCTCGAAGTGTTCCAGCGCGAAGTTCGCAAAGGGTGAGGCCGTGATGAAGCGACTGCAGGTCTTTCTTCCTTTCGTCGGCGTCGCGGTGCTGCTGGCGGTGTGGTCGCTGACGGTGTGGGCGCGCCTGGTCGATCCGGTGCTGCTGCCATCGCCGATTGCGACGTTCCGCGCGATGTGGATCGGGATGACCAGCGGCAAGCTCGGGCTTGATTTTCTCAAGACCGTCGAGCGCACGATTTATTCGACTGCGATCGCGGCCGTCATTGCGATACCGCTCGGCATTCTCCTGGGCTCGTCGGAAAAAATTTACCGCTCGGTCGAATTCCTGATCGATTTCTTTCGCTCGACCCCGGCGTCGGCGATGTTCCCGTTGTTTCTGGTGCTGTTCGGGGTCGGCGATCGCACCAAAATCTCGGTGGCGGCGTTTGGCGCGGCGCTGGTGATCCTGTTCAACGTCGCTTACGGCGTGATGAACGCGCGCAAGACGCGAATTCTTGCCGCGCGCGTGATGGGTGCATCCCGCATCCGGGTACTTTGGGACGTGATGCTGCTGGAATCGCTGCCGCAAACGTTCGTGGGCTTGCGCAACGGTGTGTCGTTGGCTCTGGTGATCGTGGTCGTGGCCGAGATGTTCATCGGTTCCACCGACGGCCTTGGCCAGCGCGTGTTCGAGGCGCAGCAGTTGTTCGACATGCCCGACATGTACTCTGCGATCTTCGCCGCCGGCGCGCTCGGCTATGGCCTCAATCTGCTGTTCCTCACGATCGAGCGCCGTTTCGTGCACTGGTCGGGCAAGTAGCGGAAAGCTGGCGACTCCATCGGGGGCCACCTCACGGCTGAGCCTTGGCCATGCGCGCGGCAAAGGCGGCGAGCGACGTCGGCGGTCGCCCCAACAGCCAGCGGAGCACGTTGGGGTTGCCCTTGAGGCCATCGCGCGTATAGGCGCGAAACATTTTGATCAATGTCTCGCATTGGTAGTCGCCGATGCCGCCGTCGCGGGCGCGCTTTTCCCAGCTCTCGATCGATTCGGCTTCGGCACGGATGGTCTTCTTCAGCGCCCGGCCAAGGGCCTCGGCGATCTCGCCCTGGCTGAGCGGAAGCGTGCCGACCAACTCATAGGTTGCGCCGGAGTGGTCGTCGTTCGTCAACACGATCGCGGCGGCCTGCGCGACATCATCGAGATCGACCAGACTAAGCCGGGTTTCGATCGGGTAAGGCACGCGATAGATGTCATCGCTCACCATGCAATCCCATTCGGCGAGGCAGTTTTGCATGTAGGCGGTGGGCTGCAAAATGGCGATGTCGAGCCTGGAACCAAACAGCATTTCCTCGACCCGCAGCTTGTTCCAGTGATGCGGCATTGCCTCGATCTGCGGGTGCAGCACCGAATGATAGACGAGGCGGCGGACGCCCGAGTTGGTGGCCGCAGATATGAGCGTCTTTGCGAAAGCTACTTCGTGCGGGTGTACGTTCGGACAAATGTGATAAACCGCCTGCACGCCGTGCGTGGCGCGGGAAAGCGCGGGCGGATCGCCCATCGCGCCGATTACGACGTCACCGGCGCCGATCGCCCGCAAGGCCGCTTCATGCGTGGCGGACCGCACGAAGGCACGCACCGCCGCGCCACGCGCGAGCAGCGCCTTGAGAACGGCTTTGCCCGTCTTGCCGCCTGCGCCCGTGACCAGGATCATGATTTAGCGCTTCGCGTTCCGGGTGAGCTCGAACAGCCGGCTCGGGCTGAGCGGGATTTCGAGCAATTCGACGCCGCGGCGTTTCAGGTCAAGCGCGTCTTCGATCGCCTGGGCAAACAGCGGTCCGGCAGGAATCGCGCCGGCTTCGCCCGCGCCTTTGATCCCCAGCGGATTGAGCGGCGACTTCGTCACGGTGTGGGCGAGCTCCATTCGCGGCACTTCCAACGCCGTCGGCAAGAGATAATCCGCGAGCGAGGCGTTCAGGAGCTGGCCCTGGTCGTCGAAGACCAGTTTCTCGTAGAACGCGTTGCCGATCCCTTGCGCGACCCCGCCGTGAATTTGTCCCGCCAGAATCATCGGGTTGATCACGGTGCCGCAGTCATGCACCACGACATATTTCAAGATCTTGAGGTCGAAGGTTTGCGGGTCCATTTCGATGATCATGGCGTGGACGCCGTTTGCCGTCGCCCCCATCGGAGGGCCAAAATATTGGGTCGATTCGAGGCCGGGCTCTGTGCCGGGCTGAACCGCCCCGCGCATCGGGTTGGCCCGGTTGGCGAGATCGCCAAGCTTGACGAATTTTTCGGGGATGCCGACGATCGAAATCTTACCGTCCTCGACCACGAGGTCTTCCTCGGAGCATTCGAACAGGTCGCTCGCGAGCTTCAGCGCCTTGTTGCGCACCACCTTTGAGGCTTCGTTGACAGCGTTGCCGGCGACCACGGCGCCACGGCTGGCAAAAGTGCCGGCGCCCCAATAGAATTGGTCGGTATCGCCGGTGACGACGTCGACATCGCCGACTGCGACGCCGAGTTGATCGGCGGCAATCTGGGCAAAGACCGTGAAGTGTCCTTGTCCCTGGGTGCCGATCCCGGTCGCGACACTGACCTTGCCGTTCGATTGCACCTGAACCTTGGCGCCTTCGTAAGGGCCGATTCCGGTGCCTTCGACGTAACAGGCGAGGCCGATGCCGAGATGGCGGCCTTGAAGCCGGGCGGCGGCTTGCTCGGCCCTGAACGCCTTGTACCCGATCGCTTCCAGCGCCATGTCGAGCACCGGCTCGTAGTTGCCGCTGTCGTATTCGAGCGGCGCGAAATCCTGAAAGATGATCTCGTTCTTGTAAGGGAACGCATCGGGCGGAATCAGATTCCGCCGTCGGATTTCGGTCGGGTCGATGTTCAGTTCGTTCGCCGCGAAATCGAGTAGCCGCTCCATCACAAATACGCCGTGCTGGCGTCCGGCGCCGCGATAGGGCGTGACGGTCGGCAGATTGGTGAACACTTGCGTGAAGGTGCTGTCATAGTCCGGCACGACATAGGGGCCGAGCAGGGTGCATTGGCTGTTGATCGGCACCGTCAGCCCGTACGGATCGTAGGCGCCGCCGTCGTGCAGGAACACGTCTTTGATACCGAGAATCCGGCCGTCTTTGCTCAGCGCAATCTCGGCGTCGTGAATCTGTCCGCGCTCATGGGTCGTTGCGAAGAAATGCTCCAGCCGATCCTCGATCCATTTGAGCGGTCGGTTCAACTTCATCGACACCCACGGCAGCAGCACTTCTTCCGGATAAAACATCATGATCTTCGGCCCGAAGCCGCCGCCGACGAACGGCGCGATCACGCGCACCTGCCGCTCGTTGAGGCCGAGCATGCCGGCCAGACCGTTGCGGACGAATACCGGCGCCTGGGTGGTGTCCCAGATCGTCATATGGTTGGCGCGCGCATCCCAATGCGCGACGACGCCGCGGGTTTCGATCGGCGAGGAAATGCCGTGCTCATACCGGAACCGGCGCTTGATGATGCGGTCGGCCTTGGCCGCTGCCGCGGCATAATTGCCCTTGGTTTGCCGGACATGCGCTGAAACGTTGGAGCCGACGTCGTCGTGAACGAGTGCCGACCCGGTGCTCAAGCCTTTTTCCAGATCGACCACCGCCGGAAGCTGCTCGAGTTCAACATCGATGTCGTCGAGCGCATCTTCGGCGATATAGCGGCTCTCGGCGATCACGATGACCAGGGGTTCGCCGACGTGGCGGACCTTGTCCTTGGCGAGTGGAACCTGGGTTCGCTCGTTGAAGACGGTACCTGCAATCGGAGGCGGCGGCACCAGTAAGGGGCTGGGACGCCAATACTCGCCGAGGTCGGACGCCGCGTAGGCGGCCACGACGCCGGGACGCTGCAATACTCTCGAAAAGTCGATCTTCAGGATTCGCGCGTGAGCGACCTGGCTGCGCAGAAACGCGACGTGCAACATGCCGGGCAGCTCGACGTCATCGACGAACAAGGCATGGCCGGTGAGGAGCCTGCGGTCCTCGTTGCGTTTGATCGGTTCGCCGAAGGTGCGGGTGGACATCTGGCGTCAGCCCCGCATCCGCATCGCAGCCGCCATCACGGCATCGACGATGTTCTGGTATCCGGTGCAACGGCACAGATTTCCCGAAAGCGCCTCGCGTATCTCGGCTTCGCTGGGCGAGACGTTTTCATCGAGAAACGCCGTCATGGTCATGAGAATGCCGGGCGTGCAGTAGCCGCATTGCAGGCCGTGATGATCGTGCATCGCCTGCTGCAGCGGGTGGTATTCGCCGTCCTTGCTCGCAAGGCCTTCAACGGTCGAGATTTCATGATTCTTGGCCTGTACGGCCAGCATCAGGCACGAGCGAACCGGCTGGCCGTCGAGCAGGATCGTACAGGCGCCGCATACGCCGTGCTCGCAGCCGACATGGGTGCCGGCCAGGGCCAGATCGTGCCTAAGAAAGTCGCTCAGCAGCATGCGCGATTCCACGCGGCGCTGGTAACGGACGCCGTTGACCGACAAGGCAATATCGTGGTGGTCAGAGTCCATCGTGCACCCGCTGGTGGGCCGTTCGCAGGGCGCGCTCGGTAAGTACGCCCGCAATATGGCGCTGGTAATCCGCCGTGGCGTGCACATTGCCGCCCGGATCGATTATTTTCTGCACGGATGCAGCGACATCACGGATAGCTGCTTCGGTCGGCGCATGCCCGAGGAGAACAGCCGCCGTTGAACTCGCATCGATGGGGGTTTCACCCACCCCGCAAAGCGCCAGCCGAACATCGCTGCACTGGTTGGCGTCGCCAAGCGTGATCATCGCGGCCGCCCCAACAATGGCAAAATCGCCGCGCCGCCGCGCAATCTCCATGAAGCAGGAGCCGGTGCGCGGATTGGTCAAGGGCAACTCGACTTCGTCCAGAATCTCGTCGGGCTGAAGATCGGTCGTCAGGGCGCCCACAAAAAAATCCGAGGCTTCGATCCATCGTTCTCGTTGGGCGGCCCGAATGTGGAATCGAGCACCTAGGGCCAGCGCGATCGCGGGAAATTCCGAAGCCGGATCGGCATGCGAGAGATTTCCGCCTAATGTGCCGCGATTTCGGATTTGCGGGTGCGCGATATGGGGCAGCGCTTCGCCGATCAAAGGAAACGCCTGCGCAAAGGCCGCGTTGCGCTCCAACGCCCTGTAACGCGTCAGAGCTCCAACCCGTATCGCCGCGCCCGACGGCCGAATACCGGCGAGATCCTCGATCTCATTGAGGTCAATCAAAATCGCGGGTCGAGCCAGACGAAAATTCATCGTTGGCATCAAACTCTGTCCGCCGGCCAGAAACTTGGCCTCATCGCCGTGTTCGGCCTTGAGCGAAAGCGCGTGCTCCAGCGAGGTCGCGGCGATGTATTTGAAGGGAGCAGGCTTCATGGCGCTCGCGGACAGTCGATGAAAGCGCGGTCATGCGCGTTCAAGCGCGACGCCGCGTCCAAAGTATGAGGCGGCCCTCCGCGCAAGTCAAAATCGAGCTGAATCTAAGTCATCTGAAAATCCGATGGGGGTATGTTTGACCCCGATGGTTGCTGCTGCCCATTAAAATCTCCGCATGCGCAAACATTGAGCGCGCCAATTGCCGCGGCGTTTGTCACTATTTGCCCATGGCGCTGCAAATGCTGAAGCCATTGAAGACGGATAATCCGGGCGCTACGTTGCGACCGGGCGGGCGAGAACCGTTCGTCGATCTCATCGAACGGATACGCATGAGCCAGACAGCGGATGCCACGGCTGAATCGGAATCGGTACCGCAGCGCCTCGCGGTCGATGTTCGCGATGTTTCACTGACGTTCGAGACCGCCGACGGCGAGGTCGAGGCACTGTCGAACGTCAGCTTGCAGATCGCCGACGGCGAATTCGTTTCCTTCATCGGCCCTTCCGGCTGCGGCAAGACCACGATGCTGCGCCTGATCGCCGATCTCCAGCAACCGACCGCCGGTACACTTCTTGTCAATGGCATGAGCGCAGAACAAGCGCGGCTTGAGCGCCGGTATGGGTACGTGTTCCAGGCCCCGGCGTTGTTCCCATGGCGCACGATCGAGAAGAACCTGAAGCTGCCGCTGGAGATCATGGGTTTCTCCGAAAGCGAGCAGAAACAGCGCGCGGCGCGGTATCTGGCGCTGGTCAATCTCACCGGCTTCGAGCGCAAGTTTCCCTGGCAATTGTCCGGCGGTATGCAGCAACGGGTCTCGATTGCGCGTGCGCTCTCGTTCGATCCGGCGCTGTTGTTGATGGACGAGCCGTTCGGTGCGCTCGACGAGATCGTTCGCGATCACCTCAACGAACAGCTCCTGCAATTGTGGGACAAGACCGGCAAGACGGTGCTATTCGTGACGCACTCGATTCCCGAAGCGGTGTTCCTGTCGACCAAGATCGTGGTGATGTCGCCGCGCCCGGGGCGGATCATCGACATCATCGAGTGTAATTTTCCACGCCAGCGCACCCTGGAAATCCGCGAGACGCCGGAATTCCTCAAGATCGCGCAGCGCGTGCGCGTCGGTCTGCGGGCGGGGCATTCTTATGACGAGTAGCGCGCCGATGACGAGCCGCGCGCTCGCTTTCCAGGCATCAGGTGCCGGCACGCTGCGGCATCATCCGCTGATCGTTCGATATGCGCCGCTGGTGACGATCGTACTGGTATTGGTGGCGATCTGGTACGTCGCCGCCGTGCTGATGAATCTTGCGCTGGTGCGTGACGCCTTCGAGCGGGAGGAGACGCCCTACACCGTCTCAGAACTGATCGCCGGCACCATGAGCGCGGAGCGACCGCTGCTGCCGGCGCCGCACCAGGTGATCGAGGCGTTCGTGGATTCGGTCTTTGGCTATGCGCCGACCGCGCCGCGCAGCCTCGTCTATCATTCAACGGTGACGTTGTCGGCGACCCTGCTTGGCTTCGTATTGGGCACGCTGCTTGGGATAGCGCTGGCGCTGATGATCGTGCACAGCCGGGTGTTGGAGAAAAGCTTGCTGCCCTGGATCATCTGCTCGCAGATGGTGCCGATCCTGGCGCTGGCGCCGATCTTCATCGTGGTGCTGGGGGCGATCGGATTGCAAGGCCTGCTGCCGAAGTCGATCATTTCGGCCTATCTGTGTTTCTTCCCGATCACGATCGGAATGGTGAAGGGTTTCACTGCGCCCGATCCGATGCAGCTCGATCTGATGCGGACGTGGTCGGCCAATTCGAGACAGGTGCTGGCAAAGCTGCGCTGGCCGTCGGCGGTGCCCTATTTATTTGCCAGCCTCAAGGTCGCGATCACGATCTCCCTGATCGGCGCCATTGTCGCCGAACTGCCAACCGGAGGAGAGGCCGGAATTGGCGCAAGGTTGCTGGCGGGCTCCTATTACGGACAGACCATCCAGATATGGGCGACCTTGCTGACCTCGGCGATCCTTGCCTCGGGGCTGATCGGCTTGGTCGGCTTGGCTGAACGCTTGGTCGCATCGCGCATGGGGGCACGGCCATGAACCCGCGCCGGCTGCGACTTGGGTTTGTCGTGTCCGCGGCGGGCACGTTGCTGGCGTTGGTCCTGCCGCTCTCGGCGGAGCCCACGGGTACCTTGCAGGCGCGACCGGCAATATTGGCGCTGACACTGTGCGCGGCGCTGCTGTTTGGCCTCGCTGCGTGGAGCGGTGGAATGCTGGCGGTCGTGCTCGGTGCTGGTGGGGTGGTATCCGGAGCTGCGGCGACGCTGGCGCTGCTGAGCGATCCAACCATCGCCGGATCGGCCGCGACGGGATTTTGGTCGATGGTGTTGGCGATCTGGCTCGCCGCTGCGTTGTGTGTGATGCAGCTTGCGGCGACGCGGCCCCGTGCGAAACCGGTGCGCCGCGCGCTCGATCTGGCGATCCCGTTGTTGTTCGGCGCGGTCGTGTTTTACCTTTGGGAAGTGCTGGTGCGCGGCTTCGGCGTGCCGCCGGTGCTGATGCCCTCGCCTAGTGCCGCGGCCGTAAGGTTCGGATCGTCGCTGCCGACACTCGGACAAGATTTCGTCCAGACCTTTATTCGCGGGGTGTTGATCGGATACGTCATCGGCTGCGGCGCGGGTCTTCTGATCGCGATTGTCGCGCAGCGCTTTTCGTTTCTCGGCCGCGGCTTGCTTCCGCTTGGCAATTTCTTTTCGGCATTGCCGCTCGTTGGTGTGGCGCCGATCATGGTGATGTGGTTCGGCTTCGACTGGCCTTCGAAGGCCGCCGTCGTGGCGCTCGTGACATTCTTTCCGATGTTGGTAAATACGCTCGCCGGCCTATCCGCATCCGGGCATATGGAGCGCGACCTGATGCGCTCCTACGGCGCCGACCATCGGCAGACCCTCATGAAACTTTATCTGCCGGCAGCCTTGCCGTTTATCTTCAACGCATTGAAGATCAACGCTACGCTGGCGCTGATCGGCGCGATCGTCGCCGAATTCTTCGGGACGCCGACGCAAGGCATTGGCTTTCGTATTTCAACGGAAGCTGGACGAATGGCGATCGATATGGTGTGGGCGGAAATCGCTCTCGCCGCGATCGCGGGAATGACTTTCTACGGACTTGTCGCGCTTGCCGAGCGCGCGACCACTTTTTGGCATCCATCCTATCGAACCTGACTCGGCGGGTTCTCAAAGCTCCGGAGTATCGAATGAAGAAAATAGTGGCACTCGCAGCAGGCGTGACGATGGGGTTGTCGTTGGCGGCTGCGCAAGCGGCGGACACTGTCACCATTCAGCTGAAATGGGTCTCGCAGGCTCAGTTCGCCGGTTATTTCGTGGCCAAGGAGAAGGGCTTCTACAAGGACGTCGGGCTCGACGTCACGATCAAGCCGGGCGGGCCGGACGTCGCACCACCGCAGGTGATGGCCGGCGGGGGCGCCGACGTCGTGGTGGATTGGATGCCGTCGGCATTGGCGTCACGCGAGAAAGGCGTGCCGCTGGTCAATATCTCACAGACGTTCAAGAAGTCCGGATTGGAACTGACCTGCCGCGCCGAGACCGGCATCAAGAAGCCCGCGGACTTCAAGGGCAAGACCATCGGAATCTGGTACGGCGGCAACGAGTATCCGTTCCTGTCCTGGATGTCGAAGCTTGGCTACAAGACCGACAGTTCCGCAGGCGGCGTCAAGATCATCAAGCAGGGTTTCAATGTCGACCCACTGCTTCAGAAGCAGGCCGATTGCGTTTCGACGATGACTTACAACGAGTATTGGCAGGTCATCGATGGCGGCTACAAACCGAGCCAGCTTGTCGTCTTCAAATATGAAGACGAAGGCGTCGCGACGTTGGAAGACGGTCTGTATGTGCTGGAAAAAAATCTGAAGGATCCGGCGTTCGTGGCCAAGATGGCGAAATTCGTCAAGGCCTCGATGAAGGGCTGGGATTACGCCAAGAACCATCCGGATGAGGCCGTGAAGATCATCCTCGCCGGCAACTCGACCGGTGCGAAGACCGAAAAAGACCAGAAGCGGATGATGACCGAGATCGGCAAGCTGCTCGGCGCGGCCGACGGCAAACTAGACGTCAAGGATTACGAGCGCACGGTTGCGACCTTGATGTCGGGTGGATCAGATCCCGTCATCACCAAGAAGCCGGAAGGCGCCTACACCTTCGCAGTCTACGATGCGATGAAGTAGCCGAACAGAAGCGTTGAATGCTGCATGGGTGGTCGGCGGAAGCCGACCGCCCATGGGTCAAGGTCAACCCAAAATCGCTTGCTGGACTTATCGCTTGCCGGACTTTCAGAGATCGCCGCGAGTCCGGCGTCAAGCCGCGAGGTCCCAAAGGTGCGGCGAACCTCGCAGCAGCACGCTGCGGCCTTTGGGTGTAATGACCGGGCTGTCGTCGGTCATCACGGCGAGTTGAAGCGCGACGAGATTCTCGATCACGAATCGATTCAGGGCGCGAGCTGTCGGTGCGGGTACGCGAAGTGCCTTCAGCACTTCCCATTGATCCGGCGTAAGATCGTAGTCGATTTTCGTGTTCATGCTGCCTCGAAGGCCTTGAGTTCTTCGCGCTCGTCTTACAGAGATAGCGTGAACGGGATGCGACTGGAATGCGTCGGGATTTCGATGGGCTCAGAATGTTTTTTGTATCGCGATGCGTTTGTTACGAGCAGTAACGCGACTGTCACAACATCGTGGCAAAGGGGTTGTATCGGCCGCGCCGAATCAGGCGCGTGACGACTAATCCGTTGCCCGATTGGGCAGACACATTGGAAGTCATTGTGCTGCAAAAGACGCCTGGGAGTGGCGCCCGACTGAGGGGTTTGGGTGTCGTCGTCAGCCTCGCCGTCGCTGCGATGGCCGTGTACGCTCTGACGCATGCACTCAAGAACATCGACTATCACGAAGTGTTCGCAGTTATCATGCGCACGAATCCCAGCCTCATCGCGCTGGCCCTGATGCTGGTGGTGACTTCATACGGCAGTCTAACTCTCTACGATCTGCTGGCGTTGCGTACCATCGGGCGTGCAGACGTGCCGTATCGGATCGCCGCTCTTGCGAGTTTCACCAGCTATCCCATTGCCCACGGAGTGGGTGCGGTTTCGCTGGTTTCGCCGATCATCCGCTATCGAATTTATTCGTATCATGGCCTCGGCACTTTTGACGTCGCCAATATCTGTTTTCTGACCGGGCTCACCTTCTGGTTGGGCAACCTCACGGCGCTCGGGCTCAGTCTGCTCAGCGATCCCGGTGCGATCAGCCTGTTCGATTATCTGCCGCAGTCGCTCAATCGAGGGTTGGCGGTGGCGCTGCTTTTGGGGGTCGTGGCTTTCCTGGTCTGGACCTGGCTTTCGCCCCGAAGCATCGGGACCCGGCGGTGGCCGGTCCGGCTTCCTTCCGGGCCCGTGGTCTTGCTGCAGATCGCAATCGGGGTTTTCGATCTCGGCGCCGCAGCGCTGGCAATGTACGTGCTGATTCCGGCCGGGATGAATATCGATATCTTTCGAATGATCACCGTCTTCATCGCCGCGACGTTGCTGGGTTTCGCGAGCCATACGCCGGCGGGGATCGGTGTGTTCGACGCGGCGATCTTGCTCGGACTTGGCGGCGAAGACAAGGAACCGCTGATTGCGGCACTCCTGATGTTTCGATTCCTGTATCACTTCCTTCCGTTTGTGATGGCGCTCGGCTTGTTTGGCGGTGTCGAAGGGTGGAGGACTCTGCGCGCGAAGCGCTAGCCCGAGCCGTGACGTCTCACACCGGCGAATTAAGCTTTAAGCCAACAATCCCGGCGACGATCAGGGTCAGGCACAGGATTCGAACCGGGTCGGCCGATTCACTGTAGACAAGCATTCCAACGATCATGCTGCCGGTGGCACCGATCCCGGTCCAGACCGCATAGGCCGTGCCGAAGGGTAACGACCGCAACGCCAGCGACATCAGTCCGAAGCTGAGCGCGATCGCGACGATCGTCGCAGCGGTCGGCCAGAACCTGGTCAGTCCATCGGAATATTTCAGGCCGAATGCCCAGGCGATCTCAAGCAATCCGGCAGCCAACAATGCGAGCCACGCGCTCACGGCGTCCTTGGCTCCGACGGAAATGTCAGCACGGCGTATTGGGCATAGCCGCGGAACGGGCGTTCGAACTTCAGATCGGCGCCGGCGGTATCGGCGATTGTCGACAGCACGCGCTCAAGATCGTCGCGCGGGGTGACGTCGAACATCGCAAGCCACCGCAGCAGAAGCGCGCGGGCCAATCCCGGCAGGCGCTCCTGGCTGCCGAAATCGACAATGTGCAAACGACCCCCGGGCTTTAGCGAGCTTGCGGCCGCCTGAAGAACGCCACGCCAATCCGGAATCATCGAGAGGCTGTAGGAGATCATCACGTGGTCGAACGCCGGGAGGCCGAACAAGATTTGCGGGTCGAACGCCGTTCCATCGCCATGGGCGACGCGAATTCGTTTGGTCAGGCCGCGCCGCGAGATGGCTGAAATCGCCGATGTCAGCATTTCGGTCGAAACATCGATGCCGAAAAATTGCGCAGCCGGATGCCGCGGGGCGGCCACCACGAGGTTTCTCCCGGTACCGCAGCCGATCTCCAGCACGCTTGCGCCCGGGGCGGGTTGCAGGCCGGCGATCATCCGGTCCCGGCCGAGGAGGTAATACCGCCTGGTGCCATCGTAGATGTGGCGTTGCCGGCGATACATCCGGTTCATGCGATCGGTTGCTTCGACCGGCCACGAGGCGTCTACGCCGGTATCGGAGGAATACGCAGACATCCATCTACCTCATATCGCGTGTGTCGCGCATTCCCTTCGGATGTTCGCACGACAGGCGTGTGACAGGCGGGGATTCTCCACGTTTCGTTCGTCTCGCGCGACTGTCGCAAAACTGCAGCGAGCCCGCGATATCCTGGCCAAATTGTTGATTCGAGGGATGTATGGATACGCAACTCATCGCGGACGCGGTCCGCAACAGCAGGGCTCAGGACGAATCGACGGTTTGGGACAGGCTTTTTTCCTTCTGGTTTCGTCGTCTGGTCTACACCCAGATATGGGAGGATCCGGAAGCCGATCTGGCGGCGCTGCAGTTGCCGTTGGGATCGACCATTGTCACCATTTCCTCCGGAGGGTGCAACGCGCTGTCGTATCTTACGGCGCAACCGGCGCAGGTGTACGCCGTCGACCTCAACGAAGCGCATCTTTCGCTGCTCAAGCTCAAGCTTGCGGGCCTTCGCGCTTTCTCCAAATACGCGCAATTCTGGCAGTTCTTCGGTGCGGCCAACTCAGCCGCCAACTCCGAACTCTATCGCGAGCATCTGCGGCCGATGTTGGATGCGGATGCGCGCTCTTACTGGGACAAGCGCAACGTCATCGGGCGTCCGCGGCACGCCTATTTCACCGACGGCTTCTATCGCCACGGCATGCTCGGCCGCTTCATCGGCCTGGCCCATCTGCTGGCGAAATTCGCCAAGGTCGATCTCACCGCGTTACTGAAGGGCAAAACAGGCACCCCCGAGCGCGTTCAGGCGTTGGATCGGCTGCATCGCCTGTTTCATTCGCCGCTGGCCCGTCTGATAACCGAAACCCCCGCTCTGTTATTCAGCCTGGGCATTCCGCCCCAGCAACGGGTCTTGCTGGGAGGAGGCGAACCGTTGAACGAGGTGCTGCATGAGCGCTTGTTGCGGTTGATCAATGGTCACCCGAACGAGACCAATTATTTTGCATGGCAGGCGCTGCATCGCAGTTATCCGGGTCCCGGCGATCGTTGTCTGCCGCCTTATTTACAAGATCGCCAGTTTCAGCGCATGCGCGACGGCGCGGGATTGATCATTCCGGTCCACGCCAATCTTCGGGTGTTTCTGGAGAGCCTTCCTGCCCGTGAGGTCGATGCCGTCGTGCTGCTGGATTCGCAGGACTGGATGGCGGCGGAGGAAATCCGCGCGCTCTGGAATGCCATCGATCGCACCGGCAGCGACAAAGTGCGTGTGATCTTTCGCACCGCCGGAAAGGAGTCTCCGTTGGAAAGCGAGGAGCTTGCGCCACTTCGGCAGATCTGGCTTCGCGACGAGGAACGAAGCGCACTCGGATTCGAGCAGGACCGATCGGGAATTTACGGCGGCTTCCACTGCTACGCGCGGCGCTGAGCCCACGCCCTAGATCCAGTTCCGCAGCTTGAACTGACGGACTGTACCGCCTGCCGAGGTGGTGGTAGCTTCAAAAAAAAGAAGCTGCCGGGAGAGAGCATTGAAAACGATCATCCGTTTCGTCGTTGGCGTCACGGCGCTTGTTTTTGCCAATGCAGTCGTCTCCGCACAGACCTATCCAAGCCGCCAGGTTCGCATCATCGTGTCATTCGCGGCTGGTGGTCCGACCGACGTCATCGCCCGTATCCTTGCGCAAAAGCTTTCTGAGAACACCGGTCAGGCGTTCTTTGTCGAGAATCATCCCGGCGCTGGCGGTAATATCGGCATGGGAATGGTGGCGACCGCGGCTCCGGATGGGTACACGTTGCTCGTCGCCAGTTCGAGCTTCGTCGTCAATCCAAGTCTCTACAGGAAACTCTCCTACGACCCTTCCAGGGATTTCGTTCCGATCACAAATGTCGGCGCATCGCCCAATGTGTTGGTCGTGCACCCCTCGATACCAGCCAAAACGGTTGCGGAGCTCGGACGACTTCTCAAGGCAAATCCCGGCAAACACACTTTTGCTTCCCCCGGGATCGGCACCACGCCGCACCTTTCCGGCGAACTGTTCCGGCTCGCGCTCGGCGTCGATCTTGTCCACGTGCCGTTTAATGGCGCCGGTCCCGCGATCAACTCGGTCATCGGCGGTCATACCCCGATCGGATTCACGGCTTTAACCACTGCGGTGCAACAAGCTAACGCCGGCACTCTGAGGGCGCTGGCGGTGACCGGCGCCAAACGCTCACCGGCCTTGCCCGATGTGCCCACGATGGCGGAATCCGGACTCTCCGACCAGGAGGCTTACACCTGGCAAGGCGTTCTTGTGCCGGCCGGCACGCCAAAGGAGATTGTGGATTTTCTGTACCGTGCGCTGCTCAGGGTGGTGGCACAGTCTGATGTAACAGAGCGGTTCGCCGCGCTTGGTTTCGAGGTCGTTGCCAATTCGCCCGATGAATTTACCGCGCAGATCAAGTCTGACATAGCCAAATGGGGCAAGGTGATCCACGACGCCGACATCAAGGCGGAGTAGGAGGCCGAGCAGCGGCGCGCCCGAGTTTGGGACGTGCGATAAAATATAAAAAATCCTGGAGGAAACCCATATGGCCAGACGATTGATCGATATTTCGGTGCCGCTGCAAAACGACGTGCCGGCCGATCCGCCGGGCAACCATCCCACCATCCAGTACATCGATCATCAGCAAGGCTTGCCGCGCATGCTGCACTTCTTCGAAGGACTGAAGGCTGAGGATCTTCCGGACGGGCAGGGCTGGGCGGTCGAACAGGTAACGCTCTCCACCCACAACGGCACCCATCTCGATGCGCCGTGGCACTTTCACCCCACCATAAATCACGGCGAGCGCTCATGGACCATCGACGAAGTGCCGCTGGAATGGTGCCTGCAGCCCGGCGTCAAATTGGATTTTCGTCATTTGCCGGACGGCTATGTGGCCACCGCCGGCGATGTCGAAGGCGAACTCAAGCGCATCGGCCACACGCTGTCGCCGCTGGAGATCGTCGTCGTCAATACCAGCGCCGGGGCCAAATATGGCAGGCCGGATTACGTCACTTCCGGCTGCGGCTTGGGCTATGAGGCGACGATGTATTTGCTCGATCGCGGCGTGCGACTGACGGGCATCGACGGCTGGAGTTGGGACGCGCCGTTCGTCCATACCGCGAAGAAATACGCGCAAACCAAAGACGCCAGTCTGATTTGGGAAGGTCACAAGGCCGGCCGACACATTGGCTACTGCCACATCGAAAAACTGCACAACCTCGAGCAACTGCCGTCGACCGGTTTCACCGTGTCTTGTTTCCCGGTCAAGATCGAACGCGCGTCCGCGGGCTGGACGCGCGCGGTCGCGATTGTCGAGGCTTAAGGATTTGGCGTGCGGGTTGCTATCCGGTGAGCCGGGGCAAAAGCTTCAGCGCGTTGCCGCGTTCGATGTCCATGATTTGTGCGTCGGTGAAAACGCCGGATTCCCGCAGACCTTTGACATGGTCGATGCCGCTCCGGTACGGAAAATCGGTACCGAACACGATCTGCGAGACCGGAATCATGGCTGTGAGCGCCGACATCGCGGCCTTGTTCGAGGTTTGGGCGGTGTCGTAGTAGAAGCGCTTCAGTTCGGCGAGAGTTCCGTCCGGTACCGTCGCCTTTACGTTGGGGTTCAGCAACGGGTGTCGAATAAAGCGCTCGATCAGGAACGGCATCGTTCCGCCGGCGTGCGAAAATATCCACCGGATGTCCCGAAATTTTTGCGCGGTGCCGCTGAAGATGATGTCTGCGATGGTACGTGTCGTATCCGTGCCCCATTCGATCATCACTGGCGGTTGCGTCTTGACCACGTTGACGCAGCAATTGGCCGCGGTCGGATGCGTGTAGACAATCGCCTGGCGCCGATTGAGCTCTTCCATGACGGGCTGAAACAGCGGATCGCCGAGCCATTTGTCGCCGTAGCTCGTCATCAGACCGATCCCGTCGGCCTTGAGCGTGTCGAGCGCATAGGCGATCTCTTGCAGGCTTCCCTCGGTGTCCGTCAGTGGAATCATCGCGAAGCTTCCGAACCGGCCGGGATGGTCCGCTCGGAGCTTGGCAGCGTAGTCGTTGCACTCGCGCGACAGTTTGCGGGCCGCCTCGCCAGACGTGAAATTGACGCCCGGCGTGGTGACCGAGAGCATCGAGACGGCAATGCCTGCGTTGTCCATGTCCTGAAGCGATTTTTCCGGCGTCCAGTTCTTCATCAAGGGCTCGCCGAAGCTGCTCGCCGCTGCGATGTAGGTCGGCGGCGACAGGTGATGATGGACGTCGATACGATAGGGCTTCACCGTTTCAGCCGTCTGCGCCGCGGCGCTATCCGGTCTGCCCAAGCCGACCGTGGCCATAACGGCGGCGCCCGCCATGAAATTGCGCCTGTTCAGCACCGCGCCTGACAGCGAAAGCGCGCTTCCATCGCAACACGTGCATCCCCGATACGACCAGCGGTGCTTGTCTTTCACAACATCCTCCCTGTCAGTCCCTTCAGGACTTTTGTTGATTCCGCAAAGTAGAAGTTACAGCACAATGGATCGCGTAGGAAAAGATGCGGCGGTCACCCATAGCAAAAGCCGGCCGCGAGATGCGACCGGCTTTTGATTTCCATTTAATCTTGCGTTCAGCGACCAGCGGGCGCCGAGACCGCGCCGCCTTCGTACCGCGACCAGTTTGGCTCTACCCACGGGGCGGCCAAGGCATTGGCGTTGCGGACTGGTTCGCTCACCGGGGCCGCTGCACGGTCCGCCCTTCGGCCCTTATACGGCTCCGCGGCCGCGGCGACCTGAACTACCGAGGCAGCAAGCAAGGCGGAACCAAGAATCGTCAGGATTGTCTTTCGCATCGTAGCTCTCCCAAGTTCAGGCGCTTTGCCGCGAGGCAGGGGCGTCCCGCATGTCCGCGCTTGTCCTCACATAACGATCTGTAATGCGCATTATTACTTGGCCGGCCATCACGAAGCGGCGAGCAAATTTCTTAGTCAAAAGATTTTTCGACTAAATATTCAGCAGGCGGAGGCTGTACGGCTTTCCGCTTGGTGCCATACAGCTTATGGACTTCGTTTGGCCGATCCGCTTCAATGGCGGTAAACAGCGCATATCCTGCGAGAGAAACTAATGAAGAAGCTGATATTTGCAATTCTCGTGATCTCATCCCCTGCGTGGGCGCAAACGAAATTGGTGCCCAAGGGGGCCGCCGCGCGTGCCGACAATTGTGCGCCGATTGGCCGGACCGCAGACGGCAAACTGGTTTATTCAATGAAATGCGACAATTTGCCGGCCCCGCCGCCGCCGCCGCAGGCTGAAATCAGAGAAGTGCCGGCCCCGGCCCCGGAGCCGGAAGTGCAAAGAAGCGGGATTTTCGGCTGGTCTTTCGATAAGAGATAAGAGGAGGGGAGACCGGGCCAACAGGTCCGGTTTGTTTCCAAAGAAGCACCAGCCTGTCCTCAGGCCAGCTGGTTCTGCCTGCCAACCGTTGCGCGGCGCTCCGGAGTCTGGCCGCGCGGTGGAATGTTCCTTGCCTCGGATATCTTCCGCTGCGATTGATGTCACTCAAGCCTCTTCGTAAACCATCACGAGAATTGTAAATGAGCCAATTGATTGTCCGCGCCGGCGACTTCACGTTCCAAGCCCGCTTCGAGGAACAGTTGGCGCCCAAGACTTGCGCGGCCTTCCGCCGGGCGATGCCGTTCGAGAGCCAGGCGATCCATGTACGCTGGAGTGGCGAAGGGGTTTGGATGCCGCTCGGAGATCTTGATTTCGGTGTCTCATATGAGAACCACACCAGCTACCCGGCGCCCGGCCAGATCATCCTTTATCCCGGCGGCATCAGTGAAACTGAAATTCTGCTCGCCTATGGCGGCGTGCACTTCGCCAGCAAGATGGGCCAACTCGCGGGCAATCACTTCATCACGTTGACCTCGGGCCTTGAGAATTTGCCTGCGCTCGGCAAGACCGTGCTGTGGAAGGGCGCGCAGAAAGTCCGCTTCGAGGCCGCGTAATGGCGCAGGCCGGATACCCCAGGGATCTCCACGGGTACGGCCGCAACCCGCCTGACCCGCGCTGGCCCGGTGGCGCGCGGGTCGCCGTGCAGTTCGTGGTGAATTTCGAAGAGGGTGGCGAAAACAATATTCTGCACGGCGACCGCGCTTCGGAGGCGTTCCTGTCCGACGTGCTCGGGGCGCAGCCGTGGCCCGGCCAGCGTCACGCCAATATCGAATCGATGTTCGAATACGGCTCGCGCGCCGGCTTCTGGCGGCTTTGGCGAATTTTCACCGAGCGCAAACTGCCGACCACAGTATTCGGCGTGGCGACGGCGTTGCAACGAAATCCGCAAATTGTCGCCGCCATGAAAGAGGCCGGCTGGGACATCGCCAGCCACAGCCTGAAGTGGGTCGAGCACAAGGACATGTCGGAAGCGGAAGAGCGGGTGGAGATCGCCGACGCGATCCGCGTTCACACCGAGGTCATCGGGCAAAGGCCGCTCGGCTGGTACACCGGGCGGACATCCATCAACACCGTGAAGCTCGTAATGGAAGCCGGCGGCTTCCTGTATTCCTGCGATTCCTATGCCGATGATCTGCCGTACTGGATCAAGGGACCCGCAGGGCCGCATCTGATCGTTCCCTACAGCCTCGATGCCAACGACATGCGCTTTGTCAATGCGCAAGGGTTCGGCGGCGGCGATCAGTTCTTCACCTACCTCAAGGACAGTTTCGACGTGTTGTACGCCGAAGGCGAGACCTCACCCAAGATGATGTCGGTCGGCTTGCATTGTCGTGTCGTCGGCCGGCCGGGCCGCGCGGCCTCGCTGATGCGGTTTCTCGATTACATCATGGCTCACGAGCGCGTGTGGGTGCCGACGCGGCTGCAGATCGCGCAGCACTGGCACGCCAATCTCGCGCATCTTGCCGCAAACGCACCCGGTATCGGGTAGATCAGGGGTGGAATGGTGCAAAGAACGCTTGCCGATCTGAACACATGCAGCAAGGGCGACTTCGCCGCTGCGTTGTCGAATGTTTTCGAGTACTCGCCATGGATTGCCGAGCAGGTGGCGTCGGCGCGGCCGTTCGCCGGCGTGAAGCAGCTGTTCGACGCGATGAAAGCCGTTGTCGATCGCGCCCCCTCCGAATTGCGTCTCGCGTTGATCAAGGGGCATCCCGATCTCGCCAACAAGACCCAACGCGCCGCGGGCCTCACCGTGGAATCCACCGCCGAACAGAACGGCGCCGGGCTCGACCGGTTGTCGGATGCCGAATATGTGGCGTTCGAGCGCGTCAACAATGCCTACCGCGCCAAGTTCGGTTTTCCCTACATCGTCTGCGTCCGTCGCCACACCAAGGGTTCCATCCTGCGTGATTTCGAGCATCGCCTGCCGAATGACGCCAGGACCGAGACACAAAAATCGATCGAAGAAATCTTCCGGATTGCGGCGTTGCGGGTTGATCAACTCGTCATCGGCAACGATCGGCTCCAGGTCCACGGGCACCTCTCGACCCATGTGCTGGACACCCACAGTGGCAAACCGGCGGAGGGGATGACGCTCGAACTTGTTGAGCTATCCGATCTCGGCGCAAGCCGCGTCGTGGCCCGCGGGATCACCAACGCGGATGGCCGAACCGAGCAGCCGTTGATTCACGGTCGTCCGATGCCGATCGGTCGCTATGAACTGAAGTTCGATGTTGCCAGCTACTTCGCGCAGCGGCAGGTGCCGCTGAGCGATCCGCCGTTTTTCGATCGAATTCCATTGCACTTTTCGGTGAGCGAGCCCGAAGGCCATCTCCATGTGCCGTTGTTGGTCACGCCGTGGAGCTACGCGACCTATCGGGGCAGTTGATCGAAGTTGAGCCCAACAAAGCTTGCCCAATGGCATGAACGTTGCTCATTATAGGCCGGCCGGGCCCGGACGAACCGAAAATCCCGCCAAACCGTCGGTCACTGGAGGTCATGCGCGTGCCGCTCATCAGCAACAGATATGGCAAGGGCCGAGTCCGCATCATGCGGATTCACCGCGACGGTGAACGGCACGAAGTCAGCCAGCTCAACGTCAAGGTGATGGTCGAGGGCGATTTCGCTCGCACCTACACCCACGCCGACAACTCCACGTCGGTGTCGACGGATACCATCAAGAACGTGGTCAATGTCGTCGCCCGCGAAAATACCGGACTTTCCACCGAAGAATTCTGTCAGGTGCTGGCGAAGAAATATCTCGACCTTTATCCGCCAGTGGCTGCGGTCGCGGTGACGGCGCACGAAACGAAATGGAGCCGGTTGAGCTTCGGCGGCAAGCCGCATCCCCACAGCTTCGTGCTCGACGCCAATGGCAAACCCTCGGTCGACGTGACCGCAACACGCGAAGGATCGACGCTCACCTCGGGCATTGACGGGTTTACCTTCATGAAGTCGACCCAGTCGGGGTGGGAGGGCTACGTCAAAGATCCCTATACGACAATTCCCGAAACCAACGACCGGATGTGCGCCACCAGCATGGTCGCTTCATGGAAGTGGTCGACGAAACCTGCGAGCTATCCGGCCACCAACGCAAAAATTCTCGCGACGCTGCTGGAGGTGTTCGGCACGACCTATAGTTCGAGCGTGCAGGACAGCCTGTACCGGATGGGCGAGGCGGCGCTTGCCGCCGTGCCGGAAATTTTCGAGATCAGCATGGCATGTCCCAACATGCACTTCATCCTGATGAATCTTTCGGCGTTCGGGCTGGACAACAACAACGACGTTTTTCTGCCGACCGACGAGCCGCACGGCCAAATCGAATGCACGGTGGGGCGCTAAGAAGGACCGCAACAATTCGTCATGGCCGGGCATAGCCGTCCGAAGGACGGCGTCGCTTCCGCTCGCCATAGCCGTCCGAAGGACGGCGTCGCTTCCGCTCGCCTATGTCTCGGCCATCCACGTCTTTATCGCGCAATCGAAAGTAAGACGTAAATGCCCGGCACAAGGCCGGCATGACGAACGATAGGTTCGCTGGTTTCACAGCGACGATTATTTCCCAAACTTCTCCTGCAACGCCGGCCATAACCGGTCCGGCTTGAACGGCACCGCGGTGAAGCGAATGCCGGTGGCGTCGGCGAGGGCGTTGCCGAGGGCGGCGGCCACCGGATTGTACGGACTTTCGCTCATCGATTTTGCGCCCATCGGCCCCAACGTGTCGGTGGTGTCGGCGAAAAACACTTCGGTACGCGGGAGATCGGCAAACGACGGCAAGTGATAGTCGCGGAATTTGGGGTTGACGACGCGGCCAGCCTCGTCGATCACCATTTCCTCGTACAGCGTGGCGCCGAGCGATTGCGCGACACCGCCCTCGATCTGTCCACGGCACTGCATCGGATTGACGACCCGGCCGGCATCCGCGGCATGCACGCTTTTGAGGATCTTGATTTCGCCGGTGGCTTTGTTCACGGCGACGCGAAAACCCTGGACGTTGAACGCGACCGATCGCGGCGTGCCTTGCGAGGTGCCGCTGGCACAAAGCACTTTTCCCTGAACGCGCGCCAGCTCCGCAAGCTGGGCGAACGAGAGCCGTTGCTTGCCGCAGAGCACGGTTTCATTTTCGAGGGCGCACAGATCGGGGTTCACTTGCGCCGCGGCGGCGGCGAATATCCTGAGGGCGTCGGCGAGATTTTCGCAGGCCGCCTGCGTCGCGCGGCCGGCGACAAAGGTACCGGTGCTGCCATAGGCGCCGGTGTCGTGGCCGCCATGAGCGGTGTCGGATTGCAACAAGGTGATGCGGTCGACGGTGGTTTTAAGCGCGGTCGCGGCGATCTGGCGATGCACGGTTGAGGTGCCGTTGCCAAACTCGGCGGTGCCGACCGTCAGCTCGAACCCGCCATCCTCACGCAATGAAATCCTTGCATCGGCGAAATGACCGTCCGGTGGCACCGTGTCGATCATGGTCAGCGCAAGGCCCTCGCCGATCAGCCAATCGGCGGACAGATCGATGTTCGGCGCCTCGGCCTGCATCGCGCGCTCGACCAGATCGAGGCATTGATCGAGCCCGTAGCTGCCATAGAACACGTCGGTATGCCCGGACCCCGGAGGCGACAGCATCGGATCGCCCGGCTTCACGATGTTGCGGCGGCGAATTTCGAAGGGACTGAGGCCGAGGCCTTTGGCCAGTTCGTCGATCGCGGCTTCGATAGCGAACAGCGTTTGCGGCAAGCCGTAACCGCGAAACGCGCCTGCCGGCACGGTGTTGGTGTAGGCGACGACCGCATCGACCTTCTTGTTGGGGCAGTTATAGACGCCGAGCGACTCGCCGCAGGCGTGAAGCAGTACGGGCGCGGCATGATTGCCGTAGGCGCCGGTGTTGGAGAGTACGTCGAGCTGCAGTGCCGTGAGCTTGCCGTTTTTGTCGGCGCCGGCCTTCACCGAGACCCGCATCGGATGCCGCGTCGAGGTCGCGGTGAATTGCTCTTCGCGGGTGAGTTCAAGCTTGACCGGGCGGCCGGTCTTGATGGCGGCCAGCGCGAGAATGTCCTCGACGAACATTTCCTGCTTGCCGCCGAAGCCGCCACCGACGCGTTCGCAGAACACCCGGACCTTGTCCGGCGCAAGATCGAAAATATCCGCCAGCGATCGTCGCGTCAGGAAGGGGATCTGGGTGCTGGAGCGGACGTTGAGGATGCCGGAGGCATCGACCCAAGCGAGGCCGCCATGGGTTTCGAGCGCGGCGTGCTGGACCCGCTGGGTGGTGAAGGTTCCTTCGTAGGTGACGGCGGCTTGCGCAAGGGCTGCGGCGACGTCGCCATATTCGCCGTGAATTTCCGTCACGATGTTGCGTTGCGCGTTTGCGACCCGCTGTTCAGGCGTCTTATCATGGTGGATCAGCGGCGCGCCTGGCTCAATCGCCTGCGCCGGGTCGATCACGTTAGGCAGAATTTCGTAATCGACCTTGAGGCGGCGGCAGCCTGCTTCGGCGGATGCCTCGGACTCCGCGACTACGGCGGCCACCTTTTGTCCGATGAAGCGGACGACATTGTCCAACACGCGGGTGTCGTCCGGGTCCATCCAGGCTTTCTCGTGCCGTGCGGTGGAGAACAGACGATCCGGCGCATCTTCAAAGGTCAGCACCGCGTGCACACCGGGAACGGCCAGCGCCGCAGTCTTGTCGATCGAGAGGATTTGGGCGTGCGGATGCGGCGAGCGCAGCAGCTTGATGTGCAGCAAATTTTCCATGGGCGTATCGAGGATGTAGCGCGCGGTGCCCCGTACCACCTGCGGCCCCGCGGGGGCGGGCAGGCTGCGGCCGAATGCGGCGCCCGCGGCGGCGTCTTCGATATTGATCTTGCCGTTGAGGGCGTCTTCGATGACGCGGTAGCCGGTGCAGCGGCAGAGATTTCCCTTCAGCGAGGCGCCGAGATCCTGCTGCTGCGCCTGGTTGAGCGATGCGCAGGTCAAGATCATGCCCGCGGTGCAGAACCCGCATTGAAAGGCCTGCGCATCGAGAAACGCCTGCTGCATCGGGTGCGTGCCGCCATCGCCCGCGAGGCCTTCGATGGTCGTGACGGCATGGTCATCCGCGCGAAACGCAGGGATCAGGCAACTATGTACCGGTTCCCCGTCGATCAGGACGGTACAGGCGCCGCAGTCGCCGGCGTCGCAACCTTTCTTGACGCCGAAATGCCCGAGCTCGCGCAAAAAAGTTCGCAGGCATTGTCCGGCACGCGGGCTTTGCGAGAACTCTTTGCCGTCGATCTGATAGGTCATGGTTGTGCTGGGCCTTGCAGTTCGGCGCGAATTTCTTCGGCCAGCCGCAGCGTCACGTGCTTTCGCCATGCGGGCTTGCCGTGAACGTCGTCATGATAGAGCGCGTCGGGAATGTGGTGCAGGACCGCCTCGCGGAGTTCCTTGGCTTGCGGGATCTCGGAAAAGACCACTTGCATCGGACGCGTCGTCGATGCCGTCACCGTCAGCGTCATAGCGCCTCCGCTATCGAGGCTGCCGATCAACAGCGCCGCCGAGCGGCCGATCGGGGTCAGCGATATCTGGCGAAACGCCGCTCGCCGCTTCAGCGCCGCGAGCGGAAGTTCGATTTGCCGCAGCAGATCGCCCGGCGCCAGCGCGTTGCGCCGGTCGCCGAGGATAAAGTCGGTGACACCGATGCGTTGCACACCGCCGCCATCGGTTTTCCAGACGGTGCAGAGGCCATCCAGCGCGGCCATCAACGCGATCATGGGACCTGCCGGCAACGACAGGCAGAGATTGCCGCCGACGGTGGCGGTCTTCCATATCTTGAAGGAGGCCTGGAACGCGCGGCAGCATTGATTGATCAGCGGTGCGGCGAGCCAGTCCGGTGGGCATGCGAGGGCATCGAGCTGCGCGACGGTGCAGGTCGCCGCGATCGTGAGTTCGGTCTCGCCGATGGTGAGCGCCGGCCATTTGAAGTCGGTGAGGTCAATCAGCCGCCTTAGATGGACCTGAGGCTCCGAAAACAGCCAGGTCCCGCCCGCGAGCCAAGCATCGCTTGCCGTCCAAACGGGCAGTTGCTCGCGCGTTTGCGGGTGAGCAACCTCGGTGATGGTGTTCAAATCCATGGATATGCTAAAGCTTTCAACGAACCACTACCCCCATATCTCCCACTATGAAGTCCTGCAAGACCGACGCCAACCCTCCTCCATGGATGGGGTGGTCTTTGGAGGGGCCAGATTGGGCGGATCATGCTTTCGCCGATCGGAGACGCCGCAGGCCATGGATCAAACGCAGGCGACCTGGATCAAGGATCCGTTGGCCATTCTCGCTGACGGTGCGGAGCGCGGCATCGTGGTCCGGAACGGCAGGATCGCCGAATTGGTGCCGGCGGGCCGCCAGCCCGTCTCGCTTGTTGCAGCGGTCTATGAAGCCGGTGCGCATGTGGTCCTGCCGGGGTTGATCAACACCCATCATCATTTCTACCAAACCATGACCCGGGCGTTGCCGGCGGCGCTGGATCGCGAATTGTTCCCGTGGCTGCAGGCGCTTTATCCGGTGTGGGCGAGGCTGACGCCCGAAGCGCTCGATCTCGGCGTCACCGTGGCGATGTCGGAGCTGCTGCTTTCCGGCTGCACCACCACGACCGATCACCATTATGTTTTTCCCGCCGGGCTGGAGGACGCCGTTGATATCGAAGTCGCGGTCGCAAAGCGCCTTGGGGTGCGGGTATTGCTCACGCGCGGCTCCATGAACCGTTCGCAGCGCGACGGCGGCTTGCCGCCGGACAGCGTGGTGCAGGACGAAGACACCATTTTGGCCGACAGCGAACGCGTGGTCGCCAAGCATCATCAGCGCGGCGAGGACGCCATGGTGCAGATCGCGCTGGCGCCGTGCTCGCCGTTTTCCGTCACGACGTCATTGATGCGTGCGACCGCTGCGTTGGCCGACCGGCTCGACGTTCGCCTGCATACCCATCTGGCGGAGACCGAAGACGAGAACAAATTCTGCGAACAGATGCATGGCTGCCGGCCGCTGGATTATCTCGAGCAATGCGGTTGGCTCAATGCCCGGACCTGGCTGGCCCATGGCATTTATTTCAACGCCACCGAGATGAAGCGTCTCGGCCAAGCCGGAACGACCATCAGCCATTGCGCGTGCAGCAACCAGGTTCTGGCATCCGGGTGCTGCCCGGTGTGCGACATGGAGGAAGCCGGTGTCTCGATCGGCCTGGGCGTCGACGGCTCGGCCTCGAACGATGAATCCAATCTGATGCAGGAAGTGCGCGCGGCCTTCCTGGTGCAGCGCGCGCGTTACGGTGTCGGGCGCGTCAGCCACAAGGATGCGCTTCGCTGGGCCACAAAGGGATCAGCGGCCTGCGTCGGCCGCCCCGAACTTGGCGAGATCGGAAAAGGGAAGGCCGCCGATCTTGCGATGTTCAAGCTCGACGAACTGCGCTTCTCCGGTTACGGCGATCCCCTGGCGGCGCTGGTTCTGTGCGGCGCGCATCGCGCCGACCGGGTGATGGTCGCCGGCAAATGGGTGGTCACCGACGGCGCCATCCCCGGGCTCGACGTATCAGATCTGATGCAGCGCCACAGCACAGCCGCGCGCGCGATGCAGGCGGGATAGAGCCGGTCTTCTCGGAATGAGAAAAGGTTTGCCGGAACGAAAAAGGGTTCGGGCGTTGCCGCCCGAACCCGCTCGTCTTGGAAATACCCGGCTTATTTGCCGGGGATCTTGTCGTCGACGCCCTTGACGTAGAAGTTCATGCCGAGGACCTGACCGTCGGCAAGATGGTCGCCGCCCTTGCACTCCACTTCCTTGCCGTCCTGGCCCACGACAGGGCATTTGAACGGAAACAGCTTGCCGTTGGTGATGGCGGCTTCGGTATCCATCGCCAGTTTCTTCACGTCGTCGGGCATGTTGGTGTAGGGCGCCATCACGACCATTTTCGATTTCAGCCCGCCCCAGGTATCTTCCGAGGTCCATTTGCCGTCGAGTTCGGCCTTGACGCGGTCGATGTAGTAGGGCGCCCAGTTGTCCATGATCGAGGTGAGCTGCGCCTTCGGTCCGAACTTGATCATTTCGGAATCCTGGCCGAAGGCCAGCTTGCCGCGCTCGGATGCGATCTGCATCGCCGCCGGGCTGTCGGTGTGTTGCATGATCACGTCGGCACCCTGGTCGATCAGCGCCTTGGCTGCATCGGCCTCCTTGCCAGGATCGAACCAGGTGTTCGCCCAGATGATCTTGACCTTGATGTTCGGATTGATCGTCTGCGCGCCCAGCATCGTGGCGTTGATGCCGGAGATGACTTCCGGGATCGGGAACGAGCCGATATAGCCGAGCACGCCGGTCTTGGACATCTTGGCCGCGATGATACCCTGAATGTAGCGGCCTTCGTAGAACCGACCGGAATAGGTCGACATGTTCTTGTCGCGCTTGTAGCCGGTGGCGTGCTCAAAATGCACGTTGGGGTATTTCTTGGCCACCTTCAGCGTGGGGTCCATGTAGCCGAATGACGTGGTGAAGATCAGCTTGTTGCCGGCGCGCACAAGCTGTTCGATCGAGCGCTCGGAATCCGGACCTTCGCTGACGTTTTCGAGATAGGTCGTCTCGATCTTGTCGCCAAATTCCTTGACGAGGGCCTGGCGCGCAAGCTCATGCTGGTAGGTCCAGCCGAGATCGCCGATCGGGCCGAGGTAAATAAAGCCGACTTTGAGCTTGTCGGCGGCGGAAGCGCTGAACAGGCTTGCTGCGGCCGTGATCATCACTGCTGTCGCCGCGATGAGAATTTTTCTCATAGGTTTCTCCTGACACTAAGGGGTGGACTGGTCATCCCGCTGTGCACGCGCCCCATCGCGTCCGCTTCGGGTATTCATCGATCGGGAACGAACACCGTTCCCAATGCCGCCGGGGCGGTCGAGCCCCCGGTTCTTGCGCGCGAAATCAGAACGAGAACGATCACCGTTGCGAGATACGGCAATGCCGACATGAACTGCGACGGAATGCCGAGCCCCGCGCCTTGCGCGTGCAATTGAAGGATCGTCACGGCGCCGAACAGATAGGCACCGATCACGAGCCGGCCCGGTCGCCACGACGAGAACACAACCAGCGCCAGCGCGATCCATCCGCGGCCGGCGGTCATGCCCGGGATGAAGAACGGCGTGTAGGCGAGCGGCAAATAAGCTCCCGCGAGTCCGGCGCAGGCACCGCCGAACATCACCGCGAGCATTCGTATCTTGAGTACGGGATAGCCGAGCGCGTGTGCGGATACGTGATTGTCGCCGGTGGCCCGCAACACCAATCCCGCCCGCGTCCGGTACAGAAACAGCCAGACGCCGACGACCAGCGCCAGCGAGAAATAAACGAAAGCGTCCTCGCCGAACAGGATACGCCCCGCCAGCGGAATATCGGTGAGGCCCGGAATGTACAGATGCTGGGCCGGCGTTATTCTCTCGCCGACGAAGCCGGCGCCGATCAGGCCCGAGAGTCCGATGCCAAGGATCGTGAGCGCGAGCCCCGTCGCCACCTGATTGACGGCCAGGCCCAACGTCATCATGGCAAAGACCAAGGATAGCAACACACCCGCGACGATGCCGAACAGCGCGCCGATAAAGGTTGAGCCGGTCAGCCAGGCACCTCCGAATCCACAGGCGGCACCCACGATCATCATGCCCTCAACGCCCAGATTGAGCACGCCGGCGCGCTCGGTCACCAGTTCGCCGGCGGCCGCGATCAACAGCGGCGTCGATGCCGCAAGCACCGAAAGAATGATCGCTTCAACCAGTTCCACTGCGCACCTGTCGTGACGGGAAGATCAGCCGGAAGCGGTAGAGAATGAGGGAATCGCAGGCGAGCACGTAGAACAGCAGAATACCCTGGAATACCTTGGTGACGTCCAACGGGATTTTCATTGCGATCTGGGCCTGCTCGCCGCCGATGAAGGTGAGTGCGAGAAAAAGACCGGCAATTAATATTCCAATTGGGTTGAGACGTCCGAGAAACGCCACGATGATCGCAGTGAAGCCATAACCGGGTGAAAAGCCCGGCTGAAGGTGTCCGACCGGTCCCGCAACCTCGATGATTCCCGCCAGTCCGGCCAGCGCGCCGGAGATCGCGAAGGTCAGAAGGATCAATCGATCGGAATTGAAGCCGCCGAAGCGGGCCGCGCGCGGTGCCGCGCCAACGACGCGAATTTCGAATCCCTTGATCGTGCGCCCAAGCAACACGGCCACCGCGGCAACGATAACGAGCGCGATGATCGCGCCGAGATGCAGGCGGCCGCCTTCAATCAGAACCGGCACGGTGGCGACCGGATCGAACTCCGCGGTGGTCGGGAAATTGAATCCGGCCGGGTCGCGCCATGGACCGCGCACGAGATAATCGAGAAAAAGGTCCGCCACGTAGACCAGCATCAGGCTGGTGAGGATCTCGCTGGCGCCGAACCTGACCTTGCAGAGAGCCGGTATCAGCGCATACAGCGCGCCCGCCGCCGCGCCGAGCAGCAGCATCGCAGGCATCACCCAGGGTCCGGCGTCGGTGCCTTGGGTTTTCACGGCGAGCCAGCTGCCGGCCACCGCGCCGATCAGAAACTGTCCTTCGGCGCCGATGTTCCAGACGTTGGCGAGATAGCAGAGCGACAAGCCGATGGCGATCATCACGAGCGGGGCCGCCTTCACCGCAATTTCCTGCAGCGAATAGCTGTCGGTCAAGGGATCGATGAAGTAGACGCCAAGTGCAGAGATCGGATTCTTGCCAAGAATGACGAACAGGATGCTCACGGTCACAAGCGTCAAACCGATGGCGATCAGCGGCGAAATCAGCGCGATTGTGTTGGATTGCTCGGTCCGCTTTTCAAGCACCAATTGCATGAGCCGCTTCCCTTTGCTCCAGACTGCTTCCACCCATCAGCAAGCCGAGCTTCTCGCGATTGGCATCCGCGGTCGCCAGCGGTTCCGACAGGTGGCCGTGGAACATCACCGCGATCCGGTCGGTGATTTCGATGAGTTCATCGAGATCCTGACTGGTCACGAGCACAGCGGCGCCGCTTGCGGCGAGATCGAGCAGGGCCTGCCGGATCACGGCGGCAGCGCCCGCGTCCACGCCCCAGGTCGGCTGATTGACCACAAGGACGGCCGGGTTACGCAATATTTCGCGGCCCACGATGAATTTTTGCAGATTGCCGCCCGACAGGCTCGCGGCTTCGGGGTCGCGTTTTGCCTTGCGCACATCGAAGGTTTCAGTCGCGCGGTCGACCGTCGATAACATCGCGGCGGTGTTGACGAAGCCGTGTTGGACCATTCCGCTGGCCGCGTGCCCGGTCAGCAAAGCATTTTCGGACAGTTTCATGCGCGGCGCGGTTCCATGGCCCAGGCGCTCTTCGGGCACGAAGGCGGCGCCAAGCTTGCGCCGTTGCGTGATCGAAAGATGTCCCGCGGCTTGGCCGTCGATCACCACCGTACCGGGATCCAAGACTGGCCGCTCACCCGAGAGCACGGCGAAAAGCTCATCCTGTCCGTTGCCGGCGACGCCGGCGATGCCCAAGATTTCACCACCCTTCAGCTCGATCGAGATGTGCTTGAGCCTGACACCGTGGGCATCGTCGGGCTCCAGGTTGAGGTCATTGACGACGAGGCGTGGCACCGTGGTGCGCCGCACCGAGGCGGCTTTGACTTCCTTGATGTCGGCCCCGACCATCATGCGCGCGAGCGACGCGGCGGTTTCGCCTCGGGGGTTGCAGGTTGATATCTTCTTGCCGCCGCGCAGGATCGTGGCGGTATCGCAAAGCCGCTTCACTTCTTCCAGTTTGTGGCTGATGTAGAGGATCGCGCGGCCCTCAGCCTTGAGACGGTCCAGCACGACGAAGAGCTGATCGGCTTCCTGCGGCGTCAGTACCGCGGTCGGCTCATCGAGGATGAGGAATTTGGGATTTTGCATCAGCGCCCGGACGATTTCGATGCGCTGTCGCTCACCTACCGATAGCTGCCAAACCTCGCGTCTTGGATCGAGCGGAAGCCCGTAAACATTGGACACTTCCTCAAGGCGCGCGGACATGTCCTTGAACGATTCCTTGCCATCGAGGCCGAGCGCCACGTTCTCGGCAACCGTGAGATTATCGAACAGCGAGAAATGCTGGAACACCATGCCGATGCCGCGGGCGCGGGCTTCCGAGGGTCCGGAGAGCGTCATCTTCCGGCCTTGCCAACGCATTTCACCATCGTTCGGCTGAATCAATCCGTAGATGGTTTTGACGAGCGTCGATTTCCCCGCACCGTTCTCGCCGAGAAGGGCATGAATTTGCTTCGGCCAGACCTCGATATCAATCGAACTCGATGGCCAGAAAATCGCCATAGCGCTTGGTCAACCCGACCGTTTGAAGCAACGGCGTTTCGTCGAAATGCAGGCCGGTAGGCGTCGAATCTAACATTCGTCGTCACGCATGCGAGGGGTGATGCCTCAATACTGAGCTAGTTTACACCCCGGCGTAAGTAGCGAAAAAGCGCCAGTACTTGCTCAACTCTTCGGCAGGCTGCCGTCTGGTGATTCTTCATGACCTTATTTGAGGATCACCCGCGCGGCCGCCCATTTCGTGCCTTGCCGAACCAAGACCGGTGACCAACCTGTTGCAAAATTGTGACGGGTTGCCAAAAAATAGTGATGGCACGTAACGCCCGTCGCGAAGTTGGGCAACCTCATTCGGTCGTGGGAGGCGGCGGCGGGGTGTTCGGTTTTCACCCGACCGACCCTGTGCTTACGATGCGCCGGACCATCACAAAAGCCAATAAAAATAGGCCTGACCGTACTGGCGGCCGCTTTCGGCGGGATGGGTTTGCTGAGCAACAATCCTCGCTGACGAGGCGCTGTCTGCCGATGCATCGACGCACTCTTGACCAAACTTGCGGCATGCCACGGGGAAACTTGAGGCTTCTCAGGTTTAGCGAACCGCGTAAGTGTCGCTTCCAAGGAGCTTAATCATCCGATCGTCAACCTTGGGGGTATTCCGAATGTCCTACCGTACCAAAGCAATTGCAGCCGCCGCGCTGTCACTTGCTGCACTTGCCACCCTTGCGCCGACTGGCTCCGCCAGCGCCGCTGACCTGGCTCCGCTTCCGGTCAAGGCAAAGCCGATCGCCGATCTGCCGTTCTTTCTGGTGATTGACGACCGCGTGACCGTCTCGTGGATCCCCAAGGGTACCGATCCCGGTGCCTTTACCGTTCGGCCGAATGGCACCATCAACGGCAACACCGCAAAGCAGGTCTATTCATTCACCCACTTCGACGTGTGGGCTTACGGCACCAACTTCTTCACGATCTCGACGTTCAAGTCGGATCATAACGATCCCGCTTCGCCCTGCACCAACGCCGGTGTGATTCAGACCGGCGGCTTTGGCCCGGCTACGTTGCACCCCAGCAAACTGCGCCGGTGCGACGGAAATCTACGGCTTGGTGCGCAGCACCTTCGGGTGGAACGAACTCTTCAACACCAAGCAGTTCAGCGTCGGGCCGCTGCGCAACGTGTCGTTCGAAATCGGCGCCGATGCCAATTCGGAAAACACATATCTCGCTCCGGCAAAGCGCGACTTCGTCGCCGGTCTGCAATTCGCCTTCGATCTTCCCTACAAGGGCTTCTTCAACGTCGCGCCCTTGGCTTACAAGGAAATCAACCACAACGCTTTTGACCAGTGCGGCAGTGCATTCGCTAACGGCCAGGTCCCTGGCCTTGGTTGCACGGCGGATGGAAACACCAGCTTCAAGACCACTTGGGCGGTCGAGACCAATTACTACATGGATCTTGGCTTCCTGCCGCCGAACCTGCAGTACTTCGCCGTCAGCGGCCGTGCTGCCTGGTACGGAGCGAAAGGTGACGAGAATGCTCCGCTCACCGGCGTTAACGGCGTAATTGGAACCGGTACCAACAGCACCGCAACCAAGACCGAGTTCAACAGCGAGCCGATCCGTCTGACCTTCGACGCCAGCAAGGCGATCTGGGGCCCGAAATACGCTCACTTCTTTGACGTGTGGGTTGCCTATCGCTACTGGCAGAACAAGTTCGGCCTCGACCACAATGCCGCGCCGGGAATTTGCACGCTCGGCGGTGTGAGCACCAATTCCTGCACCGAATCCTCAGTTTACACCGGCGTGACGGTCAAGTTCTAACCGCCTGATCCTTATCCAGGTAAAACAATGGCGCCGCGATGAACTCGCGGCGCCATTTTTGTTCCGGCCGAGCTTCAACGTCGGGTTATTGTTCCGACGGCTATTTGTTCCAGACGCCGGCGTGCAGCGCTTCCGCCTCGTCCTCAAGCAGGGGGCCGACGACTTCGGTCGCTCGCTGTCCGCGCTTGAACACTTCGCGGCAGGGCAGGTCGAGCGTGGGGTTTTCCGGGTGATTGCCGGTAACGGCCCGCAACCGATGTTCACTCAAGCCGTAGACCAGCCGGCCGATCCCGGCCCAATACATCGCGCCGGCACACATCGCGCAGGGTTCGGCGGACGAATATAGCGTGGCGGCCTTGAGGACATCGGGCTTAAGGGTAGTGCAGGCCTGCGTCGCGAGCAGACGCTCGGCATGAGCCGTTCCGTCATGCGACGGCATGTAGCCGTTCTCGGTCTCGATCAGCACGTTGCGATGTTGATCGACGAGAATCGCGCCGAAGGGATGATTGCCGTGAGTCAGGGCGCGGCGGGCGACTTCGAACGTTCGGCGTAGAAAAAACTCGTCGAGCTCGGTCGGGTTGAGAGCTGCGAGGTCACTCATCAGTGTCCCGCCATGTGCCGGCCGATTTCCGTGAGGTCGGCTTCGCTGGCGCGGGCTTCATAGACGAATTGGCCGTGAAACATCACCACCAGACGGTCTGACAATTCGAGCAACTCGTCGAGGTCCTCGCTCACCAGGAGCACCGCGGCGCCGCGATTTCGCGCGGCCATGATCTCGGCATGGATTTGCGCGACCGCGGCGAAATCCAGGCCGAAGCAGGGGTTGGCGGCAATCAGGACTTCGACATCATGGCCGAGTTCGCGCGCCAGCACGACGCGCTGGACGTTGCCGCCGGACAGCGCCGCCATCGGCGTATCGGGCGTCCGGGTCTTGATCTTGTATCGCGCGATCTTCTTTTCGGCATCCTCGCGAAACGCGGCGCGGTTGAGCCACCATCCGCCGCTCGCGAACGGGGCGCGGTCGAATTCGCGGAAGGCGATGTTATCAGCCACGCTCATGCCGCCGACGCAGGCGTTCTTCAGCGGCTCTTCCGGCAATAGCGACATCTTGTGCTGGCGCATTTCTTCGCGGCTGGCGTGGTAGATATCGCCGGCCACGCGAATTTCGCCACTTTCCGCGTCACGCTGACCGGCCAGTACCTCGACCAGCTGCCGCTGGCCGTTGCCGGAGACGCCGGCGATGCCGACGATTTCTCCGCCGCGGACGGCGAGCGAAACGTCGCGGACGGCGACCGCACCGGAATCGTCGAGTGCGTTGAGCTTGCTCAGTTCGAGCCGCGCCTCGCTTACTTCGCCGACCCGGGCCGGCTGAATGGTCAATTCTTCGGCGCCGATCATGCTGCGCGCCATATCGTCCGGCGTCAGCTCCGCGACCCGGCCGTAACCGGCGAGCTTGCCGCGGCGCAGGATGGTCACGTCGTCGGCGAACGCCATCACCTCGCGGAATTTGTGCGTGATCATCAAAACGGTCAGATCGCCGTTGACGACCATGGCGCGCAGCATGCCCAGTACCTCATCGGCTTCGCCCGGCGTCAGCACCGATGTCGGCTCATCGAGAATCAGAAAACGCCGCTTGAGGTAAAGCTGCTTGAGGATTTCGCATTTTTGCCGCTCGCCGGCGGAAAGGTCGGAGACCCGGGCGTTGAGCGGAACCTTGAACGGCATCCGCGCCAGAAACACTTCCAGCTCTTTCTTTTCCCTGGTCCAGTCGACCACGGCCGGGACATCGTCGCGCGCCAGTACCAGGTTTTCCGCGACCGTCATCGCCGGCACTAGCGTGAAATGCTGATACACCATGCCGAGGCCGAGCGCGTGGGCATCCTTCGGATTGACGATCGCCTGTTCACGGCCGCCGACCAGCACATTGCCTTCGGTCGGGTGATAATAGCCCATGATGCATTTGACGAGCGTGCTCTTGCCGGCGCCGTTTTCACCCAGCAGCGCATGGAACGAGCCCGGCCGCACTTTCAATTCAACCTTGTCGAGCGCAACGAAGTCCCCAAAGCGCATGGTCATGGCGACCGCCTCGACGCCAAGCGCCCCGCTCGGCATGGCCGTTTCGCCGATGATCATGACAGAGCTCCGATCAGGTCCGACGAAGTCGCGACCGCGCCGAACACGCCGCCCTGCATCTTGACCATTTTCAACGCGTGGTCGTGGTTGCTCCGGTCGGTGGCGGCGCAGCAGTCCTCGATCAGGATGCATTCAAAGCCGCGGTCGTTGGCCTCGCGCATGGTGGTATGGACGCAAACGTCGGTGGTGATGCCGGTGAGAACGAGGTTCTCGATGCCGCGCAGGCGCAGCATCAGTTCCAGATCGGTGGCGCAGAACGACCCCTTGCCCGGCTTGTCGATAATGGGCTCGCCCGGCAACGGTGCCAGATCGGGAATGATCTCCCAACCGGCCTCGCCACGGACCAGTACGCGGCCGCATGGGCCGGGGTCGCCGATCCCGGCGCCGATCTGCCGCGACCGCCAGCGCTTGTTGGCGGGCAGATCGCTGAGATCGGCGCGATGACCCTCGCGGGTATGGATGACGTGGAAGCCCTGGCCACGCATCACGGCGAGCAGCCGCTTGATCGGCTCGATCGGCGCGCGCGTCAGCGACAGGTCGTATCCCATTTTGTCGACATATCCACCGATGCCGCAGAAGTCGGTTTGCATGTCGATGATGACGAGCGCGGTGTTTTCGGGGCGCAGATCGCCATTGTAGGGCCAAGCGTAAGGCTCGGACTTTAGATAGCGCTCGGCCATGTCACAGTCTCGTCTGTCAGAGCGGGTTCATCGGGTGATCGAAAGTTCGGCGGGGGCGCCGGTCAGCGTGCGCTTCGGCGAGCAGGTGACGATCATGATCGCCAGGGTCAAAATGTAGGGAGCGGCGTTGAACAAATGATATCCCGAGGTGACGCCGACCGACTGCAGCGCCGGCCCGAGCGCTGCCGCGCCGCCGAATGCGAGCGACGCCCACAGGCACAACATCGGATCCCAGCGCGCGAAGATCACCAGCGCGACCGCGGTGACGCCCTGTCCGCTGGAAAGGCCTTCGTTCCAGCTGCCTGGATAGAACAACGACAGGAACGAACCGGCGATGCCGGCGAGAAAGCCGCCGACCATGGTGGCGCGCAGCCGGATTGCAAGCACGGAATAGCCCATGGCTTTGGCGGCGTCCGAACTCTCGCCGGCGGTGCGGATCAACAAGCCCCAGCGCGTCGTTCGAAACGCCCAGTACAAGATTGGCGCCAGCACAACGCCAATCAGGAACAGCACATTGATCCGGAGCGCGGCGCGAACCTGCGAGACGTCACTCCACCATCCGAAATCGATCGCGGGCAACCGCGCCGCGGTGGGTTCGATCAGCGGCTTGCCCAGGTAGAACGCCAATCCGGTTCCGAACAACATCAGCGCGATGCCGACCGCGACGTCGTTCACACGTGGCAGCGAGCAAATTCCGGCATGGAGCGCGCCGAGAAGGGATCCGGTTGCGCCGGCGGCGAGCACGCCGAGCCAGGGCGAGCCCGTGAGATAGGAGATGCCGTAAGCGCTCATCGCGCCCATCACCAGTGTACCTTCGAGCCCGAGATTGATGCGCCCGGAACGCTCGGTGATGCATTCGCCGAGGCTGACGAACAGGAAGGGCGTGGAGACGCGGATGGCGCCGCCAAACACTGCGAGGGGGACCGTCCAGAGTCCGATCGTGCCGTCCGCCATCTCAGGATTTTCCTTTTAGAAAACCAATTCGGCCATAAAGCGCATCGCTGGCAAGCACCGCGACGAAGATGATGCCTTGTAGCACCTGAACGGAGGCGTCCGGCAGGCCGAGCCTGCGCTGCAGCAGTCCGCCGCTGGCGCTGATCCCGCCCAGAAGGATCGCAACCGGAATGATCGCCAGCGGATTTTGCCGTGCCAGGAAGGCGACGAGGATGCCGGTAAAGCCATAGCCCGCCGCGAGGTTGGCGTTGGTGCGGCCTTGCACGGCCGCGACTTCGACCATGCCGGCAAGGCCCGCTGACGCTCCGGCCAGAAAACAGATCGTCAACACCAGTTTGCCGACGCTCAAGCCAACGATCTTGGCCGCGCGAATATTGCCGCCGGCGACGCGCGCGGCGAAGCCGAACACGGTGTGATAGATCAGGATGTAGGAGGCGACGGCGGCGATGACGCCAAACACCAGCCCCCAATGCACATCGGTGCCGGGGATGGACCCGAGCATGTTGGCGGCGCCGATCTCGCGGGTCGAAGGCTTGTTGAGGCTGGCGGGATCGCGCATCGCGCCCTCGACCAGATGATTGAGGATCGCCAGCCCGATATAGACCAGAAGCAGGCTCGAAATGGTTTCGTTGACGCCGCGGTATTGCCGAAGCGCGCCCGAAAGCATGATCCAAAGTCCGCCGCCGAGCATGCCGGCGCCCGCCATCGCCAATTGCACCATCAGCGGCGGTGCCGACTGCATCAGCAACGCCGCGCCGGTGGCCGCCAGCGCTCCGATCAGGAGCGCGCCTTCGCCGCCGATGATCACCATACCGAGTTGCGCGGGCAGCGCCGTGCATAGCGCGGTCAGGATCAGCGGTGCCGCGCGCGTCAACGTGTTCTGCCAGGAAAACCAGGTGCCAAACGCCCCCTGGTACATGAAGAAGTAAAGATCGATCGGGTTCTTGCCGAACAAAGCGACGAAAATCCCGAACACCCCGAGCGCGCCGACCAGCGCCGCGCCCGGAATGAGGATGTATTCGATGGTCCCGCCGTAGCGCTGGAGAAACCCCGGATTTGCGGCCGGGGAAATCACAGCACCTTCGACGGGATCCGCAACGCCTGATGTCACGAAGTCGCTCCGATGACGCCCTCGATCAGGTAGTCCATCTTTTCAAGTTCTTGATCCGTCTGGCCGCGCTCGGTCCCGGCGGCGATCACGGTCTTGCCCTTATTGTCCATCAGCGGACCCTTGAAGATGGTGTAGTTACCGGCGACCAGCTTGGCCTTGACGTCGTCGGCGTGTTTGCGTGCTTCGGCCGACACCGCCTCGCCATAGGGGGAGACCTTGACGATTTCTTCCTTCAGGCCGCCGCGATAGAAATTCGGGATGGATTCGCCGGCGGCGATCATTTTCACGAATTTCGGATAAAGCGCTTCCCAGTTCCACTCCGCGCCGGTCAAATAGGCCTTCGGCGCGAGCGGCGACTGATTGACGTGATACCCGCAGACCATCGCGCCGCGCCGCGCCGCGTTCTCGACCATCGTCTTCGGTCCGTCGACGTGGCAGGTCAGAACGTCGACCCCTTGATCGATCAGGCTGTTGGTTGCTTCGGCTTCCTTGACCGGCATCGACCAGTCGCCGGTGAAAATCACCTGGGTGGTGGCTTTCGGATTGGCGAGTCGTGCGCCGAGCGTGAAGGCATTGATGTTGCGCAGCACCTGGGGAATCGGCTTGGCGGCAACGAAGCCGAGCTTGCCGGTTTTGCTGGAATGGCCCGCTACGATGCCCGAGATATACATCGCCTCGTCGATGTAGCCGAAGTAACTGCCCGCGTTCTTCGGATCTTTGTCTGTCCAGAGGCCGCCGGCGTGCTCGAAGCGAATCTTCGGAAACTTGTTGGCCATCTTGAGCACGTGCGGACTGTAATATCCGTATGAGGTCGGAAACAGCAGCGTGGCGCCATCGAGATTGATCATCAACTCCATGGTCTTCTCGACCGCGTCGGTTTCCGCGACTTTCTCTTCCTCGATGATCTTGAGGCCGGGGATCTTCTTGAGCGCCGCCGCACCTTGGGCGTGGGCCTGGTTGTAGCCGTAGTCATCGCGCGACCCGACATAGATGAAGCCGATCGTGGTATCCGCCGCGAAAGCGGAACGCGCGCCGAAAGCCGTGCCGAGCGTCAACGCGGCGCTTCCTTGCAAGAGACGACGTCGTGAAAGACTGCCAAAATCCATTTTGTTTGCTCCCTTGGCGGACGGTCCGCCGTTAATTCGCGGCTTCGCCGGTCTGGCGGAGCCCGCAAAGCCATATCGCGAAGGGATCTGTCGCAATCTTCGTGCCAGAGCCATTTGGGTAGGAAAATTACCTAACCGCATGAAATTCATGTGTTATTTTTCGGATCAGGTTTTGGTTTAAAATGCGTGCGGCTGTGGTTGAGCTTAAAGATTTAGCGATATCTCGCCATTGTATGCAAGAGAGTTAAGCAACCCTTAATCCAGTTTGGCATTCCCGAGGTCCAACCGACCGGAATTCCGATCATTTTGCCGGGTGGTCACGGACTGGTAGCAGTGAGATGGTTTTTCGGCGACCTTGGAATCGGCATTGGAAAGCATGAGTGAGATGAAGGCGAGCGTCGCCGGACGACAAAACGCATCCCTCGGCGATGAGATCGTCGGCCGGATCGATGCACTCGCAGCCATCTCCGAAACGTCCGGGCAACTCACCCGCATTTTCCTCACCCAAGAACATCGTGCCGCCGCCGAGCTTATTGTGAACTGGATGCGATCGGCCGGAATGCAGGCGCAACTCGATGCGATCGGGAACGTCTGTGGCCGGTACGAAGGCGAGGTTGCGGGGTTGCCTTGCCTGATGCTGGGCTCGCATTACGACACCGTTCGCGACGCCGGCAAATGGGACGGTCCGCTTGGACTGATCACCGCGATTTCCTGCGTCGCCGATTTGCACCGAAGCGGACGGCGATTGCCGTTTGCGATCGAAGTGATCGGGTTCGCCGACGAAGAAGGCGTTCGGTTTGCTTCCACATTGCTGGGAAGCCGCGCGGTCGCAGGAACGTTCGACGAGAGCGTGTTGGGGTCAAAGGACCGCGCCGGAATTTCGATGCGCGATGCGCTCTCCCGGTTCGGTCTCGATCCCGACCATATCGGAGCGGCGGCAAGGGCCCGCCGCGAGTTGCTGGCCTATGTCGAACTGCACATCGAGCAGGGACCGGTGCTGGAAGCGCAAGATCTTCCGGTCGGGGTGGTGAGCGCCATTTCGGGCGCGACGCGGCTGGCGGCAAGCCTGACCGGCATGGCCGGCCATGCCGGGACAGTGCCGATGTCGCTGCGGCGCGATGCGCTCGCCGGGGCCTCGGAATGCATTGTCGCGATCGAGGAGTTTTGCAAGACCGGCGAAGGCGGGTTGGTCGGGACTGTCGGGCACATCCACGCAATGCCCGGCGCAACCAATGTCATTCCCGGGCAAGTATCGTTCACCATCGATATCCGCGCGTCTTCCGACGCGCACCGCAAGCTCGCTGTGGCCGATATCGTCCGCAAAATCGAAGATATCGCCAAACGCCGCAAGCTCTCGCTACAACTCGATGTCACCCACGAGAACCGCACCGTGCCCTGCGCGTCCTGGCTCAAGAGCCAGGTGGCGGAGGCGATCGCAAAGGAGGGCTATCGCGTGTTCGAACTGCCGAGCGGCGCGGGGCATGACGGCATGGCGATGGTGGACATCGCCGATGTCGCCATGGTGTTCGTGCGCTGCCGCGGCGGCATCAGCCATCACCCCGACGAGCACGTGGACAACGCCGATGTCGAGGCCGGTGCGCGCGTGCTGCTGAGATTGATCGAAAATTTTCGCACGCGGGATATGGCCCAATGATCGGGGTGCGCGGGCCCATTGGCGGCCTGTCGCTAAATGGTTTTGCCGCGCTGTTTGGTCGTCAACAATTGGTCGTCAACAATTGGCGCTTTGCGAAGTGCCGACTGCATCGATCAATGTCCGAACTCAATGTCCGAACTCAATGGCAACGCGGAAGCATTTTCTCGGTTCGAGACTTCCGCGTTCGAGACTTCCGCGATTGACCCCTTAGCGGACATCGCCCAGGCATACAGTCAGTTCGCCACGTATGCTCTGACCATTATGCGGCAGGTACGAATTGAACTACTTTGCCTCAGTCCTCGTCCTCGGACTGCGCACGGCGCCGTTCTACGGCATCACTCATATCGTTGAGTACCAAGACCGCGATGGCCGCCATGCGCTGCCTCTGTTCGGGACTAAGCGTTTTGTAGAGTGGCTGCCACGCCTCGGCGAGTTTATCCAAATCGGCGGATCGTTGAGCCAATGCTTCCGAGCGTCGTTGCAGAAAGGCGATGGGGTCACGATTGCGCAGGACTTCGACGCGGCTTTCGTCAACCCGTTTACCTACCGTTTCTCCGATTTTTGCAAGACGGGCTTTCCGATCCTCTACCCTGGCACGAATGGCGCTCTCTACAGCCGGCCAGTATTTTTCCTGGTCAGGTGTGAGCTGCAACGCGGCCTTTACCAGATCAATCCTCATGTCCGTCAGCGTATTCCGGTCCGCTGCATTTAACCGTTCCGGAGTTGCAGAGGAGGTTTGCGCGTTGGCAATCGGGGATGCAGTCAGGAAGAGTGCGATTGTTCCGGCAACTACTATTTTCAACATCGGAGATCTCCTGGGTGAGTTGCCCCCAAGCGTAGCGCATAATGGTGGCGCACTGCGAGGTCACGTTGATCTAAATCAAGGAACCAGCGTTGCTAGTGGCATTTTTCGGACTTCGCGTGAGTCCAATTGGAATCCGTGATGCGCGCCAAGGCGGACGTCCGCCCGCGCTACGGATTTACGAGTTACGCCTTAACCCGCCGTCACATCCACCAGTTCGTCGCCGTCGAGGACGTGCCTTGCCTTGTCGCGGTCGAGATCGCCTTCCCAGGCCGCAACGACGACGGTGGCGACGCAGTTGCCGATGAGGTTGCCGAGTGCGCGCGCCATGCCGATAAACCAATCGACCGACAGCACCAGCACAAGTCCGATCGCGGGAATGCTCGGCACCGCGTTCAAGGTCGCCGCCAGAATGACGATGGCCGAGCCGGGAACGCCATGGGCGCCCTTGGAGGTGATCAAGGAGACGCCGAGCACCAGCATGAGGTCGCCAAACGATAGCGGCGTGTTGGTCGCCTGCGCGATGAATACCACCGCCAACGTCAGGTAGATCGAGAACGCATCGAGGTTGAAGGAGTAGCCGGTGGGGATGACGAGCCCGACTACGGAATCTTTCACCCCTAACCGCTCAAGCTTGCGCATGATCTGCGGAAGCACCGCGTCCGACGATGCGGTCGCGAGCACGATCGTCAATTCTTCACGCAGGTAAGCCAGAAATTTGAAGATGTTCAGGCCGGCGAGCGCCATCACGCCGCCGAGTACGCCGAGCACGAAGATGGCGACCGAGACGTAAAACAACGCCACCAGCGAGACCAGTTGCTTGAGCGAGCCGACGCCGTATTTTCCGACCGTATAGGCGACGGCGCCGAGCACGCCGAGCGGCGCGAGGCGCACGATCAGCCCCATCGCCCGGAACAGCACGGTCGAGGCGGCGTCGATGAACGAAGCGATGCGTTCGCCCTTTTCGCCGCCGACGAGCGCGAGACTGGTGCCGAAGAGGATCGCGAAAAAAAGTACCTGCAGCACGTCGTTGCGCGACAGCGCGTCAAACGAGGTCGTCGGGATGATGTTGAGCAGGAAGCTGCCGATGCCGCCGCCTTGCAGCTTGTGTGCGTTGTCGGCATAGGTATTGAGCGCCTTGGCGTCGAGGGTCGATGGATCGATGTTCATGCCGTGGCCCGGCCCGAACAAATAGGCCAGCAGCAGGCCGACGACCAGCGCGACCGTGGTCATTGCCTCGAAATAGACCAGCGCCTTGACGCCCACCCGCCCGACCTTCTTGAGGTCGCCGGCGCCGGCGATGCCATGCACCACCACGCAGAACACGATCGGCGCGACGATCATCGAAATCAGCTTCAAAAAAGCGTCGCTGAAAATCTTCAGCCCGACGGCAAAATCGGGAACGGCCATTCCGAGCACGATCCCGAGCAGAAGCGCCGCTAAAACCTGAACGAACAACGATGCATAAAGCGGCTTTCGCGTCTCCGTTGCAGTGGCGGTCATGGTGGACATCGAGCGCTCCTCATCAATTCAAGGTATTCCAGGCGAGAAGGGGCAACAAGCGTGCCAGCGGTTGCCCCGGCGCCCCGACGACGGCAGAATTTATTTGAGAAAGTGCTGAAATGTAACGTGTATTGCCGTGTTGCTGGCATATCATTTGCTTTCCATTTGACTCGGGCGTCAGGAGCGCCGTAGCTTTTGGCCCGTCGCAACGATGCCCCTTGTCAAACGCTGCACAGGCGGCCATCGACGTCGAAATTTTCAAGATTGGAGTTTCCCAAATGCCGACACGTCTCACGCGCCGCCAAGCCCTTGTTCTTCCCGCCGGGATTGCCTTGGGCAGCCTCGCTGGCCGCTCCGTCATGGCGGCAGAACCGGTCAAAGTCGGCCTGGTTGCGGCGCTTTCCGGACAGTCTGCAAAGTCGGGCGAGGGCATCACCCGGGGGATCATGATCGCGATCGACGAGATCAATGCGCGCGGCGGTGTGCTGGGCGGACGCATGCTCGAACTCGTCCGCCGCGACGATGAATCGAACCCGGCCAAGGGCCAGACGGCGGCCCGGGAGTTGATCGACAAGGAAGGCTGCGTTGCCTTGTTTGGCGGCATTGACAGTCCTGTCTCGCAGGCGATCGTGCCGGTGGTGAACGCAGCGCAGGTGCCGTTCATGGGGGTGTGGGCTGCGGCGACCAACATCACCCGCAACGGCGCCAATCCAAACTTCGTGTTCCGGGTCTCGGCGGTCGACGTTCTGGTGGACCGCGCGCTGATCAAGCATGCGATGACAAGTTTCGGTGCAAAAAAGCCGGGCCTGATGTTGGTCAACAACGGCTGGGGCGAATCCAATCTGGGTGGCTTGACCGCGGCCGCCGAAGCCGCCGGCATCAAGCTCGCCGGCGCGGAAAAGTTCGAGGACAAGGATGTCGACATGACCCCGCAGCTGCAGCGGCTGCGCGAGGCCGGAGCGGACTCGGTGATCCTGGTCGGCAACGCCGCGCCGGGCGCGCAGGTCGTGAAATCATTGCAGCGGTCCGCTTGGTCGGTGCCGGTGATCTCGCATTGGGGTATCTCGGGCGGGCGCTTCACCGAACTCGCGGGATCCTGGGCGGGGAAAGTGCATTTCGTCCAGACCTACAGTTTCTTTGGGCCGCAAAACGACGTCGGCAAGCGTGTGCTCGCGGCGTTGATGGCGAAATATCCCGACATCAAAGGTCCCGGCGACGTCACCCCGCCGGTCGGCGTTGCCAACGCCTATGACGCCATGCAGCTCACCGCGCTTGCGATTGCCAAGGCCGGCTCCACCGAGGGGGCCAAACTGCGCGAAGGTTTCCTGAACATCGACAGCTATCAGGGATTGATCAAGAACTATACCAAGCCCTTCACGGACGCCAACCACGACGCCTTGAATGAAAACGACTACGTCATGGTCCGGTACAATGGAGAGCAGATCGAGCCCATCACAGGCTGAGTGATGCTGACGACCGCACTTGTCTCAGGGCTTGGTCTCGGCAGCATCTACGGCCTCATCGCGCTAGGTTTCACTCTGACATTCGCCGTCTCCGGCACGGTGAATTTTGCGCAAGGGTCGTCGGTGATGCTGGGGGCCGTCATCTGCCACGCCCTGGCCATCGGGGCACACTGGCCGATGATGGCCGCGGTGCCCGCAGCCTTGTTGGTCTGCGGAATCTGGGGCCTGGTTGTCGAGCGCATCGCCGTTCGGCCGTTCGTCGCACGCGGCACCAATTCCTGGCTGATGGCGACGGTGGCACTCGGGATCGTGCTCGACAACGTCGTGATGACGTTCTTCGGCAAGGAGCCGCGCGCGCTGCCGTCGCCGTTGGCAGACGATCCCTGGGTGATCGGCAACATCGGAATCTTTCCGTTGCAGGTTTTGATTCCGGCGGTCGGGTTGGGGTTGGCGTTGCTGGTCCATCTCGGCATGCACCGAACCGGGCTCGGCCTGAAATTACGCGCGGCCGTCGACAACCCGGACGCCGCACGATTGATGAGCGTCGATGTCACGTCACTTATTGCACTCACCTATGCCGCCGCAGCTCTTCTGGCCGGGATCGGCGGCATCCTGATCGCGCCGCTTTACAATGTTGCCTATGATATGGGCACTTTGTTCGGCATCAAGGCATTCGCCGTGGCGATCCTCGGCGGTCTCACCAATCCATGGGGGGTCGTCATCGCCGGATTGGCCTACGGCCTGGTGGAAGCCGGCGCCACGACCTGGCTTGGCTCCAGCAGCACGCAGATCGTCACCTTCACCGCCGTCATCGCAGCCCTGGCCCTGGCGCCGTCCGGATTATTCAACCGTCGGACCAAGGTGCGGGTATGAAGGCCGTCGTCATCGTCATTGCCGCGCTGCTGGTCGGCGCCGCCGTTGCAGTTTGTCTGTTCGCTCCTGGCTACTATGCCTATCTGCTCGGAACGTTGGCGACGACCGCCCTCGTGGGCGTCGGGTTGAATGTGCTGCTCGGTCTCACCGGTGAAGTATCGCTCGGCCAAGGCGGTTTTCTGGCGCTCGGCGCCTACGGGGTCGGCATCCTCACAACCAAGGCCGGCTTGAATTTTTGGGAGGCTTTGCCGCTCGCCGTCCTGCTGGTCGCGGCGATATCGGCGCTGCTCTCGATTCCCGCGCTTCGAGTCACCGGTCCCTATCTGGCAATGGTCACCATTGCTTTCGGCTTCATCGTCGAATCCGTGTCAGTGGAGTGGCGCGATCTCACCGGTGGCGCCAGCGGCCTTGCCGGCATTCCAGCGCCGTTCGGCACCGGTGGCACGGCCTTGTTGGCCTGCGGTTTCTGCGCCATAGCCCTTGGCGCGTTTCACATCTTCGCGCGCAGTCCTCTCGGTCTGGCGATGCAGGCAACGGCTTCCGCGCCCGCGGCGGCGCGCAGCATCGGGATCGGCGCGCTGCCGGTGCGCACCGCCGCCTTCGTGTTGGCCGCGGTGACGGCCGGTCTGGCGGGCGGATTGCAGGCGGCGCTCACCGGCTTCATCGCCCCGAGTTCGTTTCCGTTTTCGCAGTCGATTTTGTTTCTCCTCGTCGTGGTGGTCGGCGGCGCGGGCCGCACCCTCGGTCCCTTGGTTGGTTCAGCGGTCGTGGTGCTGTTGCCGGAGGTGCTCGCGAGCCTCGCAGAATACCGCCTTTTGGTTTTCGGCGGGGGATTGTTGATCGTGCTCTGGGCCGCGCCGGGCGGGATTGCTGGCGCCATGGCGCGTCTTGTGACGCCGCCAGAGTCCGCTCCAGACCCGCAGCCGGATATCGACCTCGCTCTGGCCCATATCGCGGCGGGCTCTGGCGGCGGCCTTGTGGCCGAAGGTGTTCGTGTCGCGTTTGGCGGAGTCGTGGCGGTGGCGGGCGTCGATCTGACCGCGCAGCCCGGGCGGGTGACCAGCGTGATCGGTCCCAACGGCGCCGGCAAGACGACGCTGCTCAATCTGGTCAGCGGTTTTCAACGCTCCGATGCCGGGAGCGTAAGCGTGAGAGGCGGGGAGATCACGGGCAAGCCCGCTCACGACGTCGCGCGCGCGGGTCTGGCCCGGACCTTTCAGACCGCGCAGCCGTTCGGGAATTTGAGCGTGCTGGACAATGTCCGCCTCGGCCTGCTGCGCGGCGCCTGGCGGGGTGAGGCGCCGGCGGCGCTGGCGCGCGCGCTGCTTGCTCTGGTCGGTTATTCCGGGCCGGAGACCCGGCTCGCCGCCGCCTTGCCGCATGTGGATCGCCGGTTGATCGAGATTGCGCGCGCGCTTGCCACCGCGCCCGCGGTGCTTCTGCTGGATGAGCCGGCGGCCGGGCTCGATGACGCCGACACGGTCAAGCTCGGCGGCCTGCTTCAACGCCTGGCCCGCGCGGGCGTTGCCGTGGTGCTCGTCGAGCACGACATGGCGCTCGTGATGTCGATCTCCGAAGAGATCGTGGTACTCGATGCCGGCCGTCGCATTGCCTCCGGCACGCCCGCCGCTGTGCGCGCCGACCCCGCCGTCAAGGCCGCGTATCTCGGCGCCGCGGCGCCGGTGGAAGCCGCGACCTCGCGCGTGGCGGGCGCTTCGCTCCTTGAGGTGCGTGACCTCAGCGCCGGGTATGGAGCGCTTGCGGTGCTCGACCGGGTCGGCCTGCAAATCGGCCGTGGCGAGACCATCGCCGTGCTTGGCCCCAACGGCGCCGGCAAATCGACATTGATGAAGGCGTTGAGCGGCCTGCTCCGTCCGGTGAAGGGCACCATCGGCTTTGGTGGTGTGGAGCTTGCGCGGCTGGCGGCACATTTGGTCGCGCGTGCGGGCTTGATCCTTGTTCCCGAGGGCCGGCAGGTTTTTCCGCAGTTGACGGTGGCCGAAAATCTCCGCCTCGGCGCGACCCGGCGCGACGATTTCGAGCTTGCGGAGATCGAAACCATGCTGGAGCGCTTTCCGCGCTTGCGTCCGCGCCTTCACACCGCGGCGGGTTTGCTGTCGGGTGGCGAGCAGCAGATGCTTGCCGTCGCGCGCGGCCTGCTGGCGCGGCCCGATATCCTCCTCCTGGACGAGCCGTCACTGGGTTTGGCGCCGGCGGTTGCCGCAGAGCTGTTCGCACAATTTGCGCAATTGCGGGACGAGGGCATGACTTTACTGATCGTCGATCAGATGGCAGATCATGTGCTGGCCATCGCCGATCGCGGCTACGTGCTCGCAGGTGGTCGCGTGGTGGCGCAAGGCGCCGCCGCGGAACTGCGTGAGGCGTCGCTGGACGACGCTTATTTGGGTGCCGATCCGGCAGTGGTGAATTGATGGACTTGATCGTTCGTGACGCCTGCGTGCTGCAGGGCGGTGAACTTCGCAACCTCGATATTGGCATTCAAGGCACGACGATCGTTGCGATCTCCTCAGGTCTCGATGCCGATGCGCCGGAACTGAATGCGGCAGGTTGCCTCGTCATCCCCGGCATGATCGAAACCCACATCCATCTCGACAAGACCTGCATCCTCGACCGCTGCCGCATCGAAGAAGGCACCGTCGCCGAAGCCGTTCGCGAAACCGCCGCCGCCAAACGCAACTTCACCGTCGAGGACGTTTACGCACGCGGCAAGCGCACGCTGGAGCGCTGCATCGCGCAGGGTACGATGCATATGCGCACCCACGTCGAACTCGATCCCGGCATCAACATGATCGGCTTCGAGGCGGTCGAGCAACTCGCGCGCGACTATGCCTGGGCGATCGATGTCGAGCTTTGCGTTTTCCCGCAGGAAGGGCTGCTCAACAATCCCGGCACCGAAGAATTGCTGATCGAGGGCTTGCGACGCGGCGCGCGCGCCATCGGCGCCGTGCCGTATTTCGACACCGACCCGCGCGGCCAGATCGACCGGATTTTTGCCATCGCGCGCGATTTCGACGCCGAAATCGACATGCATCTCGACCTCGCCGAGACCACACAGGGCATGCAGGTCGAATATGTCTGCCGCAAGACCGAGGAATACGGTTGGGGCGGCCGGGTGGCCGTCGGACATGCGACCCAGATGTCGCTGCTGCCGCCGGATCGTTTCGCCGCCATCGCGACGCAGTTGGCGAGCGCCGGCGTCGCCGTGACGATTCTGCCGTCGACCGATCTTCACTTGATGGGCCGCAGCCACGACCACGCGGTGCCGCGCGGCGTGGTGCCGGCGGAGCCGTTGCGCAAAGCGGGGGTGACCTGCTCGATCTCGACCAACAACGTGTTGAACCCGTTCACGCCCTATGGCGATGGCTCGTTGATCCGGATGGCGAACCTCTATGCCAATGTCTGCCACGTGTCGCGGCCGGCCGATCTCGCCGGTTGCCTCGACATGATCACCGGTGCTGCGGCGCGGCTGATGCGCCTGCAAGATTACGGCATTGCGGTCGGCGGACCGGCCGACCTCGTTTGCCTGGATGCGAGCAACCCTGCGGACGCGGTGGCGACGCTCGCCCAGCCGCTATGGGGCCTCAAGCGCGGCCGCGCGTCGTTTACCCGGCCGCGCCCGCAGATTCATCCGCCGGGAAACTGAAGCATTTTCCACTCTGGTGCCTGGTGGTTTGACAGGAAAGTCGCTCATAACAACCATTGGGGCTTAGGGCTTAGTATTTAAGTGCAGCGTCACCGTAATTCCGTCACCGTAATTCCTCGCTGAAAGCGCGTAGGATGGGTGGAGCGAAAGCGATACCCATCATGTGCTGGACGAGGGCGATGGGTTTCGCGAAGGGCTCAACCCATCCTACGAGCTGTCTCGGAGAGAGAGCTTGGGAGCGCCGCCCTCGTAATCGCACGCGCAGGCAGCAAAAATCGGCGGTGATTTTGAACTAAAAAATCATCAAGTAGGTCAATGTGGGCCCGATGTCTGGCGTAGATTGCGGCGGCAAGGCTCGTCCGGCGCGGTTGCCGGACGAGCCTCTTGAATTAAAGGTTATTCGACGAAGCCCACGCCGCGGAACACGGTGCGGTAGACCGGGCCCGCGACAGTCGTGAACAATTCGTTTGCGACCTGGTTCAATGTCGTCGCTGCGATCTGATCGGTGATTTCCACCACCTTGTTCGGATCGGCACCGTTATCGACCGAGGCGCTCGAGGTCGAGGTTGTGGCCCAGAGCGTCACTGTGCCGTTGCCGTTGATCCGGCCGGTCAGATTACGCAATCCAACCGTCGTTATGGTAGGCCATGGGCCATCGGAACCGGTCACATTGTCGACGACGCCAATCAGCCCATTCCTCAGCACGTACTGGAGCTGCCAAGAGCCGTTGCTGCCGAGAATCCACTTCTGCAGCCCCGCATGTGACGAAGCGTCCAAACCATCCCCGCTGCCCTCGTCGCTGACATACATCGTCGTCGGATTTGCGAAGAATACGGCGAAGGGCGTGAAATCCCCACCGGTTGCGCGAGCCGAATCAGTCGGAAAACCTGGCACGACCGTAATGGCAGCGGACGTTGCGTTGGTCACTGTGGGCAGATTCGGCGCCGAGACCGTATAGACGGTATCAATGCCGTTGCTGCCGCTACCCTTCGTGAAAAAGAGCGCGCCGCCGAACTCCGTAACGCCACGATAGTTGTTGTCCTTGCCCGGCTTATCTAAGGTAAGGACCGTCGAGCCTTTGGCTGGCTTATTGAGTTGGAATTGGAGTAACGGATCGACTTGGGCTGAAGCGGCCGATGCAATTGTCGTGTTAACCACCGACGATCGCACCGGAGTGACGACTTCGAGGCCTGTTGTCTCGGTGACGTCCGGCTTCGTACCGTTGCTTGATGACCCAAAGGTCGCGGCATTGCCATTGTTGGCATTGCCGACCATGTAGTACAGACCATTCGACCCTAACAAGGCAGACCGGCCATTATTGCCGCCGTAATTGTCGGTCGGCGTGTAACTGATGTTGGCTTTCTCATCGACCGAGACGATGGTGCGACGAAAGGCGTAAGTGTTCCCGAAGGCGAAGGTCACGGGGTTCGTTGGATCCTGTCCCGCGACAGCATCGGAATTCGATGCATCGAGAAGTCCGACGCCCACTGCGTGCGGGTTGGGCGCATTAAGTGTTGCAGCAGCGCCCGCATAGCCGCTAAACACGACACTCACCGTCGGCCAGTTGTTGAGCACATGGAGGCCAAGTTCGGATTTGGACGAAAAGCTGGTGACGACCTGATCGACGGGCACCTGCATCGAGCGGAAGACCTTGCCGTTGCTCAAGTCGATATCGGTCAGCTGGATGGCCGAAGTCACGCCGAAGCTGGCATCAACGTTTTCATTCGCCCAAACACTGACGTAGTTATTGTCAGCGACTGCCGGGGTGGTCGCCGTCGCCGTGTTGGGCAGCGTCGAACCGACCTTGAGCGTGGCGACAGGTCCTTGCGTGTTGTCGTAAATGCTGCTGCTGACGACGAGCGAGCCGTGCTTCAAGAATTGCTGATCCGCGCTGGCGGGCGTTGGAGTAGCAAGATCGAACAGCGTAGCGCCAAGAAGTGTAGCTCCGGACAAAAGCGTTAGGGCTAGCGCCGGGCGGTGCGCGGCGTTGCTAAGAACATTCATCGTCACGAATCCTCTGAAGGGAGTTGGAAGACCTGCTCACGCTAGGGTCCAACTGTGACGTCTCAATTACACGAAGATAAAACGCAGGCATTTAGTCAAAGAGGCCTGTGCCTGGCGCTCCTGGCGCAAGGCGGCCGCAACGCTCAGCGATTTTTGCGAATCATATCTCGCGGAGCGAGAGGGGCGCCATTATCAAGTTACCCCGTTTGTGGTTCACTCGACAGAAGCCCCGTGGTAGTCCTCCGCCGCAGACAGCCACGGCTTGATGCGTGGCATTTTCTGAGTGCGCGCTTGAGCGTCGCATCATAGAGCCGAACTGCTGCGGCCTTGTTCCGCTGGTAGTTCTTCGGCATTGGGGTCGCCCGGTGCCGTCGCCCAGGCCAGTTCGACGAGCGTCACGAACCGCCGACCGGCACCGTCAAGCTGGCAAACGATGAGGCCCTGCTCCTCGATGTAGGTCAGCAGACGCCGTGCACGGCGCAACGAATGTGAGCCATAGGCGCGGGCAATCGCTGCATCGCCCGGGCAGGGCCAACCTTCCTTCGCGGCGCGGGCGATCATCATGAAGACGCCCTGCATATCCTCCGGCAGAAGTGAGGCGCGGACCGAGACATCCTGCCATCCGTCATCCTCTGCCATATCGGAGCCGAGTCCGGCGCGGGCGCGCGTCAGCATGCGACGGAAGTCACCCAGGTCCGGCACGGTCGAACCGAGGCCCTCTATTCGGCAGCGGACCACGAACTCCTGATAGAGGACGCCGATGGCACGGAATCCCGCGTCGGGTTCCGCCATGACGGCCCGCAGAATACGGTCCACTCGCTCGCGCCGCTCCGCCAGTTCCTCAGCGCTGAGTGGCGGCTCCGCCGCTTCGGGACGGATCTCCAGCGCCGCGGTTTTCGCCGCCATGAGCTGGCCGAGAAGGTCTGGCGACGACCGGCGCTGGGGCCGATTATTCTCGGGCGGTGGCGCTGCCAGGATGATGGCGCGTGCGTCCAGTGTCGCTTCCGGCAGAGGCATCAGGCGCGGGGTCGCGTTGCGCGGCGTGGTATCCGTTGGACCAATGCGCAGCCCCAGCGGACGGCGGGAAAGGGCCGGTCCCAGCGCCATGAATTGCCCGCGCTCCAGATCCCGGAAGGCCTCTGCTTGTCGCCGCTCCATACCCAGAAGGTCGGCGGCGCGCGCCATGTCGATATCCAGAAAGGTTCGGCCCATGAGGAAATTGGACGCCTCGGCCGCGACGTTCTTGGCGAGCTTCGCCAGTCGCTGGGTGGCGATGACCCCCGCAAGCCCGCGTTTACGGCCACGGCACATCAGGTTCGTCATGGCGCCGAGCGAGAGTTTGCGCGCCTCGTCCGAAACCTCGCCAGCGACCGCCGGCGCGAAGAGCTGCGCCTCATCCACCACCACCAGCATCGGGTACCAGTGGTCGCGGGCGACTTCGAAAAGCCCGCCGAGGAAGGCGGCGGCGCGCCGCATCTGGTTCTCGGCGTCGAGCCCCTCGAGATTGAGCACCGTGGAGACGCGATGGATGCGCGCTCGCTCGCCGGCGACCTGCAGGCTTCGCTCGGTATGGGCCTCGGCATCGATCAGGAGGTGGCCGAAACGGTCGGCAAGCGCCACGAAGTCGCCTTCGGGGTCGATGATGGTCTGCTGCACCCAGGGGGCACTCTGTTCCAGCAGCCGGCGCAGCAGATGGGATTTGCCGGAGCCTGAATTGCCCTGCACCAGCAGGCGGGTCGCCAGCAGTTCCTCAAGGTCGAGAGTCGCCGGGGCGCCTGCCGTCGTTTGTCCCATCTCGATTGCAACGGTCATGTCTCGACTCAAAGTCTCCCTGCCGGCGCGGGCTTAACAACCTGATCACAGCCCGTCGAGCGCCCATGGCCGACCACCCCGTGTTCTCCACGGCTGGTCGAACGCCATCAGCGCGTAGGATGGGTGGAGCGCGAAGCGATACCCATCATGTGCTGGACGACGGCGTTGGGTTTCGCGAAGGGCTCAACCCATCCTACGATCTGTTGCCTGACGGGCGATTTGATGGCCCAGCCTCGTCGCCAAGTGATCGCGGTGTTCGAGAACGGCGCGGCGGATGGCAAAGCCGCGGGTGATAGCAGTTGACTTGCAGCGCGTGAAACCAATATCCAGCAGCGGGTTTTCAGCTGACCAAAGCGAGGGATCGATGACACGCGTACGCTGTGTGACGGAGATGGGCATGGGCGTCGACGTCCATGGCAAGGACGCGACGAAGGCGGCGAAGCGCGCGGTGTCCGATGCGATCCGCCACTCCAGCCTCGGTTTCTTCCGGATGCTGGGCAAGACGGCGAACGACATGTTCGTCGATGTCACCATAGCCGTGCCGAATCCGGAGGCGGTCGACACCGAAGCGGTGGCGAAGGAATTGCCTTACGGGACGAAGACGGTGACGGCCGTCAAGGGAGGCCTGGAGATTCCGGCCGAGAGCGGCAGCGATTCCATCCTGATTGCCAACGCGGCCGTGATCGTCAGTTTCGATGACGGGAAGCCGGCCTGACATCATCGTCATGAATGTCGGACGCGTCGGCAAAATCCGCCGGTGCCGCCGGCTATGACCGGCCTTCCGGCAGAAAATTCCCATCTATTTTTGAGAGACAGCCACGAGATGTAAGTTAAATCAGCGTTTTTTCTCTGGCATATCGTTTGCTTAATCCTCGGTTGCGCGGTGTGCAGTGGTACCTTCGCAAGCGATAAGGCTCCAACCTTTTTAACAACCAGCATTTTGAGATCAGCAATGGCCAGTTGGTCGCGACCACGCCGCTCGGCGCGCCCGGAACGTTGGTCAATCTTGCTACGCTAGACCTTCCGCCAGATAATCTGATCCAGCGCTTCCAGCAGTCGGCCGCTGAAGATCCGTCCCTCGGCGACAGCACCCAAACAGCCTCAGACCAGAACATCCTCAATGTGCTGAACGAGCTCGACTCGATTCGAAATGGCGGCACGGCCTGAACGGGACGCGCGCGCTTGTCGATCGGTAGCGCGTAGGATGGGTGGAGCGAAGCGATACCCATCATGTGCTGGACGACGGTGATGGGTTTCGCGAAGGGCTCAACCCATCCTACGATCTGTTGCCTGACGGGCAAATCACTGAATTTCCTGTCCAGTCCTCTCCGCAAAAATATTTCCGTTCTCACCGAGCCCAAATCACCCTCATATCCCCCACCGTCTCGTTCCTGCAAAGAGGGGCGGCTCGCGATCGTCACGGACGTTGGGAACGGGATGCGGTGGACGCGGCAGCGTCGGCGCGCGAGAGGTGATCGCAGGGCGGACGAAAGTCTGTGAGCGATTCACGCGCGTGCAGACGAACGATGCTTTCGCGGACGGCGAAGTCGTGTGGTTCTGGCATCCGTTGCTGATGCTAAGTCGGCGGAGGCGAAGTCGGCCCGACCGGGTGCGGACGAGCCACATCCGCCGATGACGGTGACAAAAGGAATTCGTCGCCGGGGAGAGCACGAAGGAACCCGTTAAAACCATTGCGTAGGGAATGCCGGGTGTTTCCGGTGTGACCGTGGTTTCTAACTCGTGTGCTTTCTACTTTTGCACACGAGGCTGCGGGCGCATCGGGCGCCCGGCATTCCCTGCGCCCTCATTTTCTTTTGGGCACATGATTTCTTGCACAACTCGGGCGCGAGAGCGTCGCGGGAAGGCGAAGTCACGGGCCTCGTGTCCCGGGCACAGTCCATCGCGTAGGGTGGGCAAAGCTCGAGCGTGCCCACCACTTGAAGCCGCGTGTTGTAATGGTGGGCACGGCGCAAGCGCGCCTTTGCCCACCCTACAACGCTTACGAAGGACGGCGGCGTTTCCGCTCGCCTATGCCGGGCGATCCAGTATTCCGAGGCAGCAGCGATAGAACCGAAGAAGCTGCGGCGTGACTGGATTGCTTCGCATGCGCCACGAGGCCAGATCCAACCGGAGGCTGCGCGAGAATCTCATGCAATGGGTTGAAGTCAGACTCCCGCGTTATCTTTCATTCCGCCGCTTTCGCAGGTTTCGCCCCAAAGACGCGGGTGGGGACCGGGAAGCCGCAGGAGGTGCCGTCGGTGACCTTGACTTGATCTTCCCACGGCAGGCGGAATGTGCCGGCCACCATGTCTTGCATGAAGGTGTACGGGCAATCCATCGCGCCGCCTCTCACCGCGACGTAGCCGCGGTGCCAAAGCTGGTAGATGTTGTTTTCGACGCCCCAGTGAATGCGCGCCTCGCGCACCAGATCGGGGCGGACCTCGGCGCTGATGATCTCGTCGGCGCGCCCCGTGGTGCCGTGGGCGATGATGCTGCCGTCGAAATTCACGATCATGCCTTCGCCCATCGAATTGAACGAGCCATCCGAGCCGCACATGCAGACATTCGCCGTGACCATCAAATTTTGGAAAGCATTGGCCTGATTGGTGAAGCGCCAGCTTTCGCGGATCGGCGCGGTGTAGCCGGCGGTGCGGATCATGATCTCCGCGCCCTTGTAGGCGCATTCGCGCGCCATCTCGGGGAACATGCCGTCATGGCAGATGATCAGCGCGATCTTGGCGCCCTTCGGTCCTTCGATCACGGGAATGCCGACATCGCCGGGCTCCCACGGCTCGACCGGAATCCACGGATGGAGTTTTCGGTAATACAGCTTGATCTCGCCGTGATCGTCGATGATCAGGCCGGAATTATAGGGATTGCCCTCGGGGTTGAACTCCATGATGGAGAAGCAACCCCAGATCTTGTTGTCGAGGCAGGCTTTCTTGAAGGCCGCGACTTCGGGACCATCGAGCCGGCACATGATCTCGGGATTGGTGTCCATCGACAGGCCGTGCAACGCATATTCCGGAAACACCACGAGGTCCATGGTGCCAAGATTGCGGCGCGCTTTGCCGACCATGTAGACGATGCGGTCGGTCTGGTGCGCCAGATCAGCCTTGGTCGCCACGACGGGAAGCTGCAACTGAACGAGCCCGATGACGACGCCTTCGGGCGATTTGTTGAGGCCGCCAAGTCCATTCATGGTGTGTCTCCTTACGTCAATTCGGAAAAGCCGCGGGAGCGCGCGCGAAACGCGTTGCGCCAAGCAAATCCGATTTTCAAAGACGAGTCTAGCGAAGCCGGCTCTGACGAAGCGCCGTCAGAGATGGCGCCGCCGGGTACCAACCGATTGCCTCTCGGCGAGCGGTGCAGGTGGCGACGCATCGGCGAGGGCGCTGGTCAGTCGATAAGCCAAGCATGGAAGGTGGCGCTCAACGAATAAGCAAATGCATGTCACAGAACTGCGCTCAGCGAATGAGTAAGCCGAGGTTCGAAATCCAACTTGCTGAAAATACAAAAGATTCCCAAACGTCGCGACGCCCGAAAGCATTGTACCCAATGGCATGGGCCTTGCTTAGTTTACTCCAGGAGCTCTCTTGTTCGGAGCGCGTAGTCATGACGAACTCAAGCCGTCCCCCCATCGGCACGGTGGCAGCCGAACCTGAGTCGATCGATCTCGACTGGTCGACCACGGCGCTTCTCATCATCGACATGCAGCGCGATTTCATGGAGCCGGGCGGCTTCGGCGAAACTTTGGGCAACGACGTCTCGCAGCTTGCGCGCGCGGTGAAGCCGATCGCGGCGGTGCTGGGCGCCGCCCGCGAGATCGGGATGCTCGTCGTACACACCCGCGAAGGGCATCTGCCTGATTTATCCGACGCGCCGCCGGCGAAGGTCGAGCGCGGCGTGCCGTCCTTGCGCATCGGCGATCCCGGCCCGATGGGGCGGATTTTGATCCGTGGCGAAGCCGGTCACGACATCATCCCGGCGCTCTATCCGCTCGACAGCGAAATCGTCATCGACAAGCCCGGGAAAGGTGCGTTCTACGCGACCGAACTCGGCGATGTCCTGCAAAAATACGGCATCGAGAATTTGCTGGTCTGCGGCGTGACCACGGAGGTGTGCGTCAACACCACGGTGCGCGAGGCCAACGACCGCGGTTACCGCTGCGTGGTGCTGGCCGACGGCTGCGCTTCTTATTTCCCCGAATTCCACGAAATGGGCCTGAAGATGATCAAGGCCCAGGGTGGCATCTTCGGCTGGGTCTCAGAACTCCGCCGCGGTTCTCAAGGCAATGACGCCCGAGACTTCAAACATCGAGATTTCAAACATATTGGTAGCGGGAGCATCACGATGAGCACGAGCATTGCGGCTGAAAAATCAGATTTTAAACCGGTGTTGTGGACGCCGGGTGACTGGAATGCGTTCTTCGGTTTCGGCACCAATATTCTCGTCAATATGCTGGTGCTCACAGGGCTGTTGCGCTTCGTGCTGAAGATGCCGGACACGCTGGTGTTCGGCCGCATCCTGCCGGCGCTCGGGCTGATGATGTGCCTCTCGACCTTTTACTATGCGTGGCTCGCCTATCGGTTGGCGCAGAAGACCGGCCGCACCGACGTCTGCGCGCTGCCTTCCGGCGTCAGCGTGCCGCATATGTTCATCGTCACCTTCGTGATCATGCTGCCGATCACCATCAAGACCGGCGATCCCTTGAAGGGCTGGTCCGCCGGCCTGGTCTGGGTGTTCTTCCAGAGCTTCATTCTGATGATCGGCGGATTCATCGCGCCCTACATTCGAAAGATTACGCCGCGCGCGGCCCTGCTCGGCACGCTTGCCGGCGTATCCGTAACCTTCATCTCGATGCGGCCGGCGCTCGAGATGTACATGACGCCGCAGATCGGTCTCGTCTGCTTTGCGATCATCCTGGCAAGCTGGTTCGGTGGGGTCAGATATTACAAGGGAATCCCCGCCGGTCTCGTCGCCATCGCGGTCGGCATGATCATCGCGTGGGGTTCTAACCTGTTCGGTCTTGGGCTCGGCGGGTTGAGCGTCAAGGGTGTCGGCGACGCGTTCGCGAGCTTTGGTTTCTCGGTGCCGCTGCCGGCGGTCGGTGAAGTATTCTCCGGGTTCGAATTCCTCGGCATTATTCTGGTGACCGCGATCCCGTTCGGCATCTACGATCTGGTCGAGGCGATGGACAACGTCGAAAGTGCCGAGGCCGCGGGCGACGAATATCCGACCACGCGGGTGCTGACCGCCGATGGCGTCGTCAGCCTGATCGGTTGCCTGATGGGAAATCCATTCATCAACGCGGTGTATATCGGTCATCCCGGATGGAAGGCGATGGGCGGGCGGATTGGCTATTCGGCCGCGACCGGAATCATGGTGATCGTGCTGGCGTGGTTCGGCATCATCTCGGTGCTGTTAGCGCTGGTGCCGGTGGTCGCGATCTCGCCGATCCTGCTCTACATCGGCATGTTGATCGGTGCGCAGGCGTTTCAGACCACGCCGGTCAAGCACGCCCCGGCAATCGTGCTGGCCTTGACGCCGCATCTGGCGGCCTGGGCCAAGCTGCAGATCGACACCATGCTCGGGTCGACCCTCACTGCGGCGCAAAAGGTCGGCGGGCTTGCGGCCGACAAGGTGGGCGACGTCAAGGCTGCGGCGATCGCGGCGCTGCCGCAGCAGGGCGTGCTCTACCATGGGCTCGATGTCATGGGCGGCGGTTCGATCCTCACCGGGCTCGTGCTCGGCGCGATCGGTGTTTTCGTGATCGAACGCGACTTCGTCAAGGCTTCGGCCTTTGCGTTGTCCGGCGCGGTGCTCACTTATTTCGGCTTCATGCATGGCGAGGCGGTCGGCATCGGCGGCGGCTTGGGTGTGACACCCGGCGTCGCACTGGCCTATGCGGTCGTGGCGGCGGGCTTCTTCGCGATGGGGAAATACGGCACCAGCGGCCTTCCGGTTTTGCAGCCGGAGATGCCCGTTGCTGCTCCGGCCGAATGAGCGAACCGGCGCGCATCGCGCCGGTTGGGGTTACGGTCGTACCGCCGGGGTCTCGATCGGCATTTCTCGCGCGCGCGCCATCAAGTAAAGTTCGAGCTCGACCAGTTCCGGCGCCCCGTAGTCGTAAGCCTGGGCGCGCATCCCGATCATGCAGTTGCGCAAGCGGCGCTGTAGCGAGCCGAGCGATTGCCACTCCAGCCGGTAAAGCGGGTAGCCGGTCGGGTGCGCCTGCGTGATTGCAGATCCGGCAAGGTGCTTGTCCCAATTGTCGTCGTGGCAATTGGTGCAGCCCAGATTGAGCTGACCTTGTCTTCGCATGAACAGATCGCGTCCCTTGGCCACGAACGGTTCAAGTTGCGGATCGCCAGCGCCTTCGATGGCGACCCCGCGGGACTGCTGCGCGACATAGGCTGATAGCGCAAGCAGGTCGCGGCTTTCATAGGCGAGGGGGCTCGCCTGTTGATGCCGGGCGCGGCATAGATTGATGCGTTGCTCCAGGTTGACCGGGCGGCCGAGCGTTGTGTCGAAAGAAGGATAGCGGGCGGCCACACCCTTCATGCTGGTGCGGGCATCATTATGGCAATCGGCGCAGGCCGCAGCCGCCGCACCGGATTTGTTCTTCCACAAGGCTTCGCCGTCGAGCACCCACAGCATGCCGGGATTAGCGGTATCGTCGTTCTGAATCGCTTGGGTGTCCGGCGTCATGAAACTGTAGCCGGACCGGCGTTGTCCTTGGGGAATTTCGGCGGCGGAAAGGGGAAAAGCGACGACCTCGGCTGTGATCACAAGCATCGCAACCACTATGGTGCGAGCAAATCTCATTCGACGGTAATGGCGGCCGAAGCGGTTTCGGTAAACCCTCTGTCGCCGATCCATTCGAAGTCGAATTTGCCGCTCTCAGTCGCGACCGTGAAGAAGGTGATGAACGGGTTTGCCGCAATCGCCGGAAACAGATCGGCACGGAAAATCTCCGCCCCGTTGTAACGGCAGGTGAAGCTCGTGATGATGTCGCGCGGAACGACCTCGCCGGTCGCGGTGTGGCGGTAGCCGGTCTCCATGATATGCGACATCAGCGTCTTGATCTCGATGATCTCGCCGCGCTTGGCGCGTGAGGGAACGTTGATCAACGCGGCAGCCATCAGATCACCTCCTCGGTACAGGCGGCGAGCGTCACCACGACGTCGGCGCTCACCGACCAGAACGAGCCGTCCGAGAGGTGGGCGATCGCGACGATCTTCTGGCTGTCGGCGAGACGAATGCGGGTCGAGATCTGGGCGCGGCCGGCGCGCGGGCCGAGATAATAATTGCCGACATTCGGCTGCGGGTTCTTCTCGTTGAAAACGTGGATGCTCTTGACGTAATCGTCCGAACTCATCGGGCTCGTTACGCTGACGGTCATCGGCACGGTATTGCCGTTTTCAACCAGCGGCGGCACGTCGATCTTGACCTTGCCGGTCCGCACCGCGGCCTCGCCGACCACGGTGCGAATGGCGGCGGCGAGCATCGCGGGTGTCGCCTCGGCAGGCCGCAGCGTCACGATCGGGACTGCGCCCAACGCCGCTGCGCTGCCGGCGAGGCCGAGGAACTGGCGGCGGGTGGCATTCTGAGGCCCTGGCATTGCAGGTTCTGCTTTCCTATTCACGGAGCGTTGCAAGATACGCCACCATATCCTCGATCTGCTCGGCGGAAAGGATAGGCTTGCCGCGCCACGTTGCACCTACGCGATCCAATCCGTCCACGCGATAATACGACGGCATGATCGTCGCGGGATTGAGGCGAGAGGCATCGACGAGCCGAAGCCGAAGCTGGCCTTCGGACCAGCGGCGGCCTGCGCCGACAAGGCTCGGCGCTAGATCGCCCTGAAATTTCTCTTCGGAAAATGGCCCGCTGTGGCAAAGGATGCAAGTGCTGGTGCGCTCACGTATGAGCGCGCGTCCCCGCGAAGCGTCGCCCGGCGCCCCGGTCAGCGACGCCGGGATCGCATCGCCGACGACCACATAGGTCGGTGCCGCTTGCGCGCTAGCCATGCCGGGCAGGGTAAGCGCTGCCAGCCACGCGGCGCCGGCTACATGGACCACAAACCTAGCCAAAAGTGTCCACCGTGATCATCTTGTACCAGGACTGCGCTTCGTCAGCTTCACGCATGCGAACCTCGCGCGGCGCATTGACGGGACTTGTGCCGCCGGCTTCGAGTTCGGCGAACATGCCGTCCTTTGGTTGATAGATGCCGGTAAGCGAGAATGCATAGCCAGGCGCCACCGTGTTGTAGCAGGCGCCGAATAATTTTGGCGGCGACGGGGCTGTGCCTGCAATCAGGCTCGCCACGGCCTTCGCGCAGGCCTTTCCTTGCGCATTCGCCGCGGAGGCGGATTTCGGAATGCCGCCGCCAATGCAAGCGTCGCCGATGACGTGGATGTCGGGCACCAGCGTGGAGGTAAACGTCACCGGATCGATCGGACACCAGCCGGTCTTGTCGGCCACGCCCGCAATGGCGGCGATGCGGCCGGCTTTTTGCGGGGGAATGACGTTTGCGACTTGCGCCGTGTAGTTGCCGAAATCGGTGACGATGGTGTTGCTCGCGGCGTCGACCGAGACCACCCGGCCGCCTTGCGACAGCGACACCCGCTCGATCATGCCGGGGTACAATTCCTTCCAGGCATTCTCGAATAGACGCTGTTGCGGAATGGCATCCTTGGCATCGAGAATAAGGATCTTGGAACGCGGCTTTCGGCTCTTCAAATAATGCGCGATCAAGCTGGCGCGCTCATAAGGCGCCGGCGGACACCGCAACGGGCCCGCGGGCGCCGCAATTACAACAAGGCCGCCATCGTCCATCGCTTCGAGTTGCTTGCGCAACAGTGTCGTTTGTTCGCCCGCTTTCCAGGCATGGGGCATTTTTGCAGCGGCCGCCTCGTCGTAGCCGGGCAACGCGTCGAACCGAAAATCGATGCCGGGCGCCAGCACCAGACGGTCATAGGCGAGCGAGGTGCCGTCGGCGAGACCGACGACGCGTTTCTCTGGATCGATCTTCGTCGCCGCCTGAGCAATCACGCTCACGCCTTCGGCGATGATCCGCTCGTAGCTGAATTGCTGCGCTTCGAGTTTGCGCAAGCCCGCGATCACCTCATTGCTGAACGGACAGGCCGTGAAGGTCCGGTTCGGTTCGACCAGCGTCACTTCAAGTTTTGGGTCGATCCGCTTGAGCGTCCGCGCGCAGCTGGCGCCGCCGAAGCCGCCGCCGATCACGATGATGCGGGCGCCGGATTGAGCGTGGGAAGAATGTGGGAAAGCCAACGACGCTGCCGACGCCGCGGTGCCAGTAACGACGTTTCTTCGCGTCACCAAGCGCAGCGCGTCCATGAGCACTATCCGGTAAGAAGCGGCGGCCGTTAAGGCCGCCGCTTAAAGGGTCAGGCGAAGGTGATGTTTTGATCCCTCAACGGCACCGAGCGTATTCGTTTTCCGGTCGCCGCGAAGTAGGCGTTGAGCACAGCGGGAGCCGCGACGCAGATCGTCGGCTCGCCGACGCCGCCCCAGAAGCCGCCGCTCGGCATGATGATCGACTCGACCTTCGGCATTTCGTTGATCCGCATCGAATTGTACGTATCGAAATTTGACTGTTCGATGCGGCCATCCTTGACCGTACATCCGCCATAGAACAGGCCGGTCAGGCCGTAGACGAACGAGCCGGCGACCTGGCGATCGATCTGCGCCGGGTTGACGGCGTAGCCCGGATCGGTGGCGGCCACGATGCGATGCACCTTGATCTTGGTGCCGTCGATCACCGAGATTTCGGCCGCACCGGCGACATAGCTGTTGTAGGCCATGTGCTGGGCGATACCGCGATAGATGCCCTTTGGTGCCGGCTTATCCCAGCCGATTTTCTCGGCGACCGCGTTGAGGACGGCAAGGTGCTTCGGATGCTTCGTCATCAGCTTGCGCCGAAACTCGACCGGATCCTGGCCCACCGAATGCGCCAGCTCATCCATGAAACATTCGAGGTAAATCGCGTTGTGATTGACGTTCACGCCGCGCCAGAATCCCGGCGGGACGTGGGGGTTGCGCATCGCGTGCTCGACCAGAAGGTTGGGAACCGTATAGCCGATCGCGGCCTCGCCGGTCGCATTGAGGCCGGCGAAGGCGGCCGGATCCATGCCGTTGACCAAGGCCTCGGGGCGCAGGGTGAACAGGATCGACTGCCCCGACAAGCGGACCTGCAATGCGGTGAGATTGTTGTCGGCGTCGAAGGCGCCGGTCAATTTGCACTGCGTGATCGGATGATAATAGCCGTGTTGCATGTCCTCTTCGCGCGACCACAACAATTTGATCGGTGTGCCCGGCATCTGCTTGGCAATCGCAACGGCCTGCCGGACATAGTCGGTCTGGCCGCGACGGCCGAAACCGCCGCCCGGCATCACCTTGTGAACGTCGCATTTGTCGGCGGGCAGGCCGGAGGCTTCCAGGGTCGCGGCGAAGGCGGCCTCGCCGTTTTGGGTGCCGCACCATACCTCGCATTTATCAGCGGTGTAGAGCGCGGTGGCGTTCATCGGCTCCATCGTGGCGTGGTTCTGGTAGGGATAATTATACACCGCCTCGATTTTCTTGGCGGCGCTCGCGAAGGCGGCTTTGGCGTCGCCATTCTTGTTGGCGACAAAGGCCGGCTGTGCGTCGTCGAGACCTTCGCCAAGCCATTTCGCGATCGAGGCGCTTGAAACCTTGGCGTTGTCGCCTTCGTCCCACACGATCGGCAAAGCCTCGAGCGCGGTCTTGGCGTGCCACCAGGTGTCGGCAACGACGGCGACGGCGTTGTCGCCGACCTTCACCACCTTCTTGACGCCCTTCATGCCCGTGACTTTGGCCTCGTCGAAGCTTTTCAATTTGCCGCCGAACACCGGGCAAGCCTTGATCGCGGCGTTGAGCATGCCGGGCAGCTTGAGGTCGATGCCGTAGGTCATCTTGCCGGTGGTCTTGTCGGCGGTGTCGAGCCGCTTGATCGGCTTGCCGGCGAGCTTCCAGTCCTTCGGGTCCTTCAGCTTCACATCCGCCGGCGGCTCCAGCTTTGCGGCGGCTTCGGCCACCTTGCCGAAGGTCGTGGTGCGTCCCGACGGCGTGTGCGTGACGATGCTGTTGGCGGCGGTGCATTCCGAAGCCGGCACCTTCCATTCGTTGGCGGCGGCCTGGACCAGCATCATGCGCGCTGCGGCGCCGCCCTTGCGCACATATTCGTGCGAGGTTCGGATGCCGCGGCTGCCGCCGGTCGAGAAGTCGCCCCATGCACGTTTGCGGGCGACGCTCTGGCCGGGTGTCGGGTATTCGGTGGCGACTTTCGACCAGTCGCATTCGAGTTCTTCGGCGACGAGTTGGGCGAGGCCGGTGAGCGTACCTTGGCCCATTTCCGATCGCGCGATCCGGACGACGACGGTGTCGTCGGGCTGGATCACGACCCAGACGTTGACTTCCGGCGAGCCATCGGCGGCGCGCACGACGGTGGGACCGCCGAAGGGAATATCGAGGCCGATCGCAAGGCCGGAGCCGATCGCGGCAGTGCCGATCACGAAGGTGCGGCGGTTGAGTGTGGGCATATGATTCATGGCTGCCTCCTCAAACGTTCGCGGCGGCGTGGATTGCCTCGCGCACCTGTTGGAAGGTGCCGCAACGGCAAATATTGGTGATGGCCTCGTCGATGTCCTGGTCGGTCGGCTTGGGATTTTCCTTGAGCAGCGCCGCTACCGCCATGATCATGCCGCTCTGGCAATAGCCGCATTGCGGAACGTCGTTGGCGATCCAGGCCTGCTGCACCTTGTGCAGCGCGCCGTTGGTGGCCAGGCCTTCAATGGTGGTGATTTGTTTGCCGACGGCTTCGCTGACCAGCACGCCGCAGGAGCGCATCGCTACGCCGTCGATATGGACGGTGCAGGCGCCGCATTGCGCAATGCCGCAACCGTATTTGGTGCCGGTCAGGCCGATGTTTTCCCGGATCGCCCATAACAGCGGCGTATTCGGCTCGACGTCCACGTTAAAAGCTTTGCCATTAATAGTGAGGTTTGCCATCGCGTTCCCCTGGTTAGTTCAATCCATCGATTGAACTTCGTTCGGATGTTGGACTGGAAATTCAAACAGTTCAAATCAAGATTCTGCGCTTGCAGCAAGCGAAGATGTCCCCGCAACGGGGTGAATCAACTCCAGATTACTTCCGTTTGAACGACTTCCAGCTACGTTTTTCGCGCTAAATTCCGAGGTAGGCCGCCTGGACTTGCTTGTTGTTGGCCAATTCTGCGCTGGTGCCGTGCATGATCACATTGCCGCTTTCCAGCACATACGCCCGCTGCACCAGCGACAGCGCGCGGCTGACGTTCTGCTCCACCAGCAGAATCGCGGTGCCCATCTTGTGAATTTCACCGATTTTCTCGAAGGTCACGTCGGTCATGACAGGGGCGAGCCCCAGCGAGGGCTCGTCGAGCATCAGGAGACGGGGCTTGAGCATCAGGCCGCGGCCGACTGCGAGCATTTGCTGCTCGCCGCCGCTCATGGTGCCGGCGAGTTGGGTTTTGCGGTCGGCGAGCCTTGGGAAGATGCTGTAGACCAGATCGAGGCTGCGGCTGCGCTCGGCCTTTGCCTTCGGCACGTAAGCGCCGATCTCGAGATTTTCCTGCACGCTCATCTCGGGAAATACCTGACGTCCTTCGGGCACGTGGGCAATTCCCAGTTCCGGGATTCGGTGCGGCGGAAGTGACGCGAGGTTGGTGCCCGCAAAGGTGATGGCGCCGGACGTCAGCTTCACGAGGCCTGAGATGACGCGCAAGGTGGTGCTCTTGCCGGCGCCGTTGGCGCCCAACAGGCCGACGGCTTCGCCTTCCCCGATCTCGATGCTGACATTGTGGATGGCAGGAACGGAGCCGTAACTGGCGCTTACTCCGGCTAATTGAAGCACTAGGCCTCTCCCGCTGTCGGTGGGTGCACGTAGGAGCCCAGATAGGCACGGATCACTTCCGGATTCTCCACGATTTCTTTCGGCGCGCCCTCGGCGATCTTCTGGCCGTGATCGAGCACCACGATGTGGCGCGCGACCGCCATGATGGCGCGCATCACGTGTTCGACGATGACGATGGTCAGACCCCGCTCGGACAGTTTTCCGACCAGCGCGACCGCTTGATCGATCTCGGCCGGATTGAGCCCGGCCATGACTTCATCGAGCAGGAGAAGGCGGGGCTGCGTCGCCAGTGCGCGCGCCATCTCCAACCGGCGCTGATCGATGGTGGTGAGGTCCTTCGCCGCGGTTTGCTCTTTGGCCGCGAGACCGACAAATTCGATCGCCTCGCGGGCCTTGGCGCGCGCCGCGGCCACATGCCGGTCCCGCAGGAACGCGCCGGTCATGACGTTCGCGAGCACGGTCATGGCGCCAAACGGCTTGGCGACCTGGAACGTGCGCGCCAGACCATGCGCGCAAATGTCGTGGGGCTTTAGGCCCACGATCTCCCGCCCATAGGCGAGAACCGAGCCCGCGTCCGGCCGGTGAAAGCCGGTAATGAGGTTGAAGCTCGTGGTCTTGCCGGCGCCATTGGGCCCGATCAGCGCAACGGTTTCATTTTCCTGCACGGTAAAGCTGACGTCCTGCACGGCCCGCAGACCGCCGAACCGCTTGCTGAGGCCACGAATGACGAGTGCTTCTGCCATGGGGGGCCCTTACGCTCGCGCCGGTTTGCGGCTGATGTGGCGCTGCCAGGCTTCGCTCACCATGCCCATCAACCCGGTCGGCCGCCAAAGGATCACCGCCATCAGAATGAGGCTGTAGACGGTCAGTTGCACGCCGCCGATCGAACCGCCGAGCCAGCTTTGGAGGAGCGTTGACGTCGTCTCCAGCAAAATCGTGCCGATCACGGGTCCCCATAACGTCCCGATCCCGCCGACGATCGATACCAGCGCCGCCTCGATCGAGATGTTGAAGGAAAACGCCGTCGCCGGATCGATGAAGTAGATGTATTGGGTATAAAACGTGCCGGCCAATGCGGTAAGAAACGAACTGATCAGGTAGATGTCGCGCTTGATTCTCGGCGCGTTGACCCCGATCGCTTCGGCGGCGTCCTCATCCTCGCCGATGGCGACGAGGTAATATCCCATCCAGGAACGTTCGATCAGATAGGTGACCGCCAGTCCGACCGCGAGCAGGCCGAGCACGACGTAATAATACGCCGCCTTGGTTTCGAATTGCATCATCAAGGGCGCGCTGCCGAGGTTCGGGATGGTGGTGCCTTCGGCACCCCAGGCAAGATCACGAAACTTGAGGAAAATCAGCATCAGGGCCTGCGCGGTGGCGATGGTGGCGATGGTGAAATAAGGGCCGCGCAACCGGAAGCACAGCCAACCGATAGGCAGGCTCGCCAGCATCGCCACCCCACCACCGGCGATCATCCCGATCCAGGGCGAAATGCCGAAATCGATCTGCAGGATCGTCGAGGTATAGGCTCCCAACCCGAAATAGGCGGCGTGGCCCAGCGAAAGCTGCTTGGCATAGCCGCCCATCAGGTTCCAGGCGACACCGATGAAAGAGAACAGCAGAATCCTGATGAAGACGTCGACCGCAAACGAGCTGTTCACGACCAGTGGCAACGCGATCAGAGCGGCGATGCCGAGCGCAAACCACAGCACGAGGCCCGTGCGTATTCCCTGAATCGTCATCGCGCTCTCCCCCCGCCAAGGCCGGTCGGCCTGAAGGCGAGCGTCAGAAGAAGCATGGCGAAGACCACGATCAATCCGGAATCGGCGCCGACGAATTGAACCCCGAGCAATTCGGCGACGCCCATCATCAGGCTCGCGACCAGTGCGCCGATCACATTGCCGAGCGTCCCCAGCACCACCGCGACAAAGGCCATCAGCACGAACACCTGCCCGACAAAGGGATAGGCCGAGTAGAACGGCATCAACAAAGAACCGGCGGCGCCCGCGAGCGCGAGCGCGATGCCAAGGGCGACGCAAAAAACGCGATTGGGGTTAATGCCCATCAGCGTCGCCACGTCGCGGTTCTGAGCCGCAGCCCGCATCGCCTTGCCGAGATCGGTGGTGTGCAGGAACACCCAGAGGGCACCGCTGAGCGCCATCGCCACCACAAAGGCGATCAGTTTCGCGACCGGGATATAGAGCTCGCCGAGATGAAAGGCCTCGTCCGAATACGATGTGTGAACCGTGCGGTAGTTCGCGCTGAACAGCATCAGCGCCAGATTCAACAGCAGCAGTGACAGCGCGAACGTCAGAAAGATTTGAGGCATGTCGTTGGGACCGAGCACCCTGCGGATCAGGAAGTGCTGGATCAGGACGCCGATGACGAACAGGACCGGCATCGACACCAGCAGCGATACCAGAGGATCAATACCGAACTGGTTGGCGAGAAAAAAGCTGATGTACATCCCGATCATGACGAATTCGCCCTGGGCGAAATTCACAATCTTGACCACGCCGAAAATCAGCGTGACGCCGATACTGACGAGCGCGTAGATGCCGCCGATGAGCAGGCCGTTGATGACGGCCTGGGCCACTGTTTCCAACATCTGACCTGACCGTGGGTTTAAGTTTTCATCAGGGGCACGCGCGCGTCTTCGGATGGATAGACGCTCGCCAGATCGCCATTCTGCCACTGTACCCCGACCGGATGCCCGTAGATGTTCTTGCCGTCGGGTCCGAACTTCACCTTGCCGCCCGGACACATCGCGGCATAGCCCGAAGAGACATCGAGCGATGCAATGGCATCGCGCACCTTTTTCGGATCGGTGGACGCCGCCCGTTCAAGCGCGTCGGCGATCATAAAGGTCTGCGCCACCAGGCCGCCGGCATATTCGAACAGGAATTCGCCGGTGCGCTTCTTGTATTCGGCATTTACCTTTTCGGCATTGGCGTCCATGTCGTGGTTCCAATGCGCCACGCCCTGCAAACCTTCCGCGAGTTTCCCGACGTTCTTGTAAAAATCAGGAATCACAAAGCCGCCGGAGCCGCCATTGATCGCGACATTGAGGCCGACTTGCTTCACCGTCCGCACGATCAGAATGAGGTCGTTCAGATAAGAGACCGAGAACAGGGCGTTCGCGCCTGATGACTTGACCTTGTTGATCAGCGGGCTCGCATCGGTGAACCCGGCCGAGTAGGGCTCGAACAACACGATCTCAACGCCTTCGGCGACCGCTTGTTCACGCAGGCCGTTGGACGTCGATGTGCCGAACGCGGTGTTCTCGAACACCACCGCGACCTTGGGCTTGTCGCTGACCAGCCGCGACATTCGCAACTGGGTCTGGGCAAATTGCGAGGCGCGGGCGAAAGGCGTGAAGGTATAGGTGCGGCCCTTATTGAGCTGGTCGGAACTGGAGCCGGTCAGGAGCGGTACTTTCGCGCGTTCCGCCACTTCGCTGGCGATCAGCGTCAGGGCGCTGGCGAAACAGCCGTGGATCGCGGACAATTTGTTTCCGGTAATCAACCGGTCGGTCTCCGTGCGCGTCACGGTGGTGTCGCTTTGCACGTCGGAGAGGATGAGATTGAGCTTGGCGCCGCCGAGCGATTTGATGCCGCCGGCCTCGTTGATCATTTCGACCGCAAGCTTGGCGGCCGCGACGCAGCCCACGCCAATTTGAGCCATGCTTCCGGTCGTGGGGTAAAGCGCACCGATATTGACGGGATCGGCCGCCCAGCCGCGTAACGGCACGGCGCCGAACGCGCCGGCAGCGAGTACGCCGCCGGTCTTGACGAGAAATTCGCGGCGGCCTTGCCGCTTCGACGACGGCTGAATCGACAGCGGCTGAATCGACAGCGCCTGATTCGACAACGGCTGAGCAGCCCTCTGATCTTTTTTCTTCATGCCGTTTCCCCGCGCGACGGACTTCGGTCCGTTCGCTTTTATTTAGCCGAACTCAAAATCATAAGAACATGTAATTTGCAAAGTTCAAAGCACTGATCGATTTAGATTTGAGGGCCCACCCAACGCCGAGGGTGCACCGCAACATAGGGCCGCGGGGCTTTGGACTGCAAATCCGGAGATCTACACGCAGTATAACAGTGGTTGTCATCACAGTGGTTGTCGGAGCTATTCGGCGCTGCTCACCAGCTTGATGCGTGGTACTATGGCTTCCATCAGGCCGCGATATGCGTCGAGATAGTCGAGCGCCATGCGGCGCGCGGTGAAACGCCTCTCGAACTGTTTTCGGACCGCATCGCGGCTCAGTTGGGAAAGGCGGCCGACCGCGGCGACGGCGCTGGTTTCGTCTTCGACGATGAAGCCGGTCAAGCCTTCGTTGATGATCTCCGGGACCGAGCCGCGGTTGTACGCGATCACGGGCGTGCCGCATGCCATCGCCTCGATCATGACGATGCCGAACGGCTCCGGCCAATCGATGGGGACCAACAGTCCGATCGCGCCACTGAGAAACTCGGATTTTTCGTGGTCACCGATCTCGCCGATGTATTCAACAAGAGGGTGATCCATCAGCGGTCGAATGATCGCATCGAAGTAGTCGCGGTCGGCCCGATCGACCTTGGCCGCAATCTTGAGCGGGATGCAGCATCGGATGGCGATCTTGATCGCGCGATCCACCCCCTTTTCCGGGGCGATCCGGCCTAGCACAGCTAGATAATTTGGCGTCGCTGGTCGCGGCGTCAGCAACTTTTCAGGTAGGCCGTGGTGGATGGTGCGGATCCAGTTGGCTTGCGGCACCGGGCGCCGCTGCGCGTTCGAAATCGAAATCACCGGGATCGATGAAAATGTCGTGAACACCGGCTGATGCTCCGGCAGATCGAGCCGGCCGTGCAGGGTGGTCAGAAACGGCGTCGACTGCCGCGAGAACAGCGAAAACGGATAGTAGTCGAGATGGAAGTGCAGGAAGTCGAACTCTTCATCGTCGCATTTCTGCCGGACGCGTTCCAGCATCACCATGTGAAGCGCGTTGGGATCGCGGACCGACCCATCGAGGCGCAACGCTTTCGGCCATGTCGCCTCAAGTTTCGCCGAAGTTTGGGAATCGCCACTTGCAAACAGGGTGACGTCATTGCCCAAAGCCACCAATTCCTCGGTCAGCCAGTGCACCACCCGCTCGGTTCCACCATAAAGCTTGGGCGGAACAGCCTCGGTCAGCGGGGCAACCTGCGCGATGCGCATCTACCTGTCTCCCTGTGTCGTGAACAAAGCCCTGGGCTTAGACCCCCGGCGTGCCGCACAGGGAACGTTTCCGCATGTGCGAAGTTCCCCAAAAGCCGCGCACGTCTTTCACATCATGGTCTTGCTGATGCCATCTCTCCTATCCAGATTTCTGTCGACACCAATGGGCCGAGATTGGCGTGCGGCCCCGGCAGGCGCGTTCGAACTGCGGAGGAGAAGAACTGTCATTCGATCGCACGAAACCATCCAATCAGGGTTTCCTTCTTCTCCAACCGGTCTGCAGCCACATGAATAATCATCGCATGGACAATCTTTCAGGGTACGCCAATCACCCGCTTGCGTTCTTACTGCGTTATCTCCGCCGGCATCTCGCATGTCATGTCGTTATCCTCTCGGCTGTTGTGGCCGCGGTAGCTTGCTCGGTCGGCACGCAATATGGCGTGAAGTACCTGGTCGATGGCTTGTCGGCCAGCCCCGCCCGTGCAGGTGACGTATGGCTGGCATTTGTTTTTCTCATGTCGCTGATCGCTGCGGATAATTTCCTTTGGCGGATCGCCAGCTGGACCGCGAGCTTCACATTTGTGGGAGTGACGGGAGATTTGCGTCGGGACATCTTTCGTTATTTGACCGGGCATTCGCCGAGCTACTTTTCCGACCGGCTGCCGGGAATGCTGACGAGCCGCATTACCGCGACGTCAAATGCCGTTTTCACGGTCGAAAACATGCTGGTCTGGAACGTGTTGCCGCCGTGCATCGCCACGATAGCCGCGATTGCCCTGATCGGAACTGTAAGCCTGCCGATGGCGGCGGGCCTGATCGTGATCGCGGGCGCCATGGTGATTGCGATGTTTCGTTTGGCTGCTGCGGGCAAGCCGCTCCACGACGACTTCGCGGACAAGGCCGCGGCGGTCGACGGCGAAATGGTCGATGTCATCAACAACATGCCGCTGGTGCGGGCGTTTTGCGGGCTCAGTTTCGAGCACGACCGGTTTGACGCGACCGTCAACCGGGAATTGACGGCGCGAGGGCGCAGCCTTCGCTATCTGGAAAAACTGCGGATCACGCACGCCGCGATCACCGTTGCGCTGACGATCGCGTTGTTGGCCTGGGTTATCGTACTCTGGCAGGGCGGTAACGCCAGCACCGGCGACGTCGTACTGGTTTGTACCTTGGGGCTTTCCATTTTGAGTGCCACGCGCGATCTCGCCGTGGCGCTGGTTGATGTGACCCAGCATATGGCCCGGTTGACGGAAGCCGTCGCCACGTTGCTGCTTCCACACGAGCTGCGCGACCATCCGGAAGCCGAACCGCTGGTAAAGAGCGGCGCGGCCATCGCTTTCAACAACATTTCGTTTCGCTATCCCGGTGGCGTGCAGGTGTTCGATAAATTCAGCCTTCGTCTTCAGCCGGGGCAAAGGGTAGGGCTGGTCGGTCATTCCGGTGGCGGCAAGTCCAGCCTGTTCGTGCTGTTGCAGCGATTTTACGACGTCCAGCACGGCAACATCACGATCGACGGCCAGGATATCTCAAGGGTCACGCAGCAAAGCCTGCGTCTGGCAATCTCGGTGGTGCCGCAGGACATTTCGCTTTTTCAACGATCGATCCTGGAAAACATCCGATACGGGCGGCCGAACGCGACCGACGACGAGGTCCTGCGTGCGGCGATCGCGGCGCGCTGTGACTTCGTCGAGGCACTGCCCGAGGGACTTGCTACCATGGTTGGCGATCGCGGCGTCAAGTTGTCGGGTGGTCAACGGCAGCGCATTGCCATTGCGCGCGCGTTCCTGAAGGACGCGCCGATCCTGTTGCTGGACGAAGCAACTGCCGCACTCGACAGCGAGTCCGAGGAGGCGATACGCGAAGCGCTCGGACGTTTGATGCGTGGGCGCACCGTGATTGCGATCGCCCACCGTCTTACGACGTTGCGTCATTTCGATCGGGTGGTCGTGTTGAAAGCCGGCAATATTATAGATGACGGTCAGCCCGATCGCCTGATGAAGGGCCAAGGCCCGTACCGCGAACTGGTGATGCAGGAGATGAGCCGGCTGGCGAGACACGCCGCCTGAGATAAGGCGGTGGTTTAGGGTCTCAAAGCATGATCCGGAAAAATGACAACCGATTTTCCGAAGAGATCATGCACAAACAACGACAAGAGATCATAATGCGATCCAAGTGCTCGCATTATGATCTGGAGTTCCGATCTAGCTGAGTTGAATCAGGCTCGCACGTTATTGTTTGAGCGTCGTCTACGGGCACGCGCGTGGCGTCTATCCCGAGGGAAAGCCGGTTTTCAGTTTTCCGAATCTCGCTCTGGTGCGTTTGTCGCAACGTCGGGGGAAATCATATGGCAGCCGAAGTCGTAACCCACATCATGACAACCCGGGCCATCGAAATGGTCTCGGAATCGCCCTTCTATATCCCGATGACCGGGCCTGCGGCGAGGCCGCGGCGCTCGCTCAAGCATGACGACACCTTCATCGTGCTCGACAGCCATGGCGACATCGGTGCATCCGCGGGTGGTCCAGATGGTCTGTTCAATGCCGACACCCGCTATCTCGCCCGGCTCGAATTGCTGCTGGACGATGTGCAGCCGCTGCTGCTCGGTTCGAATCTGCGCAACGACAACTCGGCATTGACGGTCGACCTCACCAACCCGGATGTTTATCGCCTTGGCCGGATCGTGCTGCAAAAGGACATGCTGCACATCGTACGCACGATCTTTCTGTGGCGTGGAACCGCCTATCAGCGGATCGGTGTGCAGAACCATGGTGATCGGCCGGCGAGTTTTGATCTGACGTTGCTGTTCGACAACGACTTCGCTGATTTGTTTGAAGTGCGCGGCGAAAAGCGCCCGCGCCGGGGCGTCCGCTCCAGCAAGCTGCTTGGCCCTGACGACGTTTTGCTCGAATATAACGGGCTCGATGGCAAATCGCGCGTTACGACGCTGCATTTCGATCCGCGGCCGACCAGGCTTGCGGTGAACGCTGCGGCCTATCATCTCGATCTGGCGCCACAACAGGCGGGCTCGTTGTTTGTGGCGGTTGCCTGCAACAAGCCGGTCACCTTCAAGCCGGCGCCGTTTTTTCGCGGATTACTGGCGCATCGCCGCGAGATGCGCCAGTTCACCGCCGGCGCCGCCAGCATCGAAACCTCGAACAATATCTTCAACGAGGTGCTGTGCCAGTCGATGGCCGACCTCAACATGCTGACAACGGAGACGCCGCAGGGCCGATATCCCTACGCCGGCATCCCCTGGTACTCGACGACATTCGGCCGCGACGGCCTGATCACCGCGCTGCAAATGCTGTGGATCGACCCGCGCATCGCCTGCGGGGTGTTGAAGCGGCTCGCGTTCTATCAGGCGAAGTCGGTGGATCCACTCGCCGACGCGCAACCCGGAAAAATCCTCCATGAAATGCGAGGCGGCGAGATGGCCGCGCTGCGTGAGGTGCCGTTCGCACATTATTACGGCAGCGTCGATGCGACGCCGTTGTTCGTTCTGCTGGCCGGGCTTTATGTCGAACGTACCGGGGACGACGCGACGCTGCACGAATTATGGCCGGCGATCGAGGCCGCCTTGGGCTGGATCGACGGCGCGGGCGATCCCGATCGGGATGGCTTTGTCGAATACCAGCGGGCCTCCGAACAGGGACTGGCGAACCAGGGCTGGAAGGATTCTTATGATGCCATCTTTCATGCCGACGGCCGGCTCGCGGAAGGGTACATCGCGCTCGCCGAAGTCCAGGGCTATGTATTCGCGGCCAAACGGCTGGCGGCGCGCTGTGCCATGCGAATGGCATTGATGGACGAGGCGCGGCAGCTCGAGGTCGAGGCGCAAGCTCTTGCCGCACGATTTGAACAGGCGTTTTGGTGCGAGGAACTCGGTACCTATGCGCTGGCGCTCGACGGCGACAAGCAGCCATGCCGGGTGCGAACCTCTAACGCCGGGCAGTTGTTGTTCACCGGGATCGTGCGTGAAGACCGTGCCCGCCTTGTCGCCGCCGATATGATGCGACCGCATTTTTTCACCGGATGGGGTATCCGCACCGTGGCGCGCGGCGAGGCGCGCTACAACCCGATGTCCTATCACAATGGATCAATCTGGCCGCACGACAATGCCCTGATCGCACTCGGCCTCGGGCGTTACGGGCTGAAGCACTCCGTCGAACATCTGTTCAAGGGGCTGTTCGACGCGGCCAGCTACATGGATTTGCGGCGGCTTCCCGAATTGTTTTGCGGATTTCAGCGTGAGCGGCGGCGCGGACCGACACTCTATCCGGTGGCCTGTGCGCCGCAGGCATGGGCGAGCGCGACGCCGTTCACTCTGTTGGAATCGGCACTTGGGCTCGAATTTGACGAGAAGCGCTGCGAAATTCGGCTGCGCAATCCGCGTCTGCCGGCGTTCCTCAACGAAGTAGTCTTGCGGGAATTGCAATTGGCTGGCTCCAGCGTCGACCTTCGTGTGAGCCGCCATGGCGACGATGTCTCGCTGGAAGTGTTGCGAACGCGTGGCCAGATTCAGGTGTCGATCGTGCTGACGCACTGATTTTGCCACACTTACTTGACGCCTGACCGGCCGGTGCACACTCTAAAATATGCATATGCCTTTGCGGGGGCCGGGCAAATTCAGGAGGCCGTATGCGCGCAAGATGCCTGTTGATTTGTTTTGCCATCGCTTTTGCGGTTCTGGCGGTTGCGACATCCCGGGCGGAAACCGACCCGAGCCTGCCGCCGGCCGAATCCAGTTCACCCCCGTCGGCTCAACCGCAAAATCCAGTCCCCGCAGCTCCGCCGAAAGAGCCCGCGCCGCCACCCTCCGTCACCATCATTGGCCCAAGGGAGGCTCACGGCGTCCTCGGCCGCGACGTTCGCAGCGCGGTGGACGAGGACATGGGGCGCATCGTCGACGTGATCGTCGATCGCGCCGGTACGGTGCGGGCTGCGGTCATCGATTTCGGCGGCTTTCTCGGCGTCGGCAGCCGAAAAATCGTGGTCGACTGGAGCGCGTTGCATTTCGGCCGCGTCGCCAACAAGACCGACAGCATCACGCTTGAATTGACCAAGGATCAGGTGACGGCGGCACCTGAATACAAGGAGGATGCCCCCATCGTGGTGCTCGGTGCGGCAGGCAGCCTGAAGCCGCTGCAATTTGATCCTTAAAATCTGATCCTTCGAGACGTCGGAGAAAAATCCTGATCTCCCGTTCGCCCAAATATTCGATTGATTGGATGAATGGTGGCCGCCGTAAACGGTCGACCGGCCCTGACGACGTGCCGCCGTTGCCATCGGAGCAGGGAACGCCTCCTGCGGCGGCAACTCCCTCGCGCCAGAGCTCGCGCGGCCTCGACTGGTTCATTTTCTTTCTGGCGGATGTGCAGACCGGATTCGGCCCCTTCATCGCTGTTTATCTGACGACACAAAAATGGACTCAGGTCGAGATCGGTCTTGTGCTGTCGATCGGCGGGGTGGTCGGATTGGTCGGGCAGATACCTGGCGGCGCCATTGTCGATGCGGCCCGCTCCGAGCGGCTGGTCGCCGGCCTTGCGGTGATGACGATCGGCGTCAGTGCGCTCGGATATGCGGTGTGGCCGATCTTTCCGGTGGTGGTCAGCGCTGCGACGTTGCACGCCGCCGCAAGTTGCGTGCTCGGTCCGGCGATCGCGGCGATCAGCCTCGGTCTGGTCGGGCCGCTTGCGATTAGCGAGCGGTTTGGGCGCAACGCCCGTTTCGCCTCGCTGGGCAACGGGGTTGCCGCCGCCGTGATGGGCACGGCCGGCTATCTGCTTTCGAGTCGTTCGGTGTTTCTGGTTACCTTTATCCTGGCGATTCCGACTTTGCTCGCGTTGGCGCGAATCCGCGAGCGCGAAATCGACGTGGCCCGGGCCCACGGCGCGGTGCCGCGCGAGGTGCCCGATGCCAACGCAACGAGCGTTCTCAGCCTGATGCGCCGGCGTCCACTCCTGATCTTCGCCTCGATCGTGCTGCTGCTGCAACTCGCCAACGCGGCGATGCTACCGTTGATGGCGGGTGTGGTCACGACCCGGTCACCCCAATGGGCGCCGGTATTGATCGCCGCCTGCATCATCGTTCCGCAAGCGATTGTCGCGCTGACCTCTCCCTCGGTCGGACGCAAGGCGCAGCTGTGGGGCCGGCGCCCGCTGCTGCTGTTGGGTTTTGTCGCGCTGGCTGTTCGCGGCGTGCTGTTTGCGACCGTGACAGATCCATATTTGCTGGTTGCCGTGCAGGTGCTCGACGGCATCACTGCGGCGGTCTTTAGCGTGATGATACCGCTGATTGTCGCTGATGTCGCGTTCGGAAGCGGTCACTTCAACCTCGCGCAGGGCATTGTCGGCACCGCGACGGGGATCGGTGCGTCGCTCTCCACCGTTACAGCCGGATACGCCAGCGACAAGTTCGGCAGCAGTGTCGCTTTCACCGGGCTTGCCGGCGTTGCGGCGGTGGGCCTCGTCATGATCTGGTTTATGATGCCGGAAACGCGGCGGCGCGCGGCCTGAGGACTTTTCCGGCGCAGTGCGTCGCCCCGGCGATAATGCACACGAGATCACGCTCAGATGAGATTATCATTAAGGTGACACCGCTTTCCGATAAAGCGCGCCGTAACAGGCCGCCGAAATATCCCAACTGAATGATCGGGACATCGCGCTTTCGCGCATCGAGTTGAGGCGATCCTTTTCGATGAAGGTCGTGAACGCGCGGCGAATGCCGCCGAGAAACGATTCGGTCGACGGTTGGGCGAACAGAAATCCAGTTTCGCCGTCCATGATGGTTTCCGCAAGTCCGCCGGTTTGATGACCGATCGGCAGCGACCCGAACTTCTGCGCATACATCTGGCTCAGCCCGCATGGCTCGAAGCGCGACGGCATCAGCGTAAAATCGCTGCCGGCGAAAATCCGCCGCGCCTGTCCGTCGTTGAACCCGATGGTGACACCGATCGCATCGGGCCTGCGGCGGTGGGCTTCCACCAGCGCCTGCTCGATATGTGGCTCGCCGCTGCCGTTGACGACAATCTGTCCTCCCGCCTCCACGATCTCGTCCGCGGCGGCCAGCACGAGATCGACGCCTTTCTGATGAACCAAACGGGCGACAAGACCGAAGATCGGACCGCGCGAGAGTGCCAGACCAAACTGCCGGCGGACGTAATCGGCATTGGCGCGCTTGCCCTCCCAATCCCCGGCGCCAAACGGCTGCGCCAATTGGGCACAAAGCCGGGGATCCCAGCTTTCGTCGATGCCGTTCAATATGCCCGTCAATTGCGCGGCCTCGGAGCGGCGGCGAAGCAAACCCTCAAGCCCGCAACCGAGCTCGGGTGTCGTGATCTCCTTGGCATAGGTGGCGCTGACGGTGGTCAGATGCGAGGCGTAGACGATGCCGCCTTTGAGAAAGGACAACTTGTCGTAGAATTCGAGCCCTTCGATATGGAAAGAACTCTCCGGCGCTCCGATCCGGCGCAGTGACTCTTTGGCGAACAGGCCCTGATAGGCCAAATTGTGGATGGTCAGAATGGTCGGGATCTTGACCGCGTTCCAGGCGAGATAGGCCGGCACGAGCGCGGCCTGCCAGTCATTGGCGTGAACCAGGTCTGCTGCCCAATTCTTGTCCAGCGTGCCTGCCGCCAGCAGCGCCGCGGCGGAGGCAAATCGCCCGAAGCGGATATCGTTGTCGGGCCAGTCGCGGCCCGATGCATCGCCATAGGGATTGCCGGGGCGGTCGTAGAGTTGCGGACACAAGAGAACGTAGACGGGCATACCGTCCTTGGTCGATGCCAAGCCGAGCGAGCAGGCCGGCATCTCTGCCAACGCTGCGCATTGGCCGACGATTTCGATATGAGCGAATTGTTCGACAACGTTGCGATATCCCGGGAGCAGGATCCTGACATCGCTCCAGAGCCGAAGTGCCCGGGGCAGGGCCGCCGAGACGGCCGCTAAACCGCCCACCCGGACGAAGTCGTCCATTTCGGTCGTAACGAACAAGACCTTCAAGAAAAGCCCTCGTGTCATTGCCGACTCAACCTATGCAAGAAAGGGTCCATTTCTGTCGGCGCTAAATAAGAGGTCGGGTGTGGTGCTCGGGCGGCCTCGACGCCGTATGCGATGGCGTGGCAATGTCCGGTATCGAACAACAACAAGAGCATCCGGCCTTCGATGAAGTGCCGGCGGCCAAGCCGGGAGAGAAACGATGAAGAGTTTTAAGGTCATCGACTTCAATGCTCCGTTGCAAGAGGTCGATCAGCCGACGCCGCAACCGTCGGGAACGCAGGTTCTCATCAAGGTGAAGGCGGCCGGGGTGTGTCACAGCGATCTGCACATCTGGGAAGGCGGCTATGATCTCGGCCATGGACGAAAGCCGTTGTCGCTGAAGGATCGCGGCGTGTCGCTGCCGCGAACGATGGGGCATGAGACGGTGGGCGAGGTGTTGGCGTTCGGACCGGATGCCGACAAGAGCGATCTCAGAGTTGGCGATGTCGCGCTGGTCTATCCCTGGCTCGGCTGCGGCAAATGCGAGGCCTGTCTCGCCGGCGACGAGAATATGTGTCTCAAACCCAATTCGCTCGGCGTCTATTGCGACGGCGGTTACGCCGATCACATGAGCGTGCCGCATCCGCGCTATCTCCTGAATTTGAAGGGCCTCGATCCCGTGACCGCGGCGCCCTATGCGTGCTCGGGCGTCACCACCTACAGCGCCCTGAAAAAGGTCGAGGCCAGTTTCAACACGCCGATCGTGATTTTCGGCGCCGGCGGTCTCGGCCTGATGGCGCTGTCGCTTTTGAAGGCGATGGGCGGAAAAGGCGCCATCGTGGTCGATATCGATGCGCGCAAACGCGAAGCCGCCGAGCAAGCCGGCGCGCTCGCGACCGTCGATGGCGCCGCACCGGATGCGCTGGAGCAACTCACCCGCAAAGCCGGTGGTCCGATCCGCGCGGTGATCGATCTGGTCGGCAACGCCAAGACCACGCAACTCGGCTTCGATTGCCTGACCAAGGGCGGCAAGCTCGTGATCGTCGGCCTGTTCGGCGGTGGCGCGCCGTGGGCGTTGCCCCTCATTCCGATCAAGGCGATCACGATTCAGGGCAGCTATGTCGGCAATCTCCGGGAGACCCAGGAACTGCTCGATCTGGTGCGCGCCAAGAAGATCGGGCCGATCCCGGTGACGCCGATGCCGCTCGCCAAGGCCAATGAGGCGCTGATCGACCTGCAAAAGGGCCGGCTGGTCGGCCGCGCGGTGCTGACCCCTTAGGAACCGATTGACATTTTCGTCATGGCCGGGCTTGTCCCGGCCATCCACGTCTTCTCCTCCGCGTGCGACCAAGATGTGGATGCCCGGCATCGCCGACAAGTTTACGCAGTTTGCGCAGACTGCTATGGCCGGGCATGACGAATTGACTCAGGCACTCAAGGAAAATACATGTCAGCGAATAACTCTCTCCACATCGCCGTGCTTGGCGGCGATGGCATCGGTCCTGAAGTGATGGCTCCGGCGCTCGAGGTTTTGCGCAAGATCGAGGCGACGACGGACCTCAAATTTCGCTTCACCGACGCACCGGCCGGCGCCAACAACTATCTGGCGACCGGCAAGTCGATGCCGGAGAGCACCGTGCGTTTGTGCGACGAAGCCGACGCGGTCCTGCTCGGTGCCTGCGGATTGCCCGCTGTGCGCTATCCCGACAACACCGAAATCATGCCGCAGGTGGAACTGCGCTTTCATTTCGATCTCTATGCCGGCGTTCGTCCGGCCCGGCTCATCCCCGGCGTGCCGAGCCCGATCGTCGGCGCCGATCAACGCGGCATCGATCTCGTCGTGATCCGGGAATCCACCGAAGGTCTGTTTGCGTCGATGGGGAAGGGCGTGGTCACGCACGATGATGCGCGCGAAACCCTCGTCATCACGCGCAAGACCTCGGAGCGGTTGTTCGAATTTTCCTTCCGCCTCGCCGAACGCCGCAAAGCCCGTGGCCGGACCGGCGGGGGTCTGACCTGCGTCGACAAGGCGAACGTGTTCAAAGCCTTCGCGTTTTTTCGCGAGATGTTCGATGAGGCGGCCTCGCGCCATCCCGACGTCAAGACCGACCGGCTCTATGTCGATGCGTGCTCGGCGATGCTGGTGAAGCGTCCGTGGGATTTCGACGTGATGGTGATGGAGAACATGTTCGGCGACATTCTCTCCGACATGACGGCGGGCCTGATCGGTGGCATGGGCATGGCGCCTTCCGCCGACGTCGGCGACACCCACGCCGTGTTCCAGCCGTGCCACGGCACCGCGCCCGACATCATGGGGCAGGGCAAGGCCAACCCGACCGGCATGATTCTTTCCGTGGCGATGATGCTGGATTGGTTGGCCGACAAGCACGGTCTCGAATCCGCCGCCGAAGCCGGCGAGCGCATCGAACGCGCCGTCGACAAGGCCTATGCCAACGGCATCAAGCCAATGGAGTTCGGCGGCCGTAACGGCACCGCGGATATCGCGAAAGCGGTGCTGGAGGCGTTGTAGCGGCGAGCGAGTCCAAATCTGACGAGTGTCGTAGGGTGGGCAAAGGCGCACTTGCGCCGTGCCCACCATGTTGCCGCGACAATGGTGGGCACGCTTGCGCTTTGCCCACCCTACGACATTCGCGCGAATGACGCGACACCAATTCAATGTCAAACAGCCACACGCAAATCCGAGATCTCGCGGCGCGAATTCCGCCCGAGCTTTGATAAAATCTCGCGCCCAAAATCCAAAGGGCGTGGGGAATGCCGGGTGCCCGCTACACACGCAGCCTCGTGTGCAAAAGTAGAAAGCACACGAGTTAGAAACCACGGTTGCACCGGGAACACCCGGCATTCCCGCACGCAATGGTTTTAACGGTTTCCTTCGTACTCTCCCCGGTGATCGGGCTTTCTTGTCACCGTCGTAAGCGCAATGCGCAAGCATTGTCGCCACTTGACGCCAGCGTCGAGGCGTCAGGACCACACGACTTCGCCGTCCGCAAATCGCGCGCCCTCGTCAGAAGCGCCGCTTGCGTCCACCGCATCTCGTTCCCTACGTCCGTGACGATCGCGAGCGCCCCTTTAAGTGGGACGAGACGGCGGGGGATATAGAGGTGATTTGGGTCACGCGGGAACGGAAATATTTTTGCAGATAGGACTGGACAGAAAATTCAGTGATTTGCCCGTCGGGCAATCAAACAGCCTATCAGGCAACAGATCGTAGGATGGGTTGAGCCCTTCGCGAAACCCATCGCCGTCGTCCGGCACATGATGGGTATCGCTTCGCTCCACCCATCCTACGCGCTCTTATCTTGGTAACATGGGCGGCAGGGGTCCCAGGTCCCGCGCCCAGATCGTCCCGTCGTCGAAATGAATGGTCATGCCGTCGGGCGAATAGACGGCACCCTGTTGCCAAGCGTCGACCCAGATCCGGGTCGCGGGCGCAAACCAATCAGGCCATGCGCGGGATGACTGACCGGCTTCGTTGAGAAGATTGAGGTTGGGGCCGTTCTGGGTGACGAAAGCAGGAGCTCCGACCAAACCAGAACGGCATGATTCCACGCACCTATAGGCGCCGGTCAGATTGATCGATTGTGCAGATGCTTGGCCTGCGGCCAGCACGGTCACGATAGCAATGGCGGATGATATCATTCGCATGAGAAATACTCCGGTTAGGGACTGCGCTATTCCTCGTCTCCCCAAAATGGCCGCCGCCGGATGGGACGCGACGGCCGCCTTCGTCCAGACGAGGCCGTCAAGAGAACTTCCGAACCAAACATAAGTTTCCAGTGTCCTTTCTAATCCGAATCTCGCTCAAAAAGGCTCCGGTAAGGTGTGGCGAACTTCGGATTCGGGACAGCAACGATCCGATCAGGTTAGATCGGATCACGATCTCATCTCTTTGTTTGCGCATGGTATTTGAGCTGTAAGCGAGGAGATGCCGGGGCTTCGGAAGAGTTCTTTCGCAAAGCGCTAGAGCCAGGCCGTAGCAAGTAGCCCGCATGAGCGCAGCGATATGCGGGAACTGTAGCGAATGCGCAGACCCAGATGATTTGGGTAAGCGGCGAAGGAAAATATTTTTGCGAAGCGGGCTGGACAGGAAATTCAATGATTTGCTGTCGGGCAATCAAACAGCCTGTCAGGCAACAGATCGTAGGATGGGTTGAGCCCTTCGCGAAACCCATCGCCGTCGTCCGGCACATGATGGGTATCGCTTCGCTCCACCCATCCTACGCGCTACTAGGCTCGTTGGAATACGTGAATTAAGTGGAATGTCACCGCGTAATTTAAACAGCCCGTCAGGCAACAGATCGTAGGATGGGTTGAGCCCTTCGCGAAACCCATCGCCGTCGTCCAGCACATGATGGGTATCGCTTCCGCTCCACCCATCCTACGGACGACCCTACCTCCCCCTAAACTCCGGCTTTCGCTTTTCCATAAACGCCTGCCTGCCTTCGCGGAAATCTTCACTATCCATGCAGGCGATGCCGATCGCTTTGATCGCGTCCATGTCGCGCTGGTCGGGGTCTCGCAGCACCTGCGCGATGGTGATCTTGGCGGCTTTGATCGCGAGCGGGGCGTTGCCGGAAATGGTGCGGGCGATCTCTGATGTGGCGTTCCACAATTCCGTGTCGGGCACCACGCGATCGACCAGGCCGATCCGTAACGCTTCCGCGGAGTCGATGCGCATGCCGGTGTACATCAACAGCCGCGCCCAGGAGGGGCCGACCAGCGAGACCAGATGCTTGAGGCCGTCATAGCCATAGGCGATGCCCAATTTCGCTGCGGGAATGCCGAACTGGCTGTTGTCGGCGGCGATGCGGATGTCCGCCGACATCGCGACCTGCATGCCGCCGCCGAGACAGAAGCCGCGAATGCAGGCAATGGTCGGCTTCGGATAATTCGCGAGCAACGCGCGCTGCGCGGCGCTTCGGTTTGAATATTCTTCCGAGGCTTGCGCGTTGTGGCGGGTCTTTTCGAACTGGCTGATGTCCGCGCCGGAGACGAACGCCTTGTCGCCGGCGCCGACCAGGATCACGACGCGCACATCGGGATCGTCGCGCAATTCGATCAGCGCGTGGCCGAGCCCTTCCCACATCTCAAGCGACATGGCGTTGCGCTTTTCGGGGTTGTTGAAGGTGATGGTGCCGACGCCGTCAGCGACGCTTTGCAGAATCTTGCCGTCGGCGAAGGATTTGTCGGTGCTTTGGGGGACGTTGAGCATCGAAAGCCACTTTTCAGGATGGGAGTTCTCATTCGCCTTGATTGAAGCATTGGTGCGGTGCTTCGGCAATGGCGGTGCGCTCCCTCTGCCACCCGGTGGTCATGACCGGGCTTGCCCCGGTCATCTACGTCCTTCTTGCTTAAGGAGATAAGACGCGGATGCCCGGGATCGCAGACAAGTTTACGCAGTCTGCGTAGGGCAGGCTGCTATGCCCGGGCATGACGAGCTTGCAACAAGCTCATGTTCAACGGGCTTGCCCTTTCGGTCATATTCCGCGGGGCAAGCGTCTCAAAGGTGAAACCTCCGGAAGAGATTCGCTAACGCGAGTCATACCGGAATGACTGATTCCGACGTTTTGATATCAGGCGCGGGCCCGGTCGGGCTCACGCCGGCGATCGATCTGGCGTGGCGAGGGATCGACGTCATGGTGGTTAAGACGGCTGCGCTTGAGGCTGCGGCGCGCAAACGCAATGTGCCGCTGAAAGTGCTCGATATCGCAGGGTCAACGACCGCCTCTTTCCAGGGCGGCGGGTTAGTGCTGTCGCGGCCAGACCAGCATGTGGCCTGGCGCGGCGATGGCTTGCCGGCCGATCCGCTGGCGTTGATCGATCACGTCCGCGGCGCCGCAAAGCAGGCCTGCTAGGAACTTGCCAAGGGTTGGCAAGAACTGGCTAGAGTTGCCAAGACGTCGGTAAGACCTTGGCCGAGACCGGGATCGATCAGGCTACGCCCAGATCGTGGACTTAGTCTTCGTTCGCGGCGATCGATTCCATCAACGATACCAACTGCCGCTGTACGGTCTGATCCTTGATCTTGCTGTAGGCCCGCAGCAGTCTCAAACTGAAGGCGCTGTCGAGAAACAGCAAGCTTTCGACTTCCCGCGCCTTGCCGTCGCCGTCATAAAAGAATGTAACGGGAACATCGAGCGCCGTGGCGATCTGCTGAAGACGGGCCGCACCGACGCGGTTGACGCCCTTCTCGTATTTTTGCACCTGCTGAAAGCTGACGCCAAGCTTGCCGCCGAGGTCGGCCTGGGAGATTCGTTGCTCGACACGCCGCAGCCGAATCCGCTTTCCCAATTCAATGTCCGGTTTTCCGGCACTGCGCTGCTTCATCTTCTTCGCTACTGATTTGTTCATTCTGGTTTTACCGTCCTTCCGTCGAGAAAGCCGCCCGTACACCTGGGTCAGGCCTCCATCCTTCTATATCGCTTTAATTCCGCCTGGATGGATGAATTCGTCCCTAAACCACGCGATCTGCGCGGTCGAAGGCTTCTGCCTGCCGATACCGGTTCGATAGGGTAGCCAAGTATCTTCAAGTATTTTAGTGCGTGTCTTATCGCCTGTTTTATCGCCGAGGCAACTGGCCTGGAGAGGTATTAATCTGCTCCAAAGCGCGCCGGCATAGGATGGAACCGTGCTGGTCTCCGCGTCCCAATCTGGGAGATCACCGAGAGCGGCTTTGTGACGCTCCTGCTGGGGAACGTCTCTGTTGAGCACCAGACGCATACACTGCCCCTTCCGCCCGGTAAACTTGGCAGAATATGAAGCAAACCACAACCGTAAGGGGGTCCAGGGAGCGCTCATTTGACGCGGTATGCTTACCGGCAGCCCGGTTTTGGGGAACTCCGAGGGAGCAACCGGCAGTCCATTGCGTCACGGCAAGGGTGCCGGCGGAACCTTTGGGGGCCTCGGGAGGATATGTTCTCAGTTTCCGCGATCAATCCCGCTGGACAATTGCCGCAAGGTTCTGGATCATTCGTGCGGGGTAGGCCCGCAGGTCATGTTAATCCGCATGTTCAATGAGCCAAATTTGGTTGCCGGTGCAACGCCGTTCGCGCGGTGGGGCGAGCGTTTTGAATCGTACTGCAACGAAATGGTATTCGAACCTAACAAACCGTCGTGCTATCCTTGCGGTGACTTGTCGGCGGACGAAACCCACCGCACCGTTTCGAAAAGATCCGGAGTTGGAGAGGTATATGGAACGACCGACTGGACCGCCTCGACTCTACCTCGCAAGCTCGGCAACGGAAAAAACCCCGGTGGCTAATTCAGACGAAGCATTGCGTTCGGTCCTTGCGGCACTCGAGGAATGCCGGGCGGTGCTCATCGAAAGCGGCGACCGGGACACCGCGCTGTTGGTGTCGCTTGCCGTTCTTGAGTTGCAGATGAAACTCAATCGAATTGCAGATTCGGAATTGAAGGCCCTGTGTGATGCGATGTTGCCGGACGATGGGCCGGCGGAAAGTTCGCAAAATCCGAAGTTGTTGCAAGAACGGCGTACTTTGTTGAAGCTGGTTAAATAGGACGCGGTTTTCCGTCACATGCGGTTTCGCGTCACATCATGAGTGGATATTCTTCACGCCGGTATTCCCCACACGCCGGCGGCCCCGTTGCGCTGCGGCAGTCGCGATGCCGCATTGTTGATCGGGAAAATTCCCGGCATCCGTTACATCAAGCCGGGTTCGGCTCACGCTGCCTTGTCTGCTGCGCAAGAACTGCTGGGCAAGAACTGCTAGGCAAGGCTGCGATATCCGCAAACATCAACGATGGCGATGACTAAATGATTTCCGATGTCTCGATTCCCGCGGCGCTGATTGCGGGCCTGGTCAGCTTTCTCTCGCCATGCGTGCTGCCGTTGGTGCCGCCCTATCTGATCTATCTCACCGGCGCGACCATCGAGCACGTCGCCCATCAGGAGACGGTCTCGTCCTCGAAGCGCGCGGTGATGATATCGGCGGTGGTGTTCGTGCTCGGTTTTTCCACCGTGTTCGTGGCGCTCGGCGCCAGTGCCTCCTTGATCGGCGGGTTGATTCGCGCCTGGTCGGCGGAGCTTTCGATCGCCGCCGGCATCGTCATCATCGTCATGGGCCTGCACTTCCTCGGGCTGACGCGGATCGGCTTTTTGATGCGGGAAGGGCGGTTGTCGATTCCAAAGCCGGTTGGCCTGTGGGGGGCTTATGTGATGGGCCTGGCCTTTGCATTCGGCTGGACCCCCTGCATCGGCCCGATCCTCGCCGCCATCCTGTCGATCGCCGCCGCCGAGGCGACCGTGGCGAAAGGCGCGGGCCTGCTCGCGGTCTATTCCGCCGGGCTCGGGATTCCGTTTTTGGTCGCGGCGTTTATGGTCGAACGGTTTTCGTCGGTGTTTTCGCGGATGAAGCGGCATCTGGCCAGCGTCGAGCGGGCGATGGGCGTGTTGATGGTCATCACCGGGATCGGCTTTCTGACCGGCGCGGTATCGACCTTGAGCATCTGGTTGCTGGAGACGTTTCCGGCATTGCAAAATTTTGGCTAAAGATTGCTGTCGGTGATGGCGGAGTAGACCATGGTGCGCAGTTCGCGCCGTGTGGGGTAGGCGCTCGACGGCACCACCTGGGTCATGAAAATCGCGATCAGTTCTTCCGCCGGATCGATCCAGAACGAGGTCGTGGCTGCCCCGCCCCAGGCATATTCGCCGGCGCTGCCGGGGATCAAGGTCTGGGCGGGATTGAGCGTGACGGAAAAACCGAGGCCGAAGCCAATGCCGTTATAGGCCGCCTCGCTAAACAGCGACCGCGACATTTCCGGCAGGTCGCGTCCGCCGGGCAGATGATTCGAGGTCATGAGCGCCAGCGTTTTGGGGCCGATCAGCCTGACGCCGCCGAGTTCGCCGCCGTTGATCAGCGCGCGGCAGAAGGTGAGATAATCGGCCGCGGTCGAACACAACCCGCCGCCGCCGGAAATCAATGACGGCGGCGAAAGGAAAGAGCTCGTGGCCGGGTCATCCTGCAGCGTCATGCCGCCCTTGCCGTCGGCCGCGTAGCACGCGGCCAAACGATCGGCCTTGCTGGCGGCTACGAAGAAGTCAGTGTCGTTCATGCCGAGCGGATCGAAGATACGTTCTTTCAGAAACTGTTCGAACGGCTTGCCGCTGATCTGGCCGATGAGATAGCCGACGACGTCGGTGGCGACGGAATAATTCCAGGCCTCGCCCGGCGAAAATTCCAGGGGAATTCTTGCCAGGCCGTCGATCATCGATTGCAACGTTCCCGCCTTCTCGATCTCGCCGATCTTCATCTCGCGATAGGCGGCATCGACATTGGTGCGCTGCTGGAAGCCGTAAGTGAGGCCCGAAGTGTGGCGCAACAGATCGACGATCAACATCGGCCGTGACGGCGGCCTGGTCAGAAATGCCGGCGCAGTGCCGGCCTGGAAGACGCCGAGGTTTTTCCATTCCGGGATGTATTTGTGGACCGGCTCGTCGAGTGCGACGCGGCCTTCCTCGACCAGCATCATGAAGGCCACGCTCGTGATCGGCTTGGTCATCGAATAGATGCGAAAAATGGTATCGTCTTTCACGGGGACTTTGCGCTCGAGGTCGGCAAAGCCTTGCACCGCGCTGTGGACGATCTTGCCGCGGCGGTATACCAGCAGCTGCGTTCCCGGAAAGCGCCCGGCATCGATGTAGTGGTGCTTCAAATGCGCTTCGAGACGCTCGAACGCCGCCTTGGACATGCCGGCGGATTCGGGTGAGGCGGGGGGCGGGGCCAACATCGGGGATTGTCTCCGGAAGCATTCGAGCTATGCGTTAATAGCCGGAAAGTGGGCGATGTTCCATGCGCGACATGCTTACCCCGGCGGCATCGGTGGTGTAGGCTTACGTCTGTAATTGCCGAACCTCAGGACAGCAACAATGCCCCAGTTCAACGACACCGAACTTACCGCCGCCGTTATCGATAGCTTTGAGGAAACGCCGGACCCACGTGTCAAATTCCTGATGGAAGAACTGGTGAAATCGCTGCACGATTTCGTCCGCAAAACCGATCTCACTTTTGATGAATGGGGTTATGCGATCGACTTTCTGACCCGCACCGGACAGAAATGCACGCCGACCCGGCAGGAATTCATCCTGCTGTCGGACGTGCTCGGGGTCTCGATGCTGGTCGATGCCGTGAATCACCGCGAGCGCGACGGCGCCACCGAGACGACGGTGCTCGGTCCGTTTTATGTCGGCGAACACAAGCCCACCCCCCACGGCACCGACATCTCCGCCGATTTGCCGGGAGAACGGATGTTTGTGCAAAGCCGCGTCACCGATCTGCAAGGCAAGCCGCTGGCGGGCGTCCCGGTCGACGTCTGGCACGCCGACGATGACGGCTTTTACGATTCGCAAAAGCCGTCCTATGAAACGCAAGGCCCGTCGTCGCGGGCGCGGTTCATCACCGACGCGGATGGACGGTTTTTCTTTCGCACCATCCTGCCGTGCAGTTACCCGATCCCGACCGATGGTCCGGTCGGTGAGATGATTCTGCAGGTCCGGCGTCACGCGATGCGGCCGGCGCATGTGCATTTTCTCGTCGATGCACCCGGCTACGAGCCGCTGATCACCCACGTCTTCATGGAAGGCGACAAATATCTGGATTCCGACGTGGTATTCGGGGTGAAGAACGAACTGGTCGCCAACATCGAAGAGCGCACCGATGCCGTGATGCCCGACGGCAAGCCTGCGGCTTCGCCCTGGCATTTGATGACCTACGATTTTCGAATGAAGCCGGGCGTCGGAACCGCCCCGAAGCCGATGATGGCCGCGACCGAGGCTGCGTAAAAGCGAAGCCATGTTTTGCGTAAGAGCCTGATTCAACCTATTGAATCTGACTTTAGAGCCTTTTCCGTTCCGATTGAATCGGAACGGAGGCTCTATTTCTTTGTTCTGACGCGTTTTCTTGACGCGAACCGGCATCCACTTCGCTGGAAAACGCTCTAGCGAACGCCGTGTCGGCTGATGAGCAAAACTAAAATAATGCAGGCCAGCATGGCGGTGGTGCATTTCCAGAACAGCAACGGGTTACGCTCCAGAAGGGGTGTCGCGGAGGGATTGAGATATTTCGTATTGGGGTGGCCAAGATCGAACGTGTATTCCGACAGGCTGTCGTAACGCTTGTAGGGATCCGGATGCACGGCCCGCCTGAGGGCGCCATCAATCCAGGCGGGAATCTGCGGATTGTGCACAATGGCGGAGGTGTACCGTAACTTGCCAAACTGCGAACCTGTTCTTGCTTTCGCAATCTGGGAGCCGTACGGTAGCTTTCCCGTCAGCATCTGATAAGTAATCACCCCGAGCGAGAACATATCCGAGCGCGGCGAGCCACCGTCTCCCTGGAAATATTCCGGCGCCGTGTACTGCGCGGTGCCTAAAATGTCGTCGCGGTTCGCGAAGGGCGCCGCTTCGACCACACCTGTGATTTTCGTCGAGCCGAAATCGATGATCTTCGCCGTGCCGGTCTTGTCGATCATGATGTTGTCCGGCCTGAGATCCTGATGCAGCATCTCCTTGCGGTGAAAGGCCCGCAAGCCCTTGGCGATTTGCTCAACTATTCCACGCACCGTTTCCAGGTCCGGCCTGGGATGATCGATCATCCACTGGCGCAGTGTCTGTCCATCGATGAACTCGGTCGCCACATACAGGTAGTTGCGCTTTCTGGAGCGCAGGCAAGGCTTCAGGACGTGGGGGCTCTCGATGCGCCGGGCGACCCACTCTTCCATCATGAATCGCTTCAGGTAGGCAGGGTCGTCGCGCAAATCGATCGATGGAATTTTGATCGTGACCAACATGTCGGTCTCGCTGTCGACCGCCAAATAAATGTGGCTACGGCTGCTGCCGTGCAGTTCTCTGACAATTCTATATCCATCGAACATCATCCTCGCTTCCAACAGCGGAGGAAGTTGCAATTCGGACGATCGCCCAAAAACTTCGCTGGCTTCGCCGTCCGGCAAGTGATCGATCCGCACGATCTGGATGGTGAGATTGTCCGGACTGCCTTGCTGGAGGGCCTTGTCGACAATGATTTTTGCCGCTCGATCCAGATCCTGCGGATTGTCCTTGATCGCATCGGCGACGAAGCGGGTGCCGACGTGTTCGTAAACGCCATCGGTCGCCAACAGAAAGATGTCGCCTTGTTCGAGTGGAAACGCCTGGTAGTCAATTTCAATTTCCGGATTGACCCCCAACGCGCGGCCTAAATAATTTTGCTCCGATGAAATAATAATCCGATGATCTTCGGTGAGTTGCTCAAGTGCGTTGCCGACCACCCGGTAAATGCGGGAGTCGCCGATATGAAAAATATGCGCCGTGGTGGATTTGACGATCATCGCGCTGAGCGTGCAAACGTAGCCTTTGTCCATGTCGTGGGAGTAGCGACTGCGCCGGGTTTGCGCATGTAGCCACGAGTTGGTCGCGGCCAACACGCGTTGCGCCGAAGTCTTTACGGACCAGGAGTCCGAGGTGCAGTAATAATCCGTCAGGAAACTCTTGACGGCCGACTCGCTTGCGACCTGGCTGACGTGGCTGCTGCTGATCCCATCGGCGAGGACGATGGCGATCCCCTTCAGGCTCAACAGCGGCTCATTCGGGATTAAAGCGCCGTGGAAATCCTGATTGATTTCTTTGCGCCCCTTATCGGAGTGCTGGCCGATCGATATGTGCAGTTCACCCGGCATTCTCAGCGCCAAAAAGAAAAAGAGCCTTACCCCATGTGAGGTAAGGCTCTTTCCTTTAGACCAAATCAGGCGGTGGCGCGAGCCGCCGTCCGGATGTTGCGCTTCGGTGCGGTCCTGACGTGCGTGGCGTACAGGGTCAGGCCGGTGAACGAAAGTCCCCCGATCAGATTGCCGAGAACGGTGGGAATTTCGTTCCAGATGAAATAATCCATAACCGAGAAATTTCCGCCCATGATCAGCGCCGAGGGGAACAGGAACATGTTCACGACGGAGTGTTCGAACACCATCGCGAAAAAGAGCATGATCGGCATCCACATCGCGATCACCTTGCCGGGGACGCTGGTGGAGATCATGGCTCCGACCACGCCGGTGGAAACCATCCAGTTGCAAAGCATGCCGCGAATGAAGAGCGTCAGCATGCCGGCGGCGCCGTATTTCGCATAACCGAGCGTGCGGGCCTCGCCGATCCCGGCGATGACGGCGCCTACCTTATCGGGTGGTGTCGAGAAGCCGTAGGTGTAGACGATCGACATCATCACGGCCACGGTCAGTGCGCCCAGAAAATTGCCGACGAAGACCAAACCCCAATTCCGCAAAACGCCTGCGATCGTCACGCCCGGTCGCTTGTCGATCCAGGCCAACGGACTCAAAACGAAAACTCCGGTCAACAGATCGAAGCCCAAAAGGTAAAGCATGCAAAAGCCTACCGGGAACAGAATTGCCCCGATGATCGGGTACCCTGTCTGGACCGTAACCATGACCGCAAACGCGGCAGCCAATGCGAGTATCGCGCCGGCCATATAGGCGCGGATGACCGTATCGCGGGTGGACATGAAAATTTTGGATTCCCCGGCATCCACCATCTTGGTGACGAATTCTGAAGGCACGAGATAGGACATGACATTTCCTTTTGTTGGGTAGGAGACTTGAAGCAGCGATGGCCCGGCAACCGCAGCGCTTCCGATGAGATGGATTCGCCCATTTTGAAATAGGCGGTCCTATAGACGCGCTTCCACGCTGATGACTGCGTCAAGTATTTTTAGTGAGAGGACTTGAGCCTGTCCCTGCGCTCACCCGATGCTTGGCTTCAACGTTCAGGCGGACTGCAGTCTTCGTTGACTGGCGAGTAAGTAAAGCAATTGACATGCCAGTGATGGCTCGGTCGAGAGTGGGGAGGGACTCGCATTATTGATGGCTCGTTGCGGCTCATCGATAAAGTTATTCAATAACCTGTCTCGCCCAATTTTTGTGCGTCGCGCAAAAATTGGGCGAATCGCAAATTTTGGATGCGAGCCTTTAGGACGAGACATCCTCGTCGTCATATAAGCATTTGAATATACGAATTATTTCGCACTGCAGCGGCCTGGCACGAAGCTTGAATATCTGCTGCTGACGCCATCGATGCCGTCCGTCGAAACCGACCATCCGAATTATGACACCGCCAGACTGGGGTCTCCCCAGAGCGCGCCGCTATGCCTCTGAGCGTGATCCGATGACCGCGCCTCACCCGTTCAGAAAGGAAATTCAATGAGTACGCCGAACCCGACCTGGATTTCAGAATGGAACCCGGAAGATGAGATCTTTTGGAATACCAAGGGCAAAACCGTCGCCCGACGCAATCTCATCTGGTCGATTGTCGCGGAGCATATCGGATTCTCGATCTGGCTGATCTGGAGCATCGTGGCCACGAAGTTGCCTCAGGCCGGTTTCCATTACGACACCGATCAGTTGTTTCAGTTGGTGGCGTTGCCCGGGCTGATCGGCTCGCTGATGCGCTTTCCCTACACCTTTGCGGTGACGATGTTCGGCGGCCGGAACTGGACGATCTTCAGCGCCGCGGTGCTGTTCATCCCGACGCTGGCGCTTGCGTATTTCGTAAGTCAGCCGGATACGCCATTCTGGCTGATGCTGTGCGTGGCCGCCACCGCAGGTCTGGGGGGCGGCAACTTCGCCTCCAGTATGGCCAACATCTCCTTCTTCTATCCCGATCGGATGAAGGGCTGGGCGCTCGGCCTGAACGCGGCTGGCGGCAATATCGGCGTCAGCAGTGTCCAATTGCTGACGCCGATTCTGATGAGTGTCGGCCTTTTCAATCTCTATCAGGCAACGCCGACCTCAAGCGGCATCTATCTCCAGAACGCCGGGCTGATGTGGATGCTGCCGCTGGCCGTCGCGGTGTTTGGCGCGATCTTCTTCATGAACAATCTCACCTCGGCCAAGTCCACGTTCAAGGACCAGGTCGCGATCCTCGGCCGCAAGCATACCTGGATCATGTCCTTCATCTATATCGGCACCTTCGGTTCTTTCATCGGCTACTCGGCCGCGTTTCCGCTGCTGATAAAGACACAATTTCCGGCAGTCACGATCGCCATCGCGTTCCTCGGACCTCTGGTGGGCTCGGTGTCACGTCCCTTTGGCGGCCTGCTCGCCGACAAGGTCGGTGGCGCGATCGTGACTTTCTGGAATTTCATCGCGATGGGCGCCGCGACGATCGGCGTCTTGTACTTCGTGGGGATCAAGGACTTCGCGGGCTTTGTGGTGATGTTCCTCATCCTTTTCGTCACCACCGGAATCGGCAATGGCTCAACCTACCGGATGATCCCGTCGATTTTCCGCGAGGAGAATCTGCGAAAAGCCAAAGGCACGGGTGAAGCCGGCCGGGCACTTGCGATGAAGACGGCGGGCATCGAAAGCGGTGCAGCACTCGGTTTCATCGGCGCGATCGGCGCCTGCGGCGGTTACCTGATCCCGAGCGGCTTCGGCAAGTCGATCGCCATCACGGGTGGCCCGCAACTCGCGCTGGAAATCTATCTGGCGTTCTACGCGGTCTGCCTGGGGCTCACCTGGTGGCACTACCTGCGCAAGAGCTCTGTAGCGTCGAGCGCAACGAGCCTCGCCGAAGCGCGGGTGTGAGCCGCACGAACAATATCGACCTCGCCCCGCTTGCGGGGTGAGGTCGACCGCTCTGAGTACGACGATGAGAGATCCTTTATCTGCTTCCCCGGACCTCCGCTCAGTATCTTCGCGAAGGACCGGATACAGAGGCAGGAGAAGCACATGCCGCTCTCAAGCCGCCATTCTCAAGCCGCCAAGTGAGGATACACCGTGAGTGAACCGCTGGTTGTGGTCGGCAATGGAATGGCGGCGGCGCGCCTGGTCGACGAACTGGCGAAAGTCGCGCTCGGGCGATACGCCATCGCCGTGATCGGCGACGAGCCGAGGTTGGCCTATAACCGTGTGTTGTTGTCCTCGGTGCTCGCGGGCGAGACCGCCGCGCATGACATCGAACTGAAGCCGGCCGCGTGGTGGCGCAACCGCGGCGTCACCTTGAAATATGGCTGCCTCGCCACCGAGATCGATGTCGGCCGTCGCGAACTCAGAATCGCGAATGAAGAGAGCATTGCGTTTTCCAGACTGATCCTCGCCACCGGCTCGACGCCGCTGCGGCTCAAGGTATCAGGCGCCGATCTCGCCGGTGTGCATACTTTTCGCGACAGCCGCGACGTCGATCTGTTGCTGACACTCGCCGCGCAGAAGAAACGCGTCGTGGTGGTGGGCGGCGGCTTGCTCGGACTGGAATCCGCCTATGGTCTCGCCAAGGCCGGGGCAAAGGTGACCCTGATCCACCTGATGGACCGGCTGATGGAGCGCCAGCTCGACGCTCCGGCGGCAGAACTGCTCAAAGCCCTGGTCGAACGCAAGGGCATCAGGGTTTTGCTCAACGCCGATACCGCGCGTCTCCACGGCGAGACGCGCGTCGAGAGTATTGAACTGGCGGACGGGCGGAGGATCGAGGCCGATGCGGTGATTTTCGCGGCCGGAATCCGGCCGAATATCGCGCTGGCAAAGGCTGCCGGCATTGCCGTCAATTGCGGTGTCGTCGTTGACGATCACTTGCAAACCGGAGAACCGGATATCTTCGCCCTCGGCGAATGCGCCGAACATCGTGGCATTTGTTACGGCCTGGTCGAGCCGGCGTACGAGCAGGCGCGCGTGTTGGCGCGGCATCTCGCGGGCCGAGCGGCTAGCTACGACGGCAGCGTCGTTGCGACCAATCTGAAAGTCTCCGGCGTCAGCGTGTTTTCGGCCGGAGACTTTATGGGCGCGGATGGAAGCGAGGCCATCGTGCTCAATGATGCCGGCGGCGGCGCTTACAAGAAGCTGGTGATAGCGGACGGGCGCTTGACCGGTGCGGTGCTGGTCGGCGATGCCGCAGACGCGCTCTGGTATCTCGAATTGATCCGCAGCCGGCAGCCGATTGCAGGAATTCGGAAAGACATGATGTTCGGTCGCTCGCTCGCAACCCGCTCGGAGGCGGCGTGACCCGATGACCCGGCGATTTGCATGACGGTTGTCGATCCCACGCTTCGCGCCACGCGCACCACCTGTCCCTATTGCGGCGTCGGCTGCGGCGTACTGGCGACGCCGGACAATAGCGGTGGCGCGGCGATAGCGGGCGATCCGGAGCATCCAGCCAATTTCGGACGGCTGTGTTCGAAGGGCTCTGCGCTCGGCGAAACGCTCGGGCTTGGGGAGCGCTTGCTCTATCCGATGATCCGCTGCAGCAAGGGCAGCATGGAGCGGGTGGCCTGGACCGACGCGCTCGATCATGTTGCACATCGCTTTGCGCATATCGTCGCGCGCGACGGCCCGGACGCGGTCGCGTTCTATCTCTCCGGGCAATTGTTGACCGAGGACTATTATGTCGCCAACAAGCTGATGAAAGGATTCATCGGCACCGCCAATGTCGATACCAATTCACGGTTGTGTATGGCGTCGTCGGTCGCGGGCCACCGCCGCGCGTTCGGCGCCGACACCGTGCCTGGCTGCTATGAGGATCTCGACGAGGCCGATCTTTTGGTGTTGGTCGGCTCCAACGCCGCGTGGTGCCATCCGGTCTTGTTCCAGCGCATGCTCGCCAACAAGCGTCGGCGCGGCGCGCGCATCGTCGTGATCGATCCGCGCCGGACCGAGACCGCCGAAGATGCCGACCTGTTTTTGGGTTTGAAGCCCGGCACCGACACCGCGTTGTTTAGTGGGCTGTTGGTAGAGCTCGCCGACGCCGGCGTGCTCGATCGCGACTATATCGAACGCCATACCAGTGGTTTCGAAGCGGCGTTGGTGCGGGCGCGGGAAATCGCCGGTAGCGTTGCCGCGACCGCGCTCGCCACTGGGCTCTCCGAGCAAGATGTCGCCGATTTTTTCGCGATGTTCAAAACCACGCCGCGCGTGGTCACGCTGTATTCGCAAGGCGTCAACCAGTCGGCGCAAGGCACCGACAAGGTCAATGCCATCATCAATTGCCATCTCGCGACCGGACGGATCGGCAAGCCGGGCGCGTCGCCGTTTTCGCTGACCGGGCAACCCAATGCGATGGGCGGCCGCGAGGTAGGCGGCCTCGCCAACCAGCTCGCCGCGCATATGGGTTTCACGCCGCCGGACATCGACCGGGTGCGGCGGTTCTGGAAGGCGCCGCGCATCGCGACCCATGAGGGGCTCAAGGCGGTCCAGATGTTCGAGGCGATCGCGCGCGGCGAGATCAAGGCGCTGTGGGTGATCGGCACCAATCCGGCGGTGTCGTTGCCGGACGCCGACGCCGCCCGCGCCGCGCTGAAAAAACTCGAGCTGTTCGTCGTCTCGGAGAACGTGCGCTCCAACGATACCGTCGATGCCGGCGCGCATGTGCTGTTGCCGGCGCACGCGTGGGGAGAGAAATCCGGAACCGTGACCAATTCGGAGCGGCGCGTTTCGCGGCAGCGGAGGTTTGTGCCGCCGCCGGGAGAGGCGAAGGCGGATTGGTGGATCCTCAGCGAGGTCGCAAAGCGGCTCGGTTTCGGCGCGGCGTTCGATTTCGGTTCGGCCGCGGACGTGTTCCGCGAACATGCCGCGCTTTCCGCCTTCGAGAATGGCGGTGGCCGCGACTTCGATCTCGGGGCGCTGCAATCGCTATCGGATGAAGCGTTCGATGCGATGGCGCCGGTGCAATGGCCGTTGCGGCCGGGCGACACCGAGCCGCAGCAGCGGTTTTTCGCCGAGGGTGAATTTTTTGCGGCCGACCACAAGGCGCGCTTTATCGCGCCGGAAATCCCCGCGTTGCGAACCGAGACGACGGCCGCACGGCCGTTGCGGCTGAACACGGGCCGCATCCGCGATCAATGGCACACCATGACCCGTACCGGCCTCAGCCCGCGGTTGGGCCAGCATTTGCCGGAGCCGTTTGTCGAGCTTCATCCCGGCGACGCCACAAGATTCGGTGTCACCGGCGGCGGCTTCGCGCGCGTCGTCACCGATTACGGGCAATGCATTCTCAAGGTCGTCGTCAACGAGCGGCAACAGCGCGGCATGCTGTTCGCACCGATTCACTGGAGCGAAAAAACCGCCTCGTCCGCGCGCGTCGGCGCGCTGGTGGCGCCGCTCACCGACCCGTTCTCCGGCCAGCCCGAGAACAAGGCGACGCCGGCATCGATCATGCCCTATGAATATGTCTTTCGCGGCTTTGTCCTGTCTCGGTCCGAACTGGAATTGCCTGATCACGTCTGGTGGGCGCGCGTAGCCATCCCCGGCGGCTACGGCTACCTGCTCGCCGACAATGCCGACCTGGCACGATGGCATTCATGGTTGCGGTCTGTCGCGGGCCGCGATCTCGCCGAATACAGGGATTTTGGCGGAGGCGTTTATCGTGCGGCATCGTTTGCCGAAGACCGCATCGAGACGTGTTTGTTCGTCGGACCCGCGCGAGACGCCGGCGACTGGGATGTGGTCAAGAGCCTGTTCGCCGCGGATACGCTCAGCGCCGAGCAGCGCCGGATGCTGCTGTCGGGCCAATCCGCGGATGGGTTGGCGAGCGCCGGGCCCATTGTGTGCGCCTGTTTTGGCGTCGGCCGCACCACGATTAGCGATACCATCGCGGCCGGAGCACGCTCGGTCACCGCGATCGGTGTGCAAACAAAGGCCGGCACCAATTGCGGCTCGTGCCTGCCGGAATTGAAGCGCCTGATCGCGCAGACGGACGTTGATCTCAACGGAGCCGCTTCCGTGCAACGTCAAACTGCGGCGGCTAATTAGTTAGGCTGGTTTCTCAACGTCATTGCGAGGAGCGGGAGCGACGAAGCAATCCAGTTCTAAACACGGGGCTCTGGATTGCTTCGCTTCGCTCGCAATGACGGGAAAGTTGTGTAATCTGCGGGTCTGAACGTGAGAGGTTATCTTGAAATCGCGGCCATTCGGAAACACCAAACGCGAAGTGTCGGTGATCGGGCAGGGCACCTGGTATATCGACCACGGCCACCGCAAAACCGCGGTCGCCGCGTTGCGCCGCGGCATCGATCTCGGCATGACCCATATCGACACCGCCGAGATGTATGACGACGCCGAGCTGGTGGTCGCCGAAGCGATCGCCGGGCGGCGCGACGATGTTTTTCTGGTCTCAAAGGTTTTGCCGAGCAACGCCTCGCGGCGCGGCACCATTACGGCGTGCGAGCGTTCGCTGGCGCGGCTGAAGACCGACCGGCTCGATTGCTATCTCCTGCATTGGCGCGGATCGTATCCGCTCGCGGAAACGGTCGCGGCATTCGAAGACCTGGTGCGCGCCGGGAAAATCCGCAATTGGGGTGTCAGCAATTTCGATACCGACGATCTCGACGACATGCTTGATGTGGCAGGCCCGGGCAAGATCTCCTGCAACCAGGTGCTCTACCACTTGCAGGAGCGCGCGATCGAGCACGCGGTGATTCCGTGGTGCAAGCGGCACGGCGTCGCGGTGGTGGCGTATTCGCCGTTCGGTCACAATGATTTTCCGCAATCGCGCAGCAAAGCGGGGCAGGTGCTGCAGGCAATTGCCGACGCCCACAAAGCGACTCCGCGTCAGGTCGCGTTGAGTTTCCTGACGCGCGATCCTTCCGTGTTCGCGATACCGAAGGCCTCGACGCCGGAGCATGCTGCCGACAATGCGGCGGCGGGCGATCTTGTGCTCGGCGATGACGAAATCGCAGCCCTCGATCAAGCCTTTCCGAGGGGACCCAGACCGCGAAGCCTGCCGATGCTGTAATTGTCGAGGGCCGCGGCAAGCATTCGTGCATATCCGCTTCCTGTTTTTAAGGGCTTGTCGTATCGGCGCATCCGTCGTTGGGTAGGCATCGCCCTCGCGATTTGCCCCACCTTGACGATCGATTCCCCGACATTGCCAGACACTAGCCAACATTCGGCGCCCGCCCGCGCCGATCATCCGTTGCGTGGCATAGGCTTGATCGTCGCCTCGACGGTGTTTCTGGCGTGCTCGGATACGCTTGCGAAGTATCTTTCGCTGACCTTGCCTGCGATCGAGATCGCCTGGATCCGGTTTTTGGTTTTTTTCATCATCTTGCTTCCGGTGATGGCCAAGGCATCGCCGCGCGTATTCCGCTCGACGCGGCCGGTTCTTCAGGTCTGGCGGGGTCTGGCGCTGGTGTCGTCCTCGTTGTTCTTCATTTCCGGCCTGCGATTTCTTCACATCGCCGAAGCCTCCGCTACCTCCTTTGTCGCGCCCTTGTTCGTCACCGCACTGTCGATCGTCTTGCTGAGCGAGAAGGTCGGCATCCGGCGCTGGGCCGCCACGCTGGTCGGGCTCGTGGGCGTGATGATCGTGGTGCGGCCGGGCTCAAGCGCATTTCATCCGGCCGTGATCTTTCCGATCATCTCGGCGCTGGGTTGGGCCTTCACCCTGACCGTCACCCGCATGATCAGTGGCAAGGACCGCGCCGTCACCACGATGGTGTATTCGGCGGTCATCGGGCTTTGCGTGCTGACGGTGTTGGTACCGTTTGTCTGGGTCGTACCGAGCTGGCGCGATATTTTTTTCGGCGTCTGCATCGGTATCGCGTCGACCACGGGACAATGGATCGTCGTGCTGGCGTTTCGCTATGCGGACGCTTCCGTGCTGGCGCCGTTCTCCTATAGCCAGCTCATCTGGGTGACCATTCTCGGCTTTCTCATCTTTGGCGAAATTCCGGATATCTGGACCATTGCCGGCGCGGCCGTCATCATCAGCAGCGGACTCTATACGGCCCATCGCGAGCGACTGCGGCACGCGCAGGCACCGGTCCCGGTCGAGCCTTATCCGAGCGCCTGACGGCTCGCCCCGCGGCATCACACCGGCAGCGCGATCGAATATTTCACCTGGCTCAATGCAAAACTCGATTCGATCGAGGCGATGCCGTCGAGCCGCGTCAGCTTGTTCTTCAGGAACGCCTCATACGCGGCCAGGTCGGCGGCAACGACGCGCAACAGGTAGTCGCGGTTTCCGGTCATCAGGTAGCACTCCAGCACTTCGTCCCATTTCGAGATCGCTTTCGCGAACCGGTCGAGGTCTTCCTCCTTCTGCCGCGCCAGCTTGATCGAGATGAACACGCTGACATGCAGGCCGAGCGATTTCTGGTCCACGGTCGCGATGTAGCGCGTGATGACGCCGCGCTCTTCCAACAGCTTGACGCGGCGATGGCAGGGCGAGACCGACAAGCCGACCTTGTCGGCGAGTTCCTGCATGGTGGTGCGGCCGTCGGATTGCAGCAGGCTGAGGATTTTGCGGTCGATGGCGTCGAGCGATGGCATTGGGATAAACTCTGTTGAATTGGCTTCGAATTGGTATTTTATCCTAATTCTGGAGTGTATGTCGCGATAATTTGAGATTTTTAGCCTCGGTCGCCCCGGTACCATCGCGGAAAATGACGACTGCACGGGAGTATCGCCATGCCGACCGAACCCGCCCGCCTTGAATTGTTGTCCGCACTGGCGCGCAAAGTCTTGTGGCTGTCGTCGTGGACCATCCACCACGCCAATCACATCCGGCCCAATGTCGACGGCTTGAAGGTCGGGGGACATCAGGCCTCGTCGGCCTCGCTCGTCACCATCATGTCGGCGCTGTATTTCGCAGGTTTGCGGCCGCAAGATCGGGTCGCGGTGAAGCCGCATGCAAGCCCGGTGTTTCACGCCATCCAATATCTGTTCGGACACCAGACCCGCGAAAAGCTGGAAAATTTTCGAGGGCTAAAGGGCGCGCAGTCGTATCCGTCGCGCACCAAGGACACCGACGACGTCGATTTCTCCACCGGCTCGGTCGGCCTCGGCGTGGCGCAGACGCTGTTCTCCTCGCTGGTGCAGGACTACGTCAAGGCGCATGGCTGGATGCAGGATCGCCCCGAGGGGCGAATGATCGCGCTGGTCGGCGACGCCGAGATGGACGAAGGCAATATCTTCGAGGCGCTGCTGGAGGGGTGGAAGCACGGCCTGCGCAACACCTGGTGGGTGGTCGACTACAACCGCCAGAGCCTCGATGCCGTGGTGCGCGAAGGCCTGTGGGAGAAATTCGAATCCATGTTCCGCAATTTTGGCTGGGACGTGGTGATCGTGAAATACGGCCGGCTGATGCGGGCGGCCTTCGCCGAACCCGGCGGCGAGGCGTTGAAGCGCTGGATCGACGCCTGTCCGAACCAGATGTATGCGGCGTTGTGTTTCCAGGGCGGTGCCGCGTTCCGCAAGCACTTGCGCGATGAGATCGGCGATCAGGGTGCGGTGTCGCAACTGATCGAGAAGCGTAGCGATGACGAATTGCTGGAACTGATGTCCAACCTCGGCGGACACGACATGGCCAGCATGGTTGAGGCGTTCGAGGCGATCGATCACGACCGTCCCGTTTGCTTCATCGCCTATACCATCAAGGGCGTCGGCCTGCCGTTCCAGGGCCACAAGGACAACCATGCGGGACTGATGACGGTCACGCAGATGGAGAAATGGCGCGCCGCGCAGAACATCCGCCCCGGTCATGAATGGGACAAGTTCGAAGGTCTTTCGGAAGAGCCGGCGGCGCTGGAGGCGTTTCTCGCCGAGGCGCCCTTCAACCGCGACGGCCGCCGTCGCCTGACCGCGCCCGTGATCGAGGTGCCGGAGCGGCTTTCGTTCACGGCCTCGCCGCAGATGTCGACGCAACAAGGTTTCGGGCTCGTGCTCAACGAACTCGCGCGCGGCGATTCTGAGCTGGCCTCGCGCATCGTCACTGCGTCGCCCGACGTCACGGTGTCGACCAATCTTGGCGCCTGGGTCAACCGCCGCGGGCTGTTCGCGCGCGCCGAGAAGGCCGATTTGTTTCGAAGCGAAAAGATTCCCTCGACCTTCAACTGGGATTTCTCCCCGGGCGGGCAGCACATCGAACTCGGCATCGCCGAGATGAATCTATTCATCCTGATGTCGGCGCTCGGGCTGTCGCACGCCATCAACGGCGAACGGCTGTTGCCGATCGCAACCCTGTACGATCCCTTCATCCAGCGCGGCCTCGATGCGCTCAACTACGCCTGCTATCAGGATGCGCGTTTCATGGTGGCGGCGACGCCGTCGGGCATTACGCTGGCGCCCGAAGGTGGCGCGCATCAGTCGATCGCGACGCCGTTGATCGGAATCGCGCAGGATGGCCTCGCCTCGTTCGAACCGGCCTTTGTCGACGAACTCGCTGTTATCATGGGGTGGGGCTTCCGCCACATGCAGCGCGAAGGAGCGGGCGAGGGCGGCTCGGTGTATTTGCGGCTTTCGACCCGCCCGCTCGACCAGGCGCAGCGCATGATGACGCCCGACCTGCAAAGAGGCATTACCGACGGTGCTTATTGGTTGCGCAAACCAGGACCGAACGCCGAAGTCGTGATCGCCTATATGGGTGCGGTCGCGCCGGAGGCGATCGAGGCGATCGGTTTGATTGGCGAAAGCCGCCGGGATGTCGGCCTGCTCGCGATTACCTCCGCAGACCGGTTGCATGCGGGGTGGAGCGCGGCGCGGGCGATGCGGCGAGATCGGCGTGGCGTGCAACATCTCAGCCACATCGAACAATTGCTGGCGCCGCTGCCGCGCGATTGCGGCATCGTCACCGTGCTCGATGGCCATCCCGCCGCGCTTGGCTGGCTCGGCAGCGTGCGCGGCCACCGCATGGAAGCGCTCGGCGTCGAGCATTTCGGCCAGACCGGCACCATCGATGATCTCTACCGCCACCACGGCATCGACGCCAACGCCATCATCGACGCGGTTGAAAGCCTCACCGCCGGCGCGCCGGTGCGGCACCGCAAAATGGCGGTGTGATTTTTCGTCCCCGCGTTCGTAGGGCCGACGGAGTGAAACGGACCGTCTTGATTCCTTCACACTGCTGATTCTATATCGCGCGTTCGCTGCACTGCGGCGTCCTGCATATGGCGGGTTCATTTTCCAGCGCGTTCGTGCGAGGATGCTTGCCGAACGCTTCCTTATCCCCCTTTATTTTCTCCTGAAAAATCACGAGGTTTACGATGGTCAACCGCATGCAATTTTATATCGACGGCGCTTGGGTCGATCCCGTCGTCAAGAAATCCACGCCGGTCGTCAATCCGGCGACGGAAGAGGCGATGTATGAGGTCGCGCTCGGCTCCAAGGCTGACGTCGACAAGGCGGTGGCCGCTGCGCGCCGCGCCTTCGAGACGTTTTCGCAGACCAGCCGCGAGGAGCGCGTCGCGCTGCTCACCAAGATCGTCGAGGTCTACAAAACCCGGATGAAGGACATCGGCGCCGCGGTTTCCGACGAGATGGGCGCGCCGCTGCCGATGGCGGAGAAGATGCAGGCCGGCGCCGGCCTCGGGCACATCATGTCTACGCTGGAGGTTTTGAAGAACTACCACTTCGAGGAGCCGATCGGCTCCGCGATGGTGGTGCGCGAGCCCCTCGGCGTCGTCGGCATGATCACGCCGTGGAACTGGCCGCTGAACCAGATCGCCTGCAAGGTCGCGCCCGCGCTCGCCGCCGGCTGCACCATGATCCTGAAGCCTTCGGAATTCACACCGTCGTCGGCGCTGATTTTCGCCGAGATCCTGCACGAAGCCGGGGTGCCGAAGGGCGTCTTCAACCTGATCAACGGGCTCGGCCCGGATGTCGGTGCCGCGATGAGCGAGCACCCCGACATCGACATGATCTCGTTCACCGGTTCGACCCGCGCCGGCATCGACGTCGCCAAGCGCGCCGCGCCGACCGTCAAGCGCGTCAGCCAGGAATTGGGTGGCAAGTCGCCGAACGTCATCCTTGAAGGCGCCGATCTGAACAAAGCCGTCGCCGGCGGCGTCGCGCACATGTTCGTCAACTCGGGCCAGTCGTGCAACGCGCCGTCGCGGATGATCGTGCCGCTGTCGAAGATGAAGGAAGTCGCCGCGATCGCCAAAGGCATGGCCGACAAGACCAAGGCCGGCGATCCCCGCGCCGAGGGCACCACCATCGGCCCCGTCGTGTCCCGCATCCAGTGGGACAAGATTCAGACGTTGATCCAGAAAGGCATCGAAGAAGGTGCGACGCTGGTCGCGGGCGGTCCGGGTCTGCCGGAAGGCGTCAACAAGGGCTTCTATGTGCGCCCGACCATCTTTGCCGACGTCACCAACGACATGACCATCGCGCGCGAGGAAATCTTCGGGCCCGTGTTGGTCATTCTCGGCGCCAAGGATGAAGCCGACGCGGTGAGCATTGCCAACGACACGCCGTATGGTCTGGCCGGTTACGTCTCCGCCGACACCGTGGAGACCGCGCGCAAGGTCGGCCGCAAGCTGCGCGCCGGCAACGTCAATCTGCAGGGCGTGCCGAACGATCGCACCGCGCCGTTCGGCGGCTACAAGCAATCCGGCAACGGCCGCGAGTGGGGCAAATACGGCTTGGAAGAATATCTCGAGGTCAAGGCGATCGCGGGCTTCAACGCGGCGTGATCGGTTGATGTGATGAGAAACGCCGGAGTGGGATTTTCTCGCTCCGGCGTTTTGTTGTTTTGAAGCAAACTCGACGTCGTCCCTGCGAACGCAGTGCGTAGGGTGGGCAAAGGCGCTCTTCGCGCCGTGCCCACCGTTCAACGTCGGTAACGCCTTGCGTTGGAAGGTGGGCACGCTTCGCTTTGCCCACCCTACGAATAAAATCTATCCCCCCAGCGCGCCTTGGGTATTCACATACAGCGCGTAGATCGACTGGCTGGCGGCCATGAACAGGCGGTTGCGCTTCAAGCCGCCGAAGCAGACGTTGGCGCAGCGTTCGGGGAGCGCGATGCGGCCGATCATGACGCCGTCGGGCGCGAACACCACCACGCCATCGAGTTCGGGGTCGCCCATGCCCCAGCCGCACCACAGATTGCCGTCGATGTCGCAACGCATGCCGTCGGGCGTGCCGGGGCCGGCGTCGATCAACACGCGCTTGTTGGAAAGTCTGTCGCCGCTGGCCGCCACGTCAAAAGCGAGGATCTTGCGGTTCGGCACGCCGCGCGATTCCACGACGTAGAGAATCTTTTCGTCCGGCGAAAAACACAGTCCGTTCGGCCCGAGAACGCCTTCGGCGACGATGCTGGCTTTTCCGGTCGCGCCGTCGATCCGATAAACATTGGCGTCGATCTCGGGCTCGGCTTTGTAGCCTTCGTAATTGCCGAGCAGGCCGAAAACCGGATCGGTGAACCAGATCGAGCCGTCGGATTTCACCACCACGTCGTTCGGCGAGTTCAGCCTTTTGCCCTCGAATTTGTCCATCAGCACCGTGATGGAGCCGTCATATTCGGTGCGGGTGACGCGGCGCCCGCCGTGTTCGCAGGTGATCAGGCGTCCCTGGCGGTCGCGGGTATGGCCGTTGGCGAAATCCGACGGCTTGCGGAAAATGCTGACCGCGCCGGTTTCCTCTTCCCATTTGAGGACACGGTTGTTCGGAATATCGCTGCACAGCAGATAACGCCCGTCGCCGAACCACACCGGCCCCTCGGCCCAGCGCAACCCGGTGGTCAGCCGCTCCACCGCCGAGAGCTTGAGCCAGTATTTTTCAAACCGCGGATCGAGCGCGTGGATCGCCGGATCGGGATAACGCGTCGCCGGATGCCAAGCGGCGGAATAGGCGGAATGATTGTTCATTGGCGTTTCCCGGACGTTTCTCGTTGTTGCGTTTCCTTTGTCTTCTGGTTTGCTATCATTGTCGGTGAACGACCGCAAACCGGTCGCAAATAACGAGGGAAGAGATGCCACGCATATTGATGACCGGCGCTGCCGGGGGAATCGGCACCAGCTTGCGCAAATTGTTGCCGCCGATCTATCCGGACCTGCTGCTGAGCGACCTGAAGGCGCCCGCCGATCTCGGGGCACACGAAAAATTCAAGGCGGCGGAGCTGTCGGACCTCGCACAGGTCGAGGCGATCTGCGAGGGCGTCGACGCTATCCTGCATTTCGGCGGGTATTCCGTCGAGGGTCCATGGGACACGATCCTGCAGTCCAACATTATCGGCTGCTACAATCTGTTCGAGGCCGCACGCAAAAAGGGCGTCAAGCGTATCGTGTTTGCGTCGTCGAACCATGCGGTCGGCTTCTATCCGCGTTATCACCGGATCGGCACCGACGTGACGCCGCGCCCCGACAGCCGCTACGGCGTCAGCAAGGTGTTCGGCGAAGCGGTCGGCGCGCTCTATGCCGACAAGCACGGGATGAAAGTCACGTGCATCCGGATCGGCAATTTCGGCGACAAGCCGCTGGATCACCGCCGGCTCTCGATCTGGCTCAAGCCGGAAGATCTCGTGCAATTGTGCGGAATCGGGCTCGAACATCCCGACATTCATTTCGAAGTTCTTTATGGCGTGTCGTCCAACGAGCGCTCGTGGTGGGACAACCACCGCGCCTACGACCTCGGCTATCGCCCGACCGGCCGCGCCGAGGATTTTCGCGAACACGCTTTTGCCGAGCAGGCCAAGCTCCCGCCCGATCCGATCGGCGATTTCTACCAGGGCGGCACGTTTTGCGGCCTGGAGTTCGACGGCGACAAGAGCAGGATTTGGAAATGACCTTCAGGTCATTCCGGGGTTCGTGCTTCGCGCCCCGGAATGACGGTTCTTAAATGTTCACCGCGCCGCGTCCCAACCGGACAGGCGGTAACAATCCTCGACCAGCCGCAAGGTTTCGAGATTGTCCTCCGGTGCGGTCTCGAACGGCGTGCCGTCGCGCAACGATTGCACGAAGTGCGCGATCGCCCGGTTGTAGGAGCCTTGGTATTCGGCGGCGAGATCGTAGCGGCGCTCCGCAGCTGCGGCGCCGGAGCAGGTCAGTAACGCGCCATCGAGCCGGATCGAACCGGTCTCGCCGAGAATGTCGAGCCGGTCGACTTGCGTCGGTGGAAAACCGTGCGCCGCGAAGCTCGCGAAAATGCTGACGCTGGCGGCGCCGGCGGCGCTCATCTGGATCACCGCGCCGTCCTCGCCGGCCATCTCGGAATAGGTTCGGGTGAGACCGGCCGCGGTCACGCGGAGCGGTCCGAGCAGCATGCGCAAGCTATCGAGGTGATGGATCAGCACCTCGGCGACCAGCATGCGCTTTTCCCTGCGCATGAAAGGCTGCCGTTCCAGTGCCGGACGCAATCCATCCGGCCCCGGCAGCACGCCCGAAGTGAGCAGCGTAAGCTGCGCCTGCTTGACGTTTCCGATGCGGCCTTCGCGAAGCCACGACGCTGCGTCGCGATAGTAGCCGCGGAACCGCCAGTTCTCGTGAACCATCAGGCGGGTTTGGTTCTTCACTTCGGCGGCAAGACCGGTCGCTTGCTGCAAAGTCGGCGCCAGCGGCTTTTGGCACAGCACCGGCAGTCCCTTTTTCGCGGCGAGCCGCACCAGCGGCGCATGCCATTCGCGCGGGGCTGCGATATCGACCGCGTCGAGCTCGGTCGCCGCCAGCATCGCTTCCGCGTCGGCGTAGATTTGCGTAATCCCGAACTCGGTGGCGCGCCGCGCGGCGTTGTCGTGTGAGGGATCGGCGAGGGCAACGACGCGCGCCTGATCTGATATTTCGGCCCACGCCATCAAATGATGGCGGCTCACCATACCGGCGCCGATCAGGCCAATGCGCAGCGGCGTCTTCATGGGCGGTCGCTTCGGGTCATCGGTTGAAATCAACACGCAGGAAATTCATTGTCAATAATACGCTGGTTTCGGCCATGATCTGCGCGGTCGGTAGGGGAAATAATCAAACATTGACAACAATCCGGCGGACTTCATAAGTGAAATCCAAAGATCACAGGAAAGATGCGACATGGCGGACGGGCTGCGCAAGGGTTTGACGAGTTATGGCGACGCTGGATTCTCGCTGTTCCTGCGCAAGGTCTTCATCAAGGCAATGGGCTATTCCGACGACGCGCTGAACCGCCCGATCGTCGGCATCACCAATACTTACAGCGATTACAATCCCTGCCACGGCAACGTGCCGCAGATCATCGAAGCGGTGAAGCGCGGCGTCATGCTGTCGGGCGCGATGCCGATGGTGTTTCCGACCATCTCGATCGCAGAGAGTTTTTCGCATCCGACCTCGATGTATCTGCGCAATCTGATGGCGATGGATACCGAGGAGATGATCCGGGCCCAGCCGATGGACGCGGTGGTGGTGATCGGCGGTTGCGACAAGACCCTGCCGGCGCAGATCATGGCCGCGGTCAGCGCCGATCTGCCGACCGTGGTGATCCCGGTCGGGCCGATGGTGGTTGGCCACCACCGAGGCGAGGTGCTGGGAGCCTGTACCGACTGTCGCCGGCTGTGGGGCAAGCATCGCGCCGGCGAGATCGACGAGGCCGAGATCGAGGCGGTCAACGGCCGACTCGCGCCGTCCGTCGGCACCTGCATGGTGATGGGTACCGCCAGCACCATGGCCTGTATCACCGAGGCGCTCGGCCTGTCGTTGCCGATGAGCGCGACAATTCCCGCGCCGCATGCCGAGCGCTTTCGTTCCGCGGAAGCCAGCGGCAGGGTCGCCGCCGCGATGGCGAAGGTGAAGGGGCCAAAGCCGAGCGAATTGCTGACCAAGTCCGCGTTTCGAAATGCGCAAGTGGTGCTGCAGGCGATCGGGGGCTCGACCAACGGGCTTATTCATCTCACCGCGATCGCCAACCGCACCGAACATAGCATCGATCTCCAGGATTTCGACCGATTGGGCCGCGAAGTGCCGGTGCTGATCGATCTGAAACCCTCCGGCGCGCATTATATGGAGCATTTCCACCACGCCGGCGGTTTGCCGAAATTGATGGCGCAGCTCGGCGACCTGATCGATCTTGACGCCAAAACCATCACCGGCGCCAGCTTGCGCGATGTCGTCGCCGCCGCCGAAGACGTGCCGGGGCAGGACGCGATCCGTCCGCGCACCGATCCGATCAAGCCGGAAGGCGCGATGGCGGTGCTGCATGGCAATCTCGCGCCGCGTGGCGCCGTGATCAAGCATTCCGCGGCAAGCCCGAAGCTGTTGCAGCATACCGGCCGCGCCGTGGTGTTCGAGTCGGTGGAAGACATGACGCTGCGGGTCGACGATCCTGCGCTCGATGTCACGGCCGACGACGTGCTGGTGTTGCGCAACGCCGGCCCCAAGGGCGCCCCGGGCATGCCGGAAGCGGGCTATCTGCCGATCCCGATGAAATTGGCGCGCGCCGGCGTCAAGGACATGGTGCGGATCTCGGATGCGCGGATGAGCGGCACGGCCTTCGGCACCATCGTGCTCCACATCACCCCGGAATCCGCCGCCGGCGGCCCGTTGGCGCTGGTGAAGAGCGGCGACATGATCCGGCTCGATGTCGCCAAGCGCAGCATCGATCTGTTGGTCGATGCGAAGGAGCTGGAAACCCGCCGTGCAGCGCTGGCGCCCGCGGCGACACCGGAATGGGCCAAGCGCGGTTACGCGCATCTGTTCAACGAAACCATCCTGCAGGCCGACGAAGGCTGCGACTTCGATTTCATGCGAGGCAAAGGGAAGGGCTCGTCATCCTGAAAGTAAGACTGGAAATGGAGACAGCGTTCTCGGGTTCTTTCTAACCTTTTCGTCGTGGCCGGGCTTGTCCCGGCCATCCACGTCTTTGTTGCAGTTAAGACGTGGATGCCCGGCACAAGGCCGGCATGACGAGCTTGACGACAGGCTCCCATTCCATCGGCTGCTTTTTGAGGCAGCCTCTCGCCATCTCGCACATGCGTTGCGCGCGCCCGTTGTTTGATTGACATTCAAACATCCCGGATGGGATGATGAAAGAAAAAATCAAACATCGAGGGAACGACGATGGGCGACCTGAGAAAAATTCTCGGTGCGGTCGTGACGGCGTCGATGATTGTCGCCGCAAGCGCTGGCGCGCAGGAGGTGAAGCATTATCGCTTTGCCTACGACCAGCCAAAGACCACCGGCTATGGCATCCTTGGCGATATTTTCAGTGACAAGCTCAAGGTGCTGAGCCAGGGCACGATGCTGATCGAGCAATATCCGGGGGCGCAGCTCGGGCAGGAGCCACAGGTCCTGCAATTGGTGAAATCAGGAGATGTGGAGTTCTGCATTTCCTCGTCGGCGAACGCCGCCACCCTGTCGCCGCAGGCCGGGGTGATGTCGATGCACTTCCTGTTTCGTTCCGAAGCGCACCTCGTCAAGGCGATCTCGGACCCGGAGGTCGCGAAGGCGGTCAAGGCGATGATCGCGGACACCGTTCAGGGCGCCCATGTCATCGCGCTCTCGACGCTGGGTCTTCGCAGCATGTATTCCAAGCGCGAGATCAGGAAGATCGACGACATGAAGGGCCTCAAGGTGCGCGTGCAGGCCACGCCCACCGAGGACACCATGTTTCCGGCCTATGGCGCGCAGATCGTGCATATGCCGTTCGGCAGCGTCTACACCTCGCTGCAGACCGGCGTCGTGGACGTCGCGGAAAACGGCGTCAATGTCTATCTCGCCAACAAGCATTATGAAGTGGCGCCGGTGCTTTCGATGACCGAACACGAGGCCAACAACAGCCTGGTGTGGGTGAGCGACAAACTGTGGAACAGCCTGACGCCGGAACAACAGGGATGGGTCCAGGCCGCGGCCGACGACGTCAATCAAAATCAGCCCGCGAAGGCGATCGAGCTTGAGCATCAATCGCTGGAGAAACTGAAGTCGATCGGCGTCAAGGTCGTCGCCGACGTCGACAAGTCAGGCTTCACCGCCGTCGCCGACCCCTACCTCGACAAGCTTGCCAAAAGGCTTGGCCCGCACGCCGAGAAGATCAAGACGCTGATCCGGGCGATCAATTAGATCGAGACGAGGATATCTTCGCGGGTCGTCCCGGCGAATGCCGGGATGACGCGAGATTGTGCGGATCGACACCTCGATGTTTGATTGACAATCCCGCAGCGCCGATGGGATGATCGAAAAAAAACAAACAGGGGGAAATGGTGCGTAGTTCGGTAACAATCAGCAGTTCGGCAAGAATCATTGCTAGCTTGGTCGGGGTTGCGGCGGCCATGTTGGCCGCGAGCGCAGACGCGCAAGAGGTGAAGCACTACCGCTTCGCCCACGATCAGCAGCTCAATTCCGGCTACAGCATCGCTTACGATATATTTTCCGCCAAGCTCAAGGAATTGAGCAAGGGCACCATGCTGGTCGATCAGTACCCCGGCGCGCAGCTCGGGCAGGAATTGCAGATCCTGCAACTGGTGCGATCCGGCGACATCGATTTCGCGATCGTCTCGTCCGCCAACACCTCGACGATCTCTCCGCAGGCCGGCGTGATGTCGCTGCATTTCCTGTTCCGCTCTCCCGAGCACGACATCAAGGCGCTCGGCGACCAGAAGGTGTTCGAGGCGGTCCGCGACATGATCGACGACACCGTGCAGGGCATTCATGCGATTGCGCTTGGCACGCAGGGCTTCCGGCATATGTACGGCAAAAAAGAAGTGCATAAGCTCGATGACGTCAAGGGCTACAAGGTTCGCGTACAGGCTACCGCGACCGAAGACACAATGTTTGCCGCTTATGGCGCCCAGACGGTGCACATGCCGTTCGGCAGCGTCTATACCTCGTTGCAAACCGGCGTGATGGATTTTGGCGAGAACGCGGTCAACGTCTATCTCATCAACAAGCACTACGAAGTTGCACCCGTGCTGTCGATGACGGAGCATGAAGCCAACAACGCGATCGTTTGGATCAGCGACAAGCTCTGGCAAAGCCTCAGCGCCGAGCAGAAACAATGGGTGACGACTGCGGCCCGGGACGTCAGCTTGCAGGAACCCAAGCGGGCGTTCGAGCTCGAGCGGGCGGCGGCAGCGAAGCTTGAGAAAATTGGCGTCAAGATCATCGCCGACGTCGACAAAGGAGGCTTTCAGAAGATCGCCGATCCTTATCTCGACAAGCTCGCCAAGGATCTCGGCCCGCACGCCGACAAGATCAAGACGCTGATCCGGGCGATCGATTGAGGTTGCGGAACGGTTGCTTCGGCATGCCCGGCCTTGTGCCGGGCATCCACGTCTTCCTTCATGTTGCACCAAAAGACGTGGATGGCCGGGGCGCGCCCGGCCAAGACGTAAACGAAAAGCGGTTTAGGAGCGACGGATGACCATCGCCGACAAACTGGTGTTGCAGCGGCAGCATCACCTCAAATGGCGGTCGTTCGATAGGCTCGAACTGATCCTGATGATGCTGTGCGGGTTGTTGTGCTTCGGCTTCTCGCTGTCGGTGATGTTCGACATCGTCACTCGCACCATTGGTCACCCCTGGCTGTGGTTGCAGGAGGTCACCTCTACGCTGTTCATCTACGCCATCTTCATCGGTGCCGCGGTCGCCACTCGCCGCAACGATCATCTGTACCTGACTGCGATTTCGGAGGCGTTGCACGGCACGCCGCGGCTGGTCGTGGAGATCATCATCCGCCTTGTGGTGCTCGGCGTTGCATTTTGCCTGATCTGGTTCGGCTACATCAACTATCTCAGGGGCTTCGGCAGTTTTCGGCTACCCTCGGGCACGCCGATCGCCTCACTCTATGCGGCGATCCCTCTCGCCGGCTTGCTGATCGCGTTGTTCACGATCGAGCAATTGGTCAACGGCATCAAAAAAGGGTTCGATCATCCCGAGCCGCCGGATGAAGACCTTCCGCCTGCGCCGGTTGATGCCGGCGTCCAGATGAGGGCGCGGCCGTGAGCGCACCGGTGATTTTGGCACTGATGTCGTTTTGCTTTCTGTTTTTCGGCTACCTCGGTGTGCCCGTGCCGTTTTCGCTGATGGCCGGTGTGTTTGTCGGGGCGTTGTTGTCAGACGTTTCTCTGGCGGCGATCATTCAGAAGGTCTTCGACGGCGTGGATTCCGAAGCGTTGTTGGCGATTCCGTTTTTCCTGCTGGTCGGCGAACTCATGAGTTCGGCCAATGTCGTGGTGCGGATTGCCAATCTGTCGCTGTCGCTGGTCGGGCACATCCGCGGCGGGCTGTCGCAGGTCGTCGTCGTCTTCAGCATGTTCTTTTCGGAAATGTCGGGATCGACCACCGCCGATGTCGCGGTCATGAGCCGCGCGCTAGGCGGCCCGATGAAGCGGGAGGGGTACAGCCCGGCCTTCATCGCAGCGATCATCGCTTCCGCCTCCACGATCGCGGCGCTGGTACCGCCGAGCATCACCGCGGTGGTCTATGGCGCGGTCGGCAACGTCTCGATCGCCGGGTTGTTCATGGCCGGCGTCGTGCCTGGAATGATGATCGGTTTCGGCCTGATGATCTATTGCTATTTTTTCGGCCCCGCCGGAATGCGAAAGCCGCGCGCGCCGATGCGCCAGATCGCCTTCGCCGCCGCTGATGCGGCGCTGCCGTTGATGATTCCGGTGATCCTGCTCGGCGGCATCCTCACCGGGTGGTTCACGCCGACGGAGGCCGGCGTCGTCGCGGTGATCTGGATCATCGCGGTCGTGATCCCCGCGCTCAATCGCGGACATTTTCGGAAGATTCCTTACGACTTTTGTCTGGCCGGGCTGATCTTCTCGCTGCCGCTGATCACCATCGGCGCCGCCAATGCCTTCGGCTGGATGCTGGCCTACCTGCGCGGCGCCATCGTGATCGCCGACTGGATCACCTCGATCGCCGGCAACGATCCGCAAATCATGATGCTGCTACTGGTGTTGCTGTTCACGGTCGTGGGCGATTTCATCGAGCCGGTGCCGACCATCATCATTTTCATGCCGCTGGTGAACGCGTTGACCCAGGCCGGCGACATCAACGGCGTGCACATGGGCGTGGTGCTGATCGCCACATTGGCGTTCGGGTTGATCACACCGCCTTACGGGCTGGTGCTGCTGATGGCATCGAAATTCGTCGGCGTCAGTTTTTCCAAAGCGCTGCGCGCGGCGCTGCCGATCTACGTCGTATTCCTGGTAACGATCGTCTTTACGATCTATTTCCCGAAGGTGGTATTGTGGCTGCCGAAGCAGGTGATTCCGGAATCGGTCGGCTGCTTCAGGTCGCCGGCAGGGACAGGGTATATTTGTCCGAACTAGCTCATCGCGGCGCCGCAGCCCATCGTTTTGACAATCGGGTAGACGCCTTTTAAACCAACCGGTGCCTGTGGTTATGGGTCCCCGCGCCCCCTGCGCAATTGCGCACCAAGCGGGGACGGTTGGAGAGATCCCCTTGCTGGTGAACTTTTAAAACAATGCCCCCGGGATCAGTCCTGATCGTCGGCGCCGGTCACGCAGGTTTCCAGCTCGCGGCGTCGCTGCGGCAACATGGCTTTGGCGAGCGCATCGGCCTGATTAATGATGAGGCGCATCTGCCGTATCAGCGGCCGCCTTTGTCGAAGGCCTATCTGAAGGGCGAAGGCCGTCCGGATAGCCTGATGTTCAGGCCGGACAAATTCTACCGCGAGCAGAACATCGAGTTGATCGCGGGTCGCGTGGTCTCGATCGACCGTGGCGCGCGCCGGCTGGTGCTCGCCTCCGGCGTCTCGCTGGAATATGGGCACCTGGTGCTCGCCACCGGGGCCCGCAATCGGTTGCTTGATATTCCCAACGCCCATCTCGAAGGCGTACGCTATTTGCGAACGCTCGATGAGAGCGAGGCGTTGCGGCAACGGATCGCGCACGCTCAACGCGTCGTGGTGATCGGGGCGGGGTTTATTGGCCTCGAATTTGCGGCCACCGCCCGCGCCAAGGGCCTTGAGGTCGACGTGGTCGAATTAGGTGCGCGCGTTATGGCGCGTGCGGTGACCGCCGAAATCTCGGACTATTTTCAGGAGCGCCATACCGCGGCGGGGATTCGCATTCACTTGGGGGGGCAGGCCACCAGCATCGAGAGCGATGGCCCACGCGTGACCGGTGTCAGCCTCAGCGACGGCCGCCGTGTGCCGGCGGATTTGGTGGTGGTCGGCGTCGGAGTCTTGCCCAATGTCGAACTGGCCGGGGAAGCCGGCCTGGACGTCGCGGCCGGCATCATCGTCGACGAGCAATTGCTGACGTCGGACCGCGACATCTCGGCGGTCGGCGACTGCGCGCTGTTCGCTAGTCCGCGCTTCGGCGGCTCGCTGCGGCTGGAATCCGTGCAGAACGCCACCGATCATGCGCGCTGCGTGGCGGCGCGGCTGACCGGCGATGCCAAGACGTACGACGGCCAGCCGTGGTTCTGGAGCGACCAGGGCGACGACAAGCTGCAGATCGCGGGTCTGACGACGGGCTACGATCGCGTCGTCATGCGCGGCGACCGCGCGCAGCGATCGTTCTCGGCATTTTGCTACAAATCCGGCAAGCTCGTCGGCGTCGAGTCGATCAACCGGGCGTCCGACCACGTGTTCGGCCGCCGCATTCTCGGCCTGAACCGGTCGATCGAACCGGAACAGGCGGCCGATCTCAGTTTCGATTTGAAGGCCGCGCTGGCTTAAGCCCGGACCGCGAATTCCTGCCGGACGGCTTCGATATCGGGGAGCGTCGGCAGGCCGGCTTCGTTGCCAAGGCGCTGAATTTTGTAGGTCGAGGCCGCGCGCGCGAAATCGAAATGGTCGTGCCAGCTTTTGCCGGGATGGCTCAAATAAGAATAGACATAGGCGCCGTGAAACACGTCGCCGGCGCCGTTGGTGTCGAGCACGCGTTCGCGCGGAATCGGCAGAGCGGGAAGCGCGCGAATGGCGCCGGTCTCGTCGTACCAAAGCAGGCCGCGCTCTCCCATGGTGACGCCGCCGACCCGGCAGCCGCGGCTCTTGAGATAGTTCAGCATCTCGTCGGGCTTGAGGTCCATCTGCTCGCACAGCCGCTCGGCGACGATGGCGACGTCGATGAATTCCAGGAGTTCGTGGGTGTTGGTCCGCAATCCCCCGCCATCCAGCGAAGTCAGGATGCCGGCCTCGCGGCACAGCTTGGCATAATGGATCGCGGCGTCCGGCTGGTGACCGTCGATATGCAATGCGCGGCAGCCGCCGAGGTTGAGCATCGGGAAGGGGTGGATATGGTCGTCGTCGCGGCAGCGCACGATCGCCCGCTTGCCGTCCTTCGGCATGATGAACGACAACGACGAGGTCTGGACCTTGCGCGGATGGATCGAAATTCCGTACTTCGCGCTCATGTCCTGAAACATCCGCCCCAACCAGTCATTGGCGACGGTCGCGATCAGGTCCGGCACGATGCCGAGCTTGGCACAGCAAAATGCCGCCGTGACCGCATTGCCGCCGAACGAGACCGCATAGGCCGAGGCGACATGCTTTTCGTCGCCGGTCGGCATGTGGTCGGTAATGAAGGTGACGTCGATATAGGTTTGTCCGATGAACAGGGCCTGCATAAAGTTGTCCGTCATGCGCTGATGGGTGGCTTCGGCCGACGCCGTAGATTAGCACCGCTTATGGTTATGCCGGGATATTCGCTAAAATTATTCGTAAACCCTGCCGCCTCAATCGCTTTTGAGATAACCATGTGATCGGACTACGGCCGTCTTCGGCATCATTGAAGTGCCGATTAACGGCCAGTGGCTATTGTAAGTTCCTGACGGAGATAAAACGGACGAACAAACAGATACAAAAAGGGAGAAAACGATGACCGTCTATTCCGGTCCGGTGTTCGACATGGCGGCGAACCAGTTTAATGTGATTGCCAATCACCTGTCGATCCCCATGGACGAACGCGACCGGCTGCTATTGCCGAAGCGGGCGATCACTGTTTCCTGTCCGATCCATCGCGATGACGGCTCGGTCACGGTGTTTGAGGGCTATCGCGTGCAGCACCACCTCACCCTTGGTCCCACCAAGGGTGGCACCCGGTTTTCCCCCAGCGTCGATATCGGCGAGGTCGCAGCCCTTGCGATCTGGATGAGCTGGAAATGCGCGCTGGTGGGCCTCCCCTATGGCGGCGCCAAGGGCGGCGTGCGAGTCGATCTGGCTTCGATTTCGAAGCGCGAGCTGGAGTCGCTGTCGCGGCGTTACATGCAGGAGATGATTCCCTTCGTCGGACCGCACACCGATGTGATGGCGCCGGACATGGGCACCAACGAACAGGTGATGGCGTGGTTCATGGACACCTATTCGATGTATCAGGGCCGCACGGTGACCGAGATCGTCACCGGAAAGCCGGTGGCCTCCGGCGGCACGCTCGGACGGCGCGAAGCCACGGGCCGCGGCGTCGCACATCTTGCCCGGCGGGTGATGAAGGAACTCGCGATCGATTTGAACAACGGCACGGCGGTGGTTCAGGGTTTTGGCAATGTGGGTTCTTATGCCGCGCTCGGACTGCATCAGTTCGGTCTCAAGGTGATCGCGGTCTCAGATCACACCGGCGCGCTGTTCGATAAATCCGGTCTCGATATTCCCGCGCTGATGCGTCACGCCGACGCGTATGGCAGCATCGCCGGATTCTCCAACGAGCTGCATTTCGACCCCGTAGAAATTCTCACGCTGCCCTGCGATGTCTTGGTGCCGGCGGCGATGGAGCGCGTGATCGACGCGGGCGTCGCGGAAAATCTCAAATGCCGGGTGCTGGCGGAAGGCGCCAATGGGCCGACCACGCCGGATGCGGACCTGGTGCTGGAAAAACGTCAGGATGAAATTTTTCTGATCCCGGACATCCTCTGCAATTCCGGCGGCGTCGTGGTCAGTTATTTCGAATGGGTGCAGGACCTGCAGCAGTTGTTCTGGGAAGAAGAGGAAGTGACGCGGCGCGAGTATCACATCCTCGATCGTGCCTTCGACCAGATGGTGATGCGCGCAAAGGCCGACAAGATCCCGCACCGCACCGCCGCCATGGCGATCGGCGTGGAAAAGGTCCGCGCCGCGAAGACCATGCGGGGACTGTTTCCGTGATCACCGGGCTCGATCACGTCGTCGTCTTGGTTCCGCGATATTCGCGGCAAGCGTGACGGCCTTTGCGCGTATTCGCATTCCTGCTGCCATACTCTTTGGGGAAGACCGATATGCCGTTTTCGCTCTTTCCGAAAACCTGGCACTGTCTACAGTCTCGTGTGAATAGGGTCTCTCTGACCGAGTGGAATGAAAATGCACGCCCGTACCGAAGTTACTGCTGAGACCGAAACGCCCGCTTCCTGGCCGGAGGAGATTTTTACGATTTTGCAGCGCTTCGAGGTTCGTCAGGTGGCTTATGTGCCGGATGCCGGGCATTCGCAGTTGATCGAACGCGTGCTCGGCACTCCCTCGATGCGTGCGGTGTCGTTGACGACGGAAGAAGAGGGCGTGGCGCTTTTGGCCGGCGCCTGGGCCGGCGGCCAGCGTGGCGTGCTGCTGATGCAGTCGAGTGGCGTCGGCAATTGCGTGAACATGCTGTCGCTGACGCAGGTTCTCCGCTTTCCGTTCCTGACGCTGGTGACGATGCGCGGCGAGTGGGGCGAGTTCAATCCCTGGCAGGTGCCGATGGGCTCAAGCACGGCGGGCGTGTTCGAATTGTCGGGAGTCAAGGTGTTGCGCGCCGCGCACGCCGGTGAAGTGCGCGAGGTGGTCGAGGCCGGTGCGGCGCAGGCTTACAACGCCTGCACACCGACCGCCGTTTTGTTGTCGCAGCGCCTGATCGGCGCAAAGGTGTTCACCAAATGAGCCAAGGAAATCCTAGCCAAGCAAATCTTAGCCAAGCAATTCCTGGCCAAGCAATTCCTGGCCAAGCAAACCTTCTCGAACGCCGCGGCGTCGTTGCCAGGCTATTGGCGGAACGTAAAGAAGCGATCGTGGTCGGCGGGTTGGGCGCCTCGACCTACGATATCGCCGCGGCCGGCGATCACGCGCGCAATTTCTATCTGTGGGGCGCGATGGGCGGCGCGGTCATGATCGGGCTCGGCATCGCGCTGGCGCAGCCGAAGCTGCCGGTCGTCGTCATCACCGGCGACGGCGAGATGCTGATGGGGATGGGCAGCCTTGCCACGGTCGGGCTGCAAAACCCTTCGAACCTCACCATCATTGTGCTCGACAACGAGGCCTATGGCGAAACCGGCGGACAGGCGAGCCACACCGCAGCCACAGTCGACCTCGTCGCTGTCGCCCGGGCTTGCGGCATTTCAGACGCCCGTACCATCTCGACCATGGCCGCGGTCGAGGCCTTTGCGCCCGCGATGCAGGATGTCGCGAGTGGGCCGCGCTTTGTCAGCATCAAGATCGACCGTGCCAATCTGGAACGCGTGCTCGCCAGTCGCGACGGCGCCTTCATCGTGACCCGCATCCGCGGCGCGCTCGGGTTTAGCCCGATCTAGATTTCAAATATGGTGCACCGCAGCAAGCTCTTGACATTCAGTAAGGTGAGTGCTTACTTACAAGGCATGAACACTCTGCGCATGACCGGGGATTTGCGGCGCCAATTGATCTTGGGCGCCGCCAAGCGTTGCTTTGCCCGCAACGGCTTTGCCGGGACCACGACCAAGAGCGTCGCGGCCGCGGCCTCGATTTCGGAAGGTCTGCTTTTCAAGCATTTCCCCTCGAAAGCGGCGCTGTATGCGGAGATTCTGGCGGAAGAGTGCGAGGCCGACCCCGCATTGCATCGCTTGTTGGGGCTCGATCCCTCGACCGAAACGCTGGTCGTGCTGATCCTCGAAATGGTTCGCCATTTCCAGCACGTCTCGGATGCTCCCGATCAAGAGGAAGCTCAGCGTCTGCGGCTGACGATCACGAGCCACCTCGACGACGGGGAATTCGCGCGGCTGCTTTACGAGAAGATCGGAGATTTGATCGGACCGATGTTCACCGCGTCGCTGGAGCGGGCGGTGGCGGCGGGGGAGGCCTCACGGATTGGCCAAGAACCGATGAACTTGTTCTGGTTTGCCCATCACACGGTGCTGATGGCGGCGCTGACGCGGTTGCCGTCCGTTCCGTGCCTGACTTACGGCAATGCCGCCGATTTCGAACGGCAGGTTTGCGAATTCATTCTCCGCGGAATTGGAGTGAACGAAACCGCGGTTGCCTCTTATCTGGATCGAGATGTGCAGCCGGCAACGGCGGAAGGTGCATGACATGAACATTGTGACCGAAGCCAATATCGCGGGCAGGGCGATTAACGAGAGGCCGCGCGCGCGTCCGATTCGGATGATGCGCTGGTTCATCATCGTCGGATTGTTGCTCGCGCTCCTGGTGGGCGCGCTCGTCGGCTTCAATACCTTCCGCAACTATAAGATCGCGGAGTTCTTCGCCAACAACAAGCCGCCGCCGACGTCGGTCGCCATAGCCGACGCCAAATCTGAGGTGATTCCGAATTTGCTGTCCGCGGTCGGCGATCTTGCCGCCGTGCATCAGGGAAATGTCGCCTCCGATGTCAGCGGCCGCATCACCGACATCCTGTTTACCGCCGGTTCCAGCGTGAAGGCGGGAAGTCCGCTGGTGCACTTGTTCGACGCGCCCGACCGGGGCGACCTGGAGAGCTTCAAGGCGCAGGCCACGGTGGCGCAATTGTCGCTGGACCGCGCCAAGCAGCTTGCGGCGCGGCAGTTCGGTCCGCAGGTGACGGTCGAACAGGCGCAGGCGGCGTATGACCAGGCGAATGCCGGTATTGCCAAGACGGAAGCGATTATTTCGCAGAAACTGGTGCGCGCGCCATTCGATGGCGAACTCGGTGTTCGCCACGTCGAGGTCGGCCAGTACCTCACCGCAGGCACCCAGATCGTGACGCTGACCGATTTGTCGATGCTGTACGCCAACTTTACGCTCACGGAAAAGGACAGCGGACAGCTCAAGGTCGGACAGACGGTGCGCGTCGCGGTTGATGCCTATCCCGGCCGTACCTTCGAGGGGAAGATCACCACGATCGAACCTCAGATCGCGACCGACACGCGCAACATCCGCGTTCAGGCGACGCTCGAAAATCCCGATCACATTCTAAAGCCCGGCATGTTTGCGACGACGACGGTCGTCCTTCCCGACAAGCTGCCGGTCGTCACGGTCCCTGAAACCGCGGTCGACTACACGCTCTATGGGGATTTGGTTTTTCTGCTCACCGAGAAGAAAGCGGACGACGGCCAGACCAGTCTGACCGCAGTTCGCACTTTCGTGCGAACTGGCAACCGGCTCAACGGTCGAACCGAAATTCTCAACGGCCTGAAGGCGGGCGATCGCGTGGTTGCAGTTGGTCAACTCAAGCTGCAATCGGGAGCGGCAGTGGCGATCTCGTCCGAACCGCCGCCGCCGATTCCGGCGACTCCGCCACGTTACTAACGCATGATCCGGTTTCCCTCCGGACAAACGCGAAGCGTCTGCCCGGAGATCATGCTCAAAATAAACAGATGAGATCATGATCGGATTCCATCTGATCGCATTATGATCGAAAGATTTGGAGCCATCGCGATGGTCTGGACCGACATTTTCATCAAACGCCCCGTGTTGGCGGTGGTCGTCAGCCTGCTGATTCTGCTGATCGGTTTCCGGGCCGCAACCAGCCTGCCGATCCGGCAGTATCCGAAATTGTCGAATACCGTGGTCAACGTCACCACCGTTTACCCCGGTGCGTCGCCTGATCTGATTCAAGGCTTCATCACCACACCGATCGAGCAGGCCGTCGCGTCCGCCGAAGGTGTCGACTATATGACGTCGTCTTCGGTGCTCGGGACCAGCACCATCCAGGTCTACATCAAGCTTAATTTCGATCCGAACCAGGCGTTGACCGAAGTCCTCGCCAAAGTGAATTCGGTCAAATACCTCATTCCAAAGGAATCCAACGATCCGATCGTGACCAAGACGACGGGGCAGACCACCGCCGTGATGTATATCGGCTTCTCCAGCGACACCCTGTCGGGCTCGGCGATCTCAGACTATCTGACGCGCGTCGTTCAACCGGTGCTCTCGACCGTCGATGGCGTCGCTTCCGCCGATATTCTCGGCGGCCAGACTTTCGCGATGCGGCTGTGGCTCGATCCGGTGCGCATGGCGGGTCGCAACGTTTCGCCGGCCGATGTTTCTGCCGCCATCGCCGCCAACAATTTTCAGGCCGCCGCGGGCCAGTCCAAGGGCTATTTCACCGTCTCCAACGTATCGACCAACACCGATCTGACCAATCTCGATCAGTTCAAGCGCATGATCGTCAAATCCAAGGACGGCGGTTTTGTGCGGATCGAGGACATCGCTACCGTCGAACTCGCGGCGCAGAGCACCGACGCCAGCGTCGCCTTCAACGGCGAGCATGCGATCTTTATCGGCGTGCAGGCGACACCGCAGGGCAACCCGCTGACGCTCGTCAAGGGCGTCCGCGCGCTGTTTCCGGAACTTGAGCGCAATCTGCCGCCGTCGATGAAAATGAAAGTGGCCTACGATTCGACCAAATTCATTCAATCGTCGATCGACGAGGTGGAGAAGACCTTGGGCGAGGCGATCATCATCGTGGTCGTGGTGATCTTCCTGTTCCTCGCATCGTTCCGTTCGGTGATCATCCCGGTGGTGACCATTCCGCTATCGCTGATCGGCGTCTGCAGCCTGATGCTGCTGGCGGGCTTCAGTTTCAACCTGTTGACGCTGCTGGCGATGGTGCTGGCGATCGGGCTCGTCGTCGATGACGCGATCGTGGTGGTGGAAAATATCCATCGGCATCTGGAGGAGGGTAAACCTCCAGTGGCGGCTGCCATGCAGGGTGCGCGCGAGATCGTCGGTCCCGTCATTTCCATGACCATCACGTTGGCGGCGGTGTACGCGCCGATCGGTTTCCTCGGCGGGCTCACCGGTTCGCTGTTTCGCGAGTTCGCGTTCACGCTGGCCGGCTCGGTGATCGTGTCGGGTGTGATCGCGCTGACGCTGTCGCCGATGATGTGCTCGGTGTTCCTCAAAAGTGCCGAGCAGGGGCGATTTGCGAAGATCGTCAACAAGGTGTTTGGATCGATGACGCGCTGGTACGGTCGGCAGCTCGACCGTTCGCTCGACTATCGCCCGATTACCGCATTGTTTGCCCTGACCATCCTCGGGCTGGTCGGTTTCCTTTACATGCACACCTCGAAGGAACTCGCGCCTGAAGAAGACCAGGGCATCGTGTTCGCCGTGACCAAGGCGCCGAAATACGCCAACATCGATTATGCGGATTTTTACGGCGAGAAGCTCGATAAAGCTTTTGCGAGCTTTCCCGAGACCGATCTACGTTTCGTTCTCAACGGCATCAACGGTCCGCAAAGCGGGATCGCCGGCATGTTGCTCAAGCCATGGGACGAGCGAAAGCGCTCGTCGACCTCGATCAAGCCGTTGGTTCAGGGACAGTTGAGCAAGATCGAAGGCGTCAACGCTTTTGCGTTCAATCTGCCGCCATTGCCCGGCGGTCCCGGTGGATTGCCGGTCCAGATGGTGATCAGTTCGACCAATGGATTTCAGTCGGTCTATGAGGAAATGGTCAAGGTGAAGGACGCCGCGCGCAAAAGCGGGTTGTTCATCGTCTCTGACAGCGACCTCGATTTCAACCAGCCGGTGGTGCGGATCAAGATCGACCGCTCGAAGGCGAGCGATCTCGGCATCACCATGCAGAGCATCGGCAATACGCTGGCGACGCTGCTCGGCGGGAATTACGTGAACCGGTTCAACCTCGAGGGACGATCGTATCAGGTCATTCCGCAGGTGCCGCGCGAGATGCGGCTGTCGCCCGAGGCGCTCGGCGAATATTACGTGCCGTCGGCGACCGGCCAGCAGGTGCCGCTGTCGACCCTGGTGTCGATCGAAACCGCGACCGATCCCAATGCCCTGACGCATTACAATCAATTGAATTCCGCGACCTTCCAGGCGGTGCCGATGCCCGGCGTTACGGTCGGCCAGGCGGTCGACTTCCTCGAAGGCGCCGCCAAGGACCTCCCGGCCGGATTCACCCACGACTATCTCGCCGATTCCCGGCAATACGTGCAGGAAGGAAACCAGCTCGCGGTGACCTTCGGCTTTGCGCTCATCATCATCTTTCTGGTGCTGGCGGCGCAATTCGAGAGCCTGCGCGATCCGCTGGTGATCATGATCAGCGTGCCGATGGCGATCGTCGGTGCCTTGCTTCCGCTGTTCTTCGGTGTCGCCACCATGAACATCTACACCCAGGTCGGCTTGCTCACCCTGGTCGGTCTGATCAGCAAGCACGGCATCCTGATGGTCGAGTTTGCCAACGAGCTGCAGCTCAATGAGGGGCTCGACAAGCGTTCCGCCATCGAGATGGCGGCGCGGGTCCGGCTTCGCCCGATCCTGATGACGACCGCGGCGATGGTCACTGGCTTGCTGCCGCTGCTGACCGCGACCGGCGCAGGCGCGGCCAGCCGGTTCTCGATTGGGCTTGTCGTCGTCTCCGGGATGTCGATCGGAACCCTGTTCACGTTGTTCGTGTTGCCGGCCGTTTATGTAGCCATCGCCACCGATCACAGGGCGGCGGCTGAATCCCAGCGGAGCAAGGAGATTGCGGATTTCGATCTCGGGCAGAACGCTCTCAGGTCGACGTAAGCGTGGCCCCGACGTGCGAAACGGTGATCTGAAACCAGCGAGCTTAGCGCTCGCGTGGATCGAGTGCGTCGCGCAGGCCGTCGCCGACCAGATTGAACGACAGCACCACCAGAAAGATCGCGAAGCCGGGCCATAGCGCCATCCACGGCGCATTGGTCAGGAAACGCTGCGCTGAATTGAGCATGCTGCCCCAGGAGGGCGCCGGCGGTTGCTGGCCTAATCCGAGAAACGACAGCGCGGCTTCGGCGATGATCGCCGCCGCGATCGATAGCGTTGCCTGTACGAGCAACGCCGGCAGGATATTCGGCAAGATATGAAACAGCGCGATCCGCCAGCGCGGATTGCCCATCGCGCGCGCGGCCTCGACGTAGTCCTCGACCTTGACGCTCATCACCTGGCCGCGGGTCAGTCGCACGAAGATCGGCGTCGTGGTGACGCCGATCGCGATCATGGCGTTGCCGAGGCTTGGGCCGAGAAATGCCGCCAGCGCGATGGCGAGGATCAAAAACGGGCAGGCCAGCATGGCGTCGGTGATCCGGCTGATCATGGCGTCGATGAAACCGCCGCGATAGCCCGACAGCAGCCCCAACGGCACGCCGATCAGAAGCGCAATTCCGACCGAGGTCGCACCCGCCATCAGCGATGCGCGTGAACCATAGACCACGCGACTGAGGACATCGCGGCCGAGGTCGTCGGTGCCGAACCAGTGCAGCGCCGAGGACGGCTTGCGGACGAGCGTCCAACTGGTTGCGATCGGATCATAGGGCACGATCAAGGGCGCAAACACCGCAAGAACGATAAAGGTCGCGATCACGACCAGCCCGACCACGGCGCCCTTGCGCTGAAACAGCCGGCGCAGCGCGCGCCGCGCCGGGCTCTCCAGCTTGTCGGGGACAACAACGGGTATTGTGCCGAGCACAGCGTCGGTCATGCTGCTCAAGTCCTCAAGCGCGGGTTGACGAGGATGTAAGCGATGTCGGCGATCAAGTTCAGCGTGATGTAGACGGTGGCGGTCACCAGCACGACGCCTTGCACGACGGCATAGTCGCGATTGAACACCGCGTCCACGATCAACTTGCCAAATCCCGGAATCGAAAAGATCTGTTCGGTCAGCACCGCGCCCGACAACAGCGTGCCGAGTTCGAGGGCGCCGAGCGTGATGATTGGCGTCAGCGCGTTGCGCATGGCGTGCTTGAGAATCACGACGCGTTCGGAAAGACCCTTGGCGCGGGCGGTTCGGACGTAGTCGCTTTCAAGCACCTGCAACATCGCGCTCCTTGTATGCCGCATCAAGATCGCCGCGATCGCGTTGCCGAGCACGAAGGCGGGCATGATGGTCGATGCAAGGCTGGCGCGCCAATTCTCGGAAAGCGGCACGTAGCCCGACGCCGGCAGCCAGCCGAGTTCGATCGAGAACAGAAAGATCAGCATGATCCCGAGCCAGAAATTCGGCGTCGAGATGCCCCACAGCGCGAACAGGTTGGCAGCATAATCCCACAGAGTGCCGCGCTTCACCGCCGAGACGATGCCGGCTGGAATTCCGATCAGAAAGGCGATCACGATCGCCATCGACGCCAGTTGCATCGTCACCGGCAGTTTTTGTGCAATCAAATCGCGCACCGGAACCTTGATGCGGAGCGACTCGCCGAAGTCGCCGGAGAGAACGCCCTTGACCCAGTAAAAATATTGGACCGGGATCGGCTGATCGAGCCGGTATTGCGCGCGAATTTGAGCAATGACATTGGGGTCGCGTTCCTCGCCGGCCATGACCAGCGCCGGATCGCCCGGCAATAAATGCTGCAGCGAAAAGATCAGGATCGACACGAAGAACAGCGTCGGGATCAATTGCAGGATACGCTTGGCGAGGAAATTCAGCATCGGTCGGTTCGTTTTCCCCGAGACAGTGCAGCGTGCAACGCTGCGCCGCAGATTCGGGATCCATTTTGAGTCAGAGGGTCCCGGATTTGGGCTGCACCGCTGACGCGCTGCACCTCATCCGGGACGCGAGGAAATGGTTGAAACACGGCTCTCACTTCAGATTCAACCCGATCACGCGCACCAGCCCGTCCGGCATCTGCTTGTAACCTTCGAGCTTGGCGGTGTGTGCGATCAGGATTTTGCGGTGGAAGATGTAGAGGATCGGCTTCTCTTCGAGCGCGGCCTTGGTCAGCTTTTCATAGATCGCTTTCCGTTGTGTCTGATCTGTGAACAGGCGGGCATCGTCGAGCGCCTTGTCGGCATCGGGGTTGGACCAGGCGCTGTAGTTCTGCGGCGCGCCGGTTTTCAGGAAGATGTAAGAGTTGCCATCGGGATCGATCCGGCCGCTCCACGCCAGCATATAGGCCTGGAATTCACCGGCTTCGGCCTGTTTCAAAGATGTTGCAAATTCGGTGACCCTGATCTTCATGTCGAACCCGGCCTCCGCCGCCATCGACTGCATGATTTGCGCAACCGCTTCGGTTTCGGCGCCTTTCGGCACCAGGAAATCGATGCTCACCGGCGTGGTGACGCCCGCTTCCTTCATGAGTGCCTTGGCTTTGGCGATGTCGCGCCCGCGCACCGGGAAGGCCTTCTGGTAATACGGGTGATCTGGATTGACCCACTGATTTCCGGGCTTGAACTCACCATTGAACGCGACCTCGTTGATGGCCTCGCGGTCGATCGATAGATCGAGCGCTTGCCTCACCTTGGCGGACTGGCTGAGAGGTCCTTTTGCCTTGTCGTTGCCGATGTTGAGGGTCACGCCCTGATAGCCGAGCTCGATAGCGGTCGAGAGCCTGAGCTTCGGGTCTGCCTGTACTGCCTTGATGTCGGTCGCCAGCAGCCGTTCGATCAGATCGAGGCCGCCGGATTTTAGATTCGCAAGGCGTACCGTCGCGTCCACGAGCGGCAGATACACGATCCGGTCGATATGAACGTTGTCCTTGTTCCAGTAGTCGGCGAATTTCTCGAACACCATGCGATCCTGCTGCACGCGCTCGACGAATTTGTAGGGGCCGGCGCAGACCGGGTGCAGTCCAAATTTGTCGCCGGCCTCTTTCACCGCTTTGGGGGAGACCATCATTCCGGCGCGGTCGGTGAGTTGTGCGATCAGCGGCGAGAACGGCGTCTTCAGCACCAGTTTGATGGTGAGGGGATCGACGACGTCGACGTGGTCGAGCGCGGCCAGTTCGGGCTTGCGGAATGAAGTAGGCAGCGTGAGGTGACGGTCGAGTGAGAATTTCGCGGCCTCGGCGTCGAGCGGTTCGCCGTCGTGAAACTTGACGCCGGGCCGCAGCTTGATCGTCATCTCCTTGCCGTCGGCGGAAGTCTCGTGCGAGAGCGCGAGCTGCGGCACGATGTTGAGCTTTTCGTCGATGTCGAACAGTTTGTCGCAAAGCGACGCGAACACGATGCGGCCGACATAGGTGCGCCCGAGCGTCGGATCGAGAATGTCCGGGTCCTCGGCAAGGCCGATGCGCAACGTGGTCTGGGCGTAACCGCCGGTTTCAAGCGAGAGCAACAGCGCGGTCGCAACGGCCGCCAAGCGCAGGATTTTCATTGGGCTGGTCTCCACAATTTACACAACTGCCGGCGGTGTTGCACCGATCATACCAACTCCGGAAGAACCGGGGACTTCCTTCGCACCGCTGAAAGCCGCGACCAATCGTTCCAGCGCCGGCGAAAAGGCGTTGTCGGCCAGAACCGCGGCGTCCGGCGGCGGCAGCTCGGCGGTGCGATGACAGGCGGTGGCATGTCCGGTCGCGTCAGTGAGCAGTTGCGGCGGCTCAATGCGGCAGCGGTCGATCGCGTAGGGGCAACGCGTTTGAAATCGGCAGCCCGCCGGCGGATTGAGCGCGCTCGGCATCTCGCCTTGCAGCACAATACGGCTGCGCTTTGCCCGCGGATTAGGCATTGGGATCGCTGATAGCAGCGCGCGGCTGTAAGGGTGGCGCGGCGAGGCGAACAGCGCTTGCGCGTCCGCGGTCTCGACGATCACGCCGAGATTCATCACCGCGACCCGGTCGGCGATGTGCTTCACCACCGCAAGGTCATGCGAGACGAAAATGTAAGCGAGGCCAAGCCGGTCCTGCAGGTCGCGGAGCAGGTTCAGGATCTGTGAACGGATCGAGACGTCCAGCGCCGACACCGGCTCGTCGCAAATGATGAGTTTTGGTTCGACCGCCAGCGCCCGAGCGATGGCGATCCGCTGGCGCTGGCCGCCGGAAAATTCGTGTGGGTAGCGGCGCGCGAACCGCGGCTCCAGCCCGACCAGACGCAATAGTTCCTCGACGCGCTCGCGACGGCGCGGGGCCGGCACGAGATCATGCAGCGCCAGCGGCTCGGTCAGGATCTGGCTTACGGTCATGCGCGGATTGAGCGACGCATAAGGGTCCTGAAAGATGATCTGCGCATCGCGGCGGAAGGCGCGCAATTGGCTGGCGTCGAGGGCGAGCAGATCGCGGCCCTCGAATTGGATGCTGCCTGAGTTCGGCTCGATCAGGCGCAACACCAGCCGGCTTACGGTGGATTTGCCGCAACCGGATTCGCCGACCAATGCCAGCGTCTTGCCGGCCTCGACGCGAAAGCTCACGCCATCCACTGCCTTGACGTGCGCAGTCGGCCGCCCGAACATCGAGCGATCGGCGACGAAATGTTTGACGAGATTTTGGACTTCGAGCAGCGCGGTCACGATACCAGCCTCTCCAGCGGCGCCTTGATGCAGCGCGACCAATGACCGGGGCTTACCGGCAGCATCGGCGGTGGTGCAGCGACACAGACTTCGCTCACGAAAGGACAACGGGCGGCGAAGCGACAGCCGGACGGCGGCTTCGTCATATTCGGAACCATGCCTTCGATGGTGGCCAGATGCGACGCCTGACGATCGAGCCGCGGGATCGAGCCCAAAAGGCCGACCGTGTAGGGATGCTGGGGTGAGGCGAACAGTTCATCGACCGGCGCACGTTCGACGATCTCGCCGGCATACATCACCGCGACCTCGTCGCAGACCTCGGCGACCACGCCGAGATCGTGGGTGATCAGAATGATCGCCGCACCGCTCGCAGCCTTGAGCTCGCGCATCAGATCGAGGATCTGGGCCTGCAAGGTCACGTCGAGCGCGGTGGTGGGTTCGTCGGCGATCAGCAGCCTCGGATCGCAGGCCAGCGCCATCGCGATCATGACGCGCTGGCGCATTCCGCCCGAGAGTTTGTGTGGATATTCGTCGATGCGCCGCTCCGGCGACGGGATGTGGACACGGCGTAAGAGCTCGATCGCGCGCTCTCGCGCGCTTCGACGCGATCCGCCCCGATGGCGCAGGATGGTCTCGATGATCTGATCGCCGATGGTGAAGCTCGGATTGAGCGAAGTCATCGGCTCCTGGAAAATCATCGCCAGGCGATTGCCGCGCAGGTCGCGCAAAGTTTGGTCCGGCACGTCGAGCAGATCGAAACCGTCGAAGCGGATCGAGCCGGTGACCTCGGCGGTTTGTTTCGACAACAGGCCCATGATGGCGAGCGAAGTCACACTTTTGCCGGAGCCGGATTCGCCGACGATGCCGAGCGTCGCGCCCTTGGCCACGCTGAGGTCGACGCGGTCGACCGCGTGCATGACGCGACCGTCATCGCCGTGAAAGACGACCCGCAAGCCTTCGATTTCGATCAGCGGAACGTCGGTCATCTCTTGCCCGCAATCGCGGCTTCGATACCGGCATCGATGATCTTGCGGTCGGTGATGCCAGCGGGATTTTTGCGGCTCGGCAGATAGTTTCGGAGATGAACCCAGCGTTCGCGGCTCACGCGTTCGAGGCGTTCGAGTTCGGCAAGCGGATCGGTGTGGTCGTCGACGCGCAGATCGAGATCAGACCAATCTTCCTCGCCATAAATCAGGAGCGCGGCCGATTGCTTGCCGCGCTTGTCGCCGCCGGCGGCTTCGCCAGATCGCATCGCGGCGATCAGGCGTTGGGCGAACGGCAGCTTTTCGCCTCCGAGGTAGGTTGTCGCGGTATCGTCCAGCACTTGCGCGCCCGCCAGCATGTTGCCGGCAATCGAAAAATTCTCACCCTCGATCTGTCCGCACCAATCGACGCATTCGCGCCCGGTATGCGCGGCGATGCGGCCCGTGGCGTCCATGATGTGAAGTTGCCGGCTCTCGCGGCCGTCATCCGCGGCGATCAGGGTCGCGATGACATCGCGCGGGCTCCGGCCTTCGCGCAGCAACTTCAGGCCGTCGATGCCGTAATATGGATTGACCAGCGCCTGCGTTGCGATAGCGCCGATACCCGCGGCGATATGCGGCACGCGCGCGCCGACCGCGAAGAAGCGTGTCGCGACCGCGATTCCGAATTGGCCGGAAGCGGTGTCGCGGGCGATGAGTGACCAGGTCATTTGTGCGCTATCGTCCGGCCGCGTAACCCTGCATGCCGCGGGGATTGGCCGCAGCACGCCGTCGGCGGCCGACCTTGGAGGCAGCCGTCAGACGGCCCTCCGACCAGTCGGGACCGGTCTCCACGATGTGACCGCGCTCCTTCAGGGTCTCGACGGTCGCCTTCGGCACGCGGTTCTCGACCACGAGCACGCCGGGCCGCGCGGTGCGCGGCCAGAACGAGATCGGGAAATGCTCCGAATGCCATGCCGGCGCGTCGATCGCTTCTTGCAAGTTCATTTTGGCGTGGACATGCCGCAGGAAAAATTGCGTGTTCCACTGATCCTGTTGATCGCCACCGGGCGAACCCCAGGCCAGATACGGCTCGCCGTCGCGTAGCGCCATGGTTGGGCTGAGCGTGGTGCGCGGCCGCTTGCCCGGCGCCAGGGCGGCGGGGTGATTTTCCTCGAGCCAGAACATCTGCGCGCGGCTGCCCAGGCAAAAGCCGAGTTCCGGAATCACCGGCGATGATTGCAGCCAGCCGCCGGAGGGTGTTGCCGAGATCATGTTGCCGGCGGAATCGATGATGTCGAAATGTACGGTGTCGCCGCGCACTTCGCCGAACCGGCCGACCGTCGGCTCGCCGGCGCCCATGGCGCCGACCGCCTCGCGATGGCCTTCCTGACGGCGCAGCTTCACCACCGAACCGAAGCCTTCGACCGCGCCGGGGACAAAGTCCAGCGAAGCCTTGTCCGAGATCAGTTTGCGGCGCTCATCGTTATAAGCATCGGACAGCAATGTCGCGATCGGGATTTCGGTGAACTTCGGGTCGCCGTAGAATTTCTCGCGATCGGCAAAGGCGAGCTTGGCGCATTCGACCTGCAGGTGAATGAACTCCGGTCCCGCGGGATCGAGCCCGTCGAGTTCGAATCCCTTCAGCAAGGCGAGTTGCTGCAGCATCACCGGACCCTGGCTCCAGACGCCGGGCTTGCAGACGGTGTAACGGCCATAGTCGTAAGTCAGCGGCGCTTCGATGGTCGGCTGCCAGCGTGCCATGTCGTCACCGCTCAGCACGCCGCGATGCGGCGAGCCGGTGACGTCCATGACGTCCTGGGTGCGGCAGAAGCGATCGATCGCCTCGGCGACGAAGCCATGCGACCACGCCTGGCGCGCGCGCTCGATCTGCGCGACGCGGTCGCCGCCGGCGCTTTCCGCTTCCTTGAGGATGCGGGCATAGGTTTCCGCAAGTTTTTTGTTGGTGAAAAGCGTGCCGGGCTTCGGGACTTCGTTGTTCGGCAAATAGACCGCGGCCGACGTGGTCCAGTGCTTCCGGAACAATTGTTCGACAGTTGAAATCGTCGCCGAGGCGCGCTCCACCAACGGATGGCCGTCATTGGCGTAGCCGATCGCCGGCTCAAGCACGTCGCGCAGCCGCAGCGTGCCGTAATCGCGCAGCAACAACATCCAGGATTCGAAGGTGCCGGGGACGCAAGCGGCCAAGAGGCCGGTCCCGGGCACCATCTCCAGCCCTTCGCTGCGGTAATGTGCGATGGTCGCGCGTGACGGCGCCGGGCCCTGGCCGCAGATCACCTCGGTGCGACCGCGCTTGATGTCGTGCACGATGATCGGCACGTCGCCGCCGGGACCGTTGAGATGCGGTTCGACAACCTGCAGCGTAAATGCCGCGGCAACACCCGCATCGAATGCATTGCCGCCCTTTTCCAGGGTGGCCATCCCGACCGCGGTGGCGATCCAGTGGGTGGAGGTCACGACCCCGAAGGTGCCTTCGATTTCCGGCCGGGTGGTGAACGGGTCGGGATTGATTTTGCTCATTTTAATCCATTATTGCGCTGATGCCGCAAGGCCGGCGCACTTGATCACAGCCGAGGCTGCCTGCCAACCGTTCCGGCGCAATTTGCTCGCATCATTGTAGTCATACAGGCGATGTCATACAGCCGCGGCGGCGAGCGTCAAATTGTTAACGGCGTGGCAGGCGACGCCGTCGATCAACGCCGGTGCTTGCTTGCGGCACAGGTCGAACGCCAGCGGGCAGCGCGGGTTGAAGGCGCAACCCGGCGGCGGATCGATCGGGTTGGGAACTTCGCCGCTGACAGGAATCCGCTGCCGGCCGGACATCGCGAGATCGGGAACCGCACCCAGCAGCATTTTCGTGTAGGGCATTCGCGGGCGGTCGAACAGTTCTCGGCCCTCCGCGATTTCTACGACCCGGCCGAGATACATCACGCCGATCCGGCTCGCCATGTGCCGGACCACGGCCAGGTTGTGACTGATGAAAAGATAGGTGAGGCCAAACTTGTCCTGCAAATCGCGCATCAGATTGAGGATCTGCGCCTGCACCGAGACGTCGAGCGCGGAGGTCGGTTCGTCGCAGACGATGAACTCGGCTTCGGAGGCCAACGCGCGCGCGATCGCGATCCTTTGCCGCTGGCCGCCGGAAAATTCGTGCGGGTATTTCCAGCCGTCATCGGCATGCAGCCCGACCAGATTCAACAATTCGCCGACCCGCGCGCCAATATTGCGTTCGCCCTGGATCAGGTCGAAGGCGCGGATCGGTTCAGCCACGATGGCATCGACCCGAAGCCGTGGATTGAGGCTCGCATAAGGATCCTGGAAAATCATTTGAATGCGCCGACGCAATTGTTGACGCGCCTGCAATTGTCTGGGCTCGCTCATCGAGACCCCGTCGATGATCACTTCGCCCGAACTCGGCGGCAACAGCCCGACGACCATGCGGGCCACGGTGGTTTTTCCCGAACCGGATTCGCCGACCAATGCGAAGGTCTCGCCCTTGGCGATGTCGAAGGTCACGCCGTCGACGGCCTTGAGAAATTCCAGGTGTCCGCCTTCCAGCAAGCGGTTGAGCCAGGGCTTTGAGACGTCGAACACGCGGCGCAGGTTTTTGACTTCGATGAAGGGGGCGCTCGTCATGCCGCGGTGTCCTTTGCGGCGGCGTCATGGAGATGGCAGGCCACGGCTTGGCGGCCATGCCTGATCGGTTCCGGCCGTTCGACACGGCAACGATCGAACGCGAACGCACAGCGCGGATTGAACGAGCAGCCCGGCGGGATGGCGGACAGCCGCGGCATCGAGCCGGGAATCTGGACCAGTCGGGCGGCGTCGCCCGCGAGCGTCGGGATCGCCCCCATCAAACCCTTGGCATAGGGATGCAACGGATTTTGCACGACGTCCTGTACCGGGCCGATTTCGGCGATCCGCCCCGCATACATCACCGCGACCCGGTCGGAGGTTTCGGCGATCACGCCCATGTCGTGGGTCACGAGCATCACCGCGGTGCCGTGATCGCGCCCGAGGCGTTTGATCAACGCGATGATCTGGGCCTGAACGGAGACGTCGAGCGCCGTGGTCGGTTCGTCGGCGATGATGAGTTCCGGTTCGGCGCAAATCGCAAGCGCAATCACGACGCGCTGGCGCATGCCGCCGGAGAATTCGTGCGGGTAGGCGTCGACGCGTTTTTCGGGAGCGGGGATGCCGACCTCGGCCAACAGATCGACGGCGCGCTTGCGCGCGGCGGTTTCCGAGAGGTTGGTGTGAGTCCTGATGGTCTCAACCAACTGGTCACCGATCCGGTACAGCGGATTGAGGCTGGTGAGCGGGTCCTGGAAAATCATTCCGATCCGTTTTCCGCGGATGCGGCGCATTTCTTCCGGCGGCAGATTGTCGATCCGCAGCCCCGACAGATAGATTTCGCCGCCGGCAATGCGGCCGGGCGGATCGATCAGGCCGATGACCGCAAGCCCGGTGACGGATTTTCCGGCGCCGGATTCGCCGACCACGCCCAGCACTTCGCCCTTGGCGATGTCGAAGGAAATGCCGTCGATGGCACGCAGAACGTTGCGGCGGGTGACGAACTCCACCTGAAGGTTACGCACGGAGAGAACGGGTTCGATCATGGGGTTCGATGCGTTGGAATGGCGGCGCTTGTCATCGCAGCTTCGGATTGAGCGCGTCGCGCAGCCAGTCGCCGAGCAGGTTGATGGAGAGGATCAGTGCGGCCAGCGCAAAGCCCGGAAAGGCGACGATCCACCATTCACCGGCAAACAGATAATTGTTGCCGATCCGGATCAGGGTGCCGAGGGAGGGCATCGTGTCGGGCATGCCGGACCCGAGGAACGACAACGTCGCCTCGGTGATGATGGCGAGCGCGAGATTGATGGTCGCGATCACCAGGATCGGTCCGGTCGTGTTGGGGAGCACGTGGCGCAACATGATCACCGGCGCGGGAAGACCGATCAACTGCGCCGCAGCAACGTAATCCTTGTTCTTCTCCACCATCACCGAGCCGCGCACGGTGCGCGCATATTGCACCCAAAAGCTCAATCCGATCGCAAGCACCAGCACCGCGAGGGTGCTCATGGCGTCGAGACGGTTGCCAAACACCGACTTGGCGACGCCGTTGACGAGCAGCGCGATCAGAATCGCGGGGAAGGTAAGCTGCACATCCGCAATGCGCATGATCAGGCCATCAACGGCGCCGCCGACATAGCCGGCGATCAGGCCAAGGAGGATGCCGAGCGTCCCGGAAAACAACACGCCGAGCACGCCGACGGTGAGAGAGATGCGCAAGCCATAGAGGATCGCGGAAAACACGTCGCGGCCTTGCTCGTCGGTGCCGAGCAGGAACGGGCTTTGGCCGTCCGCAGTCCAGATTGGCGCGATGCGCGAATTGATCAGTTGAAGCTGCGCCGGATCGAACGGATTTTGCACGGCCAGAACCGAGGCTGATATCGCGAGCAGGAAAAACAGCGCGGTCACGGTGGCTGCCACCATGGTGAGCGGCGAGCGGCGGAAGGAATAGAACACGTCGCTCTCGGCAATCCGCCCGAGAGCGCGCCGAATCCTGCGGCCGGCCGAGACGCGCGTGTGCGGCGCGCTCGGATCGGCTTTGTGCGGAACGACGGCTTCGGACATGCAGGCTCTCGCGTTCAGGCCGGTCGGCTGAGGGTCGCGCGCAGGCGCGGGTCGACAATGGTGTAGAGAATATCAACCACGAGATTGATGGTGACGAAGATCAGCGACACCATCAGCAAGTAGGCCGCCATGATCGGAATGTCGACGTTTTGCACCGCTTGCACGAAGAGCAGTCCCATTCCCGGCCATTGAAATACGGTTTCTGTGATGATCGCGAATGCAATTACCGAGCCAAACTGCAATCCGGCGACGGTGATGACCGGAACCAGGGTGTTTTTCAGCGCGTGACCGAAATGAATCGCCCGTGTCGTCAATCCGCGTGCGCGCGCGAAGCGAATATAGTCGGTGCGCAGGACTTCGAGCATCTCGGCTCGCACCAGCCGCATGATCAACGTCATCTGGAACAGGCCGAGCGTGATCGACGGCATGATCAGGGCCTTGAGGCCCGAGGCCGTGAGTAGCCCGGTGCTCCACCAGCCGAGCCGCACCACTTCGCCGCGGCCGAATGACGGCAGCCAGCCGAGTACCACGGAGAACAGATAGATCAACAAGATGCCGATCAGAAAGGTCGGCAGCGAGATTCCGATCAGCGACACCGCCTGGAATATCTTCGCAACAAACGTGTCCCGTTTGAGCGCGGAATAGACCCCCATCAGTATGCCGAACAGCAGCGCGAAAATCGTGGCGCAGGTCGCAAGCTCCAGCGTGGCCGGCATCCGCTCCCTCAGCAGGCTCGCTACCGGCTGACGAAACTGGTACGACACGCCGAACTTGAATTGCATCGCATTGCCGAAATACCGCACGAACTGCAGCATCACGGGATCGTCGAGGCCGAGCGATTGGCGGATCGCGGCGCGCTCCGCCGCCGACGCATCCTGCGAGACGATCTGGTTGACCGGATCGCCCGCGAAGCGGAACATCGAGAACGAGATGATCCCGACCGCGATCATCACGCCGATGGCCTGGATAGCCCGACGAAGAGTGAAAGCGAGCATGTGGTCCTTTCACTTCTTTTTATGTGGTGGACGTCTGACGTGGTGGAGGTCGCTGTCTAGATCATGATCCGATGAAATCGGATCATGATCTCATTTCTTTAGTTTGAGCATAAACAGTTTGAGCATGAACTTTTCCGGAAAAACTGGTTCCCGTTTTTCCGGATCATGCTCTGGCGGAAACGAAAAGTCCCGGAAAGCGTGAAGCCCCGGGACTTGTGTATCGAAGCAGCATCATTCCTGTTTGGTCATCCAGTAGGGCAGAACCTGGTTGTCGGGGCGCTGCACCACCTTCAGCTTTTTCGATACGCCCCAGGCCAAGGCTTGCTGATGCAGCGGGATATATCCGAAATCCTTGTTGACGATCTCGAACGCCTCTTTGATCAGCAAATCGCGTTTGGCTGCGTCGGTCTCGAGCAGCACCTTGTCGGTAATTTCGTCCATTTTTTTGTTGCAGTAACCGCCGAGGTTGGTTTCGCCGCGCGAGGATTTTGGATCGTCGCGGCAGCCCATGATGTCGTAGAGCACGTTGTGCGAGTTCGAGCGTGTTCGGCGTCCAGCCGAGCATGTAGAACGAGGTCTGGAAACCGCCGGGCTTCAAGATCTTGGCAAAATACAGCGCCTTGGGTTGCGCCAACAAGTTGATCTTGACGCCGATGCGGGCGAGCATGCCGACCACCGCCTGGCAGATCGCAGCATCGTTGACGTAGCGGTCATTGGGGCAATCCATCGTGACTTCGAAGCCGTCGGGATAGCCGGCTTCCGTCAGGAGCTTCTTGGCGCCTTCGGGATCGAATTTCGGTCGCGTGAAGTCCTTCGACAGCGGGAACAGTTGCGGGGCGATCATCAGCGCCGACGGCGTCGAAAGGCCGCGCATGACGCGGGTCTTGATCAGCTCGATGTCGATGGCCTTGTAGAAGGCTTCGCGGACGCGAATATCCTTGAATGGATTCTTGCCCTTGACGTTCGAAAACAGCAATTCGTCCCGGATTTGATCCATGCCGAGAAAAATGGTGCGAACTTCCGGCCCTTTCAGCACTTGCGCGTTCGGACTGGAATCCACGCGCGAAATGTCCTGAAGCGGGACCGGCTCGATGATGTCCACCTCGCCGGAAAGCAAAGCCGCAACGCGCGTTGCCTCAGAGCTGATCGGCGTGAAGATGATTTCCTTGAGGTTGTGTTCGGGCTTGCGCCACCAGTTTGGGTTGGCCTTGAACACGGTTTTGACGCCGGGCTGATGGCTCTCGATGGTGAAGGCACCGGTGCCGTTGGCGTTGAGCGAGGCGTAACTCGGTGAAGTCGCCGCGACCGGCGTCGGGGCGACGGCGTTGTTCGCCTCGGCCCATTTCTTGTCCATGATGAACCAGCTATCCCATTGCGAATCCAGAATGGGATTTGGCGAAGTCAGGATGAAATCGACGGTGTAGTCGTCGACCTTGACGACCTTCGCATCGATGGGAAGGCGGGTCGTCAGGTTCGAACCCTTGGCGCGAACTCGGTCTGCCGAGAAAACCACGTCGTCGGCGGTGAAGGGGTCGCCGTTCTGGAATTTGACGTTTTGGCGCAGGTGGAAACGCCAGCGGGTCGGTTCCAGGGTTTCCCAGCTTTCCGCCAGCGCCGGAATGATCTTGAGATCCTTGTCGCGCGTGATCAGACCTTCATAAACCTGTCCGAGATGGGCATAGGCGGTGGTTTCGTTGAGCGAATAGGGGTCGAGCGATTTGAGGTCGCCCTGGTTGGCGTAGCGCAACGTCTGGGCCAAAGCTGGAGTCATCGCAAGCGCGACGAGTGAGATGGTGGTCGCTGCGAGCACGGTTTGACGTCCCAACATATGTATACACTCTCCGCGGTGGCGCGCTGTTAACTCTGGAATATCGGCAACGATGTCACTTCCATTGTTGCCAGAGTTTGGCCGCCGCGCAAGCTGGTTTGCGCGACGATGCCGCAATAACTAGATTCACGCTGGGAATCGAGAGCGAACAGCAACATTCAACGGGAGTGCCGGATGGCGGAACTTAAGGCCGACGTCCTCGTCTTGGGGGCAGGGATGGTCGGCGTCAGTGCCGCCTTACACCTGCAGCAACGCGGGCGTGAAGTGATCCTGGTCGACCGACACGCGCGCGCCGGCGAAGAGACCAGTTTTGGAAATGCCGGCTTGATCGAATGCGCGTCGGTCTTCCCGTACATGTTTCCCCGCGATTTCGGAGAGATCCTTCGATACGCTACCAATTGCGCGCCGCAAGTTCGCTACCACTTCTCCGACCTGCCGACCATCGTGCCCTGGCTGGCGCGCTATTTCCTTGCGTCCTCGCCGGATCGGGCGCTGCACAGCGCGATGGCCGAACTCCCCTTGATCCGACGCAGCCTCCTCGAACATGAGGCACTCATTACCGAGGCGAAAGTTCCGGAATTGCTGCGGCGGACCGGCTGGCTGAAGCTGTTTCGCTCCGACGCAAGCTTGGCCGCAGCCGCGCGCGACCTCGAGCGGGCCAAGCAATATGGCGTTGAAGGCGAGCTTCTCGATCCCAAGGCGATCGCTTTGCGCGAGCCGAATTTGACCGGGGAGTTCGCCGGCGCGGTCTATTGGCCCACGCCCGGATTCATTCCCGATCCGGGTGGGTTGGCCAAAGCCTATGCGGCGCTTTTCCAGCGCAAGGGTGGCCGCTTTCTCACAGGCGATGCACGAACGCTCGAACAGGATGCACGCGGATGGCGTGTCGCCGGCGCCAATGGCGGGGTGATCGGGCGTGAAGTCGTCGTGGCAATGGGACCGTGGTCCGATCTGGTATTTCGGCGACTGGGATATTCCATCCCGCTCGGCGTCAAGCGCGGTTACCACCTGCATCTGGCGCCGCGCGGCAACGCCGTGCTCAACGCGCCGGTGCTCGATTCCGATCGCGGTTTTCTGCTGGCGCCGATGAACCGCGGCATTCGTCTCACCACCGGGGTCGAGTTCGCCCGCCGCGATGCGCCACCGACCCCGATCCAGCTTCGGCAGGCGCTACCGCGCGCGCATGCCTTGTTTCCGCTCGGAGAGGCGCTCGATACCAAACCCTGGATGGGCGCGCGACCGTGTTTGCCCGATATGCTGCCGGTGATCGGCGAGGCGCCCCGACATCCCGGGCTGTGGTTCGATTTCGGACATCAGCATCACGGTTTGACGCTCGGTCCCGCGACGGGGCGATTATTGGCCGAGATGATGACCGGCGAGGCGCCGTTCGCCGATCCCAAGCCCTTTGCCGTGGAGCGATTTGGTTGATCATTTTGGCTGAATGAGGCCTTCAGGCAAAACTTCGTGTAATCAGGTTGCTTGCGTCGCGCAGGTTGTCGCGGCGATACTGTTACAAGCTGTCAAAACACGATTTCAGGAGCGGATATGAAGGTAAACGTTGAAATAGATTGCACGCCTCTCGAAGCCCGGCAGTTTTTCGGATTGCCGGATCTGCAGCCGATGCAAACGGCTGTCATGGACAAGCTCCAGAAGCAGATGATGGCCAATATCGAAAAGGTGTCTCCGGAAGCGTTGATGCAGACCTGGTTCACCTTCGACCCCAAAATCGCCGAGCGGTTCCAGGATATGTTTGTGACCATGTCGGGCTTGGGCGGTGGGCGCGCCAATGACAAGAAATAACGCTGCCGATTGACCGGAGTGGAGCGTGCACCTTGCGGGCCACGTCGGACTCGGCGTGAATGCCGCCGGCCCAAACCGTAGGCCAATTCAGGCAATTTCACCGATCGCCTCAACTGCAATTCGTCCGGACGACGCAAGTCAGGACGGCAATTACGCCGCCTTCGCGCTCGCGCCATGGGCGTGCTTGTCGATCGCGTCGATGATCTGTGGCCACATCGGAATCGGCAGCGCGTGGCCCATGCCTTCGATCATCAGAAGTTTCGCACCGGGAATCGAGGTCGCGGTGTCCGTGCCGCCTTCGGGGCGCACCAGGGGATCGACGGTGCCGTGAATCACCAGCGTTGGCGCCGTAACCGATCGCAGCCGTTCCTTGCGGCTGCCGGAGGCAAGGATCGCGCGGAGCTGCCGTCCGACGCCGGCCGGATTGAGCCCGCGTTCATAGGTGCGTTCGGCGCGGGCGCGGTCGAGCGCTTCGTCTTCCGGGAAGCTGCCGGCACGCAGCACCTTCCAGGTCTGCGCGAAGCGCGCGAAATATTCTTCTTTGGTGGTCGGCGGCGGCGCCATCAACACCGCGGTGGCCTCGCGGGTCGGCGGCGGCACCTTGGGATTGCCGGTCGTCGACATGATCGAGGTCAGCGAGCGCAGGCGCTGCGGAAACGCGATCGCGATCTCCTGGGCGATCATGCCGCCCATCGAGGCGCCCACCAGATGCGCCGATTTGATGTCGAGCGTATCCATCAGGCCGATTACGTCCTGTGCCATGTCTTGCAATTTGTAGGGCGCGGCGACCGGGATCTTGAGGAATCGCAACTTGAGCAGTTCGAGCGCCCCTAGGCGCTTGCCGCCGGTCATCTTGCTGGATTTTCCGATGTCGCGGTTGTCGAAGCGGACGACGCGAAACCCGCGCGCGGCAAGCTGACGGCAGAAATCGTCGTCCCACTGGATCATCTGGGCGCCCAGCCCCATGATCAGCAGCAGCGGCTCGGCGCCAGGTTCGCCGAAGATTTCGTAACAAATCTCGATGCCGTTGGCGCGCGCAATCTGCGGCGGCTGATGGGGTGATACACTCACCTGGGCTGTTCCCTTGAAATCGTAATGACGCGTTTTTCCGCGCCACAGAAAGGCTATCCAAGCTTCAAAATCAGCGGCTTCGATGTTGACCGTCTTGGCGCAACAGTATGGTATGATCGAAGCAGGTGCAGGCACGCCTCGTCAAGCGCGGAGGTCGCCAATGGCAGACAAGAGCAACGATCCGGTCGCGATGTGGCAAAACCTGATCGGTGAGATGGAGAAGGGCTTCAACGCCTTCGCCAATCAAGCGATGGCTTCGCCGGAATTTTCCAAGGTCGTCACCCAGGTCGGCGGCGTCAGCGCGGGCGCGCAAAAGCAGCTCGGCGACCTCATGGAGAAATATCTCGTCAGTATGAATCTGCCGAGCCGGGCCCAGATGGCCGGCATGGGTGAGCGGCTGCAGAAAATCGAAACGCAGTTGAACGAGATCACGGCGCTGCTGCATCAGATGCATGCGAATCCCGGCGTGAAGGAAAGCGGATCTTCTCGATCGCCCAAACCGCCACGCGCCAAACGTCTGCCCTCTGTGGGCGGGGAACAAAAATGAACGCGCCCCCGGTTTAGCCGTCACAGGACTGTGATTGTTGCAACGCAACATTAATGTTGCGATGCACCATTAACTATGACATAACACTCACGCCCCGGGCCAATGCGGACGGGGTGAGCCCATAGCTCAAATCTGAGGATGGAGAGACCAAAATGACGACTATTGAAACCAGTTCCCTGCTGAATACCGTCAAGGAAGCTTTTGCCCCTGTCACGGACGCCTTGAAGAACATCCAGAAGCTGGAAGTTCCCGAGGCCGCCCGTGAGTTCGTGAAGAAGACCGCCGGCACCGCCAAGGAGCGCGTCGCTGATTTTCATGCGGGTTCGGAGAAGGTGACCGCCGCGGTCGAGACTGCCGTTGCCGGCTCGGTTTCCGAGGCCGCCAAGATCAGCCGCAATATCCAGCAGGCGATCTACCAGGATACTGAAGCCTTCTTCGCAGGCATCGACCGGCTGGCGTCCGCCACGTCGTTCAACGAGGCGGTGCAGATCCAGTCCGATATCGTGCGTGCGCGCGGCGAAGTGTTGATGTCGCGGGCGAAGTCCACCACCGAATATCTCGGCAAGCTTGTCGCCGACGGTGCCAAGACCGCCCAGGATAACTTCTCCAAGGTCTACACCAAGACCGCCTGATCGCTTTCGGATCAGATCGGCAGTGGATCATTCGAGGCCCGCTTCAAAGCGGGCCTTCTTTTTTGGCGCGCGTCCCCATGGGCCATTGTGGTCCCTTCGTAGTTCCTTCGTCATTGCGAGGAGCGCAAGCGACGAAGCAATCCATGCTGCTTTCGGTGCGGTTCTGGATTGCTTCGCTTCGCTCGCAATGAGCGAACCTGCTATCTTGAGCTAGCGCACTCCAGTCCACTCGCGAAAGCCACCATGACCGTTCCCGGCACCTTCGCATTCGACGCGCCCGGCGATGCCGCGCGTGCCGCCGAGTTGCGGCGCGTCAAGGCGCTGGCCACGCTGGTGCTGGTGGGCACGCTGGCGCTATTCGTGACGGCAAAAATGTTTTTGCATGTGCATCCGGTGTTCGGTTTCATCGCGGCGTTCGCGGAGGCCGCGACCATCGGCGGGCTGGCCGACTGGTATGCGGTGGTGGCGTTGTTTCGCCGGCCGCTGGGATTGCCGATCCCGCATACCGCGATCATCCAGAGCAATCAGCATCGCATCGCCGAGAAGCTCGGCGAATTCATCGAGGTTCATTTTTTCGAAGCCGCGCCCGTCGATGCCAAGCTGCGTCAGATCGACTTTGCCTCTTTCATCGCCGACTGGCTGCGCGACCGCAAGCGCAGCACCGATCTCGCCCGCTTTGTCCTGCGGCTGTTGCCCGAGGCGGTGATGGCGACCGAAAGCTCGGGGCTGACCAGTTTTATCACCCGAAAGATCACCACCCAGTTGCAGGCGCTCGATCTCGCGCCGCTCGTCGCCGGCACGTTGCGCGCCTTCGTGAGCGAGGGCCGGCATCAGGGTTTGCTCGACGATATCCTGCGCGCCGTGCATGACTCGATGACCAGGCCGGAGACCATGGCGATGATCCGCGAGAAAATTCGCGGCGAGTTGCCGACGCTGTTGAAACTCTATCGCGCCGACAAATTCCTGGTGAAGAAGATCGTGGCGTCCGCCACCGCCTTCTTCGACGAGGTTCGCAGCGATCCGAAGCATCCGTTTCGGGGTGAGTTCGATTCCATGGTGTTGTCGTTTGTGGACCGGCTCGGCAGCGATCGGACCTACGCCGAGCGCATCGACGGTTTGAAGCGCGACCTGTTGGCGCGTCCCGAATTCGGCGACCTCGCGCGCAATATCTGGTCGAACGTACGGTCGTTCATCGAACGCAGTGTCTCTGGCGAGACCCAGGTGCTGCAGCAACATCTGGCGCGAATGTTCATGGAGGCCGGCGAGGCGCTGGCCCATGATTCCGAGTTGCGCGATGAGATCAACCAGGGTCTCGTCGCCATGCTGCGAAGCTTTATCGCCGATCAGAAGAGCGGCGTGTCGAGTTTCATCTCCGATCAGGTCAAAGCCTGGGACATGGGGCAGTTGATTGCGCTGATCGAAATCAACATCGGGCGCGATCTGCAATATATCCGCTTCAACGGATCATTGATCGGCGGCCTTGTGGGCCTGGCCCTCTATTCGATCGAATTCCTGCTGCGGCTGCTGTGAGTTGGATCACGGAACCCTTTTGGGCCCTGGATATTCGTTGTCCCATAAAGGATCGACCGCTTGAATGACGGGACCGGCGCCACAGTTTTATCAAGACATTGCTGCGGAACGATAGCGCCGGTTTAGCGTATTCATTTGGATCGATTGGGCCGCCGTTCGACGCGGCGTTGAAAGAGGAAATACGATGTCCGCCTCTGTCCAGATGCGTCCGCCGTCGAAAGCCCTGATGCTGCTGGAGGGGCGGGCCATTCACGAGCTTGGCGCCTTTCTCGGCGCGTTGCCGCTGCTGAGCCTCGCGCCCAAGGGCGACGGTCATCCGGTGCTGGTGTTGCCGGGGCTTGTCGCCTCGGACACTTCCACCCGCCCGTTGCGCAGCTTTCTGAAAAATCGCGGTTACGCGGTCAGCGGCTGGCGGCAGGGCCGCAATCTCGGCCTGCGCGACGGCGTGCAGCAGGCGATGGTCGAGTTGGTGCGCGAACTCAGCGATATCAATGGCCGCAAGATCAGCATGGTCGGCTGGAGCCTCGGCGGTCTCTACGCGCGGCAGCTCGCAAAGATGATGCCGGACCGGGTGCGCTCGGTGATCACGCTCGGCAGTCCGTTCGCAGGCCCCCCGAAGGCGACCAACGCCTGGCGCGTCTATGAGATGGCGAGCGGCCGCCGCGCCGATCAAGAAGATGGCCAGTTCGGCGGGCCGCTCGCGGAAACGCCGCCGGTGCCGACCACCGCGATCTTCAGCCGCAGCGACGGCATCTGCGCGTGGCAGGGCTGCATGGAAAAACCGTCCGCGCGCTCGGAGAATATCGAGGTCGAAAGCAGCCATTGCGGCATGGGCCACCATCCCGCCGTGGTCTATGCCGTGGCCGATCGCCTCGCCCAGCCGGAAGGCAAGTGGGCACCGTTCGACCGCAGCGGCTGGCGCAGCGTGGTCTATCCCGATCCCGCCAGGTGATCCCGATCCCGACAGGTGATCCCGATCCCGACAGGTGATCCGATCCCGATAGGTGATCCCGATCCCGACAGGTGATTTCGGCGCGCATTTCCGCATCGCGGATGACGCCGGACTTGTTGAAACGAGCCGCTTGAACTAAGCGATCAGTCGGTTAGTCATGCGGCCAAGCGACCCTGGTGTGAACGATCCCCGCGGGCGTCAAATCGCGTTCGAAATAATCGCACGAGGATTCGGAAAAAAACGTCCATGATGTCACCGTCCAAAGAATCAGGTCATTCGCCGCTCTCGCTCGAGGCGCGCTGCGTGCGTTTGCCGGCGAAGGCTGACGATCCCGCTTCGATTGCGCCGGTGATCGAGCCGCGCGCGGTGTCGCGGGCCGCCAACGAGGTGCTGATCGACGTCAAGGCGGCGGCGGTGAATCCGTCCGACGTAAAAGCCGCCACCGGCTTGATGCCTTACGCGGTTTTTCCACGCACCCCCGGCCGCGACTACGCAGGAATCGTGATCGATGGTCCGGTTGAGGCGATCGGGCGCGAGGTGTTCGGCTCCTCGGGTGATCTCGGAATCCGGTGCGACGGCACCCACGCCACCCATCTCGTCGTCGAAACCGATGCGATCGTGGAAAAGCCGAAAAACCTGTCGTGGGAGGAGGCGGCCGGGATCGGCGTTCCCTTTGTCACGGCGATGGAGGGTTTTCGCCGCGCCGGAATTCCGAAGAAAGACGAGACCGTCTTGGTGATGGGCGTCAACGGCAAGGTCGGGCAGGCCGCGGTGCAGATCGCCACGTGGCATGGCGCGCGCGTGATCGGCGTGGTGCGCAAGGCCGAGCCTTACGAAGGCCACGCCAACTCGGAAGTCGAAGTGATCGACGCCTCGAAAACCGACGTGGCCGCGCAGGTCCGTGAACTGACGGGCGGCAAGGGCGCCGACATCGTCTTCAATACCGTCGGCGATCCCTATTTTCAGGCGGCGCACAAGTCGTTGGCTTTGCGCGGGCGCCAGATCCTGATCGCCGCCATCGACCGGATCGTGCAATTCAACATTCTGGAATTCTATCGCGGCCAGCACACCTATGTCGGCATCGATACGCTGGGGCTGTCGTCGATCGCGACCGGGGCGGTGCTCCGGGAACTCGGTCCCGGCTTTGCAAGCGGACACCTCAAGCCGTTTCCGATCAAGCCGAACGCGATCTTTCCTTTGGAAGAGGCCAAGCACGCTTTCCTCGCGGTCGCCGGCTCATCGCGCGATCGCGTGATCTTGCGGCCTGCCTGATTCAGGAAAGCGGTCGCGCCGCCCGGTTGTTCGTCAATCCGCCGCGCGTGTCACGATATGGACCTCCGAGGTCAGGGTGCGATGCACCGGGCACTTGTCGGCGATCTCCAGCAATTTCGCGCGTTGTTCGGCGTCGAGCGCGCCGTCCATGGTGATGACGCGCTCGATCTGGTCGAGCATGCCGACTTTGGTTTCGCATTCGGCGCAGTCTTCCGCGTGGATCTTGCTGTGCCTGAGCGTCACCGTCACCCGCTCCAGCGGCAGTGATTTACGCTCGGCATAGAGGCGCATGGTCATCGAGGTGCAGGCGCCGAGGCCCGCGAGTAAGAAATCATACGGTCCGGGTCCGCTGTCCTCGCCACCGGCGGCAACTGGCTCATCGGCCAGCAGGCGGTGCGGCCCGATCGCAACTGTTTGCTGGAATTTGCTGTTGCGGGTTTCGCGCACCACGATGTTGCGCGGCGCTTCGCTTGAAACGGCGGCTTGCTCTGATACGACGGGATCGAGATAGCGCGTGGCCCAGGCCGCGATCACATCGGCGACATAGGCTGGGTCGCTCTTCCGGCTCAACAGATGATCGGCACCTGCCAGCGACACGAAGCTCTTGGGGTGTTTAGCTGCGACGAAGATGCGGGTCGCATTGTCGATGCCGACGGTGTCGTCGTTCGGCGAATGCATGACCAGCAATGCCTTGCGGAGGTTCGTCACCTCCGTCGTCAAATGATGTTCGGCGATATCGTCGAGGAATTCGCTTTTGATGTGGAACGGCCGGCCGGCCAGCGAAACCTCGACCTTGCCTAATTTGCGGATGTCGTCGATGCGATCCCTGAACAGTCCGGTCACGTGGGCCGGATCGGACGGTGCTGCGATGGTGATGACGGCCTTGGCATCCGGAATCTGGCCGGCGGCCGCCAGCACCGCGGCGCCGCCGAGGCTGTGGCCGATCAGGATCGCCGGGCTTTTGCGCGTTTGGCGCAGATGGTCGGCGGCCCGCACCAGATCGGCGACGTTCGAGGAGAACGTCGAGTTGGCGAAATCGCCTTCGCTGGAGCCAAGCCCCGTGAAATCAAATCGCAGCACCGCGATGCCTTTTGCCGCCAGCGCCACCGCGATCCGCCTGGCTGCGAGCACGTCCTTGCCGCAGGTGAAGCAATGCGCGAACAGCGCATAGGCCAGCGGCTCGCACTCGGGCATATCCAGCGCCGCCGCCAGTTGATGGCCGCCCTCACCGGTGAATTGGAAGCGTTCGGTCGGCATGGGCGTCCTCCATGAGATGAGGATGGTCTTCACCTCTCTCTCATCGAGAGGTGTGGCTGAAGTCCGGCGTTCAGATCAATCGTCGGAATAGCGCTCTTCTTTCCACGGGTCGCCGCGGTTGTGATAGCCGCGGACTTCCCAATAGCCGGGCTTGTCCTGCGTGACGAATTCGATGCTTTGCAGCCACTTCGCGCTTTTCCAGAAATACAGATGCGGCACCACTAGCCGCACGGGGCCGCCATGTTCTTGCTCCAGCGGTGCGCCCGACCAGCTATGCGCGAGCAGGGCGTCCTCGGCGGCGAAATCGTCCAGCGCCAGATTGGTGGTGTAGCCGTCATGGGAATGCAGCACGACGTGCCGCGCTTCGTCGCGGGGACGGCAGGCCTCAAGGAGATCGCGGGTCGCGAGTCCTTCCCATTGGTTGTCGTAGCGCGACCAGGTGGTCACGCAATGGATGTCGGACGTGAATTGCGTCTGCGGCTGCGCCGTGAACTGAGCCCAGTCCCAGAAAATGGGACTCTCGACCGCGCCGTAAACGTCGAGCCGCCAGCGTTGGCGGGAGATGTTCGGCGAAAGCCCGAGGTCGAGGACCGGCCAATCCTTGGTCAGATGCTGGCCCGGCGGCAAGCGCTGCTCGTCGGGCCGCGAGGTTTTGCCGGTGAGAAAGCGCCCCTCGCGCGCCCAGCGTTCCTTGCTGCGGGTCAGCTTGCTGCTCGGAGGCGGGTCGTTCTCCTCGGTCATCTCATGCCATCTTTATTCGTGCCAACTACTCGTGCCGGTGCATCGCCGATTCATGCTTGGTGTCGCGCATGGTCGTGTAAATGATCAACGAGAGAAAGATCATGCCGCTGAGGTAATAATAGAACCACTCCTCGTGGCCGAGACTTTTGCAATACAACGCGACCGCCGGCGCGGTGCCGCCGAATACCGAGACCGTGATGGCGTAGGGAAGGCCGACGCCGAGCGCGCGGATGTTGGTCGGGAACAGTTCGGCCTTCACGATGGCGTTGATCGAGGTGTAGCCGGCGACGAAAATCCAGGCCGCGCAAATCAGCAAAAAGGCCATGAAAGGCGACTTGGTTTCCTTGAGCGTGGTCAGGATCGGAATGGTCGCGAGCGTGCCGACGACGCCGAAGAAGATCAACAGCGGCTTGCGGCCGATGCGGTCGGACAGCGCGCCGTAAATCGGTTGCAGCAAGGTTGCAAAAATCAGCGAACCGAAAATCACGTATGTCGTCTCATCTGCGGTCAGGCCGACCGACAGTCTGACGAAAGTCTGCATGTAGGTCGTGAAGGTGTAGAACGCGGCGGTGCCGCCGGCGGTGAGGCCGACCACCAGCAACAATTCACGCGGATATTTCAACAACCCGCTGATCGATCCGGTCGCCTTGACGACTTTCTTGGCTTCGAGGAAAGCCTCGGTCTCGTGCAGTTGGCGCCGCATCACCGCCGCGAAAATCGCCAGCACAGCGCCGATCACGAAGGGAATCCGCCAGCCCCAGTCCTTCAATTCCTCCGGCGTCAAAAACACTTTTTGCAGCAACAGCAGCACAATAATCGCGGTGAGCTGGCCGCCGATCAAGGTGACGTATTGAAAGCTGGAATAAAAGCCGCGGTTCTTGGCGTCGGCGACCTCGCTCAGATAGGTGGCGCTGGCGCCGTATTCGCCCCCTAAGCTCAATCCCTCGATGACGCGGGCCAGCGCGAGAATCGCCGGCGCAGCGTAACCGATCGTGGCAAAGGTCGGCGTCACCGCAATGATCAGCGAGCCGAAGCACATGCAGAGCACGGAGAGGGTCAGCGAAAGCCGCCGGCCGTGGTGGTCCGCAATGTATCCGAACAGCCAGCCGCCGAGCGGTCGCACCAGGAAGGTCGCGGAGAACAACACCGCCGCGTTGAGTTGCTGGACCACCGGGTCGCTCTGCGGAAAGAACGCGGGCGCGAAGTAAAGCGCGAATGCCGTGTAGGCGTAGAAATCATACCATTCGACGAGATTGCCGACCGAGCCGATGAAGATCGCTTTGATCCGGCGTTCGACATCGCGAATATCGAGGTGTTCGTCGGCCGCCGGGTTTACCACTTGGTCTGTCACGTCGTCTCTCCAATCATCGCGCTTATCGATCGCGCGTTTGCGTTTCCGCGGCAATTATAGCGGTACAGGCGCCATTCGCCAGTGCTCAAATCGTTGCATTGCTGGACGGGTGTCAGGCTGGTTGGCAGGTTACTTGATAAGTTACTTGGCTGATCTCGGATCAATCGGCGTGGTGCCGCGCACGCCCAGAATGTCCTCCAGCACCTTCGCGCCGGCGAGAAGCTGCGCCTCGCCGCGCGGCGGCGCCACCATCTGGAGCCCGACCGGCAGGCCCGAGGCGGTGAACCCGCATGGCAGCGACAGCGCCGGGCAACACACCAGCGTGATCGCGTAGACGATTCCGAGCCACTCGACATAGTTGTCGAATTTTTTGCCGGCGCATTCGGCAACGTAACGGTGCTCGATCGGAAATGGCGCGACGATCGTCGCTGGCGTCAGCAAGAGATCGTAGGTCTTGAAGAACTCGATCGTGCGCGCGGTCATCGCGACGCGTTGGGCTTCGGCGCGCTCGAGTTGCTCGACCGTCAGCGCGAGGCCTTGCTCGATGTTCCAGATCACTTCCGGCTTGAGCTGATCGCGTTTGCTTCGGAGCAGTGCCGCCTTGCTGATCGCGAAATCGAACGCGCGCAGCACATGGAAGCATTCATGCGCCTCGCGCAGGTCGGGATGCGCCTCCTCGACAATGGCGCCGGCTTCCGCAAAGCGCGCCGCCGCCTTCCTTGTGATGGCGGCGACCTCGGGATCGACCGGGGTGATGCCCAAATCAGGCGAATAGGCGATGCGCTTGGGCCCCTTGCCGGAGCGTGCGGCGGACAGGAAAGAGGTGGGCAGCGAAGGCAGCGACAGCGGATCGGCTGGATGCTCGCCGCTCATGGCGTCGAGCAAAAGCGCAAGGTCCTCGACGCTACGTGCCATCGGGCCGTGGACGCCGAGGTTGCGGTCGATCTTGGCGGCGGGCGTATGCGCGACGCGGCCGATGCTCGGGCGCATGCCGACGATGCCGCAGAAGCTCGCGGGGTTGCGCAGCGAGCCGCCCATGTCGGTGCCGTGCGCGAGCCACGCCGTGCCGGTCGCGAGCGCGACCGCGGCACCGCCGGAGGAGCCGGCCGCCGATCGCGACGTATCCCAGGGGTTAAGCGTCGCGCCGAACACTTCATTGAAGGTGTTGGCGCCGGCGCCGAATTCCGGCGTGTTCGATTTGGCGTAAATCAGCCCGCCGTTATTTTCGAGATGTTCGACCACGATGTCGGAACGCGTCGGGATCGTATCCTTGTAGATCGGCGAGCCCTGGGTGGTTCGCACGCCCTCGACATTGGTCAGGTCCTTGATCGGCAGCGGCAAGCCGGCG
>CAWFDN010000003.1:0-1340629 GCA_963814615.1 uncultured Alphaproteobacteria bacterium | reverse complement strand
AGCAGGCCGCGATCCCCGATCGGCCTTTTCATCAGCGTTTTCGCCTGCGCTCGGGCGCGATCGAAGCAAAGCGTCGGCAGGGCGTTGACTTGGCCATCGACCTCGGCGATCCGCTGCTCCAGCACGTCGAGCAGATCGAGCGGAGTGACTTCGCCTGCTTTTAGTTTTTCGACGATTGCGCAAGCCGTCGCCCGCACCAGCCCCTGATCAGATGTCACTGAGGTTTTCTCCGTTCATTCCGCCTCTCGATAGCGGATTGTGGAGTGCTGTGAAACATTTTTCGCCCACTTCGGTTTCGAGGGGATACTGACAAAAGATGATTCTGGTGTGGTTTGATCGAGAAGTTCTCTTGACGAACGCGCAGCACTGATGAACCACGACACCAGCGCTACGCACCGCAATTGGAGATTTGAACATGACGACCCCGTTCGATGCGCCTGATTGGCGCGGCCTGAGCCAGGAAGACCGTGACCGCGGTCTCAACAACGGCGGTGCCGTGGTGGGAAGCGGCGAAATCGTCGCCGGCTGGGACCGGAAGTCCGCCGAAATGCGGGCGCGCCATGCCGACCATCTCGATCTCAGATATGGCCCGCGCGAGCGCAACCGCATCGACTTCCTCAAAGCGGGTGAAAACCGGCCGACGCTTGTGTTCATCCACGGCGGTTACTGGCAGATGCGCGCCAAGGAAGCCTTCACGCTGTTTGCCGAAGGACCGATGGCGCACGGCATCAATGTCGCGCTGATCGGCTACACGCTGGCGCCGGAGGCGTCGCTCGACGAGATCGTCGCCGAAATCAACCTGGGGCTCGATTTTCTCGCCGACAAATTGCCCGCGCTCGGCGGGGACGCGAGCCGGATCGCGGTGTCCGGATGGTCCGCCGGCGGGCATCTGACGGCGATGGCGCTGTCGCATCCGAAGGTAGCGGCGGGGATGGCGATCAGCGGCATTTACGATCTCGAGCCGATCCGCCACAGCTATCTCAACGCCAAGCTCGGGCTCGACGAGGCGATGTCACGCCGCAACTCGCCGATCATGGAAGCCGGCGGCCCGATGAAGCCGCTGGCGCTGGTCGCGGGCAGCGGCGAACTGCCGTTGCTGCGCAAGCAGACCGCGGATTTCGCGTGCCACCGCGCCAGGTGCGGATTGCCGGTGGCGTATGAAGAAATCCCGGGCGCCGACCATTTCACCATCATGGATGCGATGGCCTCGCCGAAAGGACGGATCACGACGCTGATCCGGCAGTTGTTCGAGCGGGTCTAAAGGAGCCATATTCTCCGTCGTTGCGAGCAAAGCGAAGCAATCCATGGCGCGGCGAAACAAGTCGGGATTGCTTCGTCGCTCGCACTCCTCGCAACGATAATAAGAGCGAGGCTCGCTACCCCCAACCCGCGCTAATCCCGCCATCGACGGTGTAGATCACGCCCGAGGTGTAACCCGAGCGGTCGGAGGCGAGGAAGGCCATCAGGTCGCCGATTTCGCGGGCATGCGCGGGACGGCCGAGCGGCATGCTCTTCTGGAATTCCTTGTAACGGGTTTCGTCGCCGAATTGATGCTTGGCGCGGGTCTTCAACAAGGTAACGTGACGGTCGGTGCCGACCGGCCCGGGATTGATGCCGACGACGCGGATGTTGTCGGCAAGGCTCTTGCCACCGAGCGCGCGGGTGAACGCCATCAGCGCGGCGTTGCCTGCGCTGCCGCAGATATAGTTGGCATCGAATTTTTCCCCGGCGACGCCGATATCGTTGACGATGACGCCGTGCCCGCGCGCTTTCATCTGCGCGTAGATCGCGCGCGTGAGGTTGATGTAGCCGAACACCTTCAGCTCCCAGGCGTGACGCCAGGTCGGCTCGTCGATCTTTTCGAGCGAACCGCCCGGAATATCGCCGGCGTTGTTGACGAGGATGTCGATGTCGGCGGCGTCCTTCACGAGTTCTCACGATATCTTCCGGCTTGCGCAGGTCGACGACGTGCACGGTCGCGTCGATTTGGTGCGCGGCGCGCAAGCGCTCGGCGAGGGCCTTCAATTGGTCGCCGTTGCGGGCTGCCAGCAAAAGATGGGCGCCTTCCTCGGCAAACGCTTCGGCGGCGGCCGCGCCAATGCCCTTCGAGGCGCCGGTGATCAGGACGCGCTTGCCGCGCAAATGCAGATCCATGGATTTACTCGCTTTGAGGGGAAGACGTCTGATTGGGTGATGCGCAAACTTCAACTGTTAGGCTGCCGCCGTCGGGGCGGTCAACATTGCACTGCAGCGTTGCGCCGCGGCGAACTTTGGTCCATTGCAATCCGGCCCAAATCAACGGCATTCCCGGCGCGGCAGGACTTCGCGACAAGACTTTAAGGAATCTCTCGATGAGCAGTGAAAAAAAGCCATATCGGATCGCGGTCATTCCCGGCGACGGAATCGGCAAGGAAGTGGTGCCGGAAGGCTTGCGGGTGCTGGAAGCGGCCGCGAAAAAGCACGGCGTCAGCGTAGCCTTCGATCATTTCGATTTTGCCTGCTGGGAATATTACGAAAAGCACGGCCAGATGATGCCGGACGACTGGAAAGAAAAGATCGGCAAGCATGACGCGATCTATTTCGGTGCGGTCGGCTGGCCCGCGAAAATCCCCGATCACATTTCGTTGTGGGGATCGCTGATCAAGTTTCGCCGCGAGTTCGATCAATACGCCAACGTTCGCCCGGTGCGGCTGATGCCCGGGGTGCCGTCGCCGCTCGCCAATCGCAAACCCGGCGACATCGATTTCTGGGTGGTGCGCGAAAACACCGAAGGCGAATATTCCTCCGTCGGCGGCCGGATGTTCCCCGATACCGACCGCGAATTCGTCACCCAACAGACGGTGATGACCCGCGTTGGTGTCGATCGCATCTTGAAATTCGCGTTCGACCTCGCGCAATCGCGCCCGAAGAAGCATCTGACCTCGGCGACCAAATCCAACGGCATTTCGATCACGATGCCGTATTGGGACGAGCGCGTGGAGGCGATGGCCAGGAATTATCCCAAGGTCAAATGGGACAAGTACCACATCGATATTCTCACCGCGAATTTCGTGCTGCACCCGGATTGGTTCGACGTCGTCGTCGGTTCGAATCTGTTCGGCGACATCCTCTCCGATCTGGGGCCGGCCTGCACCGGCACCATCGGCATCGCTCCATCAGGCAATATCAACCCGGAACGGAACTTCCCCTCGGTGTTCGAACCGGTGCACGGCTCCGCGCCCGATATCGCAGGCCAGGGCATTGCGAACCCGATCGGCATGATCTGGTCCGGCGCGATGATGCTGGAACATCTCGGCGAGAAGGCCGCGGCGGCCTCAATCGTCGCCGCGATCGAGCGCACGCTCGGCGAACGCACGCTGCGCACGCGCGACCTCGGCGGCAACGCCGACACGTCAGCCTGCGGCAAGGCAGTCGCGGAGATGGTGGAGTAGGCGGACGAGATCGCGAGGAGCTTTCTTTTGCGTCATGGCCGGGCTTGTCCCGGCCATTCACGTCTTCTCGCCGTTCTGCAACTAAGACGTGGATGCCCGGCACAAGGCCGAGCAATGACGATTTTCAACCGCACTCGACGGTGTTTGCCTCAGCCCTTCGCGATCCTTCGGCAATGCTCCCACGCCGCGCCGATCAGATTCTCGTTGGCTTCCGGCGTACGGAAGGCCGAATGCGCTGATAGCGTGACATTCGGCAACTTCGTCAGCGGGTGATCGACGGCTAACGGTTCGACATTGAAGACGTCGAGCCCGGCGTGGCGGATGTGGCCCGATTTGAGTGCGGCGATCATCGCGGCTTCGTCGACCAGCGCGCCGCGCGCGGTGTTGACGAGGATGACGCCGGGCTTCATCGCCGCGATATGTTTGCCCGAGAGAAAGCCGCGGGTTTCGTCGTTCAACAACAGATGCAGCGAGACGACGTGGCTTTGCGTCAACAGCGTATCGAGATCGACGAAGTCGACGCCGGGGAAACTCTTCGGCGACCGGTTCCAGGCGAGCACGCGCATGCCGCTGCCGCGCGCGATGCGGGCGACTTCCGCGGCGATGCCGCCGAAGCCGATCAGGCCGAGCGTCTTGCCGGTCAACTGCATGCCGTCCTCGCGCAACCAGTTGCCGGCGCGCATCTCGCGGTCCATTTTCGCGATGCCGCGCGCGGCCGCCCACATCAGCGCGATGGTGCATTCGGCCACCGCCGTGTCGCCGTAACCCTTGATCAGATGAACGTCGATGCCGAACTCGCCAAGTTCTTCCGGATTCATGTAGCTGCGGGCGCCGGTGCCGAGAAAGACGACGTGTTTCAGGCCGCTACAACGCCGCGCGATATCCGTAGGCAGCGGCGTATGATCGATGATGACGATCTCGGCACCGTCAAGCAGCGCCGGAATCTGGTCGGGCGCGATGTCGGCGTTGCGGTTGATGCGCACGGCCGGATCGCCCGCCTTGTTCTGCCGTTCGAAAAGATCCGCGAGCGACCCGTTGGCGTCGACAAAAACTCCGCGCACTGAAATCTCCTTAAAGTATTCGGATGCAAGGATGTGAGTTGTCAGGAGGCGACGCCGGCGAGCGCCAGCACGGTATGCATCAGGACGTTGGCGCCGGCCGTGCAATCGGCCTGGGTCGCGTCCTCCAGCTCGTTATGGCTGAGGCCATCCTTGCAGGGCACGAACACCATCGCGGCGGGCATCACGGTGTTGAGGTTGCAGGCATCGTGACCGGCGCCGGAAGTGATGCGCCGGCTGGAATAACCGAGCGTCTTGGCGGCATTCTCCACCGCGTCGACGAGCTTGGGATCGAAATGGGTCGGCGGCTTGCGCCACACCAGATCGAGCGTGATCTCGACCTTGCGGCGGCCTGCGATTTCGGCGGCAGCACTGCGCAGGTCCTTGTCGAGCGCTTCCATGATCGCGGCATCGGCGCTGCGGCAATCCATGGTGAAGGCGATTTCACCGGGAATGACATTGCGCGACGGATTGGCGATGACGGCCTCGCCGATGGTGCCGACCGCCTTGGGGCCGTGCTTTTTGGCAACGCTCTCCATCGCCAGCACCATCTCCGACAACGTCGCGAGCGCGTCACGGCGCAACGGCATCGGCGTGGTGCCGGCATGGCTCTCAAAGCCGGTGATCTTGCCGTCATACCACAACACGCCCTGGCCGGAATCGACCACGCCGATGGTCTTGCCTTCGGCTTCGAGTATCGGGCCTTGCTCGATGTGGAGTTCGACGAAGCTGGTGAATTTCTGCGTGCCGACCGGGCGCGCGCCGCGATAGCCGATACTGTCCAGCGCCTCGGCCACGGTGACTCCTTCGGCATCCTTGCGCGATAGAATGTCGTCGGTGCTGAAATCGCCGACATAGGCCGCCGAGGCCATCATCGCCGGTGCGAACCGCGAGCCTTCTTCGTTGGTCCAGTTGACGATGCAGATCGGCATCTCGGTTTCGATCCCGGCGTCGTTGAGCGCGCGAACCACTTCGAGCGCCGCCAGCGTGCCAAGCACGCCGTCGAACTTGCCGCCGGTCGGCTGGGTATCGAGATGCGAGCCGAGCCCGATCGGCGGCTTCGACATGTCGCGACCCTTGCGCAATGCGAACATCGAACCGAGCGTATCGACATGCACCTCAAGCCCTGCGGCTTCGCACGCCTTTCTGAACCAGTCGCGCACCTGCTTGTCTTCAGGGCCGAGCGTCAGCCGTCGCACGCCGCCTTTGGGGGTGGCGCCGAACTTTGCGGTTTCGTGAATCGTCTCCCACAGGCGGGCGGAATCGATTTGCAGATTGGAGGCGACCTGGCGCATGCGGCTGTTCCAGAATTTCAAGGATACGACGAGTGCCTTTTCAATGACGCGCCGGCGGCGGCACGTCAACCAAGGGCGTTGGACTGCGCAATTTCGCTGGCGAGACCGGCGACGAGTTCGACCGCGACCGTGTCGGGGGATGCGAGCCAACTGGCCGAAAATGTCAGCGGCGAGATCTTGAGGTCGGTTGAGAGCAGTTGCAACCGCTCGTCCGCCAACTCGTTTTCGACGATCGCGGTGGGGATCACCGCGATGCCCAGTCCTTCGATCGCCATATGAATCACGGTGGCGAGCGAGGCGCTGGCGTGGAGCCGTATCGGCGGCAGGCCGGGCCGGTTGAACAGCGAGCGCACGATCTCATAGGGCTGGGTTTTGCGTGGAAAGGTGATGATCGGAAACTTCGCCAGATCGCGCACCGTCAGCGAACTCTCGCCAAGTCCGAGCGCGGGGCTGGCCAGAAAACCGATCGGATAGTCGCACAGCACGCGGTTGCGCACGCTGGAGGCCGACAGCGGCCCGAGCACGAACGCAAGTTCGATTTCCTGCGCCAACAGCCGCGCGCTTAACGCCGGCGTGATGTCGACTTCGATCTCCAGCGACAAGTTCGGATAGGCGGTGTTGACGCTCTTGATCAGCCGCGGCAGCCAGGTGTGGACGATGGTCTCGGCGACGCCGAGCCGCATGACGCCGCGCATCGCCGAGCGGTCGCCGACCTCCGCCATCATCTCCGAGCGCAGGCCGATCAGCTTTTCCGCGTACACCATCATTTGCCGGCCGCTCGGGGTCAGCGACGCCACGCGGTGATCGCGGTTCAAAAGCTTGACCCCCATCTCGCGTTCGAGTTGGGCGATCCGTTGCGAGATCGCCGGCTGCGTGGTGTTGAGCCGTTGGGCCGCGCCGCGGAAACTGCCCAACGTCACGACCCATAGAAACGTCTCGATCGACTTGAAGTCCACCATCGCCGAGTTCCGATCGATAAAAATAATTTATCGACTTTGATTAGAAAGGAAGATTAGACTTTATAGTAGACATGGGTTTCACTGCTGTCGAGATATTAGGCAGGGCGATGTCATGACCATTTTGGCGGCAGAGCAGCGCTTTGGGAGCGACGGCGACGCGCTTCCGAGCCTGCAGGCGCGCCTGGCGTGCCGGACCGGCATGGCCACCTCGACGGCCGGGGTCGCCAACGGCTTCGTGCAGGGCAATCTCGCGATCCTGCCGGAAAAACTCGCGGCCGCGTTTCACCGGTTTTGCCAGCTCAACCCCAAACCCTGTCCCGTCATCGGCATGTCCGATGTCGGCGACCCCCGCATTCCCTCGCTCGGGATCGACCTCGATATCCGCACCGACGTGCCACGCTATCGGGTCTGGCGTGACGGCGAGGTGGTGGAGGAGCCGACCGACATCATGGCGTATTGGCGCGACGATCTCGTGGCCTTTGTGCTCGGATGCTCGTTCTCGTTCGAGGAAGCGCTGATGGCGGACGATCTGCCGATCCGCCACATCGAGCGCAAGGTGCGCGTGCCGATGTACCGCACCAATATCGCATGCAGCCCGTCGGGTCCGTTCGCCGGCCCGATGGTGGTGTCGATGCGGCCGTTCAAGCCGGCAGATGCGATCCGCGCGGTGCAGATCACGTCGCGGTTTCCCGCGGTGCATGGCGCGCCGGTTCATCTCGGCCATCCGCATTCGATCGGAATTGCTGATATCGCAAAGCCCGATTACGGCGACGCGGTGCCGGTAGAAGCCGACGAAATTCCGGTGTTCTGGGCGTGCGGCGTGACGCCGCAAGCGGTGATCGCGGCGGCCAAGCTGCCGTTTGCGATCACGCATGCGCCCGGGTTGATGCTGGTGACAGACCTGCGCAACAAACAACTGGCTGTGCTTTAATGGGCAGGCTTTGCTGCTCTTTGAGGCTTTACCGCACACTTCAATCGTTTCATCGATGGCTCGCCGATCAACATTAAGGATCCCGCAATGACCTTCCCTCGGACCCTCACTCGCCGAAACGTGTTGCTTGGAGCCACCGCCACCGCGGCGCTGCTGCCGATTGCAGGCCGCGCGCAAACCTCCGAGGTGGTGATCGGCGTGATCTATCCGCTGTCCGGCGCCAGTGCGCAGATCGGCGTCGATGCGCAAAGGTCATTCGAGACCGCCGCCGAAGTCATCAACAAGAGCTACGATTTCGATTTGCCGCTGGCGCGCGGCGAGGGGCTCTCCGGTCTCGGCGGTGCCAAGGTCCGTCTGGTGTTCGCCGATCACCAGGCCGATCCGCAAAAGGGCCGCGCCGAAGCCGAGCGCCTCATTACGCAAGAAAAAGTCTGCGCCATCATCGGCACCTATCAAAGCGCGGTGGCCGTCACCGTCAGCCAGATTTGCGAGCGCTATCAAATTCCGTTCATCTCGGCGGACAATTCCTCGCCGAGCCTGCATCGCCGCGGTCTCAAATTCTATTTCCGCGCCGCCCCGCATGACGAAATGTTCTCAGGCGCGATGTTCGATTTCTTCGATGCAATGAAGAAGAAGGGCAACAAGATCGATACGCTGGCGCTGTTCCATGAAGATACGATTTTCGGCACCGATTCCGGCAATACCCAGCTCAAGCTCGCGGCCGACCGCGGCTACAAGGTGGTGGCCGACATCAAATACCGCGCCAACTCGCCGTCATTGTCGGCCGAGGTGCAGCAGATCAAGGCTGCCAATGCCGACGTGCTGATGCCGTCGAGCTACACCACCGACGGTATCTTGCTGGTGAAGACCATGGCCGAATTGGGCTACAAGGCCAACGCCATCGTCGCGCAGGATGCGGGCTTCTCCGAAAAAGCGCTGTACGACGCGGTCGGTGACAAGCTCGAAGGCGTGATCTCGCGCGGCAGCTTCTCGCTCGACCTCGCCGCCAAGCGGCCGATGGTCGGCAAGATCAACGCCATGTTCAAGGAAAAGTCGGGCAAGGACCTCAACGACTTCTCGTCGCGGCAGTTCATGGGCCTGATCGTGATGGCGGACGCGATCAATCGCGCCAAATCCACCGACGGCGAGAAAATCCGTGAAGCGCTGGTGGCGACCGACATGCCCGGCGAGCAGACCATCATGCCGTGGAAGCGCGTGAAGTTCGACGAGATGGGGCAGAACAACGATGCCAATCCGGTGCTGCTGCAATATGTCGGCGGCAAATTCGTCACGATCTTCCCGCCGCAAGCCGCGGTCGCCGAAGCCATCTGGCCGATGAAGTAAGCTGCCGGCGAGGGGCGGGGGCCGTGACGGGTGTGAAAGGGTGGGCAAAGCGAAGCGTGCCCACCATTCAGGATTGCGACCGCATCGGTGGTGGGCACAGCGCGAGGGGCGCCTTTGCCCACCCTAGAATTTATTCAAACGCTCTCTGGATGACGACGTTACAAATGGGGCATACGCGGTGACAGCCGAAACCATCATCCAAAGCCTTGCCAGCGGCCTTTTGACGGGACTGCTCTACGGCTTGATCGCCGTCGGGCTGGCGCTGATCTTCGGCCTGATGGACGTGGTGAACTTCGCCCACGGCGAATTCCTCATGATCGCCATGTATGCGACGTTCTTTCTGTTCACGTTTTTTGCGATCGATCCGTTGCTGGCGGCGCCCTTGGTGGCGGCCGCGCTGTTTGTGTTCGGTGCGGTGGTCTATCTCCTGATCGTGCGCTTCGCGGTGCGGGCCAAAGCCAATGCCGGCATGGTGCAGATTTTCTCGACCTTCGGCCTCGCCATCGTGATGCGCGGTCTGGCGCAGTTCTTCTTCACTCCGGATTATCGCAGCGTCACGCATTCATGGCTGGGCGGCAAAACCATCTCGGTTGCCGGCATCTACCTGCCGGTGCCGCAACTGGTGGGCGCGCTGGTCTCGATCGCGGCGTTCGGCGCGCTGTATTTCTTCATCAACCGCACTGATTTCGGCCGCGCGCTTGAAGCGACCCGCGAGGATGCCGGTGCGGTGGCGCTGGTCGGCATCGACAAGAATAGAGTGTTCGCGCTCGGCTGGGGCCTTGGCGCGGCGCTGGTGGGCTTAGCCGGCGCGATCATGGCGATGTTCTTCTACATCTATCCCGATGTGGGCGCCTCGTTCGCGCTGATCGCCTATGTCACGGTGGCGCTCGGTGGTTTCGGCAGCGTGTTCGGAGCCTTTGCCGGCGGCATCATCGTCGGCCTCGTCGAAGCCACCACCGCCTTGATCCTGCCGCCGTCGCTGAAGTCGGTCGGCATCTACGCGGTCTATCTGCTGGTGGTGTTCGTCCGGCCGCGTGGCCTGTTCGGGTCGATCTGATGGATACGAGCTTTGCCCAGCGCCGCCGTCGCGATTTGATCGTCGCAGTCTGTCTGGCGGCGATCGCCGCCCTGGTGCCGCTGTTCGTGAAAGACGTCTACGTCCAGAACATCATGGTGCTGACGCTGATGTACGCAGCACTCTCGCAGAGCTGGAACATCCTGTCCGGCTATTGCGGGCAAATCTCGCTCGGCCACGCGCTGTATTTCGGGCTCGGGGCTTACACGACCGCGCTTCTGTTTACGAAATTCGGCGTGCTGCCATGGTTCGGCATGCTCGGTGGCGGCTTGATTTCGGCTGTTATTGCGATGGCGCTCGGCTATCCCTGTTTCCGCCTGCGCGGGCATTACTTCGTGATCGCCACCATCGTGATTGCCGAGATCGCGCTGTTGTTGTTCCAGAACTGGAATTTTGCCGGCGCCGCACTCGGCATCGATATTCCGGTGCGTCACGACAGCTGGCTCACGTTTCAGTTCACCCGCAGCAAGCTGCCATATTTCTACTTCGCGCTGGTGTTGGCCTGCATCGCCTGGCTGGTGACGTGGTGGCTGGAGGATTCCAAGTGGGGCTATTGGTGGCGTGCGGTGAAGGACAATCCGGACGCCGCCGAAAGCCTCGGCGTGGTCGTGTTCAATTCCAAAATGGGGGCGGCGGCGGTTTCGGCGTTCCTCACCGCCGTCGGCGGCAGCTTCTACGCGCAGTTCGTATCCTACATCGACCCTGAAAGCGTCATGGGCTTTCAGTTCTCGCTGCTGATGGCGTTGCCCGCGGTGCTCGGCGGCATCGGCACCTTGTGGGGCCCGGTGCTCGGCGCGGTCATTCTGATTCCGCTCACGGAGTTGACGCGCTCGTTCATCGGCGGTTCCGGACGCGGCGTCGATCTGATCGTCTACGGCACGTTGATCGTGCTGATCTCGCTGGCGCGGCCGGAAGGCCTGGTCGGGCTGTTCTCGCGCCGGCGCAAGGGAGCCGTCCGATGACGCTCTTGCTGGAGACCCATCCCTTGCTGGAAATTCATGGCGTCTGGCAACGTTTCGGCGGCCTGATCGCCAACAGCGACATTTCGATTTCGGTCGGGCGCGGCGAGATCGTCGGGCTGATCGGTCCCAATGGCGCCGGCAAATCGACGCTGTTCAATCTGATCGCAGGCGTGCTGCCACCGACCCAAGGCTCGATCCGGTTCGACGGCGAAGACGTCACCGCGCTGCCGGCGGCCGAGCGCTGCCAGCGCGGCATCGCGCGCACGTTCCAGGTCGTGAAAAGCTTCGAGACCATGACCGTGATCGACAATGTCATCGTCGGCGCGCTGATCCGCACCACCGTGATGCGCGAGGCGCGCCGCAAGGCGCACGAGGTGCTGGAATTTGCCGGCCTCGCCGGGCGCGCCAACGTGCTCGCCAGCGAGCTCATCCCGTCGGAAAAACGTCGCCTCGAAGTCGCCCGTGCGCTCGCGACCGAGCCGAAACTGCTGCTGCTCGATGAAGTGCTCACCGGGTTGACGCCGATCGAGGCGCAAACCGGCGTCGAATTGGTGCGGCGGGTCCGCGACACCGGCGTCACCGTGTTGATGGTCGAGCACGTCATGGAGATCGTGATGCCGCTGGTCGACCGCGCCATCGTGCTCGATCTCGGCAAGGTGCTGGTCGAGGGCAAGCCGGCCGACATTGTGCGCGATCCGAAAGTCATCAGCGCTTACCTTGGGAATCGTCATGCTGTCGGTGCATGAAGTCACCACCGCCTATCAGGGTTTGATCGCGATTTCGGCGGTCAGCCTCGAAGTTGCCAAGGGCGAGATCGTCTGCGTCGCCGGCGCCAACGGGGCCGGCAAATCGACGCTGTTGAAATCCATCGCCGGCGCCGAGCGCCCGCGCTCCGGCACCGTCACTTTCGACGGTGCGCGGATCGACGGCATGGCGCAGCACATGATCACCGCGCGCGGCATCGCCTATGTGCCGGAGAACCGCCGGCTGTTTCCGCGGTTGTCCGTGCGCGATAATTTGCGGCTCGGCAGTTACCTCTACCGCGGCCAGCCCGATCGCGACGCGCCGCTGGCGCTGGTGTTCGAATTGTTTCCGCGGTTGTCGGAGCGTCTGGAGCAACGCGCCGAAACCTTGAGCGGCGGCGAGCAACAGATGCTCGCGATCGGGCGCGCGCTGATGACGCGACCGCGGCTGTTGATGCTGGACGAGCCGTCGCAGGGCATCATGCCGAAACTGGTCGACGAGATTTTCCAGGCAGTGAAGCGCATCCGCGACGCCGGCATGACCGTCTTGATTGTCGAGCAACGCATGGCCGAATGCCTCGACATCGCCGACCGTGCCTACATCCTGCAAACCGGCCGCGTGCTGATGCAGGGCAGCGCGAGCGACATCAAGGGCAATCCCGACGTGCGGAAGGCGTATCTGGGGTTGTAGCTCGTCATTGCGAGGAGCGAAGCGACGAAGCAATCCATTCTTTCGTTCTGCGGAGCCAATGGATTGCTTCGCTGGCGCTCGCAATGACGGGGAGAGGGCGTCAAATGACGGGCTTCATTTGTCCCCATGCTCCGGCAACGCCAGCCCAAACACCTTCGACAAATCCGCCACCTGCGCCGGCGTCAAGAACCGTGGGTTCAGCCCGTGCAGCAATAAATAGAGCTTCGCGGTTTCTTCCAGTTCCTCGATCGCGAAGACCGCGGCTTCCAGCGTGTCGCCCGAAACCACCGGGCCGTGATTGGCCAACAACACCGACGAATATTTTCCGGCGAGGCCCGTGATCGCGTCCGCCACCGCGGGATCGCCGGGCCGATAATACGGCACCAGTGCGGTGGCGCCGCATTTCATCAGGTAATACGCCGTCATCGGCGGCAAGGCGGCGCGCGGATCGATCTCGGGCAGCATCGAAAGCGCGACCGAATGCGTCGAATGCAGATGCACGACCGCGCGGGCGGCGCTGCGGGTCTGATACAGCGCGGTGTGCAGCGGCACTTCCTTGGTCGGGGCATCGCCGGAGACGAGCCGTCCGTCCGGGGCGAGCCTTGACAGCCGCGCGGGATCTAGCGAGCCGAGCGAGGCGTTGGTCGGCGTCACCAGCCAGCCGCCGTCGTCAAGTCTCACGCTGATATTGCCGGAGGAGCCCGGCGTCAGGCCGCGCTCGAACAGCGAGCGGCCGAGGCGGCAGATTTCCTCGCGTACCCCGGTTTCGGTCATGGCGGCGTCCTCTTTGTCGCCTTGTCTCATGCTTTGGCAGCGCGGCCAAGCCGTGATACCCAGTGGGGAAAAGCCGCCTGGAAAATGGCGGTCGCGACGAACCCCGGGGGAATGCCATATGCCTGAAGCCGTCAACTCAAAGCCGCGCATCGCCGTTATCGGGCTGGGTTCGATGGGGTTTGGCATGGCGACCTCGTTGCGGCGGGCGGGTTTCGAAGTCACCGGTTGCGATGTGTCGGCGGACGCGGTTGCGCGCTTCGTCGCCGATGGCGGGCGAGGGGCAGAGACGCCGGCGGAGGCCGCTAAACGCGCCGACATCGTCGTCAGTGTCGTCGTCAATGCCGCGCAGACCGAAACCATTCTATTCGGCCAAGACGGCGTCGCCGAGACACTGGCAAAAGATGCGGTGTTCATCTCGTCCGCAACCATGGACCCGGACGTCGCGCGGCGGCTGTCGAAACAGTTGGAATCAACCGGTCGGCACTACCTCGATGCGCCGATCTCGGGCGGGGCGCAGCGCGCCGCACAAGGCGAATTGACTGTCCTCGCCTCGGGCAGCCAAGCCGCTTTCGCCAAGGCAAGGCCGGCGCTCGATGCGATGGCGGCCAAGCTCTATGAGCTCGGCGATGCGGCGGGGCAGGGCGCCGCCTTCAAGATGATCAACCAGTTGCTGGCCGGCGTTCACATTGCGGCCGCTTCCGAAGCGATCACCTTCGCCGCCAAACAAGGCCTCGATATCCGCAAGGTCTATGAGGTGATCACGGCCTCGGCCGGCAATTCCTGGATGTTCGAGAACCGCATGCCGCATGTGCTTGATGGGGATTACGCCCCGCGCAGCGCGGTGGAGATTTTCGTGAAAGACCTCGGCATTATCCAGGACATGGCGCGCACGGCGAAATTCCCGGTGCCGGTGGCGGCCGCCGCGCTGCAGATGTTCTTGATGACGGCGGCCTCCGGCATGGGGCGCGACGACGATGCCTCGGTGGCGCGGATGTATGCCCGCGTCACCGGCACGCATTTGCCGGGAGAATCAAAATAGCCGAGCCGAAGTAGCCGAGCTAAATAGCCAAACCGAAATAGCCAAGCACAAACGAGAACGAACAAGAGGACAGTCGATGCCCCGTTTCGCCGCCAATCTCACCTTGATGTTTAACGAGGTGCCGTTCCTCGAGCGGTTCGACGCGGCGGCCAAAGCGGGATTCACCGCGGTGGAATTCCTGTTTCCGTATGACCATCCCCCGGAGGCCATCGGCGAGCGGCTGCGGCGCAACGGTCTGGTGCAGGCGTTGTTCAACCTGCCGCCGGGCAATTGGAGTGCCGGCGAAAAGGGCTTTGCGGCGTTGCCGGAGCGTTTTTCCGATTTGCAAGCGAGCCTGCGCACCGCGCTGCCTTACGCGCAGGCGAGCGGCGTCAAGCGCCTGCATCTGATGGCGGGCATCGCCAATCGCAGCGATCCGCAAGCGGTGGCGGCGTTTCGCAAATCGGTGGTGTGGGCGGCGGAGTTTCTCGCGCCCCATGGCCTCGACGTCGTGATCGAGCCGATCAACCCGCGCAACACGCCCGGCTACTTTCTCAACGATTTTACGTTCGCGCGCGACCTGATCGGTGAGCTTGATATCCCCAACCTGAAGCTGCAGTTCGATATCTATCACTGCCAGATCATTCATGGCGACGTGACCATGCGGCTGCGGGAGATGATGCCGATCATCGGCCATATCCAGATCGCCAGCATTCCTTCACGCAACGAACCGGACGGGGAGGAACTGAACTATCCGTTCCTGTTCGGCGAACTCGATCGCCTCGGCTATCGCGGCTTTGTCGGCTGCGAATATAACCCGCGCGGCAAGACCACCGATGGCCTCGGCTGGTTCGCTCCTTACGCCGGAGTGAAGCCGTGACGCTGGCATTGGGCTGCATCGCCGACGACTACACCGGCGCATCCGATCTTGCCAACACGCTGACCCGGTGCGGCCTGCGCACGGTGCAGACCGTCGGCGTGCCTTCCGACGAGCTTGTGCTGCCCGACGTCGATGCGGTGGTGGTGTCGTTGAAGAGCCGGTCGATCGAAGCAAGCCTGGCGGTGACGCGCTCGCGCGCGGCCGAAAAATGGCTGCGGGGGCGGGGCGCGGCCCATGTGCTGTTCAAGATCTGCTCGACCTTCGATTCCACCGACGCCGGCAATATCGGCCCGGTGATGGATGCGCTGCGTGCCGATTCGGCCGATACGATCGTCCTGGTGACGCCGGCGTTCCCCGAAACCGGCCGCACCGTCTATCAGGGCAATCTCTTTGTGGGGTCCGTGCCGCTCAACGAAAGCCCGCTGAAGGACCATCCGCTCAATCCGATGCACGATTCCAATCTGGTGCGGGTGCTGGCGCGGCAGAGCCAGACCAAGGTCGGGCTGGTCGATCTTGCCGATATCGCGCGCGGGGCAGACGCCGTCCGCGCACGTCTTGGCGCTCTCGCCGGCAAGGGCATCGGCGCCGCGATTGCGGACGCGGTTTTCGAGCGCGATCTGGAGATCCTCGGCGCCGTCGCGCTGGATCATCGCCTTTCGGTCGGCGCATCCGGCCTCGGGCTCGGGCTCGCCCGCGCGCTGGTCACCTCGCGCCGGGTCAAGTCGAACGCACCAAGCGCGATGTCCAACGCGCCGGTCGGCGGACCGGCGGCGTGTCTCGCCGGCAGTTGTTCGCAGGCGACGCTGCAGCAGATCGCGGCTGCGGAAGCGGCCATGCCGGTCTTGCATCTCGATCCGGAGCAGGTCGTGGCGGGCAGGGATGAAGCCCGGCGGGCGCTGGCCTGGGCCAATGAACAATTCAAAGACGGTCCGATCCTGATCGCCAGCAGCTCGACGCCGGACCAGGTCGCTGGCTTGCAGGCACGCCACGGCCGCGAGGCCGCCGGACACGCGATCGAGCAGGCGATGGCCGACCTTGCCGAAGGGCTGGTGCGATCGGGTGTGCGACGGTTGGTGGTCGCCGGAGGCGAAACATCCGGCGCGGTGGTGGATCGCTTGGGGATTCCCGGCTTTCTGGTCGGCGCGGAAATCGCCGCCGGCGTGCCGGTGCTGCGCACGGTCGGCGTGAAGGCGGCCGAAATGCTGTTGGCGCTGAAATCCGGCAATTTCGGCGGTCCGGAATTTTTCTCCGATGCCCTCAAGCTGATGCGCTAATTTTTGAGCAGCGATTACCGAATTTAAGCAGCTCTTGCTGAAAGCGAGGGCCCGCAACGGATCATTCACGACACAGTGACCGGGCCGACCGGCAAATTTTTGCGAATGTCTCTTTCATGCGCCGAAACATCGTCCAATTGCATGGCTCGATGACAATCGCGCATTAGTCATTTGAGCTCAGTTCGGCTAAGTCACGTCAACGATTTTCCCTTCGGCGATGAGTTCAGATGAACCGTGAGTTCAACGCCCATCTGCTTGACCAAGGAATGCCACTTTTATGACAGCATTGGTCCGCATCGCCTTGAGTCGGCCGTACACCTTCGTCGTGCTCGCACTCCTTCTCCTGATTGCCGGCCCGCTCGCCGCGCTCCGCACGCCGAGCGACATTTTTCCAGAAATTCGAATCCCCGTGATCGGCGTGGTCTGGCAATATACCGGCCTGCCGCCGGATCAGATGGCCGGGCGCATCACCACGCCGTTTGAGCGGGCGCTGACGACGACGGTCAACGATGTCGAACATATTGTCGCCAATTCCTATAATGGCGTCGGCATCGTCAAAGTCTTTTTCCAGCCGAATGCCGATATTCGTGTCGCCAACGCCCAGGTCACCGCGATCTCGCAAACGCTGATCAAGCAGTTGCCGCCCGGTGCGACGCCGCCGCTGATTCTCAACTACAGCGCCTCCACCGTTCCGATCATCCAGCTCGCATTGTCCGGCGAAGGCCTCACCGAACAAAACCTCGCCGACATCGGCATCAACCAGTTGCGGGTGCCGCTGGTGACGGTGCCCGGCGCTGCGATTCCTTTTCCGTATGGCGGCAAGCAGCGCCAGATGCAGATCGACTTGGATCCGTCGGCACTGCAGGCGCGGGCGCTGTCCGGCCAGGATGTTGCCAACGCACTCGCGGCGCAGAATCTGATCACCCCGGTCGGTACCCAGAAGATCGGAAATTTCGAATACACCATCCAGCTCAACAACTCGCCGCTGCGAATCGAAGAGCTCGGCGATCTGCCGATCAAGGCCGTGAACGGCGCGATGGTCTACGTCCGGGACGTCGCGAGCGTGCGCGACGGCAATCCGCCGCAAACCAACATTGTCCATGTCAACGGCAGCCGCTCTGTTTTGATGTCGGTGCTGAAGGCGGGCTACATTTCGACGCTAGATATCGTCGCGGGCATCAAACAGAAGGTCATCGAGGTCAAGGGTACGCTTCCCGATACGCTGCAGGTCGGGTTCGTCGGCGACCAGTCGCTGTTCGTTCGGGGCGCCATTACCGGCGTGGTTCGCGAAGGCGTGATCGCGGCGTTGCTCACCAGCGTCATGATCCTGCTGTTTCTCGGAAGCTGGCGCTCGACAATTATCATCGCGACCTCGATCCCGCTCGCGGTGTTCGGTGCGATTGTGATGCTGGCGGCGATCGGCGAAACCCTCAATATCATGACGCTCGGCGGTCTGGCGCTTGCGGTCGGTATTCTCGTCGACGAAGCCACCGTCACGATCGAGAACATCAACTGGCATCTGGAGCAGGGCAAGGAAGTCCAGGCTGCGATCCTGGATGGCGCCAATCAGATCGTGGTGCCGGCGTTCGTCTCGCTGCTGTGCATCTGCATCGTGTTCGTGCCGATGTTCTTCCTGCAAGGCGTCGCGCGCTTCCTGTTCGTGCCGATGGCGGAAGCGGTGGTGTTTGCGATGATCTGGTCGTTCATCCTGTCGCGCACGCTGGTGCCGACCATGGCGATGTACCTGTTGCAGCCGCATGTGCATCACGCCGAAGGCGAGCAGCCCCGCTCGCGCAATCCGCTGGTTCGGTTCCAGCGTGGCTTTGAGGCGGCCTTCGAGAAGTTTCGCGGCGGCTACCGGGACCTGTTGTCGCTGACGATGCAGCGCCGGCCGATTTTCGTGATCGGCTTCTTGAGCTTTATTGGCGTTTCGTTCTTGCTGGTGCCGTATCTGGGACAAAACTTCTTCCCGGCGGTCGATGCCGGGCAGATCCTGATGCATGTGCGCACCCAGGTGGGTACCCGCGTCGAGGAAACCGCCAATCAATTCGCCGATGTTCAGAAGGCGATACGCAAGATCATTCCGCCCGACGAAATCGAAACGATCGCGGACAACATCGGCATGCCCATCAGTGGCATCAACCTGACCTACAACAACACCGGTGTGATCGGCCCGCAGGACGGCGATATTCAGATCAAGCTGAAAGAAGATCACCGTCCGACCGAAACTTACGTGAAGTTGTTACGCGAAAAGCTGCCGCGCGTCTTTCCGGGCGTGACCTTCGCCTTCCTTCCGGCCGATATCGTCAACCAGATTCTGAACTTCGGTGCCCCGGCGCCGATCGACCTTCAGATTCGCGGCGCAGATCTGAACGCAAATTTTACCTATGCCAATAAATTGCTGACCCGGATGCGCCGGATCCCCGGCATTGCCGATGCGCGGATTCAGCAATCGCCCAACAATCCGACCTTCAATATCGACGTGGATCGGACCCAGGCCCAATATGTCGGCTTGACCGAACGCGATGTGACCAACAGCCTTACCGTCAATCTGGCAGGCAGTGCACAGGTCGCACCGACCTACTATCTCAATCCGGACAATGGCGTGTCGTATTCGATCGTGATGCAGACTCCGCAATATCAGGTCGATTCGTTGAGCGCGCTGGAGACCTTGCCGATTACCGCCGGCGGTCCCACCGCGCCGCTACTCGGCGGCATCGCCAACATCAAGCGCGCGGTCTCGAGCGCGGTTGTTTCCCAATATGATATCCAGTCGACGGTGCAGCTCTATGCGACGCCGCAGGGCCGCGATCTCGGCGCGGTCGCTGCTGACGTGAGGGCGTTGATCGCCGATACCGCAAAGGACGTGCCGAAGGGCAGTTCGGTTGTTCTGGGCGGTCAGGTGCAGACCATGAACAGCGCGTTCGCCGGTCTCTTGTTCGGGCTGCTCGGTGCGGTCGTCCTGATCTATCTCCTGATCGTGGTGAACTTTCAGTCCTGGTCCGATCCGTTCGTGATCATCACGGCGCTGCCGGCCGCGCTCGCGGGGATCGTCTGGATGCTGTTCTCGACGGAAACCACATTGTCGGTGCCCGCGCTGACCGGCGCGATCATGTGCATGGGCGTGGCGACGGCCAACAGCGTGCTGGTGATCAGCTTCGCCCGCGAGCGCTTTGAAGAACTCGGCGATCCGATCGCCGCCGCGATCGAAGCAGGGTTCGTGCGTATCCGCCCGGTGCTGATGACGGCGTTGGCGATGGTTGTCGGCATGTTGCCGATGGCGCTCGGGCTTGGCGAGGGCGGCGAACAAAACGCGCCGCTCGGCCGCGCCGTGATTGGTGGCCTGATCTTTGCCACGGTCGCCACGCTGATATTTGTTCCCGTGGTTTTTAGTATGGTCCACAAAAAGCAACCCGCCAAAGCCGCCCCCTTATCGGAGATTTCCCATGCCCACTGAACGTAGCTCGCCGGTCTCTCGCCGGAAGTTGGGCATTATAGGAGCGCTGGCGGTCGTCGCCGCACTCCTGGTGGTGATGACCGGGATCCGGGCGCGGGAAGATTCGGGCACCAAGCTGCGCGAATGGACCGACGACCAGGCAATCCCGACGGTGGCGGTGGTGATGCCCGACGCCAAGGCTCTCAAAGCTACGCTCGATCTGCCGGGTCGGCTCGAGGCCTATTACCGCGCGCCGATCTTTGCGCGCGTCAGCGGCTATCTGAAAAGCTGGAGCGCCGACATCGGTGCGCGGGTCAAGGCCGGGGAAGTGATCGCCGAAATCGAGGCGCCGGATCTCGACCAGCAACTGTTGCAGGCGCGCGCCGATCTCACCAGCCAGCAGGCCAGTGCGAAATTGTCCGAAGCCACGCTGAATCGCCGGAAAACCCTGATCGCCTCGAATTTCGTCTCGATGCAGGAAATCGACGAGCGCACCGCCGACCTCTCCAACAAGAACGCTGCGGTCAATTCCAACCAAGCCAATGTCGAGCGGCTCGAGGCGTTGGCCGGCTACAAGAAAATCACAGTGCCGTTCGACGGCGTGGTCACCGCGCGCACCACGGACGTCGGCGCCCTGATCAATGCAGGGGGCGGCAGCGGTCCCCCGATGTTCGTGATCTCCGACATCAAGAAGCTGCGGGTCTATGTCAACGTTCCCCAGAGTTACGTGCCTGCGATCAAGCTCGGCGCCAAGGCGTTGATCTCGGTGCCGGAATATCTCAACCGGACCTTCGCCGCGACGGTCGAAGCTTCGGCGCAATCGGTCGATGTCACCTCCGGCACGACGCAGATGCAGCTTGCACTCGACAACGCCGCTGAAGACTTGATGCCGGGCGGTTATGCCAATGTGCGCATGAGTCTGGCGCGCGACACCGTGCCGCTGCATATTCCCGCGAGCGCCCTCATTTTCAACCAGAACGGCCTGCGCGTCGCGACCGTCGGCTCCGACGACAAGGTGCTGTTCAAGACCGTGACCATCGCCCGCGATCTCGGCCGCGATATCGAACTGGCGTCGGGCGTCTCTGCCGACGACCGCATCATCGTCGCGCCGCCCGACGGCATCGCCGACGGCGATCAGGTCCGCGTCGCCGGTACCGTCAAGGGTAAGCCCGCGAAAGTTTCGGAACGATCGGACGCGAAGGGTTAGGGCGGCGAAGGCTGCGCTCTCTCATTCGCCATGCCCGGGCGTTTAATAGTCAAAACGTGGATGGTCGGGACAAGCCCGGCCATGCGGCGGATAAATGTTATCCCACCCGCCACTCCAACACCCCATCCTCCGCCGTGACGATCTCGCCCAGTGACCCCACCGGCGTGCGGTCCAGGTTGAGCAGATGCGCCAGTGTCCGGTCATCTTGCGCGGGCACCCGCGCCAGCGCGCGGGCGTTGTCCAACGTCCGCAGTATCACCACACCATGCTCGACCTCGCCGTGGCGGCCATAGATCACGGTGAAGCTCTCGATCGAACCTTTGCCGTCGGCCTCGGTCACAAAGTCGGGCACCGCGCCGCGATGACGGTCGGCCTCGGCCTGCACGCTGGTGTCCTGCGCGAGCTGCTTCTTCGGCGCCTCGCGCGACAGCACCAGCGCGTGATGCTTGGTGACGAAACCGCCCTGGCCATAGAGCAGGCCGAGCTTGGCGCCGCCGCGTAGTTTCCGCACCATCGCGCAGGCCGCGTGCGTCATGTAGGTGTTGAGCGGCGCGCCGAAAAAAGTGAGGCCGCCGGTCACCGTCGGCTGTATCTCGGCGGTCAGTCCCAGCGTCCGCCGCGCCATTTTCGGCACGCAAGGAAAGCAACTATAAAGCTCGACGGCGTCGAACGCGCTGCGTTCGCCGGCAAGATCCATCGTCGCCCTCAGCACGGCGTTCTGCGCACGGTTTTCGCAAAACCGGTCGCGGGCGAGATAATCGCGCGGCTCTTCCGCCGAGGCGCCGCCCCAGACGTGAACCAGGCGATCCACCGATATCCCCGCAGCCCGCGCTTTCTTAAGGCTCGTCATCAGGATCGCCCCGCCCATATTGACGGTCGGATTGGCGACCATCAGCTTGGTGTAGGGCCAGGCGATCAGCCGGTTGTCCGCCGTCGGCGTCGTGATCTCGTCGGGCGTGAATCGCCGCTTCAACCAGGCCTTGGGGTTTTGCGACGCGACGCTTGAATAACGCGACCACAACTGCCCGGACTCCGCCATCGCCTCGCGCGGGGTCTGGCCCCAATGCGCCGCCGTCGCCGCTTCATAAAACGGATACACCGTCACCGGCGTGAAGACGCCGAGTTTCACGGCTATCGGCTTCTGAAAAGCCGCGCCGCGTTTTGGTTCCGGGACATCGTGCGCGAACGGCGTCCACGGCAGAGTAACGCCGGCGCGCTCGGCCTTGGTCGCGGTGCTCTGGGATTCGGCGCCGCAGACCGCGGCGACGCTGCATTCGCCGCGTGCGATGCGCTGTGCCGCCTCATGCAGATACCGGATCGGGCTTTCGCCGCCGACCGGGCCGTAATAGGCGCGCGCCGGCGTGAGGCCGAGGCGAGCGGCGAGCTGCTGTTCCGGATCGTGATAACGCCAGCTCAGGAAATTGACGAGGTCGAGCGATTGGATCTCGCCGAGCAGCTTGCCGCCGCTGTCCTGTTCGGCGCGCTTGAGCGCTTCTTCCAGCAAGGCGAGCGGTTCGAGGCCGGATGTCAAATCCTCCGGGCGGTCGACGATTTCGCCGACCCCGACGATCACGGGGGTGCGGTCGTCGGGGTCCGAGGAAATTGCGTTCGACATTTTCTGATTTCACTTTGGTTGGACAAGCCATTCGGACACGGTTTTACGCGAGCCAATTCCTGATACATGGGCGCCAACATCCCCGGCAAGCCGCAGGTTTTCATGCGCCATATTGGCGGGCCTATCGCCGAATCTGCAACGAGGTGGGCGGCTAAGGGGTACAAGGGGGTTGCGCTGAGCGGGGCGGCCGCGCGCTGCCCGTCGCGTTTAATTGCCGTCATCCCGGCGATGCGAAGCAGCGAGGGTTCCCTTCACACCGGCTAAACACAGTGGAGAAGTCCGACCGTGTTTATCGGTAACTTGTGCGTCGGTTCGCGACTCGGCAAGCTCAGTTGAGTTGACCGCGCGCTTCCTAATTTATGTTCCCTGGATGGAACTTCATGTTGGAAGCGACTTGATCTGGGCAAAGGGGGCCGAGAATGTCGTCACGTTGGGGATGCGTTGCCGCCACCTGCATAGGCTTGTGCTTTGGGTTGGCTTCGCACGCGCAAGCCACTGAGCGCTCCGGTGTGGTTCAACGCGCTTCGTGCGCCGTTGTTCGATATTACGTCGCCAAATATTCAGCGTCTGCCGCCGAGATGTGGGCGCGAGGTCACGGCGCCACCGACGCCGAGATCGAAGCGGCGCGGCATTGTCTCAAGAGCCCGCCTGCCGATACCGCGCAGACCGCGCGTTGGTCGACGCAGTAATCGTCCGCGTTTTGTTGGGGCGGTATGTTCGCGGCTGACTCCGTAGGGCGCAACAGCATAGTCCGCAAGGCGCAACAGCGCCAGCGTACCGCGCCGATCATCCAATGAATGGCGGAATGGTGCCCGCGTGCGCGGGGACGACGGTGCAGGACGGCACCGCCGTCGCTCTCAAAGCCATCCGTGATGTGATAGGATGACATCTTGCTCTCCCGCAAACGACACAAGCCCACAAACGCCCACGAGGAAACAGATGCAGCTCAAACACGCCACGCTCGAGTTCGATGCGCCGGTCGCCGTCCTCAGGCTCGATCATCAGGAGGTGATGAACGCGGTGTCGCTCGACATGCTGGCTGGCCTTGCCGAGGCGTTGGATGCGATCGAGGAGCGGAAAACCGAGGTGCGCTGTCTCGTCATCACCGGCGCCGGGCGCGCGTTCTGTACCGGCGCCAATCTGCAAGGGCGCAACAACCAGATCACGGGCAAGAGCGGCGCCGGCGCGGCCCTGGAGACCGCGTTTCATCCGTTCCTGCGGCGACTGCGCAAGCTGCATTGCCCGATCGTCACCTCGGTCAATGGCGCGGCCGCCGGAGCCGGCATGAGTTTCGCGCTGATGGGCGACCTCATCCTGTGCGCTCGCTCGTCGTATTTCCTGCAAGCCTTTCGCCGCATCGGCCTGGTGCCGGATTGCGGATCGACCTGGCTCTTGCCGCGGCTGATCGGCAAGGCGCGCTCGGTCGAGCTGTCGCTGATGGGCGAGAGACTGCCGGCGGAAAAAGCGCTGGAATGGGGGCTCGTCAACCGGGTCTATGACGACGCGGTGTTGATGGAAGAGACCATGAAGCTCGCGCATGAATTGGCGAACGGCCCGACCGTCGCACTGTCGCTGATGCGAAAATTATATTGGGAGAGCCCCGAGAATTCGTTCGAAGATCAACTCAACCTTGAATTCGAGTCACAGCGCATCGCCGGCGCGACGGACGATTTCAAGGAGGGCGTCACCGCCTTCCTGGAGAAGCGCCCGGCGAAGTTCAGGGGTAAATGACGCGGGGCGCGCGCGCCACTACTTCCCCACCCATTTCGGCGGGCGCTTTTCGGAAAACGCCTTCGGACCCTCGATGTAATCCTGCGACGCGGCCATCGCCTGGACTGCCGGATAGTCGCGCTGCTCGGCGATCGCCTGCTCCAGCGAGACCGCGAGGCCCTTTTGAATCGCCTGCTTGGACGCGCGGATCGACATCGGGCTGTTCTTGCAGATCGTCTCGGCCCAGCGTTCCGCCGCGGCCAGCGCTTCGCCCGGCGGCACCACCTCGTTGACGAAGCCGAGCTCAAGGCCTTCGCGGGCGGAGACGTGACGCGCGGTGAGAATCATGCCCATGGCGCGTTTGAGCCCGATCTGGCGCGGCAGCCGGTGCAAGCCGCCGGCGAGTGCGGCGAGACCAACACGCGGCTCGGGCAATGCGAACACAGCGTTCTCGGACGCAATGATGAGATCGCAGGCCAGCGCAATCTCGAAGCCGCCGCCCATCGCCACGCCGTTGACCGCGGCGATGATCGGTTTGTCGCAGTCAAAGCGCGACGTCAGCCCGGCAAATCCACCGGTGTCCCACCCGCGTTTGCCGCCCGCCGCCTGCCATTTCAGGTCATTGCCGGCGCAGAACGCCTTGTCGCCGGCGCCGGTGACGATCGCGACCCATTGTTCGGGATCGGCGGAAAAATCGTCGAATACTCTGTTCAGTTCGAAATGCGCGTCGGTATGCAGCGCGTTGTACACTTCCGGGCGGGAGAGCGTCACGATCGTGATCGCGCCCTTGCGCGTGACCTCAGAGAATTTCAAATTCATGTCGGCTCCCGTGGCGTTTTTTTACGGCGAAGAATTCATCTTCCGACATTGGCTTGCTGATATTAGCTTGCTCGGGCCATCCGAAGCTATCTTACTACACAGAGAATTCCAGAGTTATCGCTTCGGATCGCGGCCAATCCGGACCCCCATAACAAGGGTGGCCGGGATTCACTGTTCTTCAAGTCTGCACGGTCTCTGCTGCGCCGGAAGCGAACTGAACGGACGTCTTCGGGACAAAAAAAGGCCGCTGGTCCGGAAGACCAGCGGCCGAATGCGACGTAAGTAACGGCCTATCGGCGGTCGCGATCACGATCACGATCACGATCGTCGTGCTCAAACTGCTCGAGATGTGGAGGGACATAGTTTGGAAGCGTGACGCGGTAGACCAGAACCAGCGTGTCGACATTCGCCCCGGTCGGGTCCTTGTACGATTGACCCGCCAAATGGCCGTCTTGCGTGATGAAGTCGTTGTCGCTGCCGACGAACAGGAAATAGTCGTTCGGTGCCTGCCGATCGAAGACCGGCACCACGGCCATACTCTCCCACTTCTCGTAGAGGTCATTGGTGTCGCTGGGCAGACCGTTGTGCAGGCCGAAACGGTTCAACTGGGTGTTGTCGTTGATATCGAGGAACTTCTGGTAGGTGACGGGCGTGATGGAGCTGTTGAGAACGCCAAGCGGAGCGATTGGAGTGTTGGCGTTGTCGTAGGCGGTGCCAGCAATGTTGGTCGCGCCGGAAATATCGATCAGATCGATGCTGCGGTAGACCGAACCTGGGTTTGCGACGGCAAAACCTCCGGTGCTGTCGCGGGCAAGCACCAGGAACTGGTGATCGTTGAGCGCGAGCATTTCGCTTTGCGCGGCGGTCAACAGCGTCGGCTTGCTCGTGGTCTGGTCCTGATAGCGCGGCAGCTGAACCACATATTCGGCTACCAGTTTGGGTTGGTCGTGGCGGAGATCGTAGGCGAGCAGCCGCGTGTTATGGCGTGTCAGCTTGATCGTCGTCGCACTGGTCGGGTCGAGATCCTGAATCAGCGCACTCTGCAGCAACACGAAGAGTGTCTTGCGGTCCGGGCTCATCGCCATGCCCTCGAAGCCTTGATTGTTCTGGCGGCCGGAGACGGGGTTTCCCGTGTTGAAGGTCTGGCCAAGCGGCGGGCTGTTGGCGGAGAAATTCTCGACCACGTTTCCGGACGCGTCGCGGCGCATCGGGATGAAGGCGTCGGGGGGCCTGATCACATGCAACAGCGCGCCGTCATGGTTGTAGTGATAGACGTAGGGGCCATATTCGTCGCTCACCCACACTGTGCCATCGCCGACATGCACCACTGCCTCGTCGTCGAGGGTGACGTGGCTGTTCGAGGACGCGATCGGCAGATCGGGGAAGGCCAAGGTTGCCCGCTGGACTGCATCTGAGTCGAGGCCGGTGGTCTGAATGCCGCCCAACAAGTGAAACAGGGTCGAGCCCTTGTATTGCATCTGCAATTGGTTTTGGCTGCTGGTGCTGCCCGAATAAAGCGGGTTCAGAGTGATATCAAAGCGATGTAGACGGCCGCGGAAATCCGTGGTGCCCTGGGTGTTCCAGCCGCGATCCGGCAGCATAAACAGCGTACCGCCGAAGCTTCCGTCGCGGTTCTGGTGCCAGCTGTCGAGATCCATCGCCATGCCGGACCCGTATCCGCCCAGCGTCTCACCAAATTGATCGAGGGCGTTGGAGGGAACGCGCGCGACGCCAACGAGTTCCTTGTTGACAAAGGTCTGGCTCTGAAAGCTGACCGACTGCGCCGACGCGGTCCCACCTGTCAGAAACAGGGCCGCCGCAACGCCGGCAGCAAGATATTTCCAGGCACCGGGCCAGCCGGAATCACTTATAAGCTGATTTGAGGTCATTGGTATTTTCCAAATTCTTGAATTGCAGGGAAAATCTTCCCACGGGCTCGCACGACACAGAAAGTTTGCGCTGGGAGTCGAGGTGAAGCGTCGCGTTGCAGGTAAACCGCAATTTTATTGCAGCGCTGTGACGGGCCGCATCCCCGGCATTGATATCAACAGTGGAGTCTCGGCGGCGCAGTCTGGCACCACAAGCCGCGCCTTCGCCTTGCGTGCCGACACATGCACGCAGATTTTCTTGAGACGGGCTTGCGGAAGTACGGGAGAAAGGCCGATAATGTTGCAGCGGCGCGAAATCACCCCCGCGCCGCGCGGTCCTTTTCGTTCTGTGCCCGGATCGACTCCCGTGCCGCCGTCCAGTCGGCGTCGGACCAGTCGCGCAACTGATAGAAGTTTCCGCCGGTCGCCAGCGCCTGGCCGCCGTCCATCGCGATGGTCTCGCCATTGATCCAGTCGCAGCCGCCCGAAATCAGGAACACCGCAAGGTTCTGCAATTCCTCCATCTTTCCGACTCGTCCCATCGGGTTCGCTGCAATGGTGCGCGCGCCGGCTTCCTCACCGGGGTTGAGGCGTTTGCTCATGCCTTCGGTTGGAATTTCGCCGGGAGCGATAGTGTTGAGCCGGATGCCGTAACGTCCCCATTCCGTCGCCAACGACATCGTCATGGCGTGGATCGCCGACTTGCTCATCGCCGACGGCACCACATACGGGCTGCCATTGCGGACCCATGTCACCGTGATCGAGACCACGTTGCCGCGATGGTGTCCGGCTATCCAGCGGCGGCCCACCGCGTGGGTTACATAAAACGTACCGTGCATGACGATGTTGGCGACCGCGTCGAAGCTGCGCGGCGTCAGGTCCTGCGTGCGCGAGACGAAATTTCCGGCGGCGTTGTTGATGAGGTCGGTGAGCGGGCCATGCGTGAAAATCGTCTCGATCATCTCGTCGACCGCCTGCGGATTTTTGATATCGACGCCATGGCTGGTCACGCTGCCGCCATACAGGTCCATCAGTTCGGTGGCGGTTTCATCGCAGACGGCCTTGCGGCGGCCACAGATATGAACCTCGGCGCCAAGCTCAAGAAAGCGCGCGGCCATCGATTTGCCGAGGCCGGTGCCGCCGCCGGTGACGAGAATGCGACGGCCGGAGAGAAGCTGTTGGTTAAACATCGGTGGTTTCCGCCCAAATGATTTGTCTGATAATTGGTTGTCTGACTAAGTCCGGACAACCTGTCTGTAAAGCAGAAACAACCAAGAATTGCAGGGGAGAGACTCTGATGGAGAAGCGCGTCTCGGTATCGATCTCGGACGGCATCGCCGATGTACGCCTGGTGCGGGCGGACAAGATGAATGCGCTCGATGCGGCGATGTTCGAAGCGCTCATTGCCGCGAGCGATCGGCTCGCGCACGAAAAGGGCCTACGAGCGGTAGTATTGTCCAGCGAGGGCCGTTCGTTTTGCGCCGGCCTCGACATGAACAGCTTCGCCGCCATGAAGGAAGCTGGTGGTAACGGCATAGCGGTTGGCGAAACGCGCGACCTGACCGCACGCACCCACGGCCTCGCCAACTTCCCGCAAGCGGCGGTGTGGGGATGGCGGCAACTTCCGGTGCCGGTGATTGCGGCGATCCAGGGCGTGGCGTTCGGCGGCGGCTTTCAGCTCGCGCTCGGCGCCGACATGCGTTTTCTCACCCCCGATGCGCGGATGTCGATCATGGAGATCAAATGGGGCCTGGTGCCGGACATGGCGGGGACGCCGATTTTGGCGAGCCTGGTGCGCGACGATATCTTGCGCGAACTGACCTATACCGGGCGAGTTTTCTCGGCGCAGGAGGCGATGAGTTACGGCCTCGCGACGCGGGTCTGCGACGATCCGCGGGCTGCTGCCTTTGAGGTTGCGCGCGAGATCGCGGACAAGAGCCCGGATGCGATCCGGGCCGCCAAGCGGTTGTTGAACAACCTTGTCGTCGATCCCGGTCCGGCGCTGCTTGCCGAGTCTGTCGAACAAATGAAATTGATGGGCGGGGCCAATCAGCTCGAGGCAGTGCGCGCCAATCTCGACAAGCGCGCCCCACGCTTCGAAGACGTCTGATCGACCTCAAACCTCCTTTGCTTCTTGAGAGGAGTGCGTCTCGTCTGTCTCGCCTTCTTGGTCTTGCGCGAGGACTGAAAAATTGCGACTGAAGAGATCGGGCAAGTTTCTGGAGCAGCCAGCCATGTCTTCTCAGATCAGCTCTTCTCAGAGCACGCCCTCCCACGTTGAGCCGCGATCCAATCGCGCCGACGAAGGTGTCGCGCTTGAAGTTTTGGCACTCGAAGCGCCTGACGCTCTTGCGCCTGACGCTCTTGCGCCTGAAGCTCTTGCACCTGAAGCTCTTGCACCTGAAGCTCATGCACCTGAAGCCCCCGCGCTTGAAGATGACGCCCGGTTGCGGAAGGACATCCGGCTGCTTGGGCGGATTCTCGGCGACACCGTACGCGACCAGGAAGGCGCCGACGTGTTCGAACTGGTCGAACGCATCCGGCAGACCTCGATCCGCTTCCACCGGGATGATGACAGACCGGCGCGGCACGAACTCGAAATCATTCTCGACGGCATGTCGAGCACTCAAACCCTGCGCATCGTTCGGGCCTTCAGTTATTTTTCGCATCTCGCCAACATCGCCGAAGATCAGAACAACATCCGGCAGATGCGGGCGCACAGCAGTGCAGGGGGATCGCCGCGCCCGGGGACGCTTGCGTCGACGCTGGCGCATGCGCGCGCGGCCGGCCTTGGCGTAGCCGATCTGCGCTCTTTTTTTGCAAATGCGCTGGTCAGTCCGGTTCTGACCGCGCATCCTACGGAGGTTCGCCGCAAGAGCACGATCGACCGCGAGATGGAGATCGCGGCGCTGTTGGACCGGCGCGACCGCGTCCAGCTCACGCCGGAAGAAATTGAGACGAGTGACGAGCAGTTGCGCCGCGCCGTGCTGACGTTGTGGCAGACCAATCTGTTGCGCCGTACCAAGCTCACCGTGCTCGATGAAGTCGCCAACGGCCTTTCGTTTTACGGCTACACCTTTCTCAACGAAGTGCCCCGGCTGCATTGCATGCTGGAGGACCGGTTGAACGAGGGCGACGGCAGCGCGCGCGGAGAACTGGCATCGTTCTTGAAAATGGGAAGCTGGATCGGCGGCGACCGCGACGGCAATCCGTTCGTCACCGCGGAAGTCATGCGTGGCACGCTGCGGATGCAGAGTGGCCGCGTGCTGCGTTTTTATCTCGAGGAATTGCACGCGCTCGGCGCAGAATTGTCGCTCGCGGCGCAGCTTGCCGATGTCTCGGAGGATTTGCGCGCGCTCGCCGGGCGCTCGCCCGATACCTCGCCGCATCGAAGCGGCGAGCCCTACCGGCTCGCCGTGTCCGGTATCTACGCCCGGCTCACCGCGACCGCACTGAAATTGGATGTGGAAGCCATCCGGCAGCCGGTCGGAGCCGCCGCGCCCTATGCCGGCTCGAGCGAGTTCAAGGCCGATCTCGACGTTCTCGATCGCTCGCTGATTGCGAACCATTCGGGTGTGATCGCGCGCGGGCGGTTGCGGCTATTGCGTCGGGCCGCGGATTGTTTCGGCTTCCATCTCGCAAGTCTCGACATGCGGCAAAATTCCGCCGTGCATGAACGCACCATCGCCGAGTTGCTGGACGCGACGGCGCCCGGCACGTCCTATCTGGCTTTGAACGAAGACGCACGGATCGCGCAGCTTGCCGGCGAACTACGCAACGCGCGGCCGCTGACTTCGACATTTGTGAAATACAGCGAGGAGACCTTAAGCGAGCTCGCCGTTTTCCATGCGGCCGCAGAGGCTCACGCCAGGTTCGGCACTGAAGTGATTCCCCAATGCATCATTTCCATGAGCGAGGGCGTCTCGGATCTGTTGGAAGCGGCCTTGCTGCTCAAGGAAGTGGGGCTGGTCGATCCTTCCGGTCGCAGCGCGATCAACATCGTGCCGCTGTTCGAGACCATTGAAGATTTGCAGGCCTGCGCCGCCATCATGGACCGGCTGCTGTCGCTGCCGGAATATCGCCGCTTGGTCGATAGCCGCGGCGCGGTGCAGGAAGTGATGCTCGGCTATTCCGACAGCAATAAGGATGGCGGCTTCGTCACCTCGGGCTGGGAGCTCTACAAGGCCGAGATCGGTCTGGTCGACGTGTTCGAACGTCACGGGGTGCGGCTACGGCTGTTCCATGGCCGCGGCGGGTCGGTCGGTCGCGGCGGCGGGCCGAGCTATGACGCCATCATTGCGCAGCCGGGTGGCGCGGTGAATGGCCAGATCAGGATCACCGAACAGGGTGAAATCATCTCCAGCAAATATTCCAACGCCGAGGTCGGCCGCGACAATCTGGAAATCCTTGCCGCGGCGACGCTGCAAGCCAGCCTGTTGCAGCCGCGGCAGAGCGCGCCGCGAGGCGAATATCTCGAAGCGATGGAGCAATTGTCGGCGCTGGCTTTGAAGGCCTATCGCGGTCTGGTGTACGAGACCGAAGGATTCGTCGATTATTTCTGGGCCTCGACCGTCATCACCGAGATCTCGACGCTCAACATCGGCAGCCGGCCGGCGTCACGCAAGAAGACGCGGGCGATCGAGGACCTCCGCGCCATTCCCTGGGTGTTCAGCTGGGCGCAATGCCGCCTGATGCTGCCGGGATGGTATGGTTTCGGCAGCGCGGTGGAGGCCTGGATATCGGAGCATCCCGACAGGGGCATGCCGTTCCTGAAAGAGCTCTATCGCGAGTGGCCGTTCTTCCGCACCTTGCTGTCGAACATGGACATGGTGCTCGCCAAGAGTTCGATCGCGATCGCCTCGCGCTACGCCGAATTGGTGCCGGACGCGACTTTGCGCGAAAATATCTTCGGGCGCATCCGGCGCGAATGGCACGCCTCGATCGAGACGCTGTTGGATATCATGGGACAGGAACGCCTGCTGCAGGGTAACCCGCTTTTGGAGCGCTCGATCCGCAACCGCTTTCCCTATCTCGATCCGCTCAACCACGTGCAGGTTGAATTATTGAAGGAACACCGCGCGCAGAATCCCGATGAACAGGTGTTGCGCGGCATCCAACTCACCATCAACGGGATTTCTGCGGGGTTGAGAAACAGCGGATAGGGGCTTCGTTCCCTATAGCGTACCCTCAAAATAGCGTACCTTCGAATCGCATCTCGGTTGAAGATATCCGCCGAACGGTCGAGGTCGATGTAACGCGCACGAACGCACCGCTTTGGGGCGAGTCCGTGTCGGCCCGCCGGTTCTAATCCTGGTGCGATATCGAGTGGTCCGGCGTCAACGGTCCAGCCGAGCTGGCGCACGGCCCGTGCATTCCGGCACACCCGCACAATGGATGAGGTGGGAACGCTTGTGTCGCCATGACCCGCCGCGCTAGATTGGCTCGCGAGAAACAAAAAAGGCCGGGAGGATCTCATGTTGAAGGCAATGGGCGCTGTATTGGCCGCCGGTTTGACATTTGCCGCCCAGGCCTTTGCAGCCCAGGCTTTTGCCGCCGACGCGCCGGCCGAAATCAAGATCGGCACGCTCTATGCGTCGTCCGGGCGTTATGCCTCGATTTCGATGCCGGTTCACAGCGCGCTCAAACTCTGGGTCGACCAGAAAAACGCCGACGGCGGCGTGTACGTGAAAGCGTTCGAGAAGAAAATCCCGCTCAAGCTGGTCGCCTATGACGACCAGAGCAACACCGCGACCGCTTCCACGCTCTACAATCAGCTCATCACGCAGGATAAGGTCGATCTGCTGGTCTCGGACTCTGGCTCGGTGCTGACGGCGCCGGCGGTGGCGATCGCGCGCGACCGCAAGATGTTTTTGTTCGACCAAACCGGAACCGGCGCCAGCTTTTTTTCCAAGGACAATCCCTATATCGCGCTGATGGCGGACCCGGTCTCGACCGTCTGGCCGAAGCCGGTAGCGGATTTCATTTCACATGACGGGCCGGCCCTTGGCATCAAGAAAATCGCCATTCTTTACGCGACCAACGAATTCACGGGAACGCAGGCCAACGCTTTCCGCAAATTCGTCAAGGAGTCCGGCGCGCCGATCGAGATCGTCTACGACCAGGGCATTCCCACCGAAACGACCAATTACACCGTGATCATCAACAACATCAACAACACCCAGCCGGACGCGGTCATTCACTTCGGATACGCGCCGAACGACATTGCATTTTTGCGCAACGCCGGGGATGTCGGCGTCAAGTTCAAGATGCTGTTCTGCATCTATCCAGGTCTTGAGACCGAGCTCCTCGAAAAGAACGTCGGCATCAAGGGCCTTGAGCACGTCTTCACCTATGTGCCCCCTTCGGAACTGGAATATCCGGTCAATTTCGGGATGAACATCAAGGATTACAAAGCGGCCTGGGACAAGAAATATACCGATGGCAAGATCGAGTTCGGCTTCAATGCCGTTGCCGGATACACCACCGGGCTCATCATCGAGAAGACGCTTTCGGTGGCGACCAGCCTCGATCAGATCGAGTTGCGCCGCGCGGTGTTCAGCCTCTCCGGAGAACTCAAGACGCTCGATGGTACGTTCGCGCTCGATGAAACAGGCGGTCAGATCGGCGAATTGACGCCGCTCGGGCAAATCGAACTCAACGACCACGGCCACCTCAAGTTCGTTACGGTTTATCCGCACGAAGTCGCCACCGGCAAACCGGTCTATCCGCGTCCATGACACGAGTTCGGATCGAAAAGCGGATGCCGGGAGTGAAGCGCTGATGCTAACTTACGCGCTCGTCGCCGGCGTTCTGTTCGGTCTGTATTTCAGCCTGGTCGGCATCGGCCTCAATCTCGTGTTCGGCGTGATGCGCATCGTCAATCTTGCGCATGGCGACTTTCTGATGCTCGGCGCCTTCGTCGCGGTCGGCGTCGTGACCTTGGCCGGCATCGATCCGCTATTTGCGGTGCCGCTGGCCTTCGTGGTTTTCGTGCTGGTCGGCGTGCTGCTCTATTGGGTCCTGGTACCGCGGCTGCAGGGCGCGGTTAATCCGGAAATGCTGTCGATCATTCTGTTCTTTGGGCTGTCGCAGGTGATCGAGGCCGTCACGACCATCTTTCTTGGCACCAGCGAACGCTCGATCCAGAGCCGTATGCTCGGCACTTTGTTTTCGACCATCAAGGTCAAGCTGTTCGGCGGCAAGCCGGGCGAATCGGGACCGGTCCAGATCTTCGGTCAGGGATTTCCCGCGCCGTGGGTGATCGCGGCCATCACCAGCCTGATCGCGATCACGCTCGTCTACGTCTATTTGTACCGCACGCGGCTCGGCACGCTGACCCGGGCGGTGATGTCGCGGCGCGACGAGGCGTTGGCGACCGGCATCGATGTCGATCGCGTTTCGGCCGCGGCATTTGGCATTGGCCTCGGGCTCGCCGCGGTGGCCGGTGTGTTTGCGCCCTTCATGTTCGGATCGGTGACGCCGGCGTTCGGTGCCGATGCGACCGTGACGTCATTCGCCATCGTGGTGCTGGGCTCGCTTGGCAATCCCCTCGGCACCGCGCTCGGCGGTGTCGTTTACGGCGTCTGCTACATGCTGGTGCAAACCTATCTCAGTTCCTGGGCCGATCTCTTGCCCTATGTTCTCTTGATTTTCATCCTGCTGCTTCGGCCGAGCGGGTTGCTGGGAAGGCGGGTGCGCGTTGCCTAATGCGCTCAAACACACGCTGTTCATCGTGGTGCCGCTGATCGCAATCTTTGCGGTGCTGCCCGGCGTCTACCAAAATCATCTGCTGCTGTTCAATTTTGTCATCTTCCTGATTCTCGCCCAGGGCGTGAACATCATCTACGGTTTCACCGGCTACCTGCCGTTCGGCTATGTCGGCTTCTTCGGCGCCGGCGCCTATGGTTTTGCGATTCTGGTGATGCACTACCAGGCGCCGGCGGCGCTCGCTGTGATCGTTGCAGGCCTCGTCGGTGTCGCGCTCGGGCTGTTGCTGACGCCGTTACTGCGTCTCTCCGGCGCCTATTTCGCCATCGCCAACCTCGCGGCCTCGCTCGCGGTGCTTCATTTTGTGGCCAATCCGGCGCTGGAGGACATCACGCGCGGGCCTTACGGCGTCTCGCTCACGGGCATGTTCAACCCGACGCTGGCCTATGCCGCGGCGCTCCTCGTGCTGGCGCTGACGCTTGCCGTCGTCGTGTTCCTGAAGAACTCGCGTTTCGGCCTGGCGTTGCAGGCGGTGCGGGAAGATGCGGTCAGCGCCTCGATGGCCGGTGTCGACGTGGTGCGGATGCGCGTGATTGCGTGGCTCGCTTCCGCGCTGGTCGCGGGTCTCGCGGGTGGCGTTTACGCCTGGTATGTTTCGGTGTTCTATCCCGACAATGTCTTCAGCGGTGAATTCAGCATCTTCGCGATCGTGTTTGCCTTGTTTGGCGGCGTCGCCACGATCTGTGGGCCGATCGTCGGCGTCGTCATCCTCTATGGCATCTACAATTTGATCGGATTCACCACGCCGCAATACTTCCAGTTGATCTACGGCCTCTTGATCATGGGGATGGTGCTGTTTTTGCCCGCCGGCCTGGTTTCGCTCGCAACCCGGAGGGGCTGGCATGTCCCCTGAGCGCGCGTCCATTCTCGACGTTTCCAAATTGACAAAACGCTTCGGCGGGTTCTATGCGCTCGACGGATTGAGTTTTCATGTCGCCTCGGGCGAAATTTTGGGATTGGTCGGTCCGAACGGCTCCGGCAAGACCACCGCAATCAACGTGATCTCAGGCCTGTATGCACCGGATGGAGGCGAGGTCGTGCTCGACGGCGTCTCGATCGGCGGCGTCGCCTCGCACAAACTGGTCCATCGCGGCATCAACCGCACCTTCCAGATTCCAAAACCGTTTCTGTCACTGACCGTGCGCCAGAATATCGAGGTCGCGCTGGCCTATGGACGGGCCGCGGGGGCCCCGCCCGAGGTGGCCGCGCTGCTTGACGAATACAGGCTCATCGACGTCGCCGACCGGCCGGCGGCCGATCTGAACAACGCGCAGCAAAAGATGCTCGATCTGGTTCGCGCGCTCGCCACCCGTCCACGGTTGTTGCTTCTCGATGAACTCGCCGCGGGGCTCAACCCGGCCGAGTTGGACTGGATCGCCGAACGCATCAAGGCGCTGGCGCAAACCGGAATCGCGGTCATCGTGGTCGAACATCTGATGGGATTCATCGAACACATCACCGATCGCGTCATTGTCATGAACGCCGGCAAGGAGATTTTCGAAGGCAAGCTTGCGGTCGCGGTGCAGGTGCCGCAAGTCATCGAAGTGTTTCTCGGAGGCGCGCATGCCGCCTGAAACGGGATCTTTGCTGGAGGCCGCCGGTCTCGACGCCGGCTACGGCACCATGCAGGTGCTGTGGGGCGTCGATCTCGACGTGTGCGCCGGCGAAACCGTCTTGTTGCTCGGCGCCAACGGCGCGGGCAAGACGACGTTTCTCAAATCGCTGGTCGGGCTGATCGACGCCCGGCAAGGACGCATCACACTCGGTGGCGTAGATGTGACGCGGATGCGCTCCAGCGACCGGATGCGGCTCGGCATGACCTACATGTCCGAGCTTGCGGTATTTCCAGATCTGTCGATCGAGGAAAACATCCGCGTCGGCGCGCAGGCGCTTGGGCATGCCGATCCCGGCGCCCGCGTCGAAGAACTCTATCGTTTGTTTCCGGCGTTGCGCGACAAGCGCCGCGCGCCGGCATCCAGTCTTTCCGGCGGCCAACGCAAGATGCTCGGCATCGCCAAGGCGCTGGCCGCCGAGCCCAGGCTGTTGGTGATGGATGAACCCTCCGCCGGGCTGTCGCCGCTGTTCGTCAAGGAAGTCATTCGTATCCTCAGCGATCTGCGCGGGCGCGGGCTGGCGCTCTTGATCGCCGAGCAGAATATCGGGTTCCTCGAAGTGGCGACCCGGGTGTTTGTGCTGGAAGGCGGGCGCATCCGCTTTTCCGGCACGGTTGCGGAAATGACTGACAACGAAGCTCTGCGGCGCGCTTATTTCGGACTGAAGTGATGCGGACGATACGGATAGGGTCGGGCGCCGGCTATTCGGGCGACCGCATCGAGCCCGCGCTCGAACTCGCCGAGAAAGGCGACATCCAGTATCTGGTGTTCGAGTGTCTGGGCGAGCGCACCGTGGCGCTGGCGCAGCAGGCGCGGATGAAAGACCCTGAGAGCGGGTTTGATCCGCTGCTTGAGGAACGGATGCGCGCGGTGCTGCCGGTTTGCGCATCTAAAGGCATCAAGATCGTCACCAATATGGGCGCGGCCAATCCGGTCGCGGCAGCCCGCAAAGCCGCCGAGATCACGAGCTCGCTCGGGCTGTCGCTCAAGGTCGCCGCGATCGTCGGCGACGACGTGCTCGATGCCTGCAAGGATGGTGATCTGGAGATCATGGAGTTCGACGGCACGATCACGCAGCTCGGCAACCGGTTGCTGTCGGCCAATGCTTATCTCGGCGCCGAGCCGATCGCAGAGGCGCTGAGCGGCGGCGCCGATGTCGTGATCACCGGGCGTGCGTCCGATCCGGCGCTGTTTCTGGCGCCGATGGTTCACGCCTTTGGCTGGGCGATGGACGACTGGAATCTGCTGGGGCAGGGCACGCTCGCCGGGCATCTGCTCGAATGCGCCGGCCAAATCACCGGCGGCTATTTCGCCGACCCCGGCTACAAGGATGTCGCCGGTCTGGCCCGGCTCGGCTTTCCGATCGGCGAAGTCGGCGAAGACGGTCGTCTCGTCATCACCAAGGTCGAAGGCTCCGGCGGTGCGGTGACGGCGCAGACCTGCAAGGAGCAATTGCTCTATGAGGTGCACGATCCCAGACAATATATCCAGCCCGACGTGGTGGCGGATTTTTCGCAGGTTCAGATCGAGGAGATTGCAGCGGACCGCGTCCGCGTCAGCGGCGGCTGCGGCATCCCGCGGACCGACACGCTGAAGGTTTCGGTCGGCTATCTCGACGGCTATATCGGCGAGGGTCAGATTTCCTATGCCGGTCCTGGCGCCTTGGCGCGCGGACGGGTAGCGCTCGACATCGTGCGCGAGCGGCTGAAACTCACGGGCGTTGAGGCAAGCGAATGGCGGTTTGAGCTGATCGGCTTCGATGCGCTGCACGGGTCCCATTTGGCGATGCGCGCGAACGAACCTTACGAAGTGCGCGTGCGGGTCGCCGGCCGCACCGAAAACCTGCGTGAGGCCGTCAGAATCGGCAACGAAGTCGAGACGCTTTACACCAATGGCCCGGCCGCCGGCGGCGGCGCGTTCAAATCCGCGCGCGAGGTCGTCGCCGTCGCCTCGGTGTTGCTGCCGCGCGAACGCGTCAAACCCTCGATCCGCTTTGTCGGAGGCTGACGCGATGAAGCTACGCGACATCGCCCATTCCCGGACCGGCGACAAGGGCAACACTTCCAACATCTCCGTGATCGCCTATGACGGCAAGCATTATCCGCTGCTGCTCAAAGAAGTCACCAGCGAGCGGGTCAGAGCCCATTTTGCAGGTATTGTCGAAGGCGTGGTTGTCCGCTATGAGCTGCCCAACATTGCCGCGCTGAATTTTGTGATGACCCGCGCGCTCGGTGGCGGCGTAACTCGGTCGCTCGCGCTCGATGCCCATGGCAAGTCGCTAAGTTCCGCGTTGCTCGATCTGGAGATCGAGGATGACCACGGTCCATAGTAGTCATGCCCGGGCTTGTCCCGGGCATCCACGTTTTAGTAGCGTGAGATAGAGAAAGACGTGGATGGCCGGGACGAGCCCGCCATGACGGAGAAAACCGACGATGCCGAATACCCCGACCCTTGCCGCACTGGCCGATGATCTCGAGAACGGCCGCACCAGCGCCCGCAAGCTGGTCGACGAGTGCCTTGCCCGGATTGCCGATACGTCCGGCGAGGGCGCACGGACCTTCATTCATGTCGATGCGGAGGCGGCGATCGAAGCCGCGGAAGCGATGGACCGGCTGCGCGAGGTCAAGGCGGCGCCGTCGCCGTTTGCCGGCATTCCGATCTCGATCAAGGATCTGTTCGACATCAAGGGGCAGGTGACTCGCGCCGGCTCACGCGCGCTTGAGGATTCAGCCCCAGCGGAAGCCGATGCAACCGTGGTGGCGCGATTGCGTCGCGCCGGCTTTGTCGTGATCGGCCGGACCAACATGACCGAATTCGCCTATTCCGGTATTGGCATCAATCCGCATTTCGGCACGCCGAAGGGCGCCTGGCAGCGCGGCGTCGGTCATGTGCCCGGCGGCTCGTCCGCGGGCGCAGCGGTGTCGGTCGTCGATCGCATGGCGCACGGCGCGCTCGGCACCGATACCGGCGGATCGTGCCGGATTCCGGCGGCGTATAACGGCATCGTCGGCTTCAAGCCGACGCAGCGACGGGTGCCGCTCGACGGTGGCGTGCCGTTGTCGTTCACGCTCGACAGTTTCGGGCCGCTGGCGCGCACGGCTCAATGCTGCGCGGTGCTCGACGCCGTGCTCGCCGACGAGCCGATCGTGCCGCTGCAGCCGCGTCCGATCAAGGGCATGCGGTTGGCGGTGCCAACGACCATCGCCCTCGATGAACTTGAGGATGCGGTGGCGCAGACGTTCGAGCGTGCCCTGGAGGCGCTTTCGCGCCAGGGTGCGCTGATCGAACGGATCGCCGTGCCGGAATTCCTCGACGTCGGGCCGATGGGCGCGAAGGGCGGCTTTACCGCGGCGGAAAGTTACGCCTGGCATCGCTATCTGATTGTCAGCAAGGGCGACGTTTACGACCCTCGCGTCTCCTTGCGCATTCTTCGCGGCGAGAGCCTGAGCGCGGCCGACTATATCGACTTGCTCAACGCGCGGCGGTCGCTGATCGCGCGCGCCACGGCTCGCCTCGCGCCTTACGATGCGCTGATTTTGCCGACCACCGCCAACACGCCGCCACGCATCGCCGATATGGCCGACGACAAGGCTTTCACGAAGGCTAATCTTTTGTCGCTGCGCAATTGCACGCTGATCAACATGATCGACGGCTGCGCGATTTCGCTGCCGGCGCATCGCGAAGGGGAAGTGCCGGTCGGGCTGATGCTGGCGGCATCGGGCGGATCGGATCGCCGTATCTTTGAACTTGCGACTGCAATGGAGACTGTCATCCGTGTTTGATCTTGCATTCACCGTCGATGCCCAGGACACGACGACCCCACTGACGCTGCCGATCGATCAGGCCGTCATCGCCGGCTGGACCGGACGCGATCCGGTGGCGCGCGACAAGCATATCGCCGAACTCGAAGCGATCGGCATTGCGCGGCCGGCCTCGACGCCGATTTACTATCGGGTCGCGGCGCGGCGCTTGACCACCGCCGACAGCATTGAAGTCAGCGGGCCAAATTCGAGCGGTGAAGTCGAATTCGTGCTGATCGGATGGCAGGGCCGCATTTTCGTGGGCGTTGGTTCCGATCACACCGACCGCCAGGTTGAAACCTACAGCATCACGGTGTCGAAGCAGATGTGCGACAAGCCGTTGGCGCCCGTGCTCTGGGAACTCGAAGAGGTCGCCGATCATTGGGACCGGATGATCCTGCGTTCGTTTGCATGGATCGACGGCGCGCGCGTGTTGTACCAGGAAGGTACGCTCGATGGCATGCTGCCGGTCGCGGAATTGATTGCGCGCGGCTTCGGCGGCAAGGAGCTGCCGGACGGTTGCGCCATGTTCGGCGGAACCTTTGCGGCAAAGGGCGGCATCCGCTCCGCAAGCCGCTTCGAATACGAACTCGAAGACCCTGTTCTCAAGCGCAGCATCCGTCATGCCTATGATGTGATCGAGTTGCCGGTGCTGGGCTGAGACAGCCGTCTCATTGTCGTCATTGCGGGGAACGTAAGCGACGCAGCAATCCAGTTCCGGTTCCTAGACCAGGCGAATAAGGGATTGCTTCGCTCCGCTCGGAATGATGAGTCTCGGAAATCGGGTGGCGCGCACCCGCCCGATTTGCGAAACTGGCGCCATGAGATCAAGCGCCCGGAATGTCATCGATCCTGCACTTCCTTCCGACGTCGCCGCGCGCGTCGATGGAATCGACTGGACGCAGGCAAGCCGCGAACTCGACGCACAGGGCTGCGCGGTCCTCAAGGGATTGTTGTCGCAAGAGGAGTGTCGCGCGTTGGCGGCGCTCTATCCCGACGACGCGCGTTTCCGCAGCCGGGTGGTGATGGGACGCCACGGCTTCGGCCGCGGCGAGTACAAATATTTTTCCTATCCGCTTCCCGCATTGATCGCGCAATTGCGGCCGGAGCTCTACCGCCAGCTTCGTGATGTCGCCAATCGCTGGAACGAAGCCATGGGCATCGATATCCGGTATCCCGCAAGCCACGATGCGTTCGTCGAGCGATGCCATTCGGCCGGTCAGACCCGGCCGACGCCGTTGCTCTTGCAATATGGTCCCGGCGATTACAATTGCCTGCACCAGGACCTGTATGGCGAGCACGTGTTCCCGTTGCAGGTCGCGATCCTGTTGTCGGAGCCGGGCCGGGATTTCACCGGCGGCGAGTTCGTGTTGACCGAGCAGCGGCCGCGGATGCAGTCTCGGCCCGAGGTTGTTCCGCTGGCGCAAGGCGATGCGGTCGCCTTTGCTGTACACGTCAGGCCGGTGCAGGGGACGCGGGGTTTCTATCGCGTCAACCTGCGTCACGGCGTGAGCCGGATTCGCTCCGGCCACCGCCATACCCTGGGCGTGATCTTCCACGATGCGAAATGAGTGCGGACGATTGACTGCCGATCTGTTTGAAAGCGTTCCTGATGTTCGTCCTTCGCAACAATATATGGCGGAAGGCGCGGTGCTGTTGCGGGGCGGCGCTTGCTCGGTCGAAGATAGTCTGCTCGCGGCGTTGCGCGAGATCGTGGAGCAAGCGCCGTTCCGCCACATGCTGACGCCGGGCGGCCATCAGATGTCGGTGGCGATGACAAATTGCGGGCCGCTTGGCTGGGTCACCGACCGCACCGGCTATCGCTACGATTGTCTCGATCCCATTTCGGGGAGGCCATGGCCGGCGATGCCGCCGCCGTTTCGCGAGCTTGCCCTTCAGGCAGCGGCGCAGGCGGGCTTCGAAAAGTTCTCGCCGGATGCGTGCCTGATCAACCGCTACCAGCCCGGTGCACGGATGTCGTTACATCAAGACAAGGACGAGGACGACTTTGGCGCGCCAATCGTCTCGGTGTCGTTGGGGCTGCCGGCGACCTTCCTGTTCGGCGGATTGAAGCGCGCCGACAAGGCCCGCCGGTTTCGGCTTGAGCATGGCGATGTTGTGGTGTGGGGCGGACCGGCACGGCTGGTGTTTCACGGCGTCGCGCCGCTCGCCGATGGTGAGCACGCCCTGTTGGGCCGGCAACGCATCAATCTGACGTTCCGGAAGGCGTCGTGAAGACGCTTTTCCAGCTTCAAGATGGTTACGGCCTGTCCGGATGAATGAACGGCCACGGATTGGTCTCGGAGTCCTTCGGCACTTCGACGGCGATGAGATAGGGGCCGCCGTCTGCCAGGGCCTTTTCCAGCACCGGGCGAAATGTCTCGGGCGAGGTCACGCGCGCCGCGCCGACGCCGAAAGATTCTGCAAGCTTGACGAAATCGGGATTGACCAGATCGGACGCCACCACGCGGCCATCGAAACGCTCGCGTTGATCGCGCCGCACGTTGCCATAGGCGTTGTTGTTGAACACCAAAATGACCACGCCGATCTTGAACTGCACGGCGGTGGCCAATTCCTGCACGGCGAACATGAAACCGCCATCGCCGGTGATCGCGACCACCGGACGATCCGGGTGCGCGACCTTGGCGCCGAGGGCGGTGGGAAAGCCGGCGCCGAGCGTGCCTTGATAACCTGATGTGAGGAAGGTGCGCGGCTCGTAGACCGGGAAGCCGTACCACGAAGCAAAGCCGACCTGCGACAGCTCGTCGGTGACGATGGCGTTCCGCGGCAGCACCGCGCGCAGGATATTCAAGTAAGCCATTTGCGGCTGGATCGTTTGAATCTGCTGCAGTGCGGCTGCCGAGGCGTCGCGGATTGCGGTGCGGCGACCGTGCGTTTTCGCGTAGCCGTTTTTCCGGACCGCCGCGAGCAGTTCGCGGGCTCCGGCTTTCGCATCGGCCACCACGGCGACGTCAGGCGCAAACCGGCGCATCTCCGAGGGATCGATGTCGATGCGGACGGATTTCAGGCCGTCGGGACGAAACGGCCAACGAGACATCGTCGGCAACTCCAGCCGGGTGCCGATCCCGATCATGAGGTCGCTGCGCGGCCAGAGCCGATAGGCCGCGGCCATCGTCAGGCCGAGTTCGTGCGCGTTGGAAACGATGCCGCGCCCGCTACGGAACGCCACCACCGGCGCATCGATCAGTTCCGCAAGCTCGAGAATCTCATCGCGGGCGTCGATCGCGCCACTGCCGACGAAGATCAACGGCGTCTTGCTGCTTGCGATCAACGCCGCGGCGGCCTTGATGCGCTCGCTATCGGGCTGCGGCGCCGGAAATAACTCAAACGGCTTTGACACGCCGATTTCCGCGCGTTGCGTGAACACGTCCCACGGCATTTCCAGCGCGGCGGGGCCGCGCCGCCCCGACCGCATTTCCTGGAACGCGCGCGACACCAGCGTCGGCGCTGCGTCGGGATATTCGATGCGCTCGGCCCACTTCACGAAACTGCGTAGCGTTGCGAGTTGATCGGGCATTTCGTGGAGATGGCCGCGGCCCTTGCCGAGGAATTGCGTCGGCACCTGTCCGGTCAGGCAGAGCACCGGTTCGTTCGATCCGAAGGCGGTGAGCAAGGCCGCACCGGCGTTGAGCACGCCCGGACCGGGCACCACGCTCAACACGCCCGGCCTGCCGGTCGACCGCGCATAGCCGTAGGCCATGTAGCCGCAGGCCTGCTCGTGACGCGCGCCGATCACGGTCAGTCGCGCCTGCTGGAAAGCGTCGAACAGGCCGTAGATCTGCGCGCCAGGCAGGCCGAACACGGTGTCGACGCCATGCGCGACAAGACCGGCCACGATGGCTTCACCGCCGGAAGCTGAAGTCATTGTCGTTGTCCCATCGCTTGCGGGCAGAAAGTGGCGATGCGGCTCTATCCGGGCGTCATCCCTCTGGCCTTGATCAGGGCTGACGCGGCAGGAGAGGTCAGATAGTTGATGAAAGCCTGGGCGGCCTCGGCTTCCTTGGTGTCTGCGGCGACGGCGGCCGAGAAGACGAGTTCCTGCTGCAGTTCGCTGGGAAATGAGCCGGCCAGTTCGACGCCGGGCGCCATCAAGACGCTGACGACAAACACCCCGAGTTCGGCTTCGCCGTCGGCGACGGCCTGAGGAATTTGTGCTGGCAGGATTTGGGGCTTGGTCTTGGCCTTCATTGCCTCGGCGATGCCGAGACGTTCAAAGACGCTCGAAACATAGGCGCCGGCCGCGCTCGCCGGTATGTAGGCAATCGACCGGGCGTCCAGTAGCGTCTTTTTCAACGCGGCGGTGGTGCTGACATCGGGCTTGGGCGCGCCCGCGCGCACGGCGACGCCGTAACCGACGCGCGCGACGTCGATCGTCGGCCCGGTCGCAAACCGCGCTCTCGCCGTTTGGTCCTTCATCACGTCGATCGGGACGAGCCCAAGGTCAAACGCCGCGCCGGATGTGGCCTGCTTGATCAAATTGGGGGTGGAATCGAAGTGAATGACGAGCTTGTAGCCGGAGGTACGCTCGAATTGCGGGGCGAGCTCGTTCAACAGGCCGGCCATGGAGCCACCAGCCAGCATCGTGAGTTCTGCGGCGCGAAGATCATTCATTGGCAAAACAGCAAACATGACGCCGAGCATCGAGCCGGCGGCCGTGAGTAAATTTTTTTTCATGATACTCTCGTTCTGGTTGGTGGTGGCATCCTAATCGATAGTTTCGAGCGATATTCAATGCTCGAGGCTAAAACCTGTTTTCAATTATTCTTGTTTGAGCATGATTTCCTCTTTGAGTATGATTTTCCTCGCCAATATTTCGCATTGTCCAGAGGGTAGTCTCACCATCTCAAGCGACGTGCCTGCATCTGGCGATGCTGAACGGCGAATCGAAGATATGCTTCGGTCCGGGCATGCGAGGTCCTCCAGAATCGGCGTAGGCGGAAATATTATCGTCACTTCAGGATGCGCGTTTATGTCTCGGCTTCAAGTGCCTGGTGGATGTTGTTGCGCTTCCCGCTTGTTTCCTTGTTGAGCCGGGCCGCGCGCGGTGCGGTCGAGTAATTCAGCCGTAGACACGCGCACCGTTTTTCGCTCAAACTCATGAATATAAAGAAGGCCAAGCTTGAAGCGGCCTCATGGGAGGAATGGATGAAGGTCACGCGACGCGACTTCACGGCGGGTCTGGCTGTCGGTATTACCGCACCTTATGTCATCGGCAGCGCGCGCGCCCAGGGCGCGACGATCCGGATCGGCATGTGCGTGCCGGTGACAGGTCCCGCGGCCGAGCAGGGGCTCTGGGCGCAGAACGGCGCCAAGCTCGCGCTCGCTGCCGTCAATAAAGCCGGCGGCGTGCTCGGCAAGCAGGTCGAACTCGTGATCGAGGACGATCAGACCACCAATCCCGGCATTGTGCTGGCGTTTTCGAAACTGGCCGCGCAGCCCGATATCGTTGGGTTTTTGGGTTCGATCCGTTCGACCCAGGTGCATGCGATGGCGCCCGACGTTCTCAAGCTCGGTAAGCCGGTGATGATCGGTGGAACCGATCCCACCCTCACCCATATGGGCAACCAATGGCTGTTTCGTTTCCGGCCCAATGACAGCTATTCCGGCCGCGTCATCGCCGATTACGGCGCCAACACGCTCGGCAAGAAGAAATGGGCCATCGTCCATTCCACCGACGCCTTCGGTACCGCCGGCGGCAAGGCCCTGGCCTCGGCGCTTGAGAAGCTCGGCACCCCGCCCGTGCTCGATCAGGGCTACGCCAACCAGAGCCAGGATTTCACGCCAGTCGTGTTGGCGGTGAAGCAGTCCGGAGCGGATGTTCTCGGCACTTATTTTACGTTTGAAAACGACCTTGGCATTTTCGCGCGACAATTGCGCCAGCTCGGCGTCAATATTCCCTGGGTGGGCTCGCCCTCGGTGATTGCGGTTTCCTCGACCAAGCTGGCAGGTCCGGCGCTGTACGGCACCTATGGGGTGGCGGATTACGCGGAAGATTCCAGCGAGGCTTCCAAGGCCTTCGGCAAGTCCTACCGCGAGGCCTACAAGACCGCCCCGGATAACCAGAGCGCCTGGCCTTACGACGCCGTTACCACCCTGGCCGCGGCGATCAACAAGGCCGGCTCGACCGATCCTGGAAAAATCCGCGAGGCGATCCTGGCCATCAAGAAAACGCCCGGCGCCGAAGGCGAATACAATTTCGACCAGAACGGCGACGGTCTGCACGGCTACAACGTCGTGAGGAACGAGAAGGGGACGATCGTTTACGACAAGCACATCGAGTTCACCGATTGATCGCATCGTCGGCTCCTCCGGAAAAGCGGAGGGGCCGGGGGCATCGGGTGCGCAAACGAGATCGCTCTCGGGCGTCTCGCGTCTGCGCACATCGCCTGCCGGACTAGGTCTCAAAATCTAATTCTGCGGCAGCGCCGACGATCCGATCACCAGCCGAGCCGAACAGTTTTCTTTAAACGGACGTTTCCATGGATCTCGCACTGCAATTGTTGTTCACCGGAATAGGCATTGGCGCGGTCTATGCGCTGGTCGCGCTCGGTTTCGTGCTGATTTTTCGCGCCACCAATGTGGTGAACTTCGCGCAGGGCGAATTCTCGATGGTCGCGGCCTATTTGATGGTGGTGTTCGCCGTCGATCTGGGGTGGCCGTACTGGCTGTCGTTCCTGCTGGCGCTGGCCGGCATGGCGGTGTTGGGCGTGATCTTCAATCTCGGGGTTTATTATCCGCTGCGTCACCGCAGTTTCCTGCCGGTGATCATCGCGACCATCGGCGCCTCGATTTTGATGGCCAATTCCGTGCTCGCGATCTACGGCCCGCAGCCGCAAGTGCTGGAGGGATGGTTCGAGACGCCGGGCATCCAGCTCGGGCCGGTCTATCTCGACAGCCAATATTTGCTGATCATTGCGGTGACGATCGTGCTGGTGATCTTCAATTACTGGTTCTTCGAGCGCACGATGCTTGGCAAGAAGCTGCAGGCGACTTCGCAGGACAAGGAGATGGCCTCGTTGCTCGGCATTTCCGTCTCAACCATGATCATGATCACTTTCATCTACTCGGCGGTGCTTGGCGGTCTCGCCGGCATTCTGGTGGCGCCGGTGCTGTTCGTCTCGATCCAGATGGGATCGACGATCGCGCTCAAAGCCTTTGCCGCCACCATCATCGGCGGATTCGGCGACGTTGCCGGCGCGATCATCGGCGGGCTGTCGCTCGGCATCATCGAGACCTTTGGCGCGGCTTATATCTCAGTGCCCTACAAGGATGGCTTTGCTTTCCTCGTGCTGGTGCTGTTTCTGGTGTTCCGGCCTCAAGGCATCTTCGGCGAACGCGTCGCGGAGAAAGCATGAGTGCCCCCAGCGAGAATATGCCGATGATGGCGTCACCCGCGCGCGCCAAGCCGCTGGTGGTGCGCCATCTGCCGTATTTCATCGGCGCCGCCATTCTGGTGGCGCTTGCCGCGACCATGCAATTCGACGGCTACGTCCACAACATTCTGATGCAGGCGACGACGTTTGCGATCGCGGTGTTCGGTCTCTCGGTCGTGCTCGGCCTGTGCGGCCAGATCAATCTGGCGCAAGCCGCGTTTTTCGGGTTGGGCGCCTATGCCGTCGGCTTGGGAACCTCGGACTATCATCTCAGCTATTGGCTGTGTCTGGCGGCCGGATGCGTCATCGCGCTGCTGGCCGGCGCATTGCTGGGGATGTCGACGCTGCGGCTTGGCGGGCATTATTTGGCCATGGTGACGATCTCGTTTCAGCAGATCGTCACGCTGGTGATGATCAACACGATCTGGCTCACCCATGGCCCCGACGGCGTATCGCGGATCGGCCGGCCGGATCTGTTCCAATCGTCGCAGTCGTATTTGGCATTCTGCGTCGCGATGCTGGCGCTGGTCGGCTATGTCGTCTGGCATCTGTCGGACACCCGGCTCGGCCGCGCCATGCGCGCGGTGCGCGACAACGAGCTTGCGGCCGGCGTCGTCGGCATCGACGTATTTCGCACCAAGGTCTCCGCCTTTGCGCTCAGCGCGGTGTTGGGCGGATTGGCCGGCGGCCTTTTTGCGGGCGGGTTCGCCTATGTCAGCCCGGATCAGTTCTCGTTCGCCGAGTTGGTGGTGTTCCTCACAATGTCCTTGCTCGGCGGCGTCGCGTCGCCGATCGGATCGGCGATCGGAACTGGTTTGTTGATCCTGATTCCGGAATGGCTGCGGTTTCTCAAAAGCGTTCCCGGATTATATCTGGCGATCTACGGCTTGTCAGTCATTCTCATCATCCGCTACATGCCCGACGGCATCTGGGGCTTCTTCAACATCGTCACCGAGCGCTGGCGCGCCAAGGCGAAGGTGCCCGCGGCGGGATCGGCGCTGCAACTGGCGCCGGCCACGGTCGGTGGCGAGACGGTTCTCGACGTCAAAGGTCTCGCGAAATATTTCGGCGGCCTCAAGGCCGTCGACAATGTCGACATCGCGGTCAGGCGCGGCGGCGTTCACGCGCTGATCGGACCGAACGGCTCCGGCAAGACCACGACGTTGAACGTGCTGTCCGGCCTCTACAAGGCGACCGCGGGCAGGGTGATCCTCGACGGCACCGACGTGACCGAGATGCCGCCGCATCAGCGCGCCGCCGCAGGCCTCGGACGGACGTTTCAGAACATCCGGCTGTTTCGTTCGATGACCGCGCTGGAGAACGTCGTGATCGGCGCTGAGCGGCCCGGCAACCGGCTGATCGGCGCAGGCGGAGCCGACGCGCTCACGCGACGGGCGATGTCTGCCTTGAGCTTTGTCGGCCTGGGCAGCCGCGCCAACGAATTGATCTCCAGCTTTTCCTACGGCCATCAGCGGTTGATCGAAATCGCGCGGGCGCTCGCCGCCAATCCGACATTGTTGTTGCTCGATGAACCCGCGGCCGGTTTGAATTCCAGCGAGAAGCTCGAACTTCATGAGTTGCTCAAGCGCATCGCCGCCCAAGGCCTGACCATCCTGATCATCGACCATGACATGACGTTGGTCTCCGAGGCGGCCCAGCACATCACGGTGCTCAATTTCGGACGCCGCATCGCGGACGGCGAATCCATGGCGGTACTGCGCCATCCCGATGTCGTCTCCGCTTATCTCGGAACTGAATAATGCCGCTGCTCGAAATCCGCGATTTGATTGTGCGCTATGGCGAAATCGAAGCGTTGCGCGGCGTCTCGATCAGCGTCGATGCCGGCCAGGTAGTGACGCTGCTGGGCGCCAATGGCGCCGGCAAATCGACCACGCTGCGGGCGATCTCGGGGCTGGCGAAGCCGGTGGCCGGTGAAATCCTGTTCGACGGCAAGTCGATCGCAGGCCTCGGGCCGGAGGCCATCGTCCGTCTCGGCATTTCCCATGTGCCGGAGGGGCGGCGGGTGTTCCCCGGGCTCTCGGTGAAAGAAAACATCATGCTCGGCGCGTCGAACCGGCGCATCGCGAAGTCTGAATTATCGCGCGAAGCGGATGCGATGTTCGACCTGTTTCCCGACATCAGGGCGTTTTCCAACGCGCTCGGTTGGACCCTGTCGGGCGGGCAATTGCAGATGGTTGCAGTGGCGCGCGGGTTGATGGCGAAGCCGCGCCTTCTCTTGCTGGACGAGCCGTCGCTCGGCCTCGCACCCGTGATCGTGCAGGCGGTGTTCCGGATCATCTCGGAAATCCGGCGCAACACCACGGTCTTGCTTGTCGAACAAAACGCGCGCATGGGGCTTTCGGTCGCCGACCACGGCTACGTCCTGGAGACTGGACGCATCGTGCTCGGCGGCAAGCCCGACGAGTTGTGGGGCAACGAAGCCATCCGCGCCGCCTATCTCGGCGGTCATGCCAAAGTGAGTGCGTGAGAAGCCAAGCGCTTGCGAAGCACGATCATGCTCAACGAAAAGATAAGGTAAACTACTGACTATGGTCACACTGCAAGTTCAAAGACTGATCGACTTCGTTGCGGAAGTTTTCGCCCATTCAGATTCATCGCCCGAAGAAGCCAAGCGCATCGCGACGTATCTCACGACCGCGAATCTCACGGGCCACGATAGCCACGGCGTGATCCGGGTGCCGGTCTATATCCGGTGGAAGAAGATGGGCTCCGTCATTCCGAACCAGAACGCCGAACTCGTCGTCGATACGCCGTCGCTGGCGGTGGTCGACGGTAAATTCGGCTATGGGCAAACCGTCGCGCCGCAGGCCGTCAGGATAGGCATCGAAAAATGCAAAGCGGCGGGCCTTGCCGCCGTCGCCTTGCGCAATGCCGGACATATCGGCCGCGTCGGCGACTGGGCTGAAATGGCCGCCGCCGAAGGCTTGGTGTCGATCCACTTCGTCAACGCCGCCGGCTCGGTGCTGGTGGCGCCCTATGGCGGCGTCGAGCGGCGGCTTTCCACCGCACCTTATTGCGTCGGCATTCCGCGCCAGGGGCAAGGGCCGATCGTGTTGGATTTCGCAACCTCGATCGTCGCCGAAGGCAAGGTGCTGGTCGCAAGCCGTGGCGGCAAGAAACTACCGAACGGCGCGCTGATCGATTTCGACGGCACCTTGAGCGAAGACCCAGCGGTGCTGTACGGCCCGCACACCGCGGAGGGCCCGCGCGACCATAGTCAAGGCAAGGGCGCGATCCGTGCCTTCGGCGAACACAAGGGGTCGGGCCTGGCGTTCATTTGCGAATTGCTCGGCGGCGCGCTGACCGGCACCGGGGCGACCGGGCCGAACCGGCGCTTTGCCAACGGCATGTTCGCTGTGTATGTCGATCCCAAGGTGGTCGATCCCAGCGCTTTCTTCGATGGCGAGATTGCGCGCTACGTCAACTATTTCAAGAACACCAAGCCGGTCGCCGGCACCGACGCGGTGCTGATCCCGGGCGAGCCGGAAGCGAGGATGCGCACCGAGCGCACCAAAAACGGCGTGCCCTTGCCGGACGATACCTGGGCGGCAATCGTGAACACCGCGCGTGAAGTCGGCGTCAGTGAAGTGAGCATTCAACGGGCAACGGAGTGATCTGATCGTCGCTGCGCTTCTCGCAATGCGGCGGTTCTATAAAAAGAAAAGGAAAACATAGTGGCAAACAAAGTCAAAGAAATCTGGGCTTCGGGTAAAGTCGTGGTGAATGCCTGGCTAGCGATCCCGTCGGGATTTTCCGCCGAGGTGATCGCGCAATGCGGGTTCGACAGTGTCACCGTCGATATGCAACACGGCGTGCAGGACTACCAGTCGATGGTGCAATGCTTTCAGGCCATGCACGGCCATCCGGTGACGCCGATGGTGCGGGTGCCGTGGAATGAGCCCGGAATGATCGGCAAGGTGCTCGATGGCGGCGCTTATGGTGTGATCTGTCCGATGATCAACACCAAGGAAGAAGCCGAGAATTTCGTCTCCTATTGCAAATATCCGCCGCGCGGCACCCGCAGCAACGGGCCGATCCGCTCGGGCATGTACGGTTCCGCAGGCACCTATCAACAGACCGCCAACGCCGAGACGCTGTGCATCCCCATGATGGAGACGCGAACCGCGGTCGAGAACATGGAATTGATTCTCGACGTCGAGGGCATCGCCTCCGTCTATGTCGGTCCCTCCGATCTCGGCTTTTCTTACGGGCTGGTGCCGAAGCTCGATCGTGAAGAGCCGGAGATCCTGAAGATCTACGAGAAGCTGGTGAAGGAGTGCGAGAAGCGCGGCATTTATCCGGGCATTCATTGCAGCGGCGCCGTCGGCGCGACCAAGGCGATCAACATGGGCTTCAAGCTTGTGACCTTGTTCAACGACAGCGGACTGTTGGCGACTTATGCGAAGATGCAGATCGCGCAGACCCGGCAGGATTCGAACGGCAAGGCGTGATTTTCTTCTCCCTCGCCCCGCTCTTGCGGGGAGAGGGTTGGGGGTGAGGGGCTTATATCCGCGAACACAGTTGTAGCGTTTGACGGTGTGCCTCGCCCCTCACCCGGATCGCGAAGGGCGATCCGACCTCTCCCCGTAAAGAACGGGGAGAGGTGAAAAACGAGAAAAGGAGACTCCCACATGACCCCGGCACCCGTCATTCGACTGCACCCCGATGATGGCGTGCTGATCGCACGCTCAAGCTTGCCGCCCGGCCTTCTCGTCGCCGATGGGGTCATCACACTCGAACGCATTCCGGCGGGCCACAAGGTCGCGGTCAGGGCAATCGCGGTCGGCGAGCCGATCCGGCGCTACGGCCAGATCATCGGCTTTGCGACCTCGGCGATCGCGCCGGGCCAGCATGTCCACACCCAGAACTGCGGCATGGGCGATTTCGCGAAAGATTACGCGTTCGGCGTTGACGTTAAGCCTGTGCCGAATTTCGATCTGCCCGCGACCTTCGATGGCATCCGCCGTCCGGATGGCCGGGTCGCGACCCGCAACTACATCGGCATTCTCACCTCGGTGAATTGCAGCGCGCATGTCGCCGGCATGGTCGCGGATATTTTCAAGAAGAACCCGTTCACCGGCGACAATCCGCTGGCCGATTTCCCGAATGTCGATGGCGTGGTCGCGCTCACCCACAAGACCGGCTGCGGCATGACGCAGAGCGAACCGCTGACGATCCTGCGCCGCACGCTCGGCGGCTACGCGCGGCATGTGAATTTTTCCGCCGTCGTCGTGCTGGGCTTGGGCTGCGAGGTCAACCAGATCGGCGGGCTGATGAAAGAACAAAAACTCGCGGGCCGGTTGCGCGAGTTGGAAATTCAGGAAATCGGCGGCACCCGCAAGACCGTGGAAGCCGGTGTCGCCTTCGTCCGCGAAGCACTCACCGATGCCAACAAGGTCAAGCGTGAGAAGGTTGCAGCCAGCGAGTTGACCGTGGCGCTGCAATGCGGCGGCTCCGACGGTTACTCGGGGGTCTCAGCCAATCCCGCGCTCGGTGCCGCGAGCGATCTTCTGGTGCGGCACGGCGGCACCGTGATTTTGTCGGAAACGCCGGAGACCTATGGCGCCGAGCATCTGTTGACGCGCCGCGCGGTCAGCCGCGAGGTCGGCGAGAAGCTTGTGGCGCTGATGCGCTGGTGGGAGGAATACACCGCGCGCGAGGGCGCCGAGATGAACGCCAATCCAAGCCCCGGCAACAAGGCCGGCGGGCTCACCACGATTCTGGAGAAGTCACTCGGCGCGATGGCGAAGGCCGGCAGCACCAATCTCGTGGACGTCGTGAACTACGCCGAACAGGTCACCAAGAAGGGCTTTGTTTTCATGGACACGCCGGGCTACGACCCGGTCGCGGCGACCGGGCAGGTGGCCGGTGGCGCCAATCTCGTTTGCTTCACGACGGGCCGCGGCAGCGTGTTCGGCTGCAAGCCCGCGCCATCGATCAAGCTTGCGACCAACTCGGCGATGTTCAAGCGGATGGAAGACGACATGGACGTCAATTGCGGCACCATCCTCGACGGCGAGGAAACCGTGCAGCAATGCGGCCAGCGCATTTTCGATCTCATGCTCAAGACGGCGTCGGGCCAGCCGACCAAGAGCGAGAGCTTCGACTTCGGCGGCGCCGAATTCGCGCCCTGGGTGCTCGGGGCGACGATGTAGGGCTACTCCTATTTGCCCTTGCGCAGCCCGCGCTCGAAATCGCGCCCGCCATAAGCAACGCTCACAATTTCGACCCGCGTTTTCAGAACGCGGAAAGCGATTGTCGCCCGGCGCTCAAAACCGATGGTGCGCAGGCCGGGCAAAATATCATCGCGGCGGCGGCCGCGCTCCGGGAAGGTTGCCAACCGCGTGCACGCCTCTTGAATCCGCCGAATATATCCGATCGCGATTTCCGGGCTGTTATGGTCAGCGATGTAATCGTACAGCGCGGTCAGGCCGGCCACGGCGTCGTCGCGAAAGACTACCTTATGCGCCACGCTTGGCGGCTTTCGTCCTCCGAACGTGGCGCGCTTCTAACCGCTTGAACACGTCGGCGGCGGGAACCCTCGGCCGCTTGTTTGCCATCGACGCCAAAACCTGAGCACGCAGCACTTCGTCGAACACCGCATCCCGCTGATCAAGCGCCCGCAGAGCATCGCGGATCACCTCGCTGGCATCACCATAGTGGCCCGATTCGAGGTGTCGTTGCAGGCTTGCCTGTTGCGCGCCAAGCTCAACGCTGATTGCTTTTGTACTCGCCATGGCTTCTGTCTTTATGATGGCTTCTGTCTTTCGCTCTATGCCATGATAACACAACGCGACCTTGCGGTGAAGGTCCGTAGGGCGGGTTGGAGGCGAAGCCGTAACGCGCCATCATGGCGACCATAACGGCGGATCGCGCCGGCTGAGTGTAAACGACGAAGCAATCCCAGGAACGACCGAGGAACACCGGATCGCTTCGTCGCTTACGCTCCTCGCGATGACGGTGGAAGGGGCGCCCTTTGAGCCGCGTTCCCCATAGGCAATCGCTGCCCGTTGTTAGTGCTTGATGTCAGCCGCATCCAGTGTTCTGCTTGAAAAAGTTGCTGGAGTTATCAGCCTGTGTCGATCTTCGTCGCACTACATCACGTCACGCACTACAAATACGACCGCCCGATTGACCTCGGACCGCAAACCATTCGGCTGCGGCCGGCGCCGCACACACGTACCCCGGTCCTGAGCTATTCGCTTAAAGTAACGCCATCCAATCATTTCGTGAACTGGCAGCAGGATCCGCAAGGCAACTGGCTGGCCCGCTTTGTGTTTCCCGAAAAGGTCGACGAGCTCAAAATCGAAGTCGATTTCACGGCGCAGATGACCGTGATCAATCCGTTCGATTTCTTCGTCGAGCCTTACGCGGATGGTTTTCCCTTCGCGTACCCCGACGATCTCAAGACCGAACTTGCACCCTATCTCGCGACGGACGAACCCGGGCCGCTGCTGTTGGCCCACCTTGCGGAGATTCCGCTGCAGGCGCCGAGCACGGTCAATTTCCTGGTCGATCTCAACGCGCAACTGCAAAAGAAGATTCGCTACATCATTCGCATGGAGCCCGGCATTCAGTCGCCGGAAGAGACGCTTGGCTTGGGCGCGGGATCGTGCCGCGACTCGGCGTGGCTTCTGATTCAAATCCTGCGGCATCTCGGGCTCGCCGCCCGTTTTGTCTCCGGGTACCTCATTCAGTTGCGCCCCGACATCGATCCGCTCGAAGGGCCGCGCGAGGTCGAGAACGATTTCACGGATCTGCACGCCTGGGCCGAAGTCTATCTTCCGGGCGCGGGATGGATCGGGTTCGACGTCACCTCGGGCATGCTGACCGGCGAGGGGCACATCCCGGTGGCCGCGACGCCGCATTACCGCTCGGCGGCGCCGATCAGTGGCCGCGCCGGTTTTGCCAATGTCGAGTTTGGCTTCGAGATGAACGTCAAGCGTATCCGCGAAGCGCCGCGGATCACCCGGCCGTTCTCCGACAAATCCTGGGCGCGTCTCGACAGACTTGGCGAACAGGTTGATGCCGATCTTGGAGCGCACGACGTGCGATTGACGATGGGCGGTGAGCCGACGTTCGTGTCGGTCGACGATCTGGAGTTGGCGGAATGGAATATCGCCGCGGTCGGACCGACCAAGCGCGGCCTTGCCGACGATCTGATCCGACGCTTGCGGACGCGGTTCGCGCCAGGCGGCCTGCTGCATTTCGGCCAGGGCAAATGGTACCCCGGTGAAAGCCTGCCGCGCTGGGCGTTTGGACTCTATTGGCGCAAGGACGGTGTGCCGATCTGGAAAAATGCCGATCTGATCGCGACGATCGAGGGCCCGCGCCACGCCAAAATCGAAGACGCCGAGCGCTTCGCGGAAGCGGCGGCAAAAAAACTCGGCGTCGATCGGGAATTCATCCTGCCGGCATTCGAAGACCCTTCGCATTGGCTGCAGAAGGAAGCGACGTTGCCGGCGAATGTCGATCCGAGCGATTCCAAACTGTCCGATCCGGAAGAGCGCGCGCGCATGGCGCGGGTATTCGATCAAGGGCTGAACGTCCCGAAAGGTTTCGTTTTGCCGATTCAGCGCTGGAATGCCGATGCCGGACGCTGGCGCAGCGAACGATGGAAATTGCGGCGCGGAAATTTGTTCCTGACGCCGGGCGATTCCCCGCTCGGATTGCGGCTGCCGATCGCCTCGTTGCCGTACATCCCCCCGGAGGAATTTCCCTACACCGTCGAGCAGGATCCGCTGGAGCCGCGCGGCGCACTCCCGGTGTATGACCAGGCCGCGCAAGCCGAAGGCGGGCCGCATCAACAGGTGCAGGAGCAGCAGATCAGATCCGGCGGTGTGCGCACCGCGATGTCGATCGAGATCCGCGACGGCATTTTGTGCGCCTTCATGCCGCCGGTGGAGAGGCTGGAGGACTATCTCGAACTGGTCACGGCGGCGGAGGCGACCGCCGAAGAAATGCAGATGCAGGTTCACGTCGAAGGGTACCCGCCGCCGTTCGACCCCCGTGTCGAAGTGATCAAGGTGACACCCGACCCCGGCGTGATCGAGGTCAACATCCACCCGGCGTCAAGTTGGCGCGAGGCGGTCGATACCACCTTCGGCCTGTATGAGGACGCCGCCCAGGTTCGGCTCGGCGCCAATCGCTTCCTGATCGACGGCCGGCACACCGGCACCGGCGGCGGCAATCACGTCGTGGTCGGCGGCGGCACACCGGCGGATTCACCGTTCCTGCGCCGTCCGGATTTGTTGAAGAGCCTGGTGCTGTATTGGCAGCGGCATCCGTCGCTGTCCTATTTGTTCTCGGGCATGTTCATCGGTCCCACCAGCCAGGCGCCCCGCATCGATGAGGCCCGGCATGACGGCCTTTATGAATTGGAAATCGCGCTCGCCCATGTGCCGCCGCCGGGAGGCAAAGCGCCGCTGTGGCTGGTGGATCGCCTGTTCCGGCATATTCTGGTCGACATCACCGGCAACACCCATCGTGCGGAAATCTGCATCGACAAACTCTATTCGCCGGACGGCACCACCGGCCGGCTCGGCCTGGTCGAGTTTCGCGCGTTGGAAATGCCGCCCGATCCGCGGATGTCGCTGGCCCAGCAATTGCTGATCCGGGCACTGATCGCAAAATTCTGGCGCGAGCCGCAAGAGGGCAAGTTCGTGCGTTGGGGCACCACGCTGCACGACCGTTTCATGTTGCCGCATTTCCTCTGGGAAGATTTCCTGGAGGTGCTCGCGGAACTGAAACGCTCCGGTTATGACTTTTCGCCGGAGTGGTACGCGGCACAACTCGAATTCCGATTTCCCGTATTCGGCCGCGTCCACCATGGCGGGGTCGCGCTGGAGTTGCGGCAGGCGCTGGAGCCCTGGCACGTTCTCGGCGAAGAGGGCTCGGCTGGAGGCACCGTGCGTTACGTCGATTCCTCGGTGGAGCGGTTGCAGGTCGCGGCTTCTGGCTTCGTCGAAGGCCGTCATGTCGTCACCTGCAACGGCCGGCGGATGCCAATGACGCAAACCGGCCGCTCCGGCGAGGCGGTCGCGGGCGTCCGCTTCAAGGCATGGCAACCGGCGTCTGGGCTGCACCCGACCATCCCGGTTCATGCGCCCTTGACATTTGATGTGATCGACACCTGGAACGGCCGGTCGCTGGGCGGCTGTGTCTATCATGTGGCGCATCCCGGCGGCCGCAATTACGAGACCAAACCGGTCAATTCCTACGAAGCCGAGGCCCGTCGGCTCGCCCGGTTTCAGGATCACGGCCATACGCCCGGCAAGATCGACCCGCCGCGCGAGGAACGCACAATTGAGTTTCCTTTGACACTCGACTTGAGGACGCCGCTCCTGCATTGAATAGGCTCAAGCGGAGAATTGAGATGGCGGGACAGGACGGCCAGGAAAGCAGTCCGGCAAGCAGCCATGCAAATAGCCATGGAAGCAGGGCCCGCCCGGCCGATCGGCGGGTGGCGCAGTGGACGCGCGACTACGCTCGCTTGCCGGGAATTCCCGATGAGTTCATCGCCCAAGACGGTACGCCGCGCGCCGTATGGACCCGCTTCTTTGATGCCTTTGCCACGCTGTCGCCCGGTGAGATCGAGCGGCGTTTCGGATCCGCCGACCGTCATCTGCGCGAAGCCGGCGTAACCTACCGTGCACCCGGGGAGACCGCTGACCGGCTTTGGCCGCTGAGCCATTTGCCGCTGTTGATCGACGAGGCTGATTGGCAACAATTGAGCGTCGGCATCATGCAACGTGCGCAATTGCTGGAACTGGTTCTGAGCGATCTCTATGGCGAAGGCCGATTGGTTGCCGAGGGTGCGATTCCCGCAGCAGCGATCGCCGGCAGCACCGAATATCTGCGTCCGGTGAGCGGTATCAAGCCGCCGGGGGGCCGCTATCTCAATCTGTATGCCGCCGATGTCGGCCGCGGGCCCGATGGACGCTGGTGGGTGCTCGGCGACCGGACCCAGGCGCCGTCAGGCGCTGGCTACGCGCTGGAAAACCGCCTGGTGCTGTCGCGCGCCTTTGCCTCGCTCTACAAATCGATGAACGTCGAGCGGGTCGCCCCGTTCTTCGAAGCGTTTCGCGATGCCTTGCGCGCGAGCACCGAGCGCGACGAGCCGCGCATCGGATTGCTGACGCCCGGCAGCTTCAGCGAAACCTATTTCGAACACGCCACCCTGGCGCGCTACCTCGGATTTTTGCTGGTCGAGGGCGACGATCTCGCCGTCAGCGGCGATCGCGTTCATATCCGCACCGTCGCCGGCCTGAAGCGGCTCGACGTGTTGCTGCGCCGGGTGGATTCCAATTCGCTCGACCCGCTGGAGCTTGACGCCTCCTCGCAGCTCGGCGTCCCCGGCCTGATCGATGTGCTTCGGAAAAGCGGCGTCGTCGTCGCCAACATGCCGGGCTCGGGCGTGATGGAGGCGCGGGCGATGCTGGGATTCCTGCCCAGCCTGAGCCAGCGTTTCTTCGGCGAAGATTTGAAGATGCCGCACATCGCGACGTGGTGGTGCGGTCAGAAATCCGCGCGCGAGGAAGTGCTGTCGCGGCTCGACGATTTCGCGATCGAGGGCGCCTACGGTAGAGGCGTCCCTGGATTCCCGGGTAACGGGCCGGTGCTCGCCAGCGAGTTGTCAGCGAGCGAGCGCGAACGGCTCAAGAGCGCGATCCATGATCGCGGCATCGACTATGTCGGTCAGGAATTGGTCCGGCTGTCGACGACGCCGGTGTGGGACAACGGCCGGCTCTCGCCGCGCCCATTCGTGCTGCGGGTCTTCGCGGCCGCAACGCCCGATGGCTGGACCGTGATGCCCGGCGGCTTTTGCCGGATCGCCGAGCAACCCGATGCCCGCGCCGTGTCGATGGGAGACGGTGCGCGCGCGGCGGATGTCTGGGTGGTTTCCGACAAGGCGGTTTCGACTGCGACCTTGTTGCCGACGGTCGATACCGTGCGGATCAGACGCATTGCCGGCTGGGTGCCGAGCCGGGCCGCCGACAATCTGTTCTGGCTCGGCCGTTATCTCGAGCGCGCCGAAGCCACGCTGCGGCTGGTGCGGGCGCTTGGGACGCAGCAGCGCGATTCCGCCAAAGGGCCGGCAACCGCGCTTCACTCGCTGGAGCGAATCCAGCGGCTGCTGGTGACTTGGGGCGCGACGTCGCAGACGACGCGGGCGCAGCCCGCCAAAATCGCGGCCGAGGCGTTGCAAAGCGAGGACAAATTCGGCTCGGCGCTGTCACTGGTGCGGGCGGCACAGCGGACCGCGACCTCTTTACGTGAACGGCTTTCGCCCGACGCCTGGCAGGTCATCACCGAAATGACGGAACGCCTCGCCCAGGAAGTTGACGATGATGACGGCGTGGTCAGCGCCGCCGAACTGACGTTGCAGGAGCTCGCGAGCTTCGCAGGGCTGGCGCAGGAAAACATGAACCGCGCCGCCGGCTGGCGCTTTCTCGAAATGGGCCGCCGCGCCGAGCGTGCGATCAACACGTCGCGTTTCGCCCGCCAATTTTCCTATGACGATGCCGGCGGCGAGGACCTCGATATCCTGCTGACGCTGGTCGATTGCCAGATCACCTATCGCTCGCGTTACCTCGTCGGACCGCTGCTGGCGCCGGTGCGTGATCTCGTGGTGCTCGATCCCTACAATCCGAGGTCGGTCGCGTTTCAGGTCCATGCGCTCAACGATCACATCGCGAGCCTGCCGACCTTGAAAGAGGAGGGATTGATCGAGCGGCCGCATCGTCTCGCCGTCGGCTTGCAAGCGACGTTGACGACGGCGGAGGCGGCAGCGCTCGATACCAAGACGCTGTTCGCGCTGGAGCAGGATCTGCTCAATCTCGCCGATGCCATCGGATCGCATTATTTCCCGCACGGGCCCAATGCGAGCCGGCCTGAGAAGCTGACGGGCCTCGCGTGATCTACGACATCCGTCACGTCACCACCTACAGCTACGAGAGCGCGGTCAGCGTCGCGCGGTGCTCGCTGCGGCTGGAGCCCCAAAGCGGCGACGGACAACACTTGGTTTCGCACACCGTCGAGATCAGGCCGCGACCCGCGGACCGTATGGTGCGACACGATTTTTTTGGAACCCATACCGAGAGCGTCCTGATCGAAACCGCACATCGCCACCTTCGCATCGATTCCCGGTCGCGGGTTTCGGTTTCCCGCCAGGCGCCCGGCCGCGGCACGCTAGGTGCTGCATGGGAGAACGTTCGCGACGTGGCATTTGAGGCCACCAGTCTCGGTCCCTCTTCGCCGATCGGTTACGTGTTTGCGAGCCCGCTGGCGCCGGTGCAGCAACCGGTCACTCACTATGCGTCTGCGAGTTTTCCGCCGGGTGGCGGGATCCTTGCCGGCGCGGTCGATTTGATGCACCGGATCCGCACCGAATTTAAGTACGACGCGAAAGCGACCGTCATCTCCACGCCGCTCAACGAGGTCTTTGAGAAACGCCACGGGGTCTGCCAGGACTTCGCCCATGTGATGATAGCGGGCTTGCGCGGCCTCGGACTCCCGGCAGCCTATGTCAGCGGTTACCTGCGCACGATTCCGCCGCCCGGCAAGCCGCGCCTGCAAGGCGCCGACGCGACCCACGCCTGGGTCTCGGTGTGGTGCGGGGAGGGGCTTGGGTGGGTCGGCTTTGACCCCACCAACGACCTTCTGGTCGAGAACGATCACATCGTGCTGGCCATGGGGCGGGATTTTTCCGATGTCTCGCCGATCGATGGCATCATCGTGGGGTCGCGCAAGCAAAAGCTCGGCGTCGCGGTGGATGTGCTGCTGGTGGAATGACGCAAGCTCGCGATCCACAACTCCATTTCTATGACGTCATCATCGTCGGCGCAGGCGCTGCCGGCCTGATGTGCGCTGCTGTCGCCGGCCAACGCGGACGCTCGGTGCTGCTGCTTGAACAGGCGCGACAGCCGGGCGAAAAGATTCGCATTTCCGGAGGCGGGCGATGCAACTTTACCAATCTGCACGCGGGCCCGGCGAACTTTCTGTCGGCCAATCCGCGGTTTTGCAATTCGGCGCTCAGTGGCTACACGCAACGCGATTTCATCGCGCTGGTTGAAGCCTACGGCATCGCCTATCACGAGAAGACCCGCGGGCAATTATTCTGTGACGGCTCGTCGCGGCAAATCATCGACATGCTGGTGGAGGAGTGCCGCAAGGGCCGTGCCCAACTGCGCTTGGGGGCACGGATCTCCGCGGTCTCAGGAAGCGAACACGGCTTCGTCGTAGGGACCGATCAGGGCGAGTTTCGCGGTCAGTCGCTGGTGGTCGCAACCGGCGGTCCCTCCATTCCGAAAATGGGATCGAGCGGATTTGGATACAAAATTGCCGAGCAATTCGGTCTGAAGATCGTAGCCCTGCGCGCCGCCCTGGTGCCTTTGACGTTCGACGCGGCGTTGTTGGCGCAATTCAAGGATTTGTCGGGTGTGTCGGTCGATGCCGTCGTGAGTTGCGGCAAGACAGCTTTCGATGAAGCCTTGCTTTTCACCCATCGCGGGCTGAGCGGCCCGGCCATCCTGCAGATCTCTTCCTATTGGCGTGAGGGCCATGATCTCGTCATCGACCTCGCGCCTACAATTGATGTTTTAGCCGAGCTGAAAAGACTGCGCGGCGATCACCCGAGGCAGGAAATGGCGACCGCGCTGGCTGAGCTTCTTCCGAAGCGGCTCGCGCGGACCATTGCGGAGATGACCGGCGGTCCCGAGCGCCTCGCCGATTTTTCCGACAAGGTGCTGGCGAATGTCGCGGCGGCGGTGAAGCAATGGCGCGTCAGGCCGAACGGGACCGAGGGCTATCGCACTGCCGAGGTGACGCTGGGGGGCGTCGACACCTCGGAGCTTTCCTCGAAAACGTTCGAATCGAGATCCGTCCCCGGTCTCTATTTCATCGGCGAAGTCGTTGATGTCACGGGCCATCTCGGCGGCTTCAATTTTCAATGGGCGTGGTCGTCGGGATATGCCGCGGGCCGTTACGTTTGAAGTATGATCCGAAAAGAGATACCGGCTTTTCCTCAGAACTAACGGTTGAACCAGAATATACTGCGTATCCACGCGCTGATGGCCCGGAGCTGCCATGGTCTATCGCCACACCATCGATGCCACCACCTACGTCTTCGACGATCTGCGCGATCTGTTGGCCAAGGCTACGCCACCGCGGTCCGGCGACCGCCTGGCGGGGATCGCAGCCGACAGCGCCGAGCAGATGATCGCAGCGCGGATTGCGCTGGCCGATGTGCCGCTGAAGCAATTTTTGCATGAAACCGTCATTCCCTACGAAGACGACGAAATCACCCGCCTGATCGTCGACACGCACGAGGTGTCGGCCTTTGCGGCGATATCCTCGCTGACCGTTGGCTCGTTCCGGGATTGGCTGCTCTCTGACGCGGCCACCCCCGAAGTGCTCAAGAAACTGTCGCGCGGGGTCACTCCGGAAATGGCCGCGGCGGTTTCAAAGCTGATGCGCAATCAGGACCTGATCCTGGTCGCGAAAAAATGCCAGGTGACGTCCGCCTTCCGCAACACGATCGGTTTGCGCGGGCGGATGAGCGTGCGGCTACAGCCCAATCATCCCTTCGACGACGCCAAGGGCATCACCGCGTCTATTCTCGACGGCCTCCTGCTCGGATCCGGCGACGCCTGTATCGGCATCAATCCGGCGAGCGACGATCCGGCCGTCCTCGGCGGGCTCGTGCAACTCCTCGACGAAATCATTACGCGGCTACAGATTCCGACCCAGGCTTGCGTCCTGGCCCATGTGACGACCACGCTCGGACTGATCGATCAGGGCGTGCCGGTCGACCTGGTGTTCCAGTCGATTGCCGGCACACAGGCCGCCAACAAGAGCTTTGGCATCGATCTCGCCCTTTTGCGGCAAGCCCACCAGGCGGGATTGTCGCTAGGGCGCGGCACCGTCGGCAACAACGTGATGTATTTCGAGACCGGGCAGGGCTCGGCGCTTTCGGCCAACGCCCATCACGGCGTCGACCAGCAGACCTGCGAAGCGCGCGCCTATGGCGTAGCGCGGGCTTTCGATCCGCTGCTGGTCAACAGCGTGGTCGGCTTTATCGGCCCGGAATATCTTTATGATGGCAAGGAAATCATCCGGGCCGGGCTTGAGGACCATTTCTGCGGCAAGTTGCTTGGCCTGCCGCTTGGCGTGGACGTCTGTTACACCAACCATGCCGAAGCCGACCAAGACGATATGGACAATTTGCTGACGCTGCTCGCGGCGGCGGGCGTGACCTTCATCATGGGGGTGCCCGGGGCGGACGACGTCATGCTCAATTACCAATCGACCTCATTCCACGACGCGCTCTATGTCCGCGATCTGTTCGGCTTGAAGCGGGCTCCGGAGTTCGACGAATGGCTGTTTCGTACCGGCCTTGCCAAGGCCGATTTTCGTCTCGCCGGCAACACAGATTCGTTACCGGAATTTGCGTCGCGACTGCTCGCTTAAGTATAAACCTTACGAATCTTCGGGACTTGGTGCCATGTTCAGAAGTTATGACTACCGAGTCGTCACAACGGCTGCCACAATGTTGAAGAATTTGGGGCCCAAGTTAGGCATGCTGATTTGTGCAAGGTATATCTGAAGTCGCTGAGGAGCTTCGATGAGAGCTGAGGGCATTGAGACTGCACGGCGCATCCTGTGCATCTTTCCACGTTATACGTCTTCTTTTGGCACATTCGAATATGCCTATCCCTTGACCGACGGCGTCCAGGCTTTCATGCCGCCGCAAGGGTTGTTGCTGATCGCAGCCTATTTGCCCGTCAATTGGCCGGTGCGGTTTGTCGACGAAAATATCGGTCCGGCCAGCACGGAAGACTTCGAATGGGCGGAAGCCGTGTTCGTCAGCGGTATGCATATCCAGCGCCAGCAGATGAACGATATCTGCCGCCGGGCGCATGCGTTCGATCTGGCGGTTGCGATCGGCGGCCCCTCGGTCAGCGCCTGCCCGGATTATTACCCGTCGTTCGACTATCTTCATGTCGGCGAACTGGGGGACGCGACCGACGACCTGATCGCGCGGCTGGCGCGCGACCCGTCCCGCCCCGAGCAGCAGGTGGTGCTGAAGACCGCCGACCGGCTCGATATGACCCAATTCCCGATTCCGGCCTATGAGCTCGCCGACGTCAAACGGTATTTTCTCGGCAGCATCCAGTATTCGAGCGGCTGCCCCTATCAGTGCGAATTCTGCGATATTCCGGGGCTTTATGGCCGTAATCCCCGTCTCAAGACCCCACAACAGATCACCGCCGAGCTCGACAGATTGCTCGAATGCGGGGTGACGGGGTCGGTGTATTTCGTCGACGACAACTTCATCGGTAACCGAAAGGCGGCGCTCGATCTGCTGCCGCACCTGGTCGAGTGGCAAAAGAAAACCGGTTACGTCATTCGCTTTGCCTGCGAGGCGACGCTCAACATCGCCAAACGACCAGAGATTCTGGAGAAGATGCGCGAGGCATTTTTCGTCACCGTCTTTTGCGGGATCGAGACTCCCGATCCCGAGGCGTTGAAGGCGATGCAGAAGGACCACAACATGATGGTCCCTATTCTGGAAGGTGTACATACCCTCAACCGGTACGGGATGGAGGTGGTCTCCGGCATCATCATGGGGCTGGATACCGACAAGCCGGAGACGGCCGATGTGTTGCTCGCCTTTGTCGAGGAATCCAAGATTCCGCTGCTGACCATCAATCTCTTACAGGCGCTGCCGAAGACGCCACTGTGGGATCGGCTGGAGCGTGAAAATCGGCTCATCCATGACGAAGGCCGCGATTCGAATGTCGATTTCCGGCTGCCCTATGATCAGGTCATCAATTCCTGGCGCAAATGCATGGAGATCGCCTACCAGCCGGAAAGGCTGTTCGCGCGTTACCAGTATCAGGTCGATTTCACCTATGCCCACCGGCTGAAAGTGCCCGTCACCCCTGAACAGAAGAGTTGGGCCAATATCAAGCGCGGCCTGATCATGCTCCGCAATATTTTCTGGAAAGTCGGCGCGCTTGGCGACTACCGAAAAGTGTTCTGGAAGTTTGCGTTGTCGCGCTTGAGGCACGGCGACATCGAAGGCCTGATTTCCTCGACGCTCGTCGCCCACCATCTGATCAAGTTCGCGCGTGCGGCCTCGGTCGGTCAGCAGAACGCCTCGAACTATTCGGTGCGGCTGCGCGAGGCGTCCGTGCCTGCCGAGTAGTCCGCGATGAAAGCACCGACGCCGTCGTTGCGCTCGCTGAGGGATTTGCGGGACCTCACGCCGGCGCGTGTCGGGCTTGGCCGGGCGGGCTCCAGCATGCCGACCAAAGCGCTGCTCGAATTTACTCTCGATCACGCGCGCGCCCGCGACGCCGTTCATGCCGCCTTCGATGCGCCGGCTTTGATCGCAGGTCTCAACGAGCTTGGTCTCGATGCATTTGCTGTCTCCAGCCGTGCGCGCGACCGGAAAAATTATTTGCGGCGCCCCGACCTCGGACGGATGCTCGATGGGGATTTGCAGCATCTGCTTGCAACCCACAAGGATGCTCCTTGTCGGCTTGCGATCGTCATCGGCGATGGGTTGTCGCCGACCGCGGTCGATAGTCACGCCATCCCACTCGTCCGGAGCCTCATTCCGCGGCTGGCCGGGGACGGAATCGAAATCGGCCACGCCGTGGTTGCATCGGGTGCGCGGGTCGCGTTGGGCGACGAGATTGGCGCTCTTCGCGGGGCGCGCATGATCGTCATGTTGATCGGCGAGCGGCCGGGTCTGTCCACTCCCGACAGTCTCGGAGCCTATCTGACCTTTGCGCCCAGACCGGGTCTCACCGACGCCGAGCGCAATTGTGTTTCCAACATCCACGGAGCGGGACTGGGCTACGATGAAGCCGCTGTGAGGATTGCGTGGCTGATTCGCGAGGGCCTGGCCCGGGAGACCACCGGTGTCGCGCTAAAGGATGAAAGCGGCGGTCGAACGCCCCGGCACATCATCCCGAATTCGGATTGAGGTCACAAATCTGAGCCCGACGCGCATTATCGTCGTGGACGTGTCGATTTGCGGTGGGGTGTGCGCTTGCGAGACGTCGCCCGGACCTGCTACACCGACGCATCAAATTTATCTTATGTTTCAAGGGCTAGCGGCGATCGGACGCGGTCTATCGAGGCCTTATTCGCGCCCGGGGACTTAAGGTATAGAATTGAGCCGATGTGAGAACCTGGGACAGAGCATGCTCGAAAAGAATAGCGACAGTGAAGTCCACGTCGAGAATATCGAGCAGCGGCCGACGGCCAGCATCGCCTTCGGATTAGAGCGAATCGGGCTGATTGCGGTCCGGGCGCCGATCATGTCCTGCCTCATTCTCGCTGGACTGATCATCGGCGCGATCTTCGGTATCCAGCGCATCAAGATCGACAATTCGCTCAGCCAGTTGTTCCGGTCCAATTCCAAGGAATACCGGCAATACGAAGCGGTCACCAAACGTTTTCCGGCGACGGAATTCGACGTGCTGGTCGTGGTCGAAGGCAAGACGCTGCTGGCGCGTGAAAATCTCGAGAAGGTGCGCGACCTCGTCACCGATCTGCAACTCGTCGAGGGCACGCGCGGGCTGATTTCGCTGTTCTCGGCGCGGCAGGCTCCGGCGCCGGGCAAGTTCCCGGCGGCGCTGTTCCCGTCGGAGCTGCCGCAAGGCGCCGATTACGACAGGTTCATCGAGATCGTCAAAAGCAACGAGATCATCCGCGGCAAGCTTTTGTCCGAGGACGGCACGCTGGCCCTGATCGTGTTGTCGCTGGAACCCGACATCGTCGCCAGCAGCAAGCTCAGCAAGACGATCGGCGAGATTCGCAAGCTGATGGCCGATGATCTTGCCGACAGCGGCCTCAGTGCGGAATTGTCCGGCGTCCCCGTGATGCAGCTCGAAATCCGCAACGCGGTCGAGCGCGATGGGCTGACCTACAACATCCTCGGTATTCTGGCCGGCTGCCTCATCGCCATCATCTTTTTCCGCAAGATATCGTTCATGGTCGTCGCGGCCTTCCCGCCGATGATCGCGATTTTGCTCGCGCTTGGCGCGCTGGGCTGGGCTGGTTTCAACCTCAATATGTTTTTGAACGTGATGACGCCGCTGATCATGGTGATCAGCTTCTCGGATTCGATGCAGTTGACGTTCGCGGCGCGCGACCGCCTGATCGCGGGCCAGGACAAATACACCGCGTTTCGGAACGCGGTGCTTGTGGTCGGGCCGGCATGCGTGCTCACCCACGGCACCGCCGGCATCTCGTTTATCGCCCTGCAATTTTCCGATTCCGACCTGATCCGCAAATTCGGCGAGGCCGGACTTGCCGCCACCATCATCGCGCTGATCGCGGTGCTCTCTTTGGTGCCGGTGTTCGGCGTGCTGTTCGTGCGCAACGAAAAGATCTTCGCCGTGAAGTTCCAGGGCGCCGACGCCGGTGTTCAGGCGTTGCGCAATTTTTGTTACTGGATCGCGGTGCGCATGGTCAGTCGCCCCGGGCTGTTTAGCCTGATCGCGGTGATCTTTGTCGGCGGTTTGGCGGTGATCTATGCCAATCTGGAGCCGCGTTACCGGCTTGCCGATCAGGTGCCGGACAAGCAGCAGGCGGTGGCGGCGAGCGGACGTCTCGACGCCAAGCTTACGGGGGCGAATCCCATCGACGTGCTGATCGAGTTTCCCAAGGGCGCCTCGCTGTACGCTCCCGAAACCCTGCAGACCATCGCGGATGTTCACTCGCTGGTCGAGAAACAGGCGGGCGTCGGCAACGTCTGGTCGTTGGAGACGTTGCGCCGCTGGCTTGCGGAAAAGGCCGGAAGTTCTGACGTCGCAACGTTGAAAGAATATGTCGGCGTGATTCCTGAGCATCTGGTCCGGCGGTTCATTTCCGCCGATCAGGATGCGGTGGTGGTGTCGGGCCGGGTGCCCGATCTGGATTCGAGTCAAATTCTTCCCGTCGTCGACAAGCTCGATCATGCGCTGGACACGGTGCGCAAGCAACATCCGGGCTACGAAATCGCGGTCACCGGCCTTTCGGCGATCGCCGCGCGCAACAGTGCAAACATGATCGAAAAGCTCAATCGCGGGCTGACGATCGAATTCGCGCTGGTCGCGATCTTCATCGGGCTCGCGTTCCGCTCGGTGGTGGTGATGCTCTCCTGCATCCTGCCGGGCATTTTTCCGGTAGTGTTGTCGGGCACCGTGCTGTGGCTGCTCGGGGAGGGGCTGCAATTCGCCAGCGTGGTGGCGCTCACGGTGTCCTTTGGTCTGGGACTGAGTGCGACGATCCACTTCCTCAATCGGCTGAGGCTCGAGAACAAACCGGGCGTCAGTCCGGAGCTGGCGGTCGAGCGGGCGACCGTGCTGGTCGGTCCCGCGCTGATTCTGACCACGGTGGTGTTGGCCTGCGGTCTGGTGGTGACGGTGTTTTCCGACTTGCCGTCGTTGCGCCTGTTTGGCTGGCTCAGCGCTTTTGCGATGGTTGCTGCCCTGGTCGCGGATCTCTTCATCCTGCGGCCGACGGCGATGTTCCTGATCAACCTGTCGCAGCGGCTTCGCGGGATGATGGGTCGCGCTACACCAGCGGAAGAAACCGGAGCAGAAACCCGAGCGAAGTGATCATGATCCGGTTCGATCCATTCGGATCATGATCCGGAAGGTAGGGCTGGTTAACTCTTCACCATCGTAATCGTGACACCTCTGATCTCGCCCTTGGAGTTGATTTGCACGGTCTGCTTGTTGCCGCTGGTCCGTAGGGTCAGATTGGCGGCAAAACCCACAGCCTCGACCAAGGCGTTGATCTGGCCGCGGCCCGCGGTGCCTTGCAGATTACCGAAAATATTCCGGCTGGCCTCGCTCCAGTTGCCGGAAATTCGCTCACCCTCGCTCGTGACATCGCTGCTCAAGTCGAATTTGTAGCTGTCGCTGGCGCAGTGGAGATGCTGCTTCAGACCTAACCCGGTGCCGTTGACCTTGTAGTCGGCTTTGCATCGGATCCGCTCGGTCGTTCCGTCGGAAAGCGAAACCGTCCCGTTGCCCGACCATGCCCCGTTGAAGCCCGTAAACGGGCCCGACTGGGCGCAGCCTGCCGACACCGACAACAGGAGCGCGACACCGGCGCTCGCAGCCTTGATGGCCGGTCCAAACCAACCTGAATCAAACGGTTTCATGTCGTATTTTCCAGTTCAAATTCACAATCATGTACAAGATGCAGTCTTGCCGTATCGAAGATTTAGTGTCGCCGCGGTGGGGTAGGTTCAAATGACAGATCGGCCGTTGCTGCCACTCTGACGCCTGGTTTTGCCGGATCGGCTAATGCACAAGCCAATTGACCCAGGCGAAGCGCAGTTTCGCTCAGCGTAATTAAAAAAAAGCTCCTGCCTGAGCCCTTGGTTCTCGGTAGAACGCGTCCCCCAACAACCAAAAAGCCAGGGCCCAGGCATAAAAATAACGTTTGATTTCAGTCGGTTAAATATGTTGTGGAGGGACGCTCAAAGGCTTTGAGCTCGGGATGTGGCCGCCGTAAATTTGGCCGCATTTACCAGCGCCTTTGGTCCGCACGTTGCTGCAGTTCGCGGCATTCGAAATCTGAATAGTCTGTCCCGGTAGTGCCATGTGCTATTCGGGCGGGAAATCTCTGCGCCAGAATGAAGGAACACGATGTATAAATTTTTCTCGGCACTCATGTTGTTGTCACTATCGGTGTCCACCGCGGCCATCGCCCAGCAACAGCAGCGCAGCGGCACGCCGGAAGAGCAAAAGGCTTGCTCGCGCGACGTTCAACGTTTCTGCCGTCCCGTCATCGACCAGGGCGACTTCACCATTCTGGGGTGTCTTCAGGAAAATCGTCCCAAGCTGACCCCGGCCTGCGAACAGGTGCTGAAGAACCACGGGCAATAGCGCCGGCACTCGCTCCCGCAATCGCGGCCGCAGGCCTGTTACAGGCATGCGGCCGTGGCCGGAAGGCACGAGAAGCCGCAGATAGCATTGGTTTTGGCATCGTATTCCCCTATATGAGGTTCGCGATCCCATCCGCATGCGCGGATTACCGGCGTGCCAAGCATCACGCCCAGACGAATGTAGCCAATTCTTAATGACCAGCGCGAGCGAATTACGATCCGGCAAGACTCACCGTGACGAGAACTTCCCGGTCGCCTCGTGGATCATTCATCCGCGTCACCGGGCGCTGATTCTTGCGTTCTACAATTTTGTCCGAACTGCCGACGATATCGCCGACCACGCAACGCTCGGTGAGCGCGAAAAGCTCAACTATCTCGACTTGCTTGAGGCCGAACTGCTGGGGCAGGGCGACAGCCAGCCCGAGGCCGTTAATTTGCGCCGCGCGCTGGCGCAGCGTTCAATGCCGCCACGCCACGCACTCGATGTCCTGATCGCCTTCCGGATGGATGTCACCAAGCTTCGCTACGAGAATTGGGACGAAGTGATTCATTATTGCCGGTATTCGGCCATGCCGGTCGGACGGTTCATGCTTGACGTCCACGGCGAGAGCACCTCGACCTGGCCAGCCTCAGACGCGCTCTGCGCCGGCCTGCAAATCAACAATCATCTTCAGGATTGCGGCAAAGACTACAAAGATCTCAACCGCGTTTATCTTCCACGCGATGCGCTCGCCGCTCACGGGGCCTCGGTCGAACAACTCGGCGAGCGGCAGGCATCGGCGTCTCTCCTGCAATGCCTGCATTCGCTTGCGGTGCGGACCGAGGTTCTGCTCAAAGAAAGCAAACCGCTCAGTGCTGAAGTGAAAAATTTTCGCCTCGGGCTCGAAATCTCGGTGATCCAGACTTTCGCCGACAAGATCGTTCGTCTTCTGAAAGCGCGCGATCCCTTGAGCGAGACCGTGCATCTCGGCCCGCTCGAATTGCTATTGTACAGCGCCGCGGCGGTGGCGAGCGAAACGACCCGCCGGACGATGGGCGGGCGGGTGGTGTCCAAACCGGCGGCCGGCGCATGACGTTGGAGGCGACAGCCAACGCGAGTGACGGGACATCGGCTTCCGGCAGTTCGTTTTACGCGGCGATGCGCATTCTGCCGCGCGAGCAGCGCGAGGCGATGTTTCAGATCTACAGCTTTTGCCGGCAGGTCGACGATATCGCCGATTCCGATGGTCCCCGGCCCGAACGGCTGGCCGCGCTCCAACAATGGCGCGACGATATCGAAGCGCTGTACCAGGGCCATCCACCGGCGCAGCTGCGGGACTATGTCGCGTCGGTTCGAAAATTTGATCTCAAGCGCGAAGATTTTCTGGCGATCGTCGATGGTATGGAGATGGACGTGCCGCAGGACATCCGCGCGCCGGATCTCGCGACGCTCGATCTTTATTGCGACCGCGTGGCCAGCGCGGTCGGGCGACTGTCGGTGCGGGTGTTCGGTCTTCCGCAGGACGACGGCATCTTGCTCGCCCATCACCTCGGCCGCGCACTGCAATTGACGAATATCCTGCGCGATGTCGATGAAGACGCTGGTATCGGCCGCCTGTACCTGCCGCGCGAAGGCCTGCAGGATGCGGGCATCATCTCTATTGATCCGCTCAAGGTCGTCGCCGATCCGGCACTACCGCGAGTATGCGCGCCGCTCGTCGATCGGGCGCGGGCCCATTTCGAGAGCGCCGACGAGGTCATGGCGCGCAATCCGCGGCGTGTGGTACGTGCGCCGAGGATCATGTCGAAATATTACCGCGCTATCCTGGAATTGCTGGTCGCCAGGGGATTCGTATCCCCGCGTTCGCCGGTTCGCCTCGACAAGATGGCCCGCATCGCCATCCTTCTTCGCTACGCATTGATCTGATGCAGAAGACCGTTCACATCATCGGCGCTGGAATTTCGGGCCTCTCGGCCGCCGTGCGGCTGGCGAATGCAAATTTCAACGTGCATGTCCACGAGGCCACACAGCAGGCCGGCGGTCGCTGCCGGTCCTATTTCGACGCCGCGACCAACCTGACCATCGATAACGGCAATCATCTCTTGCTCTCGGGCAACCGTCACGCCGTGGCTTACGCAAGATCGATCGGCACCGAGGCGGGACTGGTCGGGCCGGCGCGCGCGCAATTCCCGTTCGTCGATGTCAGCACCGGGCAACGGTGGCAGCTCGACCTTGGCGACAGCCGGCTGCCGCTGTGGGTGTTCGATGCGGCGCGCCGCGTGCCCGATACCGGCCTGCGCGATTATCTCGCCCTGATGCCGTTGATTTGGTCGGCGCCCAGCAAACTTGTCGCCGATGCCATCCCGTGCACAGGAACGCTCTATCGGCGGTTGGTGCAGCCGCTGTTGCTGGCGGCGCTGAATGTCGATCCGCCGGAAGGATCTGCCGGGCTCGCCGGAGCCATCGTGCGGGAAACCTTGCTCGCCGGAGGGCAGGCTTGTCGGCCGTTGATCGCGCGCGAGGGCCTGAGCGCGGTTCTGGTCGAACCCGCGATCAAGCTGCTTCAAGCCAAGGGCGCCAGCATCCAGTTCGGGCATGAGCTGCACGGCTTTGGCCTGTCGGCCGACAGCGTCGGGGAATTGAAATTCGGCGACGATACCGTCGCCGTGGCGCCGGAGGATGCCGTGATCATGGCGGTTCCGCCGCGCCCCGCCGGGGCCCTGCTGCCGGGCTTGAAGACGCCGTCCAAATTCCGGGCGATCGTGAATGCCCATTTCCGGTTCGATCCCCCTGCGGACATGCCTCCGATTCTCGGGGTGGTCGGTGGTCTGGTCGAGTGGCTGTTCGCGTTCCCGCAACGCCTGTCGATCACGATCAGTAATGCCGACCGGCTGGTGGACATGCCGCGTGAGGAACTGGCAAAGGCGATCTGGCGGGATATCTGCAAAGCCGGAGGGGTGCAGGGCGAACTGCCGCCCTGGCAAATCGTGCGCGAACGCCGGGCCACCTTTGAGGCAACGCCGGAACAGAACGCGTTGCGGCCCGGAGCGTCGACGGGCTGGAAAAATCTATTTATCGCGGGCGATTGGACTGATACGGGGTTGCCGGCAACCATCGAAGGGTCGGTGCGGTCCGGAGACCGCGCCGCCGATCTTGTCCTCGCCATGCGGCAGGCGTGATCGGAAGATTGGCAAGCGGGTTCCGGTGTGACCGGACGAGGCGAACAGCGGACGTCGAGCGAGATGCATTCCGGCAATAGCACCGTTGGAAGTGAGACCAGTGGCGCCCTTGAGGCAGGCATCGCGGCGGCGACGCGCGCGATACTTGATTGCCGGCAGCCGGATGGACACTGGGTGTTCGAGCTGGAAGCCGATTGCACCATCCCGGCGGAATATGTGCTGCTTCGCCACTATCTCGGCGAGCCGGTCGACACCGCGCTGGAAGCCAAAATCGCTAATTACCTGCGCCGGGTGCAGGGCGCCCATGGCGGCTGGCCGCTGGTGCACGAGGGCGATTTCGATATGAGCGCCAGCGTGAAATCCTATTTCGCGCTCAAAATGATCGGCGATTCCGTTGACGCGCCGCACATGGCGCGTGCGCAGGAGGCGATCCGGTCGCGCGGTGGCGCCATCCACAGCAACGTCTTCACGCGGTTCATGCTGGCGATGTTCGGGGTGCTGACATGGCGGAGCGTGCCGGTGCTGCCGGTCGAGATCATGTTGCTGCCGTTGTGGTTCCCGTTTCACATCAACAGGATTTCGTATTGGGCGCGGACCACCATCGTGCCGTTGATGGTTTTGGCGGCGCTGAAACCACGCGCCAAGAATGTCTGCGGGGTCGGCATCGATGAGCTGTTCCTGCAGGCGCCGGGCTCGATCGGAATGACGGCCAAGGCGCCGCATCAAAGCTGGGGCTGGTTCGCCCTGTTTCGCGCGCTGGACAGTGTGTTGCGCCTGATCGAGCCATGGTTTCCCAAGAAGCTGCGGGCCCGCGCGATCGACAGCGCTGTTGCGTTCATCGAAGAACGGCTGAACGGCGAGGATGGTTTAGGCGCGATCTACCCGCCGATGGCCAATACCGTGATGATGTACGAGGTGCTCGGCAAACCGGCGGATTACCCTCCGCGCGCCCTCACGCGGAGGGGACTCGACAGGCTCTTGGTGATCGGCGAGCACGAAGCCTATTGCCAGCCTTGCGTCTCGCCGGTGTGGGACACTTCGTTGACCTGCCACGCGTTGCTCGAAGCCGGCGGCGCGGAGGCATTGCCGCCGGCCAAACAGGGGCTGGACTGGCTGCTGCCCAAGCAGGTGCTGGATATCAAGGGTGACTGGGCCGTGAAACGGCCGGAGCTTCGCCCCGGCGGTTGGCCGTTCCAGTACAACAACGACTATTATCCCGACCTCGATGACACCGCGGTCGTGGTCATGGCTTTGGATCGCGCGCAACGTGGGACCCAAAGCCATGAATACGATGCCGCGATCGACCGCGGCCGCGAATGGATCGTGGGTATGCAGAGCCGCGATGGCGGCTGGGCCGCCTTCGACGTCAACAATCTCGAATATTATCTCAACAACATTCCGTTCTCCGATCATGGCGCGCTGCTCGATCCGCCGACCGAGGACGTCACCGCCCGCTGTGTCTCGATGTTGGCTCAACTCGGGGAGACCGCCCAAAACAGCAAGGTGGTTGCGGCGGGGGTCGCGTACCTGCGCCGGACCCAGCTCGCGGAAGGGTCGTGGTATGGCCGTTGGGGCCTTAATTACATTTACGGCACCTGGTCGGTGCTGTGCGCGCTCAATGCGGCCGGGGTGGATCACCACGACCCGGTGATGCGCAAGGCCGCGGACTGGCTTGTGTCAATCCAGAACAAGGACGGTGGCTGGGGCGAGGACGCCACCAGCTACCGGCTGGACTATACGGGGTTCGACGGCGCGCCCACCACGGCCTCGCAAACGGCATGGGCTTTGCTTGGACTGATGGCGGCGGGCGAGGTGGGGCATCCGGCAGTCGCGCGTGGCGTGGAGTACCTGATAGCCACACAGACCGAAAAAGGCCTGTGGGACGAGCAGCGCTATACGGCTACAGGCTTTCCCAGGGTGTTTTATCTGCGCTATCACGGGTACTCGAAGTTCTTTCCGCTTTGGGCGCTAGCGCGGTACCGGAATCTGAGGAACACCAACAGCAGGGTGGTAGGGGTCGGAATGTGAATTTGGGGGTGGGGGACGGCGCTTCCGCGGGCAATTCGATTGACCCGCGGCCGGTACTAATTGTGACTGGTCTGGTCCAGGAGGCCCGCATCGCGGCGGGGCCCGGCATGACTGTCATCTGCAGCAGTAGTGATCCGCAGCAATTGCGGGCGCTGCTGACGGTCTTTGATCCCTCGACGATCCGAGGCGTGATCAGCTTCGGCGTCGCCGGTGGGCTCGACCCGACCCTGAAATCAGGCGATATCGTCGTGGCGACCGAAGTTCTGGCCGGGGATACCCGCTGGCTGGCCGGTCTGGCGTTGAATGAAGAACAGATCGACAACGTCGCGTTGGGCGGCAGACGCGTCGTCAGGGGTGGTCTGGCGGGCGTGGAGCAGGTGATTGCCGCCCAGGCCGGAAAGGCGGCGCTGCGGCTGGAAACAGGCGCAGCTGCCGCCGACATGGAGAGCCACATCGCCGCCGCCTATGCGGCCGAAGCGGGCCTTCCATTCGCCGCCCTGCGCGTCATCAGCGACCCGGCCGACCGCGCTTTGCCGGCACTGGCGATGGCCGCGATCAAGCCGAACGGCGACATCGACCTGCGCAAGGTCCTGGGCAGCGTGGCACGCAACCCAATGACGTTGCGCGCGCTGATCTCGACCGGGATCGATTTCAGTCGCGCGCTGCGCAGCCTACGCGGCTGTCGAGGCTTTCTGCTCGGCGGCGAGGGCCTCGTCCCGGCGGATATCTGACAGACGCTTCTGCACTTCCGCCGAGAAAATGTACTGCGCCGGCCGCTGGTGATCGAGATTGATCTCGGGCGCCATCGGTCCCGTGGTGCGCACGCCGCGCAATGACACCCACATGGCCTTCAACGGATTCGAGAACGCGGCATTCGCAGCGGTCGGCTCGTAGCCGCAATGCGCCATGCAGTCGGCGCACTTCTCGTACTTGCCGGTGCCGTAGGTTTCCCAGTCCGTCGTCTCCATCAGCTCCTTGAAGGTCTTGGTGTAACCTTCGCCGAGCAGGTAGCAGGGCTTCTGCCAGCCGAAAATGTTGCGGGCCGGCATCCCCCACGGGGTGCACTCGTAAGTCTGGTTGCCCGCGAGGAAATCCAGGAACAAGCCGGAATGCATGAAATTCCACTTCTTGCCCTTGCCCAGCGCAAATACGTCGCGGAACAGCTTCTTGGTCTTGGTACGGTTGAGGAAGTGCTCCTGGTCGGGCGCGCGCTCATAGGCATAGCCCGGCGACATTGAAACGCCGACGCCGAGTTCCGTCGTGAAGTCCAGGAACTTGGCGATGTCCTCCGCCGCATGCCCGTCGAAGATCGTGGCATTGACGTTGACCGTGAAACCCTTCGCCTTGGCGGCCTTGATCGCCGAGACCGCGCGATCGAACACGCCCTGTTGGGAGACCGCCTTGTCGTGGTGCTCCTTCAAACCGTCCAGATGCACCGAGAAAAACAGATAGGGCGACGGCTCGAACAGGTCGAGCTTCTTTTCCAGGAGCAGGGCGTTGGTGCACAACGACACGAACTTCTTTCGTGCCACCAGACCGCGCACGATTTCACCGATTTCCTTGTGGATCAGCGGCTCACCGCCGGGGATGGCCACCATCGGCGCGCCACATTCGTCGGCGGCATCCCAGCATTCCTGCGCCGACATGCGGCGGTTGAGGATCGCATCGGGATAGTCGATCTTGCCGCAGCCGACGCAGGCGAGGTTGCAGCGAAATAGCGGTTCCAGCATCAGCACCAGCGGGTAGCGTTTTCGGCCGAGCAGCTTCTGCTTGAGCAGGTAGCCGCCGATACGCATTTCCTTGAAGAACGGTATTGCCATTACAAGTTTTCTTTCGCGACAGAGAGATTGGATCAGCCCCAATTGAATCAGCGTACTAGTTCAGCCGGAAGCCGGAATTCGATATTTTCTTCCCGGCCGGGTAGCACCGATACCGCAACCGGCCCTATACGTCTCAAAGCTTCGATCACATCATCGACAAGCACTTCGGGCGCCGAGGCACCGGCGGTGATGCCGACGGCCTTTGCGTCCTTCAGCCAATCCGGGTTCAACTCGCTGCCATCGGCGATGAGATAACTCGCAACCCCCACTTCCGTGCCGATTTCGCGAAGCCGGTTCGAATTGGAACTGTTGGCTGCACCTACCACCAGGATCACGTCCACGAGCTTGCTGAGGTCCCTTACCGCAGATTGGCGATTCTGTGTCGCATAGCAGATATCCCGGATGTCCGGGCCCTGAATATCGGTAAAACGCTGCTGAAGGGCGGTAATGATGTCCTTGGTGTCATCCACGCTGAGCGTGGTCTGGGTAATGTAGGCCACGGGGGTGTCGGCAGGCAGGGTTAAAGCCGCGACATCCTCGACATTCTGGACCAACACCACCGGTCCAGGGACCTGACCCATGGTTCCCTCGACCTCGGGATGCCCGGCGTGACCGATCAGGATCAGCGCCCGTCCCTTCGACATGTAGCGCTTGCCCTGATTGTGAACTTTGGTCACCAGGGGGCAGGTCGCGTTGAGCACGGGCAGGCCGCGCGCTGCGGCTTCCTCTTCGACGCTCCTTGCCACGCCATGGGCGCTGAATACGGTTACCGCGTGCGGCGGCACTTCCGACAGGTCCTCGACGAAGATCGCGCCCTTGTTTTTCAGGCTTTCGACGACGTATTTATTGTGGACGATCTCGTGGCGGACATAGACCGGCGGACCATATTTCTCGAGCGCGCGCTCGACGATTTCGATCGCACGCACCACCCCCGCGCAAAAGCCGCGGGGTTGAGCAAGATACACTTCCATGGGACGCCCGTTACGCAAATTGCACCAAATTCATCTCTGCATCTCCGTGCGGCCCGGATATCTGCAATATCCAAGCCACGATATCCAAAAGCCACGATATTCAAAAGCCGCGAGTTCCAAACCGCGATCTGGCCACACACGTTCTGTCCGTCCGTGTTCACCATCGCATGGAGGCACAGGACCTTTGTGTCAAAAAAGCGCTTTGTGGCAAAAAACCATCAGTTAGAAAAGGCAGATCGATTAAAGGCAGCTAAAGTCGGGGCAAAGATTGGTAGTATAATACAGTATGCCACAAAACGTCAGCGAAGGAAGCTTCCCGCGCCTCGTGTTCGTCATTTTACCGCATAGTTCCAGCTATATCAGACCTTGAGCGTGATTTCGGCGTGTTTTCGCGCTTATTGTCGGCGCCCATTCAAAACAACATTAGATCGGCTGGTGGAAGTCCGCTAAATAGCGGGCGTTTCTGGCGAGCAAGCCGATAACAACAGAAAGAAAAGACGTGCTGACAGGGATTGTTGTTTCGATTGTTAAAGCTTGCACGCGATTTACTGTTCTCACTGTTCTGATCGCGCTCGTGCTGGCGATCGCGGCCGGCTTCTACACAGCCCGGCATTTCCGAATAAACACCGACATCAACACGTTGATTTCGCCCGACCTGGATTGGCGCAAGCGCGACAATCAATTCGGGCAGGCGTTCGATCGGGAGAGAACGATCCTTGCCGTGGTGGAAGGCCCGACGCCGGAACTCACCACGGCCGCGAGCGCCGCGCTTGAACAGAAATTGTCTGGTGACACCAAGCATTTTGATTCGGTTCAGCCGCTCGGCGCTGGAGAGTTTTTTGAAAAAAGCGGGCTATTGTTCCTTCCCGTGGCGGAGGTCGGCCGGCTGACCGGCCAGTTCGAAGCTGCTGCGCCGCTGATCGAAATCATGGCTGGCGATCCAAGCCTGCGGGGACTGACCGGCGCGCTGGAAACGGGGCTCGCCGGCGTCAAGCGCGGGCAATTCAAGCTGGATAGCACCGAGCGCCCCTTCTCCCTGATCGCCCAGACCATCGAGAACGTGCTGAACGCCGGCCCGGCGACGTCCTCCCCCACCTTTTCCTGGCGCGAACTCGTCAGCAACAAGCCTTTGACCAACTCCGACCGCCGCGCCTTCATCGAGTTCAAGCCGATTTTGGACTTCAATGCGCTGGAGCCCGGGAAGGACGCGACCGACGCCATCCGTCAGGCTGCCCATGAGCTCAATTTCGCCGGTGAATATGGCGCACGGGTCAGGCTGACCGGCCCGGTTGCGATCGCCAACGAAGAATTCGCGACCGTTCAGGACGGTGCTGTCGTCAACGGGATCGGTACCGTGCTCGTGGTGCTGTTCATTCTCTGGATGGCGCTGCATTCGCCGAAGATCATTTCCGCGGTGTTCGTTACACTCTTTATCGGCCTTTCGATCACGACCGCCGCCGGGCTGATGATGGTGGGGTCGCTGAACCTGCTCTCGATCGCCTTCGCCGTGCTGTTCGTCGGATTGGGCGTGGATTTCGGCATCCAGTACAGCGTCCGCTACCGGTCGGAGCGCTTCAAGAGCAACGATCTTCGGGCCTCCTTGGTGACGGCGGCCGAACGCTCCGCAATCCCGCTTTCACTGGCCGCGATGGCGACTGCGGCCGGATTCCTTTCGTTCCTGCCGACCGATTACAAAGGCGTGTCAGAGCTCGGCGAGATCGCCGGCGTGGGCATGCTGGTTGCTTTTCTCTCAAGCATCACGGTGCTGCCGGCATTGTTGAACCTGCTCAATCCTCCCGGGGAAAGCGAGCCCGTCGGCTATGCGTTCCTGGCGCCGCTCGACCACTTTCTCGAAAAGCATCGCGTCGTCATCATCGTCGGCACGATTTTGGTCGCAGTCGCCGGTCTGCCGTTGCTTTATTTTCTCAGATTCGACTTCAATCCGATCAATTTGCGCAATCCCAACGTCGAATCGATCGCAACCTTTCTCGATTTGAGGAAGGACCCCAACACCGGCGCCAACGCCATCGATGTGATGACGAACTCGGAAGCCGATGCGAAAAAGATTGAGGCGCGGCTGGCGCAAGTTCCCGAAGTCCTCCGCGTCATGTCGCTCGACAGTTTCGTGCCCGAAGACCAGCCGGCGAAATTAAAGCTCATCGCCCAAGGCGCCAAGGTCCTCAATCCCGCGCTCAACCCGGACTCCATTGATGCCCCGCCATCCGATCAAGAGAACATCGAGGCCTTGAAGGGAGCGGCGGATAACCTGCGCAAGACGGCCGGCGACGCCAAGGGGCCGGGGGCCGCGGCGTCGCGGCGGCTGGCCGACGACCTGTCAAAGCTCACCGAATCCGGTCAGGCCACGCGAGAGAAGATGCAGGCCGTCTTCATTGCGCCGCTGAAGATCGCGCTCAACCAACTTAGAAACTCTCTGCAGGCGCAGCCGGTCAGCCTGAAAACCCTGCCGGCCGATCTGGTTAACTCGTGGAAAACCAAGGATGGCCTGATTCGCGTCGAGGCTCTGCCGCGCGGCGATCCCAACGATAACGACACACTGCGCCAGTTTGCGGGCGCCGTTCTGACCGCCGAGCCGAACGCGATCGGTGGACCGGTGTCGATCCTCAAGTCCGGCGAAACCATCGTAAAGGCCTTCATCCATGCCGGCCTCTGGGCGCTGGTCGTGATCAGCCTTCTGCTCTGGCTGACGTTGCGGCGAATGACGGACGTGCTGCTGACGCTGGTCCCGTTGTTGGTGGCGGGCGCAGTGACGCTGGAAATCTGCGTGATAATCGGGATGCCGCTCAACTTTGCCAACATCGTCGCGCTGCCGTTGCTGCTTGGCGTCGGCGTGGCATTCAAGATTTACTATGTAACGGCCTGGCGGACAGGCAGAACGAATCTGCTGCAATCGAGCCTGACAAGAGCAATATTTTTCAGCGCGATGACGACGGCTACCGCGTTCGGGAGCCTGTGGCTATCCAGTCATCCGGGTACCGCAAGCATGGGCAAGCTGTTGGCGCTGTCGCTCGTCACGACGCTCGCCGCCGTGCTGTTGTTTCAGCCGGCGCTAATGGGAAAACCGCGCGATATCGGGGAGTAGGCAGATATCGCCGACCGGATCGGCCGGCGGTGCGGCCGTCGCCAGTTTTTGACCCGGCATTTTGGAGGCCGAGTTAGCGGGGGCGGGGGTCTTTGGCGCGGTGGCCGTGGTCGTCGTCGCAGCCGCCTTCGGCAGTGCGCCGGTGGTCGCTGCCGTTCCCTTGGCCACGCTGTTGGCCGGGCTTGGGGAAATCGGGCTTGGGGGAATCGGTCCCGAGATCCGGGTCCAGGTTTCTCCGCCGCAGAGGAAGCCCAACACACAGCCTTGAATCTCAAGCTGGTCGGTTCCGATGGGACGGATCGTCGTGCTGTAGAATTGCCCGTCCTTGGCGTTATAGACTTGGCCTTCCCACTGATCGGCGGCGGGCTTTTTCTTCATGTCGAGCAGGATCGGCATTCCCAGGGTCGGCCTGTTCTGTTTTGAGACATCGGGGTTGTTCTTGTCACGACCGCCGGGCATTTTCTCCCACACCACCGCGCCCCACATGCTTCCATTGCACTCGGCCACCCGGATATTGGCGACGCCGTCCGCTACTCTCCAGTCACCCGTAGGATCCGCTGCAAGGGCCGACGCAAGGCCGGTCGCCAAAGATATTGCGACAAATGCTACGGTACGAACGATATCTCGTGGGCAGTGCAACATAGTTTAACCTGTGCTTAAGTAGACGATCAGGATGAGGGCAAAACGCCGCATTGAGTGTTTTCAGTTGACGAAATGGTCATCAAGCGAAGTATGTAGCTGATGCTATATTCAAATCTAGACGTTTCCGAGATGTTTGTGGACCGGCAGTCCCAGCGCAGTTCCATGCATGCGCGCCATCTGAATGAGCAACTGGTAAGGGTCCTCAAGACCATTGGTTACGATGTCGGCTTTCAAAAGGGCCAGGGCCAGTACCTCTACGATCGTGATGGCGCGCGCTATCTCGACTTACTGAGCGGTTTTGGCGTTTTTGCGATCGGCCGGAACCATCCGGCGCTGCGCAAGGCCCTGAAGAGCGTTCTGGATAGCGACCTGCCCAATCTCGTGCAACTCGATGTTTCCACGCTTGCGGGCGTGCTGGCGGAACGTCTGCTGGATTACGTACCCTATCTGGACAAGGTCTTTTTTGCCAATTCCGGGGCGGAATGTGTCGAAGCTGCGATCAAATTCGCACGCAGCGCGACCGGCCGGCCGGGCATCGTGTACTGCGCCCACGCTTTCCACGGATTGTCCTATGGCGCGCTTTCGCTTACCGATGATTCGAACTTCCGCGGCGGTTTCGAGCCTTTGCTGCCGGGATGCACCGCGATTCCCTTCAACGATCTCGCCGCTCTGGAGCAGGCGCTGTCGTCACGCCAGGTTGCCGCCTTTATCGTCGAGCCGATCCAGGGCAAGGGCGTCAACATGCCCACGGATGAATTTCTGCCGGGCGCCGCAGCGCTCTGCCGCAAGTACGGCACCTTGCTGGTCGCCGACGAGATTCAGACCGGAATCGGACGCACCGGGCAATTCCTTGCGGTCGAGCACTGGAATGTCGAACCCGACATGGTCCTGCTCGCCAAAGCGCTTTCGGGCGGTCATGTTCCCGTCGGTGCGCTGCTCACCCGCAGGAGCATTTTCGACAAAATCTTCAATCAAATGGATCGTGCGGTCGTGCACGGATCGACCTTCGCGAAAAACGACCTCGCGATGGCGGCCGGAATCGCGACCCTCGAAGTGCTCGAATCCGAAAAATTGATCGAGTTGGCTGCCAAACGCGGCGCCGAGCTTCGGCTGGCGCTGACCCGGATGGTTCCCGGCTACGAACTGATGAAAGAGGTTCGCGGCAAGGGGCTGATGATCGGCGTCGAGTTCGGGCCGCCGAAGTCGCTGCGGCTGAAGGCGTCCTGGAACGTTCTCGAAACCGCTAACAAAGGCCTGTTCTGTCAGCTGATTACAGTGCCGTTGTTTAAGGATCACAAGATCCTGACCCAGGTCTCGGGCCATGGCAGCCACACCATCAAATTGCTGCCGCCGCTGACCATCACGCAAGAAGACTGCACCTGGATCGAGACGGCCTTCGATACCGTGATCGCGTCCAGTCATAAGGTCCCCGGTGCGATCTGGTCGCTGGGCAAGACGCTGGTCGACAACGCGGTGCGCAGATCGGCCTGAAGGCCGCCTCGTCATCCCCGCGGGGCATGATCAGACAAATTACGAAATCGCGTAAATTATAAAATTACTGTGCACTTGATTTGACCGAAGCTAATCGGGCAGGCAAGCGTCAACAGGCGCTATTGAATGAGCTGTGAGTAGTTAAATGCACTGTCACCGAAATTCGTCCGGGACGCTCAGACGGCCTAAACTGAATGCTCATCAACGCCGTGAAGCAATCGCTCGACGGGAATCCGGTGAAGCCGTCCGCGACATCGCCCGATCGTTTGCCGTCGCACACTCGACAATTAGCCGACTTGAACCTTAGTTCGGTGCGCGGATAACCCGCCAACGTTTTCGAGTAAGCGCCACACGCAGCCCGAAACGTCGGCGGCCAATTGTCCTGCACTGGTTTCTCTCCTAACATGCCTAAATGCAGGGCTTCGTTTACATCCTAGTTTCGCCGAACAGCAGTCACATCAAGATCGGTGGCACCGAGCGCCCAATAAGCGAACGGCTCCGGGGCATCAACGGTACCGAATCCTACGCTGACCACGGGCCATGGGAGCTATCGGACTTCTTGCACGTGACCGACTGGCGTTTGGTCGAGAGCGGGATGCATCGGCACTTTGGGGAAAGGAACGTCCGCGACGTTGCCGGCACCCGCGAGCTTTTCAGCGTGCCGTCTCACGAAGCGAGAACCAGACTACGGCTGACTGATTCTGCGCTACGCGTAGACCATGAGAAGACGGACAAAATCTTCAAGAACCGTAACGTCGGGCTCTATCTCTTCAAGCTTTTCCAGCTTTCAGGGCTGTACGGTAGCCTCGATATTCAGGGCGCTTGGACCTTGAGCTTGTTACCCAAAACCAATGGCGGCCGGTGGTTCACGCTGAACATCGGCACTCATGAGGTGGCATTCAGTATTTTGAAACCGATTGGCGGCAAGTTTGAGCACTACCTCATTCTCGACCGCCTCATCCTCGACTACCCAGAAACTATTATCTGGATTGGCAAACACGACGGCGAAGTCCAGGAAGCCACCTACGCATCCGCTGATAGAGCTGTCATCATCAGCTTCCGAGAGGATTTCGCAAACGCCGAGCGGATATTCGGTCTTCCCGGCGTTCGCCGTGCTTTGATCGCATATTGGGCCGAGGCGTTGGCCGATCTGCGGGAGAGGAAGACCAAGAGCGTCTATGCGCGCTACCATTCCTACGACGCAGTCTCGGAGCTCATCGAGTACAAACGCGCCACGGAAAACATGTTCAGGCAGCCGACTAGTGGGGAGGTGGAGAAATGAAGCGTCCGCACCAGCCCACCCGACTGCCGGACATCAATGGCACTCGCGACCCCAAGCTCGACCTAGACGAAAAGCAATTGGCGGCTTTCGCGCTCGCGGTACTGTATTACAATATTTTGGAAGACGCAGTTACAGGCTTGCTGTTCACTGCTCAGCAGTTGGCGCATCCGAACGAGATCAAGGTCCGGATTTATAAGGCCGACGAGAGAGTCGAAGCAGTTTTGAAGGTCGTCGAACGGATCGTTTCAGAACCTGGTGACCTCGACCGCTTTCGCGAGGCACTTGCCCACTTCTCTTTTCTGAAGGGGCACCGGAACACGCTAGCGCATGCTCGCATCATCAATGCATCTGTTGGCATCGGGCTGTCGGACGAGAAGAACGGCAAGCGTGACGAAATTCTGCTTAGCGTCGATGCACTGGTAATTCTACAAGCTCACTTCATCTGGACGGAAAGGGAGCTTTCAGCGGCGAACTCTCTGCTATGCGGCATCAACCAGTTCAACATGCTCACGCCGAGCGACCCGAGGCGGGCGAAGCATCAGGAATACGTCGATGCATATCGGCACGTGTTCTACAAGAACGGCGATACCCGCCGGCGTTTGGCGCCGCTGCTCGATTTTCCGTCAGAAGAGACCCTGGCTGCTGCAGGCGAAGCCTATCGTGCAGCGCAACAGGCAAAGCTCTCCGAATGGATGCAGCCGTTCAAGAGACCTGCTAAGCGGTTCATCGTCGGACAGGGGCCGGTTACAACGCTTCCTTCAAACATTGATCCATGACGTAGTGGACCCAGTCTAGGCAGGCTCTCCTGTATTACGGTGACGCTGCACTTAACCTGCGATGCTCATAACGATTTCCTGCCTCTCCGCCTCATGCCGATAGCGAGACCTCCCACGGATTGAGCAGCGCAACGCCGACGAGGTCGAAATCTCTGACATTGCGGGTCACGACCGTCAGACCGTGAACCAGCGCTGTCGCGGCGATCAAGGCATCGCGTTCCGCGCGTGGATCGGGAACGTGAAGCTGCGCGCAACGTTGCGCCACGGCGGTATCGACGGAGAGGATGCGACCCTCGAAGCGAGGCAGAATTTGATCGTCTATCCATGCACGAAGAACGGCGCCTTGCGCCGCGTCCCTGCGCGCGACCTGGAGCGTGCCCCGCTCGATTTCAAGGATAGAAATGGCCGAGAGAAAAAAGCTCGCAGATGGAATCGTGCGAGCCCACGCGACGACGTTGGGGTTCGCCCGCTCCGGCCGTCTCAATTCAGAAATGACGTTGGTGTCGAGGAGGAACATCTGAGCGTTTTCAAGCTAGCCAAGGTCGGCCGGCTTGAAGAGCCCGCCACCGACACGAGGTGGCTCAAAAGCAAATTCGGAATCGCCCGGCTGGGCGAGCGCTTCGGCAAGACTCATATTACCGCCGGCGAGGCGTTGGTAGTCCTCGATCGTCAGAAGGACATGCGCGGGCCGGCCCCGGTCTGTGATGAAGACCGGACCCCGGCGCGCCGCCTTCTTGGCGCCGCTGGCGTCCTGATTGAATTCCCGACTGGTCAGAGTGGTCACTGCCATCTTCGCCTCCAAATCGGAACCCGGAGGGCCCTTACAATGTTCCCTCAAACTATATGTAGACACATATCTACATTCAAGTCACCTCTCTGCTGGTCTGTGCGCAAAGGGACGGATTTTTGTCCTATCGCGCGTCCTCCAGAATCATCGCGGCACCTTTTTCGGCAATCATCGCCGTCGGGGTGTTGGTATTGCCTGAAGTGATCGTCGGCATCACCGAGGCATCGACGACGCGAAGGCCGGCGAGCCCGTGCAAGCGCAAGCGCTCATCGACCACCGCCATGGAATTGCTGGCGGTCCCCATCTTCGCGGTTCCGACCGGATGAAAGATCGTGGTGCCGATATCGCCGGCGGCTTTCGCCAGCGAGGCATCGTCGTCGCCGACCGAGGGGCCCGGCAGAAATTCTTCCGGATGATACGGCGCAAGCGCTGCCTGCTTCATCAGTCGCCGCGTGTTACGGATGGCGTCGGCGGCGACCTGGCGGTCTTCGCCGGTCGAAAGGTAGTTCGGCGCGATCGAAGGCGCCTCATCGGCCCGCGCGGAGCGAAGTCGCACGGTGCCGCGTGAGGTCGGTTGCAAATTGCACGCACTCACCGTGATCGCGGGAAAACGATGCAGGGGATCGCCGAACTTGTCGAGCGACAGCGGCTGCACGTGGAACTGGATGTTGGCGCGCTCGCGGTGCGGGTCCGAGCGCGTGAAAATGCCGAGCTGCGAAGGCGCCATGGTCAATGGTCCACGGCGGCGGAAAGCGTAATCGAGGCCCATCAGGCCGCGTCCTATGAGTGAATGATAGGTCTCGTTGAGGGTGCGAACGCCGGTGACCTTGTAGATCGCGCGCTGCTGCAAATGGTCCTGCAGATTGCGCCCGACGCCTTGACGGTCGAGCACGGTTTCGATTCCAAGCGGCGCCAACCACTCCGCCGGTCCGATGCCGGAGCGATGCAGCACCTGGGTCGATCCGATCGAACCGGCGCACAGGATCACTTCGCCTTTGGTGCGGGCCTCGACGACCTCACCACCCCGAATGAAGCGGACGCCGACGGCGCGGCCGCCTTCGACAATCAGGCGATCGACCAGCACATCCTTTTCGAGGCGCAGATTGGGACGCTTCAACGCCGGTTTCAGAAAACCTCGCGCGGACGACCAGCGGCGTCCGCGCTTCTGGTTGACGTGGAAATACCCGACGCCCTCATTGTCGCCGGTGTTGAAATCCGGAATTTTTCGGATTCCCATTTCTTCGGCCGCATCGCCGACCGCGTCCAGAATGGCCCAGGACAACCGCGGCGCTTCAATCCGCCAGCCACCGCCGGTGCCGTGATGCTCGCTTTCACCGAGAAAATGATCCTCCAGACGCCGGAACGCGGGCCTCACGTCGTCCCAGCCCCAGCCGCTAAGGCCAAGCTGCCGCCAATGTTCGTAATCGGCGGCCTGTCCGCGCATCGAGATCATGGCGTTGATGGCGGAGGAGCCGCCGATCACCTTACCGCGGGGATAGGCCAGCGAGCGGCCGTTGAGACCGGCTTCGGGTTCGGTTCGAAACATCCAGTCCGAACGCGGATTGCCGATCGCAAAGAGATAGCCGACCGGAATGTGGAACCAGATCCAGTTGTCGTTGCCCCCGGCTTCCAGGATCAGGACACGGTTGGCCGGATTGGCTGACAGGCGGTTGGCGACAATGCAGCCGGCCGTGCCCGCGCCGACGACAATATAGTCGAAATCACCTTCAAGCCGCTTCATAGGTCGTCACCCTAAAGTCCTGACACCAAAGCCTTGATGGTCATCCTTGTACCAAGCCTTAACACCAATGCCTCGCGCAAAAGCCCCATAGCGTTGCTGTCGCCGGCTGTACAGCGGCGGGAGAGTGTTGGGCAGGCCGCCGCCTGCATGCTACACAGGGCAAAAGCCCTCAAATCCGGACCGAGATTCCCATGCCCATCGTCAACCGCGTCGCCGATCTGCAACCCGAGATTCAGGCCTGGCGCCGGGAGATTCATCAACATCCCGAGTTGTTGTACGACGTGCATCGCACCGCGGCGTTCGTCGCGGACCGGTTGCGGGAATTCGGTTGCGACGAAGTCGCCACGGGTCTCGGCCGCACCGGCGTCGTCGGCGTCATCAAGGGCCGCAAACCGGCCGGTACCGGCGACATCAGGGTGATCGGACTTCGCGCCGACATGGATGCGCTGCCGATCGAGGAAGAGACCAATCTGCCTTACGCCTCCAAGACGCCGGGCAAGATGCATGCGTGTGGTCATGACGGGCATACCGCGATGCTGCTCGGCGCGGCCCGCTATCTCGCAGAGACCCGGAATTTCGCGGGCGACGCTGTCGTGATCTTTCAGCCGGCGGAAGAGGGCGGCGCTGGTGCCGCGGCGATGATCGAGGACGGGCTGATGGATCGTTTTGCCATCGACCAAGTGTACGGCATGCATAACGGACCGGGAATTCCGGTTGGTTCATTCGCGATCCGGTCCGGTCCGATCATGGCCTCGACGGATGCCGTCAACATCACGATCGAAGGGGTGGGCGGGCATGCGGCGCGTCCGCATAAATGCATCGATTCCGTTATGGTCGGCGCGCAACTGATCACGGCTTTGCAGTCCGTGGTGTCGCGCAGCGTCGACCCCCTGGAATCTGCCGTGATTTCGATCTGCGAATTCCATGCCGGCAATGCGCGCAACGTGATCCCGCAAACCGCGGAACTCCGAGGCACCGTGCGTACGCTGACCGCGGAAGTCAGGCAGCTCGTCGAGAAGCGGGTGCGGGAGGTGGTCGCCGGCGTGGCGCAGATGACGGGGGCGAAGATCGATCTGAAATACGAGCGCGGCTATCCGGTGGTGGTCAACCATACCTCGCAGACGGAGGTCGCAACGCAAGTGGCGAAGGCCATTGCCGGCGATGCCAATGTTCACGAGATGGTGCCGTTGATGGGCGGGGAGGACTTCGCCTACATGCTGGAGCAGCGGCCGGGCGCATTTATTTTCTGCGGCAACGGAGATAGCGCCGGGTTGCATCATCCCGCCTACAATTTCGACGATGAGGCGATTGTTTTTGGCACATCGTACTGGGTCAAGCTGGTCGAGAACACGCTGGCGGCGTGACGCCGGCAACAGACGTCTCAAGGTACACACAAGAGAAAGCCCGCGCAGTATGGCGCGGGCTTTCTGTTTTCGTGATTGAGGCTCGGTGCCTGGCTGCGGGCGTCGTCGTCTCAGAACAGGTGCGAGAACAGCACGTATAGTCCGCCAGACAGCATGATCGCGGCCGGCAGCGTCAATACCCACGCCATCACCATGTTACGGATGGTGGCAATCTGCAGCCCTGATCCGTTGGCGGCCATCGCTCCGGCTACGCCGGACGACAGAACGTGGGTGGTAGAGACCGGAAGGCCGAACATATCGGCCGCGCCAATGGTGGCGGCGGCGACCAACTCCGCGGCGGCGCCTTGGGCGTAAGTGAGGTGCGATTTGCCGATCTTCTCGCCGACGGTAATGACAATGCGCTTCCATCCGATCATGGTGCCGAGCCCAAGCGCGATCGCGACGGCCACTTTCACCCAGGTCGGAATGAACTTGGTGGCGTTGTCGAGTGACCCTTTGTAAGCGGTCAGGATGCCGGCCTCTTCCTTTTTGAGGTCGCTTTCCTTGTCTTTCATCAGGAAGCGAATGGCTTCCGATGCCAGATACATGTCGTTGCGGGTGTTCCCGACCGCCTCCGCCGGCACATTGTTGAGCGAGCCGTATTTCTGCACTTGATTGCCGACATCGCTCACAAGGACCGCAAGGGAGGGATAGGTTCCCTCGTTGATGGTGTGCTGGGCGACATATTGGGTCACCGCCGGGCGCGGATCGCCGATGATGCTATGGCCGGCACCCTTGGCGGCGATCACAATGGCGGCCGCGGCCGAGGTCTTCTGGAACTGAACCACCTGTGAGTTTGGCAGAGCGCGGTTCAGCGCGTAAGCCGTCGGGACGGTGCCGATCAGGATCAGCATGATCAGGCCCATGCCCTTCTGGCCGTCATTCGAACCGTGCGCAAAGCTGACGCCGGTGCAGGTCAGGATCAGAAGACCGCGGATCCACAGCGGGGGCGATTTTTGGCCTTCGGGTGCGGCATACAGCGCCGGGTTGCGAACCATCATCTTCAACAACAGCAACAGCAGCGCGGCACAGACAAAGCCGACCAGCGGCGACAACAGCAGCGCGTAGCCGATTTCGGTGGCCTTGCTCCAATCGACGCCGGAGGTAGCCTCGCGGCCGCGCATCAGGGCATTGGCAATGCCGACGCCGATGATGGAACCGATCATGGTGTGGGAGCTGGAGGCCGGCAGGCCGAAATACCAGGTTCCGAGATTCCAGATGATCGCCGCGATCAGAAGCGCGAACACCATCGCGAAACCGGCGCTGCTCCCGACCTGGAGGATCAGTTCGACCGGCAGCAGCGAGACGACGCCAAAGGCGACCGCGCCGCTCGACAGCAGCACGCCAAGGAAATTGAAGAACCCGGACCACATCACGGCGAATTCGGCCGGAAGCGAGTTGGTGTAGATCACGGTCGCGACGGCGTTGGCGGTGTCGTGGAAACCATTGACGAATTCGAAGCCGAGCGCGATCAGCAGCGCCACCATCAGCAGCAGATACGGCAGAAAGCTCGCAACCTTTATACCGGTCGCGTCGACGTCGACATAGATGCTGTAGGCCACAAACAATAGCCCGGCGGCGAGAATGCCGAAGAAGACAATCATCGTCAGGGGGTTGAAATCCTTGTCCAGGTTGGGCCGTGCGGCCGGCTCAATCGGCCCACCTTGGTCCACCGTCGGATTGAGTGCGAAATCGGTCATACTGGCGTCCCTCGGTACGGGTGAGCGTTAATCTTTGACCGATGGACTTGAAGGTTAGATGACAGCCGCGGAGATATCCCGTTCATGCCCGTCCCTGACCGCGGGGTACGGGTAGAAACAGTGCACGAAAGTCCAGAGCGGCGCCTCGGCGGTTAGCTTTTGAAATCCCTGGAACATTGCACGTCAGATGGCGTTGGGACGCGGGGCCCATCCTGTCACTCAATCACGTCTCACGAATGGAGTGCGCCATGTCCGTAAAAGACAGACATCTCAACGACCTCTTCCTCGATACCCTTAAGGACGTCTACTTCGCCGAAAAACAGATTTTGAAGGCGCTGCCGAAGATGGCGAAGGCCGCCCAATCCGACAAGCTGCGTGCCGCGTTCGAAAAGCATCATGGCGAGACCGAAGGTCAGGTCGAACGCCTTGAGCAGATTTTCGAATTGATGGACAAACCGGCGCGCGGCAAGACCTGCGATGGGATCCAGGGCATCCTCGACGAGGGCAAGGAAATCATGGAGGAGTACAAGGGCTGCGAGGCGCTCGATGCCGGCATGGTGGCCGCGGCCCAGGCCGTCGAGCATTACGAAATCTCCCGCTACGGTACGCTCAAGCAATGGGCCAATCAGCTTGGCATGAAGGACGCGGTCCGGTTGCTGGACCAGACCCTGCAGGAGGAGAAGAAGACCGACGAGACGTTGACCTCGCTCGCCCAAGCGGCCGTCAACATGGCCGCGGCGGCTTGATTTTTTCTTTCCTGTCCCGGACGCGGTGCGGCTCTCCTGGCGATGCGAAGCATCGTCCGGTGCGCTGCTCCGCGGAGTTGGAACGCGGCCATTTTCAGATCATCGATGAAGCGCGCGTATTCCCGCGCCTAGGCGTCGCCTCGGGCAGCCGCAACAGATAGGACGGATGCACGGTCACCAGCCCCTTGATCCCGTCGTCGAGATCGATCGGACGTCCGCGATATTGGTCGCCGTTTTCTAAGTTTCAATGCGGGTAGGCCGCTCAAGGTTCCTTTGATCCCATTGGGATTACTCATGAAAACATAAAGCTCCAATCTCGATTGACTCCTCCGCCCATGTTAGCTTTATATTAGAACATATCATGAACAAATGGGCTGACCGTGCGTTACGGCCAAGCCCCTAACCCTGACAAGGAGCGGCGCATGAGCGGCGGCGCACGCCCGAGCACGCTTGCGACTTTGCGCGGCAGCATCGCGCGCCTCGAGGCGCATGGCGATGCGTATACGCCTGGGAGGGTAGCGCTCGGGCATGTCGAGGCGGATGCCACGCTGCAAGGTGGCCTCGCCGTGGGGGCGGTGCATGAGGTGTTTGCCGAGGGACGGCAGAGCGCCGCGGCGACGGGCTTCATTGCAGGCCTGGCCGGGCGGGTAACGGAACGCCGGCCGGTGGTTTGGATACGTCAGGATTTCACTGAAATGGAATCCGGCGCGCTGTCGATGAGCGGGCTGGCCGAACTCGGTCTCGATCCGCGCCTTCTCGTCACGGTACGCGCCGTCGATGTGGACACCGCGTTGCGGACAGCGGCCGACGCGCTCGTCTGCGAGGCGCTGGGCGTCGTCGTGCTGGAAGTCTGGGGCGAAGCCCGGCAACTCGATCTCGTCGCCAGCCGCAGGCTGACGCTGGCTGCGCAGGCCTCGGGCGTCACCGGCCTGTTGTTGCGGGTGGCGGCGGAGCCGCAGCCTTCAACGGCGGAGACGCGATGGACCGTGCGCGCCGCGCCTTCATTGCCTGCGGCGCCTTTAATGCCTGCGGCGCTTGGGAGCGCGTGGGGCGCGCCGGTGTTCGACGCGCAGCTTGTCCGCAACCGTCATGGCCCGGTTGGGCGGTGGATCATGGAATGGAAATGTGATGAGTGCCTTTTCGAGAAACCGGCGGCGTATCCTCAGCCTGTGGCTGCCGCGCCTGCCCACCGACCGCATCAAACGCCAGCTCGCGCGCGGCATCGTCGCGCCAGTTAACAAAGCGTTTTCGAGCGAAGCGGGTCCCGGTTCGCGTGAAGAAAACGCGTACGATGTTCCCTGCATCGTCGTCGCCAAACAAAACAATGCGCTGCAAATTTCCGCGCTGGATGACGCCGCCGCGGATCTCGGCCTTGAGATCGGCCTGCCGTTGGCCAATGCCCGCGCGGTCTGTCCGCATCTGCGGGTGTTCGATGCCGACGAAATGGCCGACGCCAGGACATTGAATGACATTGCCGACTGGTGTGACCGCTTCACGCCGCTGGTGGCGCTCGATTCCCCCCATGGCCTGTTTCTCGATATCACCGGTTGCGCCCATCTGTTCGACGGCGAGGCCGCGCTGATGCAGATGATCTGTGGTGCGCTGACGCGGCAAGGCTTTGCCGTCAGTGCGGGGATTGCGGGTACGTCGATCTGCGCGCGCACGATGGCGCGTTATGTCTCCGGGAAAATCATCCGCGACGGCGAGGAAGCCGACGCGGTCGCGCCGCTGCCGGTATTCGCGCTTCGTGCCGACGATGCCATTACCCGCGGCCTGCGTCGTGCCGGGCTGAAAACCATCGGCGATGTGGCTTGTCGCGCGCGCCACGAAATCACGGCGCGGTTCGGGGCTGATTTTACGCGCCTGCTCGAACACGCCTTGGGGCAGGGCGATGCGCCGATCAGCCCCCGCAAGCCGTTGCCGGACCACATCGTGGAGAAGCGGTTTGCCGAACCGATTGCCACCGAAGGCGTGATATCGGCGACGTTGTCCCGCCTGGCCCACATGCTGGTCACGGCGATGGAGCGGCAGGGCAAGGGCGCGCGGCGGCTGGAAGCCAATTTCTTCCGCACCGATGGCGCTGTGCGCACGATCACGGTCGACACCGGACAGCCCGTGACCAAAACCGAGGTGATCGACCGCCTGTTTCGCGAGCGGCTCGAGGCATTGAGCGATCCGCTCGATCCCGGTTTCGGCTTTGACCTGATCCGGCTCTCTGCAAGCCGCGTTGAAAGCACCGTGGCGCAGCAACGGGATCTCGATGCCCATGTGCACGACAATGACCAACTGACGGACCTGATCGACCGCATCGCCGCGCGCATCGGCGGACGTCGCGTGGTCGTGCACCTGCCGCAGGATACGCATATTCCGGAGCGCGCGGTATTGGCGGCGCCGGCGCAACATCACCTTGCCGCTGCCGTGCATGCACATTGGCCGGCACGCGTGGAGAACGAGCCGCCGCTCCGGCCGTTGCGGCTGTTCGAACGGCCGGAGCCCATCAAGGTGCCGTTTGCTACGGTGCCCGACGGACCGCCGCACCGCTTCACCTGGCGGCGTGCAACCCATGTGGTGGCACGGGTGGAAGGCCCGGAACGCATCGCCATGGAATGGTGGAAGCACAACGGCCAGGCGCTTACCCGGGATTATTTTCGCGTCGAGGATGAGGCCGGTCTGCGATTCTGGATTTACCGGGACGGACTTTATGGCAGCGAACTCGTGACCGAGGAGGGCGAGCCAGCGCCTTCCAACTGGTACATGCATGGACTGTTCGCATGACCGAGCGCAGCTATGCCGAAATCGGAATCACGACGAATTTCTCGTTCCTGCGTGGTGGCTCGCATCCGCAGGATTACGTGCATCAGGCGAGCGAGCTTGGTCTTCCCGTCATCGGCATTGCCGACCACAACACGCTGGCTGGCGTGGTGCGGGCTTACAAGGAACTCGAAAATCCCGACGTCAAATACAAGCCGAGACTTCTGATCGGGTCGCGTCTTGTTTTTATGGACGGCACGCCGGACATTCTGGTTTATCCTCGGAATCGGAAAGCTTATGGCCGGCTGTGTCAGCTCCTCACTTGCGGCAAGCGGGGGGACGATACCGAGAAGGGCGAATGTCATTTAAAGCTCGATGATCTCCTTCAATTTTCCGAAGGGCAGCTTCTGGTTCTGACGCTTCCGCACCGCTTCGAGGCGGTCAAAGTGCTTGAGGTTTTGGCTCGCTTGCAGCACGGCCGCGCCGAGGGCGTGTGGCTTGCCGCGAGCCTGTTGTACCGCGGCGATGACCGGCGCCGTCTGGCGCGGCTTCATCGCCTCGCCGCAGAAGCCCATGTGCCGCTGCTGGCGACCAACGAGGTGCTGTATCACCATCCCGCGCGGCGCCCGTTGCAGGATGTTCTCACCTGCATTCGCGAAAAGACCACCATTGAGACCATCGGCAAACGGCTTGAAGCCAATGCGGAACGTTACCTCAAGCCCGCAGGCGAAATGGCGCGGTTGTTTCGCGATGTGCCGGAGGCGATCGCCGAGACCATGCGGTTTGCGGGCCGCATCGGATTTTCGCTCGATCAGCTCAAATATCAATATCCCGACGAGCCGGTGCCGCCGGGCAAGACCGCGCAACGTCATCTGGAAGATCTGACCTGGGAAGGTGTTGACAAATATTTCCCCGACGGGATCGACGGGCGGCTCCGTGCCACCTTGCAGAAAGAACTCGATCTCATCGCCGAGCTCAACTACGCGCATTATTTTCTCACCGTGCACGACATCGTCCAGTATGCGCGCAGCCAGCACATCCTCTGTCAGGGCAGGGGATCGGCGGCCAACTCAGCCGTGTGCTACGTGCTCGGTGTTACTTCCGTCGATCCGACCAAGGTCGATCTCTTGTTCGAGCGGTTTATCTCCAAGGAACGGCTGGAGCCGCCCGACATCGATGTCGATTTCGAGCATTCGCGGCGCGAGGAGGTGATGCAATATGTCTACCGAAGATATGGCCGTCACCGCGCCGCGATTATTGCGACCGTGATTCACTACAGGCCGCGTAGCGCGATCCGTGACGTCGGCAAGGCGCTTGGGTTGAGCGAAGACGTGACCGCGGCGTTGGCCGATACGGTGTGGGGAAGCTGGGGCGACGGCCTTGACGAGACCCAGGTCAAGCAGGCGGGATTCGACCCCGGAAATTTGATGGTCGAGCGCGCGGTCGCACTTGCCACCGAGCTGATCGAATTTCCGCGGCACCTGTCGCAACATGTCGGCGGCTATGTGCTGACGCAGGACCGGCTCGATACTTACGTGCCGATCGGCAATGCGGCAATGGAGGATCGAACCTTCATCGAATGGGACAAGGACGACGTCGATGCGTTGAATATGATGAAAGTCGATGTGCTGGCGCTGGGGATGCTGACCTGCATCCGCAAATGTTTTGACCTGATCGCGGATCACAAAGGCAAGCGTTACGAACTGGCGGATATCAGATCGGAAGATGACGACGAAGTTTATCAAATGCTGCAGAGAGGCGAGTCGCTCGGCGTCTTCCAGGTCGAAAGCCGCGCGCAAATGAACATGCTGCCGCGCCTGAAGCCGCGCACGTTTTACGACCTCGTCATCGAAGTCGCGATCGTGCGGCCGGGGCCGATCCAGGGCGACATGGTGCATCCGTATTTAAGACGGCGGAAAATGAACCCAGAGGAGATCGACTATCCCTATCCGAAGGGCGGCAACAAAAACGAGCTCAAAGAAGTCCTGCACAAGACCCTCGGCGTGCCGCTGTTCCAGGAACAGGCGATGCGGATCGCCATCGAGGCCGCGAAGTTTACCGCCGAGGAGGCCAACGGCCTGCGCCGCGCGATGGCGACGTTCCGCAATGTCGGCACCATCGGTAAATTCGAATCCAGGATGGTCAACAACATGATCGCTCGCGGCTACGATCCGGCGTTTGCGAAAAGCTGCTTCGAGCAGATCAAGGGCTTCGGCAGCTACGGCTTTCCGGAAAGCCACGCCGCGGCCTTCGCGCAACTCGTCTATGTCTCGTCATGGCTCAAGCATTTTCATCCCGATGCGTTTTGCTGCGGATTGCTCAATTCGCAACCGATGGGTTTTTACGCCCCGGCGCAGATCGTCGGTGACGCCCGTAAAAATCGCGTCGAAGTGCGCGAGGTCGATGTGTCCTTCAGCCACGCGCAGAACACCCTGCAGAACACCCTGGAGGAGCAAAGCGGGAAATATCATGCCGTTCGGCTCGGCTTTCGCCAGATCGACGGATTCAAATGGGTCGATCCGGACGAGGAATTCTTAAGACAAAAAGCCGGTAAGCCGAAGGGAGAAGATTGGGCCGCGCGTATCGTCGCCGCGCGCATGCGCCGCCCGTTCACTTCGCTGGAAGATTTTGCCCGCGACACCGCGTTGCCCAAACGCGCGTTGATCTTGCTGGCGGATGCCGATGCGTTTCGCTCCCTCGGCCTCGATCGCCGCGCGGCGTTGTGGGCAGTGCGGCGTTTGCCCGATGACGTGCCGCTGCCGCTGTTCGAAATTGCCGCAGCCCGCGAGCAGCCCGACGAGAATGCGGACCCTCTGCCGCCGATGCCGTTGCCGGAGCAGGTGGTGGCCGACTATCAGACCATCCGCCTGTCGCTGAAGGGCCACCCGATGGAATTTCTGCGCCCGATGTTTACCAAAGAAGGCGTCGTCGCCTGCGAAGCGGTTTGCCATGCCAACGACAAAAAGCGTGTCCGTTGCGCCGGCGTGGTGCTGGTGCGGCAGCGCCCGGGCAGCGCCAACGGCGTCGTTTTCATGACGCTGGAGGATGAAACCGGCATCGCCAATATCGTGGTGTGGCCGAAGGTGATGGAGCGCTTTCGTAAGGAGGTGATGGGTGCGCGGCTCATTCTGGTCGAGGGCTATATTCAGAGCAGCCCGGAACAGGTGACGCATCTGGTCGCCGAGCGATTGTTCGATCGCTCGCCTGATCTGGTGAACCTGGCCAATGATGCGCTCGGCCGGCGGCCGCCGGTCGGTCCGGCGCTGATCGAGCCGCTCAACGACGACCGGCGCGAGCATCCCGACAACCCAGCCCAGAAAATCCGCCATCCCCGCAACGTCCGCATCCTGCCGCGCTCGCGGGATTTTCATTAGGTAGGTCGTCATTGCGAGCGAAGCGGAAAAATCCAGCCCGTAGGATGGGTTGAGCCCTTTGCGAAACCCATCACCTCGCCGCGCGACCTACGGCCGTTCGCCGAAATTCCCGTCGTCGTTCGAGACATCTCTGCCCAATCCTCCTCCGTCAACAACCGCAGTCGTCGCTCCGCCAGATTCGCGGTGAAGAAGAAGCTACCCCCGGCAATGAAGTTGCGACGATAATCGGTCATGCGCGCACGTTGACATGATGATGCAAGGATGTGGTGGGTATCGCGGAGCTTATCATGAGCCGGCCGAAGGCCGGACCCGTTGGCATCCTACGATCTGGCATCCTATGATGGGTTTCGCGAAGAACTCAATCCATCCTACGGACTCGCGAGATTTTCATTGAGGGGCGTGAGCTTATAAATCAGTTGCGTCGGTGGGCGTCTGCTTTCGTGCACATTCCGGACTCAAGTCGGACATCGCGTGAGGTCCGAAAAGTGCCACAAGCAGACCTGCCGTCGAAAGTTTCCGATTAATGCCCAGTAAACAGCGAGCAGCGAAGCTGCTTGGGGTTTAGGTGAATTTGGTAATGAACTCCCGCTAAGGTCGAGTATCCGAAGTCGAACGCGGGCTGTTGGAATAACGGTGTCGGTGTCTTTATTATTGAGATGCTTCTAGCGAGCCCATGGGCTTTCGTGGTGACTGACCGTGGAGCTGGGAAGATGTGGGTCGCCAAGGCGCTTGGCTTGATCGGGGTTGCGGCTGTAGGCCTCGCACTGCTATTCGGCGGATACGAAGACCCGAAAACGCTTTACTTCCCTGCGCTCGCGCTTCTTTGGTTCGGACTTTTCAACCTTCGCCGCCCCGTCCACCCTTACGTTCTTGTCCTTTTGACGTTGTTAGCGACGCTGATTTTGAGCGCACTCTATGGGATATTTGGTATTGGCCTAATTTACTTGGTCCTCTCGACATTCGTCCTTTTCGTTTTTATAGCGGCAATCGCCATCCCTTTTGGAATAACCGCAGTTTCGGCTTACGTGCGCCGTGTGAGGCGCAGGACGCCATGACCCAAGAGTGTCCGCTAAGGGTCAAAAGCCAAAGCCATGGCTTCTTAAAATGATGTCAGCTTTGGCTCGAACAGCAGACATTGTTCGACGCGATCGGCAAGAGGTAAAAGGTGCCTCTCCCACTGAGCCTTCCAAAGGCTGCAAGGCATGCCTGTGGAAGCCATCGGCCGATTTGCCCGACGAGCAGTTTCTTCATCCGGGTGTCCAGCCCCCTTCGCAAAAAAATTCTGCTTCGCTGTAGACCCAAATCAAAACTATAACCCGCGCCGTCCTGTCCCGAGGAGGGGCGTTGGCCATCGTCACGAACGTTGGGGCGGGATGCGGTGGACGCGGCAGCGTTGGGCGCGTGATGTGATCGCAGGGCGGGCATCTCACCTGTGAGCGATCGAACGGCGCGCTGACGAACGATGTTGCTGCGGACGGCAAAGCCGTGTGGTCCTGGCACCCGTTGCTGGTGTCAAGTTGGCGGAGGTGACGTCGGCCCAACCGGGTTCGGCAAAACCTTTAATCCGTCGACGACGGTGACAAGACGAATTCGTCGCCGAGGAGAGCACGAAATAAGCCGTTAAAACCATTGCGTGCGGGAATGCCGGGTGTTCCGGTGGACCTGTGGTGACAACTCGTGTGCTTCACTACACTTTGCACACGAGGCTGCGGGTGCAGCGGGCACCCGGCATTCCCCACGCCCTCGGTTGGGCGAAAGGTTTCTTGGGCGAATAATTCTTGCACAGCTCGGGCGTATCGCGCCGCGGGAACGCGAAGCTGTGTCGGACAGCGCGGCTGTTTGAAAATTGAAGTACCGTAGCCCGGATGAGCGAATGCGAAATCCGGGATCGGCGTCACGTTTATTCTCGGATGCCGCTGCGCTCATCCGGGCTACGATATGGGCATGCCGGGCCGTGGGCGGAACGCCGCGGTTTCGACTCGCTGGTGCAGACCGCGACCGGCTTCAATCACGCCGAAGGCAAGGCCGCCGGTGTTGAGGGCCCGAAGGAGCTGCGGGCGCAAATCCTCGATCATGCCACCGGCTATCTGAAGTTGCTTCGCGACGGGCTCTAGTGCCTCACGAGAACCCGTAAAGCCGCGCCGGATTGTCGACCAGAATCTTTTTGCGCACCTCGGCATCCGGCGCCCATACCGGGAGCTGGTTGAGCAGTCGGCCGTCGTCGATCTGATAGAGCGGCGTCACGTCGGTCGGTTTCTTCCCGGGCGGCGTCACCGAATCCGGATGCGGCCAATCCGAACCCCAGAGAATGCGCTCGGCATTCGCCGCGATCAGTGCGCGGGCGAATGGGGCGGCATCGGGATAATCGGGTCCGAGGTTCGACAACCGATAGGCGCCGGAGATTTTCACATAAGCCTTACCCGACTTGACCAGCTCCAAGAGGTCGGCAAAGCCCGGCTGCGCCAAACCGAGCTGGGCTTCCGCGCCGCCGAAGTGGTCGAACACGGCAGGCACCGGGGAAGCGGCGACGAGATCCTTGATCGCCGAAACGATCGGCGCACTGGTGAAGAGCTGAATATGCCAATTCCAATTCTTGACGCGTTCGACCGCGTTTTGAAAGCGCTGTCGGGCCACCGTCGGATCGCTGATGCCGGCGTTTGCCAGGTTGATCCGAATGCCGCGGATGCCCGCTTGGCCCATGGCATCAAGATCGCCTTCCGACGTCTTGTCGTCGATCACGGCGACGCCGCGCGCGGTCGCGCCGCGGGCCTTCATGCCGAACAGCGTGGCAGAATTGTCCGGACCATAGACGCTCGGCGTGACGATCACGACGCGGTCGATGTGCAGCGCCTTATGCAAAGCCGTCATTTCTTCGGGCGATGCCGGCTCCGGGGTATAGGCGCGCCCGGCGAAGAACGGGAATTTCGCGAGGTCGCCGTGAATGTGGGTGTGACAATCACAGGTGCCGGCCGGGATGTCGAAATTCACCGGAGTCGACGGCTGGGCCGCCGCCGCTAAAGCAGTTCGGTTGCGCATGGTCGCTCCGGCCGCAACGGCGGCAAGCATGATACCGCGTCTGGTAAGCATGGGTCGTCTCCCTTTAATTTATTGGTCTTGGATATTCTTTTTGGTCTTGGATATTTTTCTTATCTCGAGTCTATTCCGCTGGCACCGCTGAATTCGCGCGTGCCATCGCCTTTGGATCGCCCGCCGCGCGCGCGGCAAAGAACGTGATCACCGCGCACATTAGCGAGCAGGCGGCGAGGAAATACAGGCCTGCCTCGAACGAGCCGGTGGAATCCTTGATCCAGCCGACGATGAAGGGACCGAAATAGCCGCCTAGATTGCCGGTGGCATTGATCATCGCGATCGCGCCCGCCGCCGCCGTACCGGTGAGGAAAAGCGAAGGCATCGGCCAGAACGCCGCGCGCGAGCCATAAATACCGACGGTTGCGGCCGACATCCCGAGCAGCGCCCAATACGAAGCGCCAGACCACGCGGCGAAGGCGAGGCCGAAGGCGCCGACGGTCGATGCGGCGATCAGATGCCAGCGGCGTTCCTTGTTGCGGTCAGACGACCAACCCCATGCGATCAGGCCGATGGTGCCGATGATGTAGGGTATCGAGGACACCAGGCCGGTCATGGTGTTGGTGAGGCCGATGCCCTTGATGATTTGCGGCATGAAGAAAACGACGCCGTAATTTGCGGTGACGCTCATCAGATAAATCGCCGACAGCGCCAGGACGCGGGGGTCGCCGAGCGCGCGAAACAGCGTCAGGTGGCCGGCGCTCTCGACCTGGCGATTTTCGCTGTCGATCCGGGTCTGCAGCCAGTTTTTTTCTTCCGGGGAGAGCCAGTTCGCAAGCGCTGGCCGGTCCGTCATGGCCTTGAGCACGACGAAGCCGAGCAGGATCGCGGGCAGCGCCTCGATGATGAAAATCCACTGCCAGCCTTTGACGCCGAGCAGGCCGTCCATCCCAAGAATGGCGCCGGACGCGATCGATGCGGCCGCGTTGGCGAGCGGTTGCGCGATGAACAGGGTCGAGATCACCCGGCCGCGATATTCGGACGGAAACCAATAGGTGAAGTACAGGATCATGCCGGGGAAGAACCCGGCCTCCGCGGCGCCGAGCAGGAAGCGGACGATCAGGAAGCTTGTGGTCCCCGTGACGAAGGCAGTGAGGCCGGAGATAATGCCCCAGGTGATCATGATGCGCGCGATCCAGATCCGCGCCCCGACCTTTTCGAGGATCAGGTTGCTTGGAATCTCGAACAGGAAATAGCTGAAGAAGAAAATTCCGGCGCCCCAGCCATAGATATAGGCGGAAAAGCCGAGCTCCTTGTTCATGGTCAACGCGGCGAAGGAAATGTTACTGCGGTCGATATAGGCAATAGTGTAGGCCAACGCGACCAGAGGCAGCAGGCGCCAGGATACTTTTGCGATCGTTCGCCGTTCGATTGTCTGCAGATCTTGCGGCATAGTCATGCGTTTCGTTTCTTCCCAAAATCGTCCACGTCGCGCTTCTATTCGCGCCTGTTGGTTGCCGTCAACGTGAACTTTTCTGGCTCTATTCGCAAGCCTGATTCTGTGCGACTTTTTACGCGTCTTCCGCAGCCTATGCCCTCTTGCATGCGCCGCGCGGATGAGGTCGGCATTGCCGCTAGCCTCTGCGCCGGATACCGTTCAAACAGGCTTGAAGCATTGGAGAGACGATGGAAGCCGTTCAGTGCCAATTGACGTTTGGAGCGAACAGCTTGACATCGTCTTCCAGCAGCAATTTGTCCTGTACGAGTTGTTGCGCAGCTTTCGCAATGGCCGCAGCGCGGTCGCCCTCGTTTGGGTAACGCTCGGCCATCGACAGGCGTGGGTCGTTGTTCTTTAGCCGCTCTTCGCGCGTCGCGGCGAATGAAATCATGGCACCGTTGTTGTCGCACAATTCGTCTTCGCCAAAACCGGCCTTACGCAAGTTCCAGCCGGTGTGGGTTGCGGCCGGGGCTTCCAGCGTCGGCATCCGCACCCCCGCAATGTCGCGGCCATCGGCGTCGGTCTTCGGCACGAACATTGGATAGGCGGCGCCTTTAGATGGCGGCATCTCTTCGGATTGGATGACGGTAGGCCGCGCCATGCGGCGGGTATAGGCGAAGCCGGGAATGTGGGGGAAACCGACGTCGTCGATCGCAGGCGATACCAGTGTCCCATCCGCGCGGCCGGGATAGCGGCTCGCCGGGGGCCGCGTACCCGCGCTGATCCAGCCATCGAGCGCCACCAATAAGGCCCGCATCGGCGGACCGGCGTTCAGCGGATTAGTCGGGAAGGCGCATGTCTTCACCATCTCGGATCTGGCATTGGCCATTGAAAAATGCTGCAGGTTTGAAAGCAGGAACAGCCTGATGTTGTCGGGCATATCAAGGGCGTTGCCCTGGGTGTCCGTGACCACGAGCGAGGCGCGTTGCTGATAGAACTCGATCTCGCTATCGGTCTTGATGATCTTCGGGCAATTGCCGGCGGCAAGGCAACGCGCCAGCAAGCCGTCGCGCTTCCCGGTCAGGGAGTCCGTGATCACGGGATAGGTGAAGGGAAAATCCGCGCCGGGATAAAGCATATCCGCATGCTGATAGGGAGAACGGCCGGGCTGACTGAAACGATAATTGGTGAAGGTCTTCTTGCCGCCGGAGATATGCGGCATCAATCCCTCGAATACTGTGCGGTCGTTCTCGTCGGCATTGAAGCCGAGATAGAGGTAATCGTGGAGATAACGGCCGCTTTGCGAAAGGCCGAATCCGATCGCGCGGTCGATCTGGCCGGCGAGGGGATTTGTGTTCCCTGCCAAGTCGGAAGTCTCATTGCGGAGGAACGAAACGACATCGCGGGTGGCGGCGAAGCCGAGGCCCATCACCTTGGGATCTCTGGCGGTGTAGATGAATTCATAAATCGCACCGGCGTCGAAGCCTGCCGGTCGCTTGATCGAGATCTTGGTCGGTCCGTCGAACTTGACTTCGAGGCCAGTGGGCGTTGCGCGCGGATCAGCCTCGCGCTGGCGCACGCTGAGCTTGACATGCGCAGGATCGAGGTCGGCCGCGGGATAGCTCAGTGTCGCGCTGGCGGGATTATCCAGGTGGTCGAAGATGAAATCTTCACGCGCAAGACCGCTCACATCGGGCACGGCAGGCGGCGAAAACGTCATCCGCCCCCCGCCGGGCACGATGTCGCCCTGCCAACCGCTCCACACCACCGTGTAGCCGCGATCCATCAGGAAGCCGTTGCCCGCGTCAGTAGCTTTGGCGAGATCGTTGACGACGACCGGGTTATCGTTGAACAGCGCGAGGCCGAGCTTGCCGCCGCGATTGAGCGCTTCGTAGAACAGGCGACGGTTGCCATTGGCCGCAATGGTGGGACGCAAAATCTCTACATCGGTCACGGCCTCGACCAAACCCTGTGCGTTGCGCGGCGCGCGGTCGAGGTCGACGATGATCGCGTTGTGCGGATCGTCTGAAGAAACCGCGATGGTGGCGCGCGCGACGATCCGGTCATAGGTGCCGACTGCGCCGAAGGTCCGCCCCTCGAACGCCGGTGATTCCACACGCACAATTTCGAATTTCACGACTTTTGCGGCGGCGGGTCTGGTGAGACCGATGACGCCAGCGATCAAAATGATGGCGTTCAGCAACTGCCGCATGATGTTCTCCCCGTATATTTATTTTGCGCGGGCGTTGCTCCGCCGCGGCGATGAGCGGGAGATTATAGAGGTAGGCGTCAGGCGGGAAGGGGCAAATTTGAACAGCGCCCGCTTCAGGCAAGTTCCTCCGCGACAGCCTTTCGAACGGCCGGCCGCTCGGACATCCGCTGCCGGTGATCCCTGACGTTCGGAAACCGGGAAGGATCGACGCCGTCCGGCTCCATCCACTGCGCGATCGTGAATAAATAGGGATCGCAGATCGTATAGGTCTCGCCCATCACCCAGGGTCCCCGCAGCATTTTACTTTCGATCAGTTCGTAACATGACCCGACGGACTCCGGCACCTTGCGTTGCATCTCCGCTATGGCCGCCGGATCGTCGGCCCAGCGATATCCGCGCATGCGGTGCGCATGGGCCACGTGCAATGTCGAGCACAGATAGCTGTTGAAGGCCTGCACTTCCGCAAACAAAAACGGATCGTCCAGCGGTGCCAGCCTGGCTTTCGGAAAGCTCTGCGCGATGAAGGCGAGCATCGCAGGCGTCTCCGTCAAAATCCCTCTGTCGGTGATCATCGCCGGAGCGCGCGCTTTGGGATTGATGGCGAGATATTCCGGCTTGCGCTGCTCTTCAGTGGCGAAGTTGATCCGCACGGTTGAGTATTCTGCACCGGCATCCTCAAGAGCGATATGCGACGCCAGCGAACAGGTGTGGGGGGCGTAATACAGCTTGATCATGGTGACCTTTCGTTGAAGTGCGGACGCTCGCCGAACGACAATACAGCTTTTGCGGCATCGATGAATTCAAGTCCCATAGAAATTCTAAGGTACGGGGGCGGGATGTGTAATAAACTTTGCCGGTGAGGGTCAATTCTTCAACGCCGCGGGCCATTCAATTCGCATCTCAATTCGCGTCCCTCCAGACGGAATATCATGCCCAAATTGTTCTCCGACCCCGAGGCGATCGCGGAGGATATCATCCGTGATGTCGGGACCCATCTGGTGGTCGGATTGCCGCTCGGGCTCGGCAAGGCCAACCACATTGTCAACGCGCTTTACGCGCGCGCCGCCGCCGACCGCGGGATCAACCTGACTTTCCTTTCCGCGCTGACTCTGGAGAAGCCGAAGCCGCAGAACTTGCTTGAGCGGCGCTTCATCACCCCGGTGATCGAGCGGCTGTTCGGCGGCTATCCTGACCTTACCTATGCCGCGGCGCTGCATGCCGATGCGTTGCCGCCCAATATCCGGGTGATCGAGTTTTTCTTCCTGGCGGGAAGGTGGCTGCACGTGCCGTTCGCGCAGCAGCATTACATTTCCGCGAATTATACCCATGCCTCGTCCTATTTGCTGGCGCGGGGGCTCAACGTGGTCACGCAATTGGTGGCGAAGCGCGTCGTCGATGGCATCGCGCGTTACAGCTTGAGCTGCAACACCGACACCACGTTGGATATATTGCGCGCCCGCGCGCAAGGCGCTGCGTCGTTCAAGCTGGTCGCGCAGGTCAATTCCGAACTGCCGTTCATGCCGGGCGCGGGCGATCTGCCGGCGGAGCAATTCAGCGCCGTGCTCGACAGTCCCGAGACCGATTTTCCATTGTTCGCACCGCCGTCCGAGCCGATCAGTGACACCAAATACGCCATCGGTCTTCACGCCGCTGGCCTGGTGCGCGACGGCGGAAGCTTGCAAATCGGCATCGGCCAGGTCGGCGATGCGCTGGCGCAGGGCTTGATCGTTCGCCATCGCGACAACGCGCAATTTCACGCGATCCTGAAGCGGCTGATGCCGGGGAGTGAGCAACTTTCGCTGGAAACCGGATCGTTCGAAAAGGGTCTCTACGGCGTCAGCGAAATGTTGTTCGAGGCCTTTCTGGCCTTGATGGACGCCGATATTCTCAAGCGCGAGGTCGATGGCGTGGCGCTTCACGGCGCTTTCTTTCTCGGGCCGAAGTCCTTCTACCGAGCGCTGCGCGAGATGACGCCGGTCCAAATCGCGCGGATCCAGATGATGCCGGTATCCTTCACCAACGAACTCTACGGCGAGGAGGATGCCAAGCGGCGCGCGCGCGTCGATGCCCGCTTTGTCAACAATGCGATGATGGCGACCTTGTTGGGATCGGCGATTTCCGACGGCCTCGAAAACGGACAGGTGGTGAGCGGCGTCGGCGGTCAATATAATTTCGTGGCGCAGGCGTTCGCGCTGCAGGGGGCGCGCTCAATCCTCACGGTCGAAGCGACCAGGCCAGTCGGCGCCAAGACGCAATCGAACATCCGCTGGAGCTATGGCCACGAGACCATCCCGCGGCACTTGCGCGATGTCGTCGTTACCGAATATGGCGTCGCCGACATCCGGGGAAAAACCGACACCGAAGTGATCGCGGCGATGCTGCAAGTCTCGGACTCGCGCTTTCAGAACGAACTCGCCCGGCAGGCCAAGGACGCCGGCAAGCTGCCGAGGGAGTTTGAAATTCCACCCGCGCACCGCGACAATCACCCCGAGCGGATCGCAAGTGCGTTGAAGCCGGCGCGCGAGGCCGGTTTGTTGCCGTTATTTCCGTTCGGCAGCGATTTTACCGAGGTCGAGCAGCGGCTGATACCGGCCTTGCAAGGGTTGCAGGATGCGCGCCGCGCGCCGCTGCGGCTACCAGGATTGTTGTGGCAAGGTTTGACGCGCGTCCCGGATGCTGCCGACCATGAGTGCCTGAAACGGCTTGGTCTCGACAAGCCGGCGACATGGTCCGAGCGCGCCTACCGCGCCCTGGTCAGCGCGGCGCTGGCGACGAGCAGGTAGTGTCGTCCTTGCGGGCGGGGACGACTTGGATAGCCGGACGACTTGGATATATGTCGCGCACTCTACCTGTTTTTGTTCACCGGCTTGCGCTTTTCGATGAACGCCGCCATGCCTTCGGAGCGATCCTCCAGCGCGAAGGTTGCGTGAAACAAGTTGCGTTCGACGTTGAGGCCTTCTGACAGTGATGTCTCGAATGCACGATTGATGGCGCTCTTCGCCATCTCGGCCGCGGGACGCGACATCGAGGCGATTTTCTCCGCGACCGCGAGCGTTTCCTCCATCAACTTGTCCGATGGCACGACGCGGCTGACGAGGCCCGATCGCTCCGCTTCCGCGGCATCCATCATCCGGCCAGTAAGACACAGGTCCATCGCCTTGGATTTGCCGACCGCGCGTGTCAGCCGCTGCGTTCCGCCGAGGCCGGGAATGGTGCCGAGCGTGATTTCCGGTTGACCGAATTTCGCGGTGTCCGCGGCGATGATGATGTCACACATCATCGCCAGTTCGCAGCCGCCGCCGAGCGCGTAACCGCTCACGGCGGCGACGGTCGGCTTGCGGCAGGTGGCGACGCGGTCGCCGCCGATCTCGGTGAAATCGCTGGCGAACATGTCGATGAAGGTCTTCGGCTGCATTTCCTTGATGTCGGCGCCTGCGGCGAAGGCCTTTTCGCCGCCGGTCAGCACAATGCATCCGATTCCATCGTCGGTTTCGAGACCGTCAACCGCAGTGGCGATTTCGCGAAACACGTCGACCGACAGCGCGTTGAGCATCTTCGGGCGGTTGAGCGTGATGATGCCGACCGCGCCTTTGCTTTCGACAATGATGTGTTCAAACGTGCTCATGGTCCACCCCGTGCCTGATTTCGCGGGCAATGTGCCCGGTGACGGGATAGTCTTCAAGTGGGATGCGCGTCCTCACGCCATGAACATGCGTGCGGCGGAAGCCATCGTCAGGAGCGTGCCGAAGCCGATGAAGATTTTCCCGATCAGGGAGGTCTGGTCCCAGGTGGAGTTTCCGTTGCTGCTGGCCATTACGGGCTTGTCGGCCGAGGCCGTCGCGAGGGTGGCCGCGGGTAGCTTGCTTTCTTGCAGCGCGCGATCGACATCGTTGAGTTGATCGGCTGCGACGATCTGGGTTTCGGCTGCCGGCTGGCCGTCAGCCGAACGGGCGGGCGTGGCTTGCAGAATGTCGTTGGCCCGCGCGGACATCGCCTTGGCGTTGCTGGCCGGGACGTCGGCGGGGGGCATTTGTGCATTGGCGTTGGCCACCGCAGGCGGGATCGGGGTTGAATTGCCTCCATCGTCGTCGCTGACCTCGGTTGCGGTGGCTGTCGTGCGGGAGGAGGACTTTAGCGCCACGCTGCTGGATTTCCGATGCGCGGAGCTTTTCCAGTGCGGTGAGCTGCGCTTGGTGAATTGGTTAAGCACCATCGGCGCTCCTACGGCACTTTCCGGCCGCGAACTCGCGGCTGCATTGTCTGCGTCCGCTGCCGCTTGCGACGGCCCCGCGAAACACACAAAGAACCCTGCAAGCAATCCCGCCGCTAGTACCAATGCCGAGCGCTCGCTGGCTTTGAACGTCATTTGGCAATCTCCCCATTTGCCGGCCCCAAACCGCAAGAAGACCGGACGACATGTCCGCAGCGGGGCGGAAAAAGGGAATCTTCGGGTGACACCGGGCAAAAACGGGGCAGCTGCATTTGCGATGCGCATTTCCAGAGATTTCGGTCACGAAATCTTTGGGGATCAATGCAGCGGGTGTCAGCGGGACCGATCAATGTTATGAGCCTGCCGGGAGGCAGTTTGTCGTTGCGATTCCAACCGGGCGCGACGACGCTGGAAGCATCGATCACGACTTCGTGATCTTTTCTACCAAATGTAACAAATTGAAAGATCGACCGAATTGCAATGTAGGAGCGCGTGTGCGCGAACGTGAAGATGAATGGACTGGCCTGATGCGGTCGGCCATTTCCGGGGACAGTGCGGCGTATCATCGTCTGCTCAAGGCCGTCACACCGGTGTTGAGGGCTGCGGCGCGCCGCGGGCTGGCGCGGGCCGGGCAACCGGTCGATCAATCCGAGGATGTTGTGCAAGATATTTTGTTGGCGGTGCATCTGAAGCGGCATACCTGGAACGTCGACGCGCCGTTCGCGCCATGGCTGTTTGCGATCGCCCGCAACAAGCTGATCAATTCGTTGCGGCGCCACGGTCGCCGGGTTTTCGTCAACATCGACGATTTCGCCGAGACGATCCCGAGCGAGCCGGTTGCGGAGACTGCACCTGCAAGCGAGATCGCGGCCCAACTCCAATCCCTGCCGGCGCGGCAGCGCGAAGTGGTGCAGTCGATCGCGGTCGAGAGTGTTTCGATCAAGGATACGGCGGCGAAATTCGCGATGAGCGAGGGCGCGGTGCGTGTGGCATTGCATCGCGGACTTGCCAACCTCACCGCCAAACTACGGGAACAATGAGAATGGAAACCGATCGGCTTATTCGAACTCTGGCCGCCGATAGCGAGTATCGTGCGCGACCGGTCGGGTTCGTGCTGGCGCTGGCGTTACTCGCCGCGGCGCCGCTTTCCGTGGGGATATTCCTCACCGGCTTGGGCGTCCGCCCGGATGTCATGACCGCAATACATAACCCGTTCTTCGAACTGAAGTTTTTGGTGACGCTGGCGCTGGCGATTTCGGCCATCGCCATCGCCCTGCATTTGTCGCGGCCGGAAGCCTCGGTACATGGCTGGGTGTGGCTGCTGCTTATTCCGGCCGGACTTGTCGTTGCTGGAATTGGAGTCGAGATGCTGCTGCCGCAACGGTTGCCGGTGATGACGCGCCTGATCGGCAGCAATTCCCGGATTTGCATGACGGCTATTCCGCTGATGTCGTTGCCGCTGCTGGCGGCGGCGCTGTTCGGCTTGCGTCACGGTGCGTCGACACGGCCCGCGATTACAGGCGCGATCGCCGGACTGTTGTCGGCCGGTTTGGCAGCGACGCTCTACGCATCGCACTGCACCGACGACTCCCCGCTGTTCGTGGCGACCTGGTACACCATCGCCATTGCGCTGGTCGCCACCACCGGCGCGTTGGTGGGATCGAGGGTGCTCAGGTTTTAAAGCATGATCCGAAAAAGTGGGAACCGGTTTTCCCTCGCGACAAACGCGAAGCGTTTGCGCGGAGATCATGTGCTAACAAAGAGATGAGATCATGATGCGATTCACCTAAGCGCATCCTGGTTCATGTCGTTTGCCCGTCGTGCCGGCGTTGGCCGGGACGACAAGAAGGCTGCTACTCAGGCAGCCGATGGCGCGGACTGCTGCATGCGGTGGAAACGCAGAACCTGCTGCGCGGTGGAGGGCCTCAGCCGTTCATAAGTACTCTTGCATGCGCCAAGATCGGTCCGTTCCGCGCCGGAGAGGTCGTCGCGCATATTGATGATCGCCTTGACCGTCGGCCACGACATGCCGGAAACCTTGGCCAGGATCATCACGCCTTCGGCGCGGGTTTCCACCATCATATTTTCAGCTATCGATACGGAGACGTTGGCAAGCGCTGCAATCGCGGCGTTGGCCTCGTCGAAATTGCCGGCCTCCGCGAATGCCACAACCTGATGCTCATCGAGCCTGCCGTCCTCGTACAACGATTTGACAAGCGCGTGAGCGATCGCGGTTTCCGGTGTGACAGCCGAGGACGCGGAGCGCGCTCGTCTGGTCGCCTCCCGGACCGCCGTCGTTACTTCTCCCGCCTGTTGCGGGTTAGTGGCCTCCAGCCGTGTCCGTACCGTGGTCGACGCCTTTGCGACCAGCTTCAAATACAGATGACGCGGAATTGCTGGACGCAGGCCGATGCAAGTCGCGAGGTTGTCGTCGCCCTCGGCGAGATTGATGAGACGGGTGAAGCCGCGCTCGGAAAAATTCGCGCCGGGATTGTTCACGGTGTTCTGGATCACCTCGTCATTGCCGCGCAGCACCAGCGCGTCGGTTACCGCGCCGCTCAGCACCCTTCGGGTCGAAATCGCCATCAAATGCGCCTGGCTCTTGTTGCGCGCGGTCTCGATCAGCGCCTCGTCATCGAGCCGCTCTGATCTGGACAGCACCGGAGCTGCGACCTCGATGAGATCGTCGAACGCCAGCGCGCGAATAACGAGCGGTGGTGCAGTGTCGATCGGGGCGAGACGATTGGCGAGCAGCGCCTTGGCGGAGGAACTCGATATGATCGATCAGGCATTGGAAGACATCGTCAAACAGCCCGACCTGTTCGCTTGAATAATCCACCGCGCCCTCAATGAAAAGGTCGGTGACGCGGCGCAGGGTTTCGATCCGCCGCGCGACGGTTCCATGCGCGAGCGCCGTCTGCAGCTCATCCAGCAGATTTTCGGGAGTGGAGGTGGATTTCGAGCTCATACTCTGTCCTGGAGCGGTTCGGGCATACAGCCCGGCGACAATTCTTCGTCCCCGGAAATGGAAACCTGTTGATCAATCGTTGGAGATGCAGTTGCGTCCTCGTGCCTTGGCTGCGTAAAGCGCGCCGTCGGCGCGCGCAAAAAAGAGTCCGACATCTCATCCGGTCTCAACGTCGCTAGTCCAGCGGAAATCGTCACTCGCAGGCCGGGCGAGAACGCGCTCCAGTCGAGATCGGCGATGATGGTCCGTAGCCGCTCAAGGATGCGCGCGGCGTCCTCAGCGGGCGTGTCGGGAAGCACCAGCAGAAATTCTTCACCGCCGTAGCGGCCGAACCTGTCGATGGTACGAATGTTTGCGAACACAGTGATCGCGAATGTCCTGAGCACCTCGTCGCCGGTCGACGCCTCCGTCGGCAACCGATCGGCAAGCGTCAGCGCCCCGTCAGAACCCTGGCCTTGAAGCAATGATGCTGCGCTGCTCATGTCCGCCGTCGATGAATGCATTCGGTGGAACTCTAGGGAGTAAGCCTTTAGGTTTGGTATCCGCAGCCTGGTTACGCGATCCGAAGCCGCTGTTGTCTTGTCTCGCAGTGAATTAGGAGGACTCCGGTGGGCAAGAGATGTCCCAAATCCTGTGCGGCCGCCGGGGCGGACAGGTCAATCAAGTGCTCCGTTGAATCAAGATTTTATGAACCAAACTTTTTACGTCTTTATAAACCGGGTCCGATCTCGCCCCGGTTCTGCATCGACCGCGTCCTATACGGACCGAGCCCTTATGGACGAAGCTTGAAGTCTGAAGCCGTCTTCCTGAAGCCGCTTTCTGAAGCCGCTTTCTGAAGCAGTCTCTGGGAGCCGCTGAAACGCGTTAAAGTACTTCTGTATTATTTTACCATTTTTCGTTTCGTTGATCCCCGAAACCTTAGACGGCAGCGAAGCCATCGTCTTTCATGCGATGGATTACTAATACAGGCGAACTATTGCGATAGTCTGAAAAATCTTTCCGTTCCGATCGAACCACACGGCCACCCAATCCGACCAACCTTGCGAGACGCCATTGAGTGCAGGGCCGATCCGCCGTTCCCACCTGGTGCCGGCCATCACGTGATTCAGGGCCCTGTCTGCGTTGCGCCGCAGGAAGGATTGAACTGGCCGATGAGGCCGCCATTGCGATCCAGGATGCGATCCAGGATATGTCCGACGATCCCGAAGTGGAAATGGCGGTGCAGAAGAAGGATTCCGGTGCAGCGTTGCGCAAATGCTTGACCGCACTTTCGGCGGGGGCATCGGGAGATCGTCGATCTCGTCGACTACCACGAGAGATCGGTGGAAGAGGTGGCTGAGATCGTCGGCATTCCCGGAAAACACCGTGAAGACGCGTTTGTTTTATGCGCGCAAGAAATTGGCCGAACTGCTGAAGGCAGCCGGCATTGAGCGAGGCCGGCTGTGATGGCGACAAGCAAAAAAATCCTGGAGCAAGAGCCGGGTGACGTCGAAATGCTGTTGCCATGGCATGCGACCGGCACGCTGAATGCGCGCGAGGCCCGTCGCGTCGACAACGCGCTCGCCCGCGATCCCAAGCTTGCCAGGCAATATGCCGCGATCCAGGAAGAATATGCGCAGACCCTTCATTTCAACGAAAATCTCGGTGCGCCGTCCGCGCGCGCCATGCAGAAGCTGTTCGCGGCGATCGACGGAGAGCCGGCACGCAAGCCGTCGGTGTCGCTCAACAGCTCCGTGATCTCGGTGCGGCTCATCTGGTTTTTGGCGAGCCTGGGCGCGCTGCCGCTGCTCTTGCAGGCTGGCGTGATCGGCGCGGTGCTGGTGAAGAACCAGACCACCTCGTTCCAGACGGCGTCGCTGGGTACGAACGAGCCCGCCCGTGAATCGGGCCCGGAAGCGCCGCCACGTACGCTGGTGCGCTTTGCAGCCGACGCCCGCATCGCCGAGATCACGGCATTGCTCGACACCTATCAGGCCTCGATCGTCGATGGCGCCAAAGGTGGCATGTTTCGACTGCAGTTCGGCAATCAAGCGATGACGAAAGATGAAATTGCGAGCCTGATCGGCAAACTGCAAACCGAAAAGATTGTTAGTCTCGCGGTGCTGACACCGTAAACCGCGCGGGGCTTCATCTCTACCGTCGCTCGAAACCGAGGGTCTCATCCGACCGTGGTGCGGCGTTGTCGCCGCGGCGGGTGCGACAAGCCGGTCGTTGCCGAACCTGATCGCGCTGCGGCGCAATAAAACTTAAAAAACAGCATCGCGATTTGAACGTGCGGCGTTCTTCCCGCGACCAATATAAGTGGGAGCGGTAACCCCTCCTATCGAAGCCATATCCGGCGCGAGCGCCCATCCACCCCAAGCGCCCATATGGCTTGACCCGTCCGGTTGTCCCCCCCGGGCGGGTCTTTCGTTTCAACGGCGCTCCGGCAGATCAGCCGGCCGGCCCGCAGGAGCCCGCCGATCCCCAAGGCTAGCGCACCTCGCAAGACAAAATTAACCTTTTCCATAGAATACTGGATCGTCCAGTTGATTCGTCTCCGTTGCGTCCGCGTTCGTTTTTCTCCTTGCGGGCTACTTCATGATAAATCTGATCGACGTAGCACGCGGCCGCGACATCAGCGCGCGCTGGGGCGCTCTTGCCGAGCGGCGGCTGGAATATCTGACCGACTTGTTCGAGACCGGGCGCTGGCGCCGCTTTCACAGCGAGCCCGCATTTCTGGAGAATATCAAAGAGGCTAAAACCGCGGTCGAGACTTGGCGCAATCTGTCCAGGTCCGAGGCCTCCGACAATGCAGCCGCCGATATCCCCTGGTTCGGTCGCCCCGGAGTAGCGCTGCCGCGCGAAGAAATGTTGCGCGATCAGTTTCACAGGTTTCAACCGGACCCGGCAAGAACCGCGGCCGAACCGCCGGCATCGGACCGGTCAATTGCAGCGGAAACCGACCCTTTGTGTTCGGACGAAGCGCTGGATGCGCTGGCCATGGAGGCGCCGTCCTTGGATTCGGATTTGAACCCAGGCCCGGACAACGCCTCAGAGCCAATATTGAACATCGCAGCGATGCAGGACCGCTATCCGCTGTTGCGCAACGCGCTGTAGGGCACGTCGGGATGACGTAGCCGAGCTTGCTATCAATATCCTATTTTCGCACCGCATTTGTCCCGATCACTACCTGGGCAAAACGTTGTGCACCCTCATTGGACAAATCCGGTGTAATCGGCCGCGCGTGGTCGAGCCCGACTACCGCGCCGCGCGGTGTTTCCGAAATCATGTTGTTGTTGACGAGCGCCGTCCCCGCGCCCGGCACCACCGACACGCCGACGCCGACAAAGGTATTGCGGATCACGTTGCCGGATATCACGACGTCACGCAGGTATTTGCCCCAGCCGGCGATGATGCCGAAGGAGGGCGCGTTCTCGATCACATTGCCAGTGACGGACGTATCGGCCTCGACATAGATGCCGACGCCGGCGTCGTCGTCCGGCGCGGTCCCGATTGGACGCTTGGCCAATAGATTGCGGATGATGTTGCCTTGCACCACCGCGATGCGTCCGCCCTCGTTGAAATTGCAAACCGAGACGCCAACCGCCGCGCCATCCACGGTGTTGTTGGCGATCACGGCACCCTCGAACGAAAATTCGGAATACAGCGCTACTTCGCGGACGTCGCTGATGCTGTTGCCCGTGATCTGGATGTTGGACGCCGAATTGCCGCGCACCGCGGAATAATCGCAGTTGCGGATGCGGTTGCCGCGCACAATCACATTGCCGGCGCGAAACGCGTTGATGGCGTTGCCGTATTGTCCGGAGCCGCCGAGGCCGGCCTTGATGTCCTCGATGCGATTGTCTGTTACCAGCGTGCCGTCGTCACCGATGGTGGTACGCAGGATTTCGATGCCGTTGTCGTTGGTGCCGATAATCGTGTTGCGCGAGACCAGCAAGCCCTGCGCATCGAACGACAGGATCGCGGTCGTAGACGACTTGGTGATGATGTTGCCGCTGACCTCGCCGGAGACGTTCTCGAACCAGATCCCGTTGCCGCCGCTGCCGGCGATTTCACAATCGGTAATGCGGACATCGCGACCGTCGAGGCAATGCACCAGGCCGCGCCGCGTCGGCAGCGGGATGCCGCCACCGTCAAGGGTGATGTTGGCCAGGCCGATGCTGCGGGCGCCTTCGCCCGACAGCATCGATGCGCCGCCGGTGAAGACGAGTCTGGTCGCGCCGCGCACGCCAACCAGTTGGGTGCCGCTTTGCAGGCGAAGCATGCCGGTGCGGTAGACACCCGGCGGCAGCGCCAGCGGCGTTAACGCACGCGCGGCCTCGTCGATCGCCCGCTGCAAGGCTTTGGTCTGATCGTCGGGGCTGCCCGGACGGACACCATACTGTGTGGCGTCGCGTCCAAGCGCCGACGTCAGCGGCGCGGCGCGTGCGGCGTCAGGTGACAGCGCCAACGCGCCGGCAACGCTGGCGGCGGATGCTCCGATGAAATGGCGGCGATTGACGTCCATGATCGCGTCTCCCGGACTAGTTGGTGCGTCTCCGCATATTCGGAGTAGCGCAAAAATGCGGCAGCGCATGGAGACGCAGAGGGCGCGATCAGGCGATTGTTGGGGTAGGGTTAATTATTCAGCTTGCCAACGCGCGAAGCTCGCAGCGCCTGCCTCGTCAGCCGCGCCATCTCCAGCAGCATTGCTTCGCCCGCATCGACCAAGTCGTCCAGCGTGACGCGGTGGGGCGCGCCTCTACGTTGCGGCGCGTCGCCACGCGCGAGCGGCGGAATGTGCACGAACGCGGCAAGTGCCGGGCCGTTGTCGTTGCCCGTCGCTTCGATCGCACGCCAGCTCAAATAGTTGCAGAGATAGCTTCCGGCGTCGCGGGAGGCCCGTGCGTCCACGCCGGTGCTGTCGGCCGCACGCAGAAGTTTGGCGGTGTGCGGGCCGAACATCACCGCATCGGCGCCGCCGGCGATCGATCCCTTGCGCACCCGGGCATGATCGGCATCGGGCCACAGCAGGGTGACGGCGTTGCGGGCGCGGGTCTCGATCCGCACATGCGCCGTGCGGGAAGCGAGGCCGAACATCAATAGTGCGTGCGGCCGGCGGCGAGCCAACAGATCAGGCAATTCGCAGTCCACCGCCTTGTAGGTCACCGGGAAAATGTGGCCGGAGAATTCGAGATCGCTGAAGGCGGGACGGCGCAGGCGCAGCAGCCGGTTCACCAGCGGCCCGGTCGGATTGAAGGGCGCGCCGGGAAACGGGCCGAATCCGGTGATAAGGATGTGGAGCTTGTCGCTCATTTCACCGCAGCATCTCCGCGATCTGCTCCGCCGCGATGGCCGGCGTGATCCGTCCTTCGGCGACTTCGGCTTCGATCTTTTTCACCCTGGCGCGGATGGCTACATCACTGCGCAGCCGCGCCATCATTCGCTGTTCCAGCATCGACCACATCCACTTCACCTGCTGCTCGCGCCGCCGCGCGGCGAATTCGCCGGATACGTGCATCGCGGTGCGGTGATCGAGAATTTTCTGCCAGAGTTCGGCAATGCCCGTGCCGGCCAGCGCAGAATAGGTTTCGACCGGCGGATGCCAGTGCTCCGAGCGGGGGGTGAGGATGTGCAACGCGCCGCGATATTCGGCCGCCGCGAGGTTGGCGCGTTTGATGTTGTCGCCGTCAGCCTTGTTGACGGCGATCATGTCGGCAAGTTCGACCAGGCCTTTCTTGATGCCCTGCAACTCGTCGCCGGCGCCCGGCAGCATCAGCGCCAGGAAAAAATCGGTCATGTCGTACACGGCGGTCTCGGATTGCCCGATGCCGACAGTCTCTACCAGCACGACGTCGAAGCCCGCGGCCTCGCACAGCAACATCGCCTCGCGGGTTTTCGCAGCGACCCCGCCAAGCGTGCCCGACGCCGGCGAGGGCCGGATGTAAGCGTGCTCGGAAGCCGAAAGCCGCGCCATCCGTGTCTTGTCGCCGAGGATCGAGCCGCCGGTGCGCGCCGAGGAAGGGTCCACCGCCAGCACCGCGACCTTGTGGCCGTGCTCGATCAGGAACATCCCGAGCGCGTCGATGGTGGTGGATTTGCCGACCCCGGGCGAGCCGGTGATGCCGACCCGGATTGCGTTGCCGGTCTCCGGCAATAGTGCCTGCACCAGATCGCGCGCCTCGGCTTGATGATCGCCGCGCCGGCTTTCGATCAGCGTGATCGCGCGCGCCAGCGCTGCACGGCCACCGGCGCGCAGCTCTTTGGCCAAGGATTTAATGTCGAGGGGGGCGTTTTTCGGCAGGGTCATACCCTAGCTTACAACGGCGGAAGGCGGCGAGCGAGCGGAAGCGCTACTCCGCCGCCTCGCTATGTCCCAGTCTCGCGTTGAGCTTGTGGATCAGCTCCTCGGCGGCGTCGGCAATCACGGTGCCGGGCGGGAAGATCGCCTCGGCGCCGGCCTTGTACAGCGCGTCGTAATCCTGCGGCGGTACCACGCCGCCGATGATGATCATGATGTCGTCGCGGCCTTGTTTCTTCAATGCGGCCTTCAACTCGGGCACCGCGGTGAGATGCGCCGCCGCCAGCGACGATACGCCCAGGATATGCACGTCGTTCTCGACCGCCTGTCGCGCCGCTTCGTCGGCGGTGGCAAACAGCGGTCCGATATCGACGTCGAAGCCGACATCGGCAAAAGCCGAGGCGATCACCTTCTGGCCGCGGTCGTGACCATCCTGGCCGATCTTGGCCACCAGAATTCGCGGCCGGCGTCCTTCCGCGTCCTCGAACGCATCGATCAGCGCCCGCACTTTTTCAACCCGATTGGACATGGTGGACGCCTCCCGCCTGTAGACGCCGGTGATGGATTTGATTTCGGCGCGGTGCCGCCCGTAGACTTTTTCCAGGGCGTCGGAGATTTCGCCGACGGTGGCTTTGACGCGCGCGGCATCGATCGCGAGCGCCAAAAGATTGCCGTTGCCTTCGGAGGCCGAGCGGGTCAGCGCCGCCAGCGCATGATCGACGTCCTTCTGGGTGCGGTCTTTCTTCAGCCGCGCCAGCTTGTCGATCTGCAAGCGCCGCACTGTGGAATTCTCCACCTTCAGCACGTCGATCGGCGCTTCATCGACCGGCCGGTATTTGTTGACGCCGATCACGGCCTGCTTGCCGGCGTCGATCCTGGCTTGGGTCTTGGCGGAGGCTTCCTCGATCCGAAATTTGGGCACGCCGGCCTCGATGGCTTTCGCCATGCCGCCGAGCGCCTCGACCTCCTGGATGTGGCCCCAGGCTTTCGCGGCGAGATCGCGGGTGAGGCGCTCGACATAATACGAGCCGCCCCAGGGGTCGATGATACGGTTGGTGCCGCTTTCCTGTTGCAGAAACAATTGCGTGTTGCGGGCGATCCGTGCGGAGAAGTCGGTCGGCAGCGCTAGGGCCTCGTCGAGCGCGTTGGTGTGCAGCGATTGGGTATGGCCTTGCGTCGCGGCCATCGCCTCGATCGTCGTGCGCATCACATTGTTATAGACGTCCTGCGCGGTCAGTGACCAGCCCGAGGTCTGGCAATGGGTTCGCAAGCTCAGCGAGCGCGGGTCCTTCGGGTTGAACGGCTTCAACAGCTTGGCCCAGAGCAGCCTTGCTGCGCGCATCTTCGCGACTTCCATGAAGAAGTTCATGCCGATCGCCCAGAAGAACGACAGCCGCGGCGCGAAGCGGTCGACATCGAGACCGGCTTTGAGCCCGGCGCGGAGGTATTCGACGCCGTCGGCCAGCGTATAGGCGAGTTCAAGGTCTTGCGTCGCGCCAGCTTCCTGCATGTGATAGCCGGAGATGGAGATCGAGTTGTATTTCGGCATTTTTTGCGAGGTATATGCAAAAATGTCGGAGATGATCCGCATTGAGGGCGCTGGCGGATAGATGTAGGTGTTGCGCACCATGAACTCTTTCAGGATGTCGTTCTGAATGGTCCCGGAGAGTTTCTCCGGCGGCACGCCCTGTTCCTCGGCGGCGGCGACGAACAGGGCCAGGATCGGCAGCACCGCGCCGTTCATGGTCATCGACACGCTCATCTGGTCGAGCGGAATGCCGGCAAACAACGTGCGCATGTCGTAAATCGAATTGATCGCGACCCCGGCCATGCCGACATCGCCGGAGACCCGCGGGTGATCGGAGTCGTAGCCGCGATGGGTCGCAAGATCGAACGCGACCGAGAGACCTTTTTGACCGGCGGCGAGATTGCGGCGGTAGAATGCGTTGGAATCTTCTGCCGTGGAGAAGCCGGCATATTGCCGGATCGTCCAGGGCTGATTGACATACATGGTCGGGTAGGGGCCGCGCAGATAAGGCGCGATGCCAGGCCAGGTTTCGAGGAAATCGATGCCGTCGAGATCGGCCTCGCTGTAGCCGGGTTTTACCAGGATGCCCTCGGGCGTGAGCCAGGGCTCGGCGCTGATGGCGGGCTCGATGCCGTCGGTCTTTTCGAATGCGATCGTCGCGAAGTTCGGTATGCGGCTCATTCTAGTGCCTCATTCGTCGTGGCCGGACTTGTTCCGGCCATCCACGTCTTGTCTTCTGAACGAGAGAAAGACGTGAATGCCCGGGACAAGCCCGGGCATGACGGGTTTGATGGCAGGATATCATGGCTGGGCACAAGCGTCATTGTAGTGCCACCCCTAGGATTGCCATCCCTAATCATGGTCCGGATGCTGGTGGCTGACGAGGCCGTTCAGCTTGTCCGGCCCGTAGGTCTGGAGCGTGGTGTGGCTTGGAAGGTTGGCGATCGCCACCACCCAGCCGAGCCGGGCTTCGCTGCCGAATTGTTGGGTCGGCACCAGCCGGTCCGGGCGGTCGAACGCGCCGGTCATGATCTCGATCCGCGGGCCCTCGATGGGACGAAAGCTCAGCGGCGTGCCGCAATCCCTGCAGAAATCGCGCTCGGCGATCGAGGAGGAACGGAACGCGGCCGGGGTGCCGCGGGTCCAGGCGAAATCGCCGCGTTCGATCTCGGCGAAGGAGGCGAACGGTGCGCCGGTGGCCTTCTGGCACATCCGGCAATGGCAGATGCTGACCTTCACCGGCGCCGCCGACAGCGCAAAGCGGATGGCGCCGCATTGGCAGCCGCCGGTCAGCACAGGTTTTGTCGCCGCGGTCATGTTCACTCCATCAGCCGATAGGCTTCCTGCAGCGTCGCCAGCGCGTCGTTGCCGGCGAAGATGAAATCGTCCACGCCTGCGGCGCGCAGAGCCGCTTCCTGCGCTTCGGGCCGCCCTGCCAGATAGATATATTTTGCACCGGCGGCTTGAAGGGCCTTTGCCGCTGCGATGGCGTGCTCGGCATAGATATTGTCAGACGAGCACAGGCAGGCCAGATCAGCGCCGGAAGCTTTGAACGCGGTGACCAGTGCTGCCGGATCGGTAACTCCTTCCGTATCGACGGCCTCGATCCCGCCGCTCTCGAAAAAACTTTTGGCAAACGTTGCTCGCGCGGTGAAATCAGCTGATGTGCCGAGGTTGGCGAGGAAAACCTTTGGCCGGTTGCCCTTGTCTCGCAGAATTTCATCCGATCGGTCGCGCAAGCGTTCGAACGGTGCGGCAAGCCGCATCGGCGGCAGCGCGTCGAATTTGATCCTGGCTTCGCCATAAGGCGCGAGCGCGACCGGTTTTACATTCAGCACCGCGACCTGAGCTTCGTGCAAATTGGGGAACTCGGTCGCGCCGGTTAGCACTTCCTTGCGTCGGGCAAGGTTGGCTTCGCGCACCGCGCGCGTCGCCGCGACCTTGCGCTGGATCAGGTTTCGCTCAAGGGCCGCGAACGCTCCGCCGGCTTTCTCGATCTCCTGAAACAACGACCATGCTGCCTCGCAAAGCGCTTGCGTCAAGGCTTCGATGCCGCCGGAGCCGGCCGCGGGATCGGATACTTTGGCGAGATTGGATTCCTCCAGCAGCACCAAATGAGTGTTGCGGGCCACGCGCCGCGCAAACGCATCAGGTAATCCCAGCGCCAGCGTGTGCGGCAGCACGGTGATCGCGTTGGCGCCGCCAAGTCCTGCGGAGAAGGTCGCAATCGTCGCGCGCAGCATGTTCACGTAAGGATCGCGCTGCGCCAGCATCCGCCAGGCGGTTTCGGCGGCGATGAAGATGGGTTTCGGCGCCAGGCCGCAAGCCTGTTCGATCCGCGCCCACAGCAAACGCATTGCGCGGAACTTTGCCAGCGTCAGGAACTGATCGGCGTCGGCGCTGAGCCGTGCGTAGATCATGCTCCTGGCGTGTTCGAGCGCCACCCCGGCATCCTCGAGGGCGCGCAGATAGGCGACACCGGTGGCCAGCACGAACGCCAGTTCTTGCACTTCCGATCCGCCGGAATCATGGATCACCCGCCCATCGGCAACCGCGAACGGGCCCTTGAATCCGATTCCCGTGAGGCCCTTGATCGCGCCAGTGACCGCCGGCACGATCTCGGGCCAGGCATAGGGGCTGGACCCCCAGACCGCGCCGGCGCCGATCGGATCGAGGCCAAAGCGAATGTCGCAGTCCTCGGGGGCGAGGCCTTTGTGCTTCACATACTCGGCGACGTGGATCGCGGCTATCCGCGACTGCGGACCGATCCGGAGTTCGATTGATATCCCGGCCTCGATGAAAACGCCGTCGAGAACCTTCTCGATCGCTTCCGCCGTTGGCTCCAGCCCAAAGCCATGCGAGCCATTGGCGCCGGCAAATACCAGCGTCAACCCGGTGGCGCCGTTCTCGAGGTCGTGCAGCGCCTGCGCGTTGGCTTGCCTCGGATCCGGGTGATCGATCCGCTGCATGATCTGCCACGGCGCAGCCGCGGCACGGCTTGTGATCGGCGCGCTGCCGCGTGCGCGCGGGTAGATCGGTTCGATCTTCAGGCCGTCAGAGGTCTTGCCGACCAGCTTCTCGAACGGCGCCCCCTTCAACACCCCATCGACCAGCTCGCGCCAGTCGTCGTAGGTCGCCGGCGCGAAATCCGTCGCCAGTTGCAGATCGTCCGTTTCGGATGTCATTTTTGCAGGTCGCTCCCTTCGAGCCGCTTTATTGTTTGCTATAGCGTTTTTCAGCGAAGTGGACACCGGTTCGCGGGAGAAACCGCGTCAAAAACCAACCCGAAAATGCCACGTGCCGACCGTCAAGCCAAATGGTTGTTTTGGTCGCTCTTCGGTCAGTCCAGGTCGGGCAGCCGCTCGATCCCCTCGGTAGATAGCTGCGCCAGCGCGTCCGCCACGCGGCGTCCCGCAATCAGGCGATCCGGCGCGATCTCCGCGAGCGGCACCAGCACGAAGGCGCGTTCGAACAGAAGCGGGTGCGGCAGCGTCAGTTCCGGCTTTTGAATCGAAACGTCATCATAGGCGATGAGGTCGAGGTCGAGGGTCCGCGGACCCCAGCGCTTTTCGTTGACGCGGTCGCGGCCGAATTTCTTTTCGATTTTGTGCAGGGTGAATAGCAGCGCATGGGGATCGAGGCTGGTTTCGATTTCGATGCAGGCGTTGATGAAGCGCTCTTGCTGCTCCTCGCCCCACGGCGGGGTGGCGTAATCCGCCGACCGCGCCAGCAGCGCCCCTTGCGTCATCCCGCAGATATTGGCGATGGCTTTTTGAAATGTCGCGCGGACGTCGCCGACATTGCCGCCGAGCGCGATCAGAACGTTAGCCATGGGACGGCGCTTGCCGCGCGCGCGTCAGCACCACGCCGACATCGTGGAAAATCGCGGCGATCGGCGCGTGGGGCTTGTGGACGGTGACCTTGACGGCGCTGACGCGAGGAAACGCCTCCAATACGGCGTGGGCAACGGCGCCGGCTGCGCGTTCCAGCAATTTATAATTGGCGTCCTTGAAGGCCGCTGTCGCCGTCGCCACCACATTGGAATACGACACCGTATCGGCGAGGCGATCGGTGTGGGAGGATTCCGACAAATCGACGGAGAGTTCGAGATCGATCACGAAACGTTGTCCGACCTCGGTCTCATGCTCCATGACGCCATGGCGGGCGTGAATGACCACGCCGGTGATGAAGATCATATCGGTCATCGCCGCTCCTCAATTGCCGCTGCGACACGCAGCGCTTGTACGGTTTCCGACACATCATGGGTCCGGATGATCCGTGCGCCGCACCTTACTGCTGCGAGGTGGGCTGCAATCGAGCCCCCGAGGCGCTGGTGCGGCTCCGATGGCACGACCGAGCTGATGAAGCGCTTGCGCGACGCACCGACCAGCAGCGGCAGGCCGAATACGCCGAGTTCATTCAGCCGCGCCAGCGCCGTCAGGCTCTGCTCGGGCGTTTTGCCAAAGCCGATGCCGGGGTCGAGCACGATGTTGCCAGGTGAAATGCCAGCCTTGGCGGCGATCTCGAGCGAGCGCGTGAAGAAGCCGGCGATGTCTTCCATGATGTCGATGTCGGGATCGACCCGGTCGCGGTTGTGCATGACGACGACCGGCGAATGGCGCGCGGCCAGTAGCGTTGCCATGTCGGGATCGCGCTGTAGGCCCCAGACATCGTTGGCGATTGTTGCCCCGGCATCCAGCGCCCAGGCGACGACGGCCGATTTCATGCTGTCGATCGAGATGGGCACACCGAGCGAAGCGACCCCGGCGAGGATCGGTTGCAAACGTGTTAGTTCTTCCTCGGCCGAGACCGGCTCGGCGCCATAGGGCCGGGTCGATTCCGCGCCGATGTCGATGATGTCGGCGCCCTCGGCGATCATACGCCGGGCTTGCGCCAGCGCGCGCTCCGGTACGACAAACTGTCCGCCATCGGAAAATGAATCCGGCGTGATATTCAAGACGCCCATCACGGCTGGATGGGGCTGCGACAAAATCGCCCGCAATACCGGATGATCGGCCGAGATGGCCGCCGGGGCGGGGCTGGACGTGGTCGCGGTCATGCGGTCGCTTTGCGCGGTCCGGGCAGGGGAGTCAAGATGCGCGGCAAATGTGCCGGTTGATCAGCTTCGCTAAGTAATTCTGCTAATAAGTAATCTTGGGCTGAAGCTTGCGCGCCTGCGCGATCAGTTGCTCGACCGATTTTTCGGAAGGCAAAACGCGGACGAGTTTGCGCCTGGTGTTCACTTCTTTCATGTTCTGCGCCAGGCGGGCCGGATTGCGAAGCGCGAGCTCGCGAACCGTGGTGACGCCGGCGGCGCGCACCAGTCCGACCTTTGCCTTGCCCATGCCGGGAATCCGCATGTAGTCGGAGACGTTGGCCCATTCGAGAAGCTGCTGCTCGCTGATGCCGGTCTTCGCCGCCAGTGTTTTGCGGCCCTTTACGTTCCGCGCGGCCTCCAGCAGTCCGTCGGTGGTGCGGATTCCTAGCGATTTCAGTTTTGAAGCGGAGAAGGCGCCCAGGCCATCAATCTCGGAAATTGGATATGTCATGGTACTCGATATCAAAAGGTGCTTATGCGAACTGACTGAGGCCCGGTGTACCGGCGATGATCTCGCCCATTTGATCTGTCCCGATCTTGTCGCGGCCGAATCTGAAAAGTTCACCGGCAATGCTCTGAATTTGGCCCATGCCCAAGCCAAGTCCCATCAGCCTGCTGCCGAGCGCCATCAGGCCGCCACCCATCAATCTTGCAAGACCGCCGCTGTTGCCCGAGGCCGAGATCGCGGCTTCCGCGCCGGGAATCCTGTCGATCAAGGCTTGAACTTTGTCGGAGGGACCCTCGTTGCGAAGGAAACCCAGAATGATGCCGATGGTTTTTTCCGCGACCGCATCATCGATGCCGGCCTTTACAGCCAGCCGCCCAATCAACTCGTCCATATTGACCCGCCCCTCAACCGGTTGCGTGCCGGATCCTTGCTTGTGATTTTATCTTGATCTTGTGCGATCCGAATTACAAGCGATGACGCTTTCGAAAGGCCAATTCAGCTTCGATCGCGCCGCGAGTGTTGCAGCAATGCAAGCGCAGTTGCGAAATTCGCGGCAAATTGTCGGAACTTTGGGCGATGGGTCCGTAGAAAACCGGCCCTCTCGCTTTCGACGAAGCTGGTTTTTCGATTTCTCCGGGGTGTTGGCCGGTTCAATCGGCTAGCAAGATGCAGTATGATGGTGACGCCCGGCGGCTGGGACTTCCGATGCGCGCAAAGAGGCGATGCGATGGCTACCTCCGACAAAAAGATGGCCGATACCGACGAGAGCATTTTTCTCGGCAAGGGGGAACAGGCGGCATGGTTGACGCTGGCCCTCGCAAATCGCCACGGCCTCGTCACCGGTGCCACCGGAACCGGAAAGACCGTCTCGCTGCAGGTGATGGCCGAAGGGTTTGCGCGTGCAGGCGTCCCCGTATTCGCCGCCGATATCAAGGGAGACCTGTCGGGCATCTCCGAAGCGGGCGAGCCCAAGGATTTTATCGTCAAACGAGCGGACGAGATGGGGCTAACATTTCAGCCCGATCAGTTTTCGACGGTGTTTTGGGACGTGTTCGGCGAGCAGGGCCATCCGGTGCGTGCCACGGTCTCGGAAATGGGTCCACTGCTGCTCTCCCGCATGATGGATTTGAACGATGTCGGGGAAGGCGTGCTGAACATCGCGTTCAAGGTGGCCGACGAGCAAGGATTGTTGCTCCTGGATATGAAGGATCTGCGGGCGATGCTGTCTTTCGTCGCCGAACACGCCGCCGAGTTGACCACACAATACGGAAACGTCTCGAAACAGACCGTCGGAACGATCCAGCGTCAGCTTCTGGTGCTCGAAAATCAGGGCGGCAGCCATTTTTTTGGCGAACCGGCGCTGGCGCTGAAGGACTTCATGCGCACCGATGGCGATGGCCGGGGCATGGTCAACATTCTGGTGGCGGACAGGTTGATGCAGAGCCCGCAATTATACGCGACGTTCCTGTTGTGGATGCTGTCTGAGCTGTTTGAAGAACTCCCCGAGGCCGGTGACCCGCCGAAGCCCAAGCTCGTGTTCTTCTTCGATGAGGCGCATCTGCTGTTCAACGACGCGCCAAAGGCGCTGATGGACAAGATCGAGCAGGTCGTGCGGTTGATACGCTCAAAAGGCGTCGGGGTTTATTTCGTGACTCAAAACCCGATCGATGTTCCGGACAAGGTGCTGGCACAGTTGGGTAACCGCGTGCAGCACGCGCTCCGCGCCTTTACCCCGCGTGATCAGAAGGCGGTCGCCGCGGCGGCGCAGACTTTCCGGCCCAATCCGAAGCTCGACACCGCCAAAGTCATCATGGAATTGGGCAAGGGCGAAGCGCTGGTGTCGTTTCTGGAAGGTAACGGCACCCCGGCGATGGTCGAGCGTATCATGGTCCGGCCGCCCACGGCGCGGATCGGACCGATCACGGCGGAAGAACGCAAGGCGATCATGGACAAGAGCCCCGTGAAGGGTAAATACGACACCACGATCGATTCCGAATCCGCCTATGAGGTGTTACAGAAGCGGGTAGCCGGAGCGGCACCGGGCGCGGGCGGATCAAGCGCGGGCGGCGGGGGAATTCTCGGGCAGATCGGCGGAATCGTCGGGACGATTTTCGGCACCAACGTGTCGCGCGGCAAGCTGTCGACCGGTCAGGTCATCGCGCGAAGCGTCGCGCGCTCGGTCTCCAACAAGGTGGTCGGCGGGGCCGCTGCCGACCTCGGCAAGTCGATGGGCGGTTCGATGGGCGGTTCGGTCGGTCGCGCCCTTGTGCGGGGCGCGCTGGGTGGGTTGTTGCGACGATAAAATCTTTCGCGCGGTTGCACTTGCTGCGGCGTGATCTCCCTCTGATTTTCGGAAAGTTGTGTGTGCTGAGATATCCGTCGTTGCGAGCGCCGCTCGATATTCTTTTTCTGGTCTGCTGCATCGCGCTGACGGCCGACGTCCTCATTCCGGAAATCTGGGGCAACGGAAAGACCAAGGACTATCCGCTCTGGTTCTGGGCCGGGCAGCAGGTGCTTCAGGGCAAGGGCCTCTACCCGAGCGATCCCAACGCCTATTTTGACTTCATCTATCCGCCGTTGCCCGCGGTCCTGCTCGCCATACCCAGCTATTTCGGCAAGATACCGCTTTATCTATGCCTGTCGTTTCTGAACGCCGCGGCGTGGTGGATGACGGCTCAAATTTCGAACGCCATGACGGGATCGGAGCGGATACCCGGCCCGTGGCTGGCCGCGCTGCCGGGCTTCGTCACCATCTCCTTTGTTTTCGACATGTTCGATCTCGGGCAGCCGAACCTCGTTCTGCTGGCGATGATGTTGTTCGGGTTCTGGTTGCTGCTGCACGAACGCCCGTGGATCGCGGGAAGCCTGTTTGCGCTGGCGACGGCGATCAAGGTTTTTCCCGTGGCCGTGTTTCCGTATCTGATTTGGCGAAGGCAGTGGGCGTCGGCCGCTAGCATGGTGGTGTTCCTCGGAATCTTTTTGTTCGTGGTGCCGGCGCCCGTGCGCGGTTACCAGCACAACGTTTCCGAACTGAAGACCTGGTTTCAGGGAATGGTTGGATCGAGTTCGGAGCAAGGTTTCGGACAGCGTGCCGAGCAGAACTGGTCGTGGGTCAATCAATCCATCATCGCGGTGACGCACCGACTGACACGTCCGGTCAATTACAACCAGGAGAACCCGGCAAAGCCTCCGGCGTACATGAATCTGACCGATCTCGATTTCAAGACGGCGAATTGGGTGGTGCTCGCCTTGTCATTGGCGATTGGACTTGGATATCTCGCGGTGATGCCGGCGCGTTCGCGGACAACACGGGCGTCGAACGCTGAAGAACTGGGTATCCTGTTCTGCCTGATGACGGTGGCCTCACCGCTGGCCCGGCAATATTATTTCATGTGGCTGTTCTTTCCGATGACCATCTTGATGCACCGCGGCGCCTATGACCCTCGCGCTGCTGTTCGGGCGGGAACATGGGCGGTGCTGGCGGTCGCGGGATGCCTGATGGGCTTGTCCTTGCCAATTTTTCCGAATGATCTTCAGGCTTTCGGGAACAACCTCGCGGCGACCGCCCTCATTGCCGGGGGACTGGCTTGGCACCTCCTGCATCCGCCATCGGCAGTCGCGGTTCCCTCCTTGTCTCCGGCCGCAGGTGAACTACAACTTGATTTGCAAAAGTAACATCCGCCAGCTCATCGCTCTGTTTGCGTACGATCTTTTCGGCATGCTTTAAGGGAAATCGGAATGTCCAACGCGCCGCAACTTCAACCGGTCCTCGATCGTATCGACGCCGATTTCGACAACAGCCTCGAACGGTTGTTTGCCCTCTTACGGATCAAATCGATCTCGGCCGATCCGGCGTTTGCCGAAGATTGCAAGGCGGCTGCCGATCATCTCGCCAAGGACATCGCGACGCTCGGTTTCGCGACCGAGGTCAGGCCGACCGCCGGTCATCCCGCCATTGTCGCCAAGCCCAACGGTGCCGGGAAGGACGGGCGACCGCACGTGCTGTTCTATGGTCATTACGACGTGCAGCCGGTCGATCCGCTCAATCTTTGGCATCGTCCGCCGTTCGAGCCGGTCGTCACCGACCATGCCGACGGCCGGAAAATCATCGTCGCGCGAGGGGCGGAGGACGACAAGGGCCAGTTGATGACCTTCGTCGAAGCCTGCCGGGCCTGGAAATCCGTCACCGGTTCGTTGCCGGTCGACGTCACCATTGTCATCGAGGGTGAAGAGGAAATCGGATCGAAAAATTTCGTGCCGTTTCTGGAAAGCAACAAGGACGATCTCAAGGCCGACTTCGCGCTGGTGTGCGACACCGGCATGTGGGACCCGAACACGCCGGCGATCACCACCTCGCTGCGCGGACTCGTCTACGATGAAGTGCGGATCAAGGCCGCCAATCGCGATCTGCATTCCGGCATCTTCGGCGGTGGCGCGCAAAATCCGATCCGGGTGCTCACCCGCATTCTCGGGGGCCTCCACGATGACGACGGTCACGTCACGATCCCCGGCTTCTACGATGGCGTGAAGGATCTGCCGCCCGATATCCTCGCGCAGTGGAAGCAGCTCAACCTGACGCCGGACTCCTTTCTCAAACCGATCGGGCTTTCGATCCCCGCCGGCGAAAAGGACCGCTTGTTGATCGAACAAATCTCCTCGCGCCCAACCTGCGACATCAACGGCATCATCGGTGGTTACACCGGCGAGGGCTCAAAGACGGTGATCCCGGCGGAAGCGTCCGCCAAAATCTCGTTCCGCCTGGTGGAGGGGCAACAGCCCGACAAGATCCGAAAAGCGTTCCGCGATTACGTCACCGCGCGGCTGCCTGCCGATTGCACGGCCGAATTCAAGGACCATTCCAGCGCGCCGGCGATCGCGCTTGACTGGAACATGAAGCCGCTCGCCGCCGCCAAACGCGCCTTGACCGAGGAGTGGGGCAAGGAGGCGTTGCTGATCGGCTCGGGGGCGTCGATTCCAATCGTGGCGGATTTCAAGCGCACCCTTGGCCTCGATACGGTGCTGGTGGGCTTCGGCCTGGACGACGACAACATTCATTCGCCGAACGAAAAGTACGACTTGAAGAGTTTTCACAAGGGCATTCGTTCCTGGGCGCGGATTCTCGCCGCGTTGGCGGAGGCGCCGCGCTGATCGCGACGTGGTGACGTGGTGGGTGGGCAAAGGCGCATTGGCGCCGTGCCCACCATCTCTCCAGCTCGTTATCCTGAAGGTGGGCACGCTTGCGCTTTGCCCACCCTACGCTCCAACTCAAATAAAAACGCCGCCCGGAATTGGGCGGCGTTTTGCATTCCGGAACGTGTAGAGGTCGTTCGCGGCGAATCCTACACCGAAATTCGAAAACTTCAATTCTTGTAACTGGGGTCGAGCCGATCGAGCTTGCGCAGCAATGCCGGCCACACCAGCATGGTCGAACGCAATTCCGCGCGATCGGGGTTTGCGAGCAAAGTGGTGTTCTTGTCGACGACGGCTTGCTCGACCGGATAGGCGGTCGGACCCAGCATGCGGGTTCGCACCTGCATGGTGCAGGCCCGCTCCAGATGGAACATGCGCTCGAAGGCGGAAGCGACCGAGCGGCCGACCGTCAGCGTGCCGTGATTGCGCAACAGCATGCAATTTTTGCTGCCGAGATCTTTTTGCAGGCGCGGTCGCTCGTCATGATCGAGCGCGATGCCTTCATAGTCGTGATAGGCGAGATCGAAGGTGACGAGCTGCGCGGTCTGGTTCAGTGGCAGCAGGCCTTCCATGCAGCTCGCCACCGCGGTGCCGTCGGGCGTGTGCAGGTGAAGCACGCAAGCCGCGTCTTCCCGCGCCTCATGGATCGCGGAATGAATCGTGAAGCCGGCCGGGTTGATGCTATAGGCGCTCTTCGTGAGCTGATTGCCGGCGAGGTCGACCTTCACCAGGCTCGAAGCGGTGATTTCGTCGAACATCAAGCCGTAAGGGTTGATCAGGAAGTGATGCTCCGGTCCCGGCACGCGCGCGGAGATGTGGGTATCGACCAGATCGTCCCAGCCATAATGCGCGACGAGGCGGTAACACGCGGCGAGATTGACCCGCTGGGTCCACTCGGCCTCCGTCATTTCCGATCGTGCTTCCTTCAGGCGAGCTTCCGCTGGTGACATGACCGGTTCCTCCCGTGAACTCTCATTTTCCTCGCAAGCCTAGTCCCGCCCATACCTGGCAGCAAGGCAGTCCGAGCGTGGCAGTTATGCCTATTTGATGAGTAGATACCGGCCTACGGCGCCGGAATCGCCAGCAGGCTCGAAATGCTGCGGCCGCGGATGTCGTAGACGCGGGCGAACACCACGTCGTCGCGCTTGATCTCCACCATCACCGGTGCGGTCAGGCCCTTGCAGTAGAACTCGCCGAGCGTCATGGCGAAGTCGGCGGCGTGGCTGTCCCAGCCGATCGTGAAGTCGGGGCCGAGCGCGACCTGTGCGGGGCGTTGCGGGCCGCACACCGCGACTTTCCATTTGTGCCCCATCGGCGGGACTTCCTGCTTTTCGGCGAGTTCCTCGCGCAGGCCGTCGGAGGCCTGCTTCAGCGCCAGCCCCCAGTAATCCAGCATGTACCGATAATCGGCGCCGCGAACCGTGCCGGCGATGTAATTGAAATGGGTATATTGATATGGGTGGAGTCGGATCATTTCGCCGACCGGCAACAGCAAGCCGAACGCGAAAGCCGCCATTACGGCGGGTTGCCAATGGCGGCGATGTTCCTTGAGCCAGGTCATTCCCCATGCGAACGCGTTGCCCGCGAGTACCGTCATCGGCGGAATGACAAAGATGAAATGGCGGATGCCATTGTAGAGCGCCGGGCGCTTCACCATCGCCACGATCAGCGGCAGCGTTGCCGCCGAGGTCAGCATCAGCAGGATGGTCTTGCGGCGGGCCGAGACATCGCTGCGCGGCAGCGCCATGAACGTGCCGACGACGCCGGCAATGGAAAGACCGAGCAGCACCTCGGGAAGCTGCAGGGCGAACAATGTGGGCAGATACGACCACGGCATATCGGGCACCGACACCAGGGCACCGTCGAACATTTCCTTCCATGGCTTCTCGAAGAAGTGCGAGAAGTAGGTCAGGGCCTGGAACGGATTGCCGGGTTCCATGATCGACCAAGGCCAGATCAGGCCCATGACGAGGTACCCCAAGGCCAGGCCCGGCAGCAGCACATAAAGAACGCCGACGAAGCGCCGGATCGCTTCACGCGCACCGTGGGTGCGGATTTCCTCCAGCAACAGCGGCACGAAACCGACCATGGCATAGACCAAGGCGAGCCCGCCGAGGATCCGCGAACCAATGGACAGGCCGGCGCCGAGACCGACGATCAGGATCGTCCGCGGCGAGGGCGAGGGGTATTCCCCGGCGAGGCGGACAAGGCCCAGCATCAGGATCACCATCGCAACGGCGAACGGCGCATCCTTCGGATTCATGAACATGTGCCCATAGAAAATGGGACACAGGGCCAGCAGGAGCAACGCTGCGAGCCCGGCGAGCGGGCCGCCGACCCGCCGGCCAAGTCGCCACGTCACCGCAAGGCCGATCACGCCGACGACGGCGCCGAGCAGGCGGCGGGTTTCAAACAGTTCGAGCGGGATGATCTTGTGCAGCAGCGCGGCAGCCATGTCGAAGCCGCCGCCATACATGTAGAGATTGGCGAACGACAGCGCACCGGTGTCCGTGAAACCCGACCCGTACATGCGCAACAGGAGATCGGCATATTCGGCGTGGGTGTAGTCGTCCCAGCCGAGCCCATAATCGCGAAACGTAAGGCTCGCGATCAAGCCTACGGCAGCCAACACGAGCATTGCGAGGTCGTCGCAAGTCCGCTCCGCCGAGCGCCGCGCGGGTGTAGCGGCGGCCGAAGTTGTGATGGATGACATGGCTATTGGTAACCCGGTGTCCCTTTGGGCCCCTAGCTTTCAGCGCTTTGGGCCTCATTCCCCAGCATCTATATAGCCTAGTTCCCTTACCGAGTAATTGGGAATCGTGGTCTAATGGGTCTGCCGCAATGCCGCACCCGCCGGGAGGGCGGGAACCTTTGCCGGGTTCGAGCGATCGGTGGGATGAATCAAAGGGCCACAGCGTGTTCCCTGCCCAAGATCCACCCGGTTTTTCGGGGGAACTGCCCACAGGATTGTCCGTTGGCGATGCGGACAATATGACGGTATCGTGGCATAGGCGGCTTGCGTGTTTTTTGAGGGCGGCCCGGGGGTGAGTTTGATGATGGTTGTATTGTTGATCGCCGGGATTGGCTTTTTGTTGATGGGCCTCCTGGGGATCGTTTTCGGAATCCCGGTCAAGGAATTCAGTTTCGGCAATACTTTGATCCTCGCCGGCGTGCTCGCAGCTTGCACCGGAACGGTGCTGCTCGGCCTTTGGATGGTCGTCCGGGAGTTGAGGAATATTGCGCGCCAGCTTGGCGGCGATCTTGCGACGCAATCACGCGCCGAAACCCGACTGCCGATGGCCGGATCGAGCGCTCCGTCGGGCAATCAGGCTACGGAAGGCGGCGGTTTCTTGTTCAGCCGCGATCAACCGGCAGAAAATGGCGGCAATGCAGGACCCGCCGCGCAGTCCCCGTCGCCACTGCCGTGGCGCGAGGAGGCCGCGTCGCGCGATCGCGGACGTGGTGGCGACACTTCGTCCGCGCCCGAGCCGGCCGAAGCCGATTCTGCCGTCAAGCCGCGGCGCAATCTGATGTTTTCGTCGTCCTCCCGAAAGGAACGCGAACGTGCCCAGGCACGGGCGGTCGAGCCGTCTGCGGCTGATCTTCGTTCCCCGCCGGCAGCCGCGCCACCGGCTTTCGAATCGGACGAGGCGTCCCCTGCGACATTCGACGATGCCTGGCCCCAATCGGAGCGATCGAGGGCCGTCGATGAGCAGCCGCCACGGCGCAGCGGCCGTGCGCCATCGACCTTTGCCGAGCCTCCCGCAGCCACGCGAAACGAGGATCAGTCGACGCCGGTGACGGTTCTCAAATCTGGCGTTGTCGATGGAATGGCTTATTCGTTGTATTCGGACGGCTCGATCGAGGCGCAAATGCCCGAAGGCATGATGCGGTTCGCCTCCATTGATGAACTGCGTTCTCACCTCGACCAGCGCCCGTGAGCGGGCTTGGTCTTTCGGCGATCCCGGCCTGAGAAATAAGCGTCGCTGTTCTTGTCACGTCCGCGGCAATCCGCTCATATTCTTCCATAGGTGGTGGAAGATTTCCGAAAGCGTACCGGCGCCGCGGGGTACAGTCCGATCCTCCAGGTTCAGGTGTGATGACGATCTTCGAAAGGTTGAGGCCCAATGTCCGACCCCACCGGCAAAAATTTCATCGACCTGACCGCGAATATCGTGTCGGCCTACCTCAGCAATAATCCGACGCCGGCTTCCGAAATTCCGGCTTTGATCAGCCAGATTCACGCGGCGTTGCTGCGGGTCTCGACGGGCCGGGCCGAGACCCCGCTGGAACCCGCAAAGCCTGCCGTGTCCGTGAAGAAATCGATGACGCCCGACTACCTGGTTTGTCTCGAGGACGGCAAGCGCTTCAAATCGCTGAAGCGCCACCTGCGCACGCAATACAACATGACGCCGGAACAATACCGCGACAAATGGGGCCTTCCGGCGGATTATCCGATGGTGGCGCCGAATTATGCCGTGGCGCGTTCCCAGCTCGCCAAAAAAATGGGGCTCGGCCAGCAACAGCGGCGGCGCAAATGACCGGCTTACAAGTAGCTTCGACGGCGGCCTTTCACGAGGCGGCGGCAAGCGCCTCGCGGGCGTCGGCGCGAATACGCTCGACCATGGCGCGCAGGCCGTTGGAGCGCTGCGGCGTCAGATGCTCGCGGAATCCGAATTCGTCGAACACCTTGATGGCATCGGTGGCAAGGATTTGCTGCGGCGTGTGGCCGGAATAGAGCGTCAGCAGGATCGCGATCAGTCCGCGCACGATGTGGGCGTCGCTGTCGCCGAGATACTTCAGCAACGGTTGGTTGGCGTTGTCGCGGTCGACCTGCTTGGCAAGCCAGACCTGGCTGGCGCAGCCCTGCACTTTGTTGGCCGCGGAATGCTCGGCTTCCGGCATCGGATCCAGCATGCGGCCGAGTTCGATGACGTACCGGTAGCGATCGTCCCAATCGTCCAGCAGCGCAAAATTATCCCGGATTTCGTCGATCGTCATCATGTCCCGCGCTCAATCCCAGCGTCTTATATAGGATCGCAGGAAACGGAAAGCGATAGACTGCAAGCGATAGATCGAAAGCAGTCATGGCGGCGGTGGGGCTTGCCACTCCGCCAACAGATCATCCGGCGTCAACGTGTCACCAGGGGCCGCGTCTGGCGAACCATCGGTATTGCCGGCGCCGCCGATCGAGCCGGTGTGGTCCGGCGCCCGCTTGTCGGTGATGATCTGATACAGCTTGCGCGCGCCTTCTTGGGCACGGTGGCCGATAACGGTCGCTGCCTGGCCGCCAACCTCGCAGGCCGCCGGCTGGCGCTTGCAGAATTGACTCATGTCCGACACCGCTGCGCTCGCAGCCGACACGGCTTCCGACGCGCCCAATTGCGGCAGCTTGTCCGATTCAGGCGTCTTCTCTCTGGGCAACAGCACGAGCACCAGCCCGAGCCAGAACGCCATGCGAAGCAGAAAAAACATCTCGCGACCCCGGCCGTCTCTCTTTTTTGGCTGTGTTGCAGTTGATCTCGCAACTCAAGCCTCTGACTAACAGCCGTCGATAAATCGTAAGTGTTTGCATTGAAGTTAAATCGTCGAAATTTTGCGAAAAATCCGACAGATTTTGATTCGGCGTAAATTTTCGATTGATGATGCTTTCGCTGTTTAGTGGATCGCATCCACCATTTCGAAACCATACCCGGTCGGCTTTGGAAACCCCGCGTTCACCATCTGCATCGAATGAGCCGTCTCGTGCCGTGCGGAATCCCAGTGAAAATGCCTCTGCGGCGTCTCGCCGCCGCGCCCTTAGCGTTCGCTTAATTTCGCTCTGACAGGTTGAGGCAACGATAAAGGGGGCGTTCCGGCGCGTCTGTTTGACGAGCAAGCCGAAGCGCGAGAGCCGTGACAGTTCTGAGTATCATCCACGATTGCCTCGATGCGCTGCTGCATCCGTCGGCGCGTTACGACGCCCTGACGCGTGCGCGTCATCGCGCATTCATGGCGCCGCGGCTGCTCGGGAGCCTCGCGGTTTTCGCGGCATTCCCGGTCTATCTTGCGATGCGCGGCGCGCCCACCGGCCTTGAAGTTGCGGCATTTGCATGGCTCACCGCTCCCATTTTGCTGTCGTGGTTTCTGTCGCGGACCGGCCGCTACGAGCGCGCGCATGTGCTGTCGTCGCTGGCGCTGGCGGGCCTTGTCATGACCCTGGCGATCACCACCGGCGGAATCGAATCCTTTGCGGCGATCTGGCTCGTCGTTGTTCCGCTGGAGGCGGCGCTTTCGGCGTCGCGTCGCGTGGTCGCGTTCGCCGCCGCGCTGGCGCTGGCGTGCACGGCGCTGCTGATCGTGTTCGGACATTTCGACATGTTGCCGGTCCCGGATGCGACCACGATCTCGCGCGGTTTGTTGATGGCTTTCGCCTTGAGCCTGGCGACGCTCTATGCTGCCGGTCTCGCATTCGGCGCGGAGTCGTTGGCGCGCACCACCGTCTCGCTGCTCTCGGTCGAGGAGGACCGATATCGCATGCTGGCGCGGAATATGAGTGACGTCATTTCGCGCCATCGCGGCAACGGCGCGGTGCAGTTCATTTCGCCGGCGGTGGAGGCGATGTTGGGAACGCCGGTGGCACGGCTGGTTGGGCACGGTCTGTTCGACCGCGTCCATGTCGCCGATCGTCCGGCCTATCTCACCGCGCTTTCGGAAGCCGCGCGTGGCGGCGAGGCGCGCAGCGTTGAATTTCGCGTCAGGCGAGATGGACCCCGCGGGAACGAGGTCGAATTCATCTGGGTCGAAATGCGCTGCCGGCCGCTCGAGCGGGCGTCTGAAACCACGGCTCCATCGGAAGCCGAGGTCGTCGCCGTGATGCGTGACGTCACCGACCGGAAAACGCAAGAACAGGCGCTCGATCTGGCACGCACCGCAGCCGAACAGGCAGATGCATCCAAGAGCCGCTTCCTGGCCACCATGAGCCATGAATTGCGCACGCCGCTCAACGCCATTATCGGCTTCTCCGAGATGATCGTTCAGGAAGATGCCTTGATGCTGGATGCGGCGCGCCGCAAGGAATATGCCCAACTGATCAATGATTCAGGGCAGCATCTGCTGTCGGTGGTCAACAGCATTCTCGACATGTCCAAGATGGAGTCAGGCAAGTTCGAGATTTCGCCGGAGCCGTTTGCCCCGCGTGCGGCGCTGTTCAATTGCTGCAACCTGCTGGCCTTGAAGGCACAGGAAAATGGTGTCGATCTCGTCAGTCGCGCGCCGGAGGACTTGCCCGGCATGACCGGCGATCCGCGTGCGTTCAAACAGATCGTGCTCAATCTCGTGGCAAACGCGATCAAGTTCACCGAGCGCGGTGGCACCGTGACGGTTTCTGCTCGCGTTGAGGGATCGCGGCTCGTGCTTCGCGTCACCGATACCGGCGTCGGTATTGCGGCCGACGATCTCAAGCGGCTCGGCGATCCGTTCTTTCAGGCCGGCAAGACCTATCAACGGCGGCACGAAGGCACCGGCCTTGGGCTGTCGATCGTGAAAAGCCTGGTCGCCTTGCATGCCGGCGAAATCACCGTACAAAGCAGGATCGACGAAGGAACCAGCGTGACCGTCGCGTTGCCGCTGGCGTTCACGTCGCCGGCGCCGAAGCCATCTAGCAATATCGCGACGTTGGCGCCCGTGTCGCGATCCGCAGCCCAAGGCTCCGCAGCCCAAAGCTCTGGAACCCAAGGCTCCGGAACCCAAGATTTCGCGATTCAAGACTCCGCGATTCAAGACAAAGCTCATCAGGTGAAGAAAAGTGCCTAGGAAAATCGCAGGCGATGACGACATGCCGCGCCGCCGTCGCGGCGCTGGAGCAGTCGCAAGCGAGGCGGACGCCGAGCGTGGCTTTGCGATGCGCATTTTGCTTCAGAGTCCCAAAGACACGATCGCGGGCGCGTTTGCCTTCGCCGTGGTGGTCGCGATCATCGCCAACGCGCTGTTTCTCCAAGCGGGACGCCATCCGTCGCCGATGTTCGGCTCGACGGTCGCGATGCCGGCGGCATTGGCGACAGTGAACCTGTTGCCGCGCCCGCGCCCGGTTGAAGCCGACACCGCTCAGATCGAACCGAAGCTTGCAGACCCAAAGCCTGTTGAACCAAAAGTCGCCGAGCCCAGAGTCGTCGAGCCAAAGCCGGACGCGAAGAGCGCAGACCCATTGGCCAATCTCGTCAAGGCGACCAGCGCAGCACCAATGGTGTCTTCCAATATCGCTCGGCCGCCCGCGCCGATCCCGGTTTCCTCCCGCAGCGAGACCATCGCCAATCCTTCGGTTTCACGCCGTGTGGCAGCGGTGCAACGCGCGCTCACGGAATTTGGCTACGGCCAGTTGAAACCCACCGGCGCGATCGGGACCGATACCCAGGCCGCGATCCAGAAATTCGAGCGCGAGCGCAAAATCCCGGTGACCGGGCAGATGTCCGATCGTCTGGTGCGTGAACTGACCGCGATGATTGGCCATTCGATCGACTAGCGACGCTAATCTGTCGCGTCATGTCCCAGAACTACGGAATAGGCGACCTTGCGCCGAGATCTGCCCAATGAGGCGGTCTTTCCAGTTTCGCGTGTCAGAAGCGTCGGCGCCTATGTTGAAACATCTGCACTTCTTCCGATACGGTGAGAATTGTCGAAGGAGATCGATTAGCCATTTGTTAGCGGCGCTACCCTAAACGGGAGCGAATTCAATCGAAGTGGAATCGATCATCGGGTGGTTAGATTTATGGCCCGCCTTCGCAAAAGCGGGAGGTTTTTTCCGCGATTTCGTCTCGGCCTGAAAATCCAAATCTCTCTGTTGGGAATCTCGGGCGTCCTGTTCATCGGGGCAATTTGCCTGGGCGGAATTAATCTCGCCGCCGTGACCCAAATGGAATCCGACCAAAGCGTAAAATTACACCTGCATGCTCTCGGGTTGTCGGCCAATTATCTTGAGGCGCGCCAGATCGCCAGTGAATTTCTGAGAAAGCACGATGAAAAACTGATCGATAAACACGGCGTTGTCATGGCGACAGCGCTTGGGCACTTGTCCGAGATCGAAGCTTTCGTTGAAAAGCTCGAAGACGGCGATCCCCGGAAACAAATCAGTGCACTACGCTCTGGATTAAATCTTTATCAGAACTCGCTTTCACAATGTGGTGTCGATTCAGCGCTTGCTTGGCCTGAATGAGGATCAAGGATTGCAGGGCAAGTTTCGTTTCGCGGTCCACCAGATTGAGAGCAAATTGGCCGAATTCGATCAGCCTCGATTGTCCATCCTGATGCTGATGATGCGCCGTCATGAAAAGGATTTCATGCTGCGAGGCGACGAGAAATACGGGAACGAATTCGGCAAACGGCGATCCGAATTTGAAGATGCGCTGGCGGCTTCAGGTTTGGTTGCGGCGGTGCAGAGTGAGCTCTCGTCGCTTATGAAAGCCTATAGTGACAGTTTCGCAGCCTTTATGGTCACCCAAAGTTCTCTTAACGACGAAGTCGACGACTTTGCCACAGTGTTCCAGCGAAGTCGCCCGACGTTGGATGCTTTAGTCAAGGCGGCGGACGATCAATACCAATTGTCAGAGGCCGGTGCCATCAGACTGCGGCAATCGCTGCTTTGGATGATCGCTGGAGCAACCCTTTGCATCGGCCTTCTTGCAACCTATTTCGGACGGCGTATCGCCAATTCGATCGCCAGAATGACCGATGCAATGCAAAAGCTCGCGTCGGGTGATTTCGGTGTCGTCCTCCCGGGGCTGGGACGAGACGATGAGCTGGGTGACATGGCGCAAGCCGTCGAAACTTTCAAAATTGAGGCGAAGAAGAAGGCCGAAGATGAGGCCGCCGCCAAGGCGAAGCAGGAACTGATCGTGGCCGCGGACCGGAAGGCCGACATGCATAAACTCGCAGACGAATTCGAAGGCGCCATCGGTCAAATCATAGACACGGTGTCCGCCGCGTCGATGGAACTGGAGACTGCCGCCAGTACCTTGACGGCAACTGCTGAACGGTCTCAGCAGCTTACGAACGTTGTTGCCGCTGCATCCGAAGATGCCTCCATTAATGTGCAGTCGGTCGCATCGGCGACCGAAGAGATGTCATCCTCAGTGAACGAAATCAGCCGTCAGGTGCAGGACTCTGCCCGAATTGCAAATGAAGCGGTGGGCCAAGCACAAAATACCAACGATCGAGTTCAGCGAATTGGCGAAGGCGGCGAGTTGAATCGGTGATGTGGTTGAACTAATCAACGCTATTGCCGGGCAGACCAACCTTCTCGCCCTGAACGCAACCATTGAGGCTGCGCGAGCCGGAGATGCCGGCCGCGGTTTTGCCGTGGTGGCCTCCGAGGTGAAGGCCCTGGCCGCGCAGACCGCAAAGGCAACGGGCGAGATTAGCCAACAGGTTGGCGACATTCAGAATGCGACGCGGGAGTCGGTGATGGCGATCAAGGCAATCGGGAGCACCATCGGGCGGATGTCCGAGATCGCTTCGACCATCGCTCTGGCGGTTGAACAGCAAGGGGCCGCAACCCAAGAGATTTCCCGCAACGTACAACAGGCAACGCAAGGCACTTTGCAGGTGAGTTCCAACATCGCGGAGGTGCAGCGCGGCGCCAGCGAGACAGGATTGGCTTCCTCCAAGGTGTTCTCCGCGGCGCAGTCGCTTTCTGGTGAAAGGCACCGTCTCAAGGCGGACGTCGCGACGTTCCTGAATTCCGTTCGCACGGCTTGAGAACCTACTGTCTTGCTCATTTCCCGCGGTGTCTGAGGTTTGCGGATGAAGTTGCCGCGCGGTAGAGGGACTTCGGATTTGGGCCACTGGCGTCAACTCATTCGCTCGCCTATCGTCCATCCATGCGATTGAAATCCAGCATATGGGTGGCGGCTTATTTGCGTCGTTGCCAGACCGAGGGGATATTCGGCGCCGTGCGCCGGCGCGGGGCGGAAGAGGCCGGTGCGGTGTTCGTCAAGGTGGCGACGCTCGACGGCAATGCCATGCTGTATGCGCCGGCGCCGCAAACGGTCTATGACGACAGCCGGCCGATCGAGCGCATTTTCGCACCGACATCGTCGCAACCGATGCCGGAAGCCTCGGTGGAAGAGCGCCTCGTCAGGGAAATCCGTTTCGATCCGGATGCCTGGATCGTGGAGACCGAGGACCGGGCAGGGCGGCATTTTCTCGATCTGGCGCGGATGTAGTTTAGCGCCCTGAGTTCTGTGAACCGGTGCGGGGCATGATGCCAGCGCCGGGCGCTTGCGCCGCCGGGCGAGTTTGGGCGGGCGTCAGGCGGGCGCGAGAACGTTCGTCGTCGTAGAGTCCCGGGCGATATTTGGCGCGGGTCACCGCCATCGTCGAGCCGCGCCACGCCGCCAGCATGATCAGTGCAGATCGCTCGCTCAATCGGTCGTACAGCCGCGACAGCCGGTAGACATTGTTCACCGACGCGAATTCAGGTTTTAGAAACAGCAATACCCGCTGAAAGACCGTGCTCGGCATGGCCAAGGCCTTGGCCGCGCAGGCGAGAGGTTCGCCACCGGGATCGTCGACCACCTGCGTTGCCACCCGCGACGGCAAGATCAGGGTTTCGCCGAGTTCAAGCGTAAAGTTTTCAATGTCGCCGACGAACGCGGCCATCTCCAGCGTCTCCACGGCGCGCTTGGCGCGGGCGGTGGGGATTCGCGCGGAAGCTCGCAAAGGCGTGTCCGCAAGATTGTGCAGGATCAAGGCGCGTTCGCTGGAACTCGCGCGGACAAACATGTCGTTGATCTCGGCGGCGTCCTTTGGCTGCATCGACAAATTCGATGCTATCCGCAATTGCGCCTCGCTCGGTGCCTTGACCGGTGCCGCTGCCGACCGGCTTACGGGAGTTTCCTCCGCGACCGGCACCCGCCGCGCCGGGCCGGATGGTTTCAGTCCGAGCTTTTCTAAAACCTCAGTCGGCGTAGCGGGATAGATCGCAAGGCGCGCCCGCACCGCCGCGCGCGTCGCGTCGTCAACCTGATCGATCAGGCGGGAGGTCAGTTCGACAAACTGCCGCTCTTCATCGCTGCTATGTGCATTGGCCTGAACGTAAAGGTCGGTCAGCACGCGCAGCAAAGTGGGCCTGATATCGACGCCCTCTCGGCGCGAGAGCGTCATCAAGCCATCGAAACCCGGAAACAATGGAGGTGTGGCCATGTCAGGAATACGCAACAGAGTAATTCTCGCCCCAACCTACGCGAGGTTGCTTTAACAGCTCGTTAAGGAAAACGATTTGTGAAAAACGATCGCTGTTTTCGAGGCTTGCCTGTGCGACGAGCCGGCATCGGGTTTGCGTGAAATCGAATCCCGTACCGCCAAATTAAGATGCCGTTAACCACGTCCTGTTCTTAATAATGGCCTGCCGCCGACAAAAGCCGTGTCGGGGCGGTAATCACCAGAGAGTTTGGCATGGGCACCATCATTGAATTTCCGGCGGATGCGGCCTCGCGGCGGCCGGGCTCAAGCATGGATGGCGCTTCACGCGGAATGACGGGAACCATCCTGATCCTTCCCGTTGTTCGCATCGAACGCGAACCCGATGAAACCAGCGGTGGCAAAGGGCCGGAAGAAGGTACGGCCCCGGGGCGCCGTCGCCGCCGGCGGTGACGTCAGGACATTTCGATATGCCGGCAACGGGTTTTCCGATCCGAAAAAGACAACGGATTCGGGTCGCGACCTCCGTGGCGCTGACGCTGCTTCTGACCAGCGTGGCCCTTGGGGGTTGCAGCGGCGGCGATTTCGGCCGTACCCGCGAGGATTTTCGCAGCGACGACATGCATCGCTGGATCGGCAGCGAAGCCACGGGCAGCATCGGTCTGCCGGCATCGCAATTCCAGCTCACCGACAACGAACGGCAACTGCGCGATCTGGCTTACCCGCTGATCGAGCCGCCGCATTCGCGCCCGGCCTGGAAGAGCGTGTTCGGTGACTACAAGCCGCTTCCCTCGCCATGGCGACAGGCCCCGGGATTCGACCGGAGCGCCTATGGACGGCAGCTGATCGACGAGCCGCACCGCTCGCATTCATCGCGCTACGCCCAATTGATGGACGATGTGCGCGACGATATCTCTCGCTTCGAGCCGTTCTTCGCCACCGCCGTGCGCGTGATCGATCTCGACAAAAAGCGCAACGCCAGCCTGGCTCACGTATCGGAACTATCGCCGCGCGAACGTGGCGACACACTCGCCCGCATGCAGGAAAATACAGTGATCGTGCAGTGGGTGCAGCAATCCCTGGAGCGAAGGATTTCATCCTATCGCTGGGCGCTGGAGCGGCTGGTGATTCAGGCGCCGGACAATATCGCGGCTGACGCCGACCGGTTGATCGGCGAGTTGGCGGCGCGGACGGCGAACCCGCCGGTCGCGGCGCGGCCCGTCGGCGGACACGCCGTCAGCGCGCGGGGGTAGAGCATGATGGTTTAGCTCGCCGATCGGCGTCGGGACCCCGCGCCGATTAACAACCAAAGGACTGCCGGTCAGGCAACGTCCTGGACCTGACGGTCCGGCCGCATGAGCAGACACATCACGGCACCCACCAGCAGCAGGCACAGCGACGCGCTGAACGGCGTCGAATAATTGCCGGTGAGGTCGGCGATGAAGCCGAAGGCCAGCGGCGCGCAGATCGACGAAATGGCGGAGCCGGTATTGAGCATGCCGCCGGCCGAACCTGCCCAGGCCGGCGCGATGTCGGTGCAGATCGCCCAGGTTGGCGATACCGCGGCGCGAATGAAGAAGAATCCGGTCGCCAGCGCCAGCGCGGCCAGATTGACCTCCCGGATGAACAACACCGGGCCGATACAAACGGCGGCAAGGATCAGCGACGTGCCGATGAGTGCGTTGCGGCCGATCCGTAGATTGCCGGTGCGCCGGTAAAGATAGTCGCTCAGCCAGCCGCCGCTGATGTCGCCTAGCACTCCGGCGAACAGCACCCCGAAGGTAAAGATCGCCGAACTCTTGAGTTCGAGGTGATAGCTTCTGGCGAAATAGGTCGGCAGCCAGGTCCAGAACGTCCAGAACGTTGCGCTCAGACACAGGTAAACCAGCGTCGGCGGCAGCATCGCCGGGATCAGGCGGCGCCACGGCGCCTTTGCTTTCGCCTTGCGGGTGAAAACAAGCCGCGCAAGCTCCTCTTTGGTCACCCCGGGGTGGGTGCGCGGATCGTCACGGAAGCGCCAGGCCCACACCACCACCCAGACGGCGCTGATGGCACCGAGTATCAGGAAGGCGCCGCGCCAGCCTACATATCCCATCAGCCAGGCAACCAGCGGCGGCGTCACGGTGGTGCCGATCGAGACGAAACTGTGCGTCAGCCCCTGCATGAAGCTGCGGCGCGTCGGCGGCGTCCAATCGGCGATGACGCGCGTCATGGCCGGGAACGGTGCGGCTTCGCCGAGCCCCAGCAGGGCGCGCGCACCGACCAGGCCGGCAAGGCTCGACGATAGGCCGCAGAAGATGGTCGCCAGCGACCAGATCGAGCCGAAGATGGTCAGTCCGAGCCGGCTTCCCCATTTGTCGCACAGCCAGCCGGCCGGGGCCTGCAGGAGATAGGGAAAGCCGAAGACCGAGAACGCCAGACCGAGCTGGGTGTTGGTGAGGCCGAATTCCCTTTGGATTTCAGGCGCCGCGACCGAGACGACGTTGCGGTCGATCATGTTCAGGAAGTAGCAAAGCGCCACCAGGATGACGACCCGACCGGAAACCGTGCCAGGGATCGCGCGGACTTCCTGAAAAAACGCACCGACGGGAATTGCACCATTCATCGTCGTCATCGTGCCCCCCATGCATGCAGCTATTATTGCCGCTATGGTGGAGTGCAGTATCATGCCTTTGCGACCCTGGCTATCTGGGAGTCCCCCCGAGGCAAACCCGCGCGACCGTCAGCAAGCTGTAGCAATCCGGATCCAAGCGGAAAAACCCCGCGATCGTCGGCCGGAGTCGATTGACGTGCGTAAGATTCGTCTTCGCGACTGATTGGTCGGCTTGCTCGCGGATCGTGGATGCGGGCGCACCCGTCAACGCTTCGACACCGGCTCGGTCTGCACCTTGCAGCTTGAAGCCGCGAGCGTGGTCTGGGCTTGCGGCATCAGGCCGGGCTCCGGCGCCAGGGCTTTCAGCACGATCAGCCCGGTTGCGGTTGGGGAATCGATGATCAACCGGTCGGCCGCGGTCACGTCCTCGTCCTCGGGCAATTCGGCGTGCTGGGATTCGGTCATGAGATCAAGCTCGATCACCTTGCGCCCGGCGGAGCGGTCGTTGATGGCGTAATAGGCGACTTCGTTGCGCGTGTAGAACGACACCGAGGTATAGGCCTGGCTGACCGGCACCGCGAGTTTGATCGGCCCGGAGGACAGGTCGTAGCGGCAGATCGCGATCGCGAATGCCGGGTCCATGAACGGCATCGGCGCGTTGTTCGGATCGGCCAGCGGCAGGGGCGTCACCGCGTTGAGCTTTGTCATCGGCGTCAGCCGCGAATAGGCATCCTGGGTGGCAATGCGCGGCAACGCCAGCACGCTTACGAGATGCACGACGCCGCCGAGCAGTACGCCGGCGATAACCGCGAACAGCAATCGGATCATGGGCACCCCACCGTCGCGATCGAAGGCATCGGCGCATCGCGTTGCGTCCGCGTCGCTACGCCGACAGGGGTATCGTAAAGCCGAAGCATCAGCGAATAGCGTTCGATGCCGCCGGTCGGGAGCCAATTTCCCGCGCGTGATCGCGACGCCACCCGCACCTCGAACGCGCCGTCCGCCCCCCGGATGATTTCCTGGCTGGTGAAGCCGTAACGTTGCAGCGAATTCGCAACCAGGCGTCCCTTGGTATCGTAGAGCGTCAGCGTCCAGAACCGCGCCGCGGGCGTGACGCCGCTCACGACCACGTCGCAGCGGCCGTCGAGCGGTCGCTTGCGGTCGTCCGTCATCGCCGAGAACGCGATGCCGTCGCCGGTTCCGACCGGCAGCTCGCCGCTACGCGCGATCGAGGCGCGCGAATACGGATCGACGTCGGCGCTGCCGGTCTTGGGCCGAGCGGTCCAGGCGCCGATCGTGAGCGTGCCGAGATCGGTGCCGCGCGTCGCCGTCATCCACGTCGCGCCGAGGCCGACGACGGTGGCCAGCACCAGTGCCAGCAAGGTGATGAGGATCAGCCGCACGGTTAATTCTTGCGCGGCGGGGGCGTCGCCACATTGCCGGGCGCTGCCGCCGCAAAGCTGTCGGGGAATGCGACGGGGTTTGACGAAACCGGCTTGACGGGCTTCTCCGGATCGCCGGACGAAGTTTTCCCCGCCGCCTTGCCCGCCTCGTCGAGCATCTTCTCCACGCGTACCAGGATGTCGGCACCGCGTCGGGTGAGGATCGGCGGCGGCCCCGGCTTGATGTCAGGCGCCTTTGGGGCGCCATTGGCCGCCACGGCCGCAGAGGCCACCGGGGCGGGCAATTTGGTACCCGCTCCGATCCCGGCTATCTCCTTGATCTCGACGCCTTGGTGGGCCGCGACCATGATGTCGTGCCAGGTCTGCGCCGGCAGCGAGCCGCCGGTCATGCGGTTGGTCGGCGAGTAATCGTCATTGCCATACCACACCGCGCAGGTGAAATTCCCGGTATATCCGACGAACCACGCGTCGCGATACGCATTCGTAGTGCCGGTCTTGCCGGCGGTCGGAATGCCGTCGAGCGCCGCGCGCCGTGCGGTACCTTCGCTGACGACGTGGCTCATCATGCCGGCCATGTCGGAGGCCACCGACGCCGGAATAGCCTGAAGCGGCTTCTTGCCGTCGCGGTCGAAACGCCAGACCAGATCGCCGGCGCCGGTGCGAACCTCCAGCACCGAATGCGGCGTGACCGACTTGCCCTTGTTGGGGAACGTCGCATAGGCCACGGCGTGCTCGATCACCGTGACTTCATCGGCACCGATCGGCAGCGAGGGGGTATCGGGCAGCGGCGCCTTGATGCCGAAACGGCGCGCCACTTCGACGATCTTGGCGCGACCGGCTTTGGCCGGGTTCGGCGATTTACCGCCGAGCGCGATCGACAGTTTCACCGGCACGACGTTGATCGAGCGGGTGATCGCCTGCGTCAGCGTCACCGCACCGGAGTAGGAGTGGCCGTAATTCTGCGGACACCAATTGCCGATGCAGACCGGACCGTCGACCACGATCGAGTTCGGCGTGAAGCCGTTCATCAGCGCGGTCGAGTAGACGTAGGGCTTGAATGACGAACCTGGCTGCCGGTAGGCGTCGGTGGCGCGGTTGAACTGGCTGGCGCCGTAGTCGCGGCCGCCGACCATCGCGCGCACGCCACCGTCGAGATCGGCGACGACGGTAGCGGCCTGGGTCGCGTGGTAGTCGCGGCCGAACTGGCGGAGCTGGTTTTCGATGGCGTCTTCCGCGGCGCGCTGCACGTTCATGTCGATCGCGGTGCGGACCACGAAGACGCGCTCGACATAGGATTTCGGAAACGTATCGACCAGCTTGCGCATCTCGTCGAACGCCCAGTCGAGATAATAGTTCGGCGAATTTTCATCGCGGCGATCGACCGCGTTGGCGGGATTGCGCCGTGCACCGAACACCTGACCTTCGGTCATGAAGCCGGCATCGACGAGGTTGTCCAGCACCACGTTGGCGCGGGCGCGGGCGGCCGGCAGGTTGATGTGCGGCGCGTATTTGGTGGGCGCCTTGAACAGCCCTGCGAGCATCGCGGCTTCGGCGAGATTGACGTCGCGCGCCGACTTGTTGAAGTAGAAATGCGCGGCGCCGTCGACGCCGAACGTGCCACCGCCCATATAAGCGCGATCGAGATAGAGTTTCAGGATCTCGTTTTTGGTAAGCCGCGTCTCCAGCCAGACCGCGAGAAAGGCTTCCTTGACCTTGCGCTCGATTGTGCGCTCGTTGTTCAGGAACAGGTTTTTCGCCAGCTGCTGGGTGATCGAGGAACCGCCCTGGCGCACGCCGCCGGCCTGCGCATTGGTCACCAGCGCGCGCGCCGTGCCCGCAATGTCGATGCCGAAATGGTCGTAGAAGCGGCGGTCCTCGGTGGCGAGCGTCGCCTTGATCAGATTGTCCGGAAAATCCTCGAGCGGAATCGAATCATTGTGCTTGATGCCGCGGCTGCCGATCGGGTTGCCGTAGCGGTCGAGAAAGGTCACCGCGAGATCGGATTTCTTCAGCCAGTCGTCATCGGCGGTTTCGCGAAATGCCGGTACGGCCAGCGCCAGCATCAACAAGAGGCCACTGAGCCCGATGGTAGCGGCCTCTGACAATGGTTCAATGAAGACCCAGCGTTTCCAGCGGCCGACATAAAAGCGGTCCATGAACATGGAATACCGCTCATAGAGCTCGCGTGCGCCCTTGGCGGTCGAAAACAGCGTCGAGTCGATGCGCGCATCGAAATCCAGCAGCCAGTGCCGGATTTTTTTCTTCCATTCCGTTGGCACGATTTTGCGCACCGGGACCCTTGGTCAGTTCGCAGCGCTCAAGCACCCCAAGGGCACCGTTGAGACGTCTTGCGGGAATGTTGCGGCAAACCCAAGGCGCTTTTGCGCTCCTAGGGAACTCGTTCCCTATCTAACCGAGCGGGCATCATAAACCAATGGTCTGGCTCACGATTTTGAACAGCAGGACTAACGCTCCCCAGGGTCTTTGCGTGACCGCCGAACCACCCACTTGCGTCGTTGCCGCCGCACGCCTTAGATCGTGATCCGCGGAGACCAGATCAGGTCACGATCTCATATCGTTGTTTGCACATGATCTTTTCGGAAAAGCCGGTTCCCATTTTTCCGGATCATGTTTTAGAAGAACTCACGCCCACACTGCCCGCAAAGCGTCAGGACCCATGACAGCCGCCCTCAAGCCGCCCTCCAATCAAGAAGGATTCTTCTGGAAAACCAAGACGTTGGAGGAGATGTCCAACGTCGAATGGGAAAGCTTGTGCGACGGCTGCGCGCGCTGCTGCCTGGAAAAGCTCGAGGACGAGGATACCGGCAAGATCTATTTCACCCATGTGTCTTGCAAGCTGCTCGATGCCGGGCTTTGCGCCTGCAAGGACTACGCGAACCGGTCCGACCAGGTTCCGGATTGCGTCCGGCTCACGCCGGCAAACGTCCGCACCCTGAACTGGTTACCGCCGAGTTGCGGTTACAAGCTCGTGGCGGAGGGCCGCGATCTCTATTGGTGGCATCCGCTTGTTTCGGGCGATCCCAACACGGTCCACGAAGCCGGCGTCTCGGTGCGCGGGCGGGTGCAGGGGACGGAGAACGAGATCGCGGACACCGACCTCGAAGATCATATCGTGCAATGGCCAGCGCAGCTGCCGAAGCGGGCGCGCCTCAAAAAGCGGCCACAATCCTGAAAACACCCGCTCTGAAAACGCCTGCCGCGTAAATCGGTCACGTGGCGGTCACGCGATTGCGATGTGCCTTCGTGGGACGCACCCATGCGCGCAACCCGCTGCCGCGATTCCGATTCGGCGCTTACATTGAGGGGCGATCAGAACTCATCGGCGCAGGCCTCCCTCGCGCCAGGCGAAATAAACGTACCTCCGCATGAACAAGTTCGAACGGCAGGGCCGTCAACCGGCTGACCAACAGATGTTGCCTGACGCGATCGCCGACGAGCTATCGAGAATGGCGACCGAGGTCATCGACATCAGCGATGCGCCGCCGATCGCACCCAAGGCGCCGCTGACGCCCAGCGAAATCCGCACCATCCTGATGAGCCTAATGCTGACGATGTTTCTGGCCGCGCTCGACCAGACCATCGTCGCGACCGCGCTGCCGACCATCGGCCGGCAATTCCAGGATGTCTCCAACCTGTCATGGGTCATCACCGCTTATCTGCTGGCTTCGACCGCGGTGGCGCCGGTGTTCGGCACGCTCAGCGATATCTACGGCCGCCGCGCCATGATCATTGCGGCGCTCAGCCTGTTCGTGGCGGGCTCGATCCTGTGCGCGCTGGCACCGAACATGCCGATATTGATCGTGGCGCGCGGCCTACAGGGGCTCGGCGGCGGCGGCATCATGCCGATCGTGCAGACGGTGATTTCTGACGTGGTGACGGCGCGCGAGCGTGGCCAGTATCAGGCTTATTTCAGCGGCGTATGGATGGTGGCAGGGATATGCGGGCCGGTCATCGGCGGGGTGTTCGCCGAGCATCTGCACTGGTCGATGATCTTCTGGATCAACGTGCCGCTTGGGCTGAGCTCGCTGGCGCTGCTGCTGCCGAAGATGGGCAAGATTCCGGTGTTTCACCGAAAGCGCAAGGTCGACTGGCTCGGCGGCGTGCTGCTGATGGCCTCTGCGGTGGTTTTCATGCTTGTGCTGACATGGGGCGGCAATCGGTATCTCTGGCTGTCACCTGTTATCCTGGCGATGGTCGGTGCCGCCGTCGCGCTCGCATTCACCTTCGTGTGGCATGCGAGAAATGCCGAGGAGCCTTTTTTGCCGTTGCCGCTGATGGGCGGAACTGTCGTACCCTACGCGATGGGCGCCGGCGGCTGCGCGCTTGGTGCGATGCTCGGCCTGACCGTGTATTTGCCGCTTTATTACGAGACGGTTTATCGTCTCAGTGCTAGCGAGGCGGGGCTTGCGCTGATTCCGCTCGCGGCGATTTCCACTGGTGGTGCGGCGATCGCCGGCCGGACCATGGCGCGCGCCAAACACTATAAGCAAGTTGCCATCATCGGCACCGCGGGCGCGGCGCTGATGGGATGTGCGCTCGCGCTCACGGCGCTGCCGCTGTGGGGGCTGCTGGTGCTGTTGTCGCTGTTCGCGCTCGGCCTTGGAACGGTATTTCCGGTCAGCGTGGTTTCGCTGCAAAATTCAGTGGCACGTTCGCAGGTCGGTACCGTAACCGGCGCGATGAACTTCTTCCGCGCGCTGATGGCTTCGTTCACGGTGGCGGCGTTTAGCACGATACTGTTGATGGCATTAGGCGCGGATATCTCGCTTGCCGGCGAGCATCGCGGCCCGGTGAATTCGGTTGCGGCGGCCGACATGATCGCCGCGTTCCACTATGTGTTCGCCGCGGCCGCCGCGCTTGTGGCGTCGTCGTCGGTGTGCATGATCCTGATGGAAGAGAAGCCGCTGGCGGGCCCGCCCACGCCATTGGAGATGGCGGAGTAGGGCGGCGACGTGGCGGATATGGACGTCAGCTATCCTTGGGCTGGGATTTGATTTAACAGCGGGGCCAGCAATCTGACGTCAAAATTGACAAGGAGCCGGCCATGAGCAAACCCACCATCGAGCAAACCCGGATGGGTACCGAAGGCATCGCGTTTTGCATCGCGCGGACCCTGATCGAACGCGATCCTTCGCTCAAGGCGCCGTTACGCGCCAACCTGCGCAAGATGTGGGAGCTTCTGGAGGAACGCGAAGACCACGCGGCCGCCGACATGGTGGACACCATGATCAAGGCGCTCAACGATCCCGCGTTTTTCAAGCCGTGACCCGACATTGATGCGGTTCACTTAAATCAGGCCGCGGCGCGTTGACTTGCAGCCTCTCAGATCTGGCAGCATCTCAGATCCGTTATGCTGGCCATTTTATTCCGGTCCTTAACCGGTCCTTAACCGGTCGTTCAGCGTATTCCTCAACGGGCTGGCAACCAATCCAACCTAGATTTCTTCTGTTATTGCCGCGGCAAGAACCCCGTGGAGTCCAAGGAGTTTGAATGCGGCAGTTGTTTTCAAAATTCCTGCGCGATGAGTCCGGCGCGACGGCAATCGAATATGCCCTGATCGCGGTAGGCATCAGCGTCGTGATTGTCACTGCCGTCAAAGGCATCGGCAGCAACCTCAGCACCAGATTCACCTCGGTGAGTACGTCGCTCAAGTAGCGGCGGTCGGGCGGTCACCGCTTTTCGCCCTTGTCCGTCCCCGTTCGCGCGCCGCCGCGAGAATTTGCGCATTCAGCTCGCCTTTTTTGACCGGGCAGGCCCGCGCGCCGGGTTCTCGGCCTTCTTCGGCTCGTGTGCTTTGGCCTCTTCTTTGGCGGGCCGTTTGCCGCTGATCGGCAGCAGCATCTCGCGCTGGCCCTCGCCCCGCTTGCGCGGTTTCTTGCCCTGGGCCTTTGCCGGAAGGGCGGATTGCCTTTCGCTGGCGAGGCTGCGTTTGAGCGCGTCCATCAGATTGATGACGTTGCCGCCGGATTTCGGCGCGGCCTTCGCCGTCGTGCGCAAGCCGTTGCGTTTTTGATTGATGAGCTCGATCAGCGCGGATTCGTAGCGGTCCTCGAACCTGTCCGGCTCGAACGTTCCGGATTTTTTCTCAACGATGTGTCTGGCGAGATCTAGCATCTCCTTGGTGATCTTCACGTCCTGGATGTCGTCGAAATATTCCTTTTCGCCGCGAACTTCATAGGGGTAGCGCAGCAGCGTACCCATCAGACCCTTGTCGAGTGGCTCCAGCGCGATGATGTGCTCGCGGTTGGTGAGCACCACGCGGCCGATCGCGACCTTGTTCATGCTGCGAATGGTTTCGCGGATCACCGCAAAAGCGTCGTGGCCGACTTTGCCGTCGGGGACGAGGTAATAGGGACGGATCAGATAGCGGTTGTCGATATCGGTTTTGGGCACGAACTCATCGATCTCGATGGTGCGGGTCAACTCCAGTGCGATGTCGTCGAGTTCATCCTTCGACACCTCGATGTAGGTATCGGTATCGACCTTGTAGCCCTTCGTGATGTCTTCGGAGGCGACTTCCTCGCCGGTGTCGGCATCGACCTTGGCATATTTGATGCGATGGCCGGTCTTGCGGTTGATCTGGTTGAAGCTGACTTTTTCGGTATCCGACGTCGCCGGATAAAGCGCGACCGGGCAGGTTACGAGCGAGAGGCGCAAAAAGCCCTTCCAGTTGGCACGGGGAGCCATAGGATACTCCGAAGACGCAACAGACCGAGAGAGAAAGATATCACCGGGGGACCCGGATTCAAGCGAGCGGGCAGGGATTCTCTCGAAACGGCGGTAACCCTGGTGGGAAGCCCAGGACGGCTTGCAGGGTACAACGCCGTCTTGCCCAGGGCCGGAACATCATCTGGGATCACGCGTTGCTTCGATACCTCGCGCCGCAAGGCGTTGAGGCGTTAGCTCCATTTGGAATCGAGAATACCATGGCAATGAGACCACGCCACCAGGTCGTCGAAACATCGACCGAAGCCCGCCAGGCCGAACGCGGGCCCTCTGTGCTCGCCCTCCTCGCCGTCTCCATCGGGCTCGCGGTGCTGATCCTCGGCGTGGTCTGGTTCGCGTTCTTCCGGATCTGAGACACGCAGCCAGCCGGCAACCAGACCCTAGCGGCAAGCACCTCTTGGGGTGGGGCATCGCCCGGCGCGCCGGCGCCTATTGGGGCTTTCGATTCGGCATGTTAGGCATTCAGGTTAGGGCTCTAGCCTAAAAGACTCGGGAGCGCTGCCGCCACCCGCGATCCAATCTGGCAAAACCTCTTGTGAAGAAAAAGTAACGTCGCGTTGGGTGTCCTGTTCATAGCCCGTTCACGCCGGCGGGGCTCATTCTGATGGGAGATACCGTGCTGTGGAAGATATCGTGCTGATGGGAGATATCGTGCACCTCACATTTGGAGACCAGCTTGCGCCTGCTCGTCGTTGAAGACGATCCCGATCTCAACCGTCAACTCACCACGGCGCTGACCGATGCCGGCTATGTGGTCGACCGCGCGTTCGACGGCGAAGAAGGACATTTTCTCGGCGACAGCGAGCCCTACGACGCGGTCGTGCTCGACATCGGCCTGCCGAAAATGGACGGCCTCTCGGTTTTGGAAGCCTGGCGCCGCAAGGGACGCGTGATGCCGGTGCTGATTCTCACCGCGCGTGACCGCTGGAGCGACAAGGTCCAGGGTTTCGACGCCGGCGCCGACGACTATGTGGCGAAGCCGTTTCATCTCGAGGAAATCCTGGCCCGGATCCGTGCGCTGCTGCGCCGCTCCACCGGCCACGCCCAATCCGAGCTGACCTGCGGGCCGGTGTCGCTGGATACCCGCACCGGCCGGGTCAGCGTGTCTGGCAATCCGATCAAGATGACCTCGCACGAGTACCGGCTATTGGCTTATCTCATGCACCATACCGGGCGCGTGGTGTCGCGCACCGAACTGGTCGAGCATCTCTACGATCAGGATTTCGACCGGGACTCCAATACTATTGAAGTGTTCGTCGGCCGTATCCGCAAGAAGCTGGACGTCGACATCATCCAGACCGTGCGGGGGCTGGGCTATCTGCTGACGCCACCCACGACGGGCGCTTGATCGAGGGCTTGATCCAGCGCCGTTCTTACTCTTTTGTTTGAGCATGATCTTGTCCGAAAACCGGCATTTATGCTTCGGGTCGTGGCACTCGGGGGTATTTTTTCGGGATCACCCCTGATGCGCGCTAGCTCGCTTGCCACCCGGCTGTTTCTGTCCGCGACCGCCTGGGTGATGGTGATCCTGGCCATCACCGGCATCGTGCTGTCTTCCGTATATCGCGACGCCACCGAGCGTGCTTTCGACCGCCGTCTCAACCTCTATCTCCGCACCCTGATCGCGGAAGTCGCAACGCCGGACGAGCCACCCGACCATCAGTTCCAGTCGCTCGGTGAACCGCTGTTCGAGTTGCCGCTGTCCGGCTGGTATTGGCAGATCACCCGCACCGATTCCGACAAGCCCGAGATGCGGGCGTCGCGCTCGTTGTGGGACAAGAAACTGCCGAAGCTCGATGAGCACGGCGTTGAACTGACCGCGGCCGGCATCCGCCTCGGTTACGTCGATGGTCCAGAGGGACAGAATCTGCGGATGGTGGAACGGCCGGTCGATCTCGGCGCCGACGGCAAGTTCGTGGTCAGCGTGGCCGGCGACGCCACCGAGATTTTCGACGAAACGCGCAGCTTCGATTATTACCTCGGCGGCACCTTCGTTGCGCTGGGGATCGTCTTGGTGCTGACCACGATTTTCCAGGTCCGTTTCGGCCTTGCGCCGTTAAAACGTATTTCAGAATCGATCGCCGATATCCGCTCCGGACGCGCGGAACGGCTGGAGGGCGAATTTCCCGTCGAAATCGCCCCGCTGGCGCGCGAGACCAATGCGCTGATCGACGCCAATCGCGAAATCGTCGAACGCGCCCGGACCCATGTCGGCAATCTCGCGCACGCCATCAAGACGCCGTTGTCCGTCATCGTCAATGAAGCTGTCGCGCATGGCTCCGATCCGTTTGCGGCGAAGATTCTGGAGCAGGCCGACGTGATGCGCGATCAGGTGGCGCATCATCTGGAGCGGGCGCGCATCGCTGCGCGTCTGACCATCATCGGTACGGTCACCGAGGTCGCGCCTGCGCTCGAGGCCTTGCGCCGGACCATGGAGAAGATTCATCGCGATCGCGGCATCGCGGTTGGGGTCGAGGCCGACGCGCAGGCGAAATTCCGCGGTGAGCGGCAAGATTTCGACGAGATGGCCGGCAACCTGGTCGACAACGCCTGCAAATGGGCAGCATCGCAAGTGCTCATCGAGGTACTGGTCGAGCCTCCGGTAGAGCCCGGTGCCGGATCGCTGCTGCGAATCATTGTCGACGACGACGGGCGTGGGCTGTCGGCGGCCGAGCGCGCGCAAGTTTCGCGGCGTGGCCAGCGGCTCGACGAGTCCAAGCCCGGTTCCGGGCTGGGATTGTCGATCGTGGTCGATCTTGCGGCTCTGTACGGCGGCAGCCTTACCCTCGGCAACGCGCCGATCGGCGGGTTACGGGCAGAGTTGGTACTGCCGGGGGTGTGAGGACTGCGCTTCTAGGCCGGGCCGGCCGTCCAGCGGTATCAGATACCCCACGTTGTCATCGCCAATTCCCCATTCCTCAACGACTTCTTAACGCCGTAGCTTTTAGGATGGCGTTGGACGCGTGTTGGCGTCCGAGTGATACAAGTTTGCACACGGGCGCATGAGCCAGACATCGGTCGAGCGGTTGAAAGATTATCTCGTGCAGCTGCCGCCGCACTCGCAGGCGCTGCTGATGCGGGAGTTCGAGCGCGCCATCGAACGCGGCGAAGACACCACGGTCGCAACCTTCGTGCTCGAACAATTGCGCAAGGTCGTGCGCGGAACCAACGAAGAGGCGCGGCCGCGCACCGACGATCCGGCGCGGCTGCTGTTTCGCCCGCTTGAGCCGTTTCTCGTCGAAGGCACTTTTCCAAAACGCCCAGGTCAGGTCCGCCGCGCGTCGCTGCTGCCGGTGTGGCAATGGCTGACTCGAGATGGCGCGCCCGAACTGACCCGTGAATTCGAAGCGGCGCTGGCCAGGATAAGGGAAGCCGGAACCACGTCCGATCTCGAACCGGTGCTCCGTAAATTCCAGCTCGCGGCGGCGGATGCCATCTGCAAGCTCGCCGCCCCCGCGGCCGGCGGCGACAATCAGCGTGCACTGGCCCGCGTCGGTCCGCCCGCCGTGGCCGAGGACATGTTGCCGATCGGCTCGGTCCTGCAAGCCCGGGAAGCGCTGGACGCCCTCAGCGGACGGCTTCCCAGTTTCTTGCGAATTTTCGCCGATCAGCAGATTGCCTCGATCGGCACCGCCCTCAATGTTCCCTCATTGCAAACGCCGCAGATGCTGCCGTTCGCTTTATCGCTCCTCATGCAGCGGCTGACCGCGCCGTGGCAAATCATCCGCCTGGCCATCAAGATGGCGGCATCCGACGATGAAATCCGTGTTGCGGCGACGCCCTATGGCGTCGCCGTCACCATAGCCCTGCATGATCTGTCCTGCCTGGCGGCCACCTTGCGGGCGGATATCAAGCGCGGCCATTTCGAGAATGTCGCGGACCACCTTAAGACCCTGCATGACGGCGTGCGCGGCTTGCGGACCGAACTCGATTTCCGCAACGACTCGTCGTGGGGTCGCCAGCTGGCATCGATCCGGGCCGATATTTCCAACGCTCTGCAATCGGAAATCGACAGCGTGCCTGGCCGGGTCCGGCGGCTGCTGCGGCAGCGCGCCGACAAGGATATCGCAGCCGGCGCCAAGATCGACGCCAGCGAGGTCGATGAGACCGCGGCGTTGATCGATTTCGTCGCGGTTTGTCGTACCTACGCCAGCGAACTGGCGATCAACGAGGTCACGCTGCGGACTTATTCGGACCTGCAACATTACGTCGAGCAAACCACCGAGGCGCTGGTGCAATCGCTGCGCGCCAGCGACCTCAAATCGAGGGCTTACCGGCAGATGCAGGTTGCGGCGGCAATCCGTTTCTGTGACATATTGTTTGGGCAAGACTATGCGTCTTTGATGACCAGAGCGGTTGAAAACGCCGTGGTCGGTGAACGCAAGCCTTCGCGAGCAGGGTAGAGCATTTTCGAGCGAAGCGGATGCCGGGTTCGGGTGAAGAAAACGTGTCAAAACAAGAAGCTGGAACCTCGATTCTGATTCGATCAGAACCGATCATGCTCTAAAATCCTCGCCGCCGAACAAAAGATAGCAAAATTCACGGTTGCAATTTTTGGTTGACGTCCTCGGGCTGGGAACATACCGTTTTGGGATGGACCCGATCATCAATTTCGTTGAACTTGAAAACCGCGTCATCTCGGCGCGGTATCGAAACCTTATGGTCAAGGCCAAAGTCGTGCTCGTCGACAAGACCAGCGGGGAGCAGTTGGTCGATCCGGTCACCACGATTGCGTCTCCGATTCCCAGCGGCTCGCTGAGGATCAGGTTGCCGGATTCCATAAAATCGGGGACTTATTATCTGAAAGCGCTGAACGGATACGGCGAGCATGCCGCACAAAGCCTCGAGTTCGACGTCAGCTAATCCCGCTATTTTCCTCCCCCCTTATCCTGATATTTTGCTCGATTTACGGGATTTTCTCCGCCGCAATTGTTGATTGCCGGGTTTGCCGCCAGTGGTGTAAAGCGGCGCATCGGCGCTTGCCCCCGTTTGCGCCGTTTCAACGGAACCCGCCGAATGATGCTGTGGTTTGTGTTCGCGCTGATGACGGCCGCGGCGATTTTCGCGGTGTTATGGCCGTTGAGCCATGCTGGCCGGCCGCAAGCGGAGGGCAGTGAGGCGGCCGTCTACAAGGATCAACTCGCTGAGATCAATCGCGACGTGGCTGCGGGCTTGATTGGCACCTCCGAAGCGGAGGCCGCGCGCGTCGAAATCAGTCGGCGCCTGCTGGCCGCGGCGGACAGTCAGCGCGAGCCTCCCGTCGCATCGAACGTCAGGTTGCGCCGCGCCGCGGCGGTCATCGCCCTTGTCGGATTACCGATCGTGGCGGTTACGCTCTACCTTCCGCTCGGCTCGCCGGGGCTCGGTGATTTTCCGCTGGCGCAACGTACCCGCGCGCCCGATGTGGCGCAGCCGATCGACGATCTGGTGGCGCAGGTCGAACAGCACCTGGAGAAAAATCCCACTGATGGCCGTGGTTGGAACGTGCTTGCGCCGGTGCTGGCGCGGCTTGGCCGCTACGATGAAGCTGTTCGGGCCTTTCGTAACTCGATCACCTATAATGGTGAGGACTCGCTGCGCCGGGCGGATCTCGGCGAAGCCATCGCCGCCGCCGCCGGCGGCATCGTCACGGCTGAGGCGAAGGCCGAATTCGAGCGCGCCATTGCGTTGAATGCGGACGACGTCAAGGCGAGCTATTTCCTCGGGCTTGCCGCCGAGCAAGAAGGCCGTGCCGCCGAGGCGACCTCGATCTGGCGTGCGATGCTCGCAAAAGCGCCGACCGCCGCGCCGTGGCGTCCGCTGGTCCAGGCCGCATTGGCCCGGGTCGGCGGTTCCCCGGCGCCAGGGCCGTCGGAAGAAGCGGTGGCCGCGGCAAAAGACATGAATGAGACCGAGCGCGGCGCGATGATCCGTGGCATGGTTGATCGCCTCGCCACGCGATTGAAGCAAAATGGGGACGACGTCGAGGGATGGTTGCGGCTGGTGCGGGCCTATATGGTAATGGGCGATCGCGACAAGGCGAAAAACGCGCAGACGGACGCGCGTCAGGCTGTTGCCAACGACGCAGAGCGGCTACGTCAACTGAATGAGGGCCTGAAAAGTCTCGGGCTCGATGGATGAGCATGATGCCGAAAAGTGTGCAGCGGTTTTCGGGTTACATCATGCGTAGAAATAGAGGCCAGGGATGACGCGCAGGCAGCGGCGTTTGACGATGATCGGCGGCTCGCTCGCGGTGCTCGCGGTCGCGGCGGCCCTGGTGCTGAACGCCATGCGCGATTCGATCGTGTTTTTCTCGACGCCCGCGATGGTCGCCGAGAAACATGTTCAGGCGGGCAAGCGTTTCCGGCTCGGTGGCCTGGTGGAGGCGGGATCGCTGGTGCGTGGCGACAATCTGGTTGTCACGTTCAGGGTTGCCGACGAGAGCGCTACGCTGCCCGTTTCCTACCAGGGAATTCTCCCCGATCTGTTTCGCGAAGGGCAGGGCGTGGTGGCGGAAGGCGCGCTCGACTCATCCGGCGTGTTCAAGGCCGATACGGTGCTCGCCAAGCACGACGAGACCTACATGCCCAAGGACGTGGCGGACGCGTTGAAGAAACAGGGGCGCTGGAAAGAGGGTTCCGGCGGGAAACCGGATTATAACGCAAAGTCCGCCAGCACCCGGGGAGCCTCGCAATGATCGCGGAAGCCGGACATTACGCGCTGGTGCTGGCGTTCGGCCTTGCGTTGATCCAGTCGACGGTGCCTGTGCTAGGCGCGTATTGGCGCGATGCTGCTTTGATGAATGTCGCGCGTTCGGCCGCGCTCGCGCAGTTGCTGTTTGTGGCGGCGTCGTTCGTGGCGCTTGTCACGTTGCACGTCACGTCGGATTTTTCCGTCATCAACGTGTTCGAGAATTCGCATTCGCTCAAGCCGCTGATCTACAAGATCACCGGTGTTTGGGGCAATCATGAAGGTTCGATGTTGTTGTGGGTGTCGATCCTGGCGCTGTTCGGCGGCCTGGTCGCGGCATTCGGCAATAATCTCCCGCCCTCGTTGCGCGCCCATGTGCTGGCGGTGCAGGCTTGGATCGCCAGCGCGTTCTATCTGTTCATCCTGATCACCTCGAATCCTTTCCTGCGCATCTTCGAACCGCCGATCGAGGGCCGCGACCTCAACCCGGTGCTGCAGGACATCGGCCTCGCCGTGCATCCGCCGATGCTCTATCTCGGCTATGTCGGGTTCTCGATCTCGTTTTCGTTCGCCGTTGCGGCCCTGATCGAAGGCCGCATTGATGCGGCATGGGCGCGCTGGGTGCGGCCCTGGACGCTGGTGGCGTGGATATTTCTCACGCTCGGCATCGCGATGGGTTCCTATTGGGCCTATTACGAACTCGGCTGGGGCGGCTGGTGGTTCTGGGATCCGGTCGAGAACGCCTCGCTGATGCCGTGGCTTGCCGGCACCGCGTTGCTGCATTCCGCCGTGGTGATGGAAAAGCGCAACGCGCTCAAGGTCTGGACCATCCTGCTTTCGATCCTGACATTCTCGCTGTCGTTGCTCGGCACTTTCCTGGTGCGCTCGGGCGTGCTTACCTCGGTTCATGCGTTCGCAACCGATCCGACGCGCGGCGTGTTCATCCTGCTGATCCTGTGCATCTTCATCGGCGGCAGTCTTTCGCTCTATGCCTGGCGCGCGTCTGCGCTGAAACAGGGCGGGCTGTTCGCGCCGATCTCGCGCGAAGGCGCGCTGGTGCTCAACAACCTGTTCCTCACCACCGCCTGCGCGACCGTGTTCATCGGAACGCTGTATCCCCTGGCGCTCGAAGTCCTGACCGGCGACAAGATTTCGGTGGGCGCGCCGTTTTTCAACCTGACCTTTGCGCCCTTGTTCGTTCCGTTGATGATGGCGGTGCCGTTCGGGCCGTTGCTGGCGTGGAAGCGCGGCGATCTTCTCGGCGCGGCGCAGCGCTTGACCGCCGCCGGCGCCGCGGCTTTGATCGCCGTCGCGGTGCTGTGGGCCTGGACACGCGGTGGCAGCGCCTTTGCGCCGCTCGCCATTGGGCTTGCCGTATTTGTCATCGCCGGCGCCTTGAGCGATCTCGCCGAGCGCACCAGCCTGTTTCGCGTGCCGTTTGCAACCGCGATACGGCGTGCGCGCGGGTTGCCACGCTCGACATGGGGCACGGTGTTCGCGCATGCCGGCGTCGGGGTGGCGCTGATCGGGATCGTCTGCGAGACCACCTGGAATACCGAATATATCGGATCGATGAAGCCGGATGACGTCGCAAAGATCGCGGGATACGAATTGAATCTCGACGGCGTGACGCAGCGGCAGGGGCCGAATTTTCGCGAAATGGTGGCGCAGTTCACGGTGCGCCTCGACGGCGAAGTGCTTAGCACGATGATGCCCTCGAAGCGCAACTTTACCACGCGCGGATCGTCGACGACCGAAGCCGCGTTGCTGACGCGTGGCGCAAGCCAGCTTTACATCTCGCTCGGCGACACCGCGGCCGACGGGGCGATTGCGGTGCGAATCTATCATAAGCCGATGGTGCTGCTGATCTGGTTCGGCCCGGTGCTGATGGCGTTCGGCGGTATGCTGTCGCTGTCCGATCGGCGGTTGCGCGTCGGTGCGCCGAAGCCCGCGAGAGCGCCACGCGGATTGCAGGCGGCGGAATAGGTTCGTTCGTTACGAATCCTTCGAACCGCATCCTTCGGATGCTGGTGAAGGGTGAGGGAAGAGACCAGGTGCGCAAGCTGATCGTGATTTCATTCGTGCTGTTGATGGCGGCTTTTGCCGCATCGAGCGCTCGCGCCGTTCAGCCTGACGAGATCATGTCCGATCCGGCAAAAGAATCGCGGGCGCGGGATCTATCACGCGAACTGCGCTGCATGGTGTGCCAAAACCAGTCGATCGACGATTCCGAAGCGCCTTTGGCGCGCGACTTGCGGCTGTTGGTGCGCGAGCGGATCGCGGCCGGCGACAGCGACGCGCAGGTGATCGATTTTCTGGTCGCGCGCTATGGCGAGTTTGTGCTGCTCAAGCCGCGTCTCAAACCGCACACGTTGTTGCTGTGGCTATTGCCGCCGCTGGCGCTGGCCGGAGGCGGCTTCGCGCTGTGGACCCATGGCCGGCGGCGCTCGCGGCCCGCGGGCGAAGATCCTTCCCTGTTCAAATTGACAGCGGAGGAAGAAGCGCGGCTCGAACGGCTGATCGCGGCGAAGTCCTCGCCGGACAAAACGGCTTAAGCTTGCGGCAACCCGTTTTCGCCCTGCGATAAACCGTTTTCGCCCTGCGATAAACTGCCGCATTCGCTACACGGCTTTATTACAAAAGTTTAATTCCTTCGCCAGCGCGCCGTAAGGCGGACATCCCCATCTTCAGACCCACAAGGTGCTCGCCCCGGCATCGATTCAGGCTCTGGAGATTTTGCATGACCGACCGTTCCACCGATCTTTCGTCGCTCCCTTCTTTTCGGCAACCCCGTCGTTCGCTGTTTTCCGCGCGCAAATTGGCGCTGATGGCCTCGGTGGTCGCCGGTCTCGGCGTCGCCGTATATGGCTTCGGTCCCTCGCATGGTCCGGTTGATATCTTCAGCAGCCCCGCCCATGCCCAGGTCAACAATGAAGTCCGCAAGGTCGCGCAGCCGGTTGGCTTTGCCGACATCGTTGAGCGCGTGAAGCCGTCGGTGATCTCGGTGAAGGTCAACATCAACGAGAAGCTCGCCAAGGACGACGGTGCCAACAACAATGATGACTCGCCGTTCCAGCCGGGCTCGCCGATGGAGCGCTTCTTCCGCCGCTTCGGCGGCCAGGATGGGTTGCCCCCCGGTCTGCGCGGTGGACCTCGCGGCGGCCGTGGCGCGGTGACCGGTCAAGGTTCCGGCTTCTTCATCTCTGCGGACGGTTATGCCGTCACCAACAATCACGTCGTCGACGGTGCCGACAAGGTCGAAGTCACCACCGATGAAGGCAAGACCTATACCGCGAAGGTGATAGGCGCTGACGCGCGCACCGACGTGGCGCTGATCAAGGTCGAAGGCGGCTCGAGCTTCCCGTTCGCCAAACTTTCGGACGGCAAGCCCCGCATCGGCGACTGGGTGCTCGCGGTCGGCAATCCGTTCGGCCTTGGCGGCACCGTCACGGCCGGCATCGTCTCGGCCAGCGGCCGCGACATCGGCAACGGCCCGTACGACGATTTCATCCAGATCGACGCGCCCGTGAACAAGGGCAACTCCGGCGGTCCGGCCTTCAACACCGAAGGCGAAGTGATGGGCGTCAACACCGCAATCTATTCGCCCTCGGGCGGCAGCGTCGGTATCGCGTTCTCGATTCCGGCATCGACCGTGAAGACCGTGATTGCGCAACTCAAGGATAAGGGCTCGGTGAGCCGCGGATGGATCGGTGTCCAGATCCAGCCGGTGACGGCTGACATCGCCGACAGCCTTGGCCTCAAAAAGGCGGAAGGCGCGTTGGTCGCGGAACCCCAGGCCAACGGTCCGGCGGCCAAGGCCGGCATCGAATCCGGTGACGTGATCACGGCGGTGAATGGTGAGACGGTCAAGGATGCCCGCGAGCTTGCCCGCACCATCGGGGCTCTCGCGCCCGGCAATAACGTGAAGCTCAATGTGCTTCACAAGGGGCAGGACAAGGTCATCGCCTTGACGCTCGGTCAGTTGCCGAATTCGTTGGAGGCCAAGGCTGACACCGACAACGACGACAAGGGCGGCGCTACCCGCGGTACCGATTTGCCGAAGCTCGGCTTGACGCTCGCGCCGGCCAACAGCGTTGCGGGCGCCGGCAAGGAGGGCGTCGTGGTGACCGAGGTCGATCCGAAGAGTGCGGCGGCAGAGCGCGGCTTCAAGGAAGGTGACGTGATTCTCGAAGTTGCGGGAAAGAGCGTCGCCAATGCCGGAGACGTCCGTGAGGCGCTCAATGCCGCGCGCACCGACAACAAGAACAGCGTTTTGATGCGGGTTCGCAGCGGTGGGTCGTCGCGCTTCGTCGCGGTTCCGGTGGCGAAAGGCTGATCGCGCTCTGAGCATTCAGGTGCGGTCGTCGTCGGTCATCCCGCCGACGCCCTTTCCGGGGGGCGGGCAGTGCCCGTTCCCTTCAGTTGCCTTCCGGTGGAATACGCCCCCCTCCGTCGGAAGGTCTAAAGGGCGGTGAGGTCCCCCAGCTTCACCGCCCGCTTTTTCGTTCAATCGAGAGCTGTCGAGCCGCCTTGCATGAGGGTGCCGGCCGCGCCATGGTGATAGAAAGCTCGTCCACTTGACCGCAACCGACATCCATATGCGCCTCTTGATCATCGAAGACGACCGCGAGTCCGCCGACTATCTGGTGAAGGCGTTCCGCGAAGTCGGTTATGTCGCCGATCTCGCCGTCGATGGCGAGGAGGGGTTGGCACTCGCAGACAGCGGCGGTTATGACGTGCTCGTTATCGACCGGATGCTGCCGAAGCGCGACGGCCTGTCGCTGATCGGCAGCTTGCGCGAGAAGGGCAACCGCACGCCGGTGCTTATTCTCTCGGCGCTCGGACAGGTCGACGACCGCATCAAGGGCTTGCGTGCCGGCGGCGACGATTACCTGCCAAAACCCTATTCATTCGCCGAACTGCTGGCGCGGGTCGAAGTGCTGTCGCGGCGCCGCGGCGGTCCGGCCGAGGAAACCAGCTACCGGGTCGGCGATCTCGAACTCGACCGCCTTTCGCATCGCGTGATGCGCGGCAAAGACGAATTGACGCTGCAACCGCGCGAGTTTCGGTTGCTGGAATATCTGATGAAGCACGCAGGACAGGTGGTGACGCGAACCATGCTGTTGGAAAACGTCTGGGACTATCATTTCGATCCGCAGACCAATGTCATCGACGTGCATATTTCGCGGCTGCGCTCCAAGATCGACAAAGGGTTCGAGCGGCCGCTGCTTCATACGATCCGCGGCGCGGGATACATGATCCGTGACGGCATTCGGTAAACTGATCCGCACCACGGCGTTTCGCTTGACGCTGGTCTATTTGTTTTTGTTTGCGCTGTTTGCCGCGTCGCTGCTGGGATATTTCGCCTGGAACACGCGCCGGCTGATCACCGAGCAGATCACCTCGACGGTGAACGCGGAAACCGGCGAATTGTCGGATATTTTCGGACGCCGCGGATTGCGCGGGCTGGTCTTCAACATCGAGAATCGGGCGTTGCGGCCCGGCGCCAATCTCTACCTGGTGACGGCGCCGACGGGGCAGGCGCTTGCCGGCAATGTCGGTTCCCTCGCACCGGGCGTGATGGCGACCACAGGTTGGTCTGAAACCGCCTATCGGCGGCTTGACGAGCAGGACACCGCGGATCATCGCGCGCTGGTGCGCGTCACGGAACTGAGCAGCGGCTTCCGGCTCTTGATCGGACGCGATCTGGAGGAACGCAGCCGGCTGTTCGAGATTGTCGTGGAAGCGGCGCAATGGTCGCTGGTGGTGGTGGTGGTGCTCGGCCTGGGCGGCGGCATCTTTGTGGCGCGGCGCGTGTTGCGGCGCATCGATGCCATGACCGGCACCACCCGGCGGATCATGGCGGGTGATTTGAGCGGGCGGCTGCCTGTCGGGCGCAGTGGCGACGAACTCGATCGGCTGGCGGAAAATCTCAACGCCATGCTGGAGCGGATCGAGGCGCTGATGGTGGGCCTCAAGGAAGTATCGGACAATATCGCCCACGATCTGAAGACGCCGTTGACGCGACTGCGCAACCGCGCCGAAGAGGCGCTGGGCAAATCCGGCAGCGAGGCCGAATACCGCTCCGCGCTGGAACGCACCATCGAAGAATCCGACGGCCTGATCCGGACCTTCAACGCGTTGTTGATGATCGCTCGCGCCGAGTCCGGGCAGGCCCGCGGCAATATGGATGATTTCGACGCCGCCGACGTGGCCAACGGTATTCACGAACTCTACGAACCTCTTGCGGAAGACGGCGGCATGACTTTGCGCGTAAAGACCGCGCCGACGCCGCTTTACGGCAACCGTGAATTGATCAGCCAGGCGCTGGCCAATCTCGTCGAGAATGCGATTAAATACGGCAGGTCGATCCCGGACGCGCAACCGTTGAGCGCCGGCGCGGTGCCCGGTAGCGACAGCAAAGAGATTGTGATCGAGGCTCGTCGCGACGGCGATCAGGTGCTGCTCAGCGTCACCGATCACGGGCCGGGAATTCCGGAGTCCGATCGCAGGCACGTGGTAGAACGATTTGTGCGGCTTGAGGCGAGCCGAACCCAGCCCGGCTCCGGTCTTGGATTAAGTCTGGCATCGGCGGTGGCCACTCTCCATGGCGGTGAACTCAGGCTCGGTGATGCACATCCCGGACTGTCCGCGACGTTGGCAATCCCGGTCCGGGTCGGCGTCAGTGACAGGCTTGCGGTTCAAACGCCGGATGTGCCACAAAAGGTGGCATGATTTCATCCGCGAAGGTCGACGCGGACCAAAAGTGTTTGGCCGCAAGGTTGGTGGACGGACCGGAGGTGTCCGCTCCCGACAATGCTGGACGGTGGCTGGCTGACTGGCGCGCCGATCTTGAACCGATGCAGTCGGCGGCGTTCGGCCAACTCGCCGAGCGATTTCCCTTTGTTGAGACCATTTTTTTAGGCATCGCGGAATCCTCTCCCTATTTGTTCGATCTGGTTCAAGCCGACGGCGCGCGGGCCGTCCGGTTGCTCGAATGCGAACCCGAATCCCATCTGGCTCGCTTGATCGAAAAGACCCGCCGCGACGTATCAGCAGCATCGAGCGAAGCCGAGGCGATGCAAATGCTTCGCCGAATGAAATCGGAAGCAGCGCTGCTGATTGCGCTGTGCGACATCGGTGGCGTTTGGTCGGTAATGGCGGTGACAGCGGCATTGACCGATCTTGCGGTTGCATCGGTGCAATCGGCGCTGCGCTATCTCCTGCAGCAGGAAGCCGCACGAGGCAGGCTGTCGCCGCCGGATCTGGATTTCCCGGAAGAGGATAGCGGCCTGGTTGTGCTCGCCATGGGAAAAATGGGCGCGGGCGAATTGAATTTCTCTAGCGACATCGATCTCATCGTATTTTTTGGTCCGGCCACGCCGACGTTGGCACCCGATATCGAACCGCAGCCGTTCTTCGTGCGCGTCACGCAGGGCCTCTCCCGCCTGTTGCAGCAGCGCACCGGCGACGGTTATGTGTTTCGCGTCGATTTGCGGCTGCGGCCGGACCCTGCCTCGACGCCGGTCGCCATCTCGACCGCTTCGGCGCTTTACTATTACGAGCGGGAAGGGCGGACCTGGGAACGCGCCGCCATGATCAAGGCGCGGCCTTGCGCTGGCGATCCCAAAGCTGGCGAAGCGTTGCTTGCGGAGATCGCCCCCTTTGTTTGGCGCAAACATCTCGATTTCGCGGCGCTCGCCGACGTGCATGACATGAAGCGGCGGATGCAGGCGTTCCGCGGCCAAAGCGCGATCGCGATCGAGGGCCACAACGTCAAGATCGGGCGGGGTGGCATCCGTGAGATCGAGTTTTTTGCACAGACCCAGCAACTGATCGCCGGCGGACGGCATTCCGAATTACGGGTGCGGCCGACGCTGGAAGCGTTGAATGTGCTGGCATCCAGTAACTGGATCACCTTTGCGGCGCGCGACGAACTCACGGCGGCTTACATCTTCTTGCGCCGGGTCGAACATCGGCTGCAGATGGTCGCGGACGAGCAGACCCATACACTGCCGGAAGATCCCGAGGCGGTGGAGCGCTTCGCTCGCTTTTTCGGCTACGAGAGCCGGGCAGCCTTCGCAAAGATCCTGCTGGGCCATCTCAATGTCGTGCAGGGCCATTACGGCAAGCTGTTCGAGGGCGATCCGGCCGGCACCGCAACACTGCCGGCGCCGGATTACGGCGCTGGTCCAGACGACCCGCGCGTGATCGACCACCTGGCCACGCTCGGATTCAAGAAGCCCATGATGGTGGCGAAGACCGTTCAGCAATGGATGGTCGGCGACTATCGGGTGTTCAGGATCGAATCGACGCGGCAGGCCTTTGTCGAGTTCGTGCCTGCGTTGATTGTCGGCCTTGCCCACGCCGAAGATCCAGACAACGCGGTAATCGTCTTCGACCGTTTCCTGCAGGCGCTGCAGCGTGGCGGGCGGTTGATTTCCCTGCTCAGCCAGAACCGCGATTTGGTCGCCTTGGTGGCGTTGATCCTCGGCTCCGCACCGCGGCTCGGCGACATGCTGGCGCGGCAGCCGCAGCTCACGGACGGGTTGATCGATCCGCGCTTCTTCGGTGCGATGCCGGACCGGCGCGAGCTATCCGCCCGCCTCGCGGCGACTCTGACGGACGCAAATTCCTATGAAGAGTTCCTCGATCGATTGCGCTTGTTCGGTCAGGAGAGCCTGTTCCTGATCGGCACGCGAATCCTGTCGGGGACGGTTTCCGCCCAGCAAGCCAGCGTTGCCTTCGCCGCCGCCGCCGAGGGCATTGTCCAGACCGTGCATGGTCTGGCGACCGAGCGGTTCGCGGGCCAATATGGCCGGATCAAGGGGCAAGAGACGGCGATCCTCGCGATGGGCCGGCTTGGCAGCCGCGAGATGACGGCTTCATCCGACCTCGATCTGATCCTGCTCTATGACTTCGACCCCGAATACCCGGATTCCAACGGCCCACGATCCCTGCACGGTGCGCAGTATTTCGCGCGCTTCACCCAGCGGCTGATCAGCGCCTTTACGACACGGACGAATTACGGCGTGCTCTATGATGTAGATATGCGGCTGCGGCCTTCGGGCCGGGCCGGTCCTTTGGCCTCGCATATCGAGTTGTTCGCCCAATATCAGGAGCGCGAGGCCTGGACCTGGGAACATATGGCGCTGACCCGGGCGCGGGTGATCTCAGCGTCACCGGAATTTGGCCGCAAGGTCGAACGGATCATCCGCGACGTGCTGACGCGACCGCGTGACGTCACGGCGGTTGCCAACGACGCCAGGGAGATGCGTCGCGCCATCGCACTCGAAAAGGGCGAGGACGACGTCTGGGACCTGAAATACGCCGCTGGCGGCATCGTCGATATCGATTTCATCGCGCAATATCTGCAGCTCGTTCACGCCGCCGAGAAACCCGATATTCTCGATGTCAGCACGTTGCACGTGCTCGACAACGCCGTTCGGCTCGGCGTGCTGCCGCCATCCTCAGCGGAGATCTTGCGGTCGGCGACGCGGCTTTATCACGACCTGACGCAAATTCTGCGACTTTGCGTCAGTGAAAAATTCAAGCCGGAAACCTCAGGGGAAGATCTCTTGCGCGTGCTGGCGCGGGCCGGCGACGCTCCGGATTTTTCCTCGCTCGAGGCGCGGGTGAAAGAAACTCAGACCGAGGTACGGCGGGTGTTTCAGGCGGTGGTCGGCTGATCGGAAAAGTGCGAACCGGTTTTTCCGAAAGGATCATGCTGAAACAAAGAGATGAGATCGTGATCCGATTCAATCTAATCGGGTCGTGATCTGACTAGGCGCTCTTCAGCGTCGCGATGGCGTCGCGGACGTCCGGATCGAGGCCCGCACCGCCGGCGTCGAGATGCGCCGATATCGCGGAGCGCATCCGCGGGTCCCAGAATTTTCGGATGTGCTCGGCAATTCCCGGCACGGCCTTGCCTTGGCCCTGGCTCTGGAAAAATTTGCCGATTTGATTGGCCATATAGATCAGCCGGTCAGGCGACATGTGTGGCTCCTACGCCAGCTACTCCAGACGTAATGCGGCCCGGATGAGTGAAGATCTCGAACCCGTCGGCACGGGCAATGGCGGCCAGCGTGATGCCGGCTGCATCCGCCATCCGCACAGCAAGCGCGGTCGGGGCGGAGACCGCGACCATCAGCGGCGCGCCGATCGCCGCGGTTTTCTGTACCATCTCGACCGAAACCCGGCTGGTCAGCAACACCATACCTTCGCTTGCGGGAATCTTGGCCTGCGCCAGCGCGCCGGCCAGTTTGTCGAGCGCATTGTGGCGGCCGACATCCTCGCGCAACGCGACGACCCCACGCCCCGGCATCCAGAACGCCGCCGCATGCACCGCACGGGTTTCGATGTTGATTTGTTGCAGCGGCGGCATGCTTTGCATCGCCGAAGTGATTTGTTGCGGCGAGAATGTTCGGCCCGGCATGACGATAGCGGCGGGACGAACCGCCTCGGCAATAGAATCGATGCCGCATAATCCGCACCCCGTCGGCCCGGCGATATGCCGCCGCCGCTCGGTCAGCCGGTCCGCCTTCGATTGATCCAGCCACATCCGCAGCTCGATGCCGTCGTCGAGGTGCACAATGTCCAGCGAGGCGATGTCTTCAGCGGATTGCACGATCCCTTCGCTGAGGCTGAAGCCAACCGCGAAATCGCTGAGATCCTGCGGCGTGCCCATCATCACGGCGTAGGTGCCGCCGTTAAAGGTCAGCGCGATCGCGGTCTCTTCCGGAATGATGCGCGTGCCTTCGCCAACGCTGCCTTGACCAAGGCCGCCATCGCGCCAGACCTGCCGATCGACCGTGCGAACCGGACCCTGCATTCAACTATTCCGCGGCTTCCGCCGGCACAACGCGCCGGGACTGGCGGGCCTGCTCGTCATAGGCCTTTTGCCACTCCGAGGGGCCGTTCGAGGGCGAGATCTGCACCGCCGTGACCTTGTACTCCGGACAATTGGTTGCCCAGTCGGAATACTCGGTGGTGATCACGTTGGCCTGCGTGTCCGGGTGATGGAAGGTGGTGTAGACCACGCCGGGCGCGACCCGCTCGGTGATCAACGCGCGCAAGGTGGTTTCGCCGGCGCGGCTTGCGAGCCTCACCCAGTCGCCATCGCGCACGCCGCGCTGCTCGGCGTCATGGGGATGCATCTCGAGCAGATCTTGTTCGTGCCAGATGACGTTATCTGTGCGCCGCGTCTGGGCGCCGACGTTGTACTGGGACAGGATACGGCCGGTGGTCAGCAGCAGCGGGAAGCGCGGGCCGGTGCGCTCGTCGGTGGCGACATATTCGGTAATGACGAACTTGCCCTTGCCGCGGACGAAACCGTCGATGTGCATCACCGGCGTGCCCAGCGGCGTCTTCTCGTTGCAGGGCCACTGTACCGAACCGAGCTCGTCGAGCTTCGCGAACGACACGCCGGCAAAGGTCGGCGTCAGCGCTGCGATCTCGTCCATGATCTCGGAGGGATGATTGTAGTGCATCTCGTAGCCCAAAGCCTTGGCGAAGCCGAGCGTGACTTCCCAGTCTTCCAGGCCGTTGCGCGGCGAGACCACCTTGCGTACGCGCTGGATGCGGCGTTCGGCATTGGTGAAGGTGCCGTTCTTTTCCAGGAAGGTCGATCCCGGGAAGAACACATGCGCGTAGTTCGCGGTTTCATTCAGGAAGAGATCGTGAACGATGATGCATTCCATCGCCGACAACGCCGCGACGACGTGCTTGGTGTTGGGATCGGATTGCAGGATGTCCTCGCCCTGCACATAAAGGCCCATAAAGGTGCCTTCGATGGCAGCGTCGAACATGTTGGGAATGCGCAGGCCCGGCTCGTTGTTGAGCTTGACGTTCCACAAGGATTCGAACGACTCGCGCGCCGCATCGCCGGAGATGTGGCGGTAGCCGGGCAGCTCGTGCGGGAAGGAGCCCATGTCGCAGGCGCCCTGCACGTTGTTCTGGCCACGCAACGGGTTCACGCCGACGCCGGGCCGGCCGATATTGCCGGTCGCCATCGCCAGGTTGGCAATCGCGATAACGGTGGTCGAACCCTGGCTGTGCTCGGTGACGCCGAGGCCGTAATAGATTGCGCCATTGCCGCCGGTGGCGAACAATTTTGCCGCCGCGCGCAATTCCTTCGGGTCGACGCCGGTCACGATGGCGGTCGCTTCCGGGCTGTTCTTCGGCTGAGCGACAAATGTGGCCCAATCCTCGAATTCGCTCCAGTCGCAACGTTCGCGCACGAAGGCTTCATCGACGAGGCCTTCGGTAACAATCACATGCGCAATCGCGGTGAGCACGGCGACGTTGGTGCCGGGAAGCAGCGGCAGATGATGCTGGGCCTCGACATGGGCGGAGCGGACGATGTCGGTGCGGCGCGGATCGACCACGATCAATTTGGCGCCGGCGCGCAGCCGCTTTTTCAGGCGTGAGGCGAAAACCGGATGACCGTCGGTCGGATTGGCGCCGATGATCAACACCACGTCGGTATGCTCGACGGAGTCGAAATCCTGCGTTCCGGCCGAGGTGCCGAAGGTCGTGGCCAGACCGTAGCCGGTCGGGGAATGGCAGACGCGGGCGCAGGTGTCGATATTGTTGTTGCCGAAACCGGCGCGGATCAACTTCTGCACCACGAACACGTCTTCGTTGGTGCAGCGTGACGACGTGATGCCGCCGACCGCATCGCGGCCGTATTTGGCTTGAATGGCCTTGAACTTCGCGGCGGCAAAATTGAACGCCTCATCCCACGAAACCTCGCGCCAGGGGTCGGAGATCTTTTCGCGGACCATCGGGTTGAGGATGCGTTCCTTGTGGTTGGTGTAACCCCAGGCGAAGCGGCCCTTGACGCAGGAATGGCCGCGGTTGGCCTTGCCGTCCTTGTACGGCACCATGCGCACGACTTCCTCGCCGCGCATTTCCGCCTTGAAGGTGCAGCCGACGCCGCAATAGGCACACGTTGTCACCGCCGAATGCTCGGGCTGGCCGATTTCGATCACGGATTTTTCCGTGAGCGTCGCCGTCGGGCAGGCCTGCACGCAGGCGCCGCAGGAAACGCATTCGGAGCCGAGGAAGCTTTCGTTCATGCCCGGCGAGACCCGGCTGTCGAAGCCGCGTCCCGAGATCGTCAGCGCGAACGTGCCCTGGACTTCCTCGCAGGCGCGAACGCAGCGCGAGCAGACGATGCACTTTGACGGATCATAGGTGAAATACGGGTTGGACTCATCCTTTGGCATCCAGGCCGCATTGGCCGCGCCATCGGATTTGGCGAAAACGTGGTTTTCGCCTTCATAGCCGTAGCGGACGTCGCGCAGGCCGACCGCGCCGGCCATGTCCTGCAATTCGCAGTCGCCGTTCGCCGCACAGGTCAAACAGTCCAGCGGGTGGTCGGAGATGTAGAGTTCCATCACGCCCTTGCGGAGCTTCTTCAGCCGCTCGGTCTGGGTGTGGACCACGAGGCCTTGCGTCGCGGGCGTGGTGCAGGAAGCCGGCGTGCCGGCGCGGCCTTCGATCTCGATCAGGCACAACCGGCAAGACCCGAAGGCGTCCACCATGTCGGTGGCGCAAAGCTTGGGGATCTGCGTGCCGGCTTCCATTGCTGCGCGCATGATCGAGGTGCCCTCGGGCACCGTGACGCTTTGGCCGTCGATGGTGAGCGTCACGGTTTTTTCGGATTTGGAGCGCGGCGTACCGAAATCGATTTCATGAATGAGCGACATGGGATCGTCCTTCTATACTTTAATTCTATTCTGCGGCCTGCAGGCGCGCAGGCGCCGGGCCGAAATCTTCCGGGAAATGCTTCAGCGCGCTTATCACCGGGTAGGGCGTGAAGCCACCGAGTGCGCAGAGCGAGCCGAATTTCATCGTGTTGCAGAGGTCTTCGATCACGGCGATGTTCTCCGCCACGCGCTCGCCTTGGCGAATCTTGTCGATGGTTTCGACGCCGCGGGTCGAACCGATCCGGCACGGCGTGCATTTGCCGCAGGATTCGACGGCGCAGAACTCCATCGCAAAGCGGGCCTGCTTCGACATGTCGACGCTGTCGTCGAACACCACGATGCCGCCATGGCCGATCAGTCCATCGCGGGCGGCAAAGGCTTCGTAGTCGAACGGCGTGTCGAACAATTCGCGCGGGAAATACGCTCCGAGCGGACCGCCGACCTGCACAGCCCGCACGGGCCGGCCGGTGAGGGTGCCGCCGCCGATGTCATCGACCAGTTCGCCGAGCGTGATGCCGAAGGCGACCTCGAACAGGCCGCCGTTTTTGATGTTGCCCGCAAGCTGGATCGGCATCGTGCCGCGGGAGCGGCCCATGCCGAAATCGGCGTAGGCTTTGGCGCCGCCGTCGAGGATGAAGGGGATCGCGGCGAACGACAGCACGTTGTTGATTACCGTGGGCTTGCCGAACAGGCCCTTATGCGCGGGCAGCGGTGGCTTGGCGCGAACGATGCCGCGGCGGCCTTCCAGGCTTTCCAAGAGCGAGGTTTCCTCGCCGCAGACATAGGCGCCGGCTCCGACCCGGACTTCGAGTTCGAAGGCGTGCGCCGAGCCGCCGACGCTCGCACCGAGAAAACCGGCGCGTTTAGCGGCGGAAATCGCCGCATTCATCGCCTCGACGGCGTGCGGATATTCCGAACGGATGTAGATGTAGCCCTTGGTGGCGCCGACGGCGACGCCCGCAATCGTCATGCCTTCGATCACCACGAAAGGATCGCCTTCCATGATCATGCGATCGGCGAAGGTGCCGCTGTCGCCCTCGTCGGCATTGCAGACGATGTATTTTTGCTCGGCGCTGGTCTGCGCCACGGTCTTCCACTTGATACCCGTGGGGAAGCCGGCGCCGCCGCGGCCGCGCAATCCCGAGGCCGTGACATCGGCGAGGATGGCGTCCGAACCTAGCGTCAGCGCGCGCTCAAGCCCTTTGTAGCCGTCATGTGCCCGATAATCTTCCACCGAGCGCGGATCGATGACGCCGCAGCGCGCAAAGGTCAGCCTGGTCTGGCGCTTCAGCCACGGAATTTCGTCCGCGACGCCAAGCCGAAGCGGATGCGGCGCGTCGGCCACCATCGCTTCAAGCACCGAGGCGACATCGGCCGCGGTCACCGGGCCGAATGCAACGCGCCCCTGCGCGGTGGCGACCTCGACCATCGGCTCGAGCCAATACATCCCGCGTGAGCCGGTCCTGACGATCTCGATGGTGGTGCCGCGTTTCGCGGCGGCTTGTTCCAGCGCCGCGGCCACTTCGTCAGCGCCGACTGCAACCGCACCCGCATCGCGGGAAACGAAAATACGCATCGTCATCGCTGTGCCTCCGCAACCAGAGCATCGATGCGGGCTTCATCGAGGCGGCCGACCACACGCCCATCGAGCATCGCCGAGGGAGCCGTCGCACAGAGGCCAAGGCAATAGATCGGCTCCAGCGTCACCCGGTCGTCGGCCGTGGTGTTTCCCATGGCGATGCCAAGTTTGGCTTCCGCACGCGCAGCCAGCGCATCGCCGCCGGCGGCCTGGCAGGCTTCGGCACGGCATAGTTTCAGCACATGCCGGCCCGCGGGCTCGTGGCGGAAATCATGATAAAACGTGAACACGCCATGAACCTCGGCGCGGGACAGATTGAGCGCGGACGCCACCATGGGAATCGCCGGCTCCGGGACGTAGCCGAAGGCTTGTTGCAGCGCGTGGAGAATCACCAGCGTCGCACCTTCGAGCCGGCTATGTTCCGCAATGATTTCGGCGCCGCGTGCGGCATTCCATGGTTCGTATACTGGGGTCATCCGTGTTCTCTATCAGAGACTTATTACCAAACGGCAGAGGACGGGATTTCCTGCCAAATATCAATAAAGCCGTCTCATGCTGCGATACGGAAACTCGATCGATTAAAATATGAAATAAGACGATATAAAATTGGAATGAAGGTGTATGACGGCCGCAGCGCCGCTCATTCGGCGCGACTTTTGACGTATTTGTGCGTCCGGGACCGTGATATTCATCGCTCTTAGACGTAATCGTGAAGGCTTCCTTACTTGATCGACAAACTTGAACTTCTCCTGGCGCTCGCCAAGGAACGTCATTTCGGACGCGCCGCCGAAGCCTGCGGCGTTACCCAGCCGACGATGTCGACCAGCCTCAAGCAGCTTGAGGAAATCCTTGGCGTCATGCTGGTGCAGCGCGGCTCGCGATTCCAGGGCTTCACGCCTGAAGGCGAGCGCACGCTGGACTGGGCGCGGCGTATCGTCGGCGACGCTCGGGCGATGCGGCAGGAAATCAACGGCCTGAAAGACAAGCTCTCCGGCGAGATTGGAATCGCAGCCGTCCCCACCGTGCTCGGCATGGTGGCGTCGCTGACGACGCCGTTTCGCGCGCGCCATCCAGACGTGCGATTTCGTATCGTATCCTGCACCTCGGCCGAGGTTCTCGGATTATTGGAAAATCTCGAGGTCGATGCCGGGTTGACCTACATCGAGAACGAACCGCTCGGCAAGGTTCGCACCATCCCGCTCTACAACGAGAGCTACCGGCTTCTGACCTCGCCCGATGGAATGTTCGGCGACCGCGACCGCGTCACCTGGAAGGAGGTCGGCCAAGTTCCGCTGTGTTTGCTAACTCCCGACATGCAGAACCGGCGCATCATCGATCGCGCGCTCCGCTCGGTCGGCGCAGAGGCAACCCCGAGCCTGACCTCGAACTCGCTTCTGGTTCTTTATACGCATGTAAAGACGGGACGCTGGGCCAGCGTGATGCCGGCGAAGCTCGCAGAGACGCTCGGGCTGTCCGACAAGATCCGCAGCATTCCGATCGTCGATCCGGAGGTCAACTACAAAGTCGGACTCGTCGTCCCTCAACGCGATCCGATGACGCCGCTGATAGCTGCGCTGGTCCACATCGCCCGCGAACTCGCGCCGACGCTGGAATCCTGAGCGGCGGTTACGGCGCCGAAATCAAGCGGCGGCGGCGGTCTTCGCTTTGAGCTTGCGCGCGTCGCGCGGAAGCGTCACGGAGACGACGGTGCCTGTACCGAGCTTCGAGCGCAACCGCATCGACCCGCCATGCAGATTGGTCAGTGACCTCGCGATTGCCAGTCCGAGCCCCGAGCCGTGATAGGTCTTGGTGAGCTGACTCTCGACCTGCTCGAACGGTCTGCCGAGCCGCGCCAGCGATTGCGGCGCGATGCCGATGCCGGTGTCGGCAATCATCAGCACGATCGAATCGTTGAGCAGTCGGCTGCGAACAACCACCTTGCCGCCATCGGGGGTGAATTTGACGGCGTTGGACAGCAGGTTGACGATGATCTGCTTGACGGCGCGGCGATCCGCGACCACGGAAGTGGCTCCCTCGATGTCCGAGTCGAGCACCAGATTCTTGTCGCTGGCGCGTCCGGACACCACGCGTAGCGATTCGGCCAATGTCTTCGACAGATCGAGCGGCTCCATGTCGAGCTTCATCCGGCCGGCTTCGATCTTCGACATATCGAGGATGTCGTTGATCACTTCGAGCAGATAGTGACCGCTGGTGAGGATGTCGTGGCAATATTCCTGATATTTTTCGGAACCCAGCGTTCCGAACATGCCGCTGCCCATGATCTCGGAAAATCCGATGATGGCATTGAGCGGCGTGCGCAACTCATGGCTCATATTGGCGAGGAATTTGGATTTGGTCTGGTTGGCTTCCTCGGCGCGATTTTTTTCTTCGGAATATTTTTGGGCGAGGTCGGCGAGCTCGATCGCCTGGTGCTCGAGCGTGGTTTGTGAACGCTTGAGATCGATTACGGTGGCGCGCAGCCGCAGGTCGTTGTCGATCAGTTTCTGTTCGTGCTCCTTGATGCGGGTAATGTCGGTGCCGACCGACACGTAGCCGCCGTCCTTGGTGCGGCGCTCGCTGATATGCAGCCAACTGCCGTCGTCGAGTTGCGCCTCGAAGGTTCGCGCTCCCGGGGGCTGGACGCCGGTTTCGTGCAACCGGGTGCGAACTTCCGGCATGCTGCCGACTTCGATCACGGTTTCGTAGGAGGTCCCCGGCGTGACGGCCGAGTCCGGCAGCTTGTGCAGGCGCTGGAAATGCGAGTTGCACAGCACCATGCGGTCGCCGGCGTCCCACAGCACGAAGGCTTCCGGGATGGTCTCGATCGCGTCGCGCAGCCGCAAGTCGGCCTCCACCGTCTTCTCGGCTAAACTCTTTTGTTCGGTGATATCGACGGCGATGCCGATCAGGTGCAGGCCCGCATCGCCTGTGCCCTGGCTCAGCTCGCAGCGCACCCGCAGCCAGATCCAATGGCCGTCGGTGTGCTGCATGCGGAAGGTCTGATCGATGTGATTGATCTTCGAGGAAATCAGTTGGTCGGCGATCTCGAACAGGTCGATGTCATCGGATTTCACCAGCGCATTGACCTCGCCGAACGTCAGCAGGTCGCTGCGGGTGTCGAGCCCCAGCATCGTGAACATCGATTGCGACCAGAAAATTCTGCCGCGCGACAGGTCCCAATCCCACAAGCCGCAGCGACCGCGGTTGAGCGCGGTATCGATACGCCCTCGCACGGCATCATTGATGAGGTCGCCTTCGCGTGCGCGGGTCGACTGCCAATGGAATGCGAAGCCCAGGATCAGCACGACAAAGCCGGTGGTGGCGGAAAGCGTCACCGCCAGGGCCGCGTCCGACTGCCAAAGCGACTCAATTTTTTCCTGGATGATGATGACCTGACCGGGCAGTGCCTTGACGGTGTGCTGGATCGCCAGCGCGCTGCCTCCGTTCGGCAAAGTGATGTCGGTGACACCGATTGGCTGCCCCGGCGCGCCTAGTGGCAGCGCTGCGCTGACGGCGTCGAGAATCCGGGTGGTGTCACCAAGCCCGGCGTCGATCGGGATGCGGGCGAGAACGCGCTGGTCCGCGTCGGTGACAATGACATGCCTGCCGGCGGCGACGCCCCAGGACGGAATGAGGCCGGGGAGCAGAAGTTGCAAGCGCTCGAATGTCGCCGCGCGATCTTGTCGAAGCGAAGCGATGTGATCGATGCGCTCGGCGAGTAAATCGGCAACGGCTGCGAGGTCGCGCTTGATCGCCGCGCGCTTTTGCCGGTTCTGGTCGACCACCTGGACGAATGCGCCCAAGCAAATGGTGATCAGGAAGGCAATGATCAGGGTGGGTACAGCGCGGCGAAGCACAGGCTCCGCTCCCAAAAGCCTGTGATAGGCCGGCTTCGCGATCGATTGCGCCAATCCCTTGATCGAATCAGATTGGACGCACGCGCTCGCCGCGTGTGCGTGCACCATGCCTTTGACCCCCATGGAAGCTTCTCGCACTCTGTTCGGAAGGATCTCCGGATCACTTTCGAATCACAGCGATTTGAATCCAGTTTTCGCGGGCTGTCGAGAGTCAACGAATCGTTAATGAAAATAAATCTTGTCCACCGCAGAAATGAGACGTGCAAAGGCGTGCGATGTGAGTCCGAAACGGGAACACGTGACGTCTTGGATGCTCACTCCGCGCGCGGCGGCTCGGCGTGGCTGATGACGCGCTTCACGGTTGGAAATGCACCGCGCAACGCGCGCTCGATCTCATCGACGCTCTGGTGAACCTTGATCACGCTCATCGAGGGCGCTGCGCGGCAATGGAAGTTCACGATTTCACCGGCGTCGGTGTTGCGCACGCGCACATTATGGATGTCATGGATCGCGCCGTCGGCAGCGAAGCGCGCGAGCGCGGTCTTGATGGCTTCGACGCGGTCGGGCGCGGCATCGGTGCCCAGCGGCAATTCGGGCTCCAGCGGCTCGATGTGGGTATCGACTTCGACGTCCTCGCCGAATTCGTCGCGGATGTTGCGCTCCAGCCCATGGGCGATGTCGTGGGCTTCGTGAAGCGCCATCTCGCCGTCGACTTCGAGGTCGATGCTGACGGTGAGCTTGCCGCCGAGATCGTGCACGGTGACATGGTGGACCGCGAGACCGGAATTGCGTGCGATTACCATGATGCGTTCGCGCACGCTTTCGTTGTTGCGTGCGACCGGCACCGCGGTGAACGTCAGATCGGCATCGTCGAGCACGGTGGCCACCGCGGCTTGCGCCTTGCGTTTGATCTCATCGACGCGGTCGATCGGATAGGTTCGCGGCACCTGCACGATGGCATCAATGAAGTGCGTCGGCCCCACCATCCGGACTCGCAGCCGTTCGACATCGAGCACGCCGGGCACTGCCCTGATTGCGGCGGCGGCTTTGTCCGACACACCTTCGGGAGCGCGATCGAGTAGGGTTTCGACGGTGGAGCGCGCCATCCGCAGGCCTAATAGCGCGATCGTGATCGCGACGGCGATGGCGGCGGCGGCGTCCCCCCAGGGATAGCCCAGCCCTGAAAGAGCCAGCCCGACCATGACGGCGAGCGAGCCAAGCACGTCGGAGGCAAAATGCAGCGCATCGGCCGCCAGCGCCTGGCTTTTTGTGTTGTGCGCCGCGCGATGCAGCGCGCGGGCGCGCCAGAAATTCACCGCGATGTCGATCAGCAGGACAATGAATGGAATCGCCGAAAGCGTCGGCGGCGGCGCACCTTCGCGCAGACGGCTGTAGGATTCGACCAGAATGCCGCCCGCCAGCACATAGAGCATCGCGATCACGCCAAGCGCCGAGACGCTTTCGAACTTGCCGTGGCCGTAATGATGTTCCTCGTCCGCGGGCAAGTCGGAAACCCGCACCACCATCCAGGTGACGATCGTCGCGACCACATCGACCGAAGAGTGCAGGGCTTCGGAAATCAGAGCGATACTGCCGATGGCGAGGCCTACCACGAATTTGGCCGCGGCCATGCCGGCGCTGGCGAAGATCGAGATCGCCGCGACGCGGGATTTGACGCTGTGAACGGGGCGATTCATAGGCGCCGGTGTAGCAGCCCGTCAGGTAACATTAAAGCGTCGATCAAAAGCGTTAGTCGCCACTCATTCGCAGCAGCGGTTGTTGCGAATTATTTTGTCATTGAGCCGCAGCGGACGTCATAGCGTCACGACGATCTTGCCGAGATGCCGGTTGGCTTCCATGTGCTCGAACGCCTTGCCGATGTCGTCGAAGGCAAACACCTTGTCGATCGGCAATTGCAGCTTGCGCTGCTCCACCGCGGGCCAGATGTCCTTGCGGACTTCGTCAAAAATCTCGCGGATTTCCTCAATTCCGCGGGTGCGGAAAGTGACGCCGATATAGTTGATGCGGCGCGCGGCATGCAGGTCGAAATTGAAATCGGCGTGGGTGCCGCCGAGCCGGCCGACGTTGACGATCCGGCCCTTGATTTTGGTGGCCGCGAGATTTTGGCTCGCGACCTTGCCCGAGACCTGATCGACGATCAGATCGACGCCTTCGCCGCCGGTGGCGTCAAGCACCTGATCGACCCAGCCGGGATCGCTGGAATCCACCGCCAGATCGGCGCCGAACTCCTTCAGTCTGCCGCGGCGTGCCGCGTTGGTGGAAGATCCGATCACGATCCCGGCGCCCTTGAGTTTTGCAATTTGCAGCGCCATCAGGCCGACGCCGGAGCTCGCACCCTGGATCAGCACCGATTGGCCGGGCTGCAACGCGCCATTGGTCACCACCGCGTTGTGCATGGTCGTGAGCGCGATGGGGAGGGTGGCGGCATCCTCGAAATTCATGTTCGTTGGGGTGCGAAACAGCCGGCCGTGGTCGGCAACCGTATACTCCGCGAACGCGGCGCTGCCGGAACCCATCACCTTGTCGCCGACTTTGACGCCGTTGGCTTCGGGGCCGATTTCGGCGATCTCGCCCGACCATTCCATGCCCAACACGCTACCGGCGCCGCCGGCGCTGCCGTGCACATGCCCTTTGGTCATCCCGAGGTCGGCGCGATTGAGGCCGCAGGCGCGGACGCGAACCAGCACTTGGGTGCTTTTCGGAGCGGGCTTGGGAACATCGATGATTTCAGCGCCCTTGGCGCCATAAACATAGGCCTTCATGAAAACATTCTCTGTTGGTGGGGGAGGGCGAGGGCGAGGGCGAGGGGATGCGGACAAGGAGATGAAGACAAGCCGAGGAGATCATATCCGATCATTCTGCTCGGGTCTTGATCTCGTGCGGGGGCAGAAATTTCTCCTCACCTTCGCGAGGTAAGCGTGCCACGTAAAAGGTAGGTGAACTTCGCTCAGGACGCCAGGCGCGCCTCGACCTGCCGACGGTCAGTCCGGCGACTTTCGCGCGCTACACCACCGGTGCCTGCGCGCCAAGCGGATTGAGGGTCAGGCGGGAACGGATCGCGCCGCCGCGGTGGCTTCGTCATCGAACGCCGTTGAGATGTCACGGATGCTGACGACGCCCACCAAGCTGTAGTCATCAATGACGGGCAGATGGCGGATGTGGCTCTTGTTCATGAGATGACGAACGTGTTCGAGGCTGTCCGTCGAACAGCAGCAGACCAGTTGCTGCACTGAAATCAATTGCGAGATCTTCAAATTGACTCCGGCCGCGCCATGTTCGGCGATGGCGCGGACCACGTCGCGTTCCGTAAACATGCCCACCGCGGTATTGCCCTCGGTGCGGACGACGTCCTTGACCACAAGCGCGCTGATGTTGCTGGCGCGCATCAATTGGGCAGCAATGGCGACGGTCTCATTCATGCGAACCGTCGCAACGCGGGCAGTTTTCTTGCGCAGGATGTCTCCGACTTGCATCGCAACCTCCTTCAGGTGAGCCGCTGAATGTCTTGGTGCAAAGCTATGTTGGTATACATTATGCCAATTGTCAATTTAATATCGGTGCAATCTGCAGCTTCTGGAATGAAAGAAAATGGCAGTAATGCTGACGTTTTTGTATTTCCAACTCGCTCCGGCTGCCTTGCCGTTTGCGGCGAACGCGGACAAGGGATCATCGTTGTATTTGGTATCCCAAAAAAAAGAGGCGCACCGAAGCGCGCCTCTTTTCTTTCGATGTCGGGGCCGTCAGGCGGTTTTGACGTCGCGCGCCCTAGCGTCACTCGTGATTTCGTTGCCAAGGATAAACGCCCGTCGCATCGGTTTGATGACTAACAGGGCCAGCAGTGCGGCGGTGGCGTTGAGCGCAACGACGATCACGAACACGGCCTGCCAGCCATAGTTCGCCGCAACAATGCTTGCGAGCGGCACCAGCAGCGAGGCCGTCCCTTTCGCCGTGTACAACATGCCGTTGTTGGTGGTGGCGAATTTTGCGCCGAATGTATCACCGCTGGTCGCGGGAAACAGGCTGTAGATCTCGCCGAAGACGCCGAAATACACCGCAGTCGCCAGCACGAACACGATCGGAATCTGGCCGTAGACAGAGAGTGTCAGCACCATGAGGGCGGCGGTTCCGAACGCGATGAACATCGTGTTTTCGCGACCGATGGTGTCGGAGACCCATCCAAAAAACGGACGGCCGAACCCGTCGAAGATCCGGTCGAGCGAAATCGCAAACGTCAATGCGGCCATCTGAAAGCCGAGAAGGCCCACGGGTGCGTCGGCGATTTTGAAATCCTTGGCAATCGGCGCAATCTGTGCGGCGGTCATCAACCCGCCCGCGGCGACCATCACGAACACCAGATACATCACCCAGAAGATCGGGCTTCGCAGCACCTGTGGCGGTGTGAAGTCGATCTTGGTCTGCGGCAGGTTGAGCTGCTTCTTTTTCACCGGCATCGCCTGCGTGGGCTTGCGAAGGAAAAACGCGAGCAGGAAGACGATCACGCCTTGTCCGATGCCAAACGTAAAGAACGCGCTCTGGTAGCCGCTTGCCGCAATCATGTTCGCAATCGGCACCACGGTGATTGCAGCACCTGCGCCGAAGCCGGCGGCGGTCGCGCCGGCGGCCAGGCCACGGCGATCGGGAAACCACTTCAGCGCATTGCCGACGCAGGTTCCGTAGATCGAGCCGGCGCCGACCCCGGCGATGATCGCCGATACATAGAGCAGCACCAGCGAGTCCGCGTACGAGTTCATCACCCAGGCGATGGAAATCATCACGCCGCCAAACATCACGACGACGCGCGGACCGTATTTGTCGACGAACCATGCTTCGACCGGAACCAGCCAGGTTTCGGTCACGACGAAGAGCGTAAAGGCGAGCTGGATCGCCGCCCGGCCCCAATGATATTTTGCGTCGATCGGATCGACGAACAGTGTCCAGCCATATTGCAGGTTTGCGATCATCGCCATGCAGACGACGCCCATCGCAAGTTGCAGCCAGCGGAAGTGCTTGCCTTCGGCTACGGGCTGCGCCGTTGGTTGTGTAGTGACCGTCATGATTCCTCCCAAGGCACGCTTCTGTTGGGCAACGAGCGTTACCGGCCTGACATTGTGGTATGTGATATGCCACAGCGCAAGTAATTCTTTCCTGAGGGACGTTGCTCCACAAGAGCTGTCGAAGCTGTCCCGCAGGCGCCGGGAAGGGGAGAGTTCTGAGCAAAAAAAGACCCCGGAAAACCGGGGCCGTTAGTTTGGGAGGTTTGCTGTCAATTCACTCCGGCTCTCGCGGCGGGTGTTATCGCGCGGCGCGCCGTTCGGAGCTCAGAGACCGGGATAGGGGAGGTCGCCGTTGCGGATAGCGATGCGGGCGCTCGCCATCAGCAGGCGATCGATGGTCGCCATGAAGCGGCCGAAAAAACTGACGGAAGGCGCGAAGCCGAGAGAGGCAGTTTTGGACATCTTGGTCCCCTTCTTGCTGCGGTGCAGCGGATCGCTGCGTTTGTTCCAGGAGACAATCTACGTATACCAGATACCACCAACAACGGTTTTGTTTGCATAGCAGCATAGGACATATTGCAACGCAACATAATTGGCACGATAGGGATTTCAAATAACGAAAGGCCGCCGGAAACCGGCGGCCTTTCTAAGTATCGGAAACGAAAGAGAGTTTGGCCTATTCTGCGGCCACCTTGCGCGGCGGATCAAGCGCGCCGGAATCGTGGATCTCCGCGACCTGATGATCGCTGAAGCCTAGAACCTGCCGGAGGATTTCGTCGGTGTGTTCGCCGAGCAGGGGAGAGCGTGTCACCTCAGTCGGGCTGTCCGACAGTTTGATGGGATTGCCGACCGACAGGTATTTGCCGCGCTCGGGGTGGTCTACTTCGACCAAGGTGCCGGTGGCGCGCAGCGACTGGTCTTCGGCGATCTCCTTCATCGACAGGATCGGCCCGCAGGGGATGTCGTCCTTGTTGAGGATATCCATCGCTTCGAACTTGGTCATGGACATGGTCCATTGCTCGATGCGGGCGAAGATCTCATTGAGGCGCGACAGGCGGGCCGGCGGCTTCGCGTAATCGGGATGGGTCTTCCAGCCGGGCTCGCCGATGACATCGCAGATCTTCTCCCAGACCGGCGCCTGGGTGATGAAGTAGATGTAGGCGTTGGGATCGGTCTCCCAGCCTTTACACTTCAGAATACGGCCGGGCTGACCGCCGCCGGAATCGTTGCCGGCGCGCGGCACCGCGTCGCCAAACGGGATGCCTTCGCCGTATTGGCTATATTCCTTGAGAGGGCCGCGAGCGAGGCGCTGCTGGTCGCGCAGTTTGACGCGGGAGAGGTTCAACACACCGTCTTGCATGGCGGCGGTGACCTTTTGTCCCTCACCGGTCATGGTGCGCTGGTAGAGCGCGGTGACGATGCCGAGCGCCAGATGCAAACCGGTGCCGCTGTCGCCGATCTGGGCGCCGGTCACGAGCGGCAGTCCGTCGCGAAAACCCGTGGTCGATGCGGCGCCGCCGGTGCATTGTGCGACGTTCTCGTACACCTTGCAGTCTTCATAGGGGCCGGGGCCGAATCCCTTGATCGACGCTACGATCAGCTTGGGGTTGATGGCGTGGATTTTTTCCCAGGGAAATCCCATGCGATCGAGCACGCCGGGGCCGAAATTTTCCACCAGCACGTCGCAGCTCTTCATCAGCGCGGTCAGGACTTCCTTGCCCTTTGGATTCTTGGTGTCGAGCGTGATCGAGCGCTTGTTGTGGTTGAGCATGGTGAAATACAGGCTGTCGACATTGGGGATATCCTGCAATTGACCGCGCGTGATATCGCCCACGCCCGGCCGTTCAACCTTGATCACGTCGGCGCCAAACCATGCCAGCAATTGCGTGCAGGTCGGTCCTGACTGGACGTGGGTGAAATCGAGAATGCGAACACCCTTCAGCGCCTTTGTCATTGTGTTGCTCCGTATCGTTTTTCTGCTCCTGCATGGGCAGGAGAAATGAATGAAAGGGGACGGGGCTTGTCAGAGGCCCCGTCCGGATGTGCCGATTTATTTCTTTTTCAGTTTGCTTTGCGGATTGAGGTTGCCGATTCTGCCGCTCTCGCTGCCGGCCGCCGGGTCGATCACCGCGTTGATGAGGGTCGGCTTGCCGGAGTCCATGGCTTCGTTGACGGCGCGCTTCAACTCGTCGGGCGAGGTCACATTGACGCCGACACCGCCGAAAGCCTCCATCATCTTGTCGTAGCGGGCTCCCGCGACGAAGACAGTCGGCGCCGGATCGGAGCCGACCTTGTTGACGTCGGTGCCGCGATAGATGCCGTTGTTGTTGAAGATGACGATGCAGATCGAAAGATTGTAGCGGCAGATCGTCTCCACCTCCATGCCGGAGAAACCAAAGGCGCTGTCGCCTTCGACCGCGAGCACGGGCTTGCCGGTCTCGATGGCGGCGGCGATAGCCTGGCCCATGCCGATGCCCATCACGCCCCAAGTGCCGACGTCGAGGCGCTTGCGGGGCTGATACATGTCGATGATGCCGCGCGCGAGATCGAGCGTGTTGGCACCCTCATTGACGAGGATCGCATCAGGCCGTTCCTTGATGATGGTCCGCAGCGCACCGAGCGCGCCGTGGTAATCCATCGGAGAAGCATTGCTCATCAGCTTCGGGGCCATCTTGGCGACGTTCTCTTCGCGCTTGGTCTTGATGGCGTTCATCCAATCGGCCGGCCCGGTCGTCCAGCCGTTGCCCATCCCTTCCAGAAGCGCCGACACGCAGGAGCCGATATCGCCGACCACCGGAGCCACGATCTCGACGTTCGAGTCCATCTCTTTGGGCTCAATGTCGATCTGGATGAATTTCTTCGGTGCCTCACCCCAGCTCTTGCCTTTGCCGTGCGACAGCAGCCAGTTGAGGCGGGCGCCGATCAACATCACCACGTCTGCATCTTTCAGTACCGTCGAGCGCGCTGCGCCGGCACACTGCGGATGGGTGTCGGGCAGAAGGCCCTTGGCCATGCTCATCGGCAGGAAGGGCACGCCGCTCTTCTCGATGAAGGTGCGGATCTCGTCGTCGGCTTGCGCGTAGGCCGCGCCTTTGCCGAGGATGATCAGGGGACGCTTGGCGCTTTTCAGCACATCGAGCGCGCGCTTGACCGCAGACGGGGCGGGGATCTGCGCCGGAGCCGCGTCGATGACCTTGACCAGCGACTTCTTGCCCGCTTCGGCGTCGATGACCTGCCCGAACAGCTTGGCCGGCAGGTCGAGATAGACGCCGCCCGGACGGCCCGAGACCGCGGCGCGGATCGCGCGGGCGATTCCGATGCCGATGTCGGCGGCATGCAGCACGCGGAAGGCCGCCTTGCACAGCGGCTTGGCGATCGCGAGCTGGTCCATCTCTTCGTAGTCGCCCTGCTGCAGGTCGACGATTTCGCGCTCGGATGAGCCCGAGATCAGGATCATCGGGAAGCAGTTGGTGGTGGCGTGGGCGAGGGCGGTGAGCCCGTTCAGAAAGCCGGGCGCCGACACCGTGAGGCAAACTCCAGGCTTCTTGGTCAGGAAGCCGGCGATGGCGGCCGCGTAGCCGGCGTTCTGCTCGTGCCGGAACGAGAGCACGCGGATGCCTTCGGCCTGCGCCATGCGGCCAAAGTCGGTGATCGGGATGCCGGGCACGCCGTAGATCGTGGTGAGGCCGTTGAGCTTGAGCGCATCGATGACGAGATGAAAGCCATCCGTCAATTCCTGCTCGGATTCGGCCGTATTTGTATCGATGCTCTGTACTAATGCGGACATTCCGCTTTCTCCCTGATGGTTTCTTGATGCGACGAGGTCGTCGCCTTTCCGTTTGTCATCCAAATTGAAAGGCTACGGTTGGTTATTGAAACAGCTCTTGGCCGTGGGCTTCGACATAAGCAGCAAGGCCGAGTGTGTGATCGCGTGCAAGCTTTTCCGCAAGCTCAGTGTTACGTTCTTCGAGCGCTTCAATGATAGACATGTGCTCGGGCAGGGACACGGCGAGGCGGTCGGTACGCCCAATCGTCAACTGCCGGTAGCCGCGAACATGCAAAAGGATATCGTTGGTCATATCGACCAGCACCGGCGACTCGCTGAGCGAGATCAGCGCCTGATGGAAAGCGATGTTGGCCTTGGAATATTCCTCGATGTGATCCTGCGGCAGGCGATCCTTGCCAAAATCGTTGAAAAAGTCGCGCAGTGCAGAAATGTCCTTTTTGCGTGCCGTCGTCGTGATCAACCGCGCGGCCATGCTCTCAAGCGCGGCCCAGGCCCGGATCATGTCGACGATCTCATTCTTGGTGCGGCGCACGACGACAATGCCACGACGTGGCACGGTCTTGACCAGACCGTCCTGCTCCAGCATCGCGATCGCTTCGCGGATGGGCGTTCGGCTGACGCCGAGCCGCTCCGACAGCGCACGTTCGTCGAGCATGACCGGGTCGGGCGTGGCGTAGATTTCCATCTTGAGGATGGCTTCCTTCAGGGCTTCGTACGCCTTGTTCTTGAAGCTCGTCTCCGGCACGATCCGGACGATTGCAATATCTGCCTCGGCCATGGGGGCGACGCCTTGGTTGGTTTTCCGCATGAGCACGACGGATCTCCTCCGCGGGAGACGTCTTGGAACATCAGAAGAATTTCAATAGATTTTTGGCATGCCAAATACCAGAATGTCAAGTTGCCAGCATTTTTCGGTACTTGTGCCCGACACCGAACCTTGACAACGTCGTTTCTGGCATACCAAATGCCATACGAAACGGTTACATTTGGCGGCTACAACAGCCGCAGCGAACGCGAGTCCGCGTTTTGCAATCACAGGGAACACGAATTGAGCATGCAGGCCATGTCTTGAGAGCCATGTCCTGAAGCACGACGCGTTGCCTACAAGTTCAAAATAGATCTCCAGGAGGAAGCCAATGTCGAATTCCAAAGATGCGGTCCGCAAAGTACTCGATCTGGTCAAGGCGGACAAACGCACAAGTCTGACCGCGCCGGAAGGCAAGCTCGTGTGCGATGCCTACGGTATTCCGGTTCCGAAGGAGGGCGTCGCCAAATCCGCAAGCGAAGCCTCCAAGATTGCGACCAAGATGGGTTTCCCGGTGGTGATGAAGATCGTTTCGCCGGATATTCTCCACAAGACCGAAGCGGGCGGCGTGATCGTCGGCGTCAAGACCGCTGCCGACGTCGAAAAGAATTATGAGATCATTCTGGCGAACGCCAAGAAATACAAAGCCGATGCCAAGATCGAAGGCATTCAGATCCAGCAGATGCTGGCGGGCGGCACCGAGGTCATCGTCGGCTCCATCACCGACGGATCGTTCGGCAAGCTTGTAGCCTTCGGCCTCGGCGGTGTGCTGGTGGAAGTGCTGAAGGACATTACCTTCCGTCTCGCTCCCGCCACCAAGGACGACGCCTTGTCGATGCTCGACGGCATCCAGGCGGGCGAGATGCTGAAGGGCGTGCGGGGCGGTGACCCGGTCAACCGCGAAGCGCTGGCCGATATCATCGTCAAGGTGTCGCAGCTCGTCAGCGACTTCCCCCAAATCATTGAACTCGATCTCAATCCGGTATTCGCCACCAAGAAAGACGCAATCGCGGCCGACGTGCGCATCGTCGTCGATTTCGACTACCAGCCGCGCCCCGCGCCGCGCCCGACCGAAGAAATCGTCACGGCGATGAAGCGCATCATGGAGCCAAGAGCGGTTGCTGTGATCGGCGCCTCGACCGAGGATGGCAAGATCGGCAACTCGGTCATGAAGAATCTGATCAACGGCGGCTACAAGGGCGACATCTATCCGATTCATCCGAAAGCCCCCGAGATCCTGGGTTACAAAGCCTATAAGAGCGTCAAGGATGTGCCGGGTGTGATCGACACCGCGGTGTTTGCGATCCCGGCGAAGTTCGTCGCCGGCGCGCTCATCGAATGCGGCGAGAAGGAAATTCCTGGCGCCGTTCTCATTCCGTCGGGCTTTGCGGAAGCGGGCGCACCTGAATTGCAGGCCGAGATCGTCGAGATCGGCAAGAAGTACAACGTCCGCCTGATGGGGCCGAATATCTACGGCTTCTACTATACCCCGGCCAATCTCTGCGCCACGTTCTGTACCGCCTACGACGTCAAGGGCTCCGCGGCACTGTCGTCGCAATCCGGCGGCATCGGCATGGCGATCATCGGCTTCTCGCGTTCCGCCAAGATGGGCGTTTCCGCGATCGTCGGTCTCGGCAACAAGTCTGATATCGACGAGGACGATCTGCTCGCCTTCTTCGAGCAGGACCCCAACACGGCCATCATTGCGCAGCACTGCGAAGACTTGAAGGACGGTCGCGCCTTCGCGGAGGCCGCCAAGCGTGTCTCCAAGAAGAAGCCGGTGGTGGTGCTCAAGGCGGGCCGCACGTCCGCAGGCGCCAAGGCCGCTTCCTCGCACACCGGCGCGCTTGCCGGTAACGACAAGATCTACGAGGACGTGCTCAAGCAATCCGGCGTGATCCGCGCCCGTAGCTTAAGGCAATTGCTGGAGTTCGCGCGCGGCGTGCCGGTGCTGCCGACGCCGAAGGGCGAGAACGTGTTGATCATCACCGGCGCGGGCGGTTCGGGCGTACTGTTGTCGGATTCGTGTGTCGACAACGGTCTCTCCTTGATGACGATGCCGCCCGATCTCGACGCGGCGTTCCGCAAGTTCATTCCGCCGTTCGGTGCCGCCGGCAATCCGGTCGACATCACCGGTGGCGAGCCGCCGATCACCTACGTCAACACCGTCAAGCTCGGCCTGACCGATGAGCGCATCCATTCGCTGATCCTCGGTTACTGGCACACCATCGTCACCCCGCCGATGGTGTTCGCCCGCAACATGGTCGAACTGAAGAACGAGATGGAGGCCAAGGGCTTCGTGAAGCCGATCGTCGCCTCGCTCGCCGGCGACGTCGAGGTCGAGGAAGCCGCGGAATATCTCTACCAGAACGGCATCCCGGCCTATGCGTACTCGACAGAATTGCCGGTCGAGGTGCTCGGTGCCAAATACAAGTGGGCGCGCGGTGCGGGCCTGCTGTAACATCTGAAAGAGACAACGCCTGCAAACGCCGTCCGGTTTTTCCGGGCGGCGTTTTTATTGGGAGCAGGGCTTTTTAATTTTAGAAGCCGGGATGACCGTAATGGATCGACCTGAGACTCAGGTCGCGTTTGTCCCGACTGTACGGAGCCGCCGCCAAGCCCAATCCAGTCCGGCAATGAAGGCGAGGCCAGCACAGGTCGCCAAGGCATCGACCGCGAAATCCTCGAACCTCGCGTGCCGGCCGGGCGCCCAGATCTGCAGGATTTCGATGGCGCCAATCGTGACGATCGAAATCGCGCATGCGAGCCGCCGATGTCGGGGATAGGCCAAACCAAACGCTAGGCCGACCAAGACGAATGCCAGCGCATGTTCACCGTCCTGACCGAGATTGGATTGCGGCCGAAAGCGTGGCGGCCCCAGGTTGGCGAAGGTGACGGCGGCGGCGAGGAGCCAGGCGATTATTCTAAGGATAGTTGTCATACCGGCGAGATACCCATGATTGAGCGATCTGAGCCCCTGCGATGCGAAGCTGCGCTGTTCGTGTAGTTAATGGAACTCACCGAAGGTCATAGCGCTTGCCGCACGCCGAGGCCCTGCATGAAGCGCTCCCTGATCTGCACGGGATCGCGGCGGGTGGTTCCGACCCCCGGTTTGTCGTCGATGCGCACGCCGATCAGCGTCGGCTCCGAGGCCGACAGCGACTGTTCGACAAGGCGCTCAAAATCCTCCTCGTCGGCCGCCCAGGCGCTGTTGGTGAGGCCGCAGCCGGTTGCGATCGCCACGATATCCGACACGACAGACGCGGGGGTCGGCTGCGCGCCGGTGATCTGGTAAATGCCGTTGTCCATCACGATCATGCAGAGGTTTTTCGGCCTGAGCGTTGCAATTGTCGACAGACAGCCCAATTGCATCAAGAGCGAGCCGTCGCCCTCAAGTGCAAAAATGTGGCGCTTCGGCTGGGCCAGCGCGACGCCGAGCGCAATAGGGAAGGCGAGGCCCATGCTGCCCAGCATGTAGAAATTCTGTGGGCGATGGCCGGCGGCCCAAAGATCGAAATTGGTATTGCCGATGCCACCGACCACGGCCTCGTCGTGTTTGAGTTTCGCGACCAGCCGCGAGGTAAGGTCGAACCGGTTCATGACCTTGGTGTTGCGGGTGTTGGTTGCCGTGCTCATGCGCTTCGCTCACTTCTCAAAAACTTTGCCGCCGGTCAAAAGCGGCGAGAGAATCAGCGCCACAGGCGCTTGCGTCGCGATCGCCTGCTTGATTGAGCGGTCGACAACGAACTCGAACTCGTCGAGCCGGGTCGCGGTGTGATGCTCCATCGCGAGCGAGTTCGAGCACCGGCCGCATGGTGCGGCAGACCAGCGACTGGCCGTAGTTGAATTCGCCGAGCGTGCCGCGTTCCGACACCAACATGATCAGAGGAATCTGATAAGGGACCGCCAGCGACGCCAGCACATTGGCCAAGGTCGCAAAGCCTGAAGTTTGCATCAGCACCGCGCCCCGCAGGCCGCCCATCCAGGCACCGGAGACGATGCCGACCGCTTCTTCTTCGCGCGCCGTCGGGAATGTGGTGAAGAAAGGATCGGCATGGAGGTCCTTGATCAGCGTTGTCAGCACGCGGTCGGGAACATAGGGCACAAGGCGGATGTCGTTACGCTTGAGCGTGTGCAGCACCACCTGGTGCCAAGCCTGTTCTTGCGAGGTCCTCTCCTGAGAGGTCTCCTGCAAAGCTTGCGGCGACGTTTGTCCATCGGCAGCCGCCATCGCATTCTCCCTTGGACTTTGCGGGAATTTTCGTTCGTCGCATGATCGCGGCGATCCCGTCGAGGCGCCGAAACTTGACGTGATCGGCGGGATTGTCAACATGGCCCGATCGTTGCCATACGCTGCACTTGCCGGCGATGCTGCCGGCAAGCCGGCGTGGGATAAAGAAACAACAAAAATCGGGGGAGATGTCGTGGGCCGTTGGTTCCGGATGTTTGCGGTCGCTGCGGTCACGTTGATCGCAATCGGCGTCGCGTCCGCCGAGCCGGCATTTCCATCCAGGCCTGTGCATATTTTCGTGCCCTATTCGGCCGGAGGCGGGGTGGACATCCTCGCCCGCACACTGGGGGATGCGGTCGCGCGGCAGTGGGGCCAGAGCGTCGTGGTTGAAAACCGGCCCGGCGCGGGCGGTGTGGTCGCGTCGCAGGTACTCGTGACGTCTCCGCCGGATGGATACACGCTCATCGTGGTCGCGAGCGGTCATGCCACCAACCCGTTCCTGTACCCCCAAATTCCCTACGACACGTTCAAGGACTTCACTCCAATTTCGCTGTTGGCCTCGTCTCCCAATATCCTGCTGGTGCGCGCCGATTCTCCGTTCAGGATACTCGGCGATATGATCGCGCAGGCGCGCGAAAAACCGGGAAGCCTGTCGTTCGGCCATGCGGGCAACGGAACATCGACGCATCTGGCCGGTGAGCTTTTGAAGAATCTCGCCAACATCGATCTCAATGCGATTTCCTACAAGGGCGGGGCGCCCGCACTCAACGACCTCCTGGGCGGACAAATTCCGATGTCATTTAATAACGGGCCGGAATCGGTGGGGCAGCTTGAGGCCGGCAGCCTGCGCGCGCTCGCGGTCACGACGGCTTCGCGGGCGCCGTTTCTGCCCGACGTGCCCAGCACGGCCGAAACCGTGAGCGGATACGACACCGAAGTCTGGTGGGGTTTGCTCGGACCGGCCGGAATGCCTCGCGACCTGATTGCAAAGCTCTCGCATGATTTCGTTACCGCACTGAAAACCGAGGCCGTCAAGGAGCGCCTGACCAAGCTCGGCGCGTCGCCGATCGGCAGTTCGCCCGAGCAATTCGAGGCCAAGATTCGTGCCGACTACAAGAAATGGGGCCCGATCATCGCCGCCGCCGGCATGAAAGCCGAATGATGCAGGTAAACATCCCGCGCTGGACCCGCCCGCACGACATCCTCGTATCCAACCTCGCAAATTTTTATGGCTTCCCGAACTGAAAGTCGCATCAGCAATGTCCGTCAACAATAAGCGTGTGTTCTACGTCAAATATTTTCCGCACCCGATTTATGCCGAGCTGCTGCAGGCGCGGCCCGATGTGCGCCTCGACCGCCTCGAGAACGAAAGTGCCGAGGATGTCGCAGCGCCGATTTTGGCGGCGGCGCACGTCTATCAAATCGGCGCGGCCCGCGACGAACTAGCGAAGCACTTCCACGTCGATTCGGACCTGCTGCGGCGCGCGCCGAACCTGCTGATCGTCTCAAGTAATGGCGCGGGCTACGATCCCGTCGATGTCGAGGCCTGCACCGCAGCCGGTGTGCTGGTCGTCAATCAGTCCGGTGGCAACGCCCATTCCGTCGCCGAGCACGCCTTGGGGATGTTGCTCACGCTGTCGAAGCGCATTCTCGAGGCTGACCGTGCATTGCGGCGCGAGCAGGTCTTGAATCGCAACGCCTTGATGGGCACCGAGGTGCAGGGCAAGATCATCGGCATCGTCGGGCTCGGCCATGTTGGCCGTCGCATCGCCGCACTCTGTAACGGCCTGCTCGGCATGAAAGTGCTGGCCTATGATCCCTATCTCACGGCCGCCGAGATGGCAGCGCGCGGCGGCGAAAAGGTCGAATTGGATGAACTGCTTCGCTGCTCGGATTACGTCTCGATCTCCTGTCCGCTGACGAAAGACAATCGCGGCATGATCGGGACGCGCGAATTCGCGCTGATGCAGCCGCATGCCTATTTCATAACGACAGCGCGGGGCTTCATCCACGACGAGGCCGCACTCACCGAGGCGCTGCGCAACAAATTGATCGCCGGCGCCGGCCTCGACGTCTGGGCCAAGGAGCCGCCGCCGCCGGACCACCCATTGCTGCAGTTCGACAATGTGCTGGCGAGCCCGCATACGGCGGGTGTGACCAAAGAGGCGCGCGCGAACATGGGCAGAATTGCCGCCGAGCAAATTCTCGATGCGCTCGACGGCAGGCGGCCACCCCGCATCATCAACCCTGAGGTCTGGCCGCGCTACGCCAAGCGCTTCGAGCAGATGTTTGGATTCTCGCCGGGATAGCGGTTCGGATCATGCCCTAAGTTTTCAACGCTGCAAACCTAAGCGAAAAACGGGCGCCGGAGGGCTGACGATTTTCTACGATGATCGTCGCGGAATGCAACTCGGCGATGCGCTGTACGATCGAAAGTCCGAGGCCCGTGCTTCCCGCCTTCCGCCGATCGCGCCGCCAGAAGCGTTGAAAAATAAGATGGCGCTCGTCTTCGGCGATGCCTGGTCCGTGGTCCAGAACGCTCACCGTGCCGTTCTTTTCGACGACGAATTCCACGGCAGTTTCCGGCGGCGTATGGTTGATCGCGTTTTCGGCGAGGTTTCGGATGGCGCGGCTCAGCATCTCCGGATTGCCTTTAATCCAAACCGGCTCTGTTGTGCCGAGCAGCGCGATGTCCTTGCCTTGCGCCAACGCCAACGGCGCCAGGAACTCGGCAACCTCGGCGGTCACAGACCGAAGATCGGCTCTGGCCAGCGGATCGACGACGAACGCATCCAGTTCCGCAATGTCGAGCAACTGGCTGATGATATGCGCCATACCTTCGACGTCCTGGCGCAAAGCCTCGCCCATCTGTTTGTCTTCCAGAAGGTCAAGGCGGGTTCGCAAGATGCTCAGGGGGGTGCGCAGTTCGTGCGCGGCGTCGGCGGTGAAATCGCGCTGAATCCGGAAGCCTTCTTCAAGCCGGTCGAGCGCCTGATTGACCGCGGACACCAGGGGACGGACTTCGCGCGGCATCTCTTCGGTCGGCAAACGAAGGTCGGTACGTGTCGGACCGATGTCGCGGGCGATTTCCGAGGCCTGCCGAAGCGGCCGCAGCGCGCGCCGGAAGATCGCGATGTCGGCGATCAGCAACACCAACAGGATCGGCAGCGTGATCCATCCGACATTTTTATAGAAATCAGCGACGATATCGTCGATCAGCACATCGCGGTTGGCCAGATCTTCGCCGGCCTGGATCCAGACGGTCTTGTCGCCGACGGTTTTCCTGATACTGGCACCAGAGACGGTGGCGTCGCCGCGTCGTTGTTGCCAGAACTCGACATCGCCAGATCTGGTGTCGGCTGGAAACAGGGCGCCGTGATCCCTCAGCGAGGAAAACAAAACTCGACCTCGATCATCGATCACCGCATATGAATAACGCCCATACGCCTGCGAATAGAGACCTTGCAAGTCGGCAGGGAGGTTCAATTCGAAACTGCCGTCCGGTCGCGCGCGGAGATGCTCGCCGACGGAGACGGCCTGTTCCTGCATCGCTGTGCTGTGGATGTTGTCGGTTTCGTAGTTCAGCAGCCACGACAGCGCCAGCGACATGAAAATGGAGGTGATAATAACCGCAACGATATGGAGGATCACGATCCGCGAAATGATCGACTTGAACCTGATCAAGCTACTTTTCCTCTGCGATGAGGTACCCGACGCCGCGAATGGTTTGGACTTTCACCCGGGCGCCTTTTTCCGAAAGCTGTTTGCGCAGACGGTGAACGTAGACCTCGATGGCGTTGGACGCGACGTCTCCCGGATGTCCGAAGATGTGATCTTCAACCTGTTTCTTGGTGACCACACGGCCTTTGCTGCGCATCAATAGCTCAAGCACCTCGGTTTCGCGGGCCGACAGGAGCTGCGGCTGGTCATCGATCGAGGCTTGCCGGTTTGTGGTGTCGAATTCGAGATTGGCGATGCGCAGCAAGCTGCCGAGCAGATGGCCGGGCCGCCGCAATTGAGCTTCCAGCCGTGCCACCAGTTCCTCCAGTGCGAACGGCTTGACCAGATAATCGTCCGCGCCACTGCGCAGGCCGTGGACGCGATCGTGAAGGCCATCACGTGCGGTCAAGACGAGAACGGGAATGGGATTGTTTCGGTGCCGTATCTCGCGCAACAGGGCCAGGCCATCGCCGTCCGGCAATCCCAGGTCGAGAATGAGCGCGGCGTAGAAAGTCGTCCGAAGAACCGTGCTGGCTTCTTCAAGGCTCGACAGCACGTCGGTTTCGTAGCCGGCCGTTTGCAAGCCCTTGGCTAAAAGCCCGGCAAGCTGCTCGTTGTCTTCGACGACCAACAATCGCATATTAGGTTACCTGACGGTCCAGTTGAGCCTGGAGCATGATCGGTGCCGATTAAATCAGAACCGAAGCTCCAGATTATTGTTTTGGCGCGTTTTCTTCACGCGACCGGCATCCCTTCGCTCGAAAACTCTCTAGCCATGTGAGCATTTCAACGCTCTACGCAAGCCTCGTCTTTTTCGGCCGAGAGGTCCGTAAGCCTGGCATAACCGGGAGACCTCCCGGCTCTGCCGGGGAGCAGCATAAGTTTGACATTTACGGCGGTCGCCCATCGCCGAAACTTCTGATCGTGAGCCACCCCGCACACGAAAGGAAGCTTGACGATGGAGGAATACGAGAGCCTAAGCCACAGCAAGTGGGAGTGCAAATATCATGTTTATGTTCATTCCCAAGTGAGCGCGGTCGGCGGTCCGCCGAAAGCTGCGGCGGGGGTCATCAGCGGGAATAGCGTTCACCTGAAGCACCCATGAGTCATCTTAGATCATGATACGATTAAGTTGAATCGCATCATGATCTCATCTGTTTGTTTGCGCATGATCTCCGCGCAAACGCTTCGCGTTTGTCGCGAGGGAAAACCGGTTCCCACTTTTCCGGATCATGCTCTAGCAGGCTGTTGAAGAAGTATCCCGCTTGGCTTTGAGAACGGCTTCGTCGCCGTTGTGCTAGGCGAATTCGATTTCGATCGAGCCGTCGTCGACCAATTCGGCTGATCCGTCGCCGGAAACTTCGTCCATCGTCGAAGCCGTCAGGCGGCGGCAGCCGCCTTGCGCGGAGCGGTTGATGAACGGATCAGGCGGTTCGCGTCGGTGAGGTGAACCAGGCGCCCGGCCGTGATGACGGCGATGATGCGTGGCCGCAGCGGCAATTCGTCATCGACGAGGATGAGATCGGCGCGATATCCCGCCGCCAGAATTCCGCGATCGGAAAGACCCGCGGCCCGTGCCGGTGCTGCCGAAATCAAATTCCAAGCTTGCGGAAACGGCACCACGCCGTCGGCGGCAAGACGGAACGCGGCCAGCACTTGCGCCGGATAATAGTAGTCGGATGCGAGGATCGAGCATAGGCCCTTGGCGATCATGTCGGCCGCTTTGGTCCATCCGGTATGGCTGCCGCCGCGCACGACATTGGGTGCGCCGAACACGGTGAAATCGCCGGCCTCGGTCGCTTCGCGTGCGGTTTCTTCATTGACCGGAAATTCGGCGATTCCGACGCCGAGCGCACGAAACATCTTCCGCATGGCCGGGCTTGTATCGTCGTGCGAGAGCATCGGCACTTTCGCCGCGCGTGCGGTTTCGGCCAGCCGCGCGATAGAGGCTGGCACTTCGTGGCCGCGGACATGACGCGGGAGGCCAGCCGATCGAATTCCTCGCTGGAAAGGCCACAGCGCTCCACCATGGCGGCGCGCTTATGGGGCTTGTCGCGACTGGCGAGGGCTAAATCCATATGGTTGTTGAACGCGAACAGATCGACGCGCCGGTTGGACAGCCATTGGCGGATTTCGGTTTCGGCATCGAGGTTGTAGGTCTCATGGCGCAGGTGAAAGCGGGTATCCGCCGCAAATTGCGGCCTTAAAGCTTCGATTGCCTCAAGCAACCGCCTTGCATTATCTGCGCTTCGAAGACCGGGTTCCCAGGACCAGGTCGCGCCGTGATAGACCGTGGTGATTCCGTTGCCGATCGCCTGCCGGTCGCTGTCGATCAGCGCCACATCGATGGGAAAATCGACGCCGGCGCGCGGCATGATCTGGCGCTCGAACGCGTCGCCATGCAGATCGACGATACCCGGCAGCACCAAAAGACCGCTTGCGTCGAGCCCGAATGAACCGCGTTCGTGGTTCGAATCCACGGCGCAGATTTCGCCGTCCGCAAGCTGCAGCGAAGTTTTTAGAATTTCTCCGCCGAGCAGGGCCCAGCCGCCTTCGATCGAAATCTCTATCACGATACTGCACTTCTTTGTCGGTTGCGCGGACCAGAAAGGATGCCCGCCGCCTCGTATTTCGCAAGAAATTCCTCGACGGCCAGTTGTCGGAAATCGGGCAGGGCGCTACGCAGCGTTTCGTGGTCCCAGTCCCACCACGCAAGCTCTAATAGTCGATCGCCGATGTCTTCCGGAAATCGGCGCCTGATGATCCGCGCCGGATTTCCCGCGACGATGGTGTAGGCGGGAACATCCTTGGTGACGACCGCGCCGGCGGCGACCACGGCGCCGATGCCAATGCTCCGGCCCGGTAACACGATGGCGCCGTGCCCGATCCAGACATCATGGCCGATGTGGACGCGATGCGCCCGCCGCCATTCGAAGAACTCGGCTTCGTCGCTCTCTCCGAGAAAATACGCGCTGGCGCGATAAGTGAAGTGCGCCTGCGAAGCCCGGTGCATCGGATGATTCCCCGGATTGATCCGCGTCATCGCCGCGATCGAACAGAATTTTCCGATTGCAGTGTAGGTGATCTGCGCGTCGTTCACGACGTAGGAATAGTCGTCCATCGTCACGTCGTGCAGGATCGTGCGCGCGCCGACCTCGCAATAGGCACCGAGCCTGCTGTCATGCAATTTCGCGGATGGGTCGATCATAGGCTCAATCGAAAGCATTTGTCCGGCCATGTGAGCTTCCGCGAAACGATGGATACCGATCCCAAGGCTGCACGTCATCGATGGGCTCGATGACGATGTCATGACGTTTGAATGACAATCATCGAGCTGTGGACGGCAATTGTATCGCAGTGCGATTGTCACACGATTGTCAAATCCAGACGCTAGCGATGATCACGACTACGCATTCTGGAGCATTGCATGCTGGTGGTGGAAGGCTTGACGTGCCGTTTCGGCACTAAAGCCGCAGTCGACAATGCATCGTTCTCGATTGCCCCTGGGGGCTTTGTTGGCGTGATCGGCCGGTCCGGCGCCGGCAAGTCGACGCTGCTGCGGACGATCAATCGTCTCGCGTCCCCCACCGAGGGCCGGATCCGCTACAAAGGCATCGATGTGACGGCATTGCGCGGCAAGGAGCTGCGGCAATGGCGTGCACGATCGGCGATGATCTTTCAGCAGTTCAATCTCGTCGGCCGTCTCGACGTTCTGACCAACGTGCTGATGGGGCGCATATCGGAAATTCCATTGTGGCGGTCGCTGTCGCAGCTCTGGCCCGAACAGGACATCGCCGTGGCGATGTCGGCGCTGGAACAATTCGATATGGCGTCGTTGGCGGCGCAACGCGCCGACCAGCTTTCCGGCGGCCAGCAGCAGCGCGTCGCGATTGCCCGCGCTGGTTCAGGAGCCGGACATCGTCCTCGCCGACGAGCCGATCGCCTCGCTCGATCCGCGCAACACCCGGATCGTGATGGATGCGCTGCTGCGCATCAACAGGCATTTCGGCATCACCGTGATTTGCAACCTGCATTCGCTCGATCTGGCGCGCATTTATTGTGATCGCCTGATCGGAATGGCGTCGGGCCGGATCGTGTTCGATGGTGCGCCTCATACCCTCACCGAACATATCGCGCGCGAGCTCTACGATCTCGAAGCCGACGAAGTGATGGGTAATTCGGCCCGGCAGGATCCCGGAATTGCGGCTCTTGGCACGGCTGCCGCTGCCTGAGCTTTAGTGCAAGCGATCGACTTCCACACATTAAGGCTTCCACACATTAAAGAGAGCGCGTCATGATCAATCGTCGTATCGTTCTTGCTGGCGCCGCAGCTTCGGTTTTCAGTGTTTCCGCCGCCTCGGCGCAGGAATGGAAAAGCAAATATCGAGAAATTACCTTCGCGGTGATTCCGGCCGAGAATGGATCGGGTGTGACCGAGCGCTTCACTCCCTTTGTGAATTATCTGTCGAAGGAACTCGGCATCAAAGTCAATCTTCGCATCGCCAACGACTATGCGGCGGTGATTGAGGGCCAGCGTGCCGGCAACATCCACATCGCCTTTTACGGCCCGGCGTCGTTCGCGCGCGCCCGCCTTACCGGCGTGAAGACCGATGCATTCGTCATCGATGTTAATTCCGACGGTTCCAGGGGTTACTATTCGGTGTTCTACGTGCTCGCGAAGAGTCCATATCAGAATCTCAGCGATTTGAAGGGCAAGAATCTCGGTCTTGTTGATCCCAATTCGACCTCCGGCAACAACATGCCACGTTTCAAGATGAACCAGATGGGCATCGACCCCGATACCTTCTTCTCCAGAGTAATTTTTACCGGAAGCCACGAGAATGCCGTGCTGGCACTGGCGCAAGGAACGGTCGATGTCGCCGCCAACTTGTGGAATGCGGACGACGATTCGAACCTGACGCGCATGCTCGCGAAGAACATGCTCAAGGCGAGCGACGGCACGCCGATGAAGAAGGAAGACTTTCGCATCATCGTGAAGTCGGACCTCATCATCAACACGCTATACGCCTATCTCAGCGATTTGCCGAAAGACATGAAGGCGGCGATCAAGAAGGCGTTCCTTGAGGCTTCGGAAAAAGACCATGATGCTTTCAAGAAGCTCTCTGACGGCAAGAACTTGCCATGGCAGCCGATCACGAACGAGGATTACAACAAGACCATCGAGTTGATCAGGTTCGTCGACAATTTGCGCAAGAAGGCGTCCTGATCTTGGGACAGCCTGAGCCGGGTCTTGCGACCCGGCTCTTCTGTCTCGATGCCGCTCAAATGCAGATATCATGACCGTCGCAGTATCGCTTCTCCCCGATCAGCAGCTCGCCGCGCTCAATGGGGCCTATCGTGCGGCGGTCGCGCGTAAGCGCTTGCGCTTTGCGTTCGGCACGGCCGTGCTTTTTGCGGCCCTCGCTCTCGCCTCGATCGGAGCCGAGGTCAATCTACCGACGTTCTTCGACCATTTCGGCAACTTCGTCAGCTACTTCGATCGCATCCTGACTCTCGAAGACGGCACGCGAGTCTGGACCAATACCGCCGAATGGTTCTGGGGCTGGCGAAACTGGTCGCTGCTATTGGGCGAAACGATTCTAATCAGCTATGTCGGGACGTTGTCCGGTGCCGTGTTTGGCTTTGCGCTCAGCTTCCTTGCGGCGGAAAATACCGCGCCTGCACCCTGGCTGCGGATCGCCGTCAAGCGCTTCATGGAATTCTGCCGGACCGTTCCCGATATCGTCTTCGCGCTGATTTTCGTCATCGCGTTTGGTCTGGGTGCGATGGCGGGCGTTCTTGCCATTACGATCCATTGTATTGGCGCGCTCGGCAAGCAATATGCGGAGATTGTCGAGAACATCGACATGAAACCGGTTGAGGGGGTGCGATCCACCGGCGCAGGCTGGATATCGTGCATGCGGTTTGCGGTTCTGCCGCAGGTGGCGGCGGGGTTCGCGAGCTACACGCTGCTGCGCTTTGAAATCAGTGTGCGCGGCGCTTCGGTGATGGGTTTCGTCGGCGCTGGCGGGATCGGGCAGGAACTCGTGGTCGCGATCCGCAAGTTCTATTACTCCGATGTCAGTGCCATTCTGTTGATGATCGTGCTCACGGTCTTTGTCATCGACATCGGCACCGGATGGATACGCGGGCGGTTGTTCGGCAAGGATCGGCACGCATGAGCAGGCTGCCGACACCGGATTTTGAGAGTCTGCGCGAGCGATACCCGCATTTGTTCGACAGGCCGCTCTCCGCCCGGCTCGCGGTGCCTGCGTTGATCCTCGGCCTATTCGGGATTTTCGTGTTCGGCCTCGTTCATCTGGAGTTCTCGCCGGCGCGGATGCTGTCGGGCCTTCGCCAGCTTGGCTGGATCGTGATGCTGATGATTCCGCCCGATCCGGGCTCGTCGCTCCCGCTCTATCTGAGAGCGCTCGGCGAAACGCTGTCGATCGCGTTGCTAGGCACCACGCTCGCCGCCGTTTTTGCGCTGCCTATCAGCTTGCTCGCGGCAAAGAACATCGTGCCGGCGGGTATTTTCAGGTTTATCGTCCGCCGCTTTTTCGATTCGATCCGGGGCGTCGATACGTTGATTTGGGCGCTGGTCTGGATTAACGTCGTCGGCCTCGGCCCCTTTGCTGGCGTGCTGGCGATTGCGGTATCGGATTTCGGCGTGTTCGGAAAATTATTCGCCGAGGCGATCGAAGCCGCTGACAAAAAGCAAGTCGAGGGTATCCGCGCCGCCGGCGGTAACGCGCTGCACGAAATACGCTTCGGCTTGATGCCGCAGGTGCTGCCCGTCATCACCGGGCAGGTGCTTTATTTCTTCGAATCGAACACGCGCTCGGCGACCATCATCGGCATCGTCGGTGCCGGTGGCATCGGTCTGCAACTGGCCGAGCAGATCCGCGTGCTCGAATGGCAGAAGGTCTCGTTCCTGATCCTGATGATTCTGGTCGCCGTTGCAGCGATCGATTGGATCTCGAGCAAGCTTCGCTTCGCGATCATCGGACGGCGCGCGGTGATATGATTTAAGCGTTCTCGACGACGAATTCGACACGCTCGGCAGCAAAGCGCGCGTTTGTGGTCAAGAGTGGTTTGCCGTCAGCGTCGACGTCGGTGCTGTCAACCACGAGAATCGGCCGGCCGAGCGCGAGATTGAGCCGCACCGCGTCGGTCGCATCCACGATGGCCGCCGTGACGTGGGTCGAAGCCCGGCGATAGTCGCGAACGCCGTAATGTGCCAACACCTTGGTCATCGAGCGCACGCGCTCATAAATACGGCCTGCCTCGGCAAAGCGCTCGGCGGAAAGCCAGGTGGTGCCGACACAAATCGGCGTGCGATCCGCCAGCCGCAGTGCTTCGATCCGGATCAGCGGCGCGCCGGCCTTTAGTCCAAGCTGCCTCGCCAGTTCGCGTGTCGCGGGTCCCTGGGAAGCGTCGATCAACTGGCCGCGTGGCTCGCGGCCGCCAGCGCCGACGATCTCGGAAAATCGCGTGCGCGAGCGCAGTGGATAAGCGAGTCGTGGAGCTTCCACGTAGGTGCCGCTGCCACGCGCGGCGCGCACCAGGCCGCGTTCGGCCAGCGTCGCCAGTGCCCGGCGTACGGTGTGACGATTGACGCGATAGGTCTCGGCGATCTCCATCTCGCCCGGCAGCCGATCGCCCGCCGCAAAACGGCCGTCGGCGATGCCGCGCTCGATCCCGTCAGCGACCTGCCGCCACAAGGCCACGCCGGAGGCTGTGTCCTGCATGGTCATAGCGTGGCATGGCCGGGGAGGGGCGTCGGAAAAGTCATGTTTTTGTCACGAAACAGTCATGGCGCTTCACTATCAAGTTGTCTAGTATCATAGACAACTTGATTCCGGCAAGGTTTTGTATGATCGCGGCACAGGAAGACGGCACACAGGCGCACCGTCGGGCGGCGATGACGGTGCTTGCGCATTCCGACGCGGCGGAAATTGCTGGTCATATCGAGGCGATCGCGTTGCCTCCTTACGAAAATCTGCGCGAGCCGGAGAGCGGCCTGGTGATGGTCCGCGGACGCATCGGTGGCGACGGCGCGCCGTTCAATCTTGGCGAGGCCACGGTGTCGCGTGCCGCCGTTCGGCTTTCGACCGGTGAGGTGGGCTTCGGCTACACGCTCGGTCGTGACGGGCAAAAGGCGCGGATGATCGCGCTGTGCGACGCATTGGTGCAGTCGAACGAATTCGCGGATGCAGTGGAGGAGCTGGTGCTTGCGCCGCTGCGTGCGGCCTTGATCTCCGAGCAAAACCGAAAGGCTGCGCAGACCGCGGCGACGCGGGTCGATTTTTACACGCTGGTACGTGGTGAGTGAGGGCCGAACGATGACGATGGTTGCCGAGCTGCCAGCCGGGTTCGCGGACAAGGTGTGGTCGGCGCAGTCGACCTTCCGCTCGGTGATGGAGGCGATGGCGCGCCCGGGCAGCGTTCAACGTATCGTTGCCGCCGCTGGCGCGCCTGCTGCCATGATGCGCGGCGCCGCCGCGATCGCTCTCACATTGTTCGACCACGATACGCCGATCTGGCTCGACCCATGGATGTCCGAGACATCGGATGTGACCAAGTGGCTCAAGTTTCACACCGGTGCGCCCGTGATCGCGGATTCTTCGGTCTGCAGCTTCGCGCTCATTGGCGATGCGCGCGTGCTTCCGCCGCTGGAGCGCTTCGCCTTTGGCAGCAATGAATATCCCGATCGCTCGACGACATTGATCCTGCAGGTCGAAAGCCTGATGCAAGGCGAGAGCTTCGAATTGTGCGGTCCCGGCATCGATGGCACAGCCGTCTTGCAGGCCGCGATCGAGCTTCCGGACCTATTCGAACGGCTCGCTGTCAACGCCGCGCTGTTTCCACGCGGCATCGATGTCGTGCTGGTCCATGATGACACGATTGTCGCGATCCCGCGCACCACGCGGCTGGTCGCGACGGGAGAGTAAAATATGTATGTCGCCGTCAAGGGAGGCGAGCGCGCCATCGAGAACGCCCACCGGCTGCTGGCCCATGAACGCCGGGGCGATCGCGACGTTGCCGAAGTCTCGCTCGCGCAGATATCCGAGCAGCTTAGCCTCGGCGTCGATCGAGTGATGACCGAAGGCTCGCTGTACGACCGCGAACTCGCAGCACTCGCGATCAAGCAGGCGCGCGGCGACATGATCGAGGCGATCTTTCTAGTGCGGGCCTTCCGTGCGACGCTGCCGCGGTTTGGCGCGACCGAGCCGGTCGATACCGGGCGGATGCTGGTGCGTCGCCGGATTTCTTCGACCTTCAAGGACATTCCGGGAGGTCAGATTCTCGGGCCGACCTTCGATTACACCCATCGCCTGCTGGACCCGCAACTCGCTGACGGTCTCGTTCCCGAATCGCCCGCGACATCGGACGCGTCACCTGCGGCAATGCCCCGCGTCACCGACATTCTCGGCCGTGATGGCCTGATCGAAGTCTCACCCAAGGCCGATGCCGACACGCCGGTGGGCGATCTCACGCGCGAGCCGCTCAGTTTCCCCGCCGGCCGCGATCTGCGGCTGCAGAATCTGGCGCGCGCCGACGAAGGATTTCTGCTGGCGCTCGGCTACTCGTCGCAGCGCGGCTACAGCCGCAACCACCCGTTTGCCGGCGAAATTCGTTTCGGCGAGGTCGAGGTGGAGTTCATGGCCGAAGAGGTCGGTTTTGCGGTGCCGCTTGGCTCGATCACCCTGACCGAATGCCAGATGGTCAACCAGTTCAAGGGCTCGGCGACGGAAGCACCATGCTTTACGCGCGGCTATGGTCTTGCCTTCGGACAAAGCGAACGCAAGACTATGTCGATGGCGCTGGTGGACCGAACCTTGCGCGCCCGCGAACTCGGCGAGGAGGTTGTCGCTCCTGCCCAGGACGAAGAATTCGTGATGTCGCATTCCGACAATGTGCAGGCGACCGGCTTTGTCGAGCATCTCAAGCTGCCGCATTACGTCGACTTTCAGTCCGAACTCGGCCTGTTGCGAAAATTGCGCAAGGAGTTCGAACAGGCGGAAGCTTCGCCGCCGATGCAGGAGGCCGCCGAATGAACGCGCCAGCCTACAACTTCGCCTATCTCGACGAGCAGACCAAACGGATGATCCGCCGCGCCATCCTGAAGGCGATCGCGATTCCCGGCTATCAAGTTCCGTTCGCCAGCCGCGAAATGCCGATGCCCTATGGCTGGGGTACCGGCGGCGTGCAGGTGACGGCGGCGATCCTCGGTCCCGAAGATGTATTGAAAGTAATCGATCAGGGTTCCGACGACACCACCAACGCGATCTCGATCCGCAAATTTTTCGCCAAGACCGCCGGGGTCGCGACGACGACCTCCACAGCGGAGGCGACGGTGATTTAGACCCGGCACCGGATTCCCGAGGCGCCGCTACACGTTGGCCAAGTGCTGGTCTATCAGGTGCCGATTCCCGAGCCGTTGCGTTTCCTCGAGCCGCGCGAGACCGAGACGCGTCGCATGCATGCGCTCGGCGAATACGGGCTGATGCATGTCAAACTCTACGAAGACATCGCGCGCTTCGGCCACATCGCCACCTCCTACGCCTATCCGGTGAAGGTGAATGCCCGCTACGTGATGGACCCATCGCCGACGCCAAAGTTCGACAATCCGAAGATGGATAATTGTCCGGCGCTGCAATTGTTCGGCGCCGGCCGCGAGAAGCGCATTTATGCGATTCCACCGCATACATCGGTGGTGTCGCTTGATTTCGAGGACCATCCATTCACCCGTTATCGTTTCGACGCGCCCTGCGCGCTGTGCGGCTCTGATGATTCCTACCTCGACGAAATCGTCACCGACGACCGGGGCGGTCGGATGTTCGTCTGCTCCGACACCGATTACTGCGAAACTCGCCAAGCCCAGGGTCATCGTGGCAGCGAAAGCGTAGCTCCGCACAAGGAGACGGCGCATGGCTGATAGTGCGTTGGAGTACGATCAACCGCTTTTGGTCGCGGAGGGATTGAGCAAATCCTATGGCCGGTTGAGCGCATGCCGCGACGTGTCCTTTGCGCTTTTTCCTGGTGAGGTGCTGGCGATCGTCGGCGAATCCGGCTCGGGCAAAACCACATTGCTGCAATTGCTGTCGGCACAGCTTGCGCCGAGCGTGGGGCGGGTGTCGTACCGGATGCGCGACGGGGTGATGCGCGATCTTGCTACGCTCGGCGAAGCGGAGCGGCGATTTTTGTTTCGTACCGACTGGGGCTATGTGCACCAGGATCCCGCGCAGGGGTTACGGATGGCGGTGTCGGCCGGCGCTAATGTCGGTGAGCGGCTGATGGCGGTGGGCTGGAATCACTATGGCCGGATCAGAGACACGGCGTCGTCCTGGCTCGAGCGCGTCGAGATCGATATAGGCCGCATCGATGACGCGCCGCGGACCTATTCTGGCGGCATGCGGCAGCGCTTGCAAATCGCGCGCAATCTGGTCACCGAACCGCGTCTGGTGTTCATGGACGAGCCGACCGGCGGTCTCGACGTGTCGGTGCAGGCACGGCTGCTCGACCTCTTGCGCAACCTGGTCAGCGAATTGGGCCTCGCAGCCATCGTCGTCACGCACGATCTCGCCGTCGCCCGGCTATTGTCGCATCGGGTCATGGTGATGAAGGGCGGCTGCGTGATCGAGACCGGGCTGACCGACCAGGTGCTCGACGACCCGCGCGAGCCCTATACCCAGTTGCTCGTCTCCTCGATTTTGCCGGCATGAGCGTGACGCCAATGAGCCCGATGATCGAGATAGAAAATGCGGAGAAGATCTTCACCATGCATCTGCAGGGCGGGGTGCAGCTACCGGTGGTGCGTGGCGTATCGTTCCAGGTCAATGCCGGCGAGTGCGTGGTGCTGTCCGGTCCTTCCGGTGCAGGCAAATCCTCGATTCTGAAAATGATCTTCGGCAATTATCGCTGCGATGGCGGTCGTATCGGAATCCGCCACCGAGGCGAACAGATCGATCTCGCCACCGCCGAACCCCGGCAGATCCTCAGTGTGCGCCGCGCCACCATCGGTTATGTGAGCCAGTTCTTGCGCGCGGTGCCGAGGGTCCCGACCGTCGATGTCGTCGCTGAGCCCTTGACCGCCAGCGGGGTAGTGCGCACCGAGGCGCGTGAACAAGCGGGCGCGCTGCTGCGCCGGCTCAACATTCCCGAACGGCTCTGGGCGCTGCCGCCATCGACGTTCTCGGGCGGCGAGCAGCAGCGAGTCAACATTGCGCGCGGCTTTATTTCCAACCTGCCGATCCTGCTGCTCGACGAACCGACCGCTTCGCTTGACGCCGCCAATCGCGCCGTTGTGGTCGAGCTTATCGAGCAAAAGAAGCGCGCCGGCGTTGCCATGGTGGCGATTGTCCATGACGATGAAATCCGCCATTTGATAGCCGACCGGGTCGTCGACGTGACATCGTTTGCTGCCGCGGCATGAGGGAAGATTTTGAGATGACTTCGACCAGGTCCGAGACCGTTTTCGGCAACGCCAGGATCGTTCTGGCCGATCGCGTGATCGAGCACGGCTGGATCGCTGTCGCGGACGGGTGTATCGCCGACTTCGGCGAGGGTGGCGCACCTGCGGGCAGCATCGACGCCGGCGGCGATTTGATCATGCCCGGCCTGATCGAGCTGCACACCGATCACCTCGAAGCGCATTACGTGCCGCGCCCGAAAGTATTCTGGGACCCGATCGCCGCCGTCGTCTCCTATGACGGGCAATTGGCGACCTCCGGCATCACCACGGTATTGGACTCCTTAAGGGTCTGGCGCGAGGACGGCGCCGAGGAAGTCGATGGAAGAGCGAGCTTGCTGGCCGAGGCGATCGCATCCGCGTGCGACGCGAATCTGCTGCGTGCGGATCATTTCCTGCATCTGCGTTGCGAAATTCCGATGCCGAGCGTGGTCGAGGAGGCCAAGGAGCTGGTCGGGCGGCCCGAAGTGCGCTTGATGTCGCTGATGGACCACACGCCGGGGCAACGGCAGTTTCGCGACGAGGGCAAGCTGCGCGACTATTATCGCGGCAAGGGCGCCGGCAAGACCGAGGCCGAACTCGACGCTCTGTTCGAACGGCGGTTTGCCTATCAGAAGGCCTATGCGGCGACCAACCTGCGGCAGATCGTGGCGCTGGCGCAGCAATACAAAATTCCGCTGGCCAGTCACGACGACACCACCGAGGAGAACGTCACCGATGCGATCCGCGACCGCGTCGCGGTGGCGGAATTTCCGACCACGATGGAAGCCGCGCGCGGATTGCATCAAGCAGGCATCGGAATCCTGATGGGGGCGCCCAATGTGGTGCGCGGCGGCTCGCATTCCGGGAACATCGCCGCGGTCGATCTCGCCCGCGAGGGGCTGCTGGATATCCTGTCGTCCGATTACATTCCCTCAAGCCTGCTGATGGCGGCGTTGCAATTGCCGCAGCGCGTCCCGACGATTGATCTCGCATCCGCCGTCCGCACCGTCACCAGGACGCCCGCCGAAGCGGTGGGTCTCACCGACCGGGGGGAGATCGCCCCCGGCAAGCGTGCCGACCTGATCCGCGTGCATGTTGCCCGCGAGATTCCGATGGTGCGCAGCGTCTGGCGCGAAGGACACCGCGTGGCGTGACGGACATTCCGGCCATACCCGGCGACCGCCTGGCCATGATCGGGCCGGGTCGGCTCATCCTGGTGGTCGGTCCGAGCGGCGCCGGCAAAGACACGCTGATCGGGCTTGCCCGGGCCGCCTGCGCCGATGACGCCACGATGGTGTTTCCACGCCGCGTGGTGACGCGGGAATCCTCCACCTTCGAGGATAACGAGCAGGTGAGCTTTGAGGCGTTCCGGCAGGCCCTCGCGCGTGGCGAGTTTGCGATGCATTGGGAGGCCCATGGCCACGGCTACGCACTTCGCCACACAATGAAGAACGATATCCGCGCCGGATGCACGGTGGTCGCCAACGTCTCGCGCACGGTGGTCGATGCGACGCGCCGCACTTACGCCGATGTCGTGGTGGTTTCGATCACGGCCCCACCGGAGATTTTGAGCCAACGTCTCGCCGCACGAGCGCGCAGCAGCGACGGGGAGATCGAGCACCGGCTCCGACGCGCGGTCAATAATGTCGCAGCCGCGCCGGACGTGACCATTGTCAATGTCGGGAGCGTCGAAGACCACGCGCGGGAGCTGATACGGATCGTCAGAGGTGGCTAGCGCTCCGTTTGCGTATTCATCGGGAGAACGGCCAGGAGAACGGCAATGTCAATGATCGCAACGGTCGAACAGCTTGAAGCGATCTATGGCCAGCCGAACGAAGCCTCCACTGTCAAGGTCGCGAACCGGGTCACGCAGCAATATCGCGTGCTGATCGACAAGTCTTCGTTCGCGGCATTGGCGACCTGCGGGCCAGGGGGGCTGGATTGCTCGCCGCGCGGCGATTTACCCGGTTTCGTCCGGATTCATGATGAGAAGACGCTGATGATGCCGGATCGCCGCGGTAACAATCGCATCGACTCGCTGCGCAATATTGTGCGCGATCCCCATATGGCGTTGTTGTTTCTGATTCCGGGCTCCGGCAGTACATTGCGCGTCAACGGTCGCGCGCAGGTCTCAGCCTACGCGGAGCTGCTGGCGTCGTTTGCGATCGATGGCAAGGCGCCGCGCACGGTCATCGTCATGACGGTCGATGAGATTTATTTTCAGTGCGCCCGAGCCATCGTCCGATCCGACCTATGGAATCCCGACAAGCGGGTCGATCCCAAGAGTTTGCCGACGCCGGGTCAGATCCTCGCCGAGATGAGCGACGACCGTGTCGGCGGCGAAGATTACGACAGAGCGTGGCCCGAACGCGCGCGACAGTCGCTGTGGTAGGCGACGATCAGGCTGGCGGCCCTTATATTGAAACGTAAGCGGTTTGACGTCGAACCCCTGATGTCAGCTTGTGGGCGCGCAAAACCGCCGTCCCCTGCCGGCAGGCGGCGGCGCAATTTGGGTCGACGTCACTCGCTCGAAGAAATGACGACCTTACCGGGCAGGATTTTCAGTGCGAGCGGTTTGCTTATAGCGTACTCTGTGATCGCTATATTTACTGCAATATTTTTGACCGTAGCTGGCGCAACGCGATCCCAGGAATTCGCTATGAAGCTATTTATGTTCTACGTGGGAGGCGACTGCGCGAATTCGAATGTCGAATTACATGATGTCCGCTTTTCGATCGGACTACATCAAGTAACGAGCATGATTAAGGCGTCGTCGTCTGTTCGATCCAACCCTGCGACTTCCGGCATGAAACGGACTCAACTGCAAACGGACTCAACAAGCTCGTCTGGTTGAAGTTCGCATATTGCGGCGATTGCGGACCTTGTGGCTTCGCGGTTCTTGATGTTTGCCCCTGTGTTCGGTCGCAAACTCTGATCAAGGCGAAAGTCTTTTGGTTTCCGCATGTCGGCGCGACAAGCCGAGGCCTTGCCGATCCTCCTGGCGCGCCATTTCCTGATCATCCGAAGTGAGATCGGAGCGATCGACGGTCAAATCGAGTTGCTTGAGATATCGCTGCACCGCCCCTTTCCGCGTGTCAGCCGTCACCGATTCGGCTAACCCGACGAGCGCCGACCTCAAGCGCCGCATGACTTGCACCGAACCGGCACCGTACTGGCGGATCTCGTCGAATGCTAACGCCAGATAGTCCTCCCAAATAGGCATCGGGAAGACAAGACGCAAAACCCCATCCGCATCGTGGGCGTAGCCGGCGTCCAAATCACGCCCTCCCAGACGTCGCAACAAATCCTCGATCTGGTCGATAGCCTGGACCGCCGTGGTCGGATCATTGATCGCCGGCGACAGCGCCTTGATGGCGACGTCGACCAGAAGCCGGATGGGATATTTGGGGTCCTGTTCCGACGTTCGCTGAAACGCCAATTGGACGGCCCGCATGAGGTCGCTTTCGGGCAGTGCAGTTTTTGCACCATGAACCTGCAACAGCACCGTATTCGAGACGAGGGTGTCGCCGACCCCGCATGCCATCACGATGACGGCGCCGGCCTGCTGTCCCTGGCGAACCAAGTCGTCGATATCGAACTCGGCAATCGTGCGCGGCGCGGCGAAATACGTCAACGTCTGGACCACCGGACCCAGTTCAGGATTGTCGCCTGTCTTGCGTTCGCCCTTCGATCGGCTATTTGCCTTCGCATCGAGACGCTGAAACGTCCCGCTTATGACTTCGCGACCTTTGTCGCCGATGCTACGAAGCACGTTGGTGATCTGGAGGTCGCTCAGGCCCTTCATCAAGGCGGAAAACAGCAGCATGCTGAGCAAAAGCAATCCAGCGACCACGAAGCCGGAGATCAGCGGCACGACCCCGGACCCATTGCGATCGACATGGATTAGAACGGAAAGAGAATAAGTGAACGTAGCAATGAACACGCCTAGCGAATGAAATAGTTTTGGGTCGCGAGCGAACAGAAGAACGAGCCTCGGTGAGTAGGCGATGGCACCGAATTGCACCATTACCAAGCCGACGGAAAACACGATGCCAGTGAGCGTGATCATGCCGGAAGCGACAGCAGAAAAGAACGCTTGAGCCGAAGTAACGGAAAGGCCGGAAGCGTATGGAAAGTATGCCTGCTCAAGTCGTGGCAGCGTAATCCCACCGACAAAACTCGCAGCAGCATATATCATCGGAATCAACCAGAGAGGCATCTTACTGCAACCCTTCAGTTTGCCTGCGGTTGGAGCGATTCCATACCTTCGGAATAGACGTCGCCCGCAATCAGGAAATTCAGTCCGACCTGCATTGTCGGTGTCCGACCTTGGTTCGGCCTCCTGGGCGTTCGCATTTGTGAACCTGACACAGGCGCGATTATTCCGAGCGTCACACAAAGTGAGAGCCACGTGCTTCAGGCGCATTTCAATGCGCACCTGTCGTTGAAAGTTGGTAGGTTCGAGCCGCTGACATATTGAGGCAGATCATTGTGCCAAGCGTTTTCGTGCTGTTCACTACTGATGCCAATTGCGCGCTGATCAGCTGATCATATGACGACGAAGATCATAGCGGCCCGCCAGCGCGGGTGATCTTGCATCACGGGAGGTTTCCATGAAGGCATTTATCGTCGGTTCTCTTGTCGCCCTAGGTCTAATGAGTTCGCCGGCGTCGGCCGACGCGCTTAATCTTACAGGCCGCTATATCTGTGTGGAAAATTGCCATGGCATGCTCTGGCGCGCAGCCTATGTGACGCAAAACGGCTCGGACGTGAGCTTGCTTACCGAAGCAAACCAGCCCATTCGCGCTTGGCCCGACTGGTTCTCCCCGAACCGCCGCTGGATCGATGAGTGGCATTCCGGTGCTGTGTACTCTCCGGACGGCACCATCATTCAGTTCGTCAATGGGACGATCTGGCTCAATCACTACCGTTACGCCTACTGACCGGCATCGCGATCAGATCATTGCCCAGCAAACGCGACCTTATTCCGCGTTGGACTAGCACCGACCGACGGCTCGGCGTGTCATGGCTTGTGTGTCTTCGAAAAGTTCCGGCTTGGTCGTCGTACGAACCTTGATCTATCTCAAGACTTCCAGCGACCAGCGGCGGAAATCTGTAGGGCGTAGCAAGAGCCGGACCGTCCTCGTGCTGTGAGGTCGGGGTGATTGGAGGGTTAAGGGAGGAGGAGCAGAAAATGATCAAGTTGATAGCTATTGCTGGCTTCGCCTTGTCGGTTGCAACATCGGCACAGGCTCTGACGCCTGCGCCCATTCCTCAGCCGGACGGCATGATCACGCAAGTCGCTTTCGCCTGCGGCCCGGGTAGGACACGAGTTAACGGTGTGTGCGTGGCAAGAACCACCGTCCGCCATGCCCGTCGGGCCGTCCGCAGGTGTACGACCGGAGTCACTTGCTAGCCCTGATGCTGTCAAACTGCCGGCGATTGAAGTCGGTGGCGGTTTGAGCGCATGCAAGGCTGCCAGAGCGGATGGCCGCTGGCGGCCGGGTGACCGTTGACGCCGCCGTTGGCTGGGGCATGGAAGCTCAAGTTTTCCAAGTCGTGACGTTCGTGAATCCCTTGATCTATCGCAAGGTGAACCACCAGCGACGGCGCATGCTTTTCAAGATGGGGCAAGCAGGTAACGGAGAAAAGCCATGAAGCAGATGGGTCTGACAACAGTGTTTATCGGAGCCTCGACGTTTGCGTGTGCGGCGTTGCTCTCCTTCGGCTGGTCTGAGCAACGCGGCCTCTCGCTATCGGTCGAGAGCGCCCAGGCACGGGTGGGTCGCCCGCTGACCCCCTTGAGCGGTGCGGGTGTTGCGCGTCGACAGACCCGACGGGGTGTTTACGGTGCCGGTGCAGTCGGCGTAGGAGCCGCCGGCGTAGGCGCCGCAGCGGTCGGCACGGCTGCCGCGGTTGCGGCCACCTCACCTAACTGGGGATGGGGAGGCGGCTCCTACACAGGCGCAGGTTACAACGCAGGTGGTCCTTACTACAGAGGCTACGCAGGCGGTCCTTACTACGGAGGCGGAGCTTGGGGGGCGAGGGCGGCCTACTATGGCGCTTATGGCAATAACGCTTATGGCAATAACTATAACTCCTACGCCGCCTACAACGGTAACGACACCGTTGCCGTCGCCGACGCCGTCGCTTACTGCTCGCAGCGCTTTAGGTCCTACGATATGGCCTCGGGCACCTATCTCGGCTATGACGGGCTTCGCCACGCGTGTCCGTTAGTGGAAAGATAAGTTTGCCAAAGCCTCAATGTTTAACTGCCGAGACAGTAAATTGAGAGCAAAGAAGATCTACAGGTTTGAAAGAGAAGCCGCCCTAGGCGGCTTCTCTTTCAACTTGCACTCGCAATGTCTGTTGATGTGAAGATGCTATGGGGCGGGCGGCGAGGGTAGCGGCGGTACGTCAATTTTCATGGCCGGATTCCTGAGGGCCGGCCGGATTCCCAGGTTTCGACCGTCTTGCTTCCGAGGGTGCGCTGAGGCGCCGTTGACCAACTCTGGAAGAGCAGTCCCTTAGTTTTATCAGCGTGTCGGTGACCGTCCGGCCCAATTGCCCAATCGCTTCGTCGGTGACGATCGATCTCGCGCTTCCGAGCCGGTCGACGCTGATATTCAGGACGGTCAGCGCCTCCTTCAATTGCGCGATTTTGAATTGAAGGGATGGGTTTTCTCCTGCCTTGATCTCCCGAAGGGAGTTGCCAAGCGTGCGGACTTCCTCCCTCAGGTTTCGGAGATTTGCCAACACGTCTTTCGATGGCAGATCGACTTTCGACAGCACGGCCTCAGTCATCGTCGCGACAACGTTTTCGGCAAAATGGTCGATGCGCGCGATTGCGACGAGCGCAAGAATCTCGGCGACGATCACCAGGATCGCCGTCGCATTGATCAACGCCAGCAGCAACTGTCCAGGGAGGCTCTACAGCCGCGCGGAAATCCCATTGCGATCGGGCTCGACCAGGTTGCCTCCTGTCGTCTCTGTGCCGAGGCTCCGTATCGTCCGTCGCGGTGATGGCCGCGACCACACCGACGCGCTGCTCATCGGACCTGCGCGCGTCCAGAGCATGATCCGGAAAAGTGGAAACCGGCCTCAACGCGTGCCGCCGCGACGCAATCACAGCTTGCATAAGGTCTACCACAAAGTCTACCCTCGCGGATCGCACCGCTAGTTGTAGATCGGCGATTGCGCAGGTTACGGCTCGCAGTAGGTCGTCAGGACTGACGATCTTACTTGACGAACAACCCATCGCAAATTCCTAAAACCTTGACGGGGAACGGGATATGGTCGAAGCAAGCACGGGCAACGCAAGGTTCTTTCGCCGAAGTGGGCCGTATCCCCTTGCGATTGTTGCGGGAGCGGCACGCGGGATTGCTGATGAATGCGATCTGCTGTTCGAAGGCGTCGCCCCCCTGCAAACGGCCGGCGCCAATGAAGTGAGCTTTCTGGACAACCGACGTTATGTATCGGCGCTCGATCAGACATCGGCCGGTGCTGTGATTGTGCATCCTGATATGGCAGCGCGAGTGCCTGCGGGGATGGCGGCGATCCTAACGACAGAACCATACGCTGCTTGGGCGCGTGTCGCCGCACTGTTCTATCCCGCGCCACCGGTTTCTCCCGGTATCCACCCGTCCGCAATCGTCGCGGAGGGAGCTCTCGTCGATCCGTCGGCGGAGGTAGGACCGCTGTCTGTGATTGAGGCCGGAGCAGAGATAGGACCCGGCTCTCGGATCGGTCCTTCCACGGTTATCGGACGTGGCGTGATCGTGGGGCGAGACTGTCGGATTGGCGCGCATGTGAGCTTGAGCTACGCGATTTTGGGAGCACGAGTCTACGTCTATCCCGGCGCGCGGATCGGGCAAGAAGGGTTTGGATTCGCCTCCACCAGAGACGGATTTCTATCGGTGCCCCAGCTTGGCCGGGTAATTCTGGAAGACGATGTTGAGGTTGGTGCCAATACGACGATTGATCGAGGGTCATCGCGAGACACGGTGATCGGCGCTGGCTCCCGTCTCGATAACTTGGTGCAGATCGGCCACAACGTGATCATCGGCCGGTGTTGTGTGATTGTCGCCCAGGTCGGTATTTCGGGTTCAACCGTGCTTGAGGATTTTGTCCGCGTCGGGGGGCAGGCGGGTATGGCCGGGCATCTTCGGATCGGTCAAGGTGCGGAGATCGGAGCGCAGGCGGGCGTCATTTCGGATACGGCTCCAGGTGCTAAAGTGCTTGGAAGCCCTGCTCAGCCAAAAATGCACTTCTTCCGACAAATTGCCATGCTCAAGAAGATGGTAAAAAGAGAAGGATAAGACTGCTTATTTCGCAAGAGCGGCTTTATAAAATATAAAATACATACTGATATCCGCTTGTGACTTCCGTTATTAGCCCAAAAGCTCTCACGATCCGGCTCATTAACCGCCGTGCAATCACCTTCACAATAGTCATTGACGGGAAGATCATCGCATATCCAATGTCTGTCCGCTCTGTTGGAGCCAGTGTAAAAATATGGGTGTTTTCACACAGCCTGGAACCGAAACGGACGGAGATTCTGTGAGATCGTCCAACTCTATTTCGTTCGGCGTCGTGTGACTTGTTTCGGGTACATTGCCCCAAAGACTTGCAGCGACCACGGAGGACTGCGACGTGCGTTTGTTGTCCAATCTGCTTCGACGCTTCATCCGCCAGGGCACCCTGCGAGTCCGCGACGCCGAGGGGAAGGTCCATGTCTTCGGCGAACGCCTGCCCGGACCCGACGTCGCCATCCACCTCAACGATCGCAGGCTCTACACCAGGCTGTTCATCAATCCGGAGCTATACGCCGCCGAAGCCTATATGGACGGCAGTCTGACGCTGGAGGACGGTGCCGCAATCCATGATTTTCTGCTGCTGTTCTCGGTCAACCGCGCCGGGCTTTATTCGTACGGCTCACAGAAGCTGATGCGGCGGGTGTGGCGCGGCCTGCGCCGCTGGCATCAGGCCAATCCGATCGGGCTTGCCGCCGCTCATGCCCGCCACCACTATGACATCTCGACCGAACTTTACCGCCTGTTTCTCGACGATCAGATGCAATATTCCTGCGCTTATTTTCGAGACCCCGATCATGAAACGCTTGAACAGGCGCAGCGCAACAAACTGATCCACGCGACCAGCAAGCTGCAATTAAAGCCCGGCATGACTGTCGCCGAGATCGGCTCCGGCTGGGGCGGCTTCGCCATTCATCTGGCGCGCGAAACCGGCGCCCATGTCACCGCGGTCAATGTTTCGCCCGAGCAAATCAAGGCAGCTCGCGTTCATGCCGAGGCCGCCGGCGTATCCGATCACGTTACGTTTCGCGAGCTGGACTATCGCCAACTCACCGGCCAGTTTGACCGGGTGGTTTCGGTCGGCATGATGGAGCATGTCGGCATCGGACATTTCGACGAGTATTTCCTCAAGATTCGCGAGCTCCTGACGCCTGACGGCTATGCCTTCATCCATTGCATTGGCCGGATGTCGCAGCCCGGCACCACCGGCCCCTTCATCCGCAAGTACATCTTTCCTGGCGCTTATGTGCCGGCGCTATCCGAGACCTTCGCTGCCGTTGAGCGCTGCGGTCTGTGGTGCGATGACGTGGAAGTGTTGCGGCTGCATTATCGCTACACGGTGAAACACTGGCGCGAGCGCTTCGCCAAGAATAGAGCCCGGGCGGCTGCGCTCTACGGCGAACGGTTCTGCCGGATGTGGGAATTCTATCTCGCCGCCGTCGAACTCGAATTCCTGCATGGCTCTCACATGGTGTTTCAAATGCTGCTGTCGACCAAACGCGATGCGGTGCCGATCACGCGCGATTTTATGGTCGACTTCGAGCGCGCGGCCTGGGCGAAGACGGCCGGCTGAACGACGCCGACCCGACATTCGGCCGCACGTGTTCGACGGCGACTTTGCAAGCCACTTGCGGACCTACCGAGACGGTGATGGTGAGCCCGACTGTTCAGCTATTCATTGAGCGTCTGAGGACGGTGGCGAAAGCCTTTTTGTTGGTAAGCATCCGAGGTTGGTAAGCATCCGAGTTGGTAAGCATCCGACGAGCGCCGTCTTGTCCGACGCGGGTTATTTCGCGAAGCCTGCGACCTTAGGTCAGATTCCAACAACAGAACGCGGCGCATGTCTCCGCTGGCCGGCATTTCTGCCGGCCTAGCTACTGGAGAGAAGCTTAAGTAAGATCGGATCAGTATTTCGCGGCGATCGGGACCCCGCCGCTCGAACCGAAGCGATAGTTCACCCGCAAGGTGACCATATCCACGTCCTGGCTGATCCTATTGAGCGCACCGGCAACGATGGGATTCGTGACAGAGAAAGAGTTGTTCGAGTTGCCCATGAACAGGTGGTCGTATTCAAGACCGAAAGTCCAGTTCTGTGTGAAGCCATACTCCCAACCGACGCCCACGGCCCCACCCCAGCGGGTCGCACTTGCCGAGGCCAGACTGTTGCCTCCAAGCGTGGTAAGGATGTCAAAACGATTACTCGTTACCGCCGCGCCGCCTTTCAAATAGAGGAGTGACGCGTTCCAAGCATAACCGATCTGGCCGGTGAAAAGGCCCAGGCCGTCGGTTTTCGTCTGCGTCGAGAACAATGGATTGATGAGGCTGACGCGCGAGCTGGTGAGATCCGCCCAATCGCCCTGAGCTTCCAGACCGAAAACAAGCTGATTGGCTTGCCAACGGTAACCGAGCTGCCCGCCGGCGACGCCTCCGGACCGCTCGCGGCAACCGTCAGAAAGGTCTGTTCCAAGGACCCCAATGAAATCCACACAATTGCGGCTCTGAGCCCAGCCGCCGTTGCCGCCGATGTAAAAGCCGGTCCAGTTGTAAATCGGAGTTACCACCGGCGGCGGCGGTAGCGCCTTGACAGGCAAATCAGCAGCTGATGCGGGAGCCGCCATACCCAACAATGCAACCAGACCAACCGTAACCAGCAAAAACTTCTTCATCGTGTTTTCTCCATGTTCGTCCAATTGGATGATCCATCTAAAACGATCGCCGATAAGTTTCTTGCAAGCGTTGTGCTTGATTCAAAATTCAACCTGAATTCTACTTTGAATTGTAAGCGCGTGGTCCGAAATGCCCCGTGCCATAATGGCAACACTCAAGAACAATCAGCAGAATCCAACTGCGATTATGATTAATGTACCTTTTTTGGCTTACTTTTCCGGCTCTTGAGCGTCGTCCGGATCCGCAGTTTTTTGTTTTTGCGCGTGTTCGAGCCAAAAAGGGATACCGCTCGAGGGAATTGCCTGCCTCGGCGAATGAGGGTTAATAGTGCCGGCGGAGACGATCAGTCCCTCATTGAATTTCGCACGTGCGAAGTTCTTGGCTTCTATTTCAGTCTCAAAAATTCTGGTTGCGCGAGGGCTTCGCCTTTTTGGCAATGCACCACGTTTATGCACCTCAAAAGTAACATACCAAGTATACGGCATCTGTCACCCAATGATGGCGCAACAGGGATATCTCGATATCAGCGGTCTTATTAGTCCAATCGTTCACGAGCACCGGCCGAGCCGAGATCGCCACTCAGAATAATATCGAACGTAGTGCTCGCTTGATCTGAAATCAATGGTTGTGTGTTGTCCCGCGGCGGATCGAACTCTGCGCCGCGTCTACTAGAGAGCGTTTTCAAGCGAAACATGCCCCGGACTTTTGACCACGAGGACAGAATTGCTCGAAATGTTGTCCACTCTGATGTTGGCTCATCGCGCCGTTTCGCTGCGATGCAGTGATGTAGAAGCTCCCCCGAAGTAGCACACTGAGCTGCTGTCGGGTTCGTGGACGTGAAGCTAATCCAGCCCCTCGAACTCAACCAGGCATAGCCGTCGCGCCGATGTGAGGAACGTAATTCGCGTCGTTCGACACGGCTGATTGATATAGATCAACGGGGGCAAGACGTAATAAGCGTGGTTTGTCTTACAAAGAAGGAGGCTCCCATGAAACAAATCAGCGCTAAGCGAGTGTTTTTGGCTGCTGCCGTTCTCGCGTGTGGAACCTTCGGATCGGCAGAGTGGTCAAAAAATAGCGGTCCTTCGCTGTCCATTGAAACCGCACAAGCTAGGGTAGGACGACCGGCAACCCCGGGGAGCGTCGCCGGCGTGGCCCGACGAACCACACGGCGCGCGGTAGTAGGGGGAGCGGCTGTAGGTGCAGCGGCTGCAGGCACGGCCTGCGTCCGCGTGTTGGTGAATGGAAGATACGTCTGCCGTTGAAGTAGACGGTTGTCGCGCTCGAAAGTCTTTAGAGCGGTCCTCTATGCCCAGGCACCAATTCTCGTCGTGAGAGCTTTGATTAAAGCTCACGCCGATGAAGTCGCCATGCGGCCATCTCAGCCGACAATGCCTGTCGGTCTTGCAGTTGTCGAAGGTCAAGTCGAAATTTAGGGGAAGAGTATCGACAGCAGACGGTTTCGTTTCCGTCCATGATCGGTGATATCGCCAACGGTGCAGGACGAGACGCCGCGGAGCCGACAACCGGCTTGCCGGGCCGCCCAATGTGGCGAAAGCCAACGTGAAGCCGGCGGGGAACGGGGTTCCATGTTGATTTGAATCAACAGGGCGAACGGGAACTTGGGTACCTTCTGAGCCCAAATCGACCGGCAAACTGCCGCCGGTATTCGGGAGAAGTTCTTTGACAAATTCAGCTTCAACCGCAGCTAATCCGATAGCGACACATCACGTGCCATTCTTCATCACGCCGCCGGGTGAGACCGATGTGCTCTACAACATTACGCTGGTTTTCGTCGTAGCAGCCATTGTGCTGACCGGCGTTATCTTCCTGACGATCCATTCGTTGCCGGAGAGAATGGCGCACAAGTCAAGAAAAATTCAAATGGACCTTATCGCGGTCCTTTGCCTGTTGGCCCTCCTTCTGCATCTGCATGTCTTATGGTTAGCGGCCCTCATCCTTGCCTTCATCGACATTCCCGACTTCCTGACCCCAGTCAATCGCATAGCATCTTCGGTAGAAAACATTGCCGGGCGGGAAGTCGCCGACAGTGCCGATCATTCCGAGCCCATCCCGTCGAAGCCCGTACCAGTTGAACCACCCCTTCAGGATCGGAAAGGGGCGGCCCATGCTTGAACTCATGCTGTGCTCCATGTTGACCCTTCTCCCGGACTTTCTGATCCGGCGCTTTGTGCAGGGCAAACGCCTGGGTCACGAAATCACGCTGTTTTCGGTGTGGTACGAGCTTCGCTACGGCATCACATGTTGCCTCATACTGACCGTGCTCCTCATCACGGTGGTCTTGTACAACCATCCGGAGTCGGAAAACGTCACCTCCCTGTTCCGGACCGTCTCGATCTATCCCGAGATCGGTGGTCGGGTGCAGGAGGTCTACGTCGGCTACAATGATCGGGTGAAAAAGGGTGATCCTCTGTTCAAGATGGACAGCACGAGACAGGAGGCGGCTCTCGAGACTGCTCGCGCCCGCATCGCCGAAGTGGATGCGTCTGCCGAGACCGCCAACGCCGATATTCTGACCAGCGAAGGCAGGCTTCAGGAGGCAAAGGGGTCCTTGCAACAGGCGCAAGACGAGTTGCGGACCAAGACGCTATTGCAGCAGCGCAACGCTGACATTGTTGCCGCGCGTGAAATCGAAAAACTTCGGACGCTTGTGGCGACACGACAAGGGGAGGTTGACGCCGCGGCGGCTGCCAAGCAATCGGTGGAAACGAGAATTACATCGGTTCTGCCGGCACAGAAGGCGAGCGCGGAGGCCCAGCTTGCCGCTGCCAAGGTAGAGCAGGACAAAATGACCGTCCGCGCAGGTGTCGACGGGCGGGTCGACCAGTTCGTGTTGCGAACCGGAGATATCATTCAGCCGGCGCCGTTTACCCGGGCCGCGGGCATCCTCATTCCGGAAGGCGCGGGCCAGAACCAGCTCGTGGCCGGATTCCACCAGCTCGAGTCCCAGGTAATCAAGATCGGCATGGTAGCCGAGGCCACGTGCATCACCAAGCCCATGGCCATCATTCCCCTGGTGGTCACTCGGGAACAGAACGTCATCGCCGCCGGCCAGATCACGGCCACCGACCAGCTGACCGATCTCAGCAAGATCACCAAGCCGGGCACCGTCACCGTGTTCCTCGAGCCTCTCTACCAGGGAGGGCTCGATGGCGTCCCGCCCGGGAGCAGTTGCGTGGTGAATGCCTATTCCAACAACCATGACCTGATTGCATCGGGCGAGGTCGGCTCACTTGAGAAAGTCTATCTGCATATCGTCGATACGGTGGCTCTCGTCCACGCGCTGATCATCCGCCTGAAGGCGATCGTTATGCCGCTGAAGGTGCTTGTATTGGGAGGTCACTAGCTGCGTATGTTTGTTTCTTGCACGACATCGTCGCGAGCGTGCATCGTTGTTTCGGTTTCCAATTTCGGGAGAGATGAAATGTTTGAAGCGCGCCGATGGCAGGCGATGGCCGGTGCCGGTGCCGCCGACCACAACGAGATTACGCTGCGGGGCGATGAAGCTCGCCGGCGAGGTCGTTGACGAGCCTCTGTTTGATCGGCGTGGAGGCCGCGCGCTAACCTTATTGAGGCGGGACGTTCTTCGGTTTGACCGTGCCAAGCGGCAGGCCTTTTACGCGGCGCCTGTTCCGCGCCGGTCCCGGTTGGTCTGCAAGTAATATAAGCGCTTGGCGTGAAGCATCTTCATGTCGGCACGTTTGACCACTTGTTCCAGCCGGTCGCCGGGCCGGCTGGTGGCGATCCCGGTCGAGATGCTCAGCTTGAAGTCGGGATAGTACTGGTTGTTGAGTTCGATGAGTTCCGCGAGCGAGGCGAGAACGGCTTCCCCGCCGGCGGCGTCGGTGGCGGGTAACAGGATCGCGAACTCGTCGCCGCCGATACGCGAGACCGAGGCCGGCTTCTCGACCAGCGAGCCGAACACTTCGCCCGCCCGGCGCAACAGCGCGTCGCCGACGCCATGGCCGAGTTCGTCGTTCGCGGTCTTCAGCCCGTTGAGGTCGGCGATGATGACGGTGACCGGCTGCGGCCCCTTGCGTTCAAGCCGATTGAGCTCGTCGGCATAGAACGAGCGATTCAAAGTGCGCGTCAGCACGTCATGGGTGCCGAGATATTCGAGGTAGGCTTCCGCTTTCTTGCGAGCGGTGATGTCGGTCAGCGCGACCTGCACCAGCGACCAGTCGCGTTCATGGTTGGGCAGCACGGAGAATTGCAGTAACAAATGCAGCTTGGTGCCGTCGAGCGCATAGTTCACCACCTCGCGCTGCTGGAACAGCTTGCCGTCCCACAGATCGACGAGCTGCTCGCGAAAATGCGGCTCCATCTCGTCGCGGAACACGTCGGCGAGGTTGCGCAACAACGTCTCTTTGTCGGGCGCGCCGAACAGTTCAAGCGTCCGGCTGTTGACGTCGAGGACGCGGATTTCGCTCATGCAGCGCGGGACGAATTCCTCGTGCACATCGGTGAAGACGCGGAAGTCCTCGATGCCGCGGGCGCGCACCTCGTCGATCAGCCGTTTCACGGTGCTGAAATCCTCCACCCACAGCGAGACCGGTGAATGGGCAAACAGGCCAAACGCGTAGTTCTCGCTCTCGATGAGGCGGCGCCGGGCATTTTCCCGCTCGGTCACGTCCTCGATCGCGATCATGACGCGGTCCCAGCTCTTTTCGTGACCGGGAAGGATCGTGCCGCTGAGCTGGATGTCGAGACGCTCGCCGGTCAGCGTATAGTTGACCGTGTGGCTGGAGAAGCTGGTCCGTCCATTCCAGAGCTGGACAAGTTCCTCGACAAGGCTCTTGAAGGTGTCGTCGCGCAACACCCGGTCGAGATTGGCCATCAAATGAGCGAGATCGCGGGCGCCGAACAACGACAAAGTCTTGCGGTTGACCTTGAGGATGCGGATGCGCTCCGAGCATTGCCGGGCGCGATCGGGGTTGATGGCGAGGAACGCCTCGATGTCGCCGACGCCTTCCGCGCGCCACTGTTCGAACAACGCCCGAACCGCGCTATAGTCCTCGATCCAGAGCGAGGCCGGCGCGAGGTCGAACATTTTGGCGTCGTCGTCGGGATCGATGGCGGGCATTGAAAACCGGGACGAAATGACCGAGTTGGGTGTCACTCGACCTTTAGAGACAACTCGTTAAGAATGTCTCAGTCTCCCGCGGCGACGACGCGCGGTGCGGTCAGCATGGGGTTCTCGCTTGCGACGACGTCCTTGCCCAAGCTGTATGTGCGCGCTGCCGGTGCAGCGATTTACGGCTGATCCGATCCCGCCGGCGGAGCCGTAGACCTGGCCGGTCGCAAAGCTCGCTTCACTGGCGGCGAGCTGGACGTAGATCGAGCCGAGCTCGGTGGGCTGGCCGAGACGGCCGAACGGGGTTTGACCGAGTGGCGGGTTGACCGGCACTGGGGGCACATGCCGCGCACTCATATGAGCCGACCTTATTTAGCGCTGACGCCATTGATTTATATCAAGCCTCCGCAACGAGAGCGCAGCAGGCTGTCCGAGGGAGCTGTTTTGCTAAGCCCGTATCAAGGCGACACGCGAGGCGAAACGCACCAATCGAACTACCTCAAATCAATAGGGAGGGAAGCACTATGTTTCGGTATGCTCTCGCTGGTCTCGCAGCAATCGTTCTTGTGGCAGCAAGCCTTGTTCCCGATGATGCGTTCGCTCGCCGTGGCGGAGGCGGCGGAGGTCGGGCTGGGGGTTTTCATGGCGGCGGAGTTCGAGCTGGGGGGTTTCATGGCGGCGGGGTTCGCGCCGGCAATTTCCGGGGCGGGGCTCATGTGTCCCACCCCATCGCAGGCCGTCCGATAGCGCGCGCGGCGGGTGCCACCGGGGTTTATCGTGGCGTGCGGAGAGGCGCGTACGGTGCGGCAGCGGTCGGAGCCGCTGCGGCGGGAGCCTACGGCTATTACGGCGGCTACGGTGGTAACTACAACAACAGCTGTTACCACGACGCCTACGGCCGTTGGGTCTGCCCAAACCAGTATCCGTATTGACGCGCGCCCAGCGCGTGCGGGCGGCGGTTCGGCCAGTTCTTACCGCCGTCCATTCTCAGATTGGCCGCCTCTTTGCTGCCAGTCGGTCGACGGCAGTCACAGGCTGCGTTTGTGACTGAATTTGAAGTCGGATAGTGCAGTTCGCGCCACCGGAGGTCATGGAAGAGGTAGGGCTGAAGAGGCAGCGCTTCTGACCTATTGGTGCCCATTCAGACGATGGTGCGCGACGGAACGGTTTGATCTCATGTCGGACACTATGCTGGAAGGGCTCTCCTGGTACAGGAGCGCGCGTCTTCCATGAGGTCAAACCTCGGCTCTTCGCCCATACCCCACTGGCATGGGAGTCTTCTTGAGCCGCCCTTCCAATTAGAACAGCGAACTGGGGTTACCATGGCCGAAACCAAACTCTCCGTTGAGAAAGTGCTCGAAAAGCTGCGCGGCACCGATCCGCCGAAATCGAAGAACGCGCGGCTCGATGAGAAAATTGACGCACTTGATGAAGAGATGAAGCGCATCAGAGCGCAGAGACTGCGCCTTGAGCGGCACCAACGTAAGCGCGATTGAACCCTCGTGGGCGTTGCCGACGAGATTGATCGGCTTCAATGCTCTCTGCAAGGCCGCAAGATGGCAGGATCGTTTACGCTCTCGGCGGCAATAGATAGAGGGTCATGGCGAAAATGATGTACACGGCAAGGATGAGCGCCCCGCCAAACCACGCCGAGCGTCCGGCGTTCGTGACGAGGGAGGCGGTCATCGCTGCGATTAGCATCATCGTCACCGCGCCTCCCCAGAATTGAAGATCCATGGGCGTCGGGCCGATTAGGTAGCTGACGAGTACGAGAACGGGCGCAACGAACAGCGCGATCTGAGCCGCGCTTCCCAATGCAATGCCGACACTCAAGTCCAGCTTGTTCTTGGCTGCGGCAGAGAACGCCGAAACCATCTCGGCGGCTCCCCCTACAAGAGCCACGACTACAACTCCGACAAAGGCCGGTGTCATCCCGAGCGTGGCTGCCGCTTGTTGAACCGATTCAACGAACACCTCGCTGACGAGCGCAACGAGCAGAGTGACCACTGCAAGCGTTGCCAAGGCGAGAACCAGCGGCCATTCCGATTCATGGTACTCGCCTTGTTGTTCTTTGGTGCCAAAGAGTTCGCGGTGGGTCTTGAGCGAGAACAGCAGGCCCAGGCCATAGGCTAGGATAAGCAGCACGGACAGGGCGACGCTCAGGGAGCCCATGAACGCGACATGTGTTGTGGCATCGTCGGCTTTGGCGAGCAATGAAGGTATCAGTATCGCGATTGTTGCCAGGAAGAGGAGGCTGGCCTGAAGACGTGCGGTATTACGATTATATTCCTGTACGTGATACTTGAGGCCGCCGATCAAGAAAGACGCGCCCAACATGAAAAGGGTATTTGTAACGATCGCTCCGACAATTGAGGCCTTCACGAGCACGTATTGACCCGCGCGCAATGCGGTGAGCGCGATTACCAGCTCGGTCAAATTACCCAAGGTCGCGTTAAGCAGGCCTCCGATCATAGCACCGGTCTCGGAGGCAACAAACTCGGTGGCACGGCTGAGCAGCGCTGCCAAGGGCACAATGGCCAGAACAGAGAGCCCGAATAGAAGCGTGTGGGATTCGGGACTTACAGCATGGGCGAGGAGGACGACTGGAACGAGAACCAGCAGCCAAAGCAGCGGATTACGTCGAATATCTTCAATCAACGGTCTCATCGTCCACCTCTCCGCGCTGTCGCCAGTCCATTGGAGCAGCGGTCACCGTGTATTGAGCCAGATCAATGATTCCGGACACTTGGTTCGATGAGCGTTGCGCGGACGAAACAGGCGGGTGTTAGAGTTGAAAAATTGCCGGCGCCCAATTGCCTTCGTTGCGCGATGGCATTCTGGGTGATGTCCCGTTTGTCATCGAGATCAGGGAAAATATTGATTGCCGCATCGCCTTTGGCGGTTGCGGCCTCGCCGTGAGGGTATTGATGATCTCGAGTTCGGAAATATCGAGACCGTGCTGGCTCGCCGTATTCCTAATCTTCGTTTCGAGTCCGACCAGACGGTCCGGATGATGCCGGCCTGCGCGCTGTCGACTGCGCCGCACAGTGAAGTTTTGTCGCAGGGATGCACGATGATGGTCGTCACCGGGTGCGGCTTTGGCGGCGGCAATCAAACGGTCATATTTGCTGGGAGAGCGTGCGTCACGCGTATAATTTTCATGGATGACGCTCTTCTACCAGCGTTACCACGTCTTCTCCTGATCACAACGCGCATCCACGAAGCAACGTTGATCTAGGTCAACCGGCACAGCCTCTCCTTGCACCGAGCCAGGTCTAGCCTGCTTTGCCGATCGACATCCGAAGCGAAATGCGCCGAGGCGGTGACCGACTCCGAGCAAAGGCGGGCGGGACAACTGACCTGCCTCATTCCGTTGACTTAAATCAAAGGCCGAACTGTTGGCCCTGGAATGATTGGTTTGGCTCGCGCGCCAACTGCGGCGGTCCGGATCGGCCGGGGGTGCTAAGAGCAACCAACTGTATGCAGGTGGGAGACGCACCATGAAGACAAGCGCAGCTCTAAGAAAGGAAGCCGATGCCGGAGATTGCTGGAAGGGTTTTCGGCCTGGGGATTGGCTTACCTCGATCAACGTTCGCGATTTCATCGTTCGGAACGTCACACCTTACACCGGGAATGAGGACTTTCTCGCGGAGCCATCGCAGCGCACAAAAGCCGTTTGGTCGAAACTGCAGCCGTATTTCGCGGATGAAAGGAAAAACGGGGTGCTTGCGGTCGACGCGCAAACTCCCTCGACGTTGCTGGCCCACAAAGCCGGGTATATCGATCGCGAAAACGAAGTCATCGTCGGTCTTCAGACCGACCGGCCTTTCAAGAGGGCGATCTTCCCGTTCGGCGGTCTGCGCATGGTAGAGGCAGGGCTGAAGGCGGCGGGCTTCGATCCCGATCCGCGTGTGCACGAAGCCTTCACGAAATACCGGAAATCGCACAATGACGGTGTGTTTGACGCCTACACGCCGGAGATCATGAATTGCCGAAGGTCGGGGATCATCACCGGTCTACCGGACGCTTACGGGCGTGGTCGTATCATCGGCGACTATCGGCGGGTGGCCCTCTATGGGATCGATCGGCTCCTTGAAGCCAAGCGCGCAGAACGGGCACAGATCGACGACATGTGGCCGACCGATGAAATCATTCGGATGCGCGAGGAATTATCCGAGCAGATGCGCGCGCTCGAGGATCTGGCGTCGATGGCGAAGCTCTACGGTTATGACATATCGAAGCCCGCCACGAGCGCACAGGAAGCATTCCAGTGGACCTATTTTGCGTATCTGGGCGCGATCAAGGAAGCTAACGGCGCCGCAATGTCCATCGGCCGTATTTCGAGTTTCCTCGACATCTATATCGAACGCGACCTGAAGGACGGCGTTCTGGACGAAGCGCGGGCGCAAGAGCTTTGGGACCAACTTGTGCAGAAACTCCGCATCGTTCGTTTCCTTCGCACCCCTGAATATGATGCGCTGTTCAGCGGCGATCCCTATTGGGCGACCGAATGCGTCGGCGGAATGGATCTGGATGGACGCACTCTGGTGACCAAAAGCAGCTATCGGATGTTGCACACCCTTTGCAATCTAGGTCCGGCTCCCGAACCGAACATCACTGTTCTTTGGTCGAACCATATGCCCGCACCCTTCAAGCGCTACTGCACCAAGGTCAGTCGCGACACTTCTTCGCTGCAATACGAAAACGACGATCTGATGCGGCCCTTCTGGGGTGACGACTACGGCATCGCCTGCTGCGTTTCGGCAATGCGCCTGGGTAAGCAGATGCAATTCTTCGGCGCGCGCGTCAACCTCGCAAAGGCGCTGCTCTACGCGATCAACGGTGGTCGAGACGAGATATCGGGTGAACAGGTTGCACCTCAGACACTGCCTGTCACGGGTGATTTCCTCGATTTCGACGATGTGATGGCCAAGTTCGATACCACGATGGAGTGGCTGGCCCGTACTTACGTGCATGCGATGAATTGCATACATTACATGCATGACAAATATTTCTACGAACGCCTGGAGATGGCGCTTCACGATCGCGACATTCTGCGCACGATGGCTTTCGGAATAGCCGGACTTTCGGTGGTTGCCGATAGTCTGAGCGCAATCAAGTACGGAAAGATCCGCGCCGCCCGCGATGAGACCGGGCTGGTGGTCGACTATCAAAATGAAGGTAACACCGCGACACCGCAATTTGGCAACAACGATGATCGCGTCGATCAGATAGCGTCGGACATCGTCACCAGCTTCATGGAAAAGATACGCAAGCACCCCACCTATCGAAACGCGACACACACGCAAAGCGTGCTCACCATCACCTCCAACGTCGTGTACGGCAAGGCTACGGGAAATACTCCGGACGGACGCAGGAAGGGAGAGCCGTTCGGGCCGGGAGCGAATCCGATGCATGGCCGAGACAGCCATGGCTGGCTCGCGTCCTGCCTATCTGTCGCAAAACTTCCCTATAAGGATGCGCAGGACGGCATTAGCTACACCGTCTCCATCGTTCCGCAGAAGGCTCACTTGTCCGAAGGCCAGCTTCTCGATGAATCGGTTAAGGCGTTCGACGTCTACTTCGATCGGGGCGGCTTCCACATGAACCTGAATGTCATCGATAGGGAAACGCTTGAGGACGCGGTGAAGAATCCGGACAAGTACCCGCAGCTCACGATCCGAGTGTCGGGCTATGCCGTGAACTTCGTTCGCCTGACGCCGGAGCAACAAAGGGATGTGATCAGTCGCACTTTCCACGGCCAACTCTAGAGGGCCTGTCATGTCGACGGTGCAGCCGCTTGAACCCGGAAGTCGTTATGACCTCCGGATGGGAATTTCGCCCGACGCCCCTGATGAAGACAAAATCAAGGACGAGGAGGGTTTGTTCGGGTATTGCCATTCCTATGAAACCTCGTCGCGCTACGACGGCCCCGGTTTGCGCGTTGTGCTTTTCCTCTCGGGATGCCTTCTGCGCTGTACGTACTGCCACAATCCGGACACCTGGCACCTCAAGGACGGCACCTACGTATCGGTCGAACAGGTGCTCCGTCGCCTGGGCGACTTCGCGCCTGCACTTCTGAGCCTTGGTGGAGGCCTGACGATATCGGGCGGCGAACCGATGGTGCAGCTTGCCTTCACCCGGAGAATATTCGCCGGCGCCAAGGAAATGGGCCTGCATACCGCTATCGAGACTTCGGGATTTTTGGGTGATCGTGCGGATGATTCGTACCTGTCCGCGATCGACCTCGTTCTGCTCGATATCAAGAGCTCGGATCCTGACACCTATCGTCGAGTGACCGGTCGGGACCTAACGCCGACACTGCGCTTCGCGGAACGCGTTGCTTCGCTATCGAAGCCGGTCTGGGTCCGGTTCACCCTCGTTCCTGGCGAAACCGACGATCCCGCGAATGTCGACGGCATTGCTCGGTTCGTCGCGCCCATGAAAAACGTTGAGTGGGTCGAGGTACAACCGTTTCATCAGATGGGCTCGTTCAAGTGGAAGGCAATGGACCTCGAATACAAGCACCTCAACACTCCGTCACCGAGCCCGGATTTGGTGAATAGAGTCATTGGACAGTTCCGAGCTGCGGGCTGTCAAACACGCTGACTGAGGAGCGGTCGATCCAGGGAGAACAGACATGTTGGACCTTGCTCGCGAGATCATCGGAAGCCAACCCATCTTGACGGCGTTCCTCGCGATTGGATTGGGCTACCTGGTTGGTCAGATTAACATCGGCGGATTCTCTCTCGGAGTCGGTGCCGTTCTCTTTGTCGGCCTCGCTATCGGCGCGTTTGCACCAAAAGCCCAGATAACTGGGCCGATCGGCCTGACGGGACTGGTCATGTTCCTTTACGGGATCGGCATCCTCTATGGCCGTCAGTTTTTCGAGGGGATGGTAGGCGTCGGGCAGAAATACAACCTGCTGGCATTGGTCGCATGTATAACGGGATTGTTCGTTGCACTCGGCCTGGGGCACATCTTCGGGATCAAGATCGGCCATACTCTGGGCATCTACGCCGGATCGATGACGAGCACAGCCTCCCTCCAGGCTGCGCTTGACGTCGTCAAGAACAAGGATCCGTCGATCGGCTACTCCGTCGCCTACCCCTTCGGCGTCATCGGTCCGATCCTCTGCATCTACTTCATGACGCGTATCGTGAAGCCGAAATTCCCGGCAAAGGCACAGCGTTTCCACATGGGTGAGATTTCGATCGGCGAACGCTTTGCCGGCCGACGCCTTAGTGACCTGACAACGGAAGCGCTTGGCGACTTGCAAGTTACCATGGTTCGAAAGGGCGAGCGTAATTTTGTCCCAACAGCTGACACAATTCTGTCTGTCGGCGACGGCGTCCTGGTCGTTGCCGAGCGAGAAGAGGCGATCGCGAAGGCAGCCGCTCAACTCGGGAAACTGGAGCCTGGCCAGTTGGCCAGCGACCGCGCCGACCTCGACTACATCCGAGTCTTCGTCGGGAAGGCCAATGTGGTAGGCGTTCCCCTTGCGCGCCTTCCCATGCCGGCCGGCTATCCCACGCACCTGCTGCACGTTCGTCGCTACGACGCCGATCTGGTGCCGGCGCCCGACCTGATGCTGGAATTCGGCGACCGAGTCGGGGTGCTGACGCCTCCCGACCGAAAAGACGAAATCCGCCGCCATTTCGGCGATACGGTCAAGGCGGCCGCCGAATTCAGTTACGTATCGCTTGGGATCGGAATGGTCCTTGGCGTGCTTCTCGGGCTTATTCCAATTCCCATTCCAGGTGTGGGCATCGTCACTCTCGGAATCGGCGGCGGACCGCTGATCGTGGCGCTTATCCTCGGCAGGCTGCGCCGCACCGGCCCCATGCTCTGGACCATGCCGTTGCCGGCCAATATCGTTCTACGAAATTTCGGTCTTGCAATGTTCCTCGCCACTGTCGGAGTCAACGCCGGACAGCCCTTCGTCCGCACCGTCGCGGAATCCGGACTGACCATGCTTTTCATTGGGGTCGCGGTTCTATTGACGACCGTGTTCATCGTCCTGCTGGTCGGTCATTATCTTCTGAAGATCCCGTACGACGACCTTGTTGGCGTGGCGTCCGGCGCAACGGGAAATCCCGCCATTCTCGTTTATTCCACCAAGATGGCGCCGACCGATCGTCCGGACATTGGATACGCCATGATCTTTCCGTCGATGACTCTTGTGAAGGTGATTGCCGCACAAATCGTCGGTCTTCTGACGGTTGCGAGCACAGCCGGTTAGACCCAGATCTGGATTTTTTTCCGCGGACGTTTTCATACCCTGGCCGCGGCGAGTTCCCTACCGTCTGCCGGGGCCGGCTGTTGGAAACTCTTTTCGTTCACGCTTTCTGAGGAGTAATCATCGATGAGTGAGATCGAGAAAGAAAAAGCGAAGAAAACCCAGGCCCAAATGCTGCGTGATGTTTTCGAAGGAATGAAAGGTCGCCAGCCGAGGTCGGATCAGGAATTGAACGACTGGCTCGCCTCTCCCGAGGGCAAACAAGCGACAATGTTTGAGTCCACATCTCTTTTGCGGTGGGGCGAGACTGGACGGTCTTAACGACCCTCGCGGTGTCTTAGAGCGTTTTCCAGCGAAGTGGATGCCGGTTCGCGTCAAGAAAACGCGTCATAAGCCTCCGTTCCGATTCAATCGGAACGGAAAAGGCTTTAGGTGCCGCAGTTGGCCAAGTCCGGTTGTCCTCGCGATTGCGAGGCGAACGCTTTGGTGACTGCTGTCGTCAGAGCGCCAGAGACCCCTCGTTCGAGTAGGGAGGTCATAAAGAATCATGCGCGACCGCAAGGCAAGGGCGGCCGTAGATCAATGGCCCTATCAGGACAATAAGAACCCGCGCAGAGGAGATGCAGGATGGCTGACCGAGCACCCGTGCCGCAACCACCTATCTTCAATTTAAACGCTTACAGCCCGGCCGAGATTAAAGAGGCCATCGAAAAAGTCGGGGTCAAGAAGACGAATTTGCCATTTCAAGCCTCATTCATGCTGGCAATCGTGGCAGGCGGCAGCGTCGGCCTCGGTGCGCTTTATTATACCATTATCGCCAGCGACGCAGAGCTCAGCTTCGCCACCGTACGTGTGGTCGGCGGACTGGCGTTCTCCCTCGGACTAGCGCTTGTCTTGGTGGGAGGTGCCGAGCTGTTTACAGGTAACAACCTGATCGTAATGGCCTGGGCGAGCGGCAAGGTTTCCACGAGGGAAATGCTGCGTAATTGGGTCATCGTGTATTTCGGAAACTTAGTCGGCGCCCTTGGGCTCGTCCTGCTGGTCTTTTTCTCACATCACCTCGACATGAACGGTGGCCGCATTGGGTTGTCGATATTGAATACGGCGGTGGGAAAGATCCAGCCCGACGTTGCGACGTTATTCTTCAAGGGCATTCTGTGTAACCTGCTCGTCTGCTTGGCGGTTTGGCTTGCGTACGCGGGCCGGTCGGTCACCGACAAGATTGTCGCTCTGATATTGCCGGTCTCCGCCTTCATAGCGGCCGGCTTCGAGCACTGCGTTGCCAACATGTATTTTCTACCCTTGGCTTGGCTGCTCACCAGGACGGGCAACGTTCCGGCGAATTTCGACGCCTCGCTTATTACGATCTCTGGAATTCTACACAATCTCGTGCCGGTCACACTCGGCAATATCGTGGGCGGTGCTGGCTTGGTCGGCGCTGTCTACTGGGCCATCTATCGGGCCGCGTTTGGCGTGGCGTATCTGGGCGAGAAGTAACAAGTCTGGGCCGACAAATTATCGTTTGATTTAGCTCAAGCATAGCTCTGCTTCGGACATGAAACCTCATGCGTCTCCGAGTGAGCGCCGCCACGGACCGCGCCGGTTCGCAAGAATGTGCAAGCCGCCGCGATCCACGTGAGGCCGGCAATTAACCAACCCCTGGCGTCACCAGCCAGAATAGTAGCGTCGGTACGGATAGGCAGAGTAAGCCGGATAATATCCGCCGTAGCCGTAATCGGGTGAACAGGGATCATAAGCATAAGCACCATAAGCGCCGCCGTAATACGGGTCTCCGCCATAATAGGCGCCGCTCGCGATGGCGCCTCCAACGATTGCGCCGGCAGCCGCTGCACCCAGACCCCAGCCGCGGTATCCCCAACCCCGATAGCCCCAACCGCCGCGCCAGCCACCCCCGCGCCAGCCACCCCAACGAACCTGCACCGCGTCGCTGCTCGACATCAATTTCATGGTGGCTATGTTAGTCGGCAAGGGAGCGGCCTGGGCCGAAGTGAGGGTGCCGCTAGTCAATAAGCCTAGGAAAATGGTCGCAAGCATCGTATTTGGAATACGCATGATGTCCTCCACTTTTATCGTTCAAGCGCAGCAAAGGCTGGTTATTTCAATCGACCGTGCGCGAGGTTGGTTTGATCTGGATCAAAGGCTCCAGCGAACCCGCAACCGGGCGTCGACCCGGCTGCGTGCTTGCTGGTGCGCCGTCGGGCTTAATGACAGCGAGCGAGGCTAGCGCCAGCGGTTACCGGCGCTCTTTGTTCGGCGTTCGATAGGTTGCGAGATGACGTCGGGCCCGGCCTGCTCAAGCGAGCGGCAGCACAAGGTGAATGACTTGCGGCTCCCGCTTTGGTCCTGGTCTGAAGCTCAATCTCTTGAACAGCTTCAGCATCGCAGTGTTTTCGGGCAGCACGTCCGCCACCAGTTCCTCAAGCCCTGCTTGGCGGGCAAGGTCGGCCAGATGACGGGCCAGGGCCGAGCCGATGCCTAGCCCCTGATAGCCATCGACGATGAGAAATGCCACCTCGGCCCGTCCGGGCTGCACGACGATGTAGCGTCCGCCCCCGGCAATTGTACGCCGCCCGTTTTCCGCAACGATGGCGACCAAAGCGACATGGTTGACGAAATCGATGTTCATGAAGAACGCGATTTCGCGATCCGATATACCGCGTTTGGCAACGAAAAAGCGCCGCTGCAGTGATTGCGTGCCGGTACGGCCGATCGCTGCCAGCATATCCGCCTGATCCTCCGGGCGGAGCGCACGGATTTCAACCTCGCGCCCGTCACGTAGCCGCTCCTTGACCGAATAGGCTGCAGTTCCAGACATGTGCGGCACTTTTCCATCGAGTCTTCGTCAAGCCTTTGTAGGAAAAGAGGGACACGGTCAGCAGCATTGATTGATTTGGATCAAGCCCGGTCACAAGAAGAGTCCATACCGGGATCCTTGAATTCGCACGTCAGCGAGAGAGTTCTTCGGCAACGCCGATCGGTCGCTGGGTGCTTTTGGAGTCAGGGGACGTCAGTGACTGCGCCCTTAAGAGCATTCCGGCAGATTCGGTCGGGCGAGGATGTCATCCATCTTGTCGTCCGGCTCGGATTGCTTGCATTCCTCGCCTATTGGTCATTCATTCTGGTCCGGCCTTTCGTGCCGATACTTGCCTGGAGCACGGTGCTCGCCGTCGCGCTCTATCCAGCTTTCGATTGGCTCTCAAGTCATCTCGGCGGCCGACCAAGGCTGGCGGCCACCGTCGTCACGGCCTTGTGCCTCGCGATTATCATTGGTCCGGTCGCTTGGCTCGGGGCAGGCCTGATCGACAGCCTGATAGAAATATCCGAGCAACTCGGCAACGGCAGCCTGGTCGTTCCGTCGCCGCCCGCGGGCCTCGGTGATTGGCCGATTGTTGGTCAGCCCCTTCATGAATTCTGGAGCAAGGCGTCGACCAACCTTGAGGCAGCGTTCCATCAACTCGCGCCATATCTCAAGCCAGTGGCCGGCTACCTGCTTGCCTTTGCGGGAGGATTGGGCATCGGCATGCTCAAATTCCTCTTGTCCGTGGTTCTGGCCGGCTTCCTTTTTCCGTCCGGTCGCCGGCTCGTGGCGGCGACCAAAGGATTCCTATCCCATGTGGTCGCGCAACGAAGCGAGGACTTCCTTGCATTGGCCGGAGCGACCATCCGCTCGATATCCCAAGGCGTTATCGGGATTGCCATCTTTCAGGCCCTCTTGATCGGTCTCGGACTGAAACTTGCCGGTGTGCCCCACGCCAGCGTGCTGTCGTTTGCCGTCCTGATCTTCGGCATTCTGCAGATCGGTTCGCTCATCGTGCTGTTGCCGGTGATCATCTGGATCTGGAGCGTCAAGGATTTCGCGATTGCTTTGCCGGTGACGATCTTTCTCGTATTGGTCGGTATTTCCGATAATGTGTTGAAGCCGCTATTGATGGGGCGTGGCCTCGCCACGCCGATGCCCGTCATCTTCATCGGATTGATCGGCGGTACCCTGGCACATGGGATCGTCGGGCTGTTCGTGGGCCCGATCATCCTCGCAGTAGCCTGGGAGCTGATGATGGCCTGGATCCGCGAGGACGAGGTTGCTCCAGCAGGCGCGGGCAGCGATGCCGCATCAGAGAGCTAGGGTTTGTCCGGCGAGTTTGTTCCCTTGACCTAAATCAACGTTCCTCAGCGTTGCACTGACTTCCATGTGTCAGCTCGGAACAAGGATCTATGCCATGTCGATGGACAAGCTGAGAGCGTCGGGCGATGCGTTATCCGGGCTGGTTGCCTCCGCCATGGAATACACGGTCGACGCGGGACAGCGCAACGTGCTGTTCCTCGACATCCTGCGCCAACGCGGCGATCAATATCGCGAGCATCTTGCCGAGACAGCCCCGCATGTTCTCAACTTCGCGGCCGAACTTGTCATGGACGGCAGGAAGCTGGAGCAGCCCGTCAACTATGCTCTGGTGCGCATCATTCCGCCGAAGGACATAGAAATCGACGCCAATCGGCGGCCCTTTGTGATCGTCGATCCGCGCGCGGGTCATGGACCTGGGATCGGAGGATTCAAGGCCGACAGCGAGATCGGGGTCGCGATGAAGGCCGGTCACCCCTGCTACTTCATCGGCTTCCTGCCGGAGCCGATGCCGGGGCAAACCATCGAAAGGATTGCAAGGACCGAAGCCCTCTTCCTGGAGAAGGTGATCGCCCTCCATCCCGATGCCGACGGCAAACCCTGCGTGATCGGCAATTGCCAGGCGGGCTGGGCCGTGATGATCCTGGCCTCGCTCAGGCCTGAGCTGTTCGGGCCGGTGATCATTGCCGGAGCACCGCTGGCATATTGGGCCGGCGTCCATGGTAAATACCCGATGCGCTATTCGGGCGGCCTGCTCGGAGGAAGCTGGCTGACGGCGCTCGCAGGCGACATCGGTGGCGGCAAGTTCGACGGCGCCTGGCTGGTGCAGAATTTCGAGAGCCAGAATCCCTCCAATACGCTTTGGAACAAGCAGTACAACGTATTTTCCAAGGTTGATACCGAAGCCGAGCGCTATCTCGATTTCGAGCGTTGGTGGGGCGGACACGTCAATCTCAATGCCGAAGAGATTCAGTTCATCGTCGATGAACTGTTCATCGGCAACAATCTTGCTGCCGGCCGCATAAAGATGTCGGACGGGACGGCGGTCGATCTCCGCAATATCAGGTCGCCGATCGTCGTGTTTTGCTCAAAAGGCGACGACATCACGCCACCGCAGCAGGCGCTGCACTGGATCCTCGATCTCTACGCCGATGTCGACGAGATCCGCTGCTATGGGCAGACGATCGTCTACACGGTCCATGAAACGGTCGGCCATCTCGGCATCTTCGTGTCGAGCGGCGTCGCCAAGAAGGAGCATAGCGAATTCTCCAGCAACATCGATCTGATCGATGTGTTGCCGCCAGGCCTGTACGAAGCAACCTTCGAGGCGAAGGCGATCGACACGGCCAATCCCGATCTCGCCACTGGTCAGTGGATCATGCGATGCGAACAGCGGACGCTGGACGATATCCGGGCCATGGGGGGAAACACGCCGGAAGACGAGCGCCGCTTCGCCACGGCTGCGCGCGTGTCGGAGATCAATCTCTCGACGTATCGCAATTTCGTCCAGCCATGGCTCAGGACCATGGTGACGCCACAAATGGCCGAATGGATCCGCAATTTGCATCCGCTCCGCCTGCAATATGAAATGTTCAGCAGCGCGAATCCGTTCATGGCGGCGGTGGAGAAGACGGCCGGGAAGGCGCGCGACGAGCGCAAGCCCGCGGCCGTCGACAATCCGTTTCTCGGCGCTCAGGAGAAGGTCTCAAAGCAAATCGTCGGCGCGCTGGACGCCTGGCGCGACTCCCAGGAAGCGCTGAGTGAAGCGATCTTTCTGGCGGTCTACGGCTCGCCTGCGCTTCAGGCCGCGGTCGGCATCGATCCCAATTCCACGCCATCGCGAAAGCAGGAGATGTCGCCACAGCACCGTGAGTTGCTGCAAGCACGTATCGCCGAACTCAAGTCTCGGATCAGCCAGGGTGGCCTCAGGGAAGCGGTCATTCGCGGTCTGCTCTACGTCGGCATGGCCCGCGGGATGGTCGATGAGCGCAGCCTCGAAGCGTTGCGACGGGCAAGGGGCAGCGACGGCGGGCCGCGCATGACGCTTACCGAATTCAAGGCGATGGTGCGGGAGCAATTCTTCATGCTGCTGCTCGATCAGGACGCCGCGCTGGCGGCCATTCCAAAGCTCTTGCCGGAAAGTGAGGAGAAGAGACGTGCGGGCTTTGCCGTCATTCGCGAAGTGCTGTCGGCGAGTGCCAAAATCTCCGGTGAGACAGCGAAGCGCTTGAACGCGATAGGAGGGTTGTTCGGAATAGATGCAGGAGAAATGCCGGAAAGCCGTCCCCAGGCCAGAGCGTCGTAGCGTATCTCGAATAAATTTGGAGTTCCGCGATGAGTGTCATGCCGGTTGAGCCGGGCGAGCCGCGTCCGCACGCAAAATATGAGCGCCTGATTGCCGCCGCGAAGGCCGTGCCGGCGGTCGCGACCATCGTCGTGCATCCCTGCGACGAGAGCTCGCTACGGGGCGCGGTCGAAAGCGCGGAGGCCGGCATTATCAGTCCGATATTGGTAGGACCGGCTGCAAAGATTACCGGCGCTGCTTCCAGGTACAATCTGGATATCAGCAAGTTCGAACTCGTCGATGTCCCCCACAGCGAGGCCGCGGCTGCAAAGGCCGTCGAGCTTATCCACGCAGCTAAGGGTGAGATGCTGATGAAAGGCAGCCTGCATACGGACGAACTGATGCGGAGTGTCGCCGCGAAGACCGGTGGTCTCCGCACCGAGCGGCGTATTAGTCATGTTTTCGTCATGGACGTTCCAGCTTACGCCGACACCCTGTTCGTCACCGACGCTGCGATCAACATCTTCCCCGATCTCGACGCTAAACGCGACATCGTGCAGAATGCGATCGATCTGTACACGCAGGCCGGCTTCGGCACGTCGCCTAAAGTCGCCATTCTCTCGGCGGTCGAGACCGTCACATCCAAGATTCCGTCGACCATCGAAGCCGCGGCGCTCTGCAAGATGGCCGACCGCGGCCAGATCACTGGCGGTGTGCTCGACGGGCCGCTTGCGTTCGACAACGCGATCGACCGAGAGGCGGCCAGGATCAAGGGCATCGCATCCGAGGTCGCGGGCCGGGCGCAGATACTGGTCGTCCCGGACCTGGAAGCTGGCAACATGCTGGCCAAGAACCTCGCGTATTTCGCAAAGGCCGACGGAGCAGGGATCGTCCTCGGCGCCCGCGTTCCTGTCGTGCTGACATCGCGGGCCGATTCACCGCGGGCGCGAATGGCGTCTTGCGCCGTCGCGACGCTCTATGCCAATGCGCGGCGCCGTCTTGCGCCCATAGCCGCTGCGTGATCGTCATGGATACGATTCTCGTCGTCAACGCCGGCTCTTCGAGCGTGAAGTTCCAGATTTTCGCAATCGATCGCAGCTACAGGCTGCACCGACAGATCAAGGGCCAGATGGACGGCATCGGCACCAGGCCCCGGTTGCGCGCGAATGATGCGGGAGGCAATACGGTTGCCGATCGCGCCTATCCGATTGAGAGCGTGCAGGATGTTCCGGCGGCGCTTGTGGTCGTGAGTGGCTGGTTGCGCGACGAGCTTCGTATCAGTCCGCTGGCGGTCGGGCACAGGGTGGTTCATGGAGGTCCGAATTATGACCGGCCGGTGCTGATCGACCACGCCATATTGACGCGCCTCGAAGCATTCGTTCCGCTGGCGCCGCTGCACCAGCCACACAATCTGGCGCCGATCCGCTCGCTTCTCAACAACTTCCCGAGGTTGCCGCAGGTCGCCTGCTTTGATACCGCCTTTCACCGCGGCCATGGCGCTTTGGCGGACCACTACGCCATCCCGCGCCAGCTCCATGCCGAGGGAATCAGGCGTTACGGATTTCACGGCTTGTCGTATGAGTACATCGCACAAGCCTTGCACCGGGTCGCGCCCGAGATCGCCGGCGGCCGGGTGATCGTCGCCCATCTCGGAAGCGGGGCTTCCATGTGCGCCCTCAAGGAGGGACGCAGTGTCGAGAGCACGATGGGGTTTACCGCGCTCGACGGGCTGGCGATGGGAACGCGGCCCGGCCAACTCGACCCCGGGGTCGTGCTCTATCTCATCTCCGAAAAAGGCATGTCAGCCTCGAGCGTGCAGGACTTCCTCTACCGCAATTGCGGATTGAAGGGACTGTCCGGCGTCAGCAGCGATATGCGGGAGCTGGAGACGAGCGATGACCCCGGCGCCATACTCGCGGTCGAATATTTTGTCTACCGGGTCGCTCTCAACGCCGGCATGCTGGCGGCGGCCCTGCAAGGCATTGACGGCTTCGTCTTCACCGCGGGCATCGGCGAGAATTCGGCCCACGTCCGGTTGCGCATCGGGGAGAGGCTCGCCTGGCTCGGCATCCTGCTCGACCCCGTAGACAACGCCAGGCACGCACTGCGGATATCGCGGCCCGACAGCCGCATTCCGGTCTGTGTCGTGCCGACCGATGAAGAGCTGATGATTGCGCAGCATACGTTGTCATTGCTCCTCGATAAACGAGCGCCGAACCAGAGACATGAGAGGGTATCATGAACATCCCCGTGTTTCCGGAGACCAAGGTCGCGTTGAAGGGAAGGAAAGGCCTGATCGTAGGCATTGCCAATGATCAATCCATCGCCTGGGGCTGCGCGAAGGCGTTTCGCGCCCTGGGGGCCGATCTTGCCGTCACCTATCTGAACGATCGCGCGAAGAAGCACGTCGAGCCGCTGGCTCAGGCGTTGGAAGCCTCCATTTTCATGCCGCTCGACGTCAATGTTGAAGGACAGATGGAGCGCGTGTTCGAGGAAATCCGTAAAGAATGGGGACAGCTCGACTTTCTGCTCCACTCGATCGCCTTCTCTCCAAAGGAGGCGCTGCATGGCCGTGTGGTCGACGTGGAGCGTGACGGCTTCCTGAAGACGATGGAAATCTCCTGCTGGTCGTTCTTGCGGATGGCGCATTTGGCCGAGCCGCTGATGAAGCGGGGTGGCACCATGTTCACCATGACCTATTACGGCAGTCAGATGGTGGTTCAGAACTACAACATCATGGGCGTTGCAAAGGCCGCGTTGGAAGCTGCCGTGCGCTATGTTGCCGCGGATCTTGGACCGAAGGGAATCCGCGTCCACGCCATTTCCCCTGGGCCGTTGGCAACACGCGCGGCATCGGGTATTCCCGAATTCGATGAACTGATGGACAAGGCGCAATCGAAGGCGCCGACACGCAGTCTTGTGAGCATCGACGATGTCGGGAATGCGACCGCGTTCCTGGCGCTTGACGGCGCCAAGCTGATCACGGGCGACGTCATGTATATCGACGGCGGATATCACATCATCGATTGAAGCCTGCCGTCAGCGATAGTGCAGGGCGATCAGGTCGGCGACGCAGGCGGGGCGCTGACCGCCCGAAATTTCGATGACCAGATGGTAATTGACTCGCAAGCCGTCCGGAAGCACATCCTCGGCTTCACCGATGCAGACGCGGCCCCGCAGCCATGAACCGGAGGCCACGGGTGTAATGTATCGAACCCGATCGGCGCCATAGTTGAGGGTGTTCTTCATGCCCTTCAGGCCCATCACCGAGCGAATGAATAGCGGCGCCAGGCTAAGCAACAACAACCCATGCGCGATGGTGGCGCCACCGGGAAGCCCCTCCTTTGCACGCTCTTGGTCGACATGGATCCATTGCTGATCGTCGGTCGCCTCCGCGAAACGGTTGATACGGTCCTGGGTGATCTCGATCCAGTCACTCACACCGATCTCCGAGCCGGCGGCTGATTTGATTTCGTCGAAGCCATTGAAGATTCGCATATCCGCCTCCCGGGCCTTAGAGCTTCATTTCCGGGACGTCATTTGGAATGACGAGATTGGCCTCCGTCAGCGCCATCACTTCGCCAATGCTGATACCCGGGGCCCGCTCGAGCAGGGTCGCCTTGCGGTCGTGGAAGCCGATGACGGCCATATCGGTCACGACGAGGTCTACCGGTCGGGTCGACGTCAGTGGCAGGCTGCATTTCGCGACGATCTTCGATTTGCCCTTCGCGGCGTGCTGCATGGCGACAATCACGCGTTTGGCGCCGCTCGCCAGATCCATCGCGCCACCCATGCCGGGCACGATCTTGCCCGGAATGGTCCAGTTCGCGAGGTGGCCTTCGGCGTCGACCTGAAGTCCGCCCAGTACGGTGACGTCGACATGACCGCCGCGGATCAGGCCAAACGACATGGCGCTGTCGAATGTGGACGCGCCCGGAAGCGCGCTGATCGGTTGGCCGCCGGCATCGGTCAACAGCGGGTGCGCCATGCCTTGCTCGGGAATAGGACCGGTGCCGATCAGCCCGTTCTCGGATTGAAAAAATACCCTGAGATCCGCAGGGAGGTAGTTTGCGACCAGCGTGGGAATGCCGATGCCAAGATTGACGAGATTTCCAGGGCGGAGCTCCAGTGCAACGCGTCGGGCTATGATGATCTTAGCGTCCATGCGTCACCCGTTCGTGATGAGGTAATCCACCAGCGGCGCGGGCGTCACGACATGGTCGGGCGCGATCACACCGACAGGCACAATATGCTCTGCGGTGACGAAGACGGTGTCGGCGGCCATCGCCATGATGGGATTGAAATTGCGCGCCGTCAGCGCATAAGCGAGGTTGCCGAGATAGTCGGCAAGGAAGGCATGAACCAGCGCGTATTGGGCGCGCAGGGCCGTCTCCAGCAGGAATTCCTTGCCCGCGATTTCGATCCGGCGCTTGCCTTCGCCGACAATGGTGCCGACGCCTGTCGGCGTCAGCACGCCGCCAAGCCCGTATCCGCCGGCCCGAATGCGCTCCACGAAAGTGCCCTGGGGGATCAGGTCGACGGCGATCTTGTTCGCCATCATTTGTTGCTGCACCTTGGGGTTTAGCCCGATGTGGCTTCCGATCAGCGAAGACACAAGCGCCGCGTCGAACAGCTTGCCGACGCCCTTGCCAGGGATTGCTGCGTCGTTGCAAATGATGGACAAACCCGATTTCTGCTGGCGCACCAGTTCGTCGAGCAGATGTTCCGGCGTACCTACGCCCATAAAGCCGCCCACCATGATGCTTGCACCATTGGGAATCATCGCAACGGCTTCCTCTGCGGAGACAGCTTTCATGGTGGGCTCCAGTCAAAGCGTCTCCACCGAAGGGATGGACGCTATTCCCTGATGTCGGTGGCCGACCATTCCGCCGGTTTGATCTGCATCAAAAATATGAAGCCGATGGAAGTTGAGAGCGACCGTCTTCCGCCCGGCCCGGACTTCGCCAACTACTCGATCCAGCAGCATGTCCTTGACATGCTGCTGGACACGCTTTTTGGCGCGAGCGCTCATGTTCGCCGGTCGTCCGCGACTACCTCGCGCAAGAAGGTCTCACGCCATCGCAGCTGGACTTGATTCAGATCAACAAGGCCGAACGGCAAATGGCTGAACTGGCAAGCGCGATGCCATCGAGATCCTGCACAAGGCCGCCGAGCATGCCTATTGCATTTCTGGTAGGTTCGTCCGTGGGTCTTCTCAACATCGTGATACATGCGCTGACCACGGTTGCCATGATACGCGCCGTGCGAAGCCTGAGCCTGACGAGCACCTCACGACCCTATCTACGCCTGGTGACGGTCATGATCGCCACGGTATCAGTGCTGATGGCTGCACACACTCTCGAGGTTCTGATCTGGTCCTTTGTCTACGCCATCGTTTCGGCGGCACCCGATGGCACGAACCTCGTGGATTTTGCGTTCGTGAACTACACGACGCTCGGTTATGGCGATGTGGTCCCATTGGACCGATGGCGCCTTCTGGGGCCGATGACGGCCATGAATGGCGTTCTGATGTTCGGGTGGTCAACCGCCCTGATCTTCGAGGTGCTGCAAAAAACGATCGAGCGCCACGGCTCGTTTGCGTGATCGTCCAGATAGAGCTGGACGATTCGCTATAAATTCAGGTTGGCGAGCTGCCGCCGATCCAAAAGGATGATCTGGCGCTGGTTCTTTCCAAGAAAGCCCAAAATGCCGTCCTCATGCAATTTGGATAGCGCGCGGGAAACGGTCTCAAGCGTCAGTCCGAGATAGTCGGCGATATCGCGACGGCACATCGGTAGGACCATTATACCGGCGGCTGTCAAGCGCCCGTCCATTTCCAAAAGGAAGGCAACGACCCGTTCCAGCGAGGTCTTGCGGCCAAGCAGCAGCATGTGGTCTTCGGCGTGCTGGAGATTGTCAGTGGTCATATACAAGAGATCGCGAGCGATGCTGACGTCGGCCTCGGCCACGCGCTCCAGACTGCCGCGCCTGATCAGCCGCACGGAGGTATCGACGATGGCTTCCGCCGTGAAGCGGTGGAAACTGCCGTTTTCCAGGCCGAATACGTCTCCAACCAGGTGGAACGCGCCGATTTGTCGGCGGCCATCTGAGAGCAGCTTGTAGCTGCGGACTGCTCCTGCGGTAATCTGATAGATATAGTCGGCGGGCTCTTTCTCTCCGTATATCTCGGTGCCCTTTCCATAGTTGAACTCGCTCGCGATGATCCTTGCTTGAGCGGAGTTGAGCCTGCCGAGAATGCTGGGTGGACTGGTCGGATTGGCGCCGGTGCGGGAAAACATCGGTGACACTTCCCATTGGAACAGGACTACCGGTAGCGGCTTATATTTTGGGCTGATTGCAGCATGTGACGAGCTTCGCTCAATTGGCACGTGATGTACGATATGCACTAGGCGCTGCACCATTGTCTTTAGGGGCATTGTCCCAAAGGACAGGTTCCAGGTGCGACATTCTGACCTCCGGCCCGCAAACAAGTGCAGCTGCTGATATTTATTCGCGCTGTCGGATGCCACTTTTCCCTCCGACCTGGTTCGGTTTCATCTTTATGAGAGGGTCAATCATCAAGCTAGCGGTTGCGCTGACTGTGCTGTGGGCGTCCACTTGTAGCGCGGGGGCCGAGGTGCGGTCGCGCTCGATCCTTGTGCTTGATCAGTCTGAGTTGCGCGGGCCGTTCTATTATCAGTTGTTTTCCGGGCTCAGCGAGGTGGTGAGCGAGGAGACCAGGTCGCATACTACGCTCTATGCGGAGAACCTCGATTTGAGCCGCTTCAGCGGCGCCGCATACGAGCAGAGCCTGCAGCGTTATCTCAAAGAGAAATACCGGGATAGGCCGATCGGGGTTGTGGTGACCGTGGGTGTCGCGACGCTTGAGTTGGTGCTGCGCTGGCGCGATGAATTGTGGCCGGGAACGCCCGTCGTATTCGCCCTCGTCGACGAGCTGGACTTTGCACGGTTGAAGCCACTGCCGGATGTGACCGGGACAATCGTCAAATTGCGTCTTGCGGATTCGATCGCAGTGGCGCGCGCAGTGGTACCCGAGCTCAAGACCATCGTACTGATCGGCGATCAATGGGACCGGCAGTTTGTTTTTCGAAACTGGAAGTACGAACTCCCGGTCGCGGCCGCCGGCCTGAACGTGGTTGAGATCGTCGGCCAAACGATGCGGGAGATTCGGAGCCGGGTCGCCGAACTGCCTGAGGACAGCGTCATTCTCTATTCGGCGGTTCATTCGGACGGCGAAGGCGCGTTCTATCCGCCCGCGACCGCCCTGGGACTCATCGCCGAGAAGGCAAGTCGGCCCATTGTGGTGGCCGCCGAAACATTTCTGTCGCCCGGCGGCCTCGGCGGCTACGTCCTGGACCCCAATCTGATTGGCGCCGATGCTGCGAGGCAGGCGTTGCGGATACTCGACGGTGAGCAGGCGTCGAGCATGCCGGCTGCGGTGACGAATGTCGTAAGGCCGATTTTCAATTGGAGGCAGATGCAACGATGGAAGGTCAGTCCATCTGACCTACCGGCGGGCAGCGAGATCCGATTCCGCGAGCCGACATTCTGGGAGCGATACCGCTGGCAGAGCATCGCGATTGGCACCGTAATGCTGGCCCAGTCCGTTCTCATGGCCGTGCTGCTGCATGAGCGGAGAAAGCGCCATAATGCTGAAGTCGAATCCCGGCATCGGATGTCGGAGCTTGCGCATGTGAACCGCCAGGCAACGGCCGGAGAACTGTCGTCGTCGATTGCGCATGAAGTCAAACAGCCGCTGGGATCAATTCTTACCAACACCGAGACGGCCGAGTTGATCCTGAATTCGCCGTCGCCGGATTTCGCCGAGCTCAGGGAAATCCTGGAAGATATCCGTCGTGACGATCTGCGCGCCAACGAAGTGATCCGCCGAATGCACAGTTTCTTGAAACGAACGCCGTTTGAGACGATGGAGGTGGATCTGAACGATCTGGCACGTGAGGCGTTCGAATTTCTTTCGATCCAGGCGTCGGCACGCAACGTCACGCTGTATCTTAGAGAGTCGCCGGAAACGTTGCGCGTGAAGGGAGATCCGATTCAGCTGCAGCAGGTCATCATCAATCTTGTGGTGAACAGCCTGGATGCGATGGTTAATATTCCTTACGGCCGGACGGTGATCGGACGCACTGAAAGGAATGGCGGAGCATCGGCGGAACTCTCGATCTCGGATTCGGGTCCGGGGATCCCTCAGGAGAAGCTCAATCACATTTTCGACCCCTTCTTCACGACCAAGGAACAAGGCATGGGAATGGGTCTTTCCATTGCGCGCACAATCATCCAGGCGCATCAGGGGCGGATCTGGGCTGAGAACCAGGCCGAGGGAGGTGCGGTATTCCGTCTCTCGGTGCCGCTCGCCGTACCTTAGGAGGAGAGGGACAAGCAGTGATAGGTACCGTGCATGTCGTTGACGACGATGCATCGTTTCGGGTCGCAATCGAGCGCCGCCTGAAGAGGGCCGGCTATGATGTGGCGACATATGGCACAGCCCAGCAGCTGTTGGATCGCCTGCCGTGCGACGGCGCACCGGGCTGCATCCTTCTTGATGTCAAGATACCGGGGCTGACCGGCCCCGAATTGCAGGAACGCTTGGGACGGCTCGGCTCCGTCCTGCCGATTGTCTTTCTGACCGGTTACGGCGACATTCCAATGTCCGTTCGAGCCATCAAGGCCGGAGCGGAAGACTTCCTGACTAAACCGATATCATCCGAGGATTTGCTCCATGCGATCGAAAAAGCGCTCGCCCATCACGAGCTGCTGCTCGACCAAAGGGAAAAGCTCGACGCCTTGCGCGACCGCATCGCCTCACTGACGCCGCGCGAACGGGAGGTGTTCGAGCTTGTTGTGCGAGGCAAGATCAACAAACAGATCGCCTTTACGCTGGGGACAACCGAACGGACAATAAAGGCGCATCGCCATGGCGTCATGGAAAAGATGCAGGTCCAGTCCTTGGCTGAACTTGTGTCAATCGCGGAACGGGTCGGAATTCTAGAGAATACCGGAGAGACCCGGAACTAGCTTTGAATCGAGGAATCGAGACCGGCATTGTCCCAATGGACAATAGCAGGATACCCCAGGGTGGGCGTATCGACCCTTCAACTCACGTTGGTTGCGGCAAGGCAATCGCCGTGAGAACGGGTTGGCAGCATTGCTGGCAGAGTCGTTTGGTCTGATCCGTCGTCTGGATGCGATCAGCACGCGATGCGACCGGGCGGAAAGAAGGGCGTCGATCTTGGCAAAGGGAAAAACCGTTTTTGTCGTCGACGACGATCCTAGCACGCTCAAGGGGGTGAAGCGGCTGTTGCGCGAGCACGGCTTCGATTGCGTTCTGTTTGAGTCCGCAGAGGCGCTGCAGAAATGTGATAATTTCGATCAAGCTTTTTGCATCGTCCTCGATATCAATTTGAACGATGAATCCGGAATAGAGGTGCGGCATAATCTAATTGCAGCGGGGATTTCGCTGCCGGTCGTTTACATCACTGCCAACGACAATCACGCCACGCGGATGGCCGCGATGGAGTCCGGCTGCATCGCCTATCTCACCAAGCCGTTTCCGGCAAAGTTGCTCATCGAGCCTATTGAAAGGATTTCGGCAGGTCTGGCTTAGAATCCTCCGCTCGGCCCGCTCATTCGTCCAGCGCCTGCTCAAATATCTTTGATGGCGCCCCTTGGTGCACCAAAGGGAACTGATTGAGTGGAAGCGAGGTGGTGACCGAGAGAACGTTGGACTCGACAACTTCGACCACCAGTTTTTGTCCTGCTTCCATCTCGCGGATCATCTTTGGGTCTACGACGTCGGCTGCGATGCAGGTGTTGGTGAGACACCAGGTGTAGGGGATCGCGTAGGGCGCGCCCTGATCGACAGTCAACTTGACGCCGGCTCGCAGATACAACCCGACGGGAAGGAAGAGTTGCAGCCGGGCAGAACCGTCGCCTTCGCGTTCGATGAGGTCAAGGCGCACCGCTTGCTGTCCGGTCTCCCAATTGCCGCTGATGGTCGTTCGGCAGGTCATCTTTGCTTCGCCCGGCTTGAAGCAGAATTTCTGCCAATCGGCGTATTTGATCTCGCGCGCCAACCGCTGGCCGCGGGGACCGATCTCCGGCGCCCCCGCTGTTGCAGACGTGGTGGTGTCGCCTGGAGTTGCTTCTTGACCGAAAGTGGCGGTAGGACCTGCTGCCACCCCGAGTGCCGAGAAGACAATCGACAGGATCGAATTCAGCAGGAGTGGGGCGCAATTTGCGGAGCGCCTTGCGGTCATTATTCGTCTCCTTCAGACCTCTTGGATATCAATTCCTTTCCAGAAACCGGCTCACCAGCGGCGCCCACATCGGGATGGATTCGGCTGAGCCGATCAAAAAATGCCCGTCGCTGCCGAAGGGCGGCAGCATGTGATATTCGGCCTTCCCGCCCGCGTTTGTATAGGCGTCATGCATGCGCTTGGATAAAGCGGGTCCGAAGAAGGTGTCGTTCTCGGCGTAGATCCACAGCATTGGAACGCGCGCGGAGCGGCCGAATTCGCCGGTCGCCTCAACAAGCTTGTCGGGTGCGCAATTGTTGTTGGGCTTGCCGTCGACGTGGCCGCCGCGCCCCGCGGCAAAGGTGATGATCGCCCGGACGGCCGGCGGGTTCTGGCTCGACAATGCGATGGCCGCCCAGCCTCCCGCGGACTGCCCGATGACGACGACATCCCTTGGCACGGTCATCTTCTCCTTGGTCATGTACTCGATGATCCAGAGATCGACGAGCGCGACGGCAAGCCCGGCATCCCGAAAGTTCGGGTTGGTGCATTTGCCGATGTTCGAGAAGAACGGTCCGTAGATCCCGAGTTCAGGCAGATCGTGCGCGACGGCACCATAGCCGGAGCCAACCGGCGCCACGACGAGATTGCCTCGACGTGCAAACCACATGGCCGCATCGCGGAATTCGACGAGGGGAAAGAAGCTGCGTTCTTTCGGATTGAGCGAAACCCCGTGGTTCATCACCACAAGGGGAAACGGCCCGCCGCCGACGGGGCGGACGACGTATGCGAACATGGGAACGGGGAGGGAGAGGGCCCAGACTTCCTCCTGGATGCGCTGCTCGGCAGCTGCGTCTTCGGCCGCGGCGGGTAACGCCAGGCACGCGAACGCAACCGCCAAAATGGCCACCACGCCCCGCACGAGATCCCGATGCATCTTGTCGCTCCCAAAGCTTCCGTGCAGTCGCCGCGATCCGCGAACAACTCCTGATCGCGGCCATTGATCCAGATCAAGCCGGGCGTCTTGCAGGTCGTCTTGTTACATTGCGAGACCGAACGCACGATGGGACGTTTCCCATGAAGCGGCTTTCTGCGCGGCAAACGAGCTGGGCCCGGCTCTTTCCACCGACGATCTGGCTTGCCGAATATCGTGCCTCCTGGCTGCCATCAGACGCAATCGCGGGCATAACCCTTGCCGCCTATGCGATTCCGGTGTCGCTGGCCTATGCAGGATTGGCTGGGCTACCGCCCCAGGTCGGCATCTACGGTTACATGCTGGGCGGCGTCGGTTACGCGCTCTTTGGCTACTCCCGTCAGCTTGCGATTGGTCCGACATCTGCGATCTCTCTCATGATCGCCGGCTCGGTCGGGACCTTGGCCGGCGGCGATCCGGTTCGCTACGTCCAGATCGCCAGCCTCGCGGCATGTGCGGTAGCGGTGCTCTGCCTCATCGCGTGGCTGTTCAAGCTCAGCCTGCTTGTGCGCCTCATCAGCGACAGCATCCTGGTGGGCTTCAAGGCGGGTGCGGGCCTGACGATCATCATGACCCAATTGCCGAGCCTGTTCGGCGTTGCGGGCGGCGGGCACAACTTCTTCGACCGGACGGTCCGGCTTGCAGGCCAATTCACCGACATCAATCCGATCGTGCTGACGATCGGCGTTATCGCGATCCTGTTGTTGCTTCTTGGCGAACGTTCTTTGCCCGGTAAGCCGGTCGGGCTTACGGTTGTAGCCTTGTCAATCCTTGTCGCATCCATGCTTGGCCTTCCAGCGCTGGGAATTCCGGTGACCGGGGAAGTTCCGCAGGGGCTGCCGGCCTTCCAGATGCCTGCGTTCGGGTTGTTGGAGGTTGACGAGCTATTTCCCCTTGCGGCTGGTTGCGTGCTGCTCGCCTATGTCGAAGGCGTTTCGGCGGCGCGGAACTTTGCGGAGAAGCATGGATACAGTCTGGATGTACGACAGGAGTTTCTGGGGCTGGGCGCTGCCAACCTCGCGGTGGCACTTGGCCATGGCTATCCCGTCGCCGGCGGATTGTCGCAATCCGCGGTGAATGACTCCGCCGGAGCTCGCACACCGCTGTCGCTGCTCATCTGCTCGATCACCCTCGCGGTATGCCTGCTCTTTCTCGCGGGATTGCTGACGAATCTTCCCAAGGCCGTGCTCGCCGCCATCGTCCTTATCGCGGTGTACAGACTGGTCGACATCCGCGCGCTGGTCCGCATGTGGCGCATCAGCCGCATCGATTTCTGGGCCGCCACGATTGCCCTTGCCGCCGTGTTGCTGCTTGGGATCTTGCAGGGTGTCTTGCTTGCGACATTCGCATCCATATTCCTGCTGCTCGCCCGCGCATCGCAGCCGAACGTCGCGTTCCTCGGTCGTCTTCCCGGAACCGGTCGCTATTCGGACCGTGCGAGGCATCGCGGCATAGAGCCGTTGGTCGGAATCATCGCATTCCGCCCCGAGGCCTCGCTGCTCTACATCAACGCCGAGATGATCCTGGGGACGGTGTTGGATGCGCTGCGAAGATCGCCCGATGTCGAACTGGTGGCCTGCGATCTCTCGGCATCGCCCTATATCGACCTGGCAGGATCGCGAATGTTACACGATCTTCACGGTGAGCTGGCATCTCGTCAAATCGCATTCTGCATTGTCGGCGCACACGGGCAATTGCGTGATCTGCTGCAGGCGGACGGTCTCGGCGAGAAGACGGATAGCGATGCCTGGACCCGGACGCTCGACAGCGTGCTCGGCGACGAGAAAACCGCCGAGCGACGATCAAACCCTTCCAACGAGACTTTGAGCCGATAACGGCGCTACGAACCGCACCACGAAGCGGTCCGGTCAGCGTCGGTGCTTCGAACCGAAGACCTTTGACTTGGATCAATACCCAAGGGGTGCCCCGTCAATAGCGATTGAGGATCGCCAATCTCATGTGCCGGGGAGAATGTCATGGACGCCAGGATCCAGCATCGCCGCATCGACAAGTTTTTCTCCGGCCCCGGCGCTCGCGCAGACGATTGGAGAGATCTGGTAGAAGCCGCAAGGGCCTGGTCTGACGGCTCGGCAGATCGCTCGCGGTTTGAAGCGCTGCTTTCCGAGCTTGCAATCACGGAAGAGTATCATGCTTATCCGGGTTCTCATCTGCTTGCGGCGCTGAAAGAAAAGGCTGGATCAGGTGATGCCGCGGGCACGCTCGCCCTGGTGACGCGGATCACCAATGCGTTGCAGACGCGCTCGTTCCGTCAACACGGCGGCGATTGGAGCTTGCATGAGGAGGGCGAAGCCGGCCTTCCGGATTTGCTGCCGCCATCCTTTGGACAGGCCGATGCGCGCCGGCCGTATTTCGAGACCCTGATCGTCACCGGCGTGCCGGCCACGAGTTGGCCAGGCGTATCCGCCGAATGGCGCAAATTGCGCCGTCCGATTGATCCATTCATCTACGAACCGGTGCTGGTCGGCAGCTTCGAGGACGCGTTTTGTGCCACGATCCTCAATCACAATCTCGCAGCTGTCGTCATCAACGAAGGATTTTCGTACCGCTCGCGCCACGACGCACCGGTGCTCCGTACGCTCACCGCATCAATGGGCCTGCAGGAAGTGTCCGACGTCTCAGCGCTCAGGTTGGCGCATGTACTCAAGCGCGTGCGTCCCGAACTCGACCTCTATCTGATGTCCAATCGTGACGTGGAAGAGATGGCGGGAAATCCGCAAGCCGACGTCGTTCGCCGCATTTTTTATTCCGTCGAGGAGATTTTGGAACTGCATCTCGCGATCCTGGAGGGCGTGCAGGAGCGCTACGAGACGCCATTCTTCGACAATCTCAAGAAATACGCGCAGCGACCGATCGGCACGTTCCACGCCTTGCCCATTGCGCGAGGAAAATCCGTGTTCAAATCCGACTGGATTCGCGACATGGGCGAGTTCTACGGACCGAACCTGTTCCTGGCGGAGAGCAGTGCCACCACGGGCGGACTGGACAGCCTGCTGGAGCCGACCGGCAATATCAAGAAAGCGCAGGAGAAAGCGGCGCGCGCGTTTGGAGCCGACCACGTCTTCTTCGTTACCAACGGCACCTCGACATCAAACAAGATGGCGGTGCAGGCGCTGCTGGCGCCGGGCGATATCGTGATCGTCGACCGCAATTGCCACAAGTCGCACCACTACGGAATGGTGCTCTCTGGCGCGCAGCCGCTCTACGTCGAAGCCTTCCCGATGACGGAATATTCGATGTACGGCGCGGTGCCGTTGCGGACGATCAAGCAAGCCCTGTTGAACCTCAGGGCGGAGAACAGGTTGAACCGGGTCAAGATGGTCGACCTGACGAACTGCACCTTCGACGGCCATATCTACAACGTGCGGCGGGTCATGGAGGAATGCCTCGCCATCAAGCCCGACCTGATCTTCCTGTGGGACGAGGCTTGGTTCGGCTTCGCGCGGTTTTCACCCTTCCTTCGCCCACGCACGGCCATGGGTGCTGCCAACGACATCGAAGACTGGATGAACGACCCGAAATCGGTCGCAGCCTACGAGAAGCAGCGGACGGAATTGGGTGCAAGTCCGACCGACGATATCTTGCTCAAGACGCGCCTGATTCCCGATCCCAGAAAGATACGGCTCCGCGTCTATCAGACCAATTCGACGCACAAGTCGATGTCGGCGCTGCGGCAGGGCTCGATGCTGTTTGTCAAGGACGTGGACTTCCACACGGTGGAAGCGCAATTCCATGAAGCAGTCTTCACCCATGCCTCCACCAGTCCCAGCCAGCAACTGATCGCCGGACTCGATGTCGCGCGTCGGCAGATGGAACTCGAAGGCTACGGCCTTGTGGCGAACGCGATGGAGATCGCCTTCGCCATTCGCCAGGCCGTCAACACAAATCCGCTGATATCGAAATATTTCCGCGCCCTGGGTGCCGACAAGATGGTGCCCGCCCAATATCGCGAGAGCGGGTTCGTCGACTATCTGGAGCCCGGCGTCAATTGGATGACGGCGCTGCGCAGCCTGAAGGAGGATGAATTCTGCCTCGATCCGACCCGCATGACGCTTGTCTGCGGCACGGCCGGGTTTGACGGCACGCAGTTCAAGGGCATTCTTGCCAGCCGCTATGGGATTCAACTCAACAAGACGTCCCGAAATTCCGTCCTGCTGCAGTCCAACATCAACAACACGCGGAGTGACGTTGCTCATCTGGTGCGGGTACTGGCCGAGATCGCCGGCGAGATCGATCGCGGACTGAAGCAAGGCGGAGACAATACACGCAAGGCATTCGAAGCGCGCGTCAAGAGTCTGATGACGGATGTTCCCGATCTACCAAATTTCTCGCATTTCCACGATGCCTTCCGGGGTGATGCCGGCACGAGGACGAACGAAGGCGATATCCGCAGCGGCTTCTACACCGCCTATGATGCCAAAGGTTGCGAATACATTCGGCTCGCTGATCCCGAGATCGACCGACGGCTGAAAAATGGCCCTGAGCTCGTCTCGGCCAATTTCGTGATCCCGTATCCGCCGGGCTTCCCAATCATGGTGCCGGGCCAAGTCATCACGCAGGAAACGATCGACTTCATGCGCAAGCTCGATGTGAAGGAGATCCATGGCTACGACGCCGTCGAAGGACTGAAGCTCGTGCGGTCGGAAGCGCTGGCGAGGAAGGGCGGTCGACAGCCTGCCGCGATGCCGAAGCTGAAGGCGGCCCGTGCCTGAGGGAGGTCTCGCCATGCAGGGCTTTTTCACATTCCGCGAATTTCGTCATTCTGTACCCTCCGGGTTTCGCGATCAGGGTGCCGGGTCAGGTAATCACGCGGGAAACGATCGACTTCATGCGCAAGCTCGATGTGAGGGAGATCCACGGCTACGACGCCGCGGAAGGTCTCAAGCTGATGCGTGCCGAGGCGCTGGCGAAAAGCGTCGGCACCCCAGCGAAGCGGGCGGCATAAACGCGTAGGAACGAAAACTCGACAGCTATCACATGAACAGGTGACGTCATGATTGATTGGTTCGTCCAAACACTTAAGAGCTATCCGGAAATCGCGATCTTCCTTTCCCTGGGCCTTGGGTATTACTTCGGCTCCTTCACCTACAAAGGTCTTGGCCTCGGCACGGTGACCGCGACGTTGATTGCCGCGGTGATCATCGGCCAGCTTGGAATCACGGTTTCGGGGCCGCTCAAGCCGACCTTTTTCCTGATGTTCCTGTTCGCCATCGGCTATGGGGTTGGGCCGCAATTCGTGCGCGGCATCTCGCAGGACGGAATTCCACAGGCGCTGTTTGCCTTGCTGGTCTGCTTGTTCTGTCTGGGCGCCGCCTATAGTGGCGCGAAGCTGGCCGGCTACAGCATCGGCTCTGCAGCGGGGCTCTACGCAGGTTCGACAACGATCTCGGCGTCGATGGGCCTTGCGACCGATGCGATCAACCGGCTCGGTCTGTCGGCCGACGAAACCAAGACGCTCCTGAATGCGATGCCCGTCGCCTATGCCGTCACCTACATCTTCGGCACGATGGGATCCGCGATTATTCTTTCGATGCTCGGCCCCGCTCTTCTCGGCATCGATCTTGAGGCAGCGTGCAAGCGCTACGAGGAGAAGCACGGGGGCAAGAAGGAATTGGGTGGTCCCGGCACAGCTTGGAGCCGGTTCGCGTTGCGCGCGTTCCGTGTCCGGGAGGGGGCACGGATTGTGGGTAAGACGCCACAAGAAGCCGAGGCGCTGCTTCCGGAGCAGCGCGTGTTTGTCCAACGTGTGCGACGTGGCGAACAGATGGTTGATGCAACCGCCGACATGGTGATCCAGGCGGGGGACGTCGTGGCGGTGGCTGGCCGGCGCGAGGTGTTGGTAAACCTGATCGGTACAGCAGCGGAAGAGGTTGACGATCGGGAGCTGCTGGCAGTGCCGGTGGAAGGTGTCGATGTTTACGTGACCAACAAAGCCGTCGACGGAGTGACACTGGCTGAGTTGGCGAAATCCCAGGGAACCCGCGGCGTGTTCCTGCGAAAGATCACCCGCGGAGCGACTGCAACTGACATTCCTATTCTAGCGGACACTCAGTTGGAGCGGGGCGATATTGTTACCCTTGTCGGACGGACCCAGGACATTGCGGCAGCAACCAAGATGTTGGGCTATCCGGATCGCGCGACCGACGTGGCGGATGTGGCATTCATTGGTGCGGCAATCGCGATCGGCGCTCTGCTCGGAGCAATGGTCTACAAGTTCGGGAGCGTGCCTCTCACGCTGTCTACCTCAGGCGGCGCATTGGTTGCCGGCCTCTTCTTCGGGTGGCTGCGCTCGGTGCGCCCGACATTCGGCCGGATTCCGTCATCCACAGTGTGGTTCATGAATTCAGTCGGCCTGAACGTGTTCATCGCCGTGGTCGGCATCTCGTCCGGGCCGGGCTTTGTCGCCGGGCTGCAACAGCTAGGCTTCAGCCTGTTCCTCTGGGGTGTCTTTGTAACGACTGTGCCGCTGATACTGGCGATGTACGTCGGGAAATATCTGTTTCGATTCGATGAGGCAATTCTGTTGGGATGCTGCGCCGGTGCGCGTACGACAACGGCGGCGCTCGGCATGATCAACGACCGCGCCCAGAGTCAAATCCCCGGTCTTGGCTACACCGTTACGTATGCGGTCGGGAACATACTGCTGACGACCTGGGGAATGATCCTGGTCATTTTGTTGACATAGACGCGAAAGGCGGGAGACCGCCTGTGCAACGCAGTACGCCGATAAGCCGAGTTGGCCTCTTCGGCACGATGATCGTCCTTCTACCTATAACAGGAGCAAGCCATGGCCGACGAACTTACCTTGCGCAAATTCGAGGCTCTGAGTCCTTTCGAGATCAAGGATGAGTTGATCAATCTGGCCAAGAAGACCTCCAGGACCACCCAATCCGCGTTCCTGAATGCCGGCCGCGGCAACCCCAATTGGGTTGCCACCACGCCGCGCGAGGGCTTTTTCCTGCTCGGCCAGTTCGCCGTCACCGAGAGCAAACGCGTGATGGAGCATCCTGCCGGGATCGGCGGAATGCCACAGGCAAAAGGTATCGCAACGCGGTTCGATGCTTGGCTCGAAAAACAAGCCGACATGCCCGGCGCCGGCTTCCTTTCCTCGATGGTGCCGTTTGCAACCAAGACGTTCGGTTTTGACCCCGACGCATTCGTCCACGAACTCGTCAATTCGATCATCGGCGACAACTATCCGGTGCCGGATCGAATGCTGGTCCATAACGAGCGGATCGTACACGAATTTCTCATGTGGGCGATGTGCGGTAAGCCGCGGCCGTCCGGCAAGTTCGATCTTTACGCGGTCGAGGGTGGCACCGCCGCGATGTGCTACATCTTCAAATCGCTGAAGGCCAATCGGTTGCTGCATCCCGGCGACACCATTGCGCTCGGAACTCCCATTTTCACGCCCTATCTCGAAATGACGCATTTGGAGGATTACGACCTCAAGGTTGTGCATGTCAAAGCGCCGCAAGAAAACCAATTCCAGTTCACCGACGAGGAGATCAAGAAACTCGAAGATCGGAAGATCAAGGCGTTGTTCATCGTCAACCCCGGCAATCCGACCGGCATGGCGCTGAACAAGGAGACCATCGGAAAGCTCACGAAACTGGTGAAGAACAAGCGCCCGGATCTGATGCTGTTAACGGACGACGTGTATGGCACATTCGTCGATGATTTCCGGTCCCTGCTCGGCGAACTTCCCCAGAACACGATCGGCGTCTACTCCTACTCGAAATACTTCGGCTGCACCGGGTGGCGGCTCGGTGTCATCGCCATCCACGAGGACAACATCTTCGACAGGATGATTGCCAAGCTGCCAGACGCCGATGTGAAAGCGCTGGACAAGCGCTACGGCGCGCTGACACTTGAGCCGCGCAAGACCAAATTCATCGATCGCATTGTCGCGGACAGCCGCGATGTGGCGCTCAACCACACGGCGGGGCTCTCGCTGCCACAGCAGGTGATGATGAGCCTGTTCTCCCTCTCCGAGATGATGGATGGGGAAAAGCGCTACCAGGCCGCCTGCAAGGAGATCGTCAATCGCCGCGTCTGGACCATGATAGACAGCTTGGGTCTTAAACTTTCGCCGAACACGAACTACGACGCCTATTACGGCCTGGTCGATTTCGAGTTCTGGGCTCGCAAGAATATCGGCGACGGAGCGGTCGAATACCTGAAGAAGAACGTCCACCCGCTCGATCTTGCTTTCCGACTGGCCGAGGACCATGGAATCGTGCTGTTGAACGGCGGCGGCTTCGAGGCGCCTGACTGGTCGCTGCGCGTTTCTTTGGCGAACCTGCCCGACGAAGCCTACGAAGACATCGGGCGCGGCGTGCGGACGATCGCCCGGGGCTATCGAGATGCATTCGAGGCATCGAAAACCGAACACAAGAAGTGAAGGCAAGAGGAACGACCGGGGTTCAGCACGTCGTCACGAGTGCGCCTGAATCTGCTGCGGAAATCCAGGGCCGTTGTCTTCACCAAGGGCGGCCTAATTCTCGGCATGGGCGGCGGCGAGGGCGTGCTGACCTTCCGAGGCAGGCATTACCCATTCACGGTCTCAGGCATCAGTGTGGGCGCCACGATTGGCGCCCCGACCACTAAGCTCGTTGGACAAGCTTTCAACCTGCGGGCCCCGAATCCATTGACGGCACCGACGGTGCGGTCGGCGCCGGTGGCACTTGCCGGCGGCGCTGGAAGCGCTCGGGTGCGGAACACCAATGGCGCGATCACCAATGGTGTGATCTTGCAGCTCAGCGGTCCCAAGGTCGGGGTCGAACTTTCGGTGCTGCGCGGCCCCCGCGAGCTCGAGTCCTTAGTATCGCTGGGCAATGAATTTCATCCCGCGCAGTCCGGCCTGATCATTGTAGTGACCCTTCTGGGAACGCTTCGGCAGCCTGACTTTGTCCCCGCGCCCGCGCTTATGTGGGATCATCTTCAGGAGATGCGCGATGCAATTTAGCCGCGCCCGCCGTTTATCGTCGGAGCGGATGATGTGCCAGGGTGCATGCTTTGAATGGGTCGCCTTGAGCATTATGTCCCGCGCCCGGGAATAATCGTACCAGCGCCGATACGATTCGATATCCATCGGGCTTAGCTTCCACTGTCGCAGCGGATCCTCGATCCGCGCCTCAAAGCGGCGCTTCTGTTCGTCCATCCCGACCTCGAGCCAAAGCTTGATCAGGATAATGCCCCCTTCGATGATGTATTTCTCCATCTGCGGACAGAGCGAAAGAAAGCGCTTGTGTTCGACCGGCGTACAGAAGCCCATTACATATTCGACGCCGGCGCGGTTGTACCAGCTGCGGTCGAAGATGACGATCTCGCCGGCGGCGGGGAAATGCTGCATGTAACGCTGGAGGAATAGCTGCGATTTTTGGCGGTCCGAGGGGGAGGGGAGCGCGACCACTCTGAACACGCGGGGACTTACCCTCTCGGTGATCGCCTTGATCGTGCCGCCCTTGCCGGCCGCGTCCCGCCCCTCAAACAACACGATCACCCGCAGCCCTTGCGATTTCACCCACTGCTGCAGATGGCACAGCTGAACCTGGAGCTTGCGCAGTTCCTTTTCATAGGCCTTGCGCTTCATCCTCGGTAGCGGTTCGTCCTGTGCCATGGGTGAGCTTCGCGATGGATGGCGAGGGTCTAGTCCCCCCAGGCGATAACGATGGCGATGTCGCCGGGAATGCCGCCCGGGAAGTCGACGATCTGGTAGCGGATGCGATAACCTTTGGGTTTCAGGTAATCGTACCAAAGCTGGAAGATTTCCTTGGGTATTCCGGCGAGGGTTTTCTCCCAGCCCGGCTCCTGCTGATTGATGGCGCGTCCCTTGTCGGTGCAGAGCGAATTCGGGAACCGGTAGACCTGGACTTCGCTGAGCCCGTTTCGCACCGCGCGCTGGATCACCGTCGATGCGAGCTTGACCTTTTCGTCCTCGGAGAGGCCCGAGGGCTTGCTGAGCCTTTCGATCAACGCGGACTTCTCTGCCTCGGTGGCGGCTTGCCGGCGCGCAAATTGCCCGGTTTTTTCCGCTTCCTTGAGGGCAGCCTGCTTCTGGATGTCCTTTGCTGTTGGTAGCAGATCGTCAATCTTCTCGGGCATGGTTGCTCCCCTTCCTGATTGGGCGCTCGCCGCCTTTCCGCGCAAATCTAGAGCCGCGCCGTGCACGGCTCCTTTGATCCAAATCAAGCATCCAGCGTTGCGCGGCCGCACTCTGCTCCTTCCGTCCAGGGTGCATTTTCCTCCAGCCAGAGCGGCCTTGAATTGAGCGATTGGAGCGAGTTCGCTCCCACCTTGGCTTACCTGCGCGAGCAGCCCTTGCCGGGCCGGCGACATGCGGTCAAGGCCGTGAGCCGGCGGAGCCGGGCGCGCCAACGGCGCGAGCCTTGACCGGATGGAGCAGGTCCGGCCCACTCGTCATAGGCAGGCCAATAAATTCTTCTGCAGGTCGTGCCGCGTTCACGGTCATGAATGCACGCGCGGTGCCCGAGTAAACCGTCGTCGGGACTCACGGTCAAATCGATTCAAAAATACACACCGATAGCGGCGTTAGAAGACTTGTTGCTGGCGCTGGGAGGATTGATTTGCAAGGCGCTTCGCAAAACGCGCCAGCAGGCCAATTCACGCGATGCCCCCTTAAACTCAACTCCCAGAGCGCCAGCAATTCCAATGAGCTGGTCCCGCTTGTCTGAACAGAATCTCCGCGTCGATAAGTGGAGCCTCTGCCGGGGTTAGGCCGCCGCGCGGAGCGGCGGAAGATCGAAGTAGGCTTGATCCGGGGTCATGTCGTCAAGGCTCGAATGTGGGCGACGGCGATTGTAGAAGTCGAGATATCGGCCGATCGAGTTGCGCGCCTCGCCAACGGTTTCGTAGGCCCGCAGATAGACCTCCTCGTATTTGATGCTGCGCCACAACCGCTCGACGAGCACGTTGTCGCGCCATGCACCCTTGCCGTCCATGCTGATGGCTATGCCTCGGTCGGCGAGTGCGCTTGTGAAGGCCGTACCGGTGAACTGCGAGCCCTGGTCGGTGTTGAAGATTTCCGGTTTGCCGTAGCGGCCCAGGGCATCCTCCAGCGTCTCGACGCAGAAGGCAGCTTCCATCGTGATCGACAACCGCCACGACAGTACCCGGCGGGTCGCCCAATCGAGCACGGCGGCGAGATAGACGAAGCCACGCGCCATCGGGATGTAGGTGATGTCCATGGCCCAGACCTGGTTCGGCCGTGTGATCTCCATGCCGCGCAGCAGATACGGGTAGATCTTGTGGCCGGGCCCGGGCTTGGTGGTGCGCGGACGGCGATAGAGCGCCTCTATCCCCATCCGCCGCATCAGCGTCTTCACATGCCGGCGGCCGATCTTGCACCCCTGCAAAGCCAGCAGGCCTCGCAACATACGCGAACCGGCGAAGGGGTACTCCAGATGCAACCTGTCGAGACGCCGCATGATCACGAGGTCGGCTGAAGAGACTGGACGCGGCAGATAGTACACGCTGCCTCGGCTGACCTTCAAAATCTCTGCCTGCCTGGTGATCGACAGATCATGTTCACGGTCGATCATCGCTTTGCGCTCAGCAATCCCGCCTTGGTGAGCGCTCCTTCTAAAAAATCGTTCTCCAGCGTCAACTCCCCGATCTTGGCGTGCAGCGACTTCACGTCGATCGCAGGCGCGGCGGGCACCATGCTTCCCGAGCCGAAAACCCCGGAAGCGCCGCCCTCCAACTGGGCCTTCCAGGCCGTGATCTGATTGGGGTGGATATCAAAGTGCTCGGCCAGTTGGGCTATCGTCCGGTCGCCCTTGACGGCGGCAAGCGCCACCTTCGCCTTGAAGGCCGAGGTGTGGTTCCGGCGCGGTCGTCTGTTCATGGTCTCTCCTGATTCGCGGGCCTATCGTGCCCGCCGTCAGGCAGAAACTCCACTTAGCGTCCTGTTCAAATTTGCGAGTCCGGCTCTCCAAACAGAATGTACAGAGATTTTAGGAGTTGGTCCTTGTTGCATAATCTCACATGACTGAGTGAACGTTTGTGAATTGCATCACTGTCAGACTGTGCGGCTTAAGGTGGTCGACGCCGGCACCGCGCTTGAGGCAGCCAAATCATTTGCGGGCGGGGTAGTGGACCTCGCCGTTGTTCGCGGCCAGCTTTTTGTGGTTTTGATCATGGTGGACGCCTCAGGCACATGAGGTTCTTCAGCTCTTCGCCGCAGCGTGACACTTTGCTCGCGCTTCTTTCAGGAGACGACGCAATTTATCAAAATACAGCGCGTCGTAATCCGGAGGCGTGTCGTTGCAGAGATACGCCATGTGGAATTTAAGGTCGTCCTCGAAGCTCTTGCGCCATTCCGGCCTGTCGTACACTGCCAGAATCTCGTCATAAGCGAATAGCATATGAGCAACGAAACTTTTATATTGGACGTATTTTAGCGGGTCTTTCTTAAGCTCAGGAAAGTCCGGCTCCGTGAACTCCGGATACTTGAGGATAGACTCGCTATAAGACATGTACACCTGACGCGCGGCCGACTCTCTGAAGTTCTGCCGTATAGCGTATGCTTGCCAGGCAACGCCCACTATTGCGATTATCCCAACCCATGCGGAAGTGATTTGCGCCCAATTAGATTGTGGACGCTCGCTCGCCGTCGTGTTTACCATTGTTATCCCCACGCCAAAGCTTTTCTGAATATGCGACGGGAAAATGATGGATCGAAATGTTAACATAATCGAGAGGGGGCATCAATCGCGCCTCAAATGTCTACCATTCAGGCGGGCGAAGGGTGAAGTGCGACCTGCTCAATGGAAAACCCAGTCTCGAAAAGGCGGCTCGTGCCTTCGTGACGCAGATCGTGAAAATGAAGGTCACCGAGCTTCAATTCCCTACGCTGGCGACGAAATGCTGTTCCAACGGATCGTCCGTTGTAAGAAAAAATCCGGCCTTCGCGAATATTCGAGAACGCTCACCGCCTTTTGCGACGAGACCGAGACGTTCAAGAGCGATCCGGGCGAGATCGATTGGTTCAGTTGACACAACGACGCCGTGCACCGCGGCTGCGTGCGACAGAATCGTTTTGATATATCCAAGATCGATGCCGACCGTCACGGGGCCGGCTCCCTCCAGCGCGCTTTTCCGAATTTGATGAAACGCTCTCGATCAAGCTCTGGAAGACGAAGATGCCCAAGTCTTTCGTCCAGGAAGATGAGGCTGGCAGTCTTGGAACGACCGATGTCCTTCCCGACCTCTTCCAAGTCTTGGCGATGGAGCGCGACGAGATCGCCAAAGAGTTTGGCGTCGCGAGATTGGCGCGTCGTTGTCGGTTCCTGGCGATCGATCCTCCGCTCGATATCGATGCCCCATTCCTCCGCGTCCTTTCGGCAAAGAAATGTCTCGTTGACATATTTCCCCTTTCGTCGGACTTGGACTCTCCAAGAGCCTGATTTCAGTCTGGTGATGGTTGCCACGCGTGTGCGCTCCGTGTGCACTGAGGCGTCGAAAAGCCGGAAAAAACGTCGCGCTATGGCGTAAAATAGAATGCACACGACGCGACATAACGATTTGAATGTACTAAAAAATGCAGTTAAATCAATCATATAGGCTTGCCGTTGCCCCTATGATGGATGGGACGGACTGATTCGGAAAAGCAAAGCGCAGTCAGTACTTAAGCCCGGTCTCGATCGGCCATGTCGTACCAAATGCAGTACTGCGCCGGCGACGAGCGTCGTCCAGCGAATGAATTTCGGTTTCGCCGCGTGTTCGGCGGCAACCGCTCGTCGGAACGTACTACGCTAATCTGCGCTCAACCCCCTCGAATGGGTACACAATTGATTGCAGTGTAGGGCATCAACGCTGTGGCAGGAGGAATGATGGCGGACAGCAAAGGCGCGAGGGCAATGCGACATCCAATTTGGGATACCCGCGCACCCCCACGTGTCGAGGAAGAGGAATTGGTTCAGTACCGGAAGTGCCCGCGCGACGATCAGGTTTCCGACGATCAAGGGAATGGCAAGCAGGAGAAACTTTCTGGCATCGGGTGGCATCAGAAGTTTCATCTTCATCGGCAAGCGACCGCGATCTGATGCCGCCAAAACCAGCGTAGCAAATCCACAGCCTTCTCCGGCGTACATAACGACGACCAGAGCGTTACGATCTGCGCCGCGGTCGTCCTTTCGGCGAACGCTTTGATCATCGGGCGGAGTGCCAGCCCGCCGACGAAAGCGATCGGCTCGTCGAGATTGGGGTGGAATAGACAACGCTCGCGCACGACCAGCCCGTCTATCAAGCAAGGCGCTTCGACGAAGGTCACCCGTTTCGAGAGCATCAATAGTTGATCCGGAAACGGCAATGGCGTCGGAGAAACCGCGACAGGCCTAGGTGACAAGGCTGCTGCAGATCGGTGCTTCCAGAACTCCGTCTTGTGGAGGCGGAATGCCTCGGCGTATCTCTCCGCGGCCCATGTCTTGTGAGTTTCGCTTCGTGCCGCCCGACGGGAGCTCCAATACTCACTCGCCGCTGCATGGTCCGCGGAGGGGTTGAGAAGGGTGTTGATCACGGGACCGGCGCACAACGCGGATTGAACCGCTGCTTGCACTCCGCTGGACGACAGGGGATCCAAGGCCGCGTCGGCGTCGCCTATCCTAAGCAGTTTGGCCTCGTCTCCTTCGGTCAGATAGGGTGTGGCGTCGCATGCGTGCGGCGGCGATACGAGCTCGAGTCCCGGCTCCGGGAGGTCGGCTTCCCCCAGAAGCCGCAAGTAGCGCTGTTCGAGCGTGCCCTTCATCCGATGCAGCGCGTCGGGATTCGTGAACACGATGGCAAGGGTTCGCCGCAAGCCGGCCGGCGCTGCCCAAACCCACGAAGATCCGTTTGAAGACATCCGCACGGTCGGTCGCGCTTCGCCTCTCCACGCGCCATGCACGGCGACGGTAGGCGTTCCAAGGCGTCGTCGAGCACGATGCTCCGAGTTTCGGCCTCTGGCATCGACGACGAACGCGGCCCGGATCTTCCGCACACCCGCCGCGGTAGCGACGTCGGCGACCCAGCCTCCGGTGAATCGTGAGAGCTTCTCGACCCGGGCGGGTTGGAGGACTCTCGCGGGAGAATTGGAGACCGCTGCGAGCATATCGAAATCGAAACGCCCCCTGTCGGCAACCAGGACTCCGGAAGGCACGAGGACTGGATCGATCGATTCCCATCGCTGTTCGACCGTCAGGCCATGCCGATGGGCTGGATGTTCCAGAACATGCCGGACATCGAGGAATTCGAGTTGCTTGAATATCCCGGGGCTGAGGCAGATACCGATGTGGTCGCGGGGAAACGAGGCATTCTCGCAGAGGATCACGCTTCTGCTCAGCCGCGACAGCGTGATTGCGCACGCGGCTCCGGCCGGCCCTCCGCCGATCACGAGCACTTCCGCGTCCAGAGCCGTCATGTCGCCGATCCGGGCCTCACGCCGAACGCCCGGCCGAGACCCTCTGGACCCAATCGCAGATACGCCTGCAGAGCGTAGAGCAGCCAGCCCCTGATGAAGTCGCAGGCGGGCCTGCCCCGGGCTATCACCTCGTGATGACAGCCTCCGCCGCAGAGGTACCGCGCCCAGCAGGTGCGGCAGGGCTGCTGTCCGTGGACGTGGCGGTCTTCCAGCCACGCGGCCTTTCTGTCGTGATCGATGCCGCCCCCTATGCTTCCCATCGCTCCGGCGTCGTCGCCGACGAAACGATGACAGGCGGCGAGATCGCCGTCCGCCGAAACACCGAGATAGGCACCCCCAGCCCCGCAGGGATAGGGGCGATGAGTTCCCTTGTGGATTTCGTGGAGCGCGGTCGTGATGTTGGAAAAGGCATAGCGCTCTCCCGCCATCACGCGCCGTTCGAACTCCTCGCCGCATTCGATCATGGCCGCAAGCATGTTCTGCAGGTCGGCATAGTCCAATTCCCCGCGTCCGGTCGGCGACGCCAGCATCGGAGAAAATCCCACGCTGTGAAACCCGATATCCAGGAGCTCGTCCAAGGTCTGTTTCAACGCCAAATTGGTCGGCGTGACTGTCACGCGCGCCGTCGTCTGCAATCGACCGGCACGCCGCAGGAGCGGCCGTACGCGTTCGATGATCCGATCGTAGCTTCCGCGACCGCTCTTGAACGGACGTAGCCGGTCATGGACGGTCGACGGACCGTCGAGACTCACCGTGACCGCAAATCCGTGATGTTCGAAGAAATCGGCGTCGTCGCCGTCGATCAAGGTGCCGTTAGTGGTGATCGAGAACCCGATCTTCTGACCTCTTGCACGGGCTTTATCCGAAGCGTAGGCCGTCGCCTGCCGAAGGACGGCTCTGTTGATCAAAGGCTCGCCGCCCAAGAAGGCCAGATTGATGCGTTCGTCCGGCCTTGTCTGCGAGATGAGAAGATCGACGGACGCGAAGGCGGTCTCGATCGGCATGTTCTTCGGAGAAGATCCGAAATCGCCTTCCTGGGCGTAGCAATAGGTGCAACCGAGATTGCATTTCTGGGCGATGGCCAACGAGATGGCTCGCACTGGCAAATGGGTGGGCACTTCGTCGCCGATGCGCGGCCGCTGCATCGTCAGCCCGAGCTTTTTCAGGAGCTCCGAGACCTCGCCGTCGTTCGAGGCAGAAGCGAACCGGGCGAAGGTATTGGCGTCGAGATCGAAGAGTTGGCTGCCGTCGACCAGGAAGAGATGACCGCCTTGTCCCGTATGGAGCAGGTGGACGTCGGTAAACTGCGGCCTGCTGCTTTCGGCCGCATTCGACACTATTCCCGATGCCGCCTCCTGGTTCACTTTGGTGGAGGCTCCTGGATGCCGCCTACGACGAACCGGAGCGCGGATTCCCAGGATTTGAACAGATCATCGTAGCTGAGGCTGGACTGGAAATCACGGTTGTCGACGATGTAATTGCCGGTGTTCTCGCGTTGCATCCAGTTGTCGCCCCGGCTGAGACCATCGTCGCCGGGGACGACGTTCACGTAGTCCGGTCTGCTGGCGGCCCAGTAGTAGCAGGCGCACTCGCGATAATCGTTTTGCCAGGGAGAACAGAGCCCTTGGCTCAGTTCTCCCGGTTTTGCAAGAGCCTCCGAGAGAAGCGCAAGCCGCACCGACGTTCCGTCTACGTCGGTGCGCTCGAATATCTGCCTCACCTCCAACTCTAACGTCTGGGTCGCCACGTCGGGATTGCCGGGCAGCACTTCCTTTGGGACCGCGTCCTTGGTGAATTCGCAGTGAACTTTCGCGCCCTGCCGGCCGACCAGCAGAGCTATCGTATTCGACCACTCCATGAACGAGACGGCATCCGGACTATCGCCGGTCGAAAGCGTTGCCGGCCCACGGCCGGGCATCACCGGGCCTTGGGTCAGGACGGAAATCGGCCGATCGTTGATCTTCAGGAGCCGGCAACCAACGAGATCTTTGTATTTCACGTCCTCGAAGTCGACCACGTAGTTGTTATTCTCGGACAGTACTATCCCCACCAGGAAGCGCCGCCAGATAGCGCGGAAGTCGAATTCCAGTCCCGGAAAGCAGTTCGATATTGCGGACGACGGATGGCTGGCGGGCGGATTTCCGCGACCGCGATATGCCAGTTGTGCCGCCAGATTTCTGGGCGTTATTTCGGCGCGATCTTCGCTCATTCTTCTGCGCTCCGTTCCGGAAACAATCCGCGCGTCACCGACCTGCGGATCAAGTCGATCTGTCGCCGCGTGAGCGTGAGATACCGCGCATCCGCGCCACGCATCATGGCCGGCATTTTGCGTCGGCCCTTGTCCGAAAGGTCTCCCACTTCCTCCGGCCGGCGCAGCACGTCGATGAACCAGGGCGGCGTTCCGCTTTTCAGTGCGGTCAGGATCGTCTGGTGCAAGGCGACCACGGAGAGATTGTCGACGAGGGTGGTCGCCATGATCGGGGCGAACATGCGGTGGAAGTCGTTGGAATCCTGCAGCGGCATCATGCTCTCGGTACCGAGGCGGCCGTCTACCGGGTTGCCGTTGAGGACCGCCGTGTTCAGGAGGCGGACGGTCTCGTAGGCGCGGCGGACTATGTCTTCCACCCGTTCGGCCGAGACGTCGGCGAGCCGAACCTCGGGCCCGAACAAGGCTTGTTCGATTTCGTCCGCGACCGTGCGTATCGGAAGAGAATCCGGCGCGAACGCGGGCGGACCGGCTCCGATCCTCGCAAACGCTCGCAGCGTCTTGCCTTCGACCTGAAGTTCGGCTTCCACGATGCCGTCGCACTCGTCGTCGAGATAGCCCCAACTGACTTGTGCGCCCTTCTCGTTGGCATATCCAGCGTAGATTGCCCCGGGATTGGTGTCGGTGGGTTCGCCCGGATCGATGTAGCCGAGCCACGTCGCATGCTCTTTGATTGTGTCGTAGATGATCCGGTCCTTCACGACTTCATCGACTTCGGTTATGGGGCCGTTCACTCCCACTGCCGTAATTCGCCTTTCCGAGGCTCCGTAGACCAGTCCAGCCGCAGGTGTGTATCGGAGGCGTATTTCGGGGAAAGCGGCGTTTGGTCTAATGTACCGGGCCGATCCGAGCGGAAGGATCTTGCCGGGAAGGAAATTGTCGCAGCGGCCTTCGATGGGGTGCGCATCGTGGTCGCTGAACGACGTTGAAGCATGCACCTTGTCCTGCTCGACGCCCGTACGCCGGAACGCCTTGAGGTTGCCCAGCGAGACGGTCCATTTCACGTCGACGGGTTTTAGGCCTTCGGCGGCGAGGATATCCAAGGTGAGCGGGACCAGCGTGTCGGCATCCGTCCGCGCGAAAATCTCGAGAAAGGGAGCCACCGGCCGGATGCGCTTCCCATCCCGGAATTTGATCGGTTCCTTCGGTTGGTAGGCTTCCGAGATATCGCCAGTCCGTGCGTCGACTCGCAGGGTCTCGGCGGGGCGGATCTGCCGGTGTCCGAGAGGGTCTTCGACGACGAGTTCGTAGTTCTCGAGCGGTTCCTCGGAAGAGCCGAGACGCGCGACGGCGAGAGGCGGAAGGATCCGGATTTCATGAATGCTCATGCGACCCCCGTCGAGCGGCGAAGACCCATGCGCACGCTAGAAGCGTCGGCGTAGAGGCGCATCTCTTCCGCGGCGGTTGTGTCGAGGCTTATCAAGGTGGCCGCATACTCGGCGTCTGTGCCTAGGGCGATCCTGGGGTCTTCCAATAGCGTCCGGCAGGCAGCCAGCAGGTCGATATGCAATCGCCAGAATGCGGCGTCGCTGTCGGGAAGCTGAAGCGAATAGGGCATCTGAAACGGCGCTGCCGCCCTTTGTTCGCCAGCGGCGTTCAGGGGATGCCGAGAAAGCACGGCGGCTATCGCTCTCAGGGTATACATCTCCCCGAACATCCTGTTGATCACGACGCCTTGCCGCTGTGTCCGCCCGCCCTCACCGGGAGAGGTATGGGAATGAGCCAGGTAGCTGAGCAACATGCGATAGCGGATGTTGAAGATGTTGGCCCAAAGGCCGGCCAGATCGTCCTCGATCTGCGACTGTCCCTTGGTCGCCGGCAGACCGGGGGCCACGGGATTTGAAGGCACGGGAATGGTCGCTTCCCAGGTCCCATCCTTCGGGAAGTGCCTGAAGATCGTGAGGAAGCGACGGAAGTGGGATGACTCGTCGTCCTCGGCCGCCGTCTTGTCGGGTGCCTCGCCTTGCTCCGCGATGGCGCTCAACGCGGCGACCGCGTCCGCCCTCGATGCAGCCCGCATGACCAGAACGTCCGGCGTCTTCGTGGTGCCCGCGACCGACGACCCGCGTGCTCCCTTGCCGTATCCCCGGGCATATTCGTCCCAGGACGATTGCGTCGGATAGGATTCCGAGTGGAACTCAGAGGCGCCCAGTTTGGAAGAGTCGCCGATGAGCTCAATGAGCTTCGTGTACAGCGCCCCGACGCGATTAATCTTCTGTTTATCGGGGCCCGCCGCCAGCTTCTCGATCTCGTTGCGCTCCGCGACGCTGACGTCGTCCGGCCAGGTCTCGGGACTTTCTGTGACGATGTACTTCGCCAGCGTCGTTCGCGTGAGGCGCTCCAACGCGAACGGGTAGGGAGCGAGCACGGAATCCCAAGGGTAGTCTTCTCGGTCGAGCGCGAGCGGAGCGCCGAGGAAACGGATGACGTTCTGGACCGTCACCAAGTGTCCCATCTCCTCCTTGGCGATGCCGAGGATTATCTGTCTCCATTGCGCGACCGCTTCCTGGTGTTCCTCGGGCACTTGGGCGCCCCCCAGCGACCAGCCTGCGTAGAGGTACTGAACCATCAGCGAATGTTCGATTTCAGCCGCGGTGGTGAGCAGGAAGACGGCGAATTCGCGCCAGGTGAACTCGGCAGGCGGGGATTCGGAGGCGGCGTGCTTGGCTGCCGCGAGCATCGTCATTTCGATCTTCGGCGAAGGCAGAAGCTTGGGCGAAAAGAGACTTGCGAGATAGCGTTCGTTGCGCGCGCGCATGCCGGCATCCCCCTGACTGCCGGAACAGTAAACCACAGATTGTGGAATTGCATAGTATGCACGTGAATTTTCTTTGGAGTGCCGCCGTGCCCCGCATGCGGAGGCCGCACAACCTCATCCCGGGCAGAAACGACCCGGTCTTCAGTAGCATTCGATGTCGGGTATTTTGGATCCTGCCTTCGCGAGCGCGTCGTTCAGGGTGGATTGAATGTCGGACAGGCTTTTTCCGAGGTCGGCGGCGCCGCTTTGGCCGAGGTACACGGCCTTCTGCACTCCGCACACCGTGAGGGTGTCGAGCTTCGTCCCCTGCGGAAGGAATTTGGCCAGCAGCGCCGGATCCCCGTATAGCGCCTGACCTCCGACAACGACGAGCTTGATGTCGGCGGGTGTCGCCTTAACTACCGGATCCAACGGACTTTTCGACGTCGTGTCGATTTTGGCATCAATGACGATGAAGTCGGCGAACTTGCCCGCCTCGAGCGTTCCGAGATAGGCGTCCAGTCGGGACATCTTAGCGGGTGAACTCGTAGCCATGTCGATCAGTTGGTCCGATGCGACGAAGTGGTGCCGCGCCGCGTATGCGATCTCCTGCATGACGCCCGCGCTTCCGCTATCGAATGCACACATCTTTGTTGCAGAGATTGGCGGATACTGATTCTCTGGCGGGAGTTGGGTTCGCGGAGGGCGGTCTTGTGTCGATGGAGATTGGACTGGGACGATTTGGCGATCGTCGCCTGGAAAAAGGGGGGCGTCGCTGCATGCGGCCCTCGTTCGGGGTCCAGGCTCCTGCATTCGACGCCTTGCAGGGAGCCGAGCCCAGGAGGTTCGATTCACGCGTTTTCTGCGCAATGAAAAGGTAGGTGTTGCAGAGATGGCGAGCCACGCGGCTTCGCGGACGGCCTTGCGGGTTGCCGATCGTGAGATCATCGTGGTCCAGGACACCAGCGAACTGTTCCTTGGCGGACGGCGTGCCAAAGCCAACGGGTATGGACCTGTCGGCAAAGGCGGCGGAACGCGTGGGCTGCTGTTGCATGCGGCGCTCGCACTCGATGCCGAAAATGATGCGTTACTGGGTCTTGTTGATGCGCAGGTCTGGAATCGGGACAAGGGCAAGGTGACGCCCCGACGATCGCGAGCCACGGCGGACAAGGAGTCCCAACGTTGGCTCTCCGTGGCGGCCCAAGCCGGCGCGGCGTTATCGACTGCGCGAAGTATTACCCTTATCTCCGACCGGGAAAGCGATATCTACGAGCACTTCGCGCAGCGTCCGGCGAATGTCGAGCTGATTGTCAGGTCAAACTGGAATCGGAAGATCAAACTGAAGTCCGGAGCTTTTGCACAGCAGTTTGAATTTGTTGATGGCTTACCGGAAGAAGCCCGATTCAGCGTGACGATTCCTGCGGCGCCGGGCCGCAAGGAGCGGATAGCCGAGCTTGCCTTGCGCTTCTCGCCGGTGACGTTGTGCAGGCCACATCCCAGCCCAGCGCCTGATCTGCCCGACATAATCCGCCTGACCATGGTGGACGTTCGGGAGGTGTCATTGCTCCATGGCGGTGAGCCCATCCATTGGCGGCTCCTCACCACACGCGCGGTAAGAAGCGCAAAACAAGCGCGTCGGATCGTCGACCTCTATCGCAAGCGTTGGACCATCGAGGAGTTCTTCCGCACGCTCAAGTCCGCCGGTTTTGATATTGAGGAAGCCGACATTGGCGAACCCGAGGTCATGATCAAGTTCGTCGCCGCAGCCGCTGTGGCGGCGGTCACGATCATGCAGTTGGTCCGCGCCCGTGACGGAACGACCGAGGAAAAAATCGTCGAGGCTTTCGAGCCGGATGACCAGCCTGTGCTGGAAGCCCTGTCTTCTCAACTCGAGGGAGCTACCGACAAGCAAAAGAACCCGCACCCAAAGGGCACGCTCGCCTTCGCTGCATGGGTCATCGCTCGACTTGGAGGATGGACCATCTATTATGGAAAGCCCGGTCCAAAGGTGATGCGCCTAGGCCTCGAAGCCTTCCGCCGCATCAAATATGGCACCACTTTGCGGTTCCAAAATGTGTGAATCGAATAGCCGCGCTTCCGGAGGGGCTCCAGTCCGGAGCGATCGAAACTGCGATCTTTGCCTGCTGCGCGGCAGCAATATTCGTTGTCGAACCGTAGAGTTCGTCGTTGCTGCGGGGCGACCAGACCAGACCGACACCCCTCATCTTCGCGAAATCCTCGGGGCGCAACGCCGTTCCATGCACGAAGATCAGACCGGGCGGCATGGACGAGCTCCTGCTGAACATCGTGAACTCGCGATGCGCGCCGGAATCCACCGTACTTCCCTCCGAAAGGTGGACGATCAGGCTCCGAAGGTTTCCGGTGCCGAGCTCACAGAGGAGATAATCCAGTCGGGCATGAGGCATCTCCAGCGGAAAAACCTCGTAGTCGACCACGTCCAGTAGGATATCCGATCCCGCGCCCTTATTGCATGCATCGGTAGTCGCGGGCGGCGTAAACGGCAGCCCCGACGCGACGTCTAGATTGCGAGCGAGCCCCTTTACGCACTTAGCGTTTTCCGGATGGGTGCCCGGCAGCAGGCTCCCCACGACCGACGTCGCGCCTCCCGCCAGAGCCTTCACCTCCGCGTAGATCTCCGACTCGCACGCGGCTGCATTCAGAGCCAGGTTGTGTGGAGTGGTGAGGAAGCGGTCATACTCGGCGGTGTCCTGCCACTCGTACCTGTTCGCGAACGTCCTGCCGGGGAGCCAGCGCGGCAGGACGTTCCAAGTCAGATGGTTGTGGAGATCGATGAAGCCGGGGAGGATTATCCCAGGCACCTTGATCGCGGTCGCGGCGGACGGAATGGTCGAACTTGCGCCAGCCGCTGCGATCTTCTGTCCGGAAACGGCTATGGCGGCGTCGGAGACGATGGCGCCCGACGGCGTCAGCATGGCGCCGGCGACGGTCCAGTCGTCAGCGCGCGCTTCCTCGAAGCAGAAGGCGGCCAAGAGGACCGTTGCGAGCGACCGGGCAGCCATCGATATCAGACGGTCCATGAAAACACCTCCGAGCCTTCGATGGCCCACTCTATGGAACGGTTGTCATTCCTCTCAAGAGCAACGATGGCTTGTAGACAGCTTTTTGAGGCCTTCGCGCCGCCTCGTGCCTTGTCGATGTCGTCCCGGACGCCGGGGCCGCCCGAAACCCAGCCCTGTTCGAGTGAATTGGACTTGGCGGGGAAGTATCGGGTCGAGCATTCGTCCCAGGCAGGATTATGGCGTCTTTTGTTGTCGGAAGTTCCAAATCTTGTAGTGTCGGCGTTTGAGTTCTAATAGCGTGGCGCGCGCGTGGGTTGTGTTGTTACGTGCCGAAACGGCGAATGGTATTCCATTGGAATCGGGTTCCGGAGAAACGCTGGAAGGGTGGATGGAGCGCGCTAAGGCGCTTTCGCTCGCTCATACGGATATCCGGGTCAATTCGCCAGCAAACGCAAGGCGCGCGCTTTTGCAACTGCATCGGCTCTTCACGGAGGCGCCCCACGCAATCTTTACGCAATACGAGCAGCTAAGCGAAGACATCCTGGTGCGGGACGGGGACGAGGCGGCGGACCGCCTGATGTCCGGCGACTATTCCTGGGCGGCTCCGGCGCGCGCGAGCGAGCGGGCTTGGGCGGCGACGGTTGGAGCGCAGTTGCGGGCGCTCGATTGGACCCTCCTTGCGCTCGCGCCCGACACCGCGGACCTGTCGGACGTTTCGAGGTGGTTCGTAGCCGAGTTCGATTGCTTCGTGATTCCGAGAAAGTCGGGTCGCAAGCCGATGAAGCAAGGATACGGTTTCGAGAAGCGGGGCCTTCTGAAACATCGCGTCGTTCCGAGGTTGGCGCGAGGGCATGAAATCCGTCTCGTTCCGAACGACATGCTTTCCGGTTCTCAGGACCGGAACAAGTCCGTAGTCTTGGGTGCAGCGCTTTTCGAGAACTTAAAATTGGAAACCCGTCAGAGCAGGACCGGGAAAGATCGAATGTTCACCGCGGTCGGTATCGATTGCCCCTCGGCGGGCGATGCGGTCGTGGACCATCTGGACACTTCTCTCGACGACAAGTGCTTCGGGGTGGTGTGGCCGGAGCTCACGATCACCCCGCAACTGCGGACCACGATCCAGAAGACGCTGGCTGCGCGGTCTCTTCAGGACGACCATCGTAGCCCGGTGCAGGTCGTGGTCGCAGGATCGTGGCACGAGCCCGACGTCGGTACGTTCGTGAACCGGGCCACTGTCTTCGACGGGTACGGCGGCCTTTTGACCACCTACGAAAAGACGATTCCGTACATAGATCCGGAGTTGGGTCCGGAAGACATCAAACCGGGTCGGATTCTTCCGATCGTGGTGACGGACGAGTTGCTTGTCGGCTTTGCGATCTGCAAGGACTTCTGCGACGTGAGCGTGTCCAAGTCGCCCTATTTCGAGGTCGATATCGACCTTCTCCTCGTACCGTCGATGGGCGGCGCCGCCACCATGCAAGGTCACCAGAACAGCGCAAAGCGGATCCAAGCGATGTTCGGTACCAGAACGTTCGTTGTTCAGCAGGTCGATCCCGACCTAACGAGCACTTTCGGATGCGGTATTGTATTACCGGCGATGCCGAATCCTTCGTCGAAATCAGTCCGCCAATTGAAGCAAAAGAATGAGTGGAAAGTTTACAAAGTGGCTAAATAGCCTGAAATAATTCGTATTTTTTACACTGAAGCGTTGTAAAATGTAATGCAGATGAGCCTAGGACTACCTAAAATGAAGATCTCCGCTCTAGATGACATCGCTCTCGCTCAGGCCACTCCGCAACAGGCGCGCTCCGCTCTGGGCGCAGCGATGGCGGAGCTTACTCCGGACGTGGCACAGAGAATTCTACTCGGTGCTGCGGACTTGGGTCTGGAAAGCGCTGGACGGTCGACGGAGGGACACGGAACTCCGCGATTGGTTCGACGTGCTCAGGCGTACTCGCGCCCAGTTGGAGGCCGATTATGGGCTTCAAGCCGAGCGGCTGAGAGTTCTGCACGACCTCGTGCGCGATTCGATCGACGCGGCTGACGTCCTGAGTCCCGAAGAGATCATGAAGCGCAGTCACGTCCGCGACGTTCTCAAACTCCTGAGCAGCGATCTCACGGAGCAGATGGACCGTGCGGTGATCGGAGCCAAGTTGTGTTTGAAGCAGGCCAACCTGACTAGAATCCTCAACATGATGTCGTCCGCGGGGCTGATAGAACGGGCTACGTACGGAAAGCAGGCTCTGTACCAGCTCACGCCTTTGGGCGTGAAGGCCGCCCGCAGCGTGCACAAGACCGCTCCTCCGACGGAGGCGGTACCTATCGTGCGGATCGTCGAGCAGGCGGTCGTTCCTGCAGAGTTGGGACATCACTCGTGGTTTAGGAAGAGACGAAGACGACCTATTGCCGGCGACGTCGTGTTGGTTCGACATAGTACGGAGGACTACATGATACAGCAGAGGGAGGCAGTACGGCGCGACGGCGAAGCCGCGAGAGCGCGGGAATATTCCCTGGCTTCGGACGCTAAAATTCGTTCGGAAACTCACAAAAATCCGTACCGAGCCGGAACCGGGCACATGGTTGCTGTATCTCAATTCCAAACGGGCAAGAAGCGCCGTGCGAAAAACATGTTGCCGTCCGTCGAAACCAAGACTGCGAAAGCCGTGGCGGGGCCGGAATTGCAGGCGCTCGCTCTAAGTGTGGCCCATGGAGAATAGCGAAGAAGCACAGGTGGGCGGATTATCCGAAGGCGAGGCGGCCGATGATTTACCGACCTTGACGGTCTTCAGCAACTTCGTGAAGGACGTGGTCCTCGTTTCGACGACCAACTCTTCGCTCCTGACTTGCATGGGAGAGATCGGTGAGCCGAGCAAGGAAGTGATCGTCCCCTTCGTCGAGATGCGTTTCGAAGGAGGCGCCACTCCGGAAGATGAAGGCGTTTCGACGGAATTCTTCTCGCAGATCGTTCCGCTTGAAAATGCCGCGTTCGTCGTTTCCGACCTGGCCGGAGACTTTCATCTCGTGTGCGAGCACCTGCGCAAGATGTCGACTGGCGTCGTCAGGCCCGAAGCTACGCGCCTGGATCACGCCCGACAGTATCTCCTCGAAGCCAAGAAAAGCATCGAAAGCAGCCTGACCGAGATAAATGCGATCGCCGAGATGTCGGCACATCCGAACAAGGATGTCCCTTAGGCCACTCCCGGCCCGGGTGTGCGCGCCGATCGATCCCGTCGAACGCGGCTTCGGCTCAAATCGACGACGGGCGCGCATCGGGGTTCGGCTCGAGCATGGCGCGGCTACCAGGCGAGTCGCCGACGGACACCCCCGAGGAAATAGAAGCAGACGTTTGGTTTAGTGATTGGACGCGCGGTGGCAGCCTACTCGAATTAGCTCCATTATTGAATTCCCGCCTTCAGATTAATGCACTTTCCCAGCGTGCGAGAGGAAGCCTTCCGCAAGCGATATCGATTGGTCGAGGACTGCGACCCGCTTTAGTATGTGCTCTCTCAGACCCACGTGTCTATTTGCTGAGTCCATGTGACCTGCAATGTGACCCGCCCATACATCGCGATGATGATCGGCATGAGTATGTTCTGTAGCCCGATCAGCTGCTGAAGGGATGGTTCGCGCCCCCGGTACGCCTTCTTGTATGTAAAAAATAACTTCATCATCTTGAATAGGGTTGCCAGTCGACACCATGGTAAGTGTCGCAAGGTCACCGCGGCGCCTTCGTTCTTCCGACATACTGTATTGAAACCAGCCTGCGCTATCTCTCACCGCCGCGTATTGTCCAACTATTGCGATATTCTGAGTACTGGCATGGGCATCGCCGCGCCTTACACGATTGTGTTAGGAGCCGTCGGCCTTCAAGACACATATATCGGTGTTAACAATTCGGCTGACGGTCCGATTCATACGGATTGCATCGAGCTTCGGCGCGTCTTGCATGATCTTGCAAATGAAACCTAGCAAGCGGTTGTTAGTGAGTTCGTGGATGCCATTCTCGACCATGCCGGTGTTAGCCGGACCTGAATCCAGAAATCTAGGCGACAGCGATACGGGGAACACCGAGTTTTGCAGTCGCGACGGCGCGCGCTAGCAGCGGAGCCAGCTCTTCGTTGATAGATTGCAAGATGCGCAAAATATCGACGCCATCAGGCAAGGTTGCCGCAGGAGCCACGAATGCCATGTTTTCGAGACGGCGGGCCAGCGTCGCAAGTGCCTCGGGTCGGTTTTCCGATGCGGCTGCGCATTCGAGCAAGACCGTCGCTGTTATCATCAAGCGCTCTGTGTCGAGCGTGCTAACGAGGCCTTCAAGCGCTACCGTCGCAACTGTGTCGGCAAGTTCCACATCGCGATTTCCTGACGCAATATAAGCCCCGAGTTGCAGCGCTCCTTGAATGAGTATGGGATTTGTGGTCGCGATCTCCGCCCGAAGGGCTTGGATGGCGGATAGAACGGATTGCCGGGCTGCGGGCGGAAATCCAAACGCATAGGCGAATTGGAGAAAGGTCAGAAAGGTCTCTACGGTTGGCGCCGCCGCAAAATCCGTGAACATTTCGCCGACCGGTGTATCGGGTGGCGGCATCTCCATTGGTTTCGCGCGGGCTCCTTGCAGGAAAGACGGGAACGCGTGCGCAAAAGGTGGCACGTCCTGATTGACGGTGTCTTTGGCGTCGTCGATTTTTTTGCGCCAGCTTGAGGGGGAAGCATCGCCAAGACGTTGTAAAACGTGAAGTAATCGGCCGTAGAGGTCAGCCGCAAGGAACTGGGCCGTGATCCAATCGGGTCGCCAACGGGGCTCCACATGTGCGTCATTCAGAATGGAGAGGTAAAAGGTCTTTCCGGTAAGCCGCATCGCCCAATCGAAAAGTGGATATTCGTCGTTTTCTTCTGTTGAACCCAACACGCGGGTGACAAGCGCGGCATGCGCAGCCGCGGCAAGCCGTCTCCAGTATACGGGCTCTCGCCGCAGGTTCGCGTGTTTGACGAGGTGTGCTCCCGCGACGATGTAGGCGGTTGCATAGGTCGCCAGTTCCCCGTGCAGGCGCTTGGGGTCGGTAAGAAGCTGGTCGAGGATTTCCTCGCCCAATTCGACGAAACGATTATCCGTAGAGGTACGATCAGCGCAAATATCTAGTGCGGCGGCCAATGCGTGTGGATCGGGCACGCTTAGCAATCTGCGAAGGGATTGCAGAAGAACGTCGGGATCGATTGCGCGGAGGGCATCAAGAGGCACAAGTTCATATGCCCCAAATGTCAAGGACATGACATCAACGGCTACAGCGGGGTCAAGCTCGATGCTTGCTGCACGCTCAGCCACCAACTCATCCGTTATGAACTCAGCCATTGTCTCAGACTTAAGCCGCCTTGCGGTGATGTTTTCCCAATAAATGTCATGACCGGGCAGAAAGTTCGAAATCGCCAGCGCGCCGGATTTGGCTGCATCCTTTAAGGCATCAGCAAACAACTCTGGGGCGCTCAACAGGATGTTGCAAGCATCGAAGAAATCATCATGCGTATAGGGCGTCCTGGCGATGATGGCCTCGAACTGTCCGCGGGACTGTATCGAGAGTGTAAAACGATGGGCAAGTTGTGTGGCAGCTTCCCTGCGGCGGCTGGGATTAACCGAAAGAAGTACGGCTTGGGGGAAAGAGACACGATGCGTGCCATATGTGAGCACCGCCGCATCGCCTTCGATCTCTAAATTCATGTCGCGCTTTACGCCGCTGGTATCGATGATCTCAGGTATCGGCTCGCCATCGGCTGCGCACTGAAACGCTGTAAAAAGTACTGTGCGGTCAACGATGATGTCTTCGGGAAGGCGAACCGGATGCGATAGATCAACATCCATCCGCGCCGCAATGACGCCATCCGAAAGTACGGCGTTTTGCACCTCCGTCGACAGGCGGCGCAGTGCGAACCTCGTCCGATAGCGCGCAAGTTCCTCTGGCGATATGTCATTGGGATCAATCCGTGCCATCGTCGCTCCACGGAGTAAGAATGAACTCCCGTAGGTAGTTGACAACCTGCTGATAGGCTTCGGGGGAAAGCTTCCGTACGTCTCCCATCAAGACGTCTTCGAGCCACGCTTGATACGCCTGAATCTTTGAACGATCCGTGATCTCGACGGGCAACGCTAGACCACCGATCAGTGCGCGGCGGACGGCGACGATCCAATTCGGAGGAGGGTGTCCGTTCCAGCGAGCGATCCAGTTTTCCGGAGTTGGATCGAGATCAAGGACTTGCGACGCTAGAATGCGGGCTCTATCTCCGCTGGCTTCGGTATTCCAAATCCGCGCGATCGCCATTTTGACCGCATGGACATAGCTGAGGAACCAAGGCATCTCGGCCGGAAACTGCGGCATCTCAGCTATCCGAGCAAGTTCGAGCGCGTCGCGGATCGATCGAAACTCCGGCGCCTCGTTCTGCCGATTACGGGCGGCAGCGGCGGCGATTTCATCGGTGTTGACGGGAATAAGCAATGCGCCTGCCGATCGCAGGCGAAACCGCAGATGCCGGTGTTGATCTTCAGTAAGCAGTTTTCGCTCGGCGAATTCTTCAAGCAGATCGAGCGTGCTGCATATGCGCGCACGCTGACCCGTTGCGTCAGCCACGAAGGGCTCCTTATTGAGCGCCCTATCGTCGAAGACTGCAATTTCTGCACCGGAGAGGTTGCTTAGCAGGTTAAATGTCGATTGAGGTCCGTCGCCCCCGTTGTCTGAGTCGGATCGGCGAGGGCCGAAGACAACGCGGCCAGCGCTGTGCGCCTGACGGACCGCATTGCGGATATCGTCAATAATCCGGAGCACTTCGCCGACATTCTGATCGTACTCGATCAGGACATTGGCTTCATCCTGAGTCGACAAGTGAATGTAGACGGTCGGAAATGTTCGAAGGAACGTTTGGAGGAGATCGGTGTGCTGGAGGTATGCAAGCGCGAGACCATCCAGAAACACCGGCCGAGCGAGAATGGGCCTTGCGGGTTGAGGCCAGGCGCTGTCTTGGAGATCGAAGTAACGCTTTGCCGAACGTTCTGCTTCCTCATCGAGCACGTTGAACTCGGCAAGTGTTTTCAGCAGCCCATGCATGTCGCACAAGCAGGTGGCGTGAGCGCTCATATCTGCTTCGGCTTGCTCCTCAAGCCCAAGTTTGTTTACGGGAGCGGGACGGATCACAATGCCATTTGTGGCCTGAGCCTCGCGCAGCAGCGCAGCCAATTCGACACCGATTTCAGCGGAAAGGACGTCACGGGCGAGGCTCGGCGTGCGCAATACCCGGAGGCGCCCGTTGGCGATAGCGTCGCGTACCTCGACGGCCTTCTGCAAACGGGTTCTCTGGGTTTGGCGGATACGTTTGCGGCCCTCGAACAGCTCTATCAGTGCGCCTGCCGGGAGGATGACCTTAGGGAACGCGTCCAGCACCTTCGGCAAGAGCCCGAGCCATCCCAGAACAAGAAGCGCGGTAATGTCGAGCGCAATGGAAGCGGGAGCGCCGACCGACTGCGGCATGCGCCGGCCCGTGAAGAGCGGGATGGCCGTACGCCTACGTCCGTCGGAAAGAGTGGCGTTGCGAACGAGATTCCGTAAAATGATGTCAATGACGGTGGTGCGAAGTCCGGGACCCGCGACGACCAATGGTAGGTCCCCCCGCATCAAGTTCTGGCTTATGTTTGTGGTGTGTTCATTCCAATCCGTTTGCTGCGATAATAGGTCCTTCAACTCGAACGATTGGACGGGGCCGTCTGGTCCGGACAACGCCAATGCCCTACGAAACCAATCGCCAGCCTCTGGTCGCTGCTCCTCAAGCCCTTCTTCGATGAAGAGATGGTAGGCACCGAGTAGCACGTGCGGATCATTTTCGCCTTTGGCGACCGCCGCCATCACAAGATCCATGAGCGAGCCCTGGCCTGATGCCTGCGATAGGTGGGCAGCTCGAATGAGGGCCAATCCGTCTAAGCCCCGCGCTGGTTCGAGTGCGGCGCTCAATGGTTCCGCGAGCTTTTCCCATTCGCCGGAGTTGAGTGCAATCGCGAATTCAAGTGATAGATCGCGCGCGGCAGAGTACCAATTCTGCATTTCGTCGGTGACAACTCCTGCTTCTCGCAATCGACCTAGGCGGAAGAGTTGCCAGCCGTAGCTGCGCAGCATGTCGGCATCGCGATCGTGCAAGCCTTGATGGGCTTCGACTAGGCGAACAAAAGTGTCGCCATCGCCTGCGCGCAAGGCGGCTCTAGCCGCGAATGCCACATCGCGCGGATCATTGGTCTCAGCAAACAGCAGCTCAGCATATTTTGCAATGCCGATATAGTCTTCCTTCGCCAAGAGAGCGGCCACGAGGGCGCGAAGCGACTCGGGCGTTTTCGTCGTCTCATAGAGACGCAGATGTTCGGCGACAGGGTCAGCGCCTTGGGCCTTGGCGATCTCGGCGCGCAACATCGCGATCCGGTTGGCGTCAAACGCCATCAGGCTGTTTTCGAGCACAATCGCTGCCGAAGTCGCATCACCTTTCTTCGCAAGCGCGTGGATTTCGAGCGAGAGGAGCTCATCCTTGCCGAACGAGGCTTCGGCCTGTTGGCGTTTTGCTGCGATAAGATCTGCAAGCCCGGCGGCATCGTTCTTATGCAGGAGAATCGCAAACTTTGCATGAATCTCTTCATCCGTGAGGCCGCCGAAGGAGTCGCGTCGTTGCAGATAGGTCTCCAGATTGTCAGGCAAATAATCGTCATCGTAGGCCAGCGCATACTGTACCCGCGAGACGGCTGAGGCAGGTTCGGCCATATCGCGGCGCAGCCTTGCCAAGGCTGCATCCTTGCGTGATGGATGGAGGAGCTCGCACCAGAGAATGTACGATTCGATTACCCGTGGGGCAAACCTGAGGCCAAGACTCGTGGCGAGCGGCACGGCTTGCCGTAGATCATTGATGGCCTCGTCAAGCTGAGCGGAGAGCTCGACGTCGCCAACGATTGGCCTCGCATGATGTACCTGGAGCGGTAAGCCGCTCAATGCGGTCGCCTGCTCCGGCGTGGGAAGCAGCCGCGCGAAACGCATCGCTCCGCGTAAGAAATAAAGGTATGGCGATTCAGCTAGGTGTGCCGTTGTGGCCTGGTCAAGTACGCGGCTTACCCCGTCGAAGTCGTTTCGCCGCAGATAGACCAGAGCCAAGATATGGACTGCAGGCGCTGCGCATTGTGAAAGAGAAAGGCCGCTTTCATTGAACCAGCGTAAGGCCTCGTCGTCACCGCGCTCCACAATGACGATGCTGAGAAGCACAGCCCGCGCATCCGGGGCGGTCTCATCACGCAACAACTGTATGGCTTGGTTCGGTCGACCTTGTGCAACAGCTAATCGCGCTCGCGCCGGCAGATCCGAGGCCTCACCGGTAATGGTCTGTCCTGCCGCCAGGAGCCGCGTTGCATCTTCGATCCGGCCTTTGATCGATGCGGCGCGAGAGGCGCGCAACAGAATCTGGCGGCGAAGTTCTGGGGAAGGCGAGCTGGGAGGCGCTGCAAGAACATCGGCGGCAAGCGCGGCAAACTCATCAGTCTTGCCGAGTTCGGGATACATCGAGCGTTGCAGCGTGCGGTCGTACCGGGCTGAAAAATCTCGTTCAAGGGCGTCGGCCAACCGGTCGTTAAGTGCGCTAAGCTGCGCCGGTGGCGCTTGTTCCCGGTTGGTCGGATCGATCGCAGTGTTTGCTTCGCTCAATCTCTCAATGACGCGATCGGCGACCGCATCGGGCATACTCTCTTCCATGCGCCGAAGCGTGAAAGTGCTGAAGTGTTTCTTGAGAAGGTCGGGATAATCGTTCAGCCGCCGGACAAGCTCGGTCCAGCCATAGATCGTTAGCCGAAAGAGACCGTCTTTTTCGTGCTCAGCCGTTATGGCATTGGCGCGATCCGTCGCGCGTGTGTCATTTTCGGCAGTTGTCGCGATGATGAAGGATTCGAGTTTTGGACTAAATGCTTTAGCCTTCTCGACCTCTCCTTCGATCTCCGCAATGGTCAGCTTGGTCGGCGGCCAGTCGCGCTTGCCTTTGCACTGTACACCGGAGTCCGCACCTTCGTCCTTGCCGTATATATCAACTCCGTTTTGGGCCTGCCCGCGCGTGCCGTATCGCACCACCTGCGGGTCGTCCCAGATGCGCGAAAAGAGATCGGCGCAAATCTCCTCGAACTTGTCCCAGCTCGGTGGTGGGCGAAGTTGTTCGTTGTTGGAGTCGGACATGACGGGCAGCTATCGGATACTGATGCGCGAATCAGCGCGAGACTCGGATCAGGATTATAGGCCAAGTTAGACACGCGGAAGTTTATGCTTTAGCCGGTATAATCAAGACGATGATGCCAAGGTCTTTGTCCGTTTCTTACTCTATCGCCGTCGTCTCCACGATCACGCTTTCTGAGCTCTAGGTTTGATGAGTTCGGCGGATTACGTTGCGCATGAATCAAGGAGAAGCCTCCGGGGAAGGCAACCAATCGGTCGGCGAAACCGCGGTACGACACGAATTCAATTCGGTACAACATGTCGTACCGCAGGAGCTCGCCTGATACGCTAAATTGAAAGCCTCACGCGTAAGCACTTGAAATGCAAAGAAGTTAGTGTTGATGGTAAGCTGGGAACTTGTGTCGGCCCAAAACCACCTATCTCAGATCGGACGATAAAGCGGAATAACATCAATATGTTATCTCATCGGTTTTGCTGTGCACCTATGATGGATTGGACCGACCGGCATTGCCGCGTCTTCCACCGTCTGATGAGCCGGCATGCCCGGCTTTACACCGAGATGATCACGACCGGCGCTATCATTCATGGCGATCGGCAGCGGTTGCTCGGTTTCGATTCAAGCGAACATCCGGTCGCGCTTCAACTCGGCGGCTCGGATGCGCGCGATCTCGCGACCGCGGCGAAAATCGGCGAGGATTTCGGCTACGATGAAATCAACCTCAATGTCGGCTGCCCGTCGGATCGGGTGAAGGACGGCCGTTTTGGCGCTTGTCTGATGGCGGAGCCGGCGCTGGTCGCCGCTGGCGTCGAGGCCATGAAGCGCGAGGTGGGCATCCCCGTCACGGTCAAGTGCCGGATCGGCATCGACGATCAGGATCCGGAAATCGCGCTTGACGTGCTGGCGCGCAGCGTCGTGGTGGCCGGCGCCGATGCGCTGATCGTGCACGCCCGCAAGGCCTGGCTCAACGGATTGTCGCCGAAGGAAAACCGTGACATCCCGCCGCTCGATTACGACCGGGTGTATCGGCTAAAGGCCTCGCTGCCGGATGTACCCATCATCATCAATGGCGGCATCGCTGGCATCGCCGAGGCGAAGGAGCACCTTGCTCATGTCGATGGCGTCATGCTCGGGCGTGCGGCCTACCAGGAACCATGGCGCTTGCTGGCAACCGATCCCGATCTGTTCGGCGAAATGGCGCCGCATGCGACGATGAAAGACGTGTTCGCGGCGATGATGCCCTATATCGAAGACGAACTCGCGCGAGGCGTCCGCCTGCATTCGATCACGCGGCATTTCGTCGGCGCGTTTCACGGCGTGCCGGGCGCCCGCGCGTTCCGCCGCCACCTCGCCGAAAACGGCGTCAAGCCGGATGCTGGCGTGAATGTCTTGCGCGATGCGATTGCGCTGGTCGAGGATCGTGCGGCGGCCGCAATCGCCGCGTGATCGGGCGTTACGGATAGCCGTGCAGCATCAGCCGGTCGGCGCGCACTTCAAAGCTTTCCAGCCGATTGAGAAAGCTCATGCCGAGCAAGTTGGTCTTCATTTGTCCGTGCGGGATCACCAGCGCCGGCACCGAACGCTCGACGAGCTTGCCGATCGCGAGACGATCAAGCGTCAGCCGGGCCGCCTTGGTGTGTCCACCGGCGGTCTCGACGTCGACGTCATATTCGAGCAACTCCAACGGCAATCCCGCAGCTTTCGCGGTCTCGTAGGTCAGGACCACCGAGGTCGCGCCGGTGTCGATCACCATCGGGGCATTGACGCCGTTGATTTTGGCCTGCAGCGCGAACTCTCCGGCCTGCCCGCGGGAGATTTGTACGACACGCGAAGACGACACCCGCCTGCGCAGCAACTCCGAGACGGTGTCGCTGGCACGCGCGATCCGTTCCGGGTCGCCATAGGCGACCACGGCGCCGGCCGTCGCTGCGAGCATGAGAAGGACCAGGAGAAAGCGGCTCACAGCAGGCCTCCCGCATCGGTGTCATGGTTGGTCAGTCGTCGCTTGGACCGGCCGCCGTCGTGGGTTGATCCAGCCCGGCCTCGGCCATGCGCGCCGGCAACAGCGCCATCACCGCATGCCGTTCGGCGCCGTCCATCCGATGCCAGCCCGCGATCTCGGGTAGCGTACGTCCACAGCCAAAACAGAGGCTGCTTCTCGGATCGATCATACAGACTGCGATGCACGGCGTATCTCTGTTCATTTTCGGATAGTGAAGGTCATTTGGTGGTTTGCGCAAGCGCTCCGGTTACAATCCAGTGCCGGCACTCATGATCGGCTTGTTCGGGGCTCGGCGCTTCTCATCGGACGTCATGGTTTCCGGTTGCAACGGCGGAGCCTCCTCGGTCATCGGAGCCAGTGCGGACATCACGCGCTCCGGCGGGAAGGTGACGATGACCTCGGTGCCGATGCGAAGCTTTGATTTGAGCGTGAATGTGCCGCCGTGCATGTCGATCAGGCTTTTTGCGATCGGCAGTCCGAGGCCCGCGCCCTGTTCGGCGGATTTGATCGAATTGGAGCCCTGACCGAACGACGCAAGCACGATGGGTATTTCATCCTCGGCAATGCCCGAACCGGTATCCTTGACGCTCAGATATTGGCCGCCCGACGCGGTCCAACCCACCTTCAGCCAGATCTCTCCACCCTGGGGTGTGAATTTGATGGAATTCGAGAGTAGATTGAGCACGATCTGACGCGCAGCGCGCTCGTCGCCCCAAATTCGCGGCATGCCCTTTTCGAACACTTCGTGGATGGTGATGCCGCGGCTGGACGCACGCAATTTCAGCAGATGATGGCAGTCGGCGACGACGTGCATGAGCGACACCGCCTCTTCGTTGAGTTCGTATCGTCCGGCTTCGATCCGCGACAGATCGAGAATTTCATTGATGAGATTGAGCAGATGCACGCCCGAATTGTGAATATCCGACGAATATTCCTTGTAGACCGCGACGGCGTGCGCGCCGAAAATTTCGCTTTTCATCACCTCGGAAAATCCGAGGATCGCATTGAGCGGCGTTCGCAACTCATGGCTCATTTGCGCGAGAAACCGCGACTTCGCGACGTTCGCCGATTCCGCGCGGTGACGCGCCTCGTCGGAAATCGATTTCGCCTGCTCAAGCTCGCCAATCAGTGCGTCTTTTTCGGCGCGCGCCTCCAGCGTTGCCAGAGTCGTCGAATGCAGACGATGGGCCAGCAATGCAAAATAGCCTTCGGCGGCGAGGGCGAGCACCGCCAACGCGTAGTTGTCGAACCTGCCGCTCAGCACAAAATTCAGTGCAATCGACGCCGTGACCGGCGCGGTTGCCGCAAACGCCGCGATCGGCAAGTTGGCCGCGAGCATGCTCGATACTGCGACCACCAGCAGCATCAAAAACATCATCAGCGTATTCGAGGCCACGTCGAGGCCGACGGGATGGAGCAGGATCGCCGTCCAGCACAATCCGTAAAGCAGATCGAGCAAGACAAACCGCGTCCGCCACCGGCGGGTCGCAGCAAGCGAGGGGGGCGCCGCGAGGAATCTGCCGCAACTGCGGATGATGACCGCGTGAATGCAGAGCATGCCGCAGGTCCACGCTGCGGCTGCGACCGGTTGTACCCAGAAGCCGAACAGCAGGCCGGGCGCCAGCACGAGCAGCATCACGACATAGGATGCCGACATCCGCGTTTGGGCATATTGCCGAAGCAACTCTTGATCGAAAGCGGGGCGGGTTCCGCTGGTCGACGTTAACCGGTCGCGCGCCTCGCGTACCCGCTGCGCGGCTGCGCGGCGGGTACTGAGTGGCACTGCGATCGGCGTCTCAGCCGGAAGCTGGACGACTTCGGGCTTATCGGCGGGTTTACTCATCAAACAACACAAATCCTGCCCGCGAGTGGAGCGAGCTTTTTGCATTGTCTATCTCTGGCGCTAAATCCTTAAGAGCTACCTTAAAGGGCTAAAGAATTGAGTTAATGAGAGGTTAAATTAACCTCTCCCGCGACGACGAAAGCTCAGCGTTCCAACCTTGCGAGCAGGCTCGACGTGTCCCAACGCTTGCCGCCCATCTTCTCGACCTCCGAATAGAAGGCATCGACCAGGGCGGTGACCGGAAGGCTCGCGCCATTGCGCCGCGCTTCCGCGAGACAAATCGACAGATCCTTGCGCATCCATTCGACCGCGAAGCCGAAATCGAATTTTCCATCGTTCATGGTCTTGTAGCGGTTTTCCATCTGCCAGGACTGGGCGGCGCCCTTCGAAATGGTGTCGATCACCGCGTTGACGTCCAAACCTGCCTTCTTGGCAAAATGAATCCCTTCGGAAAGGCCTTCGACCAATCCGGCGATGCAAATCTGATTGACCATCTTGGTCAGTTGCCCGGAGCCTGCCGGTCCGAGCAGCTTGCACATCCGGGCATAGGCCGCGATCACCGGCTCGGCGCCAGCATAGGCGTCCGCAGTGCCGCCGCACATCACCGTCAACACGCCGTTTTCGGCGCCGGCTTGCCCGCCGGACACCGGGGCATCGATAAACTTGAATCCACGTTTGGTCGCTTCCGCGTCGAGCTCACGCGCGATCTCGGCCGAGGCGGTGGTGTGATCGACAAAGGCCGCACCAGACTTCATGCCCGCGAACGCGCCGTCGGCGCCGATCGTGATCGCACGCAGGTCGTTGTCGTTGCCGACGCAGGCCATGACAAAATCCTGGCCTTCCGCGGCGGCCCGTGGCGTCGATGCGGTGCGTCCGCCGAATTTCTCAGCCCATGCCTTCGCCTTGGCCGGGGTCCTGTTGAAGACCGTCACGTCGTGACCGCCTTTTGTCACCAAATGACCCGCCATGGGGAATCCCATCACGCCGAGACCGAGAAAAGCGACTTTAGCCATGTTTGAAACCTTGGGTTTTGCCGGCAATGTTGAATTGGCCGGTCATATGCTGGAGCAGGGGCGGTGGGCTGTTTTCGGTTATCCGAAACAGGTCCGCTGAAGGTGGAAAGCCTACCATAACCACTGCCACATGAAGGGCAACGCCTCCGTTTGGCGGGAGCGACCTTGTTTTGTACGAGATCATGATCCGCCGAGAACCGGATCGTGATCCCATCTCCTTGTTTGAGCGTGATCTTTTCGGAAAACCCGTTCCCACTTTTCCGGATCATGCTCTAGAATGAGCTTGCGATTTCAAGACCAAAGGCAAAGACAACAAAAGACAAAAGGGAGTGACACCATATGAGCGTAGGCGTGCTCGATCATTTCAATATCCGGACCCGAAAACTGGCCGATACGGTCCGGTTCTACGAGGACATCCTGGGCCTGAAGAACGGCGACCGGCCGAATTTTGCGTTTCCCGGGGCGTGGATGTACAGCGAAGGCAGGCCGGTGGTCCATCTCGTCGATATTTCGCCGACGGAGGAGCCACAGAAACCGGATTCCGGCGTTGTCCACCATGTCGCCTTTGCGAGCCGCGATTTTGCCGGCATGAAGCAACGGCTTGCATCCAAAGGCATGGCCTTTGACGTGCGCCAGGTGCCCGGCGGCGAACTCTGGCAAATTTTCGTGAATGACCCCAATGGCGTGATGATCGAACTGAACTATGAAGCCGCCAAGGAGCGGGGCTGAGCAAGATTGAGGCGGTGCCTTTAAAGTTCTCTTGACGAACCAGCGAGCGACGACGAAGAGAACTTCGCAAGCCAGCATCAGGAGAGACGCATTGAGCGTGACGCAGCAACAGGTTCTCGACCGTTTGTCCAAGGTGATGTCGCCGCGCGGTGTCGCCTTGACCAACGCCGGCGTGTTGTCGGTGATCACCGTCGGTGATGGCAAGGTGTTTTTCTCGATCAATGTCGATGTCGCCGAGGCGCGCGCGTGGGAAAGCGTTCGGGCCGAGGCGGAAGCGGCCGTGCGCGCCATTCCCGGCGTCACCGTCGCCATGATCGCGCTCACCGCTGAACGCAAGGCCGGGCCCACGCCGCCACCACCGCATCGCCACGCGCATGGTGTGCAGCCCGTCTCCTCGCATCGGCCGCCGCAGAGCCCGGGCTCGCCGATGTCGAAGCAGTCTGAGATTCCCGGCATTGCCGCGGTGATTGCGGTGGCCTCCGGCAAGGGCGGCGTCGGGAAATCGACCACGGCGCTCAATCTGGCACTCGGCCTGCGCGATCTTGGTTTGCGCGTCGGCTTGCTCGACGCCGATATTTATGGGCCGTCGGTGCCAAGGCTGACCGGCATTCGCGAAAAGCCGCAGCTTAACGACGACAAGAAGATGATCCCGATCGTGCGTTTCGGCCTTGCGATCATGTCGATCGGTTTTCTGGTCGAGGAGGAAACCGCGATGATCTGGCGCGGGCCGATGGTGATGTCGGCGATCACCCAGATGTTGCGGGATGTGGCGTGGGGCACGCTCGACGTTCTCGTGGTCGACATGCCTCCCGGCACCGGTGACGCCCAACTGACGCTGGCGCAAAATGTGCCGCTGAAAGGCGCGGTCATCATCTCGACCCCGCAAGACCTTTCCCTGATCGATGCGCGGCGGGGGCTCGCGATGTTCAAGAAGGTCAATGTGCCGGTGCTCGGCATTGTCGAGAACATGAGCTATTTCCAGTGCCCGCAATGCGGCACGCGATCGGACATCTTCGGTCACGGCGGAGCGCGGCACGAAGCCGAGCGGCTCGGGGTGCCGTTTTTGGGCGAAATTCCGCTGCATATGTCGATCCGCGTTACCTCGGATTCAGGAACTCCGGTCGTGGAGAGTGAACCGGACGGACCCCACGCCGCGATCTATCGGGCGATCGGGGCAAAGGTCCGCGATCAACTCCAGGACGTCATCGCGGCGGCCTGACCCGGCGCCCCGGCTCATATGCGACTTTCGTTTAAACCGGGCCGTTATGTCTTCGGGGCATTTTCGCGCGCCGAACTTCCGTGTTAAGCCCCAGGAGAGGGCTTCGGTCGACGCGGAAATCGCTTCACTGAGAAAAATGCCCAGGAATTCGGGAAAACGCCCCAACAAGGAGATGCCCTCATGAAGCGTCGTGATTTTTTGAAAGTTTCGGCAGTCGGTGCCGCGGCCACCGCGGTCGCTGCGCCGGCGATTGCGCAATCCTCGCCCGAGATCCGATGGCGCATGACGTCGAGTTTCCCGAAATCGCTCGACACGATTTACGGCGGCGCGACGGAATTCGCCAAGTACGTCGCCGAGATGACCGACAACAAGTTTCAGATCCAGGTCTTTGCCGCAGGCGAAATCGTTCCGGGCTTACAGGCACTCGACGCGACTTCCAACGGCACCATCGAGATGAGCCACACCGTCTCGTATTACTACGTCGGTAAAGACCCGACCTTCGCCATCTATGCCTCGGTGCCGTTCGGCCTCAATGCACGCCAGCAGAATTCCTGGTGGTATCAGGGCGGTGGCATGGAGCTTGGAAACGAGTTCTTCAAGAAATATGGCGTGATCGGATTTCACTGCGGCAACACCGGCACCCAGATGGGTGGTTGGTTCCGCAAGGAGATCAAGACCGTCGCCGACCTCTCCGGGCTGAAGTTTCGCATCGGCGGAATCGCCGGGCAGGTGTTGCAAAAGGTCGGCGTCGTGCCTCAGCAAATTGCCGGCGGCGACATCTACCCCGCGCTCGAGAAGGGAACCATCGACGCCGCCGAATGGGTCGGACCGTATGACGACGAGAAGCTCGGTTTTCAAAAGGTCGCCAAGTATTACTATTATCCGGGTTTCTGGGAGGGTGGCACCGCGGCCCACGCCTTCTGCAATCTCGAAAAGTGGAATTCGTTGCCGAAAAACTATCAGGCCGTCGTCAACGCTGCCGCGGCGCAGGCCAATAGCTGGATGGCCGCGCGGTACGACATGCAGAACCCGGCCGCATTGAAACGTCTGGTCGCCGGCGGCACCCAGCTTCGCCCCTTCACCAATGAAGTGCTGGAAGCCTGTCTGAAGGCCACCAACGAATTGTGGGCCGAAATCTCCGCCAAGAACGCCGACTTTAAAAAAACGATCGATGCGATGCAGGCCTACCGCTCCGACGAGTATCTGTGGTGGCAGGTTGCTGAATATACCTTTGACAGCTTCATGATCCGCTCGCGCACGCGCGGTTGATCGGAGGGTTTTCGGGCGAAAGCCGAAAACCCGGGGTACTCTTAAGTCGCAGATCGTATAAGTCGTATATCGCAAAGCCCGGCCTTCCATGAAGGCCGGGCTTTTTGCATTGCGATAGCTCAGTTCGCCGTGGAAATCCCGACCCGGATGTTCCATGCTCCAGCCAAGCCTCGAAACGAAGGCGCTCGGCACACATCACAGCACCAGAGGGAGTGAGCGCTATGAAACGTCGTGATTTCATCAAAGCGACTGGCGTAGGCGTAGGCGTAGGCGTCGCCGGCGCAACGATCGCCGCGCCGGCGATCGCGCAATCGACGCCCGAGATCAAATGGCGCATGACCTGCAGCTGGCCGAAATCGCTCGATACGCTTTATGGCGGCGCTGAAATCATGGCCAAGGCGGTCGCCGAGGCGACCGACAACAAATTCCAGATCCAGGTCTTTGCTGCCGGCGAAATCGTTCCCGGACTGCAAGTCCTCGACGCCGTGCAAAACGCCACCGTCGAGATGGGGCATACGGCGTCGTATTATTATTTTGGCAAGGACCCGACTTTCGGTATTGGCACCTCGGTCGCCTTTGGACCGAACGCGCGGATCAATCAGGGATGGTACACTCTCGGCGGCGGCAGAGAGGTGCTCAACGAGTTCTACAAGAGCTACAACGTCATCTCCATGCTGGCCGGCAACACCGGCTGCCAGATGGGTGGCTGGTTCCGCAAGGAGATCAACAGCGTCGAGGATCTCAAGGGTTTAAAATTCCGCATCGGTGGATTTCCGGGCCGCGTGTTGCAAAAGTTGGGCGCGGTGCCGCAGCAAATCGCGGCCGGCGACATCTATCCGGCGCTGGAGAAGGGCACCATCGATGCCGCCGAATGGGTTGGCCCGTATGACGACGAGAAACTCGGCTTCTACAAGGTTGCGCCCCACTACTATTATCCCGGCTGGTGGGAGGGCGGATCGATGCTCTTCGCATTCGTCAATCAGGATAAATGGAACGCGCTGCCGAAGAATTACCGGGCGATACTCGAGCAGGCAGGCCACTACTCCAACACGTGGATGATGGCCAAATACGATCAGGTCAATCCGCCCGCGTTGAAGCGCCTGCTCGCCGGCGGGACCAAGTTGCACGGCTTCTCACCGCCGATCATGGAGGCGTGTTTCTCTGCAGCCAAGGAGCTGCACGACGAAATCGCATTGACAAATGCAAGCTTCAAGAAGGTTTATCAATCGATGAACGTCTACACCAACAATGCCTATCAGTGGTTTCAGGTCGCCGAACTGGGCTACGATTCTTTCATGGCCCGTCATTTGCGCGGCTGATTGCGCGCTACATGATCTCCGCGCAAACGCTTTGCGTTGTCGCGAGGGGAAACCGGTGTCCACTTTCCTGGATCATGCTTTTATGAGTGTTCGCTCGGGTCATCGTGCCCGGCCGCTTCCGGGTTGCTCTCGAATCTCTTGATCTGCTCGGCCGAACTTGAGAAGTGCGGTCCTATTCTAAAAAAGGTGCGACCAGCTCTTGGGGGAGAGCTGGTCGCGCGCGATCCGGTCTGGGACGGGGAGGGGTGGGGATGTGACCGGGTCGCGGGTCTCCGTTATCTCTTGGTTGTCTCGTCAGTGATTGCGGGCGCTGGCGGTGGCGACCGCGGCACGGCCGTCACCCAGCGAGACCCACACATTCGGATCGCTTTGCGATTGACGCTTGACGAAGCGGTACCCGGTCTCGGTCCAGGCCACGACGTTTTCGTTCTGGTTGTCGAGGATGAACTCGCCCTTGTCGGTCTTCACGGTCAGCACCGCGTGGCCCTCGTTCATCTTGTCGCGGACCACCGTGATCAGCAGCGCTTCGCGCGGCCAACCGGCGTCCATCAACATCTTGCGCTTCAACAGCACGTAGTCCTCACAGTCGCCGTAGCCGTCCGTTGGCAACGACCATTTCTCGATCACGCCCCAATGATCCATGTCGGTTATCGGCTTGACGGTCTCGTTGACCCAGCGGTTGACCCGCAGCAGATCTCGCCACGCGGTCTGCGACATCACGATGTCGCGCGGCTGTGATCCGCTGCTTCGGCAATCGCCGGGATTTTCAGCACAGAATTCGACCCAGCCGATCGGCGAACGCGTGGTATCGCCGACGCTCGCATAAAGAGTTCGCTCATCGCTGGCACTCGCCGCCGCACTGGCTCCCAGCACGATAGCGATGATCGCCAGTCCTTTTGCCTGTCCCCTGAAGCTAAACATTGTGGCCCCCGTTTCTTGTTGGGACCACGTTTCGCACAAAGGTTTTGCGCCGCCGCTAAGTACGCCAAGTACATTTTAAATGAATGAAAGTAAAATATAGCAATAATTCGATCTATACTTGAATAAAATATGCATATAATTTTAAATACTAAGATTTGATTCAAATTTTACGCGTTAAGGTCTTGCGGCCCGTCAATCCTTCGGTTTGGCACTGCGAAAGCCGACATTGTTAACCGGACGCGGCCGGTGCCAAACGCCTGAAGGCGGTATCCGACAACGCGGATACCGCCTTCAGGCGTCAGGAAAATAAGGAATCGCAAGCCGCGGCGGTTTACCGGGCGGTAACGCTGTCTTCGAGAGTCTCGATCATCTGCTCGTGGATGAACTCGAGTGCGAAGCCTTCTTCGAGGTTGCGCACCACCCGGGACTGGACCTTGCCAAGCAACACCAGCGAGCGCAGCGGCGGTCGGTTTTCCGCCGCGATGGCGGCGCCCGACAGCGACATGTCGATGATCCGGCAGGTCATCTTGGTGCCGTCTTCAAGCGTGAGCAACGAAATCGGGTTGCGCGGCACGATACGGTCGTGACGGCGGTCTTCCGGCAGATTGAGAATGTCGCGGTTGGCGAGCCAGGTCAGTTGGGCGGCCAGCTTGTCGCGCTTGCGCGCGGTCGCGCCCACGCTCATCGCGAATCCGTTGTCGATGATGCGGGTGATCTTGCCCTCGACCCGCCCGATATGGTCGAGATAGGCGATCACACGGTCGCCGACATTGCCGATGCCAGGTGCAAGCAAAGCGAGCCCACCCGGCGACATATTGATGATCTGGCATGGAAATTCGCGCCGGTCCGGCAGCATGTAGCGGCCGAGCAAATGAACCCTTACCCGCTGAAAACGCCGCCGCTCTTCGGCGGCCGGAAGAATCGTTTTTTTGTGCGCCAACGCCATCTTCGCCACCCGACAACCGGTCTCGGTGTCGTCTGACCCTACGGCCCACAGGGTTAATGGGTGGTTAGCGGCGGGTGTACGAAGTGTGGGCCGTCACGCGATGCGGGGAGGAGTCGCGGGGATGCGGTTGAAACCCCAGAGAAGGAGCGGGCACGCCGAGACCATCGCGGGCGCCGAAATCGAACGCCGCGGCCGCGCTGCCGCCCCCTTTGGCGTAGGCGCCGCCGGCGCAACGATCGCCGCGCCGGCGATCGCGCAATCGACGCCCAACCTCATGGAGGCGGGCCACGAGAACCGTCTTTTTGTCGCCGAACCTTTGTCCGATCGCGCCGCCCGGCAGAGCCCGCGCAATGCCCGGTGTGAAATAAAGACCACCAGACCCTAGCGCAGGCCCTCATAGACCATGAAGCCGCGCGCGACTTTGAGTTTCCGCAACGCGCGGGGCACGAAGCGTTGCGGCGGGTGGCCGAGATAACGCCACGATGCCAGTTTGAAATCCTTCAGCACGCCGTCTCCGCTGCTCAAGGGCGCCAACAGTCCGGTCAGGCTGAGCGGCGTGTGCGCGCGGGTGTTGAACGGCAGCAGCAGCAATTCCAGATGCGTGGGCGAGCCGTCTTCCGCGGTTGCGGTAATGCCGGCGACGGCGGCCAGCATTTCTTCGGCCACCACAGTGATGACGTCCTCGATCTCGCGGCGGTCGTCCGGCGCGAACAGCGCCGAAAAGCTCCGATCCCTCTGGTCGCAGCCGAGCAGGGCGCAGACCCGGGTTCCGGCGACGCGAAACGGATAACCGGCGGCGCCATCGTAAGACAGCACGAAAATGTCGCCGAGCAGTTCGCGTACCGCACCGGGCTCGATCTCGCTACGGTCCGGTGCGCGGGCGGTGCCGCGCTTCTCGTCCCAATAGGCGAAGAACTCGCGGTTTGACGGATGTTTCATGACGTTCCCCTTCACCCGGCCCGAAAGGACATCTCTGTCCCATTTTCGTGCACGGGCCTTGGCTTGTTTGTTTTGCAAGACAGGCTGTGCAGCGTCCATGCCGAGAGGCGTGTTTCCGCCCATTCGCCGCGGCTTTTCGCCGTTAACGTTAAGTTAACTATGTGGTTGGGGATCGGCGCAGGGCTGGCTTAAGGTCCACACACTTCAGCTTTCGCCGATTTTTCTTCAGGGCCGGCGCGAAGCTTACACAGGGTGACGTCAAACAGTTTTGATCGTCACGCGGGGAGGGGTGGGGATGTCGCCCGTTTTCCTTTGCGCGAAAAGATCAGCACGGACGAGGGAGGGCTTTCTCAGAGCCCTCCCTTTTTCTTGTCAGTGCGGGTGAAACTGCGCGCTACTCAGCGGCTTGGCGCAGACCCGGGGTCGACTCCTTGCCTGTAGTCATTTGCCGTGGCCGCCCCATCAGAACCGGTTGGAACAGCACCGCAGCCGCCATCGTACAGATGAGCGTGAGAGCCATCAGCTTGCCCATGCTCGACATCCCGGGATAGCTCGAGGCCCACATGCTGCCGAATGCGATGGCGTTGGTCATCGCACTGAACACCACCGCGCGGGTGAGCGTCGATTGCAGCAAGCCGGTTTTTCCGGCGCGCCACGCCATGATGTAATAGATCTTGAATGCGACACCGACGCCGAGCAGCAGCGGAAGCGCGATAATGTTTGCGAAATTCAGCGCGAGATTGTCGAGCACGCAAATCTCGAGCGCCACGGCGCCGGCGAGCAGCAGAGGGACGAGGGTCAGGAGTACGTCGGTCAGACGCCGCAACGCGATGAACAGCAGGATCGCGATCGCGGCGAGCGCCAGAATTCCCGCTTCGCCAAAAGCCGCCGTAACGGTGTTTCCGGATTCATAATAACTGACCGCGGCCCCGGTGGCCGATGGTTCGGCGCGAAGCACCGCAATCGCGAATCTTCGCAGCACGTCGGTGTCGTTGGGGTCGCCTTTCGGCAGAGCCTGAACGCGGGCCTTGCCGTCGGGCGATACCCAATCGCGGATCAGAGTCGGCGGCAGCGTGCTGGTCGTCACCACTTCGGGGGCGAGACCCTTTCGCAGCCGGTCGAGATCGTACACCAGCGGCGGGACGAGCGCCGCTTCGGCCTTGGCCCTGACATCGGCATTCGCGGCGGCAAGACGCTTGAGTAAATCGGAAACATGGCGCGCGGTTTCGGCGCTGGGGCCATTTTGATTGCCGGCGGCACTTGAAAGACTCTCGGCGGCGGCTTGGATCGCGGCGACATTGTCCTGATCGCTCGGCGCCGGCAATGGCTTGTCAGGACTGAGGGCGGAGCCGAGCCTTTGCGACGCGGCCTTCAACGTCGCTATTTTTTGGTCTTGCTCGCCGGGAATGAAGCTGCTCAGCGTCAAAGCGCGGGAGACTTCGGGCAGTGCGGTGAGGCGCTTGGCGTCGGCATTGGCCGCATCGAGTGAAGGCGTCAATATCTCGGCATCGTTGCCGCTGGTTTGCGGATCGCGCTTCAATTCACGGTAGGTCGCGACGGACGGCGTGTCGGGATTTTGCAGGTCGATCGGATTGAAGTCGAATTGCAAATGCAACAACAGCGGCGTCCCGGCCAGCACGACGAGGAGGGTACCGGCGATCACGGCAATGCGATGCCGCTGCAGAAAATCGTCCAGCGGCGCCAGGCGCCGAAAGCCGACCGCGGCAGCTTCGCCCGGAGGATTGAGCAATGCCAGCACCGCAGGCACGAACGTGATGCTGCAGAGGAACGCGATCAGCATGCCACACCCGGCAATCAACCCCAACTCCGAAAGGCCACGATAGCTCGTGGGCAGAAACGCGAAGAATCCGATTGCGGTTGCCGCGGCGGCCAGTGCGAGAGGGTTGGCCGCCTTGCGGGCGGCCCATCGCAGCGCCTCGCGCAGGCCGTTGTGTTCGTGCCGCTCGCTGCGATAGCGCACGCTGAATTGAATGCCGAAATCGACTCCAAGCCCCACGAACAGCACAAAGAACGCGATCGAGATCAAATTGAATGACCCCACCATGGCAAGGCCGAGAGCGGCCGTCACTGCAAGCCCGACCATCAGGCCGAAGAAGACCGCACCGATGATTTTCCAGGAACGAAGCGCGAGCCAGAGAACGAACAGCACGCCCAGCACCGCCGTCAGCGTGTCGCGCAACGCGCTCTGCCGGATCACCGAGAACTGGTCGTCATTCATCGGCACCGAACCGGTCAGTTCGACCGTCGCGCCGAATTTTCCCTGGAGGTCCAGATCGGATGCGGCGCGGCGAATTCCTTCTGTGGCTTTCTGTCCGGGCTGAAGCTCGCTGAAATCAAGGGCAGGCTGAACTGCGATGAAATGCCGCCGTTGCTCGGCGGGGGTCGGGGCGCCCTCAAGCAATTCCTGCCAGGAAAATGTGGCGGGTTTTTCCGAAAGAACCTCACCCAGCGTTCGGTCGGCAAGGGAAAGAGGCCAGGCAAGCTGGTCCAGTTTGATCTGACCGCCTCGGACACCCCCGGCCGCAAACGAGAGCGCCTTCATGACGCCGCGCAGGCTCGGATCGCCTGCAAGCGTCGCGAGAAGCGGTGGCGCCGCCGTCAATCCCTCGGCGGTTTTCCTGAGTTCGGCTGGCGAGGCAAACAACAAGCCGTTGCGTTCGAAGAATCCCCCGCTGTCGGGTTGTCCTACCAAAGGAAACAGGGTCGGGTTCTTCGAGAGGCCTTGCGCCAGCTGGTTGGTCGCCAGTTCGGCGTTTTCGGATGTCGGCGCTTTGACGACGACTGAAATGCCTTTTTGGGGAAACGCCCGGGACAATTCGAGTTGCCGTTGATGCCAGGGAAGGTCTTGAGAAATCAAACCCTCGACGTCCGTATTGATGGAGAACTTCGCAGCATCGAAGGCCGCGGCCCCGACCATCAGTAGCGTTCCGACAATCACGACCGTCCATCGATTACGGGCGCAGAAATCGACAATCCGGACAATCATTGTATTGATCATGGCAGGCGCCACCGCCTCCCGCACGCAAATGAACCAGCCGCATCAACGCCCGGGCGGGTGAAATCGTTCACTTTTCCAGCCGGGATTCACCGGGGAAAGCGGCATGGCGCCGCGACGCCCGTGTAGACGAGAAAGGTCCGGGTTCAATCCCGGCCCTTTTTCCGCACCCGGTCGCGACAGCGCGCTTGCACAGTACGGCCAAGCCGCCTATTTGGGCGCAATCGCTCGCGTGAGCCATTCGGTTTAGGTTTTGAGCCCTTGGAATCCCAGCCAGAATTGTCGCAGGCGCGGTCGCACGAACCGATCCTGACACTGCCCGGTGCCTTGACCGTCTATGTCCTGCTGATCGCGGTCATTCACCTGCGCGTGTTGTTGCCGCCCGATTTGGAAAACTGGACGATCGATGCGTTTGGCTTCATTCCGAAGCGCTACGATTCGACGCTGCTGGCGATCACGTTTCCGGGCGGTGCCGGCGCAAAGATCTGGACGTTTGTGAGCTATTCGCTGCTGCACGCGAACCTCAGCCATCTCGGCTTCAATGTGCTGTGGTTGTTGCCGTTCGGCAGCGCGCTGGCGCGCCGTTTTGGCGCGATCAGGTTTTTCGTCTTCATGGCGGTGACGGCCGCGGCCGGCGCGCTGGCGCATCTTCTCACCCATGAGCATGCGGTCGCGCCGATGATCGGCGCTTCGGCCTCGGTGTCCGGTACGATGGCGGCTGCGATCCGCTTTGCGTTCGTGCGGGGCAGCTTCCTCTCGTTCAACCGCGGCGACGCCGATGCGGCTTCGCGGGTGCCGGCGCTGTCGCTGATGCGCGCGTTGCGCAACACCCGGGTGCTGGGTTTCCTCGCCGTCTGGTTCGGCGTCAACATCCTCTTCGGCGTCGGGTCGATTGCTATCGGCGCAGACGGCGCCAGCGTCGCCTGGCAGGCGCATATCGGTGGATTTCTCGCCGGTCTGGTGTTGTTCTCGCTGTTCGATCCGGTTCCGCACACCGCCGGCGATGCTGCGGATGCGTCACCTTAAGACCCGACGAACGCGGTTGATCGCCGCTTGCGGCGCCAGGCGATTTCATCCATCATCGGGTGGCGTCATGAGGCGGTGAGGCTTAAGCCCACGAACGTGCTTAATAGCTTCCTGTGCTTAATACTTTGCCGAACGCGTCTGCAACAAAAGCGGCGCAGAACTGTTGATTGAAGACTCGAAAGAACGAAGATCGCGCTCGCTCAAGAGCGCGACCGGTTTCAGGGAGACGACAATGACGGTACGTGCAATTCTCGATTCCAAAGGCCATCAAATCCAAAGCGTCGAGCCGGACGCAAAGCTCTCGGCTGCGATCAAGATTTTAGGGGAGCGAAAGATCGGCGCCGTATTGGTGATGAGCAATGGCCGTATCGAAGGCATCCTGTCGGAGCGCGACATCGTGCGCGTGCTCGGTGACCGCGGTGCAGGCGTGCTCGACGAACCGATCAGCGCTGTGATGACGCGCAAGGTCGTCGGTTGCAAGCGCTCCGACACGGTCAGTGCGATCATGGAAATGATGACGTTGGGCAAATTCAGGCACTTGCCGGTGATCGAGGACGGCAGGGTGGTCGGCCTGATTTCGATCGGCGACGTCGTCAAGTGGCGCGTCAGGGAATACGAACTCGAGCAGGAAGCGCTGCGCGACTATATCAAGACCGCCTGAATCAAAATCGCCCGCTTTAATTCCGAAGTCGTCAGGGCGTCTTCGTGAGCTTGTCGTCGATCTTTTCGTCGATCTTGTCGTCGATCCTGGCGACTGACTCGGTCGCGCCGCCGGGCGCGAGAATGTGGATCGCTTCCTGGATCGATTCGATCGCGCGTTCGGCGGCGCGTGCGCCATGCGCGATCAGATCGTCGGCACGGTGAAAATCGAACCAGCCGATCTGGCCGACCCGGGGCGAGATCAACAAGTCAGGCGGATCGCCGGCAAGGCGCGCGCGGGTGATGCGGTCCTGCATGATGTTGAAGGCATCGACCATCACCGTCGAGATGCCCGGCCGTCCGCCGCCACCGAAAAATTCGCGCTTCATGGTGCGCTCGGGTGAAAACAGTTTGCCGAAGCCGCGTCGCGGCGGCGCGGGCTCGATCGCAGCCTTTGGCGCCTCGGCCGAAGGGCCGTGCGCGTAAATCGTCGTGCTGTGGGCGAACACGTCGCTTGAGAGATTGGCGGCGATGACGATTTCCGCGCCGAACGCGCGTGCCGCCGACACCGGCACCGGATTCACCAGCGCGCCGTCCACCAGCCAGCGGTCGCCCACCAGCACCGGCGAAAATATCCCGGGCAGCGCGTAGGAGGCGCGCATGGCGTCGATGATTCGGCCATGGGTGAGCCAGATCTCGTGGCCGGTACGGACTTCGGTCGCAACGCTCGCAAATTTCAGCGGCAATTCCTCGATCAGGGTCTGACCCATTGCGGCCTCCAACTGTGCCGCAAGCTTGTCGCCGCCGATCAGACCTGAGCCGTTGAGGCGGATATCGAGATAGCCGAGGACACTTCGCGGCTGCAGGCCTCGGGCCCATTCTTCAAGGGTATCGAGATGACCGGCCGCATAGGCGCCGCCGACCACCGCGCCGATCGAGGTGCCGACCACGACATTGGGGACGATACCGTGGGCGATCAGCGTCCGGACGATGCCGATATGGGCGAATCCGCGCGCGGCGCCGCCGCCCAGCGCAAGGCCGATCACCGGCCGTCTGATGCTGCCGAGGCCTACCTTGTCGCGGCCGTTTGAGGCATTCTGGCCGCGCCCCATTAAACTATCAAGCACCTGATATCTCCTGCCATCGCTACCGCTTGTCGCGGCCGGAATGTACCACAAGCAGGGCTTATACTTCGGTCGGGATGGGCCTGGCAGGGATTGTGACTGGACCGCGGCCCCGGGAGCAACACCCGGGCTCTTTACCAGTTCCGCAAGGCTGACCCGGCAAACGGCCCGAGGCTTGAATTTGCCGCGTTTTCAGTGAAAAGCATGAGCCATGAGGATCGGGGGCAACGGGATCGGCGGATCGGGGCGCGTTGGGCGCCTGCTCCAGGCGTTTGCGTTTGCGGGAATGCTGGTCTCGGTGATGGCGGTTCCGGCCACGGCTCAGATGTTCACCGATCGCCCGCCGCCGGTGCCTCCGGGGTCGGTTCCGGACCCGGGCAGTGCCATTAGCCTGGCTCCACCGTCAGGTCCGGCGTCGGTCCCCAACAATCTGCCACCGTTGACGCAACCTTCCGTCGCTGCCGTGCCACCGCTTGTCACACCGCCTGCGGTGGTATCGACGCCGGGCCAGGCCGTGCTGTCGCTGACGGCGCGTTACGGCAAAGACCTGCCGGTCATCTCCAACGGATTGGTGTGGCGGATTTTTTCGGACCGGCCGGACGAAGCCACCGGCACCTTTAAATTGATCCGCGAGGACCGCGGTGCGACGCCCAATATCGTGCTGGCGTCCGGCAACTATGTCGTCCATGTCGCCCTCGGCCTGGTCAGCGCGGTCCGGGGGGTGACTTTGAAATCCGAGACCGACCGGGAATCCTTCGTGCTTCCGGCGGGCGGACTGCGCATCGAAGGCCGCGTCGGCGCCAGCAAGATTCCGCAGAATCAGATTTCGTTTGCGATCTACAAGGGCAGCCAGTTCGAGGTTGGCGAGCGCGCCTCGCTGGTTCCTAACGTCGCCGCCGGCGACGTCGCGCTGCTGCCCGAAGGCACGTACTATATCATTTCCAATTACGGCGACGCCAATTCCGTGGTGCGCTCCGACATTCGCGTTCAGGCCGGCAAGCTCACCGACGTGATCGTCACCCACCGCGCGGCGGTGATCACGCTGAAGCTGGTCAGCGACAGGGGCGGCGAGGCATTGGCAAACACCGCGTGGTCGGTGATCACGCCGGGCGGCGACGTCATCAAGGAATCGATCGGCGCCTTCCCCCGCGTCGTGCTGTCGGAGGGCGAATATCGCGCCATTGCCAAGAACGAGGGCAAAGTGTTCGAGCGGCCCTTCAACGTCGTCAATGGCGTCGATGGCGAGGTTGAGGTGGTTGCGCGCTGACGATCGTCTGCCCGGACTTTATCAAACCTGGCAATGACCTCGATGGGGCTTCCGCGACTGTCATAGTCGCTAACGCGCACTAACCATCGGATGACTTAAAACCTTCATAATCGCCGGTTCGGGCTATCGCGCTCTCAATTTTTACACCGCCTTAAGGGGGCCCGCATTGGATGATCGGGTCGAACGTTTGCGTTGTGAGAAATGCCATGAATGCCGTCAAGAAATCATCCGAGAAGATCAATGCCGAGATGTTCGACGATATTCCCGTCCTGCAACGCAAGTGGAAGGCCGCGCTCCGGCCGGGCGAAAGGCTGCCTTGTTATGAAGATGTGATGCTGGGCAGCCTTGGCCGGTTGGCCGACCATATCATTTTGCTCAAGGAGAATAACAAGACGCTCGAAGTGTCGCGCACCGGCCGTTACATCCAGAAATGGCTGGAAGACGAACGCTGGGATGTTCCCTTGAGCGCGCTGCCGCCCGATTGTGCGACCGCACTCGGCGAGGCTGCCGCCAATGCGCTTGCCAACAGCCGTCCCTGTCTTGCCGTCGCGCATTGCGTGCGCGGGGGTGTGGTCCAGATCTATGACGTGCTGGCGCTACCCACGTCTTCACGCTGGGGCGGTACGTTGATAGGAGTCTACGTCAACGAGCGGGCTCCACAATATAATTTGCTGGATGCGATTTTTTCCACCACCGACGAGGGCGTGCTGTCGCTTGCGACAATTCGCGATTCCGAAGGCCAGCCGTTCGACTTCCAGATCGTGCACCACAATGAGGGAGCATCGAAGCTCCTTAAATTGCCGTCCGCTGGTTTGCTGTGGAGCCGGCTCAGCGCCGGCGGAAACCTGCTGTGTCGGCCGGAAGTGATCGAACGACTGCTCGATGTCGTCAAGAACGGCAGCCGCGATCAGTTCGAAATCGACAGCGACGACCGTAACCTCAAGCTGGGCGCGACGGCATTCGGAGACATTCTTTCGCTGACGGTCTCCGATGTCACGGCGCTCAAGCGACGTGAGGCGTCGTTTCGCCTGCTGTTCGACAACAACCCGATGCCGATGTGGGTGTTCGATGCGGAAACCACCGGGTTCCTGAGCGTCAACGACGCGGCCGTGCAGCATTACGGATATAGCCGCGCGACGTTTTTGTGCATGAAGATGCAAGAGATATGGCCGCAGGATGAATGGGTAACCCATACCCAGGCGCTGCAGCAGGTCGGAGATGCCTTTCATTCCGGGCGCGACTGGCGGCATCTCAAGGCCGATGGCAGCGAGATCCAGGTGCTAACGTTCGGACGTCGCGTCGCGTTCGAAGGCCGCGACGGCTTTCTCGTGGCCGTCGTCGATGTTACCGAGCGGCGCAAGGCCGAGGCCCGGATTGCCCATATGGCCCACCACGATGGCCTGACGAATTTGCCCAATCGGGCGCTTTATCAAGATCGCCTCAAGCAGGCGCTGGAGCAGGTGCAGGCCGGAAACAAGCGAGTGGCGGTGCTCTGCATCGATCTCGACCTGTTTAAGAACGTCAACGATTCATTCGGCCACGCGATGGGCGACCGCCTGCTCAAGATGGTCGCAGAGCGGCTAAGGATGGAAATTCGCGGCAATAATCTCGTTTCCCGGTTCGGCGGCGACGAATTTGCTGTCATCCTGGCCTCCGAGGTCTCGCCGAAGGATGCGAGCGATTATGCGACCCGGTTGATCAAGATATTGAGCGCCTGTTACGACATCGACGGGATCGAGGTCGTCATTGGCGCCAGCATCGGCATCGCGCTGTCGCCCGGCGATGGTGACACCAGCGAGGAGTTGATGCGCAACGCCGACATGGCTTTGTACCGGGCGAAGGCGGATGGTGGCGGCGTTCATCGGTTCTTCGAGAGGGAGATGGACCGGCAGGCGCAAAAACGCCGCGACGTCGAGCTCGATCTTCGTCGCGCTTTCGCGAACGGCGAATTCGAACTTCACTATCAGCCGCTGGTGGATATCGCGGCCGACCGGATCAGCAGCTTCGAATCGCTGCTGCGCTGGCGTCATCCCGAAAAGGGCATGATCTCACCGGCCGATTTCATCCCGGTCGCCGAGGACATCGGATTGATCGCGCCGCTTGGCGAGTGGGTGTTGCGGGAAGCCTGCAACGAGGCGGTGAAATGGCCCAAGGATGTCAAGGTTGCCGTCAATCTGTCGCCGGTTCAGTTTCGCAGCCGCAACCTGGTTCAGGTCGTGATTTCGGCTCTGGCGCAATCCGGATTGTCGCCTCTGCGGCTCGAGCTTGAAATCACCGAATCACTGTTCTTGGCCGAAACCGAGGCCAACCTTGCGATCCTGCATCAGTTGCGTGAACTCGGCGTCAGCATTTCGATGGACGATTTCGGCACCGGATATTCCAGCCTCAGCTATCTCAGGAGTTTCCCGTTCGACAAGATCAAGATCGATCGCTCGTTTGTGAAAGATCTTGCAGAGCGCTCCGACTGCGTTGCGATTGTGAGGGCGATCTCCGGCCTTGGTCGCAGCCTCAACATCACCACCACAGCCGAAGGCGTGGAAACCATGGACCAGCTCGATTGGCTCCGGGCCGAAGGCTGCAACGAGGTACAGGGCTTCCTGTTCAGCGCGGCGAAGCCCGCTTCCGAGATCGAAGGATTGTTGATCAGGTTTGGCCGCCGCGCTTCGCAAGCGGCGTGAGGCTGAAGCGTTTTCGAGCGAAGTGGATGCCGGTTCGCGTGAAGAAAACGCGTCAAAACAAGAATCTGGAGCTTAAAACCGCGTCACGATATCGGCGAGCGCGGGACGTGGGCGGTCTTCATTCGGTTTCGACGGTGTGCCGACATGGATCAAGCCGGCGAGCTTTTCGTCCGTCTTCAATCCCAACCCGTCGAGCACGTCGCGATCGAAGGCGAACCAGCCGGTCAGCCAGCACGCGCCATAGCCGAGCGCGGTCGCGGCAGTGACGATGTTCATCGCACTCGCGCCGGCCGACAGCTCCTGCTCCCATGGCGGCACCTTGGGATGCGGCCTGGTGAAGCTGACGACGCCGACCACGAGCGGCGCATCGGTGAGCCGGCGCTTCTCGACGTCGATCTCGGCAGGTGTGGCCTGTGGATTTTTTCGCGCGAAAACATCTGCGATGATCTCACCGGCGCGAGTCCGTGCGTCGCCTTCGAATACAATAAAACGCCACGGCGCGAGCTTGCCGTGATCGGGCACCCGGGCGCCGATCGTGAGAATGGTTTCAAGTTCGGCCGGCGAGGGACCGGGGCCGGTCATCTCGCGTGGCTTCACCGAGCGGCGGGTTTTCAGGAGGTCGATGGCGTCGGGCACTATGGTTGCTTTCGTTGGATATGATTTGGGCGATCACTGGTCACAGAGATAGATGTACCACGAAGCAATTGAAGCGCCGGAGGCTTCCTGTGCTGCCTACCCCTCCGCCTTCGCACGCTTTACGTCCGGCGGGGTCGCTTCATCGATCAGCGCGGCCAGCGCCTCATCCGTCGGCATCACGGTCTGGCCCTCGCTGCCGAGCCGCCGGATCGAAACCGAATGCGTCTCGGCTTCCTTCTTGCCGACCACCAGCAGCGCCGGGATTTTCGCCAGCGAATGCTCGCGGACCTTGTAGTTGATCTTTTCGTTGCGCAGATCGAGCTCGACGCGCAGGCCGGCGCGCCGTGCGGCGGCCGCGACCACCTTGGCGTATTCATCGCCTTCCGAGGTGATCGTGGTGACGACGGCCTGGACCGGCGCCAGCCAGAGCGGAAAATTGCCGGCGAAGTGCTCGATCAAAATGCCGATGAAACGCTCGATCGAGCCGCAGATCGCGCGATGCACCATGACCGGCACTTTCTTGGAGCCGTCGGCATCGATGTAGAACGCGCCGAATCGCTCCGGCAAATTGAAATCCACTTGCGTGGTGCCGCATTGCCAGTCGCGGCCGATGGCGTCGCGTAGCACGTATTCGAATTTCGGGCCATAGAACGCGCCTTCGCCGGGATTGATCGCGGTCTTGATACGGTGGTTGTGGCCTTGCGCCTCGATCTGCGAGAGCACCGTCGCCATCACCCGTTCGGCGTGGTCCCACATCTCATCGGTGCCGACGCGCTTTTCGGGACGAGTCGAGAGTTTCACCGTGAGTTCGCCCTCGAAACCGAAATCCGCGTAGGTCGACAGGATCAGATCGTTGATCTTCAGGCATTCGTCGGCGAGCTGTGCTTCGGTGCAGAACACATGCGCGTCGTCTTGGGTAAAGCCGCGTACCCGCATCAGCCCATGCATCGCGCCGGATGGTTCGTAACGATGCACCACGCCAAATTCCGCCAGACGCAAAGGCAGGTCGCGGTAACTCTTCAGGCCGTGTTTGAAAATCTGCACATGCCCCGGACAGTTCATCGGCTTCAATGCGAACCAGCGCTTGTCTTCGGCCTCGTCGCCGGCGGATTGGGCCGCGAACATGTTCTCGCGATACCAATCCCAATGGCCCGAAGTCTCCCATAACACCTTGTCGAGGATCTGCGGAGCGTTGACTTCGCTGTAATCACCCGCGAGGCGCCGGCGCATATAGGCGATCAGCGCCTGGAAGATGGTCCAGCCTTTCGGGTGCCAGAACACCACGCCGGGGCCTTCTTCCTGGAAGTGAAACAGATCGAGTTCGCGCCCCAATTTGCGATGATCGCGCTTCTCGGCTTCTTCGATTTGCTTCAGATACGCGTCGAGGTCTTCCTGCTTCGCAAATGCCGTGCCGTAGATCCGCGTCAGCATCGGATTGTTCGAATCGCCGCGCCAATACGCGCCCGCGACCTTCATCAACTTGAAGGCGGTGCCAACCTTGCCGGTCGAGGTCATGTGGGGCCCGCGGCACAGATCGAACCAGTCGCCCTGATAATAGATCTTGATCGGCTCGTTGCCGGGAATGGTGTCGACCAGCTCGACCTTGAAATTTTCGCCCTTGTCGCGGAACACCTGCTTGGTCTTTTCGCGATCCCACACGTCCTTGGTGAAGGGTTTGTCGCGTGCTATGATCTCGCGCATTTTCTTTTCGATTGTCCCAAAATCCTCCGGCGTGAACGGCTCGTTGCGGAAGAAGTCGTAATAGAAACCGTTCTCGATCACCGGTCCGATGGTGACTTGCGTGCCTGGCCATAGCGACTGCACCGCTTCGGCGAGCACATGGGCGGCGTCATGCCGGATCAATTCCAGCGCACGGGGATCGTCGCGGGAGATGAATTCGATTTTGGCATCGTGCTCGATTGGATCGGCGAGATCTGCGACCACGCCGTCGAGCGCCATCGCCACGGTGCGCTTGGCCAGTGACGGCGAGATGCCCTTGGCGATATCGAGGCCGGTGATGTTTTTCGGGAATTCGCGTTTGGCGCCGTCAGGGAAGGTGAGGGCGATCTTGCCGGATTCGACCGGCTTCAGATTCGAGAGGCCGAACTGGAATCCTGAGGCGGGCGCGTTCTGGTCTGGCATCGGTGTCTCCTGTGGCTCACTCCTGCGAACGAGCGCAGGTAAGCGGGATGCAGCGGTATAGCAGGGGATTCGGCCCGCGCAATCGGGCAACCGAACAAAATCGGGGTGTTGCGCAGGCGGGAAATGGCGCGGCCAGCGATGTCACACTCAGCAAAGGGTTGCGGATTATCGGCTTGCGGGTGGAGAGGCGCCTGCCGCGATCTGGTCAGCGCGGGCGCCGAGCGGTTCAAACGCCGCCAGCCGGTGAATTTGGAATCGGCTATCGGTGGCGATCGTTTGAATCGAACCTGTTGTTGTCGGTCAGAGTTCTCTGAACGCGATTGGGCGTTCCCTGAACGCGATTGGGCGTTCTCCGAACGCGATCTGTCCCCGTCACCAGCGAACGTGCTGGCTGGGGACAATGAAGCTCGTCTTGCTCGGGCCGTCGGGGTGGCCGCTGAAGAATCTGCAGGCGGCGACGATTGCGATCAGCAGGGCGAATATCGCAACCAAATCGACGAGTCTGGGATCGTGACCATGGTGGCTGAGTTTCCAGCGCATTGATCATCCCTCCCAATAAGGATGATTTTACCAACGTGTCCGCGAAACGATGGTTCCCGATGGATGCAGCGATCCGCCTTAATTGCGAGCGCGCGGATCAAACGGGTCCGTTGACGCCGCGCCAGCGCCCGAACCGCCACGGCAGGTACCATCGCGCGCCCGGCGGCCTTGTCAGCGGCACGTTGTCGATCCCCGAGGTCCCCCAGGGTTGACAGCGCAATAGCCGCGCCAGCGTCATCCAGCCGCCGCCCCACAGCCCGAAACGCTCGATCGCCTCGTCGCCGTAAACCGAACAGGTCGGCAGATGACGACAATTGTACCCGACAAGCGGCGACAGGGTGTGCCGGTAAATCCAGATCATCGCGCGGCCGGCATTGCGCGGCGCGCGCTGAACCGCGCCGACGCAGCGTGGGCAGTGCGATGAATGCGGTGATGAATATTTCATGGGCAGGCTGCCTGCACTAATCACACGGATTTGCTGGGTTCCTGAGCGTGGAACTTTCAGTCGCAAATATATGCGCCACAATTGGGAATTATCGCATGCTTTCGATGGTCTAGCAGCACGGGTTCTATAGACGAACACCGATCGTACGGTTACCTTTTTGCTAACGCTTGGATGACAGAGTTCTTGGGCATTGCACGGGGCCATTGCCACTGCCCGTATGGGGGCTTGGGGGAAGGAACCAACTTGACGCTCGTAAGGTCGCTCGATTTTCGTGGCTGGGCGCTGCTCGGCGCCACCGCCCTTGGTATCGTGCTGCCCGGCGTCGTGGTGACGCTGGGCGGCTCGGCGCATGCCGGGGGCACCCTCGAAGAACGCAAATTGCCGATGCGGTTTAGCTGGGTCGCGTGCCAGCCGAACTGTGGGGGATGGGTCAGCGCGGTCGGCATCGTGACAGCGGACAGCCCGCGCGACTTTGATGAATTCGCGCGCGGTCGCCAGCTCGGCGGCGCAACCATCGTGCTGGATTCCGGCGGCGGTTCGGTCAATGACTCGATCTCTCTCGGACGGCGTTGGCGCGAACTCGGCGCGCTGACTACCGTCGGCGTCAGCGTTCAGACCCACACCGCGCAAGGCGATCGTGCGAGCGTTACGCCCGAAGCCTATTGCGAGTCGATGTGCGTGTTCCTGCTGCTTTCGGGCAAGACCCGGTACGTGCCGGAGGCGGCGCATATCAGAGTGCATCAGATCTGGATGGGTGACCGGGCCGACGATGCCCAGGCGGCGAGCTACACCGCGCGGGACCTGATGATCGTGGAGCGCGACATCGGCCGTCTCGCTAAATACACTTTCGACATGGGCGGGGCGGGTGATCTGTTGTCACTCTCGCTGAACGTGCCGCCATGGGAAGATTTGCACGAACTGTCGCCTTTGGAATTGCGGCTGAGCAACCTCGTGACCACCGACGCGATCGCCGAAGTGCTGCCTCAGACAATCAACCCGAACGCGCCGGTGGCGGAGCTGACGACTAAACCGGTACAGGATCGTTTTGTCAGTAGCGTGAGCGCGGTGGCGGAGACAAATCCGCAAACTGCCAAATCCACCAAGACGGCCGAGGTTATGGCTCCGACCGGCAGCGTCGCGGCGACGGCTCCGGCGAAGTAGTATCCGTACATCCAAAGCCGTCGTTCCGGGTTCGCGCAAAAAACGCGCCCCGAAAGGACGGCTTATGGCTGTCATCCCTGCGCCGCAACCGGCGCTTCGCTCTTGGCCTCGATCTGGCCGATCGCGTCGACCACGGCATCGAAGGTCAGCATGGTCGAAGCATGCCGCGCCTTGTAGTCGCGCACCGGTTCGAGCAGCGCAAGATCAGCCCACTTGCCCTGCGGGGGGCTGCCGTTTTCCTTCAGCATCTTGCGGACGGTTTCACGCAATTCGCGCAGCTCGGTTGCCGTCGAGCCGACCACGTGGCGCGCCATGATCGACGACGAGGCTTGGCCGAGCGCGCAGGCCTTCACATCATGGGCAAAGTCGGCGACCACGGGCCCATCCATTTTGAGGTCGATCTTGACCGTCGAGCCGCACAGCTTGGAATGCGCCGTAGCGCTGGCGTCGGGTGCGGCAAGTCGTCCGAGCCGGGGAATGTTGCCGGCCAACTCGATGATGCGCTTGTTGTAAATGTCGTTCAGCATAAGATTGAGCTTTCGGGCGCCGAATGCGATCACCCTTGGCGACCGCGGTCCATGGCCCTATATATGGGCGGAAATGGCGGAAATACAGTCCGGCCGCCGTGTTGTTAAGATGTGGGCTCAGGCGTCTGGCGGCAAGCTGCCCCGTCTGCCGGTGACACTCCGGTCGTATTTGAGACCGGTCGAACGGAGTTGACATGGACGCATTGATCAAACCCCTCAGGCCAGGCAAGTCTTCTGAAAAGTCTTCTGAAGCCCGTCCGGCTGAATTGGACCCTTCCGAATTTTTGGCCGCCGCCGTTCGCGCCGACCAGCCACGGCCGTCGCGTGCCGAGGCCGAGCAGGCGGTGCTGACCCTGCTGGGCTATATCGGCGAAAATCCTGCCCGCGAGGGCTTGCTGGATACGCCACGCCGCGTGGTCGAAGCCTTCGATGAACTTTATCAGGGTTATCATCAATGTCCGGCGCAGGTGCTCGATCGCACTTTTGGCGAAACCGCCGGCTACGACGACTTCGTGCTGATCCGCGATATCGAATTCACTTCGCAATGCGAGCATCACATGATGCCGTTCTACGGCAAGGCGCATATCGCTTATACGCCGGTCGAGCGGGTTGTCGGTCTGTCGAAACTGGCGCGCCTCACTGATATCTTCGCCCGTCGCCTGCAGACCCAGGAGCATCTGACTGCGCAGATCGCGGCTGTGATCGACGAAATTCTCAAACCCCGCGGCGTTGCCGTTATGATCGAGGCGGAGCATACCTGCATGTCGGTACGCGGCGTCGCCAAGCACGGTGCGATGACATTCACCAGCCGCTTCACGGGCATGTTCCGCGACAATCCGGCGGAGCAGGCGCGTTTTCTGTCCATGGTGCGAGGGTCGCGGTAGCCCTTGCTGATTTTGCGAGGCGGGGGCTAATTTTGTCCACATCAGCGGCAATTAATGACATTGAAGACGGGCTGTTGTTCAAGCCCAAATTCGACGCGTCGGGTTTCGTGACCTGCGTCGCCACCGACGTCGGTACCGGCGAGGTGCTGATGGTCGCGCATATGAACGATGAAGCCCTGCGCAAGACCATCGCGAGCGGGGAAGCCTGGTACTTCAGCCGCTCCCGCAAATCGTTGTGGCGAAAGGGCGAGACCTCCGGCCAGGTCCAGCGCGTCGTCGAGATGCGGATGGATTGCGATCAGGACGCGGTCTGGATCCGGGTCGAGCAAACCGGCGCCGCGTGTCACACCGGCCGCCGTTCATGCTTCTACCGCAAGGTGACGGCAGGCGAAGGCGGGGCGCGGTTGGTGTTCGTGGACGCGGACCGGCTGTTCGATCCGAAGGCGGTTTATCGGGAATGATTCGCCCATCGTGGTTCCGGGGCGCCGCAGGCGAATCCGGAATCTCAATCGCGTCCGAACTCCATTAACTGATCATTAACCATAATCACCGCAGTGTGATGATGGCTTGAGCGTTAGTGGGAGCTTTCGAACAAGCCGAGCGCAGGTCGTTTCGCGGGGAGCGAGGACCAAAACATGTCGGTCGACACTTCAAACGCCACGGCCACGGCAGGTGTCGATCCCTCGCGCGCGCGAATTGCTGGCGCGATCAAGCAGGCCGCCAACACCACCGGCACCAGCTTCGAATATCTGCTGGCGACCGCGAAATTGGAATCCAATTTCAATCCGACCGCGGGTGCCTCGACTTCCTCGGCGCACGGGCTCTATCAATTCATCGACCAGACCTGGCTTGGCACCGTGAAGGAAGCCGGCACGCAACTCGGCTACGGCAAATACGCCGATGCCATCACCAAATCCCCCTCCGGCAGCTATTCGGTGAGCGATCCCACCGCGCGAACCGCGATTCTGAAGTTGCGCGACGACCCAGTCGCCGCTTCGTCCCTGGCGGGCGTCCTGACCCAGTCCAACAGTTTCAAGCTCACCGGCTCGATCGGTCGTCGCCCGACCGATGCTGAACTTTATATGGCGCATTTCATGGGCGTGGGCGGCGCGGCCAAGTTGATCTCGAACGCCGAGGATAATCCGCAAGCCTCCGGGGCACGGCTGTTTCCGAACGCCGCGGCGGCGAATTGTTCGATCTTCTTTGACCAAAGCGGGGGCGCGCGCAGCGTTTCTGAAGTTTATTCGGTGTTGACCTCGCGCTACGCCAGCGCCGCCATCTCGCCGGCAACCCGCTCCGCGATAGCGTCTGTCGGCGTGACGCCCGGCAGTACGACGCTCGCCAGTGCAGTATCGCCCCCTCCGCCAATCGACAATGCGGCCTACCTGTCGAGTTTTCCGGATGTCCGATCGGCCACGCCGGTGACGGTCGCATCCGCGTCGGGCGTTTCGCCGTCCGGCGATCCGATTTTTCGTTCGCTTTTTCAAGGCGGCGAACGAACCGAGCCGGTTTCGCCAACCGTTCGTGCCTTGTGGGGGAATTCCGGTTCGCTGCCCTCGGTTGCGTCAGCAACCTCGGTTGCGCAAGCAACCTCGGTTGCGTCAGCGAACCCGGTTTCGCCGCTCCCGGCGCAGACCCCCAACGTCCGCGCGCCGCAGCCGCTTGATCTCTTCAGCGATCGAAACGGCACCTTCAGCGGTTAGTGGTTGCGGACGCGGCACAGCGTCCGCTCCTCGTATCTCTTAACAAAACGTCAATAAAACCAGTCGTTTATGGTGAACCCTTTGTTAAGCGTCGTGGTTTATTTTGTATGACAGTGGCACCGCGTCACGGTGTCGTTTCAAGTTGCGTAAGCCGGCAGGACCATGATCGTTCGGCAGTTCATCGGTTGGATCAGGACCGCTCCGGCAGGCGAGCGGGCAGAGGCAACACGGTCTTTGGCGCGGGCCTGGCTGATTTCAGATTTGTCCGAGGAAGATCGTGCCGCCGCCGAAGGCGCGCTCCTGATGATGCTCGACGATGCATCTCCGCTGGTGCGCCAGGCCATGGCCGAAGTCTTTGCGCGAAGTGCTGAAGCGCCCGCCGCCATCGTACAGGCGCTGTCTCTCGACCAGGCCTCGGTCGCGCTGCCGGTCCTCGAACATTCACCGCTTCTGATCGACGCCGACCTCGTCGACATCGTCGCGACCGGCGATTGCGCGATGCAATGTGCCATCGCGCGCCGTGTCAATTTGCCGGCCTCGGTCTGCGCCGCCATTGCCGAAGTCGGCACGCCTTCGGCGGCGCTCGAACTGATCGAAAATGCCTATGCCGAGCTCGCTGTTTTTTCGTGGGATCGCATCGTTGAGCGCCACGGCCATCTCGCCGCGATACGGGAATCGATGCTGGTGCTGGAAGATCTTCCCGCCGCGACGCGTGTGGCGTTGGTTGCCAAGCTGTCGGACACGCTGGCGCAATTCGTGGTCGCCCGGAATTGGCTGAGCGCCGATCGGGCGGACCGGATCGCCGGCGAGGCGCGCGATCGCTCGACCGTGAATATCGCGGCGCGTTCGCGTGGAGACGACATGCGGGGCCTGGTGCAGCATTTACGCGCCAGCGGTCAACTCACGGCCGGACTGATCATGCGAGCGTTACTGTCGGGCAACCTCGAACTTTTCGATTACGCGCTGTCGGAATTGTCCGATATGCCACGGGCCCGCGTCTCCGCACTATTGCACGACCACGGCGACGCCAGCCTGCACGCGCTGCTCAAGCGCGCCGGATTGCCGGAATCGACCTTCGCGGCGTTCCGCGTGGCGCTCGAAGTCAATCATGAAACCGGTTTTGCCGACACCCTCGGAGGCGCTGCAAGATTGCGGCGCCGGATGGTCGAACGCGTGCTGACGCATTGCCAAACCGACCGCCAGGCCGCCGAACCGCTCTTGATTCTGTTGCGGCGCTTCGCCACCGAGTTGGCGCGGGAAGAAGCCCGCACGTTCTGTGATGAGCTATGGGCGGACGAGGCCGTTGCTCCGACCCAGCACGCGCTGATCGCGGCTTAGTTTGCAACGTTCGCAGAGCGTAGGATGGGTGGAGCGCAAACGTGCCCACCATCTCAGCGTTGCAACTATTGCTTGGTGGGCACGGCGCAAGCGCCCTTTGCCCACCATACAGCTATCGGTTCTCGGAATGAGAGAAGGTGGCCGTGTCACTCGCGCGGGACGATGCTCGGCGCGAGGATCGCTTCGAGATGCTCGGGGCGATCGCGATTGGCGTGGGTGAGATATTCGTCCGCGAGGCCGCGCAGCTGCCGGCTCAGTTCGGTCGACGTGGCGACGGTGTCCAGCTTGGTACGCTCGCGTACGATCGCTTGAATGGCATTGATGTGATGCGCGATCAGGTTGGACGGCACCTGGTCGAGATCGGGCGCGTGTTCGATGATCCTGCAAAGGCTCTCGGCAGCGGCGCCGGCGGAAGGATATCCGAAGGTGGCGGCGTCGCCCTTGATGTCGTGGGCGGCGCGAAACAGCTCTTCGCGCGTGGAGTTTGTGAAGCCGCTCTTGAGAATGGCAGCGTGGGCTGCCGAAAGCCTGTCGGCTTCGATCTTCATCCAATTCTTGAACTCGCCTGACAGTCCGGCGAGAGCCTTTTCCGCGCGCGCGACCGGGTCGTCGAGATTTTTTTCGTCAACACGCCGCAACACTTTGCGCAAAGGGTTGGGCTGCGTGATGACGTGATGATCGGCGAAGGTCTCGATCTGGAGCGGGTCCGACTTGTCTTTCGCCATGATGGTTTCCTTGGCTCTTTCGGGGCTAGACCGAGGACCGGGCCTTGTCGAGCAGCGAGGGCTGCTGAAGGACTTCCACTTCGCCGCCGAGGCGACGCTCGGGGCCGATATAGGCGTTGGTGGTATTGCGCCGGCGGTCCGGGCCGAAATAGGTCTTGGTCCTGATGAACGGGCGCGGATTGGCGACGACGTTCAGAATACGCTGATAAAGACCTTTGGCCGAGATCGGTTTGGCAAGAAACTCCGTCACGCCGGCATCGCGCGCCACCGTCACGCGCCGCTTTTCGGAGTGGCCGGTCAACATGATGATGGGGGCGTAGGGATTTCCCTTTGATTCCGGTTGCCGGATCATCTGGGCGAGTTCGAGCCCGTCGAAAATCGGCATCGACCAGTCGGTGATCACGATGTCGGGGACGTAGTGGCTGTACATTTCCAGCGCCGTCGCGCCGTCTTCGGATTCATAGACTTCGCGGGCGCCGAATGAATGCAACAGGGTCCGCAAAATGCGGCGCATATGCGGATTGTCGTCGCACACAAGAAAGCGCAGCTTGTTGAAATCGATGCGAAACATGGCCCGGCTCTAAGCGCGTACCGAACATCTCGGCAACTCCGCGTTAACCATATGCCGGCCCAGTTAATGAATGGTTGCGTTTTCTTCTTCAGCACCTCCCGAGCCGGGACGCATTTAGTCGCGGGCGAGGGCGACGCCGCCGAAATCAATGCCCGAATTGCTCGCTCAGGATTCGCTCCTCCAGGCTGTGGCCGGGATCGAACAGCATCCGCATCGAGATGGTCTTGTCGGAAAGCACCTCGACCCGGCGGACATCGCGCGCCTCGTCGTGATCGGCGACCGCTGCGACCGGGCGCTTGTCGCCCTCGAGCACCTCGATCACCACGAAGGCGGTGTTGGGGAGCAGGGCGCCGCGCCAACGCCGCGGGCGGAACGCGCTGATCGGCGTCAACGCCAGCAGTGCGGCGTTGATCGGCAGGATCGGCCCCTGCGCCGAAAGATTATAGGCGGTCGATCCTGCAGGCGTTGCCACCAGGATGCCGTCGGCGCTCAGCTCCGCCATGCGCTCGCGTTCATCGATCAGGATACGCAGGCGCGCCATCTGGTGCGTCTGCCGGAACAGATACACCTCGTTGATGGCATGGTACAAATGCACTTGATCGTGAATGTCGGTCGCACGCATCAAGAGCGGGTTGATCACGGTGGTTCGCGCAGCAGCGAGCCGGTCGCGCAGGTCGTCAAGGCTGTATTCGTTCATGAGGAAGCCGACCGTGCCGCGGTTCATGCCGTAGATCGGCCTGTCCGAGCGCATGTGTCGATGCAGCGTTTGCAGCATCAATCCGTCGCCGCCGAGCGCCACGATGACATCGGCCTCGGCGGGATCGTGATTGCCGTAGAGCTTCACCAGCTGTGCCAGCGCCTGCTGGGCCTCCGAGCCCGCGCTGGCGACGAAGGCGATCCGGTCATATCGCTTGGGGCTGGTCATGAGATCGCGGGCTCATCATCTCGGCGCGGACGGGGGCGGGTGCGCGGAAAGGTCGTCTATACGACCTGGGCCGTGTTTGTCGAGGTAGGTGAGCTCATCGGCAGCTATGTCCGGATCGGGACGATCTATCCAGTGCAACCCCAAGTATTCCCACCGCGCGCCGGTGAAGAACGCCAAGCGGCCGTAATTCCGAAGCAGAATCCGCGTCTGTTTGCGAAATCCCGCTTATGTGATGAGCGCACGCCGTGGCGGGTGGATCGCAGGAAGAAAGAAGAGGGATAGAGACATGGTCATCCGTTTCCTTGCGCCGCGCCGGGCGTGCATCGCCGGCACGCTTCTCGCTTTGTTCGCGGTCGCCGCGGTGCGTGCCGAGGAGGCGCCGCAACCGCCCCAGCCGCAACCCGCCGCCACGCCCTCCGCTCCGAAGTCCCCGGGAGCGGGCGGGCGCGGCAACCTTGCGAATTCGCCCGTTGCTGGCGAGCAATTTCGCTTGCCGCCGGATTCGACGACGAAACAAATCCTGTCGCTCCCGGGGCGCTCACTCGCCTTCACCGCCGTTGCAGGCTCGATCCACCTCGCCGACGACAAGGGCGAGCCGCAAGCCGACATTGCCTACACCGCCTATCAGCTGGAGGGCGCCGATCCGCGCACTCGCCCCGTGACTTTTGTTTTTAACGGCGGCCCGGGCGCGGCCTCCGCGTGGTTGCAACTGGGCAATGCAGGACCGTGGCGGATCTCCATAAACCCGGACGCGGTGAATTCCTCTACCTCACCCGATCTTCAACCCAATGCCGAGACCTGGCTCGACTTTACCGATCTCGTGTTCATCGATCCGGTCGGTACCGGCTATAGCCGCTTCGTGGCGACCGGGGAGGACGTGCGGAAGCGCTTTTTCTCGGTCGATGGCGACGTCAACTCACTCGCGGTGACGATCCGTCGCTGGCTGGAAAAGTCCGACCGGCTGCTCTCACCCAAATTCATCGTCGGCGAAAGCTATGGCGGCATCCGCGGACCCAAGATCGTCCGCAATCTGCAGACCCAGCAGGGCGTCGGGGTCAGGGGGCTGATTCTGATCTCGCCGCTTTTTGATTTTCGCGAATATTCGGGCTCCAGCATCCTGCAATATGTCGCGAGCCTTCCCACCATGGCCGCCGTCGCGCGCGAGGCGAAGAGTCCCGTCACGCCGGCCGACATGGCCGACGTCGAACGTTATGCGCAAGGTGAGTTCTTGTCCGACCTCGTCAAAGGGCTGGCCGACGCTGCGGCCACCACGCGCCTCGCCGACAGGGTGGCGTCGTTGACCGGGATTGACCAGTCCGTGAGCCGACAGCTTGCCGGGCGCTTTGACGTCTCCGAGTTTCGTCGCGAATTCGACCGCCGGAACGGCAAAGTAACGGGACGTTACGACGGGTCGGTCCTGGGCTTCGATCCCTATCCGGATTCGAGCTCTTCTCATTTTGGCGATCCCTCGGGCGATCCCCTGATCGCACCGCTGACCAGCGCGGCGGTGAACCTCACCACGCGCAAGCTCGATTGGCGGCCGGAGGGGTCTTACGAACTGCTCAATGGCTCGGTCGAGCGAGCCTGGGATTTCGGTCGCGGTCTCAACCCCGTCGAGTTGATTTCCCAATTGCGGCAGATTCTCGCGCTCGACCCGAGGCTGAAGGTGCTGGTCGCGCACGGGCTGTTCGATCTTGCCACGCCGTATTTCGGCTCGAAAATCCTGCTCGCCCAGTTACCGGCCTATGCTTCGCCCCCGCGCCTGAAGCTCGTCGTATATCCGGGCGGCCACATGTTCTATTCGCGCGACGCTTCGCGCCAGGCTTTCCGGTCCGAGGCTGAAGCGTTGATGAAGTGAAGAGCTTCCTTCAAATCAAAACCGGCGCCGCCCTTTAAAGGCAGCGCCGGGGTTGAAGCTTGTGCGTGTATCAGTAAACGAGGCCGGTGCCGGGCGCCTTTTCGAGGGCTGCGGCCAGTGAGCGATATTCTGCGCAATCGGTGCCGCAGATTTTGCCGATCTTGTTCAGGTGATATTGAGCCTGATCGCGGTTGCCCTGTTCGACTTGCCAAAGCCCGTAATACTGCCAGGTCCGCACATGGTTCGGGTCGGCCTGGAGGGCGCGCTCGTACCAGATTTGCGAGACCTTGTAGTCGCCGAGCTTGCGATAGGAATAGCCGATCAGATTGGCGACATCGGCGCGGTCGTCCTGACCAAGCGCCTTCAACTGCTCGATCGCCGAGGCGTAATCGTTGCGGTCGTAAATCGTTGTGTAAGCCGCGCGATAACCCTCGATGAATTTGCCGTCGTCAATGCTGGAGCTTTTGTCGGACTTCTTCTTGTCTTTTTCCTTCTTGGAATCCGAAGCGGGGGGCGATGGAGTATCGCTGCCGGCGGCATGGGCTGGTGTCATGAGGGGCACCGCGATCAGTGCCATCGAGAACATTGCCAGCGTCAGAAACCTGATCGCAAATTTGCTCATACGTTTCTCCTGATTTTTAAATGGGGGCGATCCTACACCGCGGCCCGTTAAGTTGAACACCCGTCGCACCAGAACATTCCCGTGGGCAATATTCTTTATTTGAGGCGAATCTGGATGATCGGGCACAGGGTACAGAGTGGAACATGACAAACAAGTCATTGAGATGAACGAAGTCCATCATTTCGCTTCAGGGTAGGTTCAGCGCGGGGAACCTAAGGTCGCAGCATGATCGACGAGCCCGGCCATCCGACCGGCCACCCCGCGGTCCCAAAGAGGAGACGACCATGCTGAAGACAATTTCCGCCGCGTTGCTCGCGGTTTCTGTTCTCGCCGCTCCCGCCATGGCGGCCAGTTCTGGCAAGGCGACGCAGACGACCACGCAAGCGCCGACCGTCAAGGCTGCGCAAGTGAAGCCGAACGTGCTGAACGCCCATGCCAAGATGGGGCATCATCATGGCCGGGACTTCCGCCATCATCACTTCCACAAGAAGATGGGCGCGGTGAAGACGCATCAGGCCTCGAAGGTGTCGATCAAGCATGTTGCGCCTGCCACCAAGCGCGGCTGACGCTATCCGGGGTGATTACCTACATCGCCCCGCGCTTTGATCTGTTTGTCGGTACATGATCTTTTTCATCAGGCCGGCCCGTGCCATTGCTTCGTTAATGGCACGGGCCGGCGCCGTTTCTGGAGAAATCGGGACCTCTGATCGATAAACCGAGATGCGAATTCCATTTCACGGCGGGGCGGTCTAGGTTTCCCCGGGGATGATCCGGCAAACCACGAACAACGAGTTGCACTTGAGGATATCAGTTTTGGGAATATCGAGCTTGGGAATATCGGCGTTGGGGATCTCAGCAAAGCGTGCGGCAATCCTGTTGTTGCCTATCGCGCTTGCGGCTTGCGCGGGCAGCGACGACGGTAGAAGCATCAGCTACACCGACGGCACGTCCAACCAACCGTTTCCCGCCAATTACCGCGCCGAATTGCTGGCGTTCATGAAAACATATCTCAACAATCCGGTCGGCGTGCATGGCGCTGCGATGGCCGAGCCCGTGCAGCGCACCGTCGGCAGGCGGTTGCGCTATGTCAGTTGCTTGCGTTTTATTCCGCGCGAGTCCGACGGTAGTTATGGCGATGTGCGCGAGCGCGCCGTTCTCTACGTCGATGGCCGGCTCGACCGCCTGGTCGAGAACGCCACAGAAATTTGCGCCGGCGCGGTTTATGCGTCGTTTCCGGAGCTGGAAAAGATGACGCGATAGCGCGCGTCGTCTTCGAACAACTCGCCCGCGGATACTTCGCCTTCTCGCGTAGTGGAACGTGATAAAAAACCAAACGTTGGAAATCGATCGCAGAATACAGCGATAACTTTCTACCCAGGTTATCATAACGCTGCGATTCGCAAAGGAGCGGCACGAAGATTGCTTGAGCAAATACCGGGACTGGCTTTGACATTCAGGAGCGTGGCAAATGAAGCGCATCGTGTTTGGTCTGACCCTGAGTATGATTGTTGCTTGCCTCGTTGGCGGCGTGGCAGCTCGCGACCTTGACGGTAGTTACGCCAACTCACCACTGAAACCATGGTTCGATCATCTCGCGAGTGGCAAAGGACTTTGCTGCTCGATGGCAGACGGCGAAAGTGTGGCAGATCCGGATTGGGAATCGAAAGACGGCCATTATCGAGTCCGTCTGGAGAACAAGTGGATCGATGTTCCCGATGATGCTCTCATCACCGAACCGAACCGGGCGGGGCGCACGATGGTTTGGCCGATACGGTTTGACAATCAAATTTCGATCCGTTGCTTCATGCCGGGCAGCATGACCTAGAATCGGAAGCATCGGTTCGTAACAACTACAGTGGTCCGTCTTGTCGCGAACCGTCCGTCCGCTTGCCGCAATTTTCTCGTGATTTTCCAGTGATTTCCCTTGCGGGTTGATTGTGCCAGCGAGCTAGCCGGCCATACCGTGCATAGGGCGCCTTCCTGTTCCGTGGAAACCGGTTCCACCGTTAGTCGCGTTCGGCCATGCTTTCATGCAGCGTTCAGGAACGTCGAGCCATGATGGTGGGGATCAGCAATAGGAGTTGCGCTGTGAGCAATTTGCTATTTTTTCGTCGTTCCCTGGCTTACCGAAACGCGGCGGCAGAGATGATGGGCAAGGCGCGCGCCATGCCTCTCGGGTCAGAACGCCGCGCCGCACGGCAGGTCGCGCAGGCCCTTAAAGACTTGGCGAAAACCGAAGCGTGGCTGGAAGGGCAAACTCCTCATGCGCGTCCGATGACTTACAATCGGGAGAAGCCGCGCAACGCCGTTGGTTTTGGCATTTGATGCAAGTGGATGCTTGGGATTGAGCCGCCGCACTACCCAGACCGAAGCCCGAGCCCGGTAACTCATCGGTGTCTACGCGCCCGACGGTGAGTGGGGTGAGAGGCCCCGCCGGGGGGCTTTGGGTTTGCGTGACGGGACCTCTCGGAGCCAAGCCACCGACAGGGGTTGAAAGCGGCTTAGCCGGCGGGCAACCATCTTCGAACTAGATCGTTCCTATCCCTGCAATTCGCACTGCAAAAATTTCGACTTTGAGTCGGCACCCGGACAGACGCCCGCGCTCTGTCGTGCATAAAATTTGCTGTCGCCTGTATACAGACGTCGGTCCGCCGACGAGCAGGAAGTCCGTCCCCGCAGTCCGCAAGTCAGTGGAGCGCGACCATGGGCATAGCGTCAAGACCGACCACGTATTTGACCATCGAAGAACTGCACGAGATGGCAGCTGCAAAGTTCGAGGAAGCGGCGGCCCTTTCGCCGGGGCCGCAGCGGCAAGAAATCCTGAAGAAGGCTTACGGCTATCGCTCACTCGCCGAAATGAAGGCCTGGCTTTCCAGCGATCTGCGATCGCCGACTTAGCGGCAGTGCAGCTTACCGCGCTTATGCTGTGGAGGGATGGTCGTCAGTTGCGGTCCTGCGCCTTCGCGGTGGCAGGGGGCTATCGTGATGCCCAGCGGCTTTCACCAAAATCAATCCATCGGATTTTAAGCCGGTGACACCCGTCGGGTCTCCTGGCCCAAGGGCTTGGCCTCAACGGCACGCTGGAGCAGACCGCGCGCGAAACCGATCACTTTTGAGCGAGTCTTGAACCCCCCGCTACGGTCGATCGACCTAAGGAGGCGGTGCGAAGGGCCTTGCGAAAAAAGGCAAATCTTCGGGAACTAAAGGCCGTTGTTGCCGCGGCGTCACAATTACCAACAATCAACGCTCCGGCATTGCCGCGAAGCAACCAAATTGACGCCATGATGTTTGATTGATGTCGCAACGACACCAACGGGGAACACTCCATGAAAAAACTTTTGCTCGGCGCTGCCGCCATCATCGCACTGGCGGCTCCTGCATTGGCGGCCGATCTGCCGGCGCGCACCTACACCAAGGCTCCGGCCTATACTGCGCCGGAAGTGGTCTATAACTGGACCGGCTTCTATGTCGGCGGCCATCTCGGCGGTGCGTTCGCGGGCAATAACAGCTTGGAAACCGGCGGCGGACGATTTTTGGGCGGCGTGCAGGGTGGGTTCGATTATCAGTTCGCATCCAACTGGGTGCTGGGTATTGAAGCGCAGTACAGCTGGCTGGCCAACAGCAATAATGGAGTGCCGTTCCCGGGTGGCACTCTGGTCACCGCGAACGACAACCAGCTTGGCTCGGTCACCGGCCAACTCGGCTACACGTGGGGTCCGGCGTTGCTCTACGCCAAGGGCGGCTACGCCTGGCGCGACAACAACAATATCGGCGTCACCGTCGCCGGCACCCCGGCCGCGTTTACGACGTCTGGAGACTCCAGAGACGGCTACACCGTGGGAGCGGGTCTGGAATACATGTTCGCGCCGAATTGGTCGGCCAAGGCCGAATACCAGTATTACAACTTTGGCAGCACCACCTTCACCAGCGGACCCGCGCCGTTGGTCGGCAGCCGGTTCCGGGACGACGAGCATACCGTCAAGCTCGGTGTGAACTATCGGTTTGGCTGGGGTGGCCCGGTCGCCACGCGGTACTGAAAAAACGCCTCGTAGCGCCGCTTGAACCCGAGAAAGGCCGGCTTCGCGCCGGCCTTTCGCTCTTCTTCCTTCTTCGGGACAACTCGGAACGTTTGTCCGGCACAAGCGACGCTGGAATCCGGCCAAAAATAAATTTTGCGGCGGGCAGAACTTCTGCTCGTGATCGGCTATTATGGTTTGCCGGTTGGGTGGACCATAACATGCGTGCCTTGTCGTTAGCGCTGATTTTCTCTGCGGTTGCTTTGCCGTGCCTCGCACAGACCATTTTGAAATTTGAACCCCTTGCGCTCGGGCCTTACGAAATCGCCTTCGTGCAGGACGCTTCGTGCCCTGCCGGGAAGGTGCTCAAGGTTACGGGGGCAATAAGGGGTCTGCACCGAAGGAAGGCCTGCGTCGTGCTCGCCGCCGAGCAGGCATCGCTGGTAGAGGCGACGCCTTGAATACGATCCGGAAAACGGGGAACTGCGTCACGAAGTCAGGCTGAGATTCCAGCCTTGCTTTTCGCGTTCCGCGTCGGCTTGTTTCTGTGCGGCATCTTCCGCGCGTCGGGCGGGCAGGGCTTGATTTCGTAGTTGTTGTCGAGCAGCGGCCGCGGCGAAGGTTTTTCTTGTTCCGACTCCACGTCGATCACGAGCCCGCTTTGCCGGGCTTCCAGACCTCGGCCTCAGTGGATAGGTCATGTTCAGCCTGGTTTCGTTGCAAAACAGCGCGTAGGGCATCGGTTCGCTCCGCTAAACAGCTTGGTCTAACGTCCCGGCCGGGGCGGGGTTTCAGTCCGACAGGGAGTCGGCGGTCATGCCTGCGAGAAGCTGAGTCGCGGAATGCCCGGGAGGTGGTTTACGAGTTCGTAAACGAGTCTTGAATCCCGTTTAAAATATACCCCGAGACTCCCCGATAGAATCGCCCGATGTTTTCGGGCCATGAGAACGAGCCTCCAAACATCCGGCGAACGAATTCAGGTCGCGCTGTCAGTTGTCTTGCTGGCGGCGTGTGCGGCGAATTTGATGCTTGTGTGGAGCCGGCTCTGAGTCGGCCGATGGGTTGCGCTTGGCTGGTGCCGGTTGAGAGGATTGAACTCCCGACCTTCGATTTACAAAACCGCTGCTCTGTCAAGCAACCTATCGCGCCAAAAATGGGCAGCCTTGCATCACTGCGCGCCAAACGGGATCGAGGCGCGGGCGCGGTAGATCCACAGGCTGAAGCTGCCGCCAAGCCCGCTGCGCTCGCCACCGACCGTGAGCTGTCCGCCGCTGGCGAACTGCGCTGCCATGCCAACGCTGGTGCGGGCCGACGTGCCCGCGAATACCGGCGTAACCGGTAACGCACCCGCGCCTGGGATAACGATATTGTCGGTGTTGAAGTAATAGTCGCCGTAAATGCCGGCGTACGGCGAAAGAATCACCGTCGATGTCCATGCAAAGGGATAGGCGAGCTTGACGCCAGTGCTGGCGCGGCCGGCGGAGAAGTCGCGACCGGCCTGCGCCGTGCCGAGCGTGTCGGTATAGGCGTTCTCGTGCTCCCACAGCGCGTAGACGGTCGCGGAAGGCTCGATCAGGAAGCCGTAGCTCTTGTAGTTGCCGGTCACCCCTCCCGTAATCAGCAAGCGGTTGCCGGCGAACGAGCCGGAGGCGGTGCCTGCGGTACCGTCGAAGCCGATGCCGGAATAGGCGACGCCGGTATTGAGGCTAATGGTGGATGAGAGTTTCCAGCCGGCATAGGCGCCGGCGGTCCAGCCCGTGCCGGTCAGGCGGCCCTGGATGGCGTCGGAACGGTAGTCGAAGGTCTCCCAGCCGCCGAGCACGCCGACCAGGAAGTTCGGCGTCAGCACGCGGGTGAGACCGGCGGTGAAATTGATCTGGTCGCCATAGATCGAAGCGATGGTGGGGACCGCGTTAACTGCCGTCGGCGCGGTCCAGCTGTTCAGCGTGGCGCCGCTGATCTCGGCCCAGCCGAGCCAATCCCTGGGCTCGGCTGCGCGCAATGGCCGAGCCTTGACCGGGCCGGCATAACCAAGTGCGGAGAAAGCGTCATCGGTGCGAGCGGCATTACCGTCATTGGCGCGCGACCTGCCGGGACCGGCCAGCCCACGCGCGTTGGTATCGAACGAGCCGTTGGCGCTGCTGAAGGGATCAGCGCTACCGGAGCGACCACGCGCGCGCGTCGTTCTATCGGTTGCCTGTTGTTGTTGATCGTCGGGATCGGCCGAGAAGTTGAAGCGGAGGCCGTTGCCGCTGGGGCTGACCAGCCTGCCACCGCCGCCGGCAAACCCTTCGGAGACCGCGCTCTCCATCGCGCCCACCGTGGCCTGCCCCCAGACCTGCGCCGCCGTCGGTGTCACCGTGGCCTGCAATTTGCGCAGGTTGATGCTGTCCACTGGTACCGCGTAGCTGTACCGGTCGGCAGCACTGACCGAGCTGGTGCCGCCTTGTGTCCTGACCGTGATGTCCACGGTGCCGAGCGATCCCGGCGGCGCGATCGTCGATATTTGATTGGCGCTGATCACTGTGAACGACGTCGCATTGGTCATGCCGAACTTGACCGATGTCGCGCCGGTGAAGTTATTGCCGGTGATGGTGACGCTGGTGCCGCCGGTGGTCGGACCGCTGGTCGGATTAATGCCGGTTACCGTCGGGGCCGGCGCCGCATAGGTGAACAAATTGTTGGCCGCGTTGGTGCCGCCGGCTGTCGTCACCCGTACGCTCGCGGTCCCGGCCGTTCCAGCCGGTGTCGTCGCGGTGATGGTGGTGGCGTTGACCACGACGACGCTGGTGGCGGCGGTACCGCCGATGGTGACCGCGGTGGCGCCGGTCAAATTGGTGCCGGTGATGGTGACGCTGGTGCCGCCGGCCGTTGGACCTGAGGTCGGCGAGATCGAGCTGACGGTCGGCGCCGCGACGGCGATGGTGAGCGAGATCGTCGCGCTGGTGAAACCGGCGTGGGTGAGCGTGCTGCTGTCGGTGCCGCTGACCGTGAAGGTGAAGACGCCCGACGCGGTCGGCGTGCCGGAGATGGTGCCGCTGGCGCCAAGCGACAGGCCGGCCGGCAGGGCGCCGCTCGCCAGGGTGGTCGCGAAACTATAGGGCGCCTGACCGCCGCTCGGGCTCAGGCTTTGACTATAGGCTGTTCCGACCGTGCCGCCGGCGAGCGTGGTCGGCGTCACCGAGATCACCGGCGGCGACACCGTGATGGTCGCCGTGGCCGGCGATGAGGTGCCAGTCGCGTTGGTCGCGGTATAGGTGAAGGTATCGGTACCGAAAAATCCGGTGGCGGGCGTGTAGGTGATCGTCGTGCCGCTGGCCGTGGCGGTGCCATGCCCCGCCGCCGTGGCGACCGCGACCGAGGCGGCCGCGCCGCCGCCGAGGCTGAGCGTGATCGGCGTCGCGGAGCTGTCATAGCCGACCGTCTGGCTGACTGCGGCAACCGTCGGGGCAGCCACGTAAGTATAGAGCGCGTTGGCGGCGTTGGTGCCGCCGGCTGTCGTCACCCGTACGCTCGCGGTCCCGGCCGTTCCAGCCGGTGTCGTCGCGGTGATGGTGGTGGCGTTGACCACGACGACGCTGGTGGCGGCGGTACCGCCGATGGTGACCGCGGTGGCGCCGGTCAAATTGGTGCCGGTGATGGTGACGCTGGTGCCGCCGGCCGTTGGACCTGAGGTCGGCGAGATCGAGCTGACGGTCGGCGCCGCGACGGCGATGGTGAGCGAGATCGTCGCGCTGGTGAAACCGGCGTGGGTGAGCGTGCTGCTGTCGGTGCCGCTGACCGTGAAGGTGAAGACGCCCGACGCGGTCGGCGTGCCGGAGATGGTGCCGCTGGCGCCGAGCGACAGGCCGGCCGGCAGGGCGCCGCTCGCCAGGGTGGTCGCGAAGCTGTAGGGCGCCTGACCGCCGCTCGGGCTCAGGTTGTGGTTATAGGCTGTTCCGACCGTGCCGCCGGCGAGCGTGGTCGGCGTCACCGAGATCACCGGCGGTGACACCGTGATGGTCGCCGTGGCCGGCGATGAGGTGCCAGTCGCGTTGGTCGCGGTATAGGTGAAGGTATCGGTACCGAAAAATCCGGTGGCCGGCGTGTAGGTGATCGTCGTGCCGCTGGCCGTGGCGGTGCCATGCGTCGCCGCCGTGGCGACCGCGACTGAGGCGGCCGTGCCGCCGCCGAGGCTGAGCGTGATCGGCGTCGCGGAGCTGTCATAGCCGACCGTCTGGCTGACTGCGGCAACCGTCGGGGCAGCCACGTAAGTATAAAGCGCGTTGGCGGCGTTGGTGCCACCGGCTGTCGTCACCCGTACGCTCGCGGTCCCGGCGGAGCCGGCCGGTGTCGTCGCGGTGATGGTGGTGGGGTTGACCACGACGACGCTGGTGGCGGCGGTGCCGCCGATGGTGACCGCGGTGGCGCCGGTCAAATTGGTGCCGGTGATGGTGACGCTGGTGCCGCCGGCCGTTGGACCTGAGGTCGGCGAGATCGAGGTCACGGTCGGCGCCGCGACGGCGATGGTGAGCGAGATCGTCGCGCTGGTGAAACTGGCGTGGGTGAGCGTGCTGCTGTCGGTGCCGCTGACCGTGAAGGTGAAGGCGCCCGACGCGGTCGGCGTGCCCGAGATCGTGCCGTTGCTGCCGAGCGACAGGCCGGCCGGCAGGGCGCCGCTCGCAACACTGGTCGAGAAGGTGTAGGGCGCCTGACCGCCGCTCGGGCTCAGGTTGTGGCTATAGGCTGTTCCGACCGTGCCGCCGGCGAGCGTGGTCGGCGTCACCGAGATCACCGGCGGTGACACCGTGATGGTCGCCGTGGCCGGCGATGAGGTGCCAGTCGCGTTGGTCGCGGTATAGGTGAAGGTATCGGTACCGAAAAAACCGGTGACCGGCGTGTAGGTGATCGTCGTGCCGCTGGCCGTGGCGGTGCCATGCGTCGCCGCCGTGGCGACCGCGACCGAGGCCGCGGTGCCGCCGCCGAGGCTGAGCGTGATCGGGGTGGCGGTGCTATCGTAGGCAACCGTCTGGCTGACCGGCGCCGTGGTCGGCGCCGCGAGGGGCGCGCCGATCGTAACCAGGATATCGATCGGGATAGTGGGGAGAAAATTGCCCATCCCATCGGTAGCGGTGGTCGGATCGATGAAACCGGTTATCCTGTCGCTGGTAACCGAGGCCGGCCCGACGATAAAGACATCATAAATGTTATTATTACTAGGATCAGTTGGGCCTTGCGATGTCGGATCGATGCTGAATGTATAGCTTATTCCATTTGTCGACACGATTGTGAAATTAGTGGGAGTCGCTCCCACTGGCGTCATGGTTGGGAACAAGCCATTTTGCCCCGCATCACAGGTCGATGGTGTGGACAGAAGCGTCAGAGTGGTCGTCGCTGTGGTGTTCGGCCCGGTAAAATGAAGCGGGCTTGGCGATACGCAATTCGTCTGATTCGCCGCGGAAGCCGGTGATGGCCAGAATGTCGAAACGAAAGCGACGGTCAGACAGAGTACAAAACACCGTCCGGTCGTCGCAGAGATATTCCCGAACATAATTGGCGTCCCCCACTGATACCGGCGCGCGCTTGAGAGAGTCCGTCTGATCCCTTTTGGATTGCCGGAAAATCACAGGGGATCGCGTGCCGCACGATGGCCGCGCGGAAAACCCACGGCTCCGCCGGTCAGTTTTTTAAGAATAGGATTTCAAGAATAGGATCGGATAATATCGACGGGCGCACGCCGGCACACTGCACGGCTCGTTCTCAAGGCAGACACGCTGGATCTGTATGTCTTCGATCTGTATGTCGTCGAATGCGGTGGCGAGGATCCTCGCAAGCAGGGGCAACCGCAGATAGAGAACAATGCACATAGCCCTCGCTGGAGTCAACAAAAGCCGCGCAGTGACTGATTTTTTGGTGCCGGTTGAGAGGATTGAACTCCCGACCTTCGGTTTACAAAACCGCTGCTCTACCGCTGAGCTAAACCGGCGAACCAAATGAATTCAAATAATCTAGAGCCTCACTCAACGAGTTGACTCAAATTCTGGCGTTATCTGTTTGTTTGAAAATGATCTTTTTAGAAAATCGGTTCATTTTTTCTTGCCCGGGTCGATTACCTCAAGCGCTTTGTTGGTGCCCCGGGAACCTCCGTCGAAACAGGCGCGCCGTCAAATACCAGAGTTGTCGGGCGAGGGCTACAGCCACGAACCCACCCCTTAAGGGCATGGTGCTGACTGGACCGTGATACCCTCAAATTCGAGGGAATCAGGACCTTCTGGGGAGAAGCGCCATGACGAATAGGGTGCCGTTTGTTGTTGCAGTTGCTTTATCGGGTTTTCTTGGCTCAGGACTGACCGCGGCCCACGCGGCTGACCCCGGCTTTTGCAGACAATATGCCCAGGCCGCGCTCAACCAGGTGCGTGGCGGATTCAACAATCCAGCCTGCGTCGGCGGCCTGCAAGGTGCTCGGTGGTCCCCGGAATTTTCGATTCACTACGAGTGGTGTCTGGGCGCTTCCTTTGGTGCAGCCGGCGTTGAGCGGGATGCGCGCACACGATTCTTGAGAGCCTGTACCGGACGATGACTCACTGCCCGATGACTTAGGGAACACAGGGGCCCGAGTCACTTCCGGCCTCCGTCTTGGCGTCCTTCATCTTGTCGGCAGGTACGAAAAAGGCGGCTCGCGGCCGCCCTTTCCGGATCATTCTCTTCCGCGCCAGTACGGAGGGATAGGCTGACAGGTCCATTCGGCGCGGGTGTCCCAGCTGCCTGCTCTTCGCCAAGCGCTCCAAGTCAGGTAATCGTACTTCTCGCTGAAGGGATTTCCCGGATCCCTGGGATCGCAAACGGCGGCGCTTTGGACAGGATGATGGGGACGATGGTGGGTTAAGTGCTTTGCGTGCTTCGCGATTACGGGCGCTGCCAGTGCCAACGAAAGAACGGCGGCAGTGCCGAGCAGTGTGAGTTTCGTCATGCGTTTTCCTCATTGTCGCGACGAAAAAACCTAGCATGGCCGCAGACAGATGTTCACATTTTCCGTTCCGTTTTCTCGCATGACAGGCCTCAACAGCTGGAGGCTGTGCTTGCGCCGGCGGCCTGCAAGGCACGCGGGCTCACGCCCCATTTCGCTCATTGAATGGTGTCTGGGAATAGTGTCTGGACGCTTCCTTTGGCGCCACGCTCAGCCGAGCCGCATGCACGTACCCACTACCTGGCCGATTATCTAGGGAGAGTGCCCGGACTCTTGCCCGGGTCAGCAAAAAGGCGGCTCACGGCCGCCTTTCCGAAATCATTCCCTACCGCGCCAGTACGGGGGGATAGGCTGACACGTCCAATCATTGCGGGCATCCCAGCCTCCCCTGGCTCGAAAATTCGTCCATTCCGAGAATTCGTACTTCCGACTATAGGGATTTCCGGGGTCCCTCGGATCGCATTCGACGGTGTTGTGGACGGGATGACGGGGTAAATGGTCTGTGGGTTGTGCCGCAACGGGACCTGTCAGGGCGAAGGACAACGCCAAGGCAGCGCCAAAAAAACCAAGTTTCCTCATACTTTTCTCCTTTTTATTGTGGTGACGAGCGGGTTGTGGGGACCTCAACACGGGCGCGACTTTCTCGTAAAAATCTCGCGCCCTGTTCAAAGAGATGATCGCTTGGGCAAACGCCCGCGCCGCATCGTATACCAGATCTGGATTGTGCGGCTCTCAATTCGATGTGAGAGTTGGGCCCAAGTGCGTGAGGAGTTAAAGCAGGTAAAAGAATGCTCGGAATCCTGGGATTTGGATTTTTGCTGGGCATGCAGCATGCGCTGGAGGCCGACCATATCGCTGCGGTGTCCAGTATCGCCGCGCGCCGCACCGATATCGGCGATATCGTCAAGCACGGCCTGACCTGGGGGCTCGGCCATACGTTGACATTGTTCGCCTTCGCAAGTGCGGCGATTTTGCTCGGACAGGCAATCCCTGAACATTTCGCCCGTCCGCTGGAGACCGCCGTTGGCATCATGTTGGTTGGTCTTGGCGTGCATGTCCTGTGGCGGCTGTGGCGCGACCGGGTGCATTTTCATGCGCATGGCCATGGCGACGGTACCGTCCACATGCACGCGCACAGCCATGCCGGCGACACCGTTGCACATGCCCGTGCCGCTCACGCCCATGCACACGGCTTTCGCTGGCGCACGCTGCTGGTCGGGTTGATGCACGGCATGGCTGGTTCGGCGGCACTCTTGATGCTCGCCGTATCGCAAGCCTCCAGCCCGGTGGTCGGGCTCGGCTACGTTGCGCTGTTCGGGATCGGCTCAATGGTCGGGATGGGGGCGCTCTCCGCCGTGATCGCGGTGCCGCTCGCGGTTTCCGCCCGCTGGCTGACCTGGGCCAATCGCGGCCTGCAGGGCGTCGTCGGCGTTGTCACCATTGGCATCGGCATCATGACGATTTCCGCAACCGTGTTTGCCTAACGACAAGCGCGAGCTGATTTTTCCGAAATCCGCAGCGTCAAGATTTCCCTACTGCGGTCATTTGCAATTGAGCGAGTGCGAATGCTTACGCGTTAGGCTTACCGGCAGTTTGGCCGAAAGCCTTAACTCTTGGTCCTGCGCATTCGGTTAGGTTAGCTGAGAGCATTAAATCGGAATCTGAACCATGCGCGCTCGACTGGCTCTGGCCATTTTGATTGGAACGGCGCTCCCGGCTTTGGCCGGCGGCGGCTTTGATATCGTGATTCCAGGGCGCCCCGGTGTACCCGTCATCATCAATGGCGTCGACGCATCGTATTCGGCGGTCGAAGGCGAATGGGGCTTGGGCAAGGGTACGCAGGTGCAGCCGACGGTCTATGGTGGTCGCATCATCGATCCCACGCCGAATGTCGGTCACTATTATCCGAGCGCCGGTCAATTGCCGGGCTACGGCCGTCTGGAGATCGAACCGCCGACCAACCGCAGGCTGCCGCAGCCCGCAGAGAGCTACCATCAATCATGGTCGGCGCAATCAACCCCGCAACCGGTGCAGCGTGAGGTGCCCTTTTACCCGCCGCCGGTCATCCTTGCGCCGCAGGGCGGCAACGCCGCCTTGCCGCAAGATTCCGCAAATCCGCAGCACGATCTTGACCATCGAAGGGCCCCCCAGAGGAGACAGTAATGCGTCAGACGATTTCAGGATTGGTCGCGGCGATCGCCGTGGTGGTGGCGAGCGCTGTGCCGGCGATGGCATGCGGCGGCGGGCTGTTCCAAGAGTTGGCCTATGCCAGCCCCTGTGCACACAGCTATGTCACGGCCTATGAGTATTCGGGCTGTAACAGCGGCTGCGGCGGCTGGGCCCACGAGCGGTTGCCAGATCCGGTGCACCAATATTACTACGTCAATCAGGGGCCGACCTACACCGGCCCCGGTAATTTCGCACCTTATCCAACTTATCAGGAAAGCGCGGTATCCGGCTGGGATGCCTATCGCCGCCGCCCCCGTCACGGTTATGCGCCGCGCTACTACGGCCAGCGCGAGCCCTTGCTACGACGGTACTACTGATCCCTGCACTTAACCGAAGACATCAACGCCCGTTCGCATCTCGCGGGCGGGCGTTGGACTTTTAGAGCATTTTCGAGCGAAGCGGATGCCGGTTCGCGTGAAGAAACCGCGCCAAAACAAGAATCGAGAGCTTCGGTTCCGATTCGATCAGAACCGATTATGCTCTAAGTTCTCAGCTCATCAGACCGAGCCGCGTCGCGCCGATATAGAGCGCCAGCACCGCGGCGTTGGAAACGTTGAGGCTTTTGATTTCGCCGGGCATGTCGAGCCGTGCGACCACGCTGCAGGTGTCACGCGTCAACTGCCGCAGGCCCTTGCCCTCCGCGCCGAGCACTAACGCCAGCGGCTGCCGCAAGGCGATCGCGCCGAGATTTTCGTCGCCCTGGCTGTCGAGCCCGACCGTGAGAAACCCCTGGTCGTTCAGCTCGGTGAGCGCGCGCGCGAGATTTTGCACCGTGATCAGCGGCACGAGTTCCAGCGCCCCCGAGGCGGATTTCGCTAACACGCCGGTCGCTTCGGGGCTGTGACGTGCAGTTGTGACGATGGCCTTGACCGCGAACGCCGCCGCCGAGCGCATGATCGCGCCGACATTGTGCGGATCGGTGATCTGATCGAGCACCAGCACGATACCCTCCTGAGCCAGACTGTCGATATCCGGCGAGGGCAGGGGGTCCGCCTCCGCGAGCAGGCCCTGATGCACGGCGTCCGGGCCGAGGCGCTGGTCGATCAGCGACGGCCGCACGATCTCCGGTGTCACGCGGGTGTCGATATTGTCGTCGGCAAGTCGCCGTGCGGCGTTTTCCGTGAGTAGCAGCTTGCGGATTCCGCGCTGGGGATTGGCCAGCGCCGCCGCCACGGTATGCCACCCGTACAGAATGACTGGACCGTCCGGGCTGGCCTCGCGGCCGCGCCAGGCCGGCCGGCGGCCGGATTCGCCGCCCCGGTCAGCTGTTTTGCCGCCGCCTCGCCGGAACGGCTGCTTTCGATCTCGATCACTCATGGCAGGCTTGTGTCATGGGCTTCGAATAATGGCAATTTGAGCCCCTCACGGCGCGTATTGCCGGTCGGCCTTGGTTGACTTTGCAGGGGCGATTCCCCCATAACGTGCCGACCGGGAGCCCGTGATCGGGTCCGCGGTTTTAACGTCACCGATTGCCCCTATCTGTCGCCTTGTCGGCGGTGGGGTCCGATGTCGTTGAGCGGGGGAGTGTCCCGAGTGGCAAAGGGAGCTGACTGTAAATCAGCCGTCTTATGACTTCGAAGGTTCGAGTCCTTCTTCCCCCACCAAATTTGATATGATTATCGCGCTCATACGAAACCGGGGGGCTCACGCCGGTGCGGTAATGGCGCGAGTTGGACGCCATCCATCTACGCTGCTGCGAACGCAAAGCGCTGAGCTGATCGGTCAGCTGGCTTTTAAGCCGCTGGCCCGCGCACTGCCGAGAAATGTCTCGGTGGTAGCGTTATCGGAGGGCAGGCAGGCATGCTTCGCCGCGCGGCCGGGTTCGCGATTGAGCAGGGCGGGGACACCGGCGGCGGGGACGGCACTGCTGAACAGGTAACCTTGTCCTTGTGTGCAGCCATTGGCCACCAGATAGGCCAGCTGACCCGCGTTTTCGACGCCTTCGGCCGTGGTCGTCAAGCCAAGTCCTTTTGCAAGGCCAAGGACAGTGCGAACGATCACCCGGCTATCGGCGCTGTCGCCGAGATGCGATACGAAGCTTCGGTCTATCTTGATCTTGTCAAGACGAAACGAAAGCAACTGGCTAAGGGTGGCATAACCTGTTCCGAAATCATCGAGTGCGATGCGGACACCAGCTTGACGGAGTTCATCGATCACGGTCTTTGCAACCCCGATATTTTTCACGAGCGCGCTCTCGGTAATTTCGATCTCCAGGCGGCGCGGGCTGAATCCGGTTTCCCCAAGGACCGATAGAATTCGCAGTCCAAGCGTGTGATCGCGTAATTGAATCGGCGAAACATTGAAAGCAAGAATGAACGTCTCAGGCCAGGTGTTGGCATCGAAACATGCGCGGCGAAAAAGCTGATCTCCAAGCGCGTTGATGAGACCGGTTTCTTCTGCAATTGGAATAAACACGTCGGGGGGTATATGCCCCAGAGTCCAGTTCTCCCACCGCGCCAGAGCCTCGAATCCGATGATGCTACCATCCTTGAGCGATACCAACGGCTGGTAGTGCGGCTCGATGAGGTCAGCCACGATCGCGCTACGAAGCTCTCGCTCGATCCGTATGCGCCGCTCGACATGCGCGTCCATCTCTGGTTCGAAAAAACGAACGCATGATTTGCCATCGCCTTTCGCGCGATAAAGGGCACGATCTGCACGCCTGATCAACTCGTCGCAATTGACGCCGTCATTTGTAGCGATGGCGATGCCAACCCCAACACCAATCTCGGCTGACACTTTGTCGATCGCGAAAGCTTCGGCCGCGGACGCCACGATACGGCTCGCCAAATTCGCCGGATCGTCGGGGGATCGAATTTCCGGCAAGAGAATCCCGAATTCGTCCTCTCCAATTCTTGCCAGAACGCTATTTGCGCGCAAAATATCGGTGACCCTACCGGCAAATTGGCACAGTGCCTTGTTCCCCGCTACGTGGCCATGTGTGTCCTTGATCCTCTTAAAGCCTTCAAGGCCAAGCATCAGAACGGCCACATGGCGCATGTCGCTGGCCCCACTAAGGCATGCATCAAGCTTTTCATCAAACAGGCGACGGTTAGGCAGTCCGGTCAAAGAATCGTGCCGCACCAGTGCGCGCGCTTCTCGTTCTGCAAGAGTCCGTGCTTTGGTTTCACTGACGAGATCTCGGTAGCGACGAACGCTATAGATCGTCAGGGCAATACTCAGAACGAACGCGACAAAAATAATATCGTCGAGTTCCCATTCCGCATAATCCATTCCAAGCCGAAACAGATGAGGTCCAAGCTCATACACATGCGCCAGGACAGAAGCGAGAACGATACCTCCAAAGAGGGCAAGGGAATCCCTTGTCGCAGGTCTGCGCCAGTCGAACCGATCAGCGCGGAATACTCGCGATAGTTGAGTTGACCAATTCATCAGAGTCGAACCCTCCCCGACGCCGGTCGTTCCAGCGGGCTTCTTAGTTGGTAACATAGAGGTTAATTAAGTACCGGATGTTGCGCGCACCGATCCTGGAATTCAAGTTCCACTTCTCAAGGTTGTGGCGGTAAATGACGCCGTCGGATCGCGAAAAGTCATTCCTATGATGATTTTAGCGGACCGGAGCGCATCGTCACGCGGTCAAAGCGGGGGATTTACGCCCTGCCACTCACCACTTTGAAGGTTCTCAGACGCGAGACGGGCAAAGAGTGGCAGATGGCAAGCTTTGCGTCGTGCCCCGCAAAGGCGACTTCGCAACCTCTCGGAGAGGTCGTGGAACGATACAGGGCTTGGCGTGTTATGGTGGACGGCCTTGTCTTCTTCAAAATGGCGGTCGTTTCCAAACACTCGGCCCTCCCACTTTATTTGGCGGGCTGAGCGGCTCCTCTAAACCTTCCCGGTTTAACCGCGTTCTCGCGGCCGGCGCGTCGTTGACGGTTCATGAAACGACCGCAGGTATCATCATTGGAGACGGCCTATGCATATGAGCGGCAACACCGCGGTATACGAATCGCCCATCGCGCTTCGGCTAGCCACGCAGGCTTATGGAAGCCTTCTTCTCATCGCCTTCGCCCTGATGCCCGTCCAGTTCATCGCCTATCTGTATTTCTACCAGGATCCTGGGCTGAAGTTCGAAGATCACCTGTTCCACGAAATCGCGATCCTCGTCGCCACCCTTGAAGGGTTGTTCGTCAGCTATGTGACGTGGCGCTGCTACCGGTCTTCTGGCGAACCGCTGTTACGTTGGTTGACGCTGGGTTTCCTGGGCTTCGTTCTGGTCTATGCGCTCCACGGCGCCTTCACCGGGATGGCACACCATAATATCTGGTTGTTTTTGCTCTATGGACCAGCGTCGCGCCTCGCGATGGCGATCCTGCTCTTCGTTGGGCTGCTCTCCTATAACCGGCTACCGGACCGCGTCGAGATGCGCTCGGATGTGCGCTCTTGGCTGATATGGATTGGCCTGTTCCTGATGGTGGATCTGGCGGTCGCCTGGGTCGCTTACTCCGCCTACGCGGGTTACCTGGCGGTACGCTTGTCACTGGAGGGGGGCGCACTGGTGCTCTGCGCCCTGAACGTCGCGGTTATGCTGTTGCGCCGGATTCGATCGCCCCTCATGGTGATTTTCGGCATTTCGGTTACTTGGTTCGGCTTATCGTCGCTCGCATTCATTTTGGGCCAACCCTGGAATCACATGTGGTGGCTGGCCCACGTGATCTTTGCTGGCGGGTTCTTGCTGCTCAGCTATGGCGTCGTCCAGGCTTTTCGAACGACGCGATCATTCTCGACCATCTTTACACAGGAAGAATTGATGGCACGCCTGGCCGAGGCGATGGCCGGCACCCAGAGTGCGCTGGAAGAAGTGCAACGTAGCAATCAAAAGCTGGAACGTCTTGCCGCCACCGACCCGCTGACTGGTGCTGGAAATCGCCGCGAGTTCATCGCGCGCATCGGCACCGAGATTGCGCGCGCCAAACGAAGCGGTGCTCCGTTATCCCTGTTGTCGCTCGACCTCGATCATTTCAAGACAATCAACGACTCGCGCGGTCACATCGCCGGCGACGAGGTCCTGTGCGAGTTCGTGCGAAAGTGTCTTGATGCGATCCGTCCCTATGACTCCGTCGCGCGCGTCGGTGGTGAAGAATTCATGGTATTATTGCCTGGCGCGACGCTGGATGCGGCTTGCGCGGTTGGCGAGCGCCTTCGATCAGCCATCGAAGGCAGTCCGTTCAATGTTGGAAACGGATCGCCGATCGACGTCACCATAAGCGTTGGGGCGTCGGAATTCGGACGCGATGGAGACACCCTTGACGAATTTTTGAGCGTTGCCGACAAGCGGCTCTATCGCGCAAAACACGAAGGTCGTAACTGTGTGATTGCTGCGTAGGTCCTCGTTCGTCAAAGCGTAACGCGCGCACTGTGGCGCAGCCTGCCGGATTACTTGTCATTGAGCAGGCCATCGTGCGGGACGATGTCTTCAAGCGCGTCGAGCGCCGCGGGTAGATCTTCGAACCCAAAACGCTGCTGGACCACGGTCTTGAGGCCACTGGCGAGGTTGTCGAACTGCATGATCGGACAATTCGCAGTATGCCTATGACGGGGCTGACGTGCGCGCGCCGCCAACACTGTGAATATACTCCCGCCGAACTAATTAGCGCGTTCGCCGCGCGGCATCTGGATATCGTGATTCCGCGCCTTACCCTGGTGGAATGTCTGGGTGCGGTCGATCAGGGGCAACGCGTGGCTGAGGTTGTCGGGGATCACGGCTCGCATAAAACTTAGAACGTGCAGGGCTGATGAAGGTTGCGTCTCAGCATGTCTGTGGTAGTAAGCCTGCCTCTCAATCGGGAAAAAATAATGGCGAAGAAAACAAAAAAGACGGCGAAGACCAAGAAAAGGCCTGTGCGCCGCGAATACACCAAAGCGGATGTGAAAGAGCTGCGGGCGCACTCGAAGGCTCGGACGCCGGTCGCTAAGCTGGTAAAGCTCACGAAGCGTACCGAAGGCTCGCTGCGACAGAAGGCGCTCAAACTTGGAATTAAGCTCGGCCATAGACGTGCTAGGGCGGCTGCTCGCCCAACACGATGACGATATATCACGCCGAACGGACCATCGTATGACACTGTTCAACAAGGTTTTCTCGACACGGACGCTGTTGCAGATCATCTGCGTTCTGGGGGCTGCCGTTGCGATGAAAGCACTGAGCGCTCACTATGACTTCAGTTGGGCAACCGCGCTAGCGGCTGAATAGGGAATACAGTCCCCCGAAAGCGCTGCCAGTTATTCGCTGTATTCGTCTTCCGGCTTATAGGCGCCGTGTGAGGTGCCCGCGGTTGGGACAGTCGTCGTCACAACTGGTGCTCGATGGTCTCTCAGCGGCGCGGCAGTTAAGGGTACCAGCACGCTGGAGCGTGCGTCGAAGGTGCTTAAGGAACTCCACAACGAGCTACAAAATCCCTCGATAGGAACCCTGACCATGGATGGCTTGCGAAGGCAGCCGTCGGACAGGCTATTCCGGTTGAGGTGAGATAACCCGACCCTGGCACATTGACCACGTTGGTCTCAATCATTCAGCCATTGATACCGCCGCTGACGACAGCAGGGATCGTCGTCATCCTTGTAGTCTTCATTCTGCTGCAACGTCAGGATCTGCGAAACCATTTTATCGACGGGCTGCTCGGCAACCAGGCGGCGTTAACGCCGCCCCAGTGTTGCGACACGATCCTGTGATTTTCACCGTGGCCCGATTTAAAAATGACAGTGATATTTTTTATTAAATTTAACCTGCGGAGTTGGGGGCCGAGCAGACGGGAGCATTTCTGGAATTTATCATGGTGCAGTCACCACCATGGGGCCTGCCATGAAACATCTCTCGGAGAAGGATGACTCGTCTATCAGGAGACATGCCGCAGACGCCCTACGGCGGGCCCGCAAGCTTCCCATCGGTCACGATCGGAATGATTTACGACAATTGGCCGTAGGCCTTCTCTGGCTCGAAAAGAGAAATCTTAACGCAAACGTCCTGGACTGTTTAACTACCAAGCTGACAATGGTTGAACCACGCAGTTAGGCACATCCAGGTAGTCGGCATTGATCGAGATCGATGCGCCGTACGATTGGGCAGATTAAATAAAGCCGAGTATGGCATTTGCCGAGCGGCCCACAGGGCCGCTGTCAACTGCTGCATCCGACATTGGACGAATCCGGCATGGACCTGGATGGGATACAGGGGTCTTCATCTTGCTCCGGAACATTCCACAGCGATGCTGCCAAGACGACAATTGACGGGGTGTATGCCAGCATCGCCCCCAATAATATTGCTTCCAGGCCGCTCATGATTTCTCCTTTGAGTCTCCAAGCACCCCATTCTTTTATCTCTTATCGAGATAAATCGGAAATTTAAGTAGAAATTATCCACTGGCATTAGCTTCAAAAGCCGCGGCTCTGAGCCGGGATGGGCGCGAGACGGCTTGAATCGAGGTGATGTGACATGTTTGATCCAATGGAAATTTAATATTGCCGATCACTTGACTGGATAATTAAACACGATATATCCGCTCAAACGCGTGAACGGCGGACATTGACAGCTTCGGCGGGTGTTCGTCTTCAGTTGCGGGGGGACTGGTAGGTCATGACGCGTCCCGGGGCGCGAAACGTCGTGTTTTAAGCTGCGCTGCCGCGAATATTAGCAAGCGCGATTTTGACATTGCTTCCAACTAGACATCGTTTCAAATTTAGACATCGTTTCAAATTGCTTGATCAGATTGAACGCTGTGGGGAAATTTGTGGATAGAGGTGGGGCGCCAACTTCAACGCAGGACGGTGGCCTTTGCTCGGCCGCACCGGTAGCGCGGTGCTTGCGTAATAACCTGGTGGGTAATATGACAATTTCGATCACACGCTTGAAACGCAAAATAGCAGTATGTCGATGAAGAAGAGCAATCTGGAAGCCATGTCTGTCGATGACCTATGGTCGCTCCACGAAGAGATCAGCCGGATTCTGTCAACAAGAATCACGTCGGAAAAGCGTCAACTTGAGAAGCGTTTGGCGATTCTCAATCGTGGCCGGGATGCCATCGAGCGTGGGGAATCTGCGCAGTCGTATAACGCTGATGGTAAGGTTCGGCGCAAATACCCGAGGGTCTTCCCGAAATATCGCAATCCTCAGATGCCGTCCGAAACATGGTCGGGTCGTGGAAAGCAGCCGCGCTGGTTGGTCGCCGCCATAGAAGCCGGTCGCAAGATTGACGATTTTAAGATTCGCGAAGCGGGCGGCTCCAAGGCACGACGCTAGGGGCGTTAGATCGGATTTCTGGTCGATTTTTTGTTTCGGGTTTTGTCTGCGGCCCGCGTTCAACACGGGTTGTGGCGCCAGCCCAAGAACGTCCCAACGCGGCGCGCGTCAAGGGCATCGGGATCTGGTCTTGGCACCTCGATTTAAGCCGCGAACTGTTCTTGCGGAGGCTCTGGCCTTCGGAGGTTCCTAGGGGTCTTGCCTTCGGAGATCTTCGCCTTCGGGAGAAAGTCAAAGCTACAAACCCGTTCGCGCGAGAGCTAATCCGTCCCAAATCGGGCAACTGAAACGGAAGCCGTCCCACGCGACACGATCGACATGGATAGTCGGCATTCAGCAGCTCATTCGGCGTAGTCGCCAAGCCCCTCCTGCCGAAATCGGCGCAGTCACGAAGCCCGGTAATTGCCATCTGCGTCTCTCGGGGAAGGGCGCGCAACCCGTCTCACGCCCCTGCACGACGGCAATCTGAAGCTCAGTTTCGGTCTCTGTCTCGGTCTCGGTTTCTATCGCCCAAGCCGCCCGCGCTTTTGTGACCGCCAAACTCTGAGTGGCCGCCTGAACGTGCGATGGCGGTGGAGTGAAGGGAAGTCGACAGAAGCAGCGTTATCGCAGGGGGGGTGACGACCGCGAATTTTCCGCAGCTTGCCAAAAACGCGCGGCGATCCTTGCTGCTGTCGGTTTCGGGGGGGGTATTAATCTCGGTCATGTCAGCTCCTTTTTAAATGGACGACGAACAACTTCCCCATCTTTCTTTCGTTCCTGCTAACTTTCGTTCCCTTTAAATTTCCGCTCTTATTAAATTTCGCCTTTGGGGTATATTAAATACAACATCTGGCGAATATAAGGCTAATTCTCTGCCCCCAAGCAAGACACCCCTGTGGAAGCATTTTGGGGCATACGCTAGCAGGCGTTGCGGCCCCTCAATATTTCGAGAGGAGTTTGGAGCAGAATCGCAAAATCCAGCCTGAAGCTCCAATTGTCGATATACCAAAGATCATATTCGACGCGACGTTCGATGGATGCCGTGGTCGGAGTTGGCCCCCTGTACCCGTTCACTTGTGCCCATCCTGTCAGTCCGGGTTTTACACGGCGCCGAAAGGCGTAATTTCGAACAACCTTGTCAAAATGGTTGTCGTGGGCGACCGCATGAGGGCGCGGCCCCACCAGGGACATGCTGCCATCCAGCACGTTAAACAGCTGGGGTAATTCATCGATGCTCGTCCTGCGCAGCCAGGCTCCCAAGCGGGTCACTCTTTTGTCGGCAAATTGGACTTGAATGATCGAAGGGCCATCCTCAAGGACGGACATGGTGCGAAACTTGAGGATCGGGAACGTTCTGCAGTTGAAACCGCAGCGCTTCTGCCTGAACAGGACGGGTCCTGGGGAGTCGAGTTTAATGGCAACGGCCACGATGGAGAGCAACGGCAGGAGGGCCGTCAAGGCTACCCCGGCGATCAGCACGTCAATGCATCGCTTTGCAGCTCGCTCAAACGAAGTGAGTGGGCCGCGCTGCAACTCGACGCAAATGACGTTACCGAGTTCACGGGAAGGCTGCCTGAATATCTCCGAAGCTGCCCCGAGGGGAACAAAGCTGACGGGGAGGGGGAGAATCCTCAACTTGGCGAGAACGGTGCGGAGCTCGGACCAGCGGTTCGGATCGGCACCCACCACAATTTCTTGAACGTCGGAGCCGCGAATATGCTCAAGCACTTTCGCGATGACTCTTTCCCGGCGGCGCGATCCCGCAGTTATGGGTGGAAAAATAATATGCTGTTCAACACGGAAGCCAAGGCCCGTCAGAGTGTGACTGAGGCTGGCACCCATTGGCGAATGGTCGGTGATCAATACGATGTTTCGACCCGAGAACCGCCGCCCGGCGAGGCCCTTTGCGAGAAGATCTCTCAGCAGGCGCCTGTGCACAATCAACGCGATAAGACCGAGGATGGCGAATAGCATGCTGGTGCCGCGCGAGAGTTCGTTTCCGATCTTTAGCGCGAACACCGTGCCGGCGAGCAGAAGGCACACACTTACCCAGGCCAGGCACACCGCGCGTATTTGATGACGCAAGACCAGTAGTTCAGTGGGTCTGTACATCCGGCGGGTTTTCATCAACGAGATGAATAGCGCCGAGACGAGGATTCCCGAGCCGAGAGACCTGGCGACATCGCCGGTCGTGCCCGATTCTTGAAGATGATATAAAAGGCGGGAAAGCACGCTGGCTAAAACGATCGTTGCGAAATCGACCGAGATTGCGAGCAACTCCATAGAATCATAACGGATCGGCCATTTGCGCCTTCCGGGCTGTTGTTTGTCGAAACCGCGAACGGAAACGCCGTCCGATGTATCCACACCTATGGGTTGCTGCACAAAGTTCATTGGAGGTGCTTGGATATGCGACATTGCGAGCGAATAATTTATCGTTAATTATTTATTAAATTTTATTTAATTACAAGGTTTATTTTTAAATTTATGTGTCCGGGGCGGCCTGTGACCTGGGAGCTTCATGCCGGAGGAGGGTCCAGCTAAAATATTGCTTGGGACGGGACTGTGGTTCCTGAACGCGCTTACCTATCGCGCGCGCGTATCACGCGGAGGTAACCAGGGTCGATCTCGGCAATGACGCGTTCGGCGAATATCTTGGCTTGCGGCGGCGCCGAATTGTAGGCGGCCACAAGTGCCGGCTTCAACGCAGGTGCACGGGTGAGGATGACGCTGATGTCTCGCCTGACGATGTCCTGGATCTCAGTGTCCTCGATCAATCCTTTGGCATGAAAAGAGACATTCAGGCGCAGCGGAAACAAGGCAAGTTCATTCGGCGCCGTATAATAGGACATCTTCAGCAACGAACTCGGCTGATATCCTGACGCTTTGTTTTGCTCCGCGAGCGCTGCGAACATCAGCCAAATATCTCCCCGATGTGGTGAATACCGCAGGGTGCGGGTCAGTGACTCAATTGCATCGGTACCGAGTTTGTCTTCGGCATTCAGGTGATCGCCATATGTGAAAGCGCTTTCTGCCCATAGATCACCTCGCACGGCCGCGCGAGATGCCGTCTGCTTGATCTTGTCCTGTTCGGCGAGCCCCACGGTGGCGGTCCTGCCATCGGCTGGAAGCCGAAGGTGGGTCGGCCGATATCTTTCGGCGAGCAATATCCAGGCGGCTTGCGTAGATAGAAGGAAACCGAACAGGGCCAGCGCGGCTCGGAGCTTTGTACTGGTCATCGAAAAATCTCTGCTGTGGCGCGATCGTTCGCTCCGTTCGGAATACGGTACAACTCCCCGGAAAAATCCAAATCTCGGGGGCTTGCACTTTTGCTTTGAGCGAAGGCCAAGCCGCACACGACGCTGATCACCAGCGATGCCGTCAACCCCAGATTGCCGTCGTTCGCGAAAAGCAAAACAAGAAGTGCGATGATGCAACTCGCTCCGGCGCTGGGATATAAATAATCCCGGCCGCGCAGGAGAGCTCGTCTGAAGAGCGTCGATGCTGCGATTAGAAGAACGATGACAACCATCCAGAGGAATGGTTGCCCCATCTCTATTGCGATGGTCGCTGCCGCGGTGGGAATTTCGGAGGAATTCACTTCGTCGATGTCTCGATAGATGGGTAAGAGGGCTTCGAATGTTCCCGCGCCCGATCCCTCCCATTTCGTGTCGGATAGCATTCGCTCGATCGACGAATAATTTTGATCTGACGCCGCCAATGCAAGTGTCGGGTCCGCGTCCTTCTTCGCCGGCACAATTGCGAAGAATCCAACCACTGCGAGTGTGGCGAGTGCGGCGACCCCCGCCTGTCCCCATAGACCAAGCCGCCATTTGCGAATGGCCAACACACTGATGAGAACGCCAGCCCCGAACAGGGCGGCAAAAAGCAAAATTGGGTTTGCGTTCATCAGGATCGCCGACAGACAGATGAAGAGAATCGTCACCGACGCGCAGGCCGCGACCTTCGTCATCGTTGGGGCTGTTTTTAGCGTTATTTTTTGCCGCGAACTTGATGTGCCGAGAAGTTCGTAGGCGCGGATCGTTGTCGCGCAGGACAGAATAAATCCGATCACCGCGATGTCGATCGCTTCTGCGCGCTCGAAGCCGGGCAACCGCAAATAGCCGAGATCGAATCCGATCAGTTCCGCGGCAATCAGCGCGGCGATCGCGGTCAACAAATATAGAACGCTTTCCGCCCGCTGCTTGCCAAGAGTTACGGCGGCGGCGACGAAGGCCGCGGCCAGGCCGGCGCAATAGCGGGCGAGAGAAAGTAAGGTTGCTCCGATGTCCATACTTATCCCACCTGCGATTGGCTTGTCCAAAGCCGTGGATGCGCTCGCCCAGATCGGGTTGGCCAGAGCGCGGGTCGGAATCGGTACAACCTGCAACAGCATCCACAGGCAGGGGATGAGCAGACCGATGACGGCGGTCGGTCGCAGCAACCGGGAAAAGCGCTGGAGGTCACTGGTTGGCAGCGTGAGCGCGACCGTCACCATCCCGATCGCGTCAAATGCCAAAACCACCCCATTGGCAAAGATACCGTCGAGCATCATAAGCGTGGGCAGGAGCGTGAGCAGTGAGCTCAATATGATGAAAGCCGCGATCATGAGGGGGCACGGCCGATAGCGGCCGGATACACCCAATCCAAGCCGCTGGATCGAAGTGCGGCAGTGACAGGCTCTTTGTAAGTCGGACCTATTTCGATCAACCTGATCAAGCGAGTGCCCTCAAGAGCAAACTTGATGCCGGTCCTTTTGGGCGGCAGTGTTCCGCCTCATTTAATTATTAAATCCATGAATTATGCAATATTTATATATTAATATTTCGGGTGGCCTCCGGCAACGGCTCTTTCGGGTTGCGGCGCTCTGCCGGCTCGAAGCGGCCTCCGCAACCTCCCGTCCGTCGTAACTTGCCGTCAGAGCGGCTCATCCATCGGCGTCGCCCCCGGTCAAGCCGCGGCGCGCCGGGTTTTACCTGGCCAAGTTTTGAGCTGGCCAAGTTTTACCTAGCCAAGTCACCACTTCAGAGCGAACAGGTTAAGCCAGCTATTAGAGCATGATTGGTTCTGATTGAATCAGAACTGAAGCTCTGGATTCTTGTACGCGTTTTCTTCACGTGAGCCGGCGGCCACTTCGCTTGAAAACGCTCTCAGTGACCGGTGGTGGTGATAATAGGCGTCGGCGTTGTAATGATCGTCGATGTCGACATGCCATTGATGGCAGCTTTCAATGCATAGCCATTGGTCGCATAGATGATCGGGTCGTTGGCGGTCGCCATGATCGTCCGCAGGAAGTTCAGGAACTTGGTGGTCTCAACAGAAGCGGCGTTGGAGGTGTAAATAACATCCTTGTTCCGCATGTCGAAGGTTTGCGCGAGGAAATATCCCGACGGATCACGGAAATTAGCGACGTAAATGACGGGAATAATGGGCCCCGTGAAACGTGAGCAGTCAATTCCGAGATCGCGAGCCACCTCCCGGGTCTCCCCGCGATAGAGGAACACCGAGGCAGCGTCCGCCTGGGAGTCGTTGAGGCCGCCATGTTTTCCGACGGCCTCCGCGAGTGAGATACGCCAGGCGTCGAATTTGTATTGCCCTTGGGTTCCGCCGGCGCCAAACGCCACAAAGGTTTGCGGTTGGCTGTAGAGATAAATCACATCGTTCGGGAGCGCGTAGATGTTGTTGGACGGTTCATAGAGAAGCGCTCCGAACGGGACGCTCGCACGGTGTCCTTGCCGCTCAAGCGTGACCCACATGTCGTAACCCTGAGTAGCAGGCCCGCCCGCACGCGCGATCGCGTCAAGGATGCGTTCCCCGGACGGGCTCGCAGGGAAACGGCCGGCGGTGCGGACGTCGCCGAGAACGCTGATCAACGAGGTGTGCTGGTCGACCAGCGACACAACTACCTGGGGCTCGATCGCGCGAGCTTTGAGGGCATCGACGATCGCGCGCTGGATCTCGGCAGGCGTTCGGCCTTTCGCCGCGATCTCACCCGCATACGGCACCGCGATATTGCCGTGGTCGTCGACCGCCTGATTGGGAATCGTGACGAAATTACCGGGGCGAACGCCGGCCTCGGCTGGAATGAACAGGCCGCCCGCCGCGGCCTCGAAAATCGTCACACTGACGGTGTCGCCGATGCCGAACCGGAATGCCTTTGGAGGACTCCGGTCGGCGAACGCCCTGGAAAGTCTTGGCGTGAATTGTCCCAGAACACGAACGACTTCAGGCGTCAGCTTCACCAGCGCATAGGGCAGGCTTTCAGGCGCGCCGGCCTGGGCGGTACGAACGTCTGTGCTTTGCGGGCCATCGGCAGGCAGAAGTGCACACCCGGCACCGGATAATGCCAAGAATGACAATGCCAAAAGCGTTGTCGGGACGTTCGCGCAACTGTACTTTGACCCGAACAGAAAAGCCCCCATTGATCCCAGCCCGTCTGGATACACGATGGCATTGTTGGAAGATTCAGACCAGCGAATCGTGTCCCTGCACGTAATACGAGTGCAAAGTGTCGCTCAAATACAACACAATTAACTGGTTTGGATCACTGCCGCTCGCCGAAAGGAGAGGGCGTTGCGATGCAGCATGGGCCTAAAATGCCCATTCATTCTGCCGCCGCCTGACCGTACCGGGTGTAATGCTCGTTGTTGTAATAGTCGTTGTGATAATTGTCGTAGCGTTTCATCGCGCTCATGTCGGTCTTGTTGAGCACCGTACCGATCAAACTCTCGTACACGTTCGGAGCGGTATGGAGCGCATGCTGGACGACGTCGATCTTGGTTCGACCCCATTCGATGACCAGAATGAAGCAATCTACCAGCGGCGTTGTTGCGCGAACGTCGACGATTGGTGCGAGCGGAGGAAGATCGACAATCACGTAGTCATAGCTCGCGCGCAATTTGTCGAACAGTTTTCTGGTTTGCTCTGCGGACAGGATTTCGCTGGTATGAAAGAGCGGGGCTCGCTTCGCCGCCGGCAACACCACCAGATTTGTCTTGGGATCTTTCCAGACCGTTTCTTCCAGAGAGCGGGCACCGGAGAGGACGTCAATAATGCCTGCGCTTGCGTTCGGCGCGAGATTGGCGGACAGCGACGGGTTCCGAAGATCGCAGTCGACGATGATCACCCGTTTTCCGGCGTGAGCGATGAGTTGGCCCAGCGAAGCCGCGATGGTGGATTTTCCTTCATTGGGAAGAGCCGAAGTAATGCCGACAATCTTGTTTGAGGTCTTCATCGGATTTAAATCGATCGCAAGTTTTATCGAGCGAACCAACTCCGCAAACTGGGACAACGGCTTGGCCGTGGCGGCCCAGTACATGCCTGAGTTTCTGGACAGCGTTCTTTGACCGAGTTCCTTGTCAGCTGGAACGATGTCTCGCGGCGACGGCTTTTTTTGCTCGGGATCACTTAGCAGGGGCACCAGCGACAAGCATGGTAGCTGTAATGCCGCTTCGATCTGCGCGGAAGTTCGAAAAACGCGATCCATGATATCCCTGAGGAAACCCAGGGCCGTACCGAGCGCGATCCCGCCAAAGATGCCCAGCGCCAGTATCAATCCGGACTTGGGCTTGCTCTTGCCCTGGGGAGGCGAGGCAGGCGAGATCACCCGTGCCTCCGAGATGGGAAAGGACTCCTGCTGAACCGACCCCATATACCGCTGCAGAAAAGTTTCATAGAGGCTGCGATATCCCTTGGCGCTGGTCTCCAACTCACGCATCGTCAGTTCGGCCGAATTCGTCGACCGGGACTGCGATACGGCAAACCCCAGCTGCTTCTCGATTTCGTGCTGTCGCTGCTTGGCCATCTCGAAATCACTTCTGCTGGTTTCGGCAAGCCGGCGCACCTCGTCCAATATCGAGGTCCGGATACCGCCCATCCGGGTGCGCAAGTTGACGACGGCGAGATGGTTCTTGCCGAATTGGGCGGACCATTCGGCCTCTCGCCTCGCATATTCGAGATATTGCTGACGAAGGGTGTTGATGATCGGGTTGCTCAGGGCGTCCGACCCGGATGCATCGAGATTGCCGATCGCCGTCGAATTGGCCGAATTTGAGCTGAGTATGGTGTCGAAGCGGTTGAGCCGCGCCAACGTGTCGGAAGTCAGAGCGCGCGCCGCGACCAGTCGGCTGTTAAGCTCCGTCACCTGTTGATCGTCCATGAGCCTGCCGCTTGCGGCGACGATATTGTTCTGGGACTTGAACGCGTCAACCGCTCGCTCGGCAGTCAGGGCCTGCTGCCCCAACTCCTTCAGACGGTCCTGCAACCAGGACGTCGCGGCGCGATTGGCGTCGAATTTAGCGTTGAACTGGTCGGTGACATAGGCGGTGGCGATTGCATTGGCGATCTGCGCCGCGCGCTCTGCGTTGCTGGAGTTGAAGCCGATGTCGATCACGGTGCTGTAGCCGAGCCTGGCCGCCGACAACCGCTCATCAAAAGTAGCCACGAGGCCGTCTGTAACCTCGTCTGTCGGCCTGTCCTGCAGGGCCGGACGATCCGGGGGCACGCTGTCGAACCGTCCCCTGATGCCTTGCCAGATCCAACGCCAGGATCGAACCGTATCCTTGAAATCCGGATCGCCAGCAAGTTTGAGCTGATCGATGACCGAAGTTGCTATGGCCTTCGATTTCAATATCTGGATCTGGGTTTCGAGTTGGGTATTGTCGATCGGCGCCTCGGCCAGCACGGACTGCTGTTGGACGAATTGAGCCTTCGGATTCCCGAACAGGACCTTGACGTGGGCCGTATAGGTCGGCGGCGTGACCCGCAGATAAATGGCGCTCGCTGCCAAGGCGAGCGCCATGGTGAAAATAATCACCGAGTATTGTCGCCTTAGAAATCCCAGTGCGAAGTTGACGATTTCGGCGATGCCACCTTCTTCAGTCTGTTCTTGCGACACCACGCTGTCCAGCAGCGCGCGCGTTCTGTCATTCTTGAGCACATTGCTTTGAAGCATCGATTTGAGTCACTTTTCGAGCTGCGCCGGTCTACGTGACCGCCTTTTATTGCAACAAGCGGGTCTTTGACGTCTGTTGCCGACCGTGAACTGCTTTCATTTAATACTAGTGTGAAAGATAAAGAAAGTGGTTGCTAAAATTAAATGACGGTGGTTAAAATTAAAATGGTCACGCTCGGCCTGAAATTGCGGCCTCTGGATCTGAATTAAATATATCGCATCTCCTGCCCCTGCGGATATTGGAAACGTATCTGCCCCGAGGCGGGCTGGGTGGGCTTGGTCAGTGATGAAATTATTGATTTGCCTGTTGAACGTGTCCTCTGGCCGAGCGGCTATGGACCGGGCTGTCAGTGAACCGGGCTGTCAGTGAATTGCGTCGAATTGCGTCGTAGCGAGGCCTGATCATGGATTTGCTCTCTGAAATTTCCCCATCCTTCCGCACCGACGACAAGAGCCTTCGCTGCGCCAGCGGCAAGGAGACGCGGATCCAACTGGACGTACGTTCTTTGGCAATTCCCGACGTCAAGCTCGTCAGGACAAGGCGGTTCTCCGACGCCCGAGGGTACCTTTGCGAGACGTTCCACCGAGCGGACTTCGCTGCGCAGGGTCTCGACAACGATTTTCGCCAGGACATCCAATCGAGCTCCGAGCGCTCCGGAACCATTCGCGGCCTGCATTTTCAACGTCCGCCTTTCACCCAGACGAAGCTGGTTCGAGTGCTGCACGGGAGTATTTTCGACGTGGCGGTCGATCTTCGCCGGTCGTCGGCAAGCTTCGGAAAGCACATTGCCATAGAGCTGAGCAGTAAAGGGAACGAGCAATTGTTCATTCCGGCCGGCTTTGCTCATGGCTTTTGCACACTCGAGCCGGACACGGTCGTTTTCTACAAGGTCGATCAGTTCTTTTCGGCTGCTCATGACAGCGGGCTCAACTGGGCCGATTCCGGATTGGGGATCGGGTGGCCCGTTGCTCCCGCGGCGGCGATTTTGTCGGAGAAAGATCGTGGGCTGCCGATGCTAGCCGATCTTGCCCCGATTTTCGAATAGCGGAGGAAGTGGCCGATGCGGGTGTTGGTGACGGGCGGAGCGGGCTTCATCGGTTCAGCGGTCTGCCGTCGCCTCGTCCTGGGTCACGCAAGCGTCGTCATCAACATCGACAAGCTCACTTATGCGGCCAACCCTCGCTCGCTTGATGCGCTTGCGGGAGATTCGACCTACGCGTTCGAGCAAGTGGACATCTGCGATCGCGCCGGCGTGGACAGGATGTTCGCCAAGTACGAGCCGGACGCGACCATCCATCTGGCAGCAGAAAGTCACGTTGATCGCTCGATCACCGGTCCGTCGACCTTCATCAACACCAACGTCGTCGGAACATACAACATGCTCGAGGCGGCGCGAGAATACTACGACCGGCTGACGTCCGAAAGACGAAGCCGGTTTCGCTTCGTTCATGTCTCGACCGATGAAGTCTATGGCTCCCTTGGCGCGACCGGCTTGTTTTGTGAGGAGACTTCCTACCGGCCGAGTTCGCCCTATTCGGCCAGCAAGGCGGCCTCCGACCATCTCGCGTATGCGTGGTTCAAGACGTACGACCTGCCAGTCATCATTTCGAATTGTTCAAACAATTACGGGCCGTACCAATTTCCGGAGAAACTCATTCCTTTGACCATCCTGAACGCGATCGAGGGCAAACCGCTGCCGGTGTACGGCAGCGGTTCTAACGTCCGTGACTGGCTGTATGTCGACGATCATGCGGAAGGTCTCATTAGCCTGCTGACGCAAGGCCGGCCGGGAGAAAAATACAACTTCGGCGGCAACAGCGAGCGCAGTAACCTCGATGTCGTCGAACTCATTTGCGACGTACTCGACCGGATGGTTCCCGGGCGGGCCAGGAGGCGTTCGCTCATAAGGTTTGTGAAGGATCGGCCTGGACACGATCTGCGCTATGCGATCGACGCCTCAAAAGCGCATCGCGAACTCGGATGGAAGCCGAGCAAAACCTTCGAAGACGGCATAGCGCAGACGGTGCAGTGGTATCTCGAAAGCCGTTCCTGGTGGGAAGAGGCACGGTTCAATGTGTACGGCGGAACGCGCCTCGGCCTTCCTGAAATGCAGATCTGAGACCGCAAATGGCAGAAAAGCCGATCCTCGTTGTGGGCAAAGGCAGTCAGCTGGGCCGCTGTCTTAGTAACTCGGCGGCCTTGCGCAATGTGTCGGTGATAGCGGTCGGCCGGCCCGAACTGGACCTTGAAACCGGAAACGGGATTGATCGCGTGATGGCCGCGGCTGAGCCGTCGGCAATCGTCAATGCGGCGGCCTATACAGCGGTCGACAGAGCCGAAGCGGAGCCGGAACGTGCCTTCAGGGTCAATTGCGCTGGAGCGGCGCTGCTTGCCGATGCGGCGACACGACACGGCATTCCTTTCATCCAGATATCGACCGATTACGTTTTCGACGGCAACAAACCGGCGCTGTATCGCGAAGACGACATGCCGGCGCCGTTGAATGTTTATGGCTCTTCGAAACTTGCGGGCGAAATGGCGGTACTCAGGGCGTGTCCGTGCGCCGCCGTGATACGGACCTCATGGATTTACAGTCCATACGGCAGTAATTTCGTGCGCACCATGCTGCGGCTGTCCGAAACGCAACCGATAGTGAGGGTTGTAGCGGACCAGCGCGGGAGACCGACGTCAGCGGCAGATCTGGCTGAGGCCGTCTTGATGATTGCCCAGAGGCTTCGGTCGGGTAACAGCCGTGACAATGCAGGAACGTACCATCTGGCGGGTGAGGGGGAAACGAGCTGGCACGGATTTGCCGCTGCCATCTTCGCGAGCCGCGCGCGCCGTGGCCGCCGTGTTCCGGAATTGCAGGCGATCACGACGGCAGAGTATCCGACTCCGGCCCGTCGTCCCAAAAATTCATGCCTGGATTCATCCAAGGCGGAGCGGACATTTGGTGTTCGGCTTCCTTCCTGGAGATCCTCGCTTGAAGCGTGTCTCGATCAGTTGGAAATGGCGCAGGAAGTGCACGCATGCTGAAAGGAATCGTACTGGCGGGAGGCAGTGGAACGAGACTTTATCCAATCACCCGGGGCGTGAGCAAACAATTGCTGCCTGTCTACGACAAACCGATGATTTATTATCCGCTATCGACTTTGATGCTGGCGGGTATCCGCGACATTCTCATCATCACCACGCCCATCGATCGTTGCCAGTTCGAGCGGTTGCTCGGTGACGGCAGCGAATGGGGCATACGCCTCAGTTACGCGGAGCAAACCAACCCGGGCGGGCTTGCCGAAGCCTTCATTATCGGAGCCGATTTTATCGGAGGCGATCGCGTGGCCATGGTGCTGGGCGACAACATCTTCTTCGGTCACGGGCTACCCGAGCTCCTTGCCAAGGCCGCCGCGTGCCAACAGGGAGCGACGGTTTTTGCCTATCATGTCCGCGATCCCGAACGGTATGGTGTCGTCACATTCGACGAGAAAGACCGGCCCGTGAGCATCGAGGAGAAGCCAACGCACCCGACTTCGAACTGGGCAATCACGGGTCTCTACTTCTTTGATAACGATGTTGTGCGCTATGCGTCAGAGGTCCGGCCGTCGGCAAGGGGAGAGCTGGAAATAACCGATTTACAGATGCGCTATCTGTCTGCCGGCAGATTGCACGTCGAGCGGATGGGACGAGGATTTGCGTGGCTCGATACCGGAACCTTCGAGTCGCTGATCGATGCCGGAAGTTTCGTCCAGACTCTCGAAATGAGGCAGGGCATGAAGGTTGCGTGTCTTGAGGAAATCGCCTTTCGGCTCGGGTTCATCGATTGCGACCAGGTGATGGTCCTGGCCAAATCATTGGCGAAAAGCGGTTACGGGAATTATCTGCTCGACGTCCTCCGGACGGTTTGAGGCCGAGACTGCGGCTTGCTGGAGTGCGCCGCGCGGCCCTGCTGCGGTTTTTTTTAAGTGAAATTCAGTTTCGCGGATGGTGCGGCGACGCGTCGGAGTCTTGGCCTATTGGTCTTTATTTTAATATAGTTAATTATTCCCAACGATTAATCATTATCACTTTTAAATTTAATTTTTAAATTCATTCAATTGACGTATTAATTAATAAAGAGTTAAATTTAAAAATGCCGTTCCCCGTTTTCTCGGTAATTTTTCGTGGGTGCTCGCCATGTTGAGCCTGAATCCGACGTCCCTGGCCGGCGAAAATAGTCGCGCCACGCCCTTCCGTATCGCGTCGTCCGCCGATGGTGACTATACCCCGCACGATTTGGTCGTGAACGTGAAAGCGCTGCCTTCGCAGGGCATGGTCCTGAAGGAAGACGGCGTCACGCCGGTTGTTCTCGGGCAGCTTATTACCGCAGCCGAGCTTGCGGCGCTGAAGTTCAGGCCTGCCGCTGCGCAAACCGGATCTTCGACCGGGTCGACCGAGGGGAAACCGCAGAACTGGGGCGTCGTGAGCGTTTCGCAGAACGGCGAAGCAAGGTCCATCGGTATTCAGGCTTCGGAAATCTCTGCAGAAGCATATGTCACGATCACCGAGCTGCCCTCGAATGGGACAGTGCTGCTACCCGACGGGGCTACCTCGGTCGTACGCGGACAAACCCTTAGTGTTGCGCAGCTAAATGGATTGATTTTCGCGCCAGCGGCTGACGCGAGTGGCAAGATTTCGATTTTGCAATACCGCTCTGGCGGTTCCGCGGAAGCGGACGTCACCGGCGGAGTGCTGCTGGTTGTGGGTCCCGACGCGCCTCCGATGGGCAAACCGACTGTGATCCCTGCGGCCGGCAGCGACATCGTTGCGCCGCTCGCGGTCGCGCTGCTGTTGGATGCAGCCCTTTCCTCGTCGAATTCAACGGCAGTCGCATCGCCGGCCGAGCCCGACGAGGCGGTACCCTCTGACACCTCGGCGCAGAACAGCGAGCCCTCTATTCTGCCGATAACTTCCTTCTCCGATCAAGTGTTGGCCCCGCCCTCGTCTGCCTCAACGCAAGTGCAGGCTCTTAATGCAGCTGTTACCGGCGTCACAAGTCCGGCAACTGTGAACACGCCTGCGACCGACGACCCGCCTTCAAAGCGTATCGGCTCGAGCACCCCGCCGCTCGCGGCCACTCCAGCATCGACCACAGTGTTACAGGGTGGGGCTGCAACGGCTGACCAGAGCACAACGGTCACCTCGCTGGGAACGAACGGAAGCTCAGACCCGCCGCAAATTACAACCCTGCAGGCGGCACCGACGCCGAGCTTCGGTCCTGTCGTTTTACCTTCCACAATTTCAGCAAACAGCACGACGACAAGCAGTGCTGTCACGTTGAATCCGATCGCGCTGGAAAACGAAAAGCCGGGAACGCCGCAAAGCGTATGGCAAGTCGATCCGGGAGGGGATTCGACCACGATAGTGGGATTCACCACGGCGATCAGCACCAATGTTGGCGGCACAGTCGCCTTCAAGATCGACAACCTGACAGGCAACCCCAATTATCAAATCAACATCTATCGGCTTGGCTATTACGGCGGCGATGGAGCCGCGCTCGAAACCACCATCAATCACCAGGCCACGAGTTCCGTCGTTCAGCCGGCGCCCATCGTTAATCCGGCAACCGGTGAGGTCGATGCAGGAAACTGGAGCGTTACCGATTCCTGGACAATGCCATCAAGCGCGATATCCGGCGTTTACGTCGCCAACATCGTCGATGGCAATCAGATTTTCCAGATCCCGTTCGTTGTCAAAAATCCCAACTCCACCAGTGACATCGTATTTCAAACGGATGATGAGACCTGGCAGGCCTATAATGGTTGGGGTGGCGCCAATCTTTACGGAGGCAACGGTCCGTCCGATCCCCCAGCTAGCGCCGGTGGAGAAGCGGTTCCCGGCGCGGCCTTTGCGGTCAGTTACAATCGCCCCATCGTCACCCGTGATAGTATCGGGCAGTACGCGGGTCCGCAGGAACTCGTTGTTTGGAGCCGAATACGCCGCGATCTATTGGCTGGAGGAAAACGGCTATAATGTCAGCTATATCTCCGGCATGGATACGGCGACGGACGGCGCGTTGCTGCTCAATCACAAGGTATTCATGGATGCCGGGCACGACGAATACTGGACCGACAGCCAGGTCGCGAATGTGGAGGCCGCGCAAAACGCCGGCGTCAACCTTGTCTTTCTCAGTGGCAACGAGGTGTTCTGGCAGACGCAGTTCGCGCCGAGCATTGCCGGCAGTACAACCGCCAACCGCACGCTTGTGTCCTACAAGGACAGTCATTTCGAAAGCTTGATCAATCCCGACGGGCAGGGGACCGGCACCTTCGAGGCCCCGGTCAGTTGGGGCGGCCTCAACATACCCTCCAACGCACTGACCGGTGAGTTGTTTTCGGTCGATCAGACCCCCACCCTTGGCACGATTACAATCCCCTACGACATGACGAAGCTGCGTATCTGGCGCAACACGAGTGTCGCCACCACGGCCCCGGGCCAAACCGCATCGCTCGAACCAGGCCTGCTCGGATACGAATGGGATTCGTCTCCCGACAACGGGTTCATGCCGGCAGGCCTGATCGACGTCTCTTCGACGACTCTGCAAGAACCTACGGTCAACTCGCAGTTCGGCAATGTCGACAGTGCGGGCACCGCAACCAACAATCTGGTCGAGTACCGCGATCCCACCAGCGGCGCGCTGGTGTTTTCGGTTGGCACCGTGTTCTGGTCCTGGGGCCTTTCCTCACAACATGATCCAGGTCCGGACGGCAATACGACGACGACCGATCCGAACGTCCAGCAGGCGATGGTAAATGTATTCGCCGACATGGGCGTCCAGCCGCAGACGTTGCAAGCGAGCCTTATGATCGCCAACGCGTCGACGGATCGCACGCCACCCACCTCCAAAATCGCCAACGTATCGGCGACCAGCGTGGTTGAAGGCGGAACGGTTACCGTGACCGGCACCGCCACCGATGTTGGCGGAGTCATCGGCGGTGTTCAAATTTCGACTGACAGTGGCGCTACATGGCATCCGACGAGCGGCCAGATCGGCACGCAAAGTGTGACCTGGACCTATACATTCACGGCGCCGGCGCCCGGAACATATCACATCGAGACCCGGGCGGTGGATGACAGCCTCAATCTTGAGACGCCGGGTTCGGGCACTGCATATACCGTCACGCCATCTTCGGCTGTCAGCATCTTCTCCGCCAGCGGTACCCCCGCCGTGCTCGATGTGAGCGACAACCAGGTGGAGGTCGGGGTCAAATTCACCTCAGCGACAAGCGGTGAGATTACCGGCATTCGTTTTTATAAGGGCCCGCTGAACACCGGCACCCATGTGGGAGATTTATGGAGCGCTTCGGGCACTTTGCTTGCCACCGCTACGTTCAGCAACGAGACCGCCAGCGGTTGGCAGCAGGTGAACCTGACGAGTCCGGTGAAGATCACGGCGGGCACCACCTATATCGTTTCGTACAACACCAAGGGGAACTACGCGGATACGGCAGGCTATTTCGATACTTATACGGGACAAACCAACGGATCGTTGACTGCTCCGGGTGAGGCGACGAACGGAGTGTATGGGTACGGCAGCGCCGGCACCTTCCCGAGGAATCTTGCTCCTTCAGGGGACAATTACTGGGTTGATGTTGTTTTCAGCGACGGGAGCAATGGACCTCAGGCTGTCAATCACAGTGGCTTCACGGTGGCCGAGAATGGCACCTTGACGATCGCCGCGTCTGCGTTGCTTGCGAATGATACCGATCCGGCCGGCCTGCCGCTGTCGATCGCAAGCGTCAGCAATCCGGTCAACGGTACGGTGAGCTACAATGCTCAGACACAAACCGCGACCTTCATTCCGACTACCGGTTACGCCGGCGCGGCAAATTTCACCTACACGATCTCCGATACGAGCGGAGCCACGGCGTTTGCACAGGTTTCGGCCACCGTCGCATATCCGGTTTCCGCACAAAGTCTCTTCGGCACCAACGATACGCCGAGCGAGCTTGCGTCGAATGACTTCAACCCGGTGGAATTGGGAGTCAAATTTACGGCTTCCGTGAACGGAACCATCACCGGCATTCGCTTTTACAAGGGAGCAGGGAACACCGGCACCCACGTCGCGGATCTATGGAGCGCGACCGGAACGTTACTTGCGACTGCGACCTTTACCAGCGAGAGCGCGAGCGGTTGGCAGGAGGTCAATTTTGCTGCACCGGTGGTCATCACCGCGGGCACGACGTATGTTGCCTCGTATCACACCAATGGCGACTACTCCGACAACAGCAACTACTTCACCAGTTCGCTGACCAATGGAGAGCTCACCGCTCCGGCCGGCGGCAACGGCGTCTATGCCTATGGCGCCGCGGGCAGCTTCCCGACCAGTACGTTTAACGCGAGCAATTATTGGGTCGATGTCGTCTTCAACGGATCGGCCGCGGCTTCGCCACCGATCGCCAACAACGTCAGCGGCCTTGTGGTGAGTGAGAACGGCTCCGCCATGATCGCAGCCTCGACGTTGCTCGCCAATGACAGCGATCCGGCCGGGTTGCCGCTGAGCGTCAAGGCTGTCAGCAATCCTGTCAATGGCACCGTGTCGTACAATGCCACGACGCAGGTCGCTACATTCACCCCGACCACCGGTTACACCGGACCGGCAAGCTTCACCTACACGATCAGCGATACGAGCGGGCAAACGGCGTCCGCCAGTGTGGGGCTGACGGTGAATGGAACGTCGTCGATCGAGAGCCTGTTCAGCGCCAATTCGGTGCCGGGCACGGTGACCGTGAACGACACCAATGCAGTGGAATTAGGTGTCAAATTCCAGGCCGATGCCAATGGTAAAATTACCGGCTTGCGTTTCTACAAGGGGCCGCTGAACACCGGATCGCATGTTGCGGATCTCTGGAGTTCGTCCGGGACGCTGCTTGCGACCGCCACCTTTACGAACGAAACGGCCAGCGGCTGGCAGCAGGTGAATTTCTCCAGTCCGGTCGCGATCACCACCGGCACGACCTACATCGCCTCCTACCACACCAATGGCGATTACTCGGCGGACAACGGCTATTTCGCCAATCCCGTAGTCAGCGGCGACTTGACCGCGCCCGCCAGCGGCAATGGGGTTTACGCATACGGCGCCGCCGACATCTTCCCAACCAATACGTTCGACGCCAGCAATTATTGGGTAGACGTGGTTTATACCAAGAGCACCGGAACATCCGGGCCGCCGATCGCCAACAATGTCAGCGGCCTTGTGGTGAACGAGAACGGTTCCACCACGATCGCGGCCTCGACGCTGCTCGCCAATGACAGCGATCCGGCCGGATTGCCGCTGAGCGTCACGGGCGTCAGCAATCCCGTCAATGGCACTGCGTCCTACAACACCAGCACGCAGAACGTGACCTTCACCCCGACCGTCGGTTACACCGGACCGGCAAGCTTCACCTACACGATCGGTGATACCAGCGGACAAACGGCGTCCGCGAGTGTGGGGTTGACGGTGAATGCAACAACATCTCCGACCGACAGCTTGTTCAGTGCCAGTTCGGTGCCGAGCATTGTGACGGTGAACGATACCAATCCGGTTCAGCTTGGCGTTAAATTCCAGTCTTCTACCGCCGGCGAAATTACCGGCTTGAGTTTCTACAAGGGGCCGCAGAACACCGGCGTGCATGTCGCGGATCTATGGAGCGCGACCGGGACGCTACTTGCTAACGCGACCTTTACGAATGAAACAGCCAGCGGCTGGCAGCAGGTCAACTTCTCTACTCCGGTGGCGATCACGGCCAACACGACGTATGTCGCGTCCTATCACAGCAACGGTGATTACTCGGCCACTCCCAATTTCTTCGCCACCGCCCTCACCAATGGTCCGCTGACGGCTCCAGCAAGCTCAACTAGCGGCGGCAATGGGGTCTACGCCTACGGCAGCGCAAGTCTTTTTCCGACCAATACCTTTAACGCCAATAATTATGGAGTTGATGTCGTCTTCAAGGCACAACTGGCAGCATAGGAGCGCACGATGCACGCCGAGGTTTACACGGATGGAATCGATGAGATCACCGTCGGGGGCGCAATTGTGCGCGTCGATCTGGTAAGTCTTTCGCCGACCGAACGCGATGCCAACAACGCACCGAAAAAGGTCTTTCTTCAGCGATTGATCTTTCCGGTCGAGGCGTTCGCGAACTCGGTCGAGGTCATGCAAAATGCACTCCAGGGCCTGGTCGAAGCCGGTGTGATCAAGCGTACGAAACCAACCGGCAATGCGCCAACGATCAGCCCGGCTGGCGAACGTGGTGTCGCGATAACCCCGAACATTCCACGGTCTCCGAATGTCTCAACAAATTTCCGCTGATGCGGCACAGGGCTGCGATCCCGCCGCCGAGCCGCCAGCTGATGCGCCGGATGCTCCGCGTTTTGAATCACAGACCGCGCTCGAGTGTCTTGCCCGGATCGCGACGCATCATGGCGTCGATCTGCCGGTTGAACGGCTGAGGCATGCATATGCTCTGGATGGTGCCCCGATCGCGCAAGCGTTGCTGCTTCGGATGGCGAAGGAAGCGGGGCTGCGCGCACGGGCCACCCGGCTCGACTGGGATACCCTGTTTCGGTTGGGTGAGGCCTATCCCGCGCTCGTGCGGCTGGCAAACGGCAACTGGATCATCGTGTCCGGCGCAGGTGAGGGGCCAAATGGCGAGGAGATGGTCAGCGTTATCGATCCGCTCGCTGAGCGACAGCATGAGCCGCTGGTGGTCGGCAAGGAGCGATTTTGCGGCAATTGGCACGGCGAGTCGATTCTGATCAAGCGAAACCGCAGCTTTTCCGGTTCGCAGCAGGTATTCGGTTTTCGCTGGTTCATCCCGGAGTTGCTGCGTGAGTGGCGGTTGTTCGTCGACGTCGCAGTCGCCGCCATTCTGCTCTATGCGCTCGGGCTGGCGCTTCCGATCTTCTTTCAGCTCGTTATCGACAAGGTGCTGGTTCACGAAAGCTTTACGACGCTCTATGTCCTGGCCGTGGGCGCCGCCGCCGCATTGGTATTCGATTCCCTATTCAGCTTTCTGCGTCGCTACCTTCTGCTTTACGCAACAAACAAGGTCGACATTCGCGTCGCGACCAAGACGTTCGGCCATCTCCTCGGTCTGCCGATCACCTTCTTTGAGCACATTTCGGCCGGCGTCCTCGTCAAGCACATGCAGCAGGCCGCCCGCATTCGCGAATTCCTGACCGGCCGCCTGTTCTTGACGATGCTCGATGCCTTGTCGCTGTTCGTTTTTATCCCCGTGCTGGCGCTCTACAGCATCAAGCTCACATGCCTGGTGCTGGCTTTTACGGCACTCAGTGGAACCGTGGTCACGCTGCTGATGGGGCCATTCCGGCGCCGCCTCTACGCTCTCTATCAGGCCGAAGGCGCGCGCCAGGCGCTCCTTGTCGAAACCGTCCACGGCATGCGGACGGTGAAGTCTCTGGCCATGGAGCCACTGCAAGGCAGGGTCTGGGACGACCGCTGCGCGCAATCGGTTTCCATGCGCTTTGGCGTCGAGAAAATTTCGGCCGGAGCGCAGTCCGTAACCGGGTTTCTCGAAAAGATGATGACACTTGGTATCATCGCGCTCGGTGCACTTGATGTATTCAATGGTGAAATGACCATCGGTGCGCTGGTGGCCTTCAACATGTTGGCCAGTCGGGTTTCAGGGCCGTTGGTGCAGATGGTCACCATGGTTCATGAATATCAGGAAGTCGCCCTGGCCGTGAAAATGCTGGGCGAAGTGATGAACCAGGAGCCGGAGCGCAAAGGCAATCGCGAAGGGTTACGACCGGAGTTCACCGGAAAAATCGAATTTGAGAACGTCTCGTTCCGGTACGGCACGGAAGGCGCACCGGCGCTCGATGATGTCTCGTTCACGATTGAACCCGGAAAGGTTTTCGGCATCGTCGGCAGGAGCGGATCGGGCAAGACGACCCTGACGCGTCTCATTGCGGGTCTCTACCCTGTGCAACAAGGGTTGCTGCGTATCGACGGATATGACTCCCGTGAACTCGATCTTATTCACCTGCGCAAGAACCTCGGCCTTGTGTTGCAGGATAATTTCCTGTTTCGCGGTACCGTTCGCGAGAATATCGCGTGCGTAAAGCGCGATGCAACCTTTGCCGAGGTGATGCAGGCGGCGCAACTCGCGGGCGCGGACGAGTTCATCGAGCGCTTGCCGCGTGGCTTCGACACCATGCTCGAGGAAGATGCTTCCAACCTGTCCGGTGGTCAGAAGCAGCGTCTGGCGATTGCCAGGGCGTTGATTGTCAATCCGCGGGTCCTGATTTTCGACGAGGCAACGAGCGCCCTGGATTCCGAAAGCGAGATGATCATTCGTCGAAATCTACGGCGGCTCGCGGAAGGGCGCACGGTCGTCATCGTCTCGCACCGGCTGTCGATGCTCGCGGAAGCGAACGCGATACTTGTGATCGACCGCGGTCGGATCGTTGACGTCGATCGCCACGACAAGCTTCTGTCGAAATGCACAATCTACCGGCATCTTTGGAACCAGCAGACGAAGCAGATCGCATGACCCACGCAGACCAGCAACCGGATGAGCTGAAAATCGGAAAAGCAACGGCGTCGAAAATCGTTGCAAAAACGGTTGCAAAGCCGGTCGAAAGGCGGCGGCGATCGCTGTTCCGGCCGTCTCAGCGGCCGCGGCCGGCTGTGGTCGGACAATTTCAGTCGGACGCGATCGAAATAGAGGAGCGCACCCCGCCGCGTATCGCGCGCCTTACGTTGTATAGCGTTGTTGCGCTGATCGCGGCTGCGGTTACATGGGCGTCGGTTTCTCATGTCGACACGATCGTGACGGCGCAAGGAAAGCTGACGACGACCCGTCCCAATCTTGTTGTCCAACCGCTTGAGACGTCGGTCATTCGGGAAATTCATGTCAGGGCTGGCGACGTGGTCAACCGGGGTGATGTGCTGGCGACGCTTGATCCGACCTTCTCGCAAGCCGATCTGAATCAATTGCGTACGCGCGTCGCCGCATTTGATGCCACGATCAACCGTCTCAAGGCCGAATTGGGCAGCTACGACTTCGTCGTGAGCGATCCCACAAATCCTGACGACGTTCTGCAAAAAATGATGTTTCTTCAACGCCGAACGTTTTATGAGACCCAGCTACGCAATTTCGATGCCCAGATAGCCAGCGCACGCGCCAATCTCAAGACCGGCCAGGATGAGGAGGCGGTGCTGGTTCAGCGCCTCGAAACCGTGACGTCGATCGAGACCATGCGGGGAACGCTGATGGCCAAGGAAGTCGGCTCAAAGCTGAATTTATTGCTCTCCCGTGATGCCCGCCTCGAAGTCGAAAGCAACCTGTCCCGCGTTCGTGGAAGCCTGGCGGATTTCGAACACAAGGTCGACAAAGCTCGCGCTGATCAGCAGGTCTTCGTCGAAGAGTTTCGTAAAACCGCCTATCAGGACCTGGTCGAGACATTAGCGAAGCGCAACGGTGCGGCAGAGGATCTCAAGAAGGTCGAGCTCCGCCGCAAGCTCATCATGTTGACGGCACCAGCCGATTCAATTGTACTCGAAATTGCCAATCGCACGGTGGGATCGGTGGTCCGCGAAGCCGAGACGTTGTTCGTTCTGGTCCCGCGGGATGTGCCGCTGCAGGCCGAGATCAACGTCGAGGGTAAGGACATCGGCCAAGTTGCGGTCGGCCAGGCCGTGCGGATCAAGTTCGAGGCCTTTCCATTCCAAAAATATGGAACGGGGACGGGTGTTGTCCACGTCGTCAGCCAGGATACGTTTGCTCCCGATCCGAAGGGCGAAGGTGCGCGTCGGATGCCGGCTCCATATTACCGCGTGCTGGTGGACGTCACCGATACAAAACTCCGTCGTCAGCCCGAACGCATTCAGATGATTCCGGGAATGGCCGTGACGGCCGAAATGAAGGTGGGACTTCGCAGCGTGATGTCCTATTTCCTTTACCCGCTGCTTCGTGGATTGGATGAAAGCATACGCGAATACTGACTGCTCGTTGTTTCCAGCACGCGGTGTATGTCGATGAACATAAGTCCGGATATCGGCAGTTTAGACATTTCGGCGCCTCCAGGCGTCAGCGGGTTATCGCGGAATTCACCCCTGGTGAACTACGCGCTCGCCGGTCTGCGGCGATGCTGGCTTCCGGAGCATCACCGCTGGTCTCATATCTATCATTTGGACGGCCGTGATCTATCGAATGAATCCCTACCGCCAAGCGACGTATTTTACACGCTCAATGTGCTGCTCGGAATGTCTCGGTTGGCGGAGATCCCGGACGGCATCGATGTGCCGGCAATCTTCCAGCGCAATGTTCGTCAGCTGACGAGGATGCCGGTTGCGAAATATGCATTCGGCATGGCGCTGTGGGCGGCCGCAGAACTCGAACTGGAGGTGCCCGAAGACGTCGTGAGGCACCTTGACAGGTTGCTGACGCGAGAGAACTGGAAGGATTTTCGTGCGCAAGATCTGGGAATGCTGCTGACGGGAATTGTCGCCCAGGCGAGAAAGGGCCGCAAGGAGTGGTCTCACCTGGCCAGCCCGCTCTATGGTTTTCTCAGTGAACGATACCATAGTGAGTCCGGGTTGTTCTTCGACGCGGCGTCGGGCTTCCGGCGGCGGTTTGCTTCTTTTGCGAGCCAGACCTACCTGACGATTGCTTGCTATCACTACGGCGAGTTCGCAGGTAATTCGCAAGCCATCGCCATGGCCAACGCTTGCGCCAGAAAATTGATTGCGCTGCAAGGCCCCCGTGGCGAGTGGCCGTGGTTCTTCGATGCTCGCCATGGCCAGGTTCTCGATTTCTACGAGGTTTATTCGGTCCACCAATACGGCATGGCTCCCGCTTTTTTGGAATGCGCCGAACGCCACGATGTCAGGGAAGCCCGCGCGGCGCTGATAAAGGGCTTCAAGTGGGTTCTCGGCGAGAACCAGCTTGGCAAGTCGATGCTGATACCCAAGTTGCAGCTGAGCATTCGCTCGCAGGTCAGAAAAGGCGAGTTGGATACGAAGAACAAGCGTGTGCTGCGCGCCGTTCGGAATGCATATCTGGGACGTTCATCAACCTTGATCGATCCAGCTGAAATCTGCCTGCGCCTCGAATGCCGGAGCTATGAACTCGGATGGATTCTCTGGTCGTTCGGTCAGCGTCCAGATCTGCGCCAGTTGACCCACAACCAGGCCTTCGCGCTCTGAGGTAGATGCGTAGCGCCGGCCCGTTCAGCCCGGCCCAGATGCAACGTTGCCAGTCCATGTCCAGGGCGTCGTTCTAGACGCCGGTATCGCGATTCCATACGACTGACTTGCTTGCATAGAGCAAGCTCAGCATCTTGAAGGCACGATGAACGCGAATCTTGCAAAGCACCGCGGTCGCCTTGAGGCGGGCGGGCATACCTTGAATCCTATCGCTGCTAAAAACCGTTGCGGTATCGACGATCGGCGACCCGAGGATCAGCAATGCGCGGGCGATCCAGCGGAATCTCCATACCGGCTTGTCCTGAACCATGTTGAGGTAGTGCTGTGTTTGCCGATCCCATTTCGCATAGAGTTCCTCAAACGAGCGGCGGGCCGGATGGAAGACAATCATCTCGGGCACGTAGCGAAACCGGAATCCGGCAGAACAGGCACGTTGTCCCCATTCCATGTCCTCGGCGACGTCAATTCCGGCGAACGGGCCGATTGTCTCGAAATCGGAACGAAACATCACCAGATTTCCGGTGCCGGAAAAGCCGTGCCGCTCGATATATAATTTGAAGCGGTATGCGAACACGCTCTCATAGGCGGCGATCGCGGTAACAGCCTCGTCTTGGTTGCGCCAAATCCGGACATCTCCGCCAAGAATAGTTCCGGACGGCGAAGAATGCAGCGTCTGCAGCGCGGTGGTTAACCAATCGGGATGCGCACGACAATCGGCATCGATGAATGCGAAAATCTCTCCGTTTGCCGACATGGCACCGGCGTTGCGGGCAGGACCGGGCCCCGGCTGGGCTTCATGCAGCAGCCGCACGCCGGCGTGGCGGGCGACAACTTCCTGAGGAGGCGCTGCGGAGCCGTTGTCGATCACGATGACCTCAAACAGAGATCGGTCGTGAGTCTGCGCGTCGAGGCTGTGGAGGCAGGCCTCCAAGGCATCAGGCTGATTAAGGTGGGGAATAATAACGGATATCATTGTCCCGATTTAATTTTGTTGAAGGAGAAAAATAATATCCAGGTGTCGCCTTGCCGAATTCGGGGCCTGGACCGGAGCCCTGCCGCCGCCCGCTCGCATTCAAATAGTGTGCTCCCAAATTCAGGCAAATCAAGCTCTTAATTGCGCGAGCGCGGTCAGTCCCGGCTTTCATGAACGCAGAATCCGGGCCAAGCCTTCGCTGCTGACAAATATCTCAAATTAATAATTTGGCTTCTTGTTATTAAATAATAAATCACCTAATATTAAATTAAATCGGACGGTGTATCCGCCCGATCTGCGCCGCCGGAAATATTTAATTTTGTTATCGGGGGTTGAGAATGCGTGAGAGTTTCCTGGGATGCCCGATCGATATCCTGACAATGTGCGAAACCGTCGATCTTGCGCGAGACGCCATGCGCAGCCGCAAGCGCTTGCAGCACGTTGCGCTCAATGTTGCGAAGTTCGTCAATATGCGGCGCGATCCCGTCCTCGCTGACGACGTCGCCAACAGCGACGTCGTCAGCATCGACGGGATGGGAATTGTCTGGGGAGCAAGATGTATTGGTCTTCCGGCCAGGTGCCGGGTGACGGGCATTGATCTGCTCACTGAACTCCTCGAAGTCTGTGCTGACGACGGCTTCAGGCCGTACTTTCTAGGTGCAACGCCGGAGATATCGCAACAGGCAGCCAGGTGCGTCCGCGAGAAGTATCCATCAATTCAGTTTGCCGGAGTTCGCGATGGCTATTTCTCCGCGGATCAGGAAAGGCAGGTCGTCGATTCCATCCGCAACAGCCGAGCCGATTGCCTATTCATAGGTATGCCGACGCCCCGCAAGGAACATTTTCTCGCCAGCTACCGTGACGAACTCAACGTCCCCTTCATCATGGGAGTTGGAGGAGCGTTCGACATTCTCGCGGGCCAAATTCGTCGGGCGCCCGCCAAAGTGCAGCAACTGGGGTTTGAATGGCTCTACCGCGTCTACCAGGAGCCGGGACGGATGTGGTGGCGATACGCAAAGACCAACACGCTGTTTGCGGGAATTCTGGCTCAGGCAATTGTCCGGCAAAGCCTTCACGCCACACCAAGAGTGGGCGGGTCGGTACCCCCCAGTTCGAGCCGGGGTGGGGGCTGACGCGTGCAAAAACATTTTCTGATTCTTTTGGGAACGCGTCCGGAAGCGATCAAGCTCTTCCCCGTGATCAACCGGCTGAAGGCCGAAAATAATTCGACCGTCACGGTGTGCGCGACGGCACAGCATCGTCAATTGCTCGATCAGGTGCTCAGGCTGGCGCAGATCGTGCCCGACTTCGATCTCAACATCATGACGGCCAATCAGACGCTCGACCATTTGAGTGCGCGTTTGCTCAGCGAAATCAGCGATGTGTTGGACCACGTTCGGCCGACCCGGGTCGTCGTTCAGGGCGATACCGCCACTGCAATGACCGGCGCGCTCGCATCGTACTACCACCGCATCCCGGTGTCGCATGTCGAAGCCGGCCTGAGGAGCGGAGATATATACGCTCCCTGGCCGGAAGAGGTGAACCGCAAGATCGTGGGCTCGATCGCCGACCAGCATTTCGCTCCCACCGACAGGGCGGCCAGAGCGCTGCAGTCCGAGAATGTGCCGAAGGAGCGGATACATGTAACGGGAAACACCGTCATCGATGCCCTGATTGCCACGAAGGCGAGCGTCGATGCGGACCCGCATCTTGCTTCACGTTGGGACAGCATCAGGCAACATCACGGAAACCGCCGGATTATTCTCGTAACCTGCCATCGTCGCGAAAATTTCGGAGATGGCGTTCTCAACATTGTTGAGGCGTTGCTGACAATTCTTCAAAGGGAAGATGTCACCATTGTTTTGCCCATTCATCCGAATCCGAACGTGCGCGATATCTTCGCTGCACGTCTGTCCGACCACCCCCGCGTGGTGCTGATCGAGCCCCAGGAATATACCGATTTCGTTGGGCTGCTTTCGCTCGCGTATCTGGTGTTGACGGATTCCGGCGGCGTGCAGGAAGAGGCGCCGACGTTCGGCAAGCCGGTACTCGTATTGCGCGAAACCACCGAGCGCCCGGAGGGCATCGAAGCGGGTACGGCCCGCCTGGTCGGAGCAGACCAGACCAGAATTGTCGAAGAAACATTTCGCTTGCTCGACGACGACGAGTGCTACTCGGCGATGTCGCGATCTCACAATCCCTTTGGAGATGGACGGGCAAGCGAGCGCATCGTGAAGGTCCTTCTCAATGCCTGACTTCCAGAAAGTTGCTGTGATCGGACTCGGATACATAGGCCTCCCGACGGCGGCGCTGATCGCCAGTCGCGGCTTGAAGGTTGTCGGGATCGATACGAAGGAGGACGTGGTCCGCACCGTCGCGTCCGGAGCCATCCACATCGCCGAACCCGATCTCGACGGCCTGGTGCAGAAGGTCGTATCCAGCGGGTCGCTGGTGACTTCGACGAAGCCCGAGCCAGCTGACGTATTCATCATTGCTGTGCCGACGCCGATCGATGGCTCGAACCGGCCGGATCTGACAAGCGTGAACGCCGCCGTCGAAAGTATCCTGGACGTGCTCGCTCCGGGCAATCTGGTGATCCTCGAATCCACATCGCCTATCGGAACGACCGAAGGCATCGCCAAGCGGATCACCGAGGGCCGCCCAGACCTGCATATCGACACCAACGGCAAGGACGAAGCCTGCGTTTCCGTTGCCTATTGCCCCGAACGTGTTTTGCCGGGCCGGATTCTGACCGAACTCATCAACAACGATCGCTGCATCGGAGGCATAACTCCCTGGTGCACGAGGCGGGCGCAGCTCTTCTACAAAATGTTCGTCCGGGGCGCGTGTGTGCCCACAACCGCCCGGGCGGCCGAACTGGTGAAGCTGACTGAAAATGCCTATCGCGACACCAACATTGCCTTCGCCAACGAGCTATCCCTGATCTGCGATCGCTTTGATATTAACGTCTGGGAAGTGATCGATCTTGCGAACCGCCATCCGCGAGTGAAGGTACTTCGGCCCGGACCCGGCGTCGGCGGACACTGCATTGCGATCGACCCCTGGTTCATCATCGATTCCGCGCCAGATCTCGCGCGTGTCATGCGAATGAGTCGCGATGTCAATAATTCCAAGACAATTCGGGTCATGGAGCGGGCGGAAGCTTTGATCGACGATCATCCCTACGCCAACGTCGCGTGTTGTGGCCTGACCTTCAAGGCGAACATCGACGATCTCAGGGAGAGCCCCGCCATGGAGATCGCGCTGCATCTTGCGGCTAAATACGGCTCGCGGATCAAGATCGTAGAGCCGAACCTGCGCCAATTGCCGCTTGAATTTGAAAAATACGGTGCGGAATTTATGGGCATCGATGAAGCCCTCCGAAGTTGCGAGATTGCCGTTCTGCTGGTCGACCACGATGAATTCAAGATGGTGCCTCTGGCGGAGCGAAGGCATCTCGACGTGATCGATACGCGCGGGATCTGGCAAGACATGCCGCCGCGAACGTAATTTTATTGGTGCGAAGAACCGAACGGCCCCGCTTTTGACGGAAGATTTGGGTGTTGGCATGAAGAATGGATTTGTTGGAATTGGGGTTGTCGGATACGGCTACTGGGGGCCGAACCTGGTTCGCAATTTTGCGAACAGCGAGTCCTCCCGCGTCGTCGCTGTCAGCGACCTGGACCCGGCGAAGCTCGCCGTCGGCAAACGTCTGCATCCGGAGGTCGTAACGACGTCCGATTTTCGCGATCTCCTTTACGATCCCAACATCGATGCCGTGGCGATCGCAACCCCTGTGCATACTCACTACGACCTGGCGCTTGCCGCGCTGAAGGCCGGAAAACATGTCTTTGTCGAGAAGCCGCTGGCTCCTACGTCCGATCAGGTGCGCCGTCTCATCGAAGAGGCGGAGAAGCGAAACCTGGTCCTGATGGTCGACCACACATTCTTGTACACGCCGGCCGTGCGAAAAATACGCGAGCTCCTGCGCGAAGGAGCTCTTGGAGAAATCTATTATTACGACAGTATTCGTTCGAGCCTGGGTCTTTTTCAAAAGGACGTAAACGTCATCTGGGATCTTGCGGTTCACGACATATCGATCATCGAGCATATCCTGGATGAGGAGCCGATCGCTGTCTCGGCGACCGGCTCGAGCCATGTTGCGGGAGCGCCCGAGAACATGGCCCACATCACGCTTTTTTTTCAAAGTAGCTGTGTGGCACATGTCAGCGTCAACTGGCTTTCACCGATCAAGGTCCGGCAGACCTTTATCGGCGGCAGCCGAAAGATGATTGTCTATGACGACGTCGAGCCCACCGAAAAGATCAAGATTTACGATAAAGGGATCACGTTGAACGGGTCACCGGAGAAAGCACACCAACTCAGGATCGGATATCGGGCCGGAGACATGTGGGCGCCACATCTTGCAGCAAAGGAAGCGTTGCAGACAGAAGTGGAGCATTTCGTCGACTGCCTGCGCACCGGCAAGCCTCCCATTTCGAGCGGAGTGTCCGGCCTGCGGGTGGTTGAAATTCTGGAGGCGGCGTCTCGTTCGATCAAGGAACAGGGAAGGCCGGTCCGATTAAAGCAAGCTCATAGGATCGCGGAGAAGGTATGATGATTCCGGATATGGCCCGTATCAAGAGGCACCGCACACAAAAACCCGGTACCCGTGTCGTGCAGGCGGTCCATGCTCTGCGCAAGATAGAGCCGGACCCGCAGTTCGAGCTCGATATGGCCGCGCATCTGAGGGAACACCTCAGTCGCGAGCAATTGATGGAGGCCTTCTCGCAGCATGTCTACGGGACGAGCCCGATCGATCTCATCATGCGAAGGGTTTGTCTCCGGGCGCTTGTCAAGAAGCTCGGCGCCGCTGCCAACATACGCAATAATGTGTCGGTTGTTCATCCCGAAACATTCGAGATCGGAGAAGGCGTCTACATCGGAGAGCAGACGATTATTCAAGGCCGGTTCGACGGTCGGTGCGTGATCGGAAACGGAGTTTGGATCGGGCCGCAAAGCTATTTTGATGCCCGCGACCTGATTATCGAGGAACGCGTGGGATGGGGGCCGGGGGCCAAAGTATTGGGTTCCGAGCATACCGGCTCGCCGGCTAACGTGCCGCTTATCGAGACGGATCTGAAGATCGCACCGGTCCGGATTTGTGCGGGTGCCGATATCGGCGTCAATTCGATCATCCTGCCCGGAGTGACCGTAGGGCGCGAGGCCATCGTCGGCGCGGGCGCCGTTCTCACGGAGGATGTACCTGATTTCGCAACGGTTGTCGGAGTGCCTGCGCGGGTCATCAGCTGGCGGAAGCCTTGAGCAATTTGGCGGAATCCGCGGAAGGCACGTGGTCCAGCCAGGCTCTAGTTGTGTGGCGCGCCGACAGATTGCTCGGGAAGAGCCGGCACTTCGTTCGATGGAGATTCACAAATATTGCGTCCTCAATCGCTCGCCCGCCATTTTTGGTAGCATGACATGACCTCTATTCACCGCTCAATCTTCTTCTCTGCGGTCGAACGCTACGGCACGTTGCTGCTTTTTATTTTATCGACCGCGGTGTTGTCGCGGCTTCTGAAGCCAAGCGAATTCGGAATCTACGCGGTTGTTAATGCGATCGTTGCTGTCATCACGGCTTCATTTCAGGAGTTTGGCGGGGCCAATTATCTCATTCAGAAAAGGATGCTTTCAGAGCAGAGTATCAGAACGGCGTTTACGATTACATTTTGTATTTCGATCGCGATCGGTCTCGCTCTTTTCGTGTGCAGGGATGGGCTCGTCTGGTTTTTCAGGCAAGACGGCTTAAAGGCCGGTATCGCGGTTTCTGCCTTGAATTTTGCGCTAACACCCTTTTCGGTCGTGATATCGGCTTTGTTTCGCCGTGACATGGAATTCGGCAAGCTTGCTGTCTGCGGTCTCGCAGCAAATTGCGTTTCATTTGCCGTCTCTGTTGCGCTGGCTATTCAGCACTACAGCTTCATGGCGCCGATATGGGGAGCGGTTGCTGGAAATATCGTTCTCTCGGTGCTGCTGGTCGCCGCTTGCAAAGACAAGCGGATATTCCGTCCGTCTCTGACGGAATATCCGGATGTGATGAGATTCGGCCTCTACTCTGGCGGCATCAGCATTATCAACGTGTTCTACAATTTGGCACCGCAGATCTTTCTGGCGCGCATTCTGGATTTTACGGCCGTCGGGCTTTACAGCCGCGCCGTCGGCCTCACACAAGTGTTCGACCGGCTGGTTGGTCAGGTTTTGAACCCCGTGATCATGCCGGCAATTTTCGCTCAAACCAAAGCCGGTGGAAATCTGAAGCACATCTATCTCGACGCGGTTGCGCTTCTTACGGCCGTACATTGGCCGTTTCTCGCTTTCGTGGCGATCATGGCGCAACCCATCATCTCGATTTGGCTCGGCCCCACCTGGCTGGAAGTCGTACCGCTGGTGCGCATGATGTGCGTCGCATATCTCTCGCTGTTCGCGGCCTGTCTGACATATCCGGTGCTGGTTGCCGTGGGCGGCGTACGCGACGCACTGGTATCGTCACTGATTTCGCTTCCGCCATCGCTGCTTGTTATTCTGGTTGCTTCGTTTTTTGGCGTGCACGTGGTTGCAGCATCGGCAATGCTGACCTTGCCGTTTCAAGCAGCCGTTGCGATCTATTTTGTCAGCCGGCATCTCGACATCGGATGGCTCGATCTCTTCCGTGCGACATGCAAAAGCGTAATCGTTACCTTCCTTGGTTCCATCGGGGTAGCAGTCTGCGCTTCGATGGTGGAATACGGCGTGATGGGCCCAACCCTCGGATTGGGTTTGGCCTGTGTTTTCGCGGCGATAGGTTGGCTGGTCGGTATGGTCGTCACGGAGCATCCGCTGTTGCCCCGGCTGCAACTGGCGGCCACCGGCCTTTTTGATATGCCGCGCCTCAGATTCGCGAGCGACGCAAAGCGTAGTTCAATCGGGTAGCAACAGACCATACGCAATAGCGGAGCAGATCTGCCAAGGGAGAAATTTGAATGCCTGTCGCAAAAGACGTTCAACTCGGCCGTGACGTTCGGATATTCCATCCCGAGCTGGTCAATCTTTATGGCTGCGTGGTCGGCGATGAAACCCGAATCGGTACGTTCGTCGAGATACAGGCCGGTGCAAAGATCGGATCTCGCTGCAAGATATCGTCACACAGCTTCATATGCGAAGGAGTGACGATCGAGGATGAGGTCTTTATCGGGCATGGTGTCATGTTCACCAACGACCGGTTTCCGAGGGCGACCAGGGAAGATGGCCAACCGCAAGGGCCGAACGATTGGAAAATAGAAGCCACCCGGATCGGCCATCGGGCGTCTATCGGCTCAAACGCCACGATTTTGGGCGGCGTCACCGTTGGAGCGGGGGCGACGGTCGGTGCCGGTTCTGTCGTAACGCGGGACGTTCCCCCGCGGGCGGTCGTCGCGGGTGTTCCGGCCCGCGCGGTGAAGGGCAAGGCGGTCACGACGGCGCCCGTACTCCTGGAGGTCGGCAAATAGGTCCGCCGGCTTCGCCGTATTAACCTGATTATTATATTCGGACATTCCGCATTTATTTCGTTTGTTTATTTTCAATTTATGATTTAAATTTTTGCGTAATTAATAATTTAACACACGCGGCGCCGTGCCGCGCCTACGACAAGGCCAGCCCTTTGATACCTTTCCTCGATTTGAAAGCTCAGTACCAACAGATGAAACCGGAGATCGATGCCGCAGTGCTGCGCGCCATCGACAGCACGCAGTTCGTGCTGGGGCCCGAAGTCGCCGCTTTTGAAGAGCGTTTTGCTTCCTACTGCGATGTGAAACATTGTCTTGCGGTTAACAGCGGGACGTCCGCCCTACATCTGGCGCTCCTTGCCGCCGGAGTTGGGCCGGGTGATGAGGTAATAACCGTCTCGATGACATTTGTCGCGACGACTGCCGCCATTCTCTATAGCGGCGCGAAGCCCGTGTTCGTGGACGTTGATCCCGCGACATGGACCATGGATCCGGAGTTGATCGAGGCCGGGATCACTCCCCGAACCAAGGCGATCCTGCCGGTCCATCTGCATGGCTTGATGGCGGACATGGGAGCGATCATGGAGATCGCCCGACGCCACAACCTTGTCGTCATCGAGGATGCGGCGCAGGCGCATGGCGCTGAATACAAGGGGCGGCGCGCGGGATCGGTCGGAGATCTCGGATGTTTCAGCTTTTATCCCGGCAAGAATCTCGGTGCGTATGGCGAAGGAGGCGCGGTCGTCAGCAATCAGCCCGAATTCGCGCGCCGCATTTCGCTGCTGCGGGACTGGGGCCAGGAGTCAAAATACAATCACGTCGTGCCTGGCTACAACTATCGAATGGATGGAATTCAAGGCGCCGTATTGAACGTGAAGATGAATTACATCGAAGCGTGGACTGAAGCGCGCAGATCGGTCGCTTCATATTATGATCAGTTGCTGGTGAAACATCGAGGCAGGCGGCCAGCGCCAGCTTCGCACAGCCGGCACGTTTATCATGTTTATGCCGTAACTCTTGAGCGGCGCAATGAGGCGCAGAAAGTCTTGCAGGCTGCCGGCATCAGCACCGGCATTCACTATCCCGTGCCGGTTCATCTTCAAAAGGCTTATGCAAATCTCGGATATGGCGCGGGAGATTTTCCGGTCACCGAGCTATTGGCCAATGAACTCCTCTCGCTTCCGATTTATGCCGAACTTGGGCCGGAGCAGGTTTCCAAAGTGGTCACGGAATTGGAGAAGGTCTTCCTCGCTGAAGCCGCTTAGGATGATAGCGGGCTTTGCCTCGATAAATGGCTTGTCAATAGAACAGGCGAACAGGAGGGTGTGGTGGCTCATTTGAAGGGGAAGCGCGTTCTGGTGACCGGCGGAGCGGGGTTTATCGGCTCCCACATCGTGGATTTGTTGTGCGACGAGGGCTGTATCGAAATCGTCGCTCTCGACAACATGGTCCGCGGCAGGCCCGGAAACCTCAAGCGCGCATCGACGCGAGGACCGGTTCGTCTGGTGCACGGTGATCTCCGCGACGGCAAGTTAATGGCGCCGCTTGTCAAGGCGGCCGACATCGTCTTTCACCAGGCTGCGTTGCGGATCACCCATTGTGCCGTGGAGCCGCGTCTGGCGATGGAAGTCATGGTGCAGGGGACGTTCGATCTGCTTGAACTTTGTGTTCAGCACGATGTTGAGAAAGTCATCGCTGCATCATCGGCATCTGTCTATGGAATGGCCGAGGAGTTTCCAACAACGGAGCGGCAGAATTGCTACGACAACCGGACACTCTACGGCGCGGCGAAGGCTTTCAACGAAGGGCTGCTTCGTACGTTCAATGATATGTACGGGCTCGATTACGTCGCCTTCAGATATTTCAATGTCTACGGCGACCGCATGGATATCCACGGACGCTACACCGAAGTGCTGATCCGGTGGATGGAACGCCTTGAGGCGGGGCTGCCGCCGATTATCTTCGGTGACGGCCGGCAGACGATGGACTTCATCCATGTTCGAGATATTGCTCGCGCAAATATTCTCGGAGCCAGGTCGAAAGCCAGCGATCAAGTCGTCAATATAGCGAGCGGCACGGAAACGAGTCTCGTTCAAATTGCTGAGGCGCTGGCCTCGGTGATGGGCCACGGAGGGTTGAGCCCGGAGTTTGCGCCGGAGCGCTCGGTCAATCCGGTGCCCCGCCGTCTGGCCTCGACGACGAAAGCTGAACGATTGCTTGGTTTCCGCGCCAGTGTCACGCTGGAACAGGGATTGCGTGAACTTGTGGAATGGTGGCGGGGCGAACGCGGCCAATCGGCTGCCCTGGCTCGACAAGAGGCTGTTGTTTCATGATCCCGATCGCAATGCCGGTTCTTGATGAGGATGACGCCGACGCGGCCCGCGCAGTGGTGCTGTCCGGCTGGGTCTCGCAAGGGCCACAGGTTGCCGCCTTCGAATTCGAATTTGCGGCTCTGGTCGATGCTCCTTATGCGTGTGCGGTTTCAAATTGCACGACCGCCCTGCATCTGGCTTTAACGGCGGTGGGTATTGCGCCGGGTGATGAGGTGATCACGGCAAGCCACTCGTTCGTCGCGACAGCGAACTGCATCAGATATTGCGGGGCGAACCCCGTTTTTGTGGATATCGATCCCGAGACCTACAATATCGATCCAGTCCGCGTGGCTGAAGCTATTACGCCGCGCACGCGCGCCATTCTCGCTGTCCATCAAATGGGGATGCCGTGCGATCTGAGCGCGCTGGTCGCCTTGGCTAAACGCCATAATCTCATTCTGATTGAAGACGCAGCTTGCGCCGCGGGCAGCCAGATCCGTGTCGACGAACAGTGGAGCCGGATCGGCAAGCCTCACGGAGACGTCGCCTGCTTCTCGTTCCACCCCCGCAAGGTCATCACGACCGGGGAGGGCGGTATGCTCACGACATCCAATTCGGACTTCGACCACCAGTTCAAGCTGTTGCGCCAGCATGGCATGAGCGTGCCGGACACCGTTCGGCACGGGTCTCCGCAGGTGATCTTCGAAGATTATCTCGTCGTTGGTTACAATTACCGGATGACCGACATGCAAGCCGCGGTGGGTCGCAGGCAGCTCATGAAGTTGCCCGATATCGTTGCGCGTCGCCGCACGCTAGCCGCTCGGTATGCCGAACTTCTCGGAAATATCGAAGGACTTCGGTTGCCCTTCGAGCCTGACTGGGCGCGTTCCAACTGGCAGAGCTATTGCGTAAGATTGCCGGACCGGGTCGATCAGAGAGCTGTCATGCAGAGCCTTCTCGACCGAGGGATCGCGACGCGCCGTGGGATCATGTGTTCTCACCGCGAGAAGCCCTACGCAGGCGACAAGCAGCATCATGATCTTCGCCAATCCGAACTCGCACAGGATCATTCGATTCTGCTTCCGATCTATGCGCAAATGAATGAAGCCGACCAAATTCGCGTGGCGGATGAGTTGAAGGCGGAGCTGTACGCGTGATCGAAATCGCATTGGAGGGTTTTCGCTACGGTTGCTCTGAGCGAAAATCAACACCGGATCGGGGTCGATATCATTTTTGAGGAAACAGAACAGATGGCCAAGGTCGATGTTGTTGTTCCCTGCTATAACTATGGACGGTACCTGAAAGCGTGCGTTCACAGCATCTTGAATCAGTCCGTCGGTGAAGTGCGGGTGTTGATCATCGACGACGCTTCGTCGGACAATTCCGCTCTCGTGGCGCAAAAACTTGCCGCGCACGATCGCCGGATAGAAGTCAGGATCCATTCGCAAAATCAGGGGCACATCAAAACCTACAATGAGGGTATCGAATGGGCCAATAGCGATTATTTCTTGCTGTTATCGGCCGACGATCTACTCGTTCCGGGCGCCTTCGACCGCGCAATTGGCATTCTCGATAGTGAGCCTCAGGTCGTCCTTACCTATGGACGAGGGATAGACTGGCAAGATGATCTACCGTTCCCGGCAGTCGACATGGAGCAGGGCAATGCGTGGTCCAGGCAAAGCCTCGTTCGCGAAATGTGTGCGGTAGGAGCTAATTTAGTAACGACTCCGACGGCGATCGGCCGGACGGCCGTTCAAAAATCGATCGGAGGCTATCGCGCATCATTGCCGCATAGCGCAGATATGGAAATGTGGCTGCGCTTCGGTGCCCGCGGCGACGTGGCCCGGATTGACGCGGTACAAGCCGTTTATCGCAAGCATTCGTCCAACATGTCGGTTGCGTATTACAGCGCAGACTGGGGTGATTATTGGCATCGCAAGGCCGCGTTCGACAGTTTTTTTGAAGAGGACACGAACATGATGCCGGAGTTTGAAAGCCTCCGCGCCCGAGCGTCGCAGTCCTTGGCCGAACATGCTCTTGGAACCGGCGTGCGGCTTTTGCGAAGCGGCCTCAGGCGTTCCGATCGGAGCCGGATCGCTCACGGCATTGAACTGCTTCGCCTTTCGAAAAAAATGAATCCGAAATTTCGCTACAGTGATCTTCTCGGGGCATTATTGAGATTACCAGGACCGGAGGCACGTGCATGGCCTGTCTCGGTCATGAGACAAACTGCGGGAAAGCTGAGAGACCGAATGCAGCGAATTTGATGCGATGCTCAGGGGTATCTTCGTTCAAAAGGGCATTTCGTCCAAACGCGCTACGGAAGAGGATTCGGAGGTGGTGACAATGCCAGTGAAACCAGCCTCAGCGGAAATAACGCCGGGGCATGCTTTGGTCTCCGTCCTGATTACTTGCTACAATTACGGGCGCTTTTTGAATCAGTGTGTCGCCAGCGTCCTCGCGCAGGAGGGGGTGAATGTCAGGATTATCATCATTGATGATGCCTCAACTGATGATAGCGCGCAAATAGCTACGGCGTTGGCGTGGCAAGATCCCAGGGTTCGATTTATTTCCCTTCCGAAAAATATCGGGATGATTGCTGCTGTAAATCTCGGACTTCAATATGTGGGCGGCGATTATTTTGTGAAGCTTGACGCCGACGACATGCTTCCAGTCGGCTCGCTCCAACGGTCGGTCGATTTTCTGGAAAGATATCCAGACATTGGGTTCGTTTATGGCCGGCCGCATCATTTCAGCGGAGATGTGCCGCGTTGCGCCGGTGCCGGGCACCGTCGCTGGACGGTGGGTGCCTTTGTCGAGTGGCTGACAATTCGGGGCTGCCCGAAGTTCACGGTATGGCGTGGGCGCGATTGGCTGGATTTGCGCTATCGGCGCGCGCACAACTGCATAAGACAGCCTGAAGCTGTCGTTCGCTGTTCTGTTTTGAAGTTGGTTGGAAACTACAACCCGAATTTGCCGCACACTTCCGACCTGGAGATGTGGCTGCGCCTGGCCGCGATATCGGATGTGGGTCGTATAAACCGCTGGGACCAAGGTTATTATCGCGTGCATCCCGACAGCATGCAGCACACCGTTAACTCCGGCTTGCTTACCGACCTCATTGGCCGACGAGAGGCTTTCTTGAGCGAGGCGTTGGCCGGCTCTACCCGGAGCTCGCGGGGCGAAAACCTGGAGGAAATTGTTCGAAAAGAATTGTCGATTGAGGCTGTGGCGGCGGCCTGTGCTGCATTCGATGAGCACTTTGCTCGTAGCGCAGTAATTGAAAAGCTTGTGCAGTTCGCCACTGCCACCTTTCCCGCAATTGTCACATTGCCGCAGTGGCGGGAACTGGAAAGCCGTCGGAGCAAGCGGCGCAGCCGGTGGTCGCTGACAACTCTGATTTCTTCCATGATACGTCATGCCCAGCATGAACTGGAGTACCTGCGCTGGATGCGGACCGGCGTTTGAACGGACGGTGAAAATAGCTTCTCGATTGCCGCTTCGTGTGGGGCGGCACATTCCGAAGCAAGGTTGTTAGTGTTGGCTTAATCTCGATTTCCTCGGAGGCATCGTGGGTGACGATCTCGTCTCGTGATGTGCGCGTATTATTTTTTTCTTAAGCCCGACAGCGTTCCCATGTGACGACGCCGGCGACGTGAGGCGAAGACCAATGGTTGAAGAGGTTCGTATGGCCAGAGTTGACGTTGTTGTTCCATGTTATAATTACGGTCATTTCCTCACCGCCTGCGTGGAAAGCGTGCTTGCGCAAGAAGGCGTCGAGGTGAGCGTTCTCGTGGTCGACGATGGATCTACCGACCAGAGCACCGCAGTCGCCGGTGCTCTTGCGAGCAGAGATGCCAGGGTGCGGCTGATCTCGTTGCCGAAGAACGTCGGAATGATACCTGCCGTCAATCGCGGAATGGACGAAGTCACGGGAGAATATTTCGTCAAGCTGGATGCGGATGATTTGCTGCCGCCAGGTTCGCTGAAACGCTCGATCGCGCTACTCGAACGGTATCCCAACGTCGGATTCGTATATGGCAGGCCGCGTCATTTCACGGGCTCCGTGCCGAAGCCCCGCTGGGGTCGGCCGCGCTGGACTATCTGGCCGGGCGCTGAATGGTTTGCACTGCGTTGTCGCCTTGGCGTCAACTGCATTAGTCAACCCGAAGTCGTGATCCGCGGTTCGGCCTTGCGGGAGGTCGGTGGATACAATGTGAAATTGCCTCATACGTCCGACGTGGAAATGTGGCTGCGCCTCTCAACGATGTTCGATGTCGGGCGCATCAACGGTGTGGATCAAGGTTATTACCGGGTTCACCCCAATAGCATGCAGCGAACCGTCAATGCCGGTCGGCTTACAGATATGATCGGACGGCGCGAGGCCTTTATCAGCACATTCGCCGTCGCCGGAAACCGATTGCGCGGCGCCGCAGAACTTGAAGCCACTGTCCGGCGTAAGTTGGCCGCCGAAGCTTTGGACGATGCCTGTCGTACCTACGACCGCGATAAGGTCGATCCTCAACTGGAAGACAAGTTGGTCGATTTTGCGATGACAACCTACCCCGCGGCGGCTTCCTTGCCGGAATGGTCCGGTTTGCAAAAACGCCGAAAACGAGGTCGCCGAAGTCGGTGGATGCCACGTTCACTGTTGGCTGCAGCAATCCGGCGCAGCCGTTACGAGATCGCGCATCTGCGCTGGCTTAGAACGGGTGTCTGATGGCCGTGTGTTTGAGGTCACCTCGATTCACGAATCGAGGAGAGGCCTAAAAACGCCGAGCAGATCCTGCTTTTCCGTCTCCAGAGGATAAGTGTTTAAAGCAAAGCTGGCAGCGGCGGCCATGACGGTATCCGCGGATCGCGGATCGTTGTTCATCATGTGAATGGTCGTTTCCACCGCTTGTGCAAAGCCAGCGATGTCACCGTCTTCAATGGCGATTGCAAAAGGGGCATGGAAATATTCGCGCCCCCCAAAGCCGTGATAACCGACCACGAGGCAACCGCAGGCTAGGGCCTCGAGGGGTGGCAGTCCAAACCCTTCCCGCGAGCTGAAGCTAAGGAATAATTCCGCAGTTCGCAGTAGATCGGCGGTCTCGGCCTCGCTGCGGGCTTCTATTGCAACGACCTCCCAACCATCGAGAGCGCCCCGAAGTTTCAACAGCGCCAGCACGCTCGCCGCGTCGTCGGGCCGCTTTCTCGGCATGTAGGCGATGCGGCGTTGCTTCGGACCTTGTGGCGGATGATACAAAAGGGGATCTATACCGAGGTGAAGGCGAGCAACGGGAGTCCCCGGAAAGAAATGTTTGATCACCTCGGCGTTGTCCTGGGAAACCACCAACACCAGCGCAAGGTCGGGATTGTCTGTATACGGCGTCGAGGTCTCAGATCCGTTTGTCAGCGATTTCACGGTATTGTAGGCGTTCTGGTTGAAAATGACCTGGCGAATGTTCCGGGGCAGGTCATGGATTGCCTGGCCATAGATTTCCGGCACCACGAGTATATCCCCCGGTCCCAGGGTTACTTCGGCCGCACTGACAACGCGGGTTGTGTTTTCAAACCAGCCGCAGCGAAATCCGCGCCGGTCGTGTAAAATGGCTGCGCTTAGTCCGGCATCGTTCAATATATCCACACACCGGTAGAGTTTACGGATTCCACCGCTCGGCGGTTGGTGATCGGGGCAGATGAACCACGCAGTCGGTAATGCGGGCGCGGAATTGCGGCTTACCGTCAGCTTCGGAACCGCGGGCGGATCTCGTCTCGCTCGAAGACCAATCCGCTGCGCGATGCGACGAGCCATGATCATACGTACAGCACCAAAATACGCAAAGAGTTGCCGGCTGAAATCTTGCCACCGTTCATCGTAGGCGCTGGCGAAGCAGGTGTAACTTCACACGGGGGAGTTCTTTGATTGGTTAATCGATTTTGCCATTGTTATTATATATTAAATACATTAAATATGTGATATTTAATTGTGGTTGCGCCCCGGCGCAGGTCGCAATGCGCCGTCCCGCTGTGGTCGATTTAGCTGGCAAAAAGAGGTGTGCGTGACCCTCCAGGATAGATTGGTTTTGACTTCCTTCAGGGGGCCGGGCTTCGACCACATCCGTCTTGTCGCGGCCGTTATCGTGCTGCTGCACCACTGCCGTGGACTGCAATATCCGGACATCCAGAACGATCCTCTCCTGCATTATAGCGCGGGGTACATGGATTTTGGCCGGTTTGCCGTGGTCATCTTCTTCGCGATCAGCGGGTTTTTGGTAACGCCGAGCTTGCTGCGTGTCGGGAGCGTTGTCGACTACGCCGTACACCGAACTGTGCGGATATTTCCGGGCCTGATCGTCAACGTCATCCTATCGATGCTGGTGCTGGGGCCCATTCTGACGACGCATCCCCTGATGTCGTATTTCACGGACCCTCATTTGTATCTGTACGCCAAAAATATACTGACGCTCACGGTCAGGAATTTGCCGGGCGTCGTCTCCGGTGATGGAACGCCTTTGATTATCAATGGGGCGCTTTGGACACTCCATTTCGAAGTCTTGTGCTACATCGCCTTGGCCTTATTCAGTGTCCTTGGTCTGTTGAGCCGGCGCAGTCTTTTTTTGGCGCTATGGGGCGCTTCCTACGCGATTTACATCGCGATCAGCATCAACCCGGCGCTCGCGAGTTTCCTGTTCGAACGGTTTTCCACCTTCGTGAGCCTCTTTGTTTATTTCGGATGCGGTGTCCTGTTGTGTCTGTTCCGCGATCGGATTGCCTTCTCGCCCGTGCTGGCGTTCGCTTCATTGGCATTGGTTCTCGCGGTACTGCCTTTGGCGGGAGGACCGATCGTCATGCCGATCTGCCTCCCATACATTGTAATCTTTTGTGGACTTTCCTTTCTGCCCGGGAAGGCACTCCTGCGGCACGATCTCTCCTATGGAGTGTATTTGATCCACGCACCGATACTGATCGCGTTCGGTCTCGCGTTTCCCAACATGCACATATGGTGGGTTGGCGCGGCGATCATCTTTGTTGTCACACTCGTGCTGGCCTACGCGTCATGGATGTTGGTGGAAGGGCCGGCGTTGAGGAAGAAAAAGGCAGTTTCGAATTGGGTTCACCGTCGCCTCGATGCAATCATGCCGTCGCTCAAAACGAGCAATCCGGCCCAGACATCGGCAGCAGCGGAGTGAATACCTTTGGGCCGAACCGGGAATAGCGGTTTACCTTGATAAGGGAGCGTTTGGTGAAGGCCGGTGTTTCTGGAATTCCATCTCACCACATGGTGCTTGGTCGCGGCGCCGATATGGGTGCTGTGACCGCGAGTTCGTTTATTCGAGGGCGCGCGAACGCTTTCGCTGCATGGCTCGCTCTGATTGGGTTGCTCATACCGGCGGCGGAGGTGCAGGTTTACATCGGGGGTGCAAAATTCACCGCTGGCCGTCTCGGGATCATGCTGCTGTTGCTTCCGGCCCTTACTTCGTTGTTTCAAAGAGGTCGCCGCCTTCAGATACCGGACTTCTTTGCGTGCGCAACGGCGATCTGGATTATCATTGCCGGCACGAACGCCTCAGTCGAGTCAGACTCGGTATCTTCATCGGTCGCGGAGGCTATCGAATTGTGCGGCGGCTATTTGGTAGCGCGGGCGTTTTTTTTCGGTCCGCTGGCTCTGCAAGCATTCTTGAGAGTACTAAAGATATTGGCATTCGCGTCGATCGTGCTGGGCACCGCCGACAGCGTTTCGGGGCGATTGATTATCCACGACGCTATCGCATCACTACTGCACGTTGCTCCGATCAGCGCTCAATATAGGGGCGGTGCGGTGAGGGCAGCTTCGACATTTGACCATGCCATACTCTTTGGAGCGTTTTGCAGCGTCGTGGCGGTTATTCTGTTATATTCTGAACGCAACGCCAGGACCCGCGCATTGTGGATCGGTGTATGTTGCTATGGTTGCGTACTGTCATGGTCGTCGTCTGGATTGATGTCGTTTTTTCTGGCGTTGGGCGTCTACGGCTACGATCGTTTGATGAAGGACCATGCCTGGCGATGGAGCGCGCTCTGCGCTGTTATGGCTTTGATCGCCTCGATATTTTTTATGGGGTCAAATGATCCGATGGGATGGATCGTGTCCCATCTGACGCTCGACCCGGAATCCGGGTACTTCCGTTTTCTGATATGGGATGCCGCGACATCAAAAATATCCGAATCTCCCTTTATCGGGTTCGGATTCCAATCGTTCAAAGATTCTATATTGGACGTCACCGTTGATTCCGCGTGGCTGGTAATGGCGCTGCGTTTTGGCCTCCCGACGATCGTGTTTGTGATCCTGATGAATCTTACCGCGATGCTTCCCGTCAAACGGAACCCAGCGGGCTGGCCTGGCGAGGCCTATATCGGCGCGCTTCGTACCGGGTTCACGATCGTGCTCGTGATGTTCATGTTCATCGGCCTAACTGTTCACTACTGGAATTACCTTTGGATTTTTTGGGGCATTTGCATCGGAACGAGGGTTTCGCTCAACGAGTACACGGTCGCAGCCGCCAGGCGGTTTTCAAGAACGTTGCTCCCCGCGCGCTGATGACTCCTCTCTGTTGCAGAGCGGCTGCAAGAAATCCGTTACACTGTTTGCACTTAATGTTCCTGCGCCGGGCGCCGCTTCTGCCATCGCCAAAACACAATTTGCTCGATAGTCGATTGAACTAATCGGAAATTCGGGTTGACCGGCTTGGAAGGAATAACGACTTGCGTAGCGACGTCAGCAAAAACATGACGACGATCTCGCCTCTCAGCGTCGGAGAGCCGGCGCCTTGGTTCTCGGCGGCGACTGGCAGCCATCGCCTCGGCGGGGTAGTGTTCGATGAGCTGGCCGGCCGCGACATCGTGCTTTTTTTCTTTGGCACAGCCGCTCGGCCCGACGTGGCTGAGGTGCTGACCGCATTTGACCATCGTAATGACCTGTTCGACGAAAAGCATGCCATGCTTGTCGGTATCAGCAATGATCCTGACGACTTCAATCTGGGGCGCGTGCGCCAGCAGCACGCTGCGCAACTTTTTCTGCTGGATTCAAACGGCCTTGCCACCAGGCAATATGTTTTGGCAGAGCCGGTGGCGGGACGGGCCCCCGCGGCCAGTGACCCTGTTGCATTCGTGTTGAGTCCCACGTTGCAGATCATCGAGATCATAGCGTTAGCCGAGCCGGCAGCATTCGTTGGAAGAATCGCGTCACTACTGAGCGAACTCCCGGAAAAGTCCCCTGATGTCCAAAATGCACCGGTGTTGGTGGTCCCCCGGATATTCGATCGCTCGTTCTGCGGTCATCTGATTGACCTCTATGAATCCACGGGTGGGCGTGAAATCGGCTCGATAGAGAACGACGGCAAGGTCGTCGAGCAATTCGATCCCCAATTCAGAAAGCGCCTCGACTGGCACATCTCAGATGAACCTGCACTGCAACGAACCAGAGGGTTGCTGGAACGCCGACTGTTGCCGATGGTCTATCGTGCCTTTCAATTCCGCACGACGCGCATCGAGCGATATCTTGTGGGCTGTTATGACGCAGAGAAGGGTGGCCATTTTCGGCCGCACCGTGACAACACCGCGCCTGTCGTAGCGCATCGCCGCTTCGCCGTGACAATAAATTTAAACGAGGACTACGATGGTGGTTATCTTCGCTTTCCCGAATTCGGCAATCAATCCTACCGCACGCGGCCGGGCGACGCGATTGTATTTTCCTGCTCGCTTTTGCACGAAGTAACCCCGATCACGCGCGATCGACGCTACGCGTTTCTGTCGTTCTTTTATGACGAGCAGTCTCAGCAGATCCGCGACGAGTACAGAAAAAAATGGACCGAATCCCAGAACGCTCACTAAGGGCTGACTGGCGATCGATAATTGGGTTATCGGAATCGCCGCACCAATCGGCTTGATGCTGGCGTTCAGACCGCGCACTCACCCGCGAACCGGGACGCGATTCAAATGATCGTCGGCAAGATACCAGGTGAAGGTGCGCGGCTGCTCGGCAATTCCAGGTGTAAAGTAGCCTTGCCGATAAAAATCTCGCCGATAATCGTAGGGCCGATAGCGCCAACTGCGCAGAAGCGCGTCAACCGCGGTTGACGCGAAGGCAAGCATCAGCGCTGGCCGATGTCGCTCGATCGTGGCGTCGGCGCCCTTCAAAATATCGAACTCGGCGTCCTGCGCATGCAGTTTGACAAGGCAGGGGGCGAGCTCGAACGAGTCCAGTCTGCGGCATTCAACGGGATGTTCTCTGACGGATAGTTTGGCCTCCTTGAAAAGCAACATCCGGCCGGGATCGCGCAGCCATTCGGTGGCCGATTTGTAATCGGTGGAGGACATGCCGTCGCAGTCCCATCGGCCGTATTTCGGAACGAAGAACGTTAATACGCCCGACCTGGAGCCGAGGGCGCATCCATGTACCGTGATCGTCTGGTCTCGCCGATGGCGGGTTTCGAGCCGGGCGGTGGATCTCGGCTCGGGCTCGAAAGCAACGACGCGCGAGGCAGGTGCAAGCCGCCTGAATGCTTCAATGCTCTGGCCCCGGTTGGCTCCGATGTCCACGATCAGGCCGCTTCCGATGGAAAGATGGTGAATTCCGCGGAATTCGGGCTTCATGAAATACGGGGCGGCCAGATCTTTCACAGCGAATCTAACCGCTGCCAGGCCGGGAATACTGGCGTAGAAGAAGCGTACCAGTGCCTTTGCGTTCATCGGCCATGTCCCAACGACGATCTTTAAATCGATAATATATCATTTAATTTAATAATAAAGTCTGGCGTAGCCAGCCAAAAAAAGCGAGAATAATCAGCTAGGCATCGGCATTGCTCTGGGCGGGCAGGCACGGAGGGCGGCGGTGAGTACGAAGAACATCGCGGAAGTCGCGGTTCTGATCGTCGGCTTTCATAACCCGGACGATATCGCGCATTGCATCGCTGCGCTTTCGAAGGTTGCCGTGCCTCCCAATTTTGATGTGTTCATTTGCGAAAATGGCGGCCGGGACTCCTACGAGCAATTGGTAAGCCATCTGACCGACGGTTCAGGGTCTTGTGGTCTGCAGGACGGCTCGTCCGGCAATATCGTTGCGACGACCGGGCAATTCCTCGTCACGCGATCTCTAAGCTTTCCGTCCAGGCCATCAAATGTCCTGGTTGGATGTGCTGTCGACAATCTGGGATATGCTGGCGGAATAAATGCGTGGCTGCGTGAACTCGCGCTCATCGACGGCTGGAAAGGAGTATGGATTCTCAATCCCGACGCTGAACCCGAAGCGGGTGCGCTGGCTGCACTGGTGACCCGAGCGGAGCTTGGCGGCAAAGGGATGGTTGGCAGTACGATCCTCGAAGCCGGCAGCAACGACATCGTGCGTTTTCGTGGTGGATTGCATTGGCAGAGGCTCGCAGCGAGAGGCATCGCTATCGGTTTGAATGAACAGATCAACGCCCCCTTTGACCTTTCCGCAGTTGAAACCGCGATGGATGGTCCGTCGGGGGCATCGATGTACGTGACCAGGAAGTGCCTCGACCAGGTCGGCCTGATGGACGAAAGCTATTTCCTGTTCTTTGAAGATCTGGATTGGGGAGTGCGGGCGAAGAAGTTTGGCCTGGGATATGCGAGCACCTCGGTCGTGGCGCATCAACGTGGCACGACGACAGGGTCCGCAGGAGGCTTGGCGGCGATGTCCAGGCTTGCCGTCTACCTGCAGCACCGCAATGGCATCCACTTTGTCCGCCGGCATTTCCCGTGGTCGTTGCCGCTCAGGATCGGTGTTTCAATCTTGCACGCATTTCGCTTTCTGATGCACCGCGCACCGGGAAATTTCCGTGCGACGCTGGAAGGCGTGATTGCAGGGTTGAAAGGAGAAACGGGCCAGCCACGCTGGCACCGGAAGCCGCTTTGAGGCGCCGGCGACACTTACGCTTGCGTCAGCGGGGACCTCTCCTGGGTATCACGTTTTTGCTTATTTTTGGCTTTGCGGGCGCAGCGGCTTCTGCCGAGCCGCTCGCGAGTGACGAAAGCGTGGCTGCGCCAGCCGGTGCCCCTGAAAGCGGAAGGTGGCCGGACGAGACCAATACCGGTGTGCCTGCTGGTACGGCGCTCAAGCCGTCCGGAAATTTGGTTATCTCTGTGCCCGGCGCGGTTGTTACGAATTTGGATATCCGTGGGTCGGTCGAAATCAATGCCTCGGGTGTGACGTTGAAGAACTCACGGGCTCGCAATGCCGGCTTCGATGTGATCCGAATTAAGCCGGGGAGATCCGACGTCATCATCCAGGATTGCGAAATTGACGGTGTCGGAACCGGCAATGACGGATCAAACGGCATCCGCGGCTCCGGCACATTTCTTCGCAACAACATCCAAAATGTCGAAAATGGCATCACACTGGATGGCAGCGCGACGATCAGAGACAACTACATTCACGACCTGCGCGCCTCCGGAGCTCCGCACTACGATGGCATCGAGATCGACGGCAGTATCTCCAACGTCACGATCAGCCACAACACCGTCGTCAATCCGCATGGGCAGACGTCGGCCATCATGATCGACAATTATTTTGGTCCAATCTCCAATATCCTGGTCGAGAACAACCGGCTCGTAGGTGGCGGCTATACGGTCTACTCCGATGGACAATTCAACGATGCGGCAATTTCAGGCGTTGCTTTCATCAACAACCGGCTCGGTAAGGGCTATTGGGGCTACCGTTCCTTTGTAAAAAACGCGCCGGTCTGGCGCGGCAATGTCAATGATGTGACTGGCAGGCCGCTCGGGCCAAATTAACGGTTCAAGTGTTCATCACGCGAAATCGGGAGCTTGAGGTTCGCGCTGATCGATGCACGGGCGACGGTTCGGTAACTCGTTGCCAGAAGCTTTGTGGAAAGGGAGAATGTTACACGGGTTGAAATCCTACACCAGCAACACATCGCTTCTGACCAAAGTACGGGAAGGGCGGCGGCTGTACCAATGGCACGCGACCAATGCTGCAACGCGGGTGAAACAAACCGTCGAGGTCATGAACGGTGTGGAGGACACCCTTCACTCACGCTACGGTCTGGTGCTGTCTGGTTTGACGATCCTGGATATCGGCGCCGGGCAGCAGCAAATTCAGTCGGCTTGGCTGGCCCGCAGAAATCAGGTCATCAGCATTGACCTCGATGTCGTTGCCAACGGTTGGTCTCCAGCAGCGTTCTTGCGGATGTGGCGGGTGAACGGAGCCAACCGTGCCGTTAAGACCTTGGCCCGCAAAGCGCTTGGCCTTGACGCGATGTACTGTCGTGCATTGCATCAAGAGTTAGGTCGTGGTGCCGAGGGTATACCGATCTACCAGATGGACGTTGCCGCCATGCGTTTCCCATCTGATAAATTCGACTTCGTGTATTGTTCATCAGTTCTGCAATGCGTGCCCGACGTGAGCTTAGCCTTTCAGGAAATGAATAAAGTCTTGGCGCCGGGTGGTGTCGGCTATTTTACCGTGCAGCTGTATACCAGCGAAACTGGCTCCCTGGATCCTCGCTTGTACAGCGGCGACCGTAGCAGCATTCCCTATTGGGCACATCTGCGACCAGAAGTTTCTTCCCGCGTCGCTGGAAACGCCTGGCTCAACAAAATGCGTCTCTCCGAATGGTATCGGTGCGTGGATGAAAATCTGCCCAATCCCGCGTTTGAATTGAGTCAACCTCACTCCGGTGTTTTGATCGAGAAAGCACAATCGCTGCGACAAGCAGGACAGTTGCTTGAATATACACTGGAAGAGTTGGTCACCCACGAGCTTCGGGTGTCTTGGCGCAAATGCAAATAGTGTCTCGATGCAAATAAACGAGCGCTTCTGCGCTGCAGCGAATGCGCGGTGGACTGCGACAGCACTGCATTAATTTTGGATCGCCATCTGATGCAGGGCAATCTTGGAATAGCGCGCGGCGGAGTTCAGATCTGCTTCCTGTTTTGGAAGCCGGCTTTGAAATCACGATGTCTGAAGGTGACGGAAAAAATCTGTCGATCGATTTGAAAAAATATTTCCAGGTGCACCTATGCTGATTGTCCTCGGTTGATGCGGCCTGTGCTGCGCAATATTGAAAAAGCGCCGCGATATCTGACGTTTAAGCAACCGCCTGCGTCATCGCCGCGATGGATTTTCTTGCTCTCAATCTCTGAATTTGGCGGGACTGTGTAGGAAAAGACCTCAGCCAAGCCGCGGTGTCGTCTCAAAAAAGCCTTTGGCAATCGACCATTTCGAAACCGTGATGCCGGGCAGTTTGGCTGCTGATTCCATGTCTCGGGGACACTTGAAATGTGAGTGTGGGATGATTTGCCAAACACTGCACAACCCATGAAGGAGAACTATTTTGGCGACGACGAACACCACCGGTGGATGGCCGGATGCAACGAATACGGGCGTACCTGCGGGCGTGACGCTTACGCCGTCGGGAGACATCGTGATTACGCAGGCTGGAACAGTGATCTCCGGCCTGGATATTCATGGGACCGTTACGATCGACGCACCGAACGTGACCTTGATGAACTGCAAGGTGACGTCCCCCAGCTTTTTCATCGTCAATATCGCTGCCGGAGTGACTGGGGCGGTCGTACAAAATTGCGAAATCAACGGGGTCGGCAGCGGCAACGACGGTTCATGCGGAATCAATGGCCACGGGACGTTTATCGGCAACAACATCTATAATGTCGAGAACGGCATTAACGTAACCGGAAGTTCGGTTATTGAGAACAACTATATCCACGGCCTGCAAGCGTCCGGATCGCCCCACTATGACGGCATCCAGATCGACGGCGGCGTATCCAATATAAGCGTCTCCCACAATACGGTCATCAATGACTTCGGACAGACCTCCGCCGTCATCATTGATAATTTTTGGGGGCCGACCTCGAACATCAGCGTCGACAACAACCTGCTCGTAGGCGGCGGCTACACCGTTTACGACGACGCCCATTTCAACAGCAGTCCAATCACCGGGGTGTCGTTCACCAACAACCATTTGGCGTCGGGCCAATACGGAACCACCGACTTCAATGGCACCAACCCGACATTCACCGGCAATGTCAACGACGGTGCCACGTTGGTAGCGACGCTCAACACATCGGCGAATCACAGCGGCGGAACGTCGACACCATCAGCACCGCCAACACCGGCACCGAACGCTCCGGTCATTGCATCCACCGGCGTGGCCGGCGGCGGCATTACCAACCACAATACCCTGACATTGACGGGAACGGCCGTTGCCAACAGCACCGTCACGGTTTTCGACGGCACGACCAAAATCGGTACGGCGACCGCAAACAGCGGTGGCGCGTGGAACTTTACCACTGCGGCCTTGGCCGATGGAAAGCACGGCTTTACCGCGACCGACACGAGTTCAGGACAAACCAGTGCGGCGTCGTCCGTAGCATCGGTGACGGTGGATACGCATGCTCCGGCCGCCCCGGTTCTCGTCAGCGATTCCGTGGTCAATACGAATCACGTGCAATTGTCCGGAACGGCCGAGGCGAGTAGCACGGTAACGGTTTTCGACGGGACAACCGCGGTCGGCACCGCGACAGCCGGCACCAATGGAGCCTGGAGCGTCACGACCGGCGTTTTGGCAACCGGTTCTCACGCCTTGACTGCCACCGCCACGGATGCCGCCGGGAACATCAGCGGTCATTCTCAGGCACTCGATCCGGTCATCGGCTCGTCAACTCCAGGTGCGCCGCCGCCCACAAACCCGCCGACGACCACGCCGTCGCCCACGACGTCGGGGCCGAGCGCTCCGGTCATTACGTCAAGCGGCGTGGCTGGCATTACCGACCACAACACGCTGACCTTGACCGGAACGGCCGTGGCCAACAGCACCGTCACGGTGTTCGACGGCACGACCAAACTTGCGACCGCGACGGCAAACGGTAGCGGTGCGTGGAGCCTCACTACCGCGGCATTGAGCGACGGTAACCACAGCCTGACGGCGACGGACACCGATTCTTCCGGGCACACGAGTTCTGCGTCGTCAGCACTTGCCGTCACGATCGATACGCATGCGCCAGCCGCGCCGACCTTGGCAGTCTTCTCGCAAGCTGGCACGGCCGTCACCGGTACGACGACCGCCGATGATCTGATCTTGAAGGGGAACGCCGAGGCGGATAGCACCGTGCACGTTTTCGATGGTGCAAAACAGGTCGGCACCGCCACCACGAACGGCAGCGGTCTCTGGAGCTTCGATACCGGTCATCTGGCGGACGGCAGTCACAATTTCACGTCCACAGCGACCGATGTCGCCGGGAACGTGAGTGCGGCTTCCGCGGTCAAGGGTGTGACGGTGGACGGACCTGCTTCGGCCGTCGCAATCACGCATCTGCACGAGAACTCAAGCGACGTCGTGACGATCAACGGCACCGCGGATGCGGGCAGCCAGATCAAGATATCCGACGGTACCAACGTGGTGGCGACGGAGCACGCAGCGGCCAACGGCACCTGGAGCTTCACGTCTTCGGCGCCGGTCTCGAATACGGTGCATACGTTCACGGCTCAGGAGTTGGACAGTACGGGTCACGTTGTTGCAAGTTCTGGCAGTGCTATCGTGGGATCGACGACCGGTGGCAATACGCTGACAAGCACCCCGGGCAACGATGTCTTCGCTGGTCACGGGCATGCTGATACGTTCGTGTTCGCGCCCGATTTCGGAAAGGACGTAGTCAATAACTTCCAGGCAAGTGGACCGGAGCACGACGTCGTCCAGTTCAGCAAGAGCGTCTTCGACAATTTCGCGGACGTCCTGGCTCACGCAACGCAGAGCGGCCATAACGTTGTTATCGCGGATACTGCGGGTGACTCTCTGACGCTAAAGAACGTCAAGCTGGGGGCTCTCGACAAACACGACTTCCATTTCGCGTAGGGTCTGTGTTTCTCGTTCCAGGTTAGGCGTCATCCCGGTCCTTTGGATGGTCCAAGGACAACGTGTGGCTCGGGGGGCTACCATCATGGCTCACTTTGGAAGGCGGGGGAGTTTCCCCCGCCGGAATTTGTCGCATACATCGAAATATCACGCATGGCAGCCTTTGTTGCTGCTGCGCCCGTTACGGCTGAGCGGGCGGGATTGTTGTCGCGCATGAGACAGATTTCTCAGACGGCGCGACAACTTCCCGGGCTGGCCAGACAACTAATTGAAACGAGCCGCCAGAAATTGTTCACCGGTGGCTCGCGTTCGGCCGCCGATTATGACGTGCCGAGATCCGAAATCGTGGCGTTTCTGTTGTCCTGCCGCCGGATATTCTGGGGGTTGGCAGCCTTCAGCGGCTTGAGCAACGTCTTGATGCTGACCGGCTCGTTTTTCATGCTGCAGGTCTATGACCGTGTCTTGCCCGGCCGCAGCATCCCGACGCTGATCGCATTGATGGCGTTGGCAACGATGCTCTACGTGTTTCAGGGCGCGCTCGATCTGGTCCGCAACCGTATCAGCGTTCGGATCGGTCGTCATCTCGATGAGACGCTGGGGCTGAGGGTATACGACGCCATGGTCCGTCTTCCATTGAAGACGCGGGGTGATGGTGACGGCTTGCAGCCGCTGCGCGATCTCGACCAGGTGCGCAGCTTCCTGGCCAGCGGTGGTCCGGCTGCACTTTTCGACCTTCCGTGGATGCCGGTGTACCTCGGCATCTGTTTCCTTTTTCATTTCTGGATCGGTGTCACCGCATTTATGGGGGCATTGGTGCTGGTCGCGATCACCCTTCTGACCGAGACCCGGACGCGGGGCCCGACCAGGGCATCTGCCCGCTTTGGCGCATCGCGAAGTTCACTGGCGGCCGAGGGAAGGCGGAATGCGGAAGTATTGCAAGCCATGGGCATGCGCCGGCAAGCCGCGCTGCGTTGGCGAGAGTCCAATCAGAAGTACCTTGCTGCCCATGAGGCAGCCAGCGATGTCGCCAGCGGTCTTGGCGGGATCTCGAAGATATTTCGCTCCATCCTGCAATCGCTCGTTCTTGGGGTCGGCGCGTATCTTGTGATCAACGAGGAATCGACGGGGGGCATCATCATCGCAGGTTCGATCCTGACGGCGCGCTCGCTGGCCCCGGTCGAATTGGCGATCGCGAACTGGAAGGGCTTTGTGGGCGCGCGACAGTCAGGTCAGCGGCTGGATCAACTGTTGAAGCTCTTGCCCCTTGAACAGGAGCCGTTGGAGCTGCCTCCACCAACCGAAGTGCTCACGGTAGAGCAGATCCATGTCGCAGCACCGGGCTCCGAGAGGGTCATCCTCAATGATGTTTCGTTCAGGCTGTACAGCGGTCAGGGGGTAGGGATCATTGGTCCCAGTGGATCCGGCAAGTCATCGCTTGCACGGGTGCTGGTGGGCGTTTGGCCGCAGCTTCGTGGCCGTGTCAAGGTCGACAACGCATCGCTCGACCAGTGGTCCTCGGAAGCTCTCGGTCGTCACATCGGCTACCTGCCGCAGGACGTGGAGCTGTTCGACGGCAGCATTGCAATGAACATCGCACGCTTCGATCCCAAGGCAACCGCGGCCGCAGTGCTGGACGCGGCCCATGCGGCGAACGCGCACGATCTAATTCTGTCTTTCGCGGATGGATACGGCACCAAGGTGGGCGAAGGCGGGATGACCCTCTCGGCGGGACAGCGTCAGCGCATCGGGCTCGCCCGCGCGTTCTATGGCAATCCCTTTCTGGTGGTGCTCGACGAGCCGACGTCAAACCTCGACTCAGATGGTGAAGAGGCCTTCACTCAAGCGGTATTGGGCGTGCGTCGCCGCGGCGGAATCATCGTCGTCATCGCGCATCGTCCAAAATCGCTTGATGGCGTCGACCACGTTCTGGTCATCGCGGATGGCAGGGTTCAGTCGTTCGGTCCCAAGCAAGATGTTCTCGGCAAGGTGTTGCGAACCCCGGTTCCCCTCAAGATGGTTGCGGCAAGCCAGGAAGAGATGCGATGGAAGGCGAGGTGATGACGGCGCTGCATTCGATCCAGCGATACATGATCGGCGGCATGGCCATAGTCGGACTTGTTACGTTTGGCGTCGGCGGTTGGGCCACCACGACGGAATTGTCGGGTGCTGTCATTGGCCAGGGCGTGGTGGTCGTGGATTCAAGCGTCAAGAAAGTACAGCATCCGACGGGCGGAATCGTAGGAGAGCTGCGCGTACGAGACGGCGACCGGGTCAAAGCCGGCGACATACTCGTCCGTCTCGACGAGACGCAGACCCTTGCAAATGCCACGATCATTACGAAGAACTTCGACGAGCTAACGGCGCGTCAGGCCAGGCTCGAAACCGAACGGGACAATGGGAATCAATTAGTATTTCCGAAGATTTTGCTGGATCGTGCCGCCGATCCTACTTCCGAAGCCGCTCGTGCGATTGCTGCGGAACGGAGCTTGTTCGATTTGCGCCGACAGGCCCGCGGCGGACAAAAAGCGCAGCTCAAGGAGCGCAGCGCGCAGCTTCAGGAGGAAATCAAGGGCTACGGCGGACAGACCGAGGCCAAGCAAAAAGAAGTCGATTTCATCCATCAGGAACTCGAGGGTGTCCGGACGCTTTGGCAGAAGAACCTTGTGCCGATCAGCCGATTGACCGCGCTGGAACGCGATAGCGCGCGCCTTGATGGCGAGCGTAGTCAGCTGTCTGGCATGATCGCTCAATCGAAAGGTAAAATTGCCGAGATCGAACTTCAGATCATCCAGGTCGATCAGGATCTTCGTACCGAGGTCGGTAAGGATCTGATCGAGACGCGGTCGAAGATTTCCGAATTGACTGAACGCAAGACAGCCGCAGTGGATCAACTCAATCGAATCGATATTCGGGCTCCGCAAAGCGGGCGCGTCCACCAGCTCAGCGTGCATACCGTCGGTGGGGTGATCTCGCCCGGCGAACAAATCATGCTGATTGTCCCGGATGCCGACGCCTTGGCTGTCGAGGTTAAGATCGCACCCCGCGACATCGATCAGGTTTATGCAGGACAACCTACGTCAATGCGGTTCGCCGCCTTCAATCAAAAAACAACGCCTGCGATCGTAGGGGAGGTGGCCGTGGTATCGGCCGACCTCACGCCGGATCAGCGAACTGGTACGAGCTACTATACCGTTCGTGTCTTGCCCAAGGCCGAGGAACTCAGCCGCCTTGGGGCTGCCAAGCTCCTACCGGGCATGCCGGTCGATGTCTTCATTAAAACGCCCGGCCGAACGGCGTTCGCATATCTGCTCAAGCCGTTGCGGGATCAGGCGGAGAAGGCCTTCAAGGAAAGATAACCGCCGCCGACGTTTCACCATGGTGATTCCGGGCAAGCAGGGAGGGATCTCAGGCCAGCTGGCGTACCGTGCTACACTGTTGCTTGATCCGCCTTAGCACCCGTCGGCTCTATCCGCGTCTCTCGTTTCCGAGGAAGTTGGACGCTTGCGCTACCAATCCAGTCGCGGACATCGATCAGGGGTACGATCGTGGAACCTTCAATTGCGATGCAGGTCAGTCGCCCCGTCGCGAAGGCGCCGGTATCAATATTAGTACGATTTGACCGGATATCTGGCGTGGGAACTGGCGTATGTCCATGAACGACATATTTCTCGAACCGCTGTTCGTAAGAGAGAAATTCCTGACGAATCCAGAGTAGGTCTTCTTCCATCTGCTTCCGAATGGGAACGCCGGGTCGAATACCGGCATGGACGAACAGAAAACCTCCGCTGTCGAATGAGAGACTAAGCGATTCCAGGAATTGAAGGTGCCGTTTGGGTATAGACTTCGCCAATTCGCTAGCCAGGCGCGTTTGTTCGAAGGCGTCCGGATTGATCGATGGGCTGAGGCCGTAGGATACAAGAGTTTCGAGACCGCCGCATAGTCGCCATTCATCGAGGAATGCAGAATCGTTCAGAAAGCGATGAAGGAAGGTGTCGTGGTTGCCCTTCAGAAAAAATGTTTCCTTACCTCGCTCGTATTCCAGGAGAAGATCTATTACCCCCTTCGAGGTCGGTCCGCGGTCGATATAGTCGCCTAGAAAAACCACGATCGGACGACGGGATGGATACAAGGTGCAATCCATATCGATTTGTAGAAGCACGGCTTCCAGAAGATCGGCGCGGCCGTGGATGTCACCGATCGCATAAATCCGGATTCCGTCAGGTAGTCTGGCGGGTAGTCTCGCCGCTGCCCGCTCCTTGCGCGATGATCGTGAATTCCACACCGTGTCAGGCCTCCGTTTGGAAGATGAAATCGGACGGTGAAGACAAGCCCGGTCTTGCGGTAAGTCGGTCCACAGTTTTGCTCGCTCACCGAAGCAACCACGATCTACATCAAAGGTAGCAATTCCGACCGCGGCCAGAGGCCCTGCATATGGCTTGACATTATTTAATGTGCTGAATTTCTGCAACTGAAAAGCCTAACACTACGGGCCTGTTCTGATAAATTATTTAATAAATAAACTAAACGGGGCTTGTCATTTGTTATAGAGCCGGAGCCGGACCGGACAATCAACCTAACTCCCAGCTAGATCTTTCCGGCGCGGCGCTCGCGAGTTAACGCCAGCAGGAAACGCAAGGTATCGCCTTTTGGGAGCGCCCATTTTCGGCTGATGGTTCCTGCTGCATCAGAGGCGCGGAGCCCCTCTCGGTAGTTTCGGTAATCCAGAACAGCCATGGGTAACAGCGCCTGACGCAATAGCGGGAAGCTTGACTGAGCGACGCGTCGGCGATGCTGAAGGCGAGGGATGAACCGGGTGCGCATACGCGCGGGAACATCAACTCCGAACAGGGAGAATAATGCTACCAGTTGAGTTTCGAGGGCGTTCCTTGCAAGCTTGCTCGGTGTGAGAGAAGCCAGCGTCTCCCAATCGATGCCTTCTGATGAAGTAGCCAAATCTCGCAAGTCGATCAGATGACGCACGTCGATGGTGCCGGTCCAATAATCGTAGTCTTGGAATTGATCGTGAATTGTCAGAATTAGCGCCTGGTAAGTCGCAGAAGGGATGTAGGCCGTTCCCCGTCCAATAGGCACCTCCTCGCAGTATTGCTTCACGCTGCCGGAGGGACGGTAGAAATGAGCAGGACCAGGCAGCTCCCGGTGCAGATCGACCATTCCGACATCACCAGACCTCTTCAAGTCTACATACCACTTTCCGGCATCCAGCTGAGGCTCAATGTGTACGCAGTAACCGACCGCGAGCAGCGCCTTCATCGTTTCGTCGATCTGATCGGGCAAAACCATGATGTCCAGATCCGACATGAGTTTTAAACCTCGTTTCGAGGAAGCCGCTGTTGCAAGCGTTGCCGCACCTTTAAGGAGTACGGGCGTCACGCCTCTATCGTTTATTGCGGCCACTACCTCGGCCAGCTGTACGGCAAGGCGATCATTGCGCGCCATATTGCGATCGAACATTGCCCTGATGCAGAGATAAAAGTCCTCGGGAACCTGGTCTTTGAAGCGGGTGGCGAACTCCATTAGAGCGGGGGTTGTCAGTGTTTGGTTGGCCAGACCGACCAGGGACATCCAGTCCGGGTGTTTCGGGACGGAGCCGCGAAGACACTCGCATAATTGGATGAGGGAACGGCTGTAATCAGCCATTGCAGAGATCGACAATAGCATCCCGCGCCTGCGCCGCGTTCGAATATCGAAGTTCGAAAGATCTGGCGCCGGCCAACGTCCGCTTCATGGCATGGAATGTCTGTGCGGTCAGTTTTCCGCTTGGCGAATACGAGGCTTGTATCAGCCTGCTTATCGTCTCCGCTTGCCCGAGCGGCGTAAATTTTGCGGGGATGTTTGGTGCTCGCTTGATAAAAATAATCCAGCCTACGGCTACGCTGGCGTTGCTGGCAGTGCACGGGACATTCAGGTATCGCACGCGTTTGCCGTCCGGCCTGATGTGCACGGCGGATTTGCCAAGATCGGGCCGGAGCTTTCTGATCATCGTCCATGCGCCCGGTTTAAGTGCCGGAGCAAACAGAACGCCCCTCGCGCGTCCATCCGGCTCCATCAAGACGATATCGTCGGCGGCATAGGCGAAACCCGCTTCCATTAAATGAAGGGCAAGGGTCGTCTTACCCGCACCGGGGCGGCCGCTTACGAGCACGCCCTTTTTCCCTGACAGCAGGCACGCGGCATGGAACGCGACATCAGGGAAGCTTCGGAGGAGAATTTGCTCGGTAATATGGAATTTAAGGGTCGGCGTCAGCTCGTTGACCGTGCAACGCACGACACAGGTTTTGTTGTGAAAGATGCCGACCAATCCGTCGATTTCAACAATCTCGAATGTATGCTCGGGCGTGCCGATGACTTGGCTTTTTTGGCTGAACAATGGACGCAGAAGCTTGATCAGCCGTTCACTCGAAGTTTGAACATTGATGGTGAGCTTTCCGACGTTTGCACAAAAGGAATGAGTTTCGATCGATCCCCAATCGGGCTCTAGCAGCCCCAGGTTGAACCAGTTTCGCAACGCATTGCGCAAACAATTGGTTGCTGTCGCGCCTTCAAACCCGAATTTTGTAAGATCTTCGCAGATCGCGGCTGGTAGCTTGTGGTCCAACAGGCAACACCAGATATATGCGGCAATCTGATTGAGTTCATAAATCTTTTGAGCCGGTTCGCTGAACAAAACCGGTCGGCCGTCTAGCAGCGCGAACGACGCCTCCGAAACCGGACGCAAACTGAAAAGATCGCGGGCGACTTCGGGGGGCGTACTCGTCATTCCATTATCCATCATCCGGGGGATGGCAAAATCCGATCAGCGGCAGAAAGTTTCGATTAATTGGCTTCTTGTTTTCTTGCCTCTGAACTCCTTGACAGCGTGCCTCACGGAGAAGTTAACCGTATTAAATTATAGACAAAATTAATATAAAAAAATGAAGCGGAAGGGAGGAAACATAAGCTCGCCAGGTTCTGTCCTTCTTGGTGGCCGCTCGTCAGCAGCTTTCAGACTCCGACGTTTGCCCACCATTTTTTTGCAAATCTCTCGGCGGTGAGGGCGGCCTGTTTCCGCAATGCCACGGCGATGCGTCGCTCGCCGAGTTGATCGGGATCGGGCGTAGAATCCGTGAAGTCATCGAAGTCTACGACGGCAGCAAAAGACTTTTTCGCGTAACACGCTTGGTGTACAGCGCTGCGGATCGAGGCGCCCAGATCAGTGCCAGAACAGCGGTGTTTGCAAGGAAGCCAGCCGCCTGTTAAGCAACGCTATCCTTTCGGACAGCAGCTTTCGTTCTTCCTGCTGGCTCAATGAGGGCTCGTGCGATCTGGATAGCTGGACAAAGCCGCATTTAGGACAGCTCGGAGACGGTACGGAAAAGCTTCGAGAACCGGACTTGGGATTTCTTAAGGGGGCCCTGCAGTAGGCGCAGGTTGTATGGGTCCAATTGATCCTGTTAGTGTCCATGGCAATTAACTCCACGCAACAAAGATTAAAAGCCCATTTTATATCACATTTTTTATTTTTACTTGTCTGCCCGGTAGCCAACATAATGAGCTAGGGAAGTCGGCGAGGAGATATCGACCGGGGTCGGCGGAGCGAGTTCGGTGTTTGTTAACCAAGATAGAGTGACTTTGAACTATATTGCGTCGATAACCGCGGCTTTGGACCGGACATAGGCAAGATGTTTCAACTTTTTTTGCGGGCCCGCGCGCAGAACTACTTTATGTCGCGCTTGGGGCGTCAGGAGTTCAAAGCACGTTCAGCCGATCGGGATGCCCAAACCGACCGGTCGCGTGTGAGCGCCGTCTTGGCGGCAATAGAAGATGCTCTCAAAGCAGCGGAGCAGGAGCAATCGGGCCTTGCCCGCCGGGTCGAGGACGTGCTCGCGCGCGCCGCAGTGACGTTGGGAAACGGGACCGACGAATACCTCGAACGGGAAGCGCTCGACAGCCACCATCAAGACTTGTTCTCTACCGAGATTTCCAACGGACAACGTCGCCTCAAGGAACTTGCCACTGCGATTACGCACTTCAAATTCTTGAAGTCTGCCGTGCTGAGCAGATTTCCGGATTATAGGGCATCAGGGCCATCTCACTAAATTCAGGCGGCCGAAATATCGCTTGTGCCGTTCGGCGCCTGTCTCGATCCCAACACTAATATTAGAGACAGGATATCCGGCTCCAATCGCGCTTTTGCCGATCAAGCATAGCCGTTTGGGTTTGTGCTCTGCCATCGCCAGTGATCGGCACACATCGTCTCGAGTTTCCGCGTTGCCTTCCACCCCAGCAACTCGGATGCCAAGGTTGTAGCGGCGTAATATGAATCGATGTCGCCGGGGCGGCGTGGTTTGAGCTCGTAGGGGATATGCGTTCCGCTCGCCTTTTCAAACGCGCGGACGACTTCAAGAACGCTACTTCCCGAACCCGTCCCCAAATTGACTGCGAAGCATTTGGGACTATCCAGCAACCGAAGCGCCGCCACGTGCCCGGCGGCTAGATCCATCACGTGAATATAATCCCGGACACCGGTGCCATCGGGCGTGTCATAGTCGTTGCCCCATACGTTAAGCCGCTCGCGGCGGCCAATGGCGACCTGGGCAACGAACGGGACGAGGTTGTTCGGAACGCCCTTCGGGTCTTCGCCGATCAGGCCGCTCTCATGCGCACCCACCGGATTGAAGTAGCGAAGGATTCCGATGCTCCAGTTCGGGTCGCTCGCATACTGGTCGCGGAGCATGTCCTCGATGACAAGCTTGGTTCGGCCGTACGGATTGATGGCGTTCAGCGGATGGTCTTCGGTATATGGCAGAAACTGCGGGATCCCGTACACCGTCGCCGATGAACTAAAGATGAGCTTGTTCACCCCAGCGTTCTGCATGGCGCGCAGCAACCGGTGCGAGCCGATCACGTTGTAGTCGTAATATTCCAATGGTCGGGCGACCGAATCCTGCACGGACTTCAGACCGGCGAAATGCATCACGGCCGTGCAGCCATATCTGCTCAAGATGCCCTCAATGGCGTCCTGGTCACGGATGTCGCCCTCGACGACAACCAGGGACTTGCCGCAAATCTTTTGGACGCGCTCCAGCGCTTCCGGATTGCTGTTGCAGAAGTTATCGAAAACGACGACCTGTTCGCCGGTATTTAAAAGTTCAACGCAAGCATGCGAACCTATGTAGCCCGCGCCCCCTGTCACCAAGATCATCCCGCGTTCCCTACAGAATTGTTCGTGCCCACAGCGGCGCTCCAGACTGGCATTTTGATTATATCAAGCGCTCATTTTAAATAAATTAAAAGGAAAGAAATGAGGGGTGACGATGGTAGGTGGCCAAAGCCTCATGGCCGGTTCACGACGGCGCGCAGCTCATTGACGTACCCTGTCCGCGCAACGAAGGATTCGTTTTCTTCGAGGATCATGATCTTTGCGTCGCGCAACGCGTTGAGGTCGGCATCACCCAGATTTCTTTGCAGTTCGCGATAGGGCGTGCCTCCGAAGCGGCCGAGCCTTGCGTAATAATAAAGCTGCAGGTCGCTCAGGCAGTTGGCTTCAATCATGATACGCGCCGGCAGGTGGCTGAAGCTGCTGCCCACCATCGCGACGTTGAGCTGTCGCGGCGGATGGTCCGCGCAGGACGCGGAAGGCGAGAATTTCACTTTCGGGGTTTGGTAACCCAGCGGCGGGAAAAACACGTTCAGGAGATCGACGAGTTCGCGGTCGGCACCACCCGTCACACCCGAGAGCGTGTAGTTGAATTTGAACGGCGGCACGGTCTCGTGGCCAGCCTGCCGATTGATTTCCTCGACGATGGCGGCAACGGCCCGCGCGCCGCCGATATCGTTCCAGTGCACGCCGCCTTGTGGAAACAGCTCGACCTCGTAGCTGCCTTTCAACGAGTGGATCAGGCTCGCGGCATCGACGAGATTGATGCCGCCTTGTTTGAGCACGCCGACATATTGCGACACCAGTTGCGCCCGCGCTTCCGGCGTGCTCGGGCAGGGGACGCGATCGACGAAATATTCCGGCAAATGTGCGGCCTTGGAAGGGGTGACCACGTAAACAAAAATGCCGCCATGCGCGCGGTAGTAATTTTGAATGTCGGTCAGCTTCGGCAAGATATCGGCTGCAAACCTTGCGCCCATTCCCTCGGTGCGGGAGCAATATTCCTCCAGATAAGAGCGCTCGATCAAATGACCGTTCGCGCCTCTCACGACCTGAGGGGCGGTCAGTTCGCCGAACAGTTCGAAACGGATCTCGTTGTTGATGCGAATGAGAAGCGGACGGACCGGCATCACGTCGGTGACCCGGCCGGAAATCGCCTTCTGGAAGCTGCCGTCGCGAAGCGACGACCACGACAGGATCACGGGCGCGTCGCGGGTAACGCCGCCGAGCTTTGGTCCGATCTTGATCGCAAGAGAAGGATAGCTCGGCGCCACGGCCAGATTCCACGCGCTCGAAAGCGGCAACAGCAGCAGGAAGGCGCAGAATGCCGCCCGAATGAGGGGATGAGAGAGGGCGAGGCGCTTCATCGTCAGAACCTGAAATAGATGAAGGGCTGGAACGGAACCGTCACCGCCCGCGCAATTGCCAGCACGTAGACAAGCACCAGAGCTGCCACGGTGAGCGCCCGCAGCCAGCGTTGCTTTTCGTAAGCGCGGATCAACGGACCATAAAGCGCCGTCGCCGGCAGCAATGAGATCAAAGCGCCAAGCGCCAGGGTGAACGGCACTTCCGCCGGAATTTCCGTCGCCGGGGATGCATGCGACATTCCAAACAGCGCCGACAGGAACGGCAGCAGATGCGCGGGAGATTCGGAACGGAAAATCGCCCAGCCGATCATCACAATGAAGAGCGTGACGGCGGTCGAGATCAGCAGCGCCGCAGCGCTTGAGCGCCTCGCGCAGAAACAGCCGGTCGAGGGTGAGGAACAATCCGTTGTAGGCGCCCCACAGCACGAAGTTCCAGCTTGCGCCGTGCCACAGCCCGGAGGCCAGGAAACAGATCCAGAGGTTGATGTAGGTGCGTTCGTCGCCACGGCGGTTGCCGCCGAGCGGCATGTAGAGATAGTCGCGGATCCAGGTGGTCAGCGAGATATGCCAGCGCCTCCAGAACTCCGTCATCGATCGCGCGACATAGGGCGTGTTGAAATTCTCCTTCAACTGGAAACCAAGCATGCGTGCCAGCCCGATCGCCATGTCCGAGTAACCGGCAAAATCGAAATAGATCTGCAGCGTGAAGCTCGCCAATCCAAGCCAGGCGTAACCGGCGCTGAGGCTGGTGGGATCGGCGGCGAACACCTGATTGACGAACGCCCCGAGCGGATCGGCGATCAGGAGCTTGCGTCCGAGCCCGCGTGCAAAGCGAAGAAAGCCGATCCCGAAGTCGCTCCATTCGATCGCCGCCGGTTTGGCGATCTGATCTTTCATTTCGTGATATTTGAGGATCGGCCCGGCCAGCAGCTTTGGGAAGAACAGCACGAACAGGCAGTAGTCCGGGAACGAGGCGGCAGGCCGCGACGTGCCGCGATAGGTGTCGACCAGATAGGTAATCTTTTCAAACACCACAAAGGAGACGCCGATCGGGAGCGCCAAATGCAGCAGCGGAATCTGATGAGCGCCGAATGGCGCCAGCGCCAGGTTGAGATTTTCGGCGAGGAAGTCGGCGTATTTGTAAACGATGAGAACCGCGACATTGCCGGCGATCCCGGCGGTGAGCGCCAGCCGCCGGGTGCGGAACGGGGTCGGGTCGTTCAGATGAAAGGAAAGCGCGTAGTCGAGTGCCGTCGAAGCAAACAGGACCAGCACGAACACCGGCTCGCCCCAGACATAAAACAGCGTGCTTGCAATCAGCAGCGCCCACTTCTTCGCGGGTGCGCCGGTTGCCAGCAAATAGAATGCGTAGAGTGCGGGAAAGATCGTGAGGAACAGCGGCTCGTAGAAAAGCATGTTGAAATCGCTGTGTTTTTCGTAAAGCCAATCCGCAAGGCGCCGGTGCGAACGCTGGCAATCGATGAAGCAGAATCCCCCGTGCAAGTCCAGACGAACAGGCCCACTGCCAAAGCGTGAATCGGCCGGCCTTTTTTGTGGGAAAGGAGATGAATCCCACAAAAAAAGCGCGACGGGATTGCTCCCGTCGCGCCCCAACTCTTGTTCTCGCTGGTCCAGGCGCCGAGAGCGCCCTGGTTGCGAAGCTCGAACGAGCTTAGCGGGCGATCCCAGCGAGGTGACAGCGCTTGGTATAAGACACTGGATCACCTCCTTTCATTGTTGATGGAAACGGGAGTATAGGCGGCGAATCGGCACCTGTTAAGGGTTGCCCGGCGCCAGGGCGTCGGCGGCCACAGGGGTGTTGAGGCCGCTGCCGTGCCGTGATAGTTGATCGGGCCGCACGCGGGTGTAGCTCAATGGTAGAGCAGCAGCCTTCCAAGCTGAATACGAGGGTTCGATTCCCTTCACCCGCTCCAGCGTCCTCGCAAGTCTGTTCCGCCAAGTCTGTTCCGCCAAGTCTGTCCCGCCAAGCCCGTCCCGCCAAGTCTGCCCCGCCAAGCCCGTCCGCCGAGTTCGTGACAAATCCTGGGAAATCAAAAATGGCCGAAGCCGACCTTGATGTTGTCATTCGCTCCCTGGGAAAAAAACAGCATAAGGTCGTGATGGACGCGGCCAGGAAGCGGCATGCGCGGTTGATCGGGTTGGCCGCCAAGGCCAAAAATAAAGAGACGAAGGCGCGATACAAACAACTCGCAAAGAACACGCTGCTGCTGGCGGGCGCCGCGGCAAGGCGCATGCAGATCACCGCCGAGAATGCGGCCGACAGCTACGCGCGGTCGATGAAGAAAGCGGCGGAAGAAACGCTGGCCAAGAAGCCCATCGAAAAGAAAAAGCGCTGACGCCGGTCCTGATAGACGCGGCATTCCTCGACACGAGGACCAATCTCAATTGCCGACCATGTATCCGCTCCGCTCTCCTCGAGTGGCGCAAAGTTTTTCCGTCGATTCGGACTGATCTATTTTTTGGGGGAACGGCGCGACCTATCGGCTCCGGATGTCGCGCGCCGCTGGAGCGCAAGGTGAAAATCCTGTCTCGGATTGAGCCGCGGTCCGCGTTTGCCTGATGCCTGTGCGCAACTGATCCTCCCGACTTCAAATCGACACATGTCTGTCATCGGCGCTGATTACTGCTCGTCCTGCTCAGATCGCTTTTTTTTGGGGATAACACGATGAGAGACAAAATGAGAAAGATCCTACTTTGTACGGCTGCGATGTTTGCCGTCGCGGTTGCCGCCACCTCGATCAGTCCGGTGGCCGCTGATTTAGACAAGGACAGCAAGGACAGCAAAGCGACCGACCCGAACAAGGCCAAGACCGCGACCAAGATCAAGCATCTGGTCGTGATCTTCAACGAGAACCGCTCGTTCGATCATTACTTCGGCACTTACCCGAATGCGCTGAATCCGCCAGGCGAGCCGGCTTTCGTTGCGGCCAAGGACACGCCGATTCCGGACAACTTCATAAGCCATCCGGAACTGCTGACTGCAAATCCCAACCTGAACCCTGTCAACGGAGCCGGCGCGACCAACCCGTTCCGTCTCGATCGCTCGCAGTCCAACACGGCCAGCCAGAGCCACAACTACACGAATGAGCAGTTGGCCTTCGACAACGGTAAAGCCGATCTCTTCCCGCTCGATGTGGGCGTCGCCAAGACGAGTGGTCTGACCAACCTCAACGCCCCCGCCCCCCTCGGCTCGCCTGCCTTTAATACCACGGGCCAGACGATGGGCTATTTCGACGGCAACACCATCACCGCGTTCTGGAACTACGCTCAGAATTTCGCGATGAGCGACAATAACTGGAGCGACACCTTCGGTCCGTCGACCCCTGGACTGCTCAACATGTTCGCTGGCCAAACCAACGGCATCGTCCCCCAGGTCAATCAGGCAACTGGCACCCCACTGCTGCCAACGATTGTAAATGGCGTCGCACAAACGACTGCGGCCACCACGACGGTGGTCCCTGACGGCACGACCGGCTTCGTCGACAACTTCACGCTGATCGCGGACTCGGATCCCACCATGGACGTGTGTTCGGTCGGCACCCAGCCTGGCAAGACTGGCACGACGATCACGTCGAACGCCCCGAATATTGGCACCCTGCTCAACAAGGCCAATATCCCATGGGGTTCGTTCGTGGGTGGTTTCAACCTGCAAGCCGTGAACGAGAACCAGTCGACCGGTTGTAACGGCGTAACGATGGCCCCGAACGGGCAGATCTCGTTTACTGCCAACGCGGGCCGCAGCACCATCAGCCAAGTGTCGCAGGTACAAGTCAACGACTACATCCCGCATCACATCTGGTTCCAGTACTTCAAGGATACGGCGAACCCGAGCCATATCCGTCCGGTCTCCACCGCCGAGATCGGTCACGACGGCCCAGCCAACCATGCATATGACATCCAGGACTTCCAGACAGCGGTGAGTGCCGGCAACTACCCGGCGGTATCTTTCATCAAGATGCCGGCGTTCCAGGACTCCCACCCCAATGGTGGCGAATCCAATACGCTTGACGAGCAGGCGGGTGTGGTCGATCTGATCAACTTCCTCCAGGAACAGCCTGACTGGGATTCGACGGCTGTGATTATTGCGTATGACGACTCGGACGGCTGGTACGATCACGCCTTCGCCCAACCGACGACTCGGGCATCGTTCTCGCAGGTCCCGGTCATCAAGGGCGGCGTCCAAACGTCTCGTACCGATGCGCTGAACGGCGACGGCAATTGCGGCATCCCGGGCGCGCCCGGCACCTCTCTGCCAACGGGCATCCATGGCCAGGGAGTGAACGGACGCTGCGGTCCTGGCATGCGTCAGCCATTCCTGGTGATCTCGCCCTACGCCAAGAAGAACTTCATCAGCCATGTGTTCTCCACACAGGCCTCGATCCCGCAGTTCATCGAGGACAACTGGCTGAACGGTGAGCGGCTCGGTCAAGGCTCCTTCGATAACGATCGCCAGACCGGTTCGATCATGGACATGTTCGACTTCAGCCAAAAGCCCGGCCGGAAGGTGATCCTCGATCGGACCGAAGGCATGGTCGTTGAGACGACGTCCAAATAAGCGAATGAGCATGCTTTATCGTACACTTGTGTGCGTTCTCGGCGCCGGCCTTCTGGCCGGCGCCGTCTTTGCTGGCGAACCGAAGGGTTCGCCCGGTGAAAACCCAAATCCGATTAAGCTTATCCGGCCCCGCGTCGCGCCGCTTTCGGCCATGGCGCAGCTAGGCCGCGACGTATTTTTCGACACCAGCCTGTCTTCGTCGGGCAAAATGGCGTGTGCTTCCTGTCATAGTCCGGACCATGCCTACGGCCCGCCGACGGATGGACCTGTGATGCTCGGCGGCCCTGACTTGGCGCTTCCCGGGTTGCGCGCGGTTCCCTTGTTGACCTATTTGGAGCGGCAGCCCGGTTTCAGCATCGGTCCTGACAAGGACGACGGAAACGAAAACGAAAACAAGCTCAGCCTGGCGCAGCAGGCCGAAATCGCCAAGACGGTCGTGCGTGTCGAGAAAATTGCAACGCAGACCGCGCAGGCAGCGAACATCGTGCCACAAGGCGGCCTGTTCTGGGACGGCCGCGCCGGCAGCCTTCAGATTCAGGCAATAGGTCCTTTGCTCGACCCGCGCGAGATGGATGGCGGCAGCATCGAGATTGTCGCCGAAAAACTCCGTCACGCGCCTTATGCCCCGAAATTTGCGGGATTGTTCGGTCCGAACATTTTCGAGAATACCAAACTGCTGGTGGCTGAAGCATTGTTCGCGGTCGGCCGCTACCAGATCGAGGAAGAGAGCTTTCACCCCTACACCAGCAAGTTTGATTATTGGCTGGAGGGCAAGGCCCGCTTGAGCGAAAGCGAAATGCGCGGCCTGAAGCTGTTCAACGATCCGGAGAAGGCCAATTGCGCCGGCTGCCATACGTCGCAGCCAAGTCTCGACCGACGGCCGCCGCTTTTTACCGATTTCCAGTATGAAGCCTTGGGTGCGCCCCGCAACGCAGCGTTTGCCGAAAACAAAGACGCGCAATATTTCGATCTCGGGGTTTGTGGACCCATTCGCACCGACTTTACCGACCAGACGCAATTTTGCGGCATGTTCAAGACGCCGACCTTGCGCAACACCGCCGTGCGGCACGCTTTCTTCCACAACGGGGTGTTCCACACGTTGCAGGAGGTGCTCGATTTCTACAATTTCCGGGACACCAATCCTGAGAAGGTCTATCCGCGCGCGGCTGACGGGGCGATCCGGAAATACGACGACATTCCAGTGCGGTATCACGCCAATGTCGATGTAAGCGATGCACCCTTCAATCGGCATCTCGGCGAAACGCCGGCGATGACGGCGCAAGATGAAGCCGACATCATAGAATTCCTGAAGACCTTGAACGACGGATACGAGCCAGCTAAGTTCGTTTCACCGAACTGAGACTCTGACGAGCCGTCGAGAGGCGGACTGATGCCTTGGCGGTGGAAAGCATCCTCTCGATGACAACCCAACCTCACCAGAAGGTCATCATCACCTGTGCGATCACGGGCAACCTGACGCGCCCCGAGCAGTCGCCTCATCTTCCGATCACCCCGCAACAGATCGCCGATAGCGCGCTTGAGGCGGCAGAGGCAGGTGCGTCGATCGCGCATATTCACGTGCGCGATCCGCAAACCGGCCGGCCCTCGATGTCGATCGATTTGTACCGCGACGTGATGGACCGCATCCGCGCCCGCAATCCCAGCCTGATCATCAATTTGACCACCGGCCCGGGCGGGCGGTTCGTTCCGTCCGAAGACGATCCCAAGGTGGCCGGTCCGGGCACGACCTTGATGGCGCCGGAGCGCCGGGTCGAACATGTCGAGCTCCTGCGTCCCGATATTTGCACGCTCGATCTCAACACCATGAACTCCGGCGGCGAGGTCGTGATCAACACGCCGCGCAACGTTCGCAAGATGGCCGACCGCATTCGGGCCGTGGGTGTTATGCCCGAACTGGAGCTGTTCGACACCGGCGACTGTCACCTCGCGCGCGACCTGATCGCCGAAGGCGTGTTGCAGGGACCCGGGCTGTTCTCGCTCGTGCTTGGCGTCAAATACGGTTTCAACGCCTCGCCCGAGACCATGCTTTACGGCCGGGATTTGCTGCCGCCAGGCGCGATCTGGACCGGTTTCGGCATCGGCCGCTCTGAATTTCCGATGGTCGCACAAGCCTGGTTGCTCGGCGGCCATGTGCGGGTGGGCATGGAGGACAATCTCTATCTTTCAAAGGGCGTCCTCGCCAAAACCAATGCCGAACTGGTGACCCACGCCGCCACTATCTTGCGAAGCCTGGGTGCCGCGATTGCGTCCCCGGCCGAGGCACGGGCGCTGCTCGGGTTGTCTTGACGCCTATCGATGCGGCTGCGTGGTGGACCGCTTGAACGGCGTCTCTGAAATCTCCGCCGCCGTCAGCGCCTTCACCGACACCGCGACGATGCGCGCGATGATGCCGTGGACGTCGTCGAGGTCGCACGACCCTTCCGACAGTTTTATCAGTCGTTCGCTGTCGCGGATGGTCTGGTGCGCCATGGCGAGCGCGAAATGCAGGCCCCAATAAAGATCGACTTCGCTGCGATCGGGTAATGAGCGTCGCATCGCGGCGGCGAATTTTCGCAAATGATCGATTTCGCGATTCTTGATGCGGCGGATCGGCGGCACCGATTCGATCGAAGCCCGGATCATGAAGCGGGCCGCCGGCGAGCGCTCGCGGTCGGGCCCGAGGCAGCCGCGCAATGTCGGTCCGACCAGCGCGCGCAAGATCGCCTCGATATCGGCGCGTCCGCCGCCGGCCTGTTCGGCGAGCTTCAATTCGTTGAGCCGTTCGCGGTTGGTGGCAATGCTGCGGCTGACGAACAGTTCGGCGATCAATTCGTCCTTGGAGCCGAAATGATAGTTCACCGCGGCGAGATTGACCTCGGCCGCCGCCACAATGTCGCGTAGCGTGACGTCGGCGAAGCCGCGATCCGCGTAAAGCCGCTCGGCGGCGGCGAGGATGGCGTGACGGGTCTGGTCTGACGGCATGTCATGGCTCGATGTAACGACCGCGTTGCATTTCAAACGCTTGTATGAAACTATCGTTCGAGCTCCGGAAATGTCAATGCGCTCGTCGCGCGTGGCATCCCGCGGATGCCTGCCTGCCTGCCTGCCTGCCTGCCTGCCTGCCTGCCTCCTGCCCCGCCGTCGTCGCCGCCGTTTTTTCAGTGGCGAGAATAGTCTTGCGGACGAGGAACGGCGGGGAGACAGTGCGGCCAACGATTTCGCCAAAAAATGCGAGGGAAAGCCTTATGGACTTCAACATGTCTGACCGTCAGCGCGAATGGCTCAACCGGGTGCAATCGTTCATGCACAAGCATGTCCGCCCCGCGGTTCCGATCTACAAGCAGCAGGATGCCGAGGGGGAGCGCTGGAAGGTGATCCCGATCGTTGAGGAGTTGAAGGCGAAGGCGAAGGCCGACGGGTTGTGGAACATGTTCATGCCGCCCTCGGCGCATGAGGACGATGAATTCCACGGCGCCGGATTGACCAATCTGGAATACGCGCCGCTCGCCGAGGAGATGGGCCACATCGGCTGGGCCTCGGAAGTGTTCAACTGTTCCGCGCCGGATACCGGCAACATGGAAGTGCTGATGCGCTACGGCGCCAAGGAGCACAAGAAGCAGTGGCTCCGGCCGCTGATGGATGGCGAAATCCGATCGGCGTTTTTGATGACCGAGCCCGCGGTGGCGTCGTCGGACGCCACCAATATCGAGACACGCATCGAGCGCGACGGTGACCACTACGTCGTCAACGGCCGCAAATGGTGGTCGTCGGGCGTCGGTGACCCGCGCTGCAAAATCGCGATCGTGATGGGCAAGACCGACCCCAAGGCGCCGCGCCATCAGCAGCAATCGCAGATTCTGGTGCCGCTCGACACCAAAGGCATCACGATCGAGAAAATGTTGCCGGTGTTCGGCTTCGACGACGCGCCGCACGGCCACGCGCAAGTGTTGATGGAGAACGTCCGCGTTCCCGCCAGCAATATTTTGTTGGGCGAGGGCAGGGGTTTCGAAATCGCGCAGGGACGTCTGGGCCCCGGCCGCATCCATCACTGCATGCGCACCATCGGCAAGGCCGAGGAAGCGCTGGAGAAAATGGTGAAACGCCTGTCCTCGCGCACCGCGTTCGGCAAGAAGATCGTCGAATACTCGATCTGGGAGCAGCGCATTGCGGAAGCCCGCACCGACATCGAGATGAACAGGCTATTGTGCCTGAAGGCTGCCGACATGATGGACAAGGTCGGCAACAAGACCGCGCAGCTCGAGATCGCCATGATCAAGGTGGCGGCGCCGAACATGGCGTTGAAGATCATCGACCACGCCATTCAGGCATTCGGTGCGGCGGGCGTGTCCGACGATGCAGGCCTGGCGCGGGACTATGCCTCGATGCGGACGATGCGCCTCGCCGATGGGCCCGACGAGGTCCATAACCGCGCCATTGCCAGACTTGAACTTCGGAAGTATGCCAACGCTCCCACACCGCATTAGAGCATGATCCGGAAAAGCGGGAGCCGGTTTTCCTTTCGGACAAACGCGAAGCGTTTGCCCCGAGATCATGTTCAAACAAAAGAATAGATCATGGCCCCATTGCCGGATCTGGATCTAATGGGAGCTTCTCGTTGACGCTCCCGAGGAAATTCGAGGGAGCGTCATCGTGACCGAGGGCGTCAAAAAAGACGAAGAGTTTTCGGGCACGAAACCAGTCGAGGAGCGGCATCGGATCGATGAAACGCGTCTCGACGGCTGGATGCGCGAAAACGTCGAAGGCTATCAGGGACCGCTGACCGTCCTGCAATTCAAGGGAGGTCAATCGAATCCGACCTACCGGCTCGACACGCCGGGCCGATCCTATGTGATGCGCCGCAAGCCGTTCGGCAAATTGTTGCCATCGGCGCATGCGGTCGACCGTGAATTTCGCGTCATTGCGGCTTTGGGGCGTCAGGGATTTCCGGTCGCCAAATCCTATGCGCTATGCACCGATGATGCGGTGATCGGCGCGGCCTTCTACATCATGTCGATGGAGGAAGGCCGGGTGTTCTGGGATCCGTTGCTGCCGAGCCTGGCGCCGGAAATGCGGCGCGCAATCTTCACCAGCAAGATCGAGACGCTTGCGAAACTCCACACCTACGATCCGCACGCGATCGGGCTCGGCGAGTTCGGCAAGCCGGGAAATTACTTCGCGCGCCAGGTCGATCGTTGGACCAAGCAGTACCGGGCTTCCGAAACGCAACACATTCCCGAAGTCGAGAAGCTGATCGAGTGGCTGCCGCGCACGGTGCCGCAGCAGGAGCGCGTCACGATCGTCCACGGCGACTACCGTCTCGACAACATGATCTTTCACGCCACCGAGCCGCGTGTGCAGGCAGTGCTGGATTGGGAACTGTCGACGCTGGGTGATCCGATGGCGGATTTCACCTATCTCTTGATGCAATGGACGATGCCCGGTCTCGCCGATGTCGATCTGGCCGCGCACAATATTCCAAGCATGGAAGAGGCGGCCCAAATCTATTGCAACGCGACCGGCAGCGCGGTTCCCGACCTCAACTGGTATTTTTCCTACAATCTGTTTCGACTTGCCGGAATCACCCAAGGCATCGCGGGACGTATCCGCGAGGGCACCGCGGCGAGCACCAAGGCCATCGAGTCGGCCAAGCGCACCGTGCCGTTGTCGAAGGCCTCATGGACCTACGCGCAGAAGGCCGGAGCGAAGTAGCAATCAGTGTCATCGCCCGCGACAGCGGGCGATCGACCTCTGCGTCCAATCCACGTCGGCTTTGTGCCGAGATCGGATGTTGCCTGAAAGTCGGCTTTTGACCCTGAAGAGACATTGGGCGCATTCCGTTGGACGTGGCGTGCAGTCGTTCCGGCGGTGGCTGCGTTGCAGAAGGTCATCGACGCGGTCCCGACCATTCGCGTTGACGAACGGTCCCGGTATAACGCGGCGGAACCATATTTAATCCAGGCACAGGCGCCCGCGCTAGCAGCGCACCTCGTAGGCCTAAGGTTGAAAGATTTTCCCGGCTTCATGATTGCTAAAGACGACCCGGAAGGGTTAGGCTTCCGGCCGACAAAGGCATCGAAGAATGCCGGCCATCAAAAAACATACCGTCAGCTGGGGAGGACAGCATGGGTACTTCGCAACGATCCGGGTCGGTCGATCGGCGGACTATTCTGAAAGCAAGCGCCGCGATTGCTGCGGTGCAATTCTCATCACCCTTCATCATCAAAGCCCGCGGCGAAACCCCGGTTAAGATTGGAATGGTGGATCCGTTGACCGGCGTTTATGCCGCGATCGCACAGGGCGAAGTAGTAGGCGCAAAATTCGCCGTCGAGCAGATCAACAAGAAGGGCGGCATTCTGGACCGGCCGGTCGAGCTTCTGATCGAGGACTCCGCCAATGATGTCGGCACCGGGGTGCAGAAGACACGGAAGCTGATCGAACGCGACCAGGTGAGCTTCATCATCGGCGACGTGAATTCCGGCATTGCGATCGCGATAGCGCAGGTCACCAGCGAGAAGAAGGTGCTCCATATCGTGTCCGGCGGTCATACCGATCCGATCACCGGTGCCAACTGCTTGTGGAACGTGTTCCGGGTCTGCAATTCCACCGCCATGGACGCCAATGCCATCGCATCGACCCTGATCGAGAAATTCGGCAAGAAATGGTACTTCCTGACGCCGGACTATGCGTATGGACACTCGGTCCAGGCCGGCTTTGAGAAGCTGTTGAAGGCCGCGGGCGGCACCTCCGCCGGGTCCCTCGTCCCGCTCGGCACACCGGATTATTCGGCCTATTTGATCCAGGCAAAGGCCTACGGCCCACAGGTGCTGATCAATGTCATGGGCGGCGGCGATCAGGTCTCCAGTCTTAAGCAATTCGTCCAGTTCGGTCTGCACAAGCAAATGGCGGTCGGCGGCACCCTGTTCGAGCTTGAGAGCATCCGGGCCGTGCCCGACGGCGCGCGCGTCGGATGGTGGACCATGGAATGGTGGTGGGACCAGCCGGGTGTGCCGCATGTCGCCGAATTCAATGCCGCGATGAAGCAGATCACAGGCCTCTCGGCCACCGCGCGCAACTGGTTCGGCTATGCGTCGGTGCAGACGCTGGCGGTGATTGCCAACCAGGAAAAAACACTCGACGCCGTGAAGCTGTCGCGTGCGCTTTCCGGATTCAAGCTGCCGCCGGAAATCGCCTTGCAACCGGGCGCACCGGCGTTCCGCGCCGGAGACCACGAATTGATGAGCAGCGTGTTTGTCGGCGAGGCGCACCCGCCTCAAGGCGATCCCGACAACATGTTCACGGTACGCACTCTCGTGCCGGGAGAGAAGGCCGCGGGTCCGGCGGAGGGCACTGGTTGCAAGATGCAATGGCCGGCCTGAGACAAAATCACAGGGGACAAATTTTGGCGGCCGGTGCTTCGAGGCATCAGACGAGACGAAGCGTCCAACAACAGAAACAAAGATCGTTCGGAGGAAATCCATGACATCGCAGATTCTTACCAGCAAATTCGATCGACGCGGGCTGATGAAGGGTGCCGCAGTGCTGGGCGCCTTTCAGGTGGCTTCCCCCTTCCTCATTCAGGCACGCGGCGAGACGCCGATCCGGATCGGCATGGTCGATCCCCTCACCGGCGTCTACGCAGCACCCGCCGGCAACGAGGTGATGGGCGCCAAGCTCGCGGTCGAACAGATCAACGCCAAAGGCGGCATGCTCGGACGTCAGGTCGAGCTATTGGTGGAGGATTCCGCCAATGACGTCGGCACGGGCGTGCAAAAGGCCCGCAAGCTGATCGAACGGGACCAGGTCAACTTCATGATCGGCGATGTCAATTCGGGCATCGCGGCGGCAATCGCCCAGGTCACCGCCGAAAAGAAAATCCTGCACATTGTTTCCGGCGGTCACACCGATTCGATCACCGGCAAGGATTGCAAATGGAACGTGTTCCGCGTCTGCAACACCACCCGGATGGAGGCCAACTCGGTTTCCGATCTGCTCTTCACCAAGTACGGCAAGAAGTGGCACTTCATCACGCCGGACTACGCCTTCGGCCACACGCTTTATAGCGCCTGCACCGACAATCTGAAGAAACTCGGCGGCACCGTGACCGGCAACGAGCTGACACCGCTCGGCACGACTGATTTCTCCGCCTACCTGATCAAGGCGCGTGCCGCCAATCCGGACGTGCTGCTCCTCCTGGTGCAGGGCTCCGACATGATCAACTGCCTCAAGCAGATCGTGCAGTTCGGCCTCAACAAGCAGATCCACGTGGCAGGAACCCAGCAGGAGCTCGAATTGCTTGCCGGCCTGCCGCCGGAAGCGCGTATCGGCATCTGGATGTTCGAATGGTACTGGAAGCAGCCCGGCGTTCCCGGCGTCGAAAAATTCGTCGCCGATATTCGTAAGGTCAACAATGGTAACGTACCGACCGCGCGTCACTGGTTCGGCTATGTTTCGGCGATGAGCTTTGCGCTGGTCGCGAACCAGCAGAAAACCACCGACGCGGTCAAGCTCGCAGCCGCGCTGGAGAATTTCGAGCTGCCCGATGATATCAAGCTGCAGCCGAACAAGGTTTACTACCGCAAGGGAGATCATCAGCTGATGACATCGGCCTTCGTCGGCGAGGCCCAGTCGAAGGGCAAGGACGACCCGGAAGATCTCTATCGCGTCGACGAAGTCGTCCCTGGCGACAAAACGGCTCCGGCGGTCAGCGAGACCGGCTGCACCATCCAGTGGCCGGCATAGCATCAAGCCTTCTTTTCCTTAAGATCCGGAAGCTCACATCTCTCGGGTCAGCTGCATGGGTTTTGCTCCGGTGAATTATGACGCAACTGCTCCTGTTTAACGTCACCAACGGGCTCATCATCGGCGCCTTCTATGTGCTGATGGCGCTCGGCCTTTCGCTCATTCTCAATTTGAGCAACGTCATCAATTTCGCCCATGGCGGATTTCTCGTCATCGGCGGCTACATCGCCTATACGATCACGCCCTATATCGGGTTCTGGGGCGCGTTGCTGCTGGCGCCGCCGCTGACGGCCGTCATCGGACTTGCGGTCGAGCGCGTGCTGATCCGGCCGCTGTACGGGCGTGATCCGCTCTACAGCCTGCTCTTGACCTTCGGCCTGGCGTTCATCATCGAGGATGGCACCCGCTTCATCTGGGGCCCGCAGGGCAAGCCGGTCACCATCCCCACCTTTCTGGCGCAGCCGCTGAGCAATGAACTGTTCTTCATCACCGGCTATCGCCTGTTCATGGTGGCCGTGGTGATGATCGCGGTGGCGCTCCTGTTCCTGCTGTTGCGCTACACCCGTCTCGGCATTCGTATCCGTGCCGGCACGCTCGATCTCGAGACCGTCGCCGCACTCGGCATCAACGTGCAGATGCTGCGCTCGCTCAATTTTGCCGTCGGCATCTATCTGGCGGGTCTCAGCGGCGTTCTCGCCGCCGGGCAGCTCGGGCTTGAACCAACGATGGGCACGGGGCTTCTGATGCCGAGTTTTATCGCCATCATCGTCGGCGGCATCGGCAGCCTGCCGGGTACGCTGGTCGGTGGCCTGCTGATCGGGGTGGCGTCGGGGTTGACGGCGGTGTTTCTCCCGGCCGCCAGCGAGGCCGTGATCTACGTCATGATGGCGGTGGTGCTGTTGTTGCGCCCGCGCGGATTGTTCGGCGAAGAAGGAATGATGAGTTGAGCGCCGAACAAATCCGCAAGCTGGTCGTCCTGGCGGCGATCTGGGCGGCGTTGCTGCTCGCCCCCTATTGGATGGTACCGCTGGGCGGCTATACCGCGCTCGCGACCCGCGTGCTGGTGCTCGGGCTGGCGGCGATGTCGGTGAATTTCCTGCTGGGATTTACCGGTGTGCTGTCGTTCGGCCATGCCGCCTATTTCGGCCTCGGCGCCTATGGCGCAGGGTTGACGCTGAAATTCCTGGCGGCCAGCACGCCGCTTGCGCTTGTTCTCGGAATGCTGCTGGGCGGTCTTTGCGGCGCCATCCTCGGCACGCTGATCGTACGCCGGCGCGGCGTCTATTTCGCCATGGTCACGATCGCGTTTGGACAGGTGTTTTATTACATAGCCTTTCAGTGGAGCTCGCTGACCGGCGGCGACGACGGTTTGCGCGGATTCTCACGTCAGCCGATCGATTTCGGCCTGTTCAAGCTCGACATTCTCTCCAGCGCCAACAACTTCTATTACTTTGTGTTGTTCTGCTTTGCGCTGGTGGCCGGCGCCATGGCATTCATTCTGCGCTCGCCGTTCGGCCGCACCATGATCGCGATCCGCGAGAACGAGCGCCGCGCCCGCTTCCTCGGCATTCCCGTCGAGCGGCATATCTGGATCGCGTTTACGCTGTCCTGTTTCTTCATGGGATTTGCCGGCGCGCTCTATGCGCTCGTCAACAACTTCGCCGATCCAAGGGGACTTCATTACAGCCAGTCCGGCGATTTCGTCATGATGGCCGTGATGGGCGGGATGCGCAGCTTCTGGGGTCCGCTGCTCGGCGCCGCCGTGTTTGTGGTTTTGCAGGATTACCTGTCGAGCATCACCGTCAACTGGATGTCGTTCGTAGGTCTGCTTTTCGTTCTGGTGGTGCTGTTCTTCCCGCGCGGACTGCTGGGCTTCCTGCAGCGGAGCAAGGCATGAACGTTCTCGAAATCAACAATGTCACCAAGCGGTTCGGCAATCTGGTGGCGGTGCGCGACGTTTCACTTAACGTTGCGAAGGGTGAAATGTGCGCGATCATCGGACCGAACGGCGCCGGCAAGACCACCTTCTTCAACCTGATCAGCGGATTCTTTCCGCCGACCTCCGGCAACATCGTCTTCGACGGCCGCGACATCACGCGGCTTTCCACGCATGAGCGCGTCACCCGCGGCATGGCGCGGACTTTCCAGATCACTGAAATCTTCCCAGAACTCACCGTGTTCGAAAACGTCCGCATATCAGCGGAAGTCGCCGGCGGATATCGCTTGCGGCCCTGGATCGGCCGTTCGGATGCTGCGAAGCTTCACGCCGTCGTCGAAGAGACCCTCAAGCTGGTGTCGCTGGAAGGCAAGGCCGACAGGCTGGTCGGCGAGTTGGCCCACGGCGACCAGCGCGCCGCCGAGATCGCGATGGCGTTGGCCTTAAAGCCGCATCTGTTGCTGCTCGACGAGCCGACCGCGGGGATGGGCGATCAGGAAACGTTCCAGATCACCCAGTTGATCCGTCGGCTGCACCGCGAAAGCAACTACACCATCGTGCTGATCGAACACGACATGCGCGTGGTGTTTCATCTTGCCGACCGAATCTGCGTGCTCGATCAGGGACGAATGCTGGCGCAGGGCACACCGCAGGAAATCGCCGCCAACGAGACCGTTCAGGCCGCCTATCTGGGTAACGCCGCATGACCCCAGCCCTGACAGCCGAAGGCCTTCACACCTACTACGGCAAGAGCCACATCCTGCATGGCGTCAGCATCAGTGTCGCCGAGGGCAAGATCACCGCACTGCTCGGACGCAACGGCGCGGGCAAAACCACCACGCTACGCAGCCTGATGGGGCTGACGCCCGCGCGCGAAGGCAAGATCACGGTCTTTGGCCAGGATACCACGCGTTGGCCGACCTTTCGCATCGCGGCCCAGGGGGTGGGCTATGTGCCGGAAGGCCGGCGTATCTTCGCCAATCTCAGCGTCGAAGAGAATCTTAAGGTTCCGCTGGAACGCGGTGGCCCCTGGACCATCGCGCGAATCTACCAGCTGTTTCCCCGCCTTGAGGAGCGCAAGCTCAATCGCGGACGTCAGCTTTCCGGCGGCGAACAGGAGATGCTGTCGATCGCCCGCGCGCTACTCTTGAATCCGAGGCTGTTGATTCTCGACGAACCTTCGCAAGGCTTGGCACCGCTTATCGTCCGTGAAGTATTTCGCATCGTACAGCAGATGAAGACCGAGGGTATTTCGGTCCTCCTGGTCGAACAGAATGCGCGGATGAGCCTGGAAATCGCCGACGACGCCTATGTGCTGGACGACGGGATCGTCGTCTATTCGGGATCGGCCAAGGAACTTGCCGCCGACGAGGCGCGGGTCCGGGCGCTCGCCGGCGCCAGCGCTGAGGAATGGAAGCTGACTTGAGCCGCTGAGTCCAGCGGTACGTCGGCGTCACCCGCGGAAGCAGGCCATGCCGGTACTGCGATAAACACTCGCACCCGCTCTTTCGCCCTTCGCTGCGCATACGATCTCGACACTTGGGCGCAAAGATAACTCCGGATTCAAAAACGATTTGTCCTTAGCCACAACTATCCCCCTCAGGCATTCAAAGGGATTTCAGCCGTGATGTCCGAAGATGGCACAAAGCGGACCTCACTCTCTTGGTGTATGCCCCCTATATGTTAAAGGCGGACACTTTCGGTCCGATATTCTTCGTGCCCATGTTGCGCATCGGCGGGCTCCTCGTGCCTAGCTCAACGAGCTACGGCGCACGGCATGATTTGCCCGACGGGCTGTTCGGTGATTTGGCTGTCCAGTCCTCTTGCGAAAAATTTCCTGCTTTACCGTCTGGTAGAAACACCTTTAGAAGCTCGCGCCATCCCGCACCCGCAAGAGGGGCGTATCGCGATCGTCACGGACGTTGGGTGCGGGATGCGGTGGACGCGGCAGCGTCGGCGTGTGACGGGGATCGCAGGGCGGGCTTTGGCCCGTGAGCGATTCACACGGCACGCAGACGAACGATGTTGTTGCGGACGGCAAAGCCGTGTGGTCCTGGCACCCGTTGCTGGTGTCAAGTTGGCGGAGGCAATGCCGGCCCGACCGGGTTCGGCAAAACCTTTAATCCGCCGATGACGGTGACAAGATGAATTCGTCGCCGGGGAGAGCACGAAATAAGCCGTTAAAACCACTCGCGTGCGGGAATGCCGGGTGTTCCGGCGCTACCTTCGGCGACGACACTCGTGTGCTCCACCACCCTTTGCGCACGAGGCTGCGGGTGCGGTGGGCACCCGGCATTCCCCACGCCCTCTATTTTCGAGGGCAGTTGGCACAAACCTCGGGCGCGTTGCGTCGCGAGAATGCGGGCGTGTGTCCAGGTTGTTTGAAAATTGGATTGGGAATATTTGCGCAAAGATTCCGCGAAACGGATCACCTCGCCCCGCTTGCGGGGAGAGGTCGGATCGCGCGTGAGCGCGATCCGGGTGAGGGGGACTCTCCGCAAGCTCTTTTCTGTGGAGAGTCCCCCTCACCCTAACCCTCTCCCCGCAAGCGGGGAGAGGGAGCGCTTCGACGCTGAGCGCGTGAGCAGCCTAAATCGGCTTCCCCGCATACGGCATCGAGGCGGTCAGCCCGCCATCGACCGGGATCGCCTGGCCGTTGACGTAGGACGCCTCGTCGCTGGCGAGAAACAATCCCGTCGCCGCCAGTTCGTGCGGCTGGCCGGCGCGCTTGAGCGGGTTGAGCTGACCGATCTTGCCTTCGGTGCCGCGCTCTCTGGCGTTGTCGAAGATCGGCTTGGTCATGCCGGTCTCGATCAGGCCGGGACACACGGCGTTGATCCGCACGCCGGTGCCCGACAGCGAATAGGCCGTGGTCTGCACCAGGCTGATGACGCCGGCCTTGCTCGCGGCATAGGGGTGACCGCTGGCGCCCGATTTCAAACCCGCCACCGACGCGGTGCAGACGATCGAGCCGGATTGCTGCTTGATCATGTGCGGCATGGCGTATTTGATCGCCAAGAAAGTCCCGATCAAATTGATGCGGAGGATTTCTTGCCAATGTTCGACGGTCTGCTCGGCGAGTGGCACCAGTCCGCCGCTGATGCCGGCGTTGGCCCAGATCGCATCCAGCCGTCCGTACGCAGCGACCGCGCTGTCGATGAAGGCGATCACGTCTTTTTCCGAACCGGCATCGGCGATCACGGCTTCCGCGATGCCGCCGGCCTTGCGAACCTGCTCGACCGTTTCCTTGACGGCCTCGGTGCGGTCGACCGCGATCAGCTTGGCGCCTTCTTTGCTGAACAGCAGCGAGGCGGCGCGTCCGATGCCGCTGCCAGCCCCGGTGATGATGACGGATTTGCCTTCGAGGCGGCCCATGAGGTTCTCCCTATTTTATTTTTGGCGTTCGCCGTCACGAGGAATTGAGATGACACTTGAGACAGGCAAGGCGCTGAAGTACAGCGACAACAGACATTATTGAAGGGTTCTCGCGATGTCCAATCCAGCCAAACCATTCGTCGCGCAACATTCGCTGCCCTCCGGCGTGGTCGCAACGCGGTGGTGGTGGGTGCGTCACGCGCCGGTTCGAGAGGACGGCGGCTGCATTTATGGGCAGGAGGATATCGGCTGCGATACCAGCGATCGCGTGGTGTTCGAAGCGGTCGGAAAAATTCTGCCGCGGAGCGCTGTCTGGTACGCGAGCAACCTGAAGCGGACGCATCAAACCGCTGACGCGATATGGGCCAGCGGGTTTCCCAAACCGGAAAACTTGCAGCACGAATCCTCGTTTGCCGAGCAACATCTCGGCGAATGGCAAGGGTTGAACCGCGCGGCGTTCTTCGCGAGCCGGCCGGTCGACGTCGGCAGCTACTGGTTCGCGCCGATCGACGACCCGGCGCCGGGCGGCGAGAGCTTTATGGACCTCTACAACCGCGTTCGAGGTGCGATTGATCGGATCAACGCCGAACACGCCGGCAAGGATGTGATTGCGGTGGCCCATGGGGGGACGATCAAGGCGGCGATCGGGCTTGCGCTCGGCGATCAGCCGGGGCGGGGCCTTGCCTTCACCATCGACAATTGCTCGGTGACGCGGCTCGATCATCTTTCAAGCGTCGGCCACAGCGGCTGGCGAATTCCGATGGTCAACCAGCAGCCGTGGATCGCGGATGCCTCGCATGCCGCGATGCATCAGCCGGCGGGCCCGGAAATCGCCACCGCCAGCAAGCTCGCGTGAAGTTGCGCTGCGGTTGCCGACGCGCGAACGCTGCTTAAGCTCGAAGTTGAAATGACAACCGGCGCATCCGCCGCCGGAGCAATGTTTGGGAGAAGCGCATGACCTTGTTCGACATGTCGGGGAAAGTCGCGGTCGTCACTGGTTCGTCGCGCGGCATCGGCCGCGCCATCGCCGAACGGATGGCCGAGCACGGCGCCAAGGTCGTGATCTCATCGCGCAAGCAGCAGGTTTGCGACGAGGTGGCGAACGCGATCAACGACAAAGCCGGCAAGCAAGTCGCGCTCGCGGTGGCGGCAAATATTTCGACCAAGGACGATTTGAAACATCTGGTTGAAGAAACCACCCGGGTGTTCGGCAAGATCGACACGCTGGTTTGCAATGCTGCGTCCAATCCCTATTACGGACCGCAGGCCGGCATTTCCGACGATCAGTTCCGCAAGATCCTGGACAACAACATCGTCGCCAATCATTGGCTGATCAGCCTCGTGGTGCCGCAGATGATCGAACGCAAGGACGGTTCGATCACCATCATCTCGTCGATCGGCGGCCTCAAGGGTTCGACCGTGCTCGGCGCCTATGCGATTTCGAAGGCCGCCGACATGCAGCTCGCGCGGAACCTGGCTTGCGAATACGGCAAGCACAACATTCGCGTGAATTGCATCGCGCCGGGGCTGATCAAAACCGATTTCGCCAAGGCGTTGTGGGACAATCCGGAGACGCTGAAGGCCTCTACCGCGCGCACGCCGCTGTTGCGGATCGGCGAGCCCGATGAAATCGCCGGCGCCGCGGTATTCCTTGGCTCCGCCGCCGGCACCTTCATGACCGGGCAGACGATCGTCATCGACGGCGGCGCGACCATCAGTTGAGCGTCGTCTCACTCCACCGCCGCATAAACCAGGCTTCGCACCAGCGAGCGGAAATATTCGCGCTGGCCGGGGCCCTGCGACATGAAGACGGCAAACAGCTCTTCCTTCGGATCGATCCAGAAGAAGGTTCCGGCGACCCCGCTCCAGAAGAACTGGCCGACCGAGCCGGCGAACGGCGCCATGCCTTCGTGGGTTCGCACCGCGAATCCAAGACCAAAACCGTGACCCGGCGACATCAGTTGGCCCTCGATCTTGACGTCGGGGCCGAGATGGTCCGACGCCATCAGTTGCAACGTCTTGCGGCCGATGATGCGATTGCCGTCGAGCGTGCCGCCGTTGAGCAGCATCTGGCAGAAGCGGGCATAATCCATCGTGGTCGAGACCAGGCCGCCGCCGCCGGATTCCATGACCGGCTTTTCCAGCATGTCGAAGAGCTGGACTTTCTCGCCGGTCCATGGGTCGATCGGGAAGGCCTCGGCGAGCCGATCAGCATTTTCAGGCCCGGTGTGAAAGTCGGTCTCGGCCATCTGCAACGGCGCGAGAATGCGTTCGGTCAGGAACGCGCCGAGCGTTTGGTCCGAAACCACTTCGATGACACGGCCGAGGATGTCGGTGGAGCGGCTGTAATTCCACTCCACGCCCGGCTGGCACATCAACGGCAGGCTTGCGACTGTTGCCGCGTGTTCGGCGTTGCTGATGTCGCGGCTGCGGAGCCGCGATTGCTGGTACATCTGCTGCACCAGACCGTTGCCGGTATGGTCGTAGGTGATGCCCGAGGTGTGCCGCAGCAGGTCCTGAATCGTGATCGGTCGCGTTAGCGGGACGAGATCGAGCTTGCCGTTGTTCTCGACACCGACCTTCTGGTTCGAGAATTCCGGAATGTATTTCGAAACGGGATCATGGAGCAGGAAATGGCCTTCTTCGAGCAGCATCATGATGCCGACGGAGACGATCGGCTTGGTCATCGAGAAGATGCGGAAGATGGCGTTCTGGGCCATCGGCATGGCGTGTGCGGGATTTTGCCTGCCCAGGGCCTCGAACCAGCCGATCTGACCGCGCCGCGCCACCATCATCGTCACGCCCGGGATGGTTCCCTTGTCGATGTCGCGCTTGAAGGCATCCGACATCCGCTGCAAACGAATCGCCGAAAGCCCCAGCGATTCCGGCTTGGCCACGGGGAGGGGCGGGGTCTGCGGGGCGCTGGTTGGCTTTGCGGCGGTTTGCGCGGTCATGGTTTCTCCCGATTGTTCTTGTCGATCGGCCCGCTCGGGCCGAGCCATCGGGCGGACGGCGGTCAAGTCTGGCGCAGAACCCCGGGATTGAACAGGGTGGTCCGGCGGGCTACGGCCGGTTTGGAGCCGCGCCGAGGTGTGCTTGTTGTGCAAGGTTGCGGCGCCCCCCGATCAGGTGCGGTGGCGGACCGCTTCGCCCTTGCATTTGGGGCGCCCTATATGCTTGAAACGGCGCGGATCGGCGGCGACGCGGGTCTCTGTAGGAGTGTAGCTCAATTGGTAGAGCACCGGTCTCCAAAACCGGGGGTCGCAGGTTCGAGCCCTGCCACTCCTGCCAGCTAATCAAGCATCTGTAGTTCAAACTCCTGTAATTGAGTCGCTTGTGACTCAAGCGTCCGTAACCCAAGCGTTTGGCCCCCAGTGGCGTTGAGGGCTGCTAGCCGGCGGCGGCCTCGAGGACGACGGCCTCGCGGACCTGAGGGACGAGGTCCTTCTTGAGGAGCACCGTCATGGTTCCGGCCCGAACCGGTTTCGAGAAATAATAACCTTGCACTTCACTGCCACCGCAGGATTTGACCCGCTGCAGCTGCCTGGCGGTTTCTACGCCTTCCACGATAACGTCGAGCTTGAGTTCGTGCGCCAGCGCGATTGCCGCCCTTACAATCGCGTCGCCGGACCCTTCGGTCGGATCAAGCATGAATTGTTGTGCGATTTTAATGCGGTCCACTGGAAAACGACGGAGATAATCGAGCGATGAATATCCGGTGCCGAAATCGTCGATGGCGATCCGGAAGCCGGCTTCGCGGAGCCGCAGCAGAACATCGCTATGCTCGCGCGACGCGTCCATGAGCACGCTTTCGGTGAGCTCAAGCTCTACCTTGTGCGGCGGCACACCTGTTTCCGCCAGGATCGCATCGATGTCCTTCTCCAATTCCCGCGGCGTTTTGAACTGCAGGGCGGAGAGGTTCACCGCGATCAGCGGTGGTGCGACCCCGGCATCCAGCCATTCCTTCATTTGTCGGCAGGCCTCTTTCATTACCCAGCGCCCGAGGGCGACAATCAATCCGCTCTTCTCCGCGATGGGAATGAATACGCCGGGTGAGACGATGCCGCGGGTTGGATGCAGCCAGCGAAGCAACGCTTCGACGCCGATGATCCGACTGGTGTAAATATCGACCTGCGGTTGGTACACGAGATAGAGCTGGTCGGAGGCAATAGCATCTCGAAGCTCGGCACCGAGCATGAACTCCGTCCGAACTTCGGCATCCATCGCATCGGTGAAAAACCGGTAGGTCCCCCGTCCTTCCGATTTGGCCCGGTACAGGGCGATGTCGGCGTGCGACAACAGAGCTTCGGTGGTTGCCGATTCCGGCCCATACACCGCGATGCCGACGCTGGCGCCGCTGCGAACCTCAATGTCCTGGATTGAGACTGGCTCGCTAATCGCTGTCAGCACCTTAAGGGCCAGGGTTGCGGCGTCCGCAGGCTCCCGGAGGTCGGCTGCGATCAAGGCAAACTCATCGCCGCCAAACCGCGACACGGTGTCCGTCTCCCTCACGCTTGCGCGCAGCCGTTCGGCCACCGATTGCAGCAACTGGTCGCCGATCGGATGACCAAGCGTATCATTGACATCCTTGAAATGATCGAGATCGAGATAAAGCACGGCGAAGTTGGTGCCATCGCGGTGCGCGCGGGCAATTTCGTGCTGTAGCGCTTGGGTGAATACGCCCCGGTTGGCGAGCCCCGTCAGGATATCGTAACGGGCCAACCAGGAGATCTTGAGCTCACGGGAAGAAACTTCGGCGGCCATCGCGTCGAAGGCCAACGCTAGGCGGTCAAACTCCGGAATCCCGCTTGCGGCCCCGGCGCGAATCGACCAGTCGCCACTGCGCCAGCGGGCCGCGACGGTCAGCAGGTTCTGAAATGGTCGTGCCAGGAACTGGCGGACATATATCAGGGCGAAAATACCGGAGAGCATAAGCCCAATTAGAACCACCGCGACATTGAGCCATATCGATCGATTGATATCGGAGATGATTTGTTGCTGATCGCGGCCAACGAACACGGCGAGGCCGCTCGATGGTCCGGCTCTGACTGGAACATATCCGTAGAGGCTGACGAGGCCACCGGCTTCCGTCACCTCGGCAGTCCCAGCCTCGGTGTTGGACAAAAACGGTTTGAGGTTGTCGGGTATTGCTTGACCGACGCCGCGCGAGTCCGGATGGCGCGCAATCTGGATACCTTTACGATCCGTAATATAGATTACAGTTTTCTCGCCAAGCCGCCATTGGTCGATCGCGGTATTCAACCAGGCCAAGTTAATTCCTGCGTAGACGGCGCCAATCACGGCGCCGCTGTCGTCGACGACGGGGTAGCCGACACGGATTACATCGTTGCCTGAAATCAGGCCCACCCCGTATGATCCCATGGAAAAACCCGCAGTCGCCACGATCCGATCGAAAAGATCGCGATCAGGGATGATGGTACCGCTGCGGATGGAGACGGTGCTGCTGCACTGACGGATTCCGTTGCGGTCGACCGCGGTGATGTGATCGTATTCGAAATCGCCGTTCGCGGTTGCCGTCATGACAGAGCAAGCGCGCGCGTCCCAGCCTTGATCCAATGGCAATTTCGCAAGGGTCGCCAGAAGCTGGTGTGCTCCCTCGAGAATGCGAACCATGTCGAGTTCTGCAATGCGGGCAAGCTCCACCGTGTCGCTGCGCAGTTCCGCGAGCCGTTGCTGGCGTAACTGCAGGCCAGTAAACAGTACGCCGCCCGCCACCGGCAGCAACGTGAGAGCTATCAACACGAAGATCCGTGTGACGATACTCATGCGGACCTGCTCCCGGGGGCCCATATGCGGCCTATCCCTTGTAGTATCCGACGCCACAAGCGACATCGTGGGTACGGATTACATAGGCCTGCTTGTTTTCGATCCTCTTCGTCACTGGGTTCGGCCACTTGAATTCCACCCATCCACGGCCCTGATCGAAGCCCATGTTGACGATCATTGCGTTTGGCTCCGCGCCGTCTGGATCCTTGATGTGGAGAAGGTTGCGGCCGACAAAAGATGCGTTGCCGCCATGGGCCTTGTTGACGCCTTTTTGGTCGTAGCAGAAGACGTAAAGTTCGCCGTCGACGAAGCCGCCGTCCTTTCGCGTGAAATCGGCGAATGCCGTTTCGTCTCCGACCTGCTCGATGTGGGCAGCGGCGCGCTCGGAAAAGGCCTTGGCTTGCTCGGCGGTGGCGGCAGCGGAGGGGCATACGGTTGCTGTCATGATCGCTGCTGCTACGATGTACGCAGTTGGCCAAGCTTGGAAACGCATGATTGACCTGTTCTCCGGTTCGTGAGGTTTCATTTCTGCATCAAAAGTAGGCATTTTTCCAATATGCACGCAAGGGTTGTGTAGAGCGCAAGCTACCGGTTCGAGCATGTCATCAATAGTTAAACGTCACCCTAATCCGTCCGTAGAAACACGGGTGTTTCCTGCTCGGTAAAATGGTGTGGATTGTTAGTGATTCGTTCTGAAGGTTATGTATCGCCGCGTCCGAAACCCCGGGCCGCGCACGCAGTGTATTGGTTTATGGCTGCGTTCCACTCTGGCATGAAGGGAATGGTCCCATCAGACGCCCAGAAATATAGGTTGTGACGGATGGCTCGCGAACGCGGAACCTGAAAACGACCGCAACGCTATTGCCAGCATCCGCGATGTGCTCGACGCCACCCAGATCAAGGAACTCATCCTGATCCCGACGATCGATGTCTACCGAGACCCGAGTGCATCGTTGGACGAAACCGATGTCATCGATGCATCTCGCAACCACCCTATGGCAAACACCGATTTGAGCTGGAGCGTTGGGCGGCCAATCGCTTTCGGAAGACGCGCATCATCCGTCTGCCGGCTCTGTTTGGCGCTGGAGCCTGCGTCTTTGGCGCACCGCGGCTTCGCGATCCGGAAGACCTCGGCCGATACGAATTATTGTTCTATTTGACGGTTCGCGCCGGGCAACTTGGGTACAAGGTCGTGGAAATCCCGGTCAGGCGGTCGTACCCAAGCGGCGAAAAGCCTCCCACCAAGATTTCGGGTTTTCGGGGAAGACTGAGTATGCTCCGGGAGTTGGTCGCGACCGTGACGGGGCGCTTTGCCCGAGTTAATGCCCGGAAGAAATCGGCTGGTTTTGAGCCCACCGCTTGACCCGTTGAGTCCTTGATTTTGACCGATCCAGCTTCGGTGCGGTCGAACGGATGCCCGGTCTGGAGTTCCCGGCACCTTGACCTTTAGCCCCGCCCGCAGTACAGATTTGCCACCTGCTGCCGGCCCGCTTTGACGGATATCCGGCGCGGCTTTACAAATCCCGAACAATCGAGCTCGCTTGCCGGCTCATCCTTCAGAAGAGGGCTGGGCGCTAGAGGGCTGTTTGGATTCCTTAAAACCCAAAACGTCTTACGACGGATGCGGATTATCAACGATGGCTTTCAGCCCGTTCAAATTCATGCAGGAAGTGCGCTCGGAGACCGCCAAGGTCACCTGGCCGACACGCCGCGAGACGACGATCACCACCATCATGGTCTTTGTGATGGTGGCTGTGGCCTCGATCTTCTTTTTCGCCGCGGATCAGATCATCCGCTATCTCGTCACCTTTTTGCTCGGCATCCACTGATGGCAAGCGCCGGAACTCAAATGATGGACAAGCGCTGGTATATCGTCCACGCCTATTCGAACTTCGAAAAGAAAGTTGCAGAGTCTATTCGCGAGCAATCGAAGCAGCGCGGGCTTGAAGAATTGTTCGAGCAGGTTCTGGTGCCGACTGAAAAAGTCACCGAAGTCCGTCGCGGTCGCAAAATCGATGCCGAGCGCAAGTTTTTCCCTGGCTATGTCCTGGTCAAGATGAAGCTGACCGACGAAGCCTTCCATTTGATCAAGAATACCCCGAAGGTCACGGGCTTCCTCGGCGCGGAAAACAAGCCGATGCCGATTTCGGAAGCCGAAGCCATGCGGATCCTGCACCAGGTGCAGGAAGGCGTGGAACGCCCGAAAGCGTCGGTCTCGTTCGAGATTGGCGAGAATGTGCGCGTGGCCGATGGGCCGTTCGCGTCGTTCTCCGGTGTGGTCGAGGAAATCGACGAGGCGCGTTCACGCGTGAAGGTCGCGGTGTCGATCTTCGGGCGCGCCACGCCGGTCGAACTGGAATTCGGTCAGGTCGAGAAGGTCTGATCGGAAGAGGCGCGAAGCTCGTCTTCGCGTTACAAAAGCGCGAAGCGCGTCTTCGTGTAAGAGGCCGTGGGAGGAGGAGGCGGTGGCCAACCGCTTCCATCCGAACCACGAAACCTGAAACAGCCGATTTCGGTCGGCACAACAGGAGTGACAAATGGCAAAGAAAGTGACCGGATACCTGAAATTGCAGGTGCCGGCCGGTGCGGCGAATCCTTCGCCCCCGATCGGACCCGCGCTTGGTCAGCGCGGTCTCAACATCATGGAATTCTGCAAGGCGTTCAACGCGCAGACGCAGAAGGAAGAGAAGAATACCCCGATACCGGTGGTGATCACGATCTACGCCGATCGTTCGTTCACCTTCGAGATGAAGACGCCCCCGATGTCTTTCTTTCTCAAGCAGGCCGCCAAAATCCAGTCCGGATCGAAAGCTCCGGGCCGCGACAAGGCCGGCACGGTGACACGCACGCAGGTGCGCGAGATCGCCGAAAGGAAGATGAAGGACTTGAATTGCGACACCATCGAATCGGCCATGAAAATGGTCGAGGGCTCTGCCCGTTCGATGGGTCTTGAAGTTGCGGGGTAACGGGTCATGGCAATCGGAAAACGTTTGAAGAAGGCCCGCGAGGGTGTCGATCGCGAGAAGCTCTATCCGCTCGCGGACGCCATCAAGATGGTCAAGGAACGCGCCACGTCGAAGTTCGACGAGACCATCGAGATTGCGATGAATCTCGGCGTCGATCCGCGTCATGCGGACCAGATGGTGCGCGGTGTGGTGACGTTGCCGAACGGCACCGGCCGCACCTTGCGCGTCGGCGTGTTTGCGCGTGGCGCCAAGGCGGAAGAAGCCAAAGCGGCAGGCGCCGACGTGGTGGGCGCCGAGGACCTGGTCGAGAAAGTACAGGGCGGTCAGATCGATTTCGACCGTTGTATCGCGACCCCGGACATGATGCCGCTGGTCGGTCGGCTCGGTAAGGTGTTGGGCCCGCGCGGCATGATGCCGAACCCGAAGATCGGCACCGTCACCATGGACATCGCCAACGCCGTGAAGGGCGCCAAGGGCGGCTCGGTCGAGTTCCGCGTCGAAAAAGCGGGCATCGTGCAGGCCGGTATCGGCAAGGCGTCGTTCTCGGAAGAGAAGCTCGTGCAAAACGTCAAGGCGCTCGCCGATGCGGTCGCCAAGGCGAAGCCGACCGGCTCGAAGGGCACCTACATCCAGCGCGTGGCGGTTTCCTCCACCATGGGGCCCGGCGTGAAGGTCGAACCGGGAAGCGTGCTCGGTTAGCCTCGCGAGACTGTTCAAGGGTATCAAGGGCGGAATTGGGCAACCGATTCCGCCCTTCTTTTTGACATCAGGAAGTCGATCCATGGCGTTCAAAGTCTTGATCTATTCCCGCTTTCCCAAGGCGATGATGGTGCGCATCGGGCAGCGTTACGATCTGATGGATGCGGCCGGAAAACCTCCGGCTGAAGTTTTCACCACAGGAGAGCTCTCGGGCGTCAGCGCGATGATCACGGCTGGTGGAACGCCGCTGGGCGCGGCGGTGATGGATACGTTGCCCTCGCTCCGCGCCATTGTTTGTTACGGTACCGGTTATGACGGCGTCGATCTTGCTGCCGCGGCGGAGCGCGGCATCGCGGTCGGCCACAGTCCGGCGGCGAATGCGTCCGCGGTTGCCGATCTGGCGATGACGCTGATGCTCGCTGTGACGCGGCGCGTGCTGCCGGCGGACGACTATGTCCGAAGCGGAAGCTGGTCCTCGGCAAAACCTTCGCCGCTGATGAGTGCGCAACCCGGCAATCCCGGTCGCCGCATCGGCGTCTACGGCATGGGCGAGATCGGCCGCAAGATTGCCAGTCGCGCCGTCGCATTCGAGGCCGAAGTCGGCTATTTCAGTCGCAGCCAGCATGACGTGCCTTATCGCTATCTGCCAAGCCTTGAGGCGTTGGCGGAATGGTGCGGCGTCCTGATGGTCGCAGTGCGCGCCGGCGCTGATACTCACCACGCGGTCGATGCCGGCATTCTGCAAAAGCTCGGCAAGGACGGTTATGTCGTTAACATCGCGCGTGGCTCTGTCATCGATCAGCCGGCGCTGGTGGCGGCACTCACCGACAAAACCATCGCCGGCGCCGGTCTCGACGTGTTCGAGGAAGAGCCCCACGCACCGGATGCGCTGACCGCCTTTCCGAATGTCGTGCTGACCCCGCACATCGGTAGTCACACGATTGAGTCGCATATCGCGATGCAGGACTGCGTGATCGCCAACCTCGACGCCTATTTCGCGGGGACACCGTTGCCGCATGCGGTTCCTGTCGCCTGAGGCGGCGATTGGGGACCGCGAATTCTGGAGATAATGGCAGATTGCGAAATTGACGCGAATTAACTCTTGGCAAGCCGATCAAGACTCGTTAAATAACTCCTTCCGGGCGTGCTGGCTGTTGCTGGCACGTCTGTGCTCGCATTCCGAAAATCCGATACGATAGGAGATCATTCCTTTCAAGACATCCGCATGGATTGCTCGAAAGGAAGGAGCCGGTCGCTTTGGAGGGGGTGTAGGCAGAGGTCTTTCGGTTCGCCGGATGGCCTCGATCCTGTCCAAGACTGCAGGCGCCCGCGACGAAACCTAGTTTCTTCAACGGCTTAATCGTATGGCCTGCATAGACGGGTGAAGACCGGATTTCGTTGACGTTGCGTTTGCGCGACGGACGGCGGATTTGGTTCGAACCTCGACACCCCGGGCCGTTAGGTTCGGGAGGGCAGGCTTTTCAATGTCGTTCTGCCCGACGTGTCCGGAGACTGAGATGTCTCGAGGTCAGGTTGAGGTGGGGCGATGGGTTTAACCCGGCGGTCCTGCCTTTGAGGCGCGGGCCGCCAACCGGAGAGAGCTTGCTGTGGAAAGAGCGGCAAAAAAGGACGCGGTTGATGCGCTGAACGGTCTTTTCAAGACCACCAGCGTTGCTGTCGTGGCCCATTATTCCGGCCTCACCGTGGCCCAGATGCAGAAGCTGCGCATGCAGATGAAGCAGGCGGGTGCGTCGGTGAAGGTCTCGAAGAACCGTCTCGCCAAAATTGCTCTTGAAGGCACGGATGTCGTTGCCATCGGTTCCCTGTTGAAGGGGCCGACCGTGATCGCGACTTCAAACGATCCGGTGGCGGCACCGAAGGTTGCTATCGAATTCGCCAAGACGAACGAGCAGTTCGTCATTCTCGGCGGGTCGATGGGTAAAACCGTCCTGAATGTCGATGGCGTAAGGGCGCTTGCCGCCCTGCCGTCGCTCGATGAATTGCGCGCGAAGATCCTCGGCCTCCTTGTGGCGCCGGCGACCAAGATCGCTCAGCTCACCACTGCGCCCGCATCCAAGCTTGCGCGCGTGGTTCAGGCCTATGCCTCAAAGAGCGAAGCGGCCTGACGCCCTTCGCACAACGTAAAACCTGGTTCGAACCGATACGCTTAAGGAAATAGATCAATGGCTGACTTACAGAAGATTGTTGACGACCTTTCGAGCCTCACCGTGCTCGAAGCCGCCGAGCTCGCGAAGCTTCTCGAAGAGAAGTGGGGCGTGTCTGCTGCTGCTGCTGTCGCGGTGGCCGGTCCGGCCGCTGCCGCCGCAGCGCCGGCCGAAGAAAAGACCGAGTTCACGGTCGTGCTCGTCGCTGCCGGCGAGAAGAAGATCGAAGTCATCAAGGAAGTCCGTGCCATCACGGGTCTTGGTCTCAAGGAAGCCAAGGACCTCGTCGAGGGCGCGCCCAAGCCTGTAAAGGAAGGCGTGAACAAGGACGAGGCCGAAAAGGTCAAGGCCCAGCTTGAGAAGGCCGGCGCCAAGGTGGAATTGAAGTAAGCGACGCTTGTTTCCGTTCCATTCCCGGACAAGCCAGGCGCAGCCGAGCGAAATCCGGGAATCGCTTTACCCAGACGTCCATGGCCGGATCAAGCCGAGCCGTGGACGAAGGGTAGGCAGACGAAAAAAGACGTGGCCCAAGAGTTCCCTTGGTGCCACGTTGTACACAAGAACGTGTGGGGATTCGCGGGCTAACCCCTCGAATATCCACGATTGTCATCCCATATCGGGACGGCAGCACGAAAGCACGGTTCGCGGCGGGAACGGCGGCGTTTCTGCGCAGGCCGTTGGGAGACAGGCAATTTCGGGCTTTTTCAGTCCGTGAAAGTTGGTTGTGACGGGCGGGTGTGGTCAAGCGCCCCGCGCGTCGTTTTGCGTTCCGAAAGGATGGCGCTCGAAATCAGGATTAAAATCCTGACATTGGGCTTCGAAGTTTTGGGGCGTGTCGAAATTCAACCCGGGGGCGATGCCAATCGCGCTTCGGAAGGTTCGCCCCTAACGGGCGACGAAATGAGAGGCCACGATGGCGCAGCAGACGTTCACCGGTCGCAAACGCGTTCGCAAGTTTTTCGGACACATCAAGGAAGTCGCAGAGATGCCGAACCTCATCGAGGTTCAGAAGGCGTCCTATGACCAGTTCCTGATGGTGGATGAGCCTGTCGGCGGGCGGCTGGACGAAGGCTTGCAGGCGGTGTTCCGATCGGTGTTTCCGATCTCGGACTTTTCCGGCACATCGATGCTGGAGTTCGTTCGCTACGAGTTCGAACCGCCGAAATACGACGTCGATGAGTGCCGTCAGCGCGGCATGACCTATGCGGCGCCCTTGAAGGTGACGTTGCGGCTCATCGTGTTCGACATCGACGAAGAGACCGCCGCGAAGTCGGTGAAGGACATCAAGGAGCAGGACGTCTACATGGGCGACATCCCGCTCATGACCATGAACGGCACCTTCGTCGTCAACGGCACCGAACGCGTCATCGTTTCGCAGATGCATCGCTCGCCCGGCGTGTTCTTCGATCACGACAAGGGCAAAACCCATTCTTCGGGCAAGCTGTTGTTTGCTGCGCGGGTGATTCCCTATCGCGGCTCCTGGCTCGATATCGAGTTCGATGCCAAGGACATTGTGTACGCGCGCATCGATCGCCGCCGCAAAATTCCGGTGACCTCGCTGATGTTCGCGCTCGGGCTCGACGGCGAGACGATCCTGAGCACGTTCTACAAGAAGATCCCCTACAAGCGGACCAAGGAGGGCTGGCGCGTTCCGTTCGATGCCTCCCGTTTCCGTGGTTACAGCACGATCAACGACCTGATCGACGCCGACAGCGGCAAGGTTGTGCTCGAAGCCGGTAAGAAGCTTACCGTGCGCGCCGCGCGTCAGTTGCAGGAAAAGGGCCTCAAGGCGCTGCGGCTGTCGGACGAAGAGCTGGTCGGCAACTATCTTGCCGAAGACCTCGTCAATCCGAAGACCGGTGAAATCTATGCCGAAGCCGGCGAGGAACTCACCGAGAAGTCGCTGAAGGCCCTCAACGAGCACGGCTACAAAGAGCTGACGCTGCTCGACATCGACCATGTCAATGTCGGAGCCTATATCCGCAACACGCTGCATGCCGACAAGAACATGACGCGCGAAGACGCGCTGTTCGACATCTATCGCGTGATGCGCCCCGGCGAGCCGCCGACCATCGAACTCGGCGCAAGCCATGTTCCAGTCGCTGTTCTTCGATTCCGAGCGCTACGATCTTTCCGCGGTCGGCCGCGTCAAGATGAATATGCGCCTCGAACTCGACGCGCCCGATACCTATCGCACGCTGCGCAAGGAAGACATTCTCTCGGTCATCAAGACGCTGGTCGATCTGCGCGACGGCAAGGGCGAGATCGACGACATCGATCACCTCGGCAACCGGCGCGTGCGCTCGGTCGGCGAGTTGATGGAAAACCAGTATCGCATCGGCCTTTTGCGCATGGAGCGCGCGATCAAGGAGCGGATGTCCAGTGTCGATATTGACACCGTGATGCCGCAGGATCTGATCAATGCCAAACCGGCGGCTGCCGCAGTGCGCGAGTTCTTCGGCTCGTCGCAGTTGTCGCAGTTCATGGATCAGACCAATCCGCTGTCGGAAATCACCCACAAGCGTCGTCTTTCGGCGCTCGGCCCCGGCGGTCTGACCCGCGAGCGCGCCGGCTTCGAAGTGCGCGACGTGCATCCGACGCATTACGGCCGGATCTGCCCGATCGAGACGCCGGAAGGTCCGAATATCGGCCTGATCAACTCGCTCGCGACGTTCGCGCGCGTCAATAAATATGGTTTCGTCGAAACCCCCTATCGCAAGGTCAAGGATGGACGCGTCACCGACGAGGTGATCTATCTCTCGGCGATGGAGGAGGGCCGCTATCACGTCGCGCAGGCGAACGTCGCGCTCGACAGCCGCGGCCGCTTCACCGACGACCTCGTGGTCTGCCGCCACTCCGGCGACGTGCTGATGATCACGCCGGACAAGGTCGACTATATGGACGTATCGCCGAAGCAGCTGGTTTCGGTGGCGGCGGCGTTGATTCCGTTCCTGGAGAACGACGACGCCAACCGCGCGCTGATGGGCTCGAACATGCAGCGTCAGGCCGTGCCGCTGGTGCGCGCTGAAGCGCCGTTCGTCGGCACCGGCATGGAAGGCGTGGTCGCGCGTGACTCGGGAGCTGCGATCGCGGCCCGCCGGTCCGGCGTGATCGACCAGATCGACGCCACGCGTGTCGTTATCCGCGCCACCGAAGATCTCGATCCGACCAAGTCGGGCGTCGATATCTATCGGCTGATGAAGTACCAGCGCTCCAACCAGTCGACCTGCATCAACCAGCGTCCGCTGGTGAAGGTCGGCGACCTCGTGCGCAAGGGCGATATCATTGCCGACGGTCCCTCGACCGACCTCGGCGAGCTCGCGCTCGGTCGCAACGTGCTGGTCGCGTTCATGCCGTGGAATGGTTACAACTTCGAAGATTCGATCCTGCTCTCCGAGCGGATCGTGAAGGACGACGTCTTCACCTCGATCCACATCGAGGAATTCGAAGTGATGGCCCGCGACACCAAGCTGGGACCTGAGGAAATCACCCGCGACATTCCGAACGTCTCGGAAGAAGCGCTGAAGAACCTCGACGAAGCCGGCATCGTCTATATCGGCGCGGAAGTGCGTGCCGGCGACATTCTGGTAGGCAAGATCACGCCAAAGGGCGAAAGCCCGATGACGCCCGAAGAAAAGCTCTTGCGCGCCATCTTCGGCGAAAAGGCCTCCGACGTTCGCGACACCTCGCTCCGCGTGCCTCCGGGCGTGCAGGGTACGATCGTCGAAGTGCGCGTGTTCAACCGGCACGGCGTCGACAAGGACGAGCGTGCCCTGGCGATCGAGCGGGAAGAGATCGAGCGTCTTGCCAAGGACCGCGACGACGAGCAGGCGATTCTCGACCGTAACGTCTACGGCCGTCTGGCGGAGCTTCTGGAAAACCGCCAGGGCATCGCTGGTCCGAAGGGCTTCAAGAAGGATACCAAGATCACGCGCGCCGTGCTCGACGAGCATCCGCGGTCGCAATGGTGGATGTTTGCGTCCCCCAACGACAAACTGATGGCTGAAATCGAGGCCATGCGGAAGCAGTACGACGAATCGAAGAAGGGCCTTGAACAGCGCTTCCTCGACAAGGTCGAGAAACTGCAGCGTGGCGACGAATTGCCGCCCGGCGTGATGAAGATGGTCAAGGTCTTCGTCGCGGTGAAGCGCAAGATTCAGCCCGGCGACAAGATGGCGGGCCGTCACGGCAACAAGGGCGTCGTCTCCAAGATCGTTCCGATCGAGGACATGCCGTTTCTTGAGGACGGGACGCACGCCGACATCGTGCTCAATCCACTCGGCGTGCCGAGCCGGATGAACGTCGGTCAGATTCTCGAAACCCATCTCGGCTGGGCCTGCGCCGGCCTCGGCAGGCGCATCGGGCAGGCGGTCGACGCCTACCTGGCCAATGCCAAGCAGGATACCAAGCCGCTGAAGGAAACCTTGAAGAAGATCTACGGCGACGATGAAACCATCAAATCGCTCAACGACAGCGAATTGATGGAGCTCGGTGGCAATTTGCGTCACGGCGTGCCGATTGCGACGCCGGTGTTCGACGGTGCCAAGGAAGCTGACATCGAAGAGATGCTGAAGCTTGCCGGTCTCGACGCTTCCGGACAATCGACCGTCTATGACGGCCGGACCGGCGACGAGTTCGACCGCAAGGTGACGGTTGGGTACATCTATATGCTCAAGCTGCATCACCTTGTGGACGACAAGATCCACGCGCGTTCGATCGGACCGTACTCGCTCGTTACCCAGCAGCCGCTGGGTGGCAAGGCGCAGTTCGGTGGTCAGCGGTTCGGCGAAATGGAAGTGTGGGCGCTCGAGGCTTACGGCGCGGCGTACACGCTCCAGGAAATGCTGACCGTGAAGTCGGACGACGTCGCCGGCCGTACCAAAGTGTACGAGGCGATCGTGCGCGGCGACGACACGTTCGAAGCCGGTATCCCGGAATCGTTCAACGTGCTGGTTAAGGAAATGCGTTCGCTGGGCCTCAACGTCGACCTGCATAATTCCAAGCAGGGCGGCACGGCGGCATCCGAGGCGGCCGAGTAACTAAAAAGCGTCATGCCCGGCGCTTGGCGCCGGGCATTCGCGCCTCGCTCGGACGTTGGGCAGGGTGCGGAGCTACAAAAAGAATTCGAATTTGCTGCCGGTGACGATCGGCACGCGAGGAGAAGACCATAAATCAAGAAGTTATAAATCTTTTCAATCCGACGACGCCGGCTCAGGTCTTCGACCAGATCCGGATTTCAATCGCGTCTCCGGAGAAGATTCTGTCGTGGTCCTACGGCGAGATCAAGAAGCCGGAGACCATCAACTACCGCACCTTCAAGCCCGAGCGCGACGGCTTGTTCTGCGCGCGCATCTTTGGACCGATCAAGGACTACGAGTGCTTGTGCGGCAAGTACAAGCGCATGAAGTACAAGGGCATCATCTGCGAGAAGTGCTCGGTCGAAGTGACGCTGTCGCGGGTTCGGCGCGAGCGCATGGGCCATATCGAACTGGCCGCACCGGTTGCGCATATCTGGTTTTTGAAGTCGCTGCCGTCCCGCATCGGGTTGCTGCTCGACATGACGCTGAAGGATCTCGAGCGGATCCTGTATTTTGAATACTACGTCGTTCTCGAACCGGGTTTGACCGCGCTCAAGGACCGTCAGTTGCTGTCGGAAGACGAGTACCTGAAGGCGCAGGACGAATACGGCCAGGACAGCTTCACCGCCATGATCGGCGCGGAAGCCATCCGCGAGCTGTTGAAGGGACTCGAGCTTGAAAAGCTCGAGGTCTCCTTGCGCGCTGAGATGCAGGAAACTGAATCCGACATCAAGCACAAGAAGCTCGCCAAGCGGCTGAAGATTGTCGAAGCGTTCCGCTATTCCGGCAACAAGCCGGAGTGGATGATTTTGACCGTCGTGCCGGTGATTCCGCCGGACCTGCGTCCGCTGGTGCCGCTCGATGGCGGCCGCTTTGCGACCTCCGACCTGAACGATCTCTATCGCCGGGTCATCAACCGCAACAACCGCCTGAAGCGGCTGATGGAGTTGCGCGCGCCCGATATCATCATCCGCAACGAAAAGCGGATGCTGCAGGAAGCCGTCGACGCCTTGTTCGACAACGGCCGGCGTGGCCGTGTTATCACCGGCGCCAACAAGCGGCCGCTGAAGTCGCTCGCCGACATGTTGAAGGGCAAGCAGGGCCGTTTCCGTCAGAACCTGCTCGGCAAGCGCGTCGACTATTCCGGTCGTTCGGTCATCGTGGTCGGTCCCGAATTGCGGCTGCATCAGTGCGGCCTGCCGAAGAAGATGGCGCTCGAATTGTTCAAGCCGTTCATCTATTCGCGGCTCGATGCCAAGGGCCTGTCCACCACGGTGAAGCAAGCGAAGAAGCTCGTCGAAAAAGAGCGTCCCGAGGTCTGGGATATTCTCGATGAGGTGATCCGCGAACACCCCGTGCTGCTGAACCGCGCCCCGACGCTGCATCGTCTCGGCATCCAGGCGTTCGAGCCGGTGCTGATCGAAGGCAAGGCGATCCAGTTGCATCCGCTGGTGTGCGCGGCGTTCAATGCCGACTTTGACGGCGACCAGATGGCCGTGCACGTTCCGCTGTCGTTGGAAGCGCAGCTCGAAGCGCGCGTGCTGATGATGTCGACGAACAACATCCTGCATCCGGCCAATGGTCAGCCGATCATCGTGCCGTCGCAGGATATCGTGCTCGGGCTTTACTATCTGTCGGTGTTGCGTGAAGGCCTGCCGGGCGAAGGCAAGCTCTACGGCGAAATGGCCGAGATTGAGCATGCCCTGCACTCCAAGGTCATCCATCTCCACACCAAGATCAAATATCGCTGGCAAGGCATCGACGAGAACAGCAAGCCGGTCACCCGCTGGTATGAAACCACGGCTGGTCGCGCCATGCTCGGCCAGGTGTTGCCGAAATCGCCGAAGATGCAGTTCGACGTCATCAACAAGCTGATGACGAAGAAGGAAATCTCCGGCGTCATCGATCAGGTCTACCGTCACTGCGGTCAGAAGGAGACGGTGATCTTCTGCGACCGCATCATGGCGCTCGGCTTCTACAACGCGTTCAAGGCCGGCATTTCGTTCGGCAAGGACGACATGGTGGTGCCGGCGTCGAAGTGGAAGATCGTCGAGGATACCCGCACGCTGGCGAAGGAATTCGAGCAGCAATATAACGACGGCCTGATCACTCACGGCGAAAAATACAACAAGGTCGTGGACGCCTGGTCGAAGTGCACCAAGAAGATCTCCGAAGACATGATGACGGAAATCTCCGCCGTTAAGAAGAATCCGAAAGGCGGCGAAGCCCAGATCAACTCGATCTTCATGATGTCGAATTCCGGCGCGCGCGGTTCGCAGGACCAGATGCGTCAGCTCGCCGGCATGCGCGGCCTGATGGCGAAACCGTCGGGCGAGATCATCGAGACGCCGATCATTTCCAACTTCAAGGAAGGTCTGTCGGTGCTCGAATACTTCAACTCGACCCACGGCGCCCGCAAGGGGCTGGCGGACACCGCGTTGAAGACGGCAAACTCGGGTTACCTGACGCGTCGTCTCGTCGACGTGGCGCAGGACTGCATCATCACGGCCGACGATTGCGGCACCAAGCTCGGCATCAAGATGCGCGCCATCATCGATGCCGGTACGGTCGTTGCCTCGCTGGCGTCACGCATCCTCGGCCGCACCGCGGGCGAGGATATGCGCGATCCCCTGACCAACAAGATCGTGGTCAAGCGCGGCACGCTGATGGAAGAAAGCCATGTCGACGCGCTTCAGCAGGCCGGCATCCAGGAAGTCAAAATCCGCTCGGCTCTGACCTGCGAACTCGTTAACGGCATCTGCGGCAAGTGCTATGGCCGCGACCTCGCCCGCGGCACGCCGGTCAACCACGGCGAAGCGGTCGGCGTCATCGCCGCGCAATCGATCGGCGAACCCGGCACCCAGCTCACGATGCGTACGTTCCACATCGGCGGCGCAGCGCAGATCAACGAGCAGTCGTTCATCGAGTCGAATTTCGACGGCAAGGTGACGATCAAGAACAAGGCGATCGCCAAGAACAGCGAAGGCCATCTGGTTGCGATGGTGCGCAACATGGTGGTCGCGGTCACCGATGCCGACGGCACCGAACGTGCGACCCACCGCATTCAATACGGCGCGCGGATGCGGGTCGATGAAGGCGACATGCTCAAGCGCGGCCAGCGCATCGCCGAATGGGATCCTTACACCCGGCCGGTGCTGACCGAAGTCGAGGGCATCATCGGGTTCGAGGATCTGGTCGAAGGACAGTCGATCTCCGAGACGCTCGACGAATCCACCGGTATCGCCAAGCGCGTGGTCATTGATTGGCGCACGACGCGAGGCGGAGGGGATCTGCGTCCGGCTATCGTCATCAAGGGCAAGGATGGGAAAATCCTCAAGCTCGCCCGTGGCGGCGAAGCTCGCTACATGCTTTCGGTTGACGGGATTCTCTCGGTCGACGTCGGCGCGAAGGTCAAGAGTGGCGACATCCTCGCGCGTATTTCCACCGAAAGCGCGAAGACCCGCGACATCACCGGCGGTCTGCCGCGGGTTGCGGAACTGTTCGAGGCTCGCAAGCCCAAGGACGCGGCGATCATCGCGGAAATCGCGGGCACCATCCGCTTTGGCCGCGACTACAAGAACAAGCGCCGCATCTCGATCGAGCCGCTCGACAAGAACGAGGAGACGCGCGAGTACCTGATTCCGAAGGGCAAGCACATCCATCTGCAGGACGGCGACATCGTCGAAAAGGGCGACTTCATCGTCGAAGGCAATCCGGCGCCGCACGACATTCTGGCGATCAAGGGCATCGAGGAGCTCGCTGCCTATCTGGTCAACGAAATCCAGGAAGTTTACCGGTTGCAGGGCGTGCTGATCAACGACAAGCACATCGAAGTGATTGTCCGTCAGATGCTGCAGAAGGTGGAGATCACCGATCAGGGCGAGACCGACATGATCTCGGGCGAACAGATCGACAAGATCGAGTTCGACCAGCTCAATGCCAAGGCCAAGGAAGAAGGTAAGAAGCCTGCTACGGGAACGCCGGTGCTGCTCGGCATTACCAAGGCGAGCTTGCAGACCCGCTCGTTCTTCTCGGCCGCGTCGTTCCAGGAAACCACCCGCGTCCTTACCGAAGCCGCTGTCAATGGCAAGGTGGATCCGCTGGAAGGCCTCAAGGAGAACGTCATTGTCGGCCGGCTGATTCCGGCGGGAACCGGTGCTTCGATGGCCAAGATTCGCGAAGTCGCGGTGAAGCGCGACAAGCTGATCCTCGACGAGCGCGAGAAGCAGGCGACGATCGTGCCTGCGGCTCCCGAAGTCGAACCGCTGGCGCTTCCGCCTGCGGAATAGACCCACGCCGCTTCACGATGTCACGAAAAGGCCGACGAAAGTCGGCCTTTTTCTATTTTTGGGCTATTCTGGTGCTGATATCGTCGTTCGTTCATCTTTCCTTCAGGGTGAAAAGTGCTTCTTCTAACAGGGCTTCGGCCGGACGCTGCGAAGGCGGCGGCGGTGGAATGGCCACGGAAAATACATGCTGGATCTTGCAATCGTAGGCGGCGGGCCTGGCGGCTTGATGAGCGCCTGGTATCTCAAAAAGAAGCTGGGTGAGCTTTGCCGCGTCACCATCTATGAGGCATCCGAGCGTGTAGGTGGCAAGATTCTCACCCGCAAATTCGATTCGGCGCCCGCGATGTACGAAGCCGGGGTCGCCGAGATTTACGATTACTCGATGACCGGGCCAGATCCGCTGCGCGAGCTGATCCAGCATTTCGGCCTGCAGACCATTCCGATGGATGCGGAGCAAGTCCAGCTCGATGGTGAACTCCTCAACGACGTGGCGGGCATGCGCCGCAAATACGGTGCGAGGACAGCGGACGCGATTGAGGCGTTCCGCAAGCGTTGCACCGAAATGGTGTCTCCGATCGAATACTACGAAGGCGTCGGCGCGCACGATAACGAGCATCCGTGGGCGTACGTCACCTGCGAGGAGTTGCTCGACAGGGAAGTGGAGGATCCTACCGCCAAGCGCTTTTTAAAGGTGATGGCGCGCTCCGACCTCGCCACCGAGAGCCACAACACCAACGGGCTCAATGCGCTGAAGAATTTCGTGATGGATGTCGACGGCTATATCGGCCTGTATTCGATCCAGAACGGCAACGAACAGTTGATCGACTGCCTGCAGTCCGAGGTCGATGCGGATATCCATCTCAATCACCGGGTGCTCAAGGTCGGCAAGAGCGCTTCTGGCCGCTACCAACTCAATATGATGAACGGCAAGGGACCGGAGACGAAGGAATTCGATCTCGTGGTGATGTGTCTGCCGCATTCCTGGCTCGCCACCATGCGATGGGACGGCGAACAATTGCGCAAGTCGATGGTCAAGCACATCGCCTATTTCGATCGTCCGGCGCATTATTTGCGGGTCTCGATCCTGTTCGATACCCCGTTCTGGGGAGAGAAAATCCCGGGCGCGTGGTTCATGTCCGAAGCGTTCGGCGGTTGCTGCGTTTACAACGAGGGCGCGCGTCACGAAGTCGGCAAGTACGGTGTCTTGAACTGGCTGATCGCCGGTTCCGACGCGCTGGCTTTCGCCAATCTCAGCGATCGGGAACTGATCGATGCGGCGTTGAAGTCGCTGCCGGCTTCGCTCGGCGATGTGCGGGCGCATTTCATCGAGGGCAAGACACATCGCTGGCTCTCCTCGGTGAATGCGCTTCCGGGCGGCATGCCGGCGCGCAACGTCATGACGAATCACCGGCCCGATCCGAAAGAGCATCCCGGCCTGGTCGTGGTCGGCGATTATCTGTTTGATTCGACGCTGAACGGCCTATTGGATTCTTCCGATGCCGCCACCGACATCATCCTCACCGAGATGATACGGTTGCGCCGCGCGCGCGGGGAGGGTGGCAAGGCTGTTTCCGACAAGATTGACCGCGAGTATTTCGAGAACTATCGCGGGCTCGGGCCCTACAGCGAGGTCTGGAGCCAGTTTACCGATTCGGCATACCTGACGGACCTCATCAAGCTCGTCTGGAACAGGGCCAGGGGTTACAAGCTGCTGGTGGCGGGTTCTGCCAGCGGCGAACTGGTGGGTGCGCTGCGCGCGCGTGGCATCGATGCGTGGGGTATCGAGAACAACCGCGCGATCCACGCCCGGACGCCGAAAGCGATGAAGAAGTTCAACAAGCTCGGATCGATCGTCGATATGCCGTTCAAGGAGGGCGAATTCGATTTCGTGTTCGAGACCTGCTTGTGCCATGTCGGCGAAAAACAGGTCGCTCGGGCGGTTCGCGAATTGAACCGTGTCGTGAAATCCGGCCTTGTGTTCGGCTCGGTGACATCGGACATGGCGCCGACGCTGATCGATCGCTACGATCTGCTGCGCGGGGTCAAGAAGCTCGGTACCTGGTGGGAATGGTCGGAGCTGTTTTTCAGCAATGGCTTCGACCTGTCGATGCATCGCCGCGACTGCACGGAGGCGCTCTGGGAGGCTACCTTGGCTGCCAACAAAGGCCCCGGTCAGTGGTATGCGGACTCCGACAGCCTGCGCTATTCCTTCTTTGACAAGGTCGCAGCCGACGACTAAGCGGCACCGCCGCTTGCGTCCAATTATTTGCAATTATTTTGCTGAATGCGCATCGATCGCATAAGATTGAGGCGGTGGTTCACTCGGCCACTTTCCTTGATTTTGCGGTCGTGGCGGCCGTGCAGCATCGGTTGGTTTCATGGCGTCCAAACCTCCGTCGTCCAAGCCTGCGACGTCCAAACCTTCGACGTCTGAGAATCAGATGCCTGCTTCGGCGGATGATTCCCTTACCCCTGCGCTCGATGAGAAGCTTGCAGCGAAACCTGACGGCCCCGGGCGTCTTGTTGACGACAAGGTCGCCGCATCGCCCCCCGACGACGGTGAGGACGAAGACGACGAGGAGCTTGAAGGCGACGACGACGAGGATGATGAGGATCTGGTCGTCTTTACCGCGAAAGAAGCCGCCGGCGCGCTTGCGACGATCTATGCGTTCGTCAAACCGTTTCTGAAGAACTACAAGAAAATACTGACATTCGTCGGTCTCGGCGTCTTGGTCGAGACGCTGTTCAATGTCTTCATGCCGCTGAGCTTGAAATTCCTGATCGACGACGCGCTTGGCGAAGAGGACTTCGAAGCCCTCGTCAAGATTCTCTCGGTGCTGGCGGTGGCGGGAATCTTCACCTCGATCGTCGCGGTCTGGTATGAGCGGTGGGACGCCAAGCTCGCGGCATCGCTGATTTCGGACGTGCGGTCACGATTGTTCGAGCATGTTCAAAATCTGCCCTCGGCTTATTTTGCGCGCACCAAGCGGGGCGAAATTCTTTCGCGGTTTTCCATCGATCTGTCGGCCTTCGAAGGTTCGATCAAGAGTTTTTCGAACAGCGCGGCATTGCCGTTCCTGGAATTGATCGCCGGCATCGTGCTGATGCTGTTCCTGAACTGGCAGCTTGCCGCGGTGTCGCTGTTGGTGTTCCCGATCACGCTGATTGGCCCGCGGATTCTGACGCCGAAAGCGGTACAGGCGAATTACGAGCAAAAGCTCAATGAATCCGCGCTTCTCGGCATGGTGCAGGAAAATATCGCCGCGCAGGCGGTGGTGAAGGCGTTCAGTCTGCAGCGCCGGACGCTCGGATGGTTCACGCTGCGCAACGACGACGCGCGCCGGAAGATCGCATCGGCGGGGTTCTTGTCGACGATGGTGGAGCGCACGGTGACGATCGCGGTGTTGTTGCTCCACCTCGTGGTGCTTGCGATCGGCGCCTATCTTGCCACCAAGGGCCAAATCACCATCGGAACCTTCGTGACGTTCGAGAGTGCGTTCTGGGAGGTGTCCTACAATATCGCCCACCTGATGCATTTCATTCCGGTATCGATCCAGTCGGCCGCGGCGGTACGCCACATTCAGGAACTACTCGACGAACCCACTCGCGGCGCCGATCGCCCGGGTGCTCCGGACCTGCCGCGCATCACCAACGACGTCACCTTCGATCGCGTGACGTTTCAATATGAAGGCAGCGAAACGCCGGTACTCGACAATCTCAGCCTCAAGCTCAATGTCGGCAAGACCATCGCCATCGTCGGCCCGAGTGGTTCCGGCAAGAGCACGCTGCTCAATTTGATCCTCCGCCTTTACGTGCCGGACGACGGCCGCGTCACCATCGACGGCGTCGATATCCGCAAAGTGACGCGCGAGTCGCTGCGCAAAAGCATGGCGGTGGTTTTCCAGGAAAACATGCTGTTCAACATGTCGATCCGCGAGAACATCCGGCTTGGCAAGGAAGGCGCAACCGATCAAGAAGTCGAGCAGGCGGCGCGCAAGGCCGAAATCCATCGCTACATCATGAGCCTTCCGCAAAAATACAATACCCCGGTCGGCGAGCGTGGTGACACGTTGTCGGGCGGGCAACGCCAGCGCATCGCGATTGCGCGTGCGATCGTGCGTAACCCGTCTGTCCTGCTGCTCGACGAGGCGACTTCGGCGCTCGATCAAACCACCGAAGCCGCGATCAATCGCACGCTTCTCAAGGTGGCGAAGGACCGCACCATGATCTTCTCGACCCACCGGCTCACATCGGTGGTCGATATGGACGAGATCATCGTGATTTCAGGCGGCAAGGCGATCGAGCGCGGCTCGCATGAGGAACTGCTCGCTGCCAACGGCATGTATCGAAAGCTTTGGGACGATCAGAGCCACAAGCCGCATGGCGCGGCCGATCAGGCAGACGACGACAGCGACGACGATGATGATTGAACGGGAAACTTCGAATCGCCATTGAGCCGGGCGCGCAGCCGCCGCAAAATGCCTTTGCCAAGCCACTGCAGGAAGCGCGCCCAACGCTGCGCGCGCCAGTAAAGAGTGTTGTCGATCGACACCGAACGAAAATTATAGGCCTTCGCGTTTGACCAGGCGTCGCAGGCTTTCTTGACCGGATCGTCATAAAACGCCGCGATCTTGTCTGTAGCCATGCCGTCGGTCGCGAGCCAAGCCGGGATGTGGACGTTGCAGAGCCGCTCGACGTCGGTAAACAATCTGTCGGTGCCGGTTCCAGTGACGGGACAGGTGGTTTCAAAGGCGTCGCCGACCATAACGACGCCGGGCTGAAGATGGCCCGACGTGACATACAGGTCAGCTGGCCGGATCTTGATGTCTTTTGCAATCTTGTAGTCGCCGACGATCCGGCGAAGCCTTGGCAGCGACGCATTTAACGTCTCTTTGGGCGCCCGGCGCATTTCCGCCAGCCAGGGATCATCCATCTGACGATACACAAACAGATTGGCCCGCATTCTGTTTTCGATCGGAAACAGTGTGACATAAGGAATTCGGTCGCTCGATCGCTCGGAAAAATAAGTTAGAGCCGGAAACGCGAAGGATGCACGGTCCGCCGGAACAATATCGAAGCCGATAGTGATGGAGTGACACGCGCTGACGATCTGACGCGCAATGCCGAGCTTGTGGAGCAATCCAATGTTCAATCCGTGGGCGAGCACAACCAGCCGCGCGGAAATTTCTTCGTCATTCGACAAAACTATTTTTTGCCGTTCCGCGCTCGTCGATATCGATACGGCCTTCGCATAAATCGATTGCACGTCGGACGGAATTTCGGCTCGGATAGCGTTGACGAGCGCATCATACATGATGCCGTATTGCTGGCTGGGCGTCTTGTCGAGCAGATAGCCGAAACGCGCAATCCAGTTCTCTCCATCGTGCGTCGCAACTCGAAGCGTCGCTTCCGCGACCCCCGTTTTACGAAAGCGTTCGATCTGCTCATGGCCGCTGAGCTTTTCGCAGCGTAGCCCGGGCGGGTACATCAGATAGGGATCGATCAGGGTTGCTGAAATGCCCGCGCGCCCCAACATTGCGGCGGCGGTCGAGCCGGCGAGGCCGCCGCCTATGATCGCAATATCGGTATATTTCATTGGCGCCGTCTCGATTCGAAAGGCCCCATCCTTGCGCCGAGAAAGGCAAATAAACCTTTAGCTCCGGCATGGGCTTTATAACGGTCGCTCGGAGGCATGTTGGAGATATTGTCCGGGTAAAAATGTCGATTCGGTGACTTAGAAGAGGCTGATGCTTGCTTTTGATGGGTTTTGCGAGTCCTGTTGAGCGCTGATTCTGCTGGTCGCAGAGGCGCTTCTTCCCTGATCTTCTGTTGTCGTTTCGCCTTGACTTGGTAATCCGACGCCGATAAAACCCGGCCACTTGATGACAGGCGGTGAGTGAAGCCAGAGTCGGAACGGATCACCCTCTCAAATCCCTTGGGTAATTCCTTGGGATGCTGACGGGCACCAACCTCGACGAATGCCGCTCAAACGCTGTCAACTATTACTAGGCAATGCCAGGACGATCTTGGTTCTCTAGAGCAGGTTCTCTTGAGATTAATTTCGGATGCATGACCTCGGTACCGGACTGAGCAGCGCAGGCTGATTGGTTACGACTGCGGTCCTCTGTGGCTCGAAGCGCTTTCCACTCAGAAATGAGCGGTTGGCGTGATTTCGCTTTGCGTGGGTTTATCGCGCGCGTTGCGGTCGGATGGGACGATAGTCCCGATAGAATTTGCGGAACCGACAACGGTTTCCGCGTGAACGATGAGGGTGAAGGCTGACATGCCGACGATCAACCAACTGATCGCAAGTCCGCGCGTCGTACAGAAGTCGCGCAAGAAGGTGCCGGCGCTGCAGCAGTCGCCGCAGAAGCGCGGTGTTTGCACGCGCGTCTACACCACGACCCCGAAGAAGCCGAACTCGGCGCTTCGTAAGGTCGCGAAGGTGCGTCTGACCAACGGCTTCGAAGTCATTGGCTACATTCCGGGCGAAGGTCATAACCTTCAGGAGCATTCCGTGGTCATGATCCGCGGCGGCCGCGTCAAGGATTTGCCGGGCGTGCGTTACCATATTCTCCGCGGCGTCCTCGATACCCAGGGCGTCAAGAACCGCAAGCAGCGCCGTTCGAAGTACGGCGCGAAGCGTCCGAAATAATCGGGAACCTGATCCATGTCTCGCCGCCATTCTGCTGAAAAGCGTGAAGTGCTTCCGGACCCCAAGTTCGGAAACATTATCATTACGAAGTTCATGAACTCGGTGATGTACGCCGGGAAGAAGTCGGTCGCCGAAGGCATTGTCTACGGCGCGCTCGGCATGATCGAGAGCAAGACCAAGCAGAGCCCGCTCACGGTTTTCGAGCAGGCGCTTGAGAACGTGATGCCGACGATCGAAGTGCGTTCCCGCCGCGTTGGTGGCGCCACCTACCAGGTGCCGGTGGAAGTTCGCTCGGTGCGCCGTCAGGCGCTCGGGATTCGCTGGCTGATTTCGGCGGCGCGCGACCGCAATGAAAAGACGATGACGGAGAGACTCTCCGCCGAGTTGCTCGACGCCTCGAATGGCAGGGGAAACGCCGTCAAGAAGCGTGAAGACGTGCATCGGATGGCGGAAGCCAACCGCGCCTTCTCGCACTATCGCTGGTAACGGCGAAACGAACGGAATTAAGGAACAGCTCATGCCCCGCGTTCATGCCATAGAGGACTACCGCAACTTCGGTATCATGGCGCATATCGATGCCGGCAAGACCACGACCACCGAGCGTATTCTTTATTACACCGGCAAGAGCCACAAAATCGGCGAAGTGCACGAAGGTGCAGCGACGATGGACTGGATGGAGCAGGAGCAAGAGCGCGGCATCACGATCACGTCCGCGGCCACCACCGCGTTCTGGAACGGCAAGCGTCTCAACATCATCGACACCCCCGGTCACGTCGACTTCACGATTGAAGTCGAGCGCAGCTTGCGTGTGCTCGATGGTGCGGTGTGCGTGCTCGATTCAAACCAGGGCGTTGAGCCGCAGACGGAAACCGTTTGGCGGCAGGGCGACAAGTATAAAGTTCCGCGCATCGTGTTTGCCAACAAGATGGATAAGACCGGCGCTGACTTCTACAAATGTCTTGACGATATCGTCGACCGTCTCGGTGCCAAGCCGATCGCGATTCAATTGCCGATCGGTTCTGAAAACAACTTCAAGGGCCTGATCGATCTGGTCCGCATGAAGGGTGTGATCTGGGAAGACGAGGCGCTCGGCGCCAATTTCAAAGATATCGATATTCCCGAGGATATGGTCGAGAAGGCTAAGGAATACCGCGAGAAGTTGCTTGAGTCCGCGGTCGAGCTCGATGACGAAGTTCTTGCTGCCTATCTCGATGGCAAGGAGCCCGATGAGGCCACGCTGAAGCGCATGATTCGCAAGGCGGTGCTGACCGGCGCGTTCTTCCCGGTGTTGTGCGGTTCGGCCTTCAAGAACAAGGGCGTGCAGCCGTTGCTTGACGCGGTCGTAGACTATCTGCCGTCGCCGGTCGACGTGCCCGCCATCAAGGGCATCGATGAAGACGGCAACGAAGTGGTGCGGCTTCCGAACGACAAGGAACCCTTGGCGCTGCTCGCGTTCAAGATCATGGACGACCCGTTCGTCGGCACCATCACATTTTGCCGCATCTATTCCGGCACGCTGTTGTCGGGCACCGGCGTCGTCAATTCGACGCGCGAGCGCAAGGAACGGATCGGCCGCATGCTGTTGATGCATGCGAACAACCGCGAAGACATCAAGGAAGCCTATGCCGGCGACATCGTCGCATTGGCCGGTCTCAAGGAAGCGCGCACCGGTGACACTCTGTGCGATCCGGACAAGCAGGTCATCCTGGAAAAGATGGAATTTCCGGAACCGGTTATCGAAATCGCGATCGAGCCGAAATCGAAGGCCGACCAGGAAAAGCTCGGCGTCGCGTTGGCGAAGCTTGCGGCGGAAGATCCGTCGTTCCGCGTCTCGACCGATCAGGAGTTTGGACAAACCATTCTCAAGGGCATGGGCGAACTGCATCTCGACATCAAGGTCGATATCTTGCGCCGGACCTACAAGGTCGATGCCAACATCGGCGCGCCGCAGGTGGCGTTCCGTGAACGTGTCACCAAGCGGGCGGAAGTCGATTACACCCACAAGAAGCAGACCGGCGGTACCGGCCAGTTCGCTCGGGTCAAGTTCATCGTTGAGCCCAACGAGCCCGGCAAGGGTTTCGAGTTCGAATCCAAGGTCGTCGGCGGTTCGGTGCCGAAGGAATTCATTCCCGGCGTCGAAAAGGGCCTCAACAGCGTTCTCGGCTCGGGCGTGGTGGCCGGCTTCCCGGTGGTGGACGTCAAGGTTCAACTCGTGGACGGCGCCTATCACGACGTCGACTCCTCTGCGCTGGCCTTCGAAATCGCATCGCGCGCGGCGTTCCGCGAAGCGCTGCAAAAGGGCAAGTCGGTACTGCTTGAGCCGATCATGAAGGTCGAATGCGTGACTCCGGAAGATTACACCGGCTCGGTCATCGGCGATTTGAATTCGCGGCGCGGGCAGATTCAAGGTCAAGACATGCGCGGCAATGCCAACGTGATCAATGCGATGGTGCCGCTGATGAATATGTTTGGTTACGTGAATAACCTGCGCTCGATGAGCCAGGGTCGCGCAACCTTTACGATGCAGTTCGATCACTACGCGGAAGCGCCGGCAAACGTGTCGGCGGAAGTCCAGAAGAAGTTTGCCTGATTGTCGTTGACGGCAGTTAACGACTGAACGGAGAGTCAAATGGCCAAAGCAAAGTTTGAACGTAATAAACCGCATTGCAACATCGGAACGATCGGTCACGTCGACCATGGCAAGACGTCGCTGACGGCGGCGATCACCAAGGTGCTGGCGGAAACCGGCGGTGCGACGTTCACCGCGTACGACCAGATCGACAAGGCGCCGGAAGAAAAGGCGCGCGGCATCACGATCTCGACGGCGCACGTCGAATACGAGACCGCAAACCGGCATTATGCGCATGTCGATTGCCCCGGCCACGCCGACTATGTGAAGAACATGATCACCGGCGCGGCGCAGATGGACGGCGGCATTCTGGTGGTTTCGGCGGCCGATGGCCCGATGCCGCAGACCCGCGAGCATATCCTGCTGGCACGTCAGGTTGGCGTTCCCGCGCTGGTCGTGTTCCTGAACAAGTGCGACATGGTCGACGATCCGGAACTGCTTGAATTGGTCGAGCTGGAAGTCCGCGAATTGCTTTCGAAGTACGAGTTCCCTGGCGACACGATTCCGATCATCAAGGGTTCGGCGCTGGCAGCGCTTGAGGGCAAGGACCCCAAGCTCGGCCACGACGCGATCCTGGAGCTGATGAAGGCGGTGGACGCTTACATTCCGCAGCCGGAGCGTCCGATTGATCTGCCGTTCCTGATGCCGGTGGAAGACGTGTTTTCGATCTCTGGTCGCGGCACGGTCGTCACGGGTCGTGTCGAGCGCGGCATTGTCAAGGTCGGCGAGGAAATCGAGATCGTTGGTCTCCGCGCCACGCAGAAGACCATCGTCACCGGCGTCGAAATGTTCCGCAAGCTGCTCGATCAGGGCCAGGCCGGCGACAACATCGGTGCGCTGCTGCGCGGTACCAAGCGCGAGGAAGTCGAGCGCGGTCAGGTTCTGTGCAAGCCGGGTTCGGTGAAGCCACACACCAAATTCAAGGCCGAGGCCTACATCCTCACCAAGGAGGAGGGCGGTCGTCACACCCCGTTCTTCACCAACTATCGGCCCCAATTCTACTTCCGCACCACCGACGTGACCGGTGTCGTGCATCTGCCCGAAGGCACCGAGATGGTGATGCCCGGTGACAACATCGCGATGGAAGTGCACCTGATCGTGCCGATCGCGATGGAAGAGAAACTGCGTTTCGCGATCCGCGAAGGTGGCCGCACCGTTGGTGCCGGCGTCGTCGCAAGCATCATTGAGTAAGCAAGCGAATAGAGAATAGCGAGTAGCGAACGGGACGTTCCTCTTTCACTACTCGCTGTTCACCGCTCACTAAAGAAAGCAACGGCAATGAACGGCCAGAATATTCGCATACGTCTCAAGGCGTTCGACCATCGAATTCTCGATTCGTCGACGCGTGAGATCGTGAACACGGCGAAACGGACCGGTGCTCAGGTTCGCGGACCCATTCCGCTGCCGACGCGCATCGAGAAGTTCACCGTCAACCGTTCGCCGCATGTCGACAAGAAGAGCCGCGAGCAATTCGAGATGCGCACACACAAGCGTCTTCTCGACATTGTCGATCCGACACCGCAGACCGTCGACGCTTTGATGAAGCTCGACTTGGCCGCCGGTGTTGACGTCGAGATCAAGCTCTAACTTTTTTAGCTCCAGTCCGAAATTAGCGGACAGAAAGAACAGGAAGCACGCCGATGCGCTCCGGAGTGATCGCACAAAAGGTCGGGATGACGCGGGTCTTTACGGAGACCGGCGAACATATCCCCGTGACCGTGCTGAAGCTGGGTAACTGCCAGGTGCTCGGTCATCGTACGACTGAGAAGAACGGCTACGTTGCGCTGCAGCTCGGCTCGGGCACGCGCAAGACCGTCTATCTGCCGAAGGCAGAGCGCGGCCAGTTCGCGGTCGCCAAGGTTGAACCCAAGCGCAAGGTCACCGAGTTTCGTGTATCGGAAGACGCGCTGATCCCGGTGGGTGCGGAAATTCAGGCCGATCATTTCGTGGTCGGTCAGTTCGTCGATGTCACCGGCACCTCCGTTGGTAAGGGGTTTGCCGGCGGCATGAAGCGCTGGAATTTCGGCGGGTTGCGCGCCACCCACGGTGTCTCGGTTTCTCACCGCTCGATCGGTTCGACCGGCGGGCGTCAGGATCCCGGCAAGACGTTCAAGAACAAGAAGATGCCTGGTCATATGGGCGTCGATCGCATCACCACGCTCAATCTGCGTGTGGTGCAGACCGACGTCGCGCGCGGCCTGATCCTCGTCGAAGGCGCCGTTCCCGGTTCCAAGGGCGGATGGATCGCGGTCCGCGATGCCGTCAAGAAGGCGTTGCCGAAAGACGCGCCGAAGCCGGGCAAGTTCCGTCTGGCTGACGGCGGTGGCGAGCAGGCTGCCGCAGCGCCGGCCGAGCAGGAGGGCGTGTGAGATGGAATTGAAAGTCACAACCCTTGAAGGCAAGGAAGCCGGATCGGTCCAGCTCTCGGACGCGATTTTTGGTCTGGAACCGCGTAAGGACATCATTCAACGTTGCGTCAATTGGCAGCTCGCCAAACGTCAGGCCGGGACCCATAAAACCCAGGGCCGTGCAGATGTCTGGCGCACCGGCAAGAAGATGTACAAGCAAAAGGGCACCGGCGGTGCGCGTCACGGCTCGGCTCGGGTGCCGCAGTTCCGCGGCGGCGGCCGTGCTTTCGGTCCCGTGGTGCGTTCGCACGCATTCGCTTTGCCGAAGAAAGTTCGTGCGCTCGCGCTTCGCCATGCGCTGTCGGCGAAGGTAAAAGACGGCGGTCTGATCGTGATCGAGTTGGCGACCCTTGAGGCCGCCAAGACCAAGGCGCTGATCGGACACTTTTCCGGTCTCGGTTTGACCAACGCGCTGATTATCGACGGCGCCGAGCTTCATAACGGTTTCGCTATCGCGGCCCGCAACATTCCGAACATCGACGTGTTGCCGATTCAAGGCATCAACGTCTATGACATTCTGCGTCGCCAGAAGCTGGTTCTGACCAGGGCAGCGCTCGATGCGTTGGAGGCGCGCTTCAAATGAAGAATATCGATCCGCGCCATTACGACATCATCGTTGCTCCGGTCGTGACCGAAAAGGCAACCGTTGCGTCTGAGCACAACAAGGTTGTGTTCAAGGTTGCGAGCAAGGCGACCAAGCCGCAGATCAAGGAAGCCGTCGAGAAGCTTTTCGACGTCAAGGTGAAGAGCGTGAACACGCTGGTGCGCAAGGGCAAGACCAAAGTCTTCCGTGGCCAGTTCGGTTCGCAGTCGGACGTGAAGCGTGCGATCGTGACCCTCGAAGAGGGCCACCGCATCGACGTCACCACCGGGCTATAAGGCGATACCACGATGGCATTGAAAACATTCAACCCCACGACGCCGGGCCAGCGCCAGCTGGTGATGGTCGATCGCTCGGCCCTCTATAAGGGCAAGCCGGTCAAGGCATTGACCGAGGGCAAGCATTCCAGCGGCGGCCGCAACAACACCGGCCGGATGGTCGTGCGTTTTCGCGGCGGCGGTCACAAGCAGTCGTATCGAATCGTCGACTTTAAGCGTACCAAGGTCGATATGCCGGCGACGGTTGAGCGGTTGGAATACGATCCGAACCGCACCGCCTTTATCGCCCTGGTGAAATATACCGACGGCACCCAGGCCTACATCCTGGCGCCGCAGCGTCTCGCGGTTGGCGATACCATTATCGCCGGCAATTATGTGGACGTGAAGCCTGGCAACGTCATGCCGCTCGGTAACATGCCGATCGGTACCATCATCCACAATGTGGAATTGAAGATCGGCAAGGGTGGTCAGTTGGCGCGTTCCGCCGGCACCTATGCGCAGATCGTCGGACGCGATCATGACTATGTGATCGTTCGCTTGAATTCGGGCGAACAGCGCCTGGTCCACGGCCGCTGCACCGGAACGATCGGTGCGGTGTCGAACCCCGACCACATGAACATTTCGATCGGCAAAGCTGGCCGCAATCGCTGGCTCGGCCGCAAGCCGCATAACCGGGGCGTCTCCATGAACCCGGTCGACCATCCGCACGGCGGCGGCGAAGGCCGTACCTCGGGCGGTCGCCACCCGGTGACACCATGGGGCAAGCCGACCAAGGGCAAGAAGACTCGCTCGAACAAGTCGACCAACAGATTCATTCTCATCAGCCGCCACAAGCGGAAGAAGTAAGGAACGCCGGACATGGTTCGTTCAGTCTGGAAAGGCCCGTTCGTCGAAGGCTCTCTGCTCAAGAAGGCAGATGCCGCGCGTTCGTCTGGCCGTCATGACGTGATCAAAATCTGGAGCCGCCGCTCGACCATCCTGCCGCAGTTCGTCGGCCTGGTGTTCGGTGTCTACAACGGCCAGAAGCACGTGCCGGTATCGGTCAACGAGGAAATGGTGGGTCACAAGTTCGGCGAGTTCTCGCCGACCCGAACCTTCCACGGCCATTCTGGCGACAAGAAAGCCAAGAAGGCTTGAGGACTTAAGCGATGAGCAAACCAAAGCGCGAACGGAGCCTCCCGGACAACGAGGCCAAGGCGATTGCCAGGATGCTGCGGGTGAGTCCGCAGAAGCTTAATCTAGTCGCGCAATTGATCCGCGGCCGGAAGGCTTCGGCTGCGCTCGCCGATTTGCAGTTCTCGCGTAAGCGGATCGCAGTCGACGTCAAGAAGTGCCTGGAATCGGCGATCGCCAACGCCGAGAACAACCACGATCTCGACGTCGATGATTTGATCGTCTCAGAGGCGCATGTCGGCAACGGCATCGTGATGAAGCGTTTCGCACCGCGCGGTCGTGGCCGCTCGGGCCGTATATTTAAACCATTCTCGCAGCTGACGATTGTTGTTCGTCAGGTCGAGGCGAGCGCTTAACCAGGGCGCGGGAGAGAACGATGGGTCAGAAGATCAATCCAATCGGACTGCGTCTCGGTATCAACCGGACGTGGGATTCCCGTTGGTTCGCCGGCAAGAACGAATACGGCAAACTTTTGCACGAGGATGTCAAAATCCGCGAGATTCTGCACAAGGAATTGAAGCAGGCGGCGGTGGCACGAATCGTGATCGAGCGTCCGCACAAGAAGTGCCGCGTGACGATCCATTCGGCGCGCCCCGGCGTCGTGATCGGCAAAAAGGGTGCCGACATCGACAAGTTGCGCAAGCGGGTTGCCGATATCACCGCGTCCGACGTCGTCATCAACATTATCGAGATCCGCAAGCCCGAGCTCGATGCTACGCTGGTCGCCGAATTGATCGCACAGCAGCTTGAACGCCGCGTCGCGTTCCGTCGTGCGATGAAACGTGCGGTGCAGTCGGCGATGCGTCTTGGCGCCGAGGGCATTCGTATCAACTGTTCGGGCCGTCTCGGCGGCGCCGAAATCGCACGCATGGAATGGTATCGCGAAGGCCGCGTGCCGCTGCATACGTTGCGCGCCGATATCGATTACGGCGTGGCGACCGCGTTCACCACGTTCGGCACCTGCGGCGTCAAGGTCTGGATTTTCAAGGGCGAAATCCTTGAGCACGACCCGATGGCCCAGGACAAGAAAATGGCCGAAGGCGACAATTCGCGGCCCCGCCGCGACGCTGCTTGAGCGATTTTTGAGAAGGTTTGAGGGCGTAAGCCATGATGCAACCAAAGAAAACGAAGTTCCGGAAGGCGCATAAGGGCCGGATCCACGGCGTTGCGACTTCGGGCGCAACGTTGTCGTTCGGTCAGTTCGGCCTGAAGGCGATGGCGCCCGAGCGTCTCACCGCGCGTCAGATCGAAGCGGCACGCCGCGCGCTGACCCGTCACATGAAGCGCGCCGGCCGGGTCTGGATCCGCATTTTCCCGGATCTTCCGGTGTCCAAGAAGCCTGCCGAAGTCCGCATGGGCTCCGGCAAGGGTACGCCGGAATTGTGGGTGGCGCGGGTGAAACCGGGCCGGGTGATTTTTGAAATCGACGGCGTGAACGTGCAGACCGCAAAGGAAGCGCTGACACTCGCCGCCGCCAAGTTGCCGATCAAGACGCGCTTTGTTGCGCGCATTGCGGAGTAAGGAAGTGGTCATGGCCGAGATGAAACCCGCCGATATCCGCGCAATGAGCCCCGATCAGATGGACGATGCCGTCCTCAATCTGAAGAAGGAGCGCTTCAATCTGCGTTTCCAGCGCGCCACCGGGCAGTTGGAAAACACCTCGCGGCTGCGTGAAGCCCGCCGCGACATCGCCCGCATCAAGACCATCGCCGCGCAGCAGCGCGCGAAGAAGAAGTAAGGGGCTCAAGATGCCAAAACGTACGCTTCAGGGCGTGGTCGTCAGCGACAAGCAAGCCAAGACGGTTGTGGTGCGCGTCGATCGCCGCTTTACCCATCCGATCTACAAGAAGACGATTCGCCGCTCGAAGAACTATCACGCGCACGACGAGAACAACGAGTTCAAGCCGGGCGACATGGTGTGGATCGAGGAAAGCAAGCCGATCTCGAAGTTGAAGCGCTGGACTGTGGTCCGGGGTGAACAGAAGAAAACTGCCTGAGGTCAATTCGGCGTCGCCGAACCAGACTCAAGGGATATTTTAGGCGCAACTTTGCGCATCAGAAAGAGGACGAGGTGCATCAATGATTCAGATGCAGACCAACCTCGACGTGGCCGATAATTCAGGCGCACGCCGTGTCATGTGCATTAAGGTGCTTGGGGGCTCCAAGCGCCGCTATGCCACCGTGGGCGACGTCATTGTCGTGTCGATCAAGGAAGCGATTCCGCGCGGCAAGGTGAAGAAGGGCGACGTCATGAAGGCCGTGGTTGTGCGGGTCCGCAAGGACATCCGCCGCGCCGACGGCTCGGTGATCCGCTTCGATCGCAACGCCGCCGTGCTGATCAACAATCAGTCCGAGCCGGTCGGTACCCGCATCTTCGGGCCCGTTCCGCGCGAGTTGCGCGCCAAGAACCATATGAAGATCATCTCACTCGCGCCGGAGGTGCTGTGATGGCTGCCAAGATCCGGAAGGGTGACAAGGTCGTCGTGTTGAACGGTCGCGACAAGGGTCGCACCGGCGAGGTGTTCGAGGTGCGTCCCACCGAGAGCAAAGCGCTGGTTCGCGGCGTCAACCTCGTGAAGCGTCACCAGAAGCAGACCCAGGCGCAGGAGGGCGGCATTATCTCGAAGGAGGCGCCGATCCACCTGTCCAACATCGCAATCGTCGGCAAGGACGGCAAGCCGACCCGCGTGGGTTTCAAGATTGATGCGGATGGCAAGAAGGTACGAATTGCCAAGCGCTCGGGAGCAGAGATCGATGGCTGAGACCGCCTATACCCCGCGCCTGCGCGCGGAATACGACCAGAGCATCCGCGGCAAGCTGACCGAGCAGTTCGGCTATGCCAACGTCATGCAGGTGCCACGGCTGGACAAGGTCGTGCTCAACATGGGCATCGGCGAAGCCGTCAACGACCGCAAGAAGGCGGAATTGGCTGCCGCCGATCTGTCGCTGATCGCCGGCCAGAAGTCTGTTGTGACCTATTCCCGCGTCGCGATCGCGACCTTCAAGCTGCGTGAAAATCAGCCGATCGGTTGCAAGGTCACGCTGCGCAAGGCCAAGATGTATGAATTCATCGATCGCCTGGTGAACGTTGCACTGCCGCGCGTGCGAGATTTTCGCGGGCTGAACCCGAAGAGCTTCGATGGCGGCGGCAACTATTCGCTCGGCATCAAGGAACACATCATTTTCCCCGAAATCGACTTCGACAAAATGGGGGAGACGTGGGGCATGGACATCACGGTATGCACCACGGCGCGGACCGACGACGAGGCGCGAGCATTGTTGACCGCATTCAATTTCCCGTTCCGGCAGTGAGACGCTGACCAGCCTCTCAAACGCGGAAACCCAGGAGCCAAGCATGGCAAAGAAGAGTTCGATCGAGAAAAACAACCGGCGCAAGCGCATGGCGAAGAACGCCGCGCCCAAGCGCGCCAAGTTGAAGGCGATCATCGCCGACAAGCAGAAGCCGATGGAAGAGCGGTTCGCCGCGACGTTGAAGCTCGCCGAGCTTCCGCGCAATTCATCGGCGACCCGGATCCGCAATCGCTGCGAGATGACCGGACGTCCGCGCTCGGTCTATCGCAAGAACAAGCTCAGCCGTATCGCGCTGCGTGAACTCGGCTCCAAGGGCCTGGTTCCCGGGCTCGTGAAGTCGAGCTGGTAAGGGGGTCGGGAAATGTCAACGCACGATCCGATCAGCGATCTCATCACCCGCATCCGCAATGCGCAGATGCGCGCCAAGCCCAAGGTTTCGACCCCGGGTTCGAAGATGCGCGCCAATGTGCTCGAGGTGCTCAAGAGCGAGGGTTACATCCGCGGCTATGCCAGCGTCGAGCATGCTTCTGGCCGCAGCGAGCTTGAGATCGAGTTGAAGTATTTCGACGGCGAGCCGGTGATTCGCGAGATCGAGCGGGTTTCCAAGCCGGGGCGGCGCGTTTATGCCTCGGTGAAGAACCTGCCGCGCGTGAACAACGGTCTTGGGATTTCGGTATTGTCGACGCCGAAGGGAATTATGGCTGACCACGACGCGCGCGACGCGAATGTGGGCGGCGAAATTCTCTTCACGGTGTTCTGAGGAAGGGAACAGCATGTCACGCATAGGCAAGCGGCCTGTGACGGTTCCGTCGGGCGTTACCGCGACCGTCGAGGGACAAACCGTCAAAATGAAGGGTCCAAAGGGCCAGCTTCAGTTCGTCGTGCACGACGACGTCGAAGTGAAGTTCGAAGACGGCGCGGTCAAGGTTGCGCCGCGAGTGGAGACCAACCGTGCTCGCGCCCTTTACGGCACCGCGCGCGCACAGGTCGCGAACTTGCTCGAGGGCGTCACCAAGGGTTTCGAGAAGAAACTCGAAATCACCGGCGTCGGCTATCGCGCCGCGCTGCAGGGCAAGAACCTGCAGCTCGCGCTCGGCTACAGCCACGATGTCGTCTACGCCATTCCGGAAGGCATCTTGATCACGGTTCCGAAGCCGACCGAGATCCTCATCAGCGGCAACGATATCCAGCGCGTCGGCCAGGTCGCCGCCGAAATCCGCAGCTACCGTCCGCCGGAGCCCTACAAGGGCAAGGGCGTCAAGTATTCCAATGAATTTATCTTCCGCAAGGAAGGCAAGAAGAAGTAACGGAGCCGGTCATGTCGAGACTCAAGATTACGAATGCCCGGCGTAAACAGCGCGTGAGGCTGTCGTTACGTCGTACTGCGAACGGCCGTCCGCGCTTGTCGGTGTTCCGCTCGTCGAAGCACATCTATGCGCAGGTTATCGACGACCTCAAGGGTGAGACGCTGGCGTCAGCATCCTCGCTGGAGAAGTCGATGCGTGACACCGGCAGTACCGGCGCGAACATCGACGCGGCCAAGGCCGTCGGCAAACTGTTGGCGGAACGTGCCGTGAAGAACGGCGTCACGGAAGTGGTGTTCGATCGCGGCGGTTACCTCTATCACGGCCGCGTCAAGGCGCTCGCGGATGCCGCGCGCGAAAGCGGATTGAGTTTCTAACTGGATTGAACGGACCCAGGGGCGCGAGCCTCTCGAGGCAAGTCTTTTAAGGATCGGAAAACACCATGGCAGGTGAACGCGAACGCGGTGGCGGCCAAAGGGGCGGCCGGGAAGAGCGCGACAGCGAGTTCGTCGACAAGCTCGTCCACATCAATCGTGTGGCGAAGGTCGTCAAGGGCGGCAAGCGCTTCGGTTTTGCGGCCTTGGTCGTGATCGGCGATCAGAAGGGTCGGGTCGGATTCGGACACGGTAAGGCCCGCGAAGTTCCCGAAGCGATCCGCAAGGCGACCGAGTCGGCGAAGCGCAACCTGACGCGCGTTGCGTTGCGCGAAGGTCGTACGCTGCATCACGATATTGCCGGCCGTCACGGGGCAGGGCGAGTTTACTTGCGCGCGGCACCGGCGGGTACCGGCATCATCGCCGGCGGTCCGATGCGCGCCGTGTTCGAGACGCTCGGCATTCAAGACGTGGTGGCGAAGTCGATCGGATCGTCGAACCCCTACAACATGGTTCGCGCGACATTCGACGCGCTCAAGCATCAGGATTCGCCGCGTTCGGTTGCGGCACGCCGCAACATCAAGGTGTCGACCCTGCAGTCACGCCGCGTCGGCGGCGATGCTGAAGTAGTGGCGGAATAAACAACGGCATGATCCGGAAAAGTGGGTACCGGTTTTCCGAAAAGATCATGCCAAACTAAAGACGTTCGGAGTTACGACGATGGCCAAGGCCGCAAAGACGATCAAGGTCGAGCAGACCGGCAGCGCGATCCGCCGCCACCACTCGCAGCGCGAGACGCTGATCGGCCTCAAGCTCAACAAGATCGGCCGCATCACCGAATTGCAGGATACACCTGCAATTCGCGGCATGATCTCGAAGGTTCAACATCTCGTCCGCATCGTCGACGAGAAATAAGTTTCACGTCATCCTGAGGTGGCCGCAAAGCGGCCCTCGAAGGAAGACAACCAGCGTCCTTCGGGGTTCAGGCTTTATCCTTGGACCTCCGGCGAACCGGCAGAGCCGTTACGCAGGGACGACGGATCGAAAGAGGGAAGCAAACGATGAAGCTCAGCGATATCGCCGACAACGCCGGCTCGCGGAAGAAGCGTATGCGTGTCGGCCGAGGCATTGGCTCCGGCAAGGGCAAGACCGCCGGCCGCGGTGGCAAGGGCCAGACCGCGCGCTCGGGCGTGCGCATCAAGGGTTTCGAAGGCGGTCAGATGCCGCTGCATCGGCGCCTGCCGAAGCGTGGCTTCAACAATATTTTCCGGCTCGATTTCGCCGAGATCAATCTCGATCGTCTTCAAGAGGCGGTCGATGCCAAGTTGCTCGATGCCAGCGCCACGATCAACGCCGAAGCGCTGGTGAAGTCCCGGGTTCTGCGGCGCGCGAAGGATGGCGTGCGGTTGCTCGGCCGCGGTGAGATCAAGGCCAAGCTGAATATCGAGGTTCACGGCGCTTCGAAATCCGCCATCGCGGCGGTCGAGAAGGCCGGCGGCACGGTGAAGATCCTGGCGCCGGCGAAGAAGGACGAAGGCGAGGCGGCGTAAATTCTGCGTCATTGCCCGCTTGATACGGGCAATCCGTACGACGGGACGATGGACTTATCGAAGCCGAGCACCAAATATGTCCGGCGTCTGCTGAATGTCCCGCTTTCGGGACATGACAGCGCGAGGGGCGGCGGGAGAAAGCCAAAATGGTCTCAGCAGCGGAACAACTGGCGGCAAATCTTAACTTTTCGGCGCTTGGAAAAGCCGACGAACTGAAAAAACGAATCTGGTTCACCCTGGGTGCGCTGCTCGTTTATCGGCTCGGTACTTACATCCCGCTGCCGGGGATCGATCCTAACATCTGGGAGCAGGTGTTCCGTTCCCAGGCGGGCGGCATTCTCGGCATGTTCAACATGTTCGCGGGCGGCGGCATTCACCGCATGGCGATCTTCGCGCTGAACATCATGCCGTATATTTCGGCCTCGATCATCATCCAGTTGCTGACCACGGTATCGCCGCAACTCGAAGCGTTGAAGAAGGAAGGCGAGGCCGGCCGCAAGACGCTGAACCAGTATACCCGCTACCTCACGGTGATTCTGGCCGCGTTCCAGTCTTACGGCATCGCGGTTGGATTGGAAGGCGCCGGTAACGTCGTCAGCGATCCCGGTCTTTTCTTCCGCCTCTCCGCCGCGATCACGCTGACCGGCGGCACCATGTTCCTGATGTGGCTCGGCGAGCAGATCACCTCGCGCGGCATCGGCAACGGTATTTCTTTGATCATTCTCTCCGGCATCGTCGCGGAGTTGCCCTCGGCACTCGCCAGCATGCTGGAACTCGGTCGCCAGGGCGCGCTTTCCACCGGTCTCATTCTGGTGGTCATCGTGATGGCGGTCGCGGTGATCGCCTTCATCGTGTTCATGGAGCGCGCGCAACGCCGGCTTTTGATTCAGTATCCGAAGCGTCAGGTTGGTAACAAGATGTTCGAGGGCCAGTCCTCGCATCTGCCGCTCAAGCTCAATACCTCGGGTGTGATTCCGCCGATCTTTGCGTCGTCGCTGTTGCTGCTGCCAACCACGGTTGCGAATTTCAATGCCGGCAAGGGGCCGGAATGGTTTCAGTGGATCACCACGCAGCTCGGTCACGGCCGACCGCTGTTCCTGATTCTCTATCTAGCGCTGATCGTGTTCTTCGCGTTCTTCTATACCGCGATCGTCTTCAACCCGACCGAGACTGCGGACAATCTGAAAAAGCACGGCGGCTTTATTCCGGGCATTCGTCCCGGCGAGCGCACCGCTGAATACATCGATTACGTGCTTTCGCGCATCACGGTGTTGGGCGCGATCTATCTCGCGATCGTCTGCCTGATTCCCGAAATCCTGATCTCCTACGCCTCGGTGCCGTTCTACTTTGGCGGAACCTCGCTGTTGATCGTTGTCAGCGTAACCATGGATACGGTCGCCCAGGTTCAGGGTTATCTGCTTGCCCACCAGTATGAAGGGCTGATCAGGAAATCGAAGTTGCGGGGGCGTCGCCGCTAAGGCCGACGCATTGCATCGCTTTCGCCATTTGCGCTCGCCGCTGATCGTGATTAGCGTCTCTTTCTAGAACGCAGGTGTGCGGTCGATCGCTCACCAAGCCGGGGGGCGAATAAGGATGAGACTGATTCTTCTCGGGCCGCCGGGGGCGGGCAAGGGAACGCAGGCGCACCGGCTGGTTCAGCGGCACGGCATCGTTCAGCTCTCGACCGGCGAAATGCTCCGCGCGGCTGTGGCCGCGCAGACGCCCATCGGCCTCAAAGCCAAGGATATCATGGCCAGCGGCGGGCTGGTACCGGACGACATCGTGATTGGAATCATTTCCGATCGGCTGGATCAGCCGGACATGGTGAGGGGTTTCATTCTCGACGGCTTTCCGCGCACGGTGCCGCAAGCCGAGGCGCTGGATGATCTTTTGAAGAAGAAGCACATGAAGCTCGATGCCGTGATCGAGCTTCGCGTCAACGAAAGTGCGCTGCTGCAGCGTGTCGAAACCCGCGTCGCGGAGATGCGCTCCCGCGGTGAGGATGTGCGCGTCGACGACACTCCGGAAGTGCTGTCGAAGCGGCTGGCGAGCTACCGTTCGCTGACCGAGCCGCTGATTCATTATTATTCGGAGCGGCGCAAACTTTTGACGGTCGATGGCATGATGACCATCGAGCACGTCACGCGGGAGATTAGCCGGATCCTGGCCGCGATTGGAGCGGTGGACGCCAAGGTCTCCAAAAACAAGGCCGCCAAAAAGGCGGGCGCGACAGCGCGAATCGCCAAGAGCGCCAAAACGGCCGTTGGAAAAGTATCCAAATCCACGGCCAAATCGTTGGCCAAGGGCACCAAAGCCTCTGGAAAGGCCGCCAAGGTCTCCCGGAAGGCCGGCAAAACGACCGCCAAAGGGCTCAAAAAGCCAACTCCGAAGGCCGTTACGGGTTCCAGGGCCCGTGTCGCCCCGAAAGCCGTGAAGACCGCTAAAAAGGTCACGAAAAAGCGAGCTAAAGCATAGAGGCGGTTGACGAAACGAAGTGGAATCCTTTAATAAGGCCCGTATCCAGTCGGATAGTTTTTCAGACGATGCCGGGCCCCAAGTTACCTAAGGGGAAGGGCGTCGTGTTCGCGTTTGTGAACACCTGCCCGAAATAGCTAAAAACAAGCCGGTCCGCGAGGGATCGGCGACAGGAGAGAAGTCCGTGGCCCGTATTGCCGGCGTGAATATTCCGACCAACAAGCGCGTTCTGATCGCGCTCCAGTACATCCATGGCATCGGCCAGAAGAACGCCGCCGAAATCCTGGAGAAGGTCAAGATTCCCGATGACCGCCGCGTGTCGCAGTTGAGCGACCAGGAAGTGCTGCAAATCCGTGAAGTGATCGATCGCGACTATCTGGTCGAAGGCGACCTGCGTCGCGAGACCGGCATGAACATCAAGCGTCTGATGGACCTCGGCTGCTATCGCGGCCTGCGTCATCGCCGCGGATTGCCGGTGCGTGGTCAGCGCACCCATACCAACGCGCGTACGCGCAAGGGGCCGGCCAAGTCGATTGCCGGCAAGAAGAAGTAATTTCGATAGGGAGTACCGAGGGCAAGTAGGGGAAGTCCTTACTATTCGCCATTCGCTGCTCGCTAATTAGGTGTAGCCGCTGGCATTACGGCGGCGTTTGAGATCGTTGAGAAAGGTTCTGGAATGGGCAAGGAAGCCACCCGCGTTCGTCGTCGTGAGCGCAAAAATATCGCGTCCGGCATCGCGCACGTGAATTCGTCGTTCAACAACACGACCATCACCATCACCGACGCGCAGGGCAACACCATTGCCTGGTCGTCGGCCGGAACGATGGGCTTCAAGGGTTCGCGTAAATCGACCCCCTATGCCGCGCAGGTCGCGGCGGAAGACGTTTCCAAGAAGGCGCAAGAGCACGGCATGCGCACGCTGGAAGTCGAAGTTGCAGGTCCGGGTTCGGGTCGCGAATCGGCGCTTCGTGCGCTGCAGGCAGCGGGCTTCACCGTCACCTCGATCCGCGACGTAACGACGATCCCGCACAATGGCTGCCGTCCGCGCAAGCGCCGGCGAGTTTGATTCGTTCGCGGGCGGCGGGTCTGCCTGCGATCGGTTTTGAGAATTCAAAGCGCGGATTGATCCGCGGTCTCCAACGCCAGTAATTTCGTTGGCAAATTAACTGGCCGGTATGGGTGAAACAGTGACGATCCAGAAAAATTGGCAAGAACTTATCCGCCCCAACAAGCTCCACATAACCCCGGGCACTGACCCGAATCGTTTCGCGACCCTGGTTGCCGAGCCGCTTGAGCGTGGCTTTGGTCAGACGCTCGGCAACGCGTTGCGCCGCATTCTGCTGTCGTCGCTGCAAGGTGCCGCGGTGCAGTCGGTGCACATCGACGGCGTGCTGCACGAGTTCTCCTCGATCGCGGGCGTTCGCGAGGACGTCACCGACATCGTGCTGAACATCAAGGACATCTCGATCAAGATGCAGGGCGAAGGCCCCAAGCGCATGGTCGTGAAGAAGCAAGGTCCGGGCGTCGTCACCGCCGGCGACATTCAAACCGTCGGCGATGTCGTGGTGCTCAATCCGGACTTGCAGATTTGCACGCTCGATGAGGGCGCGGAAATCCGCATGGAGTTCACTGTCGCCGCCGGCAAGGGCTATGTCGCCGCCGAGCGCAACCGTCCAGAAGATGCGCCGATCGGCTTGATCCCGGTCGACAGCCTGTTCTCCCCTGTGCGCAAGGTGTCGTACAAGGTCGAGAACACCCGCGAGGGCCAGATCCTCGATTACGACAAGCTGACGATGACGATCGAGACCAACGGCGCGATCTCACCGGATGATTCTGTGGCCTATGCCGCGCGCATCCTGCAGGATCAGCTCAACGTGTTCGTGAACTTCGAAGAGCCGCGCAAGGAAGTGGCGCAGGAGATCATTCCCGATCTCGCGTTCAATCCTGCGTTCCTCAAGAAGGTCGACGAACTCGAACTCTCGGTGCGTTCGGCGAACTGCCTGAAGAACGACAACATCGTTTACATCGGCGATCTCGTGCAGAAGTCGGAAGCGGAAATGCTCCGCACCCCGAATTTCGGCCGCAAGTCGCTGAACGAGATCAAGGAAGTGCTGGCCCAGATGGGTCTGCATCTCGGCATGGAAGTGCCGGGCTGGCCGCCGGAGAATATCGACGAACTGGCTAAGCGCTTCGAAGACCACTATTGATTGACCGATAACCACCGTGGCCGCGAAATCGCGAAGCGCGTCTTCGTACTAGATTTCCCGGCCATGACTTTGGGCGAACGCAGGCGGCCCACCTGAGCAGCGTGTCCGACAAGCCGTCGCGACAGAACAAGTCTAGAGGAAGATATTATGCGTCACGGCAAGGTTCATCGGAAGCTCAACCGCACCGCCGAGCATCGGCGTGCGATGTTCGCCAATATGTGTGCGGCGCTGATCAAGCACGAGCAGATCGTCACCACGCTGCCGAAGGCGAAGGAACTGCGCCCGATCGTCGAGAAACTAGTGACGCTCGGCAAGAAGGGCGGCCTGTCAATGCGCCGGCAGGCGATCAGCGAGATGCGCGATCTCGACATGACCAGGAAGCTGTTCGACACGCTGGCCACCCGCTACAAGGATCGGCAGGGCGGTTATACCCGCATCATCAAGGCCGGTTTCCGCTACGGCGATAACGCGCCGATGGCCGTGATCGAATTCGTCGACCGCGATGTCGATGCCAAGGGCCTCGACTCCGGTCCGGTGCAGCAGAAGGCCGCGGAAGCGGCATAAGTTTCAGTCCTTCGAATTACTAAAAGCGGCGCCGGGTGCGCCGCTTTTTTATTGGAGTTTAGGGAGGTCCCAGCGCTCTCAGTAAGGCAATAACCTTACTGGCGCGATCAGTGTCGAACTTACCGAATCCCATGTGATCGGCTTCAGCCCACCTCAGATAGTCCAAGAGCTCATCGTCGGTCGCTCCGTCGCGAATCAGAGCTGCGACCTTGCCGACATATCCGTCGTATTCATCGGCAGGACATCCTCCTATCGGGTCCCAATCCTTGTTCAGGATGTCCCGGATGCGGCCTCGCAAAATGCGAAATGCATGCTTATCGATTGGAGGCATCTTTAACTGCAGGTCCAGCTTCGGTTATGTGGACGGAGGTTCTACCACCCCTCCAGCACGATCTTGCCGCGCGACTTGCCGGATTCAAGCAGCGCATGGGCCCGCTTGAGATTGGCGGCGTTGATCGTGCCGAAGGTCTGATCGAGCGTCGTGCGCAGCACGCCCTTGTCGATGAGGTCGGCGACGTCGTTGAGCAGGGCATGCTGGCCGATCATGTCCGGCGTCTGGAACGAACTGCGGGTGAACATCGATTCCCAGTGAATCGAAACGGCCTTGCCCTTGAAAACGCTGACGTTGAATTCCGGGGGATCGTCGATCAATCCATATTTCCCCTGCGGAGCGATGACATCGGCCAGCGCCTTGTAGTGCTGATCGGTATTGGTGAGGCTCGCGATCAGGCCGACTGGCGGGAGTTTTAGCTTTTCGATCTGCTCTTTCATCGGCAGTGCGTGATCGATCACGGCATGGGCTCCAAGGTCGAGACACCATGTTTGCGATTCCGGCCGGGAGGCCGTCGCGACGACGGTCAGGCCGGTGAGGCGGCGGGCGAGCTGAATCAGGATCGAGCCGACGCCGCCGGCGCCGCCGACGATCAAAAGCGTGCGCGGATCGACGCTCTTGCCGGGCACCGCACCCAAGCGGTCGAACAGCAATTCCCATGCGGTGATCGAGGTGAGCGGGAGCGCGGCGGCTTGCGCGAAGGAAAGCGTCTTCGGCTTGCGGCCGACGATGCGCTCATCCACCAGATGAAACTCCGAATTGGTGCCTTGTCTCAAGATCGAGCCGGCATAGAACACCTCGTCGCCAGCCTTGAAGAGGGTGGCGTCGGGACCGACGGCGTCCACGACGCCGGCGGCGTCGTAGCCCAGGATCTTGGTTTCACCCTCTGGCGGCGCGGCGCGCTTGCGGACCTTGTAATCGACCGGATTGGCTGAAATCGCCTTCACCGCGACGCGGATATCACGCCCCTTCGGCTCCGGTTTTGCGGTCTCGAAGTCAATCAACGCATCTGCCGCGTCGATCGGCAGCGATTTGGCGTACCCGACAGCCTTCATCCGGTGGTTCTCCTTTGTCCCCCGGCAGCAACAACCGGCCGGTCTTCCGACACTACGTGCAGTTTCGCGCTCCGAATTGCAAGTATCGGCGCGGCAACGGCTGTTTGTTGGGCAGGCTCAGCGAACCCTAATCGGCTCCTGACGGCCGCGCCCTGTCTCCAATCACTTCTATTCGTGAGCCGGGATGCCTATATTCGGACCTTCAATTCCTTGGGAATCTTTCATGATCGCGCTTCGTATCTTCACGGCATTGCTGGTCCTCTCAGTTGCGGCCCCGGCGATGTCCCAGGACCGGCGGGTTCCCGCCTCGTCGGCAGAGCTCAGGCTGTCCTACGCGCCGATCGTGCAGCGCGTGCAGCCGGCGGTGGTCAACGTTTACGCCGCCAAGGTGGTGCAAAACCGCAACCCGCTGCTCGATGACCCGATCTTCCGCCGGTTTTTCGGCGTCCCCGGCCAGCAGCCGGAACAGATGCAGCGCTCGCTCGGTTCAGGCGTGATGGTGGACGCCTCCGGCCTGGTCGTGACTAACAATCACGTCATCGAAGGCGCCGATCAGGTCAGGGTTTCGCTTTCGGACAAGCGCGAATTCGAGGCCGAGATCGTTCTCAAGGACAGCCGTACTGATTTGGCGGTGCTGCGCCTGAAGGATTCGCATGAGAAATTCCCGACGCTCGATTTTGCGAATTCCGATGAATTGCTGGTGGGCGACGTCGTGCTCGCGATCGGCAATCCGTTCGGAGTCGGACAGACCGTGACCCATGGAATCATCTCGGCGCTGGCGCGAACCCAGGTCGGCATCACCGATTACCAGTTCTTCATTCAGACCGATGCCGCGATCAACCCCGGCAATTCGGGTGGCGCGCTGGTGGACATGACCGGCAGACTGGCGGGCATCAACACTGCGATCTTCTCGCGCTCCGGCGGGTCGCAAGGCATTGGTTTTGCGATTCCTGCCAATATGGTGCGGGTCGTCGTCGCCTCCGCCAAGAGTGGCGGCAAGGCGGTCAAGCGGCCGTGGCTTGGCGCTCGATTGCAGGCGGTGACGCCCGAGATCGCCGAGACATTGGGGCTGCGTCTTCCGAGTGGTGCGTTGGTCGCCAATGTGGTTCCGAACAGTCCCGCGGCGCGGGCAGGGCTGAAACTGTCCGATTTGATCGTTGCGATCGACGGGCAGACGGTCGACGATCCCAACGCCTTCGACTACCGATTTGCAACTCGTCCGCTCGGTGGCATGTCGCAAATCGATGTGCAGCGCGGTGGAAAGGCGTTGAAGCTGGCCGTGGCGCTTGAGACCGCGCCCGATGCCGGCCGCAACGAAATCGTTCTGACCACGCGCTCGCCGTTCCAGGGCGCGAAGGTGGCGAACATCTCGCCTGCGGTTGCTGACGAGTTGCATCTGGAGGCGGATGCCGAAGGGGTCGTGGTGACCGATCTCGGTGAGGATACCACGGCCGCCAGCGTCGGGTTCCAGAAGGGCGACATCATCCTGAACGTGAACAGTCAGAAAATCGCCAGGACCAGCGATCTTGAGAAAGCGACGCGCGAATTCGCCCGGCTCTGGCGCATCACCGTGGTGCGGGGCGGTCAACAAATCAACGTCACGCTCGGCGGATGAGTCCGAAACGACCACGCGAAAGTACCAGCCTGTTCGCCGCCGCAGGGATGGAGCAGGATGCGCCGCATCCGCTTCCGGACCGGTTGCGGCCGCGCACGTTGTCGGAGGTCGTCGGACAGGATCATATCCTTGGGGCCGACGGTGCGCTGACCCGCATGCTGGCGACGCGCACGCTCGGTTCGTTGATCTTCTGGGGACCGCCGGGCACCGGCAAGACCACGGTGGCACGGCTATTGGCCGATGCCACCGAACTTCATTTCGAGCAGCTCTCGGCGGTGTTTTCCGGCGTCGCCGATTTGAAGAAAGCGTTCGATGCGGCGCGCGCGCGGCGCGAGATGGGCAAGGGAACGCTGTTGTTCGTCGATGAGGTACATCGGTTCAACCGCGCGCAGCAGGATTCATTCCTGCCGGTGATGGAAGACGGCACCGTGGTGCTGGTGGGTGCGACCACCGAAAATCCCTCGTTCGAGCTCAACGCCGCGCTGTTGTCGCGGGCGCGGGTTCTGGTGTTTCACTCGCTCGACCCGGCGGCGATCGAAAAGCTGTTCGTCCATGCCGAAAAGATCGAGGGCAAAAAGCTGCCGCTCGACGAGGAAGCCCGCGCCGTGCTGGTGCGCATGGCCGATGGCGATGGCCGCGCCGCACTCACGCTCGCCGAAGAGGTCTGGCGTGCCGCGCGCGAGGGCGAGACCTTCAACGCAGAACAACTGCAAGACATTCTGCAGCGCCGCGCGCCAATCTACGATAAATCCGCCGACGGGCATTACAACCTGATCTCGGCGCTGCATAAATCGGTGCGCGGCTCCGATCCGGATGCGGCGTTGTATTATCTCGCACGCATGATGGATGCCGGCGAAGACCCGCTATTTCTGGCGCGGCGGGTGGTCCGGATGGCGGTCGAGGACATCGGTCTCGCCGACCCGCAGGCGTTGGTGATCTGTAACGCCGCCAAGGACGCCTACGACTTCCTCGGCCACCCCGAAGGCGAACTCGCGATTGCGCAAGCGGTCATCTATCTCGCCACCGCGCCGAAATCGAATGCCGCTTACAAGGCGTTCGGCGCGGCGATGCGGGCCGCCAAAGAGGGCGGTTCGCTGCTGCCGCCCAAGCATATCCTGAACTCGCCGACCAAATTGATGAAGTCGGAAGGCTATGGCAGCGGCTACGAATACGACCACGACACCCCGGAAGCCTTTTCCGGACAGGACTATTTCCCGGAGGCGTTGGGACGTCAGACCTTCTACGATCCGCCCGACCGCGGATTCGAGCGCGAGATTCGCAAGCGGCTGGAATATTGGGCCAAGCTGAGAAGTGGAAAATCATCATGAGCCGTCGCGTCAAGAGACCACTGGCGAAGTCCCGCATTTCAGGTGATCGCCCGAAGGGCGCGCGGCCCTTTCGCAATCCTTCGCAAGGCGACCGGGTGCAAGGTGAACGCCAGCCTGGGCATCGTTCGGGCGGCAAGCCGCCGGCGCGGTTCTCCGCGCCGCGCGCCGCCAAGCCACAGCCTTTCATCGCGGAACCGGGTCGTTGCCGAGCTGCCGCCACTGCCGACCAAAGTGCAGACCGTCGTCGTGACCGCGGACGAGACCAACATGCGGGTCGATCGCTTTCTGGAAGCGCGCTTTCCCGGCCTGTCGTTCTCCCACATTCAGCGCATCGTCCGCAAAGGCGAGTTGCGCGTCAACGGCAAGCGCGCCGACAGCAAGGACCGGCTGGAGGAGGGGCAAAGCGTTCGGATTCCGCCCCTGAAGCTCGACGCGCCCAAGGTCGTCGGCAGCCTCTCGGACGCGGCGACGAAAACGCTCCAAACGCTAAAGGACATGATCCTCTACGAGGATGCCGACGTGATGGTGCTGAACAAGCCCGCCGGGCTTGCTGTGCAGGGCGGTTCCGGCACCACGCGGCATGTCGATCAAATGCTGGAGGTGATGCGCGATGCCAAGGGCCAGAAGCCTCGGCTGGTGCATCGGCTCGACAAGGAAACGGCCGGGTGTCTCCTGATCGCGAAAACCCGGTTCGCCGCGACCGCGCTGACCGGATCGTTCCGCCATCGTTCGGCGCGTAAGATTTACTGGGCGCTGGTCGCGGGCGTGCCGAAGCCGAAACAGGGCCGCATTTCGACCTATCTCGCCAAGGAAGAGAGCGAAGACGACACCATCATGCGGGTCGCGGCTCACGGGGACGAAGGCGCTAGCCATGCCGTGACGTATTACGCCGTGGTCGAGACATCGGCACAGAAGCTCGCATGGGTATCGTTAAAGCCGGTCACCGGGCGGACCCATCAGTTGCGGGCGCACATGGCGCATATCGACCACGCCATTGTGGGCGACCCGAAATATTTCAACAAGGAAAACTGGGAACTGCCGGGCGGGCTGCAAAAGCGCCTGCATCTGTTGGCGCGCCGGATCGTCATACCGCATCCGCGCGGCGGGCTGATCGACGCCACCGCGCCGCTGCCACCGCATATGTTGCAATCCTGGAACCTGCTGGGCCTGGAGGCCGACAGGTTCGATCCGATCGAGAACGCACCTGAAGAATAATTTAACTTGCGGTTTCCCGAAGGGATAACGACATATTCCCGATGAAGCCGGTGTCGATTTTTGTCTGCGCGATCGTCGTGGCGTTGGGTGGTGCAAATGCCGCACACGCCCAGACCGCCATTCCGCCGGGTGGGTCACAGTTCAACCCGCCTGTGCCCGCACCGCCTCCGCCGCCCAAGATCGCGGTGCCGACCGTCCCGCAGATGAACGCGCCGATGCAGCAGAATTATGCGCCGGCGCCGCGTTCTTCGTTCGGCGACCGGATCCAAAACTGCCTCGACGAGGGTGCGGCGGCCGGCCTCGGCGCGAACCAACGCTCGGCATATTCGCGCTCCTGCGCCAACTGAAGCATGATCCGCAAAAAATGGACCTTCGACTTCGTCTCGGTTCAATTTCTGTATTGGGCGAGAAACATCCGCAGGGAATCATGCGGGCTCTCGACGTCCGAAATCACCCAGCCGTCGGGTCCATTGACGAGAATGAAATTCAGCGTGACCGCGCGACCATTGTTGTCGAAGCCGACGGCGACATGGGTGTTGTCGAATTGCTTGCGAAGGATCGAAATCGAGACGGCACCGAGCTTCCAGGTCGGGCTCTGCACCAAAAAATCGTAAGGCTGATGCTTCAGGGCAAGCCATGCTTCCCGCACGCTCGGATCAAAGAATTGGCGCACGGTGGCAAAATCGTGTGGCAGTCCGTTCGAGAGTTCGGATGACCCGTTGCCATAATACGCGTAGACGTTTCGGACCAGCGATTCCGGCGAACGAAATCCCGCCTCGGCGGTTGAGATGCCAAGACCTGCAAGTACCAGACCTGCAAGTACAAGACCCGCAAGTACCAGACCCGCAAGCGGAACCAGAAGTGCTCCAAATATTTTCGCCATCGCCCCGTCAGCTTTATTTGTCGCGATCCTTATCGTATTCTGGCGCGTAAATCATCACTCACAGAAGCCGAAGACGTAATGCGTGAATTGTTTGAAGAAGTCTCGGGAAAATCTCCGCTTGACCCGGAGGAAGCCGTGCGGCGCACGACGCGCGTGCCGCACCGGAAGCGCTTCTACGCCAAGGCCGACGCCGTGCAGACGCCGGACGGTTTTGCCATCACGCTCGACGACAAGCCGGTCCGCACGCCTTCCGGCCGTCCCCTGGTCGCGCCGACTCGGCAGATCGCCGAGGCCATCGCGGCGGAATGGGACGCTCAGCAAGAGACCATCAACCCTCTGACGATGCCGTTGACCCGGTTCGCCAACAGCGTGGTTGAGGCGGTGGTGGACCGCGTCGAGGCGGTCGCTGAGGACGTCGCCAAATATTTCCAGTCCGACCTGTTGTTCTACCGCGCCGGGCACCCGGAAGCGCTGGTCGCTCGGGAGGCCAAGCATTGGGATCCGGTGGTGTTTTGGGCCGCGGAGGCGCTGGGCGCGCATTTCATTCTCGCCGAAGGCATAGTGCATGTCCGCCAGCCAGATCAGGCGATCGCGGCGGCCCGCGGGGCGCTGCCTGATGACCCCTGGTCGATCTCGGCGCTTCATGTGGTCACGACATTGACGGGCTCGGCGCTGCTCGCATTGGCGCTGATGCGGGGCGTGCTGGACCAGGATCAGGTCTGGGCCGCCGCGCATGTCGACGAGGACTGGAACGTCGAAAAATGGGGGATCGACGAAGAGGTCGCCGCGCGCCGTGCAGCCCGGCTGGTCGATTTCAAGGCGGCCGCAAGCATACTGAAAGCGCTGAATCCCAGCGCATGATCCGCCGGGCGGTTTGGCGAAAAGATCATGCGCTCTTTTAATAGTTTAGAGCGCGATCTCGGGACAAACGAAGACGTTTATCCCGCAAAACCGGTTTCCACTTTTGCTGATCGCGCTCTAGCTGCGGTTAACGAGAGCTTTACGACGCTGGGCTAGTTTTCACAGTCCAGCGAGGCCTTGAATGTCGATCTCCGTCAATCCGACCCTTCCCGTGATTGCCGCTCCAGGCGTAGCGCCCGACGTCGTGCTGCAGCCGGGCACGGTGATCAATGCCCAGGTACTCAAGGTTCTCTCCGGCGATCTGGTGCGGATCGCGATATCGAATCTTGCGATTGATGTGCTCACGGAGATTCCGCTTTCAGCCGGCCAGGCCTTGCAGCTCGCGGTATCGCAGACGGCCGACGGCATCCGGCTGGCGCTTGTCGATGGCGGCACGGCCGGCACCTCCACCGATACCGTAGCTTTGAGCCCTGGCGGGGTTGTCGACGCGCCCAATTCTCCGGTCGGTACCGCGGCTCCGGGGAACGCGTTGACGCCGCCTGAGAGAGTAGCACTCTCCGCGGCGGCCGAAACTGCGGCCACGCAGCAGGAAAGCCTCGCGCCGCTATTTGCCAATCTCGGTGTCGTAGCAGGCTCGAGCGGCCTGCCGCCGCAATTGCAGCAGGCGGTGATCCAATTGTTGGCGCAGCAAACCAAGCTCGATCAAAATCTGAGCGGCAGCGACATCGAGAATGCCTTTCAAAAATCCGGGATTCTTCTCGAGGCCTCGCTGGCGTCGGGAACGGTTTCGGCCAGCTCCGGCATACCCGATCTCAAGGCCGCCCTGATCGTGCTTCGTCAGACGCTTTTGGCGTTGCAGGGCGCTGGTAATGGCTCAGTCCCCACAGCCGGTGTGCAGCGCCCCGTCTTGCCTTCCTTGGCGAACGCGGCGGTGACGCTTGCCCCCTCGCTCGCCGAGGATGCTTTGGCGGGGAACGGCCTCGGCCGGATCGTGCTCTCGGCGACGCCGCTGAATGTCGCCTCCCGCGCGACCACGGCGGGCGCGGTGTTGAATCTTTTGCAGGAAGTGTTGCAGGAAATTCCGCAAGAAGCAGGCACCACATCGCTGACGACGGCGGTGTTGAAGGCTGGGAGCAACGACGACGTGACCGTCCGCACCAACACGCCGCCGCCGCCGTTTCGCGGCGCGCTGCCGTCGACGCAACCGATTGCCTCGCCGTCGATCGTGCCGCACACGCCGCTCGCAACAATTGTCAGTCATTTGCTCGATGACACCGAAGGCGCCATTGCGCGCCAGACCCTGTTGCAGGTGGCCTCGTTGCCCCACGCCGCCGATACCGCCGCGGGACGGCTCGATTCAACCGCGTCGCGGTGGAATTTCGAAATTCCGTTTGCGACACCGCAGGGAACCGCGATCGCGCAATTCGAAATCGCGCGGGATGGGGGCGGCAGCGAGGTCGAGGCGGCCAAAAGAGTTTGGCGGGCGCGGTTCTCGCTCGACGTCGAGCCGGCCGGCCCGGTCCACGCGCTGGTATCGCTTAGCGGGGAACGGACATCGGTGCGGATGTGGGCGGAACGGCCTGCGACCGCGGTGCAATTGCGCGCCGGCGCGGTGGAACTCAGTCAGGCACTCAGCAAGGCCGAGCTTCAGCCCGGCGACATCGTGATCCGTGACGGTACCCCGCCACAATCGGCACCGCCGCGCGCCGGGCATTTTCTGGACCGCGCGCTATGAGCCTGGAGGTCAAAAATCAGCTTGCGGTCGCGCTGCACTACGACAGGACAGGTGCGCCGCGGGTCGTCGCCAAGGGCAGGGGAAGCATCGGCGAAAAGATCGTCGAAATCGCCAAAGCGCACCACATCCCGATCGAGGAGAACGGAGTGCTCGCCGGCGCGCTCTCCAACGTCGAACTCGGCGATGAAATTCCCGCCGAACTTTACAAGGCGGTTGCGGAAGTGCTGATCTTTGTATTGCGGCTGTCGGGACGCATTCGCTAGCCGCACTTCGCACTTCCGCACGCTTCAAATACCTAGCCCAATTTTCAAAGCTCTAACGGCGCTCCAGCGCCAGCGAAACGTTCGCGATGTTGGTACCTTGCGGGCGGATAGAGATGCTTTGTCGGCCTCCGCGTGTGGTCAGCGACAGATCGGCCGAGAAACTATTGCTTCTCGCGAGAACCTCGATGCGATTGCCGGCGGCTCGTCCCGAAAGCGTCCCCGAGGCGTTCCGACTGGCTTCGCTCCACGAGCCGGAAATCGCACCGCCTCGGTATTGAACGTCGCTCGCCAAATCGAAAGTGTAGCTTTCGCTGGCGCATCGCAGATTGAGGCGAAGTGCGGCGCCGGTCCCATCGACGTCGTAGGAGGCGCGGCAACGCAGCCGCTCCTGCGCGCCATCGGTCGTACTCAGCGTGCCGCCGCCCGACCATGAACCTGCCATGGCGGGGAAGGGAGAAGACGAAGGCATGGCGGCTTGAGAGCCGCCGGTGAGGCACAGCGATGCCAGCAGCAACCCCGCCTGTGCGACATGGGATACAGACATTTGCGGTCTCCATTTCCAGAGGACTTCGCGGGCCAACGCGAGAGCGGTTCGGGGGTTCCGTACCATCTGGCCTGGGTCGCGGCGCTGCTTTAAGCTTCCGGGCGTCACAACGATAAGAACAGGGAGGAAGTCATGAAATCCGCAATCTGGATGTCGTCGCTCGTGGTCGCCGCGGCCGGCGGCTGGTTCGCCGCCACGATGCTGGCGCAGCCCGCGACAGGCAAAGAACCGCGCTTTCCGCAACTGACCATGGATCAGCTCGACGCGAAGCAGAAACCGCTCGGCGAGCAGGTTATGAAGGTCTCCAGCGTCGGCCTCGCCGGGCCGTACAACCCGATGATGCGCAGCCCGGTGCTGGGCCAGCGGCTGTTCGACCTGTTTTATTATCTGCGCTGGGAAACCTCGGTCCCGACCAAGCTCAATGAGTTTGCGATCCTCGTCATCGGGCGGCAATGGCGCTCGCAAGTCGAGTGGTACGCGCATGCGCCGCTGGCGCAGAAGGCCGGGCTTTCGCTCGGAATCATCGCCGAATTGAAAGCCAGCAAGCGGCCGTCCAACATGGCGGAGGATGAGGCACTGGTTTACGATTTTGTCACCGAGCTCACCACCACGCACCAGGTTTCGGACGAAACCTATGCGCGGGCGAAGAAGGTCTTCAACGACCAGCAGATCGTGGACCTGACGGCGGTGGCCGGTAACTATGTGATGGTCGCCATGATGCTGGCGATGGCAGAAGAAACCACGCCTCCCGGCAAGGAGCCGCCGTTCAAGGTCGGCGAGAAGTAGGGAAGGGTTGCACGTTTTCGAACCTTCGTCATGGCCGGACTTCGTCTCGGCCATACACGTCTTTGTGGCGGTGGAGCCATCGTAGCGACGCGGTGAGTTATTTCGACTTTGTTTTTCTAATATTCAATATTCTTTTAATGGGAGGTCGCCAAGAAAGACCATGAATGCATTGGACAAAGGGCGAGAGCTGCTCGCGGATGCTCTGGATGGGGCCGTCACCGCGTATCGAAATAAAACCGCCGCACAGACTCTGATCGCTCGCGATGCACCAGATCTCGAAGTATTGGGCCCGGTCATGGCGGCAATTGAGGGCTGCGACGACTATCAAGCGGTAGTCGGTCAATCCCTGTTTATGATAGGTACCATTACGCCTATCGGGGCGCGCCAATTAGCCGAGCTGGCGTTGAGCAGAGCAGAATGGAAATCATCCCAAGACGCAGCTGACTGGCTACTTTATACGCTTAAGCAGAGAACCGTCACGGTAGTGTTAAAGGCCGCTATCTGGGGTATCTCTATTAATGAGGACGTTAAGCTATCGGACTCAGTGCGTCTCTTACAATTTGATAAACTCCCATCGACGTATTGCAAGATTATTATCGCCGACCGTAAGAAATGGCAGCACAGTCATTTTGTTTGGTTTTCGGAACGTCATTACGATCCGCCGCTAACTGCCTATACGGAGGAAATCCACGACGTTCCGTTCATATCGAAAAATGACTTTGGGCGCGACCGAATGGATCAAGCTGCCAGATCCGCGATAGAGCTTTGCCGAATGATTGAGGGCGTTTGCGTTGGCCACCCGCTTCCCTTAGCGTATTGGCTCGAATTTCGGGATAGCGAATTGTACGGTGTTTCAAATGCGAATTTTCTAACGTGGAGCCTACCGGAAGTATTGCCCCGTGTTGAGCATGTTACCGCCTTAAGCTCGACCACGATTGCTCAGCATTACCTCTCGTTCAGCGATCTCGCCCGCGATTGGAAGGTTGACCTTCGCAGGTCGATGGATCGTTACACATTGAGCCAGTGTCGACATGCGTTAATTGATCAAGTCTTAGACTTGGCGCTAGCGTTTGAAATAGCAGTTAGCCAAAAAGGCGAAAATCTTCCTCCCCGATGGAAGGTGAGCGTCCGAACAGCACAACTACTAGGAGGAACTATAGAGGAACGAAAAAGTGTTCGCCGCGCGGTGGGTGGTTTGTATGAACTTCGAAACAAAGCGACCCATGGAAGCACGTTAGCGAGTGCGGAAGGGGAAGTTGTGACCCAATGCACGAAGGTTTATCAGTCGCTTCTACAGAAACTCTTTTGTTTTTCTTGTCGACCTGACTGGAATACAATTGAACTGGAATCTCCCTCAATCCCGCGATAGAAATGAATTCAAACCACCCCTAGTTTCGCGCGGCGGGGGCGAAACGACTCGGCATTCTCGAACAAGAACGTTTTTAGGATTGCTTCGCTAGGCTCGCAATTGACGCCGCAAGTTCGATCGTACTTCAATGGCTCTACGATGATTTGAACAGCGCTTGCAGGAAATCGCTCACCGCCTTGCGGGCTTCCTCAGCGGTCGCGGGATTGCCGCCGACATGCGGGTTGAGCTCGATGCAGGTATCCTTGTAGCTGAACGGCGCCTGGGTATCGACATTCATCAGCACGCCGCCTTCGCCTTCCCTGATGTGGCAATGGCGCGCGGTCTGGGCATTGGCCGACACCGTCACGATGTTCGTGCCCAGCAAGCCCGCATCGAAAGCGTGTTGTGAATCCGGGTATTCGGTCAGCACCACGTCACGCCTGGCATCTTGCAACCGCGTCACATAGGCCTTGCAACTCGCGACCGGGTTATAGTCATCGGGTGTGCCATGAAAGATCCGGATCGGGCGGCTTCCGACTTCGGTGTCGGTGGCGTAGCTCGTCGAGCAATCCGGGTAGAACGGAATGTAGGCGGCAAATTGCGCGCCGGATTTATTCCAGAGCTTGTTGAAACGATCGAGGCTTGCGTAAAGCGCGGCCTGTCCGCCGCGCGAAAATCCCATCAGCACGATTCGTTCGGGATCGACCCGGGGATGCTGGACGAGAATGTCGAGCGAGCGATAGATATCGACAATCAAATTGAGTTGGCCGAGCAGCGCCTGGTTCGGGCCGACCGCCGTCAACCCCCGCCCGGTAAAACCGTCGATCACAAAGGTCGAAATCCCCATCGCGTTGAACTGATGCACCCACGCTTCTGTGGTGGCGCCTACGCCGCTCGATCCGTGCATCAGCACCACAACCGGCAGACGCCCCGTGCCTTGCGCGATGCGAAATTCGCCGCCGACGGTGGTGGCTTTGCCATTGGCGTCGCCGGTCAGGAATTGCTGGTCGGATAGGGTCAGCGTCGGGATCGCATAGAGTTCGACGCGGGCCGCGATTTCCTTCGGCATCGATTGCGCGTTTGCGCCAATGCCTGCCAGGCAAATGCCGATGCCAACCACCCAGGCCGCCATGGCCCCACGCGCGCCTGTTTGCATCGTTCTCCCCCGGTTTTGGTTATCGCGCCGCAATGGCTTTGCGCACGAATAGAACAAGCGGTGGCGCCGCTGTCAATTTGGGCTCAGGGCTTCTTGGCCAAGGCGTGGTTCGAGATGAAAGCCGGTTTCCCGTGGGGAAAATGCCGTGTTAGAAACCAACGCAAATCTGGTGAGCTAGGGCGGGCACAGGCATATGAAAGATATCCTGGATATCCTCGAGGAACGGCGCGCCGGCGCGCGGCTCGGCGGCGGTGAGAAGCGCATCGAGGCGCAGCACGCCCGCGGCAAGCTGACGGCGCGGGAGCGGATCGAGCTTTTGCTCGACAAGGGCTCGTTCGAGGAGTTCGACATGTTCGTCGAGCATCGCTCAGTCGAATTCGGCATGGAAAAGAACAAAATCCCGGGTGACGGCGTCGTCACCGGCTGGGGCACCGTCAACGGCCGCAAGACCTTTGTCTTTGCTAAAGACTTCACCGTGTTCGGCGGTTCGCTGTCGGAAACCCACGCGCAGAAAATCGTCAAGATCCAGGATATGGCGATGAAGGCGAGGGCGCCGATCATCGGGCTTTACGACGCCGGCGGGGCGCGCATTCAGGAAGGTGTCGCCGCCCTCGCGGGCTACTCCTATGTGTTTCGTCGCAACGTCATGGCCTCCGGCGTGATTCCGCAGATCTCCGTCATCATGGGTCCCTGCGCCGGCGGCGACGTCTATTCGCCCGCGATGACCGATTTCATCTTCATGGTGAAGAACACCAGCTACATGTTCGTCACCGGGCCCGACGTGGTGAAGACCGTCACCAACGAGGTCGTCACCGCCGAAGAACTCGGCGGCGCCTCCGTGCACGCCACCCGCTCCTCGATCGCGGATGGCGCCTTCGAGAACGACGTCGAGACGCTGTTGCAGATGCGCCGGCTGATCGATTTTCTCCCAAGCAACAACACCGACGGCGTGCCGGAATGGCCGAGCTTCGACGACATCGGCCGCGTCGACATGTCGCTCGACACGTTGATCCCGGACAATCCGAACAAGCCCTACGACATGAAGGAATTGATCCTCAAAGTCGTGGACGAGGGCGACTTCTTCGAAATCTCCGAGACCTTTGCGAGGAACATCGTCACGGGATTTGGTCGCATTGCCGGCCGCACCGTCGGCTTCGTCGCCAACCAGCCGATGGTGCTGGCCGGCGTGCTCGACAGCGACGCCTCCCGCAAGGCCGCGCGCTTCGTCCGGTTTTGCGATGCCTTCAATATTCCGATCGTCACGTTTGTGGACGTGCCGGGCTTCCTGCCCGGTACCGCGCAGGAATATGGCGGCTTGATCAAGCACGGCGCCAAACTCTTGTTCGCCTATTCGCAATGCACGGTGCCGCTGGTCACGGTGATCACGCGCAAGGCCTATGGCGGTGCGTTCGACGTGATGGCCTCGAAGGAAATCGGCGCCGACATGAACTACGCCTGGCCGACCGCGCAGATCGCGGTGATGGGCGCCAAGGGCGCGGTCGAAATCATCTTCCGCGCCGACATCGGCGACGCCGAAAAAATCGCCGCGCGCACCAAGGAATATGAAGACCGCTTTCTCTCGCCGTTCATCGCCGCCGAACGCGGCTACATCGACGACGTCATCATGCCGCACTCGACCCGCCGAAGGATCGCCCGGGCGCTCGCGATGCTAAGGGACAAGCAGGTCGAGATGCCCGCGAAGAAGCATGATAATCTGCCGTTGTGAGGAAAATTGATCAAGAAGGATAATGGCATCCTTAATCCGATTCGATTATATTGCTCTCATGACCGAAATCCTGAAAAAGCTCCTTGAAGCCGCCAAGACCGCCAAGCCGACGCCGGAACATCGGGAACAGCAGCGGCGCAGCTTCGTCTACGGCAATACGCATTTCGAAAACGGGCGGATCACCCGGGAAATGATCGATCTCGAGGCCGAGAAACTGGCCAAGGATAAAAAATGACGGAGGAGGAGCGCGACCGGCGGGATAGCCGCGCGCTCGAACCTGAATTGATCTTGGACCCCCAAGCGAAAGCCGTTGCAGAAGCAAGAAACGGTTTCCGGCAATACGACGCCGCGATCGGCGCAATTTATAGCGCGTTGGAACGGGGATCGTTCAAGCTTCGCCCTTCGCTCATTCTTGGTTTGCAACGGGAGGCGCTTGCGGGAATTAGCTCCTACGCAGGGAATTATCGTCCAGGCGGCGTTGCTAATGAAGGCAGCAAACATGAGCCCGTGGGCGCGCACTTGGTTCCCGAATTAGTCGAGGACATGTGTGATTACGTGAACGATCACTGGAACGAGAGTACGCCGATCCATTTGGCGTCCTATTTGATGTGGCGGCTCAATTGGATTCATCCGTTTGCCGATGGTAACGGGCGGACGTCCCGTATCATTTCCTATGTCGTGCTTTCAGTTCGCGCGGGTTCGATTTTGCCTGGCACTCCTACGATTCCCGATCAAATTGTTGACAATCGTAAGCCGTATTTTGATGCCCTTGATGCTGCTGATTTGGCGTTCCGTGATGGCAAGATCGACGTTTCGAAAATGGAAGAGCTCCTAGGCTCTCTACTCGCAAATCAGCTTGCCCAGTTTTACAAGTCTGCTGGCGGCAAGCTACCGGGCTAACGAAAGCCCGAGCCATCAGCCTCGTCATTCCCCGATGTGCGATTGCACATCGTGGATGCGCCACTTGGCGCAGGCCCGGAATCCATACTCCCTGTGGGGTTATGGATTCCGGGCTCATCGCTTCGCGATTCCCTCGGATGTGCAATGGCACATCGGGGAATGACGAGCGGAGATATGGCCGGGCGGTTCGCGTTTTTGTCCGGCCATGACGAGTCGTGCACCCGGTTCAGCGACCGTTCATCTCGACGCGATCAAACTCTCTTCCGCATCACTCGACATGCACGAGGAGGAGCTGTCATGGAACGCCGTCACTTCATCAAGGTCGCCTTTGGATTTGCCGCCGGCGCAGCGGTGCTGGCCGCGGGTGCGCAGGCTGCGCCGCTGTTGCCGCAACCGTTGGCGGGGGACGGGCGGCTGCCGCCCGCGAATGAAGGTGCCCGTCCCGCGGTTGTCACTGCGGACGAAGCGAAACGTCTCCAACCCGAAGAGGTCCACTGGGGCTGGCACCACCGCCACTGGGGCTGGCGCCACCGCCATTGGGGCTGGCATCGTCGCCATTGGGGCTGGCATCGCCATTGGCACCGCCACTGGTAAGGCGGGCTTCTCGGCCGGGCCGCCGTCTTATTTGCGTGGCCGTTCAACCGGCGGTGCCTCAGGAACCGGTGGAATTGGCGAAAGGGCGGGATTTTCCGCCCTTTTTTGCGATCCCCCCAGATATGTCCCGTCCAGAAATGAAAAACCCCGCTTGGAAAGCGGGGTTTTCCGTTCGCAACGATGTATTTCGCTCAGAGCGGACGGCAGCGACCGTCGCGCCAGAAGAAGCCGCGGGGACAGCCGCGATCGCGCGGGACAACGATCACTTCGGCGGGGCGCTCGACCACGACGCCGGGGCGCTCAACTACGATGACCTCGCGGTTGGGCCGGCATATACCCTCGCGGTTGCGATGGAATGCTGGACCGCATCCATCGGCTGCATTGGCCGCCCCAAAGCCCGCGACCGTGCTGGTGAACAGAACTGCTGCGAAAAGGTATTTCATTTTTTTCCTTTCATGCGGCCGCGACGCGGCGGTTGATAAGACCATAATCGATTCGACACGTTAGATATCTGCGACACGCCAAACGAGGCAAACCCTAATTTTGGCGGCCTGAATGCGGTATGAATGCCGGAAGGGGCTAGCGGGAGGCGAGAAACGCCAGCAACAGCTCGTTGAATTTTTGCGGCGCTTCGAGAAACGCCAGATGCCCGGTGTCCGGGATCACCTCTACGCGCGCGTTGGGCATTTTGGCCGCGAGCGCCTTGGCGAGCTCGGCGTTTTGGCCCATCTTCGGCCGCAGCGCCTCCGGCGCGTTCGGCTTGCCGGGCGCGTTGTGGTCGTCGGCGCCCATGACGAACAGCGTCGGTTGCGTAATCAGCGGAATTTCGTGCACCACCGGCTCGCGGTAGATCAATTGCGCCGAATTGACGAAGGCGCGCAGCCAGCGCGGATATTCCGCGCCTCCCTTGATGTTGAAGCGCGCGTCGATGAACGGGGTGACCTGGTCGGGCGGCAGCTTCAACGAATAATTGGTCTCGAGCTGTTTGCGGTAGCCATCGGCGGTGAGCTTGTCTTCGTTTTCCAGGATTTTCTCCGTCGGCGTCGGCGGCACATAAAGCCGGTAATCCTCCAGGCCAATGGGGGCGGTGAGCAACAGATGCGCCACCCGGTCCGGAAAGGCGCGCGTGATTCGCACACCCAGCATGCCGCCGAGCGAATGCGCGACGATATCGGCCTTGGCGATTTGCAGATGATCGAGCAGGGCGATGGTGTTGCGCGCCAGCGTGTCGAAATGCAGGTCGGCAGACGGCTTGGAGGATTTGCCGAAACCGATCTGGTCCGGCACCACCACGCGGTAGCCGGCGTCAGTCAGGGTCCGAATCACCGGCGCCCAGTAGCTAGCCGGGAAATTTCGGCCATGCAGCAGCACCACCACGCGGCCGTTCGGTTGCGCCGGCGCAACGTCCATATAGGCCATCCGAACCTGTTCGCCGTCATTGACCAGCGGCAACATGCTGACCGGGTAGGGATAGGCAAAACCCTCAAGGCCAATGCCGTAGGGCTCGCGCGCGGCAGAGTCAGCGGCGTGGGCGACGACGGAGGGCAGCAAGAGCATAGCAGCGGCAGACAACGCGGTGACGAAAACACGGTTCATTGAAAGCTCCAAAGGACGACGTTTGGGATCGTCTTGGTCCTGCTACCTTGTAATGTAAAGCGGGTGGGGGTCACATTTTCGCGGATGGAGCGTTGCCGACCGCGAGCGCGAAACCTAATTCACGGGTTCGCCGAACAGCGCCGCGAACCGCTTCTCGCCGTTGCGGCTGAAATTGACGACGCGGCTGCCGGGGCTGGCATCCCGCGCCGCCCATTTCAGTTCGGTGAATCGCGTCATCAAGGCGGCGCCGAGCGTGCCGGCGAGATGGTGGCGCCGCTCGCTCCAGTCAAGGCAAGCCTTGCACACCGGGCGGCGTGGATGTGCAAGCGCTTCAACCGAAATCTGTAAGGCGCTGGCCAGGAAACGCTTGCCTTCGGTGGTGAGTTCGATGGCCTGCTTGCTTTGGCGGATCAGCGCCTGCTTTTTCATGCTGTCGAGCATCTGGACGCCGAGGTCGCCGGCCAAATGGTCGTAGCAGATCCGGGCGCGACGCAGCGCCGGGTCTTTCGGCCCGGTGCGCAGGCGCATGTGACCGGCGCGAGCCGCAAGGCCGGCGAGGCCTTCAAGCACGGCGGCAACATCCGGCCCGGTGAGCCGATAGTAGCGGTGGCGGCCCTGTTTCTCCGGCTCGACCAGGCCGCCGGCTTCCAGTTTGGCCAAATGCGACATTCTCGCGGAGGAGCGAACGTTCTTGCGGAAGGTGACGTTATGAGCCATCCCAAATGCGCAAGGGAGACGTGAATGATAGCTGTGATCTTCGAATTCTGGCCAAAGCCGGAGCACAAACAGGAATATCTCGACCTCGCGGCCGAGCTGAGGCCGATCCTTCAAACCATCGATGGCTTCATCTCGGTCGAACGCTTCGAAAGCCTGACCGAGAAAGGCAAGATGCTGTCATTGTCGTTCTTCCGCGATGAGGACGCCGTCGCGGCCTGGCGCAATGTGGCCGAGCATCGCCAGACCCAGGGCAAGGGCCGCGCGGCGATTTTCGATAATTACCGGCTGCGCATTGCCGGCGTCATCCGCGACTATGGCATGAACGATCGCGCGCAAGCACCAAAGGACAGCCGCGCCGCCCACGTTTCGCAGTAGCCGCGGGATTTAAAGAAGGGAGAGATCATGCCGGCAACTCAAAAGGAAAAATGCATCGCCTTTCGAAAGTTGCATGAAAGCGGATGTTTCGTGCTGCCCAACCCGTTCGATGTCGGCGGCGCTTTGGCGCTGCAACATCTGGGTTTCAAGGCGCTCGCCTCCACCAGCGCCGGCTTTGCGTGGTCGATCGGGCGGCCTGACAATCGCGTTACGCTGGAGAAGGTGCTGCGACATCTCACGGAGCTCTGCGCCGCGGTCGACCTGCCGGTCAACGCCGATTTTGAGGGCGGCTTTGCGCATGCGGCCGAAAAAGTCGCGGTCAATGTTGCGCGCGCGGTCAAGACCGGCATTGCCGGGTTATCGATCGAGGATTCCACCGGCGATTCCACCAAGCCGCTTTACGAGCGCGCCTTCGCAATCGAGCGCATCAAGGCGGCGCGCTCCGCGATCGATGCCGAGGATTCCGGAGCGTTGCTGGTTGGCCGTTGCGAAGGCTTTCTGGTCGGGCAGACCGACCTGAACATGGTGGTCGACCGATTGAGCGCCTACGCCGAGGCGGGTGCGGATTGCCTGTATGCTCCGGGCCTCCGCTCAAAAGAGCAGATCGTGACGCTGGTCAAGGCCGTGCATCCAAAGCCGGTCAATGTTCTGGTCGGCTGGCCCGGTTTTAGCGTTGCGGAGCTTGCCGACCTCGGCGTTCGCCGCATCAGTGTCGGTGCTTCACTGGCGCGCGCGGCATGGGGCGGCTTCATGCGTGCCTCGCGCGAAATCGCGGAGAAGGGGACCTTCGCTGAACTTGGCACCGCCTATCCCGGCGCGGATTTGAACAAGATGTTCAATTGACACGCCCAAATGGCGCGGCGGCCAAAACGGCCGCTGCGCCATTTCAAGTCCCACCTTATCACACCACGCCTTTCGGCCGTTATTTATTGCCGGCCGGCGCGTTGTTGGCCGGTGCCGCCTGCGGCGCAGCGCCCGTCGTTGTTCCCGGATTGGTGTTGGCACGCGGCGCGGCCGGAGCCGATGTCTGCGAGCTGTTCTGAGCGGTGGAAGATGTCCCGGCCTTGTTGATCGACGAGTTGTTCAACCCATAGAAAACAGCCCCAAGCACGACGGCGATGGCGATAGCGTACATCGCGACCCTGGTCCCGCCGGCGGGTCCCTCGGCGAGTTCGGGATCGGGCTGCAATTCATTGTCGAGGCGGCTTGCCTGGCGGCGAATATCATCGTCGGTGGGATCGGCCCGATACGGATCGTTCGCCCGATAGGGATCGTTGGCACGATAGGGATCGTTCGGATTGCGTTCGTAGGCCATAAGCGTTCCTCCGTTAACCGCCTTACAACCGCGGAGAGCTGTTTGAGGTTCCCGATTCGAACCATCTTTTTCGAACCATCTTTCTGCGCCTTTCTGCGCCGGAGTTAATGGAACTCGTCAGGGCACCATGCGACGGAGCCTTTTTACCTGGGCCGGCCTCACCAGCGGGGCGGCATTCCCCCACGAATTGCGGATGTAGTTCGCGATCTCGGTGACCTGCTGGTCGGATAGTTCTTCGCTGTAAGCCGGCATCGATCCGGTATTGGGCGCCCGCGGTGTCGTCACCGTCTGCGCCCCGTCAAGGATGATACGAAGCGTACTGGAAGGATCGGCAGACTGAAGATTGGCGTTGCCGGGCAGCGGCGGATAGATTCGCGGCGTGCCTTCGCCGTCGGCTTCATGGCAGGCAATGCAGGCGCGGGCGTAGATCGCCGCACCGGCCGCCATGTCCGCCTGCGGCGGCGGCCCGACGACAGGCTCCGGCGCGCCCGCGGCAAGGTCCTTCAGATAGACCGCGATCGCGCGGACGTCGGCGTCGCTCATTTTCGAGGTCGAATTGACCACGACCTCTGCCATCAGTGAGCCGGCATGGCTGCGGCCATTGCGGCCGCTCTGCAGATATTCGGCGATGTCCTCAACGCTCCACGATTTCAGTCCGCTGCGCATCGAGCCATCGAGCCGCGGCGCAAACCAGCCCGCCACCCGCGCGCCGCCGTACAACCGGTTACGCTTGTCGGCGCCAAACATGTTCTTGGGCGTGTGGCACGCGCCGCAATGCGCGGGGCCTTCGACCAGATAGGCGCCGCGATTCCATTCCTCGCTCTTGTGCGGCTCGTTTTCGAACGTGCCGGGCCGGAAGAACAGAAGATTCCAGCCGCGCATCACGACGCGGTAGTTCAGCGGCCAGCGCAATTCCGGCGGCGGCGCGACGTTGCGGATTGGCGTAAGCGTTGCGAGATACGCCCGGATCGCCAGCACGTCGTCGCGGGTAATGTTGGTGAAACTGGGATAGGGGAACGCAGGATAATAGCGTGATCCATCAGGAGCCACGCCGTCGTGCAGCGCGCGGTAGAATTCCTCGTCGCCCCAGGCGCCGATTCCGGTCTCCCGATCGGGGGTCAGATTCGGCGAATAAATCCCGCCGAACGGGGTGTCGATACGCTTGCTGCCGGCGAACGGTTTTGAGGGATCGGCGGTATGGCAACTCGCGCAATCCGCGGCGTCGGTCAGCGCCTTGCCACGGGCGATGGTCTCCGCTGAGGGCTCGGCCTGCGCTGTGCCGAGGGCGAATGCGCTGCACAAAAGCAGGGCCGCGATAATTGCCCGCCTCCTACGATGTCGTCTCTGGATCAATTTATTTTCCCCGGCCACTTGATGATGCCGGGCCATTCGGCGAGAGCGATACGTCATTTCGCGCTACGGCCTTGGGGCGACACAACCCGAAAAGCGCGGGCGGCCGATCTAACATGAAATTGCGGCTGCGGACGCGGGCCTCCAATGCCCAGATTTGTGGTGCGTCCGGCGCAAAAACCGACATAGACTGGTGGCGGTGGTGCGGAAGTTCTCTCGTCGTTGCAACAAGTATCTTCTCGAATCAAACCCGCACCAAAATCATGATTTTCCAATGCCCCTTTAAACCTGAAATTCGCTAACGGTTAAGTGCTGCAAATTCAAGCGAACTGCGCGTGGGATATTGGTTCTTGCGACCAGCATGATTAGCTAAAAAGAGTCGTCGGCGCCAATGCTTATAAGTGTAGCCTAAGACGGTGGAATAGAGGGTGGAATGGGAATCAATCAAGGTCCGATCAGTCTCGATCAGAAATACACCCAAGGGTCCGGCCACGTCTTCCTGACCGGGATTCAGGCGCTGGTTCGCTTGCCCATGGCGCAGATTTGCCGTGACCGCGCCGCCGGTCTTAATACCGCGGGCTTTGTGACGGGATATCGGGGTTCGCCGCTCGGCGGTTACGACCAGCAACTGGTTGCCGCGCGCAAGCACCTTGAACAATACAACATCAAATTCCAGCCCGGCGTGAACGAAGACCTGGCCGCCACCGCGATCTGGGGCTCGCAACAGCTCAATCTTTCGCCGGGCGCGCGGCACGATGGCGTGGTCGGCATCTGGTACGGCAAGGGCCCCGGCGTCGACCGTTGCGGCGACGTGTTTCGCCACGGCAATGCCGCGGGTTCGGCAAAAAACGGCGGCGTGCTTTGTCTGGCCGGCGACGATCATGGCGCGAAGTCCTCGACCGTGCCGCATCAATCGGACCATGCCTTCATCTCGGCGCTGATGCCCTATCTCTATCCTTCCAGCATCCACGAGATGATCGAGATGGGCCTGCTGGGAATCGCGATGTCGCGCTATTCCGGCTGCTGGGTCGGCATGAAGGTGATCACCGAGACCGTGGAGACCACGGCGGAGATCGATCTTTCCGACGAGATGAAGCCCTTCATCATCCCTGCCGATTTCGAAATGCCGCCGGGCGGCTTAAATCTGCGCTGGCCCGACGACCGCTACGATCAGGACCGGCGCCTGCAGGACTACAAGGGTTTCGCCGCGGTCGCATTCGCGCGCGCCAACAAAGTCAACCGCATCACCATGGATTCGCCGAACGCACGGTTCGGGATCATGGCCTCGGGCAAGAGCTACGAGGATATCCGGCAGGCGCTGCGCGAACTCGGGATCACGCCCGAGGTCGCCGCGAAAATCGGTCTGCGGCTTTACAAGATCGGCATGCCCTGGCCGCTGGAGCCGCAGGGTGTGCGCGAATTCGCGGTCGGGCTCGAGGAAATCTTCATCATCGAAGAGCGCCGCGAGATCGTCGAAAATCAGGTCAAGCAGGAGCTGTTCAATTGGCGCGATGACGTGCGCCCGCGAATCGTCGGCAAGATGGACGACCACGACAAGCGCTTTCTCCCGTTCGCCGAGGAACTCAGCGTGGCCTCGCTGGCAAGCTCGCTCACCGAACGGTTGTTGCGGTTGAACCTCAATCCCGAAATCGCGGCCATGCTGCGCGCCAAAGCCGACTGGTTCAACGGCCGCCAGGCCACCCAGATGCAGGCGGTGGCGCCGATTTCCCGCACGCCGTATTTCTGCTCGGGCTGTCCGCACAACACCTCGACCAAAGTGCCGGAAGGCAGCCGGGCGTTCGCGGGCATTGGTTGCCACTTCATGGCGCTGTGGATGGACCGCAACACCGAAACCTTCACCCATATGGGCGGCGAGGGTGTGCCGTGGGTCGGGGTCGCGCCCTTTACCGACGAAAAACACGTCTTCGCCAATCTCGGCGACGGTACGTATTTTCACTCCGGCAGTCTGGCGATTCGCCAGGCCGTCGCCTCCGGCGCCAACATCACCTACAAGATCCTCTACAACGATGCGACCGCGATGACCGGCGGCCAGCACGTCGATGGCGACTTGTCGCCGCAGCAGATCACCTTCCAGCTCCATTCCGAAGGTATCCGCGAGATCTATCTGGTGTCGGAAAATCCCGACGCCTATCCGGTGTCCGAGATTGCGTCCGGCACCAGGACCGCACACCGCGACGAACTCGACGCCGTCATGAAAACCCTGCGCGAAGTGAAGGGCGCCTCGGCCATCGTGTTCGTGCAAACCTGTGCCGCGGAAAAGCGTCGCCGCCGCAAACGCGGCACGCTGGAGGATCCGCAACGCCGCGTGGTCATCAATCCGGCGGTGTGCGAAGGCTGCGGCGATTGTTCGGTGCAGTCGAACTGCATTTCGGTGGAGCCGCTGGAGACCGAGCTTGGGCGCAAGCGCGCCATCAATCAATCGAGCTGCAACAAGGATTATTCCTGCCTGAAGGGCTTCTGTCCGTCCTTTGTCACGGTGGACGGCGGCAAGCTACGCCGCCGCGCGCCGGCTGATCTCGGCAACATCGGCGATCTGCCCGAGCCGACTTCGCGGCCCTCGCTCGATCGGCCGTACAACATCGCCGTCGGCGGTGTCGGCGGCACCGGCGTCCTCACGATCGGCGCTTTGCTCGGCATGGCCGCGCATATCGAGGGCAAGGCCAGCATGATTCTGGACATGTCGGGTCTCGCGCAAAAGGGCGGCGCGGTGCTCAGCCATGTCCGGTTGTCCGAAAATACCGCCGACGTCACCTGTTCGCGCATCGTCACCGGCACGGCCGATCTGGTGATTGCGGCCGACGAAGTGGTGGCGGCGGCGAAAGAAACCATCTCGCTCTGCGACACCAGCCGCACCCACGGCGTCATCAACACCCATCTCATTCCGATCGCGGATTTTATCAAAAACCGCGACTTCAATTTCCAGAGCGGCAAGGTCAACGCCGTGCTGGAATCGGCATTGCGCAAGGATTCGTCGTTTTTCGATTTCACCAAGCCCGCCGAAACCCTGCTGGGTGATTCCATCGCCACCAACATGATGATGATGGGTTATGCCTATCAGAGAGGATTGTTGCCGCTGTCGGCGGCATCGATCGAGCAGGCGATCGAAATCAACGGCGTTGGGATCAAGATGAACACCCAGGCGTTCCAGCTCGGGCGTCTGGCGGTGGCCGATCCGGCGCGGATGGCGGTGATGCTCAGAGGTCAGGACGAGACGGTTGCGCCGAAGACTCTCGATGCGATGTCGCTCGACGAAATCGTCGCGCACCGCAGCGCGTTGTTGACGGATTACCAGAACGAAAAGCTCGCCGCGCGCTATCGCAACATGGTGACGCAGGTGCGCCACGCCGCGCTCGATGGCGGCTTCGGCGAAGAACTCCCGCGCGCGGTTGCGATCAACTATGCCAAATTGCTCGCCTACAAGGACGAGTACGAGGTGGCGCGGCTTTACACCGACGGCCGGTTTGAAAAACAAATCCGCGATCAGTTCGACGGCGATTTCAAAATCAGCTTCAATCTCGCGCCGCCGATGCTAGGTGGCGGCAAGGACGCGCTGGGACGGCCGCGCAAGCGCGCGTTCGGCGCATGGATGATGCCGATATTTCGTCTGCTGGCGAAAATGCGCCACTTGCGTGGAACGCCGTTCGATCTGTTCGCCAACAGTCCCGACCGTCACCTCGAACGCGACCTCATCGCCGGCTACGAGAAGGACGTCGCCCATGTGCTGTCACTGCTTTCGCCGTTGACGCTCGATACCGCAATCGAGCTGCTTTCGCTGCCGGATCGCATCCGCGGCTACGGGCCGGTGAAGGAGAAATCGGTGCAGGACGCCAAGGCGCGCTACGCGCAATTGGCGAACGATCTCGTCAACCCACCGCCTGCGCCGCGGCAGATCGCGGCGGAGTAAGATTCCGGCGCTGGCGAATTGGTTAAAGCCGTCATCGCCCGCTACCGGGTCGGCGCGATGCCGCCCGATGACAGGCTCCAGCGGGCGCTTCAATATTCCAGAGACGTCGGCGAATAATCGAAGGCCGCGGCGTGCCAACGGACATTTGAAACGAGCAATGCCCGCCATTACGTTGAGACCAGCACCGCCGTTGATGACGCTTGCTCGGATGTACCACGGGCCAACCGCCACAGTAGACGAGCCGCGAACAGCGGCAGGATGAGTAGCGCACTGGGAATATGCGCGAAGCCCAATGGAAACATCAGAATGGGCAACATCCATAGCGCCAGCGAAAGACATTGATCGCCAAAGGTTTCGTTTCCGCGCTGGCGCAAGAGCGCAACAATCCATCCGAACACGACCATGTCGTAGTTCATGATCCATGGCGAAAACAGGAAAGTCGCGGTGACGTAGAGCGCTTGTGAGAGCACCGGATCCCGCTTGCGCCAGAACGTCCAAACAACCGCGCCAAAAGCGCAGGCCGACACCACCCCCTGGACCACCCAGGCACAACTATCCGGCAGGCCGGTAAGGCGGGCGTTGACAAAGGCTGAGGCAACGATCGGCCAGCCCATGACACTGGCGACGTTGAGCAAGTCATGCTGTTGCGGCACGACCTTGTGGAAATACTGTATCCAGATTTCCGGCCCGAACCATATTGCAGTCGCCGCGACAAGTAACACCGTTGTAGCGACCGCTGAGCCAATAACGCGCCAGTGTCCGTTCAGCACCAACAATACCGGAAGCAGTAGCCCGAATTGCGGCTTGATAGTCAGGATACCGAACAAGATTCCGGCGATGATCGGTCGCCGATCGAGATTTGCCAGCCCGCCGATCAAAAGCGCAGCCGTCAAAAATCCATTTTGGCCCAAGAATACGTTCACCGTGACAGCAGGCGCGACCGCCAGAAATAACCAGCATTTTCGATCGACGCCACCCGCGACCGCCGCCCACACATAGAGCGCGAGCCCGACGGCGCACCACACCATGTAGGAGGGCAAAAAGTCGAGCAGGCCAAAGGGCCAAATAAAGAACACAAGGTGCGGAGGATACGACCAATACAGGGGCGCTAAATCGGGGAGGCCGGTCACCTTCCGTATTGCAGCCATGTAGACGTCGGAATCGAACCAGTCCGCAGGACCGCTCGAAAACACCGAGCGGCCGCCCATCCAAGTGTTGAGAAAATCCCGGCCGACCGGAAAACCGCCCGGGTCGAGGACGAAAGTTGGAAACGACTGAGCCGCCGCTAGTTGGAAGTCCAGTCCGACGATAGCGAGCATGATAGCCGCAGCCACCACGGTGAATGCGGCATAAAATTTCTCAGATACCGAAGCGGGTGCCTGAACCAACGTTGTCATGGCCGAACAATACAACCATAAGGTAAAGGCTCCGTTCACGGAAATTAGCTGGCGACTGGCCATGAAGGACTGCGCCTTTAAGCGACGACCTTTCGGCAAGTTTGTCGCCCTTCCACTAAGCAACCCGGGTCCGAGTCCGCTATGGGGTCGGTCATTCGCGACCGGGTCGAGCCAGCAGCAAGTCCGGCTATGTCCGCGATGTCCCGAAAGCGCCAACTGATTTGCCCGACGGGCGGTCTTGCAATTTCGCTGTCCAGCCTTGCCCGCAAAAATTTTTTGCTTTCCCGATTGCTAGAAACAGCAATAGAGCGAATGGGTCTCGCGCCCGCAAGAGGGGCGTATCGCGATCGTCACGGACGTTGGGCGCGGGATGCAGTGGACGCGGCGGCGCGCGCAGACGAACGGCGCCGATGCGGACGGTGAAGTCGTGTGGTCCTGACGCCCCGACGCTGGCGTCAAGTTCGCGTGGAGGCAATCCGCGGGAGCGACGGTGGCAAGAAAGCCCGGTCACCGGGGAGAGCGCGAAGGAACCCGTTAAAACCACTGCGCGGGGAATGCCGGTTGATTGCGGCGTACCTGTAGCGACTACGCTCGTGTGCTTTCTACCTTTCGCACACGAGGCTATGGGTGCGAGCTGCGCACCCGGCATTCCCCGCGCCCTCTGTTTTCGAGGGTGACTTGCGAGAACAACTCGGGCGCACTCCGCGCCGCGAGAGCGCGGAATCATATCCAACAGTCATCGCCCGCCACCGGGTCGGCGCAACGCGCCGTCCGATGACAGGCTCCAGCGGGCGGTCCAGTATTCCAGAGACGCTGGTGATTAACCGCGAGGCCGCAGCGTACTGGATACTCCTTTCGCGGGGTATGACGACCCTGAACCCGTGATAGACCTGCGCGATTTGAGCCGTTCTGCCGCTTGCCAAGGCGGCGCCGAAAGGCCAGAAAACCGTTGGGAAGAAACGCCAGCGGAGAGCCGGTTTGAGCATCAAGGGCAAGGCCTATATCGCCGGGATTTACGAGCACCCAACCCGGCATGCACCCGATAAATCCACCGCACAGCTCCATGCCGAAGTCGCCAAGGGCGCGTTGGAAGACGCCGGCCTGACCAAGGCCGATGTCGACGGCTATTTCTGTGCTGGTGATGCGCCGGGCGGCGCGATGGCGATGGCCGATTATCTGGGCGTTAAAGTCCGCCACATCGATTCCACCGAGACCGGAGGCTGTTCGTATCTGATCCATCTCGGCCACGCCGCGCAAGCGATTGCCGCCGGCAAATGCTCGATCGCGCTGATTACGCTGGCGGGCAAACCGCGCACCGGGGCGATGCCGCCGCGCGCCACCGGCGCCGAGGCGGATTTTGAAGCGGCGTATGGCGCGACCACCCATAACGCCTATGGCATGTGTGCCATGCGCCACATGCACGACTTTGGCACCACCAGCGAGCAGCTGGCCTGGATCAAAGTCGCGGCGTCGCATCACGCCCAGTACAACCCGCACGCAATGCTCAAAGACGTGGTGACGGTCGAGGACGTGCTCAATTCACCTGTCATATCCGACCCGCTGCATCGGCTTGACTGCTGCGTCGTTACCGACGGTGGCGGCGCGCTGATCGTGACCACGCCGGAAATCGCCAAGAGCCTGAAGAAACCGCTGGTACGTTTGATCGGACACGGCGAAGCCATGAAGGGGCCGCGCGGCGGCAAGGAGCTCGATCTCACTTACTCCGCCGGAGTCTGGTCGGGTCCCCGGGCGTTCGAAGAAGCCGGCGTCACGCCGAAGGACATCAAATACGCCTCGATCTACGACAGCTTTACCATCACCGTGCTGATGCAGCTCGAAGACCTCGGTTTCTGCAAGAAGGGCGAGGGCGGCAAGTTCGTCGCCGACGGCAATCTGATTTCCGGCGTCGGCAAGCTGCCGTTCAACACCGACGGCGGCGGGTTGTGCAGCAATCATCCGGTCAACCGCGGCGGCATGACCAAAATCATCGAAGCGGTGCGGCAGTTGCGCGGCCAAGCGCATCCAAAAGTGCAGGTGCCGAACTGCGATCTCGCCATTGCCCACGGCACCGGCGGACTGCTCGGTGTGCGCCACGCCGCCTCAACCTGCATTCTGGAGCGCGCGTGATGACGGCGGTAAAGAAATATCCGGCGCCGCAAGGCAATCCCGAGAGCAAACCGTTCTGGGATGCTGCCGCGCAAGGCAAATTCCTGATCAAGCGCTGCACGGCTTGTGGCGAGCCGCATTACTTTCCACGAGCGATCTGTCCGTTTTGCTTTTCCGACCAGACGGTGTGGGTGGAAAGCCCGGGCGAGGGCGAGATTTATACGTTCAGCCTGATGCGAAAATCGGCGAGCGGGCCCTACGCGATCGGTTATGTCACGCTGAAGGAAGGCCCTTCGCTGCTGACCAATTTCGTCGACTGCGACATCGACACGCTGAAGATCGGCCAGAAGGTCAAGGTGGTGTTCAAGCCGACCGATGGCGCGCCGCTGCCATTTTTCACGCCGGTTTAGTTTCCCTCTCCCTCTCCCTCGAGGGAGAGGGCGTGGTCACGAATAGCGCTAAAAAAAGAAATCGGGGAGAAACACCGCAAATGCCGATCAAGTACGACGAGTTGATGGCGCTGAAAAATCTCGGCCAGAAATACGCCTACACCGACCGCGAGGTGATGCTGTACGCCCACGGCATCGGGATGGGCGCGGACCCGATGGATGAGCAAGAACTGGCCTTCGTCAATGAGGCCACCGCCACACCGCGCGCGCTCAAGGTGGTCCCGACATTTGCCTCTGTTGCGGCATGGGGAGCGGGGCCTGGCGAAATGAATCTCAACCGCGTGATGGTGGTCGATGGCGAACGCGACATCACCTTCCGCAGATCGTTAGCTGTGGCCGCTCACATCACCGCCGATTCCAGCGTGCTTGACGTTTTCGACAAGGGCAAGGACAAGGGCGCGGTGATCCGGCACAAGACGGTGCTGCGAGACGAAAAGGGCGAGGAACTGGCCACGCTGGTTTCTTCGCGGTTTGCACGCGGCGACGGCGGTTTCGGCGGGCCGTCCGAAGGCCAGCCCGAACCGCACAAGGTGCCGACGCGTGCCCCGGATAAATCCCTCGACATCTCGACGCGACCGGATCAGGCATTGATCTATCGGCTCTGCGGCGACCGCAACCCGCTGCACAGCGACCCGGAATTCGCCAAGCACGCGGGGTTCTCCAAGCCGATCCTGCACGGCATGTGTACGTTCGGCATCACCTGCCGCGGCATTTTGCAGACCTATGCGGATTACGACCCGTCCGCCTTCAGGCAGCACGCCGCGCGGTTCTCCTCGCCGGTCTATCCCGGCGAGACCGTGACGATCGATTTGTGGAAGGACGGCAACGTGATTTCGTTCGAAGCCAAGGTGAAGGCGCGCAATGTCGCCGTCATCAAGAGCGGAAAGACGGTGTTGGCCTGAAGCCGTCGTTCCGGGGCGCGCGTCAGTGCGAACCTCAGATGTGCAATGCATATCGGGGACTCTCGAAACCGGACGGCATCGCGTCGCCCGTGCTATACAGGGTCGGCGATTTGTCGGCGACCAGACCGGCCGACTTCGTCGTTCCGGGACGGTCCGAAAGCCCAGACCCAAAATTTTCGAGATTCTCCGATGTGCAATTGCACATCTGGGATTTAATGCTAGGCATCGCCCGGGAATGACCGGATAAACAGGAAAAGGTACAAATGACGAAACTCACCCACCAAGCCGCAGGCACCTTCGCGATCGCGCCGACCGCCTTCCACGATGACGGCCGCATCGACGAGAAATCCATCGACCGGCTGACGGACTTCTACGCCGAGGTCGGGTGTGATGGCGTGACCGTGCTCGGCATTCTGGGCGAGGCGCCGAAGCTCGACGGCTCGGAAGCCGAAGAAGTCGCCAAGCGCTTTGTGAAGCGGGCGAAGAACATGCAGGTCATCGTCGGGGTCTCGGCGCCGGGATTTGCCGCGATGCGTTCGCTCGCTCGCGCGTCGATGGACGCCGGTGCGGCCGGTGTGATGATCGCGCCGCCGCCGCATTTGCGCACCGACGAACAAATCACCGGATATTTCAAGCAGGCGGTGGAGGCGATCGGCCAGGACATCCCGTGGGTGTTGCAGGATTACCCGCTGACGCTGACGGTGATCATGACGCCGTCGGTGATCCGGAAGATCGTGATGGACAGCCCGTCCTGCGTGATGCTCAAGCACGAGGATTGGCCGGGCCTGGAAAAGATCTCTGCGCTTCGTGATTTCCAGAAGGATGGCTCGCTGCGCCCGTTGTCGATCCTGACCGGCAATGGCGGGTTGTTCCTCGATTTCGAGATGGAGCGCGGCGCCGACGGTGCCATGACCGGCTACGCTTTCCCGGAATTGCTGATCGATGTGGTGAGGCTATCCAAAGAGGGCCGTCGCGATGCCGCGCACGATCTGTTCGATGCCCATCTGCCGCTGATCCGCTACGAGCAGCAGCCCGGCGCCGGATTGGCGGTACGGAAATACGTGCTGCAAAAGCGCGGCGTGATCGCCTCCAGCGCGCAACGCAAGCCGGGTTCAAGCATCACCGCAACGGCGAAAGCCGAAGTGGACTATCTGCTTTCGCGGGTCGCGCGGGTGGACCGGCGCGCCAACCTGCAGCCGCAATCCAGTGCGGCTGGTTGATCTCATGCCTGAGGCCGTCGCATCGCGTCCAGCGTCTACCGTGCTGTTGCTGCGCGATGGCGTGGGCAATGAGGGTAGCGGGGAGATCGAAGTCTTCATGATGGTTCGCCATTATGAGATCGACTTCAACTCCGGCGCGCTGGTGTTTCCCGGCGGCAGCGTCGACAAAAGCGATCAGGAGATCATCGCGAGGCCTGAGCTTCATTCCGGCGGGGAGGGGCTCGATGCTGGTGCCTTGAGTTTCCGGATTGCGGCGATCCGCGAAACTTTTGAGGAGAGCGGGATTCTACTGGCACGGGTGTGCGGATCGAACAGCTTGATCGACGCGAAACGGGCTGGCGAGATCGAAGCTAGCCATCGCACCGCGTTGTGCGAAGGCAGGACGACATTCGCCAAGGTTCTTGCCGATAACGGATTGTCACTCGCGCTCGATGAACTCGTGCCCTACGCCCACTGGATCACGCCGGAGGGCATGCCGAAGCGGTTCGACACCTGGTTCTTTCTCGCCGCCGCGCCGCCGGAGCAGGTCGGCGCCCACGATGGTCGGGAGTCCACCGATTCGATCTGGGTTTCGCCGCGTGAGGCGCTTGCAGGCGGCGTGAGCGGGCGGTTTAAACTGCCATTTCCGACCACCCGTAACCTGATCAAGCTCGGCAGGCAGGCAAACGTAAAGGCCGCGCTCGACGACGCCAGGGACAAGCCGATCGTGACGGTGATGCCGGTGATGACGAAGCTCAACGGCGGCCGTCAGCTTCGGATTCCGCGAGAGGCCGGTTACGACGGCGAGGTGTTCGAGGTTGGCGCGGCGTAACGCTTGCTTGCGTCATGATCGGCGTCGCCGCGATGACCCTGCCGGTGCGGAAGGTTGTATTGATTAACGCGTCGCCCTGAAGCCGATCCCGGAGCCATCGTCGCGACTTGGGTTCAACATCGGCCATTGGCCGGATCGAGGCCGCCAACCGTCGCCGATATTGCCGGGTCCGGGCGGGCTCCCCTTCGGGCCCAATCCAGCGTATAAAACTGGACTGCTCGGAGCCGGTCCAAAACCATGTCCTTTCCAGCAATCGTCCGACGGATACGGTCGTTCTCGCTTTCGATCGGCCAATTGACGTTTGCCAGTTTCATTCTGTTGCTGGCGATCATCGTGACGACGGGCGTCGCCAGCGTCGTCGCGATCCGCCAGATCGATACGACTTTCGCCGAGTTGCAGCATTTGCGGAGCCTCGGTGACCTGGCGGAGGAGATCGACCGGCGTGTAAACGAACTGCGGCTGGCGGCGCGGGATTTCGTGACCGACCCCGCCGCTCCGTCCGATCCGATCTGGGACGCAGCTTCGTCGCTGAGTACGTTGCTGAAAAAAACGCGGCTGGTGCTCGCTCCCGAACAGCAGGAAATGATCGACGGCGTCACCGCTCGGCTGCAGAACTACCGCGACGGCATGGAGCGCGTCACCGCTTTGATTATGCATCGGGCCGAACTGGTCGCCGCATTGCCACCGGCGCGCGAGCGGTTCGAAGCGGCGATCGCCACGGTGCCCGAACGGGAGACTGCCAGAAGCCTGTTTCGTGCCCAGAACCAGATCGCCGCCGCCTTGTTGGGGCAAGACCCCGACGCTGCCGAGCAATCGGCACAGCGGATGCGGGCGTTGCCGATTGACGATCCAAAGCTCCGCACTGCGGCCGACGCCTACGCCGGCGCGATCATCGCGATCTCGGGAACGGAAGCGGAGATAGCCAAGCTCGACAAGGAAGTGCTTGGAGCCGAAGGCCGCATGATCGGTCGCGTCACCGATTTGTTGCGAGATGTGAGCGCGCGCAGGGGGCGGGTGCTGGCCAGCGATTTCGCTCAAACGCTCGCCGACGATAAATGGCAAAGCATTATCTTGGGAACAGCGGGGGTGCTGATCGGGCTCGCCGCGGCGCTGTTTGTCGTGCGCCGCACCGTCCGTCCGCTCAAGGCCATTGCCGTGGCGATACGTTCGCTCGCCGCGGGCGAAAAACACGCTTTGATTCCGGCAACCGACGTCAATAACGAGATCGGCGATATCGCCCGCGCCGCCGAAGTGTTCCGCCATTCGCTTGTCGACGCCGACGCCGCGCGAGAAGCGGCGGTTCATGCCTTGGCGGAGCGGCGGCTAGCCGAGGAAAGCTACCGCAAACTGTTCGAAGCCTCGGTCGACGGGATCTATGTGACAACGCCGGCGGGCGCGCTTCTCAACGCCAATCCGGCGTTGGCGCGGATGCTCGGATACGAGACGCCGGAAGAACTGATCCGCAGCACGAGCGATATCGAGAACACGATCTACCTTCATCCGGCGGCGCGCGTACAATATCGGTTTCTGATGCAGCGCGACGGTGTGGTGCGCGAGTTCGAATATCAGGTACGTCGGCGCGACAATGCGATCCTGTGGCTCTCCAACAGCGGCACGGTGGTGCGCGACGAGGCCGGTGAGGTCGTCCGTTATGAAGGGACGGTGCGCGATATCACCGATCAGAAGCGTGCCGAAGACGCGATCGCCGAGGGCCGCTGGCTGCTGCAACAGGTGATCGACACCGTTCCCGCGGTGATCAATGTCAAGGACAGAGCACTGCGCTATGTCCTGATGAACCGCTATACGGCCGGCATTTTCGGTGTCGAGCCCACTGACGCGATCGGCCGCACCACCGCCGACCTGATGTCGCTCGCTGGCGCGCAGAAAACCGACGAGAACGACAAGCGGGTGCTGCAGGAGGGCAGGGAACTCGGGTTCTACGAGGAGGAATATCGGGATTCCTCCGGCAATTTGCGGCAATGGCTGGTGAACAAGCTTCCGCTTCTCAACGCCGATGGCGAGATCGAAAACATTGTCACCGTCGCGCTCGACATCGGCGACCGCAAGCGCGGCGAGTTGGAGATGAGCAAGGCCAAGGATGCCGCCGAAGCGGCGTTGAGAAATCTGCGGGAGACTCAGAATTCGCTGATTGAGACGGAAAAGCTCGCGGCACTCGGGCGGCTGGTGGCGGGCGTCGCCCACGAGGTCAATAATCCTGTGGGCATCAGCCTGACGGTCGCCTCGTCGCTGGAGCGCAAGACGGCATTGTTCACCGACGACGTTGCGCGCGGCGATCTCCGGCGGTCCGCCTTGAATGAATTTCTTGCAACCAGCCGCGATGCCTCCTCGCAATTGGTGGCCAATCTCAATCGCGCGGCCGAATTGATCCAGTCGTTCAAACAGGTCGCCGCCGACCGCAACTACTCGGATCAGCGGACCTTCGACCTCGGCGATCTGACCGAGCAGGTGGTGTTGAGCCTGCGGCCGGGTTTGCGAAAGCAGAATCTGACGCTCACCGTCGACTGCCAGCCCGATCTCATCATGAACAGCTATCCCGGTCCCTACGGACAGGTGCTCACCAATTTGTTTCTCAATTCGGTGGCGCACGCCTTTCCGGACGGTGAGCCAGGTGCGGTCGACATCCAGGTGCGGGAATTCGGCGAGGATAATGTCGAGATCCTTTTTTCCGACAATGGTTGCGGGATGAGTCTCGATGTCCGGCGCCGTGCGTTCGATCCGTTCTTCACGACGCGTCGGGATCAGGGCGGCACCGGGCTAGGCCTGCATATCGTTTACAGTATCGTCACCAGCCGTCTGGGGGGGCGTCTCGATCTTGAGTCCGAGCCCGACGGCGGCACCCGAATCCAGATCATCCTTCCCCGCGTTGCGCCGCTGGAGCAGGCCGCTGAATAGCGCATGATGGGATAGGGCCTCGCCTGGACAGGCCTCGATTAATCGATCTCGACCAGTTTGCGTAAGGTCGCCTTGAAAATTTGGCTGGCCGTGCCGACAAGCGCGGTCCCACTCACGACCACTGCGCTATCTGTGAAGGTGCCGGAGACGCCGATGCCGACCGGGTCCGGTCCGCCGAATAGCGGGCTGGCGTCGGGACTGCGGGTATGGCGCTGGACCAGCACTTCGCCCTTGAAGGTATCGCCCTTCGTCGTGTAGCTGCCGGTGTAAAACAGATAGGCATCGCCGCCGAGGACTTTGCCATCTCGGAATACGACCACGCCGCTGCCCTTGCCCGAGCGCCCGTCCTGCAGGCTGACGTGGATGGAATACAGACCATTCTTCATGATGTGGCCGGTTACGACATCCGTTACGGGGGTGTCGGCAACCTGTTATGCCAAGGCAAGGCAGGCAGCGTCAACATGACAGGTTGAGCGCGGCTCGCCGGGCCTTCGCACACGGGCCTTCGTTAAGCATATTTTTGATCGCGCTCGAGCAGTTCGATCGAGATGCCCTGCGGGCCGCGGATGAAGCATATGCGGACGCCCGGCCGGATATTGGTCGGCTCTTTCGTGAACTCCACCCCTTTGGCCTTGATCTCGGCGGCTACCGCATCGATGTCTTTCACCGTCAGGCCGAAATGATCTAGTCCCTGGTAGGGCGTCACCGGCGGGGCGTTCACACTGTCGCTCGCGGTAACCGGTGCGATGAACACCATGGCGCCGCCGAGCTTGACGTCAATTCGTCCGGGGCCGCGGATGATCTCGCCGCCGAGAATATCTTGAAGCCACGCCGCCGTCGCCTCGGGATCGGGACTGCGTAAATGGACGTGGTCCCAAGTCACTATCGGCGGCATCGTTGATCTCCCCATTGGCTCTTTGCGCATCGACTTGCTGCGGCGCACGCGTCGGTCGCGGCAGCGCTGTCAATCTAGCGGGGGCGTTGTCGCATGGCCATCCCTTGACCTGACCCGAGTCGCGCTCCCTTCAAATTTGTTACGCGTCGGTGCAACCATTTCCGGGGTTGATCGGTTGATGGAACAGCGGCGGAACGGCGCTCTATACAGTGCAACAGGCTACATGCGTCTTCGCCGCGTTGGACGGCATGACGATGAACACAGAGCTTTATCGCATCAAAAGATATGTCTGGCTGCCCGCCATCCTGATTGCAGGGTGTGGGGCATGGATGCTGGCTGGCTACGCCGGCAATACGGCTAAAAGCCAGTCGATGCGCTTGCCGACAACCTCCACGACCGAGCCAGCGCAATCGTCCACTATCGCCGCCACGTCCCCAATAGGTGCCGCGCAAATTGGGGCCGCGCAAGACGGGTCCCCGGTCAATCTGGTGGCCACGAACGCGTTTGCCGAAGCGATTACGCCGGTGGAAACGGCGCCGGTCGATGGGCTGACGATTTCATCGCAGTCGTGGCGAAGGGGTGGGCTCGGGTCGAACGCGCTGGTGACGTTTACGCTCCGTAACGGCAACGATTACGCGGTCAAGGACATCGAGCTTTTCTGCTCGTTTAGCCGCGGGGACGGAAGCCATGTGACCGACCGCAAGCGCACCATTCACGACACCGTCAACACGAAGAGTCGAAGAACCTTCGCCCGCCTGCACATCGGCTTTGTCAATATCAACGCCGAGCAGGCGAAGTGCTCGCTGGTCGCAGCCAGCCACACCTAGCAGCTAGTTACTGCTCGGAAGCGGTATCCGGTTATTGTATGCAGCACGCCGGCATCAGGAACCAATCGTGCGGTCCCCGGTTATTTGGGTGTTCCACGCGTCTCGCGCGGATGGAGTGGTACTGAAATGCCCTTGGCGCGATATTTTATTTTTGTCGGTGGAGTGTTGCTTGCTCTGCTTTTCATTGTCGATGAGTTTGTGCCGAAGTTACCGGTTTCAGAAAGGGTGGACGCGGTCACCGACAAATCTGTCATCCGAATCCACTCCGATCGAAAATGGCCCGAACGCATTGTTTTCGATACCAGCCTTCCGACGATCGTCCCCGCATCGGCTGCGAAGGCAGAGGCAAGGCCGCGGGCCCCCTCAACGATGGCAGATGCCTCGCCGAAGGCGCGCGTGGGTGAAGCATTCGCGCAATTTGTGCCGTCCGAACCCAAAAAACTGGAGCCGAAACTGCAGCGGAAGCGCAAAATTGCAAAAAGCCGCGTTGCGCCGCCCATGGTCGTCGCGCAACAACCGCGATTTGGCTTTTTTGCAAATAGCATGTGGTGAGGAGCCTCGCCGGCGCGAGACCGTCACGCCCGGCAGAGCAGATATTACAACATCGCCCTGCGGGTTGGCCGAACTGGCCGTGCGCTCCGCTTCAAAGTTCATCAACTCTGATGGCAGGTCCCGTGGCTAGTGGCTGGGTTGTCCACGAGTCGCCAAGGCGGAAATTGTCTTTCGGTCAGGCTGCCCTTACCCCTTCGACGAAGCCCAGGACCGCTTGCCACAGTCTGTCCGCCTGACCGGACAGCTGGTTGGAGTTCTCCAGTGCGGTCCGGGCGTGCCCGTCGGTTTCCGCTGCCGCTTCCAGGACGCCTGCGATATTGCTGGAGACCTCGTCGGTGCCGACGGCGGCCTGCTGAACGTTGCGGGCAATCTCGGTTGTGGCTGCGCTCTGCTGTTCGACCGCAGCGGCCGTCGATGACGCGATCTGGTTGATTTCCGTGATGACGGCTTCGATGCCCTTGATGGCGGTCGCAGCCTCTCTGGTCTCGCCCTGGATGGATGCGATCTGAGCCGCGATCTCGTCGGTCGCGCGAGCGGTCTGAGCCGCCAGGCTCTTGACCTCCGAGGCGACCACGGCGAAGCCCCTGCCGGCGTCGCCGGCACGCGCCGCCTCGATCGTCGCGTTGAGCGCCAGCAGGTTGGTTTGCGCGGCGATGTCGTTGATCAGCTTGATCACCTCGCCGATCCGGTCAGCGGCCTGGGACAGATCTTCCATCGTGGCCGTCGTCTTGCTCGCCTGCGAGGCCGCGCGTCCTGCAACCGTGGCCGAGCTTTGGGCCTGCCGGCCGATCTCCCGGATCGAGGCCGATAGTTGCTCGGCTGCGGCGGCAACGGTCTGGACGTTGACGGAAGCTTGCTCCGACGCAGCAGCCACGGCGCTCGACCGGGTCTTGGTCCGCTCGGCGGCACCGTTCATGGTCATGGCGCCGTCGTGCATGCGCTGTGCTGATTGTTTGACGGAATCGGCGATGTTCTTGACCGTTTCTTCCAGTTGCGACGCCAGATCGGTGAGGCCGGCCTTTCGATCCCGCTCGGTCTGTTCGGCGAGCCGTTCCTTCTCGGATTCGACCTGCGCGATGCGGCTGGCGTTGTCCTTGAAGATGCCTACCGCGCGCGCCATGTCGCCGATTTGATCGCGCCGCTCGGCGCCCTCGATCACGACCGTCAGATCACCGCCGGCCAGTTGTGACATCGTTCTCGTGATCCGCTTGATCAGAGTCGAGATCGAAACGGTGATCAAACCCGCCAGGATGATGCCGAGCAGTACACCGGTGACCGCGGCGATCGAGCCGGACACCGAAGCCTCCTCGGCGATTCGCGCCGTCCGGCTGATGTCGTCGCTGCGGCTGGTCTGATAGTCGCTGCGTAGCGCTTCCGCATCGTCGCCGAGCTTGACGCCGGTTTTGACCAGCGCCGCGAAAACCTCCTCCGCCGAGGTGGCCGAGCTGACCAGCAAATCCGCCGAGACCAGGAACTTGTCGGTTTGCGCCGGCAGCGTATCGATGATCTTGGCGAGTCCGGGATTGGCCGGAGGTGACGCCTTCACCGCCGCCAGCTCCTTGCCGACCCGCTCCCGTTCCGCGCCGACGATATCGATATCGCTCGAAGCCAGCGCCGCGGCGTAGCGGTAGGTGGTGGCGCGAAGCGCCTGGACCGCCTGTTCGAGCCGCTGGGCCGCCGGCAGTGCCGGTTCCTCTGCAGTCCCCAGATCAAGCGTGACGGTCGTCAGCAGGTTGGTGAGCCGCGCGCCGCTGGCATTCACTGCCGCAAACGCTCCTTTGCGCTTCTTCAACTCCTCGTCCAGTCGGTTGAACGCGGTGTGATAAGCGGCAAGCCCGGTGTGCAGAACGTCGCTACGCGGACCGACCACCCCCCCAAGCTTCTCCAGCGATTTGTCGAGCGGCTCGAAGGCGGCGAGGGACCGGTTACGGTCGGTTGCAGAGCCGGAGCGGACGTAATCGACGATGACCCGCCGCAGCACCAGAAGATTGCTCGCGAAATCGCCAACCATGTCCGAAGCGGTGGAGGCCCGCTCGATGCGCGCGACATTGTCCCGCACGTCGCGGATTCGGGCGTTATAGAAAATGGAGGTGCCCCCGATCAGCACCATGAGCAGTCCGAAACCGCCGATCAAGCGGCCGCTGAGGGTGATCCGATTGGCTATGGCCAGCAAAGACATGGTTTTCCCTTATTTGCCAAAGGCGCGGATGGCATTGATCTTGTCTTTGCCGAATTGCTTTTCGAATTCGGGTTCAAGGCTGGCGAGCGAGGCGACGAAGGCTTTCCGGTCGATATCCTCGACCACCTTCATGCCACGGCGGCGCAGCTCCTCGAGGGCGCTCTTCTCGGTCCGATCGAGATAGGCGCGAGTGGCTTTGCCCCCGGCAGCACTGGCCGCACGCAGCGCCTGCTGATCTTCCGGCGGGATACGGTCGAAAACCCGCTTTGAGATCAGGAAGCAGGAAGGCGAATACACATGCGCAGTCAGGGAGAGATAGTGCTGCACCTTGTCGAAATTCGTCGAGAGGATCGTGGCGATGGAATTCTCCTCGGACTGGAACACGCCCGCGGACAAGGCCGAATAGACTTCGGGAAAGGCGAGGGACTGCGCGTCGGCGCCGAACGCCTTGAATCCCGCTACCATCACGTCGGATTGCGGCACGCGAATCTTGATGCCCTTGAGATCCTCGGGCCGACGGACCGCCCGGTCCAAGGTCGTGACATGGCGCAGACCGTTTTCGCCCCAGCCGAGGCCGACAATGCCCTGGGGTTCGAGCCGGGCGAGCGCGGCTTTGCCGATTTCTCCGTCGAAGACGGCGCGCGCATGGGCGAGATCGCGAAACAGAAACGGGATGTCGAAGATGCTGAGTTCAGGTGCTACGGCGGTGAAGACCGCGGAGGAGGTAAAGGTCATGTCGAGCGTGCCGGCGCTGACATCCTGTACCATTTCCAATTCGCCGCCCGTCGAGCCCGATGGGTAAAACTCGACCCTCAGCCGTCCACCGCAATTACGCTCGACCTGGGTGGCGAACTCGGTGACGCCGGCGCCGAATTGAGACTTCTCGGGGATTGACGGTACCGATCCGCAGCACTTGCGGCCGGACGGCGGCATGCGCGCGCCTGATACCGGGAAAGCCACACGCCACCGCTGTTGCGGCGGCACCGCCGAGGAAATGCCGTCTTCGCATCATGTCACGCATGTCGCCCCCTTTTGCGGACAAGAAAAATTGTTCCCATATTAACAAATGTAAAGGTTAATAAATCGGCTGCCGGCTCCAATTCCATGCTTCTCGCTTCTTCAACGATGTGCATCGGCTGACTTCAGGCACGAATCCGGATCGGTACGTCTGCCGATTTTCGGGATGGGATTTCTGCGTCTGCAAATGTCGAGGTGTTCGAGAGCAATCCGCGCGCATAAAAAAGCAGCCGATTTTGAAGTCGGCTACCTCCAAGCGAATGGCGAAGCCCCTCTCTTTCCCGCGTCTTGCAAGCAGCACTGGTGCAGTCCGACGATCCCACTACGCTGGTGCGGGTGGTGCTGCAGGGCACGCGCGCGGCGTCGACGGACAGCATGCCGACCGCGCCGGCGATGCCGGGCATTTGGTTGGCGGGTCGATGACTCGCAGGCTGCTACCGTCCTCACCTACATCAGGAACAGCTAGAAGTGGCGCGCCTCGACCTGACTGAAACGCCGGTTGCGCTTCGGCTCGACGATGGCCGGCGGGTGAAGGCGTCAACGGTGGTCGTTGCGACCGGCGCTCGCTATCGGCGCCTCAACGTTCCGAATCTGGGAGATTTCGAGGGGCGCGGCGTTTGGTACTGGGCTTCGCCGATCGAAGCGCGCCTGTGCCGGAATGAGGAGATCCTTCTGGTCGGGGGTGGCAACTCGGCAGGCCAGGCCGCTGTCTTCCTGCGCAGCTTTGCCGCAAAAATCTGGGTGCTGGTGCGTGGGTCAGGTCTCGCAGAGAACATGTCGCAATATCTCATCGACCGCATCCGGGCGATCGACAATATTGAAGTATTGACCCACACCGAGATCGTTGCCCTGTATGGCAGCCGGGAAAAGCAACTCGAGCGCGTGCGCTGGCGCAACAATGCGACCGGCGAAGAAACGGAAAAGCCGATCCGTCATGTCTTTTGCTTCATCGGCGCGGAGCCGGCAACGGCCTGGCTCAAGGACAGCGGGCTCGCGTTCGACAGCAAGAACTTTGTTCTGACGGGGTTGGACGTCCCATCAGACGCGCGCCGGTCGAACAATGGATCCACCCGGCCGCTGCCACTGGAAACCAGTGCCCGTGGCGTGTTCGCCGCCGGCGACGTGCGATCGGGATCGGTGAAGCGGGTCGGCGCCGCGATCGGCGAGGGAGCCATCGCTGGGGCCGAGCTACACACCGTCCTTGCAAACGGCACTGCTGCGTCGCCGCGCCCGGCCGACAGCAAGGGCTGTGGGTGACGTTCATTCGTGGTGAGGTTAGCCCCGCCTGCAGGCGGTCGAGATACAGATAAATGATAGGCGTGGTGAACAGCGTCGGAGGCCGGCTTGATGGGGGAAGCCACCCACCATCGCTTAGCCGAGCGGCTGGCGAAGCTCTCCGAGCCCGCGCCAGTCCCCAGCATCAGCGGCACGCCACCGAGCAGAGCCGCCATCGTGAGCATGAGGATCGGGCGAAAGCGCAGCGGGCAGGCCTCGGATATGGCGCGCTCAGGCACTACGCCATGATGGTAGAAACCGCCCTGGCGGCTGACTCAAACAAAATAGCCTCCGGCAATGCCGGGGCGGTTCAGCATCGTGAATGCGGTGGTTCAAAGCCTTGTCGAAGCAGGACGTTGGATTCTGCAGTCAGCGTGCGAAGTTGCTGCTCGATGGCATGCGAAGGGATTGCCGCTCGCACCGGTGCAGATTGTCTGAAGCCGAAAGATTGTCTGAAGCCGAAAAGGTCCATCCCTCGCAGGCACTGCAGGCAGGAAGACGCGTCAATACCTATAGGAATGCAGACGCCAGCGCCGGCGTTTCCTCCAGCGCATGCGTCATGTATTCTAGGCCTGCCACCAGCCGCGGCCGGCTGATCGGGCCACCCAGACACACGCGAACCGCTTCCGGCGGGGCGCCGCCGACGGTGAAGGCGTCGCTGGCCACGACACCAATTCCGGTCGAACGCAGGTGTTCGACGAAGGCCGCGCGATTCCAGAGCGGCGGCAGTTCGAGCCATATGTTAAAACTCAGCGGGTCGCTCTTGTAGATCCCCTTCGGCAGTATCTCCGAGACCAGTTTCTGCCGGGCGCTGGTTTCGCTGCGTATGAAGCGCAGCAGCGAGTCGGCCGTTCCATCCTCGATCCACCGTGTCACTAGCGCAACCGTGAACGGCGAGGCCATTACGGTGGCGGCGCGAAGGGCCGCAGCGAACGGCCATGTCGAGCGGGTGTCGGGCACCACGACATAGGCAGCGCGAAGTCCCGCGCCGATGCATTTGGCAAGGCCCGCGACATGCCAGGTCAGGTCGGGCGCGATCGACGCAAACGGCGCGTGGCCACGCGCCGGGATGAAGCCGTAGGCGTCGTCCTCGATCAGCGGAAGCTGGAAGCGGCGTGCTGCCGCGGCGATGTCGCTCCGCCGCCGGTCGCTGATCGTCAGTGTGGTCGGATTTTGCAGCGTCGGGTTGAGATAGAGCGCCTTAGGCTTTGTCTTCTTGCAGGCGCTTGCCAGCGCATCGACATCGATGCCTTCGCTGTCCATCGGCAGGCCGATCAGCCGGAGCCCCAGTTGGGCTGCAATTGATCGAATGCCCGGATAGGTGATGGCTTCGCACAGAATAGCGTCGCCCGGCTTGGCGAGAATTGAGAGGATGCCGAGCAGTGCCGGATGCGCGCCTGGTGAGATGAAGATTCGCTCCTGCGCTGGCACCAGCGCGCGGCGGCCGAGCCAGCTCGATGCGGCGTCCTTGTCGGCTTGCGCGCCCCCGAAACCCTGATAGCGCAGTAGCGAAACGATATCGCGCGACACATACTCCACGCCAGCCTGCATGCGTTCGATCAGTTCCGGATCGTCGGTCTCGGGAGGCAGGTTCATCGAAAAATCGACCGGACGCGGCGGCGGCATCTGCTGGCCGCGGCGCGGCTTCGGCTTGTCGCGCACGAAGGTGCCCTGTCCAACTTTGGATTCGATCAGACCGCGTTTCTGCGCTTCGACATAGCCGCGCGCCACCGTCGTGAAATCGACATCGAGCCGCTTGGCGAGCCTGCGTTGCGGCGGTAGACGGTCGCCGGCGGCCAATCGTCCTGCGCCAATATCGTCGGCAATGGCGTCGGCGATTGCGAGGTAACGAGGCTTGTCACTTGCCGCGAGGTCAGGTGTCCAGTCGGCCATTAATTCTCAACATTCCAGGATCGATGGGAGCGATTATTGACTGCATATTGTTGCATTTGATTATTCTCATGCAACCCTTTGCCCGAACTGTAAAGGCTTGGCTGAAACTTTTGGCTTTGTTCCACCTGATTGATTCTTGCTCATCGAAAATGCAGCGCGCACAGGATTTATACGCATCTTTTTGCAGCAGCCATTTTGATCCTGTCAGAAATCCATTCAATATTGAATGTATAATTGATAGTAAGTTGATTGTTTTGATGATGGGTTGTGCAAACGGTCAATTGGCACGACCGTTGCAATCCTCCTGCATACGCCCGGCCAACGCCCGGAGCCAATGCAAGGAGTGCAACATGCCAGCCGTCACAAAGCCCGCGCACCAAAAGGGCGACTATCTCGTCGACTACGAACAAAAGGTTTTCGAAGACGTCAAAGCCAAGCCCGGCGAAAAGGCGCTTGTCACGTTCCACACGGTCGCGTTCGAAGGCTCGATCGGTTTCGTCAATATGCTGCAAGCCACGCGCTTGATGCGCAAGGGCTTCGAAACCTCGATTCTGCTTTACGGTCCCGGCGTCACGCTGGGCGTGCAGCGCGGCTTTCCCAAGCTCGGCGACGAGGCGTTTCCGGGCCACCAGAACTTCAACAATACGCTGGTGAAGTTCATGGCCGAAGGCGGCAAGGTCTATGCGTGCCGCTTCGCGCTGCAGGCGCTTTACGGCCATGGCGAACCTTCGCTGATCCCCGGCATCACTCCAATCAGCCCGCTGGATGTGCTGGATCTCATTCTGATCCACCGCAACGAAAACGCCTTCATGATGCATACCTGGACGCTCTGAGAGATCGGACGCTCCGGCCCGCTAACACCGGATAGATCGAGGCGCGCATGGCCGAGAAAGCAAAAATCAGGGTCGCCGCGGTGCAGATCGCACCCGATCTTGATACACCGACGGGGACGCTTGATCGCGTCCTCGCCGCGACCGGTGAAGCGGCGGCAAAGGGCGCGCGCCTCGTCGTGTTCCCGGAGACGTTCGTGCCCTGGTATCCGTACTTCTCCTTCATCCGCCCGCCGATGCTCTCCGGCGCCGAGCATATCCATCTTTACGACAATGCGGTCGTCGTGCCCGGTCCGGTGACGGAAGCGGTGGCGGCGGCCGCGTGCAAACACGGCATCGTGGTCGTGCTCGGCGTTAACGAGCGCGACCACGGCACGCTCTACAATGCGCAATTGATTTTCAACGCCGACGGCACCCTGGTGCTGAAGCGCCGCAAGATCACCCCGACCTTCCATGAGCGGATGATCTGGGGGCAGGGCGACGGCGCTGGCCTGAAAGTCGTCGATACCGCCGTGGGGCGGATCGGTGCGCTGGCCTGCTGGGAGCACTACAATCCGCTCGCCCGCTACGCCCTGATGGCGCAGCACGAGGAAATCCACGTCGCGCAATTTCCCGGCTCCCTGGTCGGGCAGATCTTCGCCGACCAGATCGAGGTCACGATCCGCCATCACGCGCTCGAAAGCGGATGTTTTGTCGTCAACGCGACCGGCTGGCTCAGTGAAGAGCAGATCGCCAAGATTTCGCCCGAGGAAGGCTTGCGCCGTGGTCTTCGCGGCGGCTGTATGACGGCGATCATTTCACCCGAGGGCAATCATATCGTTCCGCCTTTGACGTCGGGCGAAGGCATCCTGCTTGCCGACCTCGACATGGCGTTGATCGTGAAGCGCAAGCGGATGATGGATTCGGTTGGCCATTACGCGCGACCGGAACTGTTGTCGCTGCTGTGGGACGATCGCCCTGCCGTCCCGCTCCATACCTCGCATTCCACACCTTCTTACGCTACCGGAGGACCAGCCGATGAAAGCAATTCTGGCTTCAGAGCAGCCGATGCCGACCGAGCAGCTGATCAACGAGCTGCAATCCTTCGGGGTTCGTCTCGTTGACCCCAAAGCTGGCGGCGACAGCCGCCGCGGCGGGGCAGGGCCCTCCGACCACATGCCGATGACGATCGACGGCGCGACCGTGATGATCCCGGTGCACAACGCGCCAGCATTCGAGAGCCCCTACATCGTCGACAAGCCCGATGCGCTCGGCCGCAGTCGGGTCAGCCGGGACGGCACCGTGATCGGCGAAGTCAAATTCCAGTTGCGGCCGCGTTTCTATGAGCGATCCACCGCCGACGGCGTTCCCTATTACAAGATCGCAACCTTGCACGGCCGCGACGTGTTAGCGACCACCATCCTGCAGACCTGCATCCGCTACCAGAGCCGGACCAAGACCTGCCAGTTCTGCGCCATCGGGCAATCGCTCGCCGCCAGCCGCACCATCGAACGCAAGACGCCCGAGCAACTCGGCGAGGTCGCAAGGGTTGCCGTCGAACTCGACGGCGTCACCCATATGGTGATGACCACGGGCACGCCGCCCGGCAGCGACCGGGGCGCCAAGATCCTGTGCGAGAGCGCGATCGGCGTCAAAGCGGCTGTCGATCTTCCGATCCAGGGACAGTGCGAGCCGCCCGACGACGACATCTGGTTTGCCCGCATGCGCGATGCCGGGATCGATTCGCTCGGCATGCATCTGGAAGCGGTCACCGAAAATGTCCGCGCTCGCATCATGCCGGGCAAGGCGCAGGTATCGGTTGAGCGTTATTTCAAGGCGTTCGAAGCCGCCGTGCCGGTGTTCGGCCGGGGTCAGGTTTCCACCTACATTCTTGCAGGCCTTGGCGACAGCAGGGAGGAGATACTGGCGATCTGCGAGCGCCTAGTCGCAACCGGCGTCTATCCGTTCGTGGTGCCGTTCGTGCCGATCGCCGGCACGCCGCTGGAAAGCCACCCGACCCCGCCGCCCTTCTTCATGCACGGTATCCTCGCGCCGCTTGCGGACATGCTGGTCAGCGCCGGAATGAAATCAAGCAGCATCAAGGCCGGTTGCGGCAAATGCGGTGCCTGCTCCGCGCTTTCGACCTACGAGAAAAGGATAAGCGCATGATCTTCGAACCGTTCAAGCCGTTTCTTGCCAGCGCTTATCAGATCAAATTCGCCACCGAGAGGTGGGAAAAACGCGGTGCCGCGGAGTTGCGCCGCCAAGTGTTTTGTACCGAACAGGGGCTGTTCGACGGCGACGATCGCGACGTCGTCGATGATATCGCGATCCCCATTGTCGCCATTTCCCTGTTTGGGGTTGCCGCCGACGCCGTGGTCGGAACGGTCCGCATCCATCGGCAACCGGAGAACCCCGGCGTCTGGTGGGGATCGCGGCTGGCGGTCACTGGACAATATCGCAGGCTGGGCGCGGTCGGCACCGGGCTTATTCGACTGGCGGTGGCTTCGGCGCATGCCCGCGGCTGCCACACGTTTCTCGGCAACATCCAGAGCCAGAATGTCGAGCTGTTCCGGCACATGCATTGGCGCACACTCAAGGAGGTCGAACTGTACGGCAAACCACACCACCTGATGCAGGCGGATCTGGATTTCTATCCGCCGTTTCGGGAGCCTGAAGTCGGCTTCCTCTCGCTGCCAAGGCTGGCGGCGTGATGACCGAATTGCTCGCCATAGCCGCGCTGGCGGAGCGGCTGCGCCGCAGCGGCGGCCTTGCCGCCAAGAGCGATATCGCGTCGGTGGCGCAATCGCTCGGGCTGTCCCTGGACGATGTCATTCCGGTCGGCGACGATTGCGCCGCGATACCCGATGGCGACGGCTATCTCCTGTTTGCGATCGAAGGCTTCATGAATGAATTCGTCGCCGGCGATCCCTGGTTTGCCGGCTGGTGCGGCGCGATGGTCAACATATCCGACATCGCCGCGATGGGCGGCAGGCCGATCGCGCTCGTCAACGCGATCTGGGCGGATGGCAAGGCCAATGCCGCGCCGGTACTCGCGGGAATAAGGGACGCGGCGACCGCTTTCGGGGTTCCCGTGGTCGGCGGCCACACTAATGTCCGAACCGATCGCGGTCAGTTGTCGGTCGCGATCCTCGGCCGCGCCAGCAGGCTGTTGACGAGCTTCGATGCCGAGCCCGGCGACGCTTTGATCGCGGCGATCGACCTGCGCGGGCGCTACCGCGAACCGTTCTCAAACTGGGAAGCCGCGACCGATGCGCCGCATGCACGGTTGCGCGGCGATATCGAATTGTTGCCCGCGATCGCCGAAACCGGACTTTGCCGCGCGGCCAAGGACATCAGCCAGGGTGGTATCGTCGGCACCGCGGCGATGCTCGCCGAATGTTCGGGTGTCGCGATCGATATCGATCCCGCTTCGATTCCCAAGCCGGCCGAGGTCGCGCTGGATCGCTGGATGCTGACCTTTCCGAGTTTCGGCTATCTGCTGTCGGTCAAGCCGGCAAATGCCGCTGAAACGATCGCGCGCTTTGCGGCACGGGGTATCGCGGCGGCGGCGATCGGTTCGGTTGCGCGTGGCACGCGTATCACCATCAGCGACGGAATTGGGTCCGAGACGATCTGGGATTTTGCGCAAAAGCCGTTGATCGGCTCCGGTGCGCGGAGCCGATTTGCCATTGGGGCGGTCGCATGACCCGGGGCAGCCGGCCGTTGCGGATCGCCATGCTCGCGCATTCGACCAATCCGCGCGGCGGCGTGGTGCACGCCATCGAGCTCGCCGACGGCCTGACGCGGCTTGGCCACGAGACAGTCGTTCACGCGCCCGATTCGAACGGCAAGGGGTTTTTCCGTGCGCCGTTGTCGCCTGCGGTCACAGTGATGGCATCGCCGGCTGGTAAGGATGTCGCGGGCATGGTGCAAATGCGGATCGCCGATTACGTCAGGCATTTCGAATTGCCCAACAACCGGCGCTTCGATGTGTTTCATGCCCAGGACGCCATCTCCGGCAACGCGCTGGCGACCTTGAAGCAGCGCGGGCTGATCCGTCACTTCGCCCGCACCGTGCATCATATTGACGACTTTTCCGATCCGCGCCTTCGCGATTGGCAAACGCGCTCGATCATCGAGGCCGACGAGCTTTTCACTGTCAGCGCACTCTGGCAGTCGGAGATCTCCTCGGCGTTCGACCGGCGTGCTACGATCATCGGCAACGGCGTCGACCTCACCCGGTTCGGAAACAGCTCGCGCGCGGTCGATCAGGAGGTGGGCGCCAAATACGGCATCAATCGCAACCGGATGCTGCTGGCGGTCGGCGGCATCGAGGAGCGCAAGAACAGCGTCCGGATTCTCGAGGCGTTCCGGCAGGTGTTGAACGTTCGCCGCGACGCCCAGCTTGTGATCGTCGGCGGCGCCTCGCTGCTTGATCATGCCTGGTATCGCCGGCAGTTCGAGGCTCAGTTGTTCGCCGACCCGGTGCTCGACCGCGCCGTGCTGTGCCTTGGCCCGGTTCCGGATCAGGACATGCCTTCATTGTACCGGCTGGCGGACGCGCTGGTGTTTCCCTCGGTCAAGGAAGGTTTTGGACTTGTCGTTCTCGAAGCCATGGCGAGCGGCACGCCGGTAGTCACGTCGCGGATCGCGCCGTTTACCGAATATCTCCACGAAAACGACGTGGTCTGGTGCGACCCCTTAAGCGTTGCGTCGATCGCAAATGCGATCGCGATGGCCTTAACCGAACCGCTGCATGCCAGGCTAGCTCCGCGCGGAATTCTGGTGGCGCGCCAGCACGATTGGAGCAACATCGCGCGCGCGCATCTGCCGATCTATCAACAGCTCGTGGAGCTGCAGCATGCCTGAGATGCTGTTCCACATCCGCTGGCCGGATGGCGCGACCGAGCAATGCTATTCGCCCTCGCTGGTGGTTAAGGATTATCTCGAGGTCGGCGCCACCTACGATGTGGCGGAATTCATGCGGCGTAGCCGCCTCGCGCTGAACATCGCCAGCGATCGCGTCCGCGGGAAATACGGGTTTGCCTGTTCCCGAGCCATGGGGCAACTCGCGAAGCTGGAAGCCGCCGCCCGCCGTTTCGATCCGTCATCCGACGCAGGCGTAACCGTCACATCGTTTCATGAATGACCAGGAGAGCCCCATGACCGTATCCGTGCTCCCATCGCACGCCAGCGTCGTCGTGATCGGCGGCGGCCAGGCCGGTATTGCCATGAGCTATCAGCTCAAGCAGGGCGGCATCGATCATGTCGTTCTGGAAAAGAACCAGATCGCGCATTCCTGGAAGACCCAGCGCTGGGACACGTTTTGCCTGGTGACCCCGAACTGGCAATGCCAGCTCCCGGGATATTCCTACCAGGGCAGCGACCCCAAAGGTTTCATGCTGCGTGATGAAATCGTTGGTTATGTCGAGGGTTATGCCAGGCACGTTTCGGCGCCGGTGAAAGAAGGCGTTGCGGTGACGCGTTTGACGCAGGGTGCGGGTGGCGGCTTCCTGCTGGAGACCAGTGCCGGCGAGATCACGGCGGATGCGGTGGTGCTTGCCGTCAGCGGCTACCACGTCCCCAAGGTGCCACCGATGTCGGACCGTTTGGATCGATCGGTGGTGCAACTGCATTCCTCGGCCTATCGGAATCCGCAACAATTGCCGCCGGGCGACGTGCTGGTGGTCGGCAGCGGCCAGTCCGGCTGCCAGATCGCCGAGGATTTGCATCTGGCAGGGCGCAAAGTTCACCTGGCCGTCGGTAGCGCGCCGCGCTGCCCGCGTGTCTATCGCGGCCGCGATGCGGTGGAGTGGCTGGATGATCTCGGCCAATATGATCTTCCGGTCGATCAACATAATCTGAAGGAGAAGGTGCGCAAGAATGCAAACCATTATTTGACCGGCCGTGACGGCGGTCGCGATATCGACCTGCGCAAATTCGCACTCGAAGGCATGAAGCTTTACGGGCGGCTCAACGATGTTCGGAACGGCCAGCTCGAATTCGGCGACGATCTCGTCAGGAATCTCGACAATGCCGATCGCGTCTATAACGGGATCTGCGGCCTGATCGACGAGCATATCGCGCGCAACGCGATCGATGCGCCGGCATCGCCGCACTATGAGCCGGTGTGGCGGCCGAGCGAGACCATCGCCACGCTCGATCCGGTCAAGGCCGGAATCACCACGATTATCTGGACCACCGGATTCCGTTCGAATTGGTCGTGGGTCGAACTGCCGATCTTCGATGGTGCCGGCTATCCGACCCATCAACGCGGCGTGACCTCGATGGACGGCGTTTATGTGCTGGGTCTGCCCTGGCTTTACACTTGGGGTTCGGGACGTTTCGTCGGTGTGGGGCGCGACGCCGAGTTTATTTCTCTCCGGATTGCTGGAAATCTATCCGCCATAAAAAGCGAGAGATCGATAGACGATCGTCCGGCGGTAAGCGCAGCCTAGCGTTGGCTATACCTCCCGTTGGCTACACCTTCTCTTTGGCTACACCTTCTCTGGATTGTATTTCGGTGCCGCGAATCACCCACGTGGTGTGCACCGTCCCCGGCACCGAACCGCCTCTGCTGGCAAACTTGTTCATGCACTGCACGTCCGAAGCGTACGCAGGGCACGAGAGCACCCAGACCTCCGCCGATATGCAGAATGGTGGATGGTACCATCTCGGACGGAAACCGAAGCCGTTGCCGAAAGGCAAAGCTTGCTGCACGTCTGGGGAATGCCAACTGGAAATGCATCCGGAAACGCAGAGGCAAGCATCCGAACACGAAGTTTAATTTCTTCATCCGCTGTGAAGATAGCTTTTTCAGGCAGTCTGGATATTTTGCGGTGCAAGGAGGATGGCGAGGAAGAGGTGCCAAAGAATCCTGAGCCACCTGATCTCGGATGCTTCGATCTGGAGCAGAAAATTTTGCAACCCCTCGACAACCCGTTCGGCACGAGCTTGTCACCCATGAGCTTGTCACCCATGTCTTAGGTACGTTCTGTTACCTATGTCTCCGGGCTGGACAACGATTTTATTGGCGCGATGATTATATCAAGCCGCCAGGCCCGAAAATTGAAATCGCCCCGCCTTATTCCGACCCGGATTTGATCTACCGCAAAAGCTGATGCCGCTTCAGAGATAATATCTTTTGTGGTTCCACTGTGTGGAGCGCTGCCATGATCATTGAGCGCTTATCCCAGGAGCATCGCAATATTGAGAGGCTCCTCGCTGTTCTGGAGCGCGAACTAGAGATCTTCGACCGTGGGGACCGCCCCGACTACGAGGTTATTCGCGCGGTTATCAGCTATTTCGAGCTTTATCCCGAGGTATACCATCATCCCCAAGAAGACTTGGTCTTTGCCAAGCTAGAAATTCGCGATCCGACTGCAGCTGCAAAGGTCGGTAACCTCGCGCTTGAGCACCAAAAAGGGGCCGAGCGTTTGCGCCGCGTCGCTCAAGCGGTCGACGGTGTCCTCGCGGATCGTGAAATCCTTCGGCAAGATGTGGACATTATCGTTCGCGATTTCATAGAGCACGAGCGGCGTCACATCATGATGGAAGATCGTGATTTCTTTCCTGCCGCCCTCAAGGCTTTAGAGCCGCAAGATTGGACGGAGATCGCTTCAGCCATGACCACTCATGAGGATCCTCTGTTTAGCGAGGCGGCCGAAGAGATTTTCGACGCGCTACGAGCGCGTATCTTGCAGTTAGAACAAGAGGCTGAAGCCGAACGACATTAATCGAGCTTTCGTCCGCATTGCGCTTCCACGGCACAAAACACGCCAGCTAGGATGCCGCCGGATGCGGTGCCCGGACAACAAGTACCGGGACGGCGCCGTGAGTCAGCACTTTGACTGTCTCGCTGCCCAGCATGATCGCAGATACTCCACGCCGGCCGTGCGAGGCCATGACGATAAGATCGCATGACTCCTGCGTCGCCGTGTCGATGATGGCCTGATACGGGTGATCGTGCTCGACGTGTACCGTGTCGCAGTTCACGCCCGCGGCCGCTGCGGCCTCCTTCGCAGAGTTGAGATATTTGGCAGCCCGATTTGCAATGTGCTTCGCGTATCGTTCCGGTGTGTCCGTTACCATCTCAGGCTCGACCGCGAATGTGTGAAATGGCGCTGATACGGTGAGGATGGTGACCTCGGCGCTGATCGACTTAGCCAAGGCCGCACCATGCGTGATTGCGTTCTGTGACAGCTGCGAACCGTCGGTGGGAATAAGAATATGTCTATACATGGAATGTCTCGATTCTTGTTCGTCTCGGCGAGACCAGAGAGTGCGTGTAAATTGGGATAATGTACCTCTCCGGGAGGCCGCCTATGATCTAGATCAAATTCTCCTTCCACACGTTTTTGTGTCGCTCGGGCGGGATGTCCGGTCCGAGTCAAAAAGGTGACTGTAATGGAACGTCCGGTTTTGGCGGCAAAGCCGTTGATGCAATTCGGTCGCCCAATTGATTTCCCTCAACACGAGAAGCGCATTTTTGGCGAGAACCTACGAAAGTGGGCAAGAGCACGGAACGGTTCGATGTCATTTGAGCGCATCCTGCGGTGGGCACTCGTCTCGATCGCCGTTGCGGGGTTGGCCGCAGGAATTCTAGCCTACGCAGTCAGCCGACCGGATATTGCCGATCTCAGTTGGACGTTGGCGACCGTACCAGTGGTCGCGGGACTAGCGGTCTCGATCGCACGGGACTTGTTGGCCGGGCGGTTCGGTGTCGACGCGATAGCGCTGGTATCGATGAGCGTTGCGCTTGCGCTCGGCCAGCCTTTGGCCGGGGCCGTCGTCGCACTGATGTATTCCGGCGGCAACGTGCTCGAAGAAATCGCCGTTGCCCGCGCCGAGCACGATTTGCGCTCGCTGGTCGATCGCGCGCCGCGTGAGGCCCATCGCCGTATCGGTGACCGCATCGAGGAGGTACCGATATCAGCCGTCGCGGTCGGCGACCAGCTTTTGGTGCAAGCGGGCGAGGTCGTTCCGGTGGACGGCGTCGTCACTTCGAGTGTGGCCACGATCGATGAATTGGCATTGACCGGTGAACCGATCCCGGTGGTCAAGGTGCGTGGCGCCGCCATCCTCTCTGGTTCATTGAATGTCAGTGAGGCATTCGAATTGACGGTTTTGGCAATCGCCGGCGAAAGCACCTATACGGGTATCGTGCGCCTGGTAACCGCAGCGCAGACCGCTAAGGCGCCGTTCGTGCGGCTGGCCGACCGTTATGCGCTTTTTTTCCTCCCCGTCACGCTCGCGCTTGCCTTCGTTGCTTGGCTAATCTCGGGCGATCTGATCCGTAGCTTGGCCGTACTGGTAGCGGCGACGCCGTGTCCATTGATACTGGCGGCGCCGGTCGCCTTTATCGCCGGTGTCGCCCAGGCAGCGCGGCGCGGCATTCTTGTCAAAGGCGGTGGACCGCTGGAAGCGCTGGCGCGCACCCATACAGTGCTGTTCGATAAGACCGGAACCTTGACGGTCGGCGGTGCGCGGCTGCTTTCCATCGAGGTGGCGCCGGGTGAGACGGCCGATGAAGTATTGATGCTCGGTGCCTCGCTCGAGCAGGCGTCGCATCATGTCCTCGCCCACGCTATCGTTCAGGCGGGCGCCGAGCGCGGCCTGAACCTGAAAATTCCCGAGCAGGTGAGGGAATCCATGGGCTCGGGGCTGCACGGGGTGATCGAGAGCCGGCATGTGAGCGCAGGGTCGAGCGAGCTGATCTTTGCCGGCAAGTGCGTCACCGATTGGGCAACGCGGGCCATCCGGCGCGCCTCGTGGCGGTCGGCGCTTGTTGTCTTCGTCGCGGTCGAGGGACGGCCGATCGGCGCCTTGCTCCTTGCCGACGAGCTTCGTTCCGACACGCCGCGGGCGATCCGGTTGCTGCGTGAGGCGGGCGTTGCCCGCATGATCATGGTCACCGGCGATCGCGCCGGTGCCGCGCACGCTATCGGAGCTGCGCTCGATCTCGATGCTGTGCTGGCCGACCGCGTTCCTTCCGATAAGGTCGACGCCGTACGCTCCGAGCAGCGGCTGCACCCGACCATCATGGTCGGCGACGGCATCAACGATGCGCCGGCGCTGGCATCGGCCGACGTCGGGATCGCGCTTGGTGCGCGCGGCGCCAGCGCCTCGTCGGAGGCGGCCGATGTGGTGATTCTCGCCGACCGCCTCGATCGGGTCGGCGAGGCCATCGTGATCGCACAACGGGCGCGGCGGATCGCGATTGAGAGCATCGTGGCGGGTATGGGGCTTTCAATTCTGGCGATGCTGGCAGCGACCTTCGGCTGGCTCATGCCGGTGCCGGCGGCTATCGTTCAAGAGGTGATCGATGTTGCCGTGATCCTCAATGCGCTGCGCGCCTTGACCCCGGCGTATAGCCATGCCGGCCGGAGCATGACGGCTGCGGCCGGGCGCGAGCTGCATCGCGACCACATGGTGCTGATCGGAAATCTCGATCGGCTAAGATTGGTCGTCGATGCGCTTGACGACGCCACTCCCGAGAGCGGTGCCGCGCTGATTGCGGAGGCGAACAAGGTGGTTCAGGAGCAGGTGGTTGCCCATGAGCGCGACGACGAGGGCAACATCTATCCGCGGCTCGCCAGGATTCTGCAGGAGCGTCACGGCCTTTCCGCCATGAGTCGGGCGCACCGCGAGATCCTGCATCTCGCCCGGCTGCTCGCGCGCGTGGTCGAAGATCTGCCGACCGAGAAGATCGACCGTTATCTCCTTCGCGATGCTCAGCGGGTGATCGAGGCGATCGAGACTCTGGTACGCATGCATACGGCACAGGAGGAGGACATCTATGAGGCGGTGGTGACGCGGAGCTCAGTCTGAAGGCCCTTGGAAAACCTATCCTGTGGCCGGCAGTAGAGTCGCAGTTGAAGAGTGCCAACCCCGGCTGCGGCAACCTGCGCGCCTACGAGGGCGAGCATGCAGCCTGCAAGCTGGATACTATTCTTCCTTCTTCCTATAGACGATGCACCAGCCTTGGGCGGCAACAGTGCCTTCCACGGTTTTGCAGGACGAGGAGGCTTCAAACAGCTCGCAATTCTCGCAGCGTTGCTCTCCCTTCGGCGTGTCCTGATACTTCACGGTCTTTTGCGACGCCTTGGCCGCCATCGCTTCCGTCGATGTGCCGATGATGGCTGCCGCGCCCGTCACAGACATTCCGGCGGCGCCGGCCGCGATGCTCAGAACCTGTCGTCTGGAAACTCCTTGTGATCTTGTCATGACACGTCACCCTGCTGTGAGAGGTAAATTCGACAGCATTACCGTAGTCGTTTGTTGCGGCGGCGCCTTGATCTGGCGCAACCGGGCAGCTCGCTATGATTTTATCCCGCGATGATCCGGATGCGTTATGAGCCGTCGATACAGCGTCATTCCAGATCACTGAGATATGCCGCGACGGCTTTGATTTGTGCTTCGGTCAGGTTATGCGCGATCGGCTGCATGATGGCGGAGTTGTCCGGGTTGGCCTTGTCCTGACCTCGTTCTTTTTCCCAATTAGTCAGTTTCCTCTCGACATAGTCATGGAGCTGACCTGCCAGACGCGGAAATAGCTCGGCGCCTTTGGCATCCGGCCCGTGACAGCTAGCGCATGGAGGCACCTCGGCACTCGGAATGCCCTCTTCATAGATTTTTTTTCCCGCAGCAACGAGTTCCTTCGGCCCCCCGCCCAGCGGCTTGGGATTGAGCTCTTTGAAATGCGTGGACAAAGCCGTCAGCATCTCCGGGCTCAGAACATGCGCGACGTTGAACATGACCGGATTCGTTCGCCTGCGTTCGATGAACGCTTGCAACTGGGCCTCGATGTATTCGGGTTGCTGTCCTGCGAGTCGCGGCATGGGAAAAGCGCCGCGAAACCCTTGCCCCGACACCCCGTGGCAGGTTTTGCAATAGGAAATCTTGGCCTCAAGCTCATGCTTCGGAACGGGGGCAGCGCCCTTGTCCTCCGCGTGGCCCATCGCGGAAACTGCGATGGCGAAGGCTGCAGTCAGCAATACTGTTTGTGAGCTCATAGGCCAGCCCTTTGATCCCACCCTTTGATAATGCGTCACGTTACGCTTAGCCGGGCAGTTTGATCTAGCTCGATCTTTCCGGACCTATTCGATCCCGACCAATGCCGAGCCGCAAATCGCAGTCAGTTATCCCATTAGCGGGTAGACGACGAGATGTCACTCGCTTAAGTTGATCGAGTTGGCGAGCGACGAAATTCATATTTCGGCGTGCGCTGAAATGTTGCATACGCAACCATCGTTGTAAAAATGTCGCGCTATCGTGAAATCGGATGCAGTGTTGCTAATAGCTCAGCCGCGCTCCCGACTCATGGCCTATTATTATTGTCGTGAGTGGCCTTCAACGCAGTATTCGTGTGTCTGCACGAAGTGCCGTGAACAACGGGGGTGGCGCGCGGTGCGAGACAATTGCGGCCTCTTGAATCGACCCTTTGGGAACTGCAGGCTGCTCGCTGCGGTTGCAATTGTCGGTGTCCTGGTTTCTTTCCTGACCATTGGCTTTGCGCCGCCGGCGCAAGCGCTGCCGAGTTTCGCGCGCCAGACCGGGCAACCCTGCGGGGCTTGCCACACCGATTTTCCCGCGCTGACGCCCTACGGGCGACGGTTCAAGCTGCTCGGATATACGACCGGCGGCGGCGAATTCCGCACCACGCCATTCTCATCTGACGCCGGGAGGGCCGCGCGCGCCGAGTACGAGAAGATGCGCGACTACACCAAGGCACTAGACGCTTCGGCGCCTGCCGCGGGTGACAAGGAATACGTGCCACCGCTCTCGATGATGGCCATTGTCGGCTTTACGCACACGCAAGCGCCGCAGCCCCCACCAACGGACCCCTACAAGCCGAACGACAATGTCGTGCTCTCGCCGTTCAGCGCTTTCTGGGGCGGGGCGATCACCGATCATATCGGTGCGTTTGCGCAGGTCACCTACAACGCGCCACCGGCCGGCGGATTCGGTGATCCGTTCGGACACACCTGGACGTGGGACAATACCGACGTTCGCTTTGCGAAGACTGCGAGTATCGGGCCTCTTGACGTCGTCTACGGCCTCACCGCCAACAACAATCCGACCGTCCAGGATTTGTGGAACACGACGCCGGCGTGGTCGTTCCCTTACGCCGCATCGACGCTCGCTCCCACGCCCGGCAGCAAGACGTTGATCGAGGGCGCTTTCGCCGCGCATGTCGGCGGCGTCGGCGCCTACACGTTCGTCAATGACCTACTCTATCTCGAACTGACCGGTTACCAAACCCTCGGGTTCAACCAGCAGAACGCGTTGGGTACGGATCCGTTCGGCGCGCCCGGCTTGATCGGCGGCGTCGCGCCCTATTGGCGCGTCGCGCTCGAACCGCATTGGGGCAGACATTCGCTGATGGTCGGCACGTTCGGAATGTACTTCGATGTGCATCCGTGGCTCGACCCAAGCTTCGCGACGGGAACGACCGCGACGTTTCCCCTATCGGACAAATTCACCGACATTGGCTTCGACTCGCAATATCAATATCAGGGCGACAATTACTGGCTGACGTTGCGCGGCAGTTATATTCGCGAGTTTCAGCGGCTGGACGCGAGCTTTGTCAATTTTGCTTCGGCCAATCCGACCAACCTGCTCAACAGCATGAAGCTGCAGGCATCCTTTGCCTATGGCGGCGACAACCGGGTCGTTTTCACCGGGCAATATTTCGATATCTCCGGCACCGCCGATGCAAACGTGTACGGCCTCGACCCTAACACCGGAAACGCCCTTACCCCGAACAGCAACGGCTGGATGGCCGAGGTCGCCTACATCCCGTTTGGGGTCAGCAAGGCGATGGGCTGGCCGTGGTTCAATGCCCGCATCGGTCTGCAATATACCTATTACAACAAGTTCAATGGCACCACGATCGGCGCCCACGACAACAACACGCTCTTCCTCCACGCCTGGTTTGCCATGTAGGCGGGCTCGCCCGCATACGGAGATTGTCCGATGAGAAAGCTGCTATTTGCGACCGTGACGGTGCTTGCAGTGAGCCCAGTGGGGCCAGTGCTTGCCGCCGATCTGCCGCTTGAGCCGACGCCATCGCTCGCTTCGCGGTTTAGCTGGACCAGCTGTTATCTCGGGGGGCATCTTGGGGGAGGTTTTGCGCAGAAGGATATTACCGACCCGGTGCAACTGGTGCAGGATTCGTTTCTCGGCGCCGGCTCGACCACCGGGATCACCACCGTCAGCCCGAAACCCACCGGCGCCGTAATTGGTGGACAGATCGGCTGCGATTACCAGTTCGCCTCGTCTTGGGTGGCAGGCATCGAGGGCTCCGTCTCCGGCTCGACCATGAAAGGCAGCAGGACCGTCGGACTGCCGCTCGGCAATCCCGACACGGCACTTGTGGCAGCAAGTGTCGAATTCCTCCCGAGCGTGACCGCGCGCCTGGGCTATGCTGTCGACAATGTGTTGGTTTACGCCAGAGGCGGCGTCGCCCTGGCAGGCGACCGATACAATGTCACCGGCTCATTTGCCGGCACTCCTTTTGGCTTTGAAGGGTTGGACGATCACGTCGGTTGGATCGCGGGCGGTGGCGTGGAATGGGCCTTCTCGCGTCACTGGTCCGCCAACGTCGAATACGATTTCTATCAATTCGGGCATTCAAACGTCTTGATGTCCGATGCGATCAACGGTCTTTCGGGCATCGTGAACACCAGACAAAGCGTTCAAGTCGTCAAGGCTGGGCTGAACTTTCACGTATGGGGTTCGGGGTGGTGATGCTCGAAGCTATTCAAGCGAAGCGGGCGCCATATGCCATAAAGGGTAGGCGCGGAGAGGGGTCATGAGGGCCATCAGCTTACGGCTGGCGTTGCCTACCGCGATGCTGGCAGTGATTTTTTCCACTGCCGGTCATGCGCAGGACCGGGGCGTTGGGAATCAAAGCCTGCAAGCTAAGCTTGAATACTGCAAAACCTGTCATGGGCTCCAGGGGCAGGGCTATCTCGGATATTTTCCGATGCCGCGGCTTGCGGGACAGCAACCCGAATATATCGAGGCCCAGTTGCGGGCCTTCATTGAGCGGAGGCGGACGAACCCGATCATGGCCAACGTCGCGCACGCTCTGAGCCCATCGATGGTGACGGCCTTGGCGACGCATTTCAGGGGTCTCAATCCGAAGCCGTTCGGAGGGGCACCAAGGGGAACAATCGCAGTCGGCAAAAAAATCTTCGAAGAAGGGCTGCCCGAGGCCAACGTTCCCGCATGCTCTGCCTGTCACGGCACGGACGCCAAGGGCAAAAATGAAATTCCACGGCTGGCGGGTCAGCTCTATGCCTACACTGTGGGCCAATTGACAGGTTGGAGGACGGAGCGCGGTCAAGGCACGGCGGTTGACACATCCGCCATCATGGCCCCGACGGCTCACAACTTGACCAGGTCTCAGATCGAAGCCGTCGCGGCCTATGTCAGTTATCTGGAGTGATGCGGTTATCCTGCGTGTCGTCGTTTCGACAAATGCATAAAGCGCGAAAGCTTGGGTCATGAAGCGCATCGGGTTGAAAATAGCTGTGCTGACGATTGTTGCCTCGGCGGTTCTCGTAACCGTTCCCGCTTCGGCAGGTGGCGGCGAGAGCGTCGGCGTCGGCAATTGCACCTGGTGTCATGGAACGTCGGCGCAGGGTTACATGGTCGCGCCACGATTGGCCGGACAGCGAGCGCAATACATCGAAAATCAGATTCGGAGTTTCCGCGAGCACACGCGGGACAATCCATTTTCGAAACAATATATGTGGGGTGCTGTGGCGGCGCTGCGTCCCCATGAGGTACGTGATCTGGCGATGTACTTTGCCGCGCTCCCTCCCAAAGCCGCCAATGACGGCGACGGGGATCTCGCAGCCAAGGGAAGAACAATCTATTTGGACGGAATTCCGGAAGCCAACATTGTATCTTGCTATGCCTGTCACGGTCCGAACGCCGAAGGCGTGAGAGATATTCCCCGCCTTGGAGGATTGGCCTATTTCTACCTGAAGGGTCGGCTTGAGCAATGGAACCAGGGATATCATTCGGACGCGGCATCTCCGATGCCGATGGTTGCGAGTAAATTGGGCCGGACCGAAGTTGAGGCGCTCGCCTCATATCTCAGCTTCGTCAAGTAGACCGTTTAGGGAGCCGTCGCCGCTGTTCGCGTCATCGCAAGCCACGGTTCGCTCGTTCTTGCTGCGGCAGGTCAATGCGCTCATCTAGGAATTCTGGCGGGCCTTCCGTCAATCGGCGTATCCGACGTTCGCGCTCCATAATGGGAAGGGATGGATCGAGCAACTGGCCGATTTGCTCTACTGCTAAATCTTTGATTTCAATGGGGTCGCGCCGAGTGCCACCAAGGGGATTGACAGATCGCGTAAGGCTTAGGCCAAACTCTACCAGCTGACGAATGGCGTCGGAGCGATCCGTGTTGTGAGCTTCCGCCCAGGCATCGACATCTGCGGTAAGTCTTTGCGACATTTTCACGGTGCTGACGGCACCCAGATCCGTGCACGGATGGTTCTGGTCGAGCGCATGGATTGTCGACGCATTCAGGCAATATCTCTCATAGTTCTGGGCGGAGGTACCGGCGTCGAGGTCGTAGTCACATCGATGCTTTTGTTGGCAGGAGGCGCAGACACGTGCCATGTCGCGTAGCACAAAAGGCTGCGTGCGAGAGAGCGCCTCTTCATCGACGCTGAGAGCCACCAGCAGCTTTGGCAATTCATCGACCGCACGCGGTCCTCGGCGAACGAGTGTATCGAGGTCTGCGGGTGTAACGTGAAGTTCATGTGCAATGTTTGCAAATGCGGCGCTATCGAGGTCGCGGAGCTCGCGGATTTCCTGCCTGTGCTTGAGCCAGTCGCCAAAGACATCAAAGAGCTTGTTGATGATTGAATGTGGTTTGTTCCGCGGCGCCATTGTGAAATCCTCCGCCGGTGGTTCAGTCAACATGATCGCCGATGAGCGATGGTTCCGTCTTGCGATAGATCAAGAATCGCCGGGGGAGCCCGAATAGAAGCGGAACTCAGCCGGATGTCACGCGACCGGGTGATTCAAACTGATTTGGGCAACTGCCCTACACTTCGCGGCCGTCAGCCCCAAGATGGGGCTCTCCAGGCAAATCGGGCGTTGAGTTGTACAGCTCTTCAGAAATTAGATCGCCACTTGGCGCGTTAACCTCATGTCCGAGCTTTACTCGCGCCGCTTCTTGGATCCGGACCGCAAGCTCCGGCTGGCGGTCCATCAGGCTGTGCAGATCGTAGGCGTCCAGCACCAAAAGACGTGTGGGCTTCACCGCCGTCACCGTCGCCGAGCGCCGCGTGCGACGCAAAGCGGCGATCTCGCCGAAGAATTGACCAGCGCCAAGTCGAATATGCTTGTGCTTCAATTTTATCTCCACTTCGCCGTCAGCGATCAAATACATCGCATGGGCGGGCTCGCCGCGGCGGGCAATGACCGTGCCGCTGTCCACTTTCTGCGCGCGGAGCATCGTCATCACCTCTGCGACCTCGGTGGCGGTTAAGGTGCTAAACAGCGGAATACGAGCGACCAGGCCCCACGTGATAATGAAATCCCTGCGGTGTACTTCGTTGGCGAAGGCGGTAGCGAAAATACCTACCGGCAAGGCCATCATGAGTATCCCAGCGAAGATCGTAAAGGCTGCCACGACCCGGCCCAGCACCGTGACGGGAACGACGTCGCCATAGCCGATGGTTCCGAGCGTCACAATCGCCCACCACAGGGCATCCGGAATCGTTCCAAACCGCTCGGGTTGTACCCCCCGCTCGACCAGGTGCATCAATGCCGCCGCTATGAGCGCCGTGCCGAGCAAAATGACGAAGCAACCGGCCAGGGCGCGTCGCTCGGCATACAAGGCGTCCAATAGCGAACGCATCGCCGGCGAATAGCGGGTGAGCTTGAAAAATCGCACCAGGCGCAAGACGAGCAAAACCCTGAAATCAGAAGATATAAAAATGCTCAGCCAAAACGGCAGGATCGCCGCAAGGTCGATCAGTCCAGGAAGGCTCATCGCGAATCGGAGCCGTCCGAAAAACTCTCCGTGATGCTTCAATAGAGGATGTTCGGCCGCGCTCCAGAGCCGTGCCGCATACTCCAGCGAGAAGATGAGCGTCGCGGTCCACTCGACCGCGCTGAGCGGCAGGGCATAGGCCTTTGCCATGTCCGGCACGGATTCAATTACGGTGGCTGTGAGCGTCGCGATGATCAGCGAGACCAGAAACCGATTAAGGGCATGGCTAGCGCGATCTGCGCCGTCGCCTTGTTCAAGAACGGCGTAGACGCGGCGACGCAAGGCGCCGACGCGCGTCCTCGCCCTGGGCACGGCGTTTGTCTCGGCGGTCAATGGGACATCAGTGTCGGTACGGTCATGGATCGAAGCATGCCGCGCGTGACACCACCCAAAATACGCTCTTGCAGGCGGGAATGGCCGTAGCCTCCCATGACTATCAGATCGAGACCGGCGTCGGCTGCGATCGATAGGATGGTGGGCTGGATATCGGCATGGTTCGCGGTCATACGCTCGATCTGCGCCGTAAGCCCACGCCTCGCGAGATGTGTCTCCAAGCTCGCCGCGGATGCTTCCGCCGGCGCTTGCGCCTCGTTGATGCTGATGATGGTGATGGCCTGCGCGCGAGCCAGGAACGGTGCGGCGTCGTGAACGGCGCGTGCCGCCAGCCGGCTGCCATCCCAGGCGATGCCGATGCGGCTCGGCTCAAAAGGACCTTTATGCGTATAAGGGACGAAAAGGACCGGTCCGCCCGACTGAAAGAGAATTTCTCGTGACATCGTGTTGTCGAAGCTATCTCCGTCCGGCTCGGGCTGCAGCACAATAGTCAAGTCGTAAAGCCGCGCGGAGGCGCTAACCGTTGCGGCGGCTTCGACTGGAAGGTTTGTGATTGCTCGGAGGCCATAGGTTATGCCCGCATTGCGCGCTTCGGCTTCAAAAACCGCAAGCGCGGCTTCGGCTCGCGCCAGGGCCTGCTCCCGTTCGATCTCATAAACCGCTGCGACCGCCGCGCCGCCGTCGATGGGGAGACCTACATTTACGTGTTCATAGCCGACCGAAATCGCATCCAGATGCGCGGAGCGCGCCTGCGCCAGCGCAATCGCGGCGTCGACGATCGGGCGCACCGGCCGTTCGGAGGGAATGTGGACAAACAAATTTCTTAACATCGGCGTTCTCCGCAACGTTGCGAATGATGTCCCACCGGGGTGGGCGATATGCCACCACTAGAAGCCAAAAAACGCGAGTATGATTTGATCCATCTCAACCCGGCGCGCGCTCTGGCCGCTATTTATGGTCGGGACGGCACGGTCGGTGCTTTCTATCCATGGCGACCGGAGAATGAGACCATGGGAAGCGGAACGGAAAAAATTAGATGGACGAGCATCGAAAAACGCCGACGTTGGCTGCCACGCATGGACGCCGGGAGGTGCTGCCTTGGCAGCGGCCCAAGGCAGATGAGGAAGACCCTCAGGCTCGGCAGCGCGTGCAGACGATCCTCAATAGTCCAAGCTATCGGCCTGCCGACACCGACACCGACTTTATCGCCGAAAATGATCTGCGCGGGGTACGTTTGCAGATCGACTATCTCAAACCCGAGTTGTTGCTTCGAGAGCATGAAATTGAACACGCAATCGTAGTTTTTGGCAGCACACGGCTCTGCGAGCCGGCAGCCGCCTTACGCAAGGTGCAGACCTTGCGAGCATCGATGTCAGCCGAAGCGAATAATACCGACCTCGCACGGAAGCTGGAAGTTGCGGAGCGAATTCTAGCCAAGAGCCGTTATTATGAGGTCGCTCGCGATTTCGGGCGTCTCGTTGGAAGAGCGAATCCTGGTACTCAGGGACAGCGCACGGCGATAATGACCGGTGGCGGGCCTGGAATAATGGAGGCGGCCAACCGCGGAGCGTTCGACGTCGGCGCCAAATCCGTTGGACTGAATATCAGTCTGCCGCACGAGCAATATCCCAATCCCTACATCACTCCAGAACTCTGTTTCAGTTTTCATTATTTTGCCCTGCGCAAGCTTCATTTCCTCATGCGGGCCAAAGCACTCGTCGCGTTTCCAGGTGGTTACGGCACGTTGGACGAATTGTTCGAGGTGCTAACTCTCATACAGACACAAAAAATCAGACCAATTCCGGTCGTGTTGGTGGGTGAAGCCTATTGGCGTCGCGCCGTCGACATGGATTTCCTTGTCGATGAAGGGGTCATCGACGTCGAGGATCGAGATTTGTTTTGCTTTGCCGAGACGGCCGATGAAATCTGGAACCATATCTTGCGCTGGCACAAGACTAGCGGGCAGCCTTTGCACGCGGCGCCGTGACAAGATTCGCGCCATTTTTGTTATGAATAAAGAATAAAGAGGAGAGTGACCTGAAAATATCATTCCATGGAGCGGACCGCGATGTCACCGGCTCCTGTCATTTGGTTGAATGTGCGGGGAAGCGTATCCTGATCGATTGCGGACTACATCAAGGTAGCTGCGAATGGGCCGAAGAAAACGCCGAACCTTTTGGTTTCGATGCCAGGAGCATCGACTATGTATTACTTACGCATGCCCATCTGGATCATTGCGGACGCCTGCCACTGTTGGTCAAGCGAGGGTTTCGCGGGGAAATCATCACGACGTCAGCCTCGCGTGAACTGGCGCGGCTGGTCATGCTGGATGCAGCTCATTTGTTGGAGGAAGACGCGCGCAACGGTGCACGCAGAGGTGGTCACGGGGCTATAAACCACAATACGAAAAAGCCGCTCTATTCGACCCTTGATGCGCTGAACTGCCTGGATAATTTCGGACGGGTGGCGACTTACTCAAAGGTTCTCGAAGTTGCCTCGGGTATAAACGCCACCTTTATTGATGCTGGCCACATCCTCGGCTCGGCGAGCATCTTTCTGGAACTGAGGGAACAGAGCCATTCGACCAGCGTGTTGTTTTCGGGCGACCTGGGCAGTTCTGGCCGTCGGCTGCTACGCAACCCTGCGAGGCCGCCCCGTGCCGATAATGTCGTGATGGAAGCCACGTATGGAAACCGATTACACAAATTATTGGGGCCGTCCATCGACGAGCTTTTCGAAGCCATAACTGAGGCTCTCAAACGGGGCGGAAACGTCGTCATTCCCACCTTCGCGCTGGAGCGCGCGCAGGAACTGCTCTATTTCCTAAGCGAAGGCATCAGAAGGGGGCGGCTGACAAAATCGACGCAGGTGTTCCTCGATTTGCCAATGGCTATTTCGGCCACCGAGATATTCCGGCGCCATCCCGAGTGTTTTGAGCCAACGACTGCCAAGCTGCTCCGCGACGGACATGATCCTTTTGATTTACCCGGCTTGCATTTCACGCGGGAAACCGCGGAATCCATGGCGCTAAGTAATATTCATGGCGGCGCCGTTATCATGGCCGGCTCGGGCATGTGCACCGGCGGTCGCGTGCGCCACCACCTTCGAGACAATCTGGGCCGCGATAATTCGGCTATTGTGTTCGTTGGCTACGCGGCCGCCGGCACTCTCGCACGCCGGATCATCGATGGCGCCAAGCAGGTAAGAATTTTTGGCGAAGACGTTCCGGTTAGGGCTCGCATTTATACCATCAACGGGTTCTCGGCCCACGCCGACCAGGCTGAATTATTGGCTTGGCAAAAGCAGACTGGTGCTAAGCGTACATTCCTTGTTCACGGTGAGGAAGATGTCATGAACCAATTTGCGGCGCATCTCGGTGACACTCACGTTGAAATGCCGATGCTGAATCAGGAATTTGAATTGTGAGATGGCTGTCGCTTGAGAGCATGATCCGGGCCCATAGGGCCGCACTGGCGTAAAGTAGAGCCGATTTTGCACGCGACAAACGCGAAAGGCGTTTGCGTGCGGTAATCTCGCCTATGGGCGTTCCGTGTTTTCGGGCGCCCTCTCAGGCGTCCATGTTGCGCAGGCGTTGACGATTGCGAAGGATGATTTGGCGCGCACCGGAAAATCCGAGCACGCCTTCATTGTGTAGTTGCGAAAGCGCTCTTGAAACCGTCTCCAGCGTAAGGCCCAGATAATCGCCGATATCCCGCCGGCACATCGGCAGCGCCATCATGCCGGCGACGGCAAGTCGGCGATCCATCTCAAGCAGGAAATTCGCGACCCGCTCCATGGCGTTTTTGCGCCCAAGCAGCAGCATGTGGTCTTCCGCATGCCGAAGTTCGCTGGCCGTCATGGTCCAGAGCTTGCGCGCAACCTGAACATCTACCCCCGCGGCTTGCTCAAGACTGCGGCGCTTCACCAGGCGCACGGTGGTATCGATGATGGCTTCCGCCGCAAGCCGGTGGCTCATTCCCGACTCAAGGCCGAACACGTCGCCTTGCAGATGGAAAGCGCCGATCTGGCGTCGTCCGTCGGAAAGCAGCTTATAGGTTCGAACGGCGCCGCGGACGACCTGATAGACATATTCCGCCGGCTCGTCTTCGCCGTAGATTTCCTCATCCCTCCTGTACGAAAACTCGGTAGCTATGAGCCCTGCATGCCCGGTGAGCGCGCAGAACTGATCGGGTGGGGTGAAAGCGGCCGGAGCAATTTTGTTGCTGATAATGGAAGTGTTGAGCGATTGGGTGAGCATGGCCATCTCCTTTGCGGCGGATGACCAATTGCTACGCGAGGCAATGGAGTTCTGAAAATTGCGTTCGATGCCTTAGGGAAAGTTCCCTAAGTAGTTTACCGGAGGTTGCCCGCACGCTCAGCGACTTGCGGTTTGACCTTCCTGGATGGCACCTCGAACGTGGGTTACCAGGCTTTCCTCCACGTGGGGCTTCAACAAGACATGCGATATCCCGGCGGCCGCGGCCTTCACCAGGATATCTCCATCGGGGTAGCCCGTAATAAGAATGATCGGCGTATCGACGCCAAGGTTTCGCAACCGCTTGGCCAGTTCGATGCCGCTCATGTTAGGCATCTTGTAGTCGATCACGAAGCAATCGGCTCCGCTTGAGGCGACCGCCTCCAGGAGTGCTGATCCGCTCTTGAAGGCCCCAACGTCGAATCCATCGGTTTCAAGAACAAATCTCAGCGAATTGAGGACGCCGAAATCGTCATCGGCCACGTATACCATGGATTTTTGGGGTGACGAGGAAATCACGACATCCTACGAAATGTTGAAGGAAGCGAATGATGCATCTTCCATACAACACCATTCCAATGGCTGGAGCTTGATCTGCCTCAATCTTTTAGCACGCCGGCGCGCATCGCAAGTCGCACCAGTTCGGAGAGACTGGCCGCTTGCATCTTGGTCATCACGTTTGCCCGGTAGACTTCTATGGTGCGGGGACTGATGTCGTATTCCTTGGCAATCAATTTGTTCGAGAGGCCGGCGATGAGGCCGTCCATCACCTGTCTCTCCCGGGGACTGAGCGCCGCCATTCGCGACGCAATCTCGAGCGCAACCGCTTCGCTTTTCACATCTGGTTCGGCCTCCTTAAGCGCCGCTTCAATCATCGCGATTAGCCGATCATCCTCAAACGGCTTTTCGAGGAAATCCACCGCTCCTAATTTCATGGCCTCCACGGCCAGCGGGACATCGCCGTGCCCGGTCATGATCACGACCGGGAACAGGCGGGTGTTCGCCTTAAGGCGTTTCAAAAGTTCAATGCCGTCAATCCCTGGCATGCGTACGTCGGAGACGACGCATCCAAATTCGACATTGGAAAGTGTGTCGAGGAAATGCTGTGCGGACTCAAACAGCGTGACGTGGAAACCGGCGGAACCCAGTAGGAATTCGAGGGAATCTCGCATCGCCTCGTCATCGTCGATGACATAGACTTTTCCCTTATGTGTCATTTTTCAAACTCTCACTTGATGCGGCAGGCAGCGTGAAACGAAAAGTCGCGCCACCCAAAGGATTGGATTCGGCCCACATCTGACCGCCATGCGCCTCAATAATAGAGCGGCTAATGGATAGCCCAACTCCCATTCCTGTCTCTTTAGTCGTGAAAAAAGTCTGAAATAGATTCGACTTTACGTCATCCGGAAATCCATGCCCGGTATCGGAAACCGTAACTTCGATAGTGTCATCTGCGGCTGGAGAATTTGACGCGATTAGCTCTCGGTGCGGTGAGTGAACCATCGCTTCCAACGCATTGCGAAACAGATTTACCAAAACCTGTTGTATCTGAACCCGATCTACGAGTACCAGGTCATATTCTGGATTGAGGTTGAAGCGTAACTGAACTCCTTGCTCGCGGGCACCAGCGAGACCAAGCGCCCCGGCTTCTTCAACCAACTTTGCGAGGCTCTCGACGCGCTTCTCGGATTCTCCCCGCGAAACGAAATCCCGAAGTCGACGAATGATTTGGCCTGCGCGAATGGCCTGTTCGGCAGCGCGATCCAAGGCACCTTCTATTTTAGATTTGTTGGGATCGGAGCTGGCAGCGAGAAGGCGGCGCGAACCTTTCATATAATTGCTGATAGCGGCGAGCGGTTGGTTGAGTTCGTGAGCGAGCGCGGAGGCCATCTCTCCCATGGCACTTAAGCGCGAAACGTGAACGAGTTCGGATTGCAGTTCCTGAAGCCGCGCTTGGGTTTGCTGATGTTCCGTCAGATCGCGGACGAACCCGGTGAAGTAGGGAACCCCGCCGGATTTCATTTCGCCGATCGAAAGGTGCATCGGGAACGTAGTTCCGTCCTTGCGTTGGCCGGTTACAATTCGACCAATGCCGATAATATGCCGCTCGCCTGTGGACCGATACCGGGCCAGATACAAGTCGTGGCGCGTGCGATCCGGGTTTGGCATCAACATGCTGACGTTCTGCCCGATAGCCTCGGATTCGGGATACCCGAATTGTCGTTCCGCGGCGCTACTAAAAAACTGCATGATTCCGCGCCTATCGATAACGATCATCGCATCCGGAATTGTTTCCAGAATCGACTGCAGATGACTCTCGCGCGTTCGCAGCGCTTCTTCGAGCTTTTTCTCCTCGTCGATGTCGAGCACGATTCCGCTAAGATGACGCGGCTGGCCGTCCTTATCCTTGACCAGGCTTCCGCGGGCGCGGACCCAGTGGGTGAGCCCGGATGCCTTGCTCAGCCGATAGGATACGTCGAAGTAGCTGCCGCTCTGGAGCGATCGACCGATGGCTTGCTCAGTCCGCTCGCGGTCGTCCGGCTCGAGCAGGGAAAGGAAGAGATCATAGCTTATCGGGTCTTCGTTGGAGACGCCGAAGAGTTTGCGGGTGGTCGCCGACCAGATCAATTCCTTGGTCGTAAGATCGAGGTCCCACGTCCCAAGGCCAGATCCCTCGATGCCGAGCCGAAAGCGTTCGTCGCGAACGAGGTCTTCGAACGACGTTTGATTTGCACCGGTCAAGCTCGGCCTTTTCGTTTGAAGTTCCAAATTTGACAGGGCGCGAACGGATTTGCGCGCTTCGACGATATTGCTCTGCCGCAAAGCCCGCGAGTACGGGCACTCCGCGATTATGATCCGAAGGCGGCTCTTGCTCAAGTCGGACAATCCGCTTTTGCCCCTTTGGCAGGTGTCTTGCGCGCATTTTCTATAATTTTGGCTGGTTTTTTCCGAAGAGAGGTAGGAGACTTGATCTATCTCATAGGTCTTTCCGGCACAGGTTTTAAGGTTTTCCCTGAACGTGATGCGGGAGAGATCGATGACATATGCGACCGTGATGGTCAGCTTGGCGCTTGACCGGCCGAACGACGCTCGTTTGGAGATCGCCGGGCAGTTGGCCCATCGCTTCGATGCCTGCGTGATTGGAATTGCCGCAGGAGAATTCACGCCGCCGCTTTATTTTACGGCGGGCGGCCCGGCGGAGATGCTGCTCAAGGAGAGCCGGGCTGCGATCAGAAACCGCATCGCTGGAGTGGAAGCGCAGTTTCGCGCGGCGATGCAGAATCGGGCTGTAGCTGTGGAATGGCGCTGCGCCGAAGATTTTCCGACGAAGTTTATCGTCCAGCAAGCACGCGCTGCAGACATCATCGTCGTGGGTGAGGATGACCGTAATGTGCTCGCCGATCCATTCACGCAGGCCAGTCCGAGTGACCTCGTTATGCAAACCGGAAGGCCGCTGCTTGTTGTTCCAGAAAATTGCAATTGGCTCGATTTAAGGAGCGTTTTGATCGCCTGGAAGGACACCCGCGAGTCCCGTCGAGCCGTAGTCGATGCGCTGCCGATACTTCGCAAGGCCAAGGATGTGATCGTCGCCGAAATCGTTGAGGAGGAGGCCGGTAGGCCTGCGGTCCTTTCCGGAGTGAGGGATCTGATTGCCTGGTTGTCGCGCCATGAAATACCTGCCTCGGAACAGGTGCCTGGTGAATGCGGTAACGCCGCCGGACAACTCGGGAGGATCGCGTCGGAGGTTGGTGCCGGCCTCGTTGTCGCGGGTGCCTATGGTCATTCGCGGCTTCGCGAATGGGTTCTCGGCGGTGTGACGAAACATCTTGTCACACAGCCGGCCCGGTGCTCTTTTTTGTCACGCTGATGGCGCAACAACACAGTTCCTGACGGTTTGAATCTCTTGGCATCAGCCGGGGATGAACATCCGTATCGCAGCCAGCCCCATTACCGCTGCCGTGATCCACCCTAGGACGATGGTCGACCGACCTGCGGGGAAAGAACCCATGACGGACTTCTTGGAGGCGAGCAGAGTGACCACAACGACGAGGGGCACCGCCACGACGCCGTTGATGACAGCGCTCCAGAACAAGGCTTTCATCGGGCTGATCGGCGAATATTGTATGACGAGCCCGGCAAGGACGCTGACAGCGATGATGCCATAAAACCCGCGGGCGTCCGTTGCCTTGCGCTCAAGGCCCCATTTCCAGTCCATGGCCTCGGAAAGAGCATAAGCCGCAGAGCCTGCAAGCACCGGGACTCCGATCAGGCCGACACCGAGTATGCCTAAGGCGAAGAGCATGAACGCAAAATCTCCCGCGAGAGGCCGTAGCGCACTCGCGGCCTGTGCCGCCGTTTCGATATCTTTAATTCCCGCGACATTCAGCGTGACCGCGGTCGCCAGGATGATGAAGTAAGCCGTGACGTCGGAATAAAGCATGCCACTCCAAGTGTCCCATTGGATACGGCGGAGCTCTTTCTCCGCTGGACGGGCATCGCTTACGAGAGGCGCGGCGTTCCGATCTGCCCGCATATCCTCGACCTCCTCGGATGCCTGCCAAAAGAAGAGGTAAGGACTGATCGTAGTGCCAAAAACACCGACGATAACGGCCGCGGCGTTGGCATTCAGTGTGAAATGAGGCCAAACCGTTCTCAATGCGACGTCACTCCATGGGACATGTACCGTAAAGAGAACCGCGGCGTAGGCGAGCAGTGAGAGGGTGAGCCACTTCAAGAAAAACACGTAACGATGATAGGGAATGAAAATCTGCAACAGCAGCGTCCCGATCACGAAGATCGCCGTCATGAGATGTCGATCGACGCCGGTGACAAGTTCCGCGACTTCTCCCATCGCCGCCACGTCCGCCGCAATATTGAGGATATTGGCCACCAGCAGCAACAGCACGACGCTCAGGAGCAAGGACGGCGGGAACGTAGCTTTGATGTTGGCCGCGAGCCCTTTGCCGGTGACTCTGCCGACGCGCGCGCACATCGTTTGGACAGCGGCCATCAGAGGAAAGGCCAATGGCATCGTCCACAGCATGTTCAGACCGAATTGAGCGCCGGCCTGCGAGTAGGTCGCTATACCGCTTGGATCGTCATCGGCCACTCCCGTGATGAGCCCTGGCCCAACCCTCGACAGCGGGTGTTCTTTCAGGCGGCCCCAAAAAATCGCAGTCTGCTCGCAATCCTGCGCTGTGGAAACTCCAGACCATCCTGATGCTCGTGCATGTGATCTATCTTCTAATAACTGACATTTTTTACCAGCTGGAACTTGACCCTGATCAATATCACTTTCGCAGGAGGGTGGTGGAGTAACAATCAAGCTTCGATCTTACTCGTCTGGACAGATTGCGCATTGTACACGTTTCTTCAACAAGTGACCGCCGACTACATGACCCGTGATGTCAGGACGGTGTCGCGCTTTGTCACGCTGCGTGAACTCGGGGAGCTATTTGAGAAAGACGACTTCAACGCCTATCCGGTCGAGGAGGGATCGCAGATTGTGGGGATGGTTTCGAAGTTCGATTTTATCGCGCGGTTTATTTTTACCACCGCGCTCATGATCCCCCATTACGACCTTATGATACAGACCGTCGCGGAAATCATGACACCGGACTTCATCTATGTGCAAGGAGAAACCAAGCTGACGCGAGTGCTGCAGCTCATGGTCGAGCATCGAATCAGAAGCATTCCGGTGCTCGACGGCGATCAGCGGCTCGCCGGCATGATTTCGCGCGAAGACGTGATGCGCGCTCTGAGATATTGCACGCGCGAGAAATAACGTCGTCCTGGCGGCCAGTGGACGATGGATTTGCGAGCATCTCATCCACTGGACCGGTGAATGACCAGGATCAACTCGCCTTCGCCAGATCGTCGTCCTCGGGTGAGTTCAGATACATTCCAGACATGGTGTCGACCCAGCACAGATGGTCGTGCACCTTCTTGACCCCCGCAACGGTCTCCGCGGCTACGATGGAAGCTTGTCGCGAATGCTCATCGGTAATAACTCCGCTTAGATGGACGATGCCGTCGCGCACAATGACGCTCAGGCCGAACGGGCACCAGTCGTTCTTTTCAAGCGTATCGATGATCCGGTTGCGAATGTAGTCATCGTCGGCGGTCGGACCAGGAATTTGGCGAGCCAGGGAGGCCACTGCCTGCAATAAATTGGCGCGCGAGACGATACCGACGAGGCGGCCTCCGCGTATTACCGGCAGTCGCTTGACGTTGTTCTTTTCCATCAGCCGCACGATCTCTTCGAGCGTCACATCCTCGGTGATGGTGAGTGGCTGTGGTGTCATGATCTCACCGATCTTGACGCCATGCTCGCGAACGAAATCGGTTGCCGCCTTGCCCGGACCGAGAATGAGTTTCAGCCACCGGCCGCGTTTGCGTTGGGTCCCGATTTCGCTGCGGCGAATGAAGTCGCCCTCGGAGACGATGCCGACCAGTTTGCCGGCCGCGTCGACCACGGGTAGCCCGCTGATGTGCCGTTGCAGCATGGTGTTGGCGGCGTCGACGATCGTGGTGTCCGGTGTGACGGTAATGACGGGTCGGGTCATGATCTGATGGGCGCGCATTGTGGCCTCCGTGGCTCGAATTGAAATCGACGGTTGACAGGCTATTCCAGCCGGCGCGCCCCGATTTGAGCTAGGTCAAGGCCGGGCGGGCCCATCGGCTTGATGCAGCTCAATGTGGACTTGGAAGCGAGGCCTTATCGTTGAAAAACGAAGGAAAGCAGGAGCCTATCATGCTCGAATTTTACGTACCCGGTGCTGCGATTGTCGAACAATCGGTGGCCAATGCGGCATCGCAGTTGGCCAATGCGAACAAGCGCGCCCTGGATCTTATGTTTGGCGTGCAAAAGGCGATGCTTGAGGAGGTAATATTCGCGGGTAACGAGATGCTCGATCGAACACAAACCGAAATCGGTCTGTTTTCCGAATTTGTTTCGAAGGTGGCAAGCTCACATTCGGTCAATAACCTCAATACCATGGCGGAGCAGTGCGGTCGGCATCAGATCGACTTCATCCGCCGCGACTGCGAGCGAGTTTTCGAGCATGGCGAGCGGCTGATCGAGACCACGTCGAAATTGTTCAACAGCCGTCCACGGGCTGAGCTGCCTTCCGCCTCGAATTCTCCGGACCTGTATGTCGGACAAGATAAAGCAGACGGCTGGAAGCCGGCGAACGCTTGATTTCAATCAAATGCATCACGTGGCTATAAATTTAGCCAACCTGTCGTCCTTGACGAAGATCAACACTGGTTGCTTGCGGGTACCTATCGTGATCGTCAAAGGAGAGCATAGAAAGTGATCAAGGACATCCTGTTGCCGCTTGTCAGTGAATCAAGTCCGGCGGCAATTGCTGCTATCGACAAATGCATGGCAGTTGCCGGTGGCCTCGGTGCACACGTTACCGCAATGACGGTAGAAGAGAACATTTTAGTCCGGCCAAAGGTTACGATCTCGTCTGGTCTGAACAACACGGTGGCACTCGAAAGAGTGCGATGCACATCGAACGCGCAGCGCCTGTTAAAGGCGTTCGACGCCGCAGCAATTCGCTTTGGCGTACGTAACGAGCAGAAGATCAGCCGGCTTGCCGCGGCGGAGATTCCGGCGAATTTTGCAGCGTGTGCGCGGACCAAGGATTTGTCGCTCGTCCCGATCAAGCCGTATGACGATCGATCGGAAGAGATTGTGGAGGCGCTGATATTCGAATCGGGCAGGCCGATCCTGCTATGTCCGGAAGAATTCGGCGCGGAGTTGGCGGTCGCATTCGATGATGTCGTGATCACGTGGGATCAGAGCGCGCCGGCCGCAAGAGCTGTCGCCGACGCATTGCCCATGCTTCAGGAGGCTGCGAACGTGCGGGTCGTCACAGCAACCGACAGGAGAACGCCGGCGGAGCTGGAAGCCGGGGCGACGCTTGTAAGCCACCTCGCGGAGCATGGGATCAAGGCGACGTTCGAGACAGTGAGAATCGACGGCAACTCGGTCGGCAAGGTGCTCGAAGCCTATGTGATGGCCGACGCGATCGACTTTCTGGTCATGGGCGCCTACCGTCATTCTTGGATGAACGAATTCATGTGGGGCTGAACGACCAAGACGATCCTTGCACGGCCCCCGTGCTGGGTTTTGATGTCGTACTAGGCAGCACCATCATGCACGCGAGCAAAACAGGCCGGCAAACCGGACGATTGAACTGATGTCGACCTATCATTTGCAACATCTGCTTTCGCCTCGTTCGGTGGCGCTGGTCGGAGCTAGTCCGCGTCAAGGCTCCGTCGGGCGGGCCATTCTCGGGAATATTCGCGCGGCTAAATTCAAAGGCGATTTTGGACTGGTAAATCCGCATTACGTGGAGATCGGTGGCGTTGCCACTGTCTCAAGCCTCGACAAATTACCATTTGTACCCGTACTTGTCGTGATTACCGCGCCGGCAACGGCCGTCGCAGGCCTCATCGATCAGGCAGGAAAATTGGGTGCGGCGGGTGCTGTGATTATTTCCGCCGGGCTCGGCCACGGGGCTGGGTCGCTCGCAGAGGCCGCCGAGTATACCGCGCAAAAATATGGAATGAGGCTGATCGGGCCGAATTGTCTTGGCATCATGGTGCCCGGTGCGGCCCTCAATGCAAGTTTCGCCGCGCACATGCCCCGTGCTGGAAATCTGGCGCTGATTTCGCAGTCGGGCGCTATCGCCACAGGCATGGTGGATTGGGCGGCACAGCGCGGAGTTGGCTTTTCCGGGATCGTTTCCGTTGGCGACCAACTCGATGTCGATATTGCCGATCTGCTTGACTACTTCGCGCTGGACGGCAAGACCCGAGCCATCCTGCTCTACGTCGAAGCGATCAAGGACGCCCGCAAATTCATGTCCGCGGCACGCGCTGCCGCGAGGATCAAACCGGTCGTCGTCGTCAAATCCGGCCGCATGGCGCAAGGGGCGAAGGCTGCCGCGACCCACACCGGCGCACTGGCCGGCTCGGACGCGGTCTATGATGCCGCGTTTCACCGCGCCGGCCTCCTGCGCGTGTCCGATCTTCGGGAGTTGTTCGACTGCGCCGAGACGCTCGGGCGCGTCGAGCCACCCCGGGAAAGCGGCTGGCGATCCTGACCAATGGCGGCGGCATAGGTGTTCTCGCGATCGATCGCTTGGTCGAGCTGGGAGGGATTCCCGCAGCGATTAAGTCCGCGACCAGGCGCAAGCTCGATGCGGTCTTGCCGCCGACATGGTCCGGATCAAATCCGCTCGATATCGTTGGCGACGCCGACCCCGCGCGTTACGCGGCGGCGCTGGAGGTCTTGCTGACGGACGCGAGCAACGATGCGATCCTGGTGATGAATGTTCAGACCGCGGTCGCTCCGGCGGATGACATCGCCGCCACCGTGACCGCCGTGGTCAGTAAATATCGCCAACAGCATCGAGACTCGATAAAGCCGGTGCTCGCGGTTTGGGTCGGGGCGGACCAGAAGATCGGCGATGTATTGAGCGGCGCCGGAATCCCCAATTACCCGACCGAAGACGACGCAGTGCGGGGCTTCATGTATCTGGTAAGGCATCGCGAGGTGGCGGCGGCGCTGTCGCAAGTCCCTCCGGCCATGCCCAGCGAGTTCGCGACGGACGTCGACGCTGCGCGGGCGATCGTCGCCGCGGTGCTCGCCGATGGGCGCCAGTGGCTCGACCCGGTCGAAATCAAGCGGCTGCTCGAAGTCTATGACATACCGATGGTGCCGACATTCGCGGCCGCCAATGCCGAGCAAGCCGTCGCTTACGCTTCAAGGCTGTTCGCGCAAGGGGCGACCGTGGTGCTCAAGATCATGTCGCGAGACATCGTTCACAAATCCGATGTCGGTGGCGTCGTTCTCAATCTAACCAACGCGGACGCGGTGCGTGTGGCGACGGCTGGTATTCTCGCGCGGGCCAAAGCACTTCGGCCGGAAGCACGAATTGCCGGCGTCATCGTGCAGGCGATGGTGGTGCGGCCCAAGGCGCGTGAACTGATCCTTGGCCTGACTGACGATCCGACCTTCGGCACCGTCATCGTATTTGGTCACGGTGGCACGGCGGTCGAGATCATCAACGACAAAGCGCTGGCGCTTCCGCCGCTCGATCTGCAACTGGCCCGCGACCTTATCGAGCGTACCCGCGTCTCGCGGCTCCTGCGCGCCTACCGGGATGTGCCTGCGGTCAAGGACGACGCTGTCGCGATGGTGCTGGTCAAGCTCACCCAAATGGCTGCGGATATTCCGGAGATCCGCGAGTTGGACATCAATCCGCTGCTGGCGGATGAGACCGGCGTACTCGCCGTCGATGCACGTGTCACCGTCGCAAAAGTGGCGCGGAAATTCCCAGGCTCAGGCCCCGCCAATTTCGCGGTGCGGCCCTATCCTTCGCAATGGCAGCGGCACATCGAGGTCGGGGATGGCTGGCGGGTCTTTGTGCGCCCGATCCGTCCCGAGGACGAGCCGCTAATCCACGAAATGTTGCGGCACGTTACCAGCCAGGATCTCCGGCTACGATTTTTTGCGCCGATCAAGTTCAGCCACGAATTCATCGCCCGCCTGACACAGCTCGACTATGCCCGCGCCATGGCTTTTGTCGCGTTTGACGAAGCCTCCGACGAGATGGTCGGTGTGGTCCGGATTCACTCCGATTCGATCTACGAAAATGGTGAATATGCGATCCTGCTCAGATCCGATCTCAAGGGCAGGGGACTCGGGTGGGCTTTGATGCAATTGATCATTGAATACGCGAAATCCGAAGGTCTCAAAGCGATTTTCGGTAACGTCCTTCAGGAAAACACGGTCATGCTGGACATGTGCCGGAAACTTGGTTTCGAGATAAAGCCGGACCCGGTCGAGCACGATCTATGCGACGTCAAGCTCGGGCTTTGAAATGACAGGCGAGCCAATGGAAAAAATAGGTCTAAAAGCTCTGGCAACGATTTTGATGACGGGGCGGCGCTCAAAGAAGCGGGTCGATTGGACGTTAGTGATCGCGATATTCTCAACGCTCGTGACACTTTCGCTTTTCGCGCTTTATCTCTTTCAAAGATAGGGAAATTTATCGACGACCCGCTCACGAGATTACACTTGGTTCGGCCGCCAAGAAAGCGTCACGCTCCGGCTTTATAGATGGGATACCGATGCCACACGGTAGGTGTGCATTTTTCCGCCCTCATTGATCGAAACATACTCGCCGGCCACGAACCGTTCGTCCGAAAAATGAAAGCCGACTTCATCCGGCATACCGGGTGCCTGCTCGTAATGAAAGGTCCAGACGCCGCCGCTGCGTTGAACGAGATGACCGGTGTCAACTTCCGCCTCCGGCCGTAATCGCGCAACCCGGCATGCTTCGCGATATTGACGCCAAAGCTTCGCATTAATCCTGCCGTTAGCGTTGAGCGGTGCGACGATCACATAGGCGACTTCGGTGTCGCCCTCGGGATGGCCAGGTTCGCGCGCGAGCTCGATACGGATCTGCCGAAATTGCGCGGGAAGGGATGCGTTCAGGATCGGTTTGGGAGCATGCTGCATGGTGATATCGTTCCTCCGTTTAGTTGGCTAAAGCTCATGCCGCCATCGCGATTATTCCGGCGTGGCGGCGGTGGTAGGCGTGCTCACCGACGATTTCTTCAGGCTTCTGGTGATGACTGCGATCAGCGGTACGACCAAAGGCAGCAGCCCGTTGAGCGGATGATGGATCAATCTGGACAGCTCTAACTGCAACGCGTGCGCTTCGATCTCCAGCGCATCGACCGATAAGCCGTGGACCTCGTTTGCAAGTTCGAACTCGCGGCCGGTTGGCGACCTTGCCGCGATCGCAAACAGGATTGTGGCGATCGCGAAGTTGACTGCGCCGAGAGCGGCCGCGGCGGGAACCGCACTCCAGATCTGAATCAGCGCGAAATAGGCCGATAGCTCCAGCATCAGAAGGCCGAATGCGGCGATCAACGCAGCGAATACCCGCAGGCCCAAACCAACAAGCAGGTGCCGCATGCGGATATCGGCGATGATCCGGTCGGTCCGCCAGAGCATGCGCAAATGTTTGACGATGTTCTCGGAATTCACTCTATTGTCTCCTCAGCATGAAGCCGACGACGATGCCAAGCGCGAAAGCAGAGGCGAGAGACGTAATCGGGCGGTCCGTTAGAATTTTCTCAATTCGATTTTCCTCCTCCCCCAAGGTCTCGCCGAGATCGTTCAGCGCGGCCCCGATCTGATCGGCGAGAGATTTGGCGCGGTTCTTCGAGGCGTCGAAGATTTCGTCGCTTGTGGTGCCGAGCAAGCGCCTCACGTCATCCTTTAGTGTCAGCAGCTCGTCTCGAAGCGCGCCTGAGTCGAACATCTCGGTTCACCTTGGTTGCGTCATCCAAACGGAATTCTATGCGGCCCCAAGGCGGTGCTATTGATTTGAGTCAACTGTGGTGTCGGGGGAGCACGGTTTTGAGGCATATCAATGAGAGCGGTGCACCGCGGGGGTAGGAATGACTCCTCCATTGGAGGAGTTCATGGCTTTAGCTACCGCACCTCAATTGACGGCCGAGCCGGCGGGCGACATCCTTAAGTTACGTCCGGGTGGATCCTGGACCGCGGCCAATGTAACGACTCTTGAGGCGCTCTCCGACGCAGCTACGGCGCAGCTTGATGGCTCGAAAGCCCTGCGGCTGGACATGGCCGAGGTGCGCGAGCTCGACACGCTAGGAGCCTGGCTCCTGGAGAAAATCGTGCGGCGTGCGACAGCGGCCGGTCATCACGCCGATGTTGTGGGTGTTGCGGACAACTATACCGGCCTGATTGAGGAGGTTCGTCAGGTCAATCGTCGTAATCCCGCTCCGGCGCCAATACAAAATCCCGTTCTGGTCAAGGTGAACGATATCGGTCGCGGGGCGGTTGGGGCCACGGAAGACCTCACCGTATTCCTGCAGATGCTGGGCTCGCTTTTTCTGGCCCTCTTCGGCGTGCTGCGCCGGCCGAGGTCGTTGCGGCTGACGTCTTTGGTCTATCAGTTATACAGGGTCGGTTGGCAGGCGATACCGATCATCGTGCTGATCACCTTCCTGATCGGCGCCATCATCGCGCAGCAGGGCATTTTCCATTTTCGCAAATTCGGCGCTGATTCCTACGTGGTCGACATGGTCGGCATACTGGTGCTGCGCGAGCTCGGCGTCTTGATCGTCGCCATCATGGTGGCCGGCCGGTCCGGCAGCGCCTACACCGCCGAGCTTGGCTCGATGAAGATGCGCGAGGAAATCGACGCCCTCTCGACCATGGGCCTTGATCCCGTGGAAGTCCTGATCTTGCCGCGCGTCATCGCGCTGATTTGCGCGCTGCCGGTCCTTGCCTTCATCGGATCGATGGCAGCGCTCTATGGCGGCGGGTTGGTGGCGTGGTTCTATGGCGGGATGGGGCCGGCGATCTTCATTGCGCGGTTGCACGATGCCGTCTCCATCACCCATTTTGAAGTCGGTATCATCAAGGCGCCGTTCATGGCGCTGGTGATCGGCATCGTCGCCTGCAGCGAAGGTTTGCGCGTGAAGGGAAGCGCGGAGTCGCTCGGTAAGCAAACGACCACCTCGGTGGTGAAGTCGATCTTCCTGGTGATCGTCCTCGACGGCCTCTTTGCGATCTTTTTCGCATCGATCGGAATGTAGCGATGCAAGACGTCATGCCTCCATTTGCGATTAGTGTCCGCGACCTTGTGGTTGGCTTCGGCCGGCATATCGTGATCGACCATTTGTCGCTGGATGTCCGAAGGGGTGAAATTCTGGGCTTGGTCGGAGCTTCCGGCGGCGGCAAGTCGGTGCTGATGCGAACCATCATCGGACTCATTGCGCGTCAAAGCGGGGAGATCGAGGTCATGGGCGCTGCGATCGGCGAAAGCTGGGAGCGGAACACCCAGAGCGCCGCGGGGAGATGGGGTATTCTGTTTCAGCAAGGCGCGCTGTTTTCCTCGCTCACCGTACGGCAGAATATCCAGTTTCCGCTCCGCGAAAATCTGGTGCTGTCGGACGCGTTGATGGACGAGATCGCTACCGCAAAACTCGAAATGGTCGGGCTGTTGCCGGAAGATGGTGACAAGTTTCCTTCCGAATTGTCGGGCGGCATGACGAAGCGTGTGGCATTGGCCCGCGCGCTAGCGCTCGATCCCGCGATTGTGTTTCTCGACGAACCGACCTCCGGGCTGGACCCGATCGCGGCGGGTGATTTCGACGCCCTGATTAAGACATTGCAGAAAACGCTGGGGCTGACGGTGTTCATGGTCACCCATGATCTCGCCAGTTTGAATACCGTCTGCGACCGCGTCGCGGCGCTGGCGGACGGCAAGATCGTCGCCATCGGACCGATGCGCGAGTTGCTTCAATCCGAGCATCCCTGGGTACGGGCTTATTTTCACGGCAAGCGTTCCCAAATGCTGCAACCAAAAGCGAGCTAAGAGATGGAAACCCGCGCTCCCTTCGTCGTCGTCGGCGCCTTCGTGCTGGCGGCCATCGCTGCCGTATTCGGCTTTGTATACTGGCTTCACAATACCGGCGGGCTCGGCCCACGTGCGACCTACCACGTTCAGTTCGATGGTCCGGTGCCCGGGCTTCTGGTCGGTGCTGCCGTACTATTCAACGGAATCCGCGTCGGCGAGGTGACGGATCTCGGTCTCGCGCCGGACAGCCCGCGCCGGGTCAATGCGACGATCTCGGTCGCTTCGACGACGCCAGTGCGTTCCGACACGAAGGTCGGCCTGGAATTTCAGGGCTTGACGGGAGTGCCCGTGGTCGCGTTGGAGGGCGGCAAATTGCTGGTGAATTCGGGCGAGGTGCCGACGCTGATCGCCGAGCCCGGGGCAGGCCAGGGCATGACCCAGGCCGCACGTGATGCATTGCGGCGGGTCGATACAGTGCTGAGCGAGAATTCGGAACCGCTGAAGAGCACTATCGCGAACCTGCAAGTATTTTCGGAAGGGTTGGCGCGAAATACCGGCAAACTCGACAGTATCATCGCCGGGCTTGAGAAAATGACCGGCGGTGGGACGTCGACGGCACCTAAAACAATCTACGACCTGCGCGCGCCGCAAAAATTCGACCCGGTGAACAAGACCATCAGGGGACAATTGGCCATTCCGGAACCCACCGCGGTTGTAGCGCTCGAGACGCAACGAATTGCGACTGCACCCGAGAAGGACTATCCGGGATTTGCGGATGCCGTCTGGGCCGACACCATTCCGAAGTTGCTACAGGCCAGATTGATCGAGAGTTTCGAGAATTACGATATCGCTCACGCGCCGCTGCGTGTGACGGACATCGGACAGCCGGATTTTCAGATTCAGATCGATGTCCGGCGGTTCCGGATTGCGGTCGATTCGGAGCCTAAGGCCGAGATCGGGCTATCGGCGAGGATTCTCGACAAAGACGGCAAAGTCGTCGCCTCGCGCGTGTTTGAGGAGAGCGAGAAATTCGACAAGGTCGATCCGCCGACAACAGTCGCGGCGTTCAACGGGGCATTCGATCGCCTCGCGAGGAATATGATCGCCTGGACCGTGCAGGCTCTGCAGTAGCGGGTGACTCGCACCGTGACAAAATTATTCGAAGCTTTTCAGATACGACAGCAGGTCGTGGATCTGGTCGGGGTCGAGCTGGAATGTTGGCATCGTCGGATGACCGGTATAGATGCCTTCCGCGAAGGCCTCGCCGAGGGTTTCGACAAGGTAGCGTAGATGCAAGGTTCGAAATGGCGGCGCGATCTTGAGCGGGCTTTCCGTCACCCGATCGATGGAATGGCACCGCGCGCAATTGGTAAGCGCGAACGTTTTTCCGCGTTGCTCGGCCGGCGAGAGGGCCAGCGCCGGTGTGATCATGAGGAGCGCAAAACTAAGTTGGTACAGATAAGCCTTCATTGGCGGACCTCAATTTTCGTATCTGCTTCGACGTCGCTAAATTACGCTCTCACTACTCGAATCTTGGTCTTTCGATCTTGATCTGCATCAAGGGGTCCTTTGGCTTGATTGCTGGGATTTTTTTCTCCAGAGTTTGATCCGCATCAAAGACCGCATTCGACAATTCGGCATACTGCCTCGAAATTCAAAGGAGGTAGCTATGCCCTTCGATTCGATTCTGGTTTCTGCTGCTGTGGTGTCGGTATTCGCGGTGTTCGCTGGCGTGCTGATCTGGGGCGATTTTCATTCGCAACCGATGCGGTAGGACCCGGGCGGTCGCAGCAGGAAGCGCCACAGCTTCTGATGACGCTCGCTCTGCCCAGGCGACCGGTTCGCCAATTCACCGAGTGGTATTGGTCCAGAAAACTGGCCCAAGTCCATTCGTATTTCTTCTGTTGACCCACACGGACCGTAGCCGCTGACTCCCGCGCGATGCCTATTGGCCAACGCTTGATCGAGTGACCACAAGCCGAGCTTGAGCAGCTCTCCGGGATGCTTTGAACTCAGCCAGCGGGACATAAGACTCAAAAACGGCGGGTAGTGCGGACGGTAAAAACCGTCAGCGACCAAGTAATTCCTCAAGGAGACAGGGGCTTATCGAATTGTCGTCCACGATGACGGACGACAAAAATGAGCGTACCGCGAAAGGGGAGCTTCTAACTCACGGCGAGAGGCAGTTGAAGGGACAGCTGCGCGAAAACCAGCCAGCGATGGTCAGCGACAGTCCGCGATGGTCAGCGACCGTCAGCAATGCAAAGCGCCTCTGCGGCACAGGGCTTTCCTACGTCTGATCGCTGCCATCCCTCCAGGTTGTTATTATTCTAGAATACAACTGATGGTGCGCTCGGAGAGATTCGAACTCCCGACCCTCGGAATCGAAATCCGATGCTCTATCCAGCTGAGCTACGAGCGCGTGCGTCTTTTCAATGTATCGCCGCATGCCTGATTCCTGAGGCATGGAAAAGGACCGCCAGGATATCTTGGCCGGTTCCGGATATCAGACTTGTGCGGCCGGGGCTAGGCGACCTGTCGCTGATCTCGAAGCTCATATTCCAGCCCCTCAATCATCTGAGCCAGTCGCTCTCGCGTGAGCGGATCGGTCGGCTCCAAGGCGAGCCGGCGGGCCTGCTCCAACTTCCGAGCCAGTATTTCACGGTTCTTTCGTGTCATCGCAATGCTCCTGTCACATAGACAGTACGAATTGCTAAAATATTCCCCAAAAAGTTAACGCCTTGTTAATGCTCTTTTTTCTTGTACCCCGGGTGTTCCATTGGTGGAACGCGATTTCCGCTGAGCCATGTTGCTGCAGCGCCGGCCACCGTCCGGACGGGTGGCTTCACAACGAAGCATGCTTCGGAACGAAGGCGTTAGCCTTCGTTCATCGGGCGAGTTGATCCGTGGCACCACGAACAGAAGCAGGCAGGAATCAGAAGCAGGGGTGCCCGCGGCGGTCTTGGCCGAGATAGGTCGCAGCACCCTGGGCACATGCATTGGTCGAAGGGCCGTCGTAATAGACAAAGGTGCCGGGCCGCGCCCCGGGGCCGTAATTGTGATTGTAGCTGATGTCATAGGGCAACGACTGACCGCGAACATGGTGGGTCCGGGCATGCGCGAGATCCGGCGCCGAGACCAGTGCGGCTACAACGGCTGCGGCGGAAAGGAGCTTCAGACTTGTCATTGGATTCTCCTGATGTCGTGCTGAAAGACTGATATTTTAGCCGAAATCCAGCGTGGAGGGCCCGCAAAAGTGCGGAAAATTCGCCACGGGGTGCGGGATTTTTGATCCCTCCGGCATGCTTAACGAATTTCCAACACAGTACGGCCAGAGTTGTGCCGTCTGGTCCGGCTACGGGCCTGATTTCGATGTCCCGACAGGCTCTCTCGTTTCCCGACCGGCCCATGCGCATCACGCTTCTTCCCTTGCTGTCCATGCTGTTGATCCCGCTTCCGGCGGCGACGCCGGCGCGCGCCGATTTGCATATCACCCGCGACCACGGCGGCTATGTCAGCAAATACAAGGAGAAGTACCAACGCATCCGCGACCGCAAGGAGCGCGTCATCATCGACGGGATCTGCAATTCGGCCTGCACGCTAGTGTTCGGAATTGTGCCGATGAACAAGGTCTGCGTGACGCCGCGCGCCAGCCTCGGTTTCCACCAAGCCTATTACGACAAGGCGTTCACCTTCGGCATCAAGGTCACCAGCGCCGAGGGGACATCGGACCTGATGTCGTATTATCCGGATACGGTGAAGGACTGGATCCGCCGCAACGGCGGGCTCACCACCGAGATGAAGAAGATCAAGAACGGCGAGGAACTCTGGAAGATCGTCGATCCCTGTCCGGACGAGTTCTGATCTTTCAGGCCAATTCGATCGTTCCTGACATCACCGGCACGCAGCGTCCGCCGATATAGGTCGCCGTGACGGTGCCGTCTTGCTTCTCCGCATGCGCGTTGAGCAGGCTGGGACGTCCCATTTCAACGCCCTGGGCGATCGTCTTCGACAACGAAAGATTTGGCTCCGGGCGCAGCTTGGCCAAGAGCCCGATCAGCGCGACATTGGCGCTGCCGGTTGCCGGGTCTTCCGGAATGTTCAGATGTGGCGCGAACATCCGCGCCTGGATGTCGATGTCACCGCCACCGAGCTGCGTATAGAGCAGGATGCTGACGGCCGGATGTCGGGTGACTTCAAGCCGGAACACGTCGCCGTTCGGGCTTGCGCCGGTAAGCGCGGCGCGACTCTTCAGTTCGGCCAGAATGAACGGGGCACCGCATGAGGCGATGCGTGGCTGATGATTGGCGAGCTCGATGTCGTCGCGCGAAATGCCGCAAGCCGATGCCACCAGCTCGGTCGTAATCTCTGCGCCGAGCGAGAGCGGTTGCGGCGACGCCAATCGCGCGCCCACCACCGTCGCGCCGTCTCGCAAAATTTCGATCGGGACCAATCCCGCCTTTTCCTCGAAGATGACGCGCTCGCCATCGACGGGCCGGCCGTAACTGGTGCCGGCGCGCGCCAGCACGAAGGCGGTGCCGACATTGGGATGGCCGGCAAACGGCATCTCGCTCCGCGGCGTAAAGATCCGCACTTCCGCCGTATGCGCGGCGTCCTTGGGCGGCCGGACAAAAGTGGTCTCGGCCAAGTTGAATTCGGCGGCGATCGCCTGCATTTTCTGCGTAGACAAATCTTCCGCATTCAGGACCACGGCGAGCGGATTGCCGGCGAAGCGATCGGACGTAAACACATCGACGGTTTGAAATTGCAAGCGCATCGTAGCCCCCTAAAACGTCACCACGCCACGAATAGACTCGCCGCGCTTCATTAGTTCGAATGCGGTGTTGATCTCGGCCAGCGGCATCACATGGGTAATCATCGGATCGATCTCGATCTTGCCCTGCATGTACCAGTCGACGATTTTGGGCACGTCGGTGCGGCCTCGCGCGCCGCCGAACGCGGTGCCTTTCCAGACCCGGCCGGTCACTAGCTGAAACGGCCGCGTCGAAATCTCGGCGCCCGATGGCGCCACGCCGATCACGATCGACTGGCCCCAGCCACGATGGCAGGATTCCAGCGCCTGCCGCATGACGGTGACGTTGCCGGTGCAATCGAAGGTGTAGTCGGCGCCGCCGATCTGATCCGCGCCCGACTTGGTCATGTCGACGAGGTGAGGCACGAGGTCCTTGCCGAGATCTTTCGGATTGACGAAATGGGTCATGCCGAAGCGTTCGCCCCACGCCTTGCGGTCGTTGTTGATGTCGACCCCGATGATCATGTCGGCGCCCGCAAGCCGCAGGCCTTGCAGCACGTTGAGCCCGATGCCGCCGAGGCCGAAAACGATTGCCTTGGCGCCTTGCTCGACCTTGGCGGTGTGGATGACCGCGCCGATGCCGGTGGTGACGCCGCAGCCGATGTAGCAGACCTTGTCGAACGGCGCGTCTTTTCGGATTTTCGCCACCGCGATCTCCGGCAGCACAGTGTAGTTCGCGAAGGTGGATGTGCCCATGTAATGGTGGATCGGCTTGCCGCCGATCGAGAACCGCGAAGTGCCGTCGGGCATCAGGCCTTGGCCCTGGGTGGCGCGGATCGCGGTGCAAAGATTGGTCTTGCGCGACAGGCAGGACGGGCACTGCCGGCACTCCGGCGTGTACAGCGGAATGACGTGATCGCCCTTCTTAACGCTGGTTACGCCGCGGCCGATATCGACCACCACGCCGGCGCCTTCGTGGCCGAGGATCGCCGGGAACAGGCCTTCGGGATCGGCGCCCGACAGCGTGAATTCGTCGGTGTGGCAGACACCGGTAGCCTTGATTTCGACCAGCACCTCGCCCTCGCGCGGCCCTTCGAGCTGGACGGTCGATATCTCCAGCGGCTTGCCGGCAGCGACGGCGATGGCGGCGCGAACATCCATGAGCAGTTCCTCGTTTCTCGATTCGGTATGTGATAGCGGGCGGGGAGCCCAGCGCGGTTCACGATTGCCGGATAGCACATGTTCAGGCAATCAAGGCCGCAAATGAACAAGGACTTTGAAAATTTGGCCGCGCGCGCGGCGCCGGCGATTTTTGTCGTGCTCTGGAGCACCGGCTTTGTCGCCACCAAATACGTCCTCCACAATGCCGAGCCGCTGACGTATCTCGCGATTCGTATGGCGTTGGTGGTGGCGCTGATGGCGGTCGTCGTCGCGATCGCCCGGCCACGATGGCCGAATCGCGTCGGCATCGCCCACAGCGTTGCGGCGGGGATTCTGGTTCATGGATTTTATCTCGGCGGCACCGCAATCGCGATCGCGCATTCGATCCCGGCCGGGTTGTCGGCGCTGATTCCGGGTCTGCAGCCGATCCTGACTTCGACCTTGGCTAACCGCTGGCTCGGCGAACGCGTCACGCCGCTGCAATGGAGCGGGTTATTGCTCGGTCTCGGCGGCGTGGTACTGATCCTGCACGGTCGCCCGATGAGCGGGGAGGCGGGCTGGGGCTGGCTGGCCTCCGCCGTGTCGCTGGTCAGCATCACCTTGGGCACGCTGTACCAGCGGCGCTATTGCGGCGGCATCGATTGGCGTGCCGGCAATCTCGTGCAGTACATCGCGGTGACGATTTTCTTTGCCGCCGGCGCGGGGCTGTTCGAAAGCAATGTGGTGCACTGGACGGCCGAGTTCGTGCTGTCGGTGATCTGGCTCGCGGTGGTGTTGTCGATCGGATCGATCGGGTTGTTGTACTGGTTGATCCGGCGCTCGGCGGCCACCTCGGTGGCGAGCCTGTTTTATCTGGTGCCGGCGGTGACCGCGCTGATGGCCTATGTGCTGTTCGGCGAGCGGCTCGATGCAGTCGCGATTTCAGGCATGGTAGCCTGCGCCGCCGCGGTGTTTCTGGTCAACCAGCGTACGTGAGTCGGGCCGGACTTTAAAGCCTCAAACAGTTCAGTCCCAAATAGCGGATTCCAAAACAGCTGAGTCCCAAAACAAAAGCCTCCGGCGTTGATCCGGAGGCTTTGCGCGGGAAAGGGCCCTGCGCGGGAAGCGCTCAGCGCTTCGACTTCTTGGCCTTCTTTTTCTTCTTGGCGACTTTCTTGGTAGCTTTTTTTGCAGCTTTCTTGACGGACTTTTTGGCTGACTTTTTCGTTGCCTTTTTGGCGGATTTCTTCGCCGGGGATTTCTTGGAAGCGGATTTCTTGGAAGCTTTTTTGGCCTTCTTCGGCGTCACTTTTTTTGCGACTTTCTTGGCGGCTTTCTTGACCTTCTTGACGACCGCTTTGGCGGCATCTTTGGTCGCATCGGCAGCGCTGCTCATCGCGTCTGTCATCTGTTCCAAAATAGGTTTTACGTCGTCCATATCGTCCCCCAGGTTGTCGAAACCGTAACGATAGACAGATTCGTCGAGCTGTCAAAGCGATGCGCTGTGCTCAACTCTTGCGCAGCGTCGCATAGGCTGTGAGCGCGCGGCCGCGAGTTGCCTTGTGATCGACGATGGGCCGGGGATAGGTCTTGCCGAGGTCGACGCCCGCGGCTTTAAGTTCGAGCGGTGTCGCGCTCCACGGATAGTGGATCACGCTTGTCGGCAGCGATGCGAGCTCGGGTATCCAGCGCCGGACATAAGCGCCCTCGGGATCGAACTTCTCGCCTTGCAGTATCGGATTGAAGACGCGGAAATAGGGGGCGGCATCGGCGCCGGAGCCCGCGACCCATTGCCAGTTGGCGGGATTGCTGCCGGGGTCGGCATCGACCAGTGTGTCCCAAAACCATTCTTCTCCCTCGCGCCAGTCGATCATGAGATGCTTGACCAGGAACGACGCCGCCACCATCCGCACCCGGTTGTGCATGATCCCGGTGTCCCAGAGTTGGCGCATCCCGGCATCGACGATGGGGTAGCCGGTTTGGCCGCGCTGCCACGCGCGCAGAGCCTGCTCGTCGTGCCGCCACGGAAATCCGTCGAACGCGGGCTGCAAATTGCGTTTCGCGAGGTCGGGCACGTCGAACAGCAGGTGGCGGCAGAATTCGCGCCAGCCCAATTCGCTGAGGTATTTCTCGATATCGCCGATACGGGCCGGTTGCTCGGCGGCGGCAAAGCGCGCGGCGTGCCAGACCTGCCGGGGGCTGAGTTCGCCAAAGCGTAAGTGCGGCGACAGCCTGGACGTGCCGCTGCGGTCGGGCCGGTCACGCTCCGTGGCGTAGCCGGCCATCCCGGTTTCGAGAAATTCCTTGAGCCGGTCTTGCGCCGATGACTCGCCCGGCACCCAAGTCTCGCGCAGCCCGCCGGCCCAATCCGGATGCGCAGGTTCGAGGTGCCAGCTATCCAGCGTATCGCTTGCAAGCTCCGGCCTAGGACATAGCGCCGTTGGCGCGGGCAGCGGCTTTGGCGGATCGCCCATCGCCTGCATCCGCCACCAGAACGGCGTGAACCGCCGCAAACCCCGGCCGTCCTTGTTGCGTAGGTCGGTGGGGGCGACCAGGAGATCGCCGGGAAAGCGTTGGGGGGGGTGATGCCGATTTTCCCAAGTGCTGTGCCGACCTGATCGGCCACGGTCTGATGCGGCGCTTGTGCGATCTCATTCCAGAACACCGCGCCGGCCTGGGTGTCGCGCGCCAATTTGGCGATGGTTTTCGCCGCCGGCCCCTGGCGCAGCACCAGCGTCGAGCACACCGCATGGAGGCTCTTTTGCAAAGCCCGGAGCGAGCCTGCCAACCACCAGCGCGCCGCACTCCCAAGCGGGCGCGCGGTTGGGCGCAGCGGCTCGCTTTGTTCGTCAAACACGTAAAGACAAATGACCGGCGCGCCGGTCTTCGACGCGGCGTGCAAGGCTGGATGATCGGAGAGGCGCAGATCGTCGCGAAACCAGACGATGCAGGGTGGGGCGGGGGTGCTGGCCATCAGGCGGTCAACTCGGATGGCGCGCTTGAGGTCCACCCGCGGACGGGACATTGCAACTCTATTGGACCCGATCCGTAGCACTGGACGTGGCCTGTGGTAATAATGGATTTATCCTGGGGATCGTTTGTGACCGCGGTGTCGTCGACGCTCGGACTGATGGTCGCCAATTGGCTCGCGCCAAAAGTGTAAGTTCGTCGTTTGCGCGAGACCTCGTAGGCAAAGCGATAGCGTACCCACCATCGCAACCGGTGGGCACGGCGCAAGTGTGCCTTTGCCCACCCTTGAAGCCACCGACTACTTCGGTTGCGGCACGATCCGGATATAGGGTTTCGGCGATTTCCAGCCTTGCGGGTAGATGGTCCTCGCCTCGTCGTCGGTGACCGAACCGGCAATGATGACGTCGTCGCCCTGATTCCAGTCGGCGGGCGTCGCGACGCGATGCTTTGAGGTCATCTGCAGCGAATTGATCACGCGAAGGATTTCCTGGAAATTGCGCCCCGTCGTCATCGGATAGACCAGCACCAGCTTGATCTTCTTGTCCGGCCCAATGATGAAGACGTTACGGACCGTCTGGTTGTCGGCGGCGGTGCGGTTGTTGGCGTCGCCGGAGGTAGAGGCCGGCAGCATGTCGTAGAGCTTCGAGACCTTCAGGTCAGTGTCGCCGATCATCGGGAAATTCGGCGCCTCGCCCTGCGTTTCCTTGATGTCTTCGGACCATTTCGCATGCTTGTCGACGGGATCGACGCTGAGCCCGATCAGCTTGACGCCGCGCTTGTCGAATTCCGGTTTAAGCTTGGCCAGCGCGCCGAGTTCCGTGGTGCAGACCGGGGTGAAATCCTTCGGATGAGAGAACAGCAGCGCCCAGCTGTCGCCGATCCAGTCATGGAATTTGATTCTGCCGTCGGTGGTTTCAGCCTCGAAATCCGGGGCCACACTGCCAATCTGGAGAGCCATCTTCCGACCTCATGTTATTCAAGTTACGGATAAATTCGATTTGACGATAGGGAGCGCGGTTACCGAACGGAACCCTCAACCGCAAAAGACAAGAGCGTTCTCCAACGAGGGTTCCCTATAGCATTCTTTTTTTTGAGGACAGGGGGCGACGGCATCAGCACCGGCTTCACATGAACGTTTGCCTCGATATTGCCGCTTCGGCGCCGTATCGCCGCCGGATCTCCTTGCGACGCCCACGAACTGTGAGGGACGTCACAGCGACAAATCCGCAACCATTTAAAATAAGTCGCGATCCAAGTTTCGAATCGTTAACTGTTCGTTTACGCCAGCAGGAAATGCTGGCCTGAGCAAGAAAGCTGAGAAGAAGACCATGTCTGTCCCTGTCGCCAAGTTCGCCGAACCGATCGGCGCCTTGGAACCATCAAAGATTTCCTGCGGCAATACCGCAGCCCTTGCCCTGACCGTCGTGCGCGATGGCGTGATCACCGGCGAAGGCCCCACCACCAGGGGCCGCGTTCATTTTTCCCGCGCGCTCGACGCCGATGACGCCGCCTGGTGCGCGCGCATCCTGACCGCGATTGCGGTCGAGCATCAGCCGGTCAGCCGGGCGGAAGCCGAAGCACTGTTTGAGATCAACGACGCTGCCGCCGAGCGCAGCGACGAGGGGCGTTTCGACGATCTCCTGGCCAAGGCCGTCGTGCATCACGCCGCCTCGGCGTCCGGTTTGCCGGTGCCGCCGCGCACCGTTGCGCTGTCGCCGGAAACCACGATCGAAAGCTGGGCGCCCACTCAGGCAGTTGGCGTCGATATCGAAATTCTGGAATGGATCGCAAGCCAGATGCGGCGCAAGCGCAGCAGCAACCGTACCCTGATGGCGTTGGTCGCGACCATCGTCGGCGCGGCGACGGGGCCGCTTGCACAGCTGCCGAACGTATTCGACATCGGGATGTAGTTTCGGCCGATCATATTTGCGCGCCTAAACGGCGGGAGCTACTGCCCCGCCGTTTTTTGTTTGCCGCCGTCGGCATCGAGCCCGACCGTGCGGCCTGGAAATCCTGCCGAATCGAAATAGCGCTGCGACAGGACGCGCTGGTACTTCACGACCGTCTGCAGGCCATTCGCTGCGGGCTTGGAGGCGATCTTTCCGTCAACTGCCTTCGGGACAATTCCGTTCGGCAACGCCTCCGACATCACCCGGCCGATCAGCCCGCCCGCTGCAATGGGATGCAAATCTATCAAGTTTGCGATGGTCATGCCGACGTCGGCGTTGCTGACCGGCAAGGGATCGACATAACCGGCTTTGAAGTCCGGGCCGATCGCCGCCATGAAATTCATGGTGTCGCCGCGGCCGAAGCTGCCGTGCATGCCCTGGCCTTGCCGTAACACCGTATCGGCGATTTCGACGGAGCAATTGGTCGGCTGGTCGCATCCGGCCACATAAGAACGGAAATTGACCATGATCGACGGGGTGGGTGTGACCGCCTTGCCCTTGAGGTTGAGCTGCGACATCGGCAGCGTGCCGGCAAAGCGTCCGAGCTTGTCGTCGACGAACAGTCCGCTGACATAGTCCTGTTCGAGCAGCGCCTTGATGGTGCGGTCGGCGAGCTTCTTGTCCTTGTTCGGCAGGTAGATCAGGTCCGACCCGCCATTGGCGGCGACCACGAGATCGGGCTTTGTCGGGTCCGGTCCGAGCAGGCCGTTGCCGGCCCTGGGGTGGGTGTTGTCGGCGACGCGCGCGTTGTGGTCGTTGGGATCGAACAACGGCAGGTCGAGCGCTTTCGCAAGATCGATCGCGAGAAAGCCCATCGGCAAGAAATCCTTGGGCGTGTCCTCGTAGTTGGCTTTTGCCGCAGGGCTGGTCTTGCTTTCCTTCGAGATCGTCGAGAAGCCGTGGTCGGCCGCGATCATGACGTTGGTGGTGGCGGTCAGGCCGAGATCGTCGAGCGCCTTGCGCAACTGCGCCAGATTGTCATCGGCGTTCTTGATGCTGGCGAGCGACGTCGGGCCGTTGATGCCGGGCGTCACACTGTTGAGGCTGTCGCCCTGATTGTGCTGGGTGCCGTCGGGATCGCGCGACCAGAACACCAGCACGAACGGCTTGTTGCGCGCCTTGAACATCGGCAGCACGATCTTGCTGGCGACATCAGCGAAATAGGCCTGCTGCGCGGTATTTGGCACCAAGGTGCCCGGTATCTTGGCGTCGCCCGACTTGCCGTTGTCGCCGCGCGAGGGGGCCGCGAGCGGCAGGCCGGCTTTGGTCAGCGCGGTTTTCAACTCGTCCGAAAGCGGAACGCCGGTTTTGCCGGTGGAATCGTCGATCACGACGGAATGAAGGCCGGGGCGGTCGGCGCGGTCGGTGTGATCGAACAGCAGGGTAGGGCCGAGCTTGCCGATCGCGGCGGTGCTGAAGCCACGCCCGCGCGCCGCCTTCAAGATGGTTTCTTCATTCAGATAGTCGCCGCCGAAATGCTCATCAATGTCGCCGAGCACTGCGTCGTTTTCGAGGAAGGGAACCACGGTATCGCCGGCGGGTGCGGACGTATAACCGGTGAAGATCGTGTTGCTGAAGGTTCCGGTGTCGCCCAGATGATGACCGGTCGCCATGCCCGACGCATTGGCCATCGTGAAAGTCGGAAACAGCGAATGCGGGTTCTTGAAATTCACGCCCTGGTCGCGGATTGCGGCCATGACAGGCGCGGTGTCCGGCGTGACCTTGAGCGCGCGCAAACCGTCCGGGATGAACAGGATGAGGTTGTGGGGAGAGCCGTTCTGCGCCAGCGCCGTCATGGCGGACAAAACGACGAAACTGGCTGACAAGACCGCGATCTTCAAACGCATGGAGGATCTCCCGACGGCCAATTTGAGCTCAGATCAGCCGGTGCCCTGTTTAGTTTTGCTGTACGACGGTTTTGTTACGGCCGTTCCCGGGATAAAAGAACGCAATGATAACGTTACTGTCATTCGTTCAGGCCGTAGTGCCAATTTCAGCTCGCCGAGAGTGGCCGATCGAATCTCCCCATAACATGCCAATTCGGGGTTATCGACCGTTGCCTCTCTTTGGTTTTGCTGTACGACGGAATTGTTACGCCCGTCTCCGCATGCCACATTGCAAGACACGGTATCCCGCCTGAAGGCTGCAAGTAAGCGAGCACATGTTCAAACGCATTTTGATTGCCAATCGCGGCGAGATCGCCTGCCGGGTCATCAAGACTGCCCGGCGGATGGGAATCCAGACCGTCGCGGTTTACTCCGAAGCCGATCGCGACGCGCTCCACGTCGAGATGGCCGACGAGGCCGTTCTGATCGGGCCGCCGGCGGCTGCCGAAAGCTATCTGGTGATCGAGAAGATCGTCGAGGCCTGCCGCCGGACCGGGGCGCAGGCCGTGCATCCGGGCTATGGATTTCTGTCCGAGCGCGAAGCTTTTCCGCGCGCCCTCTCCGAAGCCGGCATCGTCTTCATTGGACCCAACCCCGGCGCCATCGCCGCCATGGGCGACAAGATCGAATCGAAAAAAGCCGCGGCCAAAGCCAACGTTTCGACGGTGCCGGGTCATCTCGGCGTCATCGAGGACGAAAAGCACGCGGTGAAGATTGCCGACCAAATCGGCTATCCCGTGATGATCAAGGCTTCGGCCGGCGGCGGCGGCAAGGGGATGCGGATCGCGCATTCGACTTCGGAAGTTGCCGAAGGGTTTGGTCTCGCCAAGGCCGAAGCCAAATCGTCGTTCGGCGACGACCGGGTGTTCATCGAGAAATTCATCGTCGATCCCCGCCACATCGAAATTCAGGTGCTGGGCGACAAGCACGGCAACGTGATTTACCTGGGCGAGCGCGAATGCTCGATCCAGCGCCGCAATCAAAAGGTGATCGAGGAAGCGCCGTCGCCGCTATTGGATGAGACCACCCGCCGCAAAATGGGTGAGCAGGCGGTCGCGCTTGCGAAAGCCGTGAATTACGATTCCGCCGGCACCGTTGAATTCGTCGCCGGCCAGGACAAGAGCTTCTACTTCCTGGAGATGAACACGCGGTTGCAGGTCGAGCACCCCGTGACCGAATTGATCACCGGCATCGATCTGGTCGAGCAGATGATTCGTGTCGCGGCCGGCGAGAAGCTGGCGCTGGCACAAAAGGACGTCACGCTGACCGGATGGGCGGTGGAGTCGCGGGTCTATGCGGAAGATCCGTTCCGCAATTTCCTGCCCTCGATCGGACGTCTCATCAAATATCGCCCGCCGGTCGAGAGCTGCGTCGACGGCATTACCGTTCGCAACGACACCGGTGTGCAGGAAGGCGGCGAAATCTCGATCTTTTACGATCCGATGATTGCGAAGCTGGTCACCCACGCCCCGTCGCGCGCCGCCGCGATCGAGGCGCAGGCGACCGCGCTCGATTCGTTCTACATCGATGGCATTCGCCACAACATTCCGTTCCTCTCGGCGCTGATGCATCATCCGCGCTGGCGCGACGGCAATCTTTCCACTGGCTTTATCGCGGAGGAATTTCCGAGAGGCTTTGCGGTCCGCGTGCCCGAAGGCGAGATCGCGCGCCGCTTGGCGGCGGTGGGGGCGGCGATCGATCATGTGGTCGGTGAGCGCAAGCGGCAGATTTCCGGCCAAATGCCCGGCCGGCTGGTGCAACGCGAGCGCCGCCGCGCGGTGTGGCTGGAGCGCGATGAAATCGCCCTCGAAGTCGCGCGTGAAGAGGCCGGCATCGCGGTGCGCTTTGTCGGCGCCGACGGCACGCTCGGCCATCCGCATCTCCTGGTCTCGCCGTGGAAGCCGGGCGATCCAGTCTGGCAGGGCACCATCGACGGTCATCTGGTGGCCATGCAAATGCGGCCTGTTCCCAACGGCTTCCGCCTCGCGCATCAGGGATTTGAGGTCGCCGTGAATGTCTTCACCGAATCGGAAGCGGCGGCGGCACGGCTGATGCCGGTCGGGATCAAGGCAGACACCGGCAAGAAACTGTTGTGCCCGATGCCCGGGCTGGTGGTGTCGATCGCGGTCGCCGAAGGCCAGGAGGTCAAGGCTGGCGAAACGCTGGCGGTGATCGAGGCGATGAAGATGCAGAACGTGCTGCGCGCCGAACGCGACGGCACGGTCAAGAAAATCCACGCCAGCGCCGGCGCAACGTTGGCGGTGGATGCGCCAATTCTCGAATTTGCGTAGCGACTACGCAACTCATTAAGGAACCCGCGATGGCCTTCCGAAAACGCCGCGATGCGTTGCGTTCGATTTTGTCCGGATCGACCTGCATTCGCCCCGGCTCGGTCTATGACGCGATTTCGATCCGCATCGCCGCGGACCTCGGCTTCGAGGTCGGCATGTTCGGCGGCTCGGTGGCTTCGCTCGCGGTGTTAGGGGATCCCGACATCGCGTTGATTACGCTCTCCGAACTCGCCGAGCAGATGCGCCGGATGTCGCGTGCCGCGGTCTTGCCGGTCGTGGTCGATGCCGACCACGGCTATGGCAATGCGTTGAATGTCCGCCGCACGGTGCAGGAACTGGAAATGGCGGGCGCCGCGGGCCTTTCGATCGAGGACACGTTGCTGCCGCAGGGCTTCGGGCAGACGAAAACGCAACTGATTCCGATTGCGGAAGGCGTCGGCAAGATGAAGGCGGCCCTCGATGCCCGTGGCGACGCAGCGCTGGTGATTCTGGGGCGCACCGGTGCGGCGTCGATCTCGGGCCTTGAGGATACGATTGCGCGCGCCAGGGCTTATGAAGCGACCGGCGTCGATGGGTTGTTTTTTACCGGCGTCAAAACGCGCGCAGAACTGGAAGCCATTTCGGCCGCAACGACGCTGCCGATCGTGCTGGGTGGTTTCCCGGAAGAAATGACCGACCCGAATTATCTCGCCGGAAAACGGGTAAGAATCGCCTTACAGGGTCACGCCCCGTTCGCCGCGGCGACGCAGGCGATTTACGAAACGCTGAAGGCGCTGCGTGAAGGATTGCCGCCCAAGGACTTGAAGGGCCTTGCTTCATCCGAGTTGATGGGCCGCGTCACGCGTGAGGCGGATGTGACAGCGCGCAGCGCCGAACTTCTGGGACTGAAAGAATAGATGAGCGACGCGATCCGCCATGTGACGATCCGGGGCAGGGTGCAGGGCGTCGGCTACCGCGCCTGGGTCGAGCATCAGGCGACGGCGCGCCATCTTGAAGGCTGGGTGCGTAACCGCAAGGACGGCAGCGTCGAGGCGTTATTTGCAGGACCGGCGGAGATTGTGTTTGATATGGTCGCGTTGTGCCGGCGCGGCCCGTCATCGGCGCGCGTTGATGTTGTTGAGGAAGAACCCGCCGATCTCGCGGCGTTGAATCTGCGGCGTGCGGGTGAGAAATTTTCGGTGCTTTCGACAATCTAAGCTGGAGCGCGAAATGCTCGGCGGTAACTGAAGGGTGGAAACAATGAGATTGAAGTCGATATCGGCTATTTGCTTCGGTTTGGCGTTCGCGCTGCTGGCCGGTGTGGGGCAGATACGCGCGCAAACCCCAGCCGCTCCGATTGCAGGCGTCGATGCCGGTTTGCTCGAGGATATCGTGATCGGCAGCCGCGTCCTTGCCGACTTCGGCGTGCTCGACGGCTTTGGCCACGTCAGCGCACGTCACCCCACCAACCCCAACCGCTTTCTGATGTCGCGGTCGCTCGCGCCGGCACTCGTCACCGCCAACGACATCATGGAGTTCGATCTCGACGGCAATGCGGTGGACGCCCGCGGCCGAACCGTGTTCCTGGAACGCTTCATTCATAGTGAGATCTACAAGGCGCGGCCTGACGTGATGTCGGTGGTTCACACCCATTCTCCCGGCGTCGTGCCATTCTCTGTGAGCAAGGTGCCTTTGCAGGCGATCTTCCACAACTCATCGTTCCTCGCGGCCGGCGCGCCGGTGTGGGACATTCGAAAGGATTTCGGCGAGACCGACATGTTGGTCAGCGATCCCGCGCTCGGCAAATCACTGGCGCAGACGCTCAGCGACAAATCGGTGGTTGTGATGCGCGGCCATGGCGACGTGACCGTGGGACCCAGCGTCAAGCTCGCCGTGTTCCGGGCCTATTATACCGACGTCAATGCCAGGCTGCAGGCGCAGGCGATTGCGCTTGGCGGCGACGTCAACTATCTGACGCCGGTCGAGGGCGCCAAGGCCGACATGATCAATGTGCGGGTGCACGACCGTATTTGGAACCTGTGGAAGATGCGTATCGCTCCCACCCTCGGGAAGTAGTTCATCCCGCCGCGACTGCGCTCCGGAACGTCGCCGCCAGCGTGCGCAGCGCCGTTAGCTTGGTGGGATCGCTGACCTTCGAATGCAGCATCACTTTCGAGGATCCGATCTGCGGCAGTCCATGCGCGGGTCCGATATCGACCATGCCTGATGGTGCGATCCGCCGCGCCAGCGGCGCGACCGCGAGCCCGGCCAAAGCGGCTGCGACCACCGCCGTCACGCCGCCGCCGACAAACGTCTCGTTCCAGGCGATGCCGGCCTTGTCGAGGGCGCGGACGGCGAGCGCGCGAACGCCGCACGATGGCGCCAGCGTCGCCAGCTGCAAGCGCTCTCCGCGATGCCATTTTAGCCGTGGTGAGGCAAACCAGCCTAATTCATCCTCGGTCAGTTTCTCGCCGCCGCGTCGGCTGCCTTCCTGCCGCACGATCACCGCGTCCAGTTCTCCGGCATCGTAGACATCGAGCAGGTCGCGGGAAAATCCGATTGTCACCGCAAGGCCAAGCTGGGGCGATACCGCATGAAGCTTTTCGAGCAACGGGACCAATTCCGCCCCCGCGACATGATCGCTGATCCCTAGCGTCAATTGCTGGCGGGCTGGTTGTTGTCCTGACAAAGCGCGGTCATGCGCATCCATCAAGGCGCGGCCGTGGCCCAGAAAAATGGCGCCGTCGGCGGTCAACCGGACCGCGCGCGGCGAGCGCTCGACCAGCCGTTTGTCGACGACGGCTTCCAGCCGTTGCAACTTCATGCTCACCGCGGCCTGCGTGGTGCCGAGCGCCTCGGCGGCCCGGGTGAAGCTTTGCAGTTCGGCCACCAGCAGGAAGGCCTGCACCGTGGAAATGTCGAGCGCTGTCATTTTCATCATCATGTATATTTATCATAGATATGCATAAAGATAACGTATAAAAATGACGGCGGCGCGTCTAGGTTTGTCTTCACGCAAACGATTGCGTGCATCCAGGAGAAAGATCATGCCGCTCATCACCGTCACCTATTCGAGTTCCCGCCTTGCGCCTTCGCTCAAGGCCGACATCGCCGCCGGCGTCACCGAACTCACCGCCGGGATCCTGCGCAAGGACCCCAAGGTCACCGCGATCATTGTCAAATCGGTCGATGCGGCGGACTGGTTCGCCGGCGGCAAGTCGCTGGCGGAACAAAAGCTCGCGAGTTTCTGGCTCGACATTCACGTCACCGAGGGCACCAACACCAAAGACGAAAAGGCGGCCTATATCGCGGCGGTGTTCAAACGCATGGGCGAACTGCTGGGGCCGTTGCACAATGAGAGCTACCTCCACGTCGATGAGGTCCGGGGCGATGCTTACGGCTTTGGCGGCCTGACCCAGGAGCGCCGCTACATCGCCGGCAAGCTCGACGTCGCGCCGCAAACCGCGGCGGCATAAGTCAAGGCGTAAAGTTGACCGTCGCTTCCGGCAGGCGTGCTTTCGCAGAGCCGAACACCTCAGCGAACGCCTGCCGCAGGACGATATCCACATCCGCCATGGTTACGGGGTGGCCGAGATCGACCAGGCTGGTGACCCCGTAGCGCGGATCCGCGACGCCGCAGGGGACGATCGCAGTAAAATGTGAAAGATCCGGCTCGACATTGATGGCGACGCCATGGAACGACACCCAGCGTCGCAGCCGCACGCCAATGGCGGCGATCTTGTCTTCAAAGTCTTCGCCCTTGTCCGGCCGTCTCACCCAGACGCCGACGCGATCCTCGCGGCGCTCGGCCCGCACATTGAAGGCCGCCAGTGCCTTGATGATCCACTCCTCGAGGCTCGCCACATAGGCCCGCACGTCGGGCTGCCGCCGCTTGAGGTCGAGCATCACATAGGCCACACGCTGGCCGGGACCATGGTAGGTGAGTTGCCCGCCACGCCCGGTGGCAAACATCGGGAAGCGGGGGTCCAGCAGGTCAGCAGCCTTGCCGCTGGTTCCGGACGTATAAAGCGGCGGGTGTTCCAGCAGCCAAACCAGTTCCGGCGCCTCGTGGGCCGCGATGGCTGCAACCCGTGCTTCCATGGCCGCCATGGCTTCGAGATAGGGCACCGGCGAGTTGGATACCAGCCATTCGACCGCGCCACCCTCGTTGGGCCGCGCGAGATGCGTCAAATCAAGGCTTTGGCGGTCGTTAACCATTGGCTAACCATAACGTGGTGATCTCTAGTTACGCAATTTTGCATTTGTGTTCGGATTTTCAGTGCCAACGCTCGACAAAGTCACCGTCGATCTCATGGTGGTCCTCGGCACCACCACGATGCCCATTCATCAGGTAATGCGCCTGAGCCGGGGCGCCATCATCGAACTGGACGCTACCGAGGCCGACGAGGTCAAGATCCTCGCCAACAACCTGCCCATCGCCAGCGGCGTGGTGCTGGTCGATCGCAACCGTATCGCGGTCGAAGTCAAGCAAATGTTGCCCCGACAGCCCGGCACGCGGTAGGCCGTTTCCGATCTGGCGATTCGCCTGAAGCTTCCCGCGAGCAGGCCTTGTCCCTCCATCATTGTTTTGTTACATCGGCGCCGTGATCCGGCGGGGCGTAATTCCCTGGGCCGATCTCTTTAGCGCTCGTGGCGGAATTGGTAGACGCGCTGCCTTGAGGTGGCAGTGAGTAAAATCGTGGGGGTTCGAGTCCCTCCGAGCGCACCAATAGATCAGCAGTGGTGCCGGATCGGCCCAAGGTCCAGACAAGAGGTGGCCGGGACGAGGCGTGACGTGCTGCGGCCCCGCCACGCAATCGGGCAGGCCAAATATAGCATTGGATGCCGAACGGCGCCGTTGCTCTGCTGTAACAACATTGACGTACCACCGATGGACGTGGGGGCACACAGATGAAATTCCTGAGCTACGGCTATCGGTTTCTTTCCAACTTCATTTTTCTGGCGTTGGTCTATTTCAGCCTGAACTTCATGGAAAAATATCAGAATCGTGCGGTCGTCGCGATTCTCGTGCTGGTCTATGCCGCGATGCGTGCGGCATCGGCGCTTCGCTCGTTTTATTTTTTCCAGCGCATTGAGCGGCTCGAACTGGAGGCGCGCCGTCTCGCGGGGATGGCCGGAGAAGGCCCCGCGTCGTCGGCCACCCGCAGGCAAATCGTCACCGACGTCGCAGGTCTGCGCCAGGCCGGCGAAATGAAATCGTATATCGATCTGTTGTTTCTCGCCCTGATCGTGCTTCTCTGCATTTCAAAGATCGTGACGAATTGAACGGCCCTGCGCCTCTCTTTTAGATTAGGCTAATCGAGACTCGATCGGGACCGCTTGTTCGGCGTGATGCGGGTATGACGAACCTCCTCGCGGGGCCCCGCGCGCATTCTCCTGTATTTCAAAAATGCTCTGCGCCGGCACCGGCAGGGCGATCGCGGCACCGTCCTGCACGAGCGGCAAATGCCGGGGCCACGGAGCTTTCCGGGGGAGCGGAACACCGTGCGCCGTCCGGCTGGCGCGATCCAGGGGTTCTGCAAGCGTCGGCAGTTGCCCGTCATGCCAGCCCGAATCCGAAAGTGACGGGGCGGGCAGGGCGACGGCCTCGGTGAAAACAAAATTGGGAATCTTGGGCCAGTGCGAGATCGCCACGGTTTCCGACGGTGGATGCAATTGCCACTGGTACGGCTCGGTCGGCGTCGCCGGCAGCTCCGGTGTCGCCGGCACGACGTGGACGATGCGGTAGCCTCGCGCCTTCAGCTCATGCAGAATCTTCGGCAAGGCGGCGACCGTTCGCGCCTGGATATCGTGGAGCAGCAGAACGCCTCTTCCCTTGTCCTCAAGCCGCTTCATCGCGAGTTCATAGACGCGCGCGGACGAAATATGCCGCCAATCGTCCGCCGGAAAATCGGCGCTCCAGACCTGGATTCCCTGCGAGGCGAGATAGTCCTCGACGCCTTCTGCACGCAAGAGGCCGGGGACACGAAAGAATGGGGCCGGCGCTGCGTTATCAGCAAGCGCCGAAGTTACCGACGCGACCCCGTCGTCAATTTCTTGCCTGGCGCGCTCGATCGGCATTCGATTCATGCTTAGGGGGTGAGTTTGGCTGTGGGTGCCGACGGTGTGGCCGGCGTCGCGAAGCTTGCGCACGCCTTGCGGATATTCATGGGCCATGCGACCGATAATGAAGAAGGTTGCCTTCACGCATTGCGAGGCGAGAATTTCCAGAACCTGATTGCTATTGCGCGGCAATGGCCCGTCATCGAACGTCAACACCACTTCGTGGTCTTCAAGAGGTAGCGTTTCGGCATATTGCATGGTGCCGATGCGGGGGTGCTCTTTGGGGTCGACCACCAGGGTTCGCGAGGTGCCGAGCGCGTCGGGATGGCCGGGGCAATCGGCGGCCAACGCGGCCGTAGGAAGGCTGGTCAGCAGCCCCGAGCACAAGAACCCCAGGCACAAGGCCAATTGCCGTGTCCGAAACACAACCCCCGCATTACCGATCATGAAACACCGTCTGCATTCCCGTTTTATCTATGCAGAAGCTATAGCCGTGACGATGAATGTCGCATTAACCGCCTGGTTTCTCAACATCACGTCGGTTCACGGTGCGCCGTCGAAGTCGCCGCCGGGCGAAGCCGGAACCACATGGACCACGCGATATTGATGGTCGCGGAGGTAGCGCAAGAACGCCGGCAGCATGGCCGCGGTCCGCGTCTTGGTGTCGTGGAACAGGATAATTCCCTTGCGGGCAACGTCCAGCCGATCGGTGATCAGCTTCAGTTCCTGCTCCGGCGTCATTGCGTTCCAGTCGCTGGCCCAAAAATCGGTTCCGAAAACCACAATGCCGCGCGACTGCAAGAACTCAAGCGTCGCCGGCGTGCTTTCAAAGCCCGGAAAGCGAAAAAACGGCGTGCTCGGCGCCGTAGTCGCGACACCATGAAGCGCCATTTCATCGGCGGATATGCCGCGGTCGATTTCCTTCGTGGTCTCGCTCGGCGGAATTCGCGTCAGGATGCGGTGCTGCCAGGTGTGATGTCCGATGGTATGGCCCTCGGCGGCGATTCTGCGTACGAGTTCAGGGTGTTCCGAGGCGGACTTGCCGATCAGGAAGAACGTCGCGCGCACGCATTCTTGCGACAATGCCGCGAGCACGCGCCTCGTCGTGGGAGGCCACGGGCCGTCATCGAACGTCAGGACGACCTCGTGATCTTCAAGCGGCAGTGTCTCCGAAAAGCTTTTCAGCCCCACGCGCGGAGTGTTCGCGGCATCGACGCCAAGGATGCGTGAGGTCCCGAGCGCATCCCCCCGCGGACAGTCGGCTGCCTCTGCCACCGCCGTCCAGGTCAAAGCGGCAACGAGGGCAGCCGCCATTGTGTTTACTGAGTTCCGAGTTCTACGCATCTTTCTCATGGGCGTTCGATGTTGCCCGGACTGGCATCGTTAATCAAACCTTAACGCAGCTCGCCGATCATCCACACATGGAGTCGAACATGCAGCGCCTGCGGTTGAAAGCGGATGGACGAATCGTCGAATTGCGGGATGGGCGGGAGTTTCCGCTCGCGCCGGCGACGTCCGTCGCGCCGGGGACGACAAGTGTCGCGCTGGCGACGACAATTGTCGCGCCGATGACGACAACATCCCCGGCGGTTCGCGACCTTCGCCGCCGTGCGCGTCTGACGCAGCAGGAATTCGCCAGCCGGCTCGGCGTGCCGGTGGAGACCATTCGCAATTGGGAACAGGGCAAGCGCATGCCGCGCGGACCGGCGCGCGCGCTTCTCGCCGTGATTGCTCATGCGCCCGAGACCGTGTTTGCCGCGTTGGCCTCCGATCCCGCGCTGGTTTAAGCACGAAACCTTTCCCGGCGAGGTTGGCAGCGCGATCTTAACCGGACATAATGGAGCTCGTTCGTCTGAGTTCCCGCGATGCAATTCGTTGAGGCCAACGGCGCGAAAATCCCGGCGATCGGGCTCGGCACCTGGGAGCTGCGCGGGCGAACCTGCGCACGGCTGGTCGAGCAGGCGCTCAAGCTCGGCTATCGCCACATCGACACCGCGCAGATCTACGAGAACGAACGCGAAGTCGGGGAGGGCCTGCACGCTTCGGGGGTGAAGCGCGACGATGTCTTCGTGACGACCAAAATCTGGACCACCCATTTCGCGCCCAATGACCTCGAGCGATCGACCAAGGAGAGCCTGGCAAAGCTCCGCCTTTCTGAAATCGATCTCTTGCTGCTGCATTGGCCAAACCCGCAGGTGCCGCTGCAGGAGACGTTGGGCGCACTCGCGCATGTGAAGAAACTCGGCATGGTCAGACACATCGGCGTCTCGAACTTCACCGTCGCCTTGATCGAAGAAGCCGTCGCGGTGTGTCCGGAGCCTTTGGTATGCGATCAGGTCGAATATCATCCCTATCTCGACCAGGCCAAGGTCAAGGAGGCGTGCACGCGTCACGGCATGGCCGTGGTCGCCTATAGTCCGGTGGCGAAGGGCCGCATCAAGAACGACCAGAAGCTGGCGCGGATCGGGCGGGTCCACGGCAAGACCGCAGCCCAAATTTGCCTGCGCTGGCTCATCCAGCAAAATGTTGCCGCGATCCCGCGGACGTCGCGGATCGAGCGGCTGTCGGAAAATATCGACGTCTTCGATTTCGCACTTTCGGCTGAAGAGATGGATGAGATTTCCCAGATGGGAAGCCCCAAGGGTCGGCTCACCGATTACGGTTTCGCGCCAAAATGGGATTGAGCGGTACCCGTTTCTATTCAAGCATCTTCGTCACACGCCGCACCTCTAACTTCCCATCGCTTGCCAGGCATTGGAGGCGAATTGCCGGCGCCAGGTGACGATCACGACCGCGGCCGTCGTCATGAACAGAATCCAGGGACTGACGAACCAGCCGAGATAGCCGAGCGCAAAGAAGAACGCGCGTTGGCCGCGATTGAAATGCCGCCCCGCGGCTTGAAATAATTTCGTCGTTCTGACGACATGCGCTTCCGCCTCCGGCGTGTCGCGTTGCGTGGCCGGCGGCATCGCGCCGAGCAGGATCGCGACGTAGTTGAACAACCGGTATGCCCAGGCAAATTTGAAGAAGGCGTAGACGAAAATCAGGATCAACCCGAGGCATTTGATTTCCCACAGCGCCGGCGAGGGGCTGAGATCGATCGGCAGGGTGCCGAGTACCGCCAGCGCCTCGTTGGTGGCGCGCAGCAGCGCCAGCCCGCCGCCGACCGCGAACAGGCTGGTGGATGCAAAAAACGCCGTGCCGTTTTGCAGCGACGCCATGATCTGCATGTCGACCATGCGGGCCTCGCGCTCGAGCAGGCGACGAATCCAGACCTCGCGGTAGACATTCATGCGCGCGGACAGGCTGTCGCGTCCATACGCGGTTCGCTCAAGCGTCACGGCGTAGGCCGCCCATTCGAGGATGAAGAAGCCGATCGCGATGATATCGATCGAATAGGCGCCCATGTTGTGTCCCCCGTGGCGGTGAATGCTGCCATGCACGACCGGTCGCGGCAACCGGCACGATTGCCGGTTGCACGATTGCCGGTTGAATGACTACCGAGCGTCATGGCAAGGTGACAAGCAAAGAAGGATTGCTTGGAGACGGCTTTGAAACTGGTGATCGGCAACAAGAACTATTCGTCGTGGTCGATGCGGCCGTGGCTGGCGCTGCGCGCCAGCAACATCGCTTTCGATGAGATTTTCATCCCGCTTTATACCGGAGAGGCCGACAAACAGCGGATTTTGAGTTTCACGCATTCCGGCAAGGTGCCGGCGCTGATCGATGGCGACATCACGGTCTGGGATTCGCTGGCCATTATCGAATACCTCGCCGAGCGGTTTCCGGAAAAGCGGTTATGGCCTGAGGAGCGGGCCAGCCGCGCGCATGCGCGTTCGATCTCGGCGGAGATGCATTCGGGCTTTGCGGCGCTCCGCAACGAGTGCGGCATGAACCTGCATCGGCCGGTCCGCGCGATCGCGCTGTCGGAAAACGCGCGCGCCGACATCGCGCGCATTCAGAAAATCTGGATCGAATGCCGTGAGCGCTATGGAAAGTTCGGACCGTTTTTGTTCGGAGCCTTTGGCGGGGCAGACGCCATGTTCGCGCCGGTAGTGCATCGCTTTCGCCTCTATGCGATTTCAGTGGAGCCGGAAGTGCAGGCTTACATGGATGCGATGATGTCGTTGCCGGCCTTTCAGGAATGGACGCGCGCGGCACTTGCCGAAACCCTCGTCATCGAGAAATTCGAGACGGCATGAGCCCCGAAAAGGCGGATATTGGCCGTAATCGCGGCTTGACGGAACCTCGGGAAGGGGTCTGAATTCGAGCCGAGGTTGCGCATCTAGCGAGAGGGTTTGGCCATGGGAATTCTCAATTCCTTGGAAAATTCACCGGCATTCAAAAGCGCGCTCAGCCAGCTTGAGGCCGCGGTGATTCCCGTCGTGCTGAGCGAGGTGCTCGGCAATGGCGGCCAGGGTGGGCTCTCGGCGATCGTCGCCAAGCTCGATCAAGCCGGGCTCGGCGATCAGGTCAAATCCTGGATCGGAAACGGTCAGAACCTGCCGATCACGGCCGAGCAGCTGCAGCAGGTGCTGGGTAGCGACACCGTCAAGCAATTGGCGGCGCGGTTCAATATTCCGGTCGATCAGCTCGCCAAGGTTTTGGCGCAGCAACTTCCCAAGGCCGTGGATCACGCCAGTCCGGACGGCAAGCTTCCGCATGCCGCCTGAGGCTCGGCGCCCCGGTCGCCGGACCGCGGCAGGGTTGGTTGTTCCAGAGTAGCCGAAATCGGCCATATCCTGCTGAAAAACTTACAGAAGTTCCACCTTTTATGTGTTTGATGTAACTGGCCATGAAGGCCGGTGTTGTGGTATTATTCCTTCCGGGTTTTCAGTCGGCCGTTGCGGCGGGACCGTGGGCACAGCCGACGCCTTTCACGTGATGGAGAGGGCGTTGAAACATAAATTCACCGTTGGCGAGACCGTCTATTTTACCGCCAGCAATGTCGCGCGTCCGGCCGCCAGCGGCACCTATGAGGTGATTCGTCTGCTCCCGACTGATGGCGACGACTGCCAGTATCGGATCAAGAGTTCGACCGAGGCTTTCGAACGGGTGGCCAAGGAAAGTCAGCTCGCGGTTTCCTGAAAGAATACGCCCACGGATGGGATAGGCCGGAGTCCGTTCGACCGCCGTCAAAAGGCCGCGTTCGCAGGACCAGTCTGCGCGAAACTGGGTATGGAGAAAAAGAATGCATTCGCTTTGCTGAATGCGTTATCGTCCGTTGAGGGACACCGCGCATGAACTGGGCCTGGGCTACATCGCTCGATCAACTCTGGCGTTCATCGGCCTTTCCGGTGTGGCTGACATTGGTCGCGGCGGGGTGCTTTGCGATCATCGCTCTCGTCACACTGTTGCGAGCCGAGAAATCCGTCGCCAACGGAGCCCTGACGGTTATCACCCTGTTGGCCGTCGGGATCGCAGTCGCCGCCACCATCCGCGGGTTCGGTCCGGAGGGGCGAGGGGCGGCCGCCGAAAATCGACTGTTCCAGCCGATGCCCGCTGCGCTTCCGGCATTGTCATGTATTGATGATTTAGCAGGAGATGCCGTTCTGGCGGCGTGCGAGAAGGCGTTGTTTGGTTCTGCCGAATTGGCCGCCGCGGCCGTGTCGTATGCCGCGTCCCAGATCACACGGCTGAGTGCGCTCGGCGACGACGCCGTGGTAAATACCAACATGACGTCCGAGATGCAGTCGCTGCGGCGCGCGGTTGAGCGCGACCGCTATGGATTGATGGCGCAAGCGTTGCTGGTACGGGATCATTGTACGCCGTCGGAATGCCCGGCCTTTCGTGCGCTGGCGGATTCCCAACAGATTGTGGCCAATATGAATGAGCGGACCTATGAGGGGCTGATCTCGCGTTACGCGCCGTCGTGGAACGCGCCCGCGCCCGCGGCGGCGGCCGTGGCCGCACTTGCGCCGTCGATGCCGACAGGCAAACCCACCAATGCCGAATTTCCCAGCGCTAGCTCGATTCCGCCGGTCAGCATCATGACGCCCGAGCCAGGTGCGGCAACCGCGTCTGTGCCGCGCGCCGCAGGTTCGAATGCGCCCTTGCCGTCGCCACGCCCGACCGCGACCACCACCCCCGCGCTGGCGTCGGCCAAAAAGCAGCCGGCCCCGAAACCTGCGCGTGCGGCTGCGCCCGTTCAGCTTGCACCCGCCGCGCCGGCTCTCGCCGTGGCGCCAGCTCCAGCCGCGAACTGATCGATCCCGGTTTACACTTTGCCACAGAGTCCCAACTCAATCATGCCGCTTCATCTCATCAAGCTTGCCGTTGGCTGCGAGTCGGTAAAGGAACTCAAGAGCTGGGTCGCCGAGCGCATCCAAACGGCAAAGAAAAAGGGCCTGCCGCTTCATCATATTCACATCACCCGGATGACGCCGAAGCGCGGCGAAGAATTGCTTGCGGGCGGCTCGCTCTATTGGGTGATCCGGGGTGAAATCGCGGCCCGCGAAAAAATCATCGCGATCGAGCCGTTTCGTGATCACGACGGCATCGGACGCTGCCGGGTGGTGATGCAGCCCAAAGTGATCGCGGTAATGCCGCGGCCGATGCGGGCGTTCCAGGGCTGGCGCTATCTTGCCCAAAGCGACGTCCCGCCGGACCTCAAATCGGCGGGCGCCGGCGTCGCGGCAATGCCCGAACCGTTGCGCCGCGAGCTGCGCGATTTGGGACTGTTGTAGGCGACTGCTTTAGACCGCGAAATTGTCGATCAGCCGGGTTTTTCCGATTTTGGCCGCAACCAGGATCCGGATCGGGCCGTCCTTCACGGACGCGATCGGGGCCAGCGTCTCGGCGTGTCGAGCTTCGAAGTAATCCAGCGTGAATCCGGCGCCGACGATCAGTTCGGCGCCGCCGGCCATTGCGGCCGCGACGGCGTCGCCGGCCCGCAACCGCCGGGCGCTTTCCTTCATCGCACGGTAGAGTTCTGGCGCGGCGCGCCTTTCTTCCGGTAACAAATAGACGTTGCGCGATGACATCGCGAGGCCATCGCGCTCACGTACGGTTTTCGAGCCAACCACCTTCACCCCGAGGTCGAGATCCCGGGCCATCCGGGTCACCACCCGCAATTGCTGGAAATCCTTTTCGCCGAAGATGGCAAAATCCGGCCGGACTTGCGTGAATAGTTTGCCCACAACGGTTGTCACGCCGCCGAAGAAATGCGGCCGGAAGCGATCCTCCAGACCGGCGGTGGCGGGTCCTTCGGTCAGGATTTTGGTGGCGAAGCCGTCCGGGTACATGGTCTTGACCTCGGGATTCCAGATCAGATCGACACCCTCGGCCGCGAGCTTCGCAACATCGGCCTTCCAGGTGCGCGGGTAAGAACCGAAATCCTCCGTCGGTGCGAACTGGGCGGGGTTGACGAAGATCGAGACGATGACCTTGGTCGCGCGCCGTTTCGCCAGCCGGACCAACGACACATGGCCGTCATGGAGTGCTCCCATGGTTGGTACGAGTGCGGTGGTGGCCTTCTTCGCGGTGATGCCATCGAGGGCGCGGCGCAACGCGGGGACCGTGCGGACGATCAGGGGGCTTCGTGGCATCTGGGCTCGATCTTTCGTTGAGGGGAGCTAACGGATTCTACTCTTGCGGCGGGAACGCCGACCTTATCAAGGCCGTGGCTTCGTCGCCAAGCGGTCGCTGTTTGGACGAGCTTGGCTTGGACAAACTTGGCTACACGCAATGATCGCCAGCCGTTGCTGCGTTCGTTTCACGGACGCCGCCGATCTTTCCGCGCGATTCATGATTAAGGACAGACGATCAACGATTTGAGGAGATCGTTGCGCATTTAACTTGACCGCGCTCGCGCGTGATTTGAAGATGTCTACAGGGGTCGAACATGTTGTTGCAGGCTAGTCAGGGGCAATCCGGTTCGGCGCATGTGGTCGTGCTGGGCAACGAGAAGGGTGGTTCGGGAAAATCCACCACCGCCTTGCATATCGCGGTTGCCCTGATGAAAGCCGGCCAGCGCGTCGCCACCATCGACCTCGATTGCCGCCAGCAAAGTTTCACCCGTTACATCAACAATCGAAGCGCCTGGGCGCGTCGCACCAGGCTGGATCTCGAACTCCCGGTGCATCGCTGCATCAAGCTCGGCGAAACCATGCTGATCGCCGAGAACGAGACTTCCGAATGCCAGCAATTCATGGACGCAGTGAGCGCGGTTGAGCGGACCTTCGATTTCATCGTGATCGATACCCCGGGCTCGGACAGCTATCTGATGCGCCTGGCGCATTCGATGGCCGATACGTTGGTGACGCCGATCAACGACAGCTTCCTCGACTTCGACGTGCTCGGCACCGTCGATCCCGAGACCTATGCCGTGACCGGCGAGAGCCATTATGCGGACATGGTGCGGGATACCAGGCGCAAGCGCCGTCAGTTGGACGGCGCTTCGACCGACTGGATCGTGGTCCGCAACCGCCTGTCGATGCTGGGGTCGCGCAACAAGCAACTCGTCGCCGACAGCCTTAACGATCTGGCGCTCCGGCTCGGCTTCCGTTCGATCGACGGTTTTGCCGAACGCGTAGTCTACCGGGAATTCTTTCCGCGCGGGCTTACGGCGCTCGACGACCTCGATGAGGCAACCCTCGGCACCCGTCCGAATCTCGGCCACGTCACCGCGCGCGAGGAGGTCACGAGCCTGTTGCGGCAATTGAAGCTGCCGCTCGACGAGCGCGGCCGCCGCCGCGCCGCCAACCGCGCCGAATGGTTCAGCCAGATCGACAAGCCGCTCGAACTCCACGACATCATCGGCGCGTAGGGACTTTATTCGTCATGCCGGCCGCATATGGCGCGCATAGAACGCCAGCTCGATCGAAATCCAGCGGCCATAGCGCTCACGCAGGCGAGCGGTCGGCGAGGGTGTGCCGGTGGCGTTCACCTCGAAAAATCCTAGGCTCTCGCCTTCGGCGATGATGTTGCCGATCTGCGTCCGGGAGAATCCGATGTCGGTGCGGCTCGGCAGCGGCGTGCCATCGAAATCCGCCAGCGCTCACCACGAAATCGGCCGGCGCGGCAGATGAGTGCGGCGAACTCGGCGTGGCTTCCGGCGTCACCACGCGGATGTTGTCGATCTTCGCCAGCCCATCGATCAGGCCTATGATTATGGGTCGTAAGAGCTCGCCGGGACGACGTCGGCAGGAGAGCCGATTTCATTAGGATTTTACCGAGGTTTTTACGCCGCGCTTTACCCAAGATGGGAACCCATTTTTGATTTCTGCGGTGCTAAGTCGGGGTACGAGCGATCTGTTTTTTCCCGATGGTGCGCTGCCCAATAATGGTGCGTCGCACAAGGAATGGGCGGTTGGTTCACAACATTTACTCTTCCTGTCACGTCGCTGTGACATATATCCTGAACAAGAGACCGTGAGAGTCTCATAGTGGAACCGGCCTTTCGGGGACGGTGTGCCGAGGACAAACATGAAGCGTGGGATTGCAATTTTGCTTTCGCTTTCTGTGCTGGTGATTGTCGCCTATTTCACGGCGAGCAAATGGGCAATCCGACATGAAACGCTGACGTTCAATGACCCGGCGCGCAATAACCGTCTGGTCGCTGTCGATATCGCCGTGCGGCGCGACAGGGAAATGCAAGCCAGTGCCGGCATGATTACGCTGCCCGTGGCGATCCTCAACCACGGCAACACGGTCGAGTTTACCGAATATTCTTTTCTGGCAAATCTTTTTGCCGCTCGTGGCTACCTCGCAATCAGCATCCAGCACGATCTGCCGACCGATGCGCCGCTGGTGACGAAAGTCGGCGACCTCTATGTCGGGCGTTTGCCGATGTATCAGCGCGGCATTGCCAACATCCGGTTTGCTGTCGATGAAATGAAGAAGATCAAGCCGAACGCGGACTATGATAGCCTGACGATGGTGGGTCATTCCAATGGCGGCGACATCTCGATGTATTTCGCCAAGATGTATCCCGATCAAATCAAGAAGGTCGTCACGCTCGACAATCTGCGCGTGCCGTTTATGACCGACGGTAAATTCAAGATCCTGTCGTTCCGTTCGAAGGATGCGGTGTTCAAACCAGATCCAGGCGTCGTTCCCGCCGACGATATTTGTATGAAGTCCGGTATTACGATTGTGCAAACCAGTTACCAGCACACCGACATGAGTGATCGAGGTCCCGAGCACGTCAAGTCGACGATCCAGGAGATGCTTCAAAAATTCCTCGATGACGACAGCCCGCTGAGGCCGGTGGTTACCAGGACGCCGAAGATCGTCGATTCCGGCCCGGTCGCGCTCTATGCGCCGATCAAGGACTGAGCGCGGGCACCGTGCTGATCGAAGCCTGGATCGCTTTCGCGTTAGAAGATTCGCGCCGTTAGAAATTAGCGCATGCTTCGCGCATTGACCGCTCGCTGGTCCCGGCCCACATAAGGCTTGCTGCAACTTGCGAGCGCTTATGTCCGGCGAACCGACCAAACCGAAATCCGTAACCGAGATGCCACCGACGCAAAGGACCGCGTCTGGCAAGGCCGGAGCGTTGCCGGAGGCCAGGCCATCGGCTTCGGAAGACATTGCCGCCTTCGTCGCCAAGGCCCGCGCGATGTCGCCCCACGCCGTGGGCGCGAAGGGCCGGTTGGTGTTCGCGCTCGACGCGACCATGAGCCGGCAGCCGACCTGGGACATGGCGTGCGCGCTGCAAGCCGACATGTTTCGCGAGGCGGCAGCGCTCGGCAGTCTCGACATCCGCCTCGTCTATTATCGCGGCCTCAATGAATGCCGCGCCTCGGGCTGGATTTCCGACAGCGCTCAACTGGCGAAGCTGATGGGCAAGATCGATTGCCGGGGCGGCAATACCCAGATCGGCAAGGTGCTGTCGGAAGTGCGCCGCGAGGCGACGGCTTCGGGGGTACGGGCGGTGGTTTTCGTCGGCGACGCCATGGAGGAGGCGGTCGACGAACTCTGCGCCAAAGCCGGTGAACTCGGTCTGCTCAAGGTGCCGATGTTCATGTTTCAGGAGGGGCATGACGTCGCCGCCGAGCAGGCGTTCCGGGAAATCGCGCGTTTGACCGGCGGGGCGTGGTGCCGGTTCGACCCCGGCGCCGCGGCGCAACTGCGGGAACTGTTACGTGCGGCGGCGGCTTATGCCGCCGGCGGACGCGAGGCGCTGCTGCGGCTCTCGAAGACCGGAACAGGCGCCGCCAAATTGCTCGGCCAGATGAAGTGATCTCGGTTTTTACCTCGAGTTTTTATCCTTGGAGTTTTTACCCTTGGAAGAGAGCGGCAGCGAGCATGCTTTTTGGCGCTGATGCGACTATAATGTAATTCATGCCTACCCTGATTGCCGGCGTCGTCGCCGTTGTCCTTCTCTACTCGCTGCTGCAGATGTTTCGTGCGGCCAATCCGGCCGTGCTGGCGCGCGCTGTCAAGATCGGCGGTGGCGTGCTTTCGCTGGCGGTCGCCGCCTTTACGGGCATCAAGGGCGAACTCGCCGTGGCCATCCCGCTGGGCATCTTTGGAGCAGGCCTGCTGGGCTGGTCGCCCTTCGGGGCATCAGGATTTGGCAATATCAGCGGGATGTTCGCTGGTTCAAGCTTCCGCCGCTCGACGGGGCAGGCGTCGCGGGTCCGCTCGCAGTTTCTCGACATGAGTCTCGATCACGACAGCGGCGAACTGAGCGGGGAGGTCGTGGCTGGGCCGTTGGCCGGACGTTCCCTGGGCGAATTCGATCTGTCGCAGTTGATCGCGATGATTTCGAGTTTCGACGCCGAGAGCGTCTCTCTACTTGAAAGCTATCTGGACCGCAGGTTTCCCGCCTGGCGTCAGGACCCGCAGGGCAATGCGGCAAGGGGGCAGAGCCGCGCGGCGGCGAGCGGCAAAATGACGGACGAGGAGGCCTATCAGATCCTTGGCCTGCAGCCGGGGGCGGGGCGCGACGAGATCGGACGGGCCCATCGCGGACTCATGAAGAAACTGCATCCCGATCAAGGGGGGTCGACGTACCTCGCCGCCCGTGTAAACGAGGCCAAGGATACTTTGCTTCGCACGCATCACAGCTAACTCCGGCAACGCTACTGAACGCGAGTTGCTTCGGCCTTCTCTCCGCCTGACGCCCTGTTGCCGCCCGCCGTTTGTCCGGCGTGGTCGATCGTTCATGCCTGCAGTATTAACCGCTAAATCTTGACGAGAAGTTTGCGGGACGCCGATTTGCAAGTCGGCTGAAGCCCGGACAAAACGGTATTCGGGCATGATCCAGAACAGCGGGAGCCCGGTTTTCCCTCAGGATAAACGCGAAAGCGTTTGCCCCCGAGATCCTGCGCAAACAAAGTGACCAGGGATCAGTTCCGAATGGTGATGCAAGTGATGTCGGAACGTTTCAGCGTCCGACATACGGTCTCGGCCTGATCATGGTCGAGGCCGGCGAAGCGGGCGCGGAACAGCTTCTTGTCGCCTTTGGCGACCGTTTCGGTAAACGGATCGGCCTTCGCCAGCAGGCCGTGGGCCTGATTGCGCGCCGCCTCGATGCGTTGCCGCGCTTCGCCTTCACTTTCCAGTGCGCCGACCTGGATGACCCATCCGGCGTGGACCGCGACCGACTTGATGGCGCCGCTCTGCTGAACGCCTTGCGGCGGTGACAGGGCGGCGGGAGTTGGATCGGCATAGGCCATCGCCTGAGAGGCCTGAGAAGCTGGTACGCTGGATGCCGGGAGCACCCCGAGCAAGCCGTTTCCAGTACCGTGATTGGCCGGCTGCGGCGGCATTTCGGCTTTAGCAACCTCAACCTTGCCGGTCTCAACCTTCGTTTCGGCTTTGGCCATGACCGCGCTGGAGGTCTCCGCTACGTCCGGCCGCAGCCGCGGGATCGTATTGGTGATCGGTGGGGCAGGTTGGGATGGCGCGGCTGAGGCCAGCTTCATCGGTCCCGCCTTGATCTGGACGGTCTTGACCTTGACGGGCTTCATTGGTTCGGACGAACCGGGGATCGCAGCGAGGGGTTGAGTTTGAATCACCCCGCTTGTAAGCGGCGCGGGCTCGACCTTGGCTTGCGGAGCCGGCACAGCGGCGGTTGCAGCGGCGAATACTGATCGTGCCGCCAGCGCCGATCGCGCAGGGGACACAACTGGGTCGGACGATACCGGTGCGACCTGAACCGCACCCTGGACCTGAACCGTCTGTGTCGGCCGTGACTCAGCTTCCGCTTCCGCAACGTCGGCATTGGCGTCCGACAGATTGCGTTCGGAGATCGCGGCAACAGTGCGCTTGGTCGCAGCTTTTTCGAGATTCTCGGCGAGCAAATTGCGCATGATTGCGTCACGTGAACCGCCGCTGCGGCCTCCCAGCACCACGCCCACCAGATGGCGGTTGCCGCGGCGCATCGAAGTCACGAGATTGAAGCCGGATGCGCGGGTGTAGCCGGTCTTGATTCCATCGACGCCTTCGACGTTGCCGAGCAGGTGATTGTGGTTGCGGATCGAGTGGCCGTGATAGTTGAACACCTCGGTCGAAAAGTAGCGGTAATAGCGCGGAAAGCGCTCCTGAATGGCGCGACCCAACGTCGATTGATCACGTGCGGTGGTCACCTGTTCATCGTCGGGCAGGCCGGAGGCATTGCGATAGACCGTGCGGGTCATTCCGAGCGCGCGCGCCTTGCGGGTCATGAATTTGGCGAAGTCGTCTTCATCGCCCGCGATGGCTTCCGCAATCACGACGGCGGCGTCGTTGGCGGAGCGTGTCACCAGTCCCTTGATGGCATCTTCGACGGCGATGGTTTGGCCCGGACGCAGGCCGAGTTTGGTCGGAGCCTGCTCGGAGGCGTGCTCCGAGACTTTCATTTCGGTATCGAGCTTCATCTTGCCGGCATCGAGACGCTCGAACAGCAGATAGAGCGTCATGATCTTGGTGAGCGAGGCAGGATGGCGGCTGGCGTCGGGATTGTTGGCGGAAAGGGTCGCGCCGGAATTGCCGTCGACGATGATGGAAGAGAACGCCGGGCTGTAGCTCTCCCGCGCTTCATGATTCTGGGCGCGGTGGCGGTGCCGCGAGTGGCGCGCCTCGGCAGTGTCGCTGATGCAGACGGCTGCAGTGGTGATTGTGACCAGCCCGAAAAAGCAAACCCGCAGAACACGCGGCGAAGCCAATGTTGTGCGAAGCATAAACTTCCCCGTCCCAATTTCCGTCTTGGTCACCGGTTCGTGAGGCCAAATTATGCCCAATCCACCGTCGACGCTTTCCTACTCAATGGGTCCCGTCCAAGTAAGCATCCGGTCCAATCGCCGACCGGACCGCCTTTTCAGGTAACAGGCTGCCCAGAAACAATTTTTCGGTTGCTCGTCCGGAGCCTTGATTCCAAGAATCACGTTAGGAGGCCGGAGTTTCCAAAAGATTAAGCAACCGTTGTGGAACTCCATGGTATTCGGTGCTGATTCTATTTGTGCATTGCACAATATTCTTGACTTAATTGTGCGTCGCACTATACAAGGAGATGTCAGGGAGCCGGGACCTCCCGTTCGACATCAGTCTGGGAAAGGACTCCGTGATGGTCAAAATTGAAGACATTCAGCAGTACGGAAAAGAGCATTTCGAGACGGTCGTTGCTTCGGCCGCGACACTTCAGACCGGCCTTCAGGCGATCGCAAGCGCTTATGGCGATTACACCAAGAAGTCGTTTGAAGACACCAAGTCCTACGTCGAGAAGCTGTCCGGCGTGAAGTCGCTCGATAAGGCGATGGAAGTGCAGACCGAATATGCGAAGTCCGCTTACGAGACCTTCGTGGCCGAGTTGCAGAAGATCGCAGGGCTTTATACCGATCTTGCCAAGCAGAGCTTCAAGCCGCTGGAAGGCGTGGTCGCGAAGTTCACCCCGGCCGCTGCACATTAGGCATGATCGGTTCTGGTTGAATCAGAACCGAAAGCTCTAGATTCTTGTTTTGAAGCGTTTTCTTCACGCGAATTGGCGTCCACTTCGCTCTAAACGCTTGAACATCGACATCGGCTTTTTATAAGTCGGTTTCGAAAATCAAAAGCCCGGCCGCAGCGGCCGGGCTTTTTTCGTTGAGAAATTGTCGCGTTCGGAACTTGCAACGAAATATGATGCGACGCTCGACTTCGAGGCCGCGGCCTTGCTTTGTCAAATTCAACGGGATTGAGTAACCTGTGGCAGATCGCCGAGCCTTGAATGGTCGACGCTGCAGCTTCCGCATTTGAGCGCTTGCGGCGAGCCCGAGTTGGAACCATATTCCAAGGTAGTCGATCTAAGCCAGTGATCTGGCGGGTCAGTGATCTAGCTGGTGAGATCGGCCAGCCGAGAGCGGAGATCTGGAAAGCGTGTCGGGAACTTGCCTGGTCGCTGTCTGGTTTCGCTATCCATTTTCAATGGGGACTTCGAACGCCTGTGTCATGCCGCTACTAACCTCCAGATTTGATTCGCCGACGCCGGCCGCCATTGCCGAACCCGCTCCCCGAATGGGCGACGACGAGGACCGCACCGGGGGAACCGGCGGCCCGGCGACATCCGTCATCGCCAAGGTCAAGCCAAAGACCAAGCGCCCCAGTCTCTATCGTGTCCTGATATTGAACGACGATTACACGCCGATGGAATTTGTCGTTCACGTCCTGGAGAAGTTCTTCCAGAAGGATGTCGAAGCCGCGACCAAGATCATGCTCCACGTCCATCATCATGGCATCGGAGAGTGCGGGGTGTTCACCTACGAGATCGCCGAGACCAAGGTGACGCAAGTGATGGATTTTGCACGCAAGCACCAGCATCCCCTGCAATGCGTGATGGAAAAGAAGTAGCATCGCGCGAAATCCGTCCAAAATAGGAACGGGTTTTGCTTAAAAAGGTTCTAGGATAGATCAGCGAGCGTTGCGCCTTGCTCGGGCCATACCCCGTTTATGCCCGGATGCGGCATGTGCGCTCGGACCCTAGTTGCGGAAGCCGGTCTTTCGCCATGATCGGGTGTAACTATATATGACGAAGGTTGTTGTTGCCTGACCGGGTAACGGCGATCATGATGTCGGGGGCCATAGAGGACGCGAATGCCGACTTTTTCCCAAAGCCTTGAACAATCCCTTCACCGAGCGTTGGCGATTGCAAACGAGCGTCACCATCAATATGCGACGCTTGAACATCTTCTCCTGTCGCTGATCGATGACTCCGATGCGGCCGCCGTCATGCGGGCTTGCAGCGTCGATCTCGACAAGCTGCGCACCAGTCTCGTCAATTATCTCGAAACCGAGTTCGAAAATCTCGTTACGGACGGGGCCGACGATGCGAAGCCGACCGCGGGCTTTCAGCGTGTCATCCAGCGAGCGGTGATTCACGTTCAGTCGTCGGGTCGCGAGGAGGTTACCGGCGCCAACGTGCTGATCGCGATCTTTGCGGAACGCGAGAGCCATGCCGCTTATTTCCTGCAGGAGCAGGACATGACGCGCTATGACGCTGTCAATTACATCAGCCACGGCATCGCCAAGCGGCCGGGCGTGTCCGAAGCGCGCCCGGTGCGCGGTGTCGACGAAGAGACCGAGACCAAGGGCAACGACGATTCCAAGAAAAAGGGTGAAGCGCTCGATACATATTGCGTGAACCTCAACAAGAAGGCGCGCGACGGCAAGATCGATCCGGTGATCGGACGAAACGCCGAGATCAGCCGCGCCATCCAGGTGCTCTGCCGCCGGCAGAAGAACAACCCGCTGTTTGTCGGCGAAGCTGGTGTTGGCAAGACCGCGATTGCGGAGGGGCTCGCCAAGCGCATCGTCGACAGTGAAGTGCCGGAGGTGTTGGCGGCGGCAACGGTGTTCTCGCTCGACATGGGCACGTTGCTCGCAGGCACCCGATATCGCGGCGATTTCGAGGAGCGCTTGAAGCAGGTCCTCAAGGAGCTCGAGGCACACCCGAACGCGATCCTGTTCATCGATGAGATTCATACCGTGATCGGCGCAGGTGCGACGTCCGGCGGCGCAATGGACGCGTCCAATCTTTTGAAGCCTGCGCTCGCATCGGGCACGATCCGCTGCATGGGCTCGACCACGTACAAGGAATATCGCCAGCATTTTGAGAAGGATCGCGCGCTGGTGCGTCGGTTCCAGAAGATCGACGTCAATGAGCCGACGGTGGAGGACGCGATCGCGATCCTCAAGGGCCTGAAACCGTATTTCGAGGACTATCACCGGCTCAAATATACCAACGAGGCCATCGAGGCCGCGGTGCAACTATCCTCGCGCTACATCCACGATCGAAAATTGCCGGACAAGGCGATCGACGTGATCGATGAATCCGGCGCGGCGCAGATGCTGGTTTCCGAGAACAAGCGCAAGAAGACCATCGGCATCAAGGAAATCGAGACCACGATTGCGACCATGGCGCGGATCCCGCCCAAGAGCGTATCGAAGGACGATGCCGAAGTGCTCAAGCATCTCGAACAAACGCTCAAGCGCGTGGTGTTCGGGCAGGACAAGGCGATCGAAGCGCTGTCGGCTTCGATCAAGCTGTCGCGGGCCGGGTTGCGTGAGCCGGAAAAGCCGATCGGCTCTTATCTTTTTTCGGGCCCGACCGGCGTCGGCAAGACGGAAGTGGCCAAGCAGCTCGCGGCCTCGTTAGGCGTCGAACTGATCCGGTTCGATATGTCGGAATACATGGAGCGGCACACGGTGTCGCGCCTGATCGGTGCACCTCCGGGCTATGTTGGTTTCGACCAGGGCGGCCTGCTCACCGACGGCGTGGACCAGCATCCCCATTGCGTGGTGTTGCTCGACGAAATCGAAAAGGCGCATCCGGATCTTTACAACGTACTGCTGCAGATCATGGATCACGGCCGGCTGACCGACCACAACGGTAAGCAGGTCAATTTTCGCAACGTGATCCTGATCATGACCACCAACGCCGGCGCCGCCGATCTGGCGCGCCAGGCGTTCGGATTCACGCGCAACAAGCGGGAAGGCGACGATCACGAAGCGATCAATCGTCAGTTCGCGCCTGAATTCCGCAACCGGCTCGATGCCGTCGTTTCGTTCGCGCATCTCAATGCCGAGGTGATCGGCATGGTGGTCGAGAAGTTCGTGCTGCAACTCGAGGTGCAGCTCGCCGACCGTGATGTCACCATCGAGCTGTCGGAACCGGCCAAGGCATGGCTGGTTCAGCATGGCTACGACGAACAGATGGGCGCGCGGCCGATGTCGCGGGTAATTCAGGAGCATATCAAGAAACCACTGGCCGATGAGGTGCTGTTCGGCAGGCTCAAGGGCGGCGGCCACGTCCGCGTCGTCTTGGTCAAGGACGAGGCGGCTGCGGATGCCGATGCGGAAAAGATCGGCTTCGAATATGTCGAAGGGCCGGTGACGCCGAAGCCGGAAAAATTGCCCGGCGCGCGCAAGCGCAAGCCGAAATCGAGCGGTCCCGGCGGCGGCTCGAAAGGCCCGGCCTCGCGAGGTCCATTGGTCAAGGTGTGAGCAGCCGATAGGGCGAATTGAAAGGCCGGCGTGTCGCAGGACCGCCGGCTTTTTCGTGAGCGCTGTCTCGGACACGGCAAGCAGTGCCGGAGCCCGTACTGGCTCCTCAGCAAAAGTTTCGATTTTACGAAACATTTAGGTATTTCTCATAGAAAATGCCGGTAGCTAGAACAGCCCTCCGAAACGCTCAGGATGAGCGATGTCAATTGCAGAATTATCAGTCGTCGATGAAGTCGACGCGGCGATAAATATTGGCTCACCGGAAAAGCGGCTGGAAACGGTCAAGCGGGTTACCGATCTTTTTCTCCTGTCCGCTGACAAGTTCGACAGTGATCAAATCGGGCTGTTCGACAACGTCCTCGAACGCCTCGTAAAAACCATCGAGATTCGTGCGATCGCAGATATCAGCGTCCGGATGGCTCTCGCTGAGATGAGCATGCAACTTGCTTCCGTTTCCCAAGCGCCTCCTGCTGTCGTCCGCCGGTTGGCAAACAACGATGAGATCACGATCGCCGGCCCCGTTTTGAAGGAGTTTGCACGCCTCAGCGAGGCAGATCTGATCGAAATCGCGCAGACGAAAGGTGAGCAGCACCTGTTGGCCGTTTCAGGCCGCTGGTGGTTGAAGGAAGTCGTCACCGACGCGCTATTGTCCCGCCGATACCCGTCCGTTAGCCGCCGGATCGTCAGTAATCCAGGCGCCCGGGTTTCCGCTGCCGGATTCGCAATTCTTGTGGCGCAAGCTGAATCTGATCCAGAACTCGCCGTCGAAACCGGGATCCGCGTCGATCTGCCTTCCGAGGTTCGTGAGCAGCTTCTGCGCGAGGCGACCGAAGCGGTCCGAATGCGGATGTTATCGCGCGCGCCGCCTCACATTTTTGAAGAAATCCGAAACGCAATCGCCGCCGTCTCGGCGGGAGTGAATCGCGAGATGTCCAAAGTTCGCAGCTTTGCCGCGGCCACGTGCTTGGTGGCTTCGTTAAACGATAACGGCGAACTCAATGAAGTGACTTTGTTGGATTTCGCCAGACAGCGAAAATATGAAGAGACTGTCGCCGCGCTTGCGGTGCTGTCGAAATCCACCATCGAAGTCATTCGTCCGTTGATGCAAAGCCTTCGCGACGACGGCGTGCTCATTCCATGCAAGGCGGCCGAGCTCGGTTGGGAGACGGTGAGCGCTGTCCTGGAGAGCCGCTTTGCGACGGGTTCAATGGGCCCGCTGGAGTTAGCGAAAGTCAAAAGCCAATTTGCCGAACTAACAACTGAAAACGCGCGCCGGATTCTTAGATTTTGGCAAATTCGGTCGTCGTGATTCTGAAGCGTGATTTGACCCGGCGTTTACGGCCTTGAGCGTTGCCGGTCTTTGTCGAAGGGCAGATCGACCGCTGTGAGGCGGCTTTGGATAGCGCTTATTCAGCCCTCGCCCAAAAGCTTGTTGATGCGGCGCTGCAGTTCGCGCTTTTTCTTCTCGCTCTTGCGAAGCCGCTCCTCGAGATCGGAGACGGGTAGCTCGGTTGGCGTCTCCGCGCGGAACGCGACGCCGACAAAATTGTCGCGCCACCAAATGATGTTGGCGAGGAAGGAACGGCCCTTTCGCGCGATCGTCAGCAACATCTGCTTCTTGGCGAGCCGGATGGGATTGGCGAATTCGATATGCGCGCCTTGTTCGGAGATGTTGCGGACCACGCAATCTCGGGTCGTGCCGCGTTCGCCGAGCTCTGCGACCCCGCCATAAATCACCTTGTTACGTGCACTCTGGCGCCGGTCTTGCATCGAATAAATCTCCCCATAAAGAGGGCGACCTTATCCCGCTTCGTCGCGCGCGGAAGACCGGAATCGGCAAAATGCGGCGTTAACGTAAACCCCTTAGTCTCGAAATAAAGCATGATCCGGAAATTTGGCGGCCAAACCGGCCTTCCGCGAGTTGCTCGCATCACGCGCTTCGGTGAACATTAGCAGGTTGTCCATGGAACCAATGGGTCGCGAGCCTATTGGCCTTCTGACGGAAGGGCCTCCGGGCTGTCCTGACGAATTCCTTTTGCACTATGGAGAAATGCCATGAACAAGCTCGCGATCTCTCTGGCGGTCGGCACAAGTGTGCTTTTCGTGACTGCCGCTTCCGCTGCACCGTTTTCCGCCAAACTATCAGTCGCCCCGGAGAGCAACATCCAAAATGTCCGCATGGTTTGCAACGAAGACGGCCGTTGCTGGCGCGTACGCGATGAACGCCGCGTCATCATTCGGGACGGTGATTTATACGGATACGCTCCTCGCGAGCGTTATGAGCGCCGCGGCTACGACGAAGACCGCGGAGGTATTGGTTTCCGAGCTCCCGGCGTAAGCATTGGCATCGGCAATGACCGCTATTGATTAAGCGAAAAAGGTCACAGGCAAAAGGCCGCGGAGGAATCCGCGGCTGCTTGCGTGGCCCTACATGGAAACCGCGGAATAACGCATCGTCGATTCCCGCCCGTTGTAGGCGATTACGCCGCTGTTCTTATGATAAACCGCCCGCGGGCGATCGGACCCGGAATCGGGTTACGCCGCGCTCTCGCGCAACCCGCGCGCGATTTTCTTTTGCGCATCGAATTCCCGCCGCCGCCGCGCCAGCTCCCCGGCGCTTAGAAGCGTGACATTGTTGTAGTCGCGCTTCCAGGAGGCGTCCGCGCTCCAGCGCAGCGGCGATTGCACGGTGGTTTGTGGCCCGGGTGCGGTCTCCAGCAGGCGCAACGCAAGTTCAAGCGTGAAGCCTTGGGACTTGGGATCGTGCGGCTTGCCTGCCGAGTTGCCCAGCGGAAAATCAGAGAACAGCAATCGCGGGACTGCGGCGTGCTCGACGATGTCCTTGGCACAACCCATCACGACCGTGGCAATGCCGTTGGCCTCCAGATGACGCGCGACCAGGCTGACGGTCTGGTGGCACACCGGGCAATTCGGCACCAGCACCGCGGCATCGACTTTGTCCTCGCGGCATCGCGCGAGAATTTCCGGGGCGTCGGTCTCGATGGTGACGCGATGGCTGCGGTTGGTCGGAGCCCCGAAGAAGCGCATGCCGATCTCTCCGATCCGCCCCTCGCGCGCGAGCCGCTGCAACTGCGGCAGCGGAAACCAGGTGCCGCTGTCCTCGGCCGAGGTGTGTACGCGATCGTAGGCGATGTGGGAAATCCGCACATCATGCGTCTTCGAGGTGTCGCCGTCATAGACCTCGAAGAATTTGGCGCCGCCATTGTATTTGGCGCCCGGGCCTTGATCGCCCTTGGCGGGGTCGAACGGCGCCGCGGTGGTGATAAGCGTGATGCGGGATTGACCTAGCGGCTTTCGCAAAGTGTGGAACGGCGCATCGACATAATGCGCCCAGCGATAGGGCGTGGTGTAGCCGATCGCGGCATAATATTCGCGGGTGCGCGCCATATAGGGGATCGGCACGTCGTCGTCGGGCGCGAATCCAAGTTGGTCATCAAGCGCTGCTGCGGTCATGTCTTGCGCTCCCATGCGCGCGCCATCATTCTTGAGAGAATAGCTAGACGGTCTTGTGCGCGTGTCAAGCAGGCGAGCGGGAACCAGGGGATGACGAGGCGAACGGCAACCGGTCTGCGGGCGGCGCTTTGCGTCGCGGTCGTGACGCTGTGCTTGCCGGCGCGGGCGATTGCGGAGGACGTAACGCCTGCGGCTGTTGGTACCGCAAAGCCGAGCGACGAAGAACTCGCCACGCCCAAGGATAGCGATAGGGACAACAACAAGGACGAGAACAAAAGCGAACCGCAACAGCCGACCGAGAATGCGCCCGACACCGACACCCGCGAAGCGATCTGCCTGATGATCGAATTGGCGGCGAGGGCGAACGAGTTGCCGCTGGAGTTTTTCGCCCGCGTGATCTGGCAGGAAAGCCGCTTTCACTCCGATGCGATTGGACCCGTGACGCGTAGCGGCCAGCGTGCGCAGGGGATCGCACAGTTCATGCCGGGGACCGCGAGCGAGCGCCGGCTGCTCGATCCCTTCGATCCGGTGCAGGCGCTGCCAAAATCCGCCGAGTTTTTAAGCGAGTTACGCAGCCAATTCGGCAATCTCGGACTTGCGGCGGCGGCCTACAATGCCGGACCGCGCCGGGTGCAGGAATGGCTCGCCGGCACCGGCAACATGCCGCAGGAAACGCGCCATTACGTGGCCGCGATTACCGGCACCACGGTCGATGACTGGGCCGCATCGGGCAACAATGGCAGGATGCCCGACCACACGCCGAATCTGGGTTGCCGCGAGTTGATGGCGTTGCTCAAACGCGCGCCCAATCCTTTCGTCACCCAGCTTGAACAGCATGTGAAGCTCGGCGCTGACCGACTGTGGGGCGTGCAGCTCGCCGCCGGTTTCAATCGCGATGCGGCACTGGCGATGTACGCGCGCGCGATGAAGCGCTTGAGCGCCGTCATCGGCGATCAGGACCCGAGCCTGCTCGGCTCGATGTTCCGCAGCCGGGGCACCCGCACGTTCTATCAGGTACGGATCGGCGCCGACACGCGCCCCGCCGCCGACGATCTCTGCAACCGCATCCGCCGCGCCGGCGGTGCGTGTCTGGTGTTGCGAAACAGGAACGTCCGGGGCTGACTGACGTCAAGGGGCGGGTTGGTGCATGCCAGCCTTGACGCGCCGTTCGCTTGACGTTGGCTTGTTTCGCCAGCGTTATGCGCGACACGACTCATTTGTCTCGGTTATCCTTGACCCTTCCTCCTCTCGACTCTCCTAAATGGAAAACTTCCCTGCGAGCGTTCGTGTGGGGAGTGCGGTCGGTCGCCTCGACCGTTCTCACGCTGGTTCTGTTTGCGACCTATCTCGGCATCGGCGCGCTCGCGCATGACAGCCATTTCAGCCTGGGATGGGCGCTCGCGAGTACGCTTTTCGTTTGGGCCGGTCCGGCGCAAATCATTCTGATTTCGACGCTGGGTTCCGGCGCTACCGTGGTGCAGGCCGCCATTGCCGTGACCGTGAGCGCCATCCGGCTGTTTCCGATGGTGGTCTCGGTGTTGCCGATGATGCGCGCGCCGCAGACCAAGCGGCGTCATCTCGTGCTGGTGACGCATTTGATCGCGATCACCTTGTGGGTCGAATGCTTTCGCCTGCTGCCGCAGGTGCCGCGCGGGCGTCGTATCGCTTTCACCCATGGGCTTGGCGCGGGTCTCGTCTCGGTTTGCTTGGTCGCGACCACGGTCGGCTACGGGCTCGCGGCCAATCTGCCGGAACTGTTCGCGGCGGCGATCTTGATGTTGACGCCGCTGGCCTTTCTGCTCTCCACCGCCCGCAACTGCCGGCAGCTCGCCGACATCCTGGCGCTGGGATTGGGACTGGCGCTGTTTCCGCTCGTAGCAATGTTTCATACCGGCGTTGATATCCTGATCAGCGGCGTGTCGGCCGGCACCATCGCCTATGGCGTTCACTGGTGGCGGAGGCGCCAATGAGCGATTGGCTCGCCCATTTCTTTGGCGACTGGCATGCGCTGCTGGTGCTGCTGATCGCGGGTTTCCTGCCCAACGAGATCTGGCGCATGCTCGGACTTCTGTTCGGCGGCGGCGTCGACGAGGGTTCCGAACTCCTGGTGTGGGTGAGGGCGGTGGCAACCGCGATCCTCGCCGGCGTGATCGCGCAAATCCTGCTGCACCCGCCCGGGGCGCTGGCCAGCGTGCCGGACTGGCTGCGTTACACCGCCGTGGCCGGTGGTTTCGTCAGCTTCATCGCGGCGCGGCGGTCGATTTTCGCCGGCGTGGTGTGCGGCGAACTCCTGATGCTTGCTGGCAAATGGTGGCTCGGGTAATAGCTGAGGGGCTGACTTGAGGTCGTGATGGTTCAGGAGAGTGAGATCCGCGAAGGCGAACTCGCGGTCGAGATGCCCCCGCCGCGCGATGCCGGCTTGGTCTTCATCGGCCGCATCCGCACGCCGTGGACCTCGCGTCTCGACACCCCGCGGCAGGGGCGTCACGACGGTCCGGTCTGTCGGATCGAGATTTTCGAACCCTGGGTTCCGGCGCTCAAGGGCGTCGATTTCTACAGCCATCTCGAAGTGATCTACTGGCTGCATCACTCGCGCCGCGATCTCGTGCTGCAAAGCCCGAAGAACAACAAATCCACGCGTGGCGCATTCTCGCTGCGCTCCCCGGTGCGGCCGAACCCGATCGGCACCTCGATCGTCAAGCTGGTCGGCATTGAGGGGGCCACGGTTCTGGTCCGCGGCCTCGATTGCCTCGACGAGACCCCGCTGATCGACCTCAAGCCCGACCGTTGCGAGTTCTCGCCGCTGGCGGCGGGAAAGGCTGAGGATTCCGAGGAGGGGTGAGAGCCATGCGGGCTGATCTGGCCCTTGCCCAGAATTTCAAGGGATATCGGACAACGACGCTCGATGCGGTCATCGACGAGTGGAACGGAAAAACAAAGGCTGAAGGCTCCGGTTCGAGCCGAAATGAGCGAATAGCGGGAATGCGCGACGCGAAATTCGGCGTCGGTGTTGAAGATCCAGATCTCACTTCGCTCGTTCGCCCTACCAGCTACTTCAGCGCCGCCATCAGCTTCACCGCATTCTCTTCCAGCACCCTCACGTCTTCCTTGCGGCTCGCCGGCGGCAACAGCGCAATGCCTTCGTGGCGCGGCATCACGTGCATATGCAGATGAAACACCACCTGGCCGCCGGCGGGTTCGTTGAATTGCTGCAGGGTGATGCCGTCGGCGTTGAAAGCCGCCATCGCCGCGCGGGCTATTTTGTGCGCGCCGCGGGCGACATGGGCGAAATCCTCCTGCGTAATATCGAGGATGTTGCGCGCGGGCGCTTTCGGAATCACCAGCGTATGACCGGGGCAGCGCGGCATGATGTCGAGGAACGCCAGCACATGGTCGTCCTCGTACACCTTGTAGCAGGGGAATTCGCCGCGAAGGATCTTGGCGAACGGGTTGTTGGGGTCATACGCGGTCATTCTGGCTCCTGATCCTGATCTGTTTTGCGAAAGGGGCCGGCCTCGGTGAGCTCGCGCGCGGCCTCGGCCACATAGGCGCGTTCGTGCCGGAGATAGTCCGAGATCGCGCGGCGCAAACCGGGGTCGGCGATGTAGTGCGCGGAATAGGTGGTTTGCGGCAGATAGCCGCGCGCGATCTTGTGCTCGCCTTGTGCGCCGGCTTCGACGGTTTTCAGGCCGCGCCCAATCGCAAAATCGATTGCCTGATAGTAGCAGACTTCGAAATGCAGAAACGGATGATGTTCGATCGCGCCCCAGTTGCGGCCGAACAACGTCTCGGAGCCGATGAAATTGATGGCGCCGGCGATCCAGCGACCCTGGCGCTTGGCCATCACCAGCAGCACGTCCTTGGCCATGCTCTCACCGATCAGGGAAAAAAACGACCGCGTGAGATAGGGGCGGCCCCATTTGCGCGAGCCGGTTTCCATATAGAAATCGAAGAAGGCGTCCCATGCGTCTTCGGTGATGTCGCTGCCGGTGAGCGGGTGAATGGTGATGGCGTTGGCCAGCGCCTCGCGACGTTCGCGCTTGATCGCCTTGCGGTGGCGCGAGTTGAGGGTGGCGAGGAAGTCGTCGAACGAGCCGTAACCCTGGTTGTGCCAGTGAAACTGCTGATCGTTGCGTTGAAGGAACCCGCAACTCGCCAGGTATTTCCATTCGGCTTCGCGGGTAAACGTCACGTGAACCGATGAAGCCTTGGTGGCGGCGCACAGCGCCACGAGTCCGCTCGCGAGCGCGGTGCGGACACGGTCATGATCGACGTCATCCCGGATCAGGAGCCTGGATCCGGTGGCGGGCGTAAAGGGAACCGAGGCCTGCAGTTTCGGATAATAGCGTCCGCCCGCGCGCTCATAGGCATCCGCCCAGCCGCGGTCGAACACGTATTCGCCCTGCGAATGCGATTTCAAATAACACGGCACGATGCCGACGATCGAATCGTCGAGCCTCGCCACGAGGTGGCGCGGTCCCCAGCCGGTTCGCGCACAGGCCGATTCGGAGGCTTCAAGTGCCGAGAAAAAAGCGTGGGAAACGAAGGGGTTGTAGGGAGAGGTGGAGCTAACGCGGGAGTCGCCTGCGATGCTGGATGAGGCCATTGTGCCGAGGCCAGCCGGGTTGGCGCAGGCGTCCCACTCCTCAGCCGGGATCTGGCTGACAGAGGACACCGCTTCCAGCGATATTTCGGGTATATCCATCGAGGGTTTAGGACCGGCCACGCGTTACGATCAACCATCGCACATGGTGACCGCTCCCAAAGATCGTGCATTGTGGCCGGGCTTTCAAGGGCGCTAGGTTCCCGGCCGAAAGCCTTCAAAGATCATCTGATCGGCGTAGCGGGCCGCCCGTTCGCGCTGTTCTGCCGTGCGCACGGTCCAGGTCAGCAACGGCAAGCCGAAGATGTGGCGCGCGATCCAGGGCGCGGGCGCCGGCAATTGATCGACCCAATAAGCGACGAAATGCGGCCCTGTGCGGAACGCGTGGCGCAGATGCAGCATGCCGCGGCGCTGCGCGGGCGTCGCTTCCGGCCAGTCGGCTTCGTCGTAGCTGCGCTGGGCAATGATGCCGCGGGGAAATCTCGGCATGTTCTCCCGCAACGCCAGCACCTGATCGGGGTCGAACGACATCACGGCCACCGGGCCGGAATAGGGGCCGAGAACCTGCGCCATCCGCGCCACGAGTTTGCGGTCGCCGTCAAAATGGCTCTTCACCTCGATCACGAGCGGCACGCGGCCTTTAACGAGAGTGCAGAGATCGCCGAGCGACATCATCCGCTCTGCCGTGTCCTTGAACCTGACCGCCTTGAGCTCGGCCGAGTTCATGGCGAGCAAGGCGCCGCCTCCCTCGGTGAGGCGGCCCAGCGCGTCGTCATGATGCACCATTGCCTCGCCATCGGCGGTGAGTTGCAAATCGCATTCAATGCTGAAATTCGCATCGATCGCCGCCGCAAACGCGCCGGGCATGTTTTCGATGATGCCGCGCGTGCGGTCGTGCAGCCCGCGATGGGCCACCGGCCGCGCCATCAGCCATTCGGGTGCGCGCATGGGCGCCTCTGTTTACGAGACCTCGAACACGCCCTCGACTTCGACTGCCGCATCGGCGGGAAGTGAGGCGACGCCGACGGTGGTGCGGGCGTGGCGGCCCTTGTCGCCGAAGGCTGCGACCATCAAGTCGGAAGCGCCGTTCAATACCTTGGGTCCGTCGAGAAAGTCCGGCGCTGAGTTGACGAAGCCGCCGAGCCGCACCACGCGGACCACTTTGTCGAGGTCGCCGAGCGCGGCCTTGATTTGCGCCAAAAGATTGATGGCGCAGCCGCGCGCCGCGGCATTGCCTTGCTCGACGGTGACGCCGGCGCCGAGCTTGCCTTTGGCAATCAGCTTGCCTTCCGGATCGACGCAAACCTGGCCTGAAACGAACAGCAGATTTCCGGTTCGCACAAAACCGACGTAATTCGCCACCGGACTTGCGGGCTCATGCAGGACCACGCCCTGCGCTGCCAATTTCTGCTCGATCGTACCGGCCATGTTTCGTCCCCGTTTGATTGGAATCTCACCCGATCCATGTTCGATCAGGTCTGCATTGTTTCGCGCATCGCGTGGCCACATGCAAGCGAGCGGCGAATCAACCGCGGTTGCGGCGTCGGCAATTCGTACCTTTTTCGTGAAGCGGCCCTAGTTGCGGCGCAATAGAACCGTCATTATTGTAACCATCCCAGGTCGATGAAAGAGAAAAGCCATGGCTCGCTCGTTTCGGATTTCGCCGCGTAAAGTCAGACCGCTGATGTTGACGATTGCCGCCGTCGCTGTTGCGTCGGGCTTTGCCGAGGGCAGGGCCGGTGCGGCGGCTAGCGGTCCGTTTCTGTCCCATCAGGCGCTTTACGAGCTCAGTCTGGTGAAGTCGCGCGGCTCCAACTCGATCAACGGCGCGCGTGGGCGCATCCTCTATAATTTTTCCGGCAACGTGTGCGAAGGCTATACCTCGGAATTCAGGCAGGTCTCGGAGCTGGACAGCGGTGAGGGCAAGGTGACGCTGAGCGACCTGCGCTCGAGTTCCTGGGAGGACGGCGCAGGCAAGAGCTATCGTTTCAAGATCGATGCGCGGATGAACGATGCCGATGCGAGTCCGGTCGACGGCGTCGCCGAGCGGACCGGTGATCACATCACGGTTAAATTGAAACAACCGGAAAACAAAACGTTTACGATCGACGGCAGCGCGGTTTTTCCGACCGAACAGATCCAGCGCATCGTCGCGGCGGCGCGCGAGGGAAAATCCGTGCTGGAGCTGATGGTCTACGACGGATCGGACAACGGCGAAAAGCTCTACAACACGCTTTCGGTGATCGGGCAGCCGATATCAGGCGATCGGACCATCGCTTCGCCTGATCCTTCCACCTCGAACGAGGTGATGAAATCGCTGACGCGGTGGCCGGTCACGGTGAGCTATTACGATCGCGACACCAAAGCCAAGGACGGCGAACAGACTCCGATCTATGCGATGTCGTTCGAGCTGTTCGAAAACGGCGTCTCGCGGGCGCTGGTGCTCGACTACAATGACTTCGTGGTTTCCGGCGCGATGGGGAAATTCGACGTCAAGGATTCCAAGCCGTGTAAGTGACGGCGCGCGGTTCGTCTCGCTCGCAACGACGGCGATAGAGGCTCCGGCATCACTCGGCTTTTTCCGGGCCGTCATAGGCGATACCCCTGATTACGGCGGCGTGGCCGAATTTCTTGCGCAAACCGTCGATGGCGCGTTCGGCGTGGGCGGAACGGCGGTCGAGCATGTCGGTGTCGTCGGCCTGCGAGCCCGGACGGAGCGCGCTGACGCCGGTCCCCATCAGACGGAAAGCGGTACCGTCGATTTCCTTCGCCAGCATTTCGCGGGACACCGCGAAGATTTTCGTCGCCAACTGCGTCGGGGCGTGAATCGATTGCGAGCGGGTCCGTTGCCTGAAATCGGCGGTTTTCAGTTTCAACGTAATGGTCACGCCGGCGAGATCGCCGGTCTTGAGGCGAGACGAGACTTTCTCCGACAGCCGCCACAGCGTCTTTTCAAGGCTGGCAAAATCGCGGATGTCGGTCTCGAAGGTGGTCTCGCTGGAGATGGTCTTGGCACCGCGATCGGGCACCACGCGGCGATCGTCGATGCCGTGCGCCAACCGCCATAACCTGCGGCCCTCGGCCGCGAATTGCTTCATCAGTTCGATTTCGTCGGCGCGTTGCAGATCGGCGATGGTGCGAAAGCCGCGCTGCGATAGCCGCTCCTGGGTCGCGGGTCCAACGCCGAAAATGAATCCGACCGGCTTGTCCGCCAGCATCGCACGGGCCTCGATTTGATCGAGCGCGGCAAAGCCGCGCGGCTTGTCCATGTCGGATGCAATCTTGGCGAGGAATTTGTTGCAGGACAGTCCGACCGATACCGTGATCCCGATGTCGCGCTCGACCTCGCGGGCGAAGCGCGCCAGCACTTTCGCAGGGATCATGCCGTGAACGCGCTCGGTCCCGGCCAGATCCAAAAACGCCTCGTCGATCGACAACGGTTCGACCAACGGGGTCAGCGCCTGCATGGCGTGGCGCACCTCGCGTCCGACCCTGACATATTTCGCGATGTCGGGCCGGATCACGGCCGCGGACGGGCACAACGCCAACGCCTTGAACATCGGCATCGCGGAGCGCACGCCAAACGTCCGCGCGATGTAGCACGCCGCGGAAACCACGCCGCGTTTGCCGCCGCCGATGATCACGGGCCTGTCGGCGAGTTCCGGATTGTCGCGCTTCTCGACGGTCGCGTAGAATGCGTCGCAATCGATGTGGGCGAGCGTGAGCGAGGCCAACGCCGGGTGACACATCAGGCGAGGGGAACCACATTCGCCGCATCGTCGCGCCGGGAGCTTAAGATCGCCAGGACCGTCGGAAAGGCAATCCCGGCAAAAGCAGGTCGGCCCGGCGAACTCAGGCGCGGTTGATGTCACGGCACGTCGCGCTCCCAATCCGGGTCGCCGAGCACTTGGCGAGCCGCGGCGATGTTGGTGGGATGAAGCTGCGAGACCTCCGCGAACGCCTTCACGGTTGCGTCGTCGCGAAGAATGAAATCCAGCACGCTGCCGAGGAAGTGCGGGTCGGCCGCCGCCGTCCGCAAGGTCTCCGGACCGATCCCGCTTTCGGCCAGGAACGACCCCAGCCGCTCGGGGTCTCCGGCGATGAAGGAAAGTGCCTGAATCGCAACGATTTCAGCTACTTCTCTGGGATTTTGAGCAGGCTTTTTCAACGGACGTATTTGCCTTTCCGTAACTTATGGTCTCTATTTTAAAACCATCATGCCCGAGTTTGCGGAATGTGTTCAAGCAAGTGGAATCCACTTTGCATAAAGGCAGCCCGCGACCTTAACGGGTTAGAGCGAATCTGGCGCTAGTTTGAATTCACTTTTTGACACGCCCGGCGGTGCCCAATGCACCGCTTACCGGGTCTGTCTCCTGGGAATGGAGGGGCGGGATGGCAAAAACCGTCCTGATCGTGGAGGACAACGAGCTCAATATGAAGCTCTTTCGCGATCTGCTGGAAGCTCACGGCTATCAGACCTCCGGTACCAGCAACGGTTTCGAGGCGCTTGATCTCGTTCGCAAGCTTCGTCCAGATCTCATCCTGATGGATATTCAGCTTCCCCAGGTGTCTGGCCTCGAAGTAACTCGCTGGATCAAGGACGATCCGGAGTTGCGCACGATTCCGGTGGTCGCCGTCACCGCGTTTGCGATGAAGGGCGACGAGGAGCGCATCCGCGAGGGCGGCTGCGAAGCCTATCTCTCCAAACCGATCTCGGTTGGTAAGTTTATTGAAACGGTTCGACGATTTATTGGGTAAGGAGATTTTTTGATGTCAGCGCGTATTCTGGTCGTCGATGACGTTCCCGCCAACGTCAAGCTGTTGGAAGCTCGGCTTTCGGCGGAGTATTTCGACGTCCTCACCGCGTCCAACGGCACCGAGGCGCTGGCGATCTGCGCACGCGCCGAATGCGACATCATCCTGCTCGACATCATGATGCCCGATATGGACGGCTTCGAGGTTTGCCGCCGCCTGAAGTCTAACCCGGCAACGCATTTCATTCCCGTGGTGATCGTGACGGCGCTGGACAGCCCGTCCGATCGGGTGCGTGGCCTCGAGGCCGGCGCCGACGATTTCCTGACCAAACCGGTGTCGGACGTTGTGCTGATCGCGCGCGTGCGCTCGCTGACCCGGCTGAAGATGATGACCGATGAACTGCGCATGCGCGCCATCACCTCGCTCGAGATCGGCGTGCAGGCGCCGGAGCGCAGTGCGGTGGCCGACACCGGGAAGGGCGGGCGCGTCCTGCTGGTCGACGACCGGCCCTCGTCCTATGAGCGGCTGGCGCCGGTGCTGAGCACCGAGCATACCGTCGACGTCGAAGCCAACCCGGCGGAAGCGCTGTTTCACGCCGCCGACGGCAATTACGATCTTCTGATCGTCTCACTCGGCCTCGAAAATTTCGATGGCTTGCGGCTGTGCAGCCAGGCGCGCTCGCTGGAGCGGACGAGGGCCGTCCCCATTCTGGCCATCGCCGACGCCGACAACAATGCGCGGCTGCTCCGCGGCCTTGAGATCGGCGTCAATGACTATTTGCTGCGGCCGGTCGACAAGAACGAGTTGCTGGCCCGCGCACGCACGCAAATTCGCAAACGGCGCTACACCGACCATTTGCGCGACAACGTACAAAATTCTATCGAGATGGCGATCACCGACGCGCTCACCGGCCTGCACAATCGCCGATATATGGAGAGCCACCTCGCAACGCTGGCCGAGCAGGCCTCGACCCGTGGTAAACCGCTGGCGCTGATGATCCTCGACATCGATTATTTCAAATCGATCAACGACAATTATGGCCACGATGCCGGCGACGACGTATTGCGCGAATTCGCCGTCCGGGTCCGCAAGTCGATCCGCGGCATCGATCTGGCTTGCCGATATGGCGGCGAGGAATTCGTGATCGTCATGCCGGAGACCGATCTGCATGTCGCGGGTATGGTCGCAGAACGGCTTCGGCGCTCGATCGCCGGCGAGCCCTTCGCGGTCAACAAGGGCACCAAACGAATCGAGGTCACGATCTCGATCGGGTTATCGACCCTGGAACTCAAGGGCGAAGCCGTTGCGGACGTGCTCAAGCGTGCCGACACCGCGCTCTACCGCGCCAAGCACGACGGCCGCAATCGCGTGGTGGCGGCCGCGGCGTAGTCCGGACGATGTTGCCTCGGTGGATGTACCGCGCGGTCAAATAAAAACGGGGCCGCAAGGCCCCGTTCAAATGCACCGTAAAGCTTGGATCAGCCTTACTTGATCTTGGACTCGCGGAATTCGACGTGCTTGCGCGCGACCGGGTCGTACTTCTTCTTCACGAGCTTGTCGGTCATGGTGCGTGAATTCTTCTTGGCGACGTAATAAAAGCCGGTATCCGCCGAGGAAACGAGCTTGACCTTGATGGTGACCGCTTTGGCCATGTTCACAAACCTCAAATGTAAAGAAATCGGACGCCGGCCCATCGGGGGCGTATTTGCCGCGCAACCTAGCCTCTGATGGCCCAAAGTCAAGGTTTTCGCGGTGAAATCGGGGTTGATTTGCGCGATTAACCGTCGAGGAACCGGTTTTTGCCACCGGAATGACGATCTCGTGTGTTCAAGCCCCCAGCACGTCCCTCTGCATCTTGCCGCCGTAGAAATGGAAGAAAGGCACCGCCGCTTCGTGGTTCAAGGGGGCGCCGGCGAGACGTTTTTCGAGTTCGCTCAGAACATTTCTGGTCATGTTGTGCAGATCGGCAAGCGGCTTCGATCCGAGCTCGACCCAGACCAGTTCCACCAGTTCGGCATCTGCGTGGATCACGCCCTCGACGCGATGGGCGATGGTCGAGGCATCGGCCGTGAAAAATCGGGTATCGAAGCGCCGCACGCGTCCAGGTGGGGTGATCGCGCGGGCGATCAAAAACAGCCCGGAGGGGTCAGGCAAAAGGCCAGCTTCGGTAAAAGGTTTCCAAGGCCCGTCGAGTGTCGGCACCGCGCCGTTGGCCTTGCGTCCAAGACACAGGCCGGTTTCTTCGCAGGCTTCGCGGATCGCGGCGACCGCGAGCGAGCGGGCGCGGGCGGCCGTGATCTTCGGGCTTCCCTTCAAGAGATTGGTTTCAAGCGCCTTCGGAAGCGGTGCTGCCACCGGAACGCGATGGTCTGTCTTTTCGACGCGACCGCCGGGGAAGACGAATTTTCCGGGCATGAACACGACCTTGTCGTGGCGCTTGCCGACCAGAACTTTTGGCGTGGCGGCGGTGCGATCGACCAGGATGAGCGTGGCGGCATCGACCGGACGGCGATAGGGGTGATGATCGGCTTCTTTTTCTATTGTCGCAGTCTCGCTCATTACGTCTGCCGCCCGTCACTTCCTGCTGGTGAGATCGTCTGATTTATTTTTCCGGATTCTGTGCGTCAAATCCATGCATGCGCAACGCCCATTGCACCCCGACCACGGCGCCCTTGACCGGCTGCAGCAACAACAAGGAGGCAACCAGCGTGAACGGCAAATAGATCGAAAGCTGCAGCGGCACGGACGGCGAGTAATCCGTCTCGATCCACAAAATCATCGGCACCACGATGTGGCCGACGATGACGATCACGAGATAGGCCGGAAGATCGTCGGCGCGGTGCGGCGTGAAGTCTTGCCCGCACACCGAACAATGATCGGCGACCTTCAGGAAGGCGCGAAACAGTTTGCCTTCGCCGCAGCGGGGGCAACGGCCACGCAGACCACGCTTCAAGGCGGTCCACACGTCGCGCTTGGCGGCCTGCGCCGAATCCGCTGACCGCACCTTTGTGTGTACAGTCGCGGCATCTATCCCTTTCGAGCCTTGTCCTGTCATGACTTGCCCTTCCTCACTTGCCCTTCTTCGATTTACCGGACTTGCCTTTGGCTTTACCCGGCCTGCGATCTTTCTTACCGGGGCTGCGGCCCGGATGCGCTTTCGCTTGCGGCCTGGAAAAATCGCGTGTGGGTTCGCGTTTTCTGCCGCGCGGGGTAACGTGGCCTTCCGACAATAGTTCGAACCGCAACGCGCCGGCGACGGGAGCCGCTTCTACCAGACGCACGTCGACCACGTCACCGAGCCGGTGCATGGCACCGCTGCGCGAGCCGACCAGCGCGTGGCGCGCCTCGTCGTAATTGAAATATTCCGAGCCGAGCGTGCGTATCGGGATCAGGCCGTCGGCGCCGGTATCGCTGAGTTTGACGAACAATCCGGCGCGGGTGACGCCGGAGATGCGACCTTGAAACGTTGCCCCGATGCGGTCGGCGAGGAAATGCGCGATCAGGCGGTCGGCGGTTTCGCGCTCCGCCTTCATGGCACGGCGCTCGGTGACAGAAATTTGCGCGGCGACCTCGCTCAGGCTTTCCGGCGTCTCCGTCTCCGGCAACGCGCCTTCGCCAAGACCCAAGCCGCGGATCAATGCGCGGTGCACGACGAGATCGGCATAACGGCGGATCGGCGAGGTGAAATGCGCGTAACGTCGCAGGTTGAGGCCGAAATGACCGTAATTCTCGGCGGCGTATTCCGCCTGGGCTTGCGAGCGCAGCACCACCTCATTCACCAGCGGTTCGGAATCGTGCCCTTTGACCTGTGCCAGCACACGGTTAAACAGCGCTGGGCGTAACGCGCCGCTTTTTGCGAACGGCAGATCGAGCGTCTTGAGAAATTCCTGCAAGGCATGAACCTTTTCGAGCGTCGGTTCATCGTGCACCCGGTAGATCAGCGGTAGCGCCTTCTTTTCAAGCATTTCGGCCGCAGCGACATTGGCGAGGATCATGAACTCCTCGATCAGTTTATGCGCGTCGAGGCGTTCAGGGACGATCACGCGATCCACCGTGCCGTCGGGTTTGAGCAGGATCTTGCGTTCGGGAATGTCGAGATCGAGCGGGTCGCGCTCGTCGCGCGCGCGCTTCACGATGACGTAGGCGTCGTAAAGCGGCTTGAGGATCGGCTCGAGCAGGGGGCCTGTGGTGTCGTCGGGGCGGCCGTCGATCGCGGCTTGCGCTTGCGCGTAATTGAGTTTGGCGGCCGAGCGCATCAGAATGCGATGAAAGCTGTGCGAGCGCTTGCGGCCGTCATTGCCGATCACCATCCGCACCGCGAGCGCGCCACGCGGCTCGCCCGGAACCAGCGAACAGAGATCGTTGGAGATGCGCTCGGGCAGCATCGGCACCACGCGGTCCGGGAAATACACCGAATTGCCGCGGGCCAGCGCGTCGCGGTCGAGCGCGGAGCCTGGCCGGACATAGAACGCGACGTCGGCGATCGCGACATCGACGATGTAGCCGCCTTTGTTGTTCGGATCAGGATCCGCTTGCGCATGTACCGCGTCGTCATGGTCCTTGGCATCGGGCGGATCGATCGTCACCAGCGGCACGTCGCGCCAATCCTCGCGGCCGGCAAGCGTCGCGGGCTTAGCCTCTTCGGCTTCGCGCGAAGCGGCCGGCGAGAAGGCTTGCGGAATTTCGTGGGCATGAATGGCGATCAGGCTGACCGCTTTCTCGGACGCGAGCGAGCCGAGCCGCTCCTTGACCTTGCCGGAGGGAAGACCGAACCCGCGCGAGCGCACCAGATCGACGCTGACGAGATCGCCATCCTCGGCGCCGTTGCTGTCGGCCTTCGCGATGTTCAATTCCCGGCCGGCCTGCTTCTTGTCGACCGGAACCAGCCGGCCGCCGCCATTGGGCAGGGCGCGAAAGATTCCAAGCACGCGGGTTTTGGCGTGATCGATGACCTTGATGACGCGCCCGCGATAGAGCGCGCCTTCGCTGTCTTCCAGCTTTTCGATGCGCAAGAGCGCACGGTCGCCGACACCGGCTGCGGTACCTGCTTGCGGATGGCGCGGAACATGGATGCGGATTTTGGGCGCTTCGCCGCTTTCCACCTCGTCCCATTCGGCGGGCGTCGCGATCAATTCGCCATCGCCGTCGCGCGTCGTGATGTCGGCCATCACCGTTGCCGGCAGCGCGGCGGTTTCGCTGATTTTTTTGCCGCGCTTTTCAATCGCCCCTTCGTCAGCGAGTTCGCGCAGGATGCGTTTCAACTCGGCGCGGTCGGCGTTCTTCAGACCGAACTCGCGGGCGATCTCGCGGGTTCCAACCTCTCCGGGCTGCGCGCGGATGAAGGCGACGATGGCGTCCCGCTCTGGAAAAACCTGGTCGCGCTGTTTCGCCACTTACCCGCTAGCCTTGCCGGCGCTCTTCTTGGCGGGCTTTGCGGTCTTGGCAGCCGAAGTCTTGGAAGCCGAAGTTTTGGCTTTCACCGGCGCACGCGCTTTGCTGGTCGCGTCCGATTTCGGTTTGGCTGGGGCCTTTTTCGCCGCGGCTTTTTTTGCCGGTTTCGGCGCAGCCGCATCGGCTTTGGTCGGCTTTGCAGCCTTGGCCGGCTTGGCTTTCTTCGCTCCACGTTTCGGCTTGCCGCCGCCCTTGGCGACGCGCTCGTCGATCAAAGCGATGGCTTCCTCAAGCGTGATGGTTTCCTGGGTCTTGTCGCTGGGGATCGTCGCGTTGACGCCACCGGCGGTGACATAGGCGCCATAGCGCCCACCCTTGACCGCGACTGCGCCAAGCGTCGGATGCTCGCCGAGCGGCTTGCCGGGATCGGCGCCGAAACGGCGGCCGCTCGGTCCCTTTGCAATCTTTTCGGCGATCAGCGTCACCGCGCGGTTGAGGCCGATGTCGAACACTTCATCGCCGGCCTCGAGGCTGGCATAGGTCTTCTCGTGCCGCACAAACGGGCCGAACCGGCCGAGCCCCGCCGTGATCGGCTCGCCGGTCTCCGGATGCTTGCCGATTTCCCGCGGCAGCGACAACAGTTTCAACGCCAGATCAAGCTCGATGTCGCCAGGCGACATGTTCTTCGGAATGCCCGCACGCTTCGGCTTTTCACCTTCCGCGTAGTCCTTGGGCTCGCCGAGCTGGATGTAGGGGCCGAACCGACCGGCCTTCACCACGACGTCGAGATCGGAGACCGGATCCTTGCCGAGGATACGATCGGCGCTGGCTTCGCTGTCGGCGGCGAGGGGGCGGGTGTAGCGGCATTCCGGATAATTGGTGCAGCCGACGAACGCGCCGAATTTACCGGCCTTGAGGTTGAGCTTGCCGGTGCCGCAGGTCGGGCATTGCCGGGGATCGCCGCCATCCTCGCGCGGCGCATAGATGTGCGGCCCCAGCATGTCGTCGAGCGCATCGAGCACCTGCGTCACTCGCAGATCCTTGATGTCGTTGACCGCGCCGATGAAGTCGCCCCAGAAATCCTTCAGCACCTGCTGCCAGGAAATCTCGTTGTTGGAGATGCGGTCGAGCTGTTCTTCCAAGCCTGCGGTGAAATCATATTCGACGTAGCGCGCAAAGAAGTTTTCCAGGAACGCGACAACGACGCGGCCCTTGTCCTCGCCATGCAGGCGCTTCTTGTCGAGCCTGACGTAGCCACGGTCCTTCAGCACCTGCAGAATCGAGGCGTAGGTCGAGGGACGGCCGATGCCGAGCTCTTCCATGCGTTTGACCAGCGAGGCTTCGGAGAAGCGCGGCGGCGGTTCGGTGAAATGCTGGGTGACGGCCAGCTCCTTGCGCTTAAGCGCTTCGCCTTCGCTCATGGCGGGGAGGCGACGGGAGTCGTCGTCGTCATCGCCGTCGTCGCGGCCTTCTTGATAGAGCGCCAGAAACCCGTCGAATTTGATCACCTGGCCTGTGGCGCGCAATTCCAGCACGCGGGAGCCTGCCTTGGCTGCAATATCGACGGTGGTGCGTTCCAGTTCGGCCGATTCCATCTGACTGGCGATGGTGCGGGTCCAGATCAATTCATAAAGCCGGGCCTGATCGGTATCGAGGCGCCCGCGCATCTCGGCCGGACGGCGCGACAAATCGGTGGGGCGGATGGCTTCGTGCGCTTCCTGCGCGTTCTTGGCCTTGGTCTGGTACTGGCGCGGAGCCTCCGGCACATAGGCCTTGCCGTAATCCTCGCCGATCACCTGGCGCGCTTGGATGATCGCCGAATTGTCGATCTGCACGCCGTCGGTTCGCATATAGGTAATGAGACCGGTAGTCTCACCGCCGATATCGATGCCTTCATAAAGCCGCTGCGCGATCCGCATCGTGTGGGCCGGCGCAAAGCCCATTTTGCGGCTGGCCTCTTGTTGCAGAGTCGAAGTCGTGAACGGCGCTTGCGGGTTGCGACGCGCCGGTCTGGCTTCAACGGTGGACACCGTGAAATTGGCGGCCTCGATCGCCGCTCTGAAATCCTCGGCTTCCGCGCCGGTGCCAATGTCGAGCCGCTGGATCTTCTTGCCGTCGGCGGCGACCAGCCGTGCCTCGAACGCATCGCCGCGCGCCGTCGTCAAGGTCGCGACCAGCGACCAGTATTCGCGGGGGACGAATTTTTCGATCTCCAGTTCGCGGTCGCATACCAGCCGCAGCGCCACCGACTGCACGCGCCCGGCAGAGCGCGCGCCCGGCAGTTTGCGCCACAGCACCGGCGAGAGCGTGAACCCGACCAGATAATCCAGCGCGCGGCGCGCCATATAGGCATCGACCAGTGCGCCATCGATCTGGCGCGGGTTCTTCATCGCGTCCGTTACCGCCTGCTTGGTGATGGCGTTGAACACCACGCGCTCGATCTTATGGTCCTTGATTGCGCGCTTTTCTTTCAAGACCTCCAGCACGTGCCATGAGATCGCTTCGCCCTCGCGATCGGGGTCGGTTGCGAGGATCAGCCGGTCGGCTCCCTTCAGCGCGCGGGCGATATCGTTGAGCCGACCAGCCGCTTTGGGATCGACCTCCCAGATCATCTGGAAGTTGGCCTCCGGATCGACCGATCCGTTCTTGGCCGGGAGGTCGCGAACATGGCCAAATGAGGCCAGGACCTCATAGGAGGGGCCCAAATATTTGTTGATCGTCTTGGCTTTCGCCGGCAACTCGACAATGACGATATTCATGTCATTCCAATGGCTTACGGAAAAAATAAAGGCCGGTTCCGCGGGACTCGCGTCGGCCGTTTCGTTCCGAACATGGGTGCAGAGGAGGCCCCTGTCAAATCGACAGGTGTTGAACGCGAACCAAGGAGGTCGCCCTTTACTATCATAAAAGTTGTAAAATACCCTTTTTAGTTGTTTGCTTGGGATGGGTTATCGGTACGCCGGCCCGGGCCGGTCGCGGCGTGCCGGAAAGCAGAGCCGGGGCTTTGGCGGTTGCGGATTCCCCGCTGGGCGGTTGCGGTCGTTGGGTAAAATAGAAAGTCCAGCAGGCGTTAACAGGCTTTCATTGGCCTACCTCAGGACGTATTGTTGGTTAATGCGTTGCTGGGAGAAAGCCTATGCCGGCGGGATTTGAAGCAGGACTTCCGGAGCTTTTGGGCCTGCGGCTTCTGAAGGCGTTTCAGAACCTGCCTTCCGACCGAGACCGTCTTCAGGTCATTGAATACGTCGAAGCACTGACTGGCGCGGAAATAAAGGATGAGCCGATCGTTCGCTTGGTCACATCGAATCTTCAGCGAGATGAGCAAAATGACCTCAACTCGGGCAAGACCATTTAGATAATCGTTTAAATAATAGAGGGCGAGTGGATTGCTGCCCTCCGGTAGGTGGGCGTGGGCGCCAGAATTGTGTGACGGCCAAGCGACTAACGCAGTCTTTTTCCTTTCTGAGCCTTTTATAAAAACGCTGTAAAAGATCGCAAGAATGTCTTTCAATCCTGATTGGTGGAAACCCGGGGGGGATCCATGTCTGCCGTAGAATATGGCCGGGATGCGCTGGATTTTATTGAAGAGCTAAACGGTCATGCCAAGGTGCCAGCCGCGATGGTCGCCCTTGAGCGTGCGTTTAGCCGCTTCGGCTTCGAAACTATCATCGTAACCGGGCTGCCCAACCCCGAGCAGAAATTCTCTCAGATGGTGTTGGCGAAACGCTGGCCCGCCGAGTGGTTCAAGCTCTATACCGAGAGCAACTTCGACCGCGTCGATCCCGTCCTCCGTCACTGCCGCAGCTCAATCCATCCGTTTGAATGGTCGGAAGCGCCTTACGATGCAGAACGTGAGCGAGGCGCCGCAGAGGTCATGCGCCGCGCCACCGATTTTCGGATGATGCGCGGGTTTATCGTGCCGATTCACGGGTTCACAGGCTACGAAGCCGCAGTTTCGCTCGGCGGTGTCGATCTTGATCTCAACGTCCGGAGCAAACCCGCGCTGCATCTGATGGCGATGTATGGGTTTGAACGGATTCGCCGCTTGCTCGACCCCACAACCGCTTCGCCATCGCGGCTTACGCAACGGGAGCGGGAAGTTGTTGCTTGGGCAGCGCAAGGCAAGTCAGCTTGGGAGATCGGCGAGATCTTGTATATTGCCCAGCGAACCGCGGAACAACATTTGGAAAACGCAGCTCGCAAGCTCGGCGCGGTCAATCGGACGCACACGGTCGCGATCGCGATTCGCAACAAAATCATCAATCCCTGAGATCATGCATCTAAGTTGAATCGCATCATGATCTCATTTGTTTGAGCATGATCTGCGCGCAAACGCTTCGCGTTTGTCGCGATGAAAACAAATCCCCGCTTTTTTAGGGTCATGTTCCAAGCAGCGGCATACTGGGAAAAATCCCAATATCCGATCCCCTGATTTTTAAACAAGTCTCCGTGAACCGTCGAAGGTCAGGGGGCTTGGATGATACACGTTATTTCCGCCGCAAACCGTCATCTTTACGAAGACGTTCTCGAACAGCACTTTCGCATTCGGCACGACATCTTCGTCGATGAGCGGCGATGGGAGACGCTGCGCAAGCCCGACAAGCGTGAAATCGACAGTTACGACAACGAAGATACGATTTATCTGCTGGCGCTTGAGGGACGACGGGTGGTCGGCGGTCACCGGCTTTACCCCACCACCAAACCGGCGATGCTGAGTGAGGTATTTCCTCATCTGGCTGATGTCCGGGGGGTTCCTTCAGACCCGCTGATCTGGGAATGGTCACGGTATTTTGTCGTTCGCGACCGGCGCGATGGTAACCTCAATCTCCAATTGATGGCTGCGGTTCAGGAATTTTGCCTCGCCGAAGGCATTTCCCAGATCAGTGCGATTATGGAGACGTGGTGGTTGCCGCGTTTTCACGAGGCCGGTTTCACTGTCGCCCCGCTCGGATTACCTGCACTGATCGAAGACGCCTGGACCATGGCCGCTCTGATCGACGTCAGCCAGGATACCTTGCGGAATCTCAGCGAGCGAACGGGTGTGCCTTCCGTCATCGAGCGTGAAGGACCTCGTTTCGATGCCGTGGCGCGCGCCAATCTCCATCAAGAGCGCGACGGGACAGTCAGGAAGATCGCTTGACTTGGCTGGGTTGTTTCAGAGGTTCGCGGAGCGCATGAGATGCGAACGACCGACGAGAAATTGCAATACATCTCGGAAATGACGAGCCAATTGCTTCGGCTTTCCGATGAACTGAACCTTTGTACGCTTTCGTACCTCCTCCGCATGGCACGGTTGGAAGCGGAAACGGCGGAGTTGACGGCGCCGCCTAACCTGGGAGATCGCCGTCCGTCGGGACGAAAAATGAATTGAGCGTGTCGGTAGGCGATCCTAGCGATAACGCGAGAGCCGTTACCACTGGGGCGATGGATTTGAGAGCGGATTCCTACTCAAATCCATCCTGTTTCCGCGACGGACACGCGGGTCCTAATTCTTCTTAAGCCCCTCTTTTTAAGCCGCCTTGAGATTGGTCGCAGCTTGCAGGGCGCCAACCAGCGCCTTCTCGCGGTGTTCGGGCCCGACCTGGACTCCATCGGCGGAAATGAATTCCAGATTGGTGACCCCGAGAAAGCCGAACACCCAGCGTAAATAGGTTTCCACAAATTCGCCCGCCGCCGCCGGCGTGTCGGCGCCGTAGAATCCGCCGCGTGAGATCGCGATGATCACGCGCTTGTTGCCGGCCAGCCCTTCCACGCCATGCGCGCCGTATTTGAAAGTCTTGCCTGCTACCACGATGCGGTCGATCCAGGCCTTGAGCTGGCTCGGAATCGTGAAATTGTACATGGGCGCGCCGAGCACCACGATGTCAGCGGTCAAAAACTCCTCCATCACGGCTTGGCCGGCGGCGAGGTCCTGCTGGAGGGTGGCTTCGGGCGTTGCCCCTTGCGCGGCGGCGAGGTACGAGCCCGAAAGATGCGCCAGCGGCGTTGAAGCCAGATCGCGATAGACGGTCTGAAGATCTGGTGTCGCCTTGCGGAGACGGTCCGCGATGGCGGCGGAAACTGTGCGGCTGACGGAGTGGGAACCGAGAACGCTGGAGTCGATATGCAGAAGTTTCATTGGAGTCACCCTTGGTATAGGTTTGTAACTGAGACTATATGAGTGACTGCCCGCGAGGCGCACAAGGAGGCACATTTTTGAAACCGGAGCACACCAGAGTGCCTGTCCTGCCACCCAATCCGCACAATGACGGCGATTGCCGCGGGGTGGCGTCGATCTTGGCGCGGGTCGGCGACAAATGGAGCGTGTTCATCATCATGCTGCTCGGCGACGGCCCGCGCCGCTTCAACGAGATCAAGCGCATGGTCGGCGGCATCTCGCAGCGGATGTTGACGCTCACGTTGCGTGGACTGGAGCGGGATGGCCTGGTCACCCGAACGGTGTTTCCGACCATTCCGCCGCGGGTCGATTATGAACTGACCGACCTCGGGCGCGGTTTGTGGCAGCCGGTGGAAGCGCTCGGCAAATGGGCCAGGAATCATCAAACCGAGATCGAAGACGCGCGCGCGCGGTTCGATCGGCGCAACGAGTCTGATGACCTGCCAACCGATCGCGTCGCCGGCTAAATCAGTGACACCAACCCGCCGCCGTGGCGTTCGAGCCGGCCGGCGAGTTCAAGCTCGAGCAACACGGTACGCACGATCGCGGGCGACGCCGCAGCCATCCGGATCAGGTCATCAAGCAGGATCGGGCTCGGTCCGAGCAGGTTGACGATGCGCGCGCGATCGTCGGCATCGGGTTCATCGGCCGGCGGCTCGTCGTCCGGTTCGCGCAGCTCGATCGGCCGACCCATGATCGGCTCGACCGCATTGATGACGTCGGATGCTTCGGTGGTCAGCGTCGCGCCCTGTTTGATCAGGTCGTTGGTGCCGGCGGCTCGCGGATCGAGCGGCGAGCCCGGCACGGCGAACACCTCGCGGCCCTGTTCGGCGGCGATGCGCGCGGTGATCAGCGATCCCGAGCGAAGTGCGGCCTCGACCACGACGACGCCGAGCGCGGTGCCCGAAATCAACCGATTGCGCCGTGGAAAATCGCGGGCACGCGGCACATGCCCGATCGGCATTTCGGAAATCGCCGACCCGCCAGAGTCGATGATCGCGGCCAGCAAGTCTTCGTGCTCGGGCGGATAGATCCTGTCATGCCCGCCGGCGAGCACCGCGACGGTGCCGCTCGCAAGGCTCGTCCGATGCGCCGCCTGATCGATGCCGCGCGCCAGGCCTGAAACGATGACGAAACCGGCTTCTCCGAGGTCGCGCGCCAGCGTGCCTGCGAATTTGAGCCCGGCGCCGGAGGCGTTGCGCGAGCCGACCACGGCGATCATCGGCCGCATCAGCACGTCCATTGCACCGCGCACGCCGAGCAATGGTGGCGCATCGTCGAGCGTGGCGAGCCGCGGCGGATACCCGGCCTCGCCGGGGGCCACGAGACTGACGCCAAGGCGTTTGCTCGCGGTCAATTCCGCGCGCGCATCGTCCTCGCTGCAAATCCGCCCCGGCCGCTGCGCCCCGCCGCGTCGCGCCAGATCCGGCACCCGCGCCAGCGCAGCGCGCGCGCTGCCGCAATGATTGACCAGCGAACGAAACGTGCGCGGCCCAATTAAATAAAATTTTAATTTATTTGACATTGTCGGAACGGATCAACCGCAGCCAGTCGATGCGCTGCTCGTCGGTGAGGTGTGTCGTGCTGGGTGTTCGAGTGTCCACGTTGGCCCCCGGGCGGCAGTGTGGATCAACTGGAGAGTGTGGGCAACTCGATTTGCCATGGCGGCTCTCATGCGCTTGCCCCATCCCGATCGGGCCCCTAAAAGCACCCCTGATCTTCGCACGAAACAGGACAACAAAAAATGCCCATGATCTCGCTCGCCGAACTTCAGCGCCGTATCGAGGCCGGTGATCTTTCTGCCGAGGCGGCGGTCGGGCAGTCGCTGGAGGCGATCGATGCGCAGGACGAGGCCATCGGTGCCTTCGTCTGTCGTGCCGAGAGCGTTCGCGCGGCAAATAAAGGTCCGCTGCGCGGCATCACCGTGGGCATCAAGGACATCATCGATACTTGCGACCTTCCGACCGAAATGGGCGCCGCGGCGATCTACAAGGATTGGCGGCCGCGCGCGGATGCGTCGGTGGTGATGATGCTCAAGCAGGCGGGCGCGAGCGTCGTCGGCAAGACCGCGACCACGGCGTTCGCCTCGCGCGATCCGGCGGCCACCGTCAATCCGCACAATCACGCGCATACGCCGGGCGGATCGTCGTCGGGCTCGGCCGCGGCGGTCGCTGCCGGCATGATTCCGCTCGCGCTGGGAACGCAGACCGCGGGCTCGGTGATCCGGCCGGCGTCGTATTGCGGCGTGGCGGCGATCAAGCCGTCGTTCCGGATGCTGCCGACGATCGGTGTGAAGTGTTATTCGTGGACGCTCGACACCGTCGGGCTGTTTGCCGCCGGCGTCAAAGATCTGGCGCACGGACTTTCCGCCATCACCAACCGGCCGGAATTGTTGCCGGAAGCCGCCATGCGGACACCGCGGATCGGGATCGTGACGCAGGATTTTGCCGGCGCGCCGGAAGATGCGAGCGCGGAGGCGCTGCGGATCGCGGGCGTCGCGGCGGAACGCGCCGGGGCTTCCGTTCGCGCTCTCGCCCTGCCGGAGATCATCGCGCAGGCGTGGCAGGCGCAATCGATCGTGATGGAATTCGAGGCGCATCAGGCGCTCGCCTGGGAGTACCTGACGCAATACGACGTCATGCCGCCGCTGTTGCGCGCCAAGATGGACGAGACATCTGGCCTCTTGCCGGCCGATTACGACGAGGCGCGCAGAACCTCGACCCGCGCCAGAGGCGCCTTGGATGGTGTCTTCGATGATGTCGACGTGTTGCTGACGTTCTCCGCGCCGGGCGCCGCCCCCAAGGGAACGGCTTACACCGGCGATGCCCGTTTCAACCAGCTCTGGACGCTGATGGGCGTCCCGTGCGTCAACGTTCCTGCCATCGTCGTCGATGGATTACCGGTGGGCGCGCAGGTGATCGCACGGTTTGGCGACGACGCCGGCGCGCTGGCCGCGGCACGTTTCGTGGAAGAGGCGTTGAAGCGCGGGTGAGAGATTTTCAACGTCATGCCCCGGCCTTGTGCCGGGCATCCACGTCTTTGTTGAAGCATGCGAAAACGTGGATGGCCGGGACGAGCCCGGGCCATGACGTCGATAGTTCGCATTTTTCAACCAGAGAAGCCCTTACTTCTGCCCGATCCGGCCTTCGGTGCCTGCCTGCAACCGTTTGATGTTTTCGCGGTGCATGTAGAACAACAACAGCGTCAGCACGGCGAACAGCGAGGCGAGGGCGGGGTGGCCGAACCACCACAGGAAAATTGGCGTGATAAAACTTGCGACCAAAGCCGAGAGCGACGAGTAGCGCGAGGTCGCGGCGGTGGCGGCCCATAACACGCAGAACACCACGGCGGCCGGCCAGAACAATCCGATCAGCACGCCGATATAAACCGCGACGCCCTTGCCGCCCTTGAATTTGAGCCAGACCGGGAACAGGTGGCCGAGAAAGGCGCCGAGCGCCGCCAGCATCGCGGCGTTGGGTCCGCCGAAATAGCCTGCGATTACCACCGCGAGCGTGCCTTTCAAGATGTCGCACAGCAACGTTGCCGCGGCGAGGCCCTTGTGCCCGGTGCGCAGTACGTTGGTGGCGCCGATATTGCCGGAGCCGATCGAGCGCAGATCGGTCGTGCCGGCGAGCTTGGTCAGGACCAGCCCGAACGGGATCGAGCCGAGGAGATAGCCGAGGATGAACGCCAGGGGCAGCAAGGCTTCAGGTGACATCGCCGTTCCTCCCTTGATCGGATGACCCGCGCGCGGCAGCGGCTCTTTTTGACTCGTTTTCTTGACGCGAACCGGTGTCCACTTCGCTTGAAAACGCTTTAGACATGCTCGTAGACCGTCTGGCCGCCGACGATGGTGCGCGCGACGCGGCCCGAGAACCGCGCTTCGTCGAACGGCGTGTTCTTGCATTTCGACTTGAGATCGGCGGGGTCAAGCACCCACGGCGTATCGGCGTCGATCACGATGACGTCGGCGGGCGAACCGGCGCGCAGCGTCCCGCCCGGCAGGCCCAACAATTCGGCGGGGCGGGTCGACATCGCGCGGATCAGCGTCTTGAAATCCATCTCGCCATTGTGGATCAGCCGCAACGCCGCCGGCAACATGGTCTGCAGGCCGATCGCGCCGGAAGCCGCTTCTGCAAAGGGCAGCCGCTTGACCTCGACATCCTGCGGATTGTGGTCGGACATGATCACGTCGATCAATCCGGAAGCGACAGCCTCGATCAACGCGAGGCGGTCGTCCTCGGTGCGGAGCGGCGGCGAGAGCTTTAAGAAAGTTCGGTACGGGCCGATGTCGTTTTCGTTCAACGTCACATGATTGATCGAGACCGAGGCGCTGACCGCGAGGCCCGCATCGCGCGCGCGCTTGAGGATTTCGAGCGAGTCGGTGCAGCTCAGCGACGCCGCATGGTAGCGCCCGCCGGTCAGGGCGACCAGGCGCATGTCGCGCTCCAGCATGACGGCCTCGGCGGCGTTGGGGATGCCGGCGAGCCCGAGGCGCGCGGCAAATTCGCCTTCGTTCATGACGCCTTCGCCGACCAGATAAGGGTCTTCGGTGTGGTGCACGATCAACGCGTCGAAATCGCGCGCATAACTTAGCGCTCGCCGCATCACCTGCGCGTTGGTGACGCTCTTGTCGCCGTCGGTGAAGGCCACGGCGCCTGCGGCTTTCAACAGGCCGATCTCTGTCATCTCCTCGCCGCGCATTCCCTTGGTCAGCGCCGCCATCGGGTGAATGTTGACGATCGCGGTGTCGCGGGCGCGGCGCAAGACAAAATCCACCGTCGCCGAATTGTCGATCACGGGTGAGGTGTCGGGCTGGCAGATGATGGTGGTGATGCCGCCGGCCGCCGCCGCTTGGCTCGCGGAAGCGAAGGTCTCGCGGTGGCTGGCGCCGGGCTCGCCGACAAAGGCGCGCATGTCGATCAGCCCGGGGGCGACGATCTTGCCGGCGCAATTGACGATGTCGGTGCCTTCGGGCACGCCGGCGGCGCCGATGCCGCGCCGGGAGTCCCGGATTACGCCATCGACGATCAGGACGTCGCCGACGCCGTCGAGGTCGCGCGAGGGGTCGATCAGGCGGGCGTTGGCGAGCAGGATCGGGCGGCGATCGGTCAGCATGAGATCACGCGTTCGGCAGGTTGCGGGCCAGCGCTTCGAGCACCGCCATCCGCACTGCCACTCCCATTTCCACCTGTTCGCGGATCAGCGATTGCGCGCCATCCGCCACGATCGAGTCGATTTCGACACCCCGGTTCATCGGGCCCGGATGCATCACCAGCGCGTCGGGTTTGGCGTAAGCGAGCTTCTTCTGGTCGAGACCGAAATAGTGGAAATATTCGCCGGACGACGGCACGAACGAACCGTTCATGCGCTCGCGCTGCAGCCGCAGCATCATCACGATATCCGCCCCGTTCAGGCCCTCGCGCATGTCGCGCGCCACCTCGACGCCCATCCGCTCGATGCCGCGCGGCAACAGCGTGGAGGGCGCGACCACACGGACCCGCGCGCCCATGATGTTGAGCAAGAGGATGTTGGAGCGCGCCACGCGCGAATGCATCACGTCGCCGCAGATCGCAACCGTCAGGCCTTCGAGCCGGCCCTTGTTGCGGCGGATGGTGAGTGCATCGAGCAGCGCCTGGGTCGGATGTTCGTGGGCGCCGTCGCCGGCGTTGATCACGGAACCGTCGACCTTGCGCGCCAGCAATTCGACTGCACCCGAGGCGTGATGCCTGACCACGAGAATGTCCGGGTGCATCGCGTTGAGCGTCACCGCGGTGTCGATCAAGGTTTCGCCCTTGCGCATCGAGGATGAGGACACCGACATGTTCATGACATCGGCGCCGAGCCGTTTTCCAGCGATTTCGAACGAGGATTGGGTGCGGGTTGAGGACTCGAAGAACAGATTGATCTGGGTGCGGCCGCGCAAAGACGTGCGCTTCTTGTCGACCTGGCGGTTGAGCTCGACATATTCCTCGGAAAGGTCGAGCAGGCCGGTGATGTCGGCGGCGGAAAGGCCCTCGATGCCCAGCAGATGCCGGTGACCGAGGACAAAGGTCGATTTCGATGCAGGGGTCATTAAAACGAGAGCTATAGGTACAGATGCGAGGTGGGGCAAGGGCGAATAAAGGGCGAATAGGGGGCTTGCGAGTTATCCCCCGGGATGTCCCGTTTCGTCATGCCCGGACCTGTTCCGGGCCTCCACGTCTTCTTTAATCGTTAACCGTAACGAACAAGACGTAGATGGCCGGAACAAGTCCGGCCATGACGATGTAAGATCGGTTTTGGCGAGGACTCGCACGCGTCAGTTCGCGTGATATCGGGCGCATTCCGGCGTAAACTGATCCTCCGATATCTGAGGGGCCATGACCCAGCCTTCATTCGCGACCCACGAGGTGCTCAACCAGTCGCCGCCGTTCGAAGACGTCGATCTGTTTGCGGTCGATCGGCCGCTTTCGGACGCGGTTGCGGCCAATGACGGCGCTTCGGCCGCGAAAGAACTGTCCGAATTCGGCCAGCACTGGGGTTCGGTCGCGATGGCGGCGCGGGGCCGGCTCGCCAACGAGAACATCCCGAAGTTGCGGACATTCGACGCCCGCGGCAACCGCCGCGACGAAGTCGAGTTTCACCCCGCCTATCACGAGTTGATGGCGCGCAGCGCTCATGCCGGCCTGCACAACTCGACCTGGAGCCCCGACGGCAAGCCGGCCGGCGGCGCGGCGGAGGTGGTGCGGGCGGCAAAGTTCTACATGGCAGCAGGGGTCGAGACCGGGCATTTGTGCCCCATCACCATGACGCGGGCGTCGGTGGCGGCCTTGGCCGCGCAGCCCGATTTGCTGGCGAAGACGATGCCCGTGATCGCGACCCGCGCCTACGATCCGACCTTCGCGCCGTGGTGGACCAAGCGCGGCATGACGCTTGGCATGGGCATGACCGAAAAGCAGGGCGGCACTGATGTCCGCAGCAACATGACGCGCGCGACCCGAGACGGCGACGTCTATCGGATCACCGGGCATAAATGGTTCATGTCGGCGCCGATGTGCGACGCGTTTTTGGTGCTGGCGCAGGCCGACGAAGGATTGAGCTGTTTCTTCATGCCGCGTTTCGCGCCTGATAGCTCGGTCAACGCGATTGCCTTCCAGCGGCTGAAGGACAAGCTCGGCAACCGCTCCAATGCATCCTCCGAGGTGGAATTCACGGGCGCCTATGCGATGCGCGTCGGCGACGAAGGCAAGGGCATCCGCACCATCATCCAGATGGTGCAGTTGACGCGGCAGGATTGCGCGATTGCCTCCGCCGGCCTGATGCGGTCCGGGCTGGCGCACGCGCTGCATCACGCACGACATCGCAGCGTGTTCCAGAAGCATCTTGTCGATCAGCCGCTGATGCAGGCGGTACTCGCCGACATGGCGCTGCATGTCGAGGCTTCGGTCGCGCTGGTGATGCGGCTTTGCCGTTCGTTCGACCGGGCGCCCGACGACGCAAGCGAAGCGGCGTTCATGCGGTTCCTGACCCCCGCGGTCAAATACTGGGTCTGCAAAAGCGCGCCCGGATTCCTGTACGAGGCAATGGAGTGCCTCGGCGGCAATGGCTACGTGGAAGAGGGGATTCTGGCGCGGCATTATCGCGAGTCCCCCGTCAATGCGATCTGGGAAGGCTCGGGCAATGTAATGTGCCTCGACGTGCTGCGGGCATTGTCGCGCGAGCCGGACGCGGCGGCTTCGGTTCTGCAACATCTCGCCGGCGAAGCGAAGGGCCTGCCGGGCATCGCCGACGCGGTGACGTTCATCGGCAAAGCCTTCCGCAGGCCGGACTCGGAACGCGTGGCGCGGCTGGCGGTCGAGAAGCTGGCGTTGCTCGCGGCCGTGGCCGCGCTCAACAACGTATCGCCGCGTCACGCGGAATTGTTCGCGACGACGCGGCTTGCCTCAAATCACGCCAGCATGTACGGCGCCGTCGATCTCGCTAATGACGAGATCAGGGGGTTGTTGGGACGGGCGCTGCCGTGAATCCTCGAAACATTTCGCCAGTTGAAAGCTAGTTGATGGATTCTCTCGAAGTTCCCGTCGTTTCAGCCGCGTCCACGCCTGTAATCGGCACCCCACGCCCGCCACGAATCTGGAAGTTCTGGGGCACCGCGTTGTGGGGCCTGTTCGTCTTCGTCGGGATGTTTTTGGGGCAGATCGCGGTCGTGGCCTGGTTCGTTTTTTGGCATGAAGGGCCGATTGATTTTGCCGCCGCCATTCAGGTTATCGGCGGGGGTCTCACGATCTCGCTCTCCGTGATCACAGGCCTGCCCGCGGTGCTCGCGGCGTTGTGGATCGCGATACGCATCACGCGCACGCCGTTTTCCGAATATCTCGCGCTGCGATTGACCTCGTGGACCAACCTCCTGATCGGTGTCGTCGCCTTGTTTGTCCTGGTGATGGGGTGGGACATGCTGTCGCGTGCGACGGGACGCGAGGTCGAGCCCGGTTTCATGGGCGATGTGCTGAAATCGGCGCGCGCCGATGGCGCACTGTGGCTTCTGGTGATCGCCTTTTGCGTCGCCGCGCCGATCACGGAGGAATTTTTCGCGCGCGGCTTTCTGTATCGAGGCTGGTCGGAATCGGTCCTCGGCCCGGCCGGCGGCATCGTCCTGTCGTCGGTGGCGTGGACGGTGCTGCATCTGCAATATGACTGGTACTTTCTCGGCGAAGTGTTCTCGATCGGCCTGTTGCTCGGTTATCTCCGCTACCGCAGCAACTCGACCTGGCTGACGATCGTCTTGCATGGCCTCAACAATCTGGCCGCGGTGATCCAGACGATGTTGCTCACCGCGCAGCCGTAAAAGGTTTTCAGCGCTTCTCGCGCAAATTCGCCAGCCGGTCGAGCGCGCCCTGCAGGATGAAGATCGCGGCGTGTTCGTCAATCACCTCGGCGCGCCGGGCCCGGCTCATGTCCATGCCGATCAGTTCGCGTTCGACCGCCACCGTGGAGAGCCGCTCGTCCCACAAAGCGATCGGCAGCTCGGTGAGTTTCGAAAAATTGCGGGCGAAGGCGCGGGTGGATTGGGCGCGCGGTCCCTCGCTGGCATCCATGTTGATCGGCAGGCCGAGCACGAAACCCACCGCGTGGCGTTCGCGGGCAATGGCAAGCAGGCGCGCCGCATCGGCCTTGAAGGCTTTGCGCTGGATGGTTTCGACCCCGGTCGCGAGCCGGCGATCGGGATCGGAAGCGGCCACGCCGATGGTCTTGGTGCCGAGATCAAGCCCCACCAGGGCTCCGCGTTCGGGCCAGTGTGCGACAGCATCGATCAGCGGCAGGATGAGGGCGGGCATGGCTTTTCCAAGGATGGCTTTCCGCATAACACGCGAGTTGAGCTGCGTGCAAAGCGGGAGGGGGCCGAATCATCATGGACGGTTTGACGTTATTTGGCTTGTTCGCGGTGTCGGCGATGCTGGTGGCTTACGCGCTGGAGGATCGCAGCCGCTGGTTCATTCTCGCCTTCGCGGTCGCCTGCGCACTGGGTTCGGTTTACGGATTTCTGCAAGGCGCCTGGCCGTTCGGGCTGGTGGAGGCGGTTTGGGCCGTGGTCGCGCTGCGGCGCTGGAGCGTCAGGCGGGGCGTGAATGCATAGCTCGCCGCGAACGTGGGGTGCTACTCTTCGGTTGGCTCCGGCAACGACGCCCGTGCCGCTTCCCCTTTTTGCCTGAGCGAGCAGACCATGTGGCCGGACCGCCGACTTCTCGAGCTTTTGAAGACGGAATTCCCGATTCTGCAGGCGCCGATGGCGGGGGTGATGGACGCGGACCTCGTGATCGCGGCGGCGCAGGGTGGGGCGCTGGGGTCGTTGCCGTGCGCGATGCTGTCGGTGGAAAAGGCGCGCGAGCAGGTCCACATCGTTCGCCAGCGGGTGTCGGCGCCCCTCAACATGAATTTCTTCTGCCACACGCCGGTGGATGCCGATCCCAAGCGCGAGGCGGCATGGAAGCAACGATTGGCGCCTTATTATAAAGAATTGGGGCTCGACCCGGCGACGCCCGTCCACGCCGCCAATCGCGCGCCATTCGATGCGGCAATGTGTGAACTGGTCGAGGAGTTGAAGCCCGAAGTGGTCAGTTTCCATTTCGGCCTGCCGGATCAGGGGCTGCTCAAGCGCGTCAAGGCGGCCGGCTGCATCGTGATATCGTCCGCGACCATCGTCAAAGAAGCGATCTGGCTCGAAGAAAACGGTGCCGACGTCATTATCGCTCAGGGCGCAGAGGCCGGCGGCCATCGCGGCATGTTCCTGACGGAGGATATCGCCACGCAACCCGGCACCTTCGCGCTGGTGCCCCAGGTGGTCGACGCGGTGAAGGTTCCCGTGATCGCGGCCGGTGGCATCGCCGACGGGCGCGGCATCGCGGCGGCGTTCGCACTGGGGGCTGCGGGCGTGCTGATCGGCAGCGCCTATCTGCGTTGCCCGGAATCCAAGGCGAGCGCCCCGGCGCGCGCCGTATTGGCCCAGGCGCGGGATGATTCCACCGTCGTCACCAACGTCATGACCGGCCGCCCGGCACGCGGCGTTCTCAACCGGGTGATGCGCGAACTCGGCCCGATTTCGCCCGACGTGCCGTCGTTCCCGCATGCCGCGACCGGCCTGGCGCCGCTGAAGGCAGCCGCGGAAAAGCTCGGCAAGGTCGATTTCACCAATCTTTGGGCGGGGCAGGCGGTGCGGCTCGGCCGCGAGATGCCCGCAGCCGAGCTGACCCGGGCGCTCGCTGGCGCGGCGCTGGCGCGGCTGAGCCAGATGGCGGGTTGAGAAGCTGGTTCCCGCGGTTGCGGCGCGAAAGCCCCCTCTGCTATACGGCGGGTTAAATCTGCCGCCAGAGGCCCTATATAATGTCAGTCGATGCCGCCACCGTTCGACGAATTGCGCATCTGGCGCGAATCGCGGTCACTGAGGCCGAAATTCCCCATCTGCAGGGCGAATTGAACGCGATGCTGGCCTTCGTCGAGCAGTTGTCGGAAGTCGATGTCGATGGCGTCGAACCGATGACCTCGGTAACACCGATGGAAATGAAGAAGCGCCGTGACGTGGTGACCGATGGCGAGATCGCCGATGACATCGTCAAGAACGCACCGGCTACCGAAGACCATTTCTTTCTGGTGCCGAAAGTCGTGGAATAAAATCACAGGGTTTGTGGGTACCGGCTTCGCGTGAAGAAGCGCGCGCAAAAAAATCTTCGAGACGGGAAATCCGATGTGTCTGCTCTGCGACGATGAAAAAGCCTATCAGGCCTACATGAATTATCTCGACGCGATGGCGCAGCAAGGCAAGGCCGCCGATTCCGACAAGGCCGTCGACGCCGTGCTCGATGCACTCGAAGCGGCCGATAAAGCGAGTGGCAAAATGCTCCGCGACGATCCCGCCAACGACAAAACCCTCTCCCCGTTCTTCTGCAGCCCGGTTAATAAATGACCGATTTGATATCGCTGACGCTCGCCGAGGCTCGAACCGGCCTCGCGAACAAATCCTTTACCTCGCTTGAACTGACCGACGCGCACCTCGAAGCGATCGAGGCCGCGCGCGTGCTCAATGCGTTTGTGATGGAGACCCCGATTCAAGCCCGCGACATGGCGCGCGAGGCCGATGCCAAGATCGCCAGGGGTGAGGGCGGTCCGCTTGCGGGTATTCCGCTCGGCATCAAGGATTTGTTCGCGACGAAAGACGTGCGCACCACCGCATGCTCGAAAATCCTCGGCAATTTCGTGCCGCCTTACGAATCCACTGTGACCTCGCAGCTCTGGCGCGACGGCGCCGTCATGCTCGGCAAGCTCAACAATGACGAGTTCGCCATGGGTTCATCGAACGAGACCTCGTGTTTTGGTGCGGTGGTCAATCCGTGGCGGCGCGACGGCGTCAATACGACCTTGGTGCCCGGCGGTTCGTCCGGCGGCTCGGCGTCGGCGGTGGCGGCGTTGTTGTGCATGGGCGCGACTGCGACCGACACCGGCGGCTCGATCCGCCAGCCGGCGGCGTTCACTGCAACCGTCGGCTTGAAGCCGACCTACGGGCGCTGTTCGCGCTGGGGCATCGTTGCGTTCGCATCCTCGCTCGATCAGGCCGGGCCGATCGCGCGGACCGTACGCGACACGGCGATCCTGATGCGCTCGATGGCCGGTCACGATCCGAAAGACACCACGTCGGTCAATCGCGAGGTGCCGGATTACGAGGCCGCGATCGGAAAATCCGTACACGGCATGAAGATCGGCATCCCTCGCGAATACCGGCTCGATGGTATGCCTGCGGAAATCGAGAAACTCTGGAGCGAGGGGGCGGCCTGGCTGAAGGCCGCCGGCGCCGAGCTGGTCGAAGTGTCGCTGCCGCACACCAGATACGCCCTGCCGGCGTATTACATCGTCGCACCCGCGGAGGCCTCATCCAACCTCGCGCGTTATGACGGCGTGCGCTACGGTATGCGGGTGCCCGGCCGCAGCATCGGCGAGTTGTATGAGAACACGCGCGCGGAAGGGTTTGGCGCCGAAGTCCGCCGCCGCATCATGATCGGGACTTACGTGCTCTCGGCCGGCTATTACGACGCGTATTATTTGCGCGCGCAGAAAGTCCGCACCCTGATCAAGAAAGACTTCGAGGATTGTTTCGCCCGAGGTGTGCACGCGATCCTGACGCCGGCGACGCCCTCGGCGGCGTTCGGGATCGGCGAAAAGGGCGCCGACCCCGTGGAGATGTATCTCAACGACATCTTCACGGTGACGGTGAACATGGCGGGCCTGCCGGGGATCGCCGTTCCCGCCGGCAAGGACGCGCAAGGGTTGCCGCTCGGCCTGCAACTGATCGGGCGTCCGTTCGACGAGGAGACGCTGTTCTCGCTCGGCGAGGTGGTCGAGCAGGCGGCGGGGCGGTTCACGCCGCCGAGATGGTGGTGATAGGGTAATAGAGACGGCGACCAAGGTAAGAACCGGCCATGAACGTGTCAGTCAAACCATCGAAGCTGATCAAGGGCGCCACCGGCGACTGGGAGATGGTGATCGGCCTGGAGATCCATGCCCAGGTCACCTCGAACTCGAAGCTGTTTTCCGGCGCTTCGACCGAATTCGGCGGCGCACCGAACACCCATGTCTCGCTGGTCGATGCGGCGATGCCGGGCATGCTGCCGGTCATCAATGAGGAATGCGTCCGGCAGGCGGTTCGCACCGGGCTTGGGCTCAACGCCCAGATCAATCGGCGCTCGGTGTTCGACCGCAAGAATTATTTCTATCCGGATTTGCCGCAAGGCTACCAGATCAGCCAATACAAGTCGCCGATCGTGGGCGAGGGCGAGGTCATCGTCGAACTGGCGGATGGCGAGAGCGTCGCGGTCGGGATCGAGCGACTCCATCTGGAGCAGGACGCCGGTAAGTCGCTGCACGACCAAAGCCCGGCGCTATCGTTCGTGGACCTCAACCGGTCCGGGGTCGCCTTGATGGAGATCGTATCGAAGCCCGACATTCGCACCTCCGAGCAGGCGAAAGCTTACGTGACCAAGTTGCGTTCGATCCTGCGCTATCTCGGCACCTGCGATGGCGACATGGAGAAGGGGTCCTTGCGCGCCGACGTCAACGTGTCGGTGCGCAAGCCGGGTGAGCCGCTCGGCACCCGCTGCGAGATCAAGAACATGAACTCGATCAACTTCATCGGTCAGGCGATCGAATACGAGGCGCGCCGCCAGATCGGCATTCTCGAAGATGGCGGGGCCATCGATCAGGAAACCCGGCTGTTCGATCCCAACAAGGGCGAGACCCGCTCGATGCGCTCCAAGGAAGAGGCGCACGACTACCGTTATTTTCCCGATCCCGATCTGTTGCCGCTGGAGTTCAGCGAAGCTTATGTCGCCGATCTGAAAGCCGGGTTGCCGGAATTGCCGGATCAGAAGAAGGCCCGGTTCATCGCCGATTTGAACCTCTCGCCCTACGACGCCAGCGTGCTGGTGGCCGAGCGCGAGAGTGCGGACTTCTTTGAAACCGTGCTGGCGACGCTCGCCAACAGGGGCCGCGACGGCAAGCTCGCGGCCAACTGGGTGATCAACGAGTTGTTCGGGCGGCTCAACAAGGAAGGCCGTGGAATTACGGGCTCGCCAGTCTCGGCGGCTCAACTTGCGGCCATCGTCGATCTGATCGGAGAGGGCACGATCTCCGGCAAGATCGCCAAGGACCTGTTCGAGGTTGTGTGGCAAGAGGGCGGCGATCCGCGCGTGCTGGTCGAGGCGCGCGGCATGAAGCAGGTCACCGACTTGGGCGCGATCGAGAAGGTGGTCGACGGCATCATCGCTGCCAATCCCGACAAGGTCGCACAGGTGAAAGCGAAGCCGGCTATGATTGCCTGGTTCGTCGGCCAAGTCATGAAATCATCCGGCGGCAAGGCCAATCCGCAAGCCGTGAACGATCTGCTCAAGTCCAAACTCGGCGTCTGAACCTCGTGTGAGTTGACGCCGGTGTCGTCATCGCCGCCTCGCTTCAGGCGAACGGAGAGCGTGCATCGATCGTGGATCAAGCGCAGCGATCCATCATCGGACGAAATGCCGCCCGCGAATCAGCGGGCGGCATTTCGCGCAAAAAACCGGTTTTGGCGAGCGGCTATGAGACGTGAAGCCGGTCCGCATGAAAATTTTTTTATTGCCAAAAATTGCGACTCAGAGTCCATGCAACGTGTTTTGAGCTGGCATCGATCAGTTGAATTGACGCGCAGGGCATCGTCGTCATCGAACACGACAATATCGAAAATACCTGCGGCACAAGTGTTTCTTTCAATATCGACAGTTGTTGAATTCGCGTTTTCGTGCGCCGCTGGCATCGTCACGTGGTGGCGTTGTGGCGTTATGGATCAGCGCGCGCTGCGCGTGCGCGCGTCGGTGCGTCAACGCTTCCTTAAGCAGGACAGTGTTTTTTCTAATGTGTTGGTGTATTCGGGATGCAGTGCATTTCGATTCCCGAGTGCACGCAGCGATTAAGCCATCTCACTTACATCAGGAGGGCAACATGGCCAAGAAAGCTAAGAAGGCGAAGAAAGTTAAGAAGGCGAAGAGCGCAGTGAAGAAGACTGCGAAGAAGACCCGCAAGGTCGCCAAGAAGAAGTAATCTCGCTTGAAGAAAATTGCCGGCGGCTTGATGCCGGCGCGTCACACGAGCCCTCAGGACGATTTGCTTCTTGAAAGCAGATTTTCAATCTGACGGCTCTGGTCGACGAAAGAGGGTGTCGGCGAGACATCAGGTCAAACGGCTGGATCGTAGTTTCGAAAGAGTTCACTCTTTCCCGAACGTCGGTCCGGCAGAAGAAACAAGTTTTCTTCGTTCGGTGCGGATCTCGAGGTCCGCAATTTCACGAACGGGTCTTTGGCCCCAAGTGAAATCTGGTCCTGACGTGTTCGCCGACGCCCTCGTTCCAGAGCCGGCACAATTGATGCCCGGCGCTCTGGCTCCCCGAACTCCCTAATTGAACGTTTTGATGCGCGGCAAAAGGGGCCTGGTCTCTTTGCGCGTGCTTTGGTGCGACTCCTTTGGCCGTTGTCGGCCGCCACCGGGTCGTCGCGTGCGCCGCCGATGACAGGCCCCAGTGGGCGATCCGGTATTCCCGAGTATCTGATTATTCGCGAAACTGCGGCGTACAGGATGCCCCGCTTTCGCGACGCCAATTAACCCGGTGGCGCAGCCACGCGTTTTGCCCATTGTCGCGATGGTTATCGTTTGGCGAAATGGCAAGGTAAACCGAATTCCAAAAAACGCTGGAAAGGCCGATGAAATCGGCATTTCCATGATTTATCGCGGTCCGCGTGGCCGGCGCGTTTACACCCCGTTCATCGCGATACTTAAACTGCCATTCAAATTTGATCGGTCATGATCATCCCAACAAGCCGGCAAACGGCGAGTGCATGATCCGCTAAAGCAGCCCTCGGGCTTGGTCTGGCGATCATCGTGAATAACGGGACGTTTTGCAGTTGGACAGGAGCCGCGCTCGGGACGGGGAGCGGCCAAAATCAAAAAGGGAGATGTCAGATGTTTCAGGGGTACATCGATCAGGATACGGCAACGCCGGTGGAAGCAAGTGCGGTCCCGGACGTGCTGTTCGAGCGCGGTCTGTATTGGGCGAGCGGGCGTTCCGGCGTGGTCAATCTCGTGGCGGCGCATAAATGGTTCAACCTCGCTGCCCTGAAAGGCCGTGCCGACGCCATTCGGCTGCGCCGCGAGGTCGCCGAGATGATGTCCGAGGTCGAGATCGCCACGGCCCAGCGCGAAGCCCGCGCCTGGATGACGACGCATTGAGGCGATGCAAGGCTCGGCGGACCAGCCTCGTGTTTCAAGGCGATCTGCCAATCCTGGGAAGCGCATAAGCGCGAAGCAGGATGGCGGGTCACCCGAATCCCGAGGGTGAGCGGCCCGAGACATAGGTGACATTTCGTACCGGACACATGGGTTACACTTTTCGCATTTTTGGGGCGGGAGGTGTGAATGCCGTGGAAAGCGAGTTCGGTGATGGAAGAACGCCTGCGCTTTGTAGCCCGCCTGCTGGACGGGGAGACCATGACAGACGTCTGCCGGGATTTCGGCGTATCCCGTAAGACCGGCTACAAGATATTCGATCGCTACAAGGAGCACGGGCTGACGGCGCTGAGCGACCGGTCACGCCGGCCGGTGCGCTACGCCAACCAGCTACCGCAGCAGGTCGAAACCCTGATTGTCCGGCTGAAGGCTGAGAAGCCGCACTGGGGCGCGCGCAAGATCCGCGAACTGCTGGTCCGGCGGCTCGACGGCGATATCAAGATTCCCGCCAAAAGCACCATCCCATCCATGCGGTGCTCGATCGCCACAGCCTGGTCAAGCGCGGCAGCGGACCGCACCATCGCGCGCGCGGTACGCCGCTATCCGAAGGTGCCGCCCCCAACGATCTGTGGTGCGCCGACTTCAAGGGCGAGTTCAAGCTCGGCAATGGCCGATACTGCTATCCGCTGACCGTGACCGACCATGCTTCGCGCTTCCTGCTTCTGAGCGAAGCGCTCGAGTTGACCCGCGAAGACACCGCCTTTACAGCCTTCGAGCGGCTATTCCACGAACGCGGTCTGCCGTTGGCCATCCGCTCCGACAATGGCGTGCCCTTTGCCAGTCCCAATGCCTTGTTTAATCTCTCGAAGCTCTCGGTCTGGTGGCTCAGGCTCGGAATTGCGATCGAGCGCATCAAGCCGGGCCATCCGCAACAGAACGGCCGCCACGAACGCATGCATCTCACCCTCAAGAAGGAAGCAACCCGGCCGCCGGGCTTCAACAGCCTGCAGCAGCAGGACCGCTTCGATGCTTTCGTGCGTGAGTTCAATGAAGAACGGTCGCACGAGGCGCTCGCCATGAAGTGCCCTGCCGAGCTCTACACCGCCGCAGCGCGCCGCTATGACGGCCTGCCGGAACTGACCTATCCGTTCCACGATCGTGACGTTCTCGTCACCGCTTGCGGACGGCTCTGCCTACTTCGCAAGAGAATCAACATCTCTGCCGTGCTGGCCGGCCAACGGCTCGGAATCAAGGAGGTCGACGAGGGCATTTGGCTCGTCAGCTTCATGCACTATGATTTTGGATACTTCGACCTGGAGCAGAAAACCTTGCAACCCCTCGACAACCCGTTCGGCACGAGGTTGTCACCCATGTCATAGGTACGTCCTGTTACCTATGTCTCCGGGCTGGACAAAATTTCGGATGGCGGAGCCGGAGGGATTCGAACCCTCGATAGGGCTTTACAACCCTATAACGGTTTAGCAAACCGCCGCCTTCAGCCACTCGGCCACAGCTCCGTTGAGGCCGATATGCCCGACGCCGAGGCGAGCCGCAAGCGGCAAATTCAGCTCCGCTGGATTCTGCGCGATTTAAGCGTCCATCGGGCTTCGAGGGAGGCCGGGCTGACCGCGCACGCAAGCGGGCTGTAGCTCAAATCGACGGGGCGAACGCCTTTCGAACCCAATTTCGTGTTATTTACGCAACACCCCCTCGAAAACGGCCGCCTTGCGTCGTTCTCGGCGGCTTCTTTGTTGCCGCTGCGAGGAGGGCCGGTCATTTTCGTGGGGCGACGGAGGGGGGCATCCCGAGGTCGTCCTGTCGAAGGCTTCGCTATTCGACGTTCTGTTTATTCGGTTCCGGTTATTTCGGTTATTCGACGCTGGCGCCGCGGTGCAGATCGGCCTCGATCTGCAGCCGCGTTCCGCCGCCAAACCGCGCCCGATAAACCTGCAAATTCTCCATGATCCGCTGCACGTAGTTGCGGGTCTCAGAAAACGGAATCTGCTCGACCCAATCGACCGCGTCGACCTTGGGATCGCGCGGATCGCCGTAGCGCTCGATCCATTTTTTGACGCTGCCGCGCCCGGCGTTGTAGGCCGCGAAGGTCATGATGTAGGAGCCGCGGTAATCCTCGATCAGCCCGCCGAGCTCGGCGGCGCCGAGCGCGGCGTTGTAAACCGGATCGGTCTTCAGCCGTGCAAGGTCAAAGCTGGCGCCGTATTTCTTGCAGACGTAACGGCCGGCATCCGGCGTCACCTGCATCAGCCCGTAAGCGTTCGCGGGCGAGACCACCAAGGGATTGAAGGCGCTCTCCTGCCGCGCGATGGCGAACACGATGCTTTGCTCGACGTCCGGCCCGATCGACTTGAACGGCGGAATTCCGCTGACCGGATAGGCGTAGAAATCGAACGGCAGCCCGCGATTGAGCGCAGCCTTGCCGAGCAGCAGCATGCCGCGCGCGTCGCCATTGCGGGAGGCCAGTTCGCCCACGCCGACCAGGGCGTCGGGATCGCCATTTTCACCCAAATCGCCTAAAATCGGGATCGCGATTTCGCGTTCGTCGAGTTCGTAGAGCAACTGCACCGCGCGAACGATCTCCAGCCGTTCGATCCCGCGTCCGCGTGCGGCGGGCGCGCCGTTCAATGCGATTTGCGGCAATCCCAGTTTCGCGCGTGCCAATTGGCCATAATAACTGGTCGAGTGTTCCGCCGCCGCCGCATAGGCATTGCGGGCTTCCTGGGAACGGCCTGCCGCTTCGGCGGCGCGACCCTGCCAATAGCCGGCACGCGCGAGCGCGGTCGGGTTGACGCTGCCGATGCCGATGCGCGCGAAGTGTTGCGCCGCCGTCGCCGGATCGTTCAGAAAGCGCAACGCAATCCAGCCCGCGGTGAATTCCTGCTCGGTCTTGTAAATGTCGCGCGCGGGAAGTGCCGCGTCACGCGCGATCAGATAGGCGGTGCGGTGCTCGCCGATATCGAGCATTTTGCGTGACAGCAATCGCCGCTCGACCCACCATTCGTCGAGATTGTGCAAGCGGCCGGGATCTTTCGGCGCGCTCAGCATGAGTTGCGCGGCTTCGGCAAATTTTTCCTCGCGGCGGAGCAACTGGATTTTGCTGAAGATGTAGCCGGGATCGCCGTGAAATTCTTGCGGCACGGCTTCCAGCAAAGCCCTGGTGTTGGAGGCCTTGCGAAAGGCCGCGATGCGCGCCTTCGCCAACGCGACCTGACCCGTGCCTAACCGCTTTGCCGCACGCAGCGCCGCCTCGTGCTCGCTGCCGTAGAGCAGCAAATCCATCCGCGCCTTGTGATCGCCCGGCGTCAGCAGCGCGCCGAACAAGTCGAGCGCCGTGTTCTCGGTGTCCTCGGACATGGCATCGTTTCGCCACGCATCACGCACCAGGCGCTCTGCATTGGCCCGATCGCCGCGCGCGATCATAACCCGCGCCAGGGAGAATTTGCCCTTGGCCGACAAGGGCGATTCGTTTTCGAACCAGGCCCACACGGTGGCATCGTCGCGATGGTCGTCCCACAGCGCCCCCTCGATGCGCCGGCGCAAGAAGGTCTGCGAAGGCCAGCTCGGATTGGCGGTGACGAAGGCGCGGTAGCGTTCGACCGACGCGCCGTTGTCGTCGCTGCGCAGGATCAGCCATTCGGCGAGCTTTCTTGCGACCGGATCCGATATTGCCGCCTCGGTCTGCGTCGCATCCGCGGGCTTGTGCTTGCGTATCAGCTCGATGACACTCCCCAATGCGTCGATGTCGGCCTGCGGGGTCGAGGATGTCGCCGCCACCGCGGCTGGCGCCGCGGGTTTGCGGGCCGGCGGGGGCGGCAATGCCGCATGCCGGCGCGTGGCCGGCTCGATCGTCGCGGGAGCCGTAGCGGTTGCGACCGGCGCGGGCTTTTTCGCAGCGGTGTTCGTGGGGGGCGCGGAATTCACGTTTGGGGAAGTCTTGGGCACGACGTTGCGCGCGATCGGCCTCGGTTTCGGTAGCGGAATTTTCGGTTGCGTTGAGGCCTGCGCGGCCCACGCTGTCAATCCGATCGCCAGCGCAAGGCTGGTTGCCAAGGTGGTGGATCGCAATGCGGCAGCGCGGGCGTAGGGTGGCACGGCATTCCTTCGCGGCGAATCATGCAATCGCGCAAGTCCGGCGCATGATCCACCAAAGTGTGAGCGGTTTGGTGAAAAGATCATGCGTTCCTTCAATAGTTTAGAGCGTGATCTCGGGACAAACGAATTCGTTTGTCCGGCAAAACCGGGATGCCGCTTTTGCTGATCGCGCCCTGGATCTATTTGATTGAATCTGCGGGACAAAATACCAAATAGGATGAGTCTGACGATGTTTGCGCCATCACCACGGCAAAATCGCGGCCAAGCCGGGTCGGAGGTGGGCAGGGGCGGGTCTTTCGCCTGGCTGCCAGACCCGATATGAAGTGGCGGTTTGAGCAAGACGGCAACGCCGCAAACCGCGTGTTCGGAGGAAGTCCATGGCAGCCAAGACGAATTTCCGGGGTTCCTTCACCGCACTGGTCACGCCATTCAAAAACGGCTCGCTCGATGAGGCGGCCTTTCGCGGGCTGGTGAGTTGGCAAATTACGGAGGGTACCCACGGCCTGGTGCCGGTCGGCACGACGGGCGAAAGCCCGACGGTCAATCATGACGAGCACAAGCGCGTCGTCGAATGGTGCATCGACGAGGCCAAGGGCCGCGTGCCCGTGATCGCGGGTGCGGGTTCCAATTCGACCAAAGAAGCCATTGAACTTGCCGAGCATGCCGAACAGGCCGGCGCCAGCGCCGTGCTGGTGGTGACGCCCTATTACAACAAGCCGACCCAGGAAGGCATGTACCAGCACTTCAAGGCAATCAACGATGCGATCGGAATCCCGATCCTCATCTACAACATTCCGCCGCGTTCGGTGGTCGACATGAGCGTGGACACCATGGCGCGGTTGTTCGAATTGAAGAACATCGCCGGCGTCAAGGATGCGACCGCGAGCATGGTGCGGGTGTCGCAGCAACGCGCCAAACTCGGCGAGGATTTCAACCAATTGTCGGGTGAAGACGCCACCGTGCTCGGTTACATGGCGCATGGCGGCCACGGCTGCATTTCCGTGACCTCCAACGTCGCGCCGCGGCTATGTTCGGAATTTCACGCCGCCTGGCAGAAGGGCGATGTCGCCACCGCGCTCAAGCTGCATGACAAGCTGATGCCGCTGCATACCAACCTCTTCATCGAGTCCAATCCATCGCCGGTGAAATACGCGCTGTCGCTGCTCGGCAAGATGGACGAGACGCTTCGCTTGCCGATGGTGCCGGTGTCCGAACCGACACGCGTGGCAGTGCGCAGCGCCATGGTGCATGCGGGCCTGATCAACTAAGCTTCTTCGGAAGATGGGTCATCCTGTCGTCGAGGTCGAAGGAAAGGGTTTGCGGATGCTGAAGGAATTCCGCGAATTTGCGATGAAGGGCAACGTGGTCGACCTCGCGGTGGGCGTCATCATCGGTGCGGCCTTCGGCGGCATCGTGACGTCGCTGGTCGGCGACATCGTGATGCCGATCATCGGCGCCATCACCGGCGGCCTCGACTTCTCCAACTATTTTACGGCGCTGTCGAAGTCCGTCACCGCCAGCAATCTGGCCGATGCCAAAAAGCAGGGCGCGGTGCTGGCCTGGGGCAATTTCCTCACGCTGACCCTGAACTTCATCATCATTGCCTTCGTGCTGTTCATCGTCATTCGTTTCATGAACCAGCTCAAGCGCAGGGATGAAGCAGCACCGTCGCCGCCGCAACTGACCCGTCAGGAAGAACTGCTCACCGAGATTCGCGACCTGCTCAGAAAGTCTTGACGTGCATGGGCGCCGACGGAGTGCTATCGCTGACCGCTTTGCTGGGACGATTTCATCATGGCCGAGAAAAACGAGCGCGCGATCAAGATCGTCGCCGAAAACCGCAAGGCCCGCTTCAACTATGCGATCGAGGATACGCTGGAAGCGGGAATCGCGCTGACCGGCACCGAGGTCAAGTCGATCCGCAATGGCAAGACCACGATCGCGGAATCCTACGCCGATACCAAGGACGGCGAGATCTGGCTGATCAACGCCAATATTCCGGAATATCTGCAAGCCAACCGCTTCAACCACGAGCCGAAGCGGCCGCGCAAACTTTTGCTGCACAGAAAACAGATCAACAAGCTGATGGGCGCGGTCGACCGCGACGGCATGACGCTGATTCCGCTCAAGCTCTATTTCAATGAACGCGGCCGCGCCAAGCTCCTGCTGGCGGTGGCGAAGGGCAAGAAGCTGCACGACAAACGCGAGAGTGAGAAAAAGCGCGACTGGGGCCGGGAAAAGGGCCGCCTGTTGCGGGCGCGGGGATAACGAAGCCTTTTCAAATGAAGGCCTGTCCCGCACGTGATACGGGGGTGAGCCGAATAGCCTTAAGAAAACACGTCAAAGCGATGAATAAAGCCAAACTGAGGATGCGATGAACCAGAAAAGCCTGCTCGACGTCGATTGGAGCAAAATTCCGGCGCCAACCGACGACGGCGCCGCCGCCCATCTTGTCGGTCTTACGATCCCGCCCCTCAGCCTGATGGCCACCGACGATACTTCGGTCACGCTATCGGCGCTGTCCGGGCGCACGGTGGTGTTCGGCTATCCCAGAACCGGCGAGCCCGGCAGGATCTCGCTGGTCGACGACTGGGACATGATTCCGGGCGCGCGCGGCTGCACGCCGCAAACCTGTGCGTTCCGCGACCTGTTTGCGGAGCTCAAAGCCGCCGGCGCCAAGCAGGTGTTCGGGCTGTCGACGCAGAGCAACGAATATCAGACCGAGATGGCCTCCCGGCTGCATTTGCCGTTTCCGATTTTGTCCGACGAGCATTTAGAACTCACGCACGCGCTGCAATTGCCGACCATGGACGTGGCGGGATTGACCATGATCAAGCGGCTGGCGCTGATCGTCGATGACGCGCGCATCACCCACGTGTTCTATCCGGTGTTTCCGCCCGATCGGAATGCCGGCGATGTGCTGGCCTGGCTGAAGCAAAACCCGGTTTAGGATGGGCAAAGCCAACGGATCGCGCGAAGGCGCGCCCGATCATAAATTCCGCGTGTCGACCACCAGGCAACGCGAAGGCGATTATTTCGAAGATGGTGGGGACGGCGCAAATGCGCCTTTGCCACCCTACAAACCATAAGCTCTACCCCAAATCCGCACGCACTTTCGCAAACACGTTGCGGAACATCTCCGGGGTCAGCACCCGCGTATTGGTGTTGTAACGCGAGCAATGATAGCTGTCGTAAAGTTTCAAGGCGCCGGCCTCGTGGATCGCGCCGTGCGCGAATGCTGCTGCGGCGCTGCGAAGGCCGAGCGCCTTCACCGTCGATTCATGCGCCACCCGGCCGAGCGCCACAATCGCGCGTAACCTTGGCATCGTCTCGATCGTCGCGGACAGGAACGGCCGGCAGAGATTGATTTCGGCCGGCAGCGGTTTGTTTTGCGGCGGCACGCAGCGCACCGCGTTACCGATCCGGCAATCGACCAGCGTCAGCCCGTCGTCCGGCCGTGCCTGATACACGCCTTTGGCAAACCCGTATTCGAGCAGGGTCGCGTAGAGCAGGTCACCGGCGAAATCACCGGTAAAGGGCCGCCCGGTGCGGTTGGCCCCCTGCAAGCCGGGCGCGAGGCCAACGATCAATAGCCGCCCGTCGGGATCGCCGAACGACGGCACCGGTGAATTGAACCATGCCGGCTCGCGCGCGCGCGTTGCCTCGCGGAAGCTGGCGAGCCTCGGGCAGAGCGGACAATTACGGTCAGGCTCGGTACGGAGGAGGGCGGCAGCAGGCAGTGCCAGGCCGTTCGCCCTTTCATCCTCAATCGTCGAATTCGTCGTCATCGCCCCTCGGCGCCATCGTGGTCGCACGCTGCAGGAATTGCGGTGCGTGATGCCGCGGTTCGCGCGGGGCTGGGCGCTCGGACGGATCGCGGCCGAGCTTGGATTGCAACTCCATCAGATCGGTAAAGACGTCGGCCTGACGCCGCAACTCGTCGGCGATCATCGGCGGCTGGCTCGAAATCGTGGAAACCACGGTGACGCGGACGCCGCGGCGCTGCACGGCTTCGACCAGCGAGCGGAAGTCTCCGTCGCCGGAAAACAGCACCATTTGATCGACGTGTTCGGCGAGTTCCATGGCGTCGACCGCAAGTTCGATGTCCATATTGCCCTTTACCTTGCGGCGGCCGCTGGCGTCGATGAATTCCTTGGTCGCTTTGGTGACGACGGTATAGCCATTGTAGTCAAGCCAATCGATCAGCGGACGGATCGACGAATATTCCTGATCTTCAATGATTGCAGTGTAGTAGAACGCGCGCAGTAGCGTGCCGCGGCTTTGGAATTCCTTCAAGAGGCGCTTGTAATCGATGTCGAAGCCGAGCGTCTTGGCGGTTGCGTAGAGATTGGCGCCATCGATAAAAAGCGCAATTTTGTTAGAAGGAGCGGACATTCAGGTTCTCACGTGGTTTGTTGCTGGTAAACATTTTTTGGCGCGGCGGCAGCGGCCGCGCATTGAAAGAACGATGCTGTCAAAGTCCGGCGGGTCAGCTTGGACGGACCCGGCCGCAAATAAGGACAGCGAGAGGCGATAGACGCATCATTTTGACAGAGCAATGAAGCGTTTTCTTGTCCAAACAGCCCTTTGTGACAGCCCCGGAGGTGCCGGGGTGAGGTAGCAGGGCGGTCTCCGGGGGCCAAGTCATAAATTGGTCTTGCAGAAAATCGCTAGGCGCTATAACTACCGCGCATAATCAGCATATTCGGTCCCATTGAACGGAGCGACAGTCCATGGCGCGCGTCACCGTAGAAGATTGCATTGACAAGGTCGATAACCGGTTCGATCTGGTCCTGTTGGCCGCGCATCGCGCCCGCATGATTTCGTCCGGCTCGCAGCTCACGATCGATCGTGACAACGACAAAAACCCGGTGGTTTCGTTGCGCGAAATCGCGGACTCCACCATTTCTCCCGAGGATTTGCGGGAAGAACTGGTCCATTCCCTGCAGAAATTCGTCGAAGTTGATGAACCGGAGCCCGATACCGTGCCTCTGATCGGGTCGGCAGGCGCCAGCGTTGATGCCGACGACACCGAGGTCGCGGTCGAGCGCATGACCGAGGAAGAGCTTTTGAAGGGCCTTGAGGGCCTGGCTCCCCCCGAAGAGCAGCCCGAAGAAGACGAGTAGGCCGCTCTTCGGCTTCGAAGTCATTCGGAGCCCGTCTGATTTGCCAAAGACTGATTTACCAAAGGCCCGGGCATTTGTCTGGGCCTTTGCTTTTGTTGACCTTTTAATGGTTACCTTGCGTCCTCGGCGGGCGTGGACGAATTTTCGCGAAGGCTACCTTTGATTTGATCGGAAGACGGCCGGTTTCGCGTTAGACTGCGCTCTCCCAAATCGAGCGTTTCCGTGGCCGGTTGGGGTACTGCCATGCTCCGGAAGCATTCGGGTAATGAAGCACTTGGGTAATGAAGCACTCGGGTAATCAGGCAATATGGTGAAGCGGCCGCATTCGAGGCCGCTATGAAGGCAGAGATCCCGATGGCGTATTTGCGCCGCAGCCCACAGCAGATGCAGGCCACGACCGAGTCGGTCGCCATGGCGGTGCCGCCTTTGGCCGCAGCCAAGCCGGTCAAGTCGTCGCGTTCGCGCTTGATGCGGCAATATGACCTTGTCGAACGGGTCAGGTCCTATAATCCGGACACCAACGAAGACCTCCTGAACCGCGCTTACGTCTACGCGATGAAGGCCCACGGCGCACAAACCCGCGCCTCCGGCGACCCTTATTTTTCGCATCCGCTCGAAGTGGCGGCGATTCTCACCGGCCTTAAGCTCGACGATGCCACCATCGTCGCGGCGCTGCTGCACGACACCATCGAGGATACCGAGGCGACCCGCGCGGAGATCGATCACATCTTCGGCCATGAGATCGGCGCGCTGGTCGAGGGTCTCACCAAATTGAAGCGGCTGGAACTGGTGTCGCGTGAGGCCAAGCAGGCCGAGAACCTGCGCAAGCTGCTGCTGGCGATTGCCGACGACGTCCGCGTTTTGCTGGTCAAGCTCGCCGACCGCTTGCACAACATGCGCACGCTGGAGTTCGTGCCGCCCACTTCGCGTCACCGTATCGCCGAAGAGACGCTCGACATCTATGCGCCGCTCGCCGGCCGCATGGGTATGCAGGAGATGCGGGAAGAACTCGAAGACCTCTCGTTCCGCACGCTCGATCCGGAAGCCCACGCGGTGGTCAAGCAAAGGCTGGATTCGCTGGAAGAGCGAAACCGCAATCTGATCGGCGAAATCGAAAGCCAGCTCTCCAAGAAGCTTCAAAAGAATGGCATAGCCGCGCATGTCTACGGTCGGCGCAAACTGCCGTTTTCGATCTGGACCAAAATGGAGCGCAAATCGGTCGGCTTCGAGCAATTGTCCGATATTTTTGGCTTCCGCGTCGTTATGAATGACGTCGAAGCGTGCTACCGCGCGCTCGGCGTCGTGCACACCACCTGGCCGGTGGTGCCCGGCCGGTTCAAGGACTACATCTCGACGCCGAAGCAAAATGATTATCGCTCGATCCACACCACGGTGATCGGTCCGGGCAACCAGCGTGTCGAATTGCAGATCCGCACCGAGGAAATGCACCGGATCGCGGAATTCGGTATCGCCGCGCACGCCTTCTACAAGGATGGCATCGGTTCGCCGACCGAACTCTTGAAGCGCGAATCCAATGCCTTTGCCTGGCTGCGCCACACCGTCGGGATTTTGTCGGAGAGTGCGAACCCCGAAGAATTCCTCGAGCATACCAAGCTGGAGCTGTTTCACGATCAGGTGTTCTGCTTTACCCCGAAGGGGAAGCTGATCGCGCTGCCGCGCCACGCCAATGTGATCGATTTCGCTTATGCCGTGCATACCGACGTCGGCAACAGCGCGGTCGGGTGCAAAATCAACGGCAAGTTCGCGCCGCTGTCATCTGAACTGCAGAACGGCGACGAGGTGGAGGTCCTGACTTCGGAGGCCCAGTCGGCGCCGCCTTCGGCCTGGGAATCGCTCGCCGTCACCGGCAAGGCGCGGGCGGCGATCCGGCGTGCCACACGCACCGCCGTGCGCGATCAATATGCCGGTCTGGGCCGGCGCATCGTGGAGCGGTTGTTCGTACGTGCCAAGATCGAATACGACGATGACAAGCTGAAGGGTGCGCTGCCGCGGCTCGCGCGCGCCTCGATCGACGATGTGATGGCGTCGGTCGGACGCGGCGAGATGAAGGCCTCCGACGTCGCGCGTGCGATGTATCCCGACTACAAGGAAGAGCGGGTGGCGCGCTACGGCGCCAAGAAGGGCCTCGCGGCCAAACTGAAGCTGAAATCGTCGCCCGATCCCGCCCGCAGCCCATCGGCGATCCCGGTCCGTGGCATCAATTCCGACTTGCCGGTCAAGTTCGCCCCGAACGGCGGCGCGGTGCCGGGTGACCGGATCGTCGGGATCGTTTCGCCGGGGGAAGGTATCACGATCTATCCGATCCAGTCGCCGGCGCTGAAGGATTTCGAGGAGGAGCCGGAGCGCTGGCTCGACGTGCGTTGGGACGTTGATGACAGCACGCCGCAGCGTTTCCCGGCGCGGATCCGGGTGGACAATGTCAACGAGCCGGGAAGCCTCGCCCAGGTGGCGACCGTGATCGCCGAGCATGACGGCAATATCGACAACATCAGCATGTTCCGGCGCTCGCCGGATTTCACCGAACTCACCATCGACCTTGAGGTCTATGACTTGAAGCACCTCAGCGCCATCATCGCCCAGTTGCGCGCCAAAGCCGTGGTCGCACGGGTCGAACGCGTCAATGGATAGCTTTGCTGCCATTGCCGGCTTGACCTGGCATTCCATTGTTTTCAAGAAGATAGATGCGCGGGTCGGGCCCGCGCAGGACGAATTGCCGATCGCGCTCTGAATTCCTCGATGTGAGTCCCATCATGCCCACTTCTCCGCTGCGTCTCGGAGTCAATGTCGATCACGTCGCCACGCTTCGCAACGCCAGGGCTGGCGCGCGGCCCGATCCGGTGCGCGCGGCACTGCTTGCGATCGAGGCCGGTGCCGACGGCATCACGGCGCATTTGCGTGAGGATCGCCGCCACATCCGCGACGACGACATGGCGCGGCTCAAGGCCGAAATCTCGAAGCCGCTGAATTTCGAGATGGCGGCGACGCGGGACATGCTGGGAATCGCGCTTGCGATCAAACCGCATGCGGTGTGCCTGGTGCCCGAGCGCCGCGAAGAGCTCACCACCGAGGGCGGTCTCGATGTGGTCGGAATGCAAACCGCGCTTGGGCCGTTTATCGCACGGTTGAACGACGCGGGCGTGCGGGTGTCGCTGTTCATTGCCGCCGAGCCGCGGCAGATCGAAATGGCAGCAAAGCTACGCGCTCCCGTCATCGAAATTCATACCGGCGCCTGGTGCGACGCCGTGGTCGAGGGTCGTGCGGCAACAGCGGATGCCGAATGGCAGCGGATCGTCGCCGGCGTTGAGCTTGCGCGCTCGGTCGGGTTGGAAGTCCATGCCGGCCATGGCCTCGATTATGTCACCGCCGAGAAGATCTCGTCCTTAGTCCAGATCGCCGAACTCAACATCGGCTACTACATGATCGGGGAGGCGCTGTTCGTGGGCCTCGGCGAGACGATTCGTGCGATGCGGGCCGCGATGGATCGTGGCCGTAAAAATCTTCAGAATCAAAACCATCCGGGCAAAACATGATCATCGGTATCGGATCCGATCTGATCGACATCCGCCGCGTCGCCAAGGTCATCGAGCGGCATGGCGATCGCTTTCTCGGCCGCATTTTTACCGATGTCGAGCGGGCCAAAGCCGGGCGCCGCGCCAAAAGCGAGAAAATGGTGGTGGCGACCTATGCCAAACGGTTCGCCGCCAAGGAGGCTTGTTCAAAGGCGCTTGGCACGGGAATCAGCCGGGGCGTCTGGTGGCGGGATATGGGGGTGGTGAACCTGCCGGGCGGCCGTCCGACCATGCAGTTGACGGGCGGGGCCTTGGCGCGGCTCGAGGCGCTGACGCCGCAAGGGTATGAGGCGAGGATCGACCTCAGCATTACCGATGATTGGCCGCTGGCGCAGGCTTTCGTCGTCATTTCAGCCGTCAATCCGGGCAAACCGTGAGGCGCCGGGGCGCCGGCGCCCTCGACCACGCCCAAAACTAAAAATGGTCGACCTCTCAATGGATTACCAAGTTTTGATGCGGCCGTTGATTGCGTGGCTGCGAACAACCGTCTAAAACGCCGCAGGATCGAGCCAGGGCGATTTAGGTTTGCGCCGGAATTCGCTCTCAAAATCAGAATCAGGACTATTTTCTCGACGCGAAACCAGGGCGGTTCGCGCGAGTAAAATGCTCTGCCACCGCGCGGGCAATCGCGCCGGGAATTGGGAAAGCGATGAGCGTGACATCCGGCACAAAATCTGAGAGCGGCTTTGGTGAAACCATCCGCGTCGTCATCCATGCCCTTCTGATCGCGCTCGTGATCCGCACCTTCCTGTTCCAACCCTTCAACATTCCCTCCGGATCGATGAAGGCGACGCTTCTGGTCGGCGACTATCTGTTCGTCTCGAAATATTCCTATGGCTACAGCCATTATTCGATCCCGCTGTCGCCGCCGCTGTTTTCCGGACGCATCTTCGGCTCCGAGCCGGCGCGTGGTGATGTCGTGGTGTTCCGCCTGCCGAAGGACGACTCCACCGACTACATCAAGCGCGTGATCGGATTGCCGGGCGACCGTATCCAGATGAAGGAGGGGCTGCTTTATATCAACGACACCCCGGTCAAACGGGAGCGCCTGAGCGACTTCATCGGCGAGGACCCTTGCGGCGCCGACGCCACCGCGCGGGTGAAGCGCTGGAAGGAGACGCTGCCGAACGGCGTCAGCTATGAGTCGCTCGATTGCGTCGACAACGGCTTCTACGACAACACCAGCATCTACACCGTGCCTCCGGGCAACTTCTTCATGATGGGCGACAACAGGGACAATTCGACCGACAGCCGCGTGCTCTCGGCGGTGGGTTACGTGCCGTTCGAGAACATCGTCGGTCGGGCCCAGATGATTTTCTTCTCCATTGCCGAAGGCGAACATGCCTGGATGTTCTGGCGCTGGCCGATGGCGGTGCGCTGGAATCGCATATTCTCAATCGTGCGATGAACGACGAATCATCTGACATCCAAATCTCGTCGGCGTCAGGCAAAGCCAGCCCTCAACCTGAGGCCGGTGGCGATCCCGACGCGGTGAAGAAAAAGCGCGGCAAGGCCGGCGCCAAGGCCGCCGCCGCGGCGATCGAGGCGCGGATCGGGCACGAGTTTTCCGATCCCGCCCTGCTGGCCACCGCCTTTACCCATGTTTCCGCGCTGAAATCGGCGCGCAAGCGCGGCGACAGTTACCAGCGTCTCGAATTTTTGGGCGACCATGTGCTCGGGCTGATCGTGTCCGACATGCTCTATCGCGCGTTTCCGAATGCCGATGAAGGTGAACTCTCCAAGCGCCTCGCCGATCTCGTGCGCAAGGAGAGCTGTGCGGATGTGGCAAAGTCGCTGGGGCTGCTTGACGACATCAAGCTTGGCGCGGTCGGCGCCGGGGCGGGGGCTCGCCTGCGCAAATCCGTGCTTGGCGATATCTGCGAGGCGGTGATCGGGGCGGTGTTTCTCGACGGCGGCTACACGGCGGCGGCGCAATTCGTCGAACGCAACTGGACGGAGCGGATGCACAAGCCGCGGCGGCCGTTGCGCGATCCCAAGACGGTGCTGCAGGAATGGGCGCAAGGCAAGGGATTGCCGACCCCGGTGTATCGGGAGATCGAACGCACCGGGCCGCATCACGATCCGCAGTTCCGCGTTGCGGTGGATTTGCCGGGCCTCGAGCCGGCCGAAGGGGTCGGCGGCAGCAAGCGCGCCGCCGAAAAGGTTGCAGCATCGGTGATGATTGCACGGGAAGGCGTCGGCGGCGGTAGCAATGATGGATGAGAACCCTGAAGCAGCGGCACCGGTTGCGACGCGCTGCGGCTTTGTCGCGCTGATCGGCGCCCCCAATGTCGGCAAGTCCACGCTGGTCAATGCCCTCGTCGGCTCCAAGGTCACGATCGTCTCGCGCAAGGTGCAGACGACGCGGGCGCTGATCCGCGGTATCGTGATCGAAAACCATGCGCAAATCATTCTGGTCGACACGCCCGGAATCTTTTTGCCGAAACGAAGGCTCGATCGAGCCATGGTGTCGACGGCCTGGAGCGGCGCGCATGATGCCGATCTGGTTTGCGTGTTGCTCGACGCCAAGGTGGGAATCGACGAGGAAGCCGAAGCGATCCTCACCAAACTGGCAAGCGTTCGTCACGAGCGAATTCTGGTGTTGAACAAGATCGACCTGGTTCCGCGCGAAAAACTGCTGGCGCTGGCCAAGGCCGCCAATGAGCGCCTGAGTTTCACCCAGACCTTCATGATCTCGGCAATGACGGGCGACGGCGTCGACGATCTCAGGCAGACGCTTTCGCAGATGGTGCCGCCGGGCCCGTTTCATTATCCCGAGGACCAGATGTCGGACGCGCCGATGCGGCATCTGGCGGCGGAAATCACGCGGGAAAAAATCTTCCGCCAGTTGCACCAGGAATTGCCTTACCAATCCACCGTCGAGACCGACACCTGGACCGAGCGTAAGGACAAATCGGTTCGCATCGAGCAGACGATTTTTGTCGAGCGCGAAAGTCAGCGCAAGATCGTGCTCGGCAAGGGCGGGGCTACCATCAAGTCGATCGGCGCGGATTCGCGCAAGGAATTGGCCGAGATCGTGGGTGTGCCCGTGCACCTGTTTTTGTTCGTGAAGGTACGCGAAAACTGGGGCGACGATCCCAACCGTTACCGCGAAATGGGACTTGAATTCCCCAAGGAATAATCAAGCAATAATAACGGAAAAAGCCGGCATTACCGATGAACGTACCCAAAAACGTGTTGTGGTTTGAAGTGTTGCTGTATTTGTCGCTCACACTCGATGCGCTATCGGTCGCGTTCCAGGACCGAACGCCGAGTGCGGATATGACGGAGCAGATGATCACGGTCGCAACCGTGATGGCGGCCTGTTTGATCCTTCTCCTGGTCTATTTCGTTTGGCTCGCCGCCCAACGGCGCAAGAACTGGCCGCGCTGGGCCCTGGTCGCATCCTTGGTGCTTTCCGTCATTTCCCTGATGCAGATCATCGGCGACAGCGGCCTTGAGCTCGACAGCGGTGTCGAGGTCATCTCCTGCGCCCTGACCGCGGCCGGGCTGTATTTCTCCTTCACCGGCGACGCACGCGGCTGGTTCAACACGTAGAAGTTTTTCGATGCTTTGCATCGTCCCCGGAATGACGGCGGTTGCTGGCTGCGTCCTCCGCCGGAATCCTGTACACTCCCCCCATGGAATGGACCGACGAAGGCATCGTGCTCGGGGTGCGGCGGCATGGCGAATCCAGCGCCATCGTCGAGCTCTTGACGCGCGGCCACGGCCGCCACCTCGGCCTGGTGCGCGGCGGGGCCGGCTCGCGGATGCGGCCCTTGCTGCAGCCCGGCAACAGCGTGGGTGCGGTGTGGCGGGCGCGGCTCGACGAGCATCTCGGCTACTACCAGGTTGAAGGCACTCGTCTTCGCGCGGCGACCGTGCTGACCTCGTCGCATGGGGCGTATGGCGTGACGCATCTCGCCTCGCTCGCCCGGCTGTTGCCCGAGCGCGATCCCCACGAAGGCATCTACGAGATGCTCGATCGCACCTTGGATGACTTCGACGATATCGGCGAGGCCGCGGTGCATGTCGTGAAGTTCGAACTGGCGATGCTCGCTGAACTCGGCTTCGGGCTCGATCTGGAAAGCTGTGCCGCGACCGGCGAGACCTCCGAGTTGATCTACGTGTCGCCGAAATCGGGTGGCGCGGTGTCGCGGCAGGCCGGCGATCCCTGGCGCGACCGGCTGTTGCGGCTGCCAGCTTTTCTGCGCCAGGGCGAAGGTGGCCCGAACGGCTGGTCCGATCAGGATCTGGAGGACGGCTTTCGGCTCACCGGATTGTTCCTGATGCGCCACGTCCTGGAACCGCGCGGGCAGGGGCATTCCGACGCCCGAGACGGCTTTATCAACGCGGTGGCGAAGCATCGGGCCAAGGTGGCGGTTTCATGACGTCGCGCCTGAATTGAGCGGCAGATTCGCATCTTGTCCATTTTGCCGGCACCGGATAACCCCTCCCCATGGGAAAAAGACTGATTCCGCCGGAGCCGGCCGAAATCCATGAGGTGATGCTGCGCGATGCGCTCGAAGAGCGTTATCTCGCTTACGCGCTCTCCACCATCATGCATCGCGCGCTCCCCGATGCCCGCGACGGCCTCAAGCCGGTGCATCGCCGTATCCTTTACGGCATGCGGCTGTTGCGGCTCGATCCCGGCACGCCGTTCAAGAAATCCGCCAAGATCGTCGGCGACGTGATGGGCTCGTTCCATCCGCATGGCGACCAGTCGATCTACGATGCGCTGGTGCGTCTCGCTCAGGATTTTTCCTCGCGCTATCCGCTGGTCGACGGCCAGGGCAATTTCGGCAATATCGACGGCGATAATGCCGCCGCCTACCGCTACACCGAAGCGCGCATGACCGAGGTCGCGCGGCTTCTGCTGGAGGGAATCGACGAAGACGGCGTCGAATTCCGCGCCAATTACGACGGTCAGTCGAAAGAGCCGATCGTGCTGCCCGGCGGATTTCCGAACCTGCTCGCCAACGGCGCGCAAGGAATCGCGGTCGGCATGGCGACCGCGATTCCGCCGCACAACGCGGCCGAGCTTTGCGACGCCGCGCTGCATTTGATCGACAAGCCCGAGGCCAAGTCGAAGGCGCTGCTGAAATGGGTGAAGGGCCCGGATTTCCCCACCGGCGGCATCATCGTCGATTCCAAAGAAGCGATCGCGGAAGCCTATAGCAGCGGGCGCGGCTCGTTCCGTACCCGCGCCAAATGGAATCAGGAGGAAGGCGCACGCGGCACCTGGGTCGTGGTCATCACCGAAATCCCGTGGCTGGTGCAAAAATCCCGGTTGGTCGAGAAAATCGCCGAACTGCTCAACGAGAAGAAACTGCCGCTGGTCGGCGACGTCCGCGATGAATCCGCCGAAGACATTCGCCTGGTGATCGAGCCGAAATCCCGCGCGGTCGATCCAGAACTGCTGATGGAATCGTTGTTCCGGTTGACCGAGTTGGAAAGCCGGATCCCGCTGAATCTCAACGTACTGGTGAAGGGCCGTATTCCGAAGGTGCTCGGCCTGGCGGAATGCTTGCGCGAATGGCTCGACCATTTGCGCGACGTGCTGCTGCGCCGTTCCAACTATCGCAAGGAACAGATCGAGCATCGGCTGGAAGTGCTCGGCGGCTACCTGATCGCCTATCTGAACATCGATAAAGTGATCAAGATCATCCGCACCGAAGACGAGCCAAAGCCGGCGCTGATCAAGGCGTTCAAGCTCACCGAAATTCAGGCCGACGCCATCCTCAACATGCGCCTGCGCTCCTTGCGCAAGCTCGAGGAATTCGAAATCCGCACCGAAGACAAAAATCTTCGCGCCGAATTGAAGGGCATCAAGGCGTTGCTCGGCTCCGAGGCGGAGCAGTGGTCCAAGGTCGGCGAGCAGGTCCGTAAAGTACGCGACATTTTCGGGCCGAAGACGCCGCTCGGCAAGCGCCGCACCGTGTTCGCCGACGCGCCCGAGCACGACCTCGCCGCAATCGAGGAAGCCTTCGTCGAGCGCGAGCCGGTGACGGTGGTGATTTCCGACAAGGGCTGGGTGCGCACCCTGAAGGGCCACGTCGCCGATCTCTCGGGGCTCACCTTCAAGACCGACGACAAGCTCGGTTCGGCGTTCTTTGCCGAGACCACCTCGAAACTGCTGCTGTTTGCCACCAACGGCCGGTTCTATTCGCTCGATGTCGCCAAGCTGCCGGGCGGGCGCGGACATGGCGAGCCGATCCGGATGTTCATCGACATGGAACAGGACACCGCGCTCGTGTCGCTGTTCGTCCACAAGGGCGGTCGCAAGTTCCTGGTCGCGAGCCATGATGGGCAGGGCTTTATCGTCAGCGAGGACGATTGCGTCGGCAACACCCGCAAGGGCAAGCTGGTGCTCAATGTGGAGATGCCGAACGAAGCCCGCGCGCTCACCACCGTCACCGGCGACACCGTCGCCGTGATCGGCACCAACCACAAGATGGTGATCTTCCCGATCGATCAGGTGCCGGAAATGGCGCGCGGCCGCGGCGTGCGCTTGCAGAAATACACCAGTGCGGCGCTGTCGGATGTCGCCACGTTCGATGCCAAGAGCGGCCTGACGTGGAAAGATTCCGCGGGACGCGAGCAGAGCCTGACCTGGAAGGAATTGTCGGACTGGCGCGGCAACCGCGCCGACGCCGGCCGCCTTGCGCACGGTCTGCCGAAGTCGAACAAGTTCGGACGGGGTGTGGAGTAGGGGGACGTGTCCCGGACGCGGAGCAGCGTCCTCCGGTCACGATGCTCCGCAGAGCTGGAATCTGCGTACAGCAATTACAGTGACACCACGTAGGGCGGATCAGCATAAATAGCGTGATCCGTCGTTACGGGTGCCGACACGGCGGATGACGCCTCCGGCTTGATCCGCCCTACCGGCTCTCGGCAGACGTAGGGGGCGCTCCCACAATGACACGATAAATAGGCATTCCCGACTGCTCAGTTCCACTGTGTGCGAACAGTCGAACCGAGACCACTATCAATCTCAAGCCGCCAAAGCTCTGCACCTCGAAGTTTATAACGTGAAGCCGCCCTCGGGGAGCAGGCGGGGGTGGGTCATCCAACTCGACACCAACAAATTGAGAAACATACGGGTAGGCTCCAAGGATAACCTGTGGAATGACCATCTTTCTGTAACCATGTAAGCCGTAACGCATGATCGCGTGGCAATGGGCGATCTTGGCAACGGCCCGGGCGAAAGTGGAATAGTTGATGGAGCCTGTTCCATGAACCTGCAACGGTACGTCATCATTTATGTTTAGCGTTTGCCGGATGTTCTTCTGGGATCGACTCATAAATATGAGACTTCGGATGAGCGAACCGATCATTCGGTAGATTGCCACTCAAAATGGTAGGCAAGCCCCAGACGGGCATCGCAAGAAAGTAGGGATGGTCTATCGTTGCGAATTTCCGCTCTTCTTCAACTCCATCAAGTACGACCTTCGCTGAAAAGGCGGTCGGCCTCTCCTTCGGCCGGCGGGTCGCGACGCCCGCATGCGCGCGATATTCCCCGAAAATGTGTCTACCTAAATAGCCATCGAGATAGCTTGTGATCCTCTCGCAGGCCTCACAACTTCCCTTCTCGATTACTGCTTTCGCTCCCAAAGACAGTGGAATTATGTGCTCGTCCCTCAAGCCGGCGCTTCCTCCGTCTGACCCACAAAAGATGCAGCGCCCAAAACTCGGAAATTTCTTTCCTTGAATATCTTCAAGATCGATCATCGCACGCCGGTCGTTGTGCCCGTCTCACGTCGAAGGCGCCGGCCCTAAAGGGCTGGCCTTGACTTGATCTGCGCGCGCCATCCTACACACACCCCGGTCGGCACGAAGAGGTGGCCGCAGTCGAACAAAAAGGTGACTGCTCATCCTTGACACACTCATTCCCCATGTGAGCAATCCACACCTTCTTCCTTTGCTGCATGGATTGCTTCGCTTCGCTCGCAATGACGTTTGAATGTAGCTGTTTGAAAACCGAATCCGCCCAACGAATCGAGCGCCATCATCCGCCGTTTTCTGGGTATCGGAGGATGCTGCTGTCGCTCACCTACCGATTTCAAATCACTCCCGCCAGCCGCAACGCCACGCCCACGGCGCATGATCCCCCCAGCACCGTCAACATCCCGGCGTTGAAACGGAACACCGCGGTCGCGGCCGCGAGCGCCAAAATCAGCGCCGGCAGATCGACGCTCGACAGAACCGGCATGTCGAATGACAGCCCGAACGATCGCACCGGCGAGGTTTCCCGAAACACCGTGTGGAGCGCAAACCAGATCGACAGATTGAGGATGACGCCGACGATGGCGGCGGTGATCGCCGTCAGTGCGCCCGCGAGTCCCTTGTTGCCGCGCAAAGTCTCGATGAACGGCGCCCCCAAGAAGATCCACAGGAAACAGGGCGTGAAAGTGACCCACGTCGCCAGCAAGCCGCCGAGCGTGCCCGCCAGCAGCGGGGAGAGCGTGCCGGGGTCGCGGTAGGCGGCCATGAAGCCGACGAACTGCAACACCATGATCAGTGGGCCCGGTGTGGTTTCGGCCATGCCGAGGCCGTCGAGCATTTCGCGCGGGCCCACCCAATGGTAATGCTCGACCGCTTGTTGGGCGACATACGCCAGCACCGCGTAGGCGCCGCCGAACGTCACCATCGCCATCTTGCTGAAGAACAACGCGATCTGGCTGAACACATTGGCCGGGCCGAACGCGACCAACAGCGCGCCGACCGGTAGCAGCCACAACACAAGCCAGATCGCGCTGACTTTCAGCGCGTGCGGCACGTTCGGACGGGCATGGTCAGGCAATTCCTCGCCGAGCAAGCTGTCAGTCGTCACGCCGTTCTTGCCGCCGCCATGCCCCACGGCCGCAAATTCCGGCCGCCCGCTTTTGGCGCCGACATATCCGATCACGCCGGCGGTGACGATGATGATGGGAAAGGGCACGGCGAAGAAAAAGATCGCGACGAAGGCGCCTGCGGCCAGCGCGATCATGATCCGGTTGCGAAGTGCGCGCTTGCCGACCCGAACGACGGCCTGGATCACGATCGCCAGCACCGCGGCCTTCAATCCAAAGAACAGCGCCTCGATGATCCCGACATTGCCGAAGGCCGCATAGACATAGCTCAAGCCCATGATGGCGATGACGCCGGGAAGAATGAAGAGGCCGCCGGCCATGATGCCGCCGGCGGTGCGGTGCAGGAGCCAGCCGATATAGGTCGCAAGCTGCTGCGCCTCGGGGCCGGGCAGCAGCATGCAGTAGTTGAGCGCGTGCAGGAATCGGCTTTCGGAAACCCAGTTCTTTTCCTCCACCAGGATGCGGTGCATGACGGCGATCTGTCCCGCCGGCCCGCCGAAACTCAACAGCGCAATCCGCAGCCAGACCCGAAAGGCCTCACGAAAGCTGATGCCGTGACCGGTCTCGTCCGGGGCGGTGGTCTCGTTCGCAAGATCGATCACGACTTTGCCTTGTTGGTGGGCCAGTTGTGGGTTTCACCGGTCGCATCCCGGCACCAGCGATAGAATGCATCGTAGAGTGCGACGCCGGCGTCAAGCTGCTCGAGATCGTCGTCATACATCCGCGACAGGCCGAGCGATGCCGCCAGCAGCCCGGGCGCTTCCGGCGACAGATCTAGCCGGCCGGTGTCGGCGGCTCGCACCATCGTCGCCAGCCGCAACAATGGCGGTGTCGCGAGCGCGAATTCCTCGATCATCACGTCAAACGTACAGAGCTCGCCGCGGTGACTCCAGAATACGTGTTCGATATCGAAAGGCGCGGCGTTGAAATGCTCGCCGACCGCAATCACCTCGGAAGGCGCCACAAACAAAAACACCGCGTTCGGATCGATGAAACGTCGAATCAGCCAGGGGCAGGCGATACGGTCGACCTTCGGCCGGGAACGGGTGACCCAGACGGTTCGCCCCTGCGCATCGCGTGGCGGCAGTTTCGCTGTCGGTACGAGGGGAAGCTTCGCCGCCTTCCAGCCCTCGAAGCCGCCTTCCAGCACCTCGGCCTCGACGTGGACGTGCCTGAGCCAGGCGGCGGTGCCGTGGGCGTGCTTTTGGCCGCGCTGGCAGACCACGATCGCCGAGCGTCCGGAAAATTCCTCGCCCCAGTCGGCGGCTTTTTGGTGGTTGCGTCTGACAGCACCGGGAATCAGCCGCGGGTCGGCGGCAAAGTCGTCGTCGGTGCGCACGTCGATCAGGGCCGGCGTATTCGCCGTACCGATCAGCCGCACAAGCTTGTCGGGAGATATCGATGTAAAGGATGACATTGCTGCGCCCTCGTGAAGGAAAACGGGACGCGATACTTCGGCATGTCGCCTCACGGGGAGGATCGCAAACCCCCATGAGAGATATTACAGCGAAACCGGGCCGAACTGTCAATGCGTTGCCAGTGGACATGCGTTGCCAGCGATCTCGCTTCGCAACGGCTGGATGGGGTGGCGGCAATGTAGTATCCAGTCCCTCGGATCGAGCGCTTCCGGGTCCGTTGGCGGTGGAGGAATGACGTGAATCGAGCAAGTGGTCTTTTGGCAGTGCTGTTGTCGGTTGTGTTCGTTGATTTCGGACATGCGGAATCGAGCAAGTCTGGTGTCGAAAAACTTTACGTTCTCAATTGTGGCGAAGGTGTCGCGGGCGATATTTCGCGTTGGTCTCCCGGGGTCAACGAAGGCAAATCGATGGACTTCGTCGACAATTGCTATCTCATCAAGCATGCGCAGGGATGGTTCTTGTGGGACACGGGTGTCGCTGATGCGGTCGCGGCCATGCCCAACGGCCTTGCGCCAGCCGATCCGAAGGCGGTCCTGTGGCATCGCCCCAAGACGTTGGCGGCGCAACTGGATCAGCTTGGTGTCAAGCCGTCCGACATCAAGGCCATGGCGATCTCGCACACCCACCCCGACCACATCGGGAATGTCGAGATGTTTCCCACGGCAATGCTCTATGTTCAGAAAGTCGAATATAAATGGCCCGGCGCCAATAGCGTGCCTCGGTTCAAACCGGAGCATCCGGTCACCGAGTTGGAAGGTGATCGTGACGTCTTTGGCGACGGCAGCGTGACCATTCTCTCGACCCCGGGACATACGCCAGGTCATCAATCGTTGTTGGTGAAGCTGCCTCATACCGGCGCGATCATTCTTACTGGTGACGCGGTTCATTTCAAAAGCAATTGGGACAACCGCGGAGTCCCCGTCAATAATTTCAGCAAGGAGCAGACGCTGGCCTCCATGCAAAAAATATCGGACACGCTGACGAAAGAGAAAGCGCAGCTATGGATCAATCACGACAAGGCCCAGCGCGACAGCCTCAAGCTCTCTCCCGAGTTCTACGACTGAGGAAGGCTTAAGATCGCTCTTAAGCTGCGGCGGAGGGCACGGCACCCCGTGCCTTCGCATTTCACGATAGCGAGCAAGATTGCTTATGTTGCACTCGATCCACGCCGATTGGAGATGACAATGAAGACTCTGGTAAATATGTGTGTCGGCGCAATGCTCGTTTTCGCCGCTACGTCGGGCTATGCGCTCGCGCAGAGTGCCACCACCGCCGAGGCGCGCCTCAAGGAAAAGAACATCACATTGCCGGTAGTACCTCCGCCGGTGGCCAACTATGTGGACTCGGTGCAAGTAGGAAAATTGCTGTTCCTTTCGGGAAACACCGCTGAGGCTCAATGGAAATTCAAGGGCAAGGTTGGAAAAGATCTCACCGTGCAGGAGGGCTATGAGACCGCTCGGCAGGTGGGATTGATCATGTTGGCCAAAGTGCGAACCGCGCTTGGTAGCCTTGATCGTGTGAAACGCGTCGTTAAAGTGCTTGGCATGGTCAACTCGGCTGATGGTTTTGGTGACCAGCCGCGCGTCATAAACGGATTTTCCGACTTGATGGTGGAGGTCTTTGGCGAGGCGAACGGCAAACACGCACGCTCCGCCGTAGGGATGCAGGGACTTCCCTTCAACAATGCCGTCGAAGTCGAGATGATTGTCGAGGTCGAATGAGCGAGGGCGCCCCGTGCGGTCTGGCGCTGTGGGTTTGTCGAGAACTTTAGCCGCGCGGCAGGGTCGTGGTTTGCGTCGTCGTGCCGATGGCTTTTTTCGGCTTCAGCGTCCCGGCGTAGAACGATAATCCGGCAACCAGAAAAAGACAGACGAGGTAGACCGCATAGGATTGCGGCGGCGTGATCGCCCATCGCGCAAAACTTCTGATCGCGGCTGCCGGACCGGTCTCGTTTTCCATGCGGTGGTTTTGCGCGAAACGGCTCCGGATGGGAAGAGGCAAGTGCATCACGCCATGAGCGCTCACGGCGCCGCCGGCTCCTTCCGCAGCAGGAACAGCGCCAAGAGCGCCGAGAGGCTGAGCGCGGACGAGACAATCAGGATGCGGCTTCCCATCGTGTCGATCAGAAGACCGAACGCCAACGGGGCGATCGCCTGTGCCATTCGCGCCGGCGCACCGATGATGCCGAGGCGATAGCCATAATTTTGCGGGCCGAAGATCGCCAGCGGCAGTGTGCCGCGCGCGATGGTCAGGATGCCGTTGCCGGCGCCATGAAAGATCGCGAACGCGCCGGAAGCCGCGCCGCCCGCCAACGTCACGATGACGGCGCCGATCGGATGCATCAGGCAGGCGAGCCGGGTCGACAGCAACGGATGATACCGGCTCAGCAAACCCGCCTCGACGATACGGGCAAGCACTTGCGCCGGGCCGATCAATGCGCCCGCCGATATGGCTTGGAGGGGTGTCGCGCCGGTGGCCTCCAGAATTCGCGGCAGGTGGGCCGCCATCGCGCCGGTGACGCTCCAGGCCGCCGCAAACGCGAACGCCAGCAAGATCATCGTCCGATCGATCGGGATGTGAGGTTTGATCGAGGTCGCGACCACAGCCTTTGCGCCCTTCACCACGGGCAGCATCCAAAAATTGAGCGGCAGGCCGATTACGATGTGCGCTGCCGCCCATGCAAAGCAGGTGTCGCGCCAGCCGATGGTTTCCAATCCCCACGCCGTGAGCGGCCATCCGACGGTGCTGGCGAAACCGGCGAGCAGCGTGATGCCGGTGATCGAGCGGCGCGCCGCATTGCCGTAGATCCGCCCGAGCGTGGCAAAAGCTGCATCGTAGAGGCCGAACCCCATGCCGACGCCCAGCAACAGCCAGGCAGCCATCAGCACCGGGATCGAATAGCTCCAGCCGAGCAGCGCCAATCCCGCTGATAGCGTTAAATTGGACATCGACAGCACCGACCGGCCGCCGACGAGATCGATCTGCCGGCCGATGCGCGGGCCGAGCAGGGCGGCGATCACCAGCGACGCCGAGAAGGCGGCAAAGATCCAGTTCGAGGAGACGCCGAGGTCGCGCGCGATCGGATCGGCCAAAATCGCCGGCAAATAGTAGCTCGAAGCCCACGCCAGCGTTTGCGTGGTGCCGAGCGCCAGAATGATGGGAAGTTGGCGTCCGCTCATGGCTTCCACGCCATCTTATTCCTTGCCGGCGTTATCTGGATTCAGCTTTGCCTCGCGCCCGGCATTTGCATCGGCCATCCCAGGGGCGTCAAGCCGCAGCTACACACAGCAGGAGGCCGCCCCCGCGTCGCCCGAGCGCACGGCCTGAATCGGTGGGCACGGCACCGAGCCGTAGGAGCAGAACACGCAGCAATCCCCCGCTTTCGGCTTCAGCTTCGTTCCGCAGCCGGTGCATTCATAGAAAAACTGGCAGGCGTTGGTCGGCATGGTCTCCGTCTTTGCGACGGCGCAGTGCGGACAGGTGAGGGTCGACAGAAGAATCATGGGTTTGCTCTTTTGAGGGCAACGAGACCGCAGGGGTCACCGTGATCTTAGTGGATTCCGATCGGCTATGGCAGGCTCATATTAGCGACGACCTTGACCGCCTGCCATTATATCGATAATTCTCGATATATGGAATCAGAAGATGCCATTCTCGCGCTGGCGGCGCTCGCCCAATCGACCCGGCTGGAGGTGTTTCGCTTGCTGGTGAAGCACGAGCCGGACGGCCTTGCGGCGGGCGACATCGCCGGGACACTGGCGGTTCCGCAAAATACCATGTCGTCGCATCTTTCGATCCTGTCGCGCGCCGGCTTGGTGTCGGCGCAGCGCTTTAGCCGCTCAATCGTCTATCGCGCGGAGCTAAAGCGTTTTCAGGCGGTGGTGCTGTTCATGCTGAAGGATTGCTGCGACGGGCGGCCCGAAATCTGCGCGCCGCTGATCGAAAGCCTCAAGCCGTGCTGTTCACCGTCCAGGAAAAAGCGCGCTCATGCCAAAATTTGATTTGCCGCGCCGCTTGGCGGCGGAGGCGCTGGGAACCGCGCTGCTGGTCGCAACCGTCGTCGGCTCCGGCATCATGGCCGAAAGCCTCACCAAGGACGTGGCGCTGGCGCTGCTCGGCAACACGCTCGCCACCGGCGCGATCCTGGTGGTGTTGATCACCATTCTCGGGCCCATCTCGGGGGCGCATTTCAATCCGGCCGTCACCTTGATCTTTACGTTGAAGCGCGATCTCAGCCTGCGCGAAGCGCTATCGTACATTGCGGTGCAGGTCATCGGCGGCCTCGTCGGAACCATGATGGCGCATGCGATGTTCGCGCTGCCCTTGCTGGACGCTTCCTTAAAAATCCGCACCGGCGGGGCGCAATGGCTGGCCGAAAGCGTGGCCGCGTTCGGCCTGGTCGCCACCATTCTTGCCGGCGTCAGATTCGACCGACACGCCATTCCCTGGCTTGTCGGCCTCTACATCACCGCGGCCTATTGGTTCACCTCGTCGACCTCGTTTGCCAATCCGGCGGTCGCGATCGCGCGGTCGATGACGAACACGTTCTCCGGAATTCGCCCGACCGATCTTCCGGGCTTCATCGCCGCCGAGCTCGGCGGCGCGGTCCTCGCCTTGATGCTGATGAGCTGGCTGCTACGCTGCGAAGGTGAGGGGATTGCCACGGCCAAGGAGGCGCAACGATGAGCGTCACGATTTACCACAATCCTGATTGCGGCACCTCGCGCAACACGCTGGCCATGATCCGGCAAAGCGGCGAGGAGCCCGAGATCGTCGAATATTTGAAAAATCCGCCAAGCCGCGCGCGGCTGATCGAACTGATCGCGGCGATGGAAATCCCGGTTCGCGCGTTGTTGCGCGAGAGGGGCACGCCCTATGCGGAGCTCGGGCTCGCCGATCCCAAATGGAGCGACGATCAGCTGATCGATTTCATGCTGGCGCATCCGATCCTGATCAATCGGCCGATCGTGGTGACGGCGAAGGGGACAGTATTGTGCCGGCCATCCGAGGCCGTGCTCGATCTGCTCGAGAATCCCACCACCTCCTACGTGAAAGAGGACGGCGAGATCGCCGCGCCGGCGAATTCGAAATGATGGGGCGGGTATTGCGGGGCGGACGCAGCGGCGGACGGTTACGACGGACGCGCTCGAACCATTGAGCTACTGCAATTGACGCGGCTGGCCGAGCGGCCGCGCGGCCAGCGAGCCCTTGAGGTCGACGCGTTCCAGCACGTCATTTAGGACGAATGGCGAAGCGGCCGTCGCGTCGCAGCCGCCGCTTCGCGCGAAGATACACACATCGGCTCCGCCGATGATGGCGCAATCGCGTTGTGCAAAGCCCGCCGGAAGGTCCGTTGCCGAATCCCGTCGCGAGAGGATACGGTTGAACGCCGGCGCAGCCTGCTGTGCCACGGCCGCGAGGTCGCCGCTTGCAACGGGATCGGCAGGGTGGAACGCGTAGAGCGGCGCCCGGCCGACCAATCGGTCGCGCCCCGGCAGCGTAAAGAATGACGTGTTGTAGAGCGCGAGACCGCAGAGCGCCGGATCGCCGCGTAATTCCGCCGCCAGTTGCGCCGCACCTGTGCCGCTCATCCAGTTGTCCGGCATCGTGCCGGTCGCCGCAAGCGCCCCCGAGATCAGCGCCCATCCGCCTGCGACCACCGGCAGTGCCCACCGCGGCCAAGCGCGTTTCGCACGTACCCACTCGATGATCCAATCCGCCGAGCCCAGCGCCGCTATGATGATGAACAGGGCCACTGACAGGAATATGAAGCGGTATTCCTTATGCCCGATCAGGCTGTGAGCGGCGATATTCGTGACGGCCATCGCCAACAACAGCGGCGCGTGTCGCCATCCTTGCCAGATCGCGAACAACAGCGGCACGATCGCGACTGACCACATCATCCAAAAACTGAAGAGATAGGTTATCGCGGGCGTCACGCCGAACTCGGCCGCGCGATCATGCAGCAGATTTTGTTGTACGTTCGCGATCAGCCAGGCGAAAGGCACCGCGCCTTGCGCCGCATCGGCCACGCCTCCGAACACCAGCGCGATCAACCCGCCAGCGATCAGCGGAACCAGGTTGCGCCAACGCCTCCAACAGGCGCCAAGCGCGAGCACCGCAATGGCTGGCGCATATTGAAAGCGCAAAACAAAGGCCAGAGCAAGTAAGGCACCGCCGATGGCGAGATGTCGTGGCGACAAGGAGGTATGGGTCAAAAGCAATGCCGCCGGCAGAATGACCGCCGTCGCCAACGGTTCGCTTAGCGTATGCGGCGCAAAGGAAACAAATTCGAACCAGATCGCGGCCACGAAGGCCGCAATGATCGCATGGGTTCGCGAGACCCGGGCGCCGAAACACCATGCGCTGGCGACGATCGACAGCGACGCCAACGTTGCCACCAGACGAGGCACGACAAAGGCGCCAGTGCCGCCTGGCGCGATCCAGTCGCCCAAGCCCACCGGCCCTGCCATCAGGCTCGGTAACAACCAGCCACGCATTCCGTAGCGCCATTCCCAGGACACGATGCCGTCGTGGCCGAGCATTCGCCAAGCCGGCTCGAGGCTCTGGAAGATCTCGTCGGGATGCAGGACGTTGGGCCAGAAAGCGAGCGGAAGACGGATCGCTGCCGCGAACAACAGGACCGCGGCCAGCGGATGAAATCGCACGCTCGATCGTGTTAGTCTGCTCGCGCTGCCGGGCGAGGGATCGGCGCTCGTCGTCATCTTCCACCGACCATCGCTCGTTCGGCTCCGGCATTGCGCGGAGCTGCATAGTGGAACGAATTTTACCGCCGAAACCTTTAAGGACAGATTTTCCGCGAAACACCTTGAGGCGCCTCCGGCGCGACAGGCCGTCGAAAATCCAATGAAAACAACGGACGTTCCAACTGCTCGGCAGCAACCCAACTGAAGTAAAAGGTCGTTCGCGTATCGGCGGCCCAACCATCGCAGCTTGTCCGGCGAGCAAAATCTGCGTATTTTTAGATTTTGAATGATCCGAAGATGTCTCGTTTCGGAAATCACCGACGGCGGCTCACAGTTCCGAGTTCATTTTGAACAACGGCAAGGAAGGTCGAGGTGACCGAGGCTGTGAACAATCGCGTCAAGGGTGGACGCGCTTTGCAAAGGGACAATCGGGACGCGGATAGTCTTGCCAGCCTGACTGACGGGATCGCAGTCGAGGCGGGGGGCCGGGCATCCACTGTGCCCGACCCTCGCTGCTCCCATTGGCGACGGTCGTTGATCATGTGGCCCGATGGACGGCGCGATGACACCTCCGCGGTCGACTGGCTACAGGGACCCACGCTCTACATAGACCTGCGCCGTCCCGCTGATCGACCCGATTTCACAGCCATGCCGCGGTTAGACGATCTGGACTGGAAAGCCGTCACATGGCTCGCACGGCAGGAGGGTTTTGCCGGTCGGCTGCTGTTCGACGGCGAGTGCTTTGAATGGGAGCGGGCCATCGACTATCAGCCGAAATCGTCTGCGCCGGACGTCGGTCGGCTCTGGCTTAAAAACGGCGTGATGATCGAGCAGGGGCGCGACATCCCTTACGTCGAGCATTGGCATCGCCAGGACGTTGCTCGCGTGCCCTGCGCGGCGGTTCGCCTGCGCCAGCAGGGGCAGGGCAGCGAGGGCTTCATCGTAAGGCTAGGCCCGACTTTCATGTATGCCCGCGCGCGAACGCTGGCGACGCAAGCGGGCCTTTCGCTTAGCGAATGTGTCACGCGGGCGCCTTCGCTCAAGGATGCACGCGCGCTCATCGACTGCGAAATCTCGATCGGCCGGATCGAGTCTTCGGGTTGGATCATTGCGCGCTCGACCCTACCGTTTCGGGAAGGGCAGCAGCTGACCATCACGACGCCAGTTAACCGGGATCGGATGAGAACCACCGACATTGCCGCGACGGGGGACGCGACCGTCCGGGACTGGGACATTCACGAAGCCGAAGGCGACCTACAGGCCATCCTGGCGCCGGCTGCCCGACCGCGGACTTAAAGAAGGAAAAGTAATATTAGCATGCCTAACGATTTCTCGAGCATCCCGATAATCGACATATCTCCCCTCACGAGCGGGGAAATACGGGAACAGCAGAGCGTCGCGGACCAGCTCGGCCGCGCTGCGAGCGAGGTCGGGTTTCTGTATGTCCGCGGTCACGGCATCAATGACGCACTTTTTGAGGGCGTGCTTGATGCGGCCAAACGTTTCTTTGCTCAGCCGGTCGAGCGGAAGATGGCGGTATATATCGGTCGCTCGAAGAATCATCGCGGCTATGTGCCGGAGGGCGAGGAAGTTTTCGCTTCCGGCAGCAAGGACAAGAAGGAAGCTTACGATCTCTCGCTTGACCTGCCGCAGACTGATCCTGACTATCTCGCCGGCAATCCGTTGCTGGGCCCAAACCAATGGCCAGATCTTCCAGCTTTTCGCGATGCGGTGGGAGCTTACTATGACGCCGTCTTTCGTCTTGGCCGCAGCCTTATCCGCGGATTTGCCCGCGCGCTCGGCGAAGCGCCCGATTTCTTTGATCACTACATCTCCAAGCCGCCCAGCCAGCTTCGTCTGATCCGCTATCCCTTTGACGCTGAAGCCGAGGATCGCATGGGTATCGGCGCCCACACTGATTACGAATGCTTCACTTTGTTGCGCTCGACGAGCCCGGGTCTGGAGGTAATGAATGGCGCCGGGGGCTGGATCGACGCGCCGCCGATCCCGGGTGCGTTTTTGGTCAATATCGGCGACATGCTCGAAATCTTTACTAAGGGCCGCTTCGTCGCCACCTCGCACCGCGTGCGCAAGGTCAAGGAGGAGCGCTATTCGTTTCCGCTCTTCTTCTCGGTCGACTATCACACGGGTGATCAAGCCACTCGATCGTTTCGTGACAACCGGTTCGCCGCAGCGGCAACAGTTCGTCGCGGGTGAGCACTTGTTCGCTCAGACCGCACAGACCTTCACGTATCTGAAGGAGCGGCTGGCGCGAGGAGGAGTCATGCTGCCTCGAAATGCGGTCGGTCTCTCATCGTTCGGGCAAGAGGCGCGTCGGCACGATCGCAAGGGCTGACCGGAATCGATCTCGAAGCACTCCGGGGTGACAGGCCGGCGTCCTCGCCAACCGCTCCAGATGCAGTTGCAAATGAGTTGCAATAAAATCAAACATCCGCCATCCTGCTGAAATGGATGCACGGTCTCCCGGTTTAGCCGCCGATTCCCCGCCAGAAGTCCTTCCGGTTCCGCTGGAAGGCTCAGGCTGGCGCCATGCCCGGGGCGAACCTTCGCTGGCGGGCATGTTCGGCTCGGTCAAGACGGCGAAACAAGGCTCGTTCTGGCGCAAGCTGCTGGCGTTTCTCGGGCCGGGTTATCTGGTCGCGGTCGGGTATATGGACCCCGGCAATTGGGCCACCTCGCTCGCCGGAGGTTCCAAATTCGGCTACGCACTTTTGTTCGTGGCGCTGTTGTCCAACCTGATGGCGATCGTGTTGCAGTCGTTGTGCACGCGACTCGGCGTCGGCGCCGGGCGCGACCTCGCGCAGGCCTGCCGCGATTCCTATCCGCGGCTGGTGTCATTGCCGCTGTGGGTATCGGCGGAAATCGCCATCACCGCCACCGACCTTGCCGAAGTGATCGGGACCGCCATCGGCCTCAATCTCTTGTTTCATATTCCACTCGAAATTGGGGTGATCATCACCGCCGCCGATGTGTTTCTCATTCTCGCGCTGCAAGCGTTCGGGTTTCGCTGGATCGAGGCCTTCGTGGTCGCGCTGCTGGGGGTGATCGCGGCGTGCTTTGCGGTGCAGATCGCGCTCGCCGATCCCGATTGGGGGGCGGTGCTGCGGGGGTTTGCACCGACCACCGAAATCCTGGCCAACCGCCAGATGCTGTATCTGGCGCTCGGCATTCTCGGCGCCACCGTGATGCCGCATAATCTCTATCTGCATTCGGGCCTGGTGCAGACCCGCGGGTACGGCGAGGGCCTCGCCGAAAAGCGCGAGGCGATCAAGCTCGCCACCATCGATTGCTCGATCGCGCTGTGTCTGGCCTTGATCATCAACGCCTCGATCCTGATTCTGGCGGCGGCGACCTTTCATCGGGCCGGCCAAACCGATGTCGCCGAACTCGATCAGGCGCATTCATTTTTGGCGCCGTTGCTGGGCTCGACCCTGGCGCCGACCTTGTTTGGCATCGCGCTTCTGTGTTGCGGGCTGAACTCCACCATCACCGCGACGCTGTCCGGTCAGATCGTGATGGAGGGGTTTCTCAAGCTGCGCGTCGCACCGTGGCTGCGGCGCATGGTGACGCGGATGATCGCCATCGTGCCGGCGGTGGGGGTGACGATTCTAGCCGGTGAGAAAGCCACCGGGCAATTGTTGATTCTCAGTCAAGTGGTGCTCAGCCTGCAATTGCCGTTCGCCGTGGTGCCGCTGGTGATGTTCACCGCCAGCCGCGCCAAGATGGGCCCGTTCGTCGCGCCGCGCTGGCTCACGGTGTTGGCGACGCTGACGGCGGCGATCATCATCGCGCTGAATGCGAAGCTGCTGTGGGACTTTGCGAGTGGGTGAATTGCTGCTTCGCGGGTGATGACGGTGAAGAACTAATCCTGCGGCTCCGACGCTTCGCCCGCGGCATCGACGCGTAGCCAGCCGGAAGGTGCGAGGCGCTGCTGCGGCAGGAAGCGGCCCTTGTAGTCCATCTTCTTCGAGCCTTCGATCCAGTAGCCGAGATAGACGTAAGGCAATCCCTGCCGTCTGGCGCGCGCGATGTGGTCGAGGATCATGAAGGTGCCGAGCGAGCGGCTTTCTTCCACCGGTTCGAAGAACGAATACACCATCGACAGGCCGTCGCTGAGCACGTCGGTGAGTGCGACCGCCACCAGATCCTCGCCCTTGCCGGTGATGCCGCTGTCGATACCCCGACGGCGATATTCGATGATCCGGGTTTCGACGTGGCTGTCTTCCACCATCATCGCGTAATCGAGCACGGTCATGTCGGCCATGCCGCCATGGCGGTGCCGCTGGTCGAGATAGGCGCGGAACACGGAATATTGCTCCGACGTCGGCACCGCGCTGCGCTGTTCGCCGATGATGTCGGCGTTGCTGGCCAGAATCTTTCGCAAATTGCGCGAGGGCCGGAACTCGTTGGCGATCACGCGCACGGAAACGCAGGCGCGGCACTGGTCGCAGGCCGGGCGGTAGGCGATCGACTGGCTGCGCCGGAAGCCGCCATGGGTGAGCAGGTCGTTGAGATCGGCCGCCTTGTCGCCGACCAGATGCGTGAACACCTTGCGCTCCTGCCGGCCCGCCAGATACGGGCAGGGCGAAGGCGCCGTCAGGTAAAATTGCGGGGTGTCGCGCGAGTGCTGGGTCACGGGATGTCGTCAAGCCTCCGAAGCAGCGGGGACCAGCATCGCGCCGCGGAGGCCCCCGGTCAATCGGTTCGAGGTCAGAAGGTGCGGGCGGGGTGCGCCACCTCGGCGAGGGCGGAACGGTTGATCATCACGGTTCCCAGGATGATATCGTGCAACAGCCGGCGGCGGCCGTTGAACAGGCCGACCAGCAGGATCAGCGGCGTCAGGAACGATACCGACACCCAGAACAGTACGGCATGCATGGCGCCGAGCACAAAATAGCTCGGGCCACCGTACCAGGTGCGCAGTTCCAGATCCATCACGCGCATGCCCAGGGTGGCCGAATGCGGGCCGCCGAGCGAGGCGCCGTAATAAATTACCGCCCAGATCACCGAAGCCGGCGAGACCAGCCAGAACAGCGCCCAGCCGAGTCCCAGCGTGACGATGCCGAACACCGCGATGAACATGATCGCCAAAATCACCGGAATCGAAAGCACCACGAGGTCGATCAGGAATGCAAACACCCGCCGCGTCAGCACGCCGCGAAACAATTCGGGCTGCAGCCAGGGATCGTAGGCGTGCGGGCGAACATTCGCCCCGCCGCGGTTGCGCCAGGCGCCGCCACCGGTGTTACCGCGCTCAGACATGTTCAGAGTCCTTCCGATGGGGTCGTCACCTTGGCAAGGACATGGGAATGTTTGTTCCCGCCTGCAAGAGCGTCACTACCCCGCTGTCGTCTCGGGTCCGGCTTTCGGCCGGGCCGAGGACAAGCTCTCCGCGCGAGTCGGAGCGCGTGAGGAGCCCGCTCAACCTTCCATCTTCAGCTTCTCCGCCGCCTGCGCCGCGAAGTACGTCAAAATCCCGTCGGCGCCGGCGCGCTTGAAGGCCAGCAGACTTTCCATCATCGCCCGCTCGCCGTCGATCCAGCCATTGCCGGCGGCGGCCGCGATCATCGCGTATTCGCCGGACACCTGATAGACGAAGGTCGGCATCGCGAAGGTGTCTTTGACCCGCCGCACGATGTCGAGATAGGGCATCCCCGGCTTCACCATCACCATGTCCGCACCTTCGGCGATGTCGAGTTCGACCTCGCGCAGGGCCTCGTCGGAATTGGCGCTGTCCATCTGGTAGGTGCGTTTGTCGCCGGTCAGCGTCTTCGCCGAGCCGATGGCGTCGCGGAACGGGCCGTAGAACGCGGAGGCATATTTCGCCGCATAGGCCATGATCTGCACGTCGAGAAACCCGGAGGCATCGAGCGCCTCGCGGATGGCGCCGACACGGCCGTCCATCATGTCCGAAGGCGCGATGATGTCGCAGCCGGCTTCGGCCTGCACCAGCGCCTGCCGCACCAGCACCGCGACCGTCTCGTCGTTGAGAATCCGACCGTCCTCGATCAATCCGTCATGGCCGTGACTGGTGAAGGGATCGAGCGCAACGTCGCAGAGCACGCCCAGGCCGGGAAATTCTTTCTTGATGGCGCGTACCGATTGGCACACGAGATTGTTTGAATTGAGCGCCTCGGAGCCGTGCTCGTCGCGCAGGCTGGGTTCGGTGTAAGGAAACAGCGCGATGCAGGGAATGTTGAGCTTCACCGCGCGCTCGGCGTCGCGGACCACCTGATCGACGCTGAGTTGGTCCACGCCGGGCATCGAGGCAATGCCCGCGCGCTTGTTGTGGCCATCGACCACAAACAGCGGCCAGATCAGATCATTCGTGGTGAGGACGTTTTCACGTACCAGCCGGCGCGCCCATTCCGCCTTGCGATTGCGGCGCGGGCGAACCACGAGATCAAGGGCAGGAGAGGTGGGGGAACCGGCGAGGGCGGTCTCCCGCCGCGGTGCGTCGCGCATTTCGATCGGACGCCCGAATTTGATCGCCATATGAATGTCTCTCCTGGAGGGATGGCTGGATTTTGACCGGTTCCAACCTTAGCACTTTGCATCCCTGCCGTCACCGCAGGCCGCAAGCTGCCGGGCGGCGTGGAAATCGCAGGGCCGCCCGATTGATTTTGCCGCGCCGAGGGGCCATGAGTGCTTGATGAAGGTGTATTTCGGATTGTATCCGCATGTCTGAGACCCCATCGCGCGACCCGTCGCGGGACACGGGCATGTCGGTGGCGGCGATATCGTCGCAGCGGATCGAATCCGACGACAATGCATGGACCCGGCGGCTGGTTTTTTTCCTGCGCTTCATGGCGGTGCTCTCGGTGATCAAGGGCCTTTACCACTGGGCGCAGGTCACCGGGTTCATCGGCGGCGAAGAAGAGGCGTTCGAAAATCAGGCGGTGGCGTGGCAGACCGCCACGGTTTATTTCGCGGTGATCGAACTGGTCGCCGCGGTCGGCTTGTGGCTCGCGACGCCATGGGGCGCGGTGGTGTGGTTGACGACCGTGGTGTCGATGGCGGTGATCGAACTGATGTTTCCAGGAATTTACGGCGGCAGCCTGCTGGTCGTGGGCGGCGAAGCGCTGATGCTGGCGGCCTATCTCGCGCTGGCATGGAAGGCCGCGCGCGAACGGCCGCCATAGAATGGCTACCTCGCACGCCGGGTGTAAATCCGAGCTCGGTCGGATGAAATTTTTTGGTTTTTTTGCGGGTAACTTTTCAGTCACCCTAACGCCGCGGTCATACCTGTTACCGCGACCTTTAGAATTTGAACGATGCTGTTCCCAAATGCGACAGGCCGCGCCTACGAAGCGTGAACAACCGTGGCGCAGCGTCAATGAAAGGTTGCGAAAAGCCCTTTGTCCATAGGCTTAATCCGTGATTCACTGTCTTAAATTCATGATCTCTTTATTGTCTTATTTAAGCTGATCTTCAAACGCTCCCCTTAAGTTGAAGCTATCAGGCGGGACAAAAGTTTCGTCGAATAAGTCGATAAAACGACAATAGGGGAAGTGTCATGATGAAAGCCGTTGCAACGGCGGTGGAAGCCGCCGAGAGCGCTCCCGGCAAGGCTCCGGTGCAGCCGCTCTATCTCGAAGCGCTGACCTTGGTTGAGCGGCTGCATCGCCGCCTGCTCGATGTCATCAAGGATGAATTCGATCGCCGCGGCCGCGCCGACATCAATTCGGTACAGGCGTTGCTGCTCTATAATATCGGTGACAAGGAATTGACCGCGGGCGAATTGCGCACGCGCGGTTATTACCTCGGCTCCAACGTCTCCTACAATCTGAAGAAGCTGGTCGAACTCGGCTTCCTCGATCATCAACGTTCGCGTGTCGATCGCCGTTCGGTCCGCATCCGCTTGACCACGCAGGGCCAGGAAATCCGCCGCATCGTCGACGCGCTCTATCAAAAGCACGTCAAGACCGTGGAGCAGGTCGGCGGCATCTCGAACGAGGAATTCGCGACGCTGAACAAGTCGCTGCACCGTCTTGAGCGGTTCTGGACCGACCAGATCCTGTATCGGCTCTGAGACTTTCTTCGCCCTCCCAAAAAAAAAGCCAAGCCGGCATCTCAAAAAGACCGGCGGCCACCAAAAACAAGAAAAAACCTCTTCAAAACGCACTGGCCCGGGTTTCCGGACCGGTGCGTTCTGTTTTTTTGCAACGCGAAAACACGCATCCGGAATGGAACTTGCGCAGCGCGTCCGCTTTATCAGTTCGGGTCGGAGGATCGAGGACATGCTGGTCGAGCGCGGGTTGCAGGTGATGAACGTCGAAGCGGTCGGCGATGCTTACGACATCGCCGCGAACTATCTGCGCCGCACCGGCGCGATTGCCGACCCGTCCGGCACCAACGTGCGGCTGCTCGAAATCATTGTACAACTGTTTCAGCGCGGCGAATTCAACAAGATCCGACTCGCCAACACGGCGATCGCGGAATTTGAAGATGCCGAACGGGTTTGACGAGTAACCGAGAGGATTTCATGGAAACCGCCATCGACCGCATCATGCATACCTATGATCTCCTGATGAATCGCTCCGCCGCCGCCAGCGCGGAGGCGCGCGCCAAGGTGACCGACTACGTCGCCACGCTGTTTGAGGCCGGCGAAAAAGATCCGCATCGTCTCACGGTGTGCGGCCTGACCTATTTGCGCGAACTCGACGGCAGTACAGATCCGGTGAAGGCGGGGTTTACGGGGTTGTAGGTACCGCCGCCGGTCCATACTCACGGTTCATGCTTGCGCAAAGCGGGTATTCAATAGGTCGCGGCTTCTCAATTTTCTTGCGCTGCTCCGGAAACAGGATCACCCGCTCTGCGGGTGATGACCACTTTCGGCGCCGATCTGCTTTCGTCCGAATTACTATGCCCTGCTATTATCAAAAACTCTGATACACCTCAGGGACAAAAAGAAAACCCGAGGAACCCCATGCTCACGCTCCATCACCTCAACGACTCCCGCTCGCAGCGGATTCTGTGGCTGCTGGAAGAGCTCGAGGTGCCCTACGAAATGAAACGCTATCAGCGTGACGCCACGACCCGGCTTGCGCCGCCGGAATTGACCGCGGTGCATCCGCTCGGCAAATCGCCTGTGATCACCGATGGCGAGATCAGGATCGCGGAATCCGGCGCCATCGTCGATTACATCATCCGCACTCACGGGAAAGGCGCGATGATGCCGGCGCCCGGCAGCGCCGAATACGAGGTCTACAACGAATGGCTGCATTACGCGGAAGGCTCGGCGATGCTGCCGTTGATGCTCAACCTCTATGTCTCCAGGTTGAAGGAGGCGGGCGCGCCGTTGCATCCGCGCATCGAGAGCGAGATCGCCAACCACCTCGGTTATGTCGACGGCGCGCTCAAGGGGCGCGAGTTCTTCGTCGGCACATCGCTGTCCGGTGCCGATATCCAGATGAGCTTTGTCGGCGAGATGGCGAAAGTCTTCGATAAGCTCGGGCCGTATCCGAACTTGAGCGCGTGGTTGTCGCGGATGCACGCGCGGCCCGCGTTCCAGCGCGGAATCGAAAAGGGCGGGGCGTATAGATTCGCGAAATAGGGGATACAATTCCGATGTCGTCCCGGCGAACGCCGGGCCCCATACGTCGCGGCGTCTCTATTGAGAGCCGCGGCCAGACCGCTTTTCCAACGTCGAACATCGGTGGTTATAGGTCCCTGCGAACGTAGGCGTTCGCAGGGACGACACTGATTTGCCCGACGGGCTTTTCGGCCGCCCACCTGTCCAGTCGCATTCTTAAAAATATATCCGTTCTCTTTTCACCCAAATCACCTGCAAAACTCCCGCCATCCCGTCCCACATGAGGGGCGTATCGCGATCGTCACGGACGTTGGAGCGGGATGCGGTGGACGCGGCAGCGTCGGGCGTGTGACGGGAATCGCAGGGCGGGCTTTGGTCCGTGAGCGATTCACACGGCACGCAGACGAACGATGTTGTTGCGGACGGCAAAGCCGTGTGGTCCTGGCACCCGTTGCTGGTGTCAAGTTGGCGGAGGTGACGTCGGCCCGACCGGGTCCGGCAAAACCTTTAATCCGCCGATGACGGTGACAAGACGAATTCGTCGCCGGGGAGAGCACGAAATAAGCCGTTAAAACCACTCGCGTGCGGGAATGCCGGGTGTTCCGGCGCTACCTTCGGCGACGACACTCGTGTGCTCCACCACCCTTTGCGCACGAGGCTGCGGGTGCGGTGGGCACCCGGCATTCCCCACGCCCTCTATTTTCGAGGGCAGTTGGCACAAACCTCGGGCGCACCGCGCCGCGAGATCGCGGAGGCGCGGGTTATCCTGTCCGAGCCCGGGCCCAAGGGTGGCATCCCCACCATATCTTGCATAAATATCCGGCGTATACCGCAAGCGCTTGGCCATTCCCGGCCGATGTGGTATTCCGCCCATGCCGCTTTCGACCGCCACACATGACCGACCGCAGCTCGCCTGACCGGCCGCGGCGGGGGAGATATTCCGTCCATGACCTCTTCTTCCGGCAACCTCAAATCCGCTTCCGCGCCCGACTCGTTTTTCATCGCCCCGCTCGACCAGGCCGATCCCGAGATCGCCGCGGCGATCCGCGGTGAACTCGGCCGGCAGCGTCACGAGATCGAGCTGATCGCGTCGGAAAACATCGTCAGCCGCGCGGTGCTGGAAGCGCAGGGGTCGGTGCTGACCAACAAATATGCCGAAGGCTATCCGGGCAATCGCTATTACGGCGGCTGCGAATGGGTCGATGTGGTGGAGACGCTGGCGATCGAGCGCGCCAAGAAATTGTTCGGCGCGGGCTTTGCCAATGTGCAAGCCAACTCCGGCAGCCAGATGAACCAGGCGGTGTTCCTGGCGCTGTTGCAGCCCGGCGACACCTTCATGGGTCTCGATCTCGCCGCCGGCGGACATCTCACCCATGGCTCGCCCGTCAACATGTCCGGCAAGTGGTTCAAGGCCTCGCACTACACGGTGCGACGCGAGGATCAGATCATCGACATGGACGCGGTGGCGAAGCAGGCGGAAGAGGTCAAGCCGAAGCTGATCATCGCCGGCGGCTCGGCCTATTCGCGCGCCTGGGACTTCAAGCGCTTTCGCGAGATCGCCGACAGCGTCGGCGCCTATCTGATGGTCGACATGGCGCATTTCGCCGGGCTCGTCGCCGGCGGCGCGCATGCCTCGCCGGTGCCGCATGCGCATGTCACCACCACCACCACGCACAAATCGCTGCGCGGTCCGCGCGGCGGGTTGATCCTGTGCAACGACGAGGCGCTCGCCAAGAAATTCAACTCGGCGATCTTCCCCGGCCTGCAAGGCGGCCCCTTGATGCATGTGATCGCGGCCAAGGCGGTGGCGTTCGCCGAAGCGCTCCGCCCGGACTTCAAGGTCTACGCGAAGAACGTCGTCGAAAACGCCAAGGTGCTTGCGGAAAGTCTGCGCGCCCAGGGCTTTGACATCGTCTCCGGCGGCACCGACAACCATCTGATGCTGGTCGATCTCCGGCCCAAGGGCCTCAAGGGCAACGTCTCCGAAAAGGCCTTGGTGCGCGCGGCGATCACCTGCAACAAGAACGGCATTCCCTTCGACCCTGAAAAGCCGTTCGTCACCTCGGGGCTTCGTCTGGGGACGCCGGCGGCGACCACGCGCGGCTTCGGCGTGGCCGAATTCCAGCAGGTCGGCGGCCTCATCGCCGAGGTGCTCAACGCCATCGCGCAGTCGCCGGACGGCAGCGCGCCGATGGTGGAGGCGTCGATCAAGGAACGGGTGAAGGCGCTCACCGACCGCTTCCCGATCTACTAGAGCCCGATTCAACCAAGTTGAATCAGGCTCTAGCGTTATCTTTTGGTTTGAGCATGATCTTTTCGGAAAACCGGTTTCCACTTTTCCGGATCATGCTCCAGTAAAGGTCCAAACCGGATGCGATGTCCCAGCTGCAACAGTCTCGATACGCAGGTGAAGGATTCGCGTCCGACCGAGGATTCCGCGGTGATCCGGCGGCGGCGGGTCTGCATCGCCTGCAATTTCCGCTTCACGACCTTCGAGCGCGTGCAACTGCGCGAGCTCACCGTCATCAAGCGCAACGGCCGCCGCGTGCCGTTTGATCGTGATAAATTGGTGCGCTCGCTTCAGATCTCCTTGCGCAAGCGCCCCGTCGATCCCGAGCGGGTCGAGAAAATGGTTTCGGCCATCGTGCGCGAGCTTGAAAGCGGCGGCGAGGCGGAGATTTCCTCGGAAGCCATCGGCGAGATCGTGATGGAGCATCTGCGCCAACTCGACGACGTCGCCTATGTGCGTTTCGCCTCGGTCTATCGCAACTTTCGCGAAGCCAAGGACTTTGAAGCCGTGCTCGGCGAACTCTCCGGCGACGACGACACACGGCCTGCCACGTTGCGCAAATGATCTTCCGCATTCTGGAAGACCAGTTCGCGGAAAAATCCAAAGCGTCGAAAGCCGCCGATGCCAGGTTCATGCAGTTGGCGCTGACGCTCGGGCGGCGCGGGCAGGGGCGCACCTGGCCCAATCCCGCCGTCGGCGCCGTCGTGGTCAAGGATGGCGTCCTTGTCGGCCGGGGGTGGACGCAACCCGGTGGTCGCCCCCATGCCGAGCCGGAGGCGCTCAAGCGCGCCGGCGAGGCCGCACGCGGCGCCACGCTCTATGTGACGCTGGAGCCCTGTTCGCATGTCGGCAAATCGCCGCCCTGCGCCGACGCCGTCATTGCCGCCGGCATCGCGCGCGTGGTGTCGGCGATCGAGGACCCCAACCCCGAAGTCGCCGGCCAAGGCCACGCCCGGCTCCGTGCCGCCGGCATATCGGTCGATATCGGGCTCGGCGCGCTTGAGGCCGCGCGCGATCACGCCGGCCACTTCAGGCGCATCCGCGACCAGCGCCCGCAGGTGATCCTCAAGCTCGCGGTATCCACCGACGACAAGATCGGCGCGGCCGGACGCAAGCCCGTCGCGATCTCGGGCGAGACTGCACGAGCGCGGGTGCACCTGTTGCGCGCCCAATGCGATGCCATCCTGGTCGGGATCGGAACGGTGCTCGCGGACGATCCGGTGCTGACCTGTCGGCTGCCGGGCATGGAAGCGCGCTCGCCGGTGCGCGTGGTGCTGGACCGCGCGCTTCGTATTCCTGGCACCTCAAGGTTGGTTCATTCCGCGCGCGAAACCCCGCTCTGGGTGATGACCTCGCAAGTGTCGGAAGCGCCGAGCGCGATGAAACTCGGCGCCGCCGGCGCGCAAGTGATCCGCGTCGCCACCACAGCCGCGCCGCCGGGACTCGACCTCGGCGCGGTGCTGCAGGGGCTCTCGGAGAGAGGCATCACGAGGCTTTTGGTGGAAGGCGGCGCGCGGGTCGCCGCGTCGTTTGTCGCCGCCGGCCTGGTCGATGAGGTGTGGCTGGTACGCGGGCAGGGTCCGATCGGCGCCGACGGCGTCGCGGCGCTGAACGCATTGCCGCTCACGGCGATCACCGAGTCGCCCTTGTTCAAGGTCCGTGCTAGCGAAACGCTGCAAAACGATACTCTCACCATTTACGAGCGCACCTGAATGTTCACTGGCATCGTCACCGACATCGGCGAGATCGTCAGTCTCAGCCCGACCGTGCCGGGGCAATTGCACCGGCTGCGCATCGCCTGCCGCTACGACCGCGCGACCATTGCGGACGGGGCTTCGATCGCCTGCAACGGGGTCTGCCTCACCGTGGTGGCCTCGGGCGTGAAGCAGGACAAAACCTGGTTCGATGTCGATGCGGCGGCGGAGACGCTTGGCATGACCACCGCGAAGCATTGGGTCACCGGGACAAGGCTCAACCTTGAACGCGCGCTGAAAATCGGCGACGAACTCGGCGGCCATATCGTCGCCGGCCATGCCGACGGCGTCGCCACCATCGTCAAACGCGACGATCTGACCGACATGGCGCGATTCGAGCTGCGAACCACCCGCGAACTGGCGCGCTTCATCGCCGCCAAGGGCTCGGTGACGCTCGATGGCGTGTCGTTGACCGTGAATACGGTTGCGGATGTCGTGTTTTCCGTACTGATCATTCCACACACGCTTGGCGTCACCACGCTCAATGGTTGGTGTGCGGACCGCGAGGTCAATCTGGAAGTCGACCTGATGGCGCGTTACGCCGCGCGGCTTTCGGAAATGAAGTAGGCGCAGCCCTTGGCATCCCACGTTGCTGCGCTTAAAAGCAGCCCCACTCGCAAATAGTTCCAGATCGGCAGGTAAATGGCGGACGCGCGGCGCGAACAGTTGAAAGACCAAACCGATATTTCAGGCGCGCGCGCCCTGATCGTCGAGGCGCGTTTTTACGACGACATCCAGGATGCATTGCTGGAAGGCGCGGTTTTTGAACTGAAGGCGGCCGGCGTCAGTCACGATGTCATCACGGTGCCCGGCGCGCTGGAAATTCCCGCCGCGATCGCGATTGCGCTCGATGCCGCCGAGAATGAGGGCAAGCCTTACGACGCCGCGATTGCGCTCGGCTGTGTGATCAGAGGCGACACCATCCATTTCGAAATCGTCTCGATGGAATCCTCGCGTGCGTTGATGGATCTTGCGGTGGCGAAACGGATTCCACTCGGCAACGGCATCATCACCGTCAACACCGACGCGCAGGCCTGGGCCCGGGCGCGGGCCAGCGAACTCAACAAGGGCGGCGACGCCGCACGCGCGGCGCTCGCGATGCTGCGGATCAAGCGTCGACTGATGCGGATTTGATCATGGCAGAGAACAAAAACGGTATCGAGAAGAAACAAGCCAAGGGCGGCGACAAGAAGGCCAATCGGCGTGGCGCGGCGCGGCTGGCCGCGGTGCAGGCGCTCTATCAAATGGACATCGGCGGCGCCGGGATCAACGATATCTTCGCCGAATTCGAGAGCCATTGGCTCGGAAACGAGGTCGAAGGCGACACGTACCTGCCCGCGGAGGCGGCATTCTTCCGTGATGTCGTCTCCGGCGTGGTGCGCGATCAGGGCAAGCTCGATCCGCTGATCGACGATGCGCTCTCGAAGGGCTGGCCGCTGAAGCGGATCGACGCCATTCTGCGTGCGGTGTTGCGCGCCGGCTCCTACGAACTCGAACATCGCAAGGACGTGCCCGGTCGCGTCGTCGTGTCCGAATATGTCGATGTCGCAAATGCCTTTGTCGACGGGGATGAGACCGGGATGGTGAATGCGGTGCTCGACCAGATCGCCCGCCAGTTTCGCGCCGACGAATTTTCGCGGGGGTAGTATCTTATCGTCGACGCCAGGCTTTGTGTGACGAGTTTACGACCATGACGGACAGCAACGAACCAACCTCTGGTGAAGATTCCCTGATCGCGCGGTATTTTCGTCCGCTTGCGACCGACCCCGGCGCGTTCAACCTCGGCGACGACGCCGCGATCCTCAAGGCGCAGGGCGACGACATCGTGGTGACGACGGACGCCATCGTGGAAGGCGTGCATTTTCTATCCGACGATCCTCCGGACACGATCGCGCGCAAGGCGCTGCGGGTGAATCTTTCCGATCTCGCGGCGAAGGGCGCGACGCCGGCGGGCTTCGTGCTGACGTTGGCGTTGCCCGCCGCAGATGAGGCGTGGCTTACACCTTTCGCGCGCGGGCTCGGCGAAGATACCAGCCTGTTCGGCTGTCCGCTGCTGGGCGGCGATACGGTCTCCACGCCGGGTCCGCTGATGATTTCGATCACGGCGTTCGGACGCGTCCCCGAAGGCAAAATGGTCCATCGCAGCGGCGCCAAGCCCGGTGATCGCGTCGTGGTGACCGGCACGATCGGCGACGCCGCGCTCGGGCTCGACATTCTTCGCGGCGGCGCGGTCGCAACCGTTCTCGCCGAGGACGTGGCGGCAAGAGAGATGCTGGTGGGACGCTATCGTGTGCCGCAGCCGCGCAATGTTCTCGCGAAGACGGTTCGCGATCATGCGCATGCGGCGATGGATGTATCCGACGGTCTCGCCGGCGATCTCGCGAAATTATGCGCTGCGTCCGGCGTCTCCGCCGTCATTGACGCGCAGAGCATTCCATTATCCGCCGCCGCCGCGACTTTGCTCGCGCGCGGTACCGTTGGCATCGAGGCCATCGTGTCCGGCGGTGACGATTACGAGATTTTGTGCGCGGTCCCGCAAGATCGCTTCGATGCGTTCGTGGAACAAGCACGGCTTGCCGGGGTTGCAGTGACTTCGATAGGGACTTTCATCGCTGGGATCTCGGCGCCCAAATTTCTTGACGCGGACGGCAGTGAGATCGCGCTGAAACGCCTGTCTTTCAGTCATTTCTAGGATTTCTGCGAATTGCGTCCGTTTCGGCGAAAATACCTGCCGAAATAGAAAATACCTACCGAAATAGACTGTTTGGGCTGCTTCGCGGCGTTGCGTCTGGAATATGATTTTGGCAAGCTTCGGATCTGAGGTCTTCCTTTTGGGCAGGGCAGGCTTCTTTTAAGCGCCGGCCGTTTTCAGCGGTAACAGGCGTGGGGTGGAAAACAAAAGAAATCCGAGGAAAGTTCAATGACAGCACTATGGGTAATTGTGCTCTGCGGGGCGCTTTCTATTGTTTACGCGATCTGGGCGACGATGTCGGTTTTGAAGGCGGACGCCGGCAATCCGCGGATGCAGGAAATCGCCGCCGCGGTACGCGAAGGCGCGCAAGCTTATCTCAAGCGCCAGTACATGACGATCGGGCTGGTCGGCATCGTGATTTTCGCGCTGCTCGCTTATTTCCTCGGCATGCTGGTCGCGGTGGGCTTCCTGATCGGCGCGGTGCTTTCGGGCGCCGCCGGCTTCATCGGAATGAACGTCTCGGTTCGCGCCAATGTGCGCACCGCGCAGGCGGCAACGACATCGCTGGCCGGAGGGCTTGAACTTGCCTTCAAGGCCGGTGCGATCACAGGCATGCTGGTCGCCGGTCTCGCGCTGCTCGGCGTCACCATCTACTTCGCCTATCTCACCCAGTATCTGGGTCTCACCGCCAACAGCCGCACCGTGGTCGATGCGCTGGTGGCGCTCGGGTTCGGCGCTTCGTTGATTTCGATCTTCGCACGTCTTGGCGGCGGCATCTTCACCAAGGGCGCCGACGTCGGCGGCGACCTCGTCGGCAAGGTCGAGGCCGGCATTCCCGAGGACGATCCGCGCAACCCGGCCACCATCGCCGACAATGTCGGTGACAATGTCGGCGACTGCGCCGGCATGGCCGCCGACTTGTTCGAGACCTATGCGGTGACCGCGGTCGCCACCATGGTGCTGGCCGCGATCTTCTTTGCGACCTCGCCGTTGCTCGTGAACATGATGACGCTGCCGCTCGCGATCGGCGGCGCCTGCATCCTCACCTCGATCGCCGGCACCTTCTTCGTCAAGCTCGGTGCCAACCAGTCGATCATGGGCGCGTTGTACAAGGGCCTGATCGCCACCGGCATCCTGTCCCTGATCGGCGTCGCCGCCGTGATCTACTGGCTAATCGGCTTCGGTCCGCTGGCGGGCGTGAAGTATACCGGCATGGACCTGTTCGAATGCGGCATCGTCGGGCTTGCCGTTACCGGGCTGATCATCTGGATCACCGAATACTACACCGGCACCGAATATCGCCCGGTGAAGTCGATCGCGGCGTCCTCGGTGACGGGTCACGGCACCAATGTGATCCAGGGTCTCGCGATCTCGATGGAATCCACCGCCGGTCCGGCGCTGGTGATCATCGCCGGGATTCTCGTCACCTACAGCCTTGCCGGCCTGTTCGGCATCGCGATTGCGACCACGACGATGTTGGCGCTGGCCGGCATGATCGTGGCGCTCGACGCATTCGGTCCGGTCACCGACAACGCCGGCGGCATTGCCGAAATGGCCGGTCTGCCCAAAGAGGTCCGAAAGGCCACCGACGCGCTCGATGCGGTCGGCAACACCACCAAGGCAGTCACCAAGGGCTACGCGATCGGCTCGGCCGGTCTCGGCGCGCTGGTGCTGTTCGCAGCCTACAATGAAGACCTCAAATTCTTCATCGCCAATGCCGTGAAGTTTCCCTACTTCCAGGGCGTGGTGCCCGACTTCTCGCTGAACAATCCCTATGTCGTGGTCGGGCTGTTGTTCGGCGGCCTGCTGCCCTATCTGTTCGGCGCGATGGGCATGACGGCGGTCGGCCGTGCGGCCGGCGCGATCGTGGAAGAAGTGCGCCGCCAGTTCCGCGAAAAGCCCGGCATCATGCAAGGCACCGAGAAGCCGGACTACGGCAAGGCGGTCGACCTTTTGACCAAGGCGGCGATCAAGGAAATGATCATCCCCTCGCTGTTGCCGGTGCTGTCGCCGATCTTCGTCTACTTTGTGATCTTCGCGATTGCGGGTGGCGGGGCGGCTGGCAAGTCAGCGGCGTTCTCCGCCGTTGGCGCGATGCTGCTCGGCGTGATCGTAACCGGTCTGTTCGTGGCGATCTCGATGACCTCGGGCGGCGGTGCCTGGGACAACGCCAAGAAGTACATCGAGGATGGCCATTACGGCGGCAAGGGCTCCGACGCGCACAAGGCGGCGGTAACCGGCGACACCGTTGGCGATCCCTACAAGGATACGGCGGGTCCTGCGGTCAATCCGATGATCAAGATCACCAACATCGTGGCGCTCCTGCTGCTGGCGATTTTGGCGCACTGACGGTTTGGCGATATAAGCTTAAAGACAAACCCCGCGGTGTGAGCCGCGGGGTTTTCTTCGAGGGCGGGGCGGTGCCAAAGCTGATGGCTTGCGCGGGCGCCTTAATTGAAGAGCTTAAACAGCGGGGCGACGTAACTGAGCTCTTGGCCTGACGTTGGTGTGGTACGGCTGATAAAGTCGAATATCTTGCCGTCTTGGAGGCCGTAATTGGCAAGCCGCTGCACCTGGCGATTCTTGTCGAAATAGATGGCGATAACGCGCTGGTCGATGACCTTCTGGTTCAGGAACGCGATCGGGCGGTCGGAGCGCTGCGAAATGTAATAGAAAACCTCGCCGCTGAGGGTTGCGACCGTGGAGGGGGTTCCCATCACGATCAAGACCTGGTCCTGGCTGGCGCCGATCGGAATTTGCTCAAGCGCGCCCGGGGGCAGGATGTAGCCCTTCTGAAACTGTTCGCCGGTGCAGCCGCTCACGACTGCACATACCAACGCTATAGCGGCGACCGCGCGCACGCCGCGCCAGCGCGCAGCCAGGCCGCGGCGAGAGCACACGCGTGAGCATGTCTTGCTGGTGTCGGTCATCGCGGAATTGATCCCGTCCCCTTGCATCGCGCGAGGCGTTGACGTACCGGGCAGCACGCTGGATTGCAACATCGGCGGGCCCCCCATACGGAAACCTTTGGGGCTCGCTTGCGGAACCCACAATGCTTTGGCCGTTCAATCACTTCAGGAAACCCCGGATGCCCCCGCGCGGCACCATCGAGGCCATCTATGGCACGATCGTGACGCAAGCACGAGAACCGTTGTTTTATCGGGACTTGGGCGTGCCGGATACGGTTAATGGCCGTTTTGATCTGCTGGTGCTGCATTTGTGGGTGGCATTGCGGCGGCTGAGGTCGATTGAGGGTGCCACAGGCCTTTCCCAAGCACTTTTCGATCGCTTCTGCGACGATATGGATAACAATCTCCGCGAAATGGGGGTCGGCGATCTCACCGTTCCGAAGCGGATGCAGGCCTTCGGAGAGGCGTTCTACGGCCGCTCGGCGGCCTATGACCTGGCTTTGACCGCAGGGGCCGAGCCGCTGGCGCAAGCGATTTGCAAGAATATCTTGAGCGGCGAGCACATCGACAATGCACGGCGGCTTGCCTTTTATGTCAAAGCCGCGATCACTATTTTGGCGGGGATCGACGACGTAACGATGCAGGGCGCATCGTGGAGGTTTCCCTCGCCGGCTCGGGTGGGCGTACAGCAATGAACAGAACCGGAATCATGATTGACAAGGCCGATCCGTGGAGCGTTCCCGTGACCGTGGTGCAGATACCGGACACCGGTGTGCACCGCGACATCGAAGCTGACCCGCGGGCGCGTGATGCCATGGCAGAGCTTGCCGGGTTGCGCGAAATTCTGTCGGCGAATGCTTCGCTTGATGTCACGCCGAAAGGCGGTGGCCGCTTCCATGTCGCCGGCTATGTTCGGGCGCGGATCGGGCAGACCTGCGTTGTGACCCTCGATCCGATCGAGAACGACATCGACGAGTCGATCGATCTGATCTTTGCGCCGGCCGAGCAAATTCCCGAGCTTTCGGACCTCGTCGTCGATGAGGCCGCCGAAAGCGATGTCGAGATTCCGGACCCGCCGGAACCGATCGTGAATGGGACCATCGATCTTGGCCGGCTGGCGACCGATGCGTTGTTCTTGGGGATAGATCCCTATCCGCGCAAGCCGGACGCGGCTTTCGAGCCGCCGGTCGTGGCTGTTGATCCGGAAGATCACCCCTTTGCCGCGCTCAAAGCCCTGCAACTTGACGCAAAACCGCCGAGCTCGAAGAAGCCCAAGGGCCGGTAAGGCGTCCGATGATCGATCCTAAAGGATCCGGAAATTCGCTTAGCGCGTTGAATTACCTACTTTTTATATATTGCCGCGATTCCGCCTTGCCGGGCTGGAGACCCAAAAAGGGTGCGGTCAAGAGGTTGTGTCGGGGCGAGGACACGCTATTGTCCCGGCCCGGCGGGGGTGCAGGGTTTGCGCTCGGCCGATCGCTGCCAGCGGTGGCGATTTCCAGTCCGCAACCCTAGCGCATCAAGACCGCAAGAGATCAGGTTTCCGGGACGTTCATGCCTCAAAAGGTTCGAATCGCGCTTGACGCCATGGGTGGCGACGTCGGCGCATCGGTCGTTGTCCCCGGCGCCGCGATTTCGTTGACTCGACACCCCGACACCGAATTCTTGCTGTTCGGCGATCGGGCGTTGATTGACGCGGAGCTTGCCAGGCATCCGGCGATGAAGGCGGCTTCGCGCGTCATTCACACCGACGTGGCCGTCAGCATGCACGACAAGCCGAGCCAGGCGTTGCGCCGTGGCCGCAAGACCTCGTCGATGTGGCTTGCCATCGACGCCGTCAAGAAAGGCGAGGCCGACGTTGCGGTCTCGGCGGGCAATACCGGCGCCTTGATGGCGATGGCGCGGTTTTGCCTGCGCATGCTGCCGGGGATCGATCGTCCGGCGCTTGCGGCGATATGGCCGACGATGCGCGGCAATTCGGTGGTGCTGGATCTCGGCGCCACGATCGGCGGTGATGCGCATCATTTGATGGCGCTGGCCGTGATGGGTAGTGCCATGGCGAGTGCTTTGTTCGATCTGGAACGGCCGACGGTCGGTCTGCTCAACATCGGCGTCGAAGAAATGAAAGGCGGCGAAGAAATTCGAGAGGCCGCGGAGTTGCTGCGTGGAATGAATCTTCCCCAGCTCGATTATATCGGCTTCGTCGAAGGCGACGGTATCGGCAAGGGCGCTGCCGACGTCATCGTGACAGAAGGCTTCAGCGGCAACATCGCGCTGAAGGCGGCCGAGGGCACCGCGCGTCAATTCAACGAATACCTTCGCAGTGCGATGATGCGCACATGGCGCTCGAGGATCGGCTATCTCTTCGCAAAGAACGCGTTCAGGGCGCTGCGCGACAAGGTTGATCCAAACAAATCCAACGGCGCGGTATTTTTGGGGCTCAATGGCATCGTCGTCAAAAGTCATGGTGGCACCAATGCGGACGGCTTTGCCTACGCGATCGATGTTGGCTATGACATGGTGCGCTACGATCTTCTGACCAAAATCAATCAAATGCTCAATCGTGACGGCACCGCGCTCGCTTCAGCGCCGACCGCGCAGGAGGCTGTCTCGTGACTGCAATACGTTCGGTCGTGCTCGGCTGCGGCTCCTATTTGCCGCGGACGATCCTGACCAATGCCGAACTCGCGACGCGGATAGATACCTCCGATGAGTGGATCGTGCAGCGCACCGGCATCCGGCAGCGCCATATCGCCGCCGAAGGCGAGTTCACCTCGCATTTAGCGACCAAGGCGGCGCGCGCCGCGCTCGCCAATGCCGGGATCGATGCGCAGTCGATCGATTTGATCGTGCTGGCGACCTCGACGCCGGATAACACCTTTCCCGCGACCGCGGTCGCGGTGCAGAACGAACTCGGTATTCATCACGGCGCCGCCTTCGATCTGCAGGCGGTATGCTCCGGGTTTATTTTCGCGCTGGCCACCGCGGACAACTTCTTGCGCTCAGGTGCATTCAAGCGCGCACTGGTGATTGGCGCCGAGACATTCTCGCGCATTCTCGACTGGAAGGACCGCGGCACCTGCGTGCTGTTCGGTGACGGCGCCGGTGCCGTCGTGCTTGAAGCCGCCCTGCAGCCAGGCCAGCCTTCCGACCGCGGCATATTGACCACCCATCTGCGCTCCGACGGCCGGCACAAGTCGAAATTGTACGTCGATGGCGGGCCATCTTCGACCCAAACGGTAGGGTTTCTCAGGATGGAGGGCCGCGAAGTCTTCAAGCACGCGGTTGGCATGATTACCGATGTGATCGTGGATGCGTTCAAGGCCACCGGCACCACCGCCGACGACATCGATTGGTTCATCCCGCACCAGGCCAACAAGCAAATCATCGATGCTTCAGCGCACAAGCTGCACATTGCGCCGCAGAAAGTGGTGCTGACGGTCGATTTGCATGGCAATACCTCCGCAGCGTCGATACCGCTGGCATTGTCGGTCGCGGTCGCGGACGGACGCGTCAAGAAGGGCGATCTGGTGTTGCTCGAAGCCATGGGCGGCGGCTTCACCTGGGGCTCGGCGTTGTTGCGCTGGTGAGCGGCCTATTCGATTTTATCTAATTACAATGTTTTTTCATGCGATTGCGTTGATGAGCGCTGTTGACCGTCGCTTGTTAAGCTCTTAATTTCAGTTACGAATTGTTCGCCGTGAGTTGGGGCAGGCGATGACCGGAACCGGAAAAACAGTCACACGGGTTGATCTGTGCGAAGCCGTCTACCAAAAGGTGGGGCTGTCGCGCACGGAGTTGTCTGCCTTTGTCGAACTGGTGTTGAAGGAAATCACCGATTGTCTTGAAAAGGGCGAGACGGTGAAATTGTCGTCTTTCGGATCGTTCATGGTGCGCAAAAAAGGCCAGCGTATCGGGCGTAACCCGAAGACCGGCACTGAAGTGCCGATTTCGCCGCGTCGCGTGATGGTGTTCAAGCCCTCGGCCATTTTGAAGCAGCGGATCAACGCCCACAAATCCGGCAACGGCGGCGACAAGACCGACTAAATAATTCACGCAACGGGTCGACCAAGAGAGGAGCGAGCATTTGGAGAAGGCGCCGGATGCGTTCCGAACCATCAGCGAGGTCGCGCACGATCTCGACATCCCTCAGCACGTCCTGCGGTTTTGGGAAACCCGGTTCGCGCAAATCAAGCCGATGAAGCGGAGCGGGGGCCGGCGTTACTACCGCCCCGACGACGTCGATCTGCTCAAGGGCATCCGCCGCCTTTTATACGGCGAGGGCTACACCATCCGCGGGGTGCAGCGCATTCTCAAAGAGCACGGCATCGCCTCGGTCCAACGCCTGTCGGATGCATCGGCCATCGCCTCGTTCGGCGCGATCGAAGAGGCGATCGGCCGCAGCGTTCTGGAGCGGGATGACGATGGCGGGGCCGTGTCTGGCATCGACGTCGATGACGACGATTATGAGGGCACCGACGGTATCGATTTTCGCCTGCTCGACAGTGATGAAGATGGAATCCCGGCGGTATTTGATTCCGGCCCCATCCCCGGCGTCGGGGCTGGTGAGGTGCGCCCGCTCGACATCGCACGTTTGCAAGGCGCGTTGCAGGACTTGATCGCCTGCCGGCAATTGCTCGATTCCGCGCTGAAGGGCTGATAGCTCGCGGAATCCCGGCTTGGCGCTGGTAAGCTCGCCACGCAGGCTCCTTGCGCGCGAGGCTGATCGAAGCTAAGGGAACGGCATCGGAGCGTGGCGCAGCCCGGTTAGCGCACTAGTCTGGGAGACTAGGGGTCGGAGGTTCAAATCCTCTCGCTCCGACCAAAAAGTCCCGGTAACCCGGGGCTTTTTTCATTTCGTGGGCCCATTCGTGAGAGGTTCTCATGAAGTGTCCCGCGGCGCGAGGGTGCGGCTCCAGACTGCTTCCCAACGACCGCGGAGCCATGCAGGGAGAGCCCCTGAGCTGCCCGTTGGGCGCAGGTTCCATTGGCCAAATGGCCCCATTTTGGCCACACGCGATTTCTTAAACGCGGGCAGCGGAATGCAAGTCCGCTCATTCAACCGCGCCGCTTTGGCATTCGATTGCCTCTCCCTCTAGCGGCTTCTTGATCGCGTCGCGCGATCTCCCCCACACAGGAATATCCATGATGCGTACTCTCATGGCTGCAACGGCAGTGCTTTGTTTAATTGGATCGAACGCTGAGGCTCGATCACATTATCACTCTCACCGCCATGCCGGTGGTCGTCACCATTATGCCGGTCGGCCCAGCGCATGGTGCGGGTGGTATATGCGTGGCCAGGTCGGCAGCGACCCCGGCCCGTCCTACAACCTCGCCCGGGCATGGGCCCATTACGGATCAAGTGCCGGTGGACCGTCGGTCGGAGCGATTGTCGTCTGGCGTCACCACGTCGGCAAAATCGTCGGCCACGAGAACGGTCAGTGGATTGTGCAGAGCGGCAATGACGGCCATGCCGTCCGGACGCGTCCACGGTCGCTGGCTGGAGCCATCGCGTTCAGGCAAGCTTAAGGCCCAGATGCGATCCCGGGCGGCTTCCCGCCGTCCGGGCCTTTTTATCTCTGTTGAGCAAGAATGCGGAGCGCTGGACCAACAGACACAAAAAATGGGCTTTGTGTTGCCGGCCAGCATTTCACTCAGCCGTGCACGATTGCTTTCTCGATCATGCAATGGATGCCTTTGGAGCCGTTGACGGTCTGGGTCACGCGCAGGTCCGCGGCCAGGCTGCAGAGCGTGTAGGCATCCTCGCGCGACAAATTCCGCTTTTCACCCAAGAGCACGATCATGTCGCGCAGCGCCCGCACCACGCATTGATCGAGGTCGGGGTCCATTGCCATCGTCATGTAGTGCGTTGGCGTCTCGGCGCGGGGATAGACGAGCCGCAAATCCTTGCGCAGCGTCAGCCTGAAACGGCCCTGCAGCGCGGTCTCGATCGCGGTGACGCAGACCTCGCCGTCGCCCTGGACGCCGTGACCGTCGCCGCACGAAAATAGCGCGCCCGGCACGAACACCGGCAGATAGAGCTTCGCCCCCGGGATCAGCTCCTTGTTGTCGAGGTTGCCGCCCATCGCGCGCGGGATCAGCGAGGTGATGCGGCCCCATGCCGGCGGCGGCGCCACGCCCATGACGCCGAAAAAAGGTCTGAGCGGCAGATCGAGCCCCCACGGCATCCGGCCTACCATCCGCTTCTCGTCGAGCGGGATGTTCAAAAGCCGGGTTTCGTGGAAATCGTCGGGCAGGGTGCCGGACAGCGGACGGATCAGGTTGAAGCCCCAATCTTGCCGGAGCCTGACGTCGAGGATTTCGACCTCCAGGACGTCGCCGGGCTCGGCGCCTTCGACCGCGACCGGGCCGGTCAGGATATGGCCGGGCACCATCCGCTCATTCTTTGCATGAACCTCGTCGAGTTCGGGGGGGACGTGAAATCGGCTTCGGTCCGGCACCACGTCGGGGCCGCCGGTGATGGTGTCGATGGTCACTTCATCGCCACTGGCAACGGTGAGGACGGGTTTCAGCTTGGCTTCGAAGAAGCCCCAGTGGCAGGTCTCGGGGCTTGAATGCAGATGATGATGCGTCATGCGGGGGCTTCTGGTTACGGCGGGGGGCGCGTATGAAGCTGTACCAGACATTCCATGAGGCTTGCTTTGTTTTTTGTGCTCTCCAAAACGCTCGGCATCATGCTGTTGCCGACGAATTTCCTGGTCGGCCTGGGTCTCGTCGGCGTGCTGTTGTTGGCCACGCGATTTGCATCGCTGGGCCGCAAGCTCATGATTGCTTCCATCGCATTTCTCGCGATCGGCGGGTTTTCGCCGCTCGGAAGTTGGGTGATTTATTCGCTGGAATCGCGATTCCCGCCGTGGGATGCGGCCAAAGGCGCGCCGGACGGCATTGTCGTGCTCGGCGGATCGATTGATGCGGATCTCTCAGCTGCGCATGGCGGTGCGGTGGTCGGAGGTGGGGCCGATCGCCTGATCGCGGCGGCCGCGCTGGCGCGTCGCTATCCCCATGCGCGCATCATCTTTTCCGGGGGAAGCGGCAATTTGATATCCAACGATGCGAAGGAAGCCGACTATGCGAGCGCGGTTTTCGAAGATCTCGGAATTCCCAAACAGCGGCTGACGATGGAACGGCGCTCGCGCAACACCCTGGAGAATGCCGAATTCTCCAAGGCGATCGCCACGCCGAAAAGCGGCGAGCGATGGCTGCTGGTGACGTCGGCTTTCCACATGCCGCGATCCATCGGGCTGTTTCGAAGGGCCGGATTTGCCGTCGAGCCGTATCCGGTGGATTGGCGGGTGGGCGATCGTTCCGATCTTTGGAATTTCGAAAACCTATCCCTGCGGGGCCTTGGCCATGTCGACACCGGCATCCGCGAGTGGATCGGCCTGATCGCCTACCGCGTGACCGGCAAGACCAGCGAGTTATTTCCGGGGCCTTCTGCCGAATAACCGCGGTCGCGGTTCTTGAATAATCCAGATAAGATCAAGCCGCGAACCGCGCGTATTTCCGCAAACCGGGAATCAGCCGCGCTTTCGTAAAACCTTGCTGTCAGCCTCCCCAAGGAATTGAATATGAAGCCTTCGTCGAAATTCGACATCGTAGTCTATGGCGCCACCGGCTTCACCGGCCAGCTCGTCGCCGAATATCTGGCGTCGCATTACGCAGGCCAGACCGATCTGAGATGGGCGATGGCCGGACGGAGCCTGGACAAGCTCGCCTCGTTGCGCGATGCGATCGGCGCGCCTGCCGACATCGCTTTGATCCAGGCCGACGCCGGCGATCCCGCGTCGCTCAAAGCCATGGTCGATCAGACCCGGTCGGTGCTGTCGACGGTGGGTCCGTATCAACTCTACGGCTCCGATCTGGTCGCGGCCTGCGCCGCATCCGGCACGGACTACCTCGACCTCTGCGGTGAGCCGATCTGGATGCGCCAGATGATCGAGGCTCATCAGGCCACGGCGCAATCGACCGGGGCCAGAATTGTGTTTTCCTGCGGCTTCGATTCGCTGCCGTTCGAGCTCGGCGTGTTCTTTTGTCAGGACACGGCCAAGAAAGTCCTGGGCGCGCCGGTCGGCCGCGTCAAAGGCCGGGTCCGCGACATGAGAGGAACATTCTCGGGAGGCACCGCGGCCAGCATCAAGGCGACGTTTGCGGCGGCGGCGAAGGACCTAAGCCTGGTTGCGCTCTTGAAAAATCCGTTCGTGTTGACCCCGGGCTTCGAAGGTCCAAAGCAGCCGCCGGGCAACAAGCCGGTTTTCGATCCCGATCTGGAGTCGTGGACGGCCCCCTTCGTGATGGCGACCATCAACACCCGCAACGTGCATCGTTCCAATCTTCTGATGGACTTTCCCTACGGCAAGGACTTTGTCTACGACGAGATGGTCTTGACCGGCGCCGGCGAGCAGGGCGAAGCCAACGCCAAGCTGGTCGTCGCCGCCAACGGGCAGAAAGCGGGGGCGGACGCACCGAAACCGGGCGAGGGTCCGTCAAAAGAAGAACGCGAGAACGGCCTTTACGATCTTCTGTTCGTCGGTCTTGCGCCCGATGGCCGTCAGGTTCGCGTCGCGGTGCGCGGCGATCGCGATCCCGGTTATGGTTCGACCTCGAAAATGATCACGGAATGCGCGATCTGCCTGCTGCGCGACACGCCGGAAGTTGCCGCCGGCATCTGGACTCCCGGCGCGGCCATGGGCCATCGCCTGATCCAGCGGCTGGTCGGTCACGCTGGCCTGACGTTTGAGGTCGAGGCGTAGATCTCAGCCGCTGACACCGTGCTGGTGGCTGGGCGGAGTCCTATTCGCGATCCAAGGTCGGCTGATAGCGTTGCGCGGCGGCGAACATGCCCCACATGGCGCCCAACATCATCCAGAAGTGTCGCCAATGGTCGGTGTCGATGATGAAGCTCTCTCCGACCGTACCAAGGAACGCCGCGAAGATCGCGAGATAGAGGCGTTGCCAGGGGACCGGCAGAAAGATGTGCTTGAAGCCCATAATCACGGTGATGAACACCAGCGCCGGATAGCAGACGCCGGCGATCCAACCGCCGGACATGAAGGCGTTTAAATAGGAATTATGCGTGTCTTCGGGAAAGTAACGATTAAATTGCAGCGGCCCGATGCCGAACGGCAGGTCGAGCGCCATCTCCGCGCCGAGAAGATGCCGTCCGAACCGACCGAAGCGGCCCTCGTCGTAGCTCTGGTCGAAGCTCGCACGCTGCTTGAACATGTCTCCGATCGAATCGAACGATAACAGCACCGCGATCAGCATCACCACGACCGCGACGGCGACGACCGACATCACGATGATGCGCGAGCGTTGGGTGCGCGACTGGCTGGTCAAGACCATCAGCGCCAGCATGAAGGCCGAGGTGATGGCGAGCCCGCCCCATGCCGCGCGCGAAAACGCCAGCAGGACCGCAACCGCTATAACGGCAAACGCGATCGCGCTGCCGAACGATTTTCGGAAGCCGTCGTCGGACACGATGCTTTGCAGGACGAACAGCGCGGGAAGGATCAGGAACGCGCCCAGCACGTTCGGATCCTTGAAAGTGCCGCGCGCGCGGTCATAAAGCGTTAGCAGGTCATGCCCGCCGGGAATGAGGTTGAGGTAGCCGGCGATACCGGCCGTCGCTGCAATCAAGGCGCCGACGACCAGGCCGCGACGAAGCATGTCCAGCCGCGCCGCAGTGTCTTCGGACACAACCATCGCGAAGAAGATCGCCGTCACCGCCATGTACCACGAAGTCGCGATCCAGTTTGCGACCTCGGACTTGTCCATCAGCGAGGCCGCGCTGATCGAGTAGCCGATATTGACCAGGAACAGCAGCAACAACAGCGGCGTGAAAACCAGCCGCAGCCGCAAGCCGGTTGCAAAGAAGATGACGGCGGCGAAGAGCGTCGCCAACTCATAGGGGCTCGGTTCGACGAACACGATCGCGCCCGAGGCGCCAACCAGCCACAGCAGCGCGCGTTGCAGCGCGAGCACGCCGGGTGCCGCCGTCGCTAATGAAGGGGAGCCCCCGGCTGTCGCCGCATACGCCATCACACACTCGCAAACTTACGCAATCCGCACCGCAACGCTCAGTAAGCGTTCTCGTTGTTCGTCATCAGCGCCAGCGGCGTCTTGAGGAGAATGTAGAGGTCGAACAGCACCGACCAGTTCTCGATGTAGTAGAGATCGAACTCCACGCGCTTCTGGATTTTTTCTTCGCTGTCGACTTCACCACGCCAGCCGTTGATCTGCGCCCAGCCGGTAATGCCGGGCTTGACGCGGTGACGCGCGAAATATCCGTCAACCGCCTCATCAAACAGCCGGCTTTGCAACTTGCCTTGGACGGCGTGCGGGCGGGGGCCGACCAGCGAAAGATTGTGCTTGAATACGACGTTGAAGAGCTGCGGCAGTTCGTCGAGGCTGGTCTTGCGGATGAAGCGTCCGACGCGGGTGACGCGGCTGTCGTTTTTGGTCACGACCTTGGAGGCGAGCGGATCGGCCTGATCGTGATACAGCGATCGAAACTTGAAAACGTCGATACGCTCGTTGTTGAAACCGAACCGCTTCTGACGGAATAGCACCGGCCCCGGGCTGTCGAGCTTGATGGCGAGCGCGACCAGCGCCATAAGCGGGAATGCCAACAGCAGAATGATGGCGCCGACCAAATGGTCGAACAGAAACTTCATCACCATATCCCAGTCCGTGATCGGCGCCTCGAAAACATCGAGCGTCGGAACCTTGCCGAGATAGGAGTAGGAGCGGGGGCGGAAACGCAGCTTGTTGGTGTGTGCGGAAAGCCGGATGTCTACCGGCAGCACCCACAACTTCTTCAGCATTTCGAGAATCCGCGTCTCCGCTGAAATCGGCAGCGCGAACAGCACGAGATCGATGCGGGTGCGGCGGGCAAATTCAATGATATCGTCGACTTTGCCGAGTTTCGGGCTGCCCGCGCAAGTTTCAAGCGCGCGATTGTCATTGCGGTCATCGAACACACCAAGGATATCGATGTCCGAATCGTCCTGGACCTTGAGCGCCTCGATCAGTTTCTCGCCGTTTTGGTCCGAGCCGACGACGATGGTGCGGCGGTCGAGCCGGCCTTGACGCGCCCAGCTTCGAACCATCGCCCGCAGGAACAGGCGTTCAGAAACAAGCGCGGCCAGGCCGGCAAAGAAAAATGCCGACAACCAGAGCCGCGATACCTCGCCGCCGAGTTTCGCGAAGAACGATGCGCCGATGAACAGCAGGAATACGAACGCCCATGATGAAATCATGCGCGTCATCTGGCGGAGTTGGCCGCGAAACACCTGCACTTCGTAAATGTCCGCGGCCTGGAAGCAGATCACCGCGACCGCGGTCATGGCAAAGATGGCCGCGACATATTCCCAATGAAAGCCGCTGATAGGCACCACATATCCAAGATAAAGCGTGACGCCGAGAAGACTCAATAGCGCGAAATCAACCACGCGAACGATGCCCGCGATCACGATCGGCGAATACGCTCGGCGAACTTTCTGGTTCGCGACGGTAAGCGCGGCCTGCGACAGTCGCCGACGCCGTTCGAGCGGCGGGTGATCGGCTGTGGCGGTTATCGCAGCCTCTAACATGGAGCGTGCGTTGATCGGTTCCACGATGGCCAGGTCCGTTCTTGCACAGGCGCGAATGCGCGCACCGAGGCGTTTGCCTCACCTGACGGCTTAAGGGACAAATCGGAAGAAACAGTTATCGTGGTAATGAACGGTTAATGATTTGCAAACGCCTCGCCATAGCCGGCCAAGACCCCTTCGACCATCGCCGTTTGCGAGAAATGCTGAAGGATTCTCTCTCGCAGGGACTTGGCACGCACCAATGCGGCGGCGGGATCCTCCAGCGCAGCCCCGATCGCGTCCGCCATCGCGCCGACGATATTGGGAGCAAACAATGCATCGGTATGCGACCCAAAAATCTCCGGGATACCGCCGACATTTGCCGCGATCATCGGCATTCCAGCCGCAGCCGCTTCGATCACGACATAGGGCATCGAATCGCCGCGAGACGGAACGACCAGCAGCTTACCTTTGGAGAAGCCGTGTCGCGCCTTGACGTGCCCGATGAAGCGGACCGCCTCGTTCAGACCGAGCCTTAGGATTTGGGCCTTGAGAGAATTTATTTCCTCGCCGTCACCCCCAAGGGTCAGTGTGACTTGTTTGCCTTCGGCGCGAAGCCGCGCCACCGCTTCGATCAGAAGGTCCGCTCCCTTGATGTGCCTGAACTCGCCGACATAGACGATATCGGTGGCATCGTCGGCTCTAACGACAGGATCGAATTCGTCCGCGGTCACGCCGTTGAATACGCAGCGGACCAGCCCCGACGGCGTGCCGATCATGCGCTGATAGATATCCCGCGCGAAGAGGCTTTCGAACAGGAACAGATCGGTGGAGTTCATCAGTGCGCGTTCGAGGCGACTGTAGAACTTGCCCTTCATTGTGTTTGGCGGGTAGTGCAGCGAGCCGCCATGGGGCGTGTAGACGCGAATGGTGGTCTTTGATCGGGTTTTCAGACGAACGAAGGCTCCGGCTTTGGCGCCGTGGCCATGCAGGACGTTCGGCTTCATCTGTCGGACCAGCCCCATGAAACGCGCCCATACCAGGATGTCCGTGGGGACAGGTTCGCGACGAATGGCAAGACGGTGAATGCCAAGCTTGAGGCGGGGTGCGATCGCCGCCAGCGCCGCCTCCGCGCGCTCGCCGCCGGTCAGGCTATCGGTGATGATGCCAACGTGGTGGCCACGGTCGGCCTGTCCGTTGGCGAGATCCAAAATGTGACGAAAGATTCCGCCGACCGGCGCGCGCACCGCGTGCAGGATACGAAGCGGCTGACCTGAAATCTCGGGCATGATCAGAACCAGCGTTCGCCGACGAGGACGGTATCGCCGGGGCTCATTGAGGTTCCGAGCGGCACCACGACGCGCATCGCACCGGAATTGTCGGTGTGGGTCAGCATGACGCCGTCGCGGCGGGCCCGCGGTGAAAACCCGCCGGCGATTGCGACCGCGCTTTCGACGCTCATATTCGGCACGTAAGGATACTGGCCGGGCGCTGCGACTTCGCCGAGAATGAAGAACGGTCGATAGGCCTCGATCTCCACCGCCACCGACGGTTCGCGGATGAAGCCGTTGCGCAGCTTGGCGGAGATTTCCGACGCCAGCCCCGCAGGCGTCCGTCCGCGCGCCGGCACCGAGCCGATCAGCGGCATGGTGATCGCGCCGCCGGCATCGATCGCATAGGTATTGGTGAGGCCCTCCTGGCCAAAGACCACGACCCGCAGTCTGTCGCCGGCATCGAGTTGGTAGGCCGTACCGTGCATGACAGGCACGCCAGCGTAGGCCATCGCCGTGGCGGCGGGGACCATGCTGTAGGATTGTCCATAAGCGATCGAATCGGGATCGCGCTGCGGCTGGGCCGTGGCGACTGGCGCGGATCCACGCGTGCAGCCCGACAGAGCGGGCGCAGCGAGCAGACAGAGGATGACGGCGTGCATGCTCCGCATTCGAAATGCCCCGAGGGAAGTATTGATTCCGATTAAGGCTCCGCATGGTTAACAAAACATGAGTGCGGTCGCCATGGTCGATGTGTTCTCCGCAACAAATCGGCACAATTAACCCAGCAGCAACCTTAATGGATTTTAATCGCCGGAGTTGAGTGGAGTCGTGGCGTTTGTGGGAGTGTTCGATGCGTTTTCCGTTCTGGCGTGCAAGCGAGGACAAGGCGCTGGAGCAGGGCGCCATCTCAAGGCCGGCATCGGTCGCCCACAAATCACCCGCCAACCCTGTGTCCGGCGATCTGGATTTGCGCGTGCTTGGCGAGTCGCTTGTGCGCAAGAAGGGCTGGATCATCGTTCCGACCGTGCTTGCGGCCGTGCTCTCGATCACCGCCGTCAATCTGATTACCCCGCGATATAAATCTGAAGCGCGCATCCTGATCGACGGGCGCGAGAACGTCTTCTTGAGGCCGAACGGCGAGCGCAACGAGGAGCGCAACGCGCTCGATCCAGAGGCGGTGACCAGCCAGGTCCAGTTGCTGTTGTCCCGCGATCTCGCGCGCGACATCATCAAGAAGAACAAGCTCTCCGAACGGCCGGAATTTGATCCGGTGCTGCAAGGCTTTTCTCCCTTGAAATCACTGCTGGCGTTGTTCGGGATCGGTCGCGACCCGTTCTCGCTGGCGCCGGAAGAGCGTGTGTTGGACGCCTATTTCGAACGATTTACCGCCTACGCGGTCGATAAATCGCGCGTCATCGTCATCGAATTCCAATCGCGCGATCCAGAGCTCGCGGCGCGCGTCGCCAATTCGATCGCCGAAGGTTATCTGGTGCTGCAGCAGGGCGCGCGGCAGGAGCAAGCCAAATCCGCCAGCCAATGGCTGTCGGGAGAAATCGACAGTCTGCGCAAAAAGGTTGCGGAGGCGGAATCCCGCGTTGAGGATTTTCGTTCCAAGTCGAGCCTTTTTATCGGCACCAACAATACCTCGCTCTCCAATCAGCAGATGGGCGAACTGAACACCCAATTGAATAACGCACGTGCGTTGAAGTCCGATGCCGAATCGAAGGCGCGGCTGATCCGCGAAATGCTTCAGAGCGGCAAGCCGATCGAAGCTTCCGAGATTCTCAATTCCGAACTGACTCGAAGGCTCTCCGAACAGCACGTCACGCTCCGCGCGCAGCTTGCCGAACAGTCCTCGACGCTGCTCGACGGTCATCCGCGCATCAAGGAGTTGAAGGCACAGCTTGCCGATCTCGATCGCCAACTCCGCGAAGAGGCCAGCAAGGTCTCCCGCTCGCTGGACAACGACGCCCGCATCGCCGGCGGTCGGGTCGAGGGCCTGAGCGCGAGCCTTGAGCAATTGAAGAAGCAGGCGACATCGAGCAACGGCCAGGATGTCCAGCTTCGTGCGCTTGAGCGCGAAGCCAAGGCGCAGCGCGACCTTCTGGAATCTTATCTGGCGAAATATCGCGAGGCGAACACGCGCGAGAATATCGATGCGGCACCTGCGGATGGCCGGATCATCTCGCGCGCGACCGTTTCCAACACCCCCGCATACCCGAAGAAGCTTCCGATTGTGCTGATCGCGACGCTGGCGACGTTGATGCTCAGCGCCGGCGCGATTGCAACCGGCGAATTGCTGCGTTTGACGGCGCCGCGCGCGGTGACTGCCTTTGCGTCTTCTGCGGCGCCGGTTCGTGCGCTGGTGGCTGCGCCGATCGTCGCCAATCCGGCCCCGGTTCTCAGCGACACCCGTCCCATCGATGGCACCGGGTTCAAAGAGATCGCGCAGCTCGCCGATCATTTGCGCAACGCCGGCGAAGCGGCACGGAAGGTGACGATTCTCGGTACCGCTGCGAACGAGAGCATCGCCGCGACAGCGCTGTCGCTTGCGCGCCGGATCGCGCTCCATGCACGGGTCGTGATAGTCGATCTGTCAGCATCTTCGTCGGTTTCGGCCGCATCGGTTGATCCGACAGCGCCCGGGTTGGTGGAACTGATGCTGGGCGAGGCGTCTTTTGCGCAAGTCATCACCAAGGACCGGCTGTCGATGGTTCATCTCGTGAATGCCGGACGTTCGGGCTCGGATCGTGCGTTACTGCAATCGCCGCGGCTCACGCTTGCGATCGATGCGTTGCTGCGGGTTTATGACCATGTGCTGCTGCATGCGGGTGCGGCCTCCGATCTGCCGGCGGAGTTGCTGACCGCACAGGCCCGCGCGGTGATGGTGCCGGATGTCGCGATGACCGCTGACGCCCGCAACCTGATGTGCGATCAGTTGAAGGCGGTGGGTTTTACGGATGTGACGATGCTGAGCGAAGCTGTGCAGCCTCCGGATGCCGCCGAGTCCGGTCCTCGCGTAGCAGCGGCCTGAAGGACGAGGTTCGCTTTGGTTTTGGCCTTGCGTCGTAGCTGAAGATAGTCTCGCTCAGCGGTGGAGCGCGCTTCGCAGTTTTTGCGCCATATGAAACAGCGTGGGCGTATGCTTCACCCAATGCTTGGCGCGGCTGATACCTGACATCGCCGTCGCCGCGACCTGGCCGCGCAGGCTGAGCGGAATGAAGCTATCGAAAATCGGCTCGTCGCTCTTGCAGAACAACCTTTTGTAGTCATCGGATCCGATTCCCAAATCGAGTGCTCGATAACCGCTTTCGGCATAGTGATCGATGATGTTGCGCATCAGGATCAGTCCGGGGCTGTAACGCAAATTGTCCGACATCGTGTATGTATTGAACATCATCGAGAAGCGATGGCCGTCGGCGACACCGGCGAAAATCGCGATGACCTCGTCGTCGCATTCCAGGGCGTGGATATCGATGACGTGAGCGCCGCCCGCAAGCGGTGCCATGCAGGCGTCGCGGATGAAATCCTCGACCCCGGGTTCTGTGAACACGTTGGGTAGCTTCTGTTCCGCCATCCGCTGCGGTTTGATATGGAAGAACCAATCAAGAAGCCGTTTGATCTCGCTATCGGTGTTTGCCAGGTGGTAGCGATAACCTAACAACGCTTGCAACTTGCGTTCCTTGCCCTTGAGACGGCGGCGGAACGAACTGCTGATGCGTGCCGTGGGCGGCTCCTCCGGCACCATCGCCATCAGCGGACAATCGTTGGCCGACACCTGGTTCGGCAGCAGCGCCATCGGATTCGGTAAATCTCGCCAGTGCATCGGCTGTTGAGCGAGCGCCAGCACATCGGCCTCTGATCGCTCGCGCATGGCCGACAGCAGCGCATCGAGATCGGCCTTGGTTATGCCGACAGCAAAATCCCTGTCCCACAACGCCATATTGAAAGTTGAGTGCTTGCCACCCATGAAATAGGCGGTACGCACGCCGCGCTCCTGCCTGAGTGCGAGCGGCAGCAGCAACAATGGCCGACGTTCGGCGTCATAGGCGCTAACGATGAGGGGCAGAAAACCCTCGCGCTCCCCAACCTGCCGTTGCCAGGTGGCGAGAAAATCGAATCGCTGAAACGGCGTGGAGAAATGTTGCGGACCTTCGAGGCCACGCCAGGTCGCCTCCGACTGATCGAGATCGTGACGAATTTCGACGCAGGCGATGCAACTCGCTTTAGACCACGCTGGCGCCTCTGCCGTTCGGCTTTCGATTACGGCAGCCATGGTCATTGCAAAACCTATTTCGGGGAATTGTTACAATTTTCTACTTTGGGTGGACCTTTGCAAAGAAATGTCAACAAAGAGTAATGACAATACCGCGGCGAGGTCACGATGCGATCAGGTTGAATCGCATCGTGATCTCATCTCTTTGTTTGCGCATGATCTTTTTCGGCAAACCGATTCCCTCCTTTCCAAATCGTACTTACGCGTGGCAGAAATCGCGGCGCCGACGCATTTTTCCGCCTAAACCCACTTTTCGGATCATGCTCCAGGGGACGCGCGTTGCCATTCGATATGCGATTTTTGACGAAGCTCGGGCTTGAACTCGCCTATTTCAGCGGCGTGCCTTGGCTGAGGGGGCGTGGGAACGGCGGCGCCGGCATCATCTTGCGGTTTGAACGCGTGCGTCCGCGGAGCATTACGCGTTTTCAGCCGCTCAAATCCCATGAAATTACTCCAAAGTTTCTCGATCGGACGATCCGGGCCTTGAAACGCTGGAAATACGATATCGTTTCGATGGACGAAGTTTGCCAGAGAGCGGTCACGCTGGCCTCGCCAAGGCGGTTTGTGTGTCTGACGTTCGACGGTGGCTACAAGGATTTGATGACATCGGCGTATCCCGTGCTCAGGAAACACGACGTGCCGTTCACCGTCTACCTGCCGACGGCGTTTCCGGATGGCCTGGGCGAGGCATGGTGGCTCGCGGTCGAAGAGGTGATTGCGCGCGAAAATCGCCTCAGCCTCGTGATCGATCGCAACGAGCGGCATTTCAGTATCGCAAGCACGTCGGAGAAATATCAACTTTACGATTTTCTCGAAAACTGGATGCGCTCGCTCGCGGCACCCGATCTGTCTTCCGCCATCAAGGATCTCTGCCATCGGTACTCCGTCGATCTTGCAGGCCTGTCACGGCAAGCATCGATGGACTGGGAGGATCTGGCCAGGCTTGCGGCCGATCCCAAGGTGACGATCGGAAGCGCAACGGTGAACTATCCGGTCTTGTCAAATTTGAAAGATACGGCTGCGTTGCGCGAAATGACGATGGGCAAAGCGGTCGCGCAAGCCGCGTTCCACCGCGGTGTCAAACATTTCGCCTATCCGTTCGGCGACCGCGCCAGCTTTCGTCGACAGCATGCCACGATGGCCGCAGAGGCCGGCTTCGTCAGTGCCGTATCGGCAATACCCGGCATCGTCGAGACCGAGGGTCGAACCAACCTGCACGCGCTGCCACGCATCGCCTGGGACGGCCGACAACGTTCGCTACGCGCCATGCGCGTGATGCTTTCCGGCATCACCTTTCCGCGGGTGCGCTAACGGTCCGGCCTCGCCATCCAGCTAATGATCGGCATCGCCGGCAGCACCCATCCAAGGCCGGCTACGACATAGAAGATGGCTTGCAGCAACCCGGAGGCTGCGAGCCACGGCGTCTGCGCCAGCGTCATTCCCATCAACGACCACACCACTACCAGTAATAACAGGGCGATGGTTCCGAAGAATTTGCGGGTGCGTATCGTCATGGCGGAAATGTGCAGTCCGGTGCGGTTGCGCGCCTTGCGCGCGGGAAGGGGCGGACTATAAGGGGCGCGCAAATTCATTCAAGCGTAGCTTCGATGACCGGTACTCCTGTCCAGCAAGCAGCACATGTCGGCGCCATCAGATGGTGGCTGGTCTCGATCGCTGTGCTGATCGCGATCATGGTGCTGGTCGGTGGCGCCACGCGTCTCACCGAATCCGGTCTCTCGATTGTCGAGTGGAAACCGGTCACCGGCACGCTGCCGCCGCTCAATCAGGAGCAATGGACGCAGGCATTCGAGGCCTACAAGACCATCCCGCAATATCGCGAACTCAACGCCGGCATGACCCTGGCTGAATTCAAGACGATCTTCTGGTGGGAATGGAGCCACCGGCTGCTCGGGCGCGTGATCGGCGGCGCCTATCTGCTGCCGTTTCTCTGGTTCCTCTACCGCGGCGCTTTGAGCGCCGAGTTGAGGCGGCGGTTGTGGCTGATCTTCGGCCTTGGCGCGGTGCAGGGCGCGGTTGGCTGGTGGATGGTGGCCTCGGGGCTTTCAGAGCGGATCGAGGTTTCGCACTATCGTTTGGCTACCCATCTGGTGCTGGCGCTGCTCATTTTCGCAGGCATCGTCTGGACGCTGCGGCGATTGTCGGACCGGCCGGCGGTGGTTGTGCCATCACGGCTGAAGACCACCAGCGTGGCCCTGCTGGTGCTGACATTCGTGCAGCTATATTTCGGCGCGCTGGTCGCGGGCCTGCGTGCAGGCCGCGTCTACAACACCTGGCCCGATATCGATGGTGGGTTGATTCCGTCCGCGGCGCGATTGTTTTTTGAAGAGCCTTGGTGGCGCAACCTGTTCGACAATACGCTCACGGTGCAGTTCGAGCATCGCATGACGGCTTACGCACTGTTTGCATTGGCGACCGTGCATTTGCTCGACGCCATTCGCTCGCGGGCCACAGCCGCCGCGCTCAACGGAGCATTATGGCTGGCGGGAGTGATCACGTTACAGGCGACGCTCGGCGTCCTCACGCTGTTGAATCAGGTTCCGACCGGTCTTGCATTGGCCCATCAAGCCGTGGCGATTGCGGTTCTGACGCTTGCAATCTTTCAGGCTGAACGCCTGGCCGCGCGGCAGCCGGAGCTGCAAAAATTGGTTCTGCCCGTCACCCAAATCGGCTGAGTTGAACGATTCTAATTTGGTCCGAAAACGCAGAAAATGTCGTATCTACAAGGATTTGCTGCATCCATTGACGAAGTTGTGTGAAGCCGCCAGCTTTACTTCGAGCTTTCGATCGATAAAACGGGCCAAACACAGGTTCGTACATGTCGTCTGCATTCATTCAATCCGCCGTCATCCTGCTCCGCGAGGGGCTTGAAGCCATGCTGGTGATCGCCGCGCTTGCCGGTTATCTGACCAAGGCCGGCGCAGGCCATCGCGTCCAAGCACTATACGGCGGAGCGCTCGGCGCGGTCGGCGCCAGCGTCATCGCCGCCTGGCTGTTTGCCGTGTTGAATTCGGGCGAGCACAGCGACGTACTCGAAGGCATCATTATTCTCGTCGCCGCGGGCCTGATGCTCTATGTCAGCGGCTGGCTGATGGTGAAGCAGGATCCGCGCGGCTGGCAGGATTATCTGGCGAACAAGGCCAATAACGCGCTGGCCCAGGACACGGTCTGGGCCGTTGCCGCGCTCGCCTTTCTTGCGGTCTTTCGCGAAGGTGCCGAAACCGTGCTGTTCATCAACGCGCTGGCCTCGGCCGAGGGCGGCTGGAGCGCCGGCCTGTTCGCAGGGCTGGGCGCCGCGACAGTCGGCCTTGCCGTGCTGTTCTATTTCATCAACCTGATCGCGCAAAAGATTCCGCTGCGGCCGCTGTTTATCGTTACGTCGGCATTCTTGTTCGCCATGGCGATCAAATTCATCGGTGAAGCGGTGCAGGAATTCCAGGAACAGTCGATGCTGCCGTTCACCGAGCTGAAAAGCGTGGCATGGCTTGGCGCCATCGGATTGAACCCGACCGTCGAGGCGCTGTCTGCGCAACTGCTGGTCATCCTATTTGCGCTGGCGACTTACTCGATCTTCCAGCGTTACAGTCGCCTGACTCGCGAGGACAAAGCCGCGATGCGCATGGCAAAGCCATAACACTTAAGCGCCGGCCACGTCAGCAATAACCGTAAACGCCGCAAGCGTAGGGCAGGTGATTCCAAAGGCCGAGGCCCGGGCCACCGTAGTAGGGACCCGGGTAATCGTAGGAATAGCTCGACCCATAGTAGCCCGGAAGTGTCGAAGAACCGGGCAATAGCGGCCCGTGGATCAAAGGCGGAATGTATGGGATGGAACCGTCGGTCGGCGTGAAGAGCAACTCCGGAGCTTCTTCGACGAGGACCGGGTTAGCATGCAGGCGCGGCGCATAATGCGCGTCACGTGCGATAGTCGTTCTGAATTTGTAATGCGGTCGCGGAAGTCCTGCGGGCAGTTTACCGGCCGGGCGATGTAGTCGTTGATGGATAACGGCTGCGTCAGCGCCCACAGCCGGTCCGATTGCGGTGAGCACGATCAGAAAAGTAACCGTCCAGCGCTGCATTGTCCGCTCCGAATCATGTGTAGTTGATTCGCGACGAGCATATCGCAGATCGTGCGATGGTGCTGGCCGCCTGCTACGCGTTCAGCGCTTGATCGAGATCCGCGATCAGGTCTTCCTTGTCCTCGATGCCGATCGACAGCCGTACCACGTCTGGTGCTGCGCCCGACTTGATCTTCGCGGCGTCGTCGAGCTGACTGTGCGTCGTCGATGCCGGGTGAATCACCAGCGAGCGGGTGTCGCCGACATTGGCGAGATGCGAAAACAATTGCAGGTTCGACACCAGGTTGACGCCGGCCTCATAGCCTCCCTTGAGGCTGAAGGTGAACACCGCGCCGGCGCCCTTCGGTGCATATTTTTTGGCGAGGTTGTTGTACTTGTCGCCGGCCAGGCCGGCGTAATTCACCGACGCCACCGCCGGATGGGCCAACAGCCACTCGGCGATCGCCTTCGCGTTCTCGCAATGCTTTTGCATGCGCAACGGCAGCGTTTCGATCCCGGTGAGAATCATGAACGCATTGAACGGCGACAACGCTGGCCCGAGGTCGCGCAGTCCGAGCATCCGGCAGGCAATCGCGAACGCGAAATTACCAAAGGTCTCCTGAAGCCTGATGCCGTGATATTCCGGACGCGGCTCGCTCAGCATCGGGTATTTGTTGTCTTTCGACCATTCGAAGGTGCCGGCATCGACGATGATGCCACCAAGCGAGTTGCCGTGGCCGCCGAGAAATTTCGTCAGCGAATGCACGACAATATCGGCGCCATGATCGATCGGCCGGATCAAATACGGCGTCGCCAGCGTGTTGTCGACGATCAGCGGCACGCCGGCCTTGCGGGCGACCGCGGCGATCGCCTCGATATCGGTGATGGAACCGCCGGGATTGGCAATCAACTCGATGAAGATCGCCTTGGTGTGCGGCGTGACCGCGCGCTCGAAGCTGCCGACATCGTCAGGGTCCGCCCACACCACATTCCAGCCAAAGCTCTTGAACGCGTGGTTGAATTGATTGATCGAGCCGCCGTAGAGTTTGCGCGCCGCGATGAACTCGTCTCCGGGCTGAAGCAGCATCTGAAAGACGACCATCTGCGCGGCGTGGCCGGAGGCGGTTGCAAGTGCCGCCGTGCCGCCTTCGAGCGCAGCCACGCGCTCCTCCAGAACCGCGTTGGTCGGATTTCCAATCCGGCTGTAGATGTGGCCGAAGGTTTGCAGACCAAATAACGAGGCGGCGTGGTCGGCGTCGTTGAACACGAATGACGTGGTTTGATAAATCGGTGTCACCCGCGCGCCGGTGGTGGGATCGGGTTGCGCGCCGGCATGTACGGCGAGGGTGGAAAATCCCGGAAGACGATCGGTCATTCGTTAGCGTCCCGTTGTGTTTTGTTGTTTGAAATCGCTTGGCGTCATGCTGGCGGCGCCGGCGTAGGCCGTCAAGGCGGCTGGATTCTTTACCCGTGGGCCGAGTTCAGGAAGGAGGCGTTTCGCATTTGCGTCACGCGAGACCGTTCTTGTTTTTCGCTGCGGTATCGGCGGCCTGGGTTTCGCCGCCACTCAGGCTCGTCCGGTTCAAGGAAAGGCGCATGCTCTGGGTTGGCATCGGCGCCCGTTTTGAGCTGAGCGTTCGCGAATTGACGCCCATCCACGAAATCTCGGAAGAGAGTCGCCCATATTCGATCTTCGGGCAGCGGTTCATGACGACCTTGAGACCGGCGGCTTCCGCCTTTTCGGCGGCGGCATCGTCGCGCGCGCCAAGCTGCATCCAGATCACCTTCGGCGGCGGCATCAATGTCAGGGCTTCATCGACCACCGGCATGATGTGGCTCGAATTCCTGAAAATATCGACCATGTCGATGGGACGTCCGATATCGAGCAGCGAGGCGACGAAGGGTTTGCCGAGCAGGCTCTTGCCGACGTGTCCGGGATTGACCGGGATCATGTCGTAGCCGCGCTGGGCGAGATATTTGAAGGCGAAGTAACTCGGCCGTATATTGACAGGCGATGCTCCGACCATCGCGATGGACTTCACGCCGTTCAGAATTTCGCGGATGTAGCTGTCGGGATAAACGTCGTGGTTCATTTGGAAGGTTCCAAATTCCTCATTCCTCATCCCGAAGAGCGCGCTCCTCAGGATGAGAAAGTCCGGTTACCGGTCTTGCCATTTCGGTTCGCGCTTATCGAGGAAGGCGCCGATGCCTTCCTCGGCGTCCCGCGCCATCATGTTTTCAGTCATCACCTCTGCCGCATATCGATAGGCATCCGCAAGGCTCATTTCGGCCTGACGGTAGAACGCGGCCTTGCCGAGCTTGACGGTATAGGCGGATTTGAGCGCGACCTTCGCGGCCAGTGCAATCGCCGCGTCGCGTTCGGTACCGGCGGCGACAACGCGGTTGATCAAGCCGATTTCACGCGCGGTTCCGGCTGAAACCGGTTCGCCGGTCAGCAGCATTTCCATCGCCTGCTTGCGCGGGACATTGCGCGACAGCGCCACCATCGGGGTCGAACAAAACAGCCCGATATCGACGCCGGGCGTGGCGAAGGTCGCGGCCTCCGAGGCGACAGCGAGATCGCAGCTTGCCACCAACTGGCACCCCGCAGCGGTCGCGATACCGCCGACCGCTGCCACGACCGGTGTCGGCAATTGCACGATCGCCTGCATCATCGCGCTGCAGGCATTCATGATTTGCGCGAAATAACCGCGCCCGCGATCGGCGTCGGTACGGCGCGCGGTCAGTTCTTTCATGTCATGGCCGGCAGAGAAGGCCGAACCATTGGCCGCGATCACGACCGCACGCACGCGTGCATCGTCGTGAATTTCCTCGAGTGCCGCGCGCAATTCGGTGATCAGCCCTTCCGACAGGCTGTTGCGGGCTTCCGGCCGGTTGAGCGTGAGCACGGCGATGCTGCCGAGGGTTTCGCGCAGCAAGATCGGCGATGGCATCGTGGCGGCGGCGCGTTCGCTCCGGGGCGTCATCGAAATATCCCCTTGGGTTGCTGTGTCACGTTAATGTAACAAGCGAAGCGCCGCGAGGCGAGGGCAGGCGGGACAATATGGCAATTGCGAAAATGAGCGTGGCCGAACTCGAGAAGTTTCTCCACGTTGAATTCCCCCAGGCCTTTAGTGCCGGCGAGATATCGATCGAAGGCGCCGACGGCGCCTCTTGCCTGCTGCGCCAGCGCTACAGCGACCAGATGCTCCGTCCGGGCGGGACCGTCTCCGGACCGACGCTGATGGCGCTCGCGGACTTCGCCATGTATGTGGTGCTGCTGTCGGCGATCGGGCCGGTCGGCCTTGCCGTGACCACCAACCTCAACATCAATTTTCTGCGTAAAGGTGCGCCGGGGCAGGATGTCCTTGCGGCGGCGAGGCTTTTGAAACTGGGCAAGCGGCTTGCAGTCGGCGAGGTCAGTTTGCTCTCGGGAACCTCGCCCGATCCGATTGCCCATGTGACCGCGACCTATTCCATTCCAAATACTTAGGCTTTTGTCAGGTACTATAGCACCATATTTGTAAGCCATTGTTTTAACTGACATTATTTTGACGGTTCGGCATTGACGCGCGCAAGGGACCTATCTAGAAGCACTGCAGTTCGGCGCGGACGCGTCCGAGTGTCTCCCTTTCACGGATTTCTCACATGAAAACGTTTTCGGCAAAGCCAGCCGAGGTGACGAAGAAGTGGGTGTTGATCGACGCCAAAGGTCTCGTCGTCGGTCGGCTCGCCACCCTGGTCGCGATGCGCCTTCGCGGCAAACACCTCCCGATTTACACGCCCCATGTCGATTGTGGTGACCACGTCATCATCATCAACGCGGCGCACGTGGTGCTCACCGGTCGTAAGCGCGAGAACAAGGTCTATTACAATCACACCGGCTTCATTGGCGGCATCAAGGAACGTACCGCCAAGTCGATCCTCGAGGGCCGTTTTCCCGAGCGAGTGGTCGAGAAGGCGATCGAGCGTATGATCCCGCGCGGACCGCTTGGCCGGGTGCAATTCGGCAACTTACGTGTTTATCCCGGGCCCGAGCATCCGCATGAAGCCCAGCAACCCGTGACGATTGATGTCGCTTCGATGAATCGCAAGAACATGAGGGCCGCATAAAATGTCCGACACCATGCAGTCTCTCGATCAGTTGTCACAGCTCAAGCCGGCCATGCCGGATGCGCCAAAATACGTCAAGAAGGTCGACAAGCACGGTCGTGCCTACGCCACCGGCAAGCGCAAGGACGCGGTCGCCCGCGTCTGGATCAAGCCCGGTGCCGGCAAGATCATCGTCAACACCCGCGAGGTCGAAATCTATTTCGCGCGTCCGGTGTTGCGGATGATGATCCAGCAGCCGCTGGTCGCCGCCGCTCGTGCGGGCCAGTACGACGTGATCTGCACCGTCGCCGGGGGCGGTTTGTCGGGCCAGGCGGGCGCGGTGCGTCACGGCATCTCGAAGGCGCTGACCTATTTCGAACCGGATTTGCGCGGCATCCTGAAAAAGGGCGGCTTTCTCACCCGCGACTCGCGTGTGGTCGAGCGCAAGAAGTACGGCCGCGCCAAGGCGCGCAGATCGTTCCAGTTCTCGAAGCGGTAAATTTGCAGCGAATGCTGCGTATCAGGAACTGCAAAAAGGGCGCTTACGGGCGCCCTTTTTTATTGGTGCGCATTTGCCGATGACTTGACGCAGTTTTCTCCAAAAACTTGCGCATCCGTGCAAACGAATTGCCAACACAACGATCCTAGCGTTCGCCGCGGTGTCGGCGCGCGCTCCGTTTCAGCCGGGCCGAATGGTTGCATCACAATCTCACGCGGTGGCCCATGTCGCTCGATACGACCACGCTTTATCTCGTCGCCACGATGGTGGCGACGATGCTCGGAGCCATGCTGCTGTATTTCGGCAGCCAGGAAAATATCCCGGCGTTGAAATGGTGGGGGGTGGCCTATCTGCTCGGCGCCGTCTCGGTCGAGTTGTCGGCCGTCGCCGGCAACATGCTTGGCGAGATGCTTTCGCTGGCGCTCAATGCCGTTGGCTTCGTGGCCTGCGGCATGGTCTGGAACGCATCGCGGGTGTTCCACGGTCGCAAGCCCAATCTGCCGGGATTGGTTCTGGGCGCAGTGGTCTGGATCGCGGCGGTCGTGACGCTGGCGCCGGAGGCGTCGGCGATGCGCATGACGATCGGTGCGGGTGTCGTTGCGATTTATGCCGCGCTCACCGCCACCGAATTGTGGTCCGAGCGACGCAGGAATTTACAAAAACGCTGGCTGACGATTGTGGTGCCGGTGATGCACGGTTTCGTGCTGATGTTGCCTATACTGCTCGGCGATCTCTTGCAGCCGCACGACGACAAGTTCTCGGCCAGCATCTGGGTTACGGCGTTTTCCATCGAGCTTGTGCTCTATGCGGTCGGCACCGTGTTTGTCATCTTCATGCTGGTGTCGGAGCGCACGGTGACTGCGCACAAGACGGCGGCGTCGGTGGACCCGTTGACCGGCATGTTCAATCGCCGCGGCTTCGCGGAGGCAACCTCGCGGGTGATCGAACGTGAAGCCAAAGCCGGCCGGCCGGTGACGGTGCTGATCTTTGACATCGACCATTTCAAATCGATCAATGACCGTTTCGGCCATCCGGCGGGTGACGAGATTCTCAAATTGTTCGCGATCGTCATCGTCAACACGCTGCGCCTTACCGATTTGTCGGGCCGAATCGGAGGTGAGGAGTTTGCGGCATTGCTGCCGTGCTCGTTGGAAGAAGGCGTGATTGCGGCTGAACGCGTGCGCGAAGCATTCGCCAGTTCGGGAATCGTGGTCGAGGAGGGGCCGGTCGATACCACGGTAAGCATCGGCGTGGCCGGCGGCCCCGCCGGCACCGAACTCGAGGTATTGTTGGCGGCCGCCGATACCGCGCTCTATCAGGCCAAACGCAGCGGCCGCAATCGCGTCGAGACCGCCGAGGAGCTTCCGCTGTCGCTGGAAAACTGGCGACGCAAAACCGCGGGCATCGCGCGTCGGTCGCAGCAGCAGGCGGGCGTTGCCAGTCTCACGTAGCGAATGCGTGGCGGTAACCTCTCGTTTACCATTCGGTCGATATTATCGATTTATGGATACGATCCGCAAACACAGCGCCCACGCCGCCTTGATCTCGCTTGAAGCCGCAGCCGCGTCGGCGCGTGGTGGCTTTGCCTGCATGTTCTCGACCTCGGACGAATACGAGATGGCGTTGATATCCGAACGGCGCGCGCAAGGCCGCTACGATCAGCCACGAAATCACTTGCCGGCCGTGATATTCATCGGCTGTGCGCTGATGGTTGCCGGAACCGTGCTGCTGCTAAACTGAGTCGCCGGGAGGGCAGGAGGAAGTATGGGCGCCGCGAGGCGCCTTTTTCTTTGCGACTTGCCCCCTTTGGGTTCGATGACTCTTCAACAATGTGACCGATTGGGTTAGAGACATTAAACTCCCAACGAGAGGCAACAGCCCAATGATCACCGAAATCGCACTCATCGACGTCAAGCCGGGCAGCGAAAAGGACTTTGAAGCCGCCGTCGCCAAAGCGCGTCCGCTGTTCTTGCGGGCCAAGGGCGGCAAGGGTTTCGAATTGCACAAGTCGATCGAGAAGCCGTCCCGCTACCGGTTGATGGCAAAGTGGGACACGCTTGAAAATCACACCGTCGATTTCAGGGGTTCTGAAGATTTTACCGCCTGGCGCGGACTGGTCGGGCAGTATTTTGCCGCGCCGCCCGAGGTCGAACATACCGAGACGGTGGTGACCTCCGGCTGAAGGCTCGTGGGTCAGACCTCAGACTCAGGCCGCCGACGCCTCGGATGAGGTTTCGCCGGCCTTGAAATGATCGATCATGACTTTGGCGACAGCCATCAACGGCAGCGCGAGCGCCAGGCCCCAGATCCCGAACACCACTCCCAGCAGAATCTGGAACGCGAACAACGTGGCCGGCGGAATCTCCAGCGCCTGACGCTGGAGGATCGGCGTGAGAATGTAGCTCTCCAGCGCGTGCACGCCGAGGAAGAGCACAAAGGCGCTGGCCGCCGCAACCCATCCTGATGCAAGGCTCGCGAGCACCACGATCAAGCCGCCGAGCAGGGCGCCAACCGTCGGAATGAAGGTGAGCAATCCGGCCTGCAGGCCCAGAATGAAGGAACTCTGGATGCCGATGATCGACAAGCCCACCCAAGTCACGAGGAACACGGCTGCCATGGTGAGGATTTGCGCGATCAGCCAGCGCTCCAGCGTTTCGCTGATGCGGTCGACGATGACGGTCGCGCGGGCACGATGCCGCGCCGGCGCCATGAACAACAGTCCTTTTCGATAGACGCTCGGTTGCGCCGCGAACGTCAGTCCCAGAAACAGGACGATGAAGAAGTTTCCAACCGCGCTCACCGTGCCGAGCAGGAGCTTGAATGTCTGGCTCACGATCGCGCCGCCGCTTGAGGCGATCGCGCCCGCGCTGGGAAGGTTATGTGTCGCCGCAGCCCCGGGCGTGGGCGAGGTCGACGAGTCCGGCGATGCGGCGGCGGGATTGCCGAGATCGAAATAGCTGGTGTCGATCCCGTTTTTCTCCAGGAAGGCTTTGACGTTGACCAGTTGCGATTTGATCGTACCGCTCAATGCTGTCGCCTGTTGCGCGATGGTGGCGCCGCCGAGGAAAATGATACCCGACAAAAACCCTGCGAGCACCAGGCAGACAATTGTCAGCCGCAATGCATGAGGCAGCCTGACGACCCTGCCGAGCATGTTGCCCAAGGCGTTAAGCGCGACGCCGAGTAAGACACCAGCGAAGATCAGCAACAGCGTTGCGGCGAAATACCACGTAAACAGCAACAGCGCTGCGAAGGCGACCGCGCCGATGCCACCGACCGATACCGCCCACGCCAAATCGGCGCGGGCCTGATGACGCTCGTCCGTCGAGACTGCCACGCTGGTTCCTTCTCAGATCAATTCCAGCCGCACTCTTTCGTCAAACGGGCCCGGGATCAAGCGGAGAAGGCCGCTGGTACCCCGCGTCTGCGGCGCTCTTGGCCTGCGGCAGATCGCGAAACGCGTGAAACGACCGATTCGAGGTACGCCATCACGCCGAAATGGCATTGCGGTTGCGCAGAGCAACATGTTGATCCGTCGTCGGCTGCGAGGCATGATCTGCCTGATATTGACGAGATGAGAGTGGAAAACAGACGATGAGGAGGCCGGTGGTTGGTGTGATCGGAAACGCCTATCGCGTCGAAAATCGATTTGCCACGCAGTTGGTGGGAGAACGAAATCTTCGCGCCGTGGCCGAAGTCGCAGGCGCGCTGCCGCTGATGTTCGCCGGTGCGCCCGACATCACGGACATCGGGGCTTTGCTGGATACAGTCGACGGCGTGGTTCTGACGGGAGCCCGCGCCAATGTTCACCCGGCGCGCTTTCGCACGGAGCCGGACCCCCGGCACGAACCTTACGACCTCCATCGCGACGATCTGGCGCTGGCTTTATCGGAAGTGTGCGTCGCCCGTGGCATTCCCCTGTTCGGGATCTGCCGCGGCTTGCAGGAGATGAACGTCGCCTTTGGCGGCTCGCTGCATCCCGAAATCCGTGAGTTGCCGGGACGGATGAACCACCGGATGCCGCGGCTGGAGAACGGCGAAATTCATCCCGATCCCACCGTCGTCTTCGCTGACCGGCACGACGTCAGCCTCGTTCCCGATGGCGCCTTTGCGCGGCTTTTCGGTTGCGAGACGATCCGCGTCAATTCCCTGCATGGCCAGGGGATTTTGGAGCCCGGCGAGCGCGTCGTCGTCGAGGGGACGGCGGAAGATGGCACGATCGAGGCGATCCGGATCGCCGACGCGCCGGGCTTCGCGCTCGGCGTGCAATGGCACGCCGAGTACGATCCACAGCGCAATCCCATCAATCGTGCGCTGTTTCAGGCCTTTGGCGAGGCAATTCGTGAGAACAAGCGCGTCGGATAGATTCGTATGGTCGGACGGCTTTAGCGGAATGTCAAATCCACTCCACTAGGAGGGTGCTCATGCAGGGTCGAAACTGGTCGAGGCGCGAGGTGCTTTCGGTATCGGCCGGGTCGGCTGCCGGTTTGCTTTTCGCCGAACCGTTAAGAGCAGCAGAACCACCGCCCGCCAGAGTCACCCCGGAATTGATCGAGGTCGCGCGCAAGGAGGGGAAGGTTTCCTATTACTCGGCTATCGAACTCAACGTCGCCGAACGGCTGGGAAAGATGTTCGAGGCCAAATATCCCGGCATTTCAGTGCGGATCGAACGTTCCGGGGCCGAGCGGATTTTTCAGCGTATCGCGCAAGAGCAGGGTAGCAACATCCATGCGGTGGATGTCGCCAACAGCACCGATGTCGGGCACTATCTCGAATGGAAGAAGAACGGTTGGCTCGCGCCTTATCTGCCCGAAGATGTGGCCGAACATTTTCCCGCCGATCAGATCGATCCGGATGGCATGTACGCCACCTCTTGCGCCTGGATGGAGACCATCGGTTACAACACGAATCTGGTCAAACCTGAGGACGCGCCGAAGAGCTACGCAGATCTCTTGAATCCGAAATGGCAGGGGAAGATCGTCAAGGGCCATCCCGGCTATAGCGGGGCCATTCTCACGGCGACGTTTGTGCTCTCGCGTGAGCTGGGCTGGGCGTATCTGGAAAAACTCGCCCAGCAAAAGGTGATGCAAGTGCAGTCGGCGGGCGACCCGCCGAAAAAGATCATGCTCGGCGAACGCGCGGTCATGGCCGACGGCAACGACTACAATCTCGTGCTGTTTAGGGATCAGGGCAAGCCGGTAGAGGTGGTGTATCCGGCCGAAGGCGCGCCGCTGATCATCGTCCCGAGCGGCGTGTTCCAGAACGCGCCGAATCCGAACGCGGCGCGGCTTTTTCAGAGCTTCTTCTTTAGCCGCGAAGCCCAGCAAATGCTGGTCGACGAATTTGCCCATCGCTCGTTCCACGCCGAGGTCAAACCAAGGGCCGGACAAACGCCGATGTCTAACCTCAAACTGCTGAAGTCCGATCCGGCCGCGGTGCAGGCGCAAAGCGAGGAGATCAAGGCGCGTTACGCTAAGGTATTTAGGGTTTGAGAGATTGACGCGCCCCCAGCTTTCGTGAGTGAAAGGCCGTGGAGCCAAGATCATCTCTATTCGGCTCGGCCGCCCGCCTCACGCCCTTGAATTTACCAAATATCTATTGTTATCAAGGGGACCGGCCGCTCTCCAGGCAGCAATTTGCTCAGGGACGCCAAGTCCGCAAAAGGAAAGATAAATGCCAGTCTACAACATTCTCCTCATGGGCGCGTCGTATGGGTCGCTGCTCGCATCCAAGATGCTGTTCGGCGGCCATTCGATCCACCTCGTGTGTCTGCCGGCAGAAGCTGAGCTGATTAATGCTGATGGGTTCAAGGTGACGCTGCCCGTCCGCGGCCGCAAAGAACCCGTGCTGCTTGAATCCCGCAAGCTGCCGGGCAAGGTGACCGCGGGCCCCGCGACCGGCGTCGATCCGTCGAAATTCGATCTCGTCGGATTGTGCATGCAGGAGCCGCAATATCGCTCCGACGGCGTGCGCCAACTGCTCGATGCGGTGGGAAAATCGGGAGTGCCTTGCATGTCGATCATGAACATGCCTCCGCTCGCCTATATCAAGCGGATTCCCGGCCTCGACTACACGGCGCTGGAGGCGGCCTATACCGATCCGCGGGTTTGGGATTCGGTCAATCCGAACAAGATCACCCTGAATAGCCCAGATCCTCAGGCGATCCGTCCGCCGGATGGCAAGGCCAACGAGCTTTTGGTCACGCTGCCGACAAACTTCAAATGCGCGAGATTCGAAGACGACAAGGACACACAGATTGTTCGTAACCTTGAAAAAGACGTTGATGGTGCACGCTTTAAGACACCGGAGGGTGAGATCGAACTCCCGGTCAAGTTGAGGGCCTATGATTCGATCTGGGTGCCGCTGGCCAAATGGTCGATGCTGCTCGCGGGTAACTACCGGTGTATCACCAAGGATGGGATGCGGACCGCGCAGGAAGCGGTGCATTCGAATATCGAGGAATCGCGTTCGGTTTACAATTTTGTGTTCGATCTGTGCGTGAAGCTCGGGGCCGATCCAGCCGATCTTGTCCCATTCGAAAAATACGCCGCTGCAGCACAAAGCCTGTCGCGTCCAGCTTCCGCCGCGCGCGCGTTGCAGAATGGCGCGCCGAATATCGAACGCGCCGACAAGTTGGTGCAGCTCATTGCCCTTCAGAAAGGCTTGAGGCACCCGGCGATCGATGCGCAAGTCGCCTTGGTCGATGAGCGCCTTGCCGCCAATAGAAAAGCAGCAAAGGCTTAGGACGCTGCTGACCTATCGGGCCGGGCGCATCCGCCGTGGGCGCGTGTGTCCGGCCGAAGGTACGCCGCTTACGATCGCGCCGAGTGTTTCCTCTTCGGTAGGTTCAGCGATTGCTCGTCGACAATTACGCCCGTAAAACGGAGCGATCAAATAAAAAGGCGCTCCGTTGGGAGCGCCTTTTGTATTTTTGGGCTGTCACGTTCGAGGGACTAATATAACCTCGCGACCTATCAGAGCGAATAGTACATTTCGAATTCGACCGGATGCGGGGTCATCTCGTAACGCGCGACTTCGGTCATCTTCAGTTCGATATAGCTGTCGATGAAGTCATCGTCGAATACGCCGCCGTTCTTGAGGAACGCGCGATCCTTGTCGAGATTTTCCAGGGCTTCGCGGAGCGATCCGCACACCGTCGGAATCGACTTCAGTTCTTCCTTCGGCAGATCGTAGAGATCCTTGTCCATCGCCGGACCCGGGTCGATCTTGTTCTTGATGCCGTCGAGACCGGCCATCAGCATCGCGGCGAAGCCGAGATAGGGATTGGCCATCGGATCGGGGAAACGGACTTCGACGCGCTTGGCCTTCGGATTGGTGGTGTAGGGGATGCGGCAGGAGGCCGAGCGGTTGCGCGCGGAATAGGCGAGCAGCACCGGCGCTTCATAGCCGGGAACCAGGCGCTTGTAGGAGTTGGTCGATGGATTGGTGAAGGCGTTGATCGCCTTGGCATGCTTGATGATGCCGCCGATGTAATGAAGGCAAGTCTCCGAAAGGTCGGCGTATTTGTTGCCGGCGAAGACCGGCTTGCCGTCTTTCCAGATCGACTGGTGGCAGTGCATGCCCGAGCCGTTGTCGCCATAGACCGGCTTCGGCATGAAGGTGGCGGTCTTGCCGTAGATGTGCGCGACCTGATGAATGCAGTATTTATAGATCTGCATCTGGTCGGCCATCAGCGTCAGCGTGTCGAACTTCATGCCGAGTTCGTGCTGGGCAGATGCGACTTCGTGGTGATGCTTCTCGACCTTGACGCCCATCTTGGCCATCGCGCCGAGCATTTCCGAGCGCATGTCCTGCACCGAATCCTGCGGCGGAACCGGAAAGTAGCCGGCCTTGGTGCGGATGCGGTGACCGAGATTGCCGCCCTCATATTCGGTGTCCGAGTTGGTCGGCAGTTCCGAGGAATCCAGCTTGAAGCCAGTGTTGTAGGGGGTGGTCTGGAAGCGGACGTCGTCGAACACGAAGAACTCGGCCTCGGGCCCGAAGAAAATCGTATCGCCCACGCCCATCGACTTGACCATGGCCTCGGCCTTCTTGGCCATGCCGCGCGGGTCGCGGTTGTACGGCTCGCCGGTGGTCGGCTCCAGTACGTCGCAGGTGATGACCATGGTGGTCTCGGCGAAGAACGGATCAATCGTCGCGGTGACCGGATCGGGCATCAGGCACATGTCGGATTCGTTGATCGCCTTCCAGCCGGCGATCGACGAGCCGTCGAACATCGTACCCTCGGCAAATATGTCCTCGTCGATCATGCCGACATCGAAGGTCACATGCTGCCACTTGCCGCGCGGGTCGGTGAAACGAAGGTCGACGTATTTCACGTCGTTGTCCTTGATCGATTTCAGGACATCTTTGGCGGTCTTCATGAGTACCCCTTTCGGCTTACAGATTCGGCCGCGGGCGGCGACCGTCGGTAATGCTCAATACAATTGGGGGGTGCTCAATACAATATCCGAGTGCTGGCAGGCTCATATCACCAGGTTGGAGATCGGCAGGTTCATATCGGCAGGGTCATCAGATAGCGTCCAAACCGGATTCGCCGGTTCGGATGCGAATGGCCTCCTCGATGTTGGACACGAAGATCTTGCCGTCGCCGATACGCCCGGTCTGCGCCGCGCGCCGGATCGCGTCGATCGCTCGCTCGACCAGATCATCGGAAATCACGATCTCGATTTTGACCTTGGGCAGAAAGTCCACGATGTATTCCGCGCCGCGATAGAGTTCGGCGTGGCCTTTCTGTCGCCCGAAACCCTTGGCTTCGGTGACGGTGATACCTTGCAGTCCAACTTCCTGAAGCGCTTCTTTCACCTCGTCGAGCTTGAATGGCTTGATGATGGCTTCTATTTTTTTCACTGAACGCCTCCCAGGCACTTCCATATTGCAGACTGCAGATTGGTTTTAGCTTTGAAGTTTGTTTTCACGTTGAGGTATGGTTTCACTTTGAAGTTTGTTTCAGGTTGCGCGGAAGGTGTGCCGGCTGTCTATCCCCTATCCTCGCGATGCTGCCCGAGCGCCCGCGAACGGTTGGCTGCTCCGGAATTCTTTCTCCTCGGTCGGCCTTGTTGGTAAATCTTGGAGAGACTTCTGATCTGTAACCCTAATTTCTTGCCCGCAAGCAACGGTTTGGACCGCTTCCTTATCTAGACGGCTTCCTCAAAAGCAGGGTCTATGCCAAGTTGTTAAGGCTCCCCGATTTCGAAATGTTATCAGCCTTTTAACAGGCAATGACGAGGGGGTAGGCAGAAGGATCTCCAGTGTATCGGCCCGAAAAATAGGCAAACCGATCAATCGGCGTGCATTATCCGAAACTTTGATTGTGTGCGACATAAGAAATGCCTCAGGATGAGGCGCCTGTACCAGGGATTTGGCATGGAAGTTCTTACCTCGTCGGAAATGGAGCGCGCCGATCGGTTCACCATTGCCGAGGGGATTCCCGGCTTCGCGTTGATGTTGAGCGCCGGCCAAGCCGTTGCGGAGGCCGCGATGGACCTCGTCGCTGAGGGACCGATCCTGGTGGTCGCTGGCCGCGGCAACAATGGCGGCGACGGCTTCGTGGCGGCGGCCGAACTCGCGGCACGGGGTCGCGAGGTTTCGGTGATCCTGCTCTGTGAACGGGAGAGTTTGCGAGGCGATGCCGCCTCCGCGGCGCGGGGATGGAAGCATCCGGTGTTGCCATTCAATCCCCAGGCGATTGGCAGACCGGCGCTGATCGTCGATGCCCTGTTCGGCGCCGGTCTCAACCGGTCGGTGAAAGGGGAGCCGCACGACATGATCGAGGCGATCAACGCCAATGGCGCGCCCGTTCTCAGCGTTGACCTGCCGAGCGGTGTCAACGGCACCAGCGGCGCGGTCATGGGCGTTGCGGTCCGTGCCACCGAAACCGTCACGTTCTTCCGGCGCAAGCCGGCGCATTTGCTGTTGCCGGGTCGGATTCACTGTGGCCGTGTGCGCCTTGCCGATATCGGCATCGATCCGCGCGTGCTCGAGGAAATTCACCCGCGGACGTTCGAGAACGTTCCGTCGGTTTGGCGCAAGGCTTTTCCGGTGCCGCAGATCGATGGCCATAAATACGCCCGCGGCCATGCCGTTATCGTCTCCGGCGGCATCGCGACCACTGGCGCAGCGCGGATGTCGGCGCGGGGCGCGCTACGCGCTGGCGCGGGTCTGGTCACGCTGGCCTCACCGCGGGATGCACTTGCGGTCAACGCCTCCGCGCTGTCGGCGGTGATGGTTCGCGCCATCGACACGTCGGTCGAGTTCGCCGAGCTGTTGGCCGACAAGCGCCTCAACGCTTGCGTGGTCGGACCGGGCGCCGGGGTGGGCGACCGGACGCGCGATTTTGTCCTGACCGCGCTATCGGCGAAACGAAACCTGGTGCTGGATGCGGACGCGCTGACGAGCTTCGCCGATGCGCCAGATCATTTGTTCGAGGCCATCAAGGCGTCGCACGACCTCCAAGCGGTTCTGACGCCCCACGAGGGTGAATTTCCACGTTTATTCAGCGATTTAAGCAACAAACATCCATTTCGCTCGAAACTTGAGCGGGTGCGGGCGGCGGCCGAACGCTGCGGCGCCGTCGTCTTGCTCAAGGGGCCGGATACCGTCGTCGCGTCTCCGGATGGGCGCGCAACCATCGCAGCCAACGCGCCGCCCTGGCTCGCCACCGCGGGTGCGGGCGACGTGCTGGCCGGAATGATCTCGGGTATCCAAGCACAGGGGGTACCGGCATTCGAGGCAGCCAGCATTGCCGTCTGGATGCATGGCGAGGCGGCGGCCGAGGCCGGGCCCGGCCTGATCGCGGAAGATTTACCGGAGGTGCTGCCCGCGGTGTTCCGACGCCTCTATGACGAGTTCGGCATCGATTATTGAACTTACAAAGCGAATTTTACGACCGCGGCCTCGTCCCACGACAATCCAAGACCGTGGCCTCGCGCGGTGATCGTACCGTCAACGATCTCCACCGGTTCGGCGAGGATCGCGCGGGAAAGGTCGAGATATTCGATCCAGTGTGCTGTCGGCGTCACCGCCAGCATATGAGAACTAGCCTCGGCGAACAGGTGGCTCGACATCGGAATGGAAGCGGCTTCGGCTTGGGCGGCGACACGAAGCCAGCCGGTGACGCCGCCGACCTTCATTAAATCGGGCATGATGAAATCGCTTGCGCCGGCCGTGATCGCTTCGGCAAACCCGCGCGGAAACCACCAATTCTCGCCGGACTGAATCGAGATCGGGGACGTCTCGCGCACCTTGGCGTGGCCCTGAAGATTTTCGGCCGCCACCGGCTCCTCGATCCAGTGCAGATCGTAGGCCGCGAGCCGGGCGATGCGGCGGCTGGCCTCAGACGGATCGAGCGATTGGTTGAAATCGACCATCAGCGCGATGTCCGGGCCGATCAGGCCGCGTACCGCTTTGACGACCCGCTCGTCATTGGCGAGGTTGCCGTCGCCACCCTTGATCTTGATGCCGCGAAATCCCTGGTCGAGCGAACGGCGCAGATCCTTCTCATCGGCGATCGGATCGACCGCGCCGTAGCTGTCATAGGCTCGAATCGGCCGCGGCGATCCGCCCAGCAACGTCGCCAAGGGCTGAGCCGCCGCCTGGCCGAGCGCGTCCCAGAACGCCATGTCGAGGCCGGACACCGCCATGCCGACCAGCCCTTGCCAGCCGAGCAGCCTGAATTTGGCATCCATCGCCGCCATCAGATCAAAGGGCGCGACTACTTTGCCGGTTAATTCACGGCCGATCTCATCAATCAGTTGCACCAATGGTTTAAGCGTCAGTTTGGCATAGCCGAAGACGTAGGAACGTCCCGTAACTCCTTGATCGGTCGTGACATCAATCAGCACCAAAGGCGCCGTCCGTATCACACCGAAGGCGGTCTTCACCGGCCTCGAGATTGGCGCGTCGACGGCCCGGGCCTTGACGCTGCGGATAGTCAGGACGGCAGAGTTCATTTTCTATTTCCTCACTCGACGTTGTACCACCGCACCAGGCGAGGGGCCGCCCAGTCCGTCGCCATTGCCTCCATCAGCCAGCGCCCGGCATATTCGGCGGCGAAAGCGATACGCTGGGTCTGTCCGGAATTGATCGCCAGCGTATCCAGCCAGAACGGCTTCCAGCCGTCGTCGAGCCGGTCGAGTAGCCTGAAATGATGCCCATGGAGGTGGAGTATGGTCGGGATATCGGCGCGATTGGTCAGGGCCAACACCACGGTGCGGCCAGCCTTGGTGCGGAAGGCGGGCGCAGCCGGGATGGCGAAGCTCGCCGGCGGTACCCAGTCGGTCTGAGGTCCGCCGAGCGCCAACTCAAAGCGCTGCGCATTCTTGAGTTCGAGCTGGGCCGGCAGCCCATTGGATGGCAGGGGTGGCGGCGCCGGGAGGGCCGCGTCCCTGATCGGCGGCTCCTTCGAGGTGACCAGCCGGGCGATGGGCCGAGCCGCCTTGCCGTCGTGCAAGAGGATCGATGAGGTCGAACCTGGGGCCGCGGTCGCATCGACGAAGGCGTCGACCCGGGTTCCCGGCGCCAGCACGAGCGTGCCGTTGCGGGCGAGGAACGGCTCGGCCGGCTGGCCGTCCAGCGCCATGACGCGGACCTCGTGGGCTTCTATTTTGACAGCGATGACATTGCGCTGAAAGCCGTTGATAAAGCGAAGCCTGAGGCGTTCATTGCCGCGCGCAGCGATATCGAGCGTGGGTAGTCCGTTGATGGTGTAGAGCGGCGTCGTATCTTTGGGGTCGATGCCAGGTGCGATCGCGGTCCCGTCGGCGCGCAGACGCCAGTCTTCCAACAGAAAAACCTCGTCGCGGTCGATGGTGACAGACTCATTCTCCTGCTCCTGAACCACCAACACCCGCGCCCGCGAAGGCCGCGCCTGACCATCACCCAATAGCCTGAAGTCTCCCATGAAGGTGCCGGCGTGACGCATTGGAACAACGAAGGTTTCCTTAGCCCCAGGCGGAAGAGGAGCTCTTGCTGTCAGCGCTTCCGCAACTGGCACGCCGTCGATGCCGTGCCAGTTCAGCACGGTGCCGACAGGCAAGTCGTTCCCAAGCGTGATTTCCAGCTGGTCACCGCGCGTGACGCGGATATCCCGGTCGGGGATTGAGCTTTGGAGCGACCACACCGGCGTTGCCGCTTCTCCCGGGCGCAAGACGATGGTGTCAGCCTTGGTCTGCAGCATCAGGGAGGGGCGCCCCTGAGCGTCCGTCACCACAGGCATGACCGGTCCCAGCACGGCTGCACCCAATCCGGCCATAAGCGTGCGGCGGCTCAGCGGGAGAATCCGATCTGCCATGCTCGATGCGGACCATTTTTCGTCAAATATGTCCAGTCATGGCGAGCGTGGCAGGCAAGGCCCTCAATGGTCATTTTTTTGCTGCGAACCGGTGGGCCCATGTTATAAGCCCGCCGCAACGATCACGTACTGATTTTGGATGAGGTTCATCGGAAATCATTCCTTGATCGATTCCAATGAGTTGGAGCGTGATGGCTACCCGAAAACCGCTTCGCACTTTTCGGCATCATGCTTAGGCAGCGTAGCCGGAGATGATGCTATCGGCGGGCGTGGCGGAACTGGTAGACGCGCTGGATTTAGGTTCCAGTGACGAAAGTTGTGGGGGTTCGAGTCCCTCCGCCCGCACCAAGCGCTGACAGCGTTTGCATGACTATTGCTGGAGGACCTATTTCCCGAGGGGCAAGTTGCTTCGAAGGACCGGGGCCGCCGAACCACTGACGCAGGCTTTGAGGTCGCGCGTCGACCAGATTGACAATGTCCGGGCAACGCCGGACCAAGCGGGAAGAAGATTGACGCCATGCAGGTCACAGAAACCCTCGCCGAGGGATTGAAGCACGAATTCCAGATCAGCGTTCCGGCGTCGGATCTCGATGCCAAAGCGGATGCGCGTCTCGTCGACCTCAAGGACAAGGTCCGTATCAACGGTTTTCGTCCGGGCAAGGTGCCAGTGAGCCATCTCAAGAAGGTGTATGGCCGCTCGGTCATGGCGGAGACGGTCGAACAGACGATCCGCGACACCAACTCGCAAATCTTCACCGAGCGCGGCTTCCGCCTGGCGACCGAACCCAAGGTCACGATGCCGACGGAGCAAAAAGCCGTCGAGGACATCCTCACCGGTAAATCCGATCTCACCTACACCGTCGCGATCGAAGTGGTGCCCACGATCCAGCTCGCCGATTTCAAGAGCTTTACGGTCGAGAAGCCGGTCGTCGAGGTCAGCGACGCCGATGTAGATGAGGCCATCAAACGCATCGCCGATCAGAATCGTGGCTACGCCGCGAAGGATGAGGGCGCCAAGGGCGAAACCGGGGATCGGATCACGATCTCCTTCAAGGGAACCATCGACGGTACGCCATTCGACGGCGGTACCGGCGAAAACGTCCCGGTCGTGCTCGGCATTGGTCAGTTTATCCCGGGCTTTGAAGAGCAACTGCTTGGCATTGCATCGGGCGAAACCCGCATCCTCAAGGTCACGTTCCCGCAGAATTACGCCAGCGCGAAGCTCGCCGGCCAGGCGGCCGAGTTTGAAACATCAGCCACGTTGATCGAGGCTCCGAAGGAGACCGTGATCGACGACGAGTTCGCCAAGACGCTCGGTCTGGAATTGCTCGACAAGCTGAAGGAAGCTGCGCGCGAGCGGCTGTCGGTGGAATTCGCCGGGGTGACGCGCCAGCGCGTCAAGCGCTCGCTGCTCGACCAGCTCGACGAGAGCCATCGCTTCGAGGCGCCGCCCTCGCTGGTCGAGGAAGAATTCAATCAGATGTGGAATGCGATCAAGGCCGAAATGGAGTCCGGCGGCAAGACGTTCGCAGATGAAAACACGACCGAAGAAGCCGCGACGCAAGAGTACCGCAAGATCGCCGATCGCCGGGTTCGGCTTGGCCTCGTGCTGTCCGAGATCGGCGAAAGAAACAAGATCACGGTTACCGACGATGAGGTCAGCCGCGCGGTGATCGAGCGTGCGCGTCAGATGCCCGGGCGCGAGAAAGAGGTCTGGGATTACTATCGCAGCAATGCCAATGCGCTCGCCCAGCTTCGTGCACCGATCTATGAGGACAAGGTCGTCGATTTCATCCTCGAACTCGCCAAAGTGATCGAAAAGAAGGTGACGCGCGAGGAGCTCTACAAGGACGACGAAGAAGAAAAGAGCGTGGCCTGATCAGGTCAGGCGGCGTTAAGGATGTGCGGTGAAAGGGGCATGGCGACGGCATCCGTCGCTATGCGGTGCTTGGCGAATCAGCTTCAACTTGGCGCCAAGAGCCCCGCTGCTGACCCGGCCTTGTCACCGGGGAATTGGCCCATATCTGTGAGCTCTGTTCTCTAAGTCCTGCATCACGGGACGTTCGTCCGCGGCCGGCATTTCCAGCTTTCGAAATGCCGCCGGATATTCGTCTCCGCCAACCTTTGGGTGATTAATGCGCGATCCGGTCGAAACCTACATGAACCTCGTGCCGATGGTGGTCGAGCAGACCAACCGTGGCGAACGCGCTTACGACATTTTTTCCCGCCTCCTGAAGGAGCGCATCATCTTCGTGACCGGACCGGTCGAGGACGGCATGGCGACGCTGACCGTTGCGCAGCTTCTGTTTCTCGAAGCCGAGAATCCGAAGAAAGAAATCTCGATGTACATCAACTCGCCCGGCGGCGTGGTGACGTCCGGCCTTGCGATCTACGACACGATGCAGTTCATCCGTCCGCCAGTTTCGACGCTTTGCACCGGGCAGGCGGCATCGATGGGCTCGTTGCTGCTGGCCGCCGGTCACAAGGATATGCGCTTCTCGCTGCCGAATTCCCGCATCATGGTGCACCAGCCTTCCGGCGGCTTTCAGGGGCAGGCGACCGACATCATGCTCCACGCGCAGGAAATTCTGAACCTCAAGAAGCGGCTCAACGAGATTTACGTGAAGCACACCGGTCAGACCTACAAGGCGATCGAAGATGCGCTGGAACGCGACAAGTTCCTTACCGCCGAGATGGCCCGCGACTTCGGTATTGTTGACAAGGTGATCGACAAGCGCTTGGAAGAGCCGGTGACGAAAGCTCCGTAACACTACGGGCCGTCGTACTATCGTGTGCAGGCGCGGCGCCGGTCGCTGCCACCGGCGATTTAGGACGCCGGCAGCGCCTCCGGGCCCCGGAACGGGCGGAAAGTTCCGCTTTCGGATCGGTTCGGCAGCGTGACAATCGCGCAACGCTTGGCTGATTTCGGCATCTTCCGCTCGCGTAAGCGCCACAGATCACGGTATTGTCACGGTATCTGGCGGTCGCCCGATTAGCGAATTCTTGATAGTCGGGTGTCACCATGGTTGGCTAAGTCGGATCGGATATGATCCCAAGGGATTCGAGACCGCGATTCGCGCGGCATCGCGAGAGTGGGGTCTTTTTTGGTACGGATTTTGCTCTATCTAGAACTCCGTGACGGTGAGTGCCGGAACGGGACGATCGGGCGGACGAGATCGAACGGCGGACGGAGACAAGAATGAGTAAAGTCGGCACGAGCGACTCCAAGAACACGCTGTATTGCTCGTTCTGCGGCAAGAGCCAGCACGAAGTCCGCAAGCTGATTGCGGGTCCCACCGTATTCATCTGTGACGAATGCGTTGAGTTGTGCATGGACATCATCCGTGAGGAGAACAAATCCTCGCTGGTGAAGTCGCGCGATGGCATTCCGACCCCGAAGGAAATTTGCAAGGTCCTCGACGACTACGTCATCGGCCAAAGCCATGCCAAGAAGGTGTTGTCGGTCGCCGTCCACAATCACTACAAGCGGCTCAACCATCAGGCCAAGCACAACGACGTCGAACTCGCGAAGTCGAACATTCTGCTGATCGGGCCGACCGGTTCGGGCAAGACTTTGTTGGCGCAGACGCTGGCGCGAATTCTCGACGTGCCGTTCACGATGGCGGATGCGACGACGCTGACCGAAGCCGGTTATGTCGGCGAGGACGTCGAGAACATCATCTTGAAGCTGTTGCAGTCGGCCGACTACAATGTCGAACGCGCGCAGCGCGGCATCGTCTATATCGACGAGATCGACAAGATCAGCCGCAAATCCGACAATCCGTCGATCACGCGCGACGTCTCGGGCGAGGGCGTGCAGCAGGCGCTGCTGAAGATCATGGAAGGCACGGTTGCCTCGGTTCCCCCGCAGGGCGGCCGCAAGCATCCGCAGCAGGAGTTCCTGCAGGTCGACACCACGAATATCCTCTTCATCTGCGGCGGTGCGTTTTCGGGGCTGGAGAAGATCATCTCCGCGCGCGGACGTTCGACCTCGATCGGCTTTGCCGCGCAGGTGCTGGCGCCCGAAGATCGCCGCACCGGCGAAATCTTCCGCCACGTCGAGCCTGAGGATCTGTTGAAGTACGGCCTGATCCCGGAGTTCGTCGGCCGCCTCCCGGTCGTCGCCACGCTGGAGGATCTCGACGAAGCCTCGCTGAAGAAGATTCTGACCGATCCGAAGAACGCCCTGGTGAAGCAATATCAGCGGCTGTTCGAGATGGAGAACATCGAGTTGACGTTCGCCGACGAGGCTCTCGGTGCGGTCGCCCGCAGGGCGATCGAGCGCAAGACCGGCGCGCGCGGGCTTCGCTCGATTCTCGAAAGCATTTTGTTGGAGACCATGTTCGATCTTCCCGGCCTGGAAGGTGTCGAAGAGGTGGTGATCTCACGCGAAGTGGTGGAGGGAACGGCTCGGCCGCTCTACATTTACGCGGATCGTTCCGATCGCGCCGTCGAAAGCAGTGCCAGCGCCTGATCGCACCGCCTGACGGCGAAAAAAGTATCCAAGAGAGACGGCTGCGGAGCCTCCTTCGCGGCCGCGTTTGCGCAGGGACGGCTTCGCGCTAAGCCCCATTCGGCGGGGCTTTCCGAGCGACTTGACACCCCCATGCCTGATAGCCACCTAATGCTATCAGCGGTGCAAATCCACGTCTTGAGATTCGCCGCACCCACGATCCGGAGGTAGGCCGATCGACGGTCAAACCATCCCGGAACATCTCGGCACCTTGTGGCGGTCGCGCGAAATCGCGGACTGCGAGCAAGGGGGCACAACAAAAGGAATAGGCCATGACCGCCCCGAAACCCCGGCCATCTATCGTTCACGGCGAAAGCCATTCTTATCCGGTGCTGCCGCTTCGCGACATTGTCGTCTTCCCGCACATGATCGTGCCGCTGTTTGTCGGTCGCGAGAAATCAATCCGTGCGCTCGAAGAGGTCATGAAGAACGACGCCTTGATCATGCTGGCGACGCAGAAGAACGCGTCGGACGATGATCCGACCCCGGATTCGATCTATGAAACCGGTACGCTTGCCAGCGTATTGCAGCTGCTCAAATTGCCCGACGGCACCGTGAAGGTGCTGGTGGAGGGGCTTGAGCGCGCGCGCGTCCAGAAATATTCCGACCGGGCCGAATATTACGAAGCGACCGCGATCGCGCTCGCCGACACCGACGCCACCTCGGTTGAAGCCGAAGCCTTGTCACGCTCGGTCGTGTCTGACTTCGAGAGCTATGTGAAACTGAACAAGAAGATCTCTGCCGAAGTCGTCGGTGTGGTTCAGGCAATCACGGATTTCGCCAAGCTTGGCGACACCGTTGCTTCGCATCTTGCAGTGAAGATTGCCGACCGCCAGGCCATCCTGGAGACGCTGTCCGTCACCGCGCGCCTGGAGAAGGTGCTCGGGCTGATGGAGAGCGAAATCTCGGTGCTGCAGGTCGAAAAGCGCATCCGCTCGCGCGTCAAGCGCCAGATGGAGAAGACCCAGCGCGAATATTATCTCAACGAGCAGATGAAGGCGATCCAGAAGGAGCTTGGCGACGATGAAGGTCGTGACGAGCTGGCCGATCTGGAGGAAAAAATTGCCAAGACCAAGCTCTCCAAGGAAGCGCGCGAAAAGGCGCAGCACGAGCTGAAGAAGCTGCGCCAGATGTCGCCGATGTCCGCGGAGGCGACGGTGGTGCGCAACTATCTCGACTGGCTGTTGTCGATCCCGTGGAACAAGAAGTCCAAGGTCAAGAAGGATCTGGTCGCAGCCCAAGCCACGCTTGATAACGATCACTACGGGCTTGAGAAGGTCAAGGACCGCATTGTCGAGTATCTCGCGGTGCAGTCCCGCGCCAACAAATTGACCGGACCGATCCTGTGTCTGGTCGGCCCTCCCGGCGTCGGCAAGACCTCGCTTGGCAAGTCGATCGCGAAAGCGACGGGACGCGAATTCGTGCGCGTTTCGCTCGGTGGCGTGCGCGATGAGGCCGAAATCCGCGGGCACCGCCGTACCTATATCGGCTCGATGCCCGGCAAGATCATTCAATCGATGCGCAAGGCGAAGACCTCGAATCCGCTGTTCCTGCTGGACGAGATCGACAAGATGGGCGCCGACTTCCGCGGCGATCCGTCGTCGGCTTTGCTTGAGGTGCTCGACCCCGAACAGAATTCGACCTTCAACGATCACTATCTGGAGGTCGATTACGATCTCTCCAACGTGATGTTCATCACGACCGCGAATACGCTGAATATTCCCGGACCTCTGATGGATCGCATGGAGATCATCCGGATCGCCGGCTATACCGAGAACGAGAAGGTCGAGATCGCCCGCAAGCACCTGATCCCGAACGCGATCTCGAAGCACGGCCTCGATACCAAGGAATGGTCGATCGACGACGATGCGCTGTTGTTGATGATCCGTCGCTACACTCGCGAAGCGGGCGTGCGTAATCTTGAGCGTGAGCTTTCCACACTCGCCCGCAAGGCGGTGAAGGAGTTGATGATCTCCAAGAAGAAGTCGGTGAAGGTCACCGAGAAGTCTCTTGAGGAGTTTCTCGGCGTTCCGAAGTATCGCTACGGCGAGATCGAGAGCGACGATCAGATCGGCATTGTCACGGGTCTCGCCTGGACCGATGTCGGCGGCGAGCTGCTCACCATCGAAGGCGTCATGATGCCCGGCAAGGGCAAGATGACGGTCACGGGCAATCTGCGCGACGTGATGAAGGAATCGATTTCGGCGGCGGCCTCCTATGTCCGCTCGCGCGCGGTCGGATTCGGCATCGAGCCGCCTTTGTTCGATCGGCGCGATATCCACGTCCACGTCCCGGAAGGCGCCACCCCGAAGGATGGACCTTCAGCAGGCGTCGCGATGGCGACCGCGATCGTTTCCACCATGACCGGGATTCCGGTTCGACACGATGTCGCCATGACCGGCGAGATCACGCTGCGGGGGCGCGTGTTGCCAATCGGCGGTTTGAAGGAAAAGCTGCTGGCCGCGGCGCGCGGCGGCATCAAGACGGTGCTGATTCCGGAGGATAACGCCAAGGATCTCACGGAGATTTCCGATGCGATCAAGGGCGGCATGCAGATCATTCCGGTCGCCCGCCTTGACGACGTGATCTCCAAGGCTCTGGTGCGCGCGCCGGTGCCGATCGTTTGGGAAGAAGACACCAAGGTCTCGGTGAAGCCGGAAGCAGCGGACGCTTCGGACGAAGCGGCCGGCGGCCTGACGGCGCACTGAGCGTTGCAAGTTCCAATAGGACAAATGGCGTCCCACCGGGGCGCCGTTTGTATATGGCGATATGATATGATTCAGCCCGGCTTGCGCCGGAGCGCGTGGTGGCACTAAAGTTTGTTCAACTACATTGAACAAGATTCTGATGTTTTATCTTTTGTTTAAGCATGATCTCTCCGGGCAAATGCTTCGCATTTTGCCCGAGGAAAAACCGATTTCCACTTTTCCGGATCATGTTCTAAACAGACGGTGAGGGCGATTAGCTCAGCGGTAGAGCGCTTCCTTTACACGGAAGATGTCGGCGGTTCGATCCCGTCATCGCCTACCAGTCCCGCTCTGCCGTGTGACACCTGCTCAAGCCCCTGTTTTTGCTGGAATCTTGACTTTTCCCGCCGCCGGTCACGACTTCTGCACCTTTCAATGCAAACACTCCGCACCCAGTCGTTTCTTCCCAGACCTCGGATTACAATATGCCCAATGTGAAGATTCGCGCGTCGACCATCCTCGGTGCGTTCGGACAAGCTCAGACCGAGCTTGTCGGCAAGGCCGTTATTCTTACCGACGGAAAGGCGGGCACCGTAGAGGATGTATGGCTCGACGAATTGCACGGGCTTCGAATCTCGATCAAGGGCCACGATGGCAAGTGGCCGATCTCGACGGTCAAGCTCGCGCAGAGCTAGCGAGAGAAAGACGACCCGAAAAACGTGAATTGGCCGCTCGAAGGATTTTGCTGAACTAAAACCAACATGATCTGGGCCCGAAGGGCCATGTCAGAGCAAAGCGGGAATCGGTTTTCGGTTCTGAACACAATGCAAAGCGTTTTGCCCCGAGCTCGCCATGGGCGATCAAATTAAAATGGACGATCAAATTAAAACCCCGTCCAGAAAGGGGGCTTTCCGGACAGGGGTTGTTCGTTGATGTGAACTGAAAGTCTCGGCCGCAGATGGGCCGCGGGAGACCCTTAGTTACAAACCTGGACGCGTCGAATACGCCATCCGTGCCGTGTCATCACACGCCGGCGGACCAGGTAGCATTCTTCGTCGCCGTAATACGTGCCATAGCCATAAGGGTAGTAGCCGCCGTAGTAGCCAAAGCCACCAAAACCGCGTCCACGAAATCCACCGCCGCGAAACCCGCCGCCCCCAAAACCATGCCCGCCGCCTCCGTGACCGCCACCTCCATGTCCACCACCAGCGAAGGCCGTTGACGGCGAAGTCAGGGCCATGACGGTCAACGCCAATAGGGTAACAATTGCTTTGCGTACCATGTTTTCTTCCTTGTTGAGTTGACTACCGTAGACGTAAGACGCCTCCGCGGTGGGATTATTTCGCGATCGAACGGCGTTCGCGGTAAATTGATGGTGAGATAGCCGGGCGATCTGAGTGACCCGCTCAGCGACTAAGGTCTGAACCGATTGAAGAGACGATCGCAACCGTACTCGCGGAATAGTTTGGACGCATCGGTGTTTCCAGTTCACGCGACCATCGCCTGTGGGATGGACGCAACCAAACAAGGGAAGAAATAAGATGGGGCTTTTGCAAGGACGTTTGCCACTCGCTTTTGGCGCACTTCTGATTCCGATGGCGCTGGTCTGTGCATCAGCTTATGCGGATGGCACTCCCGTCCGTGTGCGTGGCTCCGTTGTGAGCCTTGAGGGATCCAAACTCGTCGTTCACGCCAAGGACGGCAAGGACGTGACGGTCAACCTGGCCGATAATTTCGCTGCGCTGGCCGTGGTGAAATCGTCGATGGCGGATATTAAAGAAGGGACGTTCATTGGTACCGCGACCGTGACGCAACCGGACTCAACCCTGCGATCGCTCGAAGTTGTTGTGTTTCCTGATAAAATGCGTGGAACGGGTGAGGGCCACTATCCCTGGGACCTCGGTTCATCAAGCATGATGACGAATGCGACCGTTGCCAACGCGGTGAAGGGCATTGACGGTCAAACCGTGACGCTGGCCTACAAAGGCGGCGAAAAGAAAATCGACATTCCCGCCAACGTGCCGGTCGTCGCGCTCGTTCCGGGGAGCAAGGACGAGATCAAGCCCGGCGCCATCGTGTTCGTCCCGACCCAACGTCAGGCGGATGGTATTTTGCAGGGCGCTGCCGTTCTGTTCGGCAAGGACGGCGTAATCCCGCCGATGTAGAATCTCCGAGATTCGTTTTCGAAACCATTGCCACTCGTATCACCATGAACGGCGCCGATTTCGGCGCCGTTCGTCATTTGATTCCAATGGCGCGCTGGCCCCGCCAACTGCTGTCCCATCCGCCGAATTGGAGTTGGCGTTTTTCGCCTGATCTGATGAGCCGGAGCGGTCGTCTCTGCCCAATTGGACCAAACAACTCCAAGGGCGACGGCTAGCCGTTCACGTTCCGCTGCTGTAGGCTGACTCTTCGTTCATTTTTTTTCTGAAGGGGGGACTCCGATGAACTTAGAGCGGCTGGAAAAATATCTGCCTGAGACACTCAGCATTGTGCGCATCATTGTTGGATTGCTTTTTCTTGAACACGGTAGCGCGAAGTTGTTGGGATTTCCGATGTCGCCGAGTCCGCAGCCGGCGATGATGACGTTGCTTTGGATCCAGGGCGCCATCGAATTGGTCGGCGGTTTGTTGATCGCCGCCGGTTTCCTTACGCGGCCCGTGGCTTTCATCCTGGCAGGGGATATGGCCGTCGCCTACTTCATGGCGCATCTGCCCAAGAGTTTATTTCCGCTGCTCAACCAGGGCGATCTCGCGATTCTTTATTGCTTCATCTTCCTGTTGTTCTTTGTTGCCGGCCCGGGCCGCTGGAGTATTGATCGCAGCCTCAGCCGGTAACCCGCAACATCAGCGCGGCGGCCATCGCGATAGGCACTTGGAAAAGGCCGTGTTTGTGACCCGGATTGGGTTGGGCTTCGGCGTATCCGAAGCCCATGCTTTTCGGCAGGAACAATTCGTGATCTCACGCTTAAACCCACCAGATGATGGTGGGAGTTGAGGATGAACCAGCCCAACGGGACGCCAATGAACCTGCCCCACGGCGCGAATCAGACCGTCTACCTCGTAATCGATCGTTTCGCCGGCTCGGCCGGCGTGTACCGCGAAACCGAAGTCGAGCGGACCGACGCGGAAACAGTCATCTCCGATCTCATGTCAGGGCAATTCAACGATCCCGTTGGCGTCGTTGCTTTCAACACCCTTGAACACTGGTCGCGGGACGTTTCCGAGCAGATCGCCCTCGAAATCCAAACCCGCTGCGATCTTGATGGTGAAGACGTTCCGGAATTGCTCCGCGACTTTGTCGACGGCAACACTGGTCCACATCGCCAACTGGCTTTGCGGCTTGCGTAAACAGGTATCGTTGATCTTCAAACGCCGATCCAGTTGTACGATATAAGCTCGACCATCACCCAGCTTCCGGCACAGGAACGGATTATTCCGCGCTGCAGCAAGTCTCTTGAGCAAGCGAAAAATTGGCGCGGGGTGTGATTTGGACGTTGCTCTCCCAAAAGGGCCGGACTTAGTATGACAGCCCAAGGTCTCTCGAACAGGAGGCAACCATGAACCCGGCAGGAGCAGTTTTTCAGCCCGAGCTGATCGAATTGATGAAGTCCGTGCTTGAGGATGCCGCGACAATGCTTCCCGAAGCAAAACGCACCTCCACGGTGAAGGCTGAAATCGCCTCTCACATTCTCGCATGTGCCGCCAAAGGCGAGCGAGACCCCGAGGCGCTGAAAATGGCGGCGCTCCTGGCCGTCGTGGAATGTACGCACTATTCTCACGACATCTCGCCGGAGCGCAGGGCCGTTTGACCGCGCGATTTCCCCGAAGCCGCTGGCAGTCACGAAGTCCAGTCTTGAGAGCGTCACGGTCTATCGATCGGATTAGCGCTGGACGTCTGGCGCCCGAGGGTTCAGGTCCGGCGCCGGGATTGATTCATCAGCCTGGGCCTTGAGTTCGGCCGCCTTCTCGATGAGGACGGCTGCCAGTTGAGGGTTGGTGGTGGATCGGGCGAACTTAAGAAGCGTCGCTGCTTGACGCGAGAAATAGAACCTGCCGATCACGATGTTTTCCCCACAGTCGCTGCACGTACACTACGAGGGAACCGGTCGTTTGTTCCGTCAAAATACACAAAAGTGAACTTAAGACGAAGTGAACTGAGCGCAGGGAAGTATTGATATCCCTGAATCCTGCCCCGATCGTCTCGGGCTCTACCTGTTGATGCTCTGGGATCACAGTCCATCGGAACAGACTTAGGCAGCGCCCATGGAACCATTGACGGGCCACGAGAGAAACGCAGACCAGATCGCCTATTGGAACGGACCGGGCGGTCAGCACTGGACGGATCGCCAGCAGGCCCAGGACGTATTGCTCGCCCCGATCTCCGACATTCTGATCGACCGCGCCAAACCGGACGCGGGGGAGCGAATTGTCGACGTCGGTTGCGGCTGCGGAGGCACGAGCATCGCGTTTGCACAAAGAGTTGGGTCAACCGGACACGTCCTCGGTATCGACATCTCCGCACCGATGCTGGCCCGGGCGCGGCAAATCGCGCCGGCGGGAATGCCGGTCGATTTCGTCCTCGCCGATGCCACGATATACCCGTTCGTTTCAGGAAGTTTCGATCTCCTGGCGTCGCGTTTCGGCGTGATGTTTTTTGCAGAGCCTGCGCTTTCGTTTGCCAATATGCGTCGAGCACTGCGGCGCTCGGGCCGGTTGACATTCGCCTGCTGGCGGGAGCCACGCGATAATCCGTGGCTGATGACGCCACTTCAGGCGGTGTACAAACACGTTCCGAAGCTGCCGCAGCTTGGGCCGGAAGACCCCGGTCCGTTCTCATTTGCTTCGGAAGCGCGCGCGATCAGCATCCTGAGCGAGGCGGGCTTCTCCGGAATAGCGATGGAGCCGTGCCATCTTGTCCTTGATGTCGCGATCGGGGGCGGCCTCGACGCCGCGGTCAAGGGCGCACTCGAAATCGGCCCGGCAAGTCGCGCGCTTGAGGGGCAACCGTCTGACGTCAGAGCCGCCGCCGCGAATTCGATACGCGAAGCCTTGACGCCTTTCGCCAACGGAACGGCGGTGCTGCTTCCCGCATCGATCTGGATCGTGACGGCATCGGCCTCGTAAACGCCTGACGTGAACTGGCGCGTATTGCTTAAAAGCATGCCGCCCGGAGATCATCCTCAAACAAAGGATAACGCCAGAGTTCTGATTCAGTTGGATCAGACCCTGGCCGGAAAATACTCTAAGCGAGTTGCTGACCTTCGTTCTCGAAGCCGCAGAATTGTTTCAGCGTTTCGAACAGCGCTTGGGTGTCCTGGGATTTTCTCAGGATTTTCGCTGCGCCCGGATGGCCGCAAATCTCTCGCTTCAGGCTTTGCACCGTCGCTTCATTGAGCTGTCGTCCAGAGAGAACAATAACCGGAATATTCTCGGTCGCCGCTGTGGTCCGCAACTTCGTCAGCAAATGTTGAGCATCGCCGTTCGGCATGAAATAGTCGGTCACGATCACGGCGGGTTCATCCCTGCAGGCCATCCGGAACCCCTGCTGGGATTCGGTGGCGTATGTTACATCGAGTCCACATTTCTCAAGCCGGCTTTTAAGAAACCGGTTGATATCATTATCATCATCGATCAGCAGCACGCAGGGACGCCTTCGTATCGCGTGTGCCGGCGCATGTGTGCCGGATTGCCGAATGCTGCCGGCCATGCGGGGATGGATCTCCGCCAGTGCGGCTTCCAGATCGTTCCAGAAATTGGGCCCCTTGCGCGCGTAATACGCCCCAAAGCCTTCGCATCTCTCGAGCGTATTCGGGTCCTTGCTACCGGTAATCACAATCACGTTCAACGGGGCTTTATCCGTGTCCAAAAGATGCGCGCAAGCCGTCAGACCGTCCACTTCCGGCATATTGACGTCGATCACCACGATGTCCGGCTTGAACCGGGTTGCCTTGAGAAGGGCCTGAATTCCATTGGACGCGGTATCGACATCGAAGCCCATGCGCGCGCAGTGATCCGCAAGCAACCTCACGACCGAAGGATCGTCATCTGCGATGAGCATCCTCGGAGCTACATCGCTCAAGCGAGACTCAGCTATCTTGTGCGGACCCTCTTGAACCTCGATTTGTCCGATTTCGCGAGCAGATTGCCGCATGATGTCGCTCCTGATCCGACTACCGGATTTGCGTGTCAGCCATCGCACCGATATCAGCAGACCGCCCGGTATTTCGATATCGATCAGACTCCAGATGAACTAATGTGGAGCTAAGAATTGTCTCCGTATTATTGCACAGGCGATCGACGTCCGCGCGGCTATGCTTCCTGAAGAGGCGGTATCATTTGGCCGTCGGTATCCCGGCAGTTCTTGGTTCGGAAAAGCAGACCATCAAGCGCCAGGTCGGTTTCATCACCAGAGCCGGTATCGGCAAGCTCAGCGATAACCGCGTCTTCGAGTGCGGCCGCCGCGTCGCTGATTTCAGCAAAGCCATAAATGCCTCCAGCGCCCGAAAGGGCATGCGCAATATGCTTGATTCGGTCCAGCGTGCCCGGCAGCCGGTTTCCATCCTTCAGCACAAGGAGACCCTCTGAAAGCGCCGCGGCATCTTTTTTGACTCGTTGCAGGAATCCGGCCCGTAAATCATCCATGGGATTGTGCGCCGGTTGCACATAGTTGCGCACCGATGCGGCGAGCGTCATCGGATCGAACGGCTTCGGGATTACGCCGATGGCGCCGAGCGAACGAAAGCGATCGACCTCGCGCGCTTGGGCACGAGCCGTCATGAAGATAACCGGGATGGCTGCCGTCTTGGCGTCCCCCCGCAATTGAGCGAGGGTTGCCGGCCCGTCCATCACAGGCATCATGACGTCGAGCAGAATGAGGTTGGGTTGCCATTCGGCGGCAACTGCGAGCGCGTCCTTACCGGAGCCGCAACTCTTCATCACAAAATCTGGATACAGACCCAGTGATAGTTCCACAACTTCCCGGATGTCAAACTCGTCATCGACATGGAGAATGCGGATCGCAGTCATGCGACCTCCTTTACCAGCCGTGGCGGCATGAGCGATAATCGATCACGGACGGCGGCGCCGAGGCTTTCGAGCGATGAATTCATCTTGGATAGCGCGACGTTAATCTGATCATCACAGGCAACATCCTCGCCTTGGCAGGAAAAAATGATGACCGGAACTGAGTTACCGAAGCTGTCGCGAATATCCGGCAATAGATCCAGACCGGAATCCTGGCCAAGCGCGATATCGAGCACCACCAGGTCAATGCCACCGGCGGCGAGCGCGCGCCGCGCGCTCTCAGCGCTATCCACGGATATCACATCGGCCATCGCGGCCAGCTCATTGGCAACCACGGCAAGGACGTCGCGATCGTCATCGATGTGAAGAATTCGACGGCGCGGGCGCGGCCTCGACGAAAACGCGGCCAGAAGAATTGCGGTCAGGTGCTCGAAGTCGATTGGCTTGTTCAGCCAATCCAGTATCTTGAGCTGGGGCGATCTCACATCGCTGCGCCCGCGTTCCGGATCTCCTGAGATCACGACAATCGGCGTGTCGCTACGTTGCGGCTGGGCGCGTATCTGTAAAATCAGGTCGATGCCGTCGTTATCGCGAAGCCGCAAGTCAACTATAATTGCCGCGTAACAGTTTGCGCTGGAGCGGGTAACGGCGGCGGTGACCGTGTGGGCGAAATCTACCATGAATCCAGCGCGTCGTAGTCGCATCCGAATGACCTTGGCTATTGCCGGGTCGTCTTCGCAGAGCAGGATCCGCGGCGGCGCCCCTTCGAAGGCGACGTCGATTTCGCCGCCTGCGGTACCGTCCCAAGGCGGGAGCTCCACATAAAAAATTGTCCCGCCGCCGGGAGCGTCATCGAACCCGACTTTGCCACTGAGTCTTTCGACGATCTGTTTAACGATGCTGAGGCCGAGGCCTGTTCCGCCTTTCTGCCGCGAGTTAGTCCCGTCGGCCTGCGCAAATTTCTCGAAAATATGCGATTTGAACTGTTCCGGAATACCCGATCCGTGGTCGCGCACGGAGATACGGAATGCATCGCCATTCTTTTCCACGGAGACCAACACTTCGCCTCTCTGGGGTGAGAATTTAATTGCGTTCGAGAGCAGGTTTGTGATGACCTGAACGAGGCGGTCCGGATCGGCGTTGACCTCGGCCTCGATTGAGTTGGGATCGAGCCGGAGCTGTACGCCATATCCTTCGGCGAAGCCGCGATTGTCCTCGATCGCCTGCTCGGCGACCTGGAGCAATCCGACACGAATAGAGTTGAACACGACACGTCCGGATTCGATCTTTTCGATATCCAGAATATCGTTGATCAAGCGAACGAGCCGCTGGCTGTTCTTGTGAGCGATCGTGACGAGCCGGGCCGCGGATTCGGGGAGTGTGCTGGACAATTGACCAGCCAGCAGTCCGAGAGACCCGGCGATCGACGTCAGCGGCGTGCGGAGTTCGTGACTTACCGTTGAGACGAACTCCTCCTTCAATCGTTCCATATGCTTGCGTTGGCTGATGTCGACGATCACGCCCAACACCAACAGATGATCGCCGGCGTGGATCGGATTGAGGCCGACTTCCACAGGGAATTCGGTGCCGTCCTTGCGCAGTCCAAACAGATCGCGGCCCGCGCCCATGCGGCGGGTTTCCGGTTTCGGTGTGAAATCATGACGGTGACGAGCATGCTGCATTCGCAAGCGCTTCGGCACCAGCATATCGACTGGCTGTCCGATCAGTTCTTCGCGCGTGTAACCAAACTGGTGTTCGATCTCGGTGTTGACCATGACCATTTTGCCGTCGCGATCGATCATCACCATGCCACTCGGACAGGCTTCAACCGCCAGCCGGAACATCTCCGCAGCGAGCCCGCGTTCGGTGATGTAGCCTCTTATTCCAGTCATTAAATGATCTCGTCCGAACGAATTGAATGGTTACCTTGGTGCTCCAACGGTTGTGCTGATCCGGTCGCTACCTAAACCCTCCAGCATCAGACGCGATAATCGAATCAGGTCTATCGCGTTTTTGGCTCCGAATTTCCGCATCACCCGGGCGCGGTGACTTTCAAACGTCCTCGGACCGATTTGCATCCGGACGGCACCTTGCTTGTTGGAGCATCCCTGACTGATATGGCCTAGAACCTCGCGTTCCCGTGGAGTCAGAATCGCCCGGATGGACTGCGAAGAGGCGGTTCGTTCCAGATCGTTTGCGTCGCTGTTGCCTCCCGCGCCACCGTTCCGCGACCACCAGCTGATCACGTCGCGGCCAAGCGCGGCGGCGGTTTCCGGATATAACGGCCGCTCGAAACCGTCAGCAATCATCCTGATCATGGAGCAGGCGCGCTCGGTTTCCTGAAACGCACCCTCCACCATACGCTGCATGCTGTCTCGCGCTTCCTCCGTCTCGCGAAATCGGTCGCTGTTTTGTTTGATTTCGCCGATGTAAAGCCGCAACGCAGTCAATGGTCCGTTGAGTTGATGCGCGATAGCGGATCCCACTTCATTCGCCGCTCGCCTTCGCTCCGGAGACGGGCGTCCGATTTCAAGCTCCTGGGCCTGATGCCCGCCGCCATCCATCCGCTTCAGATAGTTTGGAGAGTCAGGTCGATTTTCCTTCTGTGTCATTGCGTTGAATCTCCCGTCGAGGACGCTAGGCCAAGGCTTCGGTCGATGGCCACGACCAATTGCGTAGGCGAAAACGGTTTGCGCAGGGAAGTGGTCGCGCCGCGCAGTATCGCCATGTTGAGGAAGTCTTGATCGATATCTAGCGAATTGCGTAATCGGAAACCGGACATAGCTATGATCGGCACCGCCGACGTGTTTCGAATTCGCGTGATGGTGTCCAGTCCGTTCATTCCGGGCATGAACAGATCGATGATCACCACGTCAAACTCAGACGCCTCGCAAGTATGGATGCCGGCATGAGCCCTTGACGCAATTATTGTTTCGCATTGGCGCCGGGCCATGATGGCCTGAATTGCCGCACAGACGCAGGCATCATCATCGATGACGAGAATCCGTATTGCCGCTTTGGCAGGACGGCGCATTTGTTCAGTATCGTGCAGGCGTGACGCATTCACGGAGTAACCTCGTGCAGAAAGGAGATACGATGGGTTAATCAGCAATATTGCGGCACGCGTCGTCCTGAACATCCGCTGCCTAGCATCGCGTGCGATTGAAGGAATATACGAAACTCCACCTGTACGCGAGTTAATTTTGATTTACGTATTTATACGGGCGTCACCTGCGAACTCCCTGCCTGCGACCGAAGAAGCCCGAAACCACGAGATCAGGCGATCTGTTCCGCGCGCGGCTGGACCAAATCATCAACCTCAAGCACGAACTGGCGCAGTTAGCCGAGAAGATCGACTGGGATTTTATCGACGGCGAGATCGCGCCGCTCTACAGCGATAAGGGCCGGCCCGGGATCCCGACGCGCTTTGCCATGCCGGGTAACCCCTACGACGGGGACACCCTGCGTGACGTCATAGAGGACACCGAGAAGCTCACCGGCTGCGAGATCGAACGCGGCTATGTCGACAAGGGTTATCGCGGCCATGGCGCCGAGAACCCGCGCCGTATCTTCATCTCGGGACAAAAGCGCGGCGTCTTCGGCATCATCAAACGCGAACTGCGACGCCGACAACGCCATCGAGCCGGTGATCGGCCACCTCAAGGCCGACGGTCACCTCGGACGCTGCTATCTCAAAGGCCGTGCCGGCGACGCCGACAATTCCATCCCCTCCGCCGTCGGCTATAACTTCCGCCGCATCCTCGTCTGGCTGAGGGATCTTTTGTCCCAAATCCTGATCGCGATCCTGCGCCTCTCAATTAGCCGATTTGCGCTCATTCTGGTTTCTTAACGGTCGACTCGATATGCTCGCGCGGTGGCCTTGATGCAGGCGTATCGCGAAAGCCGCGGACTAACCGAAAAAGAAGCTCTCCCCCTGAGGAAAGCGCTTCAACATTTGCGGGTTACCGCCGCATCAGAACTACGAATGATGTATCAGCGAGGTGGATAGCCCCCGATGCGAGGCTCTTTACGGCGTCATCTCAAAGCGCCAGACGCGGTCGCTCGCGGTTAAACCGCGGTGGCTGTTGGGTACTCATCGGTAGAGCAATTCACCGTCCAGATCGCTTGCGAAGCCGCAAAGCCTTTGCAGCGCTTCGAATAATTCCCGGGTGTCGAGGGATTTTTGTAAAATCCGCGCCGCGCCTGGTTGACCGCATATCTCCTGCCGCAATCTTCGTTTGATCGAAACGTTGAGATTCCGCCCACTCTGCACGATGACTGGAATGCTCCTGGTCTCCGGCGCGTTCCGCAATCTGATCAAGAGATATTCGGCGTTGCCGTTCGGCATGCAATAGTCGGAGACGATGACGGTTGGCTCTTGGCGCCGCGCCATCCAGAAACCTCGCGTGCCATCGGCTGCGTACAAAAGCTCGGCTCCCAATTTCTCAAATCTACGGAAGAAAAAATTCTGGACGCTGATATCGTCGTCCACCAACAGGACCCGTGGGCGTTTCCTCACTTCGATTTTCGCCGATCGTGACTGCTTTATTGCGACGGCCATTCGGGGATATATTTCGATAAGGCGGGTCTCGAATTCGTTCCAGAAGTTATGTCCCTTGTGGATGCAGGAAGCCTCGAATCCTTCGCACCTTTCGATAATTTCCTGACCGGGATGCCCCGTCACCACCATCACGTGGAGCGATTTCTTCGCGACGTCCAGCAAGTACGCCAAAACCGAAAGACCATCGACTTCAGGCATGTGGACGTCGATGACGAGAATGTCGGGTTGGTGTTGACTGGCCTTGATCAGGGCCCGGAGTCCGTTGGTCGCGGTTTCCACCTCGAAGCCCATCCGGGTGCATCGGTCGGCGACTGCCCTTAAAACACAAGGATCGTCGTCGGCAATGAGTATCTTCGGAGCCACCTTATTTCTTTTGAATCTATCAATCACGCACACCTCCAACGTAAGCGTCCGGCCGTCCGTTTTTCAACGAAGGATTGCACCGTCGACGCAAACTTGGGATCAGGGGATACGAATCTAGTTAACGCAACATTGGTGGGCCTGCATTTTGTATCGAACAGACCAACGTTGACTAATGCGGCGATAAGGACCGTCTATGTAGGAGTACGTAGCCGATCAGCAAACGGCGGAAGTGAGGTCCATAAGGCCTTTGGCCCGCGCTTGTGGGGTAACCGCGCGACGTGAGAATGGATGCTAACCACGCTCTTCCCAGATCATCGCGAGATGGACGATGGTCTGCACGGCTTTTTCCATGTCCTGCACGCTCACCCATTCCAGCCGGGAATGGAACGCGTGCTCGCCGGCGAAAATGTTGGGGCAGGGCAGCCCCATGAACGACAGCCGCGAGCCGTCGGTGCCGCCGCGGATGGAAGTCTTCACCGGATTGAGGCCAGTGCGGCGGATCGCTTCCATAGCGTTGTCGATGATTTCGGGATGAGCGTCGATCACTTGCTTCATGTTGCGGTACTGCGGCTTGATCTCCAGCCGGCAGGTTGATTTCGGGAAGTCCTTCATCACCTCTTTGACGATGCTTTCCAGCAAGGCTTCCTTCTCTTGCAATCCCGCATCGGTGAAATCTCGCACGATGAAACTGAGCGTGGCTTTCTCCAGCGCGCCCGAGATGCCGATCGGATGCAGAAAGCCTTGCTTGCCTTCGGTGGTTTCCGGCGAACAGGTTTGTTTCGGCAGCCGGTCTACGATGGCGGCGGCGATCTTGATCGCGTGCTCCATCTTGCCCTTGGCAAAACCGGGATGGGTACTAACCCCTTCGATGGTGAGGGTGGCGGAATCGGCGGAGAAGGTCTCGTCCTCGATATTCCCCGCGGTTTCGCCGTCGATGGTGTAGGCAAAATCGGCGCCGAGCTTTTTCAGGTCGACCATGTCGACGCCGCGGCCGATCTCTTCGTCGGGCGTGAACAGGATCTTGATGGTGCCGTGTTTGACCTGCGGATTGCTGGTGAGGAAATGCGCCGCGTCCATGATTTCGGCGACGCCGGCCTTGTTGTCGGCACCCAAGAGCGTGGTGCCATCCGAGGTGACGATGTCGTTACCGATCTGATCGGCCAATGCTGGATGATCGGCGGCCCGGATGATCTGCGTGGGATCCCCCGGCAGCACGATGTCGCCGCCGCGATAATTCCTGGCGATCTGTGGCTTGACGTCCTTGCCGGTGCAATCGGGCGAGGTGTCCATATGCGCGCAGAAACAAATGACCGGCACTTGCCGGTCGGTGTTCGCCGGGATCGTGGCGTAGACGTAGCCATGTTCGTCGAGATGGGCGTCGCGAATGCCCATCGCCTGCAGCTCGCGAGCGAGCACGGCGCCCAGGTCTTTTTGTTTTTCGGTAGAAGGGCAGGTTGGCGAAGCCGGGTCCGACTGGGTATCGATGAGCACGTAGCGCAGAAAGCGCTCGCTTACCGTGTGCGTGAACCTGACGGGGAAAATCACAATGAAAACCGTGGGTAAGGCAGAAAAGCTAAGCTCAAACACGAGAGGATGAGGCGTCATCCCGGGGCGTCGCGCGCCGCGCCGGAATGACGCAAGGTCAACGTTGGAAAACGCGTCCTGTCAGACGGCTTCCTTCAGCTCCTTGGCTGCGCGGAAGGCAACCTTCTTGCTGGCCTTGATGTGGATCGCCTCGCCGGTGGCGGGATTGCGGCCCATGCGGGCTGCGCGCTTGCGCACCTGCAGGATGCCCAGACCGACGATGCGGATGCGCTCGCCCTTCTTCAGGTGCTTGGTGATCCGGGTGACCAGATCGTTCAAAATGGCTTCCGCGCTTTTTTTCGACAATTCGTGCTCTTCCGACAGAGCTGCCGCGAGATGCTTCAGCGTGACGGTGGTCGGGGTAGCTGCTTTCTTCGCCATATTTGGCCCTCCTCGTTGTAGATGGCTTAGGAACCTAAGACGTAGCAGGCCTTAAACAATTCGGTCATTGCCTGACTACGTTGTTTTGCCGATAAATAGCCTATTATTCGCATCGGCGTCCCACAAATGCCCGACTGGCAGGGGGATTCGCAACCACCTTGACTTGGATTGGTCCCCCCTTTAAGTCCCACCTCGCGCGGGATTAGCAATCACGCGGGAGTAGCTCAGTTGGTTAGAGCGCCGGCCTGTCACGCCGGAGGTCGCGGGTTCGAGCCCCGTCTCTCGCGCCATTGATTTCAATCGCGTAGCCCCCCTGGCATCCCCTGATTTTCTGAAAAGTGTCAGGATGACTGGCGCCCTGATACTTTCGTCCGGTTTTTGTTCCAGCTTCTTCGCCCTGGCCGCGTGCCGACTGGGCCATTACGCCCCCTTCGATATCGTCTGTGCGTCGGCGTTCACTGCACGCCGGTTGCCTGAACAAACGCGTAGCCGATCGTTGCGAACGCCGATGTGATTGAGAAGTCATCGCGTTACAATCTTCGATAATGCGGCCAATCCCTTTGGTTCGCGCGTGGAACCTGGTGGCATCTTTGGTTCGGCAGGTCTCCTGTTCGTGGCGTGCCACTTGCGGGTCGAGCGGGAACAGCCGAGCCGGATTTACCATCCGCTCAATCGGCGCTTTCAATCGATCATCGCGGATGGCACCCTATGGGCGCTGGCGATCCAGCGGGGCCTCGCGCAACGGAATTTTGGTTACCGTTGATTGGGTCCCGCGCAGCCAAGCCGATTGGACGCTGATGAACAACAAGGTGGCGTACTTGGCCGAGCAGGCGCTGACGAAAGCCGCTGGTTTAGGGTCCACCGGCGTCGTCTTGCTTGGCGGAACACATGGCGCCTTGTCCGCGGCACGTAGTTTCGGTCGCAAGAACATTCGCGTGGTGTTGATTACCGACGATCATCCGCTGCCGAAGCTATCCAGATATGTCCGTCAAAGCTTCATTTGGCCCGGTGCCATGTCACCGTGTGCGGGTGAATGGCTGACGGCGTGTGCTGCTGAACACGGTTTGCAGAATTGGCTGTTGATTCCATGTGCCGACGCCGAGGTGAAGTGTGTCGCCGAACACCTCGTCCAGTTGCGCACCGCCTTCAAGGTGGTCAGTTCTGGCTGGTCCGATTTGCAGAAGCTCTGCGACAAGCAACTTCTCGCAACGGCCGCGGCCGCTGCCGGCGTCCCGTTTCCCAAAAACTACCGGGTTCGGTCCGCGAACGATGCTGCGCGCCTTGAGGTTAGGTTTCCGGTCGTGCTCAAGCCCGCGATGCGAATGGAACGAAATGCCTTTACGTCGTCCAAGGCATGGCGCGCTGATTCCCCCGCCGAACTCACGGAACTTTTCCAACGGGCGGCTTTACTGGTTGGTCGCGATGAGGTCGTCGTGCAAGAACTGATACCAGGGGGTGGTGAGGCGCAGTTCTCCTACGGGGCCCTGTGGCACGCCAATGCCCCGGTCGTGGAGATGACGGCTCGACGCACGCGGCAGTATCCGCTCGAATTCGGTCACACCAGCACCTTTGTGGAAATCGTCGACAACGACGCGGTGAAGGTTGCCGGGAGAAAATTGCTTTCCTCGGTCGGATTCGAGGGGCTTGTCGAGGTCGAATTCAAATTCGACGCGCGGGATGGCAGCTACAAGGTCCTGGACGTGAACCCGCGAACGTGGTCGTGGTTCTCGCTGTGCGGGGCTGCCGGGCAGGACCTTCCGATTTTGCTGCGGGATGTCGCTCTGGGCAGGGCTGTGGAGCCGGCACAGGCACAGCCCGGTCACGCCTGGATACATCTCTCAAAGGATATCGTCGCCGCGGTCCAGCTAATCTTCCGCGGCGAGCTCACGGTCGGCGCCTACCTCAAGTCACTTCGTCAGAAGCTGACTTTTGCCGCCTTTGCGTGGGACGATCCACTACCCGGAATTCTGGAATTGCCCTTGTTTGCGTACCGGCTCGTTTGCAGGGCGTTGTTTCCCAAGAGTGACCATCATTATTGCGCTTCAAAACCGCTTTCGGAAGAAAGATTAAATTGCCGCGGTTCGTCAGACGCTCGCTTGGGCCGGTAGGAAGAGCCGCAACTCCCTTTCTTCGCATGCGGGTTCGGCTGCAATGTTTAGGCTTGCTTCCGAGGCCGCCTGGCGTTCATGTCCCTGAAATTTTTCAAATCGTGAAATTTTTCAAATGATCTCCCACTCGTTGCGATCTGCGGCAAGGCGCGCCGTTAAACGTTTCGTGATCCAGGCTGGGCTTGAGGTGGCGGCGTTGCCGGGCGCCGGACGGCTTTTTCCATCTGCCGCCGGACGCGGCGTGATCTTTACGCTCCATCATGTCCGGCCTGCTCGCGACCATCAATTTGAGCCCAATGCTCACCTGTCGATAACGCCTGAATTTCTGGAAGAGGCCATCGTCGCGGCGCGTCGATGTGGGCTCATTCCCGTTCACCTTGAAGATCTGCCCCACCTGCTTGCAGATTCATCCGACACTCGAAAATTCATGTGCTTCACGCTCGACGACGGGTATCGCGACAACGAGAAGTTTGCGGCGCCCGTGTTTCGGAAGCACGGCGTTCCCTCCACCATCTTTATTGCCCCGGGTTTTGTCGAGCGTACCCGAACCATCTGGTGGGAGACCGCCGAAGAACTGACGCGTGCGGTGTCGTCCTTTGAGTTCGATTTTGGCCGCGGCGTGGAAAGCGTCAAAAGCTCCTCTCGTTTCGAGAAGTTCGTAGCCTTTGAGAGGTTTGCCAAGTTCGTGCAAAGCACCGACGAAGACGAGGCGGTTGGCAGGATCGATCTGGCCGCAAAACTCGTCGGAGTAGATCCGGAATCGATCGTCGATCAGGAAGTCATGACGGCGGATGAACTACAAAAGTTCGTGGCCGACCCGTTGGTGCGACTTGGCGCGCACACGATCACCCATCCAAACCTCGCTCGCGTCACCGAAAAACGTCTGCGGCAGGAGCTCGAAGATTCCGCTGCCCGCGTCGCAGACTGTTGCGGGCACAAGCCAAAGGTTTTTGCCTATCCCTATGGCGGTCGACACGCCGTCGGCTCCCGAGAGGCCAGGGCGGTGATGGAGGCGGGATTCACCCTTGGCGTGACCACGCAGCCCGGCGTTTTGGGTGCGGGAAGCCTAGAAAAACCCACCGAACTCCCTCGCGTATCGCTCAACGGCGGCTATCAAAAGAGCCGGTATGTCAACGCGCTGGTGTCCGGGCTGCCTTTTCGGTGGATTCCCTGACGCACCAATACTGGGGCAGGATCAGCGGTATTCACCCGGCGGTCGCGCCCATGCGCGGCGCAGTCGAAATCGGCCCCTAGACTAGCGGACGACCGAGACGGCCGAACTGGTCACTGTCATGGGCTTGCCCGCCTTAACGACGTGGGCGGTCTGGGTGTAATCGGATTGGGTGCGGGCGAAGCTCCCAATACCAGCCACCGCGATGCCGGCGGCCAGCGCGACCGCCACGATTTTCAGGTGCGTCGAGCGGTCCGCGGAATGAATTGAGTGGTTCATGTGAGCCTCCCGGCGTCTTGCCGCCGTGTCGTTGGCGCCAGAGTTACCCCGCATTCGTTTCAGGATGGTTTCCCTGGTTCCTCAAAATGGCTTCATCGCCATAATCGCTTTCGTTTGCAGCGAGGAGGGAAGCCACTGCCGCCCCGGCTGCTCCGCACCTTGCGAACGCCGACGGTTCGGCCGAAACTGCTTTTCAAGGCACGATGAGGCCGCCGGGGAGACCGACAATAATGAAAATGAGCCGCAGGAATCTGCTCGGCGCCGCTTCCGTCGGTTTGGCAACCGCCATCCTGAGCAGACCTTCCAGCGCCGCCGAGTTCGAATTTAAACTCGGCGCCAATACGGCCGATACCCACCCCCTTACGGTTCGATTGACAGAGGCAGCGCGCGCGATCAGCGCGCAGTCGTCGGGGCGGTTGAACGTCACGGTTTTCCCCAATAGCCAGCTCGGTGGTGATCCCGAGATGCTGTCGCAGCTTCGCGCCGGTGGCATTGAGTTGCTGGCAGCGCCCAGCCTGACCTTGTCCACATTGGTGCCGCTATCAGGTCTGCCGAGCATCGGGTTCGCATTCCCGTCCTACGATCAGGTCTGGGCTGCGATGGACGGTGACCTCGGCGATTTCGTCCGCGAGGCCATCGGCAGGGCCGGAATCGTGCCGATGAGGAAGATCTGGGACAACGGGTTCCGGCAGATCACCTCGTCCTCGAGCCGGCAATTGAACGGCGTCGAGGACCTCAGGGGTTTCAAGATCCGTGTTCCCGTCACCGCGCTCCTGACCTCATTGTTCAGCGGTCTTGGCGCGCAGCCGTCAAGCATCAGCTACAGCGAACTTTACTCGGCCTTGCAGACGCACCTTGTCGAAGGACAGGAAAACCCGCTCGCGATGGTGTCGACCGGCAAACTTTATGAGGTGCAGAAATATTGCGCGTTGTCGAACCACTGCTGGAGCGGCTACTGGATTGTCGCCAACCGCCGCGCTCTGGCCAATCTGCCGGCGGCTTTGCAGGAACTCGTTGGTGGTATTTTCGATGCTGTGGCCGTCAAGGAACGCGCCGATTTGCTGGAGGTGGACCGCTCGCTACAGGCCGAGCTCATCGGCAAGGGTATGACGTTCAACAAGCCTGATCCCGTGCAGTTCAGGGCGGCGCTGGTAAAGGCAGGATTTTACACGCAGTGGCAGAAGACCTACGGCGCCGAGGCCTGGGCGCGGCTGGAGCAATATACCGGTCCGTTGATCTGAGCGACGCCAAATCGCCCGCTTGATACCCGTGCGAATGATCCTGCCGCGTCGAGGGGGAGGGAATATCGGGGCAGCGCAAACGTGGCCGCCGTTCCCGGAGTTTTCCCGCCGCGGGTGAGGATAGCCGGAGCCTTCCAAATAGCGTGTCTTGCGCCCCTTGGTGCGCTGCGCTAAGGCTCAGAACAATTCCAATTAACGAATCTGCGGCGACAAAACCGCGGGAAAAGGCACGGCCGATGACCGGCATCTTGCAGAATTATCTTCCACTTGTGGTGTTTATAGGGGTCGCAAGCCTGATCGGTTTGGCGTTGCTGATCGCCCCCTTCCTCGTTGCGTTCCAGCAGCCCGATCCGGAGAAGCTTTCGGCATATGAATGCGGATTCAACGCTTTTGACGACGCCCGCATGAAATTCGACGTCCGGTTCTACCTGGTGGCTATCCTCTTTATTATCTTTGACCTCGAAGTGGCATTCCTGTTCCCGTGGGCGGTGGCGTTCGGGAAGCTCGGCGCAACCGGCTTCTGGTCGATGATCGTTTTCCTTGCCGTCCTCACCGTCGGCTTCGCCTACGAATGGAAGAAAGGCGCGCTCGAATGGGATTGAGTCCCGCTGCCGCAAGACCAGGGTTTGCTCCGGCGGTTGCTCCGGCCGCGACGGGCATTCTTGACCCCCGCACCGGCAAGCCGGTCGGCGCCAACGACCCTTATTTTCTGGAGGTCAATCACGAGCTGTCCGACAAGGGCTTCTTCGTCACCGCCACCGACGACCTGATCACCTGGGCGCGCACCGGCTCGCTGATGTGGATGACATTCGGCTTGGCCTGCTGCGCGGTCGAAATGATGCAGATGTCGATGCCGCGTTACGACGCCGAGCGATTCGGTTTTGCACCGCGCGCTTCCCCGCGCCAGTCCGACGTGATGATCGTTGCGGGCACCTTGACCAACAAGATGGCGCCGGCCTTGCGCAAGGTCTACGACCAGATGCCGGAGCCGCGCTACGTGATCTCGATGGGGTCATGCGCCAATGGCGGCGGCTACTATCATTATTCGTATTCGGTGGTGCGCGGCTGCGATCGCATCGTGCCCATCGACATCTACGTGCCCGGCTGTCCGCCGACCGCGGAAGCACTGCTGTACGGCGTGATGCTGCTGCAGAAGAAGATCCGGCGCACCGGAACCATCGAACGCTGAAGGTTTTTTGGAATGGACGACGTCAGGCTCGACGCCTTGGGGCAGACGATTGTTAGCGCGCTTCCGGGCGCTGCGACCGATCACATGGTAGCGTTCAATCAGCTCACCGTGACGGTGCAGGCCAGCAAAATCGTCGAAGTCGTGCGTTTCCTGCGCGACGATCCGACTTGCCGTTTCGTCAGCTTCATCGACGTAACCGCGGTGGATTATCCCGGGCGCGAGAAGCGCTTCGACGTGGTCTATCACTTGCTCTCGCCGACGCTGAACACCCGCGTCCGCCTGCGGGCGGCAGCCGATGAGACCACCCAGGTGCCCTCGATCATCGAGGTGTTTCCCGGTGCCGACTGGTTCGAGCGCGAATGTTACGACCTCTATGGCGTGATCTTCACCGGCCATCCCGACATGCGGCGGCTGTTGACCGATTACGGTTTCGAGGGCCATCCGCTGCGCAAGGATTTCCCGCTCACCGGGTTTGTCGAAGTGCGCTACGACGATCAGGAGAAGAGGGTGCTCTACGAACCCGTCCGTCTCAATCAGGAGTTCCGCAACTTCGATTTTCTCTCGCCATGGGAAGGCGCCGACTATCCGACGCTGCCCGGCGATGAGAAGGCGGGTCCGAAAGTCTGATCATGACCGAACACAACCTCCGCAACTTCACCATCAACTTTGGACCGCAACATCCGGCCGCGCATGGCGTGCTGCGTCTGGTGCTGGAGCTCGACGGCGAGGTGGTCGCCCGTGTCGATCCCCATATCGGCTTGCTTCATCGCGGCACCGAAAAGCTGATCGAGCACAAGACCTATCTGCAGGCGATCCCGTATTTCGACCGGCTCGACTATGTCGCGCCGATGAATCAGGAGCATGCGTTCTGTCTGGCGGCGGAAAAGCTGCTCGGCATTACCGTGCCGCGTCGGGCGCAACTGATTCGCGTTTTGTATTGCGAGATCGGCCGCATCCTGTCGCATCTTCTCAACGTCACCACGCAGGCGATGGACGTCGGTGCGCTGACCCCGCCGCTGTGGGGCTTTGAAGAACGCGAAAAGCTGATGGTGTTCTACGAGCGCGCCTCCGGCTCGCGGATGCATGCGGCGTATTTCCGGATTGGCGGCGTGCACCAGGACCTGCCGCCGAAACTGATCGACGACATCGATGCCTGGTGCGAACCGTTCCTCGGTGTGGTCGCCGATCTCGATCAACTCCTGACCGGCAACCGCATCTTCAAGCAGCGCAACGTCGATATCGGCGTGATCACGCTAAACCAGGCGTGGGAGTGGGGTTTCTCCGGCGTGATGGTGCGTGGCTCGGGCGCGGCGTGGGATTTGCGCAAGGCGCAACCTTACGAATGCTATGCCGAGATGGATTTCGATATTCCGATCGGCAAGAACGGCGACTGCTACGATCGCTACTGCATCCGGATGGAAGAGATGCGCCAATCGGTGCGCATCATGAAGCAGTGCATTGAAAAATTGCGCGCGGCTGACGGGCAAGGCCCGGTCGCCATCGAGGACAACAAGATTTTCCCGCCACGCCGGGGCGAGATGAAGCGCTCGATGGAGGCGCTGATCCATCACTTCAAGCTTTACACCGAGGGCTTCCATGTGCCGGCCGGCGAGGTCTACGTCGCGGTCGAGGCGCCGAAGGGCGAGTTCGGCGTTTATCTGGTCGCCGACGGCACCAACAAGCCCTATAAATGCAAGATCCGCGCGCCAGGCTTCGCGCATCTGCAGGCGATGGATTTCATCTGCACCGGCCACCTGCTGGCCGACGTCTCGGCGATCCTCGGCTCGCTCGACATCGTGTTCGGAGAGGTCGATCGGTGATCGCGCTGCCGCCCATACAGTTCGACCGGACCACCGGTGTGCTTGAGGGCGCAAATGCCTGGGAGCGTGTTGCCGCGTTCGCTCTATGGTCGGGCTCGAAGGTGGCGTCGACGTTTTCCCATCGCGGCTACAACCAATGCGCCAAACTCTTGCGCATGACGTTGCGCGAGCGCGACATCGCGATCAAACTCAACCCCGACGCGACGTTTGAGTTTCCCTATGGCGACGGGTATTGGAGCAAGCTGCTCAACCGATCGTTCGCTTACGAAGACGAGCTGGAATTGCTGTTTCGGGATTCCGTCGGCGTCGATTACACGCTGATCGATTGCGGCGCCAATTTCGGCTACTGGTCGGTGCTGATTTCCAGCGCACCTTACGGTTCGCACAAGGCGATCGCGATCGAGCCGTCGTCGCAGAATTTTGCCCAGCTTGAGAAAAACGCCGAAATCAACGGCAACCGCTTTGAGGTCATGAAGTGCGCGATCGGTGCGGCGGGCGGTACTGCGCGGCTGTCGGGCGCCAAGCACGAGGCGTTCAGCATCGCCGGCGATGCGGCGGGCGGCGAGGAGGTGTCAGTCATCGCGCTCGACACCCTGCTGGACGACGGCAAGATTTCGTCGCAAGGAAAATACCTGATCAAGCTCGACGTCGAAGGCGTCGAGATCGAGGCCATCAAGGGCGGTACCCGGCTTTTGCAGGGCGACAGCGTCGTGTTGTGCGAGGAACACGGCAACGACCCGGATCATACCGTTTCGCGCTATATCCTCGAACAGACGCCGCTCAAGCTGATCGTTTACGATCCCCGCAGCAATCGCCTGGAAACCGTGACCGAGCTTTCGATCCTCGATCGCATCAAGGTTGCTTCCAATGTCGGCTATAACGTGTTCGGCACCGCCAGCGCCTTCTGGGAAAGCCGGATCAACGCCCTGAACGCCAACGCCGCTCGTCGCGTGCAATGAGAGACTGAAAGATAATGTCCGTCCGCCGCCTCGCACCGAAGGAATTGCAGCCCGCGAACTTTACGTTCTCGCCGGAGAACCTCGCTTGGGCCAAAGAACAAATCGCCAAATATCCGGAAGGCCGGCAGGCGTCGGCGGTGATACCGATCCTGTGGCGGGTCCAGGAACAGCATGAGGGCTGGGTTTCGGAAGCCGCCATCCGCGCGGTCGCCGATCTCCTGGACATGCCTTACATCCGGGCACTGGAGGTAGCGACCTTCTACACGATGTTCCAGCTACAGCCGGTCGGCAAAAAGGCCCATGTCCAGGTCTGCGGCACCACGCCGTGCCGGCTGCGCGGCGCTGGCGATCTCATCGAAGTGTGCCAAAGCCGCATCCATCACGATCCCTTCCATTTGTCGAAGGATGGCAATTTCAGTTGGGAAGAAGTCGAGTGCCTTGGCGCGTGCGTCAATGCGCCGATGGTTTTGGTCTGGAAGGACACCTACGAGGATTTGACCAAGGAAAGCTTCGGCAAAGTGCTCGACGGCTTTGCCTCCGGCAACCTGCCTACGCCGGGACCGCAGAATGGCCGCCAATTCTCGGCGCCGGCGGGTGGACCGACCACACTGAAGGAAACCACATGACGCGTGACCGCACATTGCAAGCGGCGGGGCCGGGGAGTGTCGTTGCGATGAAAAACTGGCGTTATATCGCTTTGCATACCATGACCGCCGGTGCATTCATTTTCCTGCTGCAGCGCTATGCGCTCAGCGCGTCGCTTGATTCAAGCCTGATATGGGCGCTGACCTTCGGCGGATGCGCCGCGGGTCTCGCCTACATGCAGTCCAACCGCTGATCCCTTAGGAAGCTTCAAGTCATGCTCGACGACAAGGACCGCATCTTCCGCAATCTTTACGGCCTCCATGACTGGGGCCTCGAAGGTGCGCGTCGCCGTGGCGCCTGGGACGGCACCAAGGCGATCATCGACAAGGGCCGCGACTGGATCATCAACGAGATGAAAGCCTCGGGCCTGCGCGGACGTGGCGGGGCCGGGTTTCCCACCGGTCTGAAATGGTCGTTCATGCCGAAGGAATCGACCGACGGCCGGCCGAGCTATCTCGTGGTCAACGCCGACGAGTCCGAACCGGGTACCTGCAAGGATCGCGAGATCATGCGGCACGATCCGCATCTTCTGATCGAGGGCTGCCTGATCGCGAGCTTCGCGATGAACGCGCACGCCTGCTATATTTACGTCCGCGGCGAATTCATCCGCGAGCGCGAGCATCTGCAGGCCGCGGTCGATCAGGCCTATGCGGCCAAGCTCATCGGCAAGGACAACATCAACGGCTGGCCGTTCGACCTGTACGTAACCCACGGTGCCGGCGCCTATATCTGCGGCGAAGAGACGGCGCTGCTGGAAAGCCTCGAAGGCAAGAAGGGCATGCCGCGGTTGAAGCCGCCGTTCCCGGCCAATGTCGGCCTCTATGGTTGTCCGACCACCGTCAACAATGTCGAATCGATCGCAGTCGCGCCGGATATTCTGCGGCGCGGCGCGGCATGGTTCGCGGCCATCGGCCGGCCCAACAATGTCGGCACCAAGCTGTTTTGTATTTCCGGCCATGTCGAGCGTCCCTGCAACGTCGAAGAGGAAATGGGGATTCCGTTCCGGGAGCTGATCGAGCGCCATTGCGGTGGCGTCCGCGGCGGTTGGGACAATCTCAAGGCGGTGATCCCCGGCGGCTCCTCGGTGCGCATGGTGCCGGCGGAACAAATCATCGATACCCCGATGGATTTCGACAGCCTGAGCAAACTGCGCTCCGGGCTCGGCACCGCCGCCGTCATCGTGATGGACAAGTCGACCGACCTCATTCGCGCGATCGCCCGCATCTCCTATTTCTACAAGCATGAAAGCTGCGGCCAGTGCACGCCATGCCGCGAGGGAACGGGGTGGATGTGGCGGGTGTTGACCCGCATGGCCGAGGGCCGCGCCCACAAGCGCGAGATCGACATGCTGCTCGAAGTCACCAAGCAGGTCGAGGGCCACACCATCTGCGCGCTGGGCGACGCCGCGGCTTGGCCGGTCCAGGGCCTGATCGCGCATTTCCGCCACGAGATCGAGGAGCGGATCGACCAGTATTCGCACAAGGCCGATGTCGACGACGCCGGCGTTCTCGATCCCGCGCACATGGTCGCGGCGGAGTAATGTTGATGTCGCCCACCCGACTGCAAGCTCTGAAAGACTTGAGGCAATGACCAAACTCATCGTCGATGGCAAAGAGATCGATGTTCCCCCGGAGTTTACGCTGCTGCAGGCCTGCGAGGCCGCCGGCGCAGAAATTCCGCGTTTTTGCTACCATGAGCGGCTGTCGATCGCCGGCAATTGCCGGATGTGTCTGGTTGAGATCAAGGGCGGCCCCAAGCCGGTTGCGAGCTGTGCCTGGGGCGTTCGTGATTGCCGGCCCGGACCCAAAGGCGAACCGCCGGAAATCTCGACGCGTTCGCCGATGGTGAAGAAGGCGCGCGAAGGCGTGATGGAATTCCTGCTGATCAACCATCCGCTCGATTGCCCGATCTGCGATCAGGGCGGCGAGTGCGACTTGCAGGATCAGGCGATGGGTTATGGCGTCGACACTTCGCGCTTCGCCGAGAACAAGCGCGCGGTCGAAGACAAATACCTCGGCGCGCTGGTCAAGACCTCGATGAACCGCTGCATCCAGTGCACGCGCTGCGTTCGCTTCGCCGCCGAAGTCTGCGGCGTGCCCGAGATGGGTGCGACCGGCCGCGGCGAGGACATGGAGATCACGACTTATCTGGAGTCGGCGCTGACCTCCGAGTTGCAAGGCAACCTCGTCGACATCTGCCCGGTGGGCGCACTTACCTCGAAGCCTTACGCCTTCGCGGCGCGGCCCTGGGAACTCGGCAAGACCCAGTCGATCGACGTCATGGACGGCGTCGGCTCGGCGATCCGGATCGACACCCGTGGTCGCGAGGTGATGCGGATTTTGCCGCGCGTCAACGAGGCGGTGAACGAGGAGTGGATTTCCGACAAGACCCGCCATGTCGTCGACGGCCTGCGCACGCAGCGGCTCGACCGCCCCTACATCAGGGAGAACGGCCAGCTCCGCGCGGCGTCATGGCGTGAGGCGTTCGAGGCGGTTGCAGCAAAGACGGCCCGCATTGACGGCAAGCGGATCGGTGCCATCGCCGGCGATCTCGCCGCGGTGGAAGAAATGTTCGCGCTCAAGGATCTTCTGGCCAAATGCGGCTCGGCCAATCTCGCCGTACAGGGCGGCGACGCTTTCGACGCAAAGGCCGGCCGCGCCTCCTACCTGTTCAATCCCGGGATCGCCGGCATCGAGCAGGCCGACGCGCTTCTGATCGTGGGTTCGAACCCGCGGCATGAGGCGGCCGTTCTCAACGCGCGCATCCGCAAGCGCTGGCGCAGCGGTCAACTCAAGATCGGCCTGATCGGCCTCAAGGCTGATTTGACTTACACGTACGAACATCTCGGCGCGGGTACGGATTCGCTTGGCGAACTCGCCGCCGGCAAGCATTCGTTTGCGGAAGTGTTGAAGACTGCGAAAAACCCGATGGTGCTGGTCGGAGCCGGGGCAGTTGCACGGCACGACGGTGCTGCCGTGCTGGCGGCTGCGGCCAAGCTCGCGGTGGATTTCGGTGCGGTCAAGGCCGACTGGAACGGGTTTGCGGTCCTGCACGATACGGCCTCGCGCGTCGGTGCGCTCGACATCGGCTTTGCGGCGGGGGCGGGCGGCTTGAGCGCCGCGCAGATGACGACATTCGGCACGCTCGATGTGTTGTTTTTGCTCGGCGCCGACGAGATCAAGGTGCCTGACGGCACTTTCGTGGTATACATCGGCACCCATGGCGACGCTGGCGCGCATCGCGCCGACGTTATCCTGCCGGGGGCAGCCTATACCGAAAAATCCGGCATCTACGTCAATACCGAAGGCCGGGTGCAGATGGCGAACCGCGCGGCGTTTCCTCCAGGCGAGGCGCGTGAGGACTGGGCGATCATCCGCGCGCTGTCGGACGTCGTGGGCAAGAAGCTGCCGTACGATTCGCTTCCCGCGTTGCGGCAGGCGATGTTCAAGGTCGCGCCGCATCTGATGCGTATCGATAAGGTCGAAGCCGGCGATGCGGCCGACATCAAGGCGCTCGCAGGTAAAGGCGGCAGCGTCGAGAAGGCACCGTTCAAATCTTCGGTTGAGGATTTTTACCTGACCAACCCGATCGCGCGCGCCTCGGCGGTGATGGCGGAATGTTCTCGGCTTGCCTCCGGGCAAATGCTGACGGCAGCGGAGTGAGCGTGACCTGATGGCTGAATTCTTCGCAAGCGCATTCTGGACCGGCTTCCTTTGGCCGCTGATCGTCATGATCGCGCAGAGCCTTTTGCTGCTCGTGCTGCTCCTGATCGCAATCGCCTACATCCTGCTGGCCGACCGCAAGATCTGGGCGGCGGTGCAGATCCGGCGCGGACCCAACGTCGTCGGTCCGTGGGGCCTGTTTCAATCCTTCGCCGACCTCCTGAAGTTCGTGCTGAAGGAGCCGATCATTCCCTCCGGCGCCAACAAGGGCGTGTTCCTGCTGGCGCCCCTGGTGTCCTGCGTGCTCGCGCTGGCGGCTTGGGCCGTGATCCCGATGGATCTCGGTTGGGTGATCTCCGACATCAATGTCGGTGTGCTTTATATTTTTGCGATCTCGTCGCTGTCGATCTACGGCATCATCATGGCCGGATGGTCGTCGAACTCGAAATATCCGTTCCTGGCCGCGCTTCGCTCGGCGGCGCAGATGGTGAGCTACGAAGTCTCTATCGGCTTTGTGATCGTCACCGTGCTGCTTTGCGCCGGCTCGCTTAATCTGTCGGCGGTGGTCGAGGCGCAGAATACCCGTGGGCTCGCAAGCCTGATCGGACTGCCCAAGCTGACGTTCCTGAATTGGTACGTGCTGCCGCTGTTTCCGATGTTCGTGATCTTCTATGTCTCGGCGTTGGCGGAAACCAACCGTCCGCCGTTCGACCTGGTGGAGGCCGAATCCGAACTGGTCGCGGGGTTCATGGTCGAATACGGCTCGACGCCGTACCTGCTGTTCATGCTCGGCGAATATGTCGCGATCACCACGATGTGCGCGATGGCCACGATCATGTTCCTGGGCGGTTGGCTGCCGCCGATCGCGCTGCCGCCGTTCACCTGGGTGCCTGGGGTCATCTGGTTCGTGCTCAAGGTATTTTTCATGTTCTTCATGTTTGCGATGGCGAAGGCAATCGTGCCGCGCTACCGCTACGATCAGTTGATGCGGCTCGGCTGGAAGGTGTTCCTGCCGTTGTCGCTGGCGATGGTGGTGATCGTCGCCGGCGTGCTGCAATTTGCGGGGCTTGCGCCGAAATGAGGTCGCTATGAGTGTCAACATCAACGCCACAGCCCGCTCGCTGCTGCTGTCCGAATTCGTGTCGGCGTTTTTTCTCGCCATGCGCTATTTCTTCAAGCCGAAGCCGACGCTGAACTATCCGTTCGAGAAGGGCCCGATCTCGCCGCGCTTCCGGGGCGAGCATGCGCTGCGCCGCTACCCTAACGGCGAAGAACGCTGCATCGCCTGCAAGCTGTGCGAGGCGATTTGCCCGGCGCAGGCGATTACCATCGAGGCCGGCCCGCGCCGCAACGACGGCACCCGCCGCACCGTGCGCTACGACATCGATATGGTGAAATGCATCTATTGCGGCCTGTGCCAGGAGGCCTGCCCGGTCGATGCCATCGTCGAGGGACCGAATTTCGAATTCGCGACCGAGACCCGCGAGGAACTTTATTATGACAAGGCGAAACTGCTCGCCAATGGCGACCGCTGGGAGCGTGAGCTTGCGAAATCGATCGAACTCGACGCGCCGTACCGGTGAGGTGAGGAAATGATCCTTCCCGCGCTGTTCTTCTATCTGTTCGCCGGCATCTGCGTGGCGTCCGCCGTCATGGTGATTGTGTCGCGCAATCCCGTGCATTCGGTGCTGTTTTTGATCCTGGCGTTCGTCAACGCGTCCGGTTTGTTCATGCTGATGGGCGCCGAATTCCTGGCGATGATCCTGATCGTGGTCTATGTCGGCGCGGTCGCGGTGCTGTTCCTGTTCGTGATCATGATGCTCGATGTCGATTTCACCGAACTGCGCGAGGGTTTCCTGGAATACCTGCCGATCGGTCTTGTGATCGGAGCGGTGTTTCTCGCCGAACTGCTGCTGGTCGGTGGGGGCTGGGTCATCAATGCGAGCGTCGCCAAATCGATCACCGCTGCGATTCCGACCAACGTCAGCAACACCGAGGCGCTCGGGTTGGTGCTCTATACGAAGTATATTCATTACTTCCAGTTGGCGGGCATGGTGCTGCTGGTCGCGATGATCGGCGCCATCGTGTTGACGCTGCGCCACAAGGCCAGCGTCAAGCGGCAGGACATCAATGTGCAGAACGCGCGAACGCCTGAGCTTGCCATGAGCGTGCGCAAGGTGGCGTCGGGGCAGGGCCTGCAGGACGTGGACGCGCCGGAGTGGGTGCAATGACGATCGGTCTCGGACATTATCTCTCGGTCGGCGCGATCCTGTTCACGCTCGGGATTCTCGGAATTTTCCTCAACCGCAAGAACATCATCGTGATCTTGATGTCGATCGAGCTGATCCTGCTCGCGGTCAACATCAACCTGGTGGCGTTTTCGACGTTCCTTGGCGACATCGTCGGCCAGGTGTTCGCGCTGCTGGTGCTCACGGTGGCGGCGGCGGAAGCGGCGATCGGTCTTGCGGTGTTGGTGGTGTATTACCGCAACCGCGGCTCGATCGCGGTTGAAGACGTCAATCTGATGAAGGGTTAACGCGGCAATGATCCAGGCAATTGTCTTTCTGCCGCTGATCGGCGCGATACTCGCCGGCCTGATCGCCATCTTCGGTGCGCATGCGCGCAATCCGAGTGGCGACACCGTCGAACATCATGGCGACGCGCACGGCGTCGATGCACATGCTTCGGAGGCCCATGACGGGCATGCCGCCGGCGATCACGGCCACGATCATCATGCGGTCGAGCCTCCGGCGGCGGGCTCGCGCGCAGCCGAACTGATCACCACCGGTCTGTTGATGGTTTCGGCGGCGTTATCCTGGGCGGCGCTGGTCGATGTCGGATTCATGCATCATGACGTCAGGATCGCGTTGTTTCCCTGGATCTATTCCGGCGATTTGCAGGTCGCATGGTCGCTGCGGGTCGATACGCTCACTGCGGTGATGCTGGTAGTCGTCAACACAGTATCCTCGCTCGTGCATCTGTATTCGATCGGCTACATGGACGAAGATCCGAACCGGCCGCGGTTCTTCGGCTATCTGTCGCTGTTCACCTTCGCGATGCTGATGCTGGTGACCTCCGATAACCTGGTGCAGCTGTTTTTCGGTTGGGAAGGCGTCGGTCTTGCGAGCTACCTGCTGATCGGTTTCTGGTACCAGAAGCCGTCGGCGAATGCGGCCGCGATCAAGGCCTTCGTGGTCAATCGCGTCGGCGACTTTGGTTTTGCGCTCGGCATTTTCGCGATCTTCATGCTGATCGGGTCGACCGACTTCGAGACGATCTTCGCGGGCGCGCCCGGCCTGACCGGCAAGACCATTGATTTCCTTGGCTGGCACGCCGACGCGCTGACGTTGACATGCCTGCTGTTGTTCATGGGGGCGATGGGCAAGTCCGCGCAGTTCCTGCTGCACACCTGGTTGCCGGACGCGATGGAAGGCCCGACGCCCGTTTCGGCCTTGATCCACGCTGCGACGATGGTGACCGCGGGCGTCTTCATGGTGGCGCGGTTATCGCCGTTGTTCGAACTGGCGCCGAATGCGCAAGCCGTGGTGATGTTCTTTGGTGCGACCACCGCCTTCTTCGCGGCGACCGTCGGTCTCGTGCAGAACGACATCAAGCGTATCGTGGCGTATTCGACCTGTTCGCAGCTCGGCTACATGTTCGTGGCGATGGGGGCAGGGGCGTACTCGGTCGGCATGTTCCATCTGTTCACGCACGCCTTCTTCAAGGCGCTGTTGTTCTTGGGCTCGGGTTCGGTGATCTATGCGATGCATCACGAGCAGGACATCCGCAACATGGGCGGCCTAAAGGACAGGATTCCCTTCACCTACATCGTGATGGTGATCGGTACCTTGGCGCTGACCGGCTTCCCGCTCACTGCCGGCTATTTCTCCAAGGACGCGATCATCGAGGCCGCCTTCGCTTCGCACAATCCGTTTGCGATGTACGGCTTCGTGATGACGGTGATCGCGGCGGGGCTGACCTCGTTCTATTCATGGCGGTTGATCTTCAAGACCTTCCACGGCGAACCGCACGACCAGGAACATTACGAAGCCGCGCATGAGGCGCCGTTGTGGATTCTGATTCCGATTGGCATTCTTGCCGCCGGATCGATCCTTGCGGGCTTTCCGTTCAAGGAATTGTTCGCGGGCCACGGCGTGGAGGAGTTTTTCCGCGAGTCGCTCAAGATGAACCCACACATCATCGAGGAAATGCACCACATCCCCGAGACGGTGGCGTTCCTGCCGACGGTGATGATGGCAGGAGGTTTTCTGGTGTCGTGGCTGTTTTATATCCGCCGGCCTTATCTGCCGGTGGAGCTCGCGAGCCAGCACCAGTTGCTTTACAAGTTCCTGCTCAACAAATGGTATTTCGACGAGCTCTACGACCTGATCTTCGTTCGTCCGGCCAAGTGGCTGGGGCGGTTCCTGTGGAAGGTCGGCGACGGCTATATCATCGACGGGTTCGGTCCCGACGGCGTGTCGAAGCGGGTGCTTGACGTCACCCGCAACGTGGTGCGGTTCCAGACCGGCTATCTCTATCATTACGCCTTCGCGATGCTGATCGGCGTCGCGGGATTGATCACCTGGTTCATGTTCGGCGTGGGAGGCCAGTGATGACAACCTGGCCCATTCTTTCCGTCGTCACCTTCCTGCCGGTGGTCGGCGCGCTCCTGGTCTATCTCAGCCGCGGCGACGACGAGGCCGCGCGGCGCAATGCGCGCTGGATCGCGCTGTGGACCACGCTGATCACCTTCGCGGTGTCGCTGATCCTGGTATGGCGTTTTGACCCCACGCAGCCGGACTTTCAGTTCGTCGAGAAGGCGCCATGGCTCGCCAATGCCATCACCTATCACATGGGCGTCGATGGCATTTCGTTGCCGTTCGTGATCCTGACCACCGCGCTGATGCCGTTCTGCATCCTCGCGAGCTGGAAATCGGTGACGCTGCGGGTGCGCGAATACATGATGGCGTTCCTGTTTTTGGAAACGCTGATGGTCGGCACGTTTTCGGCGCTCGACCTCGTGCTGTTCTATCTGTTCTTTGAAGGCGGCCTGATCCCGATGTTTCTGATCATCGGGGTGTGGGGCGGCCCGCGCCGGGTCTATGCCTCCTTCAAGTTCTTCCTCTACACGCTGCTCGGTTCGGTGCTGATGCTGCTGGCGATCATGGCGCTGTACTGGAACGCCGGCACCACCGACATTCCGACCCTGATGCACACCGCGGTGCCGCGCTCTTTGCAGAGCTGGGCGTGGCTGGCGTTCTTTGCTTCGTTTGCGGTGAAGATGCCGATGTGGCCGGTGCACACCTGGTTGCCGGACGCGCATGTCGAGGCGCCGACCGCCGGCTCGGTGGTCCTGGCGGCGATCCTCTTGAAGATGGGCGGCTATGGCTTCCTGCGTTTCTCGCTGCCGATGTTCCCGCTGGCTTCGCACGATTTCGCGCCGCTGATCTTTTCGCTCTCGGCCATCGCCATCATCTACACCTCGCTGGTGGCGTTGATGCAGGAAGACATCAAGAAACTGATCGCGTATTCGTCGGTCGCCCATATGGGCTTCGTCACCATGGGGATTTTCGCCGGCACCACCCAAGGCGTCGCCGGCGGCGTATTCCAGATGATCTCGCACGGCATCGTGTCGGGCGCGCTGTTTCTTTGCGTCGGCATCGTCTACGACCGCATGCACACCCGCGAGATCGCCGCCTATGGCGGGCTGGTCAACCGCATGCCGCTTTATGCGCTGGTGTTCATGGTCTTCACCATGGCCAATGTCGGTCTACCCGGCACCTCCGGCTTCGTCGGCGAGTTCATGACGCTGATCGGCACCTTCAAGGTCTCGATTCCCACCGCCACCTTCGCCACGCTGGGCGTGATCCTGTCGGCGGCCTACGCGCTGTGGCTGTATCGGAAAGTCGTGTTCGGCGCCTTGGCAAAACCGTCGCTGGCGAGCATCAAGGATTTGACGTTCCGCGAAAGCCTGACGCTGATACCGCTGGTGGCTCTCACCATCCTGTTCGGCGTCTACCCGAAGCCGGTGCTCGATATGTCGGCAGCCTCGGTGCAGCAACTCGTCAACAACTACAACACCGCGGTCACTGCCGTGAAGGCTGCCGCGCTGCTGCAGTGAAGTGGACACCTGTTCGCGTGAAAACGCGTCGATGAAGAGGATAGAGCCTCGGTTCTGATTCAATCAGACCCGAATAGGCACTTGGTCAGGACAACGCGCTATGAGCTTTGAGAGTGCAGGTTATCAGTTGTTGCCCGTGCTGCCGGAGCTCGTGCTGGCCCTAGGCGCCATGGCGCTGCTGATGCTGGGCGCCTACCGCGGAGTACAGGCGACCGGTCTCGTCACCGGCCTTGCGGTTTGTCTGCTGGTCGTGACCGGCGTGCTTGAGCTGTTGCTGCCGGGTGGAAAACTCACCACGTTCAACGGCAGCTTCATCGTCGATGACTTTGCCCGGTTCCTGAAGATCCTGGCGTTGATCGGATCGGTGGCGACGCTGGTTCTTTCCTCGGAATTTCTGGCCGATCCGTCGCGGCGAATTTTCGAATACGCGATCCTGGTGCTGCTTTCGACGCTCGGCATGATGGTGCTGATCTCGGCCGGCGACCTGATCGTGCTCTATCTCGGGCTCGAGCTGATGTCGCTCGCGCTTTACGTGGTGGCGGCGAGCAATCGCGACAACGCGAAATCGACCGAAGCCGGCTTGAAGTATTTCGTGCTCGGCGCGTTGTCGTCGGGCATGCTTTTGTACGGCGCTTCGCTGGTCTACGGCTTCACCGGCACCGTCAGCTTTGCAGGCATCGCCGCAGCCGCAACGACCGGCAGCGTCGGCATCGTGTTCGGCCTGGTGTTTTTGCTCGCGGGGCTTTGCTTCAAGGTCTCCGCGGTGCCGTTCCACATGTGGACGCCCGACGTCTATGAAGGCGCGCCGACGCCCGTCACCGCGTTCTTTGCGTCGGCGCCCAAGGTCGCGGCGCTTGCGGTGTTCACCCGCGTGGCGCTCACGGCGTTTCCGGGCATTGTCTCGCAATGGCAGCAGATCGTGGTGTTCGTGGCGATCGCCTCGATGGTGCTGGGATCGTTCGCTGCGATCGGCCAAAGGAACATCAAGCGACTGATGGCCTATTCCTCGATTGGCCATATGGGCTTCGCACTTGTCGGCCTTGCTGCCGGCACGGTTGAGGGCGCGCAGGGCGTGCTGGTCTATATCGCAATCTATGTGGCGATGACGCTCGGCAGCTTCGCGGTGATCCTGACCATGAAGCGCAATGGCCAGCATGTCGAAACCATCAGCGACTTCGCCGGGTTGTCGCGGACCAATCCGTTGCTGGCATTCTTCTTCGCGATGCTGCTGTTTTCGCTGGCCGGCATTCCGCCGCTCGCGGGCTTCTTTGCGAAATGGTACGTGTTCGTTGCGGCGATCAAGGCGGGGTTGTTCACGCTTGCCGTCGTCGGCGTGCTCGCCAGCGTGGTCGGCGCGTTTTACTATCTCACCATCATCAAGGTGATGTATTTCGACGAGCCGCTCGGCCAACTCGATCCGATGCGCATGGAATTGCGCACGGTGCTGGCGGTGGCGGGTCTCTTCAATATCTTTTTCTTCGTCTATCCGGGGCCGCTGGTCAGCGTCGCAACCGCTGCCGCGAAATCGCTGTTCTAGATGACATTTTCGCTCGGTCCTCGAGCCATATCGGCGGGTTACCGGCTCGCAGCCTTTGAGAATATTGGTTCGACCAACGTGGAAGCCATGGCGCGAGCGCGTGATGGCGAGCGTGGACCGATGTGGTTTGTGACCTCGGAGCAGACCTCGGGCCGCGGACGGCGGCACCGCGCCTGGGTCTCGCCGCGCGGCAATCTCGCCAGCACCGTTCTGGAAGCGATCGACGTGTCGCCCGCCGCCGCGGCGACACTGGGCTTTGCCGCCGGGCTGGCTCTTGAGGCCACGTTGAAAAAAATAAGCGTCGAAGCATCGCTGAGGTCGGCGGGATCGGATCATATGAAATTTTCGTTGAAATGGCCCAACGACGTGCTGGCGGGGCAACAGAAACTCGCCGGCATCTTGCTGGAAGCAGAGGCAGTGGCCGGGGATAAGCTCGCCGTTGTCGTCGGCATCGGCACCAACGTCGTGGCTGCGCCGGAAGGCATGCCGACCCCTGCGACCTCACTGGCAGCGCTTGGCATCCAGATCGGCGCAGAGGAATTGTTCGCCACTCTGTCGGACTCGTGGGTGGAATTCCGGGGCATCTGGGACCAGGGCCGCGGTTTTGGCGAGATCCGGCGGCTGTGGCTGGAGCGCGCGGTCGGGCTTGGACAGGCGGTTGCGATCCACACAGGCGGCGCCGCGGTGGAAGGGATATTCGACACCATTGATGGCACCGGTTGCATGATTGTTCGGACATCAGAGGGCAGGCAGGTGCCGATTTCAGCGGGCGATGTTTATTTTGGGCAAGCCGCCTCGGCAGGGGCTGTCTGATGGCGCGCCCGGATGAATTGACCTTTGCGCCGCTCGGCGGCGTCGGCGAGATCGGCATGAACCTGTCGATCTACGGCCTTGGCAACCGCCACCAGCGCTCCTGGCTCGCGATCGATCTCGGCGTGTCGTTTGGCGACGAGGAGCATCTGCCGGGCATCGATCTCATCATGCCCGACGTCAGTTTTCTCGAAAAAGAACGCAAGAATCTGGTCGGGTTGGTGCTGACGCACGCCCATGAGGACCATTTCGGCGCCATTATCGATCTCTGGCCGAAGCTGAAATGCCCGATCTACGCGACCAAATTCAGCGCCGCCTTGTTCGAGGCCAAATGCGCGTCCGAACGCAACCCGCCGAAAATTCCGGTCACGGTGGTGCCGTCGGGCGGCCGCATCGATCTCGGGCCGTTCAATGTCGAGTTCATTCCGGTGGCGCATTCGATTCCGGAATCCCATGCGCTGGCGATCCACACGGCCGCCGGCATCGTGCTGCACACCGGCGACTGGAAGATCGACCCGACGCCGATCATCGGGGTGCCGACCGACGAGCGGCGGTTGCGCGAACTCGGCGACGCCGGCGTGCTGGCGCTGATCGGCGATTCCACCAACGCCGTGCGGGAAGGGCGCTCGCCGTCTGAGGCGGAGGTCGCAAAAACCATCATTGAACTGGTGAAGGCGGCGAAAGGCCGCGTCGCCGTGACCACTTTTGCTTCTAACGTCGCGCGGCTGCGTGCGGTCGCGGACGCGGCACTCGCCGCCGGGCGAGAGGTCGTGGTGGTCGGGCGCGCGATGGAGCGCGTGGTGCAGGTCGCGCGCGAAACCGGTCACCTTGATGGCGTGCAGAATTTTCGTGGTGCTGATCTCTATGGCCATTTTCCTCCCGACAAGGTGCTGGCGCTGTGCACCGGAAGCCAGGGCGAGCCGCGCGCGGCGCTGGCACGGATTGCCAATGACGACCATCCCGACGTGACGCTCAACAAAGGTGACTGCGTGATCTTTTCTTCGCGCACCATCCCCGGCAACGAGAAGGCGGTCGGCGGCATCATCAACGGGCTGATCAACCAGGGCGTCGAGGTCATCACCGACCGCACCCATCTCGTCCATGTCTCCGGCCATCCGCGCCGCGACGAACTCCGCGACATGATCTCGTGGGTACGCCCGCAACTGCTGATCCCCGTTCACGGCGAAGCGCTGCATCTGTTCGAGCACGCCAAGCTGGCGAGGGCCGCCGGCGTGCCGAAGACGCTGATCTGCCGCAACGGTGACCTGGTCAGACTGGGGCCCGGCGACGCTGCCGTCATCGAAGAACTGCCGTCGGGGCGGCTCTACAAGGACGGCTCGATCCTCGAAGATTCGAAGTCGCGTGCCGTCGTCGAACGGCGCAAATTGGCGTTCGCCGGTTGTGCCTTCGTGGCGGTTGCCATGACCGACAAGGGCGAACTGGCCGACGATCCCGAAGTCGATCTGGTCGGGATACCTCAGAAGAATAAGGCCGGAGAGATCATCGACGAGATCGTATTCGACGTCGTGGTATCGATCATAGAGGGGCTGCCTCGGGCGCGGCGGCGCGACCCCGACGCGATGGCGGAATCGGTGCGGCGGGCGGTGCGTGCGACAATCAACGAGCATTGGGGCAAGAAGCCGCTATGCTACGTTCACGTTCTCATGGTCTGACGTCCGTGCGCGTTCCGCACACCGCGCGCTAGCTGTGAGCATGATCCGGAAAAGTGGGAACCGGTTTCCCTCGCGACAAACGCGAAGCGTTTGCGCGGAGATCATGCGCAAACAAACAGATGAGATCATGATGCGATTCAACTCAATCGCATCATGATCTAAGTTATAAAACCACCGCGGAGGAGCGATATGCTGGGCCGGCTCAATCATGTGGCGATCGCGGTCAGGGACGCCGAGAAGGCCGCCCAAATCTATGGTGTGGCGTTCGGCGCGGACATTTCCGCGGCCGTGCCGCTGCCGGAGCATGGCGTCATTACAGTGTTCGTGACACTGCCCAATACCAAGATCGAATTCATTCAACCGCTCGGCGAGGCGTCGCCGATCGCCAAATTCCTCGAACGCAACGCCGACGGCGGCATTCATCACATCTGCTATGACGTGCCCGACATCATCGCGGCGAGGGACACCCTGATCAAGCAAGGTGCGCGCGTGCTCGGCGACGGCGAGCCCAAGATCGGCGCGCACGGCAAGCCGGTGCTGTTTCTGCATCCGAAGGATTTTTCCGGTGCGCTCGTCGAAATCGAACAGGCCTGAGGCGTCACCATGATCTACACAATCTCAACCGTCTTCGCGATCTACTTCGTGCTGTGGTGGATCGTATTGTTCCTGACGTTGCCGTTCGGCGTGCGCAGCCAGCATGAAGACGGCGAGGGGGTGCCAGGCACCGATCCCGGCGCGCCGATCGCAACGCAGATGGGTCGCAAGCTGATCTGGACCACGGTGCTTTCGGCGGCCATCTTCGCCCTCGCGTGGCTCGCCTACAACGCGGGCTATCTCAGCGTCGAGCGGCTGTCGAAGCTGATGGGAATTCCGCTCTGAGCGAATCAAAAGCCCGACAATGGTTTTTTGAAAAGTCTTTTTGTTTCCCCAGCCCGAAGCCCGAAGATCGCACGCGCTCCAAGGAATTCCAAAAGAAGAGCTTTAAAATAAAAAAAGAGCAGGGCCGGAAGCCCTGCTCTAAAAATTGTGTCGACCCTATTTCCCCGAAAATTTGGATTTAATCTTGATTGACGGGGCGACGCTGCTTTTGCGCGCCAGGGTTCCTCCCGAGACTTGGACCACCAGACTTCGATCTTGCGACCAGCCTGAGGTTGTAGTGGTAGACCATCTTTTTCGTCTTGTCACCATTTTCAGCAACGATTGTTCAAAATTCGCGCATTTTACGAAATGATCGATTTTTCGCCAACCCGTGGTTGTACGTTGGCGCATTGGAGGGTTTCGGTAGGGCGGGTGCTGCGGAACGAGGTCAATGAAGATGGGCGTGCATATCGATTGCTGGCGACATAATGCCCAGCATCCCGACGATGATGATGACCCCGATCCCGAGTACAATTTCGGCCAGAGAGCTACGTACAAGCCATTGGGTGGTTCGAGGGCCCGAGCCGGCTTCAGTCAATTCCGTTTCAACATCGCCACAGAGTCGCGGCAGCAGATATTGCCTGTTGACCCCGGCCAGACAGACCATTGCGGCGAACAGGGTGATCTTGAGGAGTAACAACCGGCCGTAGCTCGTTTCGATGAGACTCTGCATGTCACCGATCAAAAACGAGGTATTGACTATTCCGCTGATCAGTAGTGTCCCAACGGCGACGATGCCGAGATTGGAAAAGCGGCGGGAAGCGTGATACGCGGCCGCGGCCCAGGCTTCTTCACGGAACCGGCCGAGATAAACGAGTAATAAAGCGAGCGGAATAAGCCCTCCAAGCCAAAGACCGGCAGCGATCAAATGCAAAAAGTCCGCGGCGAGGTGGAGGTTTCTCTCCAACCCTAGACCCTCTTCACCATGCCCCGCAAAGGCCAGCGAGCCCAGATATGCACCGGCGAGCAAGGCCACCAAAGCTTCTTGCCAGATGGGCTGACCGGCGTTCTTTGGCCGCCAGACCAGCAGGCCCGTGGCCAGGAATACGCCGAACAAAAATCGTAGCTGCCAGGTAAGGCCAAACTGCGTTTGCGACAGAACAATCCAGATCGTGTCGTCCGCAATGACCTCACCGAATGGTTTGCCGGCAATCCGGGCGGCCAACAGGCATAGCCATGCGCAACCTGAAAGGATCGACAAGGCCAGATTGCTCCATAGCGCTGCGCTGGTACGGCCCGTAAAGGCGACCATCGTCGCCAAAAACCGCGAATCCCCCCGTCGCAGCGTCGGTGAAGCGACGAGCCAATCGAAGAAGACGATGCCCGCGACGATCACTGACGAGCCGAAATGAATGTCCCGCACCAGGATCAATAGATTGGTCAAAATGCTCTCCAAGTCGAGCCATGTTTCGTGCGGCGGTAGCCAACCGTGAAATAATCATTCTACCGCCGCCTCTTTTCAGCTGCGCGCGCCTTCACTGTCCAACATGAAAGGTAAAGCTGCCTTCGGTTGTATGGGTATCGACCGAGAGGACGTGCCAACGAACCCTGTATGTCCCCGGGGGTAATGGCTTTACCCCGACACGCATCACGCTCGCGCTAATCGACGGCTTTCCCAGATCGACCCGCTTGCCGTTGATATCGCTTACTTCGACCGAGCTGAACGCCGCCTCCAGATTTTGCGAGTAGGTGAGAGAAATCTCGTGGGGCGCGGTAGGCACGGTGCTTCCGACCCGAGGTTCCGCATGATCGAGAAACGCGTGAGCCCGGGCGGCGGTGCCGACGAGCACAGTGAGCAGGACCGAGATTGTAAAAGTTAGCATTCGCATGGCGCTACCTCAAAAGGTCAATTTGCGGGGAGCGGCTGAATTGCCGCCAAACAGCGGTTGTCCCAGGGTCGTCGGGAAGATGTCGTCGAGATATAGATGCAACTGGCCGAGCACGCCGACTCCGCTGCCGCTTTCCCGGTTGATGGGTATCACGGCCTCCAGGCCGACCTGGAAATAGCTTCCGACCCAGATCACGCCGGGGTTGATCGTTCCGGTCGTGGTGTAGGGGTTGCCGAAATTGTTCGAGACCGGCGTCGAGAAACTCGCTTCGACGATCGGAATCAGATGATTGAAGAAATCCGGAAGCTGAAGGTCGATGACCTCGGATTTCAGATAGGGTAGGCTGTATTGCAACGAGGCGCCGTACACCAGTTGTTGTGGAATGAAGACGCTCTGGGTGAAATCAAAGGAGTTGGTCGGAATTTGATAGCCGACCTGTCCGGTCACCGCGAACGGGCGAATCCACGACAAGCTGTCCGGCAAATCGCCGAAGCCCTTCCCGAAATAGAGCGTCGGGGTGACGTGGCTAAATGTGTCGGCGAACCCGGAACCGGTTGAGCCGGTGTGCCCCCAATCGACGATGAGGCCGGCCAGTACCGCCAACTCATGCGACGGATCTTTAAGCACCTGGAACTGGAACGTTGTCTCGAGATTCCCAAATCCCGACGTGAGCGTGCCGTCGGGCTGACGAATTTGCGTCCAGTTTTGGCCGATCGAGACACCGAAGTTTTCGGTGATCCGCTTTGAAAAATCGCCTGAAATATCCCACTGGGTGGCCGGCGGCGTGTCCGCGGTCTTTGACCACTGCACCGTCGGCACTGACATTTCGTCGGCGACGCAGGGATCGTCGGTCGCCAGCGTGGCTGGAAGAAAACGCGCACCGACGAAGCAGTGGGCGAACGCATCAGAGGTGGACGCCAACGCGATAAAACTCGCGAGCGCAAAAGAGAGCGGCATGTATCGAGACATCAGGATTTCTCCGGTCAAGGAACGTGAAAGCAGTTTCGGGCAGCCCTTAAGGCTGCATTGCATCACGCGCTGAGCGGGGGACCTCTGGGACGTGCGACCGAGTATCGCAAGAACGAGGATAGGCGCAGCGGATGCACCGATTGCCGTACCCCGCTGACAACCAAGCGGACGTGCTCAATCGTTACCGGTTGCGGGGCATCCAGAAGGTGGAAAGCTCCGGCAAAGCAAAATATGCAATGGTTATGTGCCGGATGTTGGGGTTGGTCGGCGGGCGCATCGGGGCTACCGTGGGCCGCATTCAGGCAGAGTTCGGAAAGAGAGAAATTGTCAAGGACGGAAGCATTGGCTAACTGGGTGCCAACGACCGCCAGCAATAACGGCTGCATAACAAGCGCATAGATGGCCGCCGCGCTAACCAGCCTTCGCCAGAATAGCCGCAATCCCACATCAGCGCGGTTTTGCCCGATTTTCATTCAGTTATGTTGATACACATATTGAGACCTAATTCAATCTTTCCGGCGATCTGATCTCTCGGAATGTGGCGGCAAGCAGGGTTCGGCGACTTGGTTCGCAGATACATCTCTCGGAGTTATAGCTCCGGCTTTCCGACGGTATCGAACCTGGCTACGAGGATAGTTGGTCGAGCGCCGGTGGTGACAAAGATCCACTTGCGGCGTTGAGTAGACCGCACCGACAACACTTACATCGTTCACGTGTGTTCTTGTGTTCGATAATTTTTCTTCGGGGTCGATAACAATGGGATCGAATAGCGAGACCAAATGCAAAAGGAGCATTTCATGAAACAGATCCCGTGCGCCATCGCGTGCGCCGCGCTGCTCTTTTTGCTCGCAGCCCCCGCGCGCGCCGAGGAGGTCAAGGCCGGCGATCTCGTCATCACCCAAGCCTGGAGCCGCGCCACGCCGGGCGGCGCAAAAATCGGCGGTGGATATCTGACCATCGAGAATAAGGGTTCCACGCCGGACCGGCTGATCGGTGGCTCATGGGACGCTGGCGCCAAGGTCGAGGTCCACGAGATGGCCACGAACAACGGCGTGATGACGATGCGCCCGCTCGACAAGGGCCTGACGATCGAGCCCGGCAAGACCGTCCAGCTGGCGCCGGGCGGAGTTCACCTGATGCTGTTTGATCTCAAGGGTCCGCTCAAACAGGGCGACAAGGTGCCGGTCACCCTTGAATTTGAAAAGGCCGGCAAGGTGGAGCTTACGTTCGACGTGCAGGGCATCGGCGCGCGAGGCCCCGCCGGCGCGGGTGATGCTACCGGCCCCATGGACATGAACCGCATGGACATGAAAAAGATGCCGGATCAACCCGGCATGAAGATGTGAGCGCCGCCGCTCTTGTGTTTTTGCGCCCGATCCGCTTTCACTGCGGCATTCCCGGTGTTCTGCCGTCCGATTCTTGAGTGGTCCCATGCGATTGTCGCGATTCTTTCTACCCATCCTTAAAGAGAATCCGAAAGAAGCGGAGATCGTGTCGCATCGCTTGATGCTGCGCGCGGGCATTATCCGGCAGGAAGCGGCCGGCATCTACGCTTGGCTGCCGCTCGGCTTGCGGGTGCTCAAGAAGATCGAGCAGATCGTCCGCGAGGAACAGAACCGCGCCGGCGCGCTGGAACTATTGATGCCGACGCTGCAACTGGCCGACCTGTGGCGCGAAAGCGGCCGCTACGACGCCTACGGCCCGGAGATGCTGCGCATCACCGACCGGCATAAGCGCGAGCTGCTTTACGGGCCGACCAACGAGGAAATGATCACCGAGATTTTCCGTTCATACGTGAAATCGTACAAAAGCCTGCCGCTCAATCTCTATCATATCCAGTGGAAATTCCGCGACGAGCAGCGTCCGCGATTCGGCGTCATGCGCGGCCGCGAATTCCTGATGAAGGATGCGTACTCGTTCGATATCGACGAGGCCGCGGCGCGGCGCTCCTACAACAAGATGTTCGTCGCGTATTTGCGGACCTTTGCGCGGATGGGCTTGAAGGCGATCCCGATGCGCGCCGAAACCGGGCCGATCGGCGGCGATCTCAGCCACGAATTCATCGTGCTCGCGGAAACCGGCGAGTCCGGGGTCTATTGTGACAGCGACGTGCTCAATTTGCCGGTGCCCGGCGAGGAGATCGATTACGACGCTGATCTGACGCCGATCATCAAGCAATGGACCTCGGTCTATGCCGCAACCGAGGACGTCCACGACGCCGAGCGATTCGACCGCGAAGTGCCCGCTGAAAACAAGGTGCACACCCGAGGCATCGAGGTCGGCCAGATTTTCTACTTCGGCACCAAATACTCGGACACGATGAAAGCCTTGGTTGCCGGCGCCGATGGCGCCGAGGTCGCCGTCCGTGGCGGCTCCTACGGCGTCGGGGTCTCCCGGCTGGTCGGCGCGATCATCGAGGCTTGCCATGACGATGCCGGCATCAAATGGCCGGAAGCGGTCGCCCCGTTCAAGGCGGCGATCCTCAACCTGAAGCAGGGTGCGGAAGACACCGACACGGCCTGCGAGCAACTGTATCGCGAATTGACCGCCAAGGGCGTCGAAGTCTTGTACGACGACACCGACCAGCGCGCCGGCGCCAAATTCGCCGCCGCCGACCTGATCGGCGTTCCCTGGCAAATCCTGATCGGCCCGAAAGGCCTCGCCGAAGGCAAGCTCGAACTCAAGCGGCGCAGCGATGGCTCCCGCGAAAATCTCAGTCCGGCCGAAGTCGTTGCAAAACTGATCTAAGGGTCGATTCGAATTATCCACTGCGGATGCGGGGATATTTGCCGGTACGACCAGAATTAGCCCGAATCGTGTGAAAATCGAACTATGGATGAAGCCATGAGCGAGTCAGTTCGAACCCCACCTTTCGCGCCCTTCGAATGGCTGTTGTCCGGGCGCTATTTGCGGGCACGTCGCAAGGAAGGATTCATTTCCGTCATCGCCGGTTTCTCTTTCCTCGGCATCATGCTCGGCGTCGCCACGCTGATCATCGTGATGGCGGTCATGAACGGATTCCGCAAAGAGCTGTTGGACAAGATCCTCGGCCTCAACGGCCATCTTCTGGTGCAGCCGTTGGAATCGCCGCTCACCGACTGGAAGGACGTCGCCGAGCGTATCAGCATGGTTGCGGGCGTACGCCTTGCGGCGCCGGTGGTGGATGGCCAGGCGCTGGCGTCCTCGCCGTTCAACGCGTCCGGCGTGTTCGTTCGCGGCATTCGCTCTGACGACCTGAACAACCTCACCTCGATCGCCAAGAACATCAAGCAGGGCTCGCTCGAAGGCTTCGACGAGGGGCAGGGCGTTGCCATCGGCCGCCGGCTCGCCGATCAATTGTCGCTGCATGCCGGTGACAGCGTCACGCTGGTGGCGCCGAAAGGGGCGGTGACCCCGATGGGCACCACGCCGCGCATCAAGCCTTACCGGATTGCCGCGGTGTTCGAGATCGGCATGTCGGAGTATGACGCGAGCTTCGTGTTCATGCCGCTTCCAGAGGCGCAAGCCTATTTCAACCGCACCAACGACGTGACCGCGATCGAGGTGTTCACCACCAATCCCGACAAGATCGACGGCTTCCGCAAGACCGTGACCGAAGCCGCCGGACGGCCCGTGTTCCTGGTGGACTGGCGGCAGCGCAATTCGACCTTCTTCAACGCGCTTCAGGTCGAACGCAATGTGATGTTTCTGATTCTGACGATGATCGTGCTGGTCGCGGCGTTGAATATCGTCTCCGGACTGATCATGCTGGTGAAGGACAAGGGCAGCGATATCGCGATCCTGCGCACCATGGGCGCCTCGCAAGGCTCGATCATGCGGGTGTTTTTGATCACGGGGGCGGCGATCGGCGTGGTCGGCACGCTGACCGGGTTTTTCGTCGGCATGTTGATTTGCCTGAACATCGAATCGATTCGGCAATTCCTGTCTTGGCTCACCAGCACCGAGCTGTTTTCGCCGGAGCTTTATTTCCTTTCCAAGCTGCCGGCCGAGGTCGATTTCGGCGAGACCAGCGCGGTCGTGATCATGGCGCTGACGCTGTCGTTCCTCGCCACGCTGTATCCTTCATGGCGTGCCGCCCGCCTCGATCCCGTCGATGCGCTCCGCTATGAGTGAGGGCGCGATGGAGCAGGGCACGGAAGACGCACCGGTCGTCTATCTCCACGAGATAAAGCGCCAATACACGCAGGGCGCGACGACGCTGACGATCCTCAACGGCGCCAAGCTCGCGCTGTGGGCGGGACAGTCGGTGGCGCTGGTGGCGCCGTCGGGTGCGGGTAAGTCGACGCTTCTGCATATCGCCGGCCTGCTCGAAAGCCCGGATGAGGGCGAAGTCTATGTCGGCGGCGCGCCGACCTCGGGATTGTCCGACATCGAGCGCACCCAGATCCGCCGCACCGATATCGGCTTCGTCTATCAATCGCACCGGCTGCTGCCGGAATTCTCCGCGCTCGAAAACGTCATGCTGCCGCAGATGATCCGCGGCCTCAAACGCAGCGAGACCGTCAAGCGCGCGACGGAAATCCTGGCTTATCTGGGCCTCGGCGATCGCATCACCCACCGGCCGGCTGAGCTGTCGGGTGGCGAACAGCAGCGCGTGGCGATCGCGCGCGCGGTCGCCAACGCGCCGCGGGTGTTGTTTGCCGATGAGCCGACCGGAAATCTCGACCCCCACACCGCCGATCACGTGTTCCACGCGCTGATGCAACTGGTCAGCGCGACCCGGGTGGCGATGTTGATCGCGACCCACAACATGGAACTCGCGGGCCGGATGGACCGCCGCGTCTCGCTGGTGAACGGCGAGGTGGTTGAGCTGGATTAGGGGGAATGAGCTGCTGCCGGTTTGACGGACGCGACGTTAAGCTAATCCAGATGGTAGTGGGGCAGCTCGATTGGGGCAGGGCTGGTGGCTTGAACTGGCCCGCGACCGGCGCATACTCGGAAGATGCTCGAGCATCGGCCCACTTTCGCGGCGCGGAAAAATCCAGGATTTGGCTGGGTGGTCGATGTTCTCTGGCCTGATGGCGAGACCGAAGTGATCAAGGGTTTTGCGACGGAGTATGACGCCGCTGAGTGGATTGCTGAGCACGCTGAGAGCTGTCAGGGAAGCCATAAATGACCAGAGTCCCAAATTGGAAAATGGGCGCCCATGGCGCATATTGGATCAATGGCGCGCCTTGACGAATACCTCACCGCGGCTGAATTTGACGCCCTTGAGCAAATCGACGAGGGCAAAAGCTGGCCTGTATCACAGAACCATAGCGATCGGCTGCTTGAGCTCGGCTACATCGAAGAAACCACGAAAGGTTTAGCGATCACCAGCGCCGGCCAAATGCGACTGGCGCTAGGAAAATGACGGCCGAGCGCTTCGTCGCCCATGCCCGGCAAAAGTCCGGGCCCGCGCCAAGCGATAGACACTTAAATTCAAGAATTAACCACAGGCGTCATTCTTCAAAACTGCCCACTACCCGCCCCTGGGGTAGTGGGTCAGTTTGATTGTTGCAGAGGAAAATTGGCCGATCTATCTTATTCCAAGTGTTATGCTCGGCTCCTACATTAAGGAGAATCGCCATGGCGGACACGGGTTAGAGAGCCGGACTCGCAAATTTGAACAGGACGCTAAGTGGAGTTTCTGCCTGACGGCGGGCACGATAGGCCCGCGAATCAGGAGAGACCATGAACAGACGACCGCGCCGGAACCACACCTCGGCCTTCAAGGCGAAGGTGGCGCTTGCCGCCGTCAAGGGCGACCGGACGATAGCCCAACTGGCCGAGCACTTTGATATCCACCCCAATCAGATCACGGCCTGGAAGGCCCAGTTGGAGGGCGGCGCTTCCGGGGTTTTCGGCTCGGGAAGCATGGTGCCCGCCGCGCCTGCGATCGACGTGAAGTCGCTGCACGCCAAGATCGGGGAGTTGACGCTGGAGAACGATTTTTTAGAAGGAGCGCTCACCAAGGCGGGATTGCTGAGCGCAAAGCGATGATCGACCGTGAACATGATCTGTCGATCACCAGGCAGGCAGAGATTTTGAAGGTCAGCCGAGGCAGCGTGTACTATCTGCCGCGTCCAGTCTCTTCAGCCGACCTCGTGATCATGCGGCGTCTCGACAGGTTGCATCTGGAGTACCCCTTCGCCGGTTCGCGTATGTTGCGAGGCCTGCTGGCTTTGCAGGGGTGCAAGATCGGCCGCCGGCATGTGAAGACGCTGATGCGGCGGATGGGGATAGAGGCGCTCTATCGCCGTCCGCGCACCACCAAGCCCGGGCCCGGCCACAAGATCTACCCGTATCTGCTGCGCGGCATGGAGATCACACGGCCGAACCAGGTCTGGGCCATGGACATCACCTACATCCCGATGGCGCGTGGCTTCGTCTATCTCGCCGCCGTGCTCGATTGGGCGACCCGCCGGGTACTGTCGTGGCGGTTGTCGATCACGATGGAAGCTGCCTTCTGCGTCGAGACGCTGGAGGATGCCCTGGGCCGCTACGGCAAACCGGAAATCTTCAACACCGACCAGGGCTCGCAGTTCACCGGTACGGCCTTCACAAGCGCACTCGCCGACCGAGGCATAGCCATCAGCATGGACGGCAAGGGTGCATGGCGCGACAACGTGCTCGTCGAGCGGTTGTGGCGCAGCATCAAATACGAGGAGGTCTATCTGCGGGCCTACGAAACCGTTGGCGAGGCGCGCAACTCGATCGGCCGATATCTCGACTTCTACAATCGCCGTCGCCCACATTCGAGCCTTGACGACATGACCCCGGATCAAGCCTACTTCGATCTTCCGCCGCTCCGCGCGGCGGCCTAACCCCGGCAGAGGCTCCACTTATCGACGCGGAGATTCTGTTCAGACAAGCGGGACCAGCTCAACCAACATCGTTGGAGATTATCATACTCATGGGGACTACTCGATCGCTGTAAATGGGACAGCAATTCGAACGAGCGATCCGACTAAAGATTCCTTTAACAGTGATAACTTTTCGCGGACTGATATAAACGGAAGCGTTAACGACGCGATTGGAAGGCCGGGATATAGAGGTTATCTCGGAACGCCAAGTGGCCAGTTCAAGTTTATTGATCCGACGGCCGGAACTGTAGGCGTGTTACGATGAAAAAGAATGCATTCATTGCTTGGTGGTTTTCGTGGATTCTGTCCATCAGTTTGTCCCTTCCACTCATTGCTGGATCGCAGCTCATGGAAGAATCAATTTCTGGAAGAAGTTTTCGAGCGATTCAGGTCGCCGTAACGGAACTAGAGCGCAATAAACTCAACGTCGGTGATTATCGGATTACATTGCAACAATCCGACCGTTCGATCTTCGTGCTATTTCGAAATCCGAATGCTTCCCAAGAGCAAAGGGGGAGTTCAGGTCCGAGACCTACCTTTTCAGTCGAGCTTAGTAACGATGGCCTACAGGTAATTCGTTCGCAGTTCGAACGTTAAACCCATGTTACGAGCAAGCCCGTAGCAACCATTCAACGATCTCGGCCAGCGCATCGGCGGCACGGTCATCCAAGCCACCGCCGGCGGTCTGGCTTCCGTCGCCGGCGGTGGTAAGTTCGCCAACGGTGCCGCCACGGGTGCCCCCGGGTATCTGGTTGCGCTTTGGCCGGTGAACAACCCAGCAAGCGGCTCGGCGAGCGGCCAATCGAGCGGGAGCGGGAACCCATATGACGCTAATGTCTCAATGGATCCGTGCATGTTGCCGGGTGCGACCGAAGAATGTGGTGGGTTGACTGAAGGTGACCTGCCCCTGCCGATTTCCTCCAGTTGCAGTTAGAGTCCGGCCTTCTCAAGGACGGACTGATGAAGCGAGCCAGGTTTACAGAAGAGCAGATTATCGGGGTGCTGCGGGAGCAGGAGGCGGGGGCGAAGACCGCCGATCTCGCCCGCAAGCACGGCGTCTCGGAAGCGACGCTGTACAATTGGAAGGCCAAATTCGGCGGCATGGATGTCTCGGAGGCCAAGCGGCTGCGGCAGCTTGAGGACGAGAACGCCAAGCTGAAGAAGCTTCTGGCCGAGCAGATGCTGGATGCGGCGGCGCTGCGTGAGCTTCTTTCAAAAAAATGGTAGGGCCCGCCGCCCAGCGCGAGGCTGTCGCGCATCTGCAGGCCGAACTGGGCCTGTCAGAACGGCGGGCCTGCTCGATCGTCAGCGCCGATCGCACGATGATCCGCTACCGGTCTTGCCGGCCACCGGACACCGAGTTGCGCAAGCAATTGCGCGAACTCGCCAACGGTCGCCGGCGCTTTGGTTATCGCCGGCTGTTCGTCCTGCTGCGCCAGCAAGGCGAGCCGTCCGGGCTCAACCGTATCTACCGGCTCTATCGAGAAGAAGGTCTTACCGTGCGCAAGCGGCGCGCTCGGCGACGTGCTGTCGGCACACGGGCGCCGATCCGCGTCGAGGCCAGGCCGAATGCCCGCTGGTCACTCGATTTTGTCCACGACCAGTTCGCCTGCGGTCGCCGGTTCCGGATCCTCAACATCGTCGATGACGTCACCCGGGAATGCTTGGCGGCGATCCCCGATACTTCGATCCCGGGACGGCGGGTGGCGCGCGAACTGACGGCGTTGATCGATCGCCGCGGCAAGCCTGGCATGATCGTCTCGGACAACGGCACCGAGTTCACCTGCAACGCCATGCTGACCTGGTCGGAGGAACACCAGATTGCCTGGCACTTCATCGCGCCGGGCAAACCGATGCAGAACGGATTCTGTGAAAGCTTCAACGGCCGGATGCGAGACGAGCTTCTCAACGAAACCCTGTTCTTCGGCCTTGATCACGCCCGGGCCAGGATTGCGGATTGGGCCGATGACTACAACAGCCAGCGCCCGCATTCCGCGCTGGGTTACCTGACACCTGCGGCCTATGCCGCCAACCTCACCGCAACGTGCGACCGGCTGCGCAACCCCGACCAGCTCCGCCGATCGCACGTTGCTCACCCCGCGCCGAACGGCGTAACATTCGCCGAGACTCTAATCGCCGCTGGATGAAACTTCAGGGGCAGGTCAGTCCTGCATCCACTGCTGCATGGTATCTTCCATGGCGCGATCTTAGCCGCAGGTTCCCGTCCGGCGCGAGTCCCGGTCACGCTATCCCCGAAATTAACCAAGGGATATATTTCGGGGGCATTTTTCAAACTGACCCACTACCCGCCCTTGACTCATGGAACAAAAAAGGAACAATGTTCTTCTTATGTTCACATCTGAGGAGGCGGGCATGTTGAAGGCATTCGTGGAAGAAGCGGTGGCGCTGGCGTCGATTACGCTTTTTGTCGGGATGGTTGCGGTCTGGGCGCAGCTGCTTCCGCAGCTCTGAAGGTGAGGCCCGGGGCAGGGCCACCGGGGTGCGCGCCTTGGGGAAAAGCCGGATGGCGGGCGCAAATCGCGCCTTCCGCGTGGACACCTCAGTCCGGAGGCATCACCATTGAAGCGCGAGTCGGCTCTTCACAGGCCGCTTTCGCTTCCTCAAGCCCCAGTGATCGCTGACCTCGATGATGCAGAAGCCCTCGGTGCCGCCGTCCAATGCCGGATTTGTTCATCTTCACGCCCATTCGGCCTATTCGCTGCTGAAGGGATCGATCAAGATCCAGAAGCTCGGCGAGTTGGCCAAGGCGGACCGGCAGCCGGCGCTCGCGCTCACCGATACCGACAACATGTTCGGGGCGCTGGAATTCTCCGAAAAGATGGCCGGTTATGGCATCCAGCCAATCATCGGCTGCGAGTTGGCGGTCGATTTCGGCGATCAGGATCCGAACGCGCGCAATGCGCTTGCGGCGGGGCCTACGCGGATCGTGCTGCTGGCGGCGCGCGAGCGCGGCTATCGCAGCCTGATGCGGCTGAACTCGCGGGCGTTCCTGGAGACACCGATTCATCAAGCCCCGCACATCAAGTTCGAATGGCTGCAAGGCGAGGCCGAGGATCTGATCGCGCTGACCGGCGGCCCCGATGGGCCGATTTCGCTGGCGGTCGCGGCCGATCAGGCGGCACTTGCCGGCTCACGTTGCGACCGGCTGGCCGGCCTGTTCGGCGATCGGCTTTATGTCGAGCTGCAGCGCCACGGCATCGAGAAAGAACGCCGCGTCGAGGCCGCGCTGATCGATCTGGCCTATACAAAGGGATTTCCCCTCGTTGCGACCAACGAGCCGTATTTCGCGGCCTCGGATGATTACGAAGCCCATGACGCGCTGCTGTGCATCGCCGGCGGGCGCCTCATTGCCGAAACCGATCGCGATCAGCTCACCCCGGATCATCGCTTCAAGAGCCGTGCGGAAATGGCGGTGCTGTTCGCCGACTTGCCCGAGGCGCTGGCCTCCACGGTCGACATCGCGGAGCGCTGCGCGTTCCGCCCGCTCACGCGCAAGCCGATCCTGCCGCGGTTCACGGTCGGCGCCGGTGCCAATGCCGCCGATGCGCGAAGCGACGAGGCGGTGGAATTGCACCGCCAGGCCGAGGAAGGCCTGAGCAACCGGCTCAAGATCCACGGGCTTGCGAAGGGCACTTCTGAAGAAGACTACCGCGCCCGGCTCGCCTTCGAGATCGACGTCATCACCCGGATGAACTATGCGGGCTATTTCCTGATCGTCGCGGACTTCATCAAATGGGCGAAGGCCGAGGGTATTCCGGTCGGACCGGGCCGCGGCTCCGGCGCGGGATCGCTGGTCGCCTATGCGCTCACCGTCACCGACCTCGATCCGATCCAGTTCGGCCTTCTGTTCGAACGCTTTCTCAATCCCGAACGCGTCTCGATGCCCGACTTCGACATCGATTTTTGCCAGGACGGCCGCGACCAGGTGATCCGCTATGTGCAGCAGCGCTACGGCCGCGATCAGGTCGCCCAGATCATCACTTTCGGCACGCTGCAGGCGCGCGGCGTGCTGCGCGACGTCGGGCGTGTGTTGCAAATGCCCTATGGGCAGGTCGACAAACTGACCAAGCTGGTGCCGCAAAATCCGGCCGCGCCGGTGACGCTCGCGGCCGCGATCGAAGGCGAGCCGAAGCTGCAGGCGTTTCGCGATGAGGACCCGGTGGTGGCGCGCGCCTTCGATATCGCGCAACGGCTTGAGGGCCTGACCCGGCACGCCTCGACCCACGCCGCGGGAATCGTGATCGGCGATCGTCCCTTGAGCGAACTGGTGCCGCTTTATCGCGATCCGAAATCCGACATGCCGGTGACCCAGTTCAACATGAAATGGGTCGAGCCCGCGGGCCTCGTGAAATTCGACTTCCTCGGGCTCAAGACGCTGACGGTGCTCGATCTGGCGGTGAAGCTGTTGAAGCGGCGCGGCATCGATCTCAATCTGGCGCGGCTGCCGCTCGACGATGCGCCGAGCTACGCGATGCTGGCGAAAGGCGATGTGGTCGGCGTGTTCCAGGTGGAAAGCCAGGGCATGCGGCGGGCGCTGGTCGACATGCGACCGGACCGCTTCGAGGACATCATTGCGCTGGTCGCGCTCTATCGTCCGGGTCCGATGGCGAATATTCCGACCTATTGCGCCCGCAAGCACGGCGACGAAGAACCGGAATATCTGCATCCCATGCTGGAGCCGATCCTCAAGGAGACCTTCGGCGTCATCATCTACCAGGAACAGGTGATGCAGATCGCCCAGGTCATGGCCGGCTACTCGCTCGGCGAAGCCGATCTGTTGCGGCGCGCGATGGGTAAGAAAATCCGAAAAGAGATGGAGCAGCAGCGCGAGCGCTTTGTTTCCGGCGCGGTTGCGCGCGGCATCAAGCCGGGGCAGGCCGACACGATCTTCGAACTGCTCGCCAAGTTCGCCGATTACGGCTTCAACAAGAGCCATGCCGCGGCCTACGCGCTGTTGTCCTATCAAACCGCCTACATGAAGGCGCATCACCCGGTCGAATTTCTCGCGGCGTCGATGACGCACGACATGAGCAACACCGATAAGCTCAGTGAGTTTCGCGCTGAAGCACAAAGGCTCGGGATCAAGGTCGAGGCGCCTTCGGTCAATCATTCCGCCGCCACCTTTGAAGTCAGCAAGGGCACCATCTATTACGCGCTCGCCGCGCTCAAGGGCGTCGGAGCGCATGCGGTCGAACTGATCGTGGAGGCGCGCAAGGAGGGCCTGTTCACTTCGCTGGCCGATTTCGCGGCGCGCGTGAACCCGCGCGCGATCAACAAGCGCGTCATCGAGAGCCTGGCTGCGGCCGGTGCGTTCGACACACTGGATTCCAACCGTGCCCGCGTCTTCGCCGGCGCGGAAGCAATCCTCGCGGCGTGCCAGCGCGGCCACGAAGCCGCGACGATGGGACAGAATGACATGTTCGGCGGGGCCGCCGATGCTCCGACCATCATGCTGCCGCAGGTCGAGCCATGGCTGCCGGCGGAGCGGTTGCGGCGCGAATACGATGCGATCGGCTTCTTCTTGTCGGGCCATCCGCTCGATGATTACGCCATCGTATTGAAACGCTTGCGGGTGCAGTCCTGGGCGGAATTTTCGCGCGCGGTCAAAACCGGGGCGACCGCGGGCAAGGTTGCCGCCACTGTCGTCTCGCGCATGGAACGTCGCACCAAGACCGGCAACAAGATGGGCATCATCGGGCTGTCGGACCCGACCGGGCATTTCGAAGCCGTGCTGTTTTCCGAAGGGCTGGCCCAATACCGCGAGGTGCTGGAGCCGGGCGCCGCCGTGCTGTTGCAGCTCGGCGCCGAATTGCAGGGCGAGGACGTCCGCGCGCGCGTGCTCCACGCCGAGCTGCTCGATGACGCCGCGGCGAAAACCCAAAAAGGCTTGCGTATCTTCGTCCGCGACACCAAGCCGCTCGAATCCATCGCCAAGCGCCTGCAGATGCCCGAGGCCGGGCAGGGCGGTGGTTCGCCCCGTGGTCCGCAGACGAAACCGGTTGCCGCTGGTGGAGCGGATGGCGACGTGTCGCTGGTGATGATGCTCGACCTCGAAACCGAGGTGGAAATGAAGCTCCCCGGCCGCTTCAGGGTCTCGCCGCAGATCGCAGGCGCGATCAAGGCAGTGTCCGGCGTGGTCGAGGTACAGCAGCTGTAGGTCCGGCTTTCTCGCGTACGCCGCGATTTGCCTGTCCGTCAACGTCTCCACTGCCTCGCATGACGGATGAAAACAAACCCGGTTGCAACCACGCCTTGTTTTTGATTATCTGCCGGCGCGACAGTGGTGGGGGCGTGATGCTTGGGCGTGGCGTAGTTTTGGGTGTTGCTGCAATTTTACTGTCGGGTTGCGCTGCGACTGACAGAGCCGGGGCGGACTATGCCGGGCTCGTGCAAAAGGTTGGCTCGCCAAGGCCAGGACAATCGAGAATCGTGGTGCTGCGCGAGAAGGCATATGCTGGCATTGGTGACCCAGGTTGGGACGTCAAACTCGATGGCGGGCCGATGAGCGACCTAAAGACCGGGACCTATGTTTATGCCGACCGCCCGGCGGGTCAGCACCAACTCTCGGCCACCGCGTCGCTGTTTCCCGGGGTGAGTCAACAAGACATTTCCACGCAATCCGGCCGTACCTACTTCTTCCTCGCAAGGCCCAGTGAAAGAGCCAAACTCCTTAACGGAATGTCGGCCGCTGGCGGTGTGGCCGGCCTGCTCGTGGGCGCCGCGGTCACTTCGGGCAACAGCAATCCCGGGCCTCTCGATTTCTTTCCTTTGGAAGAAACGGCCGCGAGGACAACGATCGCGGAGCTTCGCCTGGCGGAATAGCACAGATTCAAAGTCTGCTGATGATATTGGCCGCCGGCTTAAGATAAGAAGGCTACGCCGACCGACCTGATCGCCCTCTGGTGCGACTGACGCGTCAAAATTAGCTTGCGTGCTTCCGCTGCCGCTTCGAGCCTTTGATTGGCCTGGAAGACGGAACGCCCGAAGGCTGAAGCGACGGAGAGGATATCACCGGCCGAAGCAGCGCAGGGATAAGGTCTGCCGGCACGGGCTTGCTGAACAGATAGCCTTGAACTTCATCGCAGGCGCGCCCGCGCAAGAATTCATCCTGTTCGGTTGTCTCGACGCCTTCGGCGACCACGGTTAGTCCCAGTGCCTTGCCCATGCTGATGATCGCGGTCGCGATTGCCCGGTCTTCCGCGCTTTCCGCCAGATCCCGAACGAAGGATCGATCGATCTTGATCGTGTCGATCGGAAATTTTTTCATCAGCGACATCGACGAATAGCCGGTGCCAAAATCATCGATCGCGAGTCGGACGCCGCGGCTTCTGATCTCATCGAGCAGCTTGATCGCCCGTTCGACGTTCTGCATCACCATGCTCTCGGTGATCTCGAGCTGCAACAGGTGTGCCGGCATTCCGGTCGATGCCAACACGTCGTCAATGTCGTAGAGCAGGTTCGTATCCAGGAATTGGCGTGGCGAAAGATTGACCGCCATCGCGATCGTGGGAAGGCCTTCGCGTTGCCAGGCCATGTTTTGGGCCGCCGCGGTCATGAGAACCCATCGTCCAATCGGAATGATGAGTCCGGTCTCCTCGGCGAGCGGAATGAACTCCGTCGGCGGAAGACTGCCAAGCTTCGGATGGGTCCATCGCAGCAGCGCCTCAACGCCGCTGATTTGGCCGGTCGCAACGTCGAGCTTCGGCTGGTAATGCAGCGTGAACTGGTTGAGTTCGAGCGCATGACGCAAGTCTGTTTCCAGCGTCAACCGCTCGATAGATTGGCTTTTGATCTCGGGCGAGAAGAAGCGAAAATTATTTTTTCCCTCTTCCTTGGCCCGATACATGGCCATGTCGGCGTTCTTGGTCAGGGTTTGCACGTCACTGCCGTTGTCCGGGTAGACCGCAATGCCGATGCTGCCTGTGGTACGGCACTCATGCCCCGCGAGAACCACAGCGGGCATGAGGGTGGTGAGAATGTTGGATGCGACAACGGCAACCTGGTCCTGATCGGAAATTCCATCCAGGACGACGACGAACTCGTCTCCACCAAATCGGGCTACCAAGTCGCTGTCGCGCAAACAACCGCGAAGCCGGCTGGCGACCTCGACAAGCAGCGTGTCACCGGCGGCGTGCCCAAGCGAGTCATTGATGACTTTGAACCGGTCGAGATCGATGAAGAGCAGCGCGCATTTGCGACCATGGCGCGACGCCGACCGGATCGATTGCTCAAACAGTTGATGGAACGTCACGCGGTTGGGCAAACCGGTGAGTTCGTCATGCGTCGCCAAATACTGAATACGCCCGTCTGCCCGCACCTTTTCGTCAGCGCGATCGAAGTTCTCCAGAGCTACCGAGACATTCTCCGCCATGCGCTCCAGCAGGGCGATAATCTCCTTGTCCGCCGCCCAGGATTTGGTGACGAAAAACAGGACCACACCGATGCTCTGTCCGTCTTTGGTCAGCGGCACGGCGCAGCTCGCAACCACACCGGCTTGACGACTCGATTCCCGCCAGGGTTGCCCTTGTTCCGAGTTGAGAACGTCTTCGTTGACGCAGGCTTTTTGGGTCCGGAACGCGTTGCCGCAAACACCCTTGCCGTAGGGGTTTTCTGGGGCGACCGAGAACTGTGTCTGTCTGACAATCTCGACGATCTGGCCGGTGCCGGCCACCGGGCGCAACCAGGGAGAACCCGGCTCGGCTAAAAGCACAGTGGCCGCCAGGGAATTGCCGACGTGTACCGCCGCATTGCATACGAGTTGATAGAGCTCGTCCGGCGTCTTGGCGCGGAGGATGGCTTCGTTGGTCGCGCTGAGCGCTGCAAACATCTTTGCCAGTCGCCGGGCGGCTCGCTCGTTGCGTTTGCATGCTGCTTCTCGATCGATGTTGTCGAGCCCGAACGACAGATTTTCGGCCATGCGGGTGAGGAGCCCCACGGTCTCCTCGTCAAGCGCGTCTATCTCGTCAAGGGCAACCACCAGCACGCCGACGCTCACCCCGGCGCGGATCACCGGCAGCACGCAAGCTGCGCGCGCACCCGCGCGGCTGGCGGCTTGGTGCCAGGACTTCAGGCGTTCATCGTTCAGGAGGTCATTGCTCACCGATGGTTTTTGGGTGCGGAACGCCATTCCAACGAGACCATTCCCCTCCGGCGACGTCTCAGAGACCGAATAGCTGCGGGCGCGAAGCTCCCCGTCGTCACCTGCGCCAGCCACAGCCTTCAGAAGGTCCGTTCCCGGCTCGTGCAACAGGATCGCCGCCGCGAGGAAATTTCCACTGTGCAGGGCCGCCTCGCAAACCTGCTGAAAAAGTTTCTCTGGCGAGTTTATTCGCAGTACGGCTTCATTCGTCGCACTCAACGCGGCGTACATCCTGACGAGACGCGGCAGCGTTTGGCCGGCGGCAGCAAGATTGGCAGGGGCTGATCGGGCAGGGTGAGGGGACATTGTTCTCTCTCGACAATCACGGCGCCATGGACGCCCGCTGTACTGAAACGGCGCCTGCAGAAATTATGAGTCGGTCAGCAATAACTCCTGACCCTGTGTCGGTACTCTTCTACCTAAGGACTAAAAATAAAGTGTTACGGGCCTTCACCGGTCTTTCCAGGAACGGTAATTTTGAATGAAGACAGAAGGGGGCGTCTTCCCGGGTTGAGGCCGCCGCAATTGGCACATGGCCGCATTGATCGGGATCGTTTCAGACTTCCGGCATTCCGATCTGTCGGCAGGGCGCGATTGGGCCTATCGCCACCCGCGTCCTACATGGCCGGATTTCCTTGCTTCTCGTGAAAATCCCGCTATATACCGCGACATCTCACACGGAAACATGGCTCAAAAGGCCGTCCGGTGGCAGCCGGGCCGAGAAGGCTCGTTTGCTCACACGTTTCCGGAGGAACCAACCGGAGAATTAAACTATGGCGCTTCCCGATTTTTCCATGCGTCAGCTGCTTGAAGCTGGCGTTCACTTTGGTCACCAATCGCACCGCTGGAATCCGAAAATGGCGGATTACATTTTCGGTGCCCGCAACAACATCCACATCATCGATCTTGCCCAGACCGTTCCGCTGTTGCACCGTGCGCTCCAGGCGGTCAGCGATACCGTCGCCAAGGGCGGCCGAATCCTGTTTGTCGGCACCAAGCGGCAGGCGCAAGACGGCGTCGCCGAAGCGGCGAAGCGCTCGGCGCAGTATTTCGTCAATTCGCGCTGGCTCGGCGGCACGCTGACCAACTGGAAGACGATCTCCGGTTCGATCAAGCGTCTGCGGCACCTCGACGAGGTGCTCAATTCGGGCGATGCCAACGCCTACACCAAGAAGGAGCGCCTGACGCTGCAGCGCGAGCGCGACAAGCTCGATCGTTCGCTGGGCGGCATCAAGGACATGGGCGGTCTGCCCGACTTGATCTTCGTGATCGACACCAACAAGGAAGACATCGCGATTCAAGAGGCGCAACGGCTCAACATTCCCGTCGCCGCGATCGTCGACACCAATTCCGATCCCAAGGGCATCACCTATGTCGTGCCGGGCAATGACGACGCCGGCCGCGCCATCACACTGTACTGCGATCTGATCGCCCGCGCCGTGATCGACGGTATCTCGCGTGCGCAAGGCGATTCCGGGATGGACATCGGCGCGTCCGCTCATCCTGTCCGCGAGGCAATTCCGACCGCGCCACAACCTGCGGGCTTCCAGGGTCTGGCCGGGCCGCGCGGCTCCGCCGACGATCTCAAGAAGCTCACCGGCGTGTCCGGCGCGATCGAGAAGAAGTTCAACGACCTCGGCATCTTCCACTTTTGGCAGCTGGCCGAACTCGATCACGATACCGCGCACAAGATCGGTGAAGAAGTCGGACTTCCAGCTCGCGCCGATGGCTGGGTAGCCCAGGCCAAGGCGATGACCGCGGAAGCCGAATAACGTGACGCGTTGGCCGGAACTATCCGGCCATCCATTTCCAAACCGACGTAATTGCTGGTGGTGGACGGCGGCGCAGGCTACGGCCGCGCCGTGGTCGCCCTGACAGGCAGAGGACTGCAACAATGGCAACAATCACAGCGGCGATGGTCAAGGACCTGCGCGAGACCACCGGCGTCGGCATGATGGACTGCAAGCAGGCGCTCGCGGAAAACGACGGCGACATGCAGGCGGCGATCGATTGGCTGCGCAAGAAAGGCCTGTCGAAGGCCGCTAAAAAAGCCGGCCGCGTAGCGGCGGAGGGTCTAATAGGCGCCCTGACGGCCGGCACCAAGGGTGTTGTGGTCGAAGTCAACTCCGAAACCGATTTCGTCGCGCGCAACGAGCAGTTCCAGGGACTGGTCAAGATGATCGCGCAGGTGGCGCTCCATGTCGGCGCCGACGTGGAGAAGATCAAGGCCGCCAAAATTGGCGACGTGACGGTCGAAACCGCGATCGCCGATGCCATCGCGACCATCGGCGAAAATATGACGTTGCGCCGCGGCGCTTCACTTGAAGTCGGCCAAGGCGTGGTGTCGAGCTATGTGCATAACGCCGTGACCGAAGGTGCGGGCAAAATGGGCGTGATCGTGGCGCTCGAGTTTGCCGGCAAGACCGACGAATTGGCGGCGCTCGGCAAGCAGCTTGCCATGCATGTCGCGGCAGCCAATCCGCAGGCGTTGGACGCGGCAGGACTCGATCCGGTGGTCGTGCTCCGTGAAAAGGACGTGCTGGCCGACAAATATCGTCAGCAGGGCAAGCCCGAGAACGTCATCGAAAAGATCGTCGAGTCCGGTTTAAAGACTTACTACAAGGAAGTTTGCCTGCTCGAGCAGGCCTTCATCCACGATAGCGCCAAATCGGTCGCTCAGGCCGTGAAGGAAGCTGAGGGCAAGATCGGTGCCGCTGTGAAGGTCACCGGATTTGTGCGCTATGCTCTGGGCGAGGGAATCGAGCGGCAAGAATCGGACTTCGCGGCCGAGGTCGCGGCGGCTAGCGGCCAGAAATAACCGCCGGAACGGTCCTTCTGGTATGTTTCCCGGCACGTTTGCTCCGGGAGCAGCCCGCGCCCGTGAGGAAAGCTGATCGCAATGGCTGAGCCGATCTATCGTCGTGTCGTGATCAAGCTCTCCGGCGAATACCTCGCCGGAGAGCATTCCTTCGGCATCGATCAGCCGACCGTCGACCGCATCGCCGGCGAACTGATCGCCGCCCGCCAGCTCGGCACTGAGGTTGCCGTGGTGGTCGGTGGCGGAAACATCGTCCGGGGCGTGGAAGTCTCCGCACGCGGCGTTTCCCGCCCGACCGGCGATACCATGGGCATGCTTGCCACCATGATGAACTGCCTGGCGCTTGAATCCGCGATCGAACGACGCGGGACGCCTGCGCGGACCCTCTCGGCGTTTGTCATGCCGCAGATCTCAGAGCTGTTCACCCGAGCTGCGACGCACAAATATCTCGCAGACGGCCGGATCGTGCTGCTCGGCGGTGGAACCGGCAATCCGTTCTTCACGACCGACACCACGGCGGTACTACGGGCTGCCGAAATCGGCGCGCAGGCGGTGCTCAAAGCCACCAATGTCGACGGTGTCTACAGCGCCGACCCCAAAAAAGACCCTTTCGCCAAGCGGTTTGACCGCCTGACCCATTCACAGGCGATCGAAGGCGGCTACAAGGTCATGGACGCAACCGCATTCGCACTTGCTCGCGAGACGTCGCTGCCTATCATCGTGTTCTCGATCGCCGAGCCCGGTTCGATAGGCGCGATCCTGCGCGGCGCAGGCCAAGGCACGATCGTCGCCGGCTGACGGGCTTGGGAAGCACGGGCCACGCCAGTTGACGGCCTCGACAAAGAGTTTTCAGGAGGGGAGAGTGTAATGCCCACGGGTAATTTCGACATCAACGAGTTGAAGCGCCGCATGCAGGGCGCCACCCAGTCGCTGAAGCATGAACTGGGCGGGTTGCGAACCGGTCGCGCTGCAGCTTCGATGCTGGAGCCGGTGCAGGTCGACGCCTACGGCACCCACATGCCGCTGAACCAGGTTGCGACCATTAGCGTGCCGGAGCCGCGGCTGCTCTCCGTGCAGGTATGGGACAAGTCGATGGTCAAGGCTGTCGAGAAAGCGATCGTCGATTCCAACCTCGGTTTAAGTCCTGCGACCGAAGGACAGGTGCTTCGGCTTCGGATTCCCGAACTCAACGAAGATCGCCGCAAGGAGCTTGTGAAGGTCGCGCACAAATACGCCGAGGCGGCAAAGGTCGCGGTGCGGCATGTCCGTCGCGACGGCCTCGATACCATCAAGAAGCTCGAGAAGAATCACGAAATTTCCGAGGACGATCAGGAACGGTTGGCCAATGACGTGCAAAAGGCGACTGACGGGACGATTTCGGAAATCGATCAGTTGCTTGCGGCCAAGGAAAAGGAAATCCTCACCGTCTAGCATCAAGACCATGATCTCATCTCTTTGTTTGAGCATGCTCTTTTCGGAAAACCAGCTCCCACTTTTCCGGATCATGCTCTAAGGATTGATTGATGGAGAACGCCGCCGCCCCCGCAACTGAAGGACCGGATCGATCCGACGGTCCTTTGCATGTGGCGATTATCATGGACGGGAACGGACGCTGGGCGGCCGCCCGCGGTTTGCCGCGCGCGGAAGGCCATCGCCGCGGCGTCGATGCCTTGCGCCGTGTCGTGCGCGCTGCCAGCGAACTCGGCGTTCTCTATTTGACGATTTTCTCGTTCAGCTCAGAAAATTGGTCACGTCCCGCGACCGAAATCGGCGACCTGTTCGGCCTGCTTCGGCGCTTCATCCGAAACGATCTTGCGACGTTGCATCGCGACGGCGTCCGGGTGCGCGTCATTGGCGAGCGCGAGGGATTGGAGCCGGATATCTGCGCGCTTTTGAACGAGGCCGAGGACCTGACGCGAAACAATGCCCGCCTCAATCTGATCGTCGCGTTCAACTACGGATCGCGGCAGGAGATCGCCAGCGCGGCGCAGCGGCTCGCGCGCGAGGTTGCCGAGGGCAAGCGCGAGGCGTCGTCGATCGACGCCGACACGCTCGGTCGATATCTCGATACGCCTGATATTCCCGATCCCGATCTGATCATTCGCACCAGTGGCGAGCAACGGCTTTCGAACTTCCTGATGTGGCAGGCGGCCTACAGCGAACTTGTGTTCGTACCAATTCATTGGCCGGATTTCGACAAGGCCGCGCTGGAAGGCGCCATCGCCGAATACGCCAGGCGGGAGCGTCGTTTCGGCGGTCTGGCCGCGAAAACCGGATCGTGACCGAGGACGAAGCCGCACCGGGCGCGACCGGTGAACAAGGTTCGCGTAATCTCCTGATGCGCGTCGTCGTCGCACTGGTGCTCGCACCGACAGCAATTGCGATCGCTTATATTGGCGGTTGGCCGTGGACCGCGCTGGTGACGCTGGCGGCGATCGGTCTCTTTGTCGAATGGCTGACGATCGTGGCAGCGGTCCGCGCCACGCGCGTGGTTGCATCGGGAGTTGTCGCGCTTGCGATATCGGGACTTTGTCTCGTGCTGGGATGGATCGATGCTTCGCTGCTTGTGTTGGCCCTCGGCTGTGCTGCCGTTACGTCGCTTTCGTCGGAACGGCTCCACTGGACCGCGGCCGGATTTTTCTATGCTGGAGCGGCGCAGATCGCTTCGGTGTTGGTGCGCCTCGATCAGGCTTGGGGATTCGTTGCGCTGATCCTGATTCTTCTGCTGGTGTGGGTTACCGATATTGGTGGTTATTTCGTAGGCCGCGGTATCGGCGGGCCGAAACTCTGGCCCCGGGTCAGTCCGAAGAAGACCTGGGCTGGCGCCATCGGAGGCTTTGCGGCGAGCCTGGTGATTGCCGGTGGCTTTGCGGCATTCGGTCTCGGTAAAACCGGGCCTCTCCTGATGATCGGCGCGGTTCTTTCGGTCGCTTCCCAGTTCGGAGATCTCTTTGAATCCGCAGTGAAACGGCGTTTCGGCGTCAAGGATTCCAGCCATATCATTCCCGGCCATGGCGGGCTATTGGATCGCCTCGACGGATTCGTCGCCGCAGTGGTTTTGGCTGCAATTTTCGGGTTTTTGCGGGGTGGCGTGGATGGCGTCGGCCGCGGTCTTATGGTTTGGTGAAAGACATGAGCGCAGTTCCGTTGCGTAACAGCAAAGCCGCGGCATCAGCCATACGCGCCGTGACCGTCCTCGGCGCCACTGGTTCGATCGGCGACAGCACGATGGATTTGCTGAGGGCCTCGCGCGACCGCTACCGGGTCGAGGCTTTGACCGCGCATACCAATGTGCAGGGATTGGCGAAGCTGGCGAAGGAATTCGGCGCGCGATTTGCGGCCGTCGCCGATCCCAATCGCCTCAATGAACTGAAGGATGCCTTGGCCGGCACGACAACCGAATGCGGCGCCGGGGAAAGCGCTGTCATCGAAGCGGCGACGCGTCCGGCGGACTGGGTCATGGCTGCAATCAGCGGCGCGGCTGGATTGAAGCCTGCGCTTGCGGCCGTTGACCGCGGCGCGACAGTTGCGCTTGCGAACAAGGAATGCCTCGTGTGTGCGGGGGACTTCTTCATGCAGCGCGCCGCGAAAGCGGGAGCGTGCATCTTGCCGGCCGACTCCGAACATAACGCGCTGTTTCAGGCGCTGGGTTCAGGCAATCGGGAAGAACTGGTCCGTGTGATCATCACCGCGTCAGGCGGACCGTTCCGGACCTGGGCCAGTGCCGACATCGAGCAGGCGACGTTGGCGCAGGCGTTGAAACATCCGAACTGGAGCATGGGACAGAAGATCACCATCAATTCGGCATCGATGATGAACAAGGGGCTTGAGATCATCGAAGCCTCGTATCTGTTTGCGCTGACGCCGGATGAAATCGACGTGCTGGTGCATCCCCAGTCGATCGTCCATGGCATGGTTGAGTTTTCAGATCGCTCGGTGGTCGCGCAACTGGGCGCGCCCGACATGCGCATACCGATCGCGCATTGCCTCGGATGGCCCGATCGCATCGTCGGACCGGCGGCAAAGCTTGATCTCGCCAAAATCGGACAGCTCACTTTCGAGGCGCCGGATTTCGATCGTTTCCCCGGGCTTCGGCTCGCTTACGATGCGCTGCGCACCGGCCGCGGCGCAACCACGGTTTACAATGCCGCCAATGAGGTGGCCGTGGCGGCATTCATCGGCGGTCAAATCAAATTTGGCGCCATTGCCCAACTCGTCGAAGCGACGATGGATGCCTGGATACGTTCCGGCAATCTGGCGCCATTGACCTCCGCGGACGATGCCATCGCCGTTGACCATAACGCGCGAAATAAAGCTGCCACCCTCTTGCCTCAAATTGCCTTAAAGGCATCCTAAGTGTTGGGGTACAGAGCTTACGGCTCTGGTGAAGGGGAATCGGATGTCTGAGTTTTTTCTGCATGGTTTCAATACGTTAAGCCATGGGCTTATCGGTTACGTCATCCCCTTTTTGTTCGTGCTCACCATCGTGGTTTTCTTCCACGAGCTCGGCCATTTTCTGGTAGCCCGTTGGGCGGGCGTGAAGGTGTTAACTTTTTCGCTCGGCTTTGGGCCGGAACTCGCCGGTTTCAATGATCGCCATGGCACGCGATGGAAGATTTCGGCCGTCCCGCTCGGCGGCTACGTCAAATTCTTCGGCGACGACAGCGAGGCTTCAACGCCATCGTCCGAAACGCTCGCCGGCATGACCGAAGAGGAGCGCGCGGGCAGTTTTCATCACAAAAAAGTTGGGCCGCGCGCGGCGATCGTGGTTGCCGGTCCGGTTGCAAATTTCCTTTTGGCGATCGTTATCTTCACCTGCCTGTTCACGTTCTTCGGCAAACCCAGCACGACCGCGCGCGTCGATCAGGTGGAAGCCGGGAGCGCGGCGGCCGCAGCCGGGTTTCAGGCCGGCGACGTGGTGGTGGCGATCGACGGTACTGCGATTGGAAGTTTCTCGGATATGCAGCGGATCGTCGGCATTCGTGCCGGCGAACGCCTGGCGTTTACGATCAAGCGCGGTGATGACACGCTGCAATTGCAGGGAACGCCGGAACTTCGGGAAGTGAAGGACGCGTTCGGCAACGCCCATCGGCTGGGTGTGCTGGGCATCACCCGCAAGACCGCCGCCGGTGATGTCACGACCGAGCGCGTGGATCCGGCGACCGCACTTTGGCTCGGTGTCAAGGAAACCTGGTTCGTGGTGGACCGTACGCTGGCCTATATCGGCGGGGTCTTCACGGGGCGTGAAGCGGCCGACCAGGTCGGTGGCCCGCTGCGAATCGCGCAAATATCGGGTCAGGTCGCGACCATCGGTCTTGCCGCGCTGGTGCATCTGGCGGCGGTTCTCTCGATATCGATAGGGCTGTTGAATCTGTTTCCGGTACCCCTGCTCGATGGAGGTCATCTTTTGTTCTACGCCATCGAGGCCATTCGCGGACGCCCGATGTCGGACAGAGCGCAAGAGATGGGATTCCGGATCGGATTGGGTCTGGTGTTGATGCTCATGGTTTTTGCTACCTACAACGACATTCTGCATCTGGCCGCATCGTGATGCCTTATTTGGACCGCGTGGCCGATGGGCAACGTCTTGGAATGAAAATGAAATTGCATTGCAATAGATCGTTTGCCACACGGGCAAAATTGGCTACAAGCAGGGCGACAAATGGGAATCTGCCGGTTCGCGGGGGTGTGAGCCGGCATTGGAATTATAAGGGCGCGTTGCGCATGAATGTTGGATTGCGGGTGCGGGGAGGCTTGCTGGCCGCCCTGATCATGTTCGCTGTGCCGGTCGCCGCCACGCTAGCCACCATGCTTGTGTCGTCACCCGTCGGCGCGCAAACCCTGTCTTCGATCGCGGTTGAGGGCAACCGGCGGGTCGAAATCGAAACCATCCGCTCGTATTTCAAGTCGGGTCCCGGTGGGCGGCTCGATCAGGCCCAGATCGACGACGGCCTGAAGGCGCTGATCGAAACCGGCCTGTTCCAGGACGTCAAGATCACTCAGACGGGCGGTCGGGTGCTGGTCACCGTGATTGAAAACCCGGTGATCGGTCGCGTTGCCTTCGAGGGCAACAAGAAGGTCAAGGACGAGCAGCTCACGACGGAAGTGCAGTCAAAGCCGCGTGGTACGTTGTCGCGCCCGATGGTGCAGTCCGACGCCCAGCGTATTGCCGACATCTACCGCCACTCCGGCCGCTATGACGTGCGCGTCACTCCCGAAATCATCGAGCGGCCAAACAACCGCGTCGATCTCGTTTTTACGATTAATGAAGGTGCGAAAACCGGCGTCAAGTCGGTCGAGTTCGTCGGCAACGTCGCCTATTCGACCTATCGGCTCAAGGACGTCATCAAGACCCACGAATCGAATCTGCTGAGCTTTCTCGGCGGTACTGACGTGTATGATCCGGACCGGGTTGAAGCCGACCGGGATCTGATCCGCCGCTATTACCTCAAGCACGGTTTTGCGGACGTGCAGGTGGTGGCCGCGCTCACCGAATATGATCCGGAGCGCAAGGGCTTCTTGGTGACCTTCAAAATCGAGGAGGGTCAGCAGTACCGGGTGGGGTCGGTAGAATTTCAATCGAGCATTGCGACGCTTGACGGCAATGCACTTCGCGGTTTTTCCCGGGTCAATGTCGGGTCGCTCTACAACGCCGAAGCGCTCGAGAAATCCGTCGAGGAGATGCAGATCGAAGCCTCGCGACGAGGTTACGCATTTGCGGTCGTGCGTCCGCGCGGCGACCGCAATTTCGATGCGCATACCGTTTCGATCGTTTTTGCCGTCGACGAAGGCCCGCGGACCTACATTGAGCGCATCAACGTGCGCGGCAACACCCGCACCCGGGATTACGTGATTCGCCGCGAATTCGATCTTTCCGAAGGCGACGCCTATAATCGCGCGCTGGTCGATCGTGCCGAACGCCGTTTGAAGAATCTCGATTTCTTCAAGAGCGTGAAAATAACGAGCGAGCCGGGTTCATCGAGCGATCGGGTGGTTCTGGTTGTCGATCTCGAAGAGAAATCCACCGGCGACTTTTCGATATCGGGCGGTTATTCGACCACCGATGGTCCGCTCGCAGAGGTTAGCGTAGCCGAGCGGAACTTCCTGGGTCGCGGTTTGTACGGAAAGATCGCGGTCACGTACGGCGAGTTTGCGCGCGGCGTCTCGTTGTCGGCGGTCGATCCCTATTTCCTGGACTATCGGGTGGCGCTCGGTCTCGATCTGTTCTACCGCGAGCAGCTTCCCAACTCCTTCATCTCCTACGGCACCAAGACGGTGGGCTTCACGCCTCGGCTTGGGTTCGCTCTGCGCGAAGATCTTTCCTTGCAGGTTCGCTACTCGATCTATCAGCAGCAAATCACGCTGCCGTCGAACCTTGCGAACTGTAACAACTTGCAATTTCTGGCGGACGGTGTGACGCCGAATCCGTTGTTCAATCCAAGTCCGGCCTACATCGCTGCGGCCGGCATAGCAGATCCCACCGGCACCGGCCTGGGGTGCTTCTCAGACGGAGAGGCGTCACTGCCGGTTCGTAAGGAACTTGCAAACGGCGGCACGTTGACCTCGTCGGTTGGCTACACGCTGAGCTACAACACGCTGGACAACAACAAAAACCCGACCGAAGGCTTGCTCGTCGACTTCAAAGAGGATTTCGCCGGCGTGGGTGGCGATGTGCGGTACCTGAAGTCAGCGATCGACGCGAAATACTACACGCCGCTGGTTGCAGATATCGTCGGCCTGATCCGGGTCCAGAGCGGCATTCTGACCAACGTGGGCGCCGATATTCGCTTTCTAGACCACTTCCAGGAAGGTCCGAATCTGGTCCGTGGCTTTGCCCCCAACGGCATCGGTCCGCGTGACATCAATGTATTTGGAACCCAGGACGCGCTCGGCGGTACGAAATACTGGGGGGCGTCAGCGGAATTGCAGATGCCATTCTGGTTCCTGCCGAAGGAGGTCGGTCTTAAGGGCGCGCTTTATGCTGACGCCGGCTCGTTGTGGGATTATCAGGGACCGACATCGCTCGCCGCCACCGGAGAAATCAATGGCAAGCTGCCGAACGGTGTTGTCTGTAACTGCGCATTGCAGTTCGACAATTCCAACCTCGTCCGTACCTCCGTGGGTATCGGTCTGATTTGGGCATCGCCATTCGGTCCGCTGCGCTTCGACTACGCGGTCCCGATCACAAAGGGTCAGTACGACCACGTGCAGCAATTCAGGTTTGGCGGCGGGACATCGTTCTGAGTTCAATCACCGGCCGGACCGCGACGGGTGGAATGGCGCAGCCGATATTCTTCGAACAACCGCCTTCGTCGACGCTGGCCGATATCGCCGCGTTGACGGAAGCGCGTCTGGTCGATCCGTCGCGGAGCGGACAGCAGGTCCGGGGGCTTTCTTCGCTTGAGGAAGCCGGGCCGATGCATCTGACGTTTTTCGACAACCTGAAATACGCGAGCCAACTCGCTTCGACGAAGGCTGGTGCGTGTCTGGTTAGCGAGCGTTTCGAGGCTAATGTTCCCGCCCATGTGGCTGTTTTGCGCGCGGTTCACCCTTTCCGCGAATTTGTGAAAGTCGCGCGCGAACTCCACAGCGATGCCCTTCGTCCGCAATCATGGTTCGGCAACGCCGGCATTGCCGCGTCCGCGGTCATCGATTCGACGGCGCGCCTGGAAGATGGCGTGGTGGTCGAGCCGCTGGCTGTGATCGGCCCGAACGTCGAGATCGGCGCCGGGACCGTGATAGGTTCGGGGGCCGTAATCGGTGCCAACGTCAGGATTGGGCGGGATTGCAACGTCGGGGCGCAGTGTGCGATTCAATTTTCGTTGATCGGCAACGACGTCCTGATCCATCCCGGATGCAGCATCGGACAGGATGGGTATGGCTTCGTCTTCTTTGGACCGGAAGGGCATTTGAAAGTGCCGCAAACCGGTCGCGTCCTGATTCAGAATGCCGTGGAGATCGGCGCTGGCACCACCATCGATCGCGGCAGTCTGCGCGACACGGTGATCGGTGAAGGTACCAAAATCGACAATCAGGTTCAGATCGGTCACAATGTGACGATCGGTAGGCACTGTCTGCTCGCGGCCCAGATAGGACTCGCAGGCAGCTTGACGATTGGCGACAATGTTGCGTTGGGTGCCAAGGTGGGTATCAACAACCATCTTCGTATCGGCGATGGCGCCCAGGTCACGGCGATGAGCGCCGTCAAGGACGACATTCCCGCCAACGGGCGCTGGGGCGGTTTCTTTGCGAAACCGACCAAGCAGTGGTTCCGGGAGATCATTGCGGTGGAGCGTCTGGTGCGTGATGGAACGGCCGGTCAGAACGGCGAAGGGCGAGATTGATGGAGGCACCGGTTAAAATTGAGGTTGTGGACATCAACGCCATCCTCAAGACACTCCCACATCGGTACCCGATGTTGCTGATCGATCGGGTCATCAACATCCGGAGCGATTACAGCGGCATCGGAATCAAGAACGTCACCTTCAACGAACCGGCGTTTCTCGGCCATTTTCCAGAACGGCCGGTCTATCCCGGCGTGATGATGATCGAAGCGATGGCCCAGACCGCAGGCGTGATCGGCATCACCTCGGTCGAGGGCACTGAGAAGCCGCGCGCGGTCTATTTTCTCACCATCGACAAATGCAAATTCCGCAAGCCGGTGATGCCCGGCGATACCGTCGAATATCACATGCGCAGCATCGGCCGGCGAAAGGCGATGTGGTGGTTTCACGGCGACGCCAAGGTGAACGGTACGACGGTGGCCGAGGCCGACGTCGGCGCGATGCTGACCGACTGATGAGGGGCCGATGAGTACGATCGATCCCACCGCGCGGGTTGAGGATGGCGCTGTGATCGGCGAGGGCACCTCGATCGGCCCTTACTGTATCGTCGGCCCCCATGTCGTGATCGGCGCGGACTGCAAGCTGATCGCGCATGTGCACGTCACCGCGCAGACCACGATTGGCGCGGGCTGCACGATCTACCCGTTCGTTTCGCTCGGCTCGCCGCCGCAATCGCTGAGCTATCGCGGCGAACTCACCAAGCTTGAGATCGGCCAGGGCTGCACCATCAGGGAGCAGTCGACCATGAACGCCGGGACGGTCGCCGGCGGCGGCGTCACCCGGGTGGGCGATCGCGGCTATTTCATGAATTGCAGCCATGTGGGTCACGATTGCATCGTCGGCAATGATGTGATTTTCGCAACGTCGGCGACGCTGGGTGGCCACTGCGAAGTCGGTGATTTTGTCTTCGTCGGCGGCCTGTCGGCGGTGCACCAGTTCACGCGAATCGGGCCGCAGGTGATGGTCGGAGGCGTTTGTGGCGTCCGCAGTGATGTGATCCCGTTCGGACTCGTCAACGGCCAATATGCGAGCCTCGAAGGTCTCAACATCATTGGCATGAAGCGCCGCAAGTTCACGCGCGAGCGCCTCGCGGTGATCAGGTCGTTTTATCAAAAGTTGTTTCACGGCTCCGGCGTGTTTGCCGAGCGCCTGAACGAGGTGAGGCATCTGGCGGGGGCGGACCCCGCGATTGCGGAAATCCTCGCTTTCATCGATGCTGGAAAGCATCGTGCGTTGTGCCTCCCGGATGCCGGCGCCAACAGAAGTTCATGACGGGGTCGCGCGAGCCATGACCGGTCAGGCAGGGCAGATTTCATCGCCGGTTGGCTTGATCGCGGGAGGCGGCGTATTGCCATTTGCGGTGGCGGATTCGCTGATCGCGCGCGGTATCAATCCCGTTCTGTTCGCGTTGAAAGGCGTTTGCGACCCGCAAGCGGTGGCGCGCTTTCGTCACCACCTTATTTCCATCGGACAACTCGGCAGGCTGACAAAATTGTTGCGGTCGGAGAACTGCCGCGATCTGGTTTTTATCGGCACGCTGGTGCGGCCGGGGCTGTCGGAGATTCGCCTCGATTGGGGCACGCTTCGCGTCATCGGCCCCGTGTGGGCGGCTTTCCGGGGCGGCGACGATCATCTGCTCTCGGGTATTGGCCGCATTCTCGAACAGCACGGCTTTCGGCTGGTCGGGATCAAGGACGTCGCGCCCGACCTGCTGATGCCGGAGGGATGTCTGACGCTGAAGTCACCTGACGAAGGTTCCACGGCCGATATCGCCAGGGGCCGTGACGTCCTGCGCGCGCTCAGTCCGTTCGATATCGGGCAGGGCGCTGTGGTGATCGATGGTCACGTGGTCGCGGTGGAAGACATCGAGGGCACCGACGGGTTGCTCGCGCGCGTGGCGCGGCTGCGCGCCGAGGGCCGCATTCGCGCCAAGGCGCCACGGGGCGTGCTGGTGAAGGCGCCCAAGAACGGACAGGATTTGCGCTTCGATCTCCCAACCGTCGGCCCACGCACCGTCGAGGGGGCGGCTGCAGCCCAACTCGCCGGGATCGCCATCGTCGCCGGCAACACGATCGTGGTCGAACCCCAGATCATGATCACGGCCGCCGACGCGGCGGGCCTTTTCGTGACGGGCCTATCCGCGTGATGCAGGCGCGAGCAAACTCCAGCGTAGCGCGAAAAATATTCCTGATCGCGACAGAAGAATCTGGCGACCGCCTCGGTGCCCACCTGATGAAGGTCTTGCGCCAACGTCTCGGCGACGCCATCCGGTTTGAAGGGGTCGGCGGCCAGGCGATGGCGCGCGAGGGACTGGCATCGCTGTTTCCGATCGAGGAATTGTCGATCATCGGGCTGGCGGCGGTCGTAAAGCAGCTGCCGAAAATCCTGCGGCTGATCCGGGCCACGGCCGTCGCGGTGACGGAGGCCTCGCCCGACATTCTCGTGATCATCGACAGTCCGGATTTCACCCATCGGGTGGCCAAGCGCGTCCGGGCCCGCGATCCCTCCATCCCCATCGTCAACTACGTCTCCCCCACGGTATGGGCGTGGCGGCCCGGCCGGGCGCGGGCGATGCGCGCCTATGTCGATCATGTTCTTGCCTTGCTGCCGTTCGAACCAGAGGAATACCGCAGGTTGCGCGGTCCACCGTGCAGCTATGTCGGTCACCCCCTGAGCGAGCAGATCGGCTCGCTACGGCCCGGTGTCGACGAGCTGAAGCGCCGCGACGATGCGCCGCCGGTGCTTCTGGTGCTGCCGGGAAGCCGCCGCAGCGAGGTCCGCCATCACATGGCGGTATTCGGCGCGACGCTGGGGCAGCTCGCGGCCGAGGGCGTGGCGTTCGACCTGATCCTTCCCACCATGCCGCATTTGCAGGATGCGGTCGCGGAAGGCGTGAAGAGCTGGAAGGTCACGCCGCGGATCGTGATGGGGGAGCAGGAAAAGCGCGCGGCGTTTCGGATCGCTCGGGCGGCACTCGCCAAATCCGGCACGGTGACGCTTGAGCTGGCTCTGGCGGGGGTGCCGATGGTCACGGCCTACCGGACCGGCGCGGTCGAGGCCTGGATATTGCTGCGCACGATCGAGGTGAAATCGGTCATCCTGGCGAACCTGGTGGTCGGCGAGAATGTCGTTCCGGAATTCCTGCAGCAGGATTGCAGCCCGGAAAAGCTGGTGCCGGCACTGCGCGAACTGCTTGCGGATTCGCCGCTGCGGCGCCGGCAGGTCGATGCTTTCGCAGGCTTGGACGCGATCATGTCGACCGGCAACCAGCCGCCCAGCGTGCGGGCGGCCGACATCGTGCTGGCGACGCTGCGTAGGTCGCGGGGATCGAACTAACGGATGCGGTCGACCGCATCCGTCGCGAATCTTTGGATTATTTGCGCTCGTCGATCTCGACGTAGTCGCGGCGCGCGACGCCGGTATAAAGCTGGCGCGGACGGCCGATCTTCTGCTGCGGGTCTTCGATCATCTCGCTCCACTGGCTGATCCAGCCGACGGTGCGTGCGACCGCAAACAGCACGGTGAACATCGAGGTCGGGAATCCCATCGCCTTGAGCGTGATGCCCGAATAGAAATCCACGTTCGGGTACAGCTTGCGATCGATGAAATATTGGTCGTGCAGGGCGATCTTTTCCAGTTCCAGCGCGACCTTCAGCATCGGGTCGTCGCCGTGGCCGGTCTCTGCCAACACCGCGTGACACATTTTTTGCATGATTTTGGCGCGCGGATCGTAGTTCTTGTAGACGCGATGGCCAAAGCCCATCAGGCGCACGTCGCTGTTTTTATCCTTCACCTTCCTGATGAATTCAGGAATTTTATCGACCGTGCCGATGTCGGCGAGCATCGCCAGCGCGGCTTCGTTGGCACCGCCATGGGCCGGTCCCCACAGGCAGGCGATCCCGGCGGCGATGCAGGCGAACGGATTGGCGCCGGAGGAGCCGGCAATCCGCACTGTCGAGGTCGAGGCGTTCTGCTCGTGGTCGGCATGCAGAATGAAAATCTTGTCGAGCGCGTCCGCCAGAACCGGATTGATCTTGTACTCCTCGCACGGTACCGCGAAGCACATGTTCAGGAAGTTCGCCGCGAAACTGAGCGAGTTCTTCGGATAGATGAACGGCTGGCCGATGGTGTATTTGAAGGCCATCGCGGCCAGTGTGGGAATCTTTGCGATCATGCGCATCGACGCAATCATGCGCTGCTGCGGATCATTGATGTCGGTGGAGTCGTGATAGAACGCGGCCAGCGCGCCGACGGCGGCCACCATGATCGCCATCGGATGGGCGTCGCGGCGGAACCCCTGGAAGAACCGCGCCATCTGTTCGTGAACCATGGTGTGATGGATCACGCGGTTGTCGAAATCTTCCTTTTGGGACTTGGTCGGAAGTTCGCCATAAAGCAGGAGATAACAGGTTTCGAGGAAGTCGCCTCTTTCGGCCAGTTGCTCGATCGGATAGCCGCGGTATTCCAGAATGCCGGCGTCGCCATCGATGTAGGTGATCTTGGATTGGCAGCTGCCGGTTGAGGTAAAGCCCGGGTCATAGGTGAACATTCCGGCCTGGGCGTAGAGCTTGGCGATGTCGATCACATCGGGCCCGACGGTGCCGCTCAAAATCGGGAAATCATAGGTCTTGTTGCCGACCGTCAGCGTTGCAGTTTTGGAGTTGGATGTTGCGTCCATCGTGAAGTCCCCGATGAGATCGTTGCGAAAACCGGCGACCGCGCGCCATGACGACATATAGATGGCGGTGCGAAGCCAGAAATTCCAGAAGCACCTTTTTAAGGGGTATCGTATTGCCGTGTGCACCGCAAGACAGGCGGCGCCGGCCTGCGATACCGCGTCATGAGGGGGCTTGATCGCCAAGCCGAGCCAGGCACTCTTGCCGTCCCAGCACCGCCAGGACGTCGAAGATTCCCGGCGACGTGGTGCGTCCGGTCAACGCCACGCGAAGCGGTTGGGCCACCGCGCCGAGCTTGAGGTTATTCGCTTCGGCAAAAGCGCGCATGGCTGCTTCCGTGGTTTCCGAGGTCCACGCTGTCACCGTTTCAAGGGCGAGGCGAAGTCGGCCGATGAGTTCGCGGTTTTCCGGCGTCAGCAATGCCGCCGCCTTCGGTTCGATCTCCAGCGGCCGATCGGCGAAGATGAAGTACGAACCGTCGATCAGCTCGATCAGAGTCTTGGCGCGCTCCTTGAGGCTCGGCATCGCCTGCAGCAATTGGGCGCGCGTGGTGTCGTTGAGCTTGGCCTTGAGTTCAGAACCGCCCGGGATGTAGTCCAGCACGCCTTCGAACCTGGTCACGAGAGATTGATCGTCGGAATGACGGATATAGTGACCGTTGAGGTTTTCCAGTTTGGCGAAATCGAAGCGCGCGGCCGAGCGGCCTACGCCTGACAAGTCGAACGCGGCGATCATTTCCTCTGTCGAGAATATTTCCTGATCGCCGTGGCTCCATCCGAGCCTGACCAGGTAATTGCGCAGCGCTTCCGGCAAATATCCCAGGGCGCGATAGGCATCGACGCCGAGGGCGCCATGGCGTTTGGAGAGTTTTGAACCGTCGGGACCGTGGATCAAGGGGATGTGCGACATGCTCGGAACATTCCACCCGAGCGCATCGTAGATCTGCTTTTGACGCGCGGCGTTGATCAGGTGATCGTCGCCGCGGATGATGTGGGTAACGCCCATGTCGTGATCGTCGACCACCACGGCGAGCATGTAGGTTGGATTGCCATCGCCCCGCAGCAGGACAAGGTCGTCCAGATTCTCGTTCTGCCAGACCACACGGCCCTGAACCTGATCCTCAATCACGGTTTCACCGGTCTGCGGCGCTTTCAGCCGGATCGTGGGCTTGAGGCCGGGAGGCGCTTGCGAAGGATCGCGCTCGCGCCACAAACCGTCATAGAGCCGCGTACGGCCTTCGGCGCGGGCCTTTTCCCGCATCGCCGTGAGTTCCTCCGGCGTGGCGTAGCAACGATACGCCTTGCCGCTGGCCACCAAGGTTTCCGCAACTTCGCGGTGGCGCTGCGCCCGGCTGAACTGGTAGATGACCTCGCCGTCCCAATCGAGTCCGAGCCACCTCAATCCATCGAGGATCGCCGCGATCGCGGGCTCGGTCGATCGCTCCCGATCGGTGTCCTCGATTCGCAACAGCATCTTGCCGCCGCGCTTGCGCGCGTAGAGCCAGTTGAACAGCGCGGTCCGGGCGCCTCCGATATGGAGAAAGCCGGTCGGCGAGGGGGCAAAGCGCGTGACGATTTGATCGGTCATTTACAGCGATAATGGGGAGGGCGGGGTACGCCCGGGAGGCGCGAAGGGTATATAGCAGGAACCTTGTAGAACTAAAGCCTTCCTTGAGGCGGCCGGATTTGGCAGATAGTCCGTTGATTTGTGAACAGGAAATAAGAATGACTTTAGAACCGGTGGCGACAGAGACAGGCCGCGATTTTATTCGCGACATCGTCCAGGCCGATCTCGACACCAAAAAATACAGCCAGGTCGTGACGCGCTTCCCGCCAGAACCGAACGGTTACCTGCATATCGGGCACGCCAAGTCGATCGCGCTCAATTTTGGCATCGCGCAGGAATTTTCCGGGCGTTGTCACCTGCGGTTCGACGATACCAATCCGACCAAGGAAGAGCAGGAATACATCGATTCAATTCAAGCCGACGTGCGTTGGCTCGGCTACGACTGGGGAACCGACCTTTTTTACGCGTCCGATTATTTCGAACGGCTTTACGGCTGGGCCGAAGAACTGATCCGCACCGGTCGTGCCTATGTCGACGACCAGTCGCAAGAAGAAATCCGGCTTGCGCGCGGCACCTTGACCGAACCGGGCCGGAACAGCCCGTTCCGCGACCGCGCGGTGGACGAAAACCTCGATTTGTTTCGCCGCATGAAGGCGGGCGAGTTTCCGAACGGCGCAAGGGTGTTGCGTGCCAAAATCGATATGTCGTCCGGCAACATCAATCTGCGCGATCCCGTGCTCTATCGCATCCTGCACGCCACCCATCCGCGCACCGGCAACGAATGGTCGATCTATCCAAGCTACGATTACGCTCATGGGCAGTCGGATGCGATCGAGGGCATTACCCATTCGATCTGCACGCTGGAATTCGAGGACCATCGGCCGCTCTATGAATGGTTGCTCGACAAACTGCCGGTGCCCTCGAAGCCGCGCCAGTACGAGTTCGCGCGGCTCAATCTGACCTATACGCTGTTGTCGAAGCGGGTGCTGACCGAACTCGTGCGCGGCGGCCACGTCGCCGGTTGGGACGACCCGCGGATGCCGACGATCGCCGGCCTGAAGCGGCGCGGGGTGCCGCCGGCGGCGATCCGCGAATTCGTCAAGCGCATTGGGGTGGCCAAAGCCAACAGCGTCGTCGACGTCGGGATGCTGGAATTCTGCATCCGTGAATTTCTCAACAAGACGGCGCAGCGGCGCATGGCGGTGCTGCGGCCGCTCAAGGTCGTGATCGAGAATTATCCGGAAGGCCAGATCGAGGAGATCGAGGCTGTAAACCATCCCGAAGATCCCACCGCCGGCACGCGCCGCATTGCGTTTGGCCGTGAGCTTTACATCGAGCGCGACGACTTCATGGAGAACCCGCCGAAGAAGTTCTTCCGCCTCTCGCCCGGCACCGAAGTCCGGCTGCGTTATGGCTATTTCATCACTTGCCGCGAAGTCGTGAAGGACGCTGCTGGCGAGCTCGTCGAGCTGCGCTGCACCTACGATCCCGCGACACGCGGCGGCAACGCCCCTGATGGCCGCAAGGTCAAGGCGACGATGCACTGGCTGTCGGAGGCGCAGTCGAAGCGAGCGGAAATCCGGATTTACAACCAGCTGTTCGCAAAGCCGGTTCCCGACGCCGGCAATTTCGTCGCCGACCTCAATCCGCAATCGCTTGAGATTCTTTCCGATGCACGGATCGAGCCCTCGATTGTCGAGAGCAATTCGAACGACGTCATGCAGTTCGAACGTCAAGGCTACTTCGTGCGCGATCCCGATTCAACGCCGGAGCATCCGGTATTCAACCGAACGATCGGGTTGCGCGATACGTTTGCGAAGGAAGTCGGGGCTAAGGGGTGAGGTACCGTGTGGTCTTCGCATGCGATGTTGCGAAGATCGCCGGTCTCCGCACATCGCCGGTCTCCGCACGGTGTCGGTGCAATAGCGAAGCAGATGTGCCGCCTCTTGAAGCGACGGATTACACGTTGCTAATCGGTCGCAGGGATAGCTGCTTTTTGATTTAGCCAGTCAGCCCTGGACTTCGCCGGCAGCTCCAAATCTGCAAGCCTTGCGTGAAGAGAATGTACCGCAAGCTTGTCTTTGGCTTTCTCTTCGATCAGCAAATTGATGAGCGCCAGCCGCTTCCGCTCATCGTTGGCTTCGGTGAGTAATTTGCCGTAACGGTCGAAATCAAATGCCGCATCTGACTTGCCCATAGCCCGCATCCCCCGATCGATCCGCAGGTGACTGTTTCGCAACTGATGTCGGTGCGCAAGATTCCAGCACGATCGGCTGGCGCTATGCGGTGGATAACCCGCGAAGTGTTCGGCGCTGGCCAGGCAGGGGCGGTCAGCCAAGCCGCCGGCGAACTTCGTTGCGCATCTTTTCGCGGAACTCTTGCCGGCGCGCCGGTCTTTCTTGTTCGTGGATATTGAAGCGATCGAAGACATTGAAATTTTCCAGGATCGGGTGACGGTCGCTCGCCATCGCCAGGATCCGAAGCAGCTCGGCCGCCGACCCGCTGGGACCGCTGACTTCCCATCGGCGCATGGTGTCGGCGCCATTGTCCGGCGCGAGGCCGCAAAGCTTCGCCATGTCGGCAACCGACAAAGCTTGGCCGATCGCGTCCCCCAGATCTGCGCGAAGCTGTTTGAGTTCGGAGCCGGTCATTGCGAGTGATCCCGGGTTGGAGGCGACAACGGCACGTGCGATCCGTGTTCACGCCGGATCATCCAGTTTGACCGGGATGATAGTCTTACGCGACAGGTCTGCATCAGCAAGGGCAGCCTAGCATTTCCCAGAAATCCCCGAATATTCTGCATTCGTTCCGCTATTCGGCCCCTCACACCCCACGGTAGCATTGTGGTCTGTATCGGGTGTGAGGAGCCACGGGGTGGCAGAGCGGGGCGGGGCTTCAGGCCGGGCGCGAGCGGGAACCTGGCCGCCGCGTGGCGCGGTGCAGGCCGGCGGCTTTGCGCCGTCAGGCCTCAGCGCCTGGACGCCGTTCATCGAATGCTTGCGCGAGTGGATCCGTGCCGAAGCCGGCGCCGGGCGGTTGCTGCCCTGGGTGCCCGTCGCGTTTGGTACCGGGATTGCTTTTTATTTCGCCGCGGATCATGAGCCGGTCGCGTCGGTCGCCGCCATCACAGCCGCGGGGCTTTGCGTGGCGGCGTTTTTGCTGCGGCGGCAAAAGATATTTCCCGCCGCCGTGATGGTCGCAGCTATGGCCGCGGGGTTCGCGACGGCGACGTGGAAAACCGCGCTGATCGCACATGGCGTATTGGCACGGCCGATGTATGCGGTGTCGCTGTCGGGCTTTGTCGAGACGCGCGACGTGCGCGAACGCACCGACCGCTTCGTGTTGCGCGTCACGCAAATGGACAGCCCGCGTTCGCAGATCAAACTGGAGCGGGTTCGGTTGTCGGTGCGGAAGGGCACGGCGCCCGACGTCGGCAGCTTCGTCGAGGTGAAAGCGCGGCTGCAGCCGCCGCTCGCGCCGTTGCGGCCGGGCAGCTACGATTTTGGCCGCGATATGTATTTCCAGGGGATCGGGGCTTCGGGCTTTGTGACCGGCGCCGTCAAGACCGTGGAGCCGCCGGTGCGCGGCGGCCTGTCGCTGCGCTACGCGGCGTTGATGCAAGGGTTACGCGACGCGATCGACGCGCGAATACGGACCGTGCTCGACGGCGACAAGCGCGCGATCGCGACCGCCTTGCTGACCGGCCGGCGCGACGCGATCACCACGCCAGTCAATGATGCGATGTTCATTTCCGGGCTCGGGCACGTGCTCTCGATTTCCGGGTACCACATGGCGGTCGTGGCCGGCGTGATGTTCTTCACGGTCCGCGCGCTGCTGGCGTTGATCCCGGCGCTGACGGCCGGCTTTCCAATCAAGAAATGGTCGGCGGCCGCGGCGCTTGCTGCCGCCGCGTTCTATCTCTTGTTGTCGGGTTCCGAAGTCGCGACCCAGCGCTCGTTTTTCATGACGGCGGTGGTGCTGATCGCCGTTCTGGTCGACCGCCGCGCCGTGACCTTCCGGACGCTGGCGGTGGCGGCGATGATCGTGCTTACGCTCGCGCCGGAGGCGGTGGTGCATCCGAGTTTCCAGAGCTTGACGGCTTGATCGGGGTAGACCCATTCAGGCCGCCTAAACTACTTAAAAACATTAGACTTTTTCGGTTTTCCGTTTGGGCAAAGATCGGCACGAAAACCGAACAAAAGACCGTAAGGGAAGGGTGCGGGGCCGAAAGTCCCGGAAAAAGTCCCGGAATGGTTCGCGGAACGTTCCTATGCACTTTCGGGTACTGGCCTATTTCGACCCTCAGTGGCCTAATTTGATTTTGCTAGTGGCCTGAATTGGTTATGCCGGAAACCGGACATTCGCTCTCTAGTTCTCCGGGGGAGAACAAAGTTCGCACTGTGGCGAAACTGCCGCAATTTAGTTTGGATTCATTGGGACGCGCCGCCGCCGAATAAAGCGCCAACCCCGATTACGAATCCAAGATCGTACCACCAACCCGTGTTGGGGGTGGCATAGATGCGGACGGAAGGATCAAAGAAAGATCCGATCAGGGAAAACGGCGCTATCAACCCATGAAGCGCGCCCCACCAAAATCCCGGTAAGGGATCGCCAGCATAGCCGAACGGTTGGGCCGCACACCCTGCGAGAGCAATCGCGGTTACCACCAGCACCAAAAAGAGGCGCATCATCCATCCCCAATAGGCCACCTCAGTTGGCGGCCTCTTTCATTCTCCCGGCCTATTTCCCGACTTACAAGCCAAACCTTCCCCCAAGGACAGTATTAGAGACCCCAAGCGTACAGGGGCAGTTGTGCGCATCTGAAATCTGAAAAATGAACGACAAACAAGACTGCATTCAATCCATAAAAGCAAACCTGCGACGTACCGCCGACTGGCGAAAAACGATCATCGCCCGCCGATTCCCCGACGATCAACGGAATTTAGAAGCAGCCGAAACCTTATCCCGGCTTGCCGAACAAGCCGACGATCTCGCCGATGATGATTGGGAAGCCCTCAAGCCGCATTTTAATTGGGCGTCACCGCGCTGGATTGCAGCCATCAACGATACGTCTCGGATGGTCGGATTCAAAAAGCGCATCACGAATTTTGACGCGTTCATGGATGCGCTTGAAACAGAGCTTTGCGACTGAAAGATCAAACGAACAAGATGAAAGATATAAAATTGCTATTCGAGCGGCACGCCTATGACTTTCCCGCTGTCGATGATTGGCTAGAAGAAAATGGGGCAGAAGATGCCGTTAGCGCGAAAGAAATGCGCGGCCGGTTTTCGGACTCCAAAGTCTCCCACATTTACAAATACACGCTCGCCCCCGACCTGAACGGTCCGCACCGGGCGATAGTCATGCCGGTGATCGAACAGGGACATACTGTCGATATCATTGCCTTCCGCTACAGCGCCAATACGAAGAAGCTCGACGTATGGGGCTGTGTGACGGGCGCAGGTCGGTTTCTCAACAGAGATGCAATCTACGACAAGTCACGAAACAAACCGCTGCGCGTCAATGAGCATTGGTCGCAATGGCTCCGCGATTCTAGCGGCGTTCTTCCAATAAAGATCAGCGCAATCCATGAACTGCGCGATGCAGGCGACGTTGTCGTGGCCAATTCATCGCATGCGTTGCAGCTTCTATACGAAGCCTACCTATTGCCGACCAATTCTGATGCTAACGGCCCGGTTTGGAAGGCGGCACGCCTCGAAGGCCGCAAGCGCATCTGGATTGATGATGCGAGGTACGAGGCGTGAGAAATATGAACGGTGACGAAAAGCCCGACATGTCCGATAGCTGGAAATCGTTCATGAAGGATCATTTGGCGCGGGACCCGCTTCCCGTGATCGACCCGCGCGATTGGGAAGGCAAGCCGGTGCCAAAGCGCGAATGGTTTGTGGAAGGCTTTATACCGCACAGAAATGTGACCTTGTTTTCCGGCGACGGAGGCAGCGGCAAGACACAAACGGCTCTTCAATTGATCGTTGCAGCGTCACTGCGGTTGGATTGGTTCGGCAAAAGCGTCGGTCCTGGCCCGTGCATTTTATACACCGCCGAAGACGAAGCGGACGAACTGCATCGGCGGCTTGCCGCCACAGTCGCCAAGACCGGCCATCAACTGGCCGACCTTGAAGGCGTGCGGATTATCCCGATGGCCGGTCTTGATGCCACGCTGGCAACTCAAAGTCTCAAGGGGATCGGCACGACGGCTCAGTTCGCCAAGCTCAAGTTGGAAGCCGAAAAACTCAGGCCGCGTTTGATCGTCATTGACCCCTCTGCGGACGTTTTTGCGGGCGATGAAATCAACCGGGTGCAGGTGCGCCAGTTTGTTCAAAAACTCTCTGCGCTGGCCTTAGAACACGATTCCGCAGTAGTCCTGTTGTCGCATCCGTCTTTGAGCGGTTTGACCAGCCGATCCGGTACGTCCGGTTCAACGGCGTGGTCGAATTCGGTTCGGTCGCGGCTATATCTGGAGGCTGACGGGCCGATGCGTCGCGTGCTGAAAGTCATGAAATCCAATTACGGCTTAACGGGTGAAGAAATCCAAATCCGTTGGGACGACGGGGTGTACGTTGCCGACGATGGGGAAGACCCGGCGGCCGTAACGATCATGAATGCCGCCGTCGATAAGCTGTTCCTCGAATTGCTCGCGATTTTTGCGGAACAGGGTCAAAACGTCGGTATCGTGACGGGTACCAGTTACGCGCCAGCCAAGATGGCCAAGCACCCCAAGGCAAAGGGCTACGGTAAGGAGAAGCTGGCCGCTGCCATGCAACGGCTTTTGGATGCTGGCCGCATAAAGGTCATCACGGAAGGTCCGCCATCCCGGCAACGGTCACGGCTGGTAATAGTTGAAAACCCGACGGTTCACTAATCTTCCACCGGTGGCTTCCACCAGCTTCCACCGCCTTCCACCGCGTGTGTGCTGCCACCCCCTATAACCCCCGTGGCGGTGGAAGCACCGCCGCCCGGTGGGGGCCGGGCGCTCGCTGCCACCGGCAAAAGGAAGAACCATGACGGACGAGGCTAGCCGTCTAGCTGCGACCGAAGAGGCGGGCGAGGGAGTAGCGGGTTTTGGGTCTGCCGGGCGATTGAGAAATACGAAATTCGCCTAATGATCGAAGGTTTGCGTCACCCCGAAAAATAGGTGGTGCAATCCTTCCATTTTTTACCTTTTTTGGGTAAACACACATCCACTTGAAAAAATCAATTTTTGAACCGGCCCTGCGCAGCCCTGTGCGCCATGACCACAATACGAAGTTGCCAGCCTTAGCGATTCTCGTCGCATAGGTACTGGATCATTTTGCAAACGAACAAGCGCCGTTGGACGACGGACGGCTTGTCTATGATTGAAAGGGAGACCTGTATTTGAGCGATTACGATTTTGACGCCGATGACGATGTTGTTGACGACAACGAGACGGACCACGACGATTTGCCGGAAACCGTTGCGGAAGGCGGGAAACGGACAGTAGACTCCGACACGGTCGCCCCAGTTGGACTCGATACGCAAGTTATTCGTCTCGACGCCATCGATATCAAAGACGCTGCTATGCCCAAGACCGGAGCGCGCTTGCCTCGCTCTGTTGGCGACGACGATGCCAAGCAACAGCGCAGGGCTGCGATAGCCAAGGCAAACTTCGATTACAGCGTCCTGAAAGAGGAGAAGAAGCCGAAGCTTTCTGTGCCTATCGCAGCGAACGACAACAGCGTTGTCGGCCACAGAGAGACGGAGTCATGGCCGTTGATGGAACAGCTTCATCGAACTGTCTTCGAACCTGATGCTGTGAAGCGCCAGAAATTCATCGGCACGGTTCAATACATCAGGGAGTTGGTCGATATTGCCGGGACCGACGCGATGGGACTGGCGGTTCATCGTCCCGGAAAGAAACCTACCGTCGATCACGACGTTGACCGAAGCAACAGCGGCAAGGTCTACTATCATCAAGGCCAAACATTGGACCGCAAAGGGCTCACATGGGTTCGCAAGAACGGCGAGGACACTGCTAGGCGTTTCGATGGCGCTGTGCGCACATCTTTGCGCTCCGAAAGGATCATCAGGGACGCAGGCAAAGGCCGTGAAGATCATTTTTCGGAACGTCGGCTTGATGCGCAAAATCAATTGGACGACTTGGCGGCCGTGGTCGGGCCGCTGTGGCTACCATTGATGACGGCGGTTTGTGAAAACGCGGGCTTTACTGAGATTGCCGCCGCGCTAGGCTACAAGCAGCCCGTCGCTGGCAACGTGATTATCAAGCTGGCGTTGGAAGTGGCTACTAAGCAAATCGAGGCGATGCACACTGCGACAGATTTCCGGCAGTACGTCGCTCGGCACGGCTTGCCCGTATCTGCTAGCAGGTACAAACGGGCCATGAAAACACGATTAGCGGCCTAATCGGCCTCGGCTTGCCAGACTGTTTCCAATTGGAGCGGTCTGGCACTGGCCCTATACCCCCACTTGCAAGCCAAACGGTCAGCCAAGGACAGTAAGTGGAAGGCATGACTTCGTGTCGTGCCGGGTCATTTTATTTCAAGAAAGGAGTCGCCGTGGCGACCACAAACAAGATTGCGCGCATTGTCGCGCTTAGAACTGGCGAGCCGTTCGAATACGTTAAAGACGTTGCCTATAACCTCAACCTGGCCTGTACCTGGAATAGCGTTACAGAGGCCGTCAGCTATCTGGTGTTGGCCCTCGCGGCAGGGGCCACCCCGGAATCGGCGGCGTCCATGGCGAAGCATTATGCCGCGCTGGTGGACGAGGAAGGCAAGCCAGCGGGCGAACAGATTGAAGGCGTTCTTGATACCTTTCTGGAACAAGCACGCACGCCATACTCGGCTTGGGCTTATAATTCGTGGTTCAATGTCTACAAGACCGTGCCAGCCATCTGCATCGTGACGCCTTCCATCGACGGCCCGCCAGTTGAGCGGCCCTACCTCGAAGCTCACGACTCCGACACTTGGCGCACGACGACCACGCACGAATTCACGTCGATAGGTGGCAAATTGCTGTTCGATATCGCCGCTGACTTGAACATTGCGGCAGCGGTTGCCGCCTAATGTCCGATAAACGATTCTCGATTCCTATTGGCGTCAAGTTTTCGGCCGCCAGCGAAGCCGGACAGTTTAGCTGCTACGCGTCAACGTTTGGCGGTAAGCCGGATGCCGTTGGCGACGTAATCAAAGCTGGCGCGTTCGCGAAATCGCTGCAAGAAAATCCAAAGCCCGCGCTGTTGTGGTCGCATAATATGTCGGAGCCCATCGGCGTCATCAAATCGCTAGTCGAAGATAATCACGGCTTGCGCATGGACGGCCAGTTGACTCTTGAAGTTGCGCGGGCGGCCGAAGCCTACGCCTTGATGAAGGCGGGCGCGCTCGCGTTTTCAATCGGCTATCGAGTTGTCAGCGCGTCGTCGTTAAGCAAGGGCATAAGGCAGCTTGACGAAATAAAACTTTTCGAAGTGTCGGCGGTCGCTATCCCGGCGAATCCATCCGCCAAATTAATTTCAGTTAAGGTAGCGCCGGATGCGCTCGACCAAAATTCACCGCGTGCCATTGAACAAATTCTGCGCGATGCAGGAGTCACGCGGTCACACGCCAAACGCATTATTGCGCTCGGCAAATCGGCTTTTAGAGATCGAGACGTTCTTATTGCCGACTTTAAACTTTCCCAAAAACTAATCGCCGCTTCGCGCGCGATTCAAAAATCTTTCTAAAGGACCACACATGCCATTGCAGGCAACTATTGAAGATAATTTTGATGTTGAAGAGTTGGTTGGCATTCTTGCCGAAACGACCACGGCCGGGTTTACCAAACAAGCCGGTGAAATGAAGCGGCTTACTGAAAAGCTCGAAAAGCTCGAAGCCAAGATGGGACGCCCCGGCGCAGCGAATGACAACTTCAAAGCCGCGCACGACAACAACGATATTGCCGCCGAAAAGAAGGCGCTTTCGGATTACGCGCGGTACGGCACCGAAATCAAAACCATGTCAGCCGGCTCAGACCCGGACGGAGGGTACGGAGTAACTTCGCAGCTAAGCGCCGACATTAACCGGCGTCTGTATGATTCGTCGCCGATCCGCCAGATTTGCCGGGTTGTCGAAGTCGGTAGCTTTGACTCGTACAGCGAGCCGTTGCAGATCGGCGACGCATCCGCGACTTGGGTTGGCGAGAACACTGTACGGCCTGCCACGACAACGCCAACGCTTGGCCTGTTGAACATTCCGGTGAACGAACTCTATGCGTTACAGCCGGTGACTCAGCGTCTGCTCGATGACAGCCGGTTCGATATGGCTGGCTTCGTTACCGAACGAGTCACCGACAGGTTTGCGCGCAGCGAAGGCACGGCCTTCGTAAACGGTACAGGCGTCGGACAGCCTCAGGGTTTCATGACGATTCCGACTGACACTGCGGCGGACTTCACGCGCGACTACAAGAAGATTCAGTTGGTCGTTTCTGGTTCTGCTAGTGAAGTAACTTTTGATGGACTCAAGTCGCTCTTTTGGACGATGCGCGCGCCGCATCGTGCAAACGCTTCTTGGCTAATGTCGTCTGCAACGGCTAGTCAGGTCGATAGCCTCAAGGACGGTAACGGGCGATACATCTGGCGCGATTTTATCGCGGCAGATTTGCCCCCTACGCTTTTGGGACGGCCCGTTTATTTCAGTGAGGACATGCCCGGTGTTGCTGGCAATGCCTTCCCCATCGCGTTCGCGAACTGGAAATCGGCCTATGTGATTGCCGATAAACCCGGCGTGCGTTGGTTGCGTGATCCTTTTAGCAGCAAGCCGAACGTATTGTTTTATGGCTATCGCCGCACAGGCGGCGGGGTTTGCGATACCGATGCGTTGAAGCTGTTGAAGATCAGCACCTAACACTGTTGCGCGGCGCGTGTTGACGGATGCACGCGCCAGCACCACCGGGCGTCTATTCCCTCCAGCGTGAGGGGCTTGCACCGGGACATATTGAAACTTACACGTCTCCATTCTCAAGATTCGAGATTTTATGACTAGAACTAGTACACCAACCGCAATCTTGGAATTGCGTGGCGCTTTTAAAAAACACCCGGAACGAGCGCGAGAACGCGAGGGTGAGCCGCGCCCGACGACATTGCTGGGCGCTCCACCGGCCGCGCTGACCCCGAAAGAGAACGCGGCTTGGAAGGAAATGCAACGGGAAGGCTTTTGGCTGACGACCGCTGACGCCTTCATGGTTGAGATTGCGGCGAGCCTGATGGCTCAACAGCGAAGCGGCAAAATCGACAACCCAGCGCGGTCTTTGCTGGTATCCACACTATCGAAGTTGGGATTTGGCCCTAGCGAGCGGTCGAAGATGAAGGTGCCGGAAGAGAAGGAAGACAATTATTTTGCGGAATTCATGTAATCCTGCAACAAGCGCATCTAGATGAAGTGGAAGTTCAGGTAATCTGCCATCGCCAAGCGCAGTTTCTCCAGCCCGGCCGGAAACTTGTTCAGATGTATATCCTGCACTTCGTTGAACGTTTTTAGATACAAAACTCTGTCTGCTTGCGACAGATCGCTTTTCAATTCCTTAAACCCTATCACCTTTTGCGCGTCCGCATTCAATTCACCAAGCAGCTTTTGAATACCTGACTGCTCTTTGAACAAAAATCCCGACTCTTGATAGGCTTTGAAAAATCTGTCTCTCGCTGCGACTTGCTCGGGTGTTGCTTCCCACCCAATGATCGCGTGGTACATGGCAAAAATGCTACTGAAAATTTCTAAGCGTCTGTCGAAAAGATCATAGCGTAGCTTTTCTTTCGCGACGTGTGCTTGCTCGGCGGCAATAGTTTTTTGGTGTCGCGCAAAATATGAAGTGACGGAAAGGGCCGCAAAGGCGGCGGTGACTGTCGCTATCGGACCGGCAAGCTCCTTAAATTCGTTGTAATTGTCCCGAATCCAAACAAGAACTGACATGAAGTGTCTATCCTCTTCTCAACTAGCGCGCGCGCCGACCTACTATGTCCTGAACGATTCTGCGCTGGGGAAAGTAACCTGCGCTGATGCTAGCGCCGCATCGATCTCGTTGACGAAACATTTCTGTGCCGCCAAGTCAAAGGCGCTTCGTGTGGGGTCATCATCTGCAACGATGACCCGCGCGACCTGCAAGGCTGTTATCAAAGAGTCCGCGACCGTCTCGGCCTGTGCTGGTTGAATAGTTTGGAAAGCGGATTGCGCCTGTGTAAGACCCTGAACTTTCATGCGCATCGCAGAAAGGTTCGCCTTCGCCTCTTCTACTCGCATATAAAACTCGATAGTCGCTTGCGGATACGGCAGGAGTGCAACGCGGTCCGCCACGGCAGGGAATATGATCGGTGGAATAAGAGCCCTTCCGACGTACTCAGCCTCCGACATTGGGATCGAAATACCGTTGGCGATTTGTTGACAAAGCTTCAAGGTGCCAATGACGTATTTTGTGTAGGTCGTTACTTCTGTTCGCACGGCGGTGCGAACCTTCATTCCGTCTTCGCCTCGTTGGCGAGTGATGGCGAGATAGACGGCGAATACGGCCCCGCCTGCACCAATGATGCCGCCGACGACTGCCCCAAGTGCAGCGGATTGCTCGCCAGATTTTGAATCAACAAGAGCAGTAAAGAACCATGCCAATAGGCCCCCACCGAAAAATATCAGTAGCGACTTCTCCGCGTTGGTCATTGGCCGCGTATTCACTTGTCGTCCCCCAACCGCACACCAACGCCCTTGCCGCTCCTGGCCGGGATGAACTCAACGCCAGCATCTTCCAGCGCGCGGCGCATGGCATTGAGGTTAGCTGCTGTCGTTTCGCGTAACTCGCTTTCGAAATTCTTCACGGTCGATAAGCCAACAGATGCCGCCGTGGCCAGTTTTGTTTGCGACCAGCCCAAAATGGCACGGGCTGCACGTACTTGCTTAGGTAAGACCAACGTTCCGACCCTCTGAAGGTGTGACTTTTTGGTTGACTCTCAACAATATGGACAATATGACAGACACTTTGATTGCTGCCAACGACAACCAACGACTTTTAACGCTTTATGAAGCCGCGCTTGATTTGGGCGTGTGCAAGCGAACGGTAGTTAAACACATCAATAGCGGTGAACTCGCGTACATCGTAACGGGGGCAGGGCGTCAACGGTTACAGCGAAGAATCCATCCCGTCGATTTACAGGATTTCATTGATGCGCGTAGGAGGTTTGATTGTCCGTCTATAAGCCCGGCGACAAATCGCCGTACTATCACTTCGACTTCCAAGTTGGCGGCCATCGGTTTCATGGCTCAACGGGATGCACGTCTAAACGAGAGGCGGACAAGTTCGAATCGTTAGAACGAGAGAAAGCCAAAGCGCAAGTAAAGGCGATGAGGCGGTCGCGCACGTCGCTTCTAATCGATGATGTTGCTGCCCGATTATATAACGAACAAGGGCAATATGACGCGGACCCTATCGCAACCGAAACAAACCTTGCACGGTTGGTGAAGTATTTTAACGTGGGAACGCCGCTCACCGATATCAATCATGCAAAAACGTCGAAGCTAGTGGCGTGGCGTCGAGGTCAAAAGGTGTCTAGGCGTAAAGATCAAGAGAATGCGCCTCTGATTGCCAACGCGACCGTCAACCGTTCAACCACGAAGGTGTTACAGAGGTTGTTTACGTTCGCAAAGGCAGAGGGCGCGGTATTCGAAAACGAACCGAAATGGGATGATTTGTTGCTGGACGAGCCAGTGGAACGTGTCCGTGAGTTGCAGGACGACGAAGCAACGGCACTCGATGAGGCGATGCGCAACGACTACGAACCGTTTTTCGAGTTTGTGCGTGTTAGTGGTATGAGGCTAAAGGAATGCGTGACGCTGCGCTGGTCAGAGGTGAATTTCGGCACGCGCCAGATCATTCGCCTTGGTAAGGGCGGGCGGCGGATAGTGTTCCCGATCACGGACAGCGTCCGGGAAATCCTGTTCCCACTACAGGGCCAGCACGCGGAGTTCGTGTTTACCTACGTCGCAATCTACGGCAACAAGCGTCTGGGGCGGGTGAGGGGCCAGCGCTATCCCATCACGTACAACGGCACCAAGTCGGCGTGGCAGCGAATGCGCGCGTCCGCTGGTGTGACGGATTTTCGGTTCCACGATTACCGGCACGACTTCGGGACGAAGCTGTTGCGGGAGACTGGCAATTTGAAGTTAGTGCAAAAGGCGCTCAATCATCGCGATATAAAAAGCACGTTGCGTTATGCTCACGTTCTTGATGAAGACGTTGCCGAAGCGGTCGAAAATCTCGCCAATGGCCGAAACTCCCGGAAAAAGTCCCGGAGTGGAGATAAGGCGGCTAGTTAAGCCGTTGGCCTAATAGGCAAATTATCTACCTACATCCAGCCTTCCAGATGTCGTTTGCGGCTACCCTCGGATTGGTGGCGTTGATGCAGATCGGCATGCCGCGTTTGTTTGCCTCGCCCGACAACTCTTTCACCGCAAAGGTGGCGTCATGGGGCGGCCGCGAGATCATGATGCTGACGCTGGCCTCGCTGGTGGCGGGGCTGGCGACGACGCCCTATGCCGCCTTCCATTTCCATCGGGTGACGCCGTACGGCGTCCTTGCCAATCTGGCGGCGATGCCCGTGGTATCGGCGCTGGTGATGCCGGCGGGCCTGCTCGGCCTCGCCGCGATGCCGTTCGGCTTCGACGGCGTGTTCTGGTGGCTCATGGGCCTCGGGATCGACTGGATGATCGTGGTGACGGAATGGGTCGCGGCACTTCCCGGTGCCATCGGCCGTATGGCGGCATTCGGGATCGGCCCGCTGATCGCGTCGAGCGCGGGGATCGTTTTGCTCGGGCTGTTGCGGACGCCGTTGCGCTGGTCGGGCGCGGTTGTTTTGATGTTTTCCGTCTTGTGGGCGCTGGCGGTGCCGCAGCCGGATATCCTGATTTCCGGTGACGGTCACAATGTCGGCGTCCGGGGCAGCGACGGACGGTTGCATCTGATGCGGAGCGCCAAGGACGCCTTTCTGCTGAAGGAATGGCTGGCCGCCGATGCCGACGCGCGGTCGCCTGCGGACGCTTCGCTTGGTGAGGGCGTCTCATGTGACGAGGCGGGTTGTGTCACGCAAATGGTCGGCGGTGGGTTCATCGCGCTGGCGCAAAAGCCCGACGCGCTCGGTGACGATTGCGAGCAGGCGGCGTTGTTGGTGACGGCGAGACAGGCGCCGCCGGCATGCCGGGCGATGGTGATCGATCGGGAACGTCTGCGACGGCAGGGCACGATGGCCTTGCGGCGAACCCGTGAGGGATTTGCAGTGGATGCGATCAAGCCAAGAGGCCTCGATCGGCCATGGTCGCCGGCGGTCGGAGGCGATGCCGAGGCCGCCGATACCACCCTTGCGCCCCGTCCCGCCGCGGCGCCGCGCGCGGTAGATGCGACGCCATCGGAAGCCGATTTGCAGTCGGAGGAGTGAGTTTTTCTGTTACCACCCGCGAAAGCGGGCGGTCCAGCAAACGCCGCCGTTCCGATCTTTCACGAAGGTCGCGGAATACGGCTTGCCCCGCTTTCGCGCGATATGACCGCGGAGGTGATGATGGTGCGAACAGCTATGCGGGCTTAAATCAATACTTCCGATACAGCCCGATCAACCGACCCTGAATCTTCACTCGGTTCGGCGGCAGGATGCGAACTTCATAAGACGCGTTGGCTGGTTCCAGCGCGATCGAGGCGCCGCGGCGGCGGAAGCGTTTCAGCGTGGCTTCCTCGTCGTCGATCAAGGCCACCACAATATCGCCGGTGTCGGCGGTCTCGTTGCGCTGGATCAGCGCCATATCGCCGTCGAGGATCCCGGCATCCACCATGGAATCGCCGCGCACTTCGAGGGCATAGTGTTCGCCGGAACCAAGCATGTCCGGCGGCACGCTGATGGTGTGACTGCGGGTCTGCAACGCCTCGATCGGCGTGCCGGCGGCGATGCGGCCCATCACCGGGACGGCGACCGGACGGTTGCCATCGTCCTCGGAGCTGCCGCCAGAGCTGCGCACCTTGCCGAGGGTGCCTTCGATGACACTGGGCGTAAACCCGCGGCGGCCATTGCCGTTTCCGCCTGTGGAAAGCTCCGGCAACTTGATGACCTCGATGGCGCGGGCGCGGTTGGGCAGGCGGCGAATGAAGCCACGCTCTTCGAGGGCGGTGATGAGGCGGTGGATACCGGACTTCGAGCGCAGATCGAGCGCATCCTTCATCTCGTCAAAGGAAGGCGGAACACCGGATTCCTTCAACCGTTCGCTGATGAATTGCAGCAGTTCATATTGTTTGCGCGTGAGCATCTCGACCAATCCCCAAATTGCGATCTCAAGTTCGATGGCGCCGTTCGATTCCGATCCGGGATTCAATCTATGGCGTCAAACTCGAAACAAATCATGAACGAACACTATATGTTCCATATGTGTTCCGCAACCACTTAATTTCTCGTCAACGAACGGGGCTCCGCAACGAGACAAGTCTGGGCGAAACCGATGCCTTGAGGGGTCAGGCAGGCAGCCGGAGGATGTCGCAAGCCGAGCCCGCGAGAGCGGCCGGCGCAAGGGGGGCACGGATCACAAGCGCCCGCGCGGCAGCGAGATTTCCGAGCAGCGAACTATCCTGATGGTTGACCGGGGTGGCGATCAGGACGCCGTCGGCGCGGGTCTCAAGACGGGCGCGCAGATAGTCTTCGCGGAGGTCGTTGGCGGCGAGATCGCGCCCGAGCAGAGCCATCCCTCGGGCATGGTGGATCGCGGTGCGCCCCGACAATTTCCGAATCAACGGCGCCAGGAACAGGAAGCCGCAGACATAGGATGAGACCGGATTGCCGGGCAGGCCGATCACCCGCATGGCGCCGAGCCGCCCGTGCATCAGGGGCTTGCCCGGCCGCATTGCAATTCGCCAGAACGCCATCGCGACGCCTTCGGCTTCCAGCGATTGTTTGACAAGATCGTGGTCGCCGACCGAGGCCCCGCCGGTGGTGATGAGAATGTCGGCGCCACAGTCGCGGGCGCGGCGGATGCCTTGCGTGGTGGCCTCGACGGTGTCGGCGGCAATGCCGAGATCGATGGTCTCGGCGCCTTCGGCACGGGCCAGCGCGCGCAGTGCATAGCCGTTGGAATAGACGATCTGTCCGGGCCCGGGCGTCGAGCCTGGCATCACCAATTCGTCGCCGGTGGCGAGTACCGCGACCTTCGGCCGGCGGTGAACGGCAAGCTCAGGGTAATTCATGCCCGCGGCGAGCGACAGATCGCGGTCGGTGAGGCGCGTGCCCCGGGCGAGCAGAACATCGCCTTGGCGAAAGTCGACGCCGGCGGGGCGGATATGCCGTCCCGGGATCACGGCTTCGGTGATGGTGATGCCGCCGCTTTCTATGACGGTATCTTCCTGGATGATGACGGCGTCGGCGCCTTCGGGGATGACCCCGCCTGTAAAAATCCGCACCGCTTCGCCGGCACCAACCCTTCCGTCGAACGGCCGGCCCGCCGCGACCTCGCCGATTACCTTGAGCCGCGCCGCCACGTGGTCGGCGTCGACCGCGCGCACCGCATAGCCGTCCATCGCCGACATCGCCTGCGGCGGTTGGGTGCGCAACGCGGCGAGCTCGCGGGCGAGCACGCGGTGGTAGGCGGCATCGAGCGCGACCATTTCCTCAGGTAACGGCTCGGCGCCGTCGAGAACCGCGGATAGCGCCTCAGTAACCGGCATCAATGCCACGGCGAAAACTCCTAAAGCCCGAGTGCGGCGAGGGCGTCCGCCACGTCTTCTGGCGAGGTTACGTGAACGGCGGTGAGGCCGCGCGCCCGCGCACCCTCGATGTTCTCGGCGAGATCGTCGAAAAACACGATGCGGGAAGCGGGCACGCCAATTGCCTTCACCACATGATCATAGGCTTCGCCGTCCGGTTTCCGAAGTCCAATCGTGGACGATAAAAAGATTGCGCGGAAATGGCTGAGCACACCAGCAAAGTGTTGCGAGAAATGCTCGGCGTGGGCGCCGTTGGTATTGGAGAAAGCGTAAAGCGGCACGTGCTTGGCGGCACGTGTGAGATGCTCAGCGATGCCAGGCATTTCGCCGGCAAAGATCGCGTTCCAGCCCTCCATGAACTGGGCATCGGACAGCTTGATGCCGAGCGAGGTACGAAGCCGAGCAAAGAACTCGGCGTCGCTGATCTCGCCCCGCTCGTGGCGCCTGTAGGTTTCGTCGTTGGAAAATCGTCCGACCAACTGCGCAGGCTCGCAGCCGGCATGACCGGCCCAGCACACAAGCGTCCGGTGGAAGTCGATGTCGAGCACCACGCGGCCGAGATCGAACAACAGCGCGTCGGCGGCGCCAGGGGAAAGGAGAGGACGGGTCATCGCGGCGGTTTACGAAAAACGTAGCTGGGGAGCAACCGCGTAGGGGATGTCCGGTTGGACCCAATTTGCAGAACCTGGCATCAGGTTCCGAAAGGTGGCACGAGGCGGACTCTTCACACAGAGATGAATGGGTGAGGCCGTCAACGGAGAGCGCTTCTCTCTTTCAACCGACGTCTAATCGCGTCTTGAGGCCCTTATCAGTAGCACCGCATGACACTTACGGTTTGCTCTTTGCCGTCATGCCCACCAGGAACCGTTGCGGTCTCCACGGGGCAACTCGGCACATATGGTCGTTCAGAGGGTGCGACAACCGGCGGATATCGATGTGCCCAATCCCAGGGAGCATCATACCTATTCGTGTTCTGGATATCGCCTGGTATTGGTTGCGTATCGTCTACCAAGGGTTCGCCGTTCGATGGCCCATAGAAGAAGCCCCCTTCTGCCGGCCAAAGGGTCCCTACATTATTTCTCCGGTGACGCCGGAGCGATTGGGCGATCGACGGATGGGAAATCGAATGCGTCGAAGTAAACCTTCCGCGATGCACAGCTCCCGACCCGGCGAATGTCTCGTTCGCGGCAAGCATCAGCGTTACTAGGCCAAGAGACGCGATAAACGCCCCATACACTCTATATGTCATGGCACGGACCAATTCGTTGGTTACTGAGCGGCACTCCAAGCACGCTAAGCCCGGCCTGTCGGGCCCGCAAATGCATAATTAACTGTTAGTTAAGGCGTAATGTTAATCAGGAAGGTAAACCGCCACTTGTCCCGAGATCGGATTGCACAACGCGGAAAGCCTTGCTTTCAATACCGATACGGCTCGATGTCCAGCAGCGGGAAAGCGCTCAAGACGTGGGGCAGGTTGGTCGGCGTCACCGCGTGCAGATAGGATGTGTTGAGTTCGGCAAAATTCCTGGCGCCGAGCAATCCCAAGCACCGGATCACTTCGTCTTCAAGCAACTCCAGCAGGCGTACGATCCCGGCTTCGCCGGCAGCCGCGAGCGCCCAGCATTGCAGGCGACCGATACCGACGAGATCGGCGCCGGCGGCGATTGCTTTCACGATATCGGTGCCGCGGCAGAACGAACCATCGACCATGATCCGAGCGCGGCCGGCGACGGCGGCGGCGATTTCCGGCAGGACCTGCATCGTGCCGCGGCCGTGGTCGAGCTGTCGTCCGCCGTGATTGGACACATAGATCCACTCGACCCCGTGGTCGAGCGCGATAGCCGCATCCTCCGCGGTGGCGATGCCCTTGAGCACCAGCGGAATCTTGTACTTGTCCTTGATCAATTTGACGGTGCGCCACTCCAGCCCCATCTGGAACTCACCGCCGCTGACGCGCGCACGGTTGGCGCGGACATAACGCTTGGCGAGATCGCGTTCGCGGCGGCTGTAATGCGCCGTGTCGACGGTCAGGCAAAAGGCAGTGTAACCGTTGGCCAGCGCCCGTCTCACCTGGTCCTCGACGAAGGCATCGTCGCCACGGACATACAGCTGATAAATCCGTAGAGCCTCAGGGGCCGCCTCGGCGACTTTCTCCAGGCCGGGCTCGGACACCGAGCTCAGCATATGGGCGGCACCGAAAGTGCCAGCTCCGCGCGCCACGCTCACACCGGCGCCGGGATCGAAAATCTCGAGCGCGCCGACCGGCGCAAGCATGACGGGCAGACGCAATTTGCGACCGAACAGCTCGACGGAGGTGTCGATTTGGGCGACGTTGCGCAGCACGCGCGGCCGGAATGCAATCTCGTCCAGCGCCATGCGGTTGCGGCGCAAGGTGGTCTCGGTCTCCGTGCCGCCGACGATATAGTCCCAGGCATTCTGGTTGAGGTTGGCCCGCGCCTTGCGGACCAGTTCGTGAAGATTTTGGAATTCTTCTGCACGTGCGCCGAGCTGGGAGGCCGCCGCCGGCCGGATGGGGGTCGCGTCGTTCATGGTGTCCTCCCGGGATGCACGTTTGATTTGTTATGCCCAGCGCGTATCGCGTCCAGAGCTTACACGCCATCCCGAAAATAGCCGATCCGGATTGCGGCGGCCAGAAGCCGTCCCGAGGCGGTTGAGGCTCAGGCTACGGCTGTTGATCTTTGGGGGTATGAGAGAAACAACCGCTTGATCTCTGCGGCCGGCTTCGGCGGGCTGAACAGATAGCCCTGCATTTCGGCGCAGCCGAGCGTACGAAGCAATTCCTGCTGCTGTTTGGTCTCGACGCCCTCGGCGGTTGTCGTCATGTGGCGCGCCGCGGCGATGTTCATCACCGCCTGCACGATGTACGACGACCCGCCGGGCTCCGTGATATCGTTGACGAAGCTGCGGTCGATCTTGATCCTGTCGAACGGAAAACGCTGCAAGTAACTCAGCGAGGAATAGCCGGTGCCGAAATCGTCGAGCGCGATTCGTACCCCGATCGCACGCAATTGATGCAGCATGGCGAGGGCGGATTCGTCATCGCGAATGAGCACCGCCTCGGTGATCTCCAGTTCCAGCCGGTTGGGAGCCAGACCGGACGCGGCAAGTGCGCCTGCGACTTTCAGGGCCAAGGTATGGGTCTTGAACTGAACCGGCGAAACGTTGACCGCGATCTTGATGTGTTCCGGCCAGGATGCAGCCTCGGCGCAGGCGGTGGTCAGCACCCATTCGCCAAGCTGGTTGATCAGGCCGGTCTCTTCGGCGAGGGGAATGAACTCGGCGGGCGAAATCATGCCGCGTTGCGGATGCCGCCAGCGCAGCAGCGCCTCGCAGCCGGTCACTTCGTTGCTTTGCAGGTCGACGACGGGCTGGTAGTGAACCTCGAAGCCGCCGTCGAGGATGGCCTTGCGCAGATCGACTTCCAGCGTGCGACGCGCCGTCACGCGCAGATCCATGCCGGCCTCGAAGAAGCGATAGGTCCGGCGGCCGTCGGCCTTGGCGCCATACATGGCCAAATCGGCATTCTTCAAGAGTTGGTCGAGATCGGTGCCGTCGCCGGGGGCGAGTGCAATGCCGATGCTGGCGTCGGTGGTCAGCTGATGACCGAGGCATTTGTAGGGCTGGCGGATCGCCCGGTAGATTCGGGTCACGAGGTCGGTGACATCGGCGGTATGTTCGATGTCGGTTTGAACAACCGCAAACTCGTCACCGCCCAAACGGGCGACGAAATCGGTTTCCCTGACGCAGTTGCGCAGCCGGGCGGCGACAGATTTCAACAGTTCGTCGCCGACCGGATGCCCGAGCGAATTGTTGACGCTCTTGAATTCATCGATATCGATGTAAAGCACCGCAAATTGCCCGCCACGAACGATCTTCTTGAGCTCCCGTTCGAGTTGTTCGCGAAACAGCACCCGGTTCGGCAGATCGGTCAGCGCATCGTAATGCGCCAGATGGGCAATCTGGGCCTCGGCGTGCCTGCGCTCGGTGATGTCCTCGTGGGTCGCCACCCAGCCGCCGTCCGCCAGGGGTTCGTTCATGATCTGGATTGAACGCCCGTCGGGAGTCTCGATGAACATGGTTTGTCGCAGCCCGACCTCGCGCAGCACGCGCGCGTAATGTTCGTCCGGGTCGCCGACCAGCGATCCGGTGGCTTTGCGGTGCGCAACGACGTCGCGGAAGCTGCAACCCGGTTTGAGAACCTCCGGCGACAAGCCGTACATTGTGAGGTAGCGCTGATTGCAGACCACGAGCTGCTGCGATGAATCGAACAGCAACAGGCCTTGGCTCATATTGTTGACCGCGGTGTCCAGCCGCTGCTTTTCCAGCCTCAGCCGCTGCTGTGACGCCTGATGTTGTTGCGACAAACTGCGAACCACAAAAAACAAGAAAACGGCGATGACAAGCACGGAGAGTCCGCCCGCAGCGATCAAGAACCGCGTTTGCTGCCGCCAATCGGCCAGCGCCGCTGATACCGTCGTGCTCGCGACAATTTTAATCGGAAAATTGTTCAAGCTTCGACCGGAAGCCAGCCGGTCCTGGCCGTCGATGGGGCTGGTCTGGCGGGCTGTCCCGTGGTCTGACTTCGATATGATCTGAAAGACGGGACTGGCGCCGATCTTCGACCCGATCATTGCATCGATGTGCGGATAACGCGCCAGCAGCGTTCCGTCACGATGATACATGGAAATCGCCGCGCCCTCGCCAAGTGCGACGGACGCGAAGTATTTTTCGAATCTTTCGGGCGTGACCACTCTGTTGACGACGCCGAGAAACTCGCCCGTCGGCCCCGTTACCTTGTGGGCGATGATGGTTTCCCGGACACCGGACAAACGACCGAGCACCAGTTCGATCAAATCGGTCGCGGCAGTTCCCGATTTGAACGCTTTGAAGAAGCCGCGATCGTCAATTTTGACGTCCGGAACTGGCCAGACTTCTGACGAATTGATCAGCGTTCCCTCGGAATCGAACACATTGGCACTCGCGGCATCGAAACGTTCACCGACCTTGGCTCTCAAGACTTCGTGCATTTCCAGGGTCGCCATTTGATTCCTGAAACTGTCAGGCGACGTAATTCCGTTCTTCTCGATTGGGGTAACGATGTCTGTTTGAACGGTTGCGAAATCTTCGAATTTCTCATCGAAGTGGCGGGCCAGCAACAATACGGTGTTTTCCAGTTCGCGCTCGGTGCTGTTCAGCGCGCGCTCGCGGAAATCGTAGACCATGGCCGCGGTCCCGATCGCGGTCGCCGCAATCAGGGATATGCCACCAAGCATGAGCCAGCGAATGGGACTGCCGCGGACCAGGGCCTTGCTATTGAAGTAGCCGGTACCGTTTGCCGTCATGAGTTAATCGCTGCCAGCTCTGAACGCCAGAACAGCTTTTTATGCCCCGGCCGGGCAAATTGGTACGGGATTTAGATGGAAGCGGCGTTAGGAATTTAGGTTAAAGAATGGTCAACCCGTTTCCGAACATTGTTTTTGAGGAAGGTCAATCTTCGGCGCGATAGTGTCCGGACTTGCCGCCCGTTTTCTCGACTAGGTGGATGCCTTCGATGCGGACGCCGCGCTCGACCGCTTTGATCATGTCGTAGATCGTAAGGCAGGCAACCGACACCGCGGTCAGCGCCTCCATCTCCACGCCGGTTGGGCCGGTGACTTTGACGGTGGCGCGCACGATGCAGCCGGGCAGCTTTTTATCGGTCGTGATATCCAGCGTGACCTTCGACAGGGCCAGCGGATGGCATAGCGGGATCAGATCCGACGTGCGCTTCGCCGCCATGATGCCGGCGAGGCGCGCGGTGCCCAGCACGTCACCTTTTTTGGCATTGCCGCTCACGATCAGATCGAGTGTCGCTTTGCTCATGACGACGCGGCCTTCCGCAACCGCTATGCGTTCGGTCGCGGGCTTGGCGGAGACGTCCACCATCCGTGCTTCGCCCTTGGTGTCGATGTGGGTGAGGGCGGGTCGGTGTTCGGAAGATTTGCGTGCCATGCGTCAGCCTGTCCCGGTCGTGCGCGAGCCGTCGCCGCGCGACAGCAGCGCGCGGGTCGCGGCTGCCACATCGATTTGCCGCATCAGGCTTTCGCCGACGAGAAACGTCGCGATGCCGACACGCGCAAGCCGTGCGAGATCGTCGGGCGCGAAGATGCCACTTTCACCGACCATCAGGCGATCCTTGGGGATCAGCGGCGCCAGTACCTCGCTGGTCGCAAGCGAGGTCTCGAAGGTGCGAAGATTGCGGTTGTTGATGCCTATCATCGGCGAGCGGAGTTTGAGCGCACGATCCAGTTCGGCATTGTCGTGGATTTCGATCAGGACGTCCATGCCGTGCGCCATAGCGGCGTCCTCGATCTCTTTCGCCGCAGCGTCGTCGAGCGCCGCCATGATGATCAGGATGCAGTCGGCACCAAAGGCGCGGGCTTCGACCACCTGATAGGTGTCGTAGATGAAATCCTTGCGCAGTACCGGCAAGGCGGTGGCCGCGCGGGCCGCCACCATGAAATCGAGATGGCCCTGAAACGACGGCGTGTCGGTCAGCACCGAAAGGCATGCGGCGCCGCCGGCCTCATAGGCCCTGGCAAGGGCTGGCGGATCGAAGTCGGCGCGAATGAGCCCCTTGGAGGGCGAGGCTTTCTTCACTTCGGCAATCAGCGCGTAGCGGCCTTGGGCGTGCTTCTCGCGGAGCGTCCGGATGAAGCCGCGCGGCGCGGGCGCCGTCTTCGCCAGGGCTTCAACGCTTGAAAGCGGATGCGCGCGCTTGGCAGCGGCGATCTCCTTCCGCTTGTACGCTTCGATCTTGGTCAGGATGTCGGACATCGCAAGCCTCCCGCGGTCAGCTATTGGAGACTGCGACCAGACGCTTCAGCCGCGCGGCCGCCGCACCGCTGTCGAGCGATTGTGTGCCGAGCGCCACGCCGTCCTTGAGAGTCCGGGCACGGCCGGCCACGACCAGCGCCGCCGCGGCGTTCAGTAATGCGACATCGCGAAAAGGGCTCGGCATTCCGTCAAGCACGCTTTGCAGCGCGATCGCATTGGCACCTGCATCGCCGCCTTTCAGCGCATCGCCGCCGACGCACGAGAGTCCTGCTTGCTCCGGCGTCACCTCAAAGCTGCGGATGTTGCCGTTCTCGAGCGCGGCGACGAAGGTCGGGCCAGTGAGGGTGATTTCATCGAGGCCGTCGGAGCCGTGCACCACCCAGGCAGCTTCAGCACCGAGGTTCTTCAGCACCTGCGCCAGCGGCTGCACCCATTGCCGCGAAAATACCCCGACTAATTGCCGTTTGACGCCGGCCGGGTTCGACAACGGTCCCAGCAGATTGAAGATGGTGCGGGTGGCCAGTTCGACGCGGGTTGGGCCGACGTTCTTCGTCGCGGGGTGGTGCGACGGCGCGAACATGAAGCCGATACCAGCCTCCGCGATGCAGCGACCGACGTGCTCGGGCTTGATGTCGATCTTGACCCCGAGCGAAGCCAGCACGTCAGCGGCGCCCGAGCGCGAGGACAGCGCGCGGTTGCCGTGCTTGGCGACGGGCACGCCGGCGCCGGCCACGATGAATGACGCGCAGGTCGACACGTTGACCGAGCCGGAACCGTCGCCGCCGGTGCCGACCACGTCGACGGCATCGGCGGGAGCGGTGACGCGCAGCATCTTGGCGCGCATCGCCAAGACCGCGCCGGTGATCTCATCGACGGTTTCGCCGCGCACCCGGAGCGCCATCAGCAAGCCGCCCATCTGCGAGGGCGTGGCCTCGCCGGACATCATGCTGTCGAAGGCGGAGGCAGCTTCGTCGCGTGACAATGTTGCGCCGGTGGCGACTTTTCCGATGATAGATTTAAAGTCGTCCATCGCGTACTTTCAAAATCGCGTACTTTCAAAATCGTAAGATGGGCAAAGGCGCGCTTTGCGACGTGCCTTCGCGCTTTCATCTCCGCATCAGTTGTTGTCGTTGTTGTTGTTGTTGGCGCCGGTCACCTGCGCGAAGGCTTCCTGATTGATCGACGTGCCAATTTCGGTTTCGAGCTTCGTGACGTACTGGCCGACCTGTTCGTCGGTCAGCCCGCGCTGAAGGTTCTCCTTCAACTTCTTCGCCTCTTCCGAGGCAAGGTCGAGTGGCGGCATGCTGACATCGGTCACGCGGAACACGATCGATTCGCTGGCGCCCGAACCGGCCGTCTGTCCAACGCCATCCTTGGCGGTACGAAACGCCGCCTCGATCAGGCTGGCGGGCAGGCCGGGCACCGAGGCATCGCGCCTCAAGCCGGTGACGGTTTCGACCTTCAATCCCGCATTTGCCGCCTCGTCCGCGAGTTTGCCGCCTTGATCGAGTTTTTGAACCATCTCGGTCGCCTTGGCCCGCAGCCGGCTGGCGATCTGGTCGCTGTGCCATCGTGCCTCGACCTGGTCCTTGACCTCATCGAGGCTGCGTTCGCGCGATGGGGTGATGCCCAGAACGTCGTACCAGACATAGCCCGCATTGAACTGGATCGGATCGTTGTCGACGCCGACATCGCTGGTGAAAGCTTGCGAGACCACATCGAGACCGCGCGGGATGTTCGCCGCCGGCTGGCCATTGGGGAGGCGGCCGGAGCGATCGACGGCATCGATGGTGACCGCGGTGAGCCCGAGTTTCTGCGCCGCCTCGACCACGCTTGCGCCACCCCCGCGCTCGTCTTCCATCTTGTCGCGCAGCGCGGCGACGGAGTTGCGCGCTCGTTCGATGGCAATTTCCTTCTTCAGATTTGCGGCGACGTCTGCATATGCGGGCTCCATTCCGGGTTCGATCTTGCCGATCTTGACCAGGACAACGCCGAACCGGCCTTGTACCGGCTGGCTCACCTCGCCGGAGGGCAGCGAAAAGACGGCATCCGCGATCGGGGCATCGATGATCGCGGATTTCGCGACCATGCCGAGGTCGACGTCAGTCGGATTGAGCCCGCGTTCTTTCGCGAGATCGTCAAACGACAACCCGGATGCAATGCGATTGCGCGCGGCAAGCGCTTCTTCCACATTCGGAAATACGATCTGCGCGACCTCGCGCTGCTCCGGCGTTCCGAGCTTGTCGCGACGCAATTCGAAAACCTTCCTGGCATCCTCGTCGGAGACCTCAGACCATTTGCCGATGTCTTCCGGCGTCACCACAACAAAGGATATCTTGCGATATTCGGGTGCGCGGAATTGGATCTTGTGGTCGTCGAAGTAGCCAGCCAGCGCCTCCGGCGACGGCGGTTCGATCGTTCCTGCCTGCGCGGCGTCGAGTTTTGCATATTCGATCGAGCGCTGTTCGTTTTGGTAGCGGCTGAGCGCTTCGATCAGCACCTTTGGCGGTTCGAGACCGGTGGTGATCGTGCCGGCAATCTGACGGCGCAACGCTACCCGCCGTTGGTCGGCGATATAACGCTGTTCGGTGAATCCGAATTGCCGGATCGTGCCCTGGAAGCGTACCGGATCGAAGGCGCCGGAAACTCCTTTGAAGTTGGGATCGGTGAAGATCAGGCGCATGGTTTCTGCGTCGGACTGGCCAAGCCCAAGCCGCCGCGCCTCCTCGTCGAGGGCGGCTTCGGCGATGGTCTGCTGCAGCACCTGGCGGTCGAGGCCGAAGGCGCGGGCCTGATCCGTCGTCAACGGGCGCCCGAACTGGCGGCCGATCTGCTGCAGCTTCTCGGTGTAGAGCAGCCGGAATTCATTGATCGAAATCTCGGTGCGCCCGATGGTGGCGAGCGTCGATTGTCCGAAACCGCGGAAGATGTCGGCGATGCCCCAGACACCGAAACTGATGATCAATACGCCCATCACCGTGGCCATGATGATCTTGCCGAGCCAGTTTGATGAGGCTTTCCGCATTCCTCGAAGCATGGGTCCAACTTGTTTTGCAGGAGGGAACCGGGTTGCGCCCCGCGGAATTCGGGTTCGAATTCCGCAAAGGGGCGTCACCGAGTTGATAAAGCATCATAAAGTGGCAGCCGCCCCGTCGCAACCGTGGCGGGGAAGGCCAATTTCAGCGTTTAACGGCCGGGCGGTCGCATGGAGGTATATGTCAGGCAGCTGGAACAGCTCGCCGCGCTCTGATAGCGCATGCTTGACCGAAACATTCGCGAGAATCCTGCCATGCCCGCCGAGATCCGGCCCCTGATTGCCGGTAACTGGAAAATGAACGGCCTCAAGGCCGCCTCGGCCGAATTTGAGGCCATGCTTGCGGGCGCGTCGAGTGCCGGTGCCAAGGCGGATCTGCTGGTGTGCCCACCGGCGACCCTGATTGTCCCTTTCGCGGAAAAAGCACGCGGTTCGAGCCTCGTGATCGGCGCGCAGGATTGCCATCCCGAGCCGTCGGGTGCCCATACCGGCGATCTTTCAGCCGAAATGCTGGCCGATGCCGGCGCCCGCGCCATCATTGTCGGCCATTCCGAACGGCGCGCCGATCACGGCGAAACCGACGTGCTGATCCGGCGAAAGGCCGAGGCGGCCTGGCGCGCCGGCGTCACCGCCATCGTCTGCATCGGCGAAACCCAGCACCAGCGCGATTCCGGGCAAACCCTCGACGTCTGCCGCACTCAACTTGGCGGTTCGGTGCCGGATCAGGCGAGGGCCGATAATTTGGTCGTCGCCTACGAACCGGTCTGGGCGATCGGCACGGGCGTGACGCCAACCACAGGAGATGTCGAGCAAATCCATCGATTTATCCGCGATCTTCTCACCGCGCGGTTTAATGTTGAAGGGACGAAAATCCGCATCCTTTACGGGGGGTCGGTGAAACCCTCAAACGCCGCGGAATTGATGGCGGTTGCGAACGTCAATGGAGCGCTGGTCGGGGGCGCCAGCCTGAAAGCGGCCGACTTTCTTGCGATTGCGGCGAGGTGTCCCTAACTGTCTTAGAATACCGGAGAATTCACGGCTTTGGCCATCCCTTCGGGGGTGACAACGCCATGTCCAATCGTGTAACACCGCGCCACTTCAAACCCCGCAAGCCCAATGTGCAGCCGGACGCCGGCGTTTTGGCCTTGTGACGGAAGGTAGAGATGCAGACTGTCATTATCGTAGTCCACCTGATGATCGTTGCGACATTGATCGCGACCGTGCTGCTGCAGAAATCCGAAGGCGGTGGCCTCGGCGTCGGCGGCGGCGCCGGCTTCATGTCGAGCCGCGGCACCGCCAATTTGCTGACGCGCACGACGGCGGTTCTCGCGGTGGGCTTCTTCCTGACCAGTCTCCTGTTGTCCTGGCTTGCGAGTTATGACCGCAAGCCGAGTTCGATCATCGACGGCAATCCAGCTTCGCAATCGCAGCCGGCGGCTCCGGCGCCGCCGTTGTCGCAAGGCGGCGGGGTTCTGGATTCGCTGAAGAAAGCGGACGAACGGCAGCTGGCCCCCCCTGCGCCGACGGGTCCGCAGGCGCCACGCTCGCAATAAAGCAGGGTGGCTATGCAGGACGGCACCTAGCGTCCTGCATCAGAAGTCTTCATCAACGTGCTGAAAACGCATTAAATTTCACGTCACCCACAGCCAAACAAAATGTTTGGTTCGGTTTGCGATTCGTTTTGGCGAATCGTGCCGGTGGCCTTAAAGGTTAAGTCCCATGGCGCGGTACATTTTCATCACCGGCGGCGTGGTTTCTTCGCTCGGAAAAGGTCTGGCTTCAGCGGCGCTCGGCGCGCTGTTGCAGGCGCGTGGCTACAAGGTTCGGCTTCGCAAACTCGATCCCTACCTCAATCTCGACCCCGGAACGATGTCGCCGTACCAGCACGGAGAAGTGTTCGTGACCGATGACGGCGCCGAGACCGATCTCGACCTCGGTCATTATGAGCGCTTCACCGGACGCCCCGCCAGCAAGGCCGACAACATCACCACCGGGCGAATCTATCAGGACATTCTGACCAAGGAGCGGCGCGGCGATTATCTCGGCGCCACGATCCAGGTGATCCCGCACGTCACCAACGCCATCAAGGAGTTCATTCTCGACAGCAATGACGAGTTTGACTTTGTGCTGTGCGAGATCGGCGGCACGGTCGGTGACATTGAGGGGTTGCCGTTCTTTGAGGCGATTCGCCAGATCAGGAACGACCTTCCGCGCGACCACGCCATCTACATTCACCTGACGCTGTTGCCTTTCATCCCGAGCGCAGGCGAATTGAAGACCAAGCCGACCCAGCATTCCGTCAAGGAACTGCGCTCGATCGGAATCCAGCCGGACATTCTGCTCTGCCGCACCGACCGGCCGATCCCCAAGGAAGAGCGGCGCAAGCTCGGCCTGTTCTGCAACGTGCGCGAAAGCGCCGTGATCGAGGCCCGCGACGTCGACAACATCTACGCCGTGCCCGAGGCGTACCACGCCGCCGGTCTTGATGACGAAGTGCTCGCAGCGTTCGGCATCGTGCCGAAGGCAGCGCCGGACCTGCAAAGCTGGCATGTCATCAACGAGCGGGTGCGCAACCCCGAAGGCGCGGTGACCATCGCCATTGTCGGCAAATACACCGGCATGAAGGATGCCTATAAATCGCTGATCGAAGCCTTGTCGCACGGCGGCATCGCCAACAAGGTGAAGGTCAATCTCGACTGGATCGAGAGCGAGGTGTTCGAGAACGAGGATCCCGCGCCGTTCCTCGAACACGTCAACGGCATTCTGGTGCCCGGCGGCTTCGGCCAGCGCGGCGCGGAGGGAAAAATCCGCGCGGCGCAGTTCGCGCGTGAGCGCAACGTGCCCTATTTCGGTATTTGCTTTGGGATGCAGATGGCGGTGATCGAGGCCGCGCGAAATCTCGTCGGCATCGCGCAGGCGAATTCGACCGAGTTCGGCCCCACGCCCGAACCCCTGGTCGGCCTGATGACGGAATGGCTGCGCGGCAATGAGCTGGAGAAGCGCTCGAAGGCCGGCGATCTCGGCGGCACGATGCGCCTTGGGGCCTATTCCGCGGCGCTCGAGCGGGGCAGCCGGGTGTCGGAAATCTATGGCGGCGCCACCGAGATTTCGGAGCGCCACCGCCACCGCTACGAGGTCAACACCGCTTACAAGGACCGGCTTGAGCAGCACGGCTTGCGTTTTTCGGGCCTCTCACCTGATGGCGTGTTGCCGGAGATCGTCGAATATGAGGACCATCCGTGGTTCATCGGGGTGCAATTCCACCCCGAACTGAAATCGCGGCCCTTTGAACCGCACCCGCTGTTCGCGTCGTTCATTCAGGCGGCGTTGGTGCAGTCGCGGTTGGTCTGACGCATCCATAGGCTTTGACGAACACGCCGATTGTTGCAACAAAACAATCTCCAATATCGCAAGAAAAACAGGTGAGGGAGCTGACCATGATTTACGAAACACGCGTCTATCGCTGTCTGCCGGGCCGGCTGCCGGCGTTGTTGAAGCGCTTCGAGACCATCACGTTGAAACTGTGGGAAAAGCACGGCATCAGGCAGGCCGGGTTTTTCACGACGCTGGTCGGCGAATCCAACCAGGAGCTGACTTATTTCCTGGCGTGGGAATTGCTCGCCGAGCGCGAGAAGAAGTGGACCGCGTTTCAGAGCGATCCCGACTGGATCGCCGCCCGCGCCAAGACCGAGGAAGACGGCCAGATCGTCGGCAATATCGTCAATCAACTGCTGGTGCCGACCGCATTCTCTTCGGTGAAGTGACCGGCGGGCCGAAGATTCAGGTCCTGCGAATGCCTCACGGTCTCGACCACATCGTGCACGCCGTCCGCGATCTCGACGCGGCGGCGGAATTTTACCGCCGCGCCGGCTTCACCGTCGGGGGACGCAATCGCCATCCGTGGGGCACGCACAACCGCATCGTGCAGTTGAAGAACTTCTACATCGAGATCCTTGAGGTCGCCGAACCGGAGAAGATCGTGCCACACCGCAGGCATTCGTTTTCGTTCGGCGCCTTCAATCGCGACTTTCTTGCGTCCCGTGAAGGTTTCTCGATGTTGATTCTCAACAGCAGCAATGCGGCCGACGATGCGCGGGCGTTCGAGGCGGCCGGCATCGGTGGCTTCGAGGTGTTCGATTTCGCCCGCGAAGGCACAACGCCCGACGGAACGCCGGTCAAGCTCGCGTTTTCGCTGGCCTTCGCGCAGGATTCGGCGTCGCCACATGTGCGTTTTGCGGCGTGCCAGCATCATTTTCCGGAAAATTTCTGGAACCCGGCGTTCCAGACCCACGGCAACGGCGCCAAAGCCGTACCCGGTGCGGTCCTGGTCGCTGACAATCCGACCGACCATCACATCTTCCTCAAGGCGTTCACCGGCGTGAGCGACCTGCATTCGAGCTCGATCGGAGTCAGGGCGCGCACGGAGAATGGTGAGGTCGAGATCGTGGAACAGGTGGCGTTTCGCGATCAGTTCGGCGTTTCACCTGATGTCGACGGTGGGGGGATGACGCTCAATGCGTTGCGGTTCGAAGTCGCTGATATCGCGCGAGCCGAAGCCCTGTTTCGAGAGGCGGGGATTGGGTCGAAGCGGCATGTTGGGCGCTCGGTCGTGCCGCCGGATATCGCCTTCGGCGCAACCCTGATATTCGAAGGCGCATAGATATTTAGCGCGTATTCCGGACGCAAAGCCGCTACGCACCTTGCGGAATACCCGCACGTGGCTTGATCCTCTCGCCGCCGCCCGGCATGGTCGCGCCGGAAAAAGGATAGTGCCTTGAACGCGAGTACTTCTGCAGCGCCGGTGGTGGCCATCGGGTCGGTCAAATTCGGCAATGAATTGCCGATTTCGATCATCGCTGGTCCGTGCCAGCTGGAGAGTCGCGCGCATGGACTCGAAGTCGCCGGGGCGCTGAAGGAGATCGCGGCGCGGCTCGGAATCGGGCTTGTCTACAAAACCTCGTTCGACAAGGCCAACCGCACCAGCGCCTCCGCAGCCCGCGGCATCGGCCTTGATCAGGCGTTGCCGATTTTCGCCGAAATTCGCGCCTCGTTAGGGGTGCCGGTGCTCACCGACGTTCATGACGCCTCGCAATGCGCCGAGGTGGCGCAGGCGGTCGACGTCCTGCAAATCCCGGCCTTCCTGTGTCGGCAGACCGATCTTCTGGTCGCGGCGGCCGCAACCGGCAAGGTCGTCAATGTCAAAAAGGGCCAGTTCCTGGCGCCGTGGGACATGGCCAATGTCGTTGCCAAGATCACTGGCGCCGGCAATCGCGATGTGCTGGTTACCGAGCGTGGCGCTTCGTTCGGCTACAACACGCTGGTCTCCGATATGCGTGCGCTGCCTATACTCGCGCGCACCACCGGCGCGCCGGTGATCTTCGATGCCACCCATTCGGTTCAGCAGCCGGGCGGCAAGGGGACCTCATCGGGTGGCGAGCGCGAATTTGTTCCCGTGCTCGCCCGCGCCGCGGTCGCGGTCGGCGTCGCCGGCGTGTTCATCGAAACCCACCCCGATCCTGATCGTGCGCCGTCGGACGGTCCTAACATGGTGCCGCTGCGCGAGTTCGAAAATCTGGTGCAGACGCTGATGGCGTTCGATGCGCTTGCCAAAGGCATGGCGCGTTGATGGTACGGACTTCGCGAGCGCTCTCGATGAGCTGTGCATGCCGCCGCTCTTGAACATCATTGCGCTCGCAACGTTCGCGGCGAGCCTGTCGGCGCGGGCACTCGACCCGGTGCTGCCGCATGTCGCCGACGATTTCGGCATCAGCATCGCCACCGCCGCCAGTTTTGCGGCGGTGTTCGCCTTCACCTTTGCGATCGTGCAGCCGGTGCTGGGTGCGGCGGCGGATTTGTTCGGCAAGGCGCGGCTGATGATCGTGTGCCTGGTGCTGCTGGGGGTTGCCAACATCCTCGGCTCTTTGTCGACGTCGTTCCCGCTCTTGTTCGCATCGCGGATTCTCGCCGGCATCGGCTCAGGCGGCGTGTTTCCGATCGCGCTGGGGCTCACCAGCGATCTCGTCGCTCCGGAAAAACGGCAGGTCGCGATCGGCCGAACGCTGGCCGGCTCCATGACCGGCAACCTCTTGGGCGCGTCGGCCTCGGGCATCATCGGCGATTTCCTGGGCTGGCGCGGTGTGCTCGCCGTGCTCGGCCTGTTGGTGATCGTGGCCTCGGTTGCGGTGACAATGGGCTTTCGCGGCGTGGGGCCCGCGCGAGCCCCGGTCAAGATGGACCTCGGTATGTTGCGCCACGGCTACCGCACCATCTTTGCCAACCCGAACGCGTTCGTTTGTTTTGGCGCGGTGTTCGTCGAAGGCTGCTGCGTGCTCGGACTGTTTCCGTATGTCGCGGCGTTTCTGTTCGAACTCGGGGAAACCAGCCTTGCGATCGCCGGCATCGTGATTGCCGGTTTTGCGGTGGGCGGCCTGTTCTACACCCTGAGCGTGTCGCGGTTGCTGCCGCGTCTTGGTGTCAATGGCATGATGATCGCAGGTGCTGCGCTGGTCGGCCTGCAACTCGCCGTGGTCGCGTTCGGTCCGGGTTGGAAAATCCAGGCGTTCGGCCTGCTCATTATGGGCTGGGGCTTTTACATGCTGCACGGCTCGTTGCAGGTGTTTTCCAGCGAACTCTCGGTCGAAGCCCGCGCCACCGCGCTGTCGTTGCATTCGTTTTTCTTTTTCATGGGCCAGACCGTAGGACCGATCGCCTACGGGTTTGGCATCCTCAATATCGGCAAGGTACCGACCTTGCTGACAAGCGCGGTGGTGATGGTCGCGCTCGGCATGGCCTGCTCGAGATGGTTGCGGCCGGTGAAGCCTACGGGCGCGGGCGCGCAGCCGGACCTTCAGCGCTAAAACCGGACCTACTTTACCCCCTCCCGCGATAGGGCGCGACGCCCTGATCGGGAATCCACATTCCCTTCGGCAGCTTGCCGGTCTGCCAGAACACATCGATCGGAATGCCGCCGCGCGGATACCAGTAGCCGCCGATCCGCAGCCATTTCGGCTTGATTTCCGCCGATATCCTTTTGCCGATCGCGACCGTGCAGTCCTCATGGAACGCGCCGTGGTTGCGGAAACTCGCGACAAAGAGCTTCAGCGACTTCGACTCCAGCAGCCATTGTCCCGGCACATAGTCGATGACGAGATGCGCAAAATCCGGCTGACCGGTGACGGGGCAGAGCGAGGTGAATTCCGGCGCGGTGAAGCGCACGACGTAATTCGTATCCTTCTGCGGGTTGGGCACGCGGTCGAGCTTTGCCTGGTCAGGGGTATCGGGCCATTGCACGGCGCGGCCGAGCTGCAGGCCTTTCGCGTTCGAGACTTTGCTGGGCGCTTTCGACATGATGTATCTCCGTTACGCGGGGTATTAGACAATTCACGCCGAAACGTCACGGGCAAGGCGGCCTTTTCCGTGCCCAAGCCTTGCTGTAGAAGCAACTCGGACCGCTCAATCCCCTGCATTTTCGAAAAGAGGCTCCCATGACCGCCATCGTTGACATCATCGGCCGCGAAATTCTGGACAGCCGCGGCAATCCGACGGTCGAGGTCGATGTGGTGCTGGAAGACGGCTCGATGGGACGGGCGGCAGTGCCCTCCGGCGCGTCAACCGGCGCCCATGAGGCGGTCGAACTGCGCGACGGCGACAAGTCGCGCTATCTCGGCAAGGGCGTGCAGAAGGCTGTCGATGCCGTCAACGGCGAAATTTTCGAGGCCCTGAGCGACATGGCTGCCGAAGAGCAGGTGCAGATCGATCAGGTCATGATCGAGCTCGACGGCACCCCGAACAAGAGCCGGCTCGGCGCCAATGCCATTCTCGGCGTGTCGCTGGCCTGCGCCAAGGCCGCCGCCGAGTCGTGCGACATGCCGCTGTATCGCTATGTCGGCGGCACCTCGGCGCGGACACTGCCGGTGCCGATGATGAACATCATCAATGGCGGGATGCACGCCGACAATCCGATCGACTTTCAGGAATTCATGATCATGCCGGTCGGCGCCACGACGTTTGCGGACGCGCTGCGCTGCGGGGCGGAAATTTTCCACACTTTGAAGTCGGAACTGAAAAAGGCCGGCCACAATACCAATGTCGGCGACGAGGGCGGCTTCGCGCCGAACCTGCCCTCGGCGGACGCCGCCTTGGAATTCGTCATGGGCGCGATCGGCAGGGCCGGTTACAAGGCGGGAGATGACGTGATGCTGGCGCTGGATTGCGCGGCCACCGAATTCTTCAAGGACGGCAATTACGTTTATGGCGGCGAGAACAAAACCCGCTCGCGTTCCGAGCAAGCAAAATATCTCGCCGATCTCGCCGCGCGCTATCCGATCGTTTCGATTGAAGACGGCATGGCCGAAGACGATATGGAGGGCTGGAAGGAATTGACCGATCTCATTGGTCACAAGTGCCAGTTGGTCGGCGACGATCTGTTCGTCACCAATGTGACACGGCTTTCCGATGGTATCAAGAACGGGCGTGCCAACTCGATCCTGGTCAAGGTCAACCAGATCGGGACTCTGAGCGAGACGCTTGATGCGGTCGAGATGGCGTTCAAGGCCGGCTACACCGCCGTGATGTCGCACCGCTCGGGCGAGACCGAAGACTCCACCATCGCCGACCTCGCGGTCGCGACCAATTGCGGTCAGATCAAAACCGGATCGCTGGCGCGTTCCGACCGCACCGCGAAGTACAATCAGCTACTGCGGATCGAGCAGCAACTGGGCTCCCAGGCGAAATATGCGGGCAGGGCAGCGCTCAAGGCGCTGCGCTAAACATATCAGGCATGGTCGATTTGCGAGGTTCTGATCGAATCGAAGTGTCGATGAAATAGCCACGCCCGCAATCGCCGCCGGGTTTCCATTTTGTACATCATAAATTATAACGTGCACGTACGCATGACGGTGAGGCTTGCGTTCTGCGCACGACACGGGACATTTGCATCGCAACCGCACGCAGAAACCACTGCGTAGGACCAAGGGAGAATTCGCCATGACTGACCTGAGCCGCCGCCATCTTTTAGCCGGCGCCGCCGTCGCTGGTGCTGCGACCGCCTTGACATCGTTCGGAACGTCGACCGCTCGCGCCGCCGTTCCTCCAGCCGGCACGCAGGCGCCCGGTTTCTACCGCTACAAGGTAGGCTCTATCGAGTGCACCTCGATCAACGACGGGGCGCGTTCGTTCCCGATGCCCGACAAGTTCGTGACGAATGTGCCGAAGGAAAAGGCGCTTGCCGCCGCGGAAGCCGCCTATATGCCGAAGGGCATGGTGACGGTGCCGTTCAACCCGCAGCTGATCAACACCGGAAGCAAGCTGGTGTTACTCGATGCCGGCAGCGGGGCCGGCGCCCTCGAGCCCACCAAGGGCGCGGTCGGTCGATTGATGCAAAATCTCGCTGCCGCCGGGATCGACGCGAAAAGCATCGACGCCGTGGTGATGTCGCATTTGCATCCCGATCACACCAACGGCATTCGTGCCGCCGACGGCTCGATGGCGTTCCCGAACGCCGAACTCATGGTCCCGGCCAAAGACTGGGCATTCTGGACCAGTGAGGAAAACATCGCTAAGGCCCAGTCCGACCCGTTGATGAAGAGCTACTTCGCCGACGTGAAGAAGACCTTTGCCGGCATCGAGTCCAGGATAACGAAGTATGAGGGCGGCAAGGAAGTTGCTCCCGGCATCACGTCGATCGCGGTACCGGGACACACGCCTGGACACATGGCCTTCGTTGTTGCGTCCGGCAATTCGAAAGTCCTGATCCAGTCGGATGTCACCAACATCCCGGAATTTTTCCTGCGCAACCCCGATTGGCACGTGATGTTCGACGTCAATCCGGAAGAGGCGCAGGCCGCCCGTCACAAGTTCTATGACATGGCGGCGGCCGAGAAGGCGGTCGTGGTTGGTTTCCACTTCGCCTTCCCGGCGGTGGGTTATGTCGAGAAGGACGGCACCAAATACCGGCTGATTCCGGTGGCCTGGAATCCGGTGATCTGATCCTCGCGACCTGATCCTCGCACCCGATTGAACATCAGGCCGTCCTCATCGGGCGTCCTGATTCGTTTCAAGCGATATCGCTACCGCCTTCATCCAATCCGGCGGCGACGGTGGACGCCCGTATCCATACACCGGCGCCAACGGTGCGAGGTTCGTTTTCTAGGTAAATGATACAACTTGTTTTTGAGATCCCCTCGACTCTCCAATGCATAACGTGCTGATCTTAAGTTGCAAGATCGGGGGATGTGCGTGACAGACGTTGGATCAGAAACAGTTCAAGGCGCAAAATCAATCTATTATCCGGAACTTATTTTATGCCTATGCGCTGCCGTGGGTACGGACACCACCATTGTATCTGAGGCACTTGCATCTGAGTTGCTGGCGGTCGGTTACACACCAATTCTTGTCCGGCTCAGCGCGCTGATGGCCCAAATTCCGGGCTTGGAGCACCTGTCTGAAATCAAAGGTGAGGATGATCGTATTCGCGAGAGTATGAGCGCCGGCAATGATATAAGAAAGATTATCGGACAGGCGGATGCGGTGGCGAGACTGGCACTAGCCGAAATTCACCATCACCGCGCCAGTTTAAACGAAAGCGATGATCCAACAGTTCCTGCAGAAAGGCATTGCTTTATTGTCTCGTCTTTAAAGCGGGATGAAGAGCTACAAATGTTTCGAAAGCTGTTTGGGCAGCGGGCGCTTCTCGTCTCGATTTACGAACCTAGAGAACAGCGCGTTGAAAATCTCTGCCGGAAGATCGCAAGCAGTAAAAACTCATCGGATCCTGACGCCCATAAAGAGATCGCCGAAAATTTGATCGACACTGATCAAAAAGAGAGATCGGATTTGCTTGGGCAAAGACTAGAGGATGTCTTTCAAAGAGCGGACGTCTTTTTAAAAGTGGGCGGATCCTTCCGCGACAATACGCGCCGCTTTATCCAACTTTTATTTCAAGCGCCCTACGTTACCCCAACGGTTGACGAATTGCTGATGTTCCAAGCGCGCGCAACGGCGCAGCGTTCCGCAGATTTGTCGAGGCAAGTAGGAGCTGTGATCGCGACAAAAACGGGGGAGATTCTAGCAACGGGTTGTAACGAAGTTCCGCGCGCCGGCGGCGGTGTGATCTGGGACGCCGTTGCAGGGACCGAGCGCGACTATCGCGATTATAAGATTGGCCAGGATGCTGCCGCGGGTACCCGTAAAGAAATTGTGGCCGAGCTACTTGAAGCTCTTTCTGAAGCAGGATGGCTCAAGGAAGACAAATCCGCCCGTGCTGCGGAAGACCGCGCTCAAGATGCCTTATACACCGACCCGAAACCCTTGGCCGGGACGACAGTAGCTAGTCTTTTGGAGTTCGGAAGAATCGTACATGCAGAAATGGCAGCGATTTGCGACGCTGCAATGCGAGGGGTTCCGGTCCGTGAAGGCACGCTCTACTGCACGACATTTCCATGCCATATGTGCGCGCGTCATATTATCGCTGCCGGTATTTCCCGTGTCGTATACATAGAACCCTACCCAAAAAGCCGAGCTAAGAAACTTTACAAGCGTGCAATTCAAGTCGATCATGATCGCGAGGCTGACGATGATGCCGTGAGATTCGAGGCGTTCGTTGGTATCGCGCCTACTCGCTTTCTTGATCTGTTCGATATGGTTAGCCGGAAAGACAATCAGGGCTACGCGTTGAAGACGACAGCCCCCGATAATGATCCAAAGGGCGTAACTTATGGTTCCTTGGTAGCTGAGGTAGAATTGTCGTATCTAGGTCCCATCGCAAATGCCGATTGGACGAAGCTCTCGGGTCAACGCAACAAAGGTGGCTCTGATGAAGCATCATGATCAAAAATCTTCCGTTATGAAGTTGGCAAGCAGTGCGGCTACTCGAACCGGTAGCTGGTCGTCGGCAAAACAGGATTTTGCGCACCGCGTAATCACGGCCAATTCCGTTGCTAATAAAGCAACAAGCGCAAACACCAAAAATACTGCCACGGCTGCGTTGACCAATCGAAAAAAATGAAAGCGTTAGGTTCAATAACCGTCTGTTGAATCTTTGTCTTTCGCTCTAAGCCGCGCTTAGTCTGAGTGACAATTTCATGCACTTGCATCTTTTTTAGATGTGGCTAGGGTAGGCAGCAAGCCGCGCCATCCTCCCCCCATAAGGAAATTCCATGTCCACTTCGCACGACGTTGCCGTTATTGTCGGCAGCCTTCGCAAAGAGAGCTTCACCCTCAAGATCGCCAACGCATTGGCCAAGTTGGCGCCCGATACACTGAAGCTCAATGTCGTCACCTTGCACGACGTTTCGTTTTTCAATCAGGATCTGGAAGCCGCGCCGCCGGCCGATTGGCTCAAGTTTCGCGAGACCTTGCACAAGTCGAACGGCGTTTTGTTCATCACGCCCGAATATAATCGGTCGGTTCCAGGCGTATTGAAAAACGCCATCGACGTTGGATCGCGGCCCTACGGCAAAAGCTCGTTCAACGGCAAACCGACCGGCATCATCAGCAGTTCGCCGGGTCCCCTCGGCGGGGTCAGTGCCGCCAAGCATTTGCAGAACATTCTGCCGGGCATTTGCGGGCCGATCATGCAGCAGCCCGAGATTTACCTCAACGGCGTCGGCGACGCGTTCGATGACAAGGGCGAACTCGTCAAGGAGTCGCTCCAGAATGTGCTGAAGCAATATATCGACGGTTTTGCTGCTTTCGTCGAAAAGCACAACAAATAGGCGAACTGGCCGGCCGGGCGGCCTCAAAGCCTGGGACGCGCCCAACGAGTTGGGCGAGTCCCAAGGCGATCGATGTTAGGGGTCCGTTAACCGGGGCGTCGCATCCTCGCTGTCATGGTCTCCCGTTCGCGCCTCAAATCCTTCTTGACCGGGCTTGCCCTCTACGTGATGGCGGCGGCGATGGTCGGCTATTTCGGCGTCAACGCCTATACCGGCAAGTATGGGCTGAATGCACGCCAGGAGCTCGATCAGGAGATCATTGCGCTGACCTCCGAACTGGCGCGGCTGAAGCAGGAGCGCGCCGAGGGCGAGCAGCGGGTCTCGCTGCTGCGGTCCGACCGGGTTGACCCGGACCTGCTCGACGAGCGTGCCCGCTACCAGCTCGACTATGCCAACCCCCGCGACCTGGTGCGAACGTCCGGTCCGAATTGATCGCTCAGAAGTGGGCTTGATCGCGCGGCGAGTGAATCTCGGCCCGGGAAAACCCGCACCAGCTTTCCCCGATCATGCTGTAATTTCAAAAATTGGCGAATTCGATTTCGAAAATGTCGCCTCCCACTGCACTGCGGCAGGGTGAATTTTCCGCAGGTTCACGCAATCCTTTCATGCCGGTTTGAGTTGGGATAGAGAGGGCTATCAATCTCTCATCCGGAATTGCCATGGCCGCACCGAAAAAAAGCGTCGCTAAAGAAACCGAGCAAAACAATGGCCAGGACAAAGGTCAGGACAAGGGCAACGGCTTCCACACCCCCCCAGACTTCACCAGGGATCAGGAACTGAGCGCGCTGCGCGACATGCTGTTGATTCGGCGGTTCGAGGAAAAGGCCGGCCAGCTCTATGGAATGGGCGCGATCGGCGGCTTCTGCCATCTCTATATCGGCCAGGAAGCCATCGTGGTCGGCATGCAGATGGCCCTGAAAAAGGGCGATCAGGTCATAACGGGGTACCGCGACCACGGCCATATGCTGGCTACCGGAATGGAAGCCAAAGGCGTGATGGCCGAATTGACCGGACGCCACGGTGGCTATTCCAAGGGCAAGGGCGGCTCCATGCACATGTTCAGCAAGGAGAAGAACTTCTTCGGCGGCCACGGCATTGTGGGCGCGCAAGTATCGCTCGGCACCGGGCTGGCTTTCGCCAACCGCTACCGAAGCAATGACTTTGTCAGCCTGGCCTATTTCGGCGACGGCGCGTCGAATCAGGGCCAAGTCTATGAAAGCTTCAACATGGCGGAGCTTTGGAAGCTTCCGGTGATCTACATCATCGAGAACAACCGCTACGCCATGGGCACCTCGGTGACGCGATCGTCGGCGCAGACCGATTTTTCCAGGCGCGGCATTTCCTTCAACATTCCGGGCGAGCAGGTCGACGGCATGGACGTTCGTGCGGTGAAGGCCGCCGGCGACAACGCTGTTGCTTGGTGCCGCGCGGGCAAGGGACCGTTCATCCTGGAAATGCAGACCTACCGCTACCGCGGCCACTCGATGTCGGACCCGGCGAAATATCGCACCCGCGAGGAGGTCGACAAGGTGCGGCACGATCAGGACCCGATCGAGCAGGTCCGCAATCGCTTGCTGGCGGCGAAGATGAGCGAGCAGGAGTTGAAAGCGGTCGATGCCGAGGTGCGGGAGATCGTCAATGCCGCCGCCGACTTCGCCCAGCACGATCCTGAGCCCGACGCCGCCGAACTTTATACGGATGTTTATCGCTGAGCGCCCGGCGCGTATTTCAGCCTGAAGAGTGATACTTAAAGACCGATCTCTGGAGCTACCATGCCAATTCAAGTGCTGATGCCTGCGCTGTCGCCGACCATGGAGAAGGGCAACCTTTCGAAATGGCTGAAAAAGGAAGGCGAGGCGATCAAATCAGGCGATGTGATCGCCGAGATCGAGACCGACAAAGCCACTATGGAAGTCGAGGCCACCGACGAGGGCACTCTTGGCAAGATTCTGATTCCGGAAGGCACCGCTGACGTCGCGGTCAACACGCCGATCGCGACCATCCTGGCCGATGGCGAGAGCGCTTCGGATGCAGCGAAGGCCAGCGCACCGGCACAGCAGGAGAAGGCCGCCGAGTCCGCACCGCCGGCGCAAGCCAAGGCGGAGGTCCCCGCACCGAAGTCCGGTGGAGACGAACAGAGGGCGCCCGCGGCGCCGAAAGCCGCCGCCGAGCCCGATCCCGAGGTGCCTGAAGGCACCGAGATGGTGACGATGACCATCCGCGAGGCGCTACGCGATGCCATGGCCGAGGAGATGCGGCGCGACCCAGACGTGTTCGTGATGGGCGAAGAGGTCGCGGAATATCAGGGCGCCTACAAGGTCACGCAAGGCCTGCTGCAGGAATTCGGCGCCCGACGCGTCATCGATACGCCGATCACCGAACATGGTTTTGCCGGCATCGGCGTCGGCGCGGCGATGGCGGGCTTGAAGCCGATCGTCGAATTCATGACCTTCAACTTCGCCATGCAGGCGATGGACCAGATCATCAACTCCGCGGCCAAGACGCTGTACATGTCGGGCGGACAGATGGGGTGCGGAATCGTGTTCCGCGGGCCGAACGGGGCTGCCGCCCGCGTCGCCGCCCAGCACAGCCAGGATTTCTCGGCCTGGTACTCGCAGATTCCCGGGCTGAAGGTGATCGCGCCGTTTTCGGCCGCCGACTACAAGGGTCTCTTGAAGGCCGCGATCCGCGATCCCAATCCGGTGATCTTCCTCGAAAACGAAATGCTCTACGGTCACTCCGGCGAGGTGCCGAAGCTCGACGATTATGTGATCCCGATCGGAAAGGCGCGCGTGGTGCGCTCCGGTAACCACGTCACCATCGTGTCGTGGTCGAACGGAATGTCCTACGCGCTCAAGGCCGCCGAGGATTTGGCGAAGGAAGGCATCGAAGCCGAGGTGATCGATCTGCGCACGTTGCGGCCGATGGACACCGACACCATCGTCGCTTCGGTGAAGAAGACCGGGCGCGCCGTGACCGTCGAGGAAGGCTGGCAGCAAAGCGGCGTCGGCGCCGAAATCGCCGCGAGGATCATGGAGCACGCGTTCGATTACCTCGATGCGCCGGTGGCGCGGGTGTCGGGCAAGGACGTGCCGATGCCTTACGCGGCGAACCTTGAGAAGCTCGCATTGCCCTCGGCGGCCGAAGTGGTCGAAGCCGCCAAGGCTGTTTGTTATCGGTGACGCATGGCCGGTCCCAAGGAGCAACCATTGCCTCCAGACGTCATCGGCCGCGATGATGCCACCGAGGTATTGCGCGCGTTCGTGCTCGATGGCGGACTTTCCATCGCGTTCACGCGGGCGTTCGAGGAACCGGATATGTGGGGCCTGCTTCTCGTGGACGTAGCGCGCCATGCCGCGCGCGCTTATGCGCGCGAAAGCGAGTACACCGAGGAAGAAGCACTGACGCGCATCATCGAAATGTTCGAAGCCGAAATCGCGCGGCCGACCGACACGGGCAACACCACGCCGCGGTCGCAACAAGGTCACTGACAATGGCAATCGAACCCTATCATTTCGAATTCATGGCTGAAGCCATTCGCGAAGCGGAAATCAGCATCTCCGAGGGCGGCTTGCCGATCGGCGCCGTGCTGACGCGCGACCAGAAAATTATTTCACGCGGTTACAATCGTCGGATGCAAGAAAAGAATGTCATTCTTCACGGCGAGATGTCATGCATGCGCAACGCCGGGCTGATCCCGTTTCATGACACCGTCATGTATACGACGTTGTCGCCCTGTTCGATGTGTGCGGGCGCGATCGGATTGTTCAAACTTTCGCTTCTTGTTATCGGTGAGTCCGTTACATTTCCGGGAAGCAAGGACATCCTGACTCAATTCGGCATTCCCTATATCGATCTCGAGGACGAGCGATCGATCGACATGATGAAGTCATGGCGATCGATTCCCGCCAACGAGCGCCTTTGGCAAGGCGATATTGGCAATTGAGGCGGATCTTCGATTTTTCATCGGGTGCCGATGGCATCCAAACGGTCTTTGATTGGCTTCCCGGCGGATGGAAGACAACGAGCAAGAATATCCAGTGAGGTCAGTATGCCGATCAACATTCTGATGCCCGCGCTGTCGCCGACGATGGAAAAGGGCAACCTTGCCAAGTGGCTCAAGAAAGAGGGCGACAAGGTCAAGTCCGGCGACGTGATCGCGGAAATCGAGACCGACAAGGCGACAATGGAGGTCGAGGCGGTCGACGAGGGCACCATCGCGAAGATTCTGGTGCCCGAGGGCACGCAGGATGTCGCGGTCAACGACGTAATCGCGGTGCTTGCAGGCGACGGCGAGGATGTGAAGTCGGCGGGGGCAGGGGCCGCAAGTGCGCCGCCGAAGGCCGCGTCAGTTGCCGAAGCGCCGGCCGCTGCGAAACCGGCTCCGACACCCGCACCCGCCGCCACTCCCGCGGCGAAGGCCATGGCACCCGCCGCTGCAGCTCCCGCGCCTCGGGCGCCAGTACCTGCCGGAGCGCCTGCGCCGCAAACCAATGGTCACGGCCGCGTCTTCTCATCGCCGCTAGCACGCCGCCTCGCGAAGGAATCCGGCATCGAGCTCGCGCGCATCAGTGGCTCCGGCCCGCATGGCCGCGTGGTCGCGCGCGACGTCGAGGAGGCGAAATCCGGCAAGGGGCTGAAGGCGCCAGCGCCGGCCGCGGCACCTTCGATTGCGCCCGGGATGTCGGACCAGCAGATCCGCGCGCTGTTCGAGGACGGCAGCTACGAGGTGATCCCGCACGACGGCATGCGCCGCACCATCGCGCAAAGACTGACCGCTGCGATGCAGACGGTCCCGCATTTCTATCTGACCATGGACTGCAATATCGACAAGTTGGTCGCGGCCCGCGAGGAGATCAACGCGGCGGCACCAAAGGACAAGGACGGCAAGCCGGCCTACAAGCTCTCGGTCAACGACTTCGTCATCAAGGCGATGGCGCTCGCGCTGCAGCGGATTCCCGATGCCAATGTCAGTTGGACCGAGGGCGGCATGCTCAAGCACAAGCATTCCGATGTCGGGGTTGCGGTGGCAATGCCCGGCGGCCTGATCACGCCGATCATCCGCAAAGCCGAGACCAAGCCGGTGTCGGTAATCTCGGCCGAGATGAAGGATTTCGCGGCACGGGCGCGGGCGCGCAAATTGAAGCCCGAGGAATATCAGGGCGGCACCACGGCGGTCTCCAACCTCGGCATGTACGGCATCAATCACTTCACCGCCGTGATCAACCCGCCACATTCCACCATCCTCGCGGTCGGCACCAGCGAGGAGCGGGCGATTGTCAAAAACGGCAAGATCGAAGTGGCGCAGATGATGAGCGTGACACTGTCGTGCGATCACCGCGCCGTCGACGGCGCGCTCGGTGCCGAGCTGATCGGCGCGTTCAAGAAGTTGATCGAAAATCCGGTCATGATGGTGGTGTGACGGAGTAGCGGAATTCTTCCTGACCCTTTGCCGGCAACGGGAGGGCGAAGGAAGAACCGAACAGTCATACGGTGAGAACGAGCGAGTAAGACATGGCCGACACATCCTTCGACGTCATCATCATCGGCTCCGGTCCCGGCGGTTACGTCACCGCGATTCGCGCCGCGCAGCTTGGCTTCAAGACCGCGATCGTCGAGAAATCCTATCTCGGCGGCATCTGCCTGAACTGGGGCTGCATCCCGACCAAGGCGCTGCTGCGCTCGGCCGAAATCTACCATTACATGCAGCACGCGAAGGACTACGGGCTTTCGGCCGAGAATGTCTCGTTCGACGCCAAGGCCGTGGTGCAGCGCTCGCGCGGGGTGTCCAAACGCCTCAACGACGGCGTCGGCTTTCTGATGAAGAAGAACAAAATCACCGTGATCTGGGGCGAGGCCGTGATCGACTCGCCCGGCAAGGTCACGGTGAAGAAATCCGCGGTTGAGGCGCCGAAGGGCGCGCTCGGTGAGGGCGCCTATCAGGCCAAGCACATCATCCTCGCCACCGGGGCGCGGCCGCGCGTGCTGCCCGGGCTTGAGCCCGACAAGAAACTGATCTGGACCTATTTCGAGGCGATGGTGCCGGAGAAGATGCCGAAATCGCTGTTGGTGGTGGGCTCCGGTGCGATCGGCATCGAGTTCGCATCGTTCTTCCACACCATGGGCGCCGAGGTGACGGTGGTCGAGGTGCTGCCGCAGATCCTGCCCGCCGAGGACGCCGAGATCGCGACGCTCGCGCGCAAGCGGTTCGAGAAGCAAGGCATCAAGATTTTCTCCAGTACCAAGGTGACCAAGCTCGAGAAAAAGAGCGACAGCGTGGTCGCTACCATCGACGACGGCAAGGGAAAACCGCAAACGGTCGAGTTCGACCGGGTGATTTCGGCGGTCGGCGTGGTCGGCAATATCGAGAATCTCGGGTTGGAGAAACTCGGCGTCAAAACCGATCGCGGCTGCGTCGTGATCGACGGCTACGGCAAGACCAATGTGCCCGGCATTTACGCCATCGGCGATGTCGCTGGACCGCCGATGCTCGCGCACAAGGCCGAGCATGAGGGCGTGATTTGCGTAGAGGCCATCAAGGGTCTGCATCCGCACGCCATGGACAAGAATTTGATTCCGGGCTGCACCTACTGCAACCCGCAAATCGCATCCGTCGGTCTCACTGAGGCCAAGGCGAAAGAAGGCGGCCGCGAGATTCGCGTCGGCCGCTTCCCGTTCGCCGGCAACGGCAAGGCGATTGCGCTGGGCGAAGACCAGGGCTTGATCAAGGTGATCTTCGACAAGAAGACCGGCCAGTTGCTGGGTGCGCACATGATCGGCGCCGAAGTCACCGAACTGATCCAGGGTTACGTGGTCGCCATGAATTTGGAGACCACCGAAGAAGAACTGATGCACACCGTGTTCCCGCATCCGACGCTGTCGGAGATGATGAAGGAAGCGGTGCTCGACGCTTATGGCCGCGTGCTGAACATATAGCTCCGAGAAGCATGTCTTCGCGCTTTCTCGGGCAGTGGGGGAGTTGATGCGAAATCTGGTTTTCGCCGCGATCGTGGCGCTGCTGATCTCGGGCAGCAACGCACATGCCGACAATTTCCCGTCGCGTCCCGTCACCCTTGTGGTGCCGTTTGCTGCGGGCGGGCCGTCTGACGCGCTGACGCGGATTGTGGCCCAGCGAATGCGGACGGCGCTCGGCGAAACCCTCCTGATCGAGAACGCGACGGGCGCGGGCGGTTCGCTCGGAACCGGGCGTTTGGCGCGCGCCACGCCCGACGGGTACACGATCGGCTTCGGCAATCTCGGCACCCATGTCGCCAACGCCGTGATCTACAAGCTCGGCTACGACGTCGTGACCGATTTCGAGCCCGTGGTGTTGTTGCCGAGCAATCCGATGATCGTCGTCAGCAAGAACACCGTGCCGGCCAAATCGTTGGCGGAGTTGATCGCGTGGCTTAAAGCGAAACCAGCACCAGCCACGGCCGGCACCGCCGGTGCCGGTTCGGGAAGTCACATCGCCGGGCTTTATCTCGAGAGCGTCGCCGGCATCAAGCTGCAATACGTGCCGTATCGCGGCACGGGGCTGGCGATGAACGATCTGGTCGCGGGCCAGATCGACGTCATCATTGATCAGATTTCCAACTCCGTCGCCCAAGTCCGCGCCGGCACCATTCGCGCTTACGCCGTCAGCGACGACAAGCGCGCCGAAACGGCGTCCGACGTTCCGAGCGCCGACGAGGCCGGCTTGAGCGGATTTCACATGACGCTGTGGTCCGGCCTGTGGGCGCCGAAAGGCACGCCGAAAGACATCATCGCCAAACTCAACCGCGCCGCGGTGGAAGCCATGAACGATCCGGAGGTGCGCAAGCAGATGGCAAATCTCGGCTTGCAGATGCCTCCTGCGGATCAGCTCACGCCCGAGGCGCTCGGCGCCATGCAGAAGACCGAGATCGCGAAATGGTGGCCGCTGCTCAAGGCGGCCAACGTCCGGGGCGAATAGGGGTCAGTTCTTGCCGACGAACTCCGCGAGCCGCTCAACCGCGTCGCTCCAATCGCCCGAACGTGTCTGCCGGAAAAGTCGCGCGCTCGGATACCACGGGCTGTCGTGACGATCGCGCAACCAGCGCCAGTCGGGTGCGAACGGCAACAGCACGCAAACCGGTTTGCCCATCGCGCCGGCGAGATGGGCAACCGACGTGTCGACGGTCACGACAAGATCGAGCGCGTCGATGATGCCGGCGGTGTCGGTGAAGTCGCCGATCTCCGGTGCGAGATTGATCAACGGCGCCGGGCCGAAGTAACTGCCGACCTGAGCGCCGGCCGGGCCTTTTTGCAACGATACCAGCGCGACGCCGTCGAGCGCGGCAAGCGGCGCCAATTGTTTCAGCGCCATCGAACGATTGCGATCATTGCCATGTTCGGGACGCCCCGCCCAGACCACGCCGATGCGGCGATAGCCTGATGGCGCCAGCGTAGCGAGGCGCTTTTTCCAACGCGCCGCGCGCGTCGGATCGGCGCGCAGATAGGGCACTTGCGCCGGAATGGTATCGAGTTCGGTCTTGAACAGCCGCGGCAGGCTTGAAAGCCGCGCGTGACGATCGAAGCCCGGTGCATCGCGCCACAACCGGAAGATTTCGGCGTTGCCGGAAAGCTGCGAGATGAGCGGAGTCATCTCGGCGCTGCAGGCGATCACGAGATCGCGGCAACGCTTCGCGGCGCGCGGAATGTAGCGCATGAACTGGATCGAGTCGCCGAATCCCTGATCCGCGACGAGCAACAACGTGCCGTCGTCGAGCGTGTCGCCTTCCCAATACGGCTTGTCGGTCGGCGGCATCGGCGGCGGCACACCGGGCATCTTGAAGCTCCACTCAAATTCGTCCCAGCCGGCGGGGTAATCGCCTTCAAGCAAGAGCGCTTCGCCGAGTTCGAAATGCGCGGCGGCGTGGTCCGGCGCTTGCGCGATGACGCGGCGCTGACACGCGATCGCGTCTGCGATCTCGCAGCGGTCGTAATGCACGAGCCCGAGATTGTAGTGCGCGTCGCAGTCGTCGGGAGCGAGCGCGGTGGCGCGGCGGCCGTGTTCGATCGCCTCGTCGAGCCGTCCATGCAGGCGGAACATCTCCGTGAGGTCGCGATGGCATGCGGCCGGATTGGCGCTCTCCGCGATCGCCCGTCCGATGTATTCGATCGCCTGCGTTACCTCACCGCGCCGAAAATGGTCCACGCCCAAACGGTGCAGCGGATGGCGGGTGTCCTCGGCGGTGTCCATCCTACTCAATCGTATATCCGAGTGCGTAGATTGCGTAGGGTGGGCAAAGCGCAGCGTGCCCACCACCAATCTTCAAGAAAAATGGTGGGCACGGCGCAAGCGCGCCTTTGCCCACCCTACAAAGCTGTATCGCGGCGAGTGCCTCGGACCCGACCGCATCCTACTCAATCGTATACCCGAGTGCGTAGATCATCGGCTCCAGGATCGGAATCACCGGCGCGAGCTCCTTGAGGTACGCGCGGTAGCGGTAGCGCGAGCGGTCGTAGAGTTTTTCCGTCACCTGCGCGTAGCTCGCGGTGCGGGCGTAGCGGCGGTTCTCGTGGAAGTTGAGACAGCGGCGGTCGAACGAGGTGCCGACGAAGCTCAGAATCTTGCGCACATTGGTTTCCTGATCGGCGACGATGTCCTCGTAACGCACCGGCAGATAACGCAGCGTCATCTCGCGCCGGTAGTGCTCGACGAGGCCCATCACCAGCACATAGTGCCGCGCGATCGTCTCCAGGTCGTAGGCGCAATAAAACCCGTGGGTGAGGTGGTTCGAGAACACCGAAAGCACGACGTCGAGCGGATGGCGCAACAGATGAATGATCGGCGCTTCGGGAAACATCAGCGCGATCAAGCCGAGATGGGTTTCGTTGAGCGGCATCTTGTCGGTGAACCAGCTCGCGCCCTTCTTGAGCGCGCCGAGCTGACGGGCGCGTTGCAGATAATAGTCGCGCAAATTGTCGAGCCCCTCGACCTGATCGCCGAGCCAGAGATCGGCGAACGCTTCGGGATAAAGAAGCGGGCTGTTGAGCATGCGCGGGATGATCGCGGTGAGTTCGTTGACGGTCGGCAATTCGTCGCCGGCCGAAATGCGCGGATGCGCGGTCAGGGTCTGCTCGACCATCGTGGTGCCGGAGCGGGGAAAGCCGACGATGAAGATCGGCTGCGCGATATCGCTGCGCACGCCCGCGCGCGGCAAGATATTCAGACGGCTTGAGGTGAAGAAGTTGCGAAGCCGCTCGACCAGCCCGCGTGCCTCGTCGGCGAGATAGCCTTGCCCGCTCATCTCGCGCAGCGTGCGTTTGCCCGCGTCGTAAGCCGCGAAGGCCTCCGCGTAGCGGCCCATCTTGTCGAGGAGCTGGCCTTTCTCGGTCCATTCGAGCGGCCCGAGCCCGCCGCCGTCGGGTGCTTTCTCGATCGCGTCGAGAATCCCGACCGCGCTTTCGTAATCCTTGGTGCGGCCGTGGAGCACGGCGCGCGCGAGATGCACGGTGCGGTTGCCGGGCGACAGTCGTTCGGCCGCGTCGAGCAATTCGCCGGCGCGCGCGAAATTGCGGTCGGTCTCTTCCATCTTCGCCCAGCCGTAGATCGTCTGAAACACGTTAGGGTCGAGGGCTACGGATTGTTCGTACAATTGCCGCGACTCGTCGATCCGCCCCTGGTTCTTCAGATTCCAGGCCAAATTCGCGTAAAGGATAGCGTTGGGCTGATTGATGATTTCCATCACGCGGCGATAATGATGCTCGCCGACCTGGGGCCGTTGCGCCTCCGTCATGATCATGCCCATGAGGTTGTGCGATTGGCTGTCGGCGGGCGAAAGCCGCACCGCGTTGCGGGCGTGAACCTCCGCTTCCGCGAGCGCGCCCTTACCGAACAGCAGCGAGGCGAGCGCTTGCGTTGCGGCGAGATCGTTCGGGTCGAGCCGCACGATCCGACTGAGCAAGGCTTCCGCCGCCATCGCCTCGTTCTCGGCGCTGCGGATTTGATAAAGTAGCGTCAGCGCGCCGAGATGGCGCGGAAACCGCTCCAGAAGATCGATCAGAAGCCGCGCGGCCTCAACCGTGTTGCCGACGCCAAGGGCTGTGCGGGCGTATTCCAGTTCGGGCGTTTCTCGCGGCGCCGCCGGCGGCACGCTCCAGTCGAGCGCGCAACAGCGCTCGCTCCGCAACCCGCTGCGGCAGGCGCAAAGCGACGATGACGAATGGGCAAGCGGAGCTTGTGCAGGTGATAATGTCATGATCAGTAAATTTTACCGCACGGGTGGGTGGATTTGAAGTTGCCGCCGCTGTTGCAGCACGCGCGCGGCGGAACTTCAAATCCAAAAATCGCACGAGTGTCATAAATCAAATGCAAAGTGCGAGGGACGGTTAGGAAGCGCGACGCGTTTCGCCGGCGTCGGATTTTCCTGGATATACGCAAAATCTTCCATCCCGGGTGTATTGCCCCCGCTTGCGCGACCGGATACCACGCTAAAGCGTGATTTTCACGACCGAACCGTTTCAGTTCGGCGCTCACGCGCGGGGGCGTGGGCGATGTTGGTTGAGCGGCGGCGCGTAAGCGTGGGGAAAGTGACGGCACAGCGAGCGTCGTTACTCAGGTCCATTCGGGCGCAATTGTTGGGGAATGCGGCGCGCCTGGTGGTCCCGGCGGCCTCGATGGCGCTGGCACTCGGCGTTGCCGTCGCGCCCGAGGCCCAGGCGGGTCCGGTCACGGTCAACCCCAACCAGAACACCACCTATACGCTTTCGCCTAATGCCAATCCGATCATTTTCGCCCCCGGCACCAGCATCGTCACCACCGACCTGACGAATGACCCCAACGCGGTCTTCGGCAATTCGGTCACCACCCCCGGCACGGCCTGGACGCTCACCAACGATGGCACGCTCACGGGCGCGTTGAACGGCATCCGGCTTCTGCAGCAAGGCTCGGTGAGCAACTTCGGCACCATCACCGGAACATACAGCTCCCCGGGCGGGGTAGTCGCGCCTAGAGGTTCGGGCATCCGCCTCGATGCCGGCGGTAGCGTGACCAACCAAGCCGGCGGGCTCATCGGCGGCGGAACCTATGGCGTCTACGTCCTTGGTGGCATCGGTACGGTGACCAACGCCGGCACGATCAGCGGCCCCTTCGGCGTTCGTTTGCAGGCCGGCGGCACCGTGACCAACGCTGGCACCATCACGGGCAACCTCGGCGTCGAGCTCGCCGCTGGCGGTAGCGTAGGTAACCAGACCGGCGCAACGATTACCGGCGATGTTGATGGTATTAATATCTCTGGCAGCGCCGGCACGGTGACCAACGCCGGCACCATCACGGGAAACGCCAGGTATGGCGTCAAGCTCGCCGCTGGCGGTAGCGTAGGTAACCAGACCGGCGCAACGATTACCGGCGATGTTGATGGTATTAATATCTCCGGCAGCGCCGGTACCGTGACCAACGCCGGCACCATCACGGGAACCCACGGATACGGCGTCAAGCTGGCCGCTGGCGGTAGCGTAGGTAACCAGACCGGCGCAACGATCACCGGCAGTGCTGATGGTATTGCTATCCTAGGCAGCGCGGGCACCGTGACCAACGCCGGCGCCATCACGGGAACCAGTCAGGACGGCATTAATCTCGCCGGTGGCGGCGTGATTAACCAGACCGGTGGCGCGATTACGGGCGACCGCACCGGAATTTCAGTGTCAGGCGGCGCGGGCACCGTGACTAATGCCGGTGCCATCATCGGAACCAGCCAGTCCGGTATTAGTTTATCCGCCGGCGGCAGCGTGACCAACCAGCTTGGCGGCTCAATTACTGGCAGCATCAACGGTGTCTACCTGACGAATGGCGGCACCGTGACCAACGCCAGCACGATCACGGGGTCGTCTTCCGGCATCTACGCCAAGAGCGGCGCCGGCACGGTGACCAACACCGGCACCATCACTGGAACCAACCAGTACGGCGTCAAGCTGTCGGCTGGCGGCAGTGTGAATAACCAGACCGGCGGAACGATTACCGGCGGTATTGATGGTATTACGATCTCCGGCAGCGCCGGCACGGTGACCAGCGCCGGCACCATCACGGGAACCAGTGGGTACGGCGTCAAGCTCGCAACTGGCGGTAGCGTGGACAACCAGAGCGGCGGGACGATCACTGGTGGTAGCGTCGGCGTTTCAGTCACCAGTAGCGGCACGGTGATCAACGCCGGCGCCATCGCTGGCAGCCTCAATGGCGTCTCCGGCGGCACCGTCACGGTCACCAACTACGGCACCATCACGGGAACCACTAACGCTGGCGTCCTCCTAGGTGGCGGCAGTGTAACCAACCTAAATGGTAACTCGATCACGGGCGGTAGCATTGGCGTCGATATCGGCAGCGGCACCGTGACCAACGCCGGCACCATCACGGGAACCAGCACTTTCGGCGTCAAGCTCGTTGGCGGTAGCGTTATCAACCAGAATGGTGGCTCGATCACGGGCGGTAGCATTGGCGTCGATATCGGCAACGGCACCGTGACCAATGCCGGCACTATCACGGGAACCAGCACTTACGGCGTCCACCTCACTGGCGGCAGCGTGATCAACGGTAGGTCGATCACCGGCGGCGATACGGGTGTCTACATCGGCGGCGGCACGGTCACCAACTCCGGCATCATCACAGGAACCAGCAAGTACGGCGTTAAGCTGGTAGCTGGCGGTTACGTGATCAACCAGCTCGGCGGGGCGATCACCGGCAATATCTATGGCATCCAGATCACCTCTGGCGGCAAAGTGACCAACCAGCTCGGCGGGACGATCACCGGCAGCGTTGATGGCGTCCGCTTCGGCAACAACGGTACCTTGATTAACCAGAACGGCGGGTCGATCACGGGCGGCAGCATCGGAATTTCGATCTCCGGGGGGGCGGTCACTAACGCAGGTATCATCACAGGAACCAGCAAATATGGCGTCAATCTCGCTGGCGGTTACTTGATCAACCAACTCGGCGGCTCGATCACAGGCGGCATCGATGGCATCCACGTCACGGCCGGCGGCAGTGTGACCAACCAAGCAGGCGGCGTGATTACCGGCAGTAGCAACGGAGTTTCGTTCTCCGGCAGCACGGGCACCGTGACGAACGCCGGTAGTATCACCGGCCAGTACGGTGTTAGTTTCACCGCTGGCGGTAGCGTGACCAATCAGAACGGCGGCTCGATTACCGGCAGTAGCAACGGAGTTTTGTTCTCCGGCGGCGCGGGCACCGTGATTAACGCCGGTAGTATCACCGGCCAGTACGGTATCAGTTTCACCGCCGGCGGTAGCGCGACCAACCAGAACGGCGGTGTGATCACCGGCGCCGTTGATGGCATCCACTTCGCGGATGGCGGCAGCGTCATCAATCAGGCCGGCGGTGTGATCAGCGGTGTCAGCCACGGCGTGAACATTGGCACCGCCGCTGGCACTGTAACCAACGCGGGCACGATTACGGGGACGGGGACAAACAGGATCGGCGTTTACCTCGGTGCCGGAGGCAGCATCACGAACCAGGCCGGGGGCGTAATTAGCGGTTATACCAACGGCGTTCGCGTAATCGGTGTCGGCACGGTGACGAACGCCGGCAGCATCTCGGGGACGGGGATAGATATCGCGGTGACGGGGACAAACGCAGCAGGCGTTTATCTCAACAACGGTGGCAGCGTGACCAACAAAGCCGGTGGCTCCATCACCGGTACCGTTGCTGGTATCCAGTTCGCGGATGGCGGCAGCGTGATTAATCAAGCCGGTGGTGTGATCAGCGGTCCTTTTTATGGCGTTCGAGTTATTGCCGGCGCCGGCACGGTGACCAACGCGGGCACGATTACGGCGATGGCTGACGGCGTTCGCCTCAATGCTGGCGGCAGCCTCACTAACCAGGCCGGGGGCACGATCACCGGTGGTGGTGTCGGCGTTATCATTAACGGCGTCGGCACGGTGACCAACGCGGGCACCATCACCGGGGCGAATTCGGTTTATTTCCTGGGCTCCGGCACCAACGTGCTTACGCTGCAGACCGGCTCGGTGCTCAACGGCACGGCGACCGGCAGCACGACGATGGGCGCGACCAACGCGCTTGTTTTGCAAGGCACCGGCACGGCGAACAACCAATTCAACAATTTCACCACGCTCGACGTGCAGGGCGCGTGGAGCTTGGGCGGGAATTCGACGTTCGGGGCCGCGACCGTCGAGGGCACGCTCGGTGTCCCGCTCGCGGGCGTGCTCAACGTCACCAACAATCTCGCCTTCCGTTCCGGCAGCTTCTTCGCCACCACGATCGCGCCCTCCGGCGCGGTGAGCTCGGTCACGGCGGGCACCGCGACACTCGGTGGCGCCACGGTGCAAGTCGCGGCGACGGGACCGTTTGCGAGTGCGGAGAAATTCGCCATCCTCACCACCAACACCGTCAACGGCATCACCGGCTCGTTTTCCTCCGCCGTACAAACCGCCTTCGTCCGCAACCCGGTGCTGACGGAGGATTCCACACACGTGTTCCTCACCGTCGGTCCGTCATCCTTCGCGGCGGTGTTGCCGGCCTCAAACCCGATCAACCAGGTCAACGTGGCGAAGGCGATCGACGCGGGGCTGGGTGGTCCGCTATCACCGGCGCTCCTCGCGCTCGGCAATTTGCCGGCCGCGAATCTTCCCGCCGTGCTCGCGCCGCTTTCCGGCGAGACCGCGACCGGCTCGCAGCAAACCACCTTCGGCGCAATGACGCAGTTCCTCAACACCTTGCTCGATCCCTTCATCGGCGGGCGCGGTGAGGGCGCAAATGGGGGCGCAAGCGCGACGCCGTTCGCGGAAGAAAACAACAGCGGCCACGCGGCCGACGGCAACAAAGCCAGCGAACGCGACGCCTACGCCATGTTCGGCAAGGGGTCGCTGGCGAAGAACTACGATCCGCGCTGGAGCGTGTGGGCCGCAGGCTTCGGAGGTTCGCAAACCACCGACGGCAACGCGGCGGCAGGTTCGAACAGCACGACCAGCCGTATCTTCGGCACGGCCGCCGGCGCGGATTATCTGCTGTCGCCGCGCACTGTCCTGGGCTTCGCGCTCGCCGGCGGCGGCACCAATTTTTCCGTGGTCAATGGCGGCACCGGCCGCTCCGATTTGTTCCAGGCCGGTGCCTTCATCAAGCACACGGTGGGGCAGGCTTACATCTCCGGCGCGCTCGCGTATGGTTGGCAGGACATCACCACCGATCGCACGGTGGCGGTCGCCGGCATCGATCGGCTGCATTCGGAGTTCAACGCCAACGCCTTCTCCGGCCGCGTCGAAGGCGGGTATCGCTTCGTCAGCCCGTGGGTCGGCGGTGTCGGGGTTACGCCCTACGCGGCGGCCCAATTCACCACCTTCGGTCTTCCAGCTTATGCCGAGTCAGCGCTCGTCGGCGGCAACACGTTCGCCTTGTCGTATGGCTCGCAAACCGTCACCGACTCGCGCTCCGAACTCGGCCTGCGCACCGACAAATCCTTCGCGATGGAGAGCGCTATCCTCACGCTGCGCGGCCGTCTCGCCTGGGCCCACGACTTCAACCCCGACCGCAATATCGCCGCGACGTTCCAGGCGTTGCCGGGTGCTTCCTTCGTCGTCAACGGCGCGGCGCAAGCGGCCAACTCCGCGCTCACCACCGCGTCGATCGAAATGAAATGGCTCAACGGCTGGTCGGCCGCGGCCACCTTCGAAGGCGAGTTCTCCAACGTGACGCGCTCGTATGCCGGCAAAGGCGTGGTGCGCTATACGTGGTGAGGCGGTCTGCTCCCTCGCCCCGCACTTCGCGGGGAGAGGGTTGGGGTGAGGGGCTGCTTCCGTTAGCTCCGATGATAAAAAGAGTGCGCGTTGAGTCCCCCTCACCTTGACCCTCTCCCCGTACGCGGGGAGAGGGAAAGAAGGGCCGGACGACGGCGATGGGTTCCTGACGGGCTAATTGGTTGCCTGACGGGCAAATCACTGAATTTCCTGTCCAGCCCCATCTGCAAAAATTTTCCCGTTCGCATCTGACCCAAATCACTTCATATCCATCACCGTCTCGTTCCCCAAAGAGGGGCGGCTCGCGATCGTCACGGACGTTGGGAACGGGATGCGGTGGACGCGGGCAGCGTCGGGCGCGCAACGGGGATCGCAGGGCGGGTCGACAAGACCTGTGAGTGATCAACGGCGCGCGGACGAACGGCGCTGACGCGGACGGCGAAGTCGTGTGGTTCTGGCATCCGTTGCTGATGCTAAATCGGCGGAGGTTGCGTCGGCCCGACCGGGCTTCGACCAGCCTTCATCCGCCGATGACGGTGACAAAAGGAATTCGTCGCCGGGAAGAGCACGAAGGAAACCGTTAAAACCATTGCGCGGGGAATGCCGGGTGAATCCGGCGCTACCTTCGGCGACGACACTCGTGTGCTCCACCACCCTTTGCGCACGAGGCTGCGGGTGCGGGCCGCGCACCCGGCATTCCCTGCGCCCTCTCTACTCTTCTGGGCGAACCTTCATGCACGAACCCGGCGTATTGCGCTGCGGGATCGTAGCCGCGCGGGCGGCCGCCTGTGGCCCTGACCAGATGGTGCCGCCGCGCCACGATTGTTGCTCGGTCGCAACACTGGGTGAAGATTTAACCCTCATTTCGAGTAGCCCTTGCGCACGCCGCTTTTTAGCCACACCCCTCGCTGAAATCATTCCTTCGTAGGCTGACGGCCAAGACTTGCGAAGGCGAAGGAAAATCCTGACTTTATTCAGGATCTGTATTTTCCGGGTCTCGCAAGAGTTGGCTGGGGAAACAGGTTCGCGATGGAAGCCAAGACCAACATCAAAAAGAGACTGCCGAGCCGTCACGTGACGGAGGGCCCGGAACGGGCACCGCATCGCTCGTATCTGTATGCCATGGGGCTGACCACCCAACAGATCCACCAGCCGTTCGTCGGCGTGGCGTCGTGCTGGAATGAGGCTGCCCCCTGCAATATCTCGCTGATGCGTCAGGCCCAGGCGGTTAAAAAAGGCGTCGCTTCCGCCGGCGGCACCCCGCGCGAATTCTGCACCATCACCGTGACCGACGGCATTGCCATGGGCCATGACGGCATGCGCTCGTCGCTGCCGTCGCGCGAATGCATCGCCGATTCCGTCGAACTGACCATCCGGGGCCATTCTTATGATGCGCTGGTCGGGCTCGCCGGTTGCGACAAATCGCTGCCCGGGATGATGATGGCGATGGTCCGGCTCAACGTGCCGTCGATCTTCATCTATGGCGGCTCGATCCTTCCCGGCAATTTCCGCGGCCAGCAGGTCACCGTGCAGGACATGTTCGAGGCGGTCGGCAAGCATTCGGTCGGCGAAATGTCGGATGCCGATTTGGACGAAATCGAGCGGGTGGCTTGCCCGTCCGCCGGCGCCTGCGGCGCACAATTCACCGCCAACACCATGGCGACGGTTTCCGAGGCCATCGGGCTGGCGCTGCCGTATTCGGCCGGGGCACCGGCGCCTTACGAAATCCGCGATGCGTTCTGCATGACTGCGGGCGAAAAAATCATGGAACTGATCGCCTTGAATATCCGGCCGCGCGACATCGTCACGCGCCGGTCGCTGGAAAATGCGGCGGCGGTGGTGGCCGCCTCCGGCGGATCGACCAATGCCGCGCTGCATCTGCCGGCGATCGCCCACGAATGCGGGATCAAATTCGACCTGTTCGACGTCGCGGAAATCTTCAAAAAAACACCGTATGTCGCGGATTTGAAGCCGGGCGGTCGTTATGTCGCCAAAGACATGTTCGAGGTTGGTGGCATACCGCTTTTGATGAAGACGCTGCTCGATCATGGCCATTTGCACGGCGACTGCCTCACAGTCACCGGTCGGACGATCGCCGAAAACCTCAAAAGCGTGAAATGGAATCCGCACCAGGACGTGGTGCGTTCTGCCGACAAGCCGATCACCGTCACGGGCGGGGTGGTTGGCCTGAAGGGAAATCTCGCGCCGGAGGGCGCGATCGTGAAGGTCGCCGGCATGTCGAACCTGAAATTCACCGGACCTGCCCGTTGCTTCGACCGCGAAGAGGACGCCTTCGAGGCCGTGCAGAAGAAGACCTACAAAGAGGGCGAGGTCATCGTGATCCGCTATGAGGGACCGCGCGGCGGTCCCGGCATGCGCGAGATGCTCTCGACCACGGCGGCGCTGACCGGGCAGGGCATGGGCGGCAAGATCGCGCTCATCACCGATGGCCGGTTTTCCGGTGCCACCCGTGGCTTCTGCATCGGCCATGTCGGTCCGGAAGCGGCCATCGGTGGGCCGATCGCCTTGCTGCAGGATGGCGATATCATCGAAATCGACGCCGACGTCGGGACCCTTAACGTAAAATTGACCGATGCGGAGTTGGCCGAACGCAAAACCAAATGGCAGCCGCGCGCGACCAATCATACTTCCGGCGCGCTCTGGAAGTATGCCCAGCAGGTTGGGCCGGCGGTGGATGGCGCTGTGACTCATCCGGGCGGAGCGCGCGAGAAACAGTGTTATGCGGATATCTGAGCGTATCGTTTTTGCGTTGATTTTGGGGGCCACGCCGGTGGTGGGCCCTGTTTTCGCGTTCGACGGGGCGCCGGTTGCGACCGATGCGGCGATTCCGGTGGTTTCGGCCCAGGGCGCGGCGGCGGCCCTGAAAAAGGCGATCCCGCCGTCGCCGTCGGACACCTCGCTGACTTCGCTGCAATACGCCGCCGAGGGCGGTCATCCCGTGGCGCAATGGAAGCTCGGGCGGATGTACGCCGATGGTGATGGCGTCACCCAGGACGATCTGCGCGCCTTTGAATATTTCAGCCGCGTCGCCAATGCGCATGCCGAAGACAGCCCGTCGGCGCCGCAGGCCGCGATCGTCGCCAACGCCTTTGTTGCACTCGGGCGGTATTATCTGAACGGTATTCCCAACTCGAAGATCACGTCCGATCCGGAGCGGGCGAGGGAGATGTTCTCCTATGCCGCGTCGTATTTCGGCAATGCCGACGCGCAATATGATCTGGCCCGGCTCTATATCAGGAGCGCCGGCGCATCGCGGGATGATTTCCGCTATGGCGCGCGCTGGCTCGGTCTTGCCGCCCAGAAGGGCCAGCATCAGGCGCAGGCGCTGCTCGGACAGATGCTGTTCAACGGCGACCAGCTGCCGCGTCAGGCCGCCCGGGGGCTGATGTGGCTGACCTTGGCGCGCGACAGCGCCGCGCCGGACGAAATATGGATCAAGGAAAGCTACAACAAGGCGATCAGCAAGGCCTCCGACAACGATCGCGCGATGGCGCTGCAGATGCTCGAGCATTGGGTACAGGGCCGCAAGGATTGAGCTGGACCGGTTGCTTAGGCCGTCTCGAAATCCAGATCGGCCCACACCGGGACATGATCGGACGGTTTTTCCCAGGCGCGCACGTAGCTGTCGATTCCGACCTTGGTGAGCCGGTCGCTAGCTTGCGGCGACAGCAACAGATGATCGATGCGGATTCCATGATTTTTCTGCCACGCGCCCGCCTGGTAATCCCAGAACGTATACTGGCCCGGCGCGTCGGTGACGGCGCGTAGCGCGTCCGTAAGCCCGAGGCCGAGCAGGGATTGAAAGCTTTCGCGGGTAGCGGGACGAAACAGCGCATCGTTGACCCAGGCGGCGGGATTGTGGACGTCGGCAGCCGCCGGAATCACATTGAAGTCGCCGGCAAGTATCAGAGGTTCTTCCGCTTTAAGTCGCTGCCTTGAATACTCAAGAAGACGCGACATCCATTTGAGTTTGTAGGGGTATTTCTCAGTCTCTACCGGATTTCCGTTTGGCAAATAAAGGCAGGCGACCCGGAGCACGCCCTGCTTGAGCGTGACCACGCCTTCCAAAAACCGGGCATGGACGTCGTCGTCGTCGCCGGCCAAGCGTGGCGTAGTTTCATCGAACGGCAGCTTCGACAACAGCGCCACACCGTTGAAGGTCTTCTGGCCGTGGGTGACGACGTTGTAGCCGAGCGCCTCGATCGCTTCCCGCGGGAACGCCTCATCGACGCATTTGATTTCCTGCAGGCAGACGATATCGGGCGCGCAATCCCTCAGCCAGGTCACGAGATGATCGCAGCGCTGCCGGATCGAATTGACGTTCCACGTCGCGATACGCATGAAGGATTATTCTCAGATCGAAAAGCTGGTGCCGCAGCCGCACGACGCGGTGGCGTTGGGGTTGACCACCCGGAACGACGCGCCGATCAGATCGTCGACGAAATCGACCTCCGAGCCGGCCAGAAACGGCACGGAGGCGGGATCGACCAGCACCACGGCGCTGTCGCGTGCGATCACCAGGTCATCCTCAGCCTGCGCGCGTTCCACGTCGAACTTGTACTGGAATCCAGAGCAGCCGCCGCCCTCGACGCTGATGCGCAGCATCGCGCCGTCTCCCTCGGTCTTGAGGATTTCGCCGATGCGGCGTGCCGCCCGCTCGCTGATGGTGACGCTGGCTGCTGTCATGACGTGCTCCCTAGAGCATGATCCGGAAAAGTGGGAACCGGTTTTCCGAAAAGATCATGCGCAAACAAACAAAAGGTGAGATCAAGGTGCAATTCAACCAACCCGTATCTTGATCCCAGCCCCATCGGGTTCTTTCAGAATTTGAATTGCCCGCAAGGCGTAGTTAAGTGCGCCCAGCGCCGGAATCAAACCTTTTGGGGGATTAATACACCGTGTCGGTTGGAATGGCTGCTCCCCGCTCAGTCTATGCCTGCGACCCCGAGGCCAGCCGTGGACGGCTGTTCGCGGAGCCGCCGAGCCAGACCCGCAGCGCGTTCCGGCGCGATTGCGACCGGGTGATCCATTCCACCGCGTTTCGCCGCCTGAAGTACAAAACCCAGGTGTTCGTGTTCCACGAGGGCGATCATTACCGCACCCGGCTGACCCACACGTTAGAGGTGGCGCAGATCGCCCGCGCGCTGGCCCGCCAACTCGGGCTCGATGAAGATCTCACGGAAACGCTGGCGTTGGCGCATGACCTTGGCCATCCGCCGTTCGGCCATGCCGGCGAGCGGGCGCTGGACGCCTGTCTGCAAGACCATGGCGGCTTCGATCACAACGCCCAGACTTTGCGTGTCGTCACCTCGCTGGAGCATCGCTATCCCGATTTCGATGGCCTCAACCTGACATGGGAATCGCTGGAAGGCATCGTCAAGCACAACGGCCCGTTGAGCGAACCAAACGGAATGCCGGCCGGCCGTTATCGCGACCGCGGCATTCCCATCGGCGTCTCGGAGTACGTCAGAACATACGATCTGGAGCTGTGGAGTTTCGCCTCGCTTGAGGCGCAGGTCGCAGCGATCGCCGACGACATTGCCTATGATGCCCACGACATCGACGATGGCCTGAGGGCCGGTTTGTTTGGGGTCGACGATCTCAAGGTCATGCCGCTCACAGCCGAGATGATCGCCGATATCGCGAAACATTATCCCGGTCTCGATGACGACAGGCGCGGCGCGGAACTGGTGCGCGAGCTGATTTCCTACCTGGTCGGCGGCGTCGTCTCCGAGGCGCGCCGTCGTCTGGACGCGACGAAGCCGAAATCGGCCGACGATGTCCGCAATCATGGAGAGGTTCTGATCGCGTTTCCTGCCGGCGTCGCGGAGGCCGAAGCCGGGATCAAGGCGTTCCTGAAACAGCGGATGTACCGGCATCCGCGGGTGATGCGGGTGATGGGCGAGGCCGAACAGATCTTGTTTGATCTGTTCGAGCGCTACCAGAAGATGCCGGGCGATCTGCCGGCGGAATGGCTGCGGCCAGATAGCGGGAACAACGAGTGGGAAACCGGGCAAGCGCGGTGGATCGGCAACTTCATCGCCGGAATGACGGACCGCTTCGCCCTGACCGAACATCAACGGCTTTTTGACTCGACCCCGGATTTGCGTTAGGCGGCGGCTCAAGCCGAACGCGCGGCTCAATCCCCGGTCCCGCCCATGATCGATAAAGCCTCACCACAGCATCTTTTCGCCAACGTGCTTGCGCGCGTGCATAAGGTTTGCGCCGCGCTGGCAGCCGAGGGCGGATGGCCCGCTGATATCGACCTGTCGCGCGTCGTGGTCGAGCCGCCGCGCGATGCCGCGCATGGCGATATGGCGACCAATGCCGCGATGGTGCTGGCGAAGGAAGCCAGGGCCAAGCCCCGCGATCTCGCCGAACAGATCGCCGCCAAGCTGCGCGCCGATGATTTGATTGCCTCCGTTGAAGTGGCCGGTCCCGGCTTCATCAATCTGACCTTGAAAGCGTCGGCCTGGTCGGATGCGTTGCGGACCGTGCTGCGCGAAGGTGCTGTCTATGGTCGAAGCACGGTCGGTGCGGCCGAGAAGGTCAACGTCGAATACGTCTCCGCCAATCCGACCGGACCGATGCATGTCGGGCACTGCCGGGGCGCGGTGTTCGGCGACGCGCTGGCGAGCCTGCTGATTTTCGCGGGCTACGATGTCGCGCGCGAATATTACATCAACGACGCCGGTGCGCAGGTCGATGTGCTCGCCCGCTCGGCCTATTTGCGTTATCGCGAGGCGCTCGGCGAGACCATCGGTGAGATTCCGGAAGGGCTTTATCCCGGCGATTATCTCAAGCCGGTAGGGCAGGCGCTGGCCGCCGCGCATGGCAATAAATTGTTGTCGATGCCGGAAGCCGAATGGCTGCCGTTGGTGCGCGGCACGGCGATTGCGATGATGATGGAGGAGATCAAGGGCGACCTCGCCGCGCTCAACATCAAGCACGACGTTTTCTTCTCAGAGCGTTCGCTGATCGATGGCGGCACCGATCAGGTCGCGGCGACCATCGCGTTTCTGCGCGGCAAGGGCGATGTCTATGAAGGCCGCCTGCCGCCGCCGAAGGGGGCGCCGGTCGAGGATTATGAAGACCGCGAGCAGACCTTGTTCCGCGCCACCGCCTATGGCGACGATGTCGATCGTCCGTTGATGAAATCCGACGGTGGCTACACTTATTTCGCCTCCGACATCGCCTATCATAAAACCAAATTCGACCGCGGCTTTCGCAACCTCGTCGATGTCTGGGGCGCCGATCACGGCGGGTATATCAAGCGTGTGGAAGCGGCCATCAAGGCCGTCACATCCGGCCAAGCCACGCTCGATGTGAAGATCGTGCAACTCGTTCGGCTGTTGCGCGGCGGCGAACCGGTGAAGATGTCGAAACGATCCGGCGATTTCGTCACTTTGCGCGAGGTGGTCGATGAGGTCGGCAAGGATGCCGTCCGCTTCATGATGCTCTACCGCAAGAATGACGCGGTGCTGGATTTCGACCTCGCCAAGGTGATCGAGCAGTCGCGTGAGAACCCTGTGTTCTACGTCCAGTACGGCCACGCCCGCGGCCACTCGGTGTTCCGCAACGCCCGCGAAGTGGTTCCCGACCTGCCGGAGGAGACCGACGCGCGGGCGGCATTCCTTAGGGATGCGGCCGTCGAGCGGCTCACCGACCCGGCGGAACTCGACCTGCTGCGGCGGCTGGCGCTCTATCCGCGAATGATCGAGGCGGCGGCGCTAGCGCATGAGCCGCACCGAATCGCCTTTTATCTCTATGATCTTGCCAGCGAATTTCATGCGCTGTGGACGAGGGGGCGCGATTTGCCCTATTTACGCTTCATTATCAATAATGATGCAGAGATTACCAAGGCACGGCTGGCCTTGGTTCAGGGTGCCGTCTCGGTTCTGGCATCGGGCTTGGCCGTTCTCGGCGTTCATGCCCCGGACGAGATGCGATAGTTTAGGGGCGAGCACCGCTCACATGGGAACCTGTGGGGTGCAGGGACCGCTCCGTTTCAACAGCGTTGGCGGCTTTCCCGAAGGGGGCGCATCATCACGATGGCTGATCGATACCAGGACAGACCCTTTCCCGCCGATGACGGCTATGATCGCGGCGGCGATCCGCACGGCTCTGCACGAGGCGAGAGCGATCCGCTGGCCGAACTCGCGCGGCTGATCGGCCAGACCGATCCATTGGGCAGCATGGGTCGCGCCAATCAGCCGGTGCAGCCGCGTACGAATCCTCCGCGCGCCCCGTACCAACCAGCGGCACAGCTCGAGCCGGACGACCTCCGTCCGGTCGGTCCGCCGCCTTGGATGCAACGCGCCGCGGTCCCGCAGGAAAGTCCCCAGCAGCGCTATGTGCCTCCACAGGCCGCACCTGAGCCCGATTATCACCCGCCGTCCTTCGCGGACGCCGCCGATCAAGCGCTCGATCCGTCGCGCTATGACGATGCGCTGTACGGTCAAATCGATCCTGGTGCGCAGGAATTCGAACACGATCCGGCCTATGCCGATGATTCCTATTATCAGGACAGCGAAGGCGCCGAACATCAGGTGCGAAAACGTGGCGGCGGCCTGGTCACCGTGGTCGTCCTTCTGGCGCTGGCGGTGGTGGGGACCGGTGCGGCGTTTGCCTATCGCAATTATGTCGGATCGCCTCGCAGCGGCGAGCCTCCGATCATCAAGGCGGACGCTGGCCCGACCAAGATCGTACCTGCGTCGGCCGACGGGGCCGCCAAGGTACCGGACCGCCTGGCTTCGGGTGACGGCACGGAGAGGATCGTCCCGCGCGAAGAAGCGCCGGTGGACCTCAATGCCAGATCGGGTCCTCGCGTCGTGTTTCCGGCGCTGAACCAGAACGGCAATCCGCCGTCCCCGGCAAGTGTCGCTCCGAGTGCTCCGCCGCCGGCCAGTGCCGGCAATGGTACCCTGTCGAGTAACGAACCACGAAAGATCAAGACCTTTTCCGTCCGCGGCGACCAAACGGATGGAGTTGCAACGCCGGTTACATCGGCGCCACCCGCCACGGCAAAATCAGCGCCGGCTGTGCGAGCGCCTGCCAATGCCAATGCCTCAAGCGCCAACACGCCATTGTCGCTGGCCCCGCAGCCGGCCGCACCTGCGGAAACGCGAACCCGGGTTGCGGCTACTAATCCAGTGCAGATCGTTCCCAGCAGCGCTGGCGGGGGGGTGAGCGGCGGCGCCGGATATCTGGTCCAGGTTTCGTCGCAACGGAACGAATCCGACGCGCAGGCCTCCTATCGTGCCCTTCAGAGCAAGTTCCCGACGGTATTGGGTTCCCGGGCGCCCCTGATCAAACGTGCCGACCTCGGCGACAAGGGCGTCTATTATCGCGCCATGGTGGGGCCGTTCGGGTCACCCGATGAAGCGTCACAATTTTGCGGTAGCCTGAAAACCGCAGGCGGGCAGTGCGTCGTCCAAAGGAATTAACGGTTGTTTCCTTGAGCGTTGTTGACCCCCGGGTCGCCCGCGGGCTAATCGGCCCATATGAACAGGCGGGCCTTCATCACGGGCGTATCCGGACCGGAATTGAGCGCCGCTGAGCGCGAATTCATCCGGAGTGAGCGGCCTTGGGGGGGCATTCTTTTCAAGCGAAATATCGAGACGCCGGCGCAAGTAACTCGCCTTGTTCATGAACTGCGGACGACTATCGGCGATCCGGAGGCCCCCATCCTGATCGATCAGGAAGGTGGCCGGGTGCAGCGCTTCGGTCCGCCGCATTGGCCAGCCTATCCGGCGGGGGCCGTGTTTGGCGCACTTTACGATATCGATCGTGCACTTGGTCTGTCGGCAGCGCGCCTCAGCGCTCGCCTGATCGCGGCCGACCTCGCCGAACTGGGCGTTTCCGTTGATTGCCTGCCGTTGGCCGATGTGCCGGTGGCCGGCGCCGATGCGGTGATCGGCGACCGCGCGTACGGAACCGAGCCGCACAAGGTCGCAGCCATTGCCCGGGCGGTGACCGAGGGGTTGGAGCAGGGCGGCATTTTGCCCGTCCTCAAGCACATTCCCGGGCATGGGCGCGCGACCGCGGACAGCCACTTGAGGCTTCCAACAGTCGATACCACCAAAATCGAGCTGGAGCGGACCGATTTCGCTGCGTTTCGACCGCTTGCGGACCTGCCGATGGCGATGACTGCACATGTTGTGTTTAGCGCGCTGGATCCCGCCCAACCGGCGACGACTTCTGCGACAATCATCGATCAGGTGATTCGCGGCGCGATCGGGTTCCAAGGTTTGTTGATGAGTGATGACGTTTCCATGAATGCCTTGGCGGGATCGATCGCCGAGCGGACCCGCGCCATTTTTGCTGCTGGTTGCGACATCGCTCTGCATTGCAATGGCAAGCTCGGCGAAATGCGCGAAGTAGCCGCCGAGACGCCGGAATTGTCGGGCAAGGCGCTAGAGCGTGCAGAGCGCGCCCTGGCGTCACGTCGGGCCCCGCAAATGTTCGATCGGCTGTTGGCGCGGGCGGAACTGGATGCGTTGATTGAACGGGCAGGAACGGCAGGCGCATGACCGCGGAAATTCTATCGTTTGAAACCGGACGGCCCGCCGAGCTCGCGGCGGACGATGAGCCGTCGCTGGTCGTCGACGTCGAGGGCTATGAGGGCCCGCTCGACCTTCTGCTGGCCTTGGCGCGGCAACAAAAGGTCGACCTCGCCAAGATTTCCATTCTGGCGCTCGCCGATCAGTATCTGGTGTTCATCGAGGCGGCCCGGAAAATCCGTCTGGAGCTCGCCGCTGATTATCTGGTGATGGCGGCATGGCTCGCGTTTCTCAAATCGCGGCTGCTGTTGCCGGAGCCTGCAACGCCGGACGGACCGAGTGCCGAGGAAATGGCGACGGCGCTCGCCAACCGGCTGCGCCGTTTGGAAGCGATTCGCGAGGCCTCGAACCGGCTGATGAACCGGCCCCAATTGCAGCGCGACATTTTTCCGCGCGGCAATCCGGAATCGATCGCCGAGATCAAGCATCCCAAATTCACCGCGACGCTGTTCGATCTGCTCACCGCCTATGCCGCGCAGCGCCAGGCGCGCGTGCTGGCCACGGTACATCTGGCGAAACGCACGGTGTGGTCGCTGAACGAGGCGAGAGCGTCGCTGGAGCGCCTGGTCGGAATGGCCGAGGACTGGAGCCGTCTCGACGAATATTTGATGAATTACGTCGTCGATCCCTCGCAAAAGGCCACTGTTTTCGCGTCTAGCTTTGCTGCAGCGCTGGAATTGGTCAGGGAAGGCGAAGTGGAATTGCACCAGAAGGAAGCGTTCGCGCCCCTGTATTTTCGGAAGCGTCCGCCGCAACCAGTATCCGACGCGATGACCGCGCCGGATCTGCCGGCTGAGTAAGTGGAAGAAGGAGACCGAGCCATGGCAAGCCTGGCGGAAAAACGCACAGCGGATGCCGATGAGCGTTCTGTCGATCCGGAGGCGCGGCCCGAGGAATTGCGGCTGCTGGAAGCGCTGCTGTTCGCCTCGTCCGAGCCGTTGGATCAGGCGGCGCTTGCGAAGCGAATGCCTGAAGGCGTCGACATCAAGGTCGCGCTGGCGCAATTACAGGCGGATTACGCCTCGCGCGGGGTCAATCTGGTTCGCGTCGCCAATAAGTGGACCTTCCGCACCGCCGGTGACCTGGCGTGGCTGATGACGCGGGAGAGCACCGAGACGCGGCGATTGTCGCGCGCGGCGATCGAGACGCTGGCGATCATCGCCTATCACCAGCCGGTCACGCGTGCCGAGATCGAGGAAATCCGCGGCGTGATCACCTCCAAGGGGACACTGGATGTGTTGTTGGAGACCGGGTGGATTCGCCCGCGCGGGCGTCGCAAGACGCCGGGCCGGCCGCTGACGTTCGGAACCACAGAAGCCTTCCTGTCGCAGTTCAGTCTCGAGGCGCTTGGGGATTTGCCGGGCCTTGAGGAACTGAAAGGGACGGGCCTGTTGGATTCGCGGTTGCCCTCGGGCTTCAGCGTTCCGACGCCCTCGGATGATCCTACCTTGCGCGAGGACGAGGACCCGCTGGAGATCGACGATCTGGAACTGGCGCTGGCGCCGGCGGTGGAGCCGGAAACCGGGGATGGAAGCTGATCAGCGGGTGGCTTGTAGCGTCCGCGACCGGCTCGGCGAGGGTGGTTAAGGCTAGCGCGTTAACAGGGATTTGACGCGGCTTAAGTCCTTGTTTTTGACACCTCCTGAGCCTACTTTGCGAGAAGATCAGGCTGGGTCACCGGCTTAATGCGTTTGGAGGGTTGCAGGATGGGTTCGCTTAGCATTTGGCACTGGATCGTCGTGATCGCAGTCGTCCTGCTGTTGTTCGGTCGCGGCAAGATTTCGGACCTGATGGGCGATGTCGCGCAGGGCATCAAGGCCTTTAAGAAGGGCATGCAGGACGATGATAAAACTGCGGAAAAGCCCGCTGAGCCCGTGAAGTCGATCGATCACAACGCGACGCCGTCCACCGCGGCGCGGTCGGATGTCGGCAGCAAGGCTGTCTGAAGCTAAGACTGTCTGAAGCTGAAGCTAGACGCTGAACACAAGACTGCTGAACATCAGATGGCACGTTGCGGCAAACTCGTCGCGGTGTGTTGATCTTGCGAGAGGCATGCGGCAAGACCGATTGAGGGAGACGCAGGCGGCCCAATTCTTGTTTTGCAAGCAATTCTTGTTTTACGAGCAAATCTTGTTTTACGAGTATGGGGGTGAGATCGCCTCGCGTGAGCGGAATTTTTCATGTTCGATATCGGCTGGAGTGAATTCGTCGTCATCGCGGTTGTCGCGCTGATCGCCATCGGCCCGAAAGAGCTGCCGGGCGTGCTGCGCATGGTCGGGCAATGGATGGGCAAGGCGCGCAGGATGGCCTCAGAATTCCAGGGTCAATTCCAGGAAGCGATGCGCGAGGCCGAAATGGCCGACCTCAAAAAGAGCTTCGACGAGGTCAAGGAAACCGCGGCCGGATTCACCAGCGGCAACATCATGACTTCGCTGGAAAAGGACGTCAGCAACGCGCTGCGGATCGAGGACGTGGAAAAGCCGGCGGAGGCGTCGACCGATACAATCGCCATCGATACGGCCGCGATCGACACGCCGGTGACGGCGGACACCCCGGCAAAGCCGGAAATGCCGATCCCGGAAACATTCACCGAGGCTGACGCCACGGCGCTGGCGTCGCAGCCCCTGGCGATCACGCAGGACAACCCAACTCAGCCCGCGCCGCAGGACATCGCCGCGACACCTGACGTTCTCAAGGACGCCAAAGCGTCATGAGTGCCGACGACATCGAAGCCAGCAAAGCACCATTGATGGATCATCTGATCGAGCTGCGCTCGCGGCTGATCAAGGCGCTGCTCGCGTTCGGCATCGCTTTCATCTTTTGCTTCTTCTTCGCCAAGCAGATCTACAACGTGCTGGTGTGGCCGTTCGTCTGGATCGCCGGCCCGGAAAATTCGAAGTTCATCTACACCGCGCTGCTGGAATATTTCCTGACCCAGTTGAAGCTGGCGATGTTCGGCGCCGGCTTCATCTCGTTCCCGATCATAGCGGCGCAAATCTACATGTTCGTCGCGCCCGGCCTCTACAAGCACGAGCGCGGCGCGTTCCTGCCCTATCTGGTCGCCACGCCGTTCTTTTTCGTGCTGGGATCGACGCTGGTGTATTTCGTGGTGCTGCCGATGCTGGTGCGATTCTCGCTCGGCATGCAGCAGGCCGGTGGCGCGGAAACCGCGCAGATCCAGCTTTTGCCGAAGGTCGGCGAATATCTGTCGCTGATGATGTCGCTGATCTTCGCCTTCGGCGTCGCCTTCCAGCTGCCGGTGATTCTGACGCTGCTGGGGCGGATCGGCATCATCACTTCCAAGCAATTGCGCGAGAAGCGCCGCTATTTCATCGTGATCGCCTTCATCATCGCCGCAGTGCTGACGCCGCCCGACGTCGTCAGCCAGGCCTCGCTCGCGCTCCCGCTGCTGGCGCTCTACGAAGGTTCGATCATCGCGGTGGGCATGGTGGAGAAGAAGGCCGCGGCCGCCAAGGCTGCCGCCGCTGCGCCGCCGTCGGCGACCCCGCCGCCGCCCGATCCGACGCCGGCGGAATAGGGCGAAGGCCCATTAGCCGCCGCAACACTGGCCGTCATACTCCGCGAAAGCGGAGTATCCAGTTCGCTGCGGCTTCTCGAATCCATCACACTGCTCTGGAATACTGGATCACCCGCCTTCGCGGGTGATGACGTAGAGGCGTATTCGGGTTACTGCTCGCCGTAAACAATCACCAGAAACGGTGAATGTTTACGTTACGCTGCCGCTATAGGACTGAACGACCATGCACGACATCAAATTCATCCGCGAAAACCCCGAGCGCTTTCGACGCCGGGCTGAAGCGTCGCGGGCTGGAGCCGATGTCGGCGTCGCTGCTTGCGATCGACGAGAAGCGCCGGGCGGCGATCCTGGCGTCGGAACAGGCGCAAGCGCGGCGCAATTCCGCCTCGAAGGAAATCGGCGACGCCAAGAAGGCCAAGGACGACGCCCGCGCCGCCAAGCTGATGGCCGAGGTCGCCGAACTCAAGACCACGATGCCGGAGCTCGAAGCTGCGGCCAAGGCGGCGGACGAGGAGCTTGCCAGGGAGTTGGCAGCGATTCCGAATCTGCCGCTGCCCGCGCCGGAAGTACCGGATGGGCTCGACGAGCACGGCAACGTGGTGCGGCATCATTTCGGCGCGGTGCGCAACTACGCCTTCGCGCCGAAGGCGCATGACGACCTCGGCGGCGCGCTCGGCTTCATGGATTTCGAGACCGCTGCGAAGCTCAGCGGCGCGCGGTTTGTGGTGCTGAAGAAAGGTCTCGCGCGGCTGGAGCGCGCGATCGGGCAGTTCATGCTCGATCTTCACACCAATGAGCACGGTTACACCGAAGTGAATCCGCCGCTGCTGGTGCGCAACGAGGTCATGTTCGGTACTGGGCAGTTACCGAAGTTTGAAGACGATCAGTTCTTTGCTTCGAGAACCCCGAAAATCGAAGCATGGGTGAAGGGCCTTCTTGAAGACAAAGAGGAATCTCTCCGAGCGATCAAAGAAAAGAAATTAACTGCGCAGGATGATCTCGATGCAGGTGCCATTGGACGCAATCCTAGAGATTTGAATGCAGACATTATCGCGGCAAACTATCAAACTCGTCGGATTGAGAAGGAAATCAGGCTAGCTGAACAGGCAGACCTCTGGCTCATCCCCACCGCCGAAGTCCCGCTGACAAATCTCGTTCGCGAATCCATCGTGGACGAAAAAGAATTGCCGATGCGCCTCACCGCGCTGACGCCGTGTTTTCGTGCCGAAGCGGGAGCAGCGGGCCGCGACACCCGCGGCATGATCCGCCAGCATCAATTCACCAAAGTGGAGTTGGTCTCGATCGCGACACCGGAGACCAGCCGCGACGAGCATGAGCGCATGCTGGCCTGCGCCGAGGAGGTGCTGCGGCGGCTCGATCTGCATTACCGCGTGATGACGCTGTGCGCCGGCGACATGGGTTTTTCGGCGCAGAAGACCTACGACATCGAGGTCTGGATGCCAGGACAATTTTCAAGCCAGGGCGAGGGCGGAGCTTTCAGGGAAATCTCCAGTTGCTCGGTGTGCGGCGATTTCCAGGCGCGGCGAATGGACGCGCGGTATCGCGGGCCCGACGGCAAGCCGCGCTTCGTGCACACCTTGAACGGTTCCGGCACTGCGGTGGGCCGCGCGCTGATCGCGGTGATGGAAACCTACCAGCAGGAAGACGGCTCGATCGCCGTGCCCGACGTGCTGCAGCCCTATATGGGCGGCCTCAAAGTCGTCGAGAAAGACCGCTAGCTTCGCGCAATTTATTCGAATCCGATCCGCCTTCGATGTTTGCGAAGGCGTTGCGCGGCGACATCGTCGTTTCGCCGGCGGTGAAAGCTCTTCACGAAACGAAGATACAAATAACCCTGCATCGCGACATCTATTGAGTGGGTCGGCAAAGCGGGTCCGCAAAGTTCGTGCCGCTGTGGCGGATTCGCGCGCGGCGGGGACGGCATCGGTGGTCGCTGCGAAAGACAAATAGCCTGCATTTGAATCGCAATGCCCGGGATCATTGTCCGGCCCGTTCACTCTTGCGGATGAAGTTTTTCAAGATGAGCAATTTTGACCACGGCCCGCGATGCCGAAACGGTCATTCTGAGCCGTCACCGTCGGTCGTCCCCGTCAATGGGCCGTTTAGGTGCGAGTTCGGTAACGCTCCCTAACCAATGCAAGGATGCGTCATGCCTGAATTTCAACCGCTAGCTCCCGCGCATATTTCTGCCCTCGAACGGCCCGGCTGTCCGATCTGCCACGAGAACCGCATGCTTCTGTCGAAGCTTGAGGCAGGACCATCCGGCTTCGACTACCGTACATTCGAATGCCCGAAGTGCGGCCGCGTGCACACGGCAGTGGTATCGAGCGACCCGATGACCTCAGAAATGCTCGGTTGGCTTGCGGGCGAACTGAGGCCGCCGACGTAATATGGCTGCAGGGGTTTGCGAAGGACTTTGTGAAAGTCCTGAGAGCCAGGTGCCCCGAATGGGGCCGTTTCTTCGTGTGGGGCACCGGATGAAAATACCGGCATCTTCCGGTTGTAACCGGCGAGCGTTACTCCGATTTGAGTCGCTTGCCGGACAATAGTGAGGCTATGCTGGGCGTATCACCGCGCTGCCCCCGGTGACTGAGAGTGTCGAGCTCCCGCCGCACAACGGAGCAACACCATGCGAGATACGCCGCAAACTCACGTTTCAAAAGACGTGTTTGACCCCCGAGCTTTTCTCGGCCGGGCAGGCGTGGGAAAAACCATCGAGCGATACGGAAAAGGCCAGAAGCTTTTCAGCCAGGGCGACATCGCTGACAAAATCTTGTTCATTCAAAAAGGCAAGGTCAAGATCACGATCTTATCCGAGCACGGCAAGGAAGCGGTCGTCGGGATATTCGCGGAGGGGCAGTTCTTCGGTGAAGCATGCCTTGGTGGGGCAGCATTACGCACCGCAACGAGCGAGGCGATGGAAGAGTGCCTGGTCACGTCGATAACAAAGGCCGCAATGCTCGCGGCTCTCGGCAGCGAGCCAAAGTTCTCCGCATTTTTCACGACCCATCTGTTGTCTCGCAACAGCCGGATCGAAGAAGATTTGATCGACCAGCTCTTCAATTCCAGCGAAAGACGCCTCGCACGCCTGCTGTTGCTTCTTGCGAATTTCGGGAAGGAAGGCGGCGCGGCGCCGGTCGCTGTCACCCTCAGTCAGGAAACCCTGGCGGAAATGATCGGCACAACCCGATCGCGGGTGAGCTTTTTCATGAATCAATTTCGAAAAAAGGGCTTCATCAGCTACAACGGAAAAATCGAGGTTCATAGTTCGCTACTGGACGAGGTTTTGCGCGAAAAAACTCACATACGAGCGGACAAGTAGGCAGGAAAGCCAGCAGGCTGCGGGAACGCAACCCGGCTTGCGACTTGCTCATACACGGGCGCCAGAACTCTCTACAGTCAAGGCGGAGCTTATGGAGAACCGGCGCAATACTCTGCGATATGCGCGCTCGTTCCTGCCCGGCCCCGAACGCAATCAACATCGGCAGATTGCGCTGTAGCGCCCGCGCGAAGGCCTTGGGCTGACTTCGCCAAGTTTGCCTCGAGGGCGCGAGCGGGATAAGACGGCGCATTGACGGCTATGGAATCGATCGAAAAGGGCGTTTGAACGGATGCGAATTCTCTGCACCAACGATGACGGCATTCATGCCCCGGGCCTGAAGATCGTCGAGCAGATCGCCCGTGCGCTGTCCGACGATGTCTGGGTGGTGGCGCCGGAGCTCGATCAGTCCGGTGTCTCGCATTCGCTGTCGCTGAACGATCCGTTGCGGCTGCGCGAAGTCGGCCCGCGTCACTTCGCGGTGCGGGGCACCCCGACCGATTGCGTGATCATGGGTGCACGCCATATCCTTGGTGAAACGATGCCGGACCTGGTTCTGTCCGGCGTCAACAAGGGCCGCAATGTCGCTGAGGACGTGGTCTATTCGGGCACCATCGCCGGCGCCCTGGAAGGCACCATTCTGGGATTGCCGTCATTTGCGTTGTCGCAGGAATTCAGCGTCGAGAGCCGCAACACGCCGCAATGGGAGACGGCGCTGAAATTCGGGCCGTCGATTATCCGCAAGGTACTCGACGCCGGCGTGCCCAAAAACACCGTGATCAACGTCAATTTTCCGGCCTGCACGCCCGACGAGGTTGCGGGCGTGCGCGTGACCCGTCAAGGCAAGCGCAACCTCGGTTTCCTGAAAGTCGACCAGCGTCGCGACGGCCGCGGCAATCCGTATTTCTGGATCGGGTTCGAACGGCTTTCACAGATCGATGTGCCGGCGGAGGGCACTGATCTGGCGGCGCTGGCGGCGCATTGTGTCTCGGTGACGCCGCTGCGGCTCGACCGCACCGACGATGAATTTTCGCAGGCGCTGACGGCGACGCTGAAATAGCCCGGAAATTGACGTGACAGCGTCCTAAACGGTCGCGCTTTTGAGCGCCGTGTCGAGCATCCGCGCCAATGTTTCGAGCTGAAATGGCTTTTGCAGTGCGGGGCGGTCGCGGTATTCTTCCGGTAGGCCCGACGAGCCATAGCCGGTCGCGAAAATGAACGGACGGTTGCGCGCCTTGATCAGTTCGGCCACGGGAGAAATCACCTTGCCGTTGACGTTGACGTCGAGGATCGCAATGTCGAATTCCGCCGACGTCGCAAGCCGGATCGCCTCGTTGATTTCGCCGGCTTCGGCCGCGACGCTGTAGCCAAGTTCCGCCAACATATCGGTGACCATCATCCTGATCATGACCTCGTCCTCGACGAGGAACACAGAACCACCGGGCGGTCGCGTCGCAGTCATATGATGTCCTTGCCCTTCCCAACCCAGAGGTTCGCAAATAACGCCGGCGGGCGCAATGTCAACATGAGCGCGTGCTGATGCTGATAGCGCTAAGCGGGGCTATCAACCGGATTCCTCGTCCGGAGGTTCAACGCCAAGGCCAACCCCGAGTTCCATGGCGGGAACACTGAAAGGGACGGAAAAGTTTGCCTTAGCGGGGCGGCACATGATGTTGTTTTACTGGGAAATCGAATCACTTTGATTAGACCGCGCCGGTGAGCGGCCTTGGCGGGCAGGGGCCTTACGAGAATCACATGCCAGCTACTCAGAAACCGCCGGAAAAGATGATGTTTCAGCTGACGCTGCGGCGCCGCGGAATCAGCGATCAGGCGGTGCTTCGCGCCATGGAGGAGATCCCGCGGGACATTTTCGTGACCGCTGCCGATCGCGTGGATGCCTATCGCGACAGCGCGCTGGGCATCGCCTGCGGGCAAACCATCAGCCAGCCGTTCGTGGTGGCTTACATGACCGAGCAGTTACAGCTGCAGAAGCCTCACCGCGTGCTGGAGATCGGCACCGGTTCGGGATACCAGGCCGCCATCCTGTCTCGGCTTAGCCGGCAAGTGCTGACGATCGAGCGTTACCGGACCTTGGCCGATAGCGCCCGGGAACGGCTGGAGCAGCTCGGCTGCGACAATGTCGAGGTGATGCTCGGCGATGGCTTCGACATCCCGGCGAACATCGGCAATTTCGACCGCATCCTGGTCACCGCTGCAATGGAGCAGATTCCGGAAGACCTGATGCAACGGCTCGAACCCGGCGGCATCCTGATCGCGCCGGTCGGGCCGCATCAGGGCACCCAGACCTTGGTCCGCATCGTCAGGACCGAGACGGGTTTCGAGCGTAAAGAGTTGGTGGACGTACGTTTCGTGCCGGCGCTGCCGGGCATCGCCCGCGAGCTGTAAGCCAGGAAGGCTTGCCTCCGTTGAAGGTCGCCTCCCTTGACGCTCGCCCCCGTTAAGCTCCGGTCTCCTGGATTAAGCGGTTGTTTACTCAGGACGTGTTTATTCAAAACAGTAGTTTGTTGCGTATGAGTGAGTAACCATGTCCCGTGTCATTGAGTTGCTTTGCTCGCGCCGCGTGCCGCACGTCGCGGTACTGGCGCTGATGTCGATCGGATTTGCCGGCTGCAGCGCCGACATGTCGACGCGGCTGTCGCAAAATTCCTCTGCGAACCCCTTTGCCTCGCAACGGGAAGTCACCGGGTCGGTGCCGCCGCCCGCGGTAGAGCGTCGCGAACTTCCGCAATACGTCCGCCCACAATCGCAATACCAATCCTCGGCTCTGCCCCCTATCGCAGCACCGCAATCCTATCCGGCCGCTGGTGTCTCGGGAGGAGGGCGCGGATTAGCCTCCTACGCTCCGCCCGCTCAGTCGCCGCTTGAGGCTACCGGCAGCGTCGCGCCGCGCTCGGTCGCGGCCACCCCCGGCGCGGCACAGGCCGGCACCACGATCATCGTCGGCACCAGCGACACGCTCGACATCCTGGCCCGTCGCTATAACGTTTCGCCGGCGGCGATCCTGCAAGCCAATGGTTACAGAGGGCCTCGCGCCTTGTCGCCGGGTCAGCAACTGATCATTCCGCGTATGGCCACGGCCGTTACGGCACCCGCATTAGGGGTCCCGGCGAGCAAAGTGGTTGTTGCTGCCGCCAGCGCGGCGCCCACGGTCCACGTGGTCAACCGCGGCGATACTTTGCTCAACATCGCACGTCGCAATCACGTGTCGGCGGCGGAACTTGCCAAAGCCAACGGTCTCGATCCATCGGCGAAAGTAAAACTCGGCGCCAAACTCACAGTGCCCGGTGCACTCACAGTGCCCGGTGCGAAAACCGCGGCGGTTGTCCCAGCTATGCAGCCGGCGCCCGTCGCCGCTCAGCCCGCGGCCGCGTTGACGCCGCCTGCCACGAAAATGGCTGCCGCGACAGTTGCCCCCCCGCAAAGCGCGCGGCTTGCCCAGACGACCTCGATAGAGGAAGCCTCCGTTGAATCCCCGGTCAAGGCCACTGATGCAACGGGCGCACTGCCGACATTCCGCTGGCCGGTGCGCGGCAAGGTGATCACCAGCTACGGCGCCAAGACCAATGGCAAGGCGAACGACGGCATCAACCTGGCGGTCCCCGAAGGCACGCCGGTAAAGGCGGCGGAGGATGGCGTCGTGGCCTATTCTGGAAACGAGCTGAAGGGCTATGGCAATCTGGTTCTGGTTCGGCATTCCAACGGTTACGTCACCGCCTACGCCCATGCGAGTGAACTGCTGGTGAAGCGCGGCGACACGATCAAGCGCGGCCAGATCATTGCCAAATCAGGTCAGTCGGGCGAAGTGGGATCGCCGCAGCTCCACTTCGAAATCCGCAAGGGGTCGTCGCCGGTCGATCCGCTTCAATTCCTCAACGGGGCGTGAGGCGCCGCGTCACTGCTGTCATCGCCCGGCTTTGACCTGGTTTAACCAGGAGACCCAGTATTCCAGAGATCAAACCGTGAAGCCGCGGCGTGCCGGACTCCCGCGCTTTCGCGCGGAATGACGGTTCACTTCGCGCTCAGCCGCACGCCGAGCCGGCCCGCCAATTCCTGGGTGAACTGCCAGGCAACCCGGCCAGAGCGCGATCCGCGCGTGGTCGACCATTCCAGCGCTTCACGCTCAAGCTGATCTTCCGCGAGTTTGACGCCGAAGTGCCCGCAATAGCCCTTCACCATTGAGAGGTATTCATCCTGGCTGCAGCGATGAAAGCCCAGCCACAACCCGAACCGGTCCGAGAGCGAGACCTTCTCCTCGACCGCTTCGCCGGGATTGATCGCGGTCGAGCGCTCGTTCTCGATCATCTCGCGCGCCAGAAGATGCCGGCGGTTCGAGGTCGCATACAGGATCACATTGTCGGGGCGGCCCTCGATTCCGCCCTCCAGCACCGCCTTCAGCGATTTGTAGGAGGCGTCGTTGCCGTCGAACGACAGGTCGTCGCAAAACACGATGAAATGAAAGTCCGAACTGCGAAGCAAATCCATCAACGCGGGCAGGCTCTCGATGTCCTCGCGATGGATCTCGATCAGTTTCAGCCGCGCGGCCGGCTTGCGGTTCGCATTGATGCTGGCGTGTGCCGCCTTCACCAGCGAGGATTTGCCCATGCCGCGCGCGCCCCACAGCAGCGCATTGTTGGCGGGCAGTCCGTCGGCGAACCGCTCGGTATTCTCGATCAGGATGTCACGCATCCGCTCGATACCCTTGAGCAGACCGAGATCGACGCGGCTGACCCGCGGCACCGGCGCCAGCCGTCCGTCCGGGTGCCAGACGAATGCGTCGGCGCTGCCAAACGAGTTGATGGCACGGGGCGTTGGCGCCGCCGCGGAAAGGTGCGAGGCGATGGCCTCGAGCGCGCGTGCGACCCTTTCTGTTAAGGCATGTTCGGAAGCCGCTGTTGAGCGTTTGGTCGCGGCGGGGGACGATTTCCGCGAACCAGCCCCGGAGGTGGGGCGAGGCGCGGGTTTACTGGATTTTTTTTGCATATCTGGAGTTCCTGACCCTGCAGCCTTATCGGGCCTTTCGATAGGCCGCAAGCTACCTAAATGAAGGTCGAATGACGGGCTGGTAGCGTTGCAATTGGGACCGCGGCCGCTATAGTCCGCGCGAATTCGCCCGAACCGTCTGACGCTATGGTCGCCGGTTCATTCTTGTTTCACAAGGAATCTCCGAATGCTGATTACTCCTGCGTTTGCCCAGGCCGCGGCCGGCGGCGATGCCAACAGCATGTTGATGTCGTTGCTGCCGTTCGCGCTGATCTTTGTGATCATGTATTTCCTGATTCTGAGGCCGCAGCAGAAGAAGGTGAAGGACCACGCCGAATTGGTGAAGAACATCCGCCGCGGCGACACCGTCGTCACCACGGGCGGTCTGGTCGGCAAAGTGACAAAGGTGGTCGACGACGACCAGATCGAATTCGAAATCTCCGACGGGGTCCGGGTGCGGCAAATGCGGCAGATGATTTCGGGGGTGCGCTCCAAGGGTGAGCCGGCGAAGGAAAAAGCCGAAACGGTCAAGGACGAGACGTCCGCGAGCTAGCTTTTTTGGGCGCCGCAATCTCTCCAATCTGACGGGTCAACTCGATGTTGTATTTCACGCGGTGGAAGGCGCTGGCGATCATCCTGACGGCGCTGGTGGTGTGCCTTTGCGCCGTTCCGAATTTCTTCCCCGAAGCCCAGGTGAAGACTTGGCCGGTGTGGGCGCAACGTCATATCGTGCTCGGGCTCGACCTGCAGGGCGGCTCCTATTTGCTGCTGGAAGTCGACTCCAACTACGTCAAGAAGGAAAAACTCGACCAGATACGCGATGATGTTCGTCGCACGCTGCGCGATGCCAAGATCGGCTATACAGGTCTGGTGGTGCGCAACGACGCCGTGGAAGTGCGCATCAGCAAGGATGGCGATGCGCAGAATGCGCTGGCAAAGTTGCGCGAGCTGTCGCAACCGCTCGGCGGTCTGCTCGGCTCGAGTGGCCAACGCAGCCTTGAAGTCAGCGATGCCGGCGGCGGCTTGATCCGTCTCACCGTGCCGCAGGCTGCCATCACCGATCGGGTCCGGCAGACGATCGAACAATCGATCCAGATCGTCGAGCGCCGCGTCAACCAACTCGGCACCGTCGAGCCGGTGATCCAACGACAGGGTACCGATCGGATTCTGGTGCAGGTGCCGGGGCTGCAGGATCCGACCGAACTCAAACGCATCCTGGGCAAGACCGCGAAAATGGAATTCCGCATGGTCGACACGACCGTGCCGGCTGATCAGGCCTTGCAGGGCAGGGCGCCGCCCGACTCCGACGTGCTGATGAGTTCGACGTCGCCGAAGACACCGTATGTCATCAAAAAGCAGGTTCTGGTCTCCGGCGGCGATCTGACCGACGCCCAGCCCGGCTTCGACCAGCGCTCGGGCGAGCCAATCGTCAGCTTCCGTTTCAACACCTCCGGCTCGCGCAAATTCGCGCAGGCGACATCGGAGAATGTCGGGCAACCGTTTGCGATCGTGCTGGACAATGAGGTGATTTCCGCGCCCGTGATCCGCGAACCGATCACCGGCGGATCGGGGCAGATCTCCGGCAGCTTTACCGTTCAGGCCGCCAACGAACTTGCCATCCTGCTGCGTGCGGGTGCGCTGCCGGCGCCACTCACCGTGATCGAAGAGCGCACGGTCGGCCCGGGTCTCGGCCAGGATTCGATCGAGAAGGGCGAACTCGCGGCCTATGTCGGTTCGATCCTGGTCATCGTCTTCATGCTCTTGACTTACCGGCTGTTCGGCGTGTTCGCCAATATTGCGGTCGCCATCAACGTGGCGATGATCTTCGGTGTGCTGTCGCTCTTGAACGCCACGCTCACTTTGCCTGGCATCGCCGGCATCGTGTTGACGGTCGGTATCGCGGTGGACTCCAACGTGCTGATCTACGAGCGAATCCGCGAGGAATTGCGTGGCGGGCGCAATGCCATCTCGGCGATCGATGCCGGCTTCAGGCGGGCACTATCGACGATTCTCGATTCCAACATCACCACCTTTATCGCCGCAGCCGTGCTGTTCTATATCGGCACCGGCCCGGTGCGCGGCTTCGCCGTGACGCTCGGCGTCGGCATCATCACCACGGTGTTTACCGCGTTTACGCTCACCAGCCTGATCGTCGCTGGCTGGGTACGGTGGAAGCGACCGAAGACCGTGCCAATTTGAGAATGCGGAGTCGGCTTTGACACAACTCGTTCTCATCGGACTGGGCATCCTGATTGCCGTGCTGACCGTGGTCAGTGCGCTCGGCCTGCTGCCCTCGCTGCGGATCGTTCCAGACAACACCAAGTTCGATTTTACCCGTTTCCGCCGCATCAGCTTTCCGATCTCGGCACTGCTGTCGATCGTCGCGATTACGCTGTTCTTTACGCACGGGTTGAATTTCGGTATCGATTTCAAGGGCGGCACGCTCCTGGAAGTGCAGGCCAAATCCGGCGCCGCCGATATCGCAGCGATGCGAGCGACACTAAGCGGTCTCGGGCTCGGTGACGTCCAGCTGCAGCAATTCGGCGGCCCGGCCGATGTGCTGATCCGCGTTGCCGAACAGCCCGGCGGCGATGCCGCGCAGCAGGAGGCGGTGCAGAAGGTCCGTGCAGCGCTAGGCGATGCGGTCGAGTACCGCCGCGTCGAGGTGGTGGGACCGCGCGTCTCCGGCGAATTGTTGGCCTACGGCATGCTGGGCCTGATGCTCGCGATTCTTGCGATCCTGATCTATCTCTGGTTCCGGTTCGAGTGGCAGTTCGCGCTCGGCGCCATGATCGCCAACGTCCACGACATCGTGCTGACGATCGGTTTCATGTCGATTTCGCAGGTCGATTTCGACCTCACCAGCATCGCGGCGCTTTTGACGATTCTCGGCTATTCGCTGAACGACACGGTCGTGATCTATGACCGGATCCGCGAAATGCTGCGGCGGTACAAGAAAATGCCGATGCCGGAATTGCTCAACGAGTTGATCAACTCGACACTGTCGCGCTCGATCATCACCCACGTCACGGTGACGCTGGCGTTGCTGGCGCTACTTCTGTTTGGCGGTCATGCCATTCACAGCTTCACCGCCGTCATGATGTTCGGCGTGGTGCTGGTCGGCACCTACACCTCGATTTTCATCGCCGCCCCAATCCTGATTTATCTTGGCGTCGGCACCAACCGGTCTGAACCGGACAAGCCGTCGAAGAAATAACCATGCCGAGCCACCTCGACGCTCCGCATCTTCCGAGGTCGGCGCCGATCGAGGCCTACGGCAACGGCGGATTTGCTTTTGCCGAGATGTCGCATCGCGGCTCGTTGCTGTGTCTTCCGGATGCGATCTGGGCCTGGCCGGTCCAAAAGCCTGAGGAAATCAACAGGGCCTCGCTGGAGCGCGTATTTGCCGCGGCCGCCGGCATCGATACGCTGATCATCGGTACCGGCACCGATGTCTGGTTGCCTCCGTCTGGCCTTCGCGAGGCATTGCGAGCGGTGAAGGTGGTGCTGGACGCGATGCAGACCGGTCCCGCTGTTCGTACCTACAACATTATGATGGGGGAACGGCGGCGGGTCGCGGCGGCGCTGATCGCGGTGCCATGAGCAACTCGGGGGGAAGAAGCGATTCCGCTGATTTCTGCGCCGAGCTCGTGCGTAACCACGATTTCGCCCGGTACGCGTCGACGCTGTTCCTGCCGGCTGCACAGCGCCGCGTCCTCATGGCCATCTACGCCTTTAATGTCGAAATTTCGCGCGTGCGCGAGCATGTGAGCCAACCGCTGCCGGGCGAAATGCGCCTGCAATGGTGGAGTGACATGCTCGCGGGCGAGGAGCACGGCGGAGTAGAGGGCAATCCGGTGGCGGCCGAGCTTATGCTTGCGATCGGCGGCTGGCGGCTGCCGATCGAGCGGTTCACGCGGCTGATCGACGAGCACCAGTTCGATCTCTACAACGATCCGATGCCGACGATGGCGGCGCTCGAAGGCTACATCAACGACACCTCGTCGGCCTTGTTTTCGCTCAGCGCCGCTATCGTTGGGCATCAGTCGGACGAGGTCGAGCATCTCGCACGCCACGCCGGATTGGCTCAAGGCATCGCGCAACTCATGGCGGCGCTGCCGTTGGATTCCTCGCGCCGTCAATTGTTCGTGCCGCTCCAATTGCTGGAGAGCCGCGGCATCGGCATGGAAGAAGTGTTTGCGGGCAAGGAAATCCCACAACTGCGCGCGGTGCTGGACCAATTGATCGGCGAAGCCCGAGGGCATATGCAGACGGCGTTCACGCTATTGGAGCGCGTGCCGCCAGAGGTAAGGCCGGTATTCCTGCCACTGGCGCTGGTGAGCCGCGATCTCACGCAGATGTCGCGCGCCGACAATGATCCGTTCGTGCCGCGGGTGACCTCGAGGTTTCGGACGTTGTGGACGTTATGGCGGGCCTCGCGATCCCGACCGTTCACTTAAACCAAGCCGTACGCTTTCATTCACGCCGCCGCTGCGACGGTCAGGTTATCGGCGATCCAGCGATCAAGGTCGGACAACGCGCGCGCGCTGATCGCTTGTTTCTTCGCAACCGTCTTTTCGGGACCGCGCAGGCGCGTCCCATCGGGACTTCTTGTGGGCGGATTGGCGAGCGGCGGAAACAGTCCGAAATTGATGTTCATCGGCTGGAACGAGCGTGGGCCGGCGTCGATGGTTTCGATATGGCCGCCGGTGATGTGGCCGAGCAGCGATCCAAGCGCGGATGTCGGTGGCGGCGCCGCCAGCGATGTCGAGCGTGCATCGGCCGCGGCATAGAGGCCGGCCATCAGCCCGATGCTGGCGGATTCCACATAACCTTCGCACCCCGTCATTTGTCCGGCGAAACGAAGTCTTGGCTGAACACGCAAGCGCAATTGATTGTCGAGCAGCTTCGGCGAATTCAGGAAGGTGTTGCGGTGCAAGCCCCCGAGCCGGGCAAATTCCGCATTCTCAAGCCCAGGGATGCTGCGGAAGACGCGTTGCTGCTCAGCGTATTTCAGCTTGGTCTGGAAGCCGACCATGTTGTAGAGCGTGCCGAGCTTGTTGTCCTGACGCAGTTGCACGATGGCATAGGCCTTCACGGTCGGATCGTGCGGATTGGTCAGCCCGACCGGCTTCATCGGCCCGTGCCGCAAAGTTTCGCGGCCGCGCTCGGCCATCACCTCGATCGGCAGGCAGCCGTCGAAATAGGGGGTGTTGGTTTCCCATTCTTTGAAGTCGGTCTTCTCGCCGGCAATCAGCGCGTCGACGAAGGCGTCGTACTGCTCTTTGGTCATCGGGCAATTGATGTAATCGGCGCCGGTGCCGCCGGGGCCCACCTTGTCGTAGCGCGACTGAAACCAGGCGGCCGACATATCGATGGAATCCGTGTGTACGATCGGGGCGATCGCATCGAAGAACGCCAGCGCGTTCTCGTCGGTGAGATCGCGGATGGCCTCCGCCAATGGCTCGGAAGTCAGCGGCCCGGTCGCGACGATGACGTTGCGCCAATCCTGCGGCGGCAGACCGGCGATCTCCGCCCGTTCGATCTCGATCAAGGGATGGTCGTGCAGAGCCTTGGTGACGGCGGCGGAAAATCCGTCCCGATCGACGGCTAGGGCGCCGCCGGCGGGAACCTGATTGGCATCAGCGGCGCGCAGGATCAACGAGCCCAGTCGGCGCATTTCGGCATGCAGCAATCCTACCGCATTGTTGGCGGCATCGTCGGAGCGAAACGAATTGGAGCAGACCAGTTCGGCGAGGCCATCGGTGCGATGGGCTTCGGTCGTCCGGTTGGGGCGCATCTCGTGCAGAACGACGCGGACACCCGAATTCGCCACCTGCCAGGCGGCTTCCGAACCGGCAAGGCCAGCGCCGATGATATGGACGGTTTCAGAGGAAGATTTCGTGCTTGTCATCGGCACGGAGGTAGCGCGTTTCGGAGTAGAATGGAATGCGGCACCAGAGACGAAAACGCCCGCAGCGAAGCGGGCATCATTCGTCCGTCAGCCGGATAAAATGGATCAGGCGTTATAGGTGCCGGCTGCGACGCGCGGAATATCCGAACGATCAAGGCCGATATCGGCCAATTCGCGATCGCTAAGCTGGGACAGTTCGCTGACATTGCGCTGATATTCCCGGAACGCCTGGATCATGCGGATGAGCGAGAGCAACATGGGTAGTCTCCTGTCTTTCCGATTCAGCTTTTGGTGGAAGCCGCGTCGTTGATCCGTATATAGGCCAAAATGCTGCGGTGCAGGAGTTCAAATGGTGCGATGCAGCTAACCCTAAAACGCATAGCGACGTTAAAAACTGATTAACCATTCGGCGGGACTGCCCAAGGAAAGGGCTGGAATGCCCCTACGACCCAAAATGCCCCAAACGAGCGGTTTTTGACGGGTTGCGTGGCAGAGAAAGCATTTCGAATCGGAGGTTGGTCGAGGCTTGGGGCCCGGAAATGTCGGTCATCAAATTAAGTTTCCGGCGGTTTTTGGTTGATACCCCCTGCGTGATTCGCAGAATCATTCCATAAAAGTGAATTGAAAGTCACTTGTTGAAGGGGGCCTTCAAGGCGCGTGCGCGAGCTGATTCGCAAAATAGGCGATCGTCTTCGCGTATACCTCGCTCTTGTTCCATTGCTGGATCACGGCGAAATTCGCGCTGCCGGGCTCCCAGCCCTTAGCCCGCTGCCAGCCGTAACCGGCGAGGTAGTTCGCGGTGGAAGCCAACACATCGGGCGCGCTGCGCAAAAGATCGCGGCGGCCGTTACCGTCGAAGTCGACCGCGAATTTGATGTAGGACGACGGCATGAACTGGGTTTGGCCGATCTCGCCGGCCCAGGCCCCCCGCATTTCCGAGGGCGCCAGATCGCCGCGCTCAACGATGCGCAGCGCGTCCATCAATTCCGCACGAAAGGTCTCGGCACGGCGGCAATCATATGCCAGCGTTGCCAGCGAACGGATGGTCGAAAATTTCCCGATGTTGACGCCGAAGTCGGTCTCCAACCCCCAGATCGCCACCAGCACCTCGCCGGGCACGCCGTAGCTTTGCTCGATCCGGCCAAGCACCGAACCATATTGCTTCATCATATTGGCGCCGCGCGTGAGCCGAGGCGGGACCATCCGACCGGAGAAGTCTTCGAAACTTTGACTGAACACCCGCTGCGAGCGATCGCGCGCGAGCACCGCCTGATCCAGCGTCACGCCGCTCAGGCCCGAAGTGATTGCGGCTTGTGAAATTCCTTTAGCTCCCGCCTCACTTTTGAAGTCGGAAAGCCACGCCTCAAAGCTGCCGGTGCCGCAGGGCGCGGCGAGCGACGGCGCCGCGGGCAGAACAAGCGCGGCACTCACTGTAAAGACACGAAAAAAGCAACGGAGGATCATCGGCGCCATCAGTAAAGAAATCGGTTGGCCATTGAAAAGTGATGACCTGCAATATGAAATTGTCCGTGGCAACCGCGGCCAAAACAAGGCTTCACCCACCGCCGAAGTTCCACGTGGTTGGAGACGCGGTGCTCCGGACGCCCCTCTCACCCTAAAAGGCTATCTTCGGGAGACAACGCTCGCGTGACAAGCCGCCGGTCGCAATCAACCGGCGGCTGGGCGTTGTCGCCCGCTTGAGACGTTATGCGCCGTCCTTGCGGCGCCATGGAAACAACGCCGCCGGGAAATCCGCCGCCGAGCGCCGCTCCCGATGCGGGCGGGGAGGGATCGGCCGCGGATTGGGATCCGGTGCGATCACCTTGCGATAAAGGTGCCAGGTGGCGTGACCAAGCAGTGGGATGACGATGGTGAGGCCAAGGAAGAACGGCAGCGAGCCCAACACCAGCAGCAGCGCGACGATCAATCCCCATGCCGCCATCGGCACCGGGTTTCGTGCCACCACGCGCAGTGACGTCACCATGGCATCGCCAGCTCCGGCGTGACGGTCGAGCATCAACGGGAACGAAACCACGCTGAAGCACAAAGCCACCACGGCGAACAGGAAACCCACACTGCAACCGACGAGGATCAGCCACCAGCCCTGCGGCGTTGTCAGCACCCGCGTGGCGAAGTCCGGAATGCCCGCCGCGGCCTCGTAACCGAATGCCGCGACGTAAATCGCTTGCGCGGTCGCCACCCAGGTCACGAACAGCGCCAGCAGCAACGTGCCGAGCCCAAGCATGGCACCGAACGACGGCGAGCGCAGCACGTCCACCGCGTCCCAGGCAGAAGCCGGTTCGCCGCGTTCGCGGCGGCGGCTCAATTCATAGAGACCAAGCGCCGCGAAGGGGCCGAGCAGCGCAAAGCCCGCCGCCAGCGGAAACAACAGCGGCAGCACCGAATAACCCAGCACCGTGCGCGCCAGCACCAGCCCGAGTACCGGGTAGATCACGCAAAGGATCACCGCGTGGCTCGGCACCGCCTTGAAGTCTTCCCAGCCGAGCTGCAACGCTTGATGCAGATCGGACAGGCCGATGGTTCGGATGACGGGCGCAGCCGCGCTGTCTGGCGTAGGCTCCGCCATGGGTGTGGCATTGCCCGGGTATGGTGTGGCCATGGTCGTTTATCTCCCTTGACGCAAATCGCCCCAATCCGCCGTTCAAGGGCGAACGAGCCGTTTGCGAAACGATCACGATCAGGCCCGACGCGAAGACAGAAAACAAACTGGCCATGTCGCGAACTGAGTGTGGAAGACTACGCTCATTCATCGCCACCGCCGCTCACGGTTGGGTGAATGCGCTAGAGTCCGAGAATCGAACTCCGGGATAATCTTCTTGAGCCTGATCATTTCGTAAAACCGGTTCCCATTTTTCCGGGTCATGCTCCGATGCTGCAGTGCAGGCATATGCAGCGCGAAGCCGGTCTGTCTTGCCGGGTGCGTTGCGGGGGTCTAGATACGCGCTCGCACAAGCTGAGAAGACAGGGAGAACATCATGAATACCGTCGATCGCAGGACCATCTTGGCGTCGGGCGCGCTGGCGCTGGCAGGCGCCGCGACACAGAGCGTCTCGGCCGAGGCACAAACGGGTCCGAAGCCGCTTTTTCCCGTGCCCGCGATCACCATCCCGATCGTCGGCGAGAGTGAGGTGTTTCCGGTGCGCCGCATCTATTGCATCGGACGGAACTATGCCGCGCACGCGATCGAGCGCGGTTCCGACCCCACCCGCGAGCCACCGTTCTTTTTCCAAAAGCCGACCGACGCGATCCAGAACGTCGCGGTCGGCGTCGTCGCGGACCACCCCTATCCGTCGCTGACCAAAAACTATCATCATGAAGTCGAGCTGGTGGCGGCGTTGAAGTCCGGCGGCACCAATATTCCGGCGGAGCGGGCGCTCGAACACGTCTATGGCTACGCGCTCGGCCTCGATATGACCCGGCGCGACTTGCAGAACGGCATGTCCGCCGAAAAGAAGCCGTGGGAAATCGGCAAGAGCTTCGACCACGGCGCCGTGATCGGCCCGATTCTCCCGGTCGCGAAGTCAGGGCATTTCACCAAGGGCGCGATCTCGCTCGCCGTCAACGGCACGGTGCGGCAGGTTTCCGATCTCGACAAGATGATCTGGAGCGTGGCCGAGCAAATCGCGAAGCTGTCCGAGGCGTTCGAGTTGAAGGCCGGCGACATCATCTATTCGGGAACGCCGGAGAATGTCGGCCCGGTGGTGAAGGGCGACGTGCTGTTGTGCAAGCTCGAAGGCTTGCCGGACATGTCGATCCGCATTGCGTGAGGGCGAGCCTCGTGCATCACAGTCATTCCGGGTCTGCGCCAAATGGCGCATCCCGGAATGACCGGTCTAAATTAAATTCACCGCGCCAAATCCGCGAACTCCGGATGCTTGTTGAGATAATCCACGACAAAGCCGCAGCCAGCGACGACCTTCAATCCATCGGCGCGGATCAATTCCAGCGCGCCGTGCACCAGTTCCGACGCGACACCGCGGCCGCGCAACGCGTGCGGCGTCTCGGTGTGGGTGATGATGACGGCTGAGGCCGCGAGCCGATAATTCGCAAACGCGACGGTGCCCTCGACGTCGAGTTCGAAACGGCTTTTCGCCTTGTTGTCGCGGACGTCGCTCATGGCAGGCTCACTTCAACCATGATGCGCTTTGTTGTTGACGATTTCGGTCATATCATCCGTTTCGAATGGAAGTTCTGACGACGCTTATAAACCGGAATGCGGCGATCCGGATCGGTATATCGCGCGAATTTCCCGGCATTGGTGATATGACCTTTGCTCGCGGCGCGCCATCCTGCCGGCCATTGCCGCGCCTCACGGTCTGGAGAACGTCATGACGAGCCAAAAAGGCCCGAACATCAAGAAGAAGCAGAAGTGCAAGAATTGCGAAGGCAAGGGTCTGCTGAAGAAGGGCGACAAAGTCGTAAAATGCCAACGCTGCGGCGGGACGGGATTGCGGTAAGGGTCACTGGGCGCAATAGCAAAGCGTATTGCGCGACCATACAGGCGAGGCCGAATACACTTGGCAATTCCGCCGCGCGCGCTGGCACCCTCACGCTACCGATTCAAATTTCAAACAGCCACGGCCGAGTAGGTTTTTCGCGTCGATGCGAGCGCAAGCGAAGCAATCCATCGGCGGCGCCGCGAATGCGATGCCCGGATTGCTTCGGCGCGGAGGTTGTCATCGGGCGCGCTTTCGCGCGACCCGTTGGCTCCTCGCAATGACGTCATGACACAAGTCCGCATTCTCGCGGCGCGATGCGCCCGAGTTGTGCATGAATTCTTCGCCCGTAAAATCAGAGGGCGTGGGGAATGCCGGGTGCCCGCCGCACCCGCAGCCTCGTGTGCAAAGGGTAGTGAAGCACACGAGTGTCGTCACCACGGTCGCACCGGGAACACCCGGCATTCCCGCACGTAATGGTTTTAACGGTTTCCTTCGCGCTCTCCCCGGTGATCGGGCTTTTTTGTCACCGTCGTCAGTGGAAGATTTCTTCCGCTAGACTTGATGCCAGCGTCGAGGCATCAGGACCACACGACTTCGCCGTCCGCAGCAAGCGCCATTCGTCCGCGTGAATTGCGCTGACGCCGCCACGGCCATCGCGTCCGGCCCCGCGTCCGTGACGATCGCGATACGCCCCTCCAGAGGGATCAGACGGATACGCTTCGCTATTCCGCCCTACCAATTTGAAGCAAGCCCCCATCCGTGAGGATAGATGTAGTTTCGCAGGCATCGCAAAAATAATGAGCGTAGTGCTCATCGGACTTGTAACCTTGATATCCCTGTAAAATGATCTTTCGGCTTTTACAGTTAGGACATCGCATATTCCGTTTCACGATGTAGCCTTTGACGGTTTTGAATGCGCTCTCGGAAAAGAAATACAACAGATAATATGTGACGATTACCGCAAGGATCCATACCGGATTGATATTTGTTACTGAAATCGCGATCAGTAAAATCGCAATTGGAATGACGATCTTTGCGTCGTCGCGGTCAAAGTCATACTCAAATTGCCAAAATTTGATTTTCATATCTATCTGCTTAACTACTCCGCCGCTTCGCTCGCCCCGCGCTTCCGCTTGCCACCAACTGCCTTCGCCAGCACCGGCGCCAAAAACTTGCCGGTGTAACTCCTCGGCGCTTTGGCGATATCCTCCGGCGGACCCCAGGCGACGATTTCGCCGCCGCCGTCGCCGCCTTCGGGGCCGAGGTCGATCACCCAGTCAGCGGTTTTGATCACTTCGAGATTGTGCTCGATCACCACGACCGTGTTGCCCTGCGACACCAGCTCGTGCAGCACCTCCAGGAGTTTCTTCACGTCGTGGAAATGAAGGCCCGTGGTCGGCTCGTCGAGGATGTAGAGCGTGCGGCCCGTCGCGCGCTTCGATAGTTCCTTGGCGAGTTTGACGCGTTGCGCCTCGCCGCCGGACAGCGTGGTGGCCTGCTGGCCGACGTGGATGTAATCGAGGCCGACGCGGTGCAGCGTCTTGAAGGTCTCGCGCACCCGCGGCACCGCCTTGAAGAAGTCGGCGGCTTCCTCGACCGTCATGTCGAGCACGTCGGCGATCGACTTGCCCTTGAACAAGACTTCGAGCGTCTCGCGGTTGTAGCGTTTTCCTTTGCAGACATCGCAGGTGACGTAGACATCCGGCAAGAAGTGCATCTCGATCTTGATGACGCCGTCGCCCTGGCAGGCCTCGCAGCGGCCGCCCTTGACGTTGAACGAAAACCGCCCGGGCTCGTAGCCGCGCGCCTTGGACTCAGGCAGGCCGGCGAACCATTCGCGGATCGGCGTGAACGCGCCGGTATAGGTCGCGGGGTTCGAGCGGGGCGTGCGGCCGATCGGCGATTGGTCGATGTCGATGATCTTGTCGATGTGCTCCAGCCCCTCGATGCGATCGTGCGGCGCCGCGCCTTCACTGGCGTTGTTGAGCTTGCGCGCGATCGCTTTGTAGAGCGTGTCGATCAAGAGCGTCGACTTGCCGCCACCGGAGACGCCGGTGACGGCCGTGAACAGCCCGAGCGGAATTTCCGCCGAGACGTTTTTCAAATTGTTGCCGCGGGCGTTGATCACCTTGATGGTGCGGCGATGGTTCGGCGCTCGTCGCTCGGGGATTTCGACCGACAGCTCGCCGGTGAGATATTTTCCGGTCAGCGAGTCCGGATTGTTCATGATCTCGGCGGGCGTGCCCTGGGCGACGATATGGCCACCATGCATGCCGGCGCCGGGGCCGATGTCGAGCACATAATCGGCGAGCCGGATCGCATCTTCGTCGTGCTCGACCACGATCACGGTATTGCCGAGGTCGCGCAGCCGCTTCAGGGTCTCCAACAGCCGCGCATTGTCGCGCTGGTGCAAGCCGATCGATGGCTCGTCGAGCACATAGAGCACGCCGGTCAAGCCCGAGCCGATCTGCGAGGCCAGCCGAATGCGCTGGCTCTCGCCGCCGGACAGGGTGCCGGAGGCGCGCGCCAGGGTCAGGTAGTTGAGGCCGACATCGAGCAGGAACGACAGCCGTTCGCGGATCTCCTTCAGCACCCGCGCGGCGATCTCGTTTTGCTGCGCGTTGAGCGCCTTCGGCACGCTCTCGAACCATTCGCCGGCGCTACGCACCGACAATTCGGAAATTTCGCCGATGTGCTTGCCGCCGATCTTGACGCACAGCGCTTCCGGCTTGAGGCGGTAGCCGTGGCAGGCTGCGCAGGGAATATCGGAGAAATATTTCGCGAGCTCCTCGCGCGCCCATTCGCTTTCGGTCTCGCGGTAGCGGCGGCCGATGTTGGTGACGACGCCTTCGAATGGTTTCTTGGTGTCGTAGGAGCGCACGCCGTCTTCGTAGGAGAACTTGATTTCGTCCTCGCCGGAGCCGTGCAGGATCGCGTTTTGGGTCTTCTTCGGCAGGTCCTTCCATTTGGTGTCGAGCGTGAATTTGTAGAATTTGCCGAGCGCGTTGAGGGTCTGGACGTAATAGGGCGATGACGATTTGGCCCAGGGCGCGATCGCGCCCTTGCGCAGGCTCAGCTCCTTGTCGGGAATGACCAGGTCTTCATCGACATGCTGCTCGATGCCGAGACCGCCGCAGGCCGGGCAGGCGCCGTAGGGATTGTTGAACGAGAACAGCCGGGGCTCGATTTCCGGAATGGTGAAGCCGGACACCGGACAGGCGAATTTTTCCGAGAACAGAATCCGCTCGGGGCCACTTTTGTCGTGGATCTTGGCGGTCTTCTTGTCGGACTTCTTCTCGTCGGTCGCGGCCGGCGGCGCATCGGCATATTCGATCACCGCCAGGCCCTCGGCGAGTTTCAGCGCGGTTTCAAAACTCTCCGCCAGCCGTTGTCCCATGTCGGGCCGCACTACAATGCGGTCCACCACCACGTCGATGTCGTGCGGAAATTTCTTGTCGAGAACCGGCGCTTCCGCCAATTCGTAGAACGTGCCGTCGATCTTGACCCGCTGAAATCCCTTCTTGAGATATTCGGCGAGCTCCTTGCGGTACTCGCCCTTGCGGCCGCGCACCACCGGGGCCAGCAGATACAGCCGCGTGCCTTCCGGGAGTGCCAGCACGCGATCGACCATCTGCGACACGATCTGGCTTTCGATCGGCAAACCGGTCGCGGGCGAATAGGGCACACCGACCCGCGCCCACAACAGCCGCATGTAGTCGTAGATCTCGGTGACGGTGCCGACGGTCGAGCGGGGGTTCTTCGATGTGGTCTTTTGCTCGATCGAAATCGCCGGCGACAGGCCGTCGATCTGATCGACGTCGGGCTTCTGCATCATCTCCAGGAACTGGCGCGCATAGGCCGACAGCGATTCGACGTAGCGGCGCTGCCCTTCGGCGTAGATGGTGTCGAACGCGAGCGACGATTTGCCCGAGCCGGACAGCCCGGTGAAGACCACGAGCTTGTCGCGCGGAATTTCCACATCGACGTTTTTGAGGTTGTGCTCGCGCGCGCCACGAATTGTTATCGCGCGCAGGCCGGACCCCGAGGCTTGTTGGCGCTTCGCCTTGATCACTTCATCCATACAGTCTTTCCAGACGGGCTTGCCAGGCGCATGGAGCGCGCCGCGTTCAGGCGCGCATCTTCCGGAAACCGGGATCGAACGCCAATGGGGAAGCTCGGAACATAGGAAGAACGCGCGCGGATTTCCAGTGTTCCCCACAGGCCATCAACGGTTTGTTGGGGGAAGTGGCTCGCCGCGCCGGAATGTGCCGATCGGGCATAAAAATAAGCAATAAAAAGGCTGGCACGAGGCCAGCCTTTTCAATTTCGAGGTGCTTAAAGCGAGGCGAAGATCAGTACTTCGCGATGACCGGGCCGCCCCAGCGGTAGTTCACGCGAACGGTGAAGAGATCGGCGTCCTGACGGATGTTGTCGATACGCCCGGCAGTACCGGCCACCGCCGTGAAGGTCTGATTGTTGTTGCCGATAAACAGATGATCGTATTCGAAGGCGGCCGACCAGTTCGGAGTGAAGCCAAATTCGAGGCCGGCACCCACCGTGGCACCCCATTGGGTGTTGTTGACGGAGTCAACGAGCGCGCCGGTAGCCGTGGTGATTCCGGTATACTTGTCGCCAACAACCGCAGCGCCGCCCTTCGCGTACAGCAGGGCGTTATTCCAGGCATAACCGATCTGACCGGTGAACAACCCAAACGAGTTGATCTTCGCGGTGTTGGTCAAGGTTGGGGTGACCAGGCTTACGTTGGAGCCGGTAAGACCCGCCCAGTCGCCCTGCGCTTCCAGGCCGAACACCCAAGCGCCGGTCTGCCAGCGGTAACCGATCTGGCCACCGGCTACGCCGCCGGTCGCAGTATTGGAACCTTCGGTCGCACCAACCAAACCAGCCGCCGTGGTGTTGAACCGGTCGCTGCTCGTTCCGTAACCGCCGTTGGCGCCGATGTAGAAGCCGCTCCAGTCGTAAATGGCGGCGACCACCGCCGGAGCCTTGGTGTAGGTCCGAGCGGGAAGATCAGCGGCGCCGGCGGGAGCTGCCATGCCCAATGCAACGAAAGCGACTGTCCCCAGCAAAAACTTCTTCATCGTTTTCTCTCCAGCTCTTCGCTTCAGTTGATCCGGAAGCGGTTTAAATTTCAGGCGCCACCGACGCGACGGCCCAATTACTGGAACCTCTATAACTTGGTTCAGTTGAAAATGCCGTCTCCGAAATACAACACTGTGACGCGAATTGGGCTGCCCGGAAGCTAATGATTCATTAGGGGTTTTCCGGACCTCGATGGAACTCTTCGAGCCTGCCGAGATCCTCCGATATCGCCGTGCATCACCGTGATACCGGTCGGATGGCTTTATGGCTTTCTGGATCGCTCAAAGGAACAAAACTGGAACAAAGCGAGCGGTGGTGCTATATGTGGATAACCGGGGATCGCCCAGTCTACCGGACCGGCGAGCGTATAGGGTCGCCGCAAGGTATCCAAAGGTCCGACGGCAAAGCGTTTGACCAGTCCAGTGATTTTGAGAGTGGAGAGTTGCGATGGCGGGAAGCGTGAACAAGGTGATTCTGGTCGGAAATCTCGGCAAGGATCCTGAAATCCGGCGGACGCAGGATGGGCGGCCGATTGCCAACCTAAGCATAGCGACCTCGGAAACCTGGCGCGACAAGGCGACCGGCGAGCGCAAGGAAAAGACTGAGTGGCATCGGGTGGTGATCTTCTCCGAGCCGCTTTGCAAGATCGTCGAGCAGTACCTGAAGAAGGGCGCCAAGGTTTACATCGAGGGCGCGTTGCAGACGCGCAAATGGACCGATCAGAGCGGCGTCGAGAAGTTCTCGACCGAAGTTGTGTTGCAGGGCTTCAATTCGACGCTGACCATGCTCGACGGCCGCAGCGGTGGCGGTGGCGGCAATTTCGTGTCGGACGATTCAGGCGGCGATTTCGGATCTGGCGGCCCCTCCAGCGCCGCACCGCGCCGCGCGGTGGCGGCCGGCGCGCGCAACAGCGATATGGACGACGATATTCCGTTTTAGCTTTCCGAGCGTGGAGCTTTCGGGCGTCGGAGGCTCTGGCTTGCCACAGGCGGGGGGACGAGAGAGGTCCCCTTTGTGGCCCCGGTGCGGAATGCCCGAGCGCCGCTTAAGTCTCTGGAAAAACGAAGGGAAAAACCGCTTCGCGCGGCCAGTTAAGGGTGGTTTGGACGTACCCGATGCGCTATATGATTCTGAGCCGAAACTGACCGGATTTCCCCTTTGTCTGATACTGAAGATATGAGCCCCGGAGAGCCGCCGGCGCCCTCGGATATTCGTCCCGTATCCATCCTCGACGAGATGAAACGCTCCTACCTCGATTACGCCATGAGCGTGATCGTGGCGCGGGCGTTGCCGGATGCGCGCGACGGTCTCAAGCCGGTCCATCGCCGCATTCTCTACGCGATGTACGAGAACGGGTTCGAATGGAATAAGCCGTATCGCAAGTCGGCGCGCACCGTCGGCGACGTGATCGGTAAATACCATCCCCACGGCGATCAATCGGTCTACGACGCGATGGTCCGCATGGCGCAGGATTTTTCCATGCGCGTGCCGCTGATCGATGGGCAGGGCAATTTCGGCTCGGTGGACGGCGATATGGCCGCCGCGATGCGTTACACCGAATCCCGCCTGACCAAGATCGCGCAATCGCTGATCGATGACATCGACAAGGATACCGTCGATTTCCAGGATAACTACGACGGTTCCTTCCGTGAACCGCGGGTGCTGCCGGCGAAGTTTCCAAATCTGCTGGTCAATGGCGCGGGCGGCATCGCCGTTGGCATGGCGACCAACATTCCCCCGCACAATCTCGGCGAAGCGATCGACGCCTGCGTCGCGCTGATCGACGACCCCGCGCTCAGCATCGACGATCTGATCAAGATCGTACCGGGTCCGGATTTTCCGACCGGCGGCATCATTCTCGGCCGCGCCGGCATTCGCCTGGCTTATCACACCGGCCGCGGCTCGGTCGTGATGCGTGGCAAGGTGTCGATCGACACCATCCGCAAGGACCGTGAAGCCATCATCATCTCGGAAATTCCGTACCAGGTGAACAAAGCCACCATGGTCGAGCGCATCGCCGAACTGGTGCGCGAGAAGAAGATCGAGGGCATCTCGGACCTGCGCGACGAATCCGATCGCGACGGCTTTCGCGTCGTTGTCGAACTGAAGCGCGATGCCGTTCCGGATGTGGTGTTGAATCAGCTCTATCGGTTCACGCCGCTGCAGACCAATTTCGGCGCCAACATGGTGGCACTCGACGCCGGCCGGCCGCAGGTGATGAACCTGAAGGACCTGTTGACGCTGTTCGTCGCCTTCCGCGAACAGGTGGTGACGCGTCGCACCAAATTCCTGCTCAACAAGGCGCGCGACCGCGCCCATATCCTGGTCGGCCTCGCCATTGCGGTGGCGAATATCGACGAGGTCATTCACGTGATCCGCACCTCGCCGGATCCCACCACTGCGCGCGATACCCTGATGTCGCGCGACTGGGCGGCCAAGGACGTCGCCGCGATGATCACGCTGATCGACGATCCCCGGCATCGGCTCGCGGAAGATGGCACCGCACGGTTGTCCTTCGAGCAGGCAAAAGCCATTCTCGATCTGCGCCTGGCGCGCCTGACCGCACTCGGCCGCGAGGAAATATCTGAAGAGCTCGACAGGCTGGCGGTCGAAATCGCCGATTACCTCGACATCTTGCGTTCGCGCGCCCGCGTTCAGACGATCATCAAGGCCGAGTTGGCGGAGGTGAAGTCGGAATTCGCAACCCCGCGCAAAACCGTCATCATCGAGCAAGAGGGTGAAGTCGAGGACGAGGACCTGATCCAGCGCGAGGATATGGTGGTCACGGTCTCGCATGCCGGCTACGTCAAGCGGGTGCCGCTGTCGACCTATCGCGCGCAGCGCCGCGGCGGCAAGGGCCGTTCGGGCATGCAGACCCGCGATGAGGATTTCGTCAGCCGTCTGTTCGTGGCCTCGACCCATACGCCGGTGCTGTTCTTCTCGTCGCGTGGACAGGTCTACAAGGAAAAAGTCTGGCGCTTGCCGGTGGCGGCGCCGAACGGACGCGGCAAGGCCCTGATCAACATCCTGCCGCTGGAGCAGGGCGAGCGCATCACCACCATCATGCCGCTGCCGGAGGATGAATCCTCCTGGGCCAATCTCGACGTGATGTTCGCCACCACCGGCGGTAATGTCCGCCGCAACAAACTCTCGGACTTTGTCGATGTCCGGCGTTCCGGCATCATCGCCATGAAGCTCGACGCGGACGAAGCCATTGTCGACGTGCAGATCTGCACCGAACATGACGACGTGCTCCTGACCGCCGCCGGCGGCCAATGCATCCGCTTCCCCGTCACCGACGTGCGGGTGTTCCAGGGCCGCACCTCGATGGGCGTGCGCGGCATCGCATTGCCCGAAGCCGACAAGCTGATCTCGCTCACCATCCTTCGCCACATGGATGCCGATTCCGAGGAGCGCGCGGCCTATCTGCGGCGCGCCAATGCGGTGCGGCGCGGCGGCGTCGAAGAGGAAGCGGGGCCCGACAGCGAAGACGCCTCGGGTGCCATCGAGCTTGGCGAGCAGCGCTATGTCGAAATGTCGGCCAGCGAGCAATTCGTGCTGACGATCAGCGAAAACGGCTTTGGCAAGCGCTCGTCGTCGTTCGAATACCGCACCACAGGGCGCGGCGGCAAAGGCATCGTCGCGATGTCGGTGAACGGCCGCAACGGCAAACTGGTGGCGTCATTCCCGGTCGAGGACTCTGACCAGATCATGCTGGTGACCGACAAGGGGCAGTTGATCCGCTGTCCGGTCGAGGGCATCCGGATTGCCGGCCGCTCGACCCAGGGCGTCATCGTGTTCGACACCGCCGAAGACGAGCATGTGGTATCCGTCGAACACATCGGCGAGGACACCGAAAACGGCAATGGCGGCTAGGTCATTCACCTAGCTGGTCCAGTCGCTTGTCCAGTCGCTTGGGATCAGTTTCATCCTGGAGCAGTTCGCCTATGGTGTGCGGTCGGCGGTGACCAGCCGGGCTTCCCGGATCAGGGACTTGCTGCCGGCGACGCGCAGACAGGAGGCCTCGAAGTTCGGCCATGCCTGTTGCGAACAATTTCGACCCACGGTGTGGATGTCGAGCCGATCGCTCTTGGCGAGGGCGTGCGGCACACTGGCTTCGACCTGGGGCGCAAAACCGGGGAGAACGGTGAGGGCGGCGGTGATAAACGCAGCGATAGCGAGGGCTGAAAGTGCCTTGATCATGACGGTCCCCTGTCATTGGGCTTTTGCGGCCCGTTTCGTTGGCTTGACTGATACCCAACACCCATTTCCGGATGTCGTCGGAAAGGCCGATAATGGTTTCGTCCCGCCGGAGTTTTGTTTCGTCGCAAGAAGGGGACGAAACACGGCCTGCCTGCATAGGAGACGCCGCGACCCCACAAGAGGTTCAGGCGCTTTTGAAATATAAAACCTGACCTTCGCGCCGGCGGCCGGGAAACAGTGCGGCTTGCGGGGCCGCCCGCGGCGCGCTAGAGGGGGTTTATGCCCCGTATCGCGCTATATCCAGGTTCATTCGATCCCGTCACCAACGGCCATCTGGATGTGGTCCGGCACGCGGTTGGCCTCTGTGACCGGCTGATCGTCGCGATCGGGGTGCATTCCAATAAACAGCCGCTGTTTTCGACCAACGAGCGTCTGGACATGGTTCGCGCCGTGTTCGAACCCGTGGCCGCAAAGGCTGGATGCGCCTTCGATTGCACCACCTATGATAATCTCACGGTTGCCGCAGCGCGAGAACACGGTGCCACGATCATGATCCGCGGCCTGCGCGACGGCACCGACCTTGATTTCGAGATGCAGATCGCGGGCATGAACGAAACCATGGCACCCGAGGTACATACGGTGTTCATTCCGGCTTCGGTCTCTGTCCGCCCGATCACTGCCACACTGGTGCGCCAAATTGCGAGCATGGGCGGCGACGTGTCGGCGTTCGTGCCGCGGCTGGTCGCGGCCAGCCTCAAGACCAAATTCGTCCGTTAACTTTCATCTCGTTTGGAGTCTTTATGATCCGAGTTCTCGCCTTCCTCGTCGCCTTCATCTGCGTGGTCCCCGCGATCGCCCAACCGCTTCCTGCCAATCTCGACAAGCAGAATGCGATTGTCGTCGACACCACCAAGGGCCGCATCGTCTTCAAATTGCGCACCGACATCGCGCCGCAACACGCCGAACGGATCAAGCAACTGGCGCGCGAAGGTTATTACAACAACGTGCCGTTCCACCGCGTCATGGATGGCTTCATGGCGCAAACCGGCGACGGCCAGAACTTCAACGGCACCGGCGGTTCGAAATATCCGAACCTGAAGGCGGAGTTTTCGACCGTGCCGTTCAAGCGCGGCATCGTCGGGATGGCGCGGCGCGGCGACAGCGTCGACACCGCGAACTCTCAGTTCTTCTTCATGTTCGCCGACGGGTCTAGCCTGAACGGCCAGTACACTGTGATCGGCGAAGTGGTGTCAGGAATGGACGTGGTCGACAAGCTCAAGAAAGCCCCGCCGGGGTCGCGTGGGGGCGAGGTCACCGATCCGGACAAGATGGTGAAGGTGCAAGTCGCATCCGACATCAAGTGAGCGAGCGGTGACGCCGGCGCGCAAACCGTTCATCTGGTTTGCCGCCGCGCTCTTGTTCGGCCTGCTGGCTTCAGTCGGACAGGCGGAAGCTCAGCAGGTCAATACCATCCGGGACGTGTATGCGAAGTTGAAAACCTGTTGGAAACCGCCGCCGGCATCGAGCGCCAATCCCGACATCGACATCACGGTGATCGTAAGTTTCAACCGCGCCGGAGACATTCTCGGCCGTCCGAGGATCAGTTACGAGTTGGAGCACGCCAACGACAACGATCGGCTGATGTACCGCATCGCCGTGATGGAGGCGTTGCAACGCTGCACGCCGCTGCCATTTACCGAAGCGATGGGCAACGCCGTTGCCGGCCGTCCGTTCGCGATCCAGTTCCGCAATCGAAAAACTCCACCCCAACCGATAGAGAAAAGAGCATGGCTGATACCGAAAATACTCTGATCCTGGAAACCACGCAGGGCCCGGTCACCATCGAGATGCGGCCCGATCTCGCCCCCGGCCACGTCGCGCGGATCCAGGAACTGGTGCGCGAGGGATTCTACGACGGCATCGTGTTCCACCGCGTGATCGAGGGCTTTATGGCGCAAACCGGCTGTCCGCAGGGCACCGGCACCGGCGGCTCCGGCAAGAAGCTCAAGGCGGAATTCAACAAGGAGCCGCATGTGCGCGGCACCACCTCGATGGCGCGCGCCGCCAGCCCCGATTCGGGCGACAGCCAGTTCTTCATCTGCTTCGACGACGCCTCGTTCCTCAACAACCAGTATACGGTCTGGGGCAAGGTGACGTCGGGCATGGAGAACGTCGACAAGATCAAGCGCGGCGAGCCGGTGCAAAACCCCGACAAGATCGTCAAGGCGCATATGGCGCTGGACGCGGAGTGACCTAACTATCAGTCATTCCGGCGCGCCGTGAATCCACCCGGATGTGCAATTGCCCATCCGGGAAATCTCGAAACTCCGGATAGCTCCGCTTCGCGTGGCCTCCGGAACGACGTTTGTGAGACAACGCTGGAGCGCATCGCGCCAAATGCGCACCGATCTCTTCGATTTCGAACTTCCCGCCGACCATATTGCGCTGCGCCCGGTAAGCCCGCGCGATTCAGCGCGGATGCTGGTCGTGCAGCCCGATGCCGTCTTGCGCGACCGTATTGTCGCCGATCTTCCAAGTTGGCTCGAGCCCGGTGACCAACTGGTCGTGAACGATACCAAGGTGATATCGGCCCAGCTCAAGGGCCGCCGCATCGGCAAAGCCACCGAACCGAAGATCGAGGCGACCTTGATCAAGCGCCTCGATGGCTCGCGTTGGCAGGCGCTGGTCAAGCCTGCGAAAAAGCTGTCGCAGGGCGACGTGGTTCGCTTCGGCAATGAGGGCAGGGCATGCCTTCTCGGCCATCTCGACGCGCGCGTGGAACACAAGGGCGAGGAGGGCGAGATCACGCTTTCGTTCGCATTTCACGGGGCCGCGCTCGATTCTGCCATCGCCGATCTAGGCAGCCCGCCGCTGCCGCCCTACATCGCCGGCAAGCGCACGCCCGACGAGCGCGATGCCAGCGACTACCAGACCATGTTCGCGGTCAACGAAGGCGCCGTCGCCGCTCCGACCGCGGGCCTGCATTTCACACCCCCGCTGGAAACGGCGTTGCGCGAGCGCGGGATCGGGATTTACCGGGTCACGCTGCATGTCGGGGCAGGGACCTTCCTGCCGGTCAAGGTCGACGACACCAGCGGCCACAAGATGCATTCCGAATGGGGCATGGTGTCCCGCGAGACCGCCCGGGCGCTTAATGCGGCCCGCACCCAGGGCGGCCGCATCGTCGCCGTCGGCACCACCTCGTTGCGGCTGCTGGAGAGCGCCACGGCCGAGGACGGCACGATCGAACCATTCGAAGGCGAGACCGCGATCTTCATCACGCCCGGCTATCGCTTTCGTGCGGTCGATATTCTCCTGACCAATTTTCATCTGCCGCGTTCGACGCTGTTCATGCTGGTATCGGCTTTCAGCGGGCTCGACACCATGAAACGGGCCTATGCCCACGCGATCGACAACGGTTACCGTTTTTATTCCTATGGCGATGCCAGCCTGCTGTTTCGTGATAAGTCCTCCGGATGACAACACCCAATCATTACGAACTGCTCGGCCGTGACGGCAAAGCGCGTACCGGCAAGCTGACGACGCCGCATGGCGTGATCCGAACCCCTGCGTTCATGCCGGTCGGCACCGCCGGCGCAATGAAGGGCCTGCATTGGCGCGAGGTGCGCGACGCCGGCGCCGATATCGTGCTCGGCAATACCTACCATTTGATGCTGCGTCCCACCGCCGAGCGCATTGCCGCCCTCGGCGGTTTGCAGGTTTTCACCGGCTGGCAAGGACCGATGCTGACCGATTCCGGCGGCTTCCAGGTCATGTCGTTGGCGCAGTTGCGCAAGCTCGACGAACGCGCCGTCACCTTCCGCTCTCATATCGACGGCGCCAAGGTCGAACTGTCCCCCGAGCGCTCGATCGAGGTGCAGCGGCTGCTTGGCTCCGACATCGCCATGCAGCTCGACGAATGCGTGCGGCTGCCGGCGGAGCGCAGCGACATCGAGCGCGCGATGCAACTCTCGTTGCGCTGGGGAGAGCGCAGCAAACGCGCCTTCGAGACCGCACCTGCCGGATACATGCTGTTCGGGATCGCTCAGGGCGGTGACGTGCCTGAACTCCGCCACGCCAGCGCGCGGGGACTGGTCGACATCGGTTTTCACGGCTACGCGATCGGCGGGCTCGCGGTCGGCGAACCGCAATCGGTCATGCTCGCAATGATCGACGAGGTCGCCCCGATTCTGCCGCAGGACCGTCCGAGGTATCTGATGGGCGTAGGCACCCCTGAAGACATGTTGGAGGCGGTCGCACGCGGCATCGATATGTTCGATTGCGTGATGCCGACGCGCAACGGCCGTCACGGGGTGGCGTTCACACGGTTCGGTCAAGTCAATCTGCGCAACGCCCGCCATGCCGACGATTCCCGGCCGCTCGACGAGGAAAGCCTGTGGCCGTCGACGCGCAGTTGCGCGCGCGCCTACCTGCATCACCTCGTGAAGTCGGGCGAGACGCTCGGCGCAATGCTGTTGTCGGAAATCAACATCGCGTATTATCAGCGCCTGATGCAAGACATCAGGGACGCGATTTCAAAGGGCACGTTCGGGAGTTTTTATGAAAGCACGCGTGCCGATTGGGCGAAGGGTGACATCGCACCCCGCGCGGGCTGACGGTGGTTAGCACGTCCAGGCTTTGTTGCAGACAAGTGGCCTGAGCGAATGCTTGGTTACAAAACCGTAGCCGCAGGTATCGCAGGTCCAGAGATAACTGATTACATTTTCAGAAACGTAAGCGGATGCTTCTGCCGCCACCATCGAATCTGCGCATACCGGGCAGGTCGGCAGGTCGCATCCGCGCGGATCAGGGAAAGGCGCAACGGTTGAGAAGACTTCAGCAACTGCTGGCATAGCGAGCTCCTGCGATCTAACCTGCGCTAGCAATACATGCATTGTTTGACGATGTCGTAACACAAATGCGTTGGTTTTAAGTTATTTGGCCGCATTCGATTTTGCGATGCAGCGAAGTTTTGACGCGCCGGATTCTGACTTGCACGCGGGCACGAGCTGCCCCCTAATGAAAGAGGACCGCACAAATTCATGCACGGGCCGCCACAGGAGTTCACCATGGATGCGTCATCAGCTACGAATGCAACGCACCGTCCCGGCCGGGGCCGTATTTTTGACAGCATCGTCGATGCGATCGGCGATACGCCGATCGTCCGCCTGCGCAATTTGCCGAAACAACACGGCGCGCACGCCACAATTCTTGCCAAGCTGGAATATTTCAATCCGGCGGCGAGCGTGAAGGATCGCATTGGCGCAGCGATGATCATTGCGATGGAAAAGGCGGGCGTGCTCCATGCCGACACCGTGCTGATCGAGCCGACGTCGGGAAATACCGGGATCGCGCTGGCTTTCGTCGCCGCTTCTCGCGGCTACCGGCTGAAGCTGGTGATGCCTGAATCGATGTCGGTAGAGCGGCGCAAGATGCTGACGTTCCTCGGTGCCGAAATCGTGCTGACGCCGGCCGCCCAGGGTATGAAGGGCGCGATCGCCACCGCCGAAGAGCTGGTGCGCACGACCCCGCATGCCGTCATGCCGCAACAGTTCAAGAACCTCGCCAATCCCGAAATTCACCGCCGCACCACCGCGGAGGAAATCTGGAACGACACCGGCGGCAACATCGATTTCTTCGTGGCAGGCGTCGGCACCGGCGGGACCATCACCGGGGTAGGGCAGGTCTTGAAAACCCGCAAACCTTCGTTGCGGATCGTCGCCGTGGAGCCCGAGGAAAGTCCGGTACTGTCCGGCGGGCAGCATTCCCCGCACAAGATTCAGGGCATCGGCGCGGGGTTCGTTCCCGAGATCCTCGACCGTTCGGTGATCGACGAGATCGTCAAGATCAACAGCGCGACCGCGATCGAAACCTCACGCGCCTTGGCGCGCAACGAAGGCATCCCGGGCGGGATTTCCTCGGGCGCCGCCATCGCCGCCGCGCTTGAAATCGGTAAACGACCGGAAAACGCAGGCAAAACCATTCTCGCGATCGTGCCATCGTTCTCGGAGCGCTATCTGTCGACAGCGCTGTTCGAAGGGGTTTGATTTTACGAGGGGAAGCACACCGATGTCTCAGCCACCACGACGGCCACGGACGCTGAACGACGCCCGCACCGAGGCCGAAGCCGCGTTCAAGCGGACGACGACGAAGGTTCCGGATTCACCGCCGAAGCAGGTCGCACTTCCGAATGTGAAGGAACTGGTTTCGTTGCGGATCGATCAGGACGTTCTGGAACACTTTCAGGAGGGGGGACCCGGCTGGCAGGATCGGATCAATGACGCGCTGAGAAAGGCGGTCGGGAAATAGACCCGACGGGATGCTGCCTCGCCTATCCCGCAGCCATCAACCGGTCATCGTACATGCTCGAAACTCACCGCAAGGAGGCGACGTCCCCAAGATTGTCGTACCAAAATTGACGTTCCCAAAATTGACGACCCAATTGCTGCGTTCGCGATTCGCCATTCCCCCTCTCGCGCTGGTGGCCGGCCTTCTGTCGACTCCGGCGTCGGCGGAGTTGGTGCCCTTCAACTGCATCATTTTGCCGCGTGAGGACGTCGCCAGCATCCTGGTGACGAATTCGCTGGCCAGCGACGCGTCCTGTATCGTGACCTGCAAATTTTCAACGACCAAATTCGACAACAACCCGCAGATCACCTGTGCCAAGCCGGTCCCGGCCGGCAAGGAGGTGGAAATGTGCCGGCTGCCCTCGGGCGGAGACCAGATGTTGAATTTTACGGAAGGGCGCGCGGAGTGCACGAGGTGAAAAAACAAACAGCCGAGCGCAGTGGCGGGCCGTTCAGGTTCGAAGGCGCCCGGGAACGGGCTCGGTTGGCTTCAAGTTCAGAAGATTTCCGGTGAGGATCAGCGCCGCGCCAAGCACGGTGAACATATCCAGCCGTTCCGCATAGATCAGCCAGCCGGCAGTCGCGGTCAACGGAACCCGCAGAAAATCCATCGGCAACACCACGGTTGCATCGGCGTACAGCATCGCGCGCGCCATGCAGTAATGCGAGAATGTGCCGCAAAATGCGATCACGACCATCCAGCCCCAAGCATAGGCCGAAGGCCATGCCCAAACGTAGAGCGAAGGAAAAAATCCGGCGGCGGACTGGATCACCAGCATCCAGAAAATAATGGTCGGTGTATTTTCGGTGCGGGTCAGAGACTTCATCATGGCGACGGAAATGCCGAATCCCACGGCTGCGGCCAGTGCGATCAACTGGCCCGGATTGATCTCGCCGGCCGCGGGTCGGACAATGATGACGACGCCGACCAGACCGAGCGCGATGGCCGCAATCTTCCAGACCGTCATGCGTTCGCCGAGAAAACTCACGGCCAGGATCGCGGTCCAGATCGGCATGGTGAATTCGATCGACACCACCTGAGCCAACGGGATGAGCGTAAGCGCAAAGAACCAGCAGAGCTGCGCGGCGTAATGGACGAGATTGCGCCCGACATGCTGTAGAGGCCGCGCCGTCTTCAGGGCCGCAAATCCCCCGTTGAGACGGATCAACGGGTAGAACATGAAGAATCCGAGGATCGAACGCACCTCCATGATCTGGAACACGTTCAGTTCACGCGTCGTCTCACGGCCAGCAACCGCCACGATCAGCATCAGTGTAAGCCAGCCCGCCATCCACAGCGCGGCCCTGAGTTTGGAAGCTATGCGGTCCATCAGCGAGGATTGCCAGCCATGCTGCGGAAGTGCAGCGGGGAAATTGGGGACGGCCCGTCGGTATCGGCGACCTCATCCGGATTTGCAACGCGCAAATATGCCGAGGCAGTGATGCCAAGCAATTTGGACGTGCGCGTCGTTCGGTCGGTGCTAACGTGTCGTCATTGCGGGGCGCGAGTGAAACAAGCGAACCCGGAATCTCGTCATTCCGGATCTGGTCCTTCGGACCCTTCCGGAATACTGACGCGGATCGCAGGAGAAATGCCCATGCTGATCTTGCAACCGGCTGAATGGTCCAAGCCGCGCGGCTTTTCACACGGCGTCGTCGTCGATGGTTCGGGCCGGTGGATCGTCCTGGCCGGCCAGACCGGCGATGATCACGGTGAATATCGGTCCGACATGGCCGGGCAGGTCGCCGTGGCGCTGCAAAGAATCATCAGGCTGCTCGCGGAGGCCGGCGCAGGCCCCGAGCACATCGTCCGCCTCACATGGTATCTGACCAGTCGCAGCGAATACGAAGCCGCGGGTGCCGGTGTCGGTGCGGCCTGGCGCGAGACGCTGGGGAAGAATTTCCCGCCCTCGACGCTGCTCTACATCGCTGGCCTGGTCGATGCCCGCGCCAAAGTCGAAATCGAAGTCACCGCGTTCGTGCCGGAAGCATAGGCGACTTCGCCTTCGATGCCGTGCGGTGGAGATTCCACCGCGTCCGATGTTATTGGACCGGAGCTGGAGGCGAAACCAGCTACGTGCGCGACAGCGTAATCGCGGCGGCCTTGAATTGACTCTCGGCCTTGATCACCACCGACTGCTTGTTGCCGTGGGTCATCAGCGAAATGTTCGCGGTGAATCCGGGCGAACTCGCGACCACCTCGAAACTGCCGTTGCTTCCACGTCCTCGAACGATCCCGTTGACGTTCTTGCTGGATTCACTCCAGGTACCGGAAAGCGCTCCGTTATCGGCGACAACACTGCTGCTGAGATCGAATTTATAGCTGTCGCTGGCGCAAAGCAGGGTCTGATTGAGGCCCAATCCACTGGCGGCCACGGCGTAGGTCGCACGGCATCGAATCCGCTCGGTCGAGCCATCGTCGAGGGTAACCGTGCCGGCACCGGACCACACGCCCGCCAGCCCGATAAACGGTCCTGATTGTGCGTAGCTGGCGGAGCCCGCCAGAGTCGCCACGAATAACGCGACAACCGCGATTAGGCGTCGAACGATCACGAGAGGTTTCGCTGTTGGAGTTGTCGTCTTATTGCCGTGAAGCTTCCCACCGACCGCTGCACGGTACGCCCGCAGATGCCCCATTCCACTTCCCCGATCCGGCGTTGCCATTGAGTTGGCCATTTGCATATGCACCACCGATGGAGACCCGCACAAGCCCTTCGCGTCCGATGCTACCGGTAATGTCGGCACCGGGAGCGGAAACCTTGCCGTCGGTGACCACGAGCGTGGAATGCGTCGAGGGCTCACACGATCCCGACTTGGTCACGATCGTCACCTCCCAAAATCCGTCATAGGGCGTTTGGGCGCTGGCGGGAGCCGCGGCAAGACCAGCGGCGGCGGCGAGAGCGGACGCAAAAAACAAGGCACGAATGCGGCTGTGACGCATGAATTCATATCCCCGATTTGTGATGACTCGGCTTATTCAAGGAAAATATGTTCAAAATTTGCTGCACCGCGTCAACACTAAAGTGTCGACAGATTCAAATTCAATATGACGGGGGCGAAAACTGATTCTCCGTTGGAGATGGTTATTTTGCATGGGGTTCCAAGCGTTCCCCAGTAAGCGTTCCCCAAGCGACCACGAGCCGCCGGTAAGGCTACTTCGAAGGGCCTTCCGAAGGCTCTTACTTTCGAAGGTTTGGGGCATTGGTCGCAAATTGCTCGTCCTGGACTTTAGCCGGGAGGGATTTGTGAGTTTTGGCGTAATGGATAACTTCCCCCAGCAGCTTCTGGCCGAGCGGCGCCAAAGCGCGTTCCCACAACTCCCGGGCGGTTTCGCCTTTTTTGACGAAGCACCAATCCTGCGCGGCGATCGCGCCGGCGTCCATGCGATCGGCGAGATGGTAAACGGTGCCGCCGGCGATCGGATCACCTTCCCGAATGGTCCATTCGACGGCCGCCAGACCGCGGTGCCGCGGCAGTAGCGAGGGATGATACCCGATACCCCCGAGCCTTGCCGCGGCGAGGGCCTCCTGGCTGATGCGGGCGTGGCTATGTGCCGTCACGATCAGATCGGTGCCCTCGGCGATCTCATGGGCGGTGACGAGCTTGGGATCGGCCTGCACGGTGACCTTGATGCCGGCCGCGCCCGCTGCGGCGGCCAGCCGATCCTCGGCATCGGCCACCACGACCCCCGCAATGTCCACGCCCTGTCGGCGCAGCATGTCCAGTGTCGTCACGCCGAAATGGCGGGAGCCGACGAGGGTTATCCGCATGGTGGTTCTATCCGTGGTGACCGAGGTTTTCTCGGCCGTCGATAACACGTCGGAGACCTCTGTCACGAGGTCCGCCGGGGTGGCCGCGGGTTATCAACAGGACCTGCCACGCAGGCTGGTGCGGGAGGGCCAACACGATGTACGGCCCGACGGGCGCGTTCATGCCGCACCGCCTATCGCGGGAACGGACGCCGAACGGGAATTTGTAGAAAGCTGCCGACAATTTGTAGACAGACGTCCTCTATCCCGAGCGATCAGGATTCGAAAATTACATGTTATGAATGACTTACATGGTGAGCGCGGAGGGACTCGAACCCTCGACCCCATGATTAAAAGTCACGTGCTCTACCACCTGAGCTACGCGCTCACTTGCCGCGCTGTGTAGGGGGCGGCTTGGTGCGGGTCAATAGTGTGACAAACCGTAAAAGTGCGATTGGGATGAAACGGATTTCCGTGGCGAAGCCGGCCGTTAGCGGAGATTCCTCAAGCGGGCGGCCGATCGGAAAAAACAGGCGCGTTAATTGGCTTCTCGACGAATCTCCGAACTCACCGGCTGGGACGTGCCGACCACGGTCGGCATCGCGACCGGCCGCAAGCCGATCAGCTCTGCGGTCCGCACCCCGGTATTATGCCAGAACGCGAACGCGTTGACGCGCGAGTTTTCCAGAACAGCGATCGCGACCGCGGACAGGAACGGCAGGCTTTCAAGCACCAGCACCGCTGCGAACACGTAGATTTCGCGGACTTCCTTGAAATTATTGGTGACCACCAGCACCGCTGCGCCCACCAGCAGCAGTACGCCAATGACGGCCTCCCAGAACGCCTGGAACTCGACCGACATCAGCGAGAACCCTCCCTTGGAGGTCCGCGCGAAGGCAAGATGCTCGGTGATCAGTCCGTTGGCCACCGCGCGCGACACGGTCCATTGCACCGACATCGCGGCGATCATGGCGCCGAGCATCTGCCCCATCTTCACGGGCACGCGCAGGCGGTACAGCACCACGAAATGCAGCAATGAGACCACGAACGTGGCAATGATCGGCAGCGTCAATATTTTGTCGGGAATGGCGATGTCGGCAAAGGCCACAATCGGCACCCAGATCAGGTTCAGAATCGCGACCAGCACGCCGAGACTTTCGGCGCCCAGCCAATTCAGCCAACCCAACGCAAATTCGCGGCGTTGATCGGGCGACAGCCGGCTCGCGCCCGGGAGAAAACGCCGCCAGTGCTTCTTGACGATCTGGAATCCGCCATAGGCCCAGCGGTGGCGTTGCTTCTTGAACGCCTCATAGGTGTCGGGCAGCAGGCCGTGGCCGTAACGGTGGTTGGTGTAGTGCGTAAGCCAGCCATGCTCGATGATCGCCAGGCCCAGATCGGTGTCTTCGCAGATGGTATCGCCGGCCCAGCCGCCGGCCATGTCCATCGCCGCACGCCGGATCAGACACATGGTACCGTGCACGATGATGGCGTTGGTCTCGTTGCGCTGGACCATGCCGATATCGAAAAACCCGGCATATTCGCCGTTCATGATGTAGTGCATCAGCGAGCGGTTGCCGTCGCGATGATCCTGTGGCGCCTGCACGAGGCCGACCCGGGGGTCGGCGAACGCCGGCACCAGGTCCTTGAGCCAATCGGCTTGCACGACGTAGTCGGCGTCGATGACGCCGATGATCTCGGCATCGGCGGCGGTGCGCTCCATGGCGATGCGCAAGGCGCCGGCCTTGAAGCCTTCCACCTTCTCGGCGTTGATGAACTTGAAACGCTCGCCCAGCGCGCGGCAGTGATCCTGGATCGGTTGCCAGAATTCAGGATCGGGGGTGTTGTTGATGATCACCACGCATTCGAAATTCGGATAATCCAGCCGGGCCACCGCATCGAGCGTCTGTATGAGCATCTCGGGCGGCTCGAAATAGGCCGGCACATGGATCGAAACCTTGGGAAATTCACTGCCGCCGGCCACGGCCGCGCTTTTGACGAGTAACCGGCGCGGCTTTCGGCCGAAGGCAACGGCGGCGATTTCCTCGATCCGCGCCATCGCGATCAACACCAGAGGAATCAGAAGGATCAATCCTAGCGTCAAGGCAAAGGCTGAGCCGAAGACGAAGTAGTGGCCGGTCCAATAAGCGAACACGGTCGCAACCCACGCGCCGACGCCGTTCGCGGCCGACGACAGCATCAGCGACTGTATCACGGTGGGTTCGGCGAGCCGAAGGATCGGCAGCGACATCAACACGCCGACCAGCAAGGCGATGGTGGCCAGCTTCCAGTAAGCCTCGTCGACGACCGGTCCCGACCACGCGAATTTGGGTTCGCGGGCGGCGTTGAGAATTCCCCAATAGGGACCGACGCCGCCTTCAAAGAACTTCCAAGGCTGATCGATCGCCTCGACAATATTGTATTCCATTCCGATGGATTCGGCGCGGTTGACGAAATTGCGCAGCGTCACGGCCTGTTCGAACGGACCCGGGTCGGCATTTTTCAGGTTATAGCCCGCACTCGGCCAGCCGAATTCGGCGATCACAATGCGCTTTCCCGGAAACGCATTGCGCAGTTTCTGGTAAATGATCAGCGCCTGATCCACCGCCTGCTTGTCGGAAAAGCCTTCCCAATAGGGAAGAATGTGCGCCGCGATGAAATCGACGGACGAGGCGAGTTCTGGGTTCTCAAGCCAAATATTCCAGATTTCACCTGTTGTTACGGGAACATTGACGGATCCCTTGACGCGTTGGATGAGCTTGATCAGGTCTTCAATCTTCTGCTCGCCGCGGTAGATGGTTTCGTTACCGACGACGATGCCATTGACGTTACCGTTGCGCTTGGCGAGATCGATGGCCGACAACAATTCGCGCTCGTTGCGGTCGGCGTTCTTGTCGATCCAGGCGCCGACCGTGACTTTGATACCGACCTCATTGGCGATCGGCGGCACCAGCTCGACGCCACCGGTTGAGGAGTAAAGCCGGATCGCACGCGTCAGCGGCGCCAAGGTTTTCATGTCGGCGCGGATTTTTTCGGCGTTCGGAATGTTATCGACGTCGGGATGCGCCGTGCCCTCGAACGGCGCATAGGACACGCTCGGCAGAATGCCCTTGAAATCGGGTGCCGACTGCTTTTCCCGCAACACCCCCCACATCGCAGCGTGAACGGAGGCCACAAGCAACAGAACGGCGACGACGGCGCGCATCGCAACTAAACCATGTGGGGCCAATATGGGAGGGACGCGAATCCGTCCCCGAGATCCGACCAAATCAGCGGCAAATTGAGCATATCTTTGCCACGCGATTTAACAACTCTTATGACGCCGTGGCGATTTAAGGGCGCTGACCACGTAAACCGTAAAAAAATCGGATCGTTCCGATACCGTTTTGGATTATTTGGCCGGCGGCGGGGCCGACGCTGCCGCCGGCGGCGCCACTCCGGCGGCGGCCGGCGCGGATGGGGTGCCCGGAGAGATAGCAGGAGCGGTAGATTGCGCCGCCGCCGCCTGGGGTTGCGCCGCCGGATTGATCCAGCAGGCATGAACGCGTCCACTCAGGCTGTCCGGCGTCTTCGGATCGATCGCGCCGAAGCGGACCAGACAACGAAACGTCGCCTGGACGTGACCGCCCGGGCAACCAAACCGGTCGTACAGATCGAGGTGGCGAAATGCGGTGTCGAGATCGTCGCGCCACATCAAAACCACCACGCGGCGCCCCAGCCAAACGCATTCGGGATTTCCGGCCGGACCGTTAATGGCTTGCGCCGCTTCAACGAATTCGTCGGTTTTGCGCTGATTGTCCTTGGTCACATCGGCGGGCGCGCTCGGATTGGTCGCCGCTGGTTTGCCTGACTGATCCTGGGCGCGAAGGTCGCCGCTCTGGGCGATCGCGCTTCCGATACCGATCACAAGAGCTAACCCGGAGACGGCGAAGTGGCGCAAAATCGCATTTTTAAGCTGAAGCACCCGTCGACGCATAAATTCCCCGATTTGTTTCCCGCCCGCGGCCAGCCCGGACGCGCTGGTGTGATGCCGTTTAAATAGGTCCCCAATGCGGCGGAGACATCAGGCGGATTCCCATGACGGACATTTCGGATTTTGTCCAGCAAACTCACAACTTTATCGCGTCGTGGTAAAGCCGCCGCGCGAGAGGCCATGGATTTGCGCATATCCTGCTCTTGGCAGACGGCCGGCGACCGGCTAATCGACGATGCCCCGCCCGGAGGATGGAACCTATTTCTCTTCGTACGCCACTGGCACTTCTGTTGATATCTTTGGGTGCGATTGCTGCCGCGTGGTGGTGGCTGGCGACGCCTATCAACCTGGCGCGCGCGCCGATCGATCCCAACAACAAACTGTTGTGCGCGTCCTATGCCCCGTTCCGCGACGCGCAGACGCCGCTGCTGCCGACCACGCGAATCGCTCCGGAACAGATCGCCGAAGACCTCGCGCAGCTCGCCAAAATATCCCAATGCGTGCGTACCTACTCGATCGAAAACGGCCTCGATCAAGTTCCGGCACTCGCCGAAAAGGCCGGCTTGAAGGTCATTCAGGGGATTTGGCTCGGCGGCGATCGCCTGAAGAACCTGGCGCAGATTTCAACCGCGGTGGGCCTTACAAAAGAATATCCCGGCGTGATCAGCGCCGTGGTCGTGGGCAACGAGGTGCTGTTGCGCGGTGAGATGACGACGTCCGACCTCGCCGCCACCATCCGCTCGGTCAAATCGCAGGTTTCGGTGCCCGTCACCTATGCCGACGTCTGGGAATATTGGCTCCGCAACCGGGAAGTCTATGACGCGGTCGACTTCGTCACCATTCACATCCTGCCTTATTGGGAAGACTTTCCGATCCGCGCCAAACATGCCGCCGCGCATGTCGATACGATCCGCAAGCGGATGGCGGTAGCGTTTCCCAATAAGGAAATCCTGATCGGGGAGACCGGCTGGCCGAGCCATGGGCGGATGCGCGAAGGCGCGCTGCCGTCACGCACCAATCAGGCGCGGGTGGTCTCGGAAATCCTGGCGTTGGCGAAGCAGGAGAACTTTCGGGTCAATTTGATCGAAGCCTATGACCAGCCGTGGAAGCGTCAACTCGAAGGCACCGTCGGTGGATATTGGGGCCTGATCGATTCGGTGCAACGCGCGGTGAAGTACCCGCCCGGTGAAGCCATCAGCAACTATCCTTTCTGGAAGTTGCAGATGGGCGGCGGAATGGCATTGAGCGTTTTTGTGTTCGGCGCCGCCTGGCTGACCCTGCGTCGCCGGCCCTGGACGCCGCGCCTCACGTCCTGGATCGCTGTCGGGATCTCCGCGACCACGGCCGGAATCCTGTTAGGCGTCGCGTCGGACAAGATGTTGTTTGAAAGCTACGGCTTTGGCGGCTGGCTTCGATGGGGCGCGTTGCTGGCTGCCGCAATCGCCTCGCCCTTGTTGTGCGCCAACGCATTGATGTCGGGGCGATCGCTGCCGACATTTCTGGAACTGCTGGGTCCGCGTGAAGGGCGCGAGCGGTCGGTGCCGGCGTTGATTTTGGGGGTAGCGCTTGTCGTCACCACATTAATCGGCGCCGAGACTGCGCTCGGCTTTGTATTCGATCCGCGCTACCGCGATTTTCCATTCGCCGCGCTGACCATGGCGGTGGTGCCATTCTTCACCCTGATGCTGCTCAACCGCCCGCAGGTCGGCCCGCGGCCGCTGACCGAGACGGTATTCGCCGCCCTGCTTGCGGGCGCTGCGCTTTATACCGTGTTCAACGAAGGCGCGGACAATTGGCAGTCGCTGTGGACCTGCACGGTGTATTTTCTATTCGCCATTACGCTGTGGCAGGCGCGGGGCGTGCAAACCCCAAAATAAGCAGCCCGATCGCCAGGCCTGACAGGCCAACGTTGTAAAGCACGATGCCAAATCCGGCGGCGATCAGCCCGCCGGTCAGCAAGACGATCGACGGACGGATGAGGTGAAGCGTCGCGATGACAAGCGCGGCGATGCCGAACACCGAGTTGCGAAACAGGGAGGTCGCGAGGGTACGGGTTTTGCACAGCATGGTCTGCAAACCCGCATCGCACGCCAGCGCGACGCTCGAGAATTCGACTGCGAGATAGCGCAAATAGAGCGCGTAACCCACGCTGACGAAACCGACGATCAACAACCATTGAACCTGATAGGGCGTGAGCCGAAACGGAGCTTTTTTCATGGGAGCAATATGAGGGGGAATGCGCGGCGGGACAAGGCGGCGCCGACCAACGAACCTTCAATCTCGCCAAAGCACATGCTCGCCAAAGCACATGAAAAAATCAGCTTCAAAGCCGACCTCAACATATTCTAAACAATAGCGAATTTGATAGATCGTCCTCAGCGTATGCCTAAGAAGGACGACAGCGTGGTGGTGGCGGGTTCGGGTTTATTGACCGGCGGATCGTTCGTCACCCGCCGCGCAAAGCTTCGCCGGCGCGCCGGCTTGACCACAGCGGGCTTGCTTGGAACCGGCTTGGTGACTGAAGCGGGTGGCTCCTCCGCATTCATGGCAAGGCGTTGACCGTCGAATACCGCGGTCTCGCAGGTCCGCTCGCTTTCAATCATGGCGGCGCAAATTTTCGCCGCCGTCGCCGCGTCGCTCAACGGGCCAGCGACCAGCCTTAACTGCATGCCGAGCCCGGTGCCGCTCTCCTTCACCACGATTACGGGATGCAACGCCGCCAGCGGTGCATTCGATCGCGATTTGAGCAGCCCCCGCCACAGCGCACGCAAGCCGCCGAGCGAATTCGCCCCGCCGACGTCGACGCCGAATTCGGTTCGTTGCAGTGCCAGTTGTTGCAGTGCCGGTTTAGGCGTCGTCGCCGGGAGCCTATCCGCGTCGGCGTTGTCGGCAGGCGCGACCGAAGCAACGATCTCCGGAACCGGCGTGGCGGAGCCAGCGCTGGCCGGCTTCTCGGGTTCGATCAGTTTCGTCGCCGCAGGATCGGGCGGAGCCATGATCGATTTTGAGGCCATCAGCGACGTCGCGGGCGGAGCTGCCGGTGCAGCTCCCTGTGCCACCGATGCGACCGTCGCCGGGCGGGACTCCGCAGGGGCGTTCGTCGTCGGCTTCTCGGCTGTTTTCACCGGCGTCGTCATCACCGGGGAAACGACCGGAGGAGAGGAGGTATTTTGCGCCATCGGAGACGGTTCCGGCGGCACGGAAGGAAGCGGCGCAGCAGAAGTCGAGGAAGCAGGCATCGAGGAAGCAGAAGGCGTCGAGGAAGCCGCCGTCAAGGACGGAGGCACGGCAGGAGGAGGCGTCGTGGAGGACGGGGGAACGGCTTGCGGTGAGGCCGCGGCAGATTTTTGCCGCGCAATCGCGCCAGTCACGGAATCAAGGCCCTGTTCCAGAACCGTGAGCCGGGAATACAGCCGATCGCGGTCGCCGTTGAGCGTTTCGATGGCGGATGTCAGCCGACGCGCCTCGTTCTGGCTTTCTCTGGCGACCAACTGAATTTGCTGCGATTGCCGCGCCAGATCCACCGCTGCGAGCTGGTCGCGCCGTGATCCGATGGAGGACTGGTTGACGTAGAGCGCGAGGATGACAGCGCCCATCGAGGCAACGCCCCACGAGCCGAGCCGCCACATCGAGCGCCGGTCTAGTTCCTCCTCCTCAGCCAAAAATCCGGACAGCAAGCCGCCGGTATTTTCGGTTTCGAAGCCGGTCAGATGGTTGGGATCCTTCGCCATACGACGTCTTCGGCCCCCCTTAGGCCCCGAATCACACGAAACATTAACAGGAAATGCGCCCTGTTCTTGTATCGGGACCATCTTGCCCCCCGTCACGACTCGGGTTTCCACTCGGGCCTAAAACGCTTTATGACGGCGCCGGCGCCTTTTCGCAGCCAACGTTTGAAGGATTCGGATGACCACGCGATCCAGCCTGACCATCGTGCTCGCAGCCGGCGAGGGGACGCGGATGCGCTCCTCCTTGCCGAAAGTCCTGCATGCGGTGGCTGGCCAATCGCTGCTCGCCCATGTGCTTGAGGCCGCCCCGAAAGGCGCCGATGCCGCACTTGCGGTTGTGATCGGTCCAGATCACCGGCTCGTCGCGGACGAAGTCGAACGCGTGCGCCCGGATGCTGCGACCTACCTTCAGCGCGAGCGTCTCGGCACTGCGCATGCGGTGCTCGCCGCGCGCGAAGCTATCGTCCGTGGCGCGGACGATCTTCTCGTGGCATTCGGCGATACGCCGTTGATTTCGGCTGCGACCTTTGCGCGGTTGCGCGCGCCGTTGAAAGCCGGCGCGTCGCTGGCCGTGCTCGGCTTTCGCGCCGCCGATCCCACCGGCTACGGCCGGCTGTTGGTCGAAGGTGGCCGGTTGGTGGCGATCCGCGAACAGGCCGACGCCAGCGTTGAGGAACGCGCGATCAGGCTTTGCAACGCCGGCGTGATGGCGTTCGACGGCCGCAAGGCGCTCGAGATCATCGAAAAAATCGGGAACGCCAACAGCAAGGGCGAGCATTATCTCACCGACGCAGTCGCCATCGTTCGAGACCTGGCATTGGAGGCCGTTGTGATCGAAACCAGCGAGGATGAAGTGCGCGGAATCAACACCAAGGCCCAACTCGCCGAAGCCGAGCAGGTCATGCAGGCGCGGTTGCGCAAGGCGGCGCTCGACGCCGGCGTCACGATGAACGCGCCGGAGACGGTTTACCTCGCCGCCGACACGACCTTCGGCAAGGACGTCACGATCGAACCGTTTGTGGTGATCGGTCCGGGCGTCTCGATCTCGGACGGCGCGGTGATCCATTCGTTTTCCCACATCGTGCAGGCCTCGATCGGCAAGAATGCTTCCGTCGGCCCCTATGCACGTTTACGGCCGGGGACGTCGCTTGGCGAGGGCGTACGGATCGGCAATTTCGTCGAGACCAAAGCCGCGACGCTCGAAGCCGGCGCCAAGGTCAATCATCTATCGTACGTCGGCGACGCCCATGTCGGTGCCAATGCCAACATCGGCGCCGGCACCATCACCTGCAATTACGACGGTTTTGGCAAGCACCGCACCACGATCGGCGCCGGCGCGTTCGTCGGTTCGAATTCCTCGCTGGTGGCGCCGGTGAAAATCGGCAACGGTGCCTATATCGGTTCAGGCTCGGTGATCACCCGCGATGTCCCTGACGATGCACTTGCGGTCGAGCGTAGCCAGCAGAGCGTGCGTGAGGGCGGCGCGACCAAATACCGCGAGATGAAAACCCGCGGGAAGACGCCGAAAGGCAAGTAAGGCATGTGCCCTTAAGCCTTATGATGTGGCCACTTGAGCCTTTCGGCTTAACCCTGTCTCAATCGGCAATAATTATTGAGTATCAGGCGATCGGCGATTCTCGTTTAAGTGATGCCAGTTTCGCTGCTATAGTCTTTTGATCATTTGGAGATATTGATCCGCATGTGCGGCATTGTCGGCATTCTCGGACGCGGTCCGGTGGCGGAGCAGTTGGTGGATTCGCTCAAGCGCCTGGAATATCGCGGCTACGACTCCGCAGGTGTTGCGACGCTGGAAGGCGATCATCTCGCCCGGCGCCGCGCCGAAGGTAAACTCAAAAATCTCGAAGCGCGATTGAAAGCCGAACCGCTCGCCGGCCATGCCGGCATCGGCCACACCCGTTGGGCCACGCACGGCAAACCAACCGAGAACAACGCGCATCCGCATTCGACCGACAATGTCGCGGTGGTTCACAACGGCATCATCGAGAATTTCCGCGAGCTCCGGCTTGAGCTGGAAAAAGAGGGGGCGAAATTCTCCAGCGAAACCGACACCGAAGTCGTGGCTCATCTGGTCAATTTTTACATGCTGAAGGGAGCATCGCCGCAAGACGCGGTGAAGGCTTCGCTGCCTCGGTTGCGTGGCGCGTTCGCACTCGCCTTCGTGTTCCGGGGACATGGGAATCTGATGATCGGCGCCCGCAAAGGCTCGCCGCTCGCGATCGGTCACGGCGACGGCGAGATGTATCTGGGCTCGGACGCGATCGCGCTCGCGCCCTTTACCGACACCATCAGCTATCTTGAAGACGGCGACTGGGTGGTTTTGACCCGCGACGCCGGCGTGATCTACGACGAACATGGCGATGTGGTCGAGCGCGAAATCCTGAAATCCGGCGCGTCGTCGTTTCTGGTCGACAAGGCGAACTATCGCCATTTCATGGCCAAAGAAATTCACGAGCAGCCCGAGGTCGTCGGCCACACCCTGGCGCGCTATGTCGATATGGCGAGCGAGCGCATCGCGCTGCCGTTGAAGCTGCCGTTCGACTTCAAGGATATCCAGCGGATTTCGATCACCGCGTGCGGCACCGCCAGCTACGCGGGCTACATCGGCAAATACTGGTTCGAACGCCTGGCGCGCGTTCCGGTCGAACTCGATGTGGCCTCCGAATTCCGGTATCGCGAGGCGCCCTTGCGCAAAGGCGATCTGGCGATCTTCATTTCGCAATCCGGCGAGACCGCCGACACGCTCGCCGCCCTTCGCTATGCCAAAGCCCAGGGGCTGCATACGCTGTCCGTGGTCAACGTGCCGACCTCGACGATCGCGCGCGAAAGCGAGACCGTGCTGCCGACATTGGCCGGCCCCGAAATCGGCGTTGCCTCGACCAAGGCCTTCACCTGTCAGTTGATGGTGCTGGCCGCGATCGCGGTGGCGGCGGGCAAGGCGCGTGGCGAATTGTCCGACGCCGATGAAACCGACCTCGTCCACGGCCTCATCGAAATCCCGCGGTTGATGGCGGCGGCGCTTGCGACCGAGCCGCAGATCGAGAAACTGGCGCGCGACATCGCCAAGTCAAAGGACGTGCTCTATCTCGGCCGCGGCACCAGCTATCCGCTGGCGCTGGAAGGCGCGCTGAAGCTGAAGGAAATTTCCTACATCCACGCCGAGGGCTATGCCGCCGGCGAGCTCAAGCACGGGCCGATCGCGCTGATCGACGAGAACATGCCGGTCGTGGTCATCGCGCCGTTCGACCGGGTGTTCGAAAAGACCGTCTCCAACATGCAGGAAGTCGCCGCCCGCGGCGGCGGCATCATCCTGATGACCGACGCCAAGGGCGCGGCGGAAGCGACCGTCGAGTCGCTGGTCACGATCGTGCTGCCCGACATGGCTTCAACCTTCACGCCCATGGTATATGCCATTCCCGTGCAGTTGCTCGCCTATCATACCGCCGTGGTCATGGGCACCGACGTTGATCAACCGCGCAATCTCGCGAAATCGGTCACCGTCGAATAGGCCCGACAAAGCCCGCTTCGTCACTTCAGGTCTTCAAAAATCTGCTAGAAGAGCTTAGCTGACATCCTGTGATGCCGCTTCGATTGACCTGGAAACCTCATGAACCGCGACGATCTGCCTCCGACCGCGCCCCCGGCTGAACTCCCCCCGGACGCACCGCGCGGCTTTATGGCCCGATTCCGGAACTATTTTTTGACCGGTCTCGTGGTCGCCGGCCCGGTCGCGATCACCTTTTATCTGACCTGGTGGTTCGTGAACTGGGTCGACAGCCTGGTGCGGCCGTTCGTTCCCATCGCCTATCGGCCGGAAACCTACCTGCCGTTCGGGTTGCCGGGCTCCGGGCTTATCGTCGCCGTGATCGCGCTGACGCTGCTCGGTTTCCTCACCGCGAACCTGATCGGGCGGACGCTGGTCGATCTCGGCGAGAAACTGCTCGGGCGCATGCCGGTGGTGCGCGCGATCTATCGCGGCCTCAAGCAGGTATTCGAGACGCTGTTTTCAGGGCAGGGATCGAGCTTTCGCCGGGTCGGCCTGGTCGAATTCCCGTCGCCCGGCATGTGGTCGATTGTGCTGATCTCGCAGGCGCCGAGCGTGGAGATCGCGAACAGTCTTCCCGGTCAGGACGAGCATATTTCGGTGTTCCTGCCGTGCGCGCCGAACCCGACCACCGGGTTTTTCTTCTATGTGCCGAAGAGCAAGATCATCGAAGTCGAGATGAGCGCCGAAGACGCCGCGACCCTGATCATGTCCTGCGGCGTGGTGCAGCCCGGCTCCGACCCGCAGAAGAAAATCGCGGCGCTGGCGGGAATGGCCAACGCCGCACGGGTTGCAAATGCAACCTCGCTGCAAACAGTGTCGGCGAAGGTGGAATAAGATGGTTCGCGAAATCGAATCGCGTCGCAGCGGGGTGTACCGGCTGTCCGATGAAGAGCGAACTGCAGTGCGCGCTGGAATGGAGGCCGCACGCCGGGGCGATTTCGCATCCAAAGAAGAAATGGACCAGTTCTTTCGCCGGCCGGCAAAGGCGAATTGACCCGCGTGGCCATTCGGTCCCCTCGTCATTGCGAGGAGCGAAGTGACGAAGCAATCCACGCTTTCATTCTGCTGCGGCGATGGATTGCTTCGCGGAGCCTGTCATCGGGCGCGCATTTGCGCGACCCGTTGGCTCGCAATGACGGGTTATCCCGCTCCGATCAGCGGCAAGGCCTCATCGCGCTCGAACAGATACAGCAGGCAGCGCAACGCTTCGCCGCGTGCTCCCTCCAGCTTCGGATTGTCCCGCATGATGCGTAGCGCTTCGTCGCGCGCTTGGGTGATGAGTTGGGCATGCACCTCGGAACGCGCGATGCGGTAGCCGGGCAGGCCGCTTTGCCTGATGCCGAGCACGTCGCCTTCGCCGCGCAGCCGCAGGTCTTCTTCCGCGATCCGAAAGCCGTCGGTGGTTTCGCGGATCACTTTGAGCCGGGCCGTGGACATCTCGTTCAGCGGCTCCTTGTAGAGCAAAAGACAGGTCGAGGCCTCAGAGCCGCGGCCGATCCGGCCGCGCAACTGGTGCAGTTGCGCCAGCCCAAAGCGCTCGGCATTCTCGATCACCATGATGGTGGCCGCGGGGACATCGACCCCGACCTCGACCACGGTGGTCGCGACCAGAAGGCCGATCTCGCGCGCGGCGAACTGCGCCATGACGCGGTCCTTTTCAGGGCCGCGCATTTTGCCGTGTACGAGGCCTACCTTGTCGCCGAACCGCGCTTTCAGACTTTCAAAACGCGCTTCGGCGTCGGTCAGATTGACGGTTTCGGATTCCTCGACCAGCGGGCAAATCCAGTAAGCCAGTTTGCCGGCGTGAAGCGAGCGGCCGATCGCATCCATCACCTCGCTGAGGCGGCTGCTGGCCACCGCGCGGGTGTCGATTGGCTGCCGCCCCGCGGGCTTCTCGCGCAATTCCGAGACGTCCATGTCGCCGAAATAAGTCAGCACCAGCGTACGTGGGATCGGGGTGGCGCTCAACACCAGCACATCGACATTACAGCCTTTGGTGGTCAGCGCCAGGCGTTCGCGCACGCCAAAGCGATGCTGTTCATCGACAACGGCGAGCGCAAGCGCCTTGAACACCACGTCGTCCTGGATCAGCGCGTGGGTGCCGACCAGAAAATCGATCTCGCCGGCCGCCAGCCGCGCCAGAATATCGCGCCGCTCCTTGCCCTTTTCGCGGCCGGTGAGGATCGCAACCCTTAAGCCGGCACGCTCGGCGAGCGGCGCGATCGTCTTGATGTGCTGGCGCGCCAGGATTTCCGTCGGCGCCATCAACGCGGTCTGCTTGCCGACCTCGATCACCGCGGCGGCCGCCAACAGCGCCACCACGGTCTTGCCCGATCCGACATCGCCCTGCAGCAACCGCAGCATGCGGACCGGCTGGCGCAGATCGTCCGATATCGCGGCAGCCGCTTGTTGCTGTGATGCGGTCAGCGAATAGGGCAGCGCGTCGATGATCTTGTTGCGCAGGTGGCCGTCGCCGGCGTTGCGGTCACCCGCAGGTCGGCGCAATTGGGCCCGCACCAGCGCCAGCGCTAACTGACCCGCCAGCAATTCATCGAAGGCGAGCCGCGACCAGAACGGACCATCGGGCAGGATATCCGTGATCTCGACGGGCGCGTGCACGCGGTTCAGCGCTTGCGCGACGTTCGGAAACTTGCAGCGGCGGATGATCTCCGGGCTGATCCATTCGGGCAGCTCGGGGAGTTTTTGCAACGCCTGCGCCATCGCGCGCCGCAGCGAGCCCAGCGCCAGCCCTTCCGTGAGCGGATAGACCGGATCGATGCCCGTCAGCTTGGAAAAGCCCACCTCGTCCACCACGCGGTCGGGATGCGTGATCTGCAAGGTGCCGTCGTACATCTGCGCGGTGCCGGAGACGTATCGCTTGGAGCCAACCGGCAGCAGTTTCTCGACATAGCCCGGCTGGGCGCGGAAATAAGTCAGCACCACGTCGCCGGTCTCGTCGCTGGCGTAAACCAGATGCGGCGCGCGCGCATTGCGTCCCGGAGTCGGGCGGTGCCGGTCGACGGTGACTTCCAGCGTCACCACGGTTCCCGGAACAGCGTCACGGATTTTCGGGCGCGTGCGGCGATCGATCACGCTCGCCGGCAGATGCAGCAACAGATCGACCAGCCGCGGGGTTTCATCGCGGCCAAGCAGGTAGCGAAACAGTTTGTCTTGCTTCGGTCCGACGCCGGCGAGGCCGGTGACCGGAGCAAACAAGGGATTGAGCAGAGCAGGGCGCATTCCAAATTTTCTCGTCACACAACCCGTGATGCCCGGGCTCAACCCGCGCACCCATCTTCAAGAGACGATGGGTTGCCAGGTCAAGCCCGACAATGGCGACACGGTTGATAATTCACGGAATACGGCTACTGACATTCACTGACGCGAACGCTATATCAACCCCGCCCGGCACGTCCGGGCTTTTGGCGTTGAATGGAATGGGACAATGACGGGATCGACACGATCGAGCGACGGCCTCGATGACCGCCGCAAGCGACTCTTGTTTCGCTGCTGGCATCGCGGCACCCGCGAGATGGATCTCATTCTCGGCCGGTTTGCGGACGCCGAGATCGCGGGCCTCGCGGACGACGAATTGGCTCAACTCGAGCGTCTGATCGACGTGCCGGATCCCGATCTTTATGCCGCGCTGACCGGCAACGAGGCGCCGGCGGGCGAATACCCCGGCGGCCTGTTCGAACGTATCAAGTCCTTTCGATCGGCGGATCACTTCGCATGAAGCAGCCAATGCGATCACCCGCCGAATTGCTCACGCCCGGCCGCGCGCTGACTTTTGCCAATGTCGCCGAGGGCGCCGAGGGTCTGGTAATCTCGGACCTCGCACGCGCGATCGCGGCGCGACCGAAGCCGCCGGCGGTCAGCCTCGCCGTGGTTTGCCGGGACGGCCCGCGCATGCAGCAACTGGCGCGCGCGCTGGAATTCTTCGCGCCGGATTTGCCGGTGCTGCAATTTCCGGCCTGGGATTGTCAGCCCTATGACCGGGTGTCGCCGCATGGCGGCATCCTGTCGCAACGGCTGACGACGCTGGCGCGGCTCTCGCGGCTTGCCGGCAGCGAGAAGCCGCTGATCGTCCTGACCACGGTCAACGCCATCGTGCAGCGGGTGCCGGCGCGCGAAACCATCGCCGCGCAGGCGTTGTCGGTGGCGCCCGGCCAAATCGTGCCGATGGACTCGATCGTGTCCTGGCTGGAGCACAACGGTTACAACCGCTCCTCGACCGTGCGCGAACCCGGCGAATATGCTGTGCGCGGCGGCATCCTCGATCTGTTCCCGGCCGGGCTCGATCAGCCGGTGCGATTCGACTTTTTCGGCGACACGCTGGAGTCGATCCGCACATTCGACGCGGAAACCCAGCGCACGCTGCTCGACATGCGCGCGCTGGATCTGGTTCCGATCTCGGAGTTTCAGTTGGTGACCGAGACCATCCGGCGCTTTCGGATGGGTTATGTCGCAACCTTCGGCGCGCCGGGCCGCGACGATCTCTTGTATGAAGCGGTGAGCGAAGGCCGCCGCCATCCCGGCATGGAGCATTGGCTGCCGCTGTTTGCCGAGCGGATGGATACGCTGTTTGAGTATCTCGGCGGTGCACCGGTTGCGATCGAACCGCAAAGCGAGGACGCCGCGCGCGAGCGCTTCAAGCAAATCGCCGATTATTACGAGGCACGTCGCGAGGCGATGGAGCATCCGGGAGGTGGCGCGATCTACAAGCCGTTGCCGCCCGACCAACTCTATCTGACCGACAGCGAGTGGACCCAACGCCTGGACGGCCTGGCGCTGGCGCGGCTGACTCCGTTCGCGGTGCCGGAAGACAACACCGGCGTGGTCGATGCCGGTGCGCGGCAGGGACGCAATTTTGCGCCGGAACGCACCGACACGTCCGTCAACGTGTTCGAAGCCGTGGTCGCGCATGTGCAAGCCCTGCAGGCGCAACGCAAGAAAGTGGTAATCGCTCTGTGGAGCGAAGGCTCGCGCGACCGCATGGGCAGCATGCTCCGGGATCACAAGTTGCTTAATCTTACCAGCGTCAATAGCTGGCGCACCGTTCAGGCGACGCCGCGCAACGAAGCCATGCTGGCCGTCGTCGGGATGGAATCCGGTTTCGAGACCGACAATGTCGCCATCATCAGCGAACAGGATGTTCTCGGCGACCGATTGGTGCGGCCGCGGAAGGCGAGCCGCAAGCTCGACAATTTCATCTCCGAGGTCACCAGTCTCGCCGCCGGCGATCTCGTGGTCCATGTCGAGCATGGCATCGGCCGTTTTGTCGGATTGCAAACGCTTGAGGTCGGCGGCGCGCCGCATGATTGTCTTGAGCTGCGTTATGCCGCCGAGACCAAGCTTTTTCTCCCCGTGGAAAATATCGAACTGCTGTCGCGCTACGGCTCCGATCACGCCAATGTCGAACTTGATCGGCTTGGCGGCAGCGGCTGGCAGGCGCGGAAAGCCAAACTCAAGAACCGGATTCGCGAGATCGCCGGCGAACTGATCAAGATCGCCGCCGAACGGCATTTGCATGAAGCGCCGAAGACGCTGGTGCAGCCGCATGTCTATGACGAATTCTGCGCACGCTTCCCCTATGAGGAAACCGAAGATCAGCTCACAGCGATCAACGCCACGCTGAAGGACCTCGAGACCGGCCGGCCGATGGACCGGCTGATCTGCGGCGACGTTGGATTCGGCAAGACCGAAGTGGCGTTGCGCGCGGCGTTCGCGGTGGCGCTCGACGGCAAGCAGGTCGCCGTCGTGGTGCCGACGACATTGTTGGCGCGGCAACATAACAAAACCTTTACCGAGCGGTTTCGCGGATTCCCGGTCAATGTCGCTCAGGCCTCGCGCCTGGTCGCATCGAAGGAACTGGCGCAGGTCAAGAAAGGCCTCACCGAAGGCGCCGTCGATATCGTGGTCGGTACCCACGCTCTGCTCAGCAAATCGATCAAATTCAGGGATCTCGGTCTTCTGATCGTCGATGAGGAGCAACATTTCGGCGTCGGTCACAAGGAGCGCTTGAAGCAATTGCGTGCCGAGGTGCATGTGCTGACGCTCAGCGCGACGCCGATCCCGCGCACGCTGCAACTGGCGCTGACGGGCGTGCGCGATCTCTCCATCATCGCTTCGCCGCCGGTCGACCGGCTCGCGGTGCGCACCTTCGTGGCGCCGCACGATCCCCTGATGATCCGCGAGGCGCTGTTGCGCGAACGCTATCGCGGCGGACAGGCGTTCTACGTCGTGCCGCGCATCGAAGACCTCGCCGGCGTCAAAGACTTCCTCGACAAGAACGTGCCAGAGATGAAGGTCGCGGTGGCGCATGGGCAGATGCCGCCGACCGTGATCGAGGACATCATGTCGGCGTTCTACGACGGCAAATACGACATCCTGCTCTCGACCACGATCGTGGAATCCGGCCTCGACATTCCCAACGCCAATACCCTGATCGTGCACCGCGCCGACATGTTCGGCCTGGCGCAGCTCTATCAGTTGCGCGGGCGGGTGGGACGCTCGAAGCTGCGCGCCTACGCGCTGTTCACGCTGCCGGCGCAACAGAAGATCACAGCGCAGGCGGAGCGACGGTTGAAAGTGCTGCAGTCGCTGGAAACCTTGGGCGCGGGATTCCAGTTGGCGTCGCACGATCTGGACATCCGCGGCGCCGGCAATTTGCTCGGCGAGGAGCAATCCGGCCATATCAAGGAAGTCGGGTTCGAGCTGTACCAATCGATGCTGGAGGAGGCGATCCTCAACCTCAAGGCCGGCGTGGTCGAACCGGTGGCCGATCGCTGGTCGCCGCAGATCACCGTCGGCATGCCGGTGTTGATTCCGGAGGATTACGTGGCCGACCTCGCGGTGCGGCTGTCGTTGTACCGGCGGCTGGCCGATCTCGACACCGACGACGAGATCGACAATTTCGCCGCCGAATTGCGCGACCGCTTCGGCGTCTTGCCGGACGAGGTGCGCTATCTCTTCAAGATCGCGGCGATCAAGGGCTATTGCCGACGCGCCAATGTCGAGAAGGTCGATGCCGGGCCGAAGGGCGCGGTGATCACGTTCCGCGACAACAAGTTCGCGCAACCGGACCGGCTGGTCTATTTCATCCGTCAGCACGGCCAGGCCGCGAAGGTGCGGCCGGACATGAAGGTGGTGTTCTTGCAGGAATGGGAAACGCCGGAAGAACGTCTCGCCGGCACCACCGAAATCCTCCGTCAGCTCGCCAACCTCGCGGAAAACAAGAAGGCGGCGTGAGAATTCACGACACCGCGCGGCGGGCTCCGTCGTAAAGGCGTGCCAGCAGCGAAATCGCCGTGTCAGACGGCAGCAAGGTCGCGAGCGTAACAACCGGCTCGGAAGGCGAGTCGCGTTTGCCGTAGGCGGTGTGGCGCATCACGCTGGAAAGCCGCCGCGCAATCATATGCGCGGTCCGCAGGTCGGTTTCAGCAAAGACCGCGACCACGGATCCGTCGTCCTGAAGAGCACCGAAATCCATTTGCCGCATCAAACGGCTCAGGATCCGCGCGCCGTCGAATGGCGCGCGCGCATTGCCGGCATCGAACGCAAAGCGAGCGACCGACAGGCCGCCACCGCACGACTGCGTTTCATCGACCGAAGCCGCGAAGTCACGATCGAAGGCTGCCGATGTCAAAAGACCGGTTCGTGGATCGAGCAGGCCGCCGGCATCGATCGAGCGCAGCGTGCGGCTCAAATGCGCCTCGAAGGCGTGCTGGCGGATCAGCGGCAATGCGTTGGCGGCGATGCGTTCGGGCTCGCCGAAGATGATCTCGAGATTCGGCAGATCATAGTCCAGCGCCCATTCATCGGACGTCATCACGACAGGGAGATTGCGGAAACGCGCATCCTCGGTCAGCACGGTGAGGAAAGCATCCACCACGCGCGCGCTGAAACCCTCGCCGAGGACGATGCCGTCGATGTCGCGCATGTTGAGGTGTTTGGCCGCGGCTTCGATGGAGAGCGCGCCGACGATCCCCATTCGCTCGCCGAGCGACACCGAAAGCGAAGGGTAGGTTGCGCCGCGGCCAATCAAAAGCACGGTGGCATCGCGGGAAGGCTCGGTATCCGGCAACGTCATCGGCGTTGCCGGATCGTCGTGAATCCGGCGCATCACGGTCGCGTGCAAGCTCCTGACCCGGAGCGCGGCGCTCAGGCGCGCCGTCAGGCGATCGAAACTGCCCCCCGCCTGCGAGAAAGGAATCGCGTTTTCAGGGAGCGAAGTGCTGGGATTGACCGCGATCAACGGCAGATAAGGTCGCAGGGCGGCGATCTGCTTTGCCAGCGGCTCGAAGCCTGGTTCGACCGTCTCGGACAACGCGACAAGAACCGCAGCCGGCTGCAACTGCTCGACGGCGCGTGACGCATCCGTCCAACTGGCGTCGATGATCGGAAATATCCCGGCGTCCTCAAGCGCGCTCGCAAACGCCGGCCGCGCCGCGGTTGATACGACGATGATCGGACCTTGCTGCGACATTCTCAATACTCGGCTTCACGCGATCGGTTGAACGCGCAAATCCTAGGTTGCCGGCCTTAATGGTGCGTCAACGAACGCTTCCGATTTCAGCTGGCGGGACGATCGCGAAAAGCTTCCACCATCAAGGGGTTAAGCCCGAGTTGCGTCAGCGCTTCGCGGGCGCGGGCGTTGTCCTTGGCGCGTCCGGCGAGGCGGTAACCGCTTAACCGGTCGGGCAACGCCGTCAGCAGCGCGCCCTGTCCGAGCCGTTTGGCCCATTCTTGCAAATCCTGCGCCAAAAATCGGTATCCTCCAACCGCCATGACGCCCGAGGGCGGTGCGGTGATACAGATCGCTCCGGTCGAACGATCAAGCCGCGCCGCATAGCCGGTATCGACAAAATCGCGCGGTGGTTGCGCCACCAAGGTGTCGCCGGGCGGTGGCGGCGGCGCGTAAGCCGCAGGCGTAACCATCGCACCCCGCAGTGCCAGAGTTCCTTTGGGCGTCAGGAGGATTTCACCCGCGATCGACGAGCCCGGGACGTCGCGCGGTGCGGCATGCGGTCCCGGCAAAATCGGGGCGGGCGCGCCGTCAGCGATGCGGCGGGCACTGAACAGTCCGGCTTCGCCGAACAGATAGACATCCGTCAGCATCGCGTGCCCGGTGCTCCAGGGCGGACTCGATGCGACCTGTTCCGGTGTGCGCCAAAGACCGATTACATGGCGTAACGTCGGCAGACGCGCCGGCAAGTCGATCTCGCCCAGTCGCAATGCCAGTTGTGCCGGCGCGATCAGCACAGCGCAGGAATGTTCGTTGATCTGTCGCTCAAGCACGTCAGCATCGAACGGATGATGCAGTGCCAACGTTCCGCCTGACAACAGCCAGACCACGAGCGAGGAGGTCAGGCCCGGGAACGACGACGGTGCGAATGCCGACATGACCGTGGAGCCTTGCGGCAGGTCGCTTTCGAGCGACAATGCCAGACCGGCGGCAATCAAATTCAGATGTGTCCGCGGAACAGCGCGGAAACCATCGACCGTCACGTCAAATGAGATCATCGCCGCCCGGCGGCCGTCTTGCGTGACGGCCCGTGTGGCGCCCGATTCACCTGACAAGGCCAGATCGAGCGACGCCATGCCTTCCGGCAGGTCGTCGCCGAAACCGCAGACATGGCGGATCGAAAAGGCATCCGCCGCGGCGTTCATGGCGAGATCTGCATGAACGACGCCGTCGATCTTACCCATGGTGACAATCGCCCTGGCGCCGGTGCGGTTGAGCGCGACGGTCAATTCCGCTTGCCGCCACAACAGCGGAAGCACCGCTACGATCAAGCCCGCGCGAAACGCTGCAAGCACCGTCAGCATAAATTCCACGGTATTCGGCAGTTGCACCGCGATCACAGAATTGGCCGGCAACCCGGCTTCGATGAAATGAGCCGACAACGCCGAGATGGCTTGATCGGCTTGCGCGAACGTCAGGCTCTGAGGCGGTCGGCCGGTGACGCGCTGCTTGTTGATCGGATCGAGCAGCGCCAGTGCGTCCGGCTTTCGGGCCAGGACCCGTCGAAACAATCCATCGAGCGTCGGCGATGTGTTGGTCTGGATCACGGCGTCACTTCGGTTGAGGACCCGGCAATTGAGGGTCCGGCTTTTGCCACCAAGTTTCCGGGAGATACCCCGTCAAAGCAGTTCTTACTGGCCGTTCTATCCGATTCCAGCGCGCGATCCATTGCTCTTGAACGTTAAACACCGGAATAGCGTAAAAGCCCGACATCAGGATCCGGTCCAGCGCGCGTACCGCCGGGACGAAAGCGGAATGCTCGCGCGCCTCAAGCATGGCCGCGATCATGGCATCGACGGCAGGGTCTTTGACGCCCATGTAGTTTCGGGTGCCTTGAATGTCGGCAGCCTCGCTTCCCCAATAAAACGACTGCTCGTTGCCCGGCGACAATGATTGATCCCAGCGGTTCTGGATCATGTCGAAATCGAAGCTGAGTTGGCGCTGGTCGAATTGGACGGCGTCGACCGCCCGCACCGAGGCCTCGATGCCGGCCCGCTTGAGATCGCGTATATACGCCAGCGCGATCCGCTCCTGATCGCGCGTCGTCACCAGAATTTCAAAAGTGAGAGGCACTTTCGTCGAGCGCTGCCGCAATACAGTGCCATCGAGATCGTAGCCGGCCTCCGACAACAACGTCAGCGCATTGCGAAGCGTTGCACGATCACGGCCGGAACCGTCGCTGACGGGCAGGCGGTAATTGCCGTCCATGATTTCGGGGGGGATATGCGATGCGAAGGGTTTGAGAAGCTCACGCTCGCGATCATCGGCGGCGCGGGCATAGGCCGACAATACCGAGCCCGCGAAAAAGCTGGCGGTGCGCGCATAGAGCCCGAAGAAGTAATTGCGGTTGATCCACTCGAAATCAAACAACAGCGTCAAGGCCTGGCGCACCCGGATATCGGAAAACGTCTGATGTCTGGTATTGAACACCAGGAATTCCGAAGGTTGCGGCATTCCGCTTCTGAGCGTGTCGCGGATCACCTCACCATTGCGGGCGGCCGGAAAATCGTATCCGTCGTGCCAGCGCAGCGGCTCGTTTTCGACGCGAAAGTCATAGAGGCCACGCCTGAAGGCCTCGAATTGGCCGTTGGCCTCGCGGTAGAAATCGAGCCTGATCTGATCGAAGTTCCACAAGCCGCGATTGACCGCCAGGTCGCGGCCCCAATAATCCGGATTGCGTGTCAGCGTCACGCTGGCGCCAGGCTTCACCGCAGTGACGCGGTAGGGGCCGGAGCCGATCGGCGGTGACATCGAGGTTTCCTCGAACGTCGCGACGTCGACCGCATGCTTCGGCAAAATCGGCATCAGCCCGAGGATCAGCGGCAGTTCGCGATCGCCGGCGCCATTGAGATCGAACCGCACCGTGCGTTGGTCGATGGCTTCGGCCTTTGCCACCTTGGAGTAATACTGGCGATGATTTGGACGCCCCTTGTCGCGCAGCAAACCCCACGAAAACAGCACATCTTCGGCAAGGACCGGATTCCCGTCCGAAAACCGCGCCCGCGGATCGAGATGAAAGACAACGAAACTCCTGCTGTCATCGGTCTCCACGCTCTTGGCCAACAGACCATAAAGCGTGAAGGCCTCATCATTGCTCCGGGTCATCAGGCTCTCGACCACAAACCCCCTGATCTGCTGCACCGCGAGGCCCCTGACGATCAGAGGGTTGAGGCTGTCGAAAGTACCGAGAAGGCCCTGCACCAGCCGGCCGCCTTTCGGCGCATCCGGATTGGCATAGGGCATATGCGTGAAATCGGCGGGCAGGGCAGGCGAGCCATGCATGGCGATTGCGTAGCTCTCTTCCGCCGACGCCGTATTGCGGTCAATCGCCAGCCACACGCCGAAGGCGAGCGCGGCACTACAGACAAGGCCTTGAATGTGCGAGCGCCGCCTCACAACCTGCAATACGGCGCGCCGATTTGATTCGGTTTTATTCACGACAGGATTTTAACACAGGCGGACGGAATCCAGCCGCGGCGTACGCTAAAGAATGCTTGTCGGCATTGATCTTTTCGCCCGCCACTGTATGAAGGCGGGCAATTGACCAAGACGGCAGGGCCTGTCACTCAACCGCCTCAATTGGCAAGGAGACAGCCGCCCAAACGGCAAGGTCTCCCGTGCCTCCGGCGGTTTCGGGCGCTCCCGTTCAGAAAGGGTTTTCGGCAATGAATTTCCGTATCTTGGCCGCACCAGCTTGGCCGCGTGGGCGGGTTTTCGCCCTGTTGGCAGCAACGGCACTTGTCGCCTCGCTGCTCGCTCCCGAAGCTCAGGCCCAAACGCCGGCTCCCGCCGCGGCGCCGAAAGCCAAGGCTCCGGCAGCCGCGCCGAAGGCCGCACCGAAAGCTGCAGCACCCGCACCGGCCGCTCAGCAGGCACCGCCGCCAGCGGCTCCTGCCGCGGGTGGCCAGCCCGCCGACCAGCAGATTCAGTTGATCTATGCGCCGTGGACGAAATTCTGCCTCAAGGGCCAGGATGCCAACGCCAAGCAGGTTTGCTTCACCGGCAAGGACGGGCGCATTGAGTCCGGCCAGCCTGTGATCGCCGCCGTCATCATCGAGCCCGAAGGCGAACCGAAAAAGATTCTACGGGTTACGCTCCCGCTCGGCATGCAGCTCGTTCACGGCACCCGCGTGATCGTCGACAACAACACCCCGGCGCAAAGTCCGTATGTAATCTGCTTCGCCAACGGCTGTATGTCGGACTACGATGTGACACCGGAACTGCTCGCGAACTTGAAGAAGGGGCAGAATTTGGTGGTTCAAGCCATCAACTCCAACGGCGCACCTCTCACGCTGCCGCTGCCGCTTGGCGAATTCGCCAAAGCCTATGACGGACCGCCGACCGACCCGAAGGTGTTCGAGGAAACCCAGAAGAAGCTGCAGGAAGAGCTGCAGAAACGCGCCGAGGAACAGCGCAAGAAGCTTGAGGCCAACCAGCCCGCCGGCACGCCGGCGGCTAATCCGGCAGCGAAGTAAGACCACGGTCTTATTGACGAACAAAAATGGATGAAGCGAAAAAGGCGCTCGATGCGAGCGCCTTTTTTGTTGGCAGATTGATAAAGCTAATTCAGCGAGGGGTTGCGCGGGCGATAGCCACCCGATTTATCCTTCACGAAAATCTCGGCGACTTGCGAGTGCAGGATCGGCTCGCCCGAATCGTCGGGCAATAGATTTTGCTCGGAGACGTAAGCGACGTATTCGGATTCCGAATTCTCGGCGAGCAGATGATAGAACGGCTGATCCTTGTGAGGCCGGACCTCCTCGGGAATCGACAGCCACCACTCCTCGGTATTGTTGAATTCCGGATCAATATCGAAGATCACGCCCCGGAACGAGAAAATCCGGTGACGGACGATCTGCCCGATCTGAAATTTGGCGGTTCGCGTTTTGATCATGTCTCGTCGAATAGACCATGATTGTGGCCGATGCTAGAGGCAAACCGCTGAATTAACCTTTGCAATCGCCGACCCATCCGTCCGGCCCAATCAACCAGGAAAACGAAACGCGCTCCATGGTCGACATCCTCAATCTCGCGTTGCCGTATTTCGGCTTGATCTTCATCGGATTCGCCTGCGGCAAGGCCAAGGCCATCCCGGAAGCGGGTTTGGCATGGATGAACTTCTTCCTGCTCTACGTTGCGCTGCCCGCCTTGTTGTTCGGGATCATGTCGAAGACGCCGTTTACGGAACTCAACAACCCGCCATTTTTGATCGCGACCACCCTCGGTACGGCCAGCGCCTTCATGCTCGCGATGTTTGCGGGCCGGGTAATGGGACGGCTGTCGTTTCGCGAGGCGACGCTGGCGGGACTTTCCGGAGGCTATGGCAATATCGGGTACATGGGCCCCGGTCTGGCGTTGGCCGTGCTCGGCTCCAAGGCGGCCGCGCCGACCGCCTTGATTTTCTGCTGCGACAGCATTTTTCTGTTTTCGATCGTGCCGCTGTTGATCGCGTTGACCGATGGCAAACGCCGGACGTTGTTGCACACACTCGGCCTTGTGGTGCGCCAGATCATTTCGAATCCGCTGATCATGTCGGCTTGCGCGGGAGCGCTGGCGGCGGCGCTTCGCATTCGTCCCCCGGTCGCGATCGACAACATGCTCTTGTTTCTGCAAAATGCCGCGGCTCCGATGGCGCTGTTCGTGCTCGGCGTGACGGTCGCGTTGCGGCCGTTTGGCCGCGTGCCCTGGGAAGTTCCCGCTGTTATCGCGGTAAAACTCCTGATCCATCCGCTCATTGTTTTCGGATTGATGTTGCTGCTCGGCCCGTTCACGCAACCATGGGCGGCTACCGCGATCTTGATGGCGTCGCTGCCGCCGGCGCTGAACGTGTTTGTAATCGCCCGGCAAAACGATACCTGGATAGAGCCCGCATCCGTCGCCGTGCTGATCGGGACCTTCGCCTCCGTCGTCACGCTTACGGGCGTGATGTGGTCCTTGCAGGCCGGCCGGCTTGTGCTGCCATAAGCTAGCTAAGCCGTCGCCACGAAGGCGCCAGGCCCTCGCGCATGGCCAGGCGACGAAGCGGTCCAATCGCGCCGATCATATGCAGGCCGGCAGCCCGGAGCGATTGCATCGGCAAAAAATCGCTGAGCAAGGAGCGGTTCGCCATATCGATGACGAAGGTCCGGCTCGCGACATCGGCGCGGCGAGCAAAATCGTAGCGCGTCAAGACTTGCGGCGAGCCAGGGTCTTCGCCAGAAACAATCGCGTTGCGAACGATATCGGCGAGATCGGCGGCATCGCGCAGCCCCATGTTCAAGCCCTGCGCGCCGATCGGCGGCAGCACATGGGCGGCCTCGCCGACCAGGGCAATCCGGTGCTGCGCGAATTGCCGGGGTTTTTCGATCGCAAGCGGAAACAGATGGCGCCCCGGTTCGACGCGGATGCGGCCGAGAATGGAATGCGATTGGGTCTCAGTGGCCTCCGACAATTCATCGTCGCTCAACGCGATCAAGCGTTCGGCTTGCTTTGGTGCCACCACCCACACCACGCTGCTGCGGTTGCCGGGCAACGGCACAAATACGCAGGGACCTTCCGAAGTATGAAACTCCGTGGAGATATTTTGATGCGGCCGCGAATGGCTGACGTTGAAGGTCACGGCCGACTGATGAAGACCGCGACGCCGGACCTCGATGCCGGCGGCTTCGCGGCAGAGCGAGTGCCGCCCGTCCGCGCCGGCCACGAGGCGTGCGGACAGCGAGCGGCCTTGTTTTGTATGAATCGCGAGATCGGCGGCTTCCGCCCTGATCGTGTCGGCCTCGTCGTCAAACCGCGTCAGCGTGGAAAGCCCGGCGGCGCGATCTTCCAGTGCGGCCATCAGCGCGCGGTTCTCGACGTTGTAGCCGAACGCGTCGAGACCGATTTCATCGCACGAGAAGCGGACTTCGGGTGCACGGATCAAGCGGCCGGTGTCGTCGACCAGGCGCATCGCCTGTAACGCAGCCGCTTGGTCGCTGCAGCGTGGCCAGACATCCAACTGCTGCAACAGTTCGACCGAGCCGCCGAGCAGCGCCGTGGTGCGATTGTCGGCATAGGGCGCACGGCGGGCGATCAATGCCGTATTGGCGCCGGTTTGAGCCAACGCAACCGCGGCCGCAAGTCCGGCAGGGCCACCGCCGACCACGACCACGTCATATGTGACTGATGCATCGTTCATATCGGCACAATTGACGTTCCCGGCGGCATTTTCAAGTCCGGATGAGCGCCTTGATATTCCCGCGGTTTCGCGGCGCAACGCCGCAACGTGAATGTGCAAATCAACACGATTCCTGATAGCACTGCTGGTCAATGGACCAGAGAAACCAGCAGGATTCCTCATCAGCATCGCCGGCGATGCGGGCTGCCGCATTTTCCGTGCATGTCTTTACGGCGCTGGGGGCGGGTATCGCTCTGATCGCACTGCTCGAGGCCGTGCGCGAGCACTGGGCTGCGATGTTCGCCTGGCTTGGGGTCGCCCTGGTGATCGACGCGGTCGATGGCCCGATCGCGCGGCGGCTGGATGTTGTGCGGCTGCAACCGAACTGGTCGGGCGACGTGCTCGACCTCGTTGTCGATTTCGTGACTTACGTCTTCGTGCCAGCCTATGCGATCACCGCCAGCGGCCTGCTGCTGCCGCTGGCGGCGCCGGTCCTGGGCGCGGGAATTGCCGTCACCGGCGCGCTGTATTTCGCAGATCGCCGCATGAAGAGCGCGGACAATCATTTTCGCGGATTTCCGGGGCTGTGGAATGTCGCGGCGTTTTATCTGTTCCTGCTGCAATGGCCGCCCGTGCTGTCGAGCGTTGCGATTGCCGTTCTGATCGCGGCGACCTTTCTTCCTTTCCATGTCGTTCACCCGGTACGCGTCGTGCGGCTGCGCGCGCTCACGCTGTCATTGATCGCCGCTGGTGCGGTGCTCATGGTCATCGCCCTGGTCAACGATTTCGATGTGGGGGCGTCCGTCAAGATCGGGCTTTGCGCGATCGCCGCCTATGTCGTGGGATGCGACGCGGCGATTCGGCTTGTGAGGTCGATCAAGGCATGATCGGGCTGCTGACGAGCCCCGAATCTTGGGCCGCGCTGCTGACCTTGACGGCGCTGGAGATCGTTCTCGGCATCGACAACGTCATTTTTCTGTCGGTCATTGTCGCGCGCATTCCGCAATCGCAGGCGAGGCGGGCGCGGCAAATCGGCTTGGCGCTGGCGCTGGTGTTCCGCATCCTCCTGCTCAGCCTGCTGGTGTGGATGATCGGGCTGACGCAAGCCGTCTTCACGGTAAGGGGCATGGCGTTTTCGTGGCGCGACATCATTCTGATCGGCGGCGGATTGTTTTTGATCGGAAAGGCGACCCACGAAATCCACGCCGAGGTCGAGGCGCGCGAGGAAGAGGGCGAGGACGCACCGGGCGCCCGCGCGTTCTTCTGGGTGATTATCCAGATCATCGCGGTCGACATGGTGTTCTCGCTGGATTCGATCATCACCGCGATCGGCATGGCGCAGGATCTCGCGATCATGATCGCCGCCGTCGTCATCGCCTGCCTCGTAATGTACGTGTCCTCTGGACCGGTCGCGCGATTTGTGGTGGAGCATCCGACCACCAAGATGCTGGCGCTGGCGTTTCTGGTGCTGATCGGTGTGGCGCTGGTCGCCGATGGATTCAAATTTCACATTCCTCGCGGCTACATCTATTTTGCGATCGTATTTTCGGCGGCGGTCGAGTTCTTCAACGTGCTCGCCAAACGCAACCGGAAAGGGGCCGAGAATTAGCCGATCGAAGAGGGTAGCACGGCGATCAAGTTGACAACGCGGCCTTGATGGCTTTCGCTTGGTCTCCAAGAAACTACTCAAGGGAGAATTTGACATGACCAAGGCTGTGCGTGTGCACAAAGTAGGGGGCCCGGAGGCCCTGATTTATGAGGCCGTGGACGTGCCTGCGCCGGCGGCCGGCGAGGTTCGTATCCGCCAGCACGCCGTCGGCCTCAACTTCATCGACGTGTATTATCGCACTGGCCTCTACAAGGCGCCGTCTTTGCCGTTCATTGCCGGCAACGAAGCTGCCGGTGAAGTTGTCGCGGTCGGGCCTGGCGTGACGAATTTTCACCCCGGCGACCGCGTCGCTTATTATTTCAATCTCGGCGGCTATGCCTCCGAACGGAACATTCCCGCCGAGAAGCTGGTCAAGCTGCCCGACCATATCACCTACGAGCAGGGCGCGGTGCTGATGCTCAAAGGGCTGACGGTTTGGTACCTCTTGCACAAGACGTTCAAGATCGAACCGGGACATCGGGTATTGATCCATGCCGCCGCTGGCGGCATCGGCTTGCTGGCCTGCCAATGGGCCAAGGCGCTCGGCGCCCATGTCATCGGCACGGTCGGCTCGAAAGCGAAGGCCGACCTCGCACTCGCCAATGGCTGCGATCACGTCATCCTCTACAATGACGAGGACTTCGTCGCGCGCGTCAAACAAATCAGCCGCAACGAACTCTGCGACGTCGTCTACGACGGCGTCGGCAAGTCGACCTTTCCCGGCTCGCTGTCCTGTCTGAAGCCGCGCGGGCTGTTCGTGAGTTTCGGCAATGCGTCGGGCCCGGTACCACCGTTCTCGATCGCCGAACTCAACAATCACGGTTCGCTGTTTGCAACCCGGCCCAAGCTCAACGACTATGTCGGCAAGCGCTCGGAATTGCTCGAGGGCGCCGACACGTTGTTTGCCGCCGTCATCAACGGCAAACTTCACGTGCCGATCAATCACGCCTACGCGCTGAAGGACGCCGCCAAGGCCCATATCGATCTTGAAGGAAGGGCTACGACGGGGGCGGCGATTCTGAGGCCGTAACCTTACGCGACGCGTCTTGCGGCGCCCGTCTTGGTCAGGATCGCGTCCAGGCACTCGATCATGCTGATAATTTCGCCCTTGGTGACGTTGAGCGCCGGCATGAAACGCAGTGCGTCCGGTTGGGGCGAGTTGAGCAGCACGCCATCCTGTAACGCTTGTGCGACGATCGAAGCACCGATCGGATGTTTCAAATCGAGCGCCAGAAACAAGCCTCGGCCGCGGACCTCGCCGAGACCATGCCGCGCGGACATCCGCTGCAACTCGCTTTCCAGATAGAGCCCGGTATCGACGACCGATTTAAGAAACCTGGGCTCGGCAATTTGCTGCAAAACGGCGAGCCCGGCCGCGCACATCAACGGGTTGCCGTTGAAGGTGCCGCCCTGGTCGCCGTGCTCGAAACATGAGACCGCCTCGGTGGCCAGCAGCGCGGCGAGCGGAACGCCTCCACCGATTCCCTTGCCGAGCGTCATGATGTCGGGTTCGACTTCCGCATGCTGGTAGTGGAAAAGCTTTCCGGTGCGGCCCATGCCGGTCTGAATTTCGTCAACGATCAGCAACAGGCCGTGCGCTCTGGTGAGCTCCCGCAAATCGCGCAGGAACTGATCCGTTGCCGACCAGACACCGGCTTCGCCCTGGATCGGCTCCAGCATCACGCCGATGGTCTTGTCGTTGATCAGCCGTTCGACCGATGCGAGATCGTTCAGTCTGGCTTTTGGAAAGCCCGGCACTTTGGGCTCGAACAGCGGCTCAAAGGCTTTCTTGCCGGATGCCGACATGGTGGCGAGCGTGCGACCGTGGAAGCCACCCTCGAACGCGATGATTTCATGCGCGCCGCCACGATGCGGGGCGCCGTATTTGCGGGCGAGCTTGATCGCGCCTTCGTTGGCTTCCGCGCCCGAATTGGCGAAAAACACCCGATCGAAACAAGAATGATCGACCAACGCCTTTGCGAATTTGAGGCTGGGTGCGTTGTAAAAAGCCGGGCTCGGCGTCAGCAGCAGTTGCGACTGCTCCACGAGCGCTTGCGCCACGGCTGGCGGCGAATGGCCGAGACAATTGACCGCCCATCCCTGCACGAAGTCCAGGTAGCGCTTGCCGGTGTCGTCCCACAGAAACGAGCCTTCGCCCCTGACGAATACGATCTGTGGGCGGGCGGTGATATCCATCAACGCGTCGAACGGTTGGGCGGCGGTGGTCATGTCGAACTCCTGCGGTTGAAGGAAAAGTTGGCCAAAACGCGAGAAGGCCGCACTTTGCGGGTGCGGCCTTCTCGAAAACGTTAGCTGATCTATCTGTTCAGCGTTGTCGTCGGACACGGCGCGACCCATCATCGTCGAACGAGCGACGACGGAAAGTGGCGCGTAGTTGGGTCCGGGTGAATGTCATGGACGCCGCCATACAGCCGAACGGCCGGAGATGTCAAGCGTGTCAGAACCCCGAGACACTGCCGTGCAGGTCATATTCGTCGGCGCGTTCGATCTTCGCGGTGACGATATCGCCGACGCGCAGGGGACGGCGGCTCGAGACATAGACCGCGCCATCGATCTGCGGCGCGTCTGCCTTCGAGCGACCCTTCGAGACGGTCGGGCCGACTTCGTCGATGATGATCTGCTGCCGTGAGCCGACCTTGCGTTTCAGCCGTCGCGCGGAAATCTTCTGCTGCCGCGCCATCAGCGCGTTCCAGCGCGCCTGCTTGATGTCATCGGGCACGGCAGGGCCGAGCGCATTCGATGAGGCGCCCGCGACCGGCTCATATTTGAAGCAGCCGACACGATCGATTTCTGCTTCGTCGAGCCAATCGAGCAAATAGGCAAAATCGGAGTCGGTCTCGCCGGGAAAGCCGACGATGAAAGTGGAGCGCAATGTCAACTCAGGGCATTCCTCGCGCCATCGCTTGATCCGGCCCAAGGTCTTGTCCTGCGCCGCCGGGCGCTTCATAGCCTTGAGAATTTCCGGGCTCGCGTGCTGAAAGGGAATGTCGAGGTAAGGTAAAATCTTAGCCTGTGTCATCAGGCCGATGACTTCATCGACATGCGGGTAGGGGTAGACATATTGCAGCCGCACCCAGGCGCCGAACTCACCGAGTTCGCGTGCGAGATCGAAAAACTTCGCCCGGACCTCACGATCCTTCCACGGGCTCTCGGCATATTTCAAATCGACGCCATAGGCCGAGGTGTCCTGCGAAATGACCAGCAACTCCTTGACGCCGGCGTTGACCAGTTTTTCCGCCTCGCGCAGCACGTCGCCCGCCGGACGCGACACCAGGTCACCGCGCAGTTTCGGGATGATGCAGAAGCTGCAGCGATTGTTGCAACCTTCGGAAATCTTTAAATACGCGTAATGTCGCGGCGTCAGCTTGATGCCCTGCGGCGGCACCAGATCGAGGTGCGGATTATGCACCGGCGGCAATGCGCGGTGCACGGCGTCGAGCACGCTTTCATATTGCTGCGGCCCGGTAATCGACAGCACGCCGGGATAGGCGGCCTCGATCTGCTCGGGTTCGGCGCCCATGCAGCCGGTGACGATGACCCTGCCGTTCTCGGCCATCGCCTCGCCGATGGCGCCGAGCAATTCCTGCTTGGCGCTGTCGAGAAAGCCGCAGGTGTTAACGATGACAAGATCGGCGCCATCATGCTTGCGCGCAAGCTCATAACCCTCGGCGCGCAGCCGTGTGATAATGCGCTCGGAATCCACCAGCGCTTTGGGGCATCCCAGCGAAACAAAACTGACTTTGGGCGCGGCCTGTTGCATGTTCGATTTGTCCGATTGATCGGCAGGAGCTAGTCCCAATTGCCCATAATTACAAGGCTTTAAGCCGGTCGCCGGCATGCTATGAATATTATAAAGGTAATGCGAGTGATTGATGGGCGAGCAGTCTCCTAAAATCGTCATCGTCGACGAGAGCCCGATCCGTGCCGCAATCCTGGAGGAAGGACTGCGCGAGGCGGGTTTCACCGGCGTCGTCCACATCAGCGAAATGCAGAGCTTGCTGAGCCGGATCTATGCGCTCGATCCCGACGTCATTCTGATCGATCTGGAAAATCCCAGCCGCGACGTCCTCGAACAGATGTTCCAGGTCAGCCGCGCGGTGCGCCGGCCAATCGCGATGTTCGTAGATCAAAGCGACGCGGCGTCGATCCAGGCCTCCGTCGATGCCGGCGTCTCGGCGTACATCGTCGACGGCCTGAGGAAAGAACGAATCAAGCCGATCCTCGATCTCTGCATTTCGCGCTTCAACGCCTTCTCGAAGCTGCAGGACGAACTCGACCGCGCCAAATCCGCGCTCGAAGACCGCAAGGTGATCGATCGCGCCAAGGGAATCCTGATGAAGCTAAAGGGGCTGACGGAAGACGAGGCCTATGTGCTGCTGCGATCGACTGCCATGCGCGAGAAAAAGAAGATCGGCGAGATCGCACAGTCGATCCTGACCGCCGCGGAGTTGCTGAAATGACCCGTCCGCTTCGCATAGGCTTCATTCCGCTGGTCGATGCCGCCGCCCTGATCGTCGCCGTCGACAAGGGCTTTGCCGCGGCGGAAGGGCTGGATGTCACCCTGGTTCGTGAAGTGTCGTGGTCGAATGTCCGCGACAAGCTCAACATCGGCCTGTTCGATGCGGCGCATCTGCTGGCGCCGGTCGCGATCGCATCGAGCCTCGGCCTCGGGCACGTCAAAGTACCGATCGTCGCGCCGTTTAATCTCGGCCTCAACGGCAACGCGATCACGGTGTCGCCGGCACTGCATGCCGCAATCATGGGCGAGATATCAGGCGACCCGTTCGACCCGATGGCGACCGCCCTCGCGCTCTCCCGGGTGGTGGCGGCGCGGCGCCGAAAGGGAACCGAGCCGCTGACCTTCGGCATGACGTTTCCGTTTTCGACCCACAATTATCAGCTTCGGTTTTGGATGGCGGCCGGCGGGGTCGATCCCGACGAGGACGTCCGTCTCGTGGTGCTGCCACCGCCCTATATGGTGGATAGTCTCGCCAACGGCCACGTCGATGCGTTCTGCGTCGGTGCGCCCTGGAATTCCATCGCGGTCGATCTCGGTGTCGGCCAGATCCTGCACTTCGTGACGGACATTCTGGTTCGTGCAGTGGAAAAAGTGCTCGCCGTGCGGCAGGACTGGTCGGAGAAAAACGCGGAAGTCCTGGCCGCCTTGGTTCGGGCGCACGCTAGCGCCGCTGAATTCATCGAACAACCGCAAAACCGCGCCGAGGCGGCGCATATCCTGGCGCAGCCGGAGCGGATCGGCGTCGAAGCGGAGGTGATCCGGCGGACGCTCGACGGCCGGCTCAAGATTTCGCCTGATGGTACGATGCGCGAGAGCAGCCGTTATCTGCTGGTCGGGCGCGAGGCTGCGGCGCGACCCGATCCGGTGCAGGCCGCCTGGCTCTACGCCCAGATGGTGCGCTGGGGTCAGGCCTCGTTCAGCCCGGAGGCCCTCAAGCTCGCCAAGGCTGTGTTCAGACCGGACCTTTACGACGCCGCCCTGGGTCGCGAAGGGAAGTCCGCTGATGCCCCGGACGCCGTGGGCGCGTTCGCCGGCCCGGCGTTTGATGCCAACGATATTGCCGGACATCTGGCGGCGTTCTCGATCGGACGCCGGGAATCCTGACTGAATTTACGGGGGTAAGGGTTGAGCATACGCCCCAGCCGACTAATTTTTAGGCGGGTTGCCTGAAAATGGCGGCGAGAGAACCCCCCTCCCACTGCCTTTATGATGTAAAACATTGAAAAATAACATAAATTTTAAATTTTCCGCGTGGCACGCTACTTGAATGTTGCAGTGCAGCCAGCCGTCGCAGATGCCCGCTGGTAATAAGTCCAAGATGGATTTCCACAGCAACGAGGCTGGTTGGACCGTCCTTAGAAGTTGAACCCGGCGTTCCCCCCGGCCGGACCGATTTCAGCGCGGTCACATTCCGTTTCCCGTTGGGGCCACCGGTCGTGGCCGCAGGAGCTTCGTCGCGCACCATGAAAATCGAAACTCTCTCAGTCGACTTCACCGACGAGCAAAAACGCTACCTCGAAGGTTTTACGACCGGCCTACAGATCAGCCGGGTCGGGCGCGGCCTCGGTGGTGCTCCTGCTGGTAAAACCAACGCTGAGCCGAGCGGACCTGACGCGCCGCACACCAAAGCGCAGGACAAGATCATCGCATCAGGCAAAAAACTCGCGGATCAGGAAAAATTCAAACGGGAAGGGCATCCGTTCGATGCTTATCCGCGACTGAAGCACCAGGCGCTGACCAACGCGCCGCCGTCACCCGCGGATAATTTTCGCTGGCGCTATTACGGCCTGTTTTATGTCGCGCCGGCGCAGGATTCCTACATGTGCCGTTTGCGGATTCCGAATGGCATCCTCAAGCACTGGCAATTATCGGGTGTGGCCGATCTCGCCGAACAATTCGGCGGCCCGTTTGCCCATGTGACGACGCGCGCGAACCTGCAGGTGCGCGAAATTCCGCCCAAGCACACGGTCGCCTTGATCGAGGGCATCCAGGACCTCGGCCTTTGTTCGCGCGGCTCCGGTGCCGACAATATTCGCAACGTCACGGGCACGCCGACCGCCGGGATCGACCCGCAGGAGCTGCTCGACACCCGCGAATATGTCCGCGAATGGCACTACCACATTCTCAACGACCGCTCGCTGACAGGGCTGCCGCGCAAATTCAACGTCGCCTTCGACGGTGCCGGCGAGATCGCCGTGCTCGAAGACACCAACGACATCGCGTTTGCCGCAATCGAAGTGAAAGACGGGTTCGGCGTCGAGCCCGGCATCTGGTTTCGCTTAGGAATTGGCGGCATCACCGGCCACAAGGATTTCGCCAGAGAGACCGGCATCATCGTCAAACCTGATGACGCCACCAAAGTGGCCGACGCCATCGTCCGCGTGTTTATCGAACTCGGCGACCGCACCAACCGGCTCAAGGCGCGGTTGAAATACGTCATCGACAGCATCGGCATGGAGAAGTTCCTCCTCGCGGTCGAGGAAAAGTTCGGCCACGCCCTTACCCGCGTGCCGTCAGAAGCTCTCGCGCCGCGCCCGGCATTTGATCGCATGGCGCATATCGGGGTGCACGGGCAGAAGCAGGCGGGTTTGAGTTGGATCGGCGTCGCACTGCCGCTCGGCAAATTGACCTGCGAGCAGATGCGCGGGCTTGCCAAAATCGCGAGCGATCTCGGCGACGGCGATATTCGCCTAACGGTCTGGCAAAACCTTCTGATATCGGGCGTGCGTGACGAGAGTGTGGGACTCGCCGTCGCCGCAATCGAAGCGATCGGATTGACGGTCAAGGCGTCTCAGATTCGCGCCGGACTGGTTGCCTGCACGGGCAACGCAGGTTGTAAATTTTCGGCATCCGACACCAAGCGCCACGCCGCCGAGATCGGCGACTGGTGCGAATCCCGGGTGCCGATGGACACCCCGCTCAACATCCACCTGACCGGCTGCCATCATTCCTGTGCGCAGCATTACATCAGCGATATCGGCCTGATCGGCGCGAAAGTGCCCGTCGGCGAAGACGACACCGTCGAAGGCTATCACTTGTTCGCCGGTGGTGGGTTCGGTCCGAATGCCGATGTCGGTCAGGAAGTTTACCACGACCTCAAGGCCGCGGACGCGCCGAAGACGGTTGAAAAGCTGCTGAAGGCGTATCTCGCCCATCGCGCATCTTCAGAAGAAACCTTCCTGACATTTGCGCGCCGTCATGACACCGAGACGCTGCGCAAGCTTGCAGATGCCGAGACTTCCTCAGAAGAGGCATCCTCATGAACCAGATGACACCTCCGCCGAAAATCGAAATCATTCCCGCAAGCGCGCCGTTTTCCGAAGCGCAGCGCTCGTGGCTGAACGGCTTCTTTGCCGGACTTCTGTCGACGGACGCTCCGGCAGCACTTTCGGCGGAGCAGGGCACGGCGGTACCTGGAGGCCCTCTCGGCGATGGTGATGACGGCGAATCGCCGTGGCATGATCAGACTATGCCGCTCGCCGACCGCATGAATCTCGCGCAAGGTCGCCCGTTGCGCCGGCGCATGATGGCGGCGATGGCGCAGCAGGATTGCGGCCAGTGCGGCTATAACTGCAACGACTATTCCGACGCGATCGCCAACAAGGCCGAGCCGCGTCTCAACCTGTGTGTCCCCGGCGGCAAGGAAACCGCGCGGATGCTGAAGGCGCTGCATGAGGAATTGGAAAAGGCGCCGACGCCGCCACAAAATTCAGCAGTTGCGCCCGTTGCAACGCCGGCGATCACCGCAGAGCCGGGGCGTTCGCGCGACAATCCGGCACCGGCGACGTTCGTGTCGCGACGGCTGCTCAACAAGGCCGGATCGGAAAAGGAAACCTGGCACATCGATTTCGATCTCTCCGGGAGCGGCCTCGATTATGTCGTGGGGGATTCTTTCGGCATTTTTGCACGCAACGAACTCGGACTGGTCGATCAGATCATCGCCTTGCTCGGTGCGTCCCATGTGACCGAGGTAAGAGGCAAGACGCTCCGCGAGGTATTGATCTCGGATGTTTCGCTGGCGCCCGCCCCCGATACGCTGTTCGAACTGTTCTCGTTCATTACCGGCGGCGCGGTGCGCGAGAAGGCGCGCGCACTGGCGCAAGGCGATGACCCCGATGGCGACGCTGGGACGCTCGATGTGATGGCGGCGTTGCAAAAATTTTCCGGGGCGCGCCCGCATCCCGAAGCGTTCATCGAAGCGCTGGAGCCGCTGCAGCCGCGGCTGTATTCGATCTCCTCGTCGCACAACGCCACGCCCGGCAAGCTGTCGCTCACGGTGGACTGCGTCCGTTACGTGGTCGGCAAGCGCAAGCGCCTTGGAGTGGCCTCGATCTTCCTTGCCGAACGCATCAAGCCTGGCGATCAGCTCAAGGTCTATGTGCAGAAGGCCCACGGCTTCGCGCTGCCCCAGGACCCCAAAACGCCGATTATCATGATCGGTCCAGGCACCGGGATCGCGCCGTTCCGCGCCTTCCTGCTCGACCGCAAGGCGACCGGCGCCCCCGGCAAGAACTGGCTGTTCTTCGGTCATCAGCGCAGCGATTACGATTTCTTTTATGCCGATGAACTCAACGCCATGAAAACCTCCGGCCTTTTGACCCGGCTTTCGCTGGCGTGGTCGCGCGATGGCGACAAGAAATTCTATGTGCAGGACCGCATGCGCGAGGTCGGCCGTGAGTTGTGGACGTGGCTCGCTGAGGGCGCCAACGTTTATGTCTGCGGCGATGCCAAACGGATGGCGAAAGATGTCGAACGTGCGCTGGTCGATATCGTCGCTCAGTTTGGGGCGCGTTCGATCGACGAGGCCGTCAGCTTTGTCGCGGAACTAAAAAAGCAGGGCCGATTCCAGCAAGACGTGTATTGACGGGGTTTTTAATCGTTTCAAATTTAAACGAATAAAATTCTCGCATGAATCCGTCGCAGAGAATTTTCATCTGCAATTGGACTCCGGCAAAGCGTCGGCATCGCTATTTCGCCAATCGTCTTGCATCCAGCTGCCAACGGTACTCAACTGGAGGTGATGCGACGTTGGAGATCGACCATGCGCGAATTATCGGCGGAAGCCCGTCTGCACCTTTACGCGCGCTCCCTTTCGGGGCGAACGGAGAAAGGGCTTCATACAGCTGCGCTCTACGGCGCGTTCGCACTCATCGCAGCCGTGGTTTTTGGCACGCTGTCGGTGCACCCGTTTTAGGCCGTACTGGATCATGATCTGACTAGGTGGAATGAGATCATGATCTATTCTCTTTTTGTTTGATTATTTGAGCATAATCTCCGGCAAACGCTTCGGGATTGTCCCGAGGGAAAATCAGTTCCCGCTTTTCCGGATCATGCTCCAGTTAAGACGCTTTCTTGAACGGCGCCACTTCAATGCCGGCATCCTTCAACGCCTGTCTCACGCCGCGCGCGATATCGACCGCGCCATGCGTGTCGCCATGGATGCAAACCGTGTCGGTGCGCATCTTGATGACTTTTCCGGTCACCGACACCACCGCACCGTCCTGCACCATCCGCACCACACGTTTGGCAATCTGATCGGCGTCGTGCAACACCGCGCCGGGTTTACGGCGCGACACCAGCGAGCCGTCGTCTTCATAGGCGCGGTCGGCAAACACCTCGTGCACCATCGGCAGATTGGCGGCTTCGCCGGCCTGCACCAGACGCGAATTGGCGAGCACCACGAAAATCAGATTGGGGTCGACCGCCCTGATGCCCGACGCAATGGCCTTTGCGGTCATGTCGTCATCACAGGCGACGTTCGATAGCGCGCCATGCGCCTTGACGTGGGTCACTTTGTGCCCGGCTGCGGTCGCGATCGCCTGCAACGCGCCGATCTGGTAGGCGACCAGGTTTTCGATTTCCGATGCCTTCATGCCCGGAAAGGGCCGGCGACCGAAACCGTGCAGATCGCGATACCCGGGATGCGCACCAATGCTGACGCCGCGGGCCTTCGCAAGATCGACCGTCTTGCGCATGGTGTCGGCGTCGCCGGCATGGAAACCGCAGGCGATGTTGACGGAGGTGGCGAGCTCGATCATGGCGGCATCATTGCCCATCTCCCACGCGCCAAACCCTTCGCCGAGATCGCAATTGAGATCGATGGTCATCATGTCCTGTCCGCCCTTAGGTGAGTGGTTCTTGAACTAGCCCTGTAAACTAGCCCCGCGCCAGCGCATCTGCCGGCGACGGAATTTGCCACGTTCCGGCGTCCACGGCGCTGACCGCGGCGCCGGCGACATTAGCACTTTGCAGCGCCTCGATGTTGAGCTCAAAATTCTCGATTGCACGAAGCCGATCGGGCAGGGTGCGGACCACGTCCCAAAACTTCCGCACCTCGCCTTGCGCGTCGACCATGCCGACGGCCTTGAATTGAAAGCCCTGTCCTGCCGGAATCTGCGCAAACCGGCCGAGATCGGCCGAGATCACGGTGGCGATCTTGGGGTAGCCGCCGCTGGTGCCGCGGTCCGGCATCAACACGATGGGCGCACCATTGCCAGGGACTTGGATGCTGCCGTTCACGGTGCCGTCGGAGACGATGTTGTGCCCATGCAAATGTTTGATCACCGGCCCTTCAAGCCGGTAGCCCATGCGATCGCTGGTTGCCGAGATCTTCCACTCGCTTTCCAGAAACAGCTTTGTGGCTTCGTCCCCGAATTCGTCGTCCTGCGGACCCATCACCACGCGGATCGGCGCATCCCCAAGAGGAGGAAGCTCGATCCGCCGCTCGGCCGCGCCGCTGGCGGCGGCCACTTGCAATTCGTCACCCCCTTGCAGCGGGCGAGGATATGGGCTGCCGAGCCCGGCGCGCGCATTCACCGCGAGACTCCCGAACATCGGTTCGCCCGCAATGCCGTCCTCGATCGCGAGGTAGCTGAAAGAGCCGCCGCGGGCAAAGCCCAGCTTCAGGGTCTCTCCGTCCGCCAAGGTCATGGAGGTATCGCATGCAACCGCGCGTCCCGCGACATCGGCGGGGCGCAATGCGCCGGCCAGCGCGATACGAACCGCGCCGTCGCGCGCCGTGAACGTGGCGCCGAAGGGGCCGATCTCAATTGCGGCCGTGAACGGTGCGTTTCCGACGAGACTATTCGCGACCGCGAGCGCGAGCCGATCCACTGCACCGCTCGGCGTCAAGCCGTAGCGCTGGGCGCCATAGCGGCCACCGTCCTGCACCGAACTCGCCGGCCCGATCGTTGAAATGACGAGTTTACTCATGAGGCGATCTGCTCGGCGACGATCTCGCCGGCTTCCGCGGCGCGATCCTGCTCTGCGAAGGTTTTGGCATCGACCACCGAAAACGTCACCTGGTCGCCCGGTTCCAGCAGGAAGGTCGGGTCGCGATGCAATTGGTAGGTTCTGACCGCGGTTCGTCCCAACAGATGCCAGCCGCTCGGGCCGGCAAGACATTGCACGCCCGTTTGTACGCCGCCGATCGAGATCGTGCCCGCCGGCGTTAGCAGGCGCGGATTTTGCCGCCTCGGCATCTGCAACGAATCGTCGAGGCCGCTGAGATAGGACCATCCGGGGGTGAACCCGATCATGGCGACGCGGTAGTCGCCGGCGACGTGCCGAGCCACGATGTCATCGGGTGTGGTCTTGAGCGTGTTGGCGACATCCTCGAGGTCGATGCCGTGCTCGCCACCATAGACCACGGGAACCCGCCAACGCCGGGTCTTCGTAACAGGTGGGACCGGCAGTTGCGCCAGCGAAACAAGCTTCTCGCTCAGCGCGTCGAAATCGATCTGCAAGGGATCGTAATGCACCAGCAGGGATCGGTAGGTTGGCACCGTCTCGGTCACGCCAGGAATCGTCTCGCGGGCAAGCGCGCGATCGAGCGCCAGCACCCTGCGGTTCGCGGCGTCATCGATGTTGCGGCTGAATTCCACCGTGATGGCGCTGTCGCCACTCGGCAGCATACGGGGCGGGGAGAGCATCGTGGCCATGGTCTCACTGGTCTTTGTCGAGGCCTAAGCTTTAACGTGTTTTGCGGCGGAGTGGAATTCGCTTCGCGATGAATTGGCCAGCAAGTTCAATAAATTAATCTGCATGGCGGCGATAAGCCGCGGTGATTGCACGATCGCGATGGGTAAGCGACACCACTTGACGCGATGCCCGTGCCCCGCAAGATACGGTGCCGATCCATCCCACCGGAGCTGTTTTCCAAGATGTCCCTGACCCCCGAAGCAATTGCGACCCTTTCCCGCGTCTCCACCGCCACCATCACCACGGTTCTGCTCAAGAAGGGACTGCGGAACGTCTGGCTGCGGGGCTCGCGCCCGCTACGGCCCGGTCAGCCACGGCTGGTCGGCCCGGCCTTTACCCTGCGTTTCGTACCCGCGCGCGAGGATTTGGCCACGCCGGAATCGTGGTCGTCGCCAATTTCGACCCGCACCGCGATCGAAGCCATGCCGGAAGGCTGCATCGCGGTGGTGGACGCCATGGGCGTCACCGACGCCGGCATCTTCGGCGATATTCTGTGCGCACGCATGGCCAAGCGCGGTGTGGCTGCGCTCGTGACTGATGGCGTCGTGCGCGATCTCGAAGGCGTGCTCGGCACCGGATTACCCGTGTGGTGCGACGGCTACGCGGCGCCGCCCTCGGTTGCCGGGCTGACGTTTGTGGGCTGGGGCGAACCGATCGGCTGTGGCGGCGTGGCAATCTTCCCGGACGACGTCATCGTCGCCGACCAGGACGGCGCCGTGGTGATCCCCAAGGCATTCCTCGATCTCATTCTGGCCGAAGGTGCGGAGCAGGAACGAATGGAGGCCTGGATCGTCGAGCAGGTGAACGGTGGCGCGGTGCTCCCCGGCCTTTATCCGATGAATGCCGAAACCAAGGCGCGCTACGCGGCTTCGAAGAAATAAATAGGACCGCGTCCACAAACAAGGGAGGACTCCATGAAGATCCATCGCGTGGGTTCGCGCCCGACACGCCGGGCGCCCCCGGAGTATTTCACCGGTACAGTCTGGCAGGATCCGATCATTGCCACCGAGGCCCCGGCGCGGATCGTCTCGACCCAGGTGTCCTTCGAACCGGGTGCGCGGACGAATTGGCATACGCACCCTTTGGGTCAGACATTGTACATCGTCTCAGGGGTGGGCCGGGTTCAGACCAAGGGAGAACCGGTGCGCGAGATCAGCCCGGGCGACGTGGTCTGGATTCCGCCCGGCGAAAAGCACTGGCACGGCGGCTCACCGACCAACGGCATGTCCCACATTGCCATTCAGGAAGCTCAGGATGGAAATTACGCGACCTGGATGGAACCGGTGACCGACGAGGAATATGCCGCCAAAGTCGGGGAGTAGCGACTTCCCACTACATCGCGCGCCGAGGGGATCGCAACAGTGACCATCTCAATGCACAAGTCGTCCGTTGGTGTCTTCACGCATTTTCTGAGGAATTTATCCGATCTTCTTGATCATGCGTCTTCATATGCAGAAGAGCGAAACATCGATCCCGCGATTTTACTCAATTCGCGGCTCTATCCCAACATGTACAATCTCGCCCGCCAGATCGGCGAAGCCAATCGCCATGCGGTGGTGGCGTGTGCGCTGATGGCGGACGTGGAGCCGCCGGCTTTTCCCGACACCACACCAGACATTCCCGAACTGAAGGCGCGCATCACCGTCGCGATCGAGTTCATGCGGAGTCTGCAGCCCGCTGAGATCAACAGCGCCGGAAATAACGAAGTGGTCTTCACATTTCGGAATGGGTCGACGCGAAAATTCACCGGCCAGTCGCTGCTGCTTACTTTCAGCGTTCCGCAGTTCTTTTTTCACGTCACCACGGCCTACGACATCTTGCGCCATTGCGGCGTCGACCTGGCCAAGAAGGATTTTCTGGGAGCCCCGAATCAGTCGCTGGAAGCGTGATCCAAGCTACATTTCGCCGCCGCCTTGATGAACGACGCTCACAGTGCCGCCGGTCATTTCGCTTTTGAGCAGCTCAAACCGTCGCCGTGCCTCGCTCTCGCGCTCGTCAACCAATTTGATCGCCGCATCCCCCGGCATTGGCCCGCTCACCACAGGGACGGAGTTCTCGCCGATCGTCTCGTCCACGTAGTATTCGCCGCTGGCATCGCGGCGGACGGTCCATTTGAAACGAATCGCTGCCAACGGGCCCGGACCGAACTTGTGGTAACCGTCGGCCTCAATCGCCTCAGGGCCAACGGGCTTTTCCGCAACGGGCGGCTTTTCGGACTCGCGATGGGATTCCGACTGATCGAAGATGCTGGCGATCGCCGCAAGCGCATGATCGGTCGGGTCACTTTGATTCAAGATTTTAGACTCCTGGTATTCAATAAGCTAAGAGAAACGCCGTAGCCGGCGCCGGGTTCCATCCCTCGCTCCTGTTAATTAGGAGCGCTCGGTTGGGCCGCAAGGCAAAACCGCAGGCCTTGTCGGTAGCGATATTTCGCATTCGGCCCTGCGAACCGCGGTCGTGCTTAGCCGAGCACGTCCTGATTGATGACGTTCTGACGTATCGGTTCGCCGTCGAGGGCGCTAAGGATGTTGCGCGCGGTCTGCTCGCTCATGCGATCGACCGCCTCGCGCGTGACCCCGGCCACGTGCGGCGCAATGATGACATTGGGAAGCTCGAACAGCGAATGGCCGAGCGGCGGCGGCTCCTGCTCGAACACATCGAGACCCGCACCGGCAAGTGCGCCGGACACCAGGGCGTCGTACAGCGCCGGCTCTTCGATGATGCCGCCGCGCGCGGTGTTGATCAGATAGGCGGTCGGCTTCATGCGCTTCAACCGGGCCGCGTTGAACATTCCGAGCGTTTCTGATGTTTTCGGACAATGGATGCTGACGAAATCGGCGCGCGGCAGGGCTGCATCGAGGTCGGTGACTTGCACGCAGCCCGCCGTCTCGATCTCGGCCGCCGATTTATAGGGATCATAGATCAGAACGTTCATTTCCATGGCAAGGCAGCGCTTGGCGGTCCGAGTTCCGATCCGGCCGAAGCCGACGATGAGGACGGTCTTGCCGAACAAATCATACGGTAGTTTGCCGAGCCGGCTGCTCCAGTTGCCGTCTTTCACCAAGGCATGCATTTCAACGGCGCGTTTGGCCAACGTCAGCATCATGAACAGCGCCTGTTCGGCCACGGAGGGAGAATTCGCCGTACCCGCGACCATCAGCGGAATCTTGCGGCGGCTCAGGGCCGGGACATCGACGGCATCGTAGCCGACGCCGATCCGGGTCACCACCTTCATATCCCCAGAAGCTTCAAGCTCCGGCTCGCCGAAACGCGTCGGACCGAGCGCCACGCCGTGAACCGGCGCCTGCTCCCTCAGCAATATTTCGAAATCCTTGGCCGAAATCATGTTGGGGAAATCGACGATCTCGATGTCGTCCCGCTCCCTCAACAGGACTCGTCCCTGCTGCGACATCGATTCAGTGATGAAAATTTTCTTCTTGTTGGTCGCCATTCCCAGTCCTCCAACCGGTCCCTTGACAGATCCTTCGGCATCTTCTTGTGCCTGCATCAAATCACGGCGACCGTGATCTCGTTTAGCAGGTGGCCGTTGTTGCGGTCCACTGCCAATCGAAGCGGCCCACGGCGAAGGTAGACTTGCTCCGTGCGAAAACGGTAGTGTCGGGATGAGGCAGGATGCGTCGCCGCCCCGAAGCCTTCAGCGTCCATCAAAACCGACCATGGAGATTGAATGATGATCAACCGGACTCCGGTGGCGCGTGCGCAGTTGAGATTGGCATGGGGGGTAGTTCTTCTCACGATTCTCAACGCCCCTTCGGCGGTGGATGCGCAAGGGCTGGTTCAAGGCGTTCAGCAAGGCGCCCACGCCGGCAACAGGGCGGCCGGACCGGTCGGGGGCGTGTTGGGAGGCGCGATCGGGGGCGTGGTCGGCGTATTTAACGGCGTGCTCGGCGTCGGGCAAAGCGCGCGTGCGCCCGCGGCGAACGGTTCAAAGCAAACTGCTTCCGCGAAGGCTGCCAAAAGCGCCAAGGACCCCAAACAGGCGGTGTTGACGCAGAACGGCGAACCACAACTCACCGCCGAACAGATTGTCGCGAACAGCGATGCGGACATCGATCGGATCAAGGCCGAATTGAATCTCACGCCCGAGCAGGAGAAAAATTGGACCGCCTTCAACAGCGCGATGCATTATCTCGGGCACAACGGCGCCGACCGGCTTAACTTGAGAATTGCGCGCGCAAAGCGCGACCCCCCAGACGACATCATCGAGCAGATGCGCAACGAAGCCCAGTTTCTCAACGACCGCGCGGTGGATCAGCGAAACGTTGCCGATGCGGCCGAACCCTTATTCGCAAGCCTCAATGAGAAGCAAAAGGCGGTTTTCATCGACGAAATGGTGCGCCTGAGTCATGAGCGGGGATTGGATTAACAAGTCTGCGGGGGACCGGTCGGTGACCTCCAGCGCCAATCCGGTCCCGCGCCGCCCGCGAATAGCCGGGCACGCGCACCTTGGGGTAGGTTTGAAGGCGCGGCACCCGGCTATCCTGCCGCAGCGGCGCGGCGCTTCAAATCGTCATGCAAAATTGAGGAAAAGCGGACCGTTCCACGCCCGAGAGATGGCTTACTCATGGCCTTGTCGGGAACTGCACGCGTTTCGGTTGAAACGGCGGCGTTCCCACACAAGTCCATGGGGCCATCCGGCCGCTTACGGTTTAGGAAAATTCAATTCCACGCCGACGCCATCGGGATCGTACAGGAAGAATTGCGTATCGCCGGTGCGCGGTACAATGCTCTCGCGGAACGTCACCTTTTTGGACTGCAAGCGCGCGCGCACGCCGTCCACATCGCTCGCTGCGAAGGCGATGTGATCGAGCCGGCCGGTGTCCTCATATTTCTTCTCGGTGCCGCGCACCACGATGCCCTCGCGCGGCTTGCGCGTGCCCATCAGATGCACGGTGGCTGCGCCGCCAGAATAGAGCCAGTAACCCGGGAAATCGAGCGGCGGGCGGTTGCCGTTCTCCAATCCGAGCACGTCGCAATAGAAGTCCTTGCTGCGCTCCAGATCGGCGGGTTCGATCGTGTAATGTTGCAGTCCACCGAGTGGCATGGTGTTTCTCCTTTAAGCCAAGCGAAAGGTGAGGGGGCAGTTGTCGCGATCAAGGCAATGCTCTGCGAACCGAAGTCGTGGCGAAATCATGCGTGGCGGCGAGTTCCCTGTCGATCTGCTCGATCGACTTGCCCTTGGTCTCCAGCCCGAAGAAATAATACACCGCGCCGGTCATCAAGAACCAGCAGCCGAGATAGACAAAGGCCAACGGAATCTCCGGCAACGGCACGTCGGGCTTGAGGTAATTGCCCGAGCCTACGATCAACGCGAGGCCAACCGGGCCGATGATCTTGCCGATGCCGCCAAAGCCATAGGCCGAGCCCATGCCCGAGGTCCGCAGGTGCGAGGGCCACACTTCGGCGGCATACGGCCCGACGATGGCAAAACCGCCATCGGCAAAGAAGAAGGCCACCGCCAGCAGCAGCCAGAACGCCGACACGCCCATGATCGTCGCGTCGTAATTGTAGCCTGCGACGATGGTCATGATCCCCGCGCCCAAGCCGAGCAGGCCGCCCGCGTTGCGCCGGCCCATCAGGTCAGAGAAAAACGCGAACGACAACCGTCCGATGAAGCCGAAGGCGCTGAGCAGGATCATCATCTTGGCGGCTTCCTGCGGCGTTACTTTCAGCAGCAGCACGAACAGCGACGGTGCCCAGAGCGTGATGCCGTAGACGCCGGTCTGCGCGCCGGCATTGCCGAGCCAGGAGACGATCAGGCTGCGCGGATATTTGAAGAGGTCGAGCCAGTTGCTCTGCACCACCGGCCCGGTGTCGGCGGCCGTCGGCAGCGGCAGGGAAGCCGGTTCCATCTGCAACGCCCAGGCGAGCGATCGGCGCGCCTCCTCGTAACGGCCCTGGCGGCAGAGCCAGCGCGGCGATTCCGGCACCCAGAGGCGGACCAGCAGCACCAGCAGCGCCGGCAGCACACCGACCGCGAACAACAGCCGCCACTCGCCGCTGCCCATCATGGCGCCCATCACCGCGCCGAGGCCGACGCCGAGCGGGATCACGCAAGTCACGAGGCCGCCAACCCAGCCCCGCTTGGAGGAAGGCATGAACTCCTGCACCAGCGGCAGGTCCACGCAATAGAGCCCGCCGACGCCCACACCGACGAAGAATCGCATGATAGCGAGATAGACCCAGCCATTATCCGGCGTGAAATACAAAAGACCGGTCGCGATGGAGAAGTTCAGCACCGTGCCGATAAAGACCTTGCGGCGGCCGACCCGATCGGCAAGCCAGCCCCAGACGTACGCACCGATGATGGCGCCGATGCCGGAACTCATCAGCACGGTGGCCGACTGACCGAAGGTGAGCTTCCACGGACCGATCAGGAAAGCGAGCACGAAGCCGATGAGGAAGTAGTCGAAAAATTCCAGCGCATCGCCGGACATGGCCGCAGCGAGAATCTTGATCTGGTTTCCAGTCAGATTCGTCCGTCGATCGAGTACCTCGAACATGGCGTTTTCCCCTGGCGCATGTTCTTTTTTGACGGGCATCGCGCCTACGCACCGACAGTGCCGAAAAGGCTACCCTGTCGACAACGCGAACGGAAGCCCGTCCGGAGGCATCTTGTGCAGATACGCCTGCGGGTTCTTGGCCAAATGTTCGCTCCTTTGAACCGGCGGCAATAGAACCGCATTTATTTAACGTTTGCCGGTAGCGTGCCCACGTGACGGATAACGGACGGATAATCGAGGCCAAATGCGATGGAAGAAAAGCGAAAGCACCCGCGGACCGAAATCAACGAAACGGCCTATGTGTCGTCAGGCGGCTCCGTCATGAGCTGTATAATACGAAACGTTTCGGCCGAGGGCGCCGCCATCGACGTCGAAAATCCGGCTTTCGTTCCCCCGCATTTCCGCCTCGTAATGGCGAATGGCTCGACGGTCCGCGAGTGCCGAATTGCCTGGATCCAGAAAAACCGGATTGGGGTGACTTTCGTTGCACTGCCGAAGGAACCGCGTCCCGACAAATGAATTGATAGTCGGGGTCGGGCACGCCTCCCCAAACGCATTTGTGATGGGCCTCATCGGTCGAAGCCGCACAAATGCCAACAATGAGGCCAATGCTCACCCGCTACTGTCCACCTGATAGAGGCCTGCGCCTCCGAAGGGCGTGGGTTGGCTATCTCGAACGAGGAGCAATCCTATGTGTGACTATAGTCTGCACGCTGTAGCAACGCGCCCCGCCCAAGTTGGAGAGACGCTAATCACCACCACGTTCCGTGGGACATCGACTCGCGGTTTCGCCTCAGAAAGTGAACCCAGTGTCGCGGTCTGCATGCTTCCTGGGACCGAGCTCGCATTCGCCGACGATGTGAAATACGACAACAGATGGATATGGAAGAAGGCCACCAATTTCCGTGTTGGGAAGTTCGGCACGATAGACCCGGATGTTCCGCACCGTCACCACGACGCAATTGAATTTCCAGATGGAAGCAGCGTCCTCGTGACCCATCTCTCCGAGGGGCAGCGAGCGACGGTGTTGCAACTTCCTGTGACCAATCAGGTCACCGAACACGCGCACTCTGATGCCGACGTAAACGAGCGGACGCCTGTTTCCGTGGACTGAAATGGTGGGTGGATTCCGTCGGTTCCCTGACTCGGGATCCACCTCGCCGGCTGACAATAACTGACAACCGCGGGACGGCTTGCTCCGTATCGGAGACGGCCGTTGCCGCGTCTGGCTTGCTTCGCGCGTCGCTTGGTCCCGGCAATTTCTCCGGTTTTTTTACCGATGAGGGGGAACGGCCTTCAAAGGTCGCAGTTTATTCCACGTCGCGTTCCCCCCGCGACATCCAAGCCCCCGACGGCCTCAGCTACCCCCGTGCTGGGGCCGTCACTTTCGAGACGGCCGATAGTGCAGCGCTCAGGGCTGATGGCGGCGCGTGATCGCGATTTGCGCGGCTTGCGCGTAAAGACTGGAAATAAGCTCCAGTTGGAGCCTTGTCGCCTCGGACTTGCTGGCCCAACCATCCAACGCCTCCAGCATTGGCGGAAGCGTAGCGCCGCGTAGCGCCGCATAGGCTTCCGTGACGGCTTGTCCAACCTCGGTGGCGCGGTATCGGGTCTCCTTCCGGGAAGAGCCGCCGTAGCTCTCGATCAAGCCCGCACGTGTCAGCTTGCGCGTGGCGTATTGAAGATTGGGTACATCAACGCGGTTGAGAAGTTGCCCGATTTCAGAGAGGCGCTTCGGCTCGTCGCCCATTCGCACGACGTTGAGCACGGCAACATCGTCGCCGGTGAGTGGCACGTCGCATACCGCGGAAAGGCATGCCGCCTTCCATCGGTAGTAAGCCTGTGCCAGGCGCTCCAGGCCGAACTCGAAATCGGACAGTCGCCGCTCTGTCTCCGTACGCGCCAGATGCCACGATCCCGGCTGTTCTGAAGCAACAGACACAAGGGACGACTTCGCAGTGCTCGCGGTCTTCTTCAAAACAGTCTCCTCGTTGGGCGTCGCTCAAGCCGTAGGCAAGCCCTGCACAATCTCTGCTGTTTACAAACACAATTCTTACCTTAAAAATACAATTAAGAAAGCATGATGAAGTGGCCGTGAACGCTTCACGCAGCGACGACAGGGGTCAACATTGGCTGGACAATGGATCGACATCGCAGCCGCGGATGGCGGCACATTCAAGGGATATCTGACCGTTCCGGCGTCAGGGTCCGGTCCCGGCATTCTACTGTTGCAGGAAATCTTCGGCGTTAATTCCTCGATGCGCGATGTCGCCGATTATTATGCCGAGGAAGGTTATGTCGTTCTCGCGCCAGATCTGTTCTGGCGCATGGAGCCCGGCATCGAACTTGGATACACCGAGGCGGATTTCGGCAAGGCGATGGGGTATTATCAACGCTTTGACGCCAACCAATCGATCAAGGACGCGGCCGATGCGCTGAAGGTTTTGCGCGCGCGTTCAGAATGTGTCGGCAAGGTCGGCGCACTCGGGTTCTGCCTCGGCGGCAAATTGGCCTATCTGGCCGCGGCGCGCACCGATGTCGATTGCGCCGTTTGTTATTACGGCGTTGGGATCGAGGCCGACCTCGGAGAAGCCGGGCAGGCCAAATGCCCAATAGTGTTTCACTTCGCCGAACTCGACCGCTTCGCGCCGGCCGAGGCGAGGGAGCAGGTCACGGCCGCATTTGCCAACCGCCTGGATGTCGAGCTTTATCTTTATCCCGGTTGCGACCACGCTTTTGCCGCGCCCGAGCGAACGAGCTTCAACAAGCCCGCGACCTTGATGGCGCATTCGCGCTCGATCGCGTTGTTCCGCAAGGTGCTGGGTCCGCACTACGACCTTTCCGCGCTGTGGGACCGCCATACCGAACTGGAATTTGCGGTGCGTTCGGCGGAAGCCACCATGACGACCATGGTGGCGGAGCCCTACGTCAATCACATTCCCACCATGACCGGCGGGGTGGGTTATCGCGACCTTCTGCGCTTCTACAAAAATCATTTTATTCCGAAGACGCCGCAGGACACCAAATTGATACCGATCTCGCGAACGGTGGGCGCCGATCGCGTTGTCGATGAGATGCTGTTCTGCTTCACCCACGACATCGAGATCGACTGGATGCTGCCCGGCGTGGCGCCGACCGGAAAGTACGTTGAAATTCCGCTGGTCGCGATCGTCCGTTTCCGCGGTGACAAGCTCTACAACGAGCACATCTACTGGGATCAGGCTTCGGTGCTCGTGCAGATCGGGCTTCTCGATCCTGCCGTGTTGCCTGTTGCTGGCGTCGCGACGGCTAAGAAGCTCGTCGACGAGGCGCTGCCATCGAACGCGTTAATGGCGCGCTGGGCCGAGAGCGCGTCGCAAGCTGCAGAATAGTTTGCCTTGATCATCGTGGTCCGCTCCCGGGCGCGATTCCTCGTTTGATGGAACAATTGTCATGGTGTCCTCCGCGCTCTCGCGTCGCACGCTTCTCCAATTGGCTGGAGCCGCGAGCTTGCCGCTCTCCTCAGGTTTACTGGGCGGGCAGGCGGAAGCCGCCGCTGGAACCTTGACCATCGCCTACAACGTCAATTTGCCTTCGTTCGATCCGACTATCGGTCTTTCTGCGGTCAATCCGACCATCCAGTCGATCTATCAGTCGATCTTCGATCCCTATATCGGCCAGGCCCCGGACCTGTCGTTCAAGCCGGGCCTGTTGACGAAATGGGACTGGAACGCGGATCGCACGAAAATCATCCTCGAGGTCCGCAAGAACGCGACCTGGCACGATGGCACGCCGGTAACGCCAGAGGATGTCGTTTGGTCGCTGACTCGCGCGGCCGATCCGAAGAGCGGCAACCCGATCCAGTTCGTCTGGTCCAAGGTCGGCAACTACAAGATCGATGGCAACACCATTACCGGCGACGTGCTGGAATTCGAACCGACGTTGTTCAAATGGATGGCTTTTCTCACCGGATATATCCTGCCGAAAGCCTATTTCGAGAAAGTCGGCGCTGAAGGTTTTGAGAAGGCGCCGATCGGCTCCGGCCCGTACCGCGTCGACGCGTTTGAGCGCAACGCCTTCTTGCGGCTCAAGGCGCACCCGAACTATTGGGGCGGCAAGCCTGCGTTCGACACGGTGATATTCAAATTCGTGACGGATTCCACCAGCCGCGTCGCCGAAATCGAATCCGGTGGATCCGATGTGACGTTCGAGATTCCGTACGAGGAGTTCGATCGGTTGAAGTCGAAGCCGGGTTTGGTCGGACAGACCAAACCGGTGTCCGACATCGCCATGATTTTCATCACCGACATCGCGCCGATGCTCGATCGCAACGTCCGGCTCGCGGCCAACCACGCCATCGACAAGAAGGCGATCGTCGACCGCCTGCTGAAAGGTTATGGCGTTCCGATTTCCACCCTCGAAGCGCCGGGCTATGTTGCCTTCGATCCCTCGATCAAGGTTTCCTACGATCCGGAGCTCGCCAAGAGCCTGCTCGCCAAGAGCGGGTTCTCGCCGGAAAAGCCGGTGAAATTCACCATTCAGACGACGCGCGGCTTCAAGCCGAAGGATTACGAGATGATCCAGGCGATCGTCGGCATGTGGCGCAAGGTCGGGATCGAGGCGACCATCGAGGTCTACGAAATCGCCCAGCATTTCGAGCTGCGCGCACGTCACGCGCTGGCGCCGGCCGCCTTCTACAATTGGGGCAATGCGATCGGCGATCCTTCCACCTCGACCGGCTTTGCGATGTTCGGCCCGTCACCGCACTGCGCCTGGAAGGGCAAGGATCTGATCGAGCGCATCGGCCCGCTGTGGGGCGAGAAGGAAGAAGCCAAGCGGATCGCCGGCTACAAGGCCGTCAGCCGCTACATCGCCGACGAAGGCGAGGTGATCCCGCTGTTCCAATATGTGCAGCCGATCATTCACAAAAAGGGGCTGAAGATCGTGGCGCAGGCCAACGGCATGGTGCTGCCGCATTTGATCACACCGGCTTAAGGACCAAGGCCAAGGACCAAGGCCAAGAACCAACGCAAGGCGAGACCCTCATGAGATGGGGCGAGATCATCAGACGGCTCGTCCTCATTCCACCCACGCTGTTCGGCGTGGCGGTGATCGTCTTTGTGTTGCTGCGTGTGGTGCCGGGCGATCCGATCGCGATGATGATCCCGCCGGGAGCATCGCCGGTCGATATCGATCGGCTGCGGGCGTTCTATGGCCTTGATCGCTCGATCCCGGAACAGTTCATTTCCTGGTTCGGACAAGCCTTCAGCGGCAATTTCGGCCATTCGATCAGCCTGCATCAAAGCGTGTTCGAGCTCGTTCTGGCGCGGCTTCCGGCGACGCTCGAACTCGCGCTGGTGGCGACGCTGATTGCCACTATGCTCGGACTGGTCGTCGCATTGGCGGGCGTCTATTTCCGTGGCCGGCGCACGGAATGGGCGATCGACGGCGGCATCGGTGTTTTCCTGGCCATTCCGGATTTTCTCTGGGCCCTTATTCTTCTTTTGTCGTTCGGCGTGCTGCTGCCGCTGCTGCCGACCTCGGGCCGGATCGATCCGCAACTCGACATCAGTTTCCGGACCAATTTTTATCTGATCGAAAGTCTCGCGACCGGAAATATCGACGTCGCCAGCGCGCTTCTCTATCACGTGATCCTTCCCGCCATCGCCCTTGCGCTTCCTTTCGCGGCTCTGATTGCGCGGCTTCTCAAGGCGTCTCTTTCAGAGGCCGAGGATCAGGACTACGCACAGATCGCACGGGCCCGGGGCTTTGCACGTCCGGCTGTTTTGTTGCGGGAAGTATTCCCGAATGCTTTGATTCCGACGGTGGCGCTCGGGGGTGTTCAGATCACCTTGCTGCTTGGCGGAACCGTCCTGGTCGAACGCATTTTTTCCTATGAGGGTATTGGCAACATGGCGATCGACGCGGTGATCAACCGTGACTTCCCTCTGATCCAGGGACTGATCCTGACCTTCGCCGTTCTTTTCATCGCCCTCAACCTCGCCGTCGATCTTGTGGTCACATTGCTGGATCCAAGGTTGCGCCATGGTTGATCTTGTCGTCACCGCCTCGATCCAACGGCCGTCGCGATGGAAGATGGGCCTCAAGCGCGGCGGTCCGCGGCTTTGGCTGGGCGGTGCGATCGTCGGTTCGCTCATTCTCGTTGCCTTGTTGGCGCCGATCATTGCGCCGCATGATCCGATCGAACAGGATCTTCTTTCGGCGCAAATGCCGCCGGCATGGATGGACGGCGGCGACGTCAGCTTTCCGCTCGGCACCGACAGCCTTGGTCGTTGTGTGCTTTCGCGCCTGATTTTTGCATCACGGATTGCCGTCTCAGTGGCGTTTATCGCCGCGTCGTTGGCAGGATTGATCGGCATCGCGCTCGGCCTGATCGCCGGCAGCTATGGCGGCTGGATCGATCAACTGACGTCGCGCCTGATCGACGTCTGGATGGCATTTCCGCCGATCCTGCTCTCGATCGTGCTAGCGGCGGTGATCGGAGCCGGATTGACCTCGGTCATTCTGGCGATTGTGGCCGTCGACTGGACGCGTTTTGCCCGGGTTGTTCGAACCGAGACCATGGTGCAGCTTCAGCGCGACTACGCGATGGCGGCGCGCGTTGCCGGCATGAACCGGAGCCAAATCCTGCGCCTGGAAATCCTGCCCAACCTTGTTCCGCTCGTCACCACATTGTTGGCCGTCGAGATGGGGATTGCGATCCTGGTCGAGGTCATCCTGTCGTTTGTCGGCATCTCGGTTGCCGGCGACACGCCGACCTGGGGAGGAATCATCGCCGAGGGACGCCAGATCGTGTACCAGACGCCGTGGGTCATGGCTCTTCCGATCATGTGTGTCATCCTCAGCGTCATCGGGTTCAATCTGCTAGGCGACGGCTTGCGAGCCGCGCTCGATCCGTCGCAACGCAGATGACGGCCGTCCTCGCCGTTCATGACCTCCACGTTGCGATCGGCCGGGATGCGGCAGGGACGAACGTGCTGCGGGGCGTTAGTCTGGAACTCAAGCCTGGCGAGGTGAGGGGGCTGGTCGGCGAGTTCGGCGCCGGCAAGTCGATGTTGGGACGCGCCGTTCTCGGGCTGCTGCCCGCCAACGCTCATATCAATGCTGGAAAAATTCTGTTCGAAGGGCGCGACCTTCTGGCGATGCCACCGCGCGAAAGGCGAGGGCTGTTGGGCCGCCGCATCGCCTTCATCCCTCAGGATCCGATGACCTCGCTCAACCCGGTCAAGCGGGTTGGATCGCAAATCGCGATCGTGCTGCAACACCACCTCCAATTGACTGGCCGTGACGCCCTCGAACGCGCGGCCGAGTTGCTGGCCGAAGTCGCCATTCGCGATCCCCAGCGTGTGCTGAAGCTCTACCCGCACGAACTTTCCGGCGGAATGCGGCAGCGGGTGCTGATCGCGATCGCTTTTGCCTGCGACCCGAGTTTGGTGATCGCCGACGAACCGACCACCGCGCTTGACGTCACGGTGCAGCGGCAGGTGCTGCAATTGATTGAGCGGCTGCGCCAACGCCATGGCGCGGCGATTTTGTTTGTGACGCACGATCTCGGTGTGGTCGCGAAACTCTGCCGCACGATGACCGTTCTGCATACCGGACGCGTGCTCGAAGATGGTGACGTGGCTGACGTTCTGGCGCGGCCGCGGCATCCCTATACGCGCGCGTTGCTCGCGGCGACGCCACGTGCCGACCGGCCGGCTGACACGTTGCGCCCGGTGCCGCCCGAGTTGATCGAAAGTCTTCGGGCGGACGCAGACCGGATGGATCGGCTGTCTGTCGTGAGGTCGGCATGACCGATATTCTCCTAAGAGCCGGCCTGCTGACCTTCGCTTACCCGGAGCAGACGACGTCACCGTTTCGACGTCCCGCGTTGCGCGAAGTGGTCAAGCGCGTCGATCTCGCAGTGCCCCGCGGCTCCATGCTGGGTCTCGTCGGAGAGTCCGGCTCGGGCAAGACGACCCTGGGTCGTTTGCTGGTGCGGTTGCTGCAGCCGACCTCCGGTGGAATTCAATTCGACGGCATTGAAATCGGAAATCTCGGCGAAGCTGACCTGCGGCCGCTGCGGGCCCGTATCCAGATGATCTTTCAGGATCCGCAATCCTCGCTCAACCCTCGCCTGCGGCTCGGTGTCACCCTGACGCGACCGCTGCAGGCGTTTGGACTGTTGAAGGGGAGGCGAGATCAGCGAGACCGCGCGGCGGCGTTGCTCGACCTCGTGGGACTGCCGACCGCTTTCGTCGATCGCTACCCGCACGAGCTTTCAGGCGGGCAACGCCAGCGCGCCGGCATCGCCCGGGCCCTCGCGCTCAAGCCGGATTTCATCGTCGCCGACGAGATCGTATCGGGCCTGGATGTGTCGGCACAAGCGCATATCCTGTTGCTGTTGAGGGATTTGCGCGCGAGACTCGGGCTCACCGTCGTCTTCATCAGTCATGATCTGTCGGTGATCCGCGTCCTTTGCGACGACGTCGCGGTTCTCCAATTCGGTGAAATCGTCGAATTCGGACCGGTCGCGAGAATCTTCGAACGCCCGCAGCACGCCTACACACAAGATTTGCTCTCAGCCATCCCGTTGCCGGATGTAGAACCGGGCTGGCTCAATGACCGATTTTCAACCTCACACCAGCAAGGATCCGCGGCATGACCGAGACAATCAAAGACTCCACTGTTCTCATCACCGGTGCGACAGGCGCGATCGCCCAAGCGCTCATCGAGGAACTCCTCAAACGAGGCGCCAAAAAAATCTACGCCGCGGCGCGCGATATCTCTGCATTGTCTGCATCCGATCGCGTGGTGCCGCTGCAAATGGACGTGACCAGCGACGACGACGTCACCGGGGCTGCCGCGGTCGCGACCGATATTACGGTTCTGATCAACAATGCGGGGGTCAATCACAACACCGCGTTCCTTCAGGCTTCCGATCTCTCCATTGCCCGCGAGGAGTTCGAGTGCAACTATTTGGCACCGTTGCGCGTGACGCGGGCCTTCGCGCCGGCGCTGATTGCCAACAAAGGCGCGGTTCTCAACATGCTGACGATTCTGGCCCGTGTTAATCTGCCGTTGATGGGATCCTATTGCGCGTCGAAGGCCGCGGCCCTCAGTCTGACGCAAGGGCTGCGCGCGGAACTTGGGGCTAAGGGCGTGCGCGTCGCCGCGGCGTTGCCGGGCGCGGTCGATACCCGGATGACCGCAGGGTTGCCGATCCCGAAAATGTCGCCAGCCGATGCTGCGGCCGAGATCCTCAACGGGTTCGAAGCCGGCGAAGAAGAGACTTACGTTGGCGACATGGCGCGCGGAATCGCCGAGGGGCTTGCAAAGGATCCGAAGGGCGTCGAGCGGCAGTTGGCGTCGCCCGGCTAGAGCATGATCGGTTCTGATTGTTCAGAACCGAAACTCTAGCATAACGGCGGTACTTGGAACCCGGATTTCTGCCGCTGGTTCCTGCGCCGGAAGTCATGCGTTACGACGATTATTCGATCGGCGAGTGCATCAACCGCCGTTCTCGTCGATTCCTACGAGAACTTTTACACAAGCCCCAAGAGTGGAGACCTAAATCTTCAACAGTTTCGCGGCCGTGCCGTTGAGGATCATCATGCGCTCGTCCGGGGTCAAGCGAAGCTGCTCGACGAATTGCACCGGGTGCTCGTAACCGACATCGAAGCAATAATCGCTGCCGAGCATGATGCGATCGGTACCGACCTGCGACATCACGAACTCCATCACAGGTTTCGAGTGCGCGACGATGTCGTAGGTGAAGCGGCGTAAATAAGCGCTCGGCGCCTGCGCCATGCGCTTGGCTTGCGGGATCGTCTTGAAGCCGTGATCGAGCCGCCCGATCAAAGTCGGCAATACGCCGCCGGCATGCGGCAGATTGACCGCGAGCTTGGGGTGCTTGTCCAACACGCCACCAAAAATGAGGTGACAGGCGGCGATGGTGGTGTCGAACGGAAACGCCACCAGGTTGGTGAAAGAATAAGGCTGCAGCCGCTTGCCGCCGACCGCCGGTCCCAACGGGTGCAGGAAAACCGGCAGATCGAGCGCTTCGATGCGCGCGAAAATCGGCTCAAACATGGGATTGTCGAGATCGCGGCCGTCGATGTTGGTTCCCATATAGATGCCGCGGACGCCGGGAAGCTTGCTCACGCGGTTGAGTTCGTCGATCGCGCGGTCGGGATCGATCATCGGCAGCGTGGCCAGAACCACGAAGCGGTCGGGATAGGAGGTATGCGCAGCAATGGCAGCGTCGTTCCATTCCCTGGCAAGCTTGTGCGATGTCTCGCCGTCCGCCCAATAGACCATGGGACCCGTGAGCGAGAGCGCGTGAACCGCAACGCCTTGCGCGTCCATGTCGGCGAGGCGCTGGTCGAGATCGATGAATTTCAGCGGCAGCGGGCCACTGGTCTGGCCGGGCGTCTTGTAGAAAAAGCCTTGGTCGGTGGTGTGAAACTCAGCATCGAAGCGGCGACCCTCCGCATTGAACACATCGAGGTAAGCCTTGGGAAAATAGTGCGCGTGCGTATCGATCACGCGCACCGGATTGGTCTTCGGCGTCGTCGGCCTGTCCGTTTGTGCCGCGGCATCGCCAACCCATCCCAATGCCCCCACAGCCGCCGCCGCGAACCCTGCCTGCATGACGCGCCGACGGGGTAATCCGCAGCAGGTGCATCCGAAATGGATCATCTCATTTCCCCCAGAAAACGTTGTTACAGACCGACTTTAATAAGCTGCTGGCCGATGCGGAAGGGCCCACCTGCGCTGTTCATGGAAATCGTGGTCATTGGAGGCACTTCCTTCATTGGGTCACTTCCTTCACACAGGAGCCGCACGAGGTTAGCCGACACGAATAAGCACCTCGTGCTTCTCAAAACGAGTAGCCGCACGAAAAACCCCACCGGGAACACAATTTGATTTAGTGTTCCCATTGCTCGCTCACGCCGGCGTCGTCCGTTCCTGACGTCATCTGCGTTTTTCGGACTTGAGAGGACCATATAAATGCGATCGGATTCCTGGCTCCGCGGCGCACTGCTGGCCGCCTGCATGACCCTTGCAACTGCGGCCCCGGCGCTTGCGCAAAAATCGGCTGACACGCTGCGCATCACCTGGCGCGACGCCATTCCTGATGTCGACCCGTACTACAATTCGCAGCGCACCGGCTTGGTGGTGGCATTCCAGGCCTTCGACTGCCTGGCGTATCGCGATCCCCAGACCATGGAGATCAAGCCGGCTTTGGCCACATCGTGGCAGCAGGTCGATGCCACCACGATCGACTTCACCTTGCGCGAGGGGGTGACGTTCCAGAACGGTGATCCGTTCACCGCCGATGACGTGGTCTACACGATCAATACCGTCATCCACGACAAGCTGGTGGCAACCCCGGCCTACTACACGTCCTTCGCCGGCGCCGAGAAGATCGACGACTTTCACGTGCGCCTCAAGCTAACCGATGTGTCTCCCGCCGTGATGGAATACCTGGCGATGGTCACGCCTATCTGGCCGAAGGCCTATCGCGAGAAAATCGGTGTCGATGCCTACGCCCGCGCCCCGATCGGCACCGGACCTTACAAGATCACCAAGGTCGACGGCACCACCCAGATCGATATGGAGCGATATGACGGCTATTACGCCGGCAGCCCGAAGGGCCGGCCCGCCATTCGCTATATCAAGATCCACGAGGTACCCGACGCCACGACCGAAATGACCGAGCTGCTCGGCGGGCGAGCCGATTGGATTTGGGGCTATAATTCCGATCAGTTCGAGAAGATCGCCCGGGTGCCAAATTTGGAGTCGCTGCGATTTGGCACCATGCGGGTTCATTACATGACCATCGACGCCGCCGGCCGTTCAGGCGCCGACAATCCGCTAACCAAACTGAAGGTGCGGCAGGCGATCATCTCGGCAATCGACCGGGACACGATGTCCAGACAGCTGATCAAGGGCGATTCGCATGTCATCGATACGCCGTGTTTCCCCAGCCAGTTCGGCTGTGACGTATCGGCCGCCGTGAAATATCCATACGACCCGGCCCGGGCCAAGCAGCTTCTGGCCGAAGCCGGTTATCCCAACGGCTTCGATACCGAACTCGTGACTTATTCCCCGCCGGCACTCGCGGCGACCTTGCAGAATTATCTCAAGGCCGTCGGCATCAACCTGCGCATCCAGCAGCTCCAGATCGGCGCTGCGATCCAGTTGGCGGAAACAGGCAAAGCGCCGCTGTATTCAGGGAGTTGGGGCAGCTATTCCATCAACGATGTCTCGGCGTTCATGCCCTATTGGCTCGGCGGGGGATTGGATGACTACGCGCGCGATGCCGATGTGCAAAACCTGTTGAAACAAGCCGGAGCCACCGTCGATCCGGAACTGCGTCGCAAGGCCTATGGCGAGGCGATTCACCTGACCACGGAACGCGTTGATTTCGTGCCGCTGTTCAGCGACGTCCGCTATGTCGCCTTTTCAAAGCAGTTGAATTTCCAGGGCTTCCCGGACGATGTCCCGCGCTTCTACCTGTCGAGCTGGAAATAGGGGACTGGCGCTTGCTCTATGCCGGAACCGCCAGCAGACATTCAACCAGACGGCCATCCTTGCGGATGTTGTCTGGCATCGTTATCGCGCATTTCGCCAATGCACTGGGGCAACGCGGGTGGAAACGACAACCGGTCGGAATATTGGTGGGATCCGGGTAGGCGTCGCCCAGACCAACATCGGGAATGCCGAGCGCCGGATCCGGTGTCAGCACGGAGTTCAGCAGCGCCTGTGTGTAGGGATGCGCGGGTGTGCGGAACAACTCCTGCGCCGGCGCTTGCTCGACGATCCGGCCGAGATACATCACCGCCACTTCGGTGGCGATGTATTCCACCACCGCTAGGTTGTGGCTGATGAAGAGATAGGTCAATCCAAACTCCCGCCGCAGTTCCGCCAGCAGATTGAGAATCTGCGCCTGCACGGACACGTCCAGCGCGCTGGTGGGCTCGTCGCACACCACAATGCGCGGGCGCAGCACGAGGGCACGTGCGATGGCCACCCGCTGCCGCTGGCCGCCGGAGAGCTGGCCCGGCATGCGCTCGGCCATCTCGCTGGAAATTCCAACCCGCGCCAGCATCTCCATGACGCGATCGGCCTGCTGTGCCTTCGGCAAATCGCCCTGGGCGGCCAGCGGCAGGCCGACGATGTTGCGAATGCGCTGACGCGGGTTGAGCGAGGAGAACGGATCCTGGAACACGGGTTGGATCAGCCGGGCGCGTTCGCGTCGGTCCATGCCGGTCAGACTACGTCCATCCACCAGAATCTCGCCCGAAGTCGGTGGCAGCAAGCCCATGATGAGACGGGCAAGCGTTGACTTGCCGCAGCCCGACTCGCCCACCACGCCCAGCACATCGCCCGCCGGGAGCGAGAACGTCACCCCGTCCACCGCGCGCACCGGGCGACGGACACCCGCCATCCCGCGGCGCTGCTGGAATTCGCGGTACACGTTCCGAACTTCGATTGCATGGGTCATGCCGCGGCGGCTCGCTTCCAATCCGGCGGCAACCGGCAGAGATAGCAATGATCGCCGCCGACGTCGCGCAGCGGCACGCTCTGGGCACATTCCGGCATGGCCAAAGTGCAGCGATCGCGAAATCCGCACCCCACGAAGCCCGGCGGGATGCGAGGCACTACGCCCGGAATGTTGCCCAGCGGCTCACCAGTTTGCGTCATGCCGGGCACGGGAATGCAGTCCAATAGCCCGCGCGTGTAGGGGTGTGTGGGCGCGGCGAACACCTCGGCCACCGTACCGGTTTCGACCACCTCGCCCGCATACATCACCGAGACACGCTGCGCCATGCGCGCCACCACTCCGAGATCATGCGTGATCAGCAATAATGCCAGGCCCAGTTCCTGCTGCAGATTCTGCAGCAGCCGCAGGATCTGCGCCTGCACCGTCACATCGAGGGCCGTTGTGGGTTCGTCCGCGATCAAGAGTTCCGGATCGCACATCAGCGCCATGGCGATCATCATCCGTTGACGCAGGCCGCCGGAGAGCTGATGGGGATATTGGCCCAGCCGCATCCCTGGCGCGGTGATGCCCACGCGCTCCAGCAATTCGGCCGCCCTGTCCATGGCCTGCCGCCGCGTGGCGCCACGATGGCGTTCCAGCACCTCGGACATTTGCGACCCGATCGTGTAGGCCGGGTTCAGGCTCGTCATCGGTTCCTGGAAGATCATCGCCATCTTGTCGCCGCGCAGCCGCGCCATCTGGCGCTCCGACATGCCCAGCAGATCCTGCCCCTGAAAGCGAATATGATCGGCGGTGCGGCTGATCCCGCGCGGCAGCAGGTTCATCACCGACAGCGCCGTAATGGATTTGCCGCAGCCGGACTCGCCGACCATGCAATGCGTTTCGCCGCGCCCCACCGCGAGCGACAGGCCCCGCACCGCTTCAGTCCGCCCGCCAATCGATACCCGCAGATTGGCGACGCTGAGAACCGGGTCCGGTACGACGGGTGTCATCGCCGCAGATCCGTCCCCAGCATGTCGCGCAACCCGTCACCCAAGAGGTTGATGCCGAGCACCAGCACGAACAGCACGACGCCGGGGGTCATGATCACCCACGGGCTGAAGAACATATATTCCTTGGCCTCGGCGATCATCAGCCCCCAGCTTGGCAACGGCGGCGGCACGCCGAGGCCGAGAAACGACAAGGCCGCTTCAAGCAGGATCGCCAGTGCCATTTCCAGCGTTGCCACCACCACCAAATGATTGGCGATGTTGGGAAGTACCTCGCACACCAGAACATGCACGCGCGAGGCACCGGCGGCCTGGGCAGCGGCGATGTAATCGAGGTTGCGCACTTGCATCGTGGTGGTACGCGCCACCACGGCGAACCGGTCCCACAGCAACAGCCCGAGGGTGAAAATCACCACCGCAAGCGAACTGCCAACCAGTGCCACCACCGTCAATGCCACCAGGATCAGCGGGATCGACAGGCGGCAGGTAATCAGGAACATCACGACGTCGTCGGTCCGTCCGCCATAGAACCCGCCGATGATTCCCACCGTGATGCCGATGAGGCCGGATGTGATGACGGTCAGCACGCCGATCAGCATCGAAATGCGGGTGCCGTAGATCAGACGCGACAGGTAATCGCGCCCGATCTGATCCGTGCCCAACAGATGCTCCGGCTGACTGCCATCCATCCACACCGGGGGGATGAGGCGTAGGTTGAGATCCTGAGCAAATGGATCATGCGGCGTCAGATAGGGCGCGAAAATCGCGATCAGCAACGCGCTCGCCACGATCACCGCGCCCAGCAGCGTGGCGAGGTGACGAAAGGCAGGTAACCGCCGACGGGCCGGCAGCTGTTGTTTAATCACGTCTTGTGCAATCACAACACTCATCCCCGCAGCCTCGGATCGAGCAGCGCATTCATCATGTCCGCCAGCAAGGTCAGTGCGATGTAGATGACCGCCAGGAACAACACGACGGCCTGTACCACCGGAAAATCATTTTTGATGATGGATTCCCAGGCCAGATAGCCGACGCCCGGCAGCGCGAATACCGACTCGATCACCACGGACCCTCCCAACATAAAGCCAAGCTGCACGGCCGCGATGGAGACCACCGGCATCGCCGCATTGCGCAAGGCATGTTTGAGGATAATCTTCGTCCGGCTCAGCCCCTTCGCGCGCGCCGTGCGAATGTAATCCGCTGCCAGCGCGTCGATCATTCCCGAGCGCGTAAGGCGCATCAGCGCCGGGATCGCCGAAAACGCCAGCACGATCCCCGGCATGATGTAGCCCTGCCAGGTGTCGACGCCGGAAATCGGCAACCATTGCAGTTCCAGTCCAAGCACAATAATCATGACCAGGCCAAACCAGAACCCCGGCATCGCCTGTCCCAGCAGTGCCACCATCATGATGCCTCGGTCCATCGCCGAGCCCTCCCGCACCGCCGCCAGAATGCCCAGCGGCAGAGCGACCACCAGCGCGATCACAAGGCCGGTCAAGCCAAGTGTCAGCGTGATCGGCAATCGGTCGCGGATCAATCCCCAGACCGGGACATGGTAGAGGAAGGAGCGGCCAAGATCGCCCTCGACAGCGTGGCCGGCCCAATCGAGAAACTGCAGCACCAACGGTCGGTCGAGACCGTAATTTTTCGTAATGATCGCGATATCGGCCGCGCTGGCGTTGGGACCTGCGATGGACGCGGCCAGATCGCCGGAAAGGCGTGTCAAGATGAAGCTGACCACCAGAACGGTCAGGCACACCAAGGCGGCGAGCCATAGTCTGCGGACGAAAAACATCGACATCGTCGAGAACTACGATAGCGCGCTGGTCGCGGCAAGTTCAAATGTGGAACTATTGCAATAGCGACATCCGAATCTGCCTGTGTTTTTTGCATGTGCTCGCAACATGCTCGCCATATGCCCAAGCAGCAACCACCACTTTCAATGTGTGCGAGCTGAGAGGTTCATCGCGGAATCTCGTTCGCAACTCTGCCCGCCGATTCACGCCTGCGGATTTTTCTTAAAAGACCGCCATGGTCTTACACACCCTCGGCATCATCTGGACGGCGTGAGTGATACCGGGAACATAAGAGCCGAAATTCAGCTCGTCCCGTAATGGCCGTCTCACTTTTCCGCGGCCTTAATTTTCTTTTCCAAATGACCGTTTTTATGATCGTGAACAAGCTGGCCCAGCGATGTTTCGTTCAGTTGCGCCAGCACCTCACTCAGCTTGGCTGTTGGCGAATGACCTGCCGCGAACGTCTGGCCGTACATCTTGCGCAACGTGCTGACCAACGTGTTGCCGTGCTTCTTGCTGATCTCGCCGTTCTTGTCGCGATGACGATCGTCGATGGACATAGTGGCACTCCCTTGGCTTTTTTGCTTGTGAAACAGCCTAGCGCTATCGGCGAGGAGATTTCAACGGCGAGCTCACGCATCCTCAGGTCAAGAAGTGGTCGTTGTGAGACGGGGAGGGGCCTACCACTGCCGATCGCGGATGTTGATAAGTCGGGCGACCAGGCGGCGCGGTCACGCTCGCAATGGCGAGTACCTCGTCTCTGGAGGCCGTCCGGGGGATCATTTCGACGATGACCGACACCGACAAGACCGCGATGCTGTCGCGTGACGACCGTCCCCTGGCCCGATCGTGATTCTGGTCGACAGCTCGGTCTGGATCACTCATTTACGCGGCCATCGAACTGTGGCGACCTCCAAACTGGAAGAAGCGGCGATACGCGAGCCGCTCCTGATCGATGACCTTATCCCGCTCGAAGTCCTACAGGGTGCGCGGGACGAGGCCCATGCCGCGCGTATTGAAGGTGGATTGCGTCAGTATGTGCTTGTGCCTCTGCTGAGTACCGATCTGGTCTCTCGCGCTGCTCGGAACTACCGCAAGCTGAGAGAGTTGGGCATTACCGTCCGCAAGACCGCCGACATCATCATCGGCACTTTCTGCATCGAACACCGACACTCGTTACTGCATGACGACCGTGATTTCGCTCCTATGGAGGAGCATCTTGGTCTCAGGGTCGTGTGAACGAAGAGCGACGGAAAGCCGAGCAGGTCACCTGATAATGTGTCGCGCTCTGGCGCAGGATGTTACCTATCTCTCCGGGCTGGACAAGTTCTGGACTGGCGGGTCACGACCGATGAAGATGAGTACTATACCTACGCCATGGCCCTATCCCTGAAAAACCGTTTCATTCCGGGGTGATCAAGGAGAGTTTAGGGAAGTAGGTACGGTAACGCGCGGCGTCCCGTGTTATCAGTTGATATCCGGCGACGGCCGCATGAGCGCCGATGAAAAAATCTGGTAGTGGCGACAGCTTCGTTCCTCCCCGTCGCTGATAGGCGACGAAGGCTTTGCCCGCGAGAAAGGCGGCTTCGTAGGGAATCGCTTCCCGGTCGAACAAGGTTTTCGACAGCGCCTCGTCAACGTCTTCAATTCGCGAATAGCGAACCGACACTTCCGCATAGATCACCGAATTTATGACGAGGCGGAAATTGTCGGCGGCCTGCTCAATGGCCCCTGCCGACCAAGCAAACCAGCGCGTGTCCTCCGTCATAAGATCGAGGAGGACATTGCTATCGACCAATATGGCCGTCATTCAGTCATCGCGGGTCAGGGCCATAATCGCATCGGTGCTCATCGCAATATCGCCGCGACCTCGTAAATGAGCGACAAGGCGGGCGCCCCGACCATCTTTATTTCCGGTCTTCGCTCGTACGATGCGCACCACCTTGCCATCGAACTCGAACTCGACCTCCGTGTGTGGCAGCAGGCCGGCCCGCTCGCGGATTTCGGCCGGAATCGTCACTTGTCCTTTCGACGTGATGCGCATGGCGCTCTCCTTACTCTCACATGTAAGAGTAAGGATTGCTGGACCTGCGTGCAAGGTCGGAAATTACCAGCTGCAGACGGAGAGCCAAGTGTTCGCAAACTTAGCCGCTATGGAGGAGCGTATGAGCGTAGATTTGGCGGAAGGGGTGTCCTGTCAACACCATTGAAAATGCTGACAATTTCCGGCGTCGAAAAAGCAAAACTACGGTTTCGACTACGGCCCCTTGCGGGCACCTGAGGACGCCCCCATGTACCTTGCCGCCCCAAGGAGATTTTATGCGACCGCCCACTACGATGCGCACAGTCAGCGGCCACGAACTCGGCGTTCACGAGAAGCCGCGCGCGCTGTACGAGATTAATGCCCAACTCAAAGACGATCAGGCCCTCCCAAGAATCGCACTCTTGGCCAAATCGAGCCCGCGTCACCGAGCACTCGCAATTGAACTGGAGGCCAGAGGATATCCTGCGTCCGATACCCTGGAAGAGCTGTTGAAGATCTGAGGTCGGGGCCGACCGGCAAGGTGCTTCGGGAGCGACTTCCGACAATCTGGGACGGGGCAGCGGGCGGCGAGCCTTCTACTCGATGGACAGACACCCTCTCACCGTGATTGTATCCTTCGCAAAACAAAACCAAAGCGAGGGGCTGGAAATGAAGCTTGCTATAGCTTTTTCAATTTTCGTCATGTCGATGCTCGCTTTCCAATCAGCGAGCTTTGCTGGATGCGACTGCGATTGCGTCTCACCTAACGGTAGATCGCATGGCAAATTTACCTTCCCCAATGTTCCAGACCCCAGGGTTTACCCTCAACAGTGCAGGCGAACCTGCGCTAGGATGGGACTTCGGGGTGCGGGCTCATGTATGCAAGGACAACAGTAATATCCGTGGCGCGGACCTGAGCCCGCGCCACTGTCTGTTACGGCCGCTTCCTTCTGGCGTGAGTGGCGATCCGTTGCCGGTTGCGCTTCCTGAATGATCGGCGGCGGCTCTTCATCGTTGCCCCGACAGAAGGGCTTCAACAATCGCGCCAGCCAACTTGCGCTCGGCCGCTTTTAGGCTCTGCACCTCGGTGGCATAGTTCTCCTGCACACCCTTTAAGCGCTCGCGAATACCGTTGAGCTTCTTGGACGCCTTGTCGAGATCCATGGATACATCCTGGACAAGATCGGCTTCGTCAGCTTCCAGCAATGCCTCGCGGCTGCGAAACAGGTATGTGTGCATATTCTTCTGACCATGGCCGGTGCGCGATATCGCGGCCCGGTGAGGCTTCCTACGGCGCGGAACACCATTTGGAAAAGCGACGATGTTGTCCGACATCACGCTTCCTCCTCTCTGGATTGCTGTAAGCCGAGCTCGTAAGCCTCCTTGAGGTCGGCCGCCATCGCAGCAAACCGATCAACAGCGAAATAAAGTAGCTCGATCCTTTCGGCCTCGGTTTGCTGGGCCAGGATGAACGCTATTTGCCCCATGCGATCGAGATCGAGGATCTGCGGCTCAAGATCCATGTAAGACTTCGCAATACGTTTTCGGTTTCGGTTGGTTGTGCTGGGGAAACATCGGTCGTTCGATGCTCATAGTGGTTGCTCTTCGGTTCATCGGCCTCTCACAGCCGCGCTCCGTGACAGACGGAGCAGCCGGGGGGTGAGAGCCTGCCGAAGAGACAGGTGCATCGCTTTTAAGTCCCGAAGGACTCTGGACAGAACGGTGCGCCCCGGCCATAAAGGTCCGGTCGGTACCGCGCCGCCAAGCGCGTCCGTTGAGCCCTAAGGGGCTCGTTCAGCCGCTGCCTCGTCGCCAGCAGGCGACAAGGGCCATTCCTTGCAGGGAATGCGGCTATATCTTCAGTCCGGGCTCTCACACCCGCCATCATGCTCCGCTGATTTGGTTAAAAAAGCAATTCCCCACCCGGGGAAATCGTGGTCGCATATCCGAAATAGGAGCAGCGGGCATGGACGACGAAACAGCCGACGATGAAAACCCCGATCTCATTTGGCCGAAGCACGATCGCACTGAGGTGCCGGAAGTGGGCCTAATCGTTTCAGATACTGAGCTCTATCGTCGGCTCGGCGTGGGACATAAGCCTCGGACGCCATGAGCTTGCTGTCCATCAAACAAGCCGCAGCCGAACTCAGCGTCTCGCAGCAGTGGCTAAAATATTGGCTGGTAGCAAATCCCGTCGATACAGCCGGCGTTCCATTCTACGTTCCGATCGGGCGCCGCTGGAAATTTGAGCCGCGAGACATCGAGCGGATATTGGCACATTTGCGTGCCTTAGAGAGCGCTCGGCTCGGCCCGAGCGAGAAAAGCAAGGTTCGGCTGGTCAGGCTCATGTCGCAGATCGGCGGCGGTGGATATGAGGGGCTACTCCGGATGCGTGAGGAAGAGAAGCGGAAAAAGGAAGCAGAGAAGGCTAATCGTCCGCCTGGCCGGCCAAGGGGCCGATTACCGAGGGCGAAGAAACCTGAGCCGCCGGCCGATTAAAAATCCATCCCCATTCGGGGCGCTTTGGCGCGTTTGCCGATTGCCTTCGACCTCCGGTTGCGCTTGGATGCTACCCGGTCGGGGGATCAACAAATGCGTATTCTGGGAATCTTGGCGCTGTGCGCTGCGTTGGGTGGATGTGCCTCGGCTTCGTCTGATATCACTCCGGCGTATATCTCGCCGGTAATGTACCAGCAGTACAGCTGCCAGCAGCTTGCTCAAGAGGCCCAGGCCGTCTCCACGAGAGCGGCATCCCTTTCCGGGGTCCAAGACAGCAAACGCACCAGCGATGGCGTGGCGACCGCAGCGGCGGTAGTCATCTTCTGGCCTGCGGCATTCTTTGTGGGTGGCGACAAGCAAACAGCGGCCGAGATAGCACAAATGAAGGGTCAGATGGTTGCTATTGAGCAGGCCTCTATCCAGAAAAAGTGCGGTATCCAGTTCCAAGCAAAGCCGCCCGGTCAATAAGCCGTTTCCGAAGCCATCCGCCGGCTGGTCGAGCTTGGTCTGAAGGTGAAGAAATGAGATTGGTGTTGATCGCCTTAGCGCTGTCAGCCGCCGCAACGCTCGCGCTCTACATCTTATAGCCACACCGGTGACTTCAGATGACAGCCGCTTTGCAGCGGAATAAGTGGTTCGCCGCGCAGGGCTTCGCCTTCGTCGCCATAGGAGTGGTCGCATGCCGCCTTTCGGAGGCGACCCATGACGATGCTGGCGCACGAAACCTTGGAGCGGAAAAAGGACAAGCTTTGGGTCACCGACGCAGAGCTTTGCCCTTGCAGGTCGACGGCTTAGATTGGGGCTACGCAAACTGGAGAAATGTAATGAACAATCTTTTGCTTATACTCATCGCGGGCTTTGTGATCTTTGACGGGGCTTCAGCTGCCGCAGGTGGGCCGACGGCAATATTTCCGTTTTTCTGTGGCGTGGTCATGGTTGCGGTCGGAGCAATTTTGGCCTGTGCATCGGCGAGAAATCTGAAGGAGTCCTTTTGGCCGCACGCCAAACGGCTGTGATTGCTAAGCCCTCGCGGGCTGCTTTAGTGCGCCCGTAAGCTGGTCTACGCTCGTCCAAAATTATGGGACGTAAAGCATTGAGGAAGTTCGATCTAATGGTGCGCAAACAAGTTCTGCCGGCTGCCGCATTCTTCGTCGCTCTCGCCGCCCTAGCTGTTTCCATCTATCAAGCTAGGCTCGCTCGCCTTTCAGCTGAAATGCAAAACCGAGCTTATATTTCAGTGAAAAGCCAGACCGTGAAAGTTACACCAGGTCAGCGCCCGGAAATCGCAATTGAACTTTTCAATTCCGGCAAAACCCCAGCGTATGCATTTAATGCTCGCGGCGGTTGTTTGCTGATACCGTGGCCACAGCCAGCCGACTTCAAGGTGGAAGACAGGCCGGACCCCGCCACCGAATCCGATGCGATCATTGCGCCGGGCAACAGTATGTTTTTGTATCCTGTATGCCCTGCGATCTTGAGTGAAGGCGACATCGCTGCGTTAAATGGCGGATCCGCGCAAATTGTCGTCGCGGGGTCTTATAAATATCGCGATGCTTTTGATCAGCAACGAAACGGATCCTTCCGGAGTGCCGCTGGTGGCATCGCGCCTATCCGCGATGAAAAGATGACGATGATGTATGAACGGGAGAATTGATCGCTCAAGCGCGTCCGTTGAGCCGAAAGGCTCGTTCAGCCGCCGCCTCGTCGCCAGCAGGCGACAAGGGCCATTCCTTGCAGGGAATGCGGCTATATCTTCAGTCCGGGCTCTCACACACGCCCTCAGAAATCACCCTCGCAGAAATGCGCGCCATGGGCGTTCGCGGTCTGCTGATCGGTACTACTGCTAACGCCTTGTTTGAGGGGATGACCATGATCGACATGAGCAAAAATATCGACCAATACGTTTGCCGCCCTGATGCTGGAATCACGAAGAGCTTGGCATTTGCTTTCGTGCAATTTGAGCTGCTGGATAAAGATACGATGGAGGGCACCGGCAATTACGGTGACGCTGCACTTAATGCTCGCACCCCGGCTTCCGTATTGGCCGGTCAACAGCTCTTCGGTACGTTCCGTTACCTATCTCTCCGGGCTGGACAAGTGCGAGGGTGGCGGAAGGGGTGGGATTCGAACCCACGGTACCCTTGCAGGCACGCCGGTTTTCAAGACCGGTGCCTTAAACCACTCGGCCACCCTTCCAAACCATCGATGTTGTTTAGCTCTTTAGAAGGCGCATGAGGCCCAAAATGGCCGTTTGCGACCGCTATGCTATCCAACGCTCTTTGATGCGCTTGTTTATGGCAGCCCGCAGGGCCGCGTCAACGCGCACCGCTACCTCTTTGATGCATTTCGGCGAGCAACGTGGCCCCGCGTTCCGTCGCGCGGGCGTGAATTCAACTAATTCCAAGAGAAACACCACCTCATTGCCTCCGTATTCGCACGTAGACCAAATTTTACTCTTAATTGTCGCCGTCTCGCCATGCTCGGCGACAATATTTGAGGGCGAGAAAATGCCTACATCGCAAAGCGGTTCGAAAAACCGACACATTCAAATTTTCAGGGATGACGAACAGGATGAACGTACTCTTGCTTGTCTCGAAAACGACAATCGCTGGCTAAATGACTTTCTTGCCCGCCTCGCAAGCACCGTTCAAACTCTGGGCAAGAAAAATAAAGGCGCAGTACGAGGCAAGGGCGACGCCTTTTGAGCGAATTTCAAGCCGGAGCCTCGATTGCGCGCCAGCAACCATTGATTTACCATCCCGGCGCTCTCCCCATTTCCGCCGCGTTCGGCCTGCGATATGTTCATGCCTTGGTGCGGAGGTGGGCTGCACCATAAGACGTATGACCGGTGGCGCCTTGAAGTAGGCACCGGGCCGGGGGAATGGTAATTGGGGCGTATGGGGATTCGACGGCCAGATCAGATCGTCCTGATGGCGCGTGGCGCCGTCGCAGTGGCGGCATGCCTTGTTCTCGCCAACTGCTCCTCGTCGGGCACGTTCGCCAGCCGGGTCGACCCGAAATATGGCGTCTCCAGTAGTCCCCGGGTGGTTGCTTTTGGCGAACCCGTGCCGAAGGGCGGTGGCACCTACCGCGTCGGCAAGCCCTATACCGTCGCGGGCCGGGTTTATGTGCCCGAAGAAGACCCCAATTATCGTGAGGAGGGCATGGCCTCCTGGTACGGCGACGATTTCCACGGCCGCCTGACCGCCAATGGCGAAGTGTTCGACATGGCCTCGCTGACCGCCGCCCATCCGACCCTTCCGATGCCCTGTTATGCGCGCGTGACCAATCTCAGCAACGGCAAATCGCTGATCGTGCGCGTCAATGACCGGGGGCCGTACCATGGCAACCGGCTCATCGACGTCTCGAACAAAGCCGCCGAACTACTTGAATTCAAAGGCAATGGTGTGGCGCGCGTGCGGGTCGAATACGTCGGCCGGGCGCCGCTCGAAGGCTCCGACGACCGTCAGCTTGTCGCCACCTTGCGCACCGGCGTGCCGGCACCGTCGCCCTCTCTGGTGCGGGTGGCGTCGGCTCACTCCTTCGTTCCGGAACTGACTGCCTATCATCCGATCCGGGGCGAGGTACCGATGCCGGAGGGACGGCCCTATAGCCTTGGCAACACGTCGGCAGACCTGGCCTCAATCTCGGCGACGTCGGAGATGTCCGCCTCCAGCCGCCCCCGTTCGGGCGCCCGCGTTCTGGAAAATCCGCACTCCGTATCGTACGAAAATGACGACCGTTATGCCGCCAATGTCCGGCCTGTGAGTGCCTATGCGCCGATAGATCCACATGGACCGAGTGAACTATTGGCCGGACGCGGGCTTTATTGAGCCTATTTTTGCCAAGCAATGGCTGCCGAGCCTATCGTAACGCTTGACCGACGCTCTCTCCCAAAAAAGCAATCAACGCAGCGTTGACCTCGTCAGGGCGCTCCTGCTGAACCCAGTGGCCGGCCCCCTCGATAATGAGCTTTTGTCTCAAGTTCGGCAGGATCCGCTCCATGTCGGTGACACGTTTGGCGCCGATCAGGCCGGTGATGACGGAATCTTTCGAACCGGCGATGAACAGCGACGGCTGCGCGATTTGCGCGCCTTGCCACGGCGCGGTCAAATCCCAGTTGCGGTCGATGTTGCGGTACCAATTGAGCCCGCCACGGAAGCCGGAATTTTTGTAAGCCCCGCTGAAATACGCGAGGTCGGCTTCGCTGAGCCAATCCGGCAACGGCCCGAGTGCGCCGAGATCACCGAGAAATCCCTTGCCGTCTTGGACGAACAGCGAGGCGGAGGGGTCGGAAAATCCGCGGCCGAGCAAGGTCCGCATCGTCAAATCGATATCGCGCTCGAATTCGCGTTCGGCGACGCCGGGCGTCTGAAAATACTGCCAATAGAAATTTGTAATTCCGCTTTGCCGCAACGTGTCGAGCGGCCGGCCGCGCCCCCGGAACGGCGGGGGAACGCTCAAGCCGGCAACCGCCGAAAAAACGTCGGGCCGAAACATCGCGGCATGCCAGGCGACGGGTGCGCCCCAGTCATGGCCGACGATGACCGCCCGCTTTTCCCCGAGCGCCGCGACCAGCGCGACCATGTCGCCGACGTGATCGAAAATGCTGTAGGCATCGATATCGGCAGGCGCGCTGGTCCGGCCAAACCCCCGCATATCTGGTGCGACGACGTGGAAACCGGCAGCCGCGATCGCCGATATCTGATGCCGCCAGGAATAGGACAGTTCCGGCCAGCCGTGACACAGCACGACGAGCGGACCCTCGCCCTGTTCGAGCAGAAAGATGTCGATTCCGTTGGCGGAAATGGTACGCGAGGATGGCATCGCTTTTCCGCCTTGTTTCGGAGATTTGGTTGGGGAATGCGCAATGTGAGGGGAACAGGATAAGATCGTTTGACCGGCGCCGCAAATTTGGATCGGCTCCGCAACCAGCCCGTAAAGCCCGTGTTGTTTGCGGTACTTCCAACTGTTAGAACGCCGGGCTCACAGCCGGGCTCAGGGCATCGCCGATGGCAGTCGAAATCTCACGCTCTCGCAAATCGAGGCCCGCGACCGGCCGGGCGTGGCGCAGCCTGGTTGCGGCCGTCGTCGCCATCGCCGTCGGCTGCGGCGGCATGGTCTACGCCGCCAACAACAGCTTGCAGGGCGCCAAGAAGGACGAGGGCGGGTTCGACGGCGATGCGCCGACCGCGATCCTGATCGAGGCCTCCAGCGGCAGCGTGCTGTTCGAAAAGAACGCCGACGAATTGCGGGCACCGTCCAGCATGATGAAGCTGATGACCGCGGAGGTGGTCTTCCATGCCATCAAGCAGGGCGACGTCAAACTGACCGACGAATATCACGTCAGTGAAAACGCCTGGCGCAAGGGCGGCGCGCCCGCCGGCGGCTCGACGATGTTTGCAGCCATTCACAGCAAGATTCCCGTCGACGACCTGTTGCACGGCGCCATCATCCAAAGCGGCAACGACGCCTGCATGGTTTTGGCGGAAGGCATCGCCGGCAACGAGCGCATCTTTGCTGAAATGATGACCAAGCGGGCGCGCGAGCTTGGCATGACGCAATCGACCTTCGCCAATTCGAACGGGCTGCCCGATCCCGGCAACAAGATGACGGTGCGTGAACTCGCGAAACTCGCGCGCCACGTCATCCAGACCTATCCTGATTTCTACAAATTGTTCGGCGAGCGGGAATTCACCTGGAACAAGATCCGGCAGCAGAACCGCAATCCTTTGCTGACTTCGCTCGAGGGCGCCGATGGGCTGAAGACCGGATATACCAAGGAGGGCGGCTACGGCATGGTCGGCTCCGCCGTGCAAAATGGAATGCGGTTGATCGTCGTCGTCAACGGCCTTGAGGATCCCGATGATCGGGCGTCCGAAGCAAAGAAAATGCTCGAATGGGGGTTTCGCAATTTTGAAGCGCGAACCGTGTTCGCAGCCGAGCAGCCGATCGGCTCGGCCAAGGTATTCGGCGGCGAAAGTCGCTCGGTCAAGCTTGCCAGCCCGGAACCGGTCAAGGTCATGGTGCAGAAAAACGGCAGCGATAAATTGATCGCGCGGGTGGTTTATGCAGGTCCGGTGCGTGCACCGATCGAATCCGGCCAGCAGGTCGGCGTCGTCAGGGTTTGGCGCGGTGCCAACCTCGCCACGGAGGCGCCGGTTTATGCGGCGGAATCCGTCAGTAAAGGATCGACGATGCGGCGGGCGATCGATGGCGCGAGCGAACTCGTCATTGGAATGTTTCGCGCCGGCGCCGAGAAACTTTAGCGATGGCCGAGGCAGCGGTCAAAAGGACACCGGGGCGCGGACGGTTCGTCACCTTTGAAGGTGGCGAGGGCGCCGGGAAATCCACCCATATCAAGATCCTCGCCGATCGTCTCAACGCGGCAAAATTGCGGACCATCGTGACGCGCGAACCCGGAGGATCGCCGGGAGCTGAAATCATCAGGCATCTGGTGTTGTCCGGGATGGGCAAGCTGTTGGGCGCGGACGCCGAGACGCTGTTGTTTGCGGCCGCGCGCGACGACCATGTGCGCACCGTCATCAAGCCGGCGCTCAATCAGGGCATCTGGGTGCTGTGCGACCGATTTTCGGATTCCACGCGGGCATATCAGGGCAGGTTGGGGCAGGTGGCCCCGGAGCTTCTCAACGCGATGGAGCGGGTCACCATCGGCGATCTCAAGCCTGATCTGACCATCATTCTCGATGTCCCGGTGGAGGTCGGCATGCAGCGCGCCGCCAAGCGCCGCGGCGCTAATGCGCCCGACCGGTTCGAGGCGGAGAGCATCAAATTTCATCAGGATTTGCGCGAGGCGTACCGGCAGATCGCCGCGCACGAGCCGCAGCGATGCGTGCTGATCGATGCCACCGCCGACGCCGGCACGGTGGCCGCCACCATATGGACCGCCTTGCGCAACCGTTTCTTCGCAAGCAGCGGGGATAACGTGGCCAATTCAGCATGAGCGCGCGTCAGGTCGAAAAACAAAGCGCGGCCATTCATCCGCGCGAAACCACCGCCTTGTTCGGACACCACGAAGCCGAGCAGGCCTTGCTGAACGCCTACCGAAGCGGACGGATTCCGCATGCCTGGTTGGTCGGCGGCGCGGCAGGAATTGGCAAGGCGACGTTGGCCTATCGCATGGCGCGGTTCGTGCTTGCCCATCGCAATCCGCTTGCGCCGGAGGTGCAACGCGCCGAGACGCTTGAGATCGATCCTGCCGATCCGGTCGCGCGCCACGTCGCGGCAGGCGCCCATGGCGGCCTGCTCACGCTGGAGCGGACGCTCAACGACAAGGGCGTGATGCGGACCGTGATCACGGTGGATGAGACCCGCGAGACGATCTCGTTTTTCGGCTCGACCGCGGCGGTTGACGGGTGGCGGGTCTGCATCGTCGATACCGTCGATGAGCTCAATCCCAACGCGGCCAACGCGCTGCTCAAGGTGCTTGAGGAGCCGCCGCATCAGTCGCTGTTTCTTCTTGTCAGCCACGCGCCCGCGCGGGTGCTGCCGACGATCCTGTCGCGCTGTCGGAAATTGCTGTTGCGGCCGCTCGCCACCTCCGACGTCGTCGCTGCTGCCGCACAAGCCGCCGACATCGCGATCGATGATCCGGCGCTCGCGGAAGCCGCAGAAGCCGCCGAGGGTAGCGTCGCGCGTGCACTGACGCTGCTTGGCGGCGATGCCTTGAAACTTCAGCAGCGAACGACGGCGCTGCTCGCCACCCTGCCGCAGGTCGACCCCCGCGAACTTCACGCGCTGGGCGATGCGCTGGGCGGCAGCGATCGGGTGGCGCTCGCGGCGTTCATCGACGGCGTCGATCGCTGGGTTGGCGCACGCCTGCATGCCGACGACGCCAATGCCAACGCCAACCTTCCCCGCCTTGCACGGCTTGCGGAGGTGTGGGAAAAGATCAACCGCGCCGCGCGCGACACCGAAGCCTATAATCTAGAACGAAAGCCCTTGGTTTTCTCGGTGTTCGGGCTGCTTGCGGAGGCCACGCGCTAAGCGCTTCGCTGGTGGTCGTCCCCAACAATCTTGAGTGACAATAAAGGAAATCGTGGTGGCGACCGCCAAGAAAAAAACTGCCAAAAAGCGAAGCTCAAAAAAAGCTCGCAAATCGCGGCGCGTCCCTGCCAAGGCGTCGGCGCTGAAGAAGCGCGCCAAGAAACGTACCAAGACAACCACGCGCGTGGCGAAGAAAGCCAAAAAGGCGGCAAAAAAAACGGTGGCGGCGAAAACGACCCCGCGAAAGTCATCCAAGAAAGCCGCGAAGGCAAAGCCGAATAAGCGCGGCGCAGTGCCGAAGGCAGGCGTTAGCGGAAAGACGTCTGCGGTCAGCAAAAGCGCTAAAGCTAAAACCGCGAAAGCCCCGCACGTCGCAAAGCCTCCGGCGCCGGCGGAACGAAAATCATTCTACATCACGACCGCGATCGCCTACCCGAACGGCGTGCCGCATATCGGCCACGCCTATGAGGCGATCGCGACCGATGCGCTGGCGCGCTTTGCCCGGCTCGACGGCAAGGATGTGTTTTTTCTCACCGGCACCGACGAGCATGGCCAGAAAATGGCCCAGACCGCGGAGCTTGAAAAGCTGCCGACGATGGAAGTCGCGACTCGCAACGCGCAGCGCTTCAAGGACATGGATCAGCGTCTGAATATCTCGTTCGATCGCTTCATCCGCACCACCGAAGAACAGCATCATCGTGCGAGCCAGGCGATCTGGCAGCGGATGGTCGACAACGACGACATCTATCTGGATAGCTACGCCGGCTGGTACTCCGTACGCGACGAAGCCTATTACGCCGAAGACGAAACCGTCGTCGGCGAGGACAACGTGCGGCGAGGGCCACAGGGCACACCGGTCGAATGGGTCGAGGAAAAGAGTTACTTCTTCAAGCTCTCTGCCTATCAAGACAGGCTTCTGGCGCTCTATGAGCGCCAGCCGGATTTCATCGGGCCGGACTCGCGCAAGAACGAAGTTGTCAGTTTCGTCAAAAGCGGGTTGCGGGATTTGTCGATTTCGCGAACCACGTTCGATTGGGGCGTCAAGGTTCCCGGCGATCCCGAACACGTCATGTATGTCTGGGTCGACGCCTTGACCAACTACATCACCGGCGTCGGTTTTCCTAACGAGAATGACCCGAACTGGCGCTACTGGCCGGCGGACGTGCACATCATCGGCAAAGACATCATTCGTTTTCACGCGGTGTACTGGCCGGCGTTCCTGATGTCGGCGGGCATTCCGGTGCAAAAGCGCATCTACGCCCACGGTTTCCTGTTCAACCGCGGCGAGAAGATGTCGAAATCGGTCGGCAACGTCGTCGATCCCTTCAATCTCGCCGACCAATACGGCGTCGACCAGATGCGCTACTTCTTTTTGCGCGAGGTCCCGTTCGGGCAGGACGGCAGCTACAATCACGAAGCGATCGTCGCGCGCATCAATGCCGATCTTGCCAACGATCTCGGCAATCTGGCGCAGCGCTCATTGTCGATGATCGCAAAGCAACTCGGCGGCGTGTTGCCGGAGCCCAGCGCTTTCAGCGACAACGACAAGGCGATTCTCGCGCAGGCCGACGGCATGATCGGATTGGCGCGGAGCGCGATGGCGACCCAGCAAATTCACCAGGCGCTCAATGCGGTCTGGGCCGTGGTAGCGGAGGCCAATCGCTATTTCGCCGGCGAGGCGCCGTGGGCGCTGGCGAAAACCGATCCGCAAAGACAGCGCACGGTATTGTATGTGACCGCAGAAGTCGTCCGGCAGATCGCCATCCTGACGCAACCCGCAATGCCGGAGTCTTCCGCCAAGCTGCTCGACATTCTCGGCGTTCCCGCCGACCAGCGGGATTTCACGGCATTGGGCGGCACGAGCCGCATCAAGCCTGGCACCACGCTGCCGGCGCCGAGCGGAATCTTCCCCCGCTATATCGAACCGAGCGCGGCCTGACGGATTGGAATACGATGCTTGTCGACAGCCATTGCCATCTCGATTTTCCGGACTTCGCCGACGATCTCGACGCCATCGTGGCGAGGGCGGAGGCCGCAGGCATCGGGCGCATCGTCACCATCTCGACGCGGGTGCGGCGTCTTGGTGCGTTGCTGGCGATAACAGAGCGGTTTCCCAACGTCTATTGCTCGGTCGGCACCCATCCGCATCAGGCCGACGAAGAAGACGGGATTCCGGCCGACGAATTGATCGAACTGACGCGCCATCCCAAAGTGGCGGCACTCGGCGAGGCAGGGCTGGATTACTTCTACCAGCACGGCTCGCGAGAGGCGCAAGAACGCGGCTTTCGTGCGCACATCGCCGCGGCGCGCGCGACCGGTCTGCCGTTGGTGATTCATACCCGCGAAGCCGACGACGATTGCGGCCGCATCCTCGAAGACGAAATGGCCAAAGGCTCGTTTCGCGCCGTGCTGCATTGCTATACCGGCGGGCGGGACCTTGCGATGAAGGCGATCGCTCTGGGTCTTTCGATTTCATTCACGGGTATTCTGACGTTCAAGAACTCGCAAGCCTTGCGCGATCTCGCGGCCGAGCTTCCGGCCGATCGCATCATGGTGGAGACCGACGCGCCGTATCTGGCACCCGGTAAATTTCGCGGCAAGCGCAACGAACCGTCTTACGTCGTTGAAACCGCCAAGGTGCTGGCCGAAACGCGAGGGGTTTCGCTGGATGAGATTTCACGTCAAACTACGGAGAATTTCTTCCGCCTGTTTGATAAAGTGCCGCATGCAGACACCCCCGCATGACGCTGACGCTGACCATTCTCGGCTGCGGCTCCTCGGCCGGCGTGCCGCGTCCTGCACTCGGATGGGGCGCCTGCGATCCCAAAAATCCCAAAAATCGCCGCCGCCGCTGTTCATTGCTGGTGGAGCGTCAATCCGATGACGGCGTGACGCGCATCCTGATCGACACCTCGCCCGATCTGCGCGAGCAGTTGATCGACGCTGAGGTCGATCACATCGACGCGGTGTTTCTGACCCACGAGCATGCCGACCAAACTCATGGCATCGACGACCTTCGCTCGGTCGTGATTCACCAGCGCAGGCGGATTCCGGTCTACCTGAACCAATCGACCGCCGATCATATTCTGTTGCGGTTCTCCTACTGTTTCGTGTCGCCGCCGGGCAGCGACTATCCGCCGATCCTGGACCATCACGCCATGGAAGCCGGCGAAAACCGCAGCATCGAAGGGAAGGGCGGCGCCGTGGCCATGTCTGCCTTCCTGGTGCAGCACGGCCAGATTCCAGCGCTCGGTTATCGCATCGGCGACGCCGCCTATACGCCTGACGTCAACGACATCCCGGCCGAAAGCTGGTCTCAGCTCGAAAACCTCGATCTCTGGATCATCGACGGGCTGCGTTACACCGGGCATCCCAGCCACTTCAGCCTCAACGAAGCGCTGGCGTGGATCGACCGCTTCAAGCCTCGCCGCGCCGTCATCACCAACATGCATTCCGATCTGGATTACGAGGTGTTGCATCAGAGCCTGCCGCCGAACGTCATCCCGGCTTATGACGGCATGCGACTGATGTCGGAGCCGTGAGCCTCATTGCGCGGAGCGAAGCAATCCAGTCTGCTTTCGTTCCAAACGGAAAGCCTCAAGCCGAAATCGCCGTTGCCGAATTGAGCTGGTTGCGCAGCATGAATTTCTGAATCTTGCCCGTGGAGGTCTTCGGGAGAGGTCCGAACACCACGGCCTTCGGCGTCTTGAACCCGGACATCTGCGCGCGGCAGAACGCGATGATCTCGGCTTCGGTCGTTTGCGCGTTTTCTTTCAGTTCGACGAATGCGCAGGGCACCTCGCCCCACTTCGGATCTGGTTTCGCGACCACGGCGGCGAACAGCACCGCGGGGTGCTTGTAGAGCACGTCCTCGACCTCGACCGAGGAGATGTTCTCGCCGCCGGAGATGATGATGTCCTTGGAACGATCCTTGATGATGACGTAGCCGTCTTGATCGAGCACGCCGAGATCGCCGGTGTGAAACCAACCGCCGGCAAAGGCTTCCCTCGTGGCCTTCTCGTTCTTGAGATAACCCTTCATCACGATATTGCCGCGGAACATCACTTCGCCGATGGTCTCGCCGTCGCGCGGCACCTCGCGCATGGTTTCCGGATCGATCACGGTGACGGCTTCCTGCAGCGGGTAGGGCACCCCCTGCCGGCGCTTCAGTTGGGCGCGTTGATCGGCGGGCAAATCATCCCAGCCCGGCTGCTCCGCACAAACCGACGCCGGACCATAGACTTCGGTCAGGCCATAGACATGCGTGAGCTTGATGCCGATGCTTTCGGCGCCTTCCAGCACCGCAACCGGGGGTGCCGCGCCCGCAATCAAGCCAACGACGGACCGCACGGCGTTGCCTTTCGGCGCATCCGGTGCGTTGATCAGCGTGTTGTAGACGATCGGCGCGCCGCACATATGGGTGACGCTGTGCTTTTTGATCAACTCGAAAATTTTGCTGGGCTCGACCTTGCGGAGGCAAACATTGACGCCCGCCGCCGCCGCGGCGGTCCACGGAAAACACCAGCCATTGCAGTGGAACATCGGCAGGGTCCAGAGATAGACCGGGTGCTGGCCGAGATTGCCGGCGAGGATGTTGCTCACGGCGTTGAGGTAGGCGCCGCGGTGATGGGTCACCACGCCCTTGGGATTGCCCGTGGTCCCGGAAGTATAACTAAGTGCGATCGCGTCCCATTCGTCCTGCGGCAATCGTGCGGTGAAAGCCTCATCGCCGTGGGACAGCGCCTCTTCGTATTCGATCTCGCCGATGCGTTTTCCGCCCGCGAAAACCGCATCGTCGACATCGATGACGAAAGGTTTTGGACCCTTCATCAGCGTCAGGGCCTCGGCGATGACGCCTGAAAATTCCGGGTCGACGAGAATGACCTTGGCGCCGCCGTGATCGAGCTGGAAGGCGATCGAGGAGGCATCGAGCCGGATGTTGAGCGCGTGGAGCACGGCGCCTGCCATCGGGACCGCAAAATGTACTTCGTTCATCGCGGGGATGTTCGGTAGCATCGCCGCGACGGTATCGCCATGACAGATGTTACGCCCCGCAAGGAACGACGCGAAACGCCGGCAGCGCGCATAGGTCTGCGACCAGGTGAAACCACGATCCTCATAAACCGTGCTGACATGATCGGGATAGACGGCGGCGCTGCGCGCAAGGAAGCTCAACGGCGTCAGGGCGACGAAGTTGGCGGGCGTTTTGTCCAAACCGAGATCGTATTGGTTTTGCGGCCCACCCATCGGCAACCTCCCTTGCTTGCCGCTTACAGGAATCCGATCGATATCCAAGGGAATATCGCCACGACGATCAGGCCCACCAGCAGCGCCAGCAGATAGCCCCAGATCGGCCTGATGCCTTCGGCGGGGTCCACGCGCCCGATCGCGCAAGCCGCATAATAACCCACGCCGAACGGCGGAGCGAACAGTCCGATGCCCATCGCGAGGATGATGATCATCGCATAATGGACCTCGTGAACGCCGACCGCCCGTGCAATCGGGAACAAGAGCGGCCCGAACAGCACGATCGCCGGAATGCCCTCGAGCACACTGCCCAACACCATGAAAGCCAAGATCGATACCACGATGAAGGTCGCGGAGCCACCGGGCAGGCCGGTCATCGCGGCGGCCAGCGCGCGTGAAAAGCCGGATTGGGTCAAGCCCCAGGCCATGCCGGTCGCTGTGCCGATGATGAGCAGGATTGCACCCGACAGGCACGCTGTCTCCACCAGCATCGGCACCAGCCGCCGCCAGTCGAAGCGGCGATAGATCAAAAGGCCGACGACCACCCCATAAACGATGCCGATGGTGGACACTTCGGTGGCGGTTGCGACCCCCTCGACGACGGCGGTGCGGATGACGAACGGCAGCGCCAACGCGGGCAGGGCGAAAACGAAAGACCTGCCGACCTGGCCGAGGTCGGCTCTCTTGACGTGGCTGAGGTCCTCGCCGCGATAGCGCCACCATACCAAGGCCGACAGCGTGATCGCCAGCACCACGCCCGGCAGCAAACCGCCGGTAAACAGCGCCGAAATCGACACGCCGGTCACCGAACCGATGGTAATCAGCACGAGGCTCGGCGGAACGGTTTCGGTCTGCGCCCCGGTGGCCGCGAGCAGGGCGACGAGATCGCCGGCCTTGGCGCCCCGCGCCCTCATTTCGGGAAACAGCACCGGGGCCACCGCCGCCATGTCGGCGGCCTTCGATCCGGAAATCCCCGAGACCAGATACATCGCGCCGACCAGGACATAATGCAGGCCGCCGCGCACGTGGCCGAGCAGACTTGCCAGAAAAGCCACCATGGCGCGTGCCATGCCGGTCATCTCGATCAACAGTCCAAGGAACACGAACAGGGGAACCGAGAGCAGGATCAGGTGACTCATGCCCTCGTCCATACGGCCGACCAGCACGATCAGCGGCGTGTGCGTCGTCAGCGCCAGATACCCGAAAATCGCCAGTCCGAACGCGAACGCGATCGGCACGCCCGCAAACACGCAGAAGCCGACCACACCGACAAAGAAGATGAGGAGATTGATATTGCCGAGCGGCCGCAGCCACGGCATCGCCAGCCAGAAAACCGCCATCAGCAATGCAACCGACAGCACGGCGCGCAGCACCAGCCTGATGTCGCCGGTTCGCGCCAAGCGCAGAACCGCAAACAACGCCATCAGGCAAATACCGACCGGCAAGGCCGCCGCTCGCCAGAAATTGGGGATTTGCAGCGCCGGCGTCGTGATAAAACTTTCCTCATAGGCGTATTCGTAAGAAGGCCAGGCAATCAGAAGCAAAAAGGCCAGCGCGGCGCAGGTCGCGACCACGTCGAGATAGGCCCGCATCGAGGGTTTCACGCCGGCCACGATGGCGGTCATTCGCATGTGCTCCGACCGGCGAAACGCGACCGCAGCGCCGAACATCGCCAACCAGAGAAACAGGATCGACGCCAGTTCGTCCGACCAGATCAAGGGACGGTGCAGGCCGTAGCGGGCCACCACGCCCGCGAACAGAATGACGATCTCGGCGACGACCAGAAACGCCGCCGGAATTTCGACGAGCATGCCGAAAAAGGCTTCGAGCGAGGCCACAGCCGAGCGGCGGCGAGGGGACATCGCCTCGCCGGCCGCGACTTGCGAAACTTCATTTTGAGCCATAGCGATCCCTCGGCATTCCTGAGCAATCAATCCGTCAGGACAACTTACCTACGGATTTCTCCAGCAAGGCCCATGCCTCATCGCCGTACTTTCCTTTCCATTCTGAATAGAAGCCGGCGGCGCGAAGCTTCTCCCGGAACGGCGCGACATCCGGCTGGTTGAAGACAAGCCCCTCGGCCGCAAGCTCCGCGCGCACGGTCGCATTGAGCTTTGCGGTATCGACGCGGGCATTGACGGCCGCGGCGTTGATGTTTCTGCCCACGATGCTTCGGATATCGTCTGGAAGCGCTTCCCAGGCCCGGCGGTTGGCCAGGAACCAGTAGCCATCCCACATGTGGTTGGTCAGCGAACAATATTTCTGGACCTCGTAAAGCTTCGCCGTGGAAATCAAGGCCAGCGGGTTTTCCTGGCCTTCGACGATCCTCGTCTGCAAGGCCGAATAGACCTCGCTGAAATTGATAGAAGCCGGTGCCGCATCGAACGCCTTGAACATCGAGGTCCACAGCGGCGAGACCGGGACGCGAATCTTGAAGCCTTTGTAGTCGTCGGGTCCGGTAATCGGTCGGGTCGAGGAGGTGGTCTGTCGAAAGCCGTTGTCCCAGATTTTTTCCATCGCCACGATATTGGCTTTGGCGACTTCCTTGCGCACATACGCGCCGAGCTCGCCGTCCATGGCCTTCCAGACCGTGTCATAGTCGGGGAACGCGAAACCCATCCCGTTGATCGATGCGGCCGGGACAAGGGTCGCCAGGATCAGGCCCGACATTGTGAAGAATTCCACGCCGCCCGAGCGGAGCTGGCTCAACACGTCGGTGTCGGCACCAAGCTGGTTGTTCGGAAAGATCTGAATGTCAACGCGGCCCTGAGTTTCGGTTTTGATCGTCGCCGACATTTCCTTGGCACGGATGTTCAGCGGGTGCGCGTCCGGCAGATTATTGGCAAATTTGTAGGTAAATTCGGCCTGCGCGGCACGCGCGACAAACGGCGCGCCGATGCCGCCCAGAACCGCTGACGCAGCGGACGCCTTGAGTAGCGCGCGTCGTGAAAAGCTCATCTGTAGCCTCCCTGATTGTTCTTGATTATATCATACAGCCCCAGTCACCGCCGGGTCATCCGCCTTTGATGGCTTATTGCCTGCTTTCGAGAGAAATACCAAGCATTCCGCGATCCAGCTTTCGTGCCACGCCCGCGGCGGCGTGATCGCAACGCCCTCGACGTCGGCGATGGCCCAGGCCTGCGGAGTTTCTGATGCTGGCGGATGTCGCGGAATCTTTGCTTCACTGCCACACGCCGAGCGACGTGCGAACTGACGCTGGAAAGCAGACGGCATGGAGACGCAAACGGCGAAAGCCAGGCGTCAACACTTCCAGTTAGGGTGAAACAGAAGGATTTAGATACAAGTATCTGAAACTTCATGTATAAAAATATTCCATAATATACCTTATGCGAATCGACTACGGAGCCAACAAGATTCCGCCAGACGTCGTGCTTCGTCCGGCGACGATGGTTGGACGCGCATCCGCCTTCCCGCAGCGCGAAACGCCCGAGCTGTGCATGTATTCTTCGCCCAGAAAATCGGAGGGCGCAGGGAATGCCGGGTGCTGGCCGCACCCATAGCCTCGTGTGCAAAGGTAGAAAGCACACGAGTAGTCGCCACAGGTTCAGCCGAGATCACCCGGCATTCCCTACGCAATGGTTTTAACGGGTTCCTTCGTGCTCTTCCCAGCGACCGGGCTTTTTTGTCACTGTCGTAAGCGCAATGCGCAAGCATTGTCGCCACTTGACGCCAGCGTCGGGGCGTCAGAACCACACGACTTCACCGTCCGCGTCAGCGCCCTCGTCAGAAGCACCGATCGCGTCCACCGCATCCCGTTCCCAACGTCCGTGACGATCGCGAGCGCCCCTCATGTGGGAACGAGACGGCGGGGGTTATGAAGTGATTTGGGTGAAGCGCGAACAAGAATATTTTTGCGAAAGGTACTGTACAGAATTTAGTGATTTGCCCGTCAGGCACCAGATCGTAGGGCGGGTTGGAGCCGAAGGCGTAATCCGCCATTCACCGGCGACAAATCGGCGGGCGGGTTACGCCTTTCGGCTTAAACCCGCCCTACTCGCTTTTCACCAATTGTACCGCACCACGCCTTTACCCGCGTAGCTGCTTGTCACGTTCGAGAACTCGCCTTCGAAGGTCGTGGCCGCCGACCAGCCGTTTCTCCATTTCTTCTCGATCGAGGCCGTGGTGAGCGCGGAGTTGGAAGCCTGCGCCGCGCCGTTGACGACGAAGCTCGCCCCCGGCAGCGACTGGAAGGTGGCCCCGATCGAGCGGTCCGGGTCGAAGTCATGCGCCCAGGCGAAGCGGCCGCGCAGCGTCAGGATGCCGTCCGATTGCGCGAAGGACTTGTCGGTGCGGATGCCGAGTTCGGTGCGCGCGTCGTAGGCACCAAAGCTCGTCACAGCCGCATCTCTTATTATTAAATATATGACTACCTAATAATAAGGCGCATTTCTGTTATTGGATAGGGCAACTGGATTGAAAAGCGTAGTAGCCGGTTGATCGGTAGCCGATCGTCCAACCATACGCTTCGTCCCCTGCGACAGGTCAGTGCCCCTTTAAGGTTTGCGGCGAGACACCAATGCGTCGCGCACGGCGCGGGCGACTTCGACGGCGTTCGGCGTATCGGAATGGATGCAGATGGAATCGGCCCCCACCGACACATCCCGCCCATGGATGCTCTTGGTCTTGCCCTCGGCCATGGCGCGCAAACAACGGGACGCGGCCTCGGTCGGATCGACGGCTTTATGTTCGCGCGTGATGATCAGGGTGCCGTCGTCATTATACCCGAGATCGGCATAATATTCCGCGATGAACGCGTGGCCGCGAGCCTTGTAAACAATCTCCTGCTGGGTCCCGATCATCCCCATCAGCGGAACCTTGAAAACATCCGCCGCATCGCAGATCGCCTCGGCCACGGCTTCGCTCCGTGCCGCCATGCCGTACAGCGAGCCGTGGGGCTTGATGTGGTTGAGCACCACGTCTTCGGCTTCGAGGAAACCTTTGAGCGCCCCCACCTGATAGATGATGCAGTTGGTCAGTTCGTCGCCCGACATTTTCATCTCACGGCGGCCGAACCCCTGAAGATCGGGGAATGATGGATGGGCGCCGACCTTGACGCCGTGCTGCTTGGCCAGACGCACCGTCTTGCGCATGTGGTTGAAGTCCGAGGCGTGGAATCCACACGCGACATTGGCCACCGAAACGAGCGGCATGAGCGCCTCGTCGTCGCCCATTCGATAGATGCCGAACGCTTCGCCCATATCGCAATTGATCGTCGTCACAACGCTCCCCCTGAAGCTGGGCCCCTCGATGCCGTGCAGATCATCTCCCGCAAACGACGGTCAGGTTGTCAACGGCAATAGTGCCCTTGCCAATGCCCACCAAGCGACGCGCCATCGCGGCCCGATGCGATGCGGCTCAGCCCGTGCGGGAACGCCGGCCCGTCTCGACACAGACCGCTCGTTGCGACTATTCTCGCCTCATGATGACTCACGACCACCACCACCACCACCACGACCATTCGGAATTATCCGAGACCGAATTGCGCGTGCGCGCGCTTGAGACCATTCTGACCGAAAAAGGCTATATCGATCCGGCCGCGCTCGATCTTTTGGTCGAAACCTACGAAACCAAGGTCGGACCGCGCAACGGCGCCCGCGTGGTCGCTCACGCATGGGCCGATCCAGCCTATCGCGCCCGCCTGCTCAAAGACGCCACGCCGGCGATCGCCGAACTCGGCTATGCCGGTCGCCAAGGCGAGCACCTCGTGGTGGTCGAAAACACCCCTCACCTGCACAACATGGTCGTCTGCACATTGTGCTCGTGTTATCCGTGGCCGGTGCTCGGGTTGCCGCCGGTTTGGTACAAATCCGCGCCCTATCGCGCCAAGGCGGTGAACGATCCGCGCGGCGTGCTCCGGGATTTCGGGTTTGAGCTGCCGGAAGGTACGAGCATTCGCGTGTGGGATTCGACCGCCGAAATCCGCTACCTCGTGTTGCCGTTGCGCCCTGTCGGCACCGAGGGCTGGAGCGAGGAGCGCCTTGCTGACCTTGTCACACGCGACAGCATGATCGGTACCGGATTGCCGAAACAGCCGCATGAGGTCGCCTGATGGATGGCGCGCACGATATGGGCGGCGTCGCGGGGTATGGCCCTGTGGTGCCCGAGCCGGATGAGCCCGTATTTCACGCCGAATGGGAACGCCGGGCGCTCGCGATCACGCTGGCGATGGGAATGCCCGGCGGCTGGAACATCGACATGTCGCGCTTCGCCCGCGAGGATCGTCCGCCCGAGGACTATCTCGGCATGAGTTATTACCAGATCTGGCTCGCGGGCCTCGAGCGGCTGATGCTGGAGCGCGGCTTGATCGCATCGGACGAACTCGATGCCGGAAAGCCGCTCCATCCGGCCAAGCCGGTGGCGAAGATCCTCACGCCCGACGACGTCGCCCTGGTGCTGCATCGGGGCGGACCGACCGAGCGCGACGCCACGAGCCCGGCTCTCTTCACTGTCGGCGACCGCGTCCGTGCGAAGACGATCCATCCGCCGACCCACACCCGCCTTCCCCTCTACGTGCGCGGTCACGTCGGAACGATCGAACGGGTGTTGGGCTGCCATGTCTTTCCGGACAGCAACGCCACCGGCGCCGGTGAAAATCCGCAATGGCTGTACACGGTGAGATTCGACGGCCGCGAATTGTGGGGCGACGGGTCCGATGCAAACCTGATGGTGTCGGTCGACGCTTGGGAACCGTATCTGGAGCGGACCTGATGTCACACAATGCGCAAGCCGCCCATGACGCCGCCCGCGCCGTACCCGGCATTCCGCGCGACGCCGACGGACCGGTGTTTCGCGAACCCTGGGAAGCGCAGGCTTTCGCGATGGCGCTCGCGCTGCATGCGCGTGGGTTGTTCACCTGGAATGAATGGGCGCAAACGCTTGCCGACGAAATCAAACATGCGCAGGCCAACGGCGATGCCGACACCGGCGAGACCTATTACCGGCACTGGCTTGCAACGCTGGAAAGGTTGATTTCAGCGAAAGGCGTTGCGACCTCCGAAACTCTGTACCGTTATCGTGAAGCTTGGGACCACGCCGCAGACCGCACGCCGCACGGGTCGCCGATCGAGTTGAAGCCGGAGGATTTTGGAAGCTAGCTAGCTCGCGCCGGCCGCGTATTCCCGCCATCCTCTGGCGCGCAACGCACAGGCCGGACACTCGCCGCAGCCATAGCCCCAGGCATGACGCGCGCCGCGTTCGCCGAGATAGCAAGTGTGCGAATGCTCGCGGATCAGGTCGACCAGCCCTGTCCCGCCGAGATCATTCGCCAGCTTCCATGTGCTGGCTTTATCCAGCCACATCAGCGGCGTGTGGAATTCGAACTGCTTGTTCATGCCGAGATTGAGCGCCACCTGCAGCGCCCTGATGGTTTCATGGCGGCAATCCGGATAGCCGGAATAATCGGTCTCGCACATCCCGCCGATGATGTGACCGATGCCGCGCCGGTAGGCCAACGCGGCCGCAAAGGTCAAAAACACCAGGTTGCGGCCGGGAACGAAGGTGTTGGGCAGACCGTCCTCGCCCATCGCGATTGCCACATCGCGCGTCAATGCGGTGTCGGAAATCGTGGCCAGGGTCGGGATGTCCAAAGTGTGGTTTTCGCCCAGTTTGGCGGCCCAATCAGCACGCAGCGCTTTGATGCCCCCGAGCAGACGGTCACGGCATTCGAGCTCGATGGCGTGACGCTGCCCGTAGTTGAAGCCGAGCATTTCGACATGCGCAAAGCGCTGCAGCGCCCACGCCAGGCAGGTGGCGGAATCCTGGCCGCCGGAGAACAGCACCAGTGCGGTCTCGGTTTGCAAATGGTCACTCATACGGTGCGCTTAGCACCCATCGATCCACAGGCCAATTGGTGGAAATGGCGTCTATCCACCTCGTTTCACTAGGATGGGCAAGCGTCCTGCGCCATAAAAGCCTGGTCTCAACAGACTGGTGAACGATGCCCCCTTCCCGCGACATCTCCCGCCTGCTCGATATCATGGCGCGGCTACGAGCGCCCGGCAGTGGCTGCCCATGGGATATCGAACAGAATTTCGCGACCATCGCCCCCTACACCATCGAGGAGGCCTATGAAGTCACCGATGCCATCGCCCGCGGCGACCTCGACGATTTGCGGGACGAACTCGGCGATCTTCTGCTGCAAGTGGTGTTTCATGCCCGCATGGCGGAGGAACAAAATGCGTTCGCGTTCGGCGACGTGGTCGAGGCCATCACCGCCAAGATGATTCGACGGCATCCGCATGTCTTCGCCGACAAGGACGGGCGATTGACGCCTTCCGACGTGAAAGGCGCATGGGACCGCATCAAGGCCGAGGAAAAGGCCGAACGCGCGGCGCGCCGGCCCGACGAACAGATTTCCCACAAATCGTTGCTGTCAGGTGTCAAGGCGGGGCAACCGGCGCTGACGCAGGCGATGGAATTGCAGCGCAAGGCCTCAAGCGTCGGCTTCGACTGGAACGATCCGCGCGCGGTGCTGCACAAAATTCGCGAGGAGGCGGACGAGATCGAAGCTGCGCTCGATCGCGGCGACGCCGATGAACTTCGTGACGAAACCGGCGATTTGCTGTTCGCGCTCGTCAATCTGGCGCGGCACATCGGTACCGATCCGGACCTTGCATTGCGCAGCACCAACGCCAAATTCGAACGCCGCTTCGGCTACATCGAACGAACACTTGCGGCACAAGGGCGTTCGCCCGAGGACGCCTCGCTCGATGAAATGGACGCGCTGTGGAACGAGGCGAAGACGAAGGAATAGAGATTTTTCTCAGCGTCTCGTCCCCGCGCACGCGGAAACGGCAGCGAGTTCATGAAACCACGTGCGGCACCGCCTCGAAGCGGTTGACAACGATGTCGCGCTTGGTCTCATCGACGCGCACCGTCATGGCATAGCGGCCGTCGTGAAATTCCTTGTTGAGGATTTCCGAATTGCGATGCAGCCAGCTGATGCCAGCGCCGTCGGACGCGTCGATCGACAGATCCAGCGTCATGCGTGTGGCCGCAAGTCGCCCTTCGATCGCGGCGAGGAGTTCATCGATACCCTCCCCGGTCTCCGCGGACACCAGGAAGCACGGACGCTCGGGCGGGCGGCGGGCCGCGATATTCCCAAGGTTTTCGCGTTCCTCCGGGTCGAAGCGATCGATCTTGTTCCAGACTTCGAGAATCCGCTGGCCCGCATCCGGGTCGATGCCCAGCTGCCGCAGCACGGTGTCGACGTCGCGCTGCTGCGCTTCCGCATCTTCATGCGAGATGTCGCGGATGTGAAGAATGACGTCGGCTTCCAGCACCTCCTCCAGCGTCGCACGAAACGCCGCAACCAGTTGCGTCGGCAGGTTGGAGATGAAGCCCACCGTGTCCGACAGCATCGCCTTGCCGCCATGCGGCAGGCTGAGCGCGCGCAAGGTTGGGTCGAGCGTCGCGAACAGCATGTCGGCGGCCTGGACGTCGGCGCGGGTCAGGCGGTTGAACAGCGTCGACTTGCCGGCGTTGGTGTAGCCGACCAGCGCCACGACCCGATACGGCACCCGCTGCCGACCGGCGCGGTGCAGCCGCCGCGTCGCCTGAACTTTCTTGATTTCGTTCTCAAGCCGCGTGATGCGCTCGCCAATCAGCCGGCGGTCGGCCTCGATCTGGGTTTCACCGGGGCCTCCCATGAAGCCGAATCCGCCGCGCTGCCGCTCCAGATGGGTCCATGACCGCACCAGGCGGCTGCGCTGATAATTCAGGTGCGCCAGTTCGACCTGCAAGGCACCTTCCTTGGTCTTGGCGCGGCGGCCGAAGATTTCGAGGATCAGCCCGGTGCGGTCGAGAACTTTTGTGTTCCAGGCCTTTTCGAGATTGCGCTGTTGAATCGGCGACAGCGCGCAATCCATCACCACCAATTCGATCTCGTGACCGGTGATGAGCCCGACGATCTCCTCGACCTTGCCCTTGCCAAGATAGGTCGCGGGGCGAATCTGGCTGACCGGCGCAATCAGCGCATCGGCGATCGTAAGGTCAATGGCGCGTGCCAGACCTTTGGCTTCCTCAAGCCGCGCCTCGAAATCGCGTATGGCAAGCGGGTCCGCTTGCGCCTCGGGGTCGCCGCGGCGCACGCGCAAATACGGACCGATGACGATCACTCGCCCGGTTTCTTTATCCGCTGCCGACCTGGGACGGTCGGCGCCCCCTTCCAGATGTCGGGGTTCCAATCAGATCACTCTCAAGCCGGAGCATCCTCGCCGCCTTCGAACAACTGGATCGGAGCGCCCGGCATGATGGTCGAGATCGCATGCTTGTAGACAAGCTGCGAATGACCGTCGCGCCGAAGCAGCAGGCAGAAATTGTCGAACCAGGTGACGATCCCCTGCAGCTTCACTCCATTGACCAGAAAAATCGTCAGTGGCGTTTTGGTTTTTCGAACGTGATTAAGGAAGGTGTCCTGTAGATTTTGTGCGCGGTCTGCCGCCATTGTTTTTATCCCGCATTCTTGTTTGCTTCTTTTTATTGGACCGGATGCAGCTTTCTTGAGGAGCCTCCCCGGCCGCCGGCTTCCCCTGAGATCCCCCTCCGGGTGCACGGCAGCGTGATTAGAGGACAGGCGCGCTTCTTAGGCAAGCCGGTTTCCGCACCAGCCACGCCGAACAGAGGCTCATTTCTCCGTAAAACCCGGAAAAGCGGTGAATCTCTCGTGCAAAATGCAAGAAATATCGCTCAGCCGACGCCCAGCGCCTTGAGCTTGCGATGCAGCGCCGAGCGCTCCATGCCGACGAATTCCGCCGTCCGCGAGATGTTGCCGGAGAAACGGCTGATCTGGGCGATCAGGTAGTCGCGTTCGAACACCTCGCGCGCCTCACGCAGGGGCAAGCCCATGATGTGCTCGCCATTATTGCTGGTCGGCATCGCCGGCACCATCGAGCCGACGTCCTGCGGCAACATATCGGCGGTGATGATGACCTCGGGACCGCCACCCGCCAGAATCATCACGCGCTCGACATTGTTGCGAAGCTGCCGGACATTTCCGGGCCAGACGTGCGATTGTAATACCGCCATCGCGTCCTGGCCGATCTGACGTTTCGGCAGGCCGGTCGCGAGCGATATCTGATCCATAAAATAGTCGATCAGCTCGGGAATGTCCTCGCGCCGCTCCGACAGCGGCGGCACGCGGATCGGCACCACCGACAGCCGATGATAGAGATCCTCGCGGAATCGCCCTTCCGCGATCTCCTCTTCCAGGTTGCGCGCCGTCGAGGAGACGATACGCACGTCCACATTCACCTTGGTGGTGCCCCCTGCCCGCTGGAAGGTCTGATCGACCAGCACCCGCAGGATCTTGTTCTGGGTTTCACGCGGCATGTCGCCGATTTCGTCGATGAACAGGGTGCCGCCATGGGCTTCTTCCAGCGCACCGGCCTTGCGTTGATGCTCGCCATTGGACTGCTCGATCCCGAACAGCTCGATCTCCATACGCTCCGGCGTAATCGCCGCCGCGTTGATGACGACGAATGGGCCCTCGGCACGACTTGAGGCGTTGTGCAGCGTGCGCGCCGCCAATTCTTTCCCGGCGCCGGAGGGACCGACGATCAGGATACGGCTATTGGCCTTGGCGGCGCGGTCGATGGTCTGGCGTAATTGATTCATGCAGGCGGAGCGTCCGGTGAGGACGCTCGCCGCCGGTGCGAGTTGCTTGAGTTCCTTCACTTCGCGTTTCAGGCGCGATGTCTCCAGCGCCCGGGTCGCCACCAGAATGAGCCGATCGGACTTGAACGGCTTTTCGATAAAGTCGTAGGCGCCGCGCTTGATCGCAGCGACCGCGGTTTCGATATTGCCGTGCCCGGAAATCATCACCACAGGCACGTCGGCGTGATCCCGCTTTATCTGCTCCAGCAACTGCAGACCATCGAGCTTGCTGCCTTGCAGCCAGATGTCGAGAAACACCAGATTCGGACGGCGAACAGCGATTTCCGCCAAGGCGGATTCGCTGTCGCGGGCGGTGCGGGTGGTGAAGCCCTCGTCATCGAGAATGCCCGCGACCAAGTCGCGAATATCGGCTTCATCATCGACAATCAGAATGTCATTCGCCATGGATCACGCCTGCTTTGTCAATTGCCTGTAGCGGCTTTGATTTTTGTTTCATTGTTCGTCGCGTCTGCTGGCTCGGTGGTTTCGGATGCCGGTTGTTTTGTTTCATGAACCGGTCCTTTCGCTTCGACGGTCGGGGCAAGACCCGATATGGCAAACCGCAACCGCACCCAGGCCCCGCGCACGCCCGGCCGGATGTCCGCGGCATCGTTGAGTTCGATCCGGCCGCCGTGATCTTCCAGAACGCGGCCGACAATGGCGAGACCAAGGCCGGTGCCCTTTTCGCGTGTCGTGACGTAGGGTTCGAGCAAACGTGCCCGGCCTACCTTCGGCAGGCCGATACCGTTGTCGATGACGTCGATCACGAGGTCGTCGTTGTCGCGCGCGGCGATGACATCAATACGACCCCTGCCGAGTTCCTCCCCAGGGACCGCCTCGATCGCTTCGGTCGCGTTCTTGATGATGTTGGTCAGTGCCTGCGAAATCAGTCGCCGGTCGAACTGCGCCCGCATCGGCTCGTCCTTGATCTCGGCTTCGATATCGATGTCGGGATGCCCCACCCGCATCAGGAACACTACCTGGCGCACGGTGTCGGCGACGTCCTCGCCTTCGATCACGGGCTTGGGCATCCGCGCGAAACGCGAGAACTCATCGACCATCCGCCTGATGTCGTCGACTTGCCGCACAATGGTATCAGTGCATTGCTCGAAGATGGCTTTGTCCTCGGTGATGACTTTGCCAAACTTGCGGCGAATGCGTTCGGCCGACAGCTGGATCGGCGTCAGCGGATTCTTGATTTCATGCGCGATCCGGCGCGCCACGTCGGCCCATGCCGAGGTTCGCTGGGCGGAGACCAGTTCCGTAATGTCGTCGAGCGTGATGATGTAGCTGTCGCGCGACTGACTGGTTTGCTCGGCACTGACACGAACCGAAAGGTTGCGCTCACGAGCATCGCGAGTAATGGTGATCTGGCCTTGGACCAGCCGTTGCGTGCCCTCCCGTGCGGTCTTCATCATGTCGTCGAGTTCGGGCAGCACGTCGGACAGCGGATGACCGAGTGTCTCCGATTCGGCGTGGCCGATGAGTTTTTCGGCGGAGCGATTGAGGATGCCGACGCTGCCGGAAGCATCGACACCGATGATGCCGGCGCTCGCCGACGACAATACCGCCTCGATGAAACGGCGACGGCTGTCGATCAGATCGCTAGCACTCACCAGCTCGTCGCGCTGGGTGCGCAACTCCTGCGTCATCTTGTTGAACGTCTTGCCGAGTTGGGCCAGATCGCCCTCCGAGCGGTGAACCGGCACCTGCACATGCAGGTCGCCGGTTGAGACGATATTGGCGGCGCTCATCAGCCGCCGTATCGGGGCGACAAGCCAATTGGCGAAGTTGAGACCGATCAGGATAGAGGCCATCAGGATGGTCAGGGCGATCACCGCGAAAATCAGCGCGTAGTTCACCTGCAGGCCGAGCCGGCGCTGTTCGAGTTCGGCATATTCAGCGACGCTGGCCTCGGTTTGCCTGAGTTGCGCAACCACGTGCGGATCGAGCAGGCGAGCGACGTAGAGGAACGTGTCATTGAACGCCCGCAGCCGGACCACCGCCGCGACGTAATTTGCTTCGGGGAACACCGCGATCTGAGGCTCGGTCTCATCGATATTGCTGAGGAATTCGGGCGCCGGCGTCGTGAAGGCCTGCTGAATGCCGGTTTGCGCGGTCTCCAGGACGTTGCGATCCTTGTCGATCAGCATAGCGCCCGGCAAATTGCGCGAGGCCGCGCTGGCGGTCAGAAGCTCGCGAAACGTTCCGCGATCCTGGTCGAACAAAGGCCTGGCGTGCGCGATATCGTTCGCCATTCCCAGGATGTCGCCACGAATAAGCTGCGCGTGTTCCTGCATATAGGCGTGCGCAACGATCAGCGAGTTCTGGATCACCTCGCGTGTCGGACCTGAAAACAGACGATCGAATCCGCGATCAATGGTCACATTGGCGACGATCGCCACCAGCACGGCCGGCAACACCGCAATGACGGAGAATAGGCTGACGATCTGGATGTGCAGCCTTGCCGCCGCCCGGCCCCGGCGCCGGGCCTGCATGACCTGCCAGATCTCGCGGATGATGATGCTGACCAGCACCAGAATGGTCGCCGCATTGATCAGGATGAAAGAAAGAACCACCTCGCGAGTCGGTTCAATCCGGGTCAGGCCGGTGAGCACCACAAAGGTGAGGCAGGCGGACAGGAGCGCCACGCCGACCGCAAACGGCGCCACGAACCTCCAAAGGGATTGCCCCTTGGATTCGGCGAGCGACGGATCGAACGAGGCAGCTGGGGTGTCGGCGATGGTCATTCCGGCAAGGTGAGCTGAAGGCTTTCCACCGGCCGGAAGTTAGTTCCGGCGGCAAACTGATGCATACATATCACAATGTTGCCAAATTGCGACAATTCCTTGGCGGTGATTGCCCCCGGAACATGCATTTCCGGAGGATCAGGCCGCCAAGGACACAGGGAAAGCCTTTCAGACCCTGCGGATTCGTTAATTGCCGCTCCGGTAAACTTGAATGTCGAGGTCGCGAATTTTCTTTCGCAGCGTGTTGCGGTTGAGGCCCAGCAGGTCGGCCGCGCGAATCTGATTGCCCCGCGTCGCCGCCAGTGCAGCGGTGAGCAGCGGCACTTCGATTTCCTTGAGGATACGGTGGTAGAGGCCCGGCGGCGGCACACCGTTGGGGAACCCTGAAAAATGCGACGACAGATACGCCTCGACGGCGCCGCTGAGATTGTCGACCCCATGATGAACGCTGCCGCCCGAGGTTACCGCCGGAGGGGCCAACTCGCCGTCAATGACCGAGCCGGTGATCACGTCCTGCGGGTACAAGGCCGCGAGCCGGCGTGCGAGGTTTTCAAGCTCGCGTACATTGCCGGGCCAGCGATGCTGCTTCATGCGTTCCAGCGCCAGGGCATCGAGCTTCTTCGGCGGCAATCCGTCTTTCTCGGCGAGCGCGAAGAAGTGCCGGATCAGGTCGGGCAAATCCTCGATCCGCTCGCGCAGCGGGGGAAGGCGCAACGGAACGACGTTTAACCGGAAGAACAGATCCTCCCGGAACAAACCTTGCTGAATCAGGATGCGCAGATCCTTGTTGCTCGCGGCGACAATGCGCACGTCGGTCTTGATCGGCGTGCGGCCGCCGACGGTCGTGTATTCCCCCTGTTGCAGAACCCGCAAGAGCCGGGTCTGCGCCTCCATCGGCATGTCGCCGATTTCGTCGAGAAACAGCGTCCCGCCTTCGGCCTGCTCGAAGCGGCCCGAGGCGCGCGTGTTGGCGCCAGTGAAGGCGCCGCGTTCATGGCCGAACAGTTCCGATTCAATGAGATCACGCGGGATCGCCGCCATATTGACGGCCACGAACGGGCCGTTGCGCCGCTTGCCGTAATCGTGCAATGCGCGCGCGACCAGTTCCTTGCCAGTGCCGGACTCGCCAGAGATCATCACGGTGAGGTCGGTCTGCATCAGGCGCGCCAGCACCCGGTAGATATCCTGCATCGCCGGCGATCGGCCGACCAGCGGTATTGAGTCGAACTCGAAGTCGTCGGGGGAGTTCGCCACCCGCTCCTTTGGCTCCGCCAGAGCACGGCCGACAATGGCGATCAATTCCTTCAGGTCGAACGGCTTTGGCAGATATTCGTACGCGCCGCGTTCGGACGCACGGATTGCTGTCATGAAGGTGTTCTGCGCACTCATCACGATGACCGGCAGATTGGGCCGTATCTTCTTGATCCGCGGCAAAAGATCGAACGCGTTCTCGTCGGGCATCACGACGTCGGTGATCACCAGATCGCCCTCGCCCTGGCTTACCCAGCGCCACAGCGTCGCGGCGTTCCCCGTCAGGCGAACTTCGTATCCGGCGCGCGAGAGAGCCTGATTCAGAACCGTACGGATGGCGGTATCATCGTCGGCGACAAGTATACTACCTGCAGGCATTGGTATTCCTCATCTTGTATTCTGTGAGGCATGCAACGGCGTCCCAGAAACGTCGTCGCGGCCGCTTTGATCGATTTTTTTTGTAGTGCTGAACATGGGCAGCAGCACGCGGAAGACGGTTTTCCGTGGCTGAGACTCGCATTCGATGATTCCGCCGTGATCGCCGACGATCTTGGCCACCAGCGCAAGGCCAAGCCCGCTACCGGTCTGCTTGGTTGTGACAAAGGGATCGAACAGGTTCGGAAGCAGATCCTCCGGCACGCCGGGACCGTTGTCCTTGACGCAGAATTCAAGCGGTAACGACACCCGCGATTTCTTGCCCGGCACCGAGAGGCGAACGCCCGGCCGGAATGCCGTGGTAAGCTGAATCTCCGCGTCGCTGCCGAGATCGACCACGGCCTCGGCGGCGTTCTTCACCAGATTGAGAAACACCTGAATCAGCTGGTCCTGATTGGCCAGCACCGCCGGCAACGAAGGATCGTATTCTTCGACGAAGCGGATGTTGCGGGCAAAACCCGATTGCGCCAGGCGTTTGACGTGATCGAGCACCGAATGAATGTTGACCGGTCCGCGCGCCACCGGCCGGTCGTCGCCGAACACTTCCATGCGATCGACCAGGGTGACGATGCGGTCCGCCTCATCGCAGATCAACCGCGTCAGCATGCGGTCTTCCGAGGAAGCCGCCTGCTCCAGCAACTGTGCCGCACCGCGGATACCGGACAGCGGATTTTTGATTTCATGCGCCAGCATCGCGGCCAGTGCGATCACCGAACGCGCGGCACTTCGGTGCGTGAGTTGCCGATCCATCTTGTCGGCGATGGTGCGCTCCTGCAGCATCACGACGATATGGCCGGGCCGCTCCGTGACCGGCGCGACGTGAAGATCAACCTGGCGATCTCCGCCCATTCGGGGCGTGCCCAGATCGACCTTGTACTCGTTGACCGGCGAGCCGCTGGAGCGCACCTGATCGATCAGCGCCAGCAAGGGGCTGCCGAACGGCACAAGTTCCTTGAGCGACTGACGCTGCAGAAATTGCGTGGAAATCTCGAAAAACGATTCCGCAGCCATGTTGGCATCGACGATCCTGCCGTCGGGCGCAACCAGCAGCACCGGATTGGGCAATGCGTTGAGGATGACCTCGCTGTCGGACGGCACAGGCCTGCGGTGTTCTGCGGCTGAGTTCATGCAGCAGCGCTCCATGCAAAGTCGTCGAATGCATCTTCAAGGGATCGATGCACGCGGTGCGGATCGTCTGATGTCAGAATCTTTTCGCGCCAGGTCTTGAGTTTTACGGCCGGCGCGCGACCGCATTGGGCTGCGATTTCAAGCGCCCAGCCCAGATGTTTGCGCGCGTGGCGAAAGCCTATTCGCAGTCCGTAATGACTGCAAACTTCATCATAGAGGGTGCGGACGTATTTGAGCTGCTCGGCGAGCGACGGCGCGGATTCCACGATCCCGGTTTCGATGCGGCGTCCGATCTGACCGGGCAACCACGGCTGCCCTTGCGCGCCACGGCCGATCATGACCGCATCGGCGCCCGACATCTCAAGCGCGGACACGGCCTTCTCGAACGAGGTGATATCGCCGTTGACGACAAGCGGAATGCCTATCGCATCTCTGACGGCGCGCACTGCGCCCCAATCCGCCTCGCCCTTGTAGAACTGACAACGCGTGCGGCCGTGCACCGAAATCAGTTGCACGCCGGCGGCCTCGGCACGGCGCGCCAATTCTGGCGCGTTGAGGGAGCGATCGTCCCAGCCGAGACGCATCTTCAACGTCACCGGCACTTTCACCGCTGAAATCGTGGCCTCGATCAGCCTCACGGCGTGGTCAAGATCGCGCATCAATGCCGAACCGGACTGACCGCCGGTCACATGCCGCGCCGGGCAGCCCATGTTGATATCAATGATTTCGGCGCCGGTGGCTTCGGCGATCCGTGCACCTTCCGCCATCCAGTTGGCTTCGCAGCCCGCGAGTTGAACCACATGCGGACCAATTCCGGTCGCCTCGCATCGCAGCCGCGACATCGGGCGGCCATTGACCAGGTCCTCGCTGGCGGTCATCTCGGACACAACAAGTCCGGCGCCAAGTGCCGCGGCCAAGCGTCGAAAAGGTGCATCGGTGATGCCAGACATTGGTGCAAGAAGCACCCGGTTGGCGATCTCGATATCGCCTATTTTCAAGGGCTTAAGGCGTGAGCATTCCGACCCGATCACGGACTTCTCGTTTTTCTGGCAGGCGCGCCATCGCGACTGCCGGGCTCCATTTTGAGCACAAATCTTGTGCAGTCAAGCTCCATGCCTACACTTTAGACAGATCTGACGATCTTGCAAGTGCACTGCAACAAAATATGCTTTTCCCCACAGCAATCGGGAATCATTCTGTTTTCCTGCGTGAGCATGATAAGGGCAGTGCGCCAACCGGCTCCTCATCATCAACCCTGATTGCCCGTAAATAAGTCCAATGCCGAAACTTGAGCGGACTGCAGCCATCCTTGTCGCAGCCGGACGCGGGCTTCGCGCCGGCTCGGGGGGACCGAAACAGTACCGCTCGATCGGCGGGAAAACCGTGATTTTCCGGGCGATGGAGCCGTTTTGCCGCCATCCCCAAGTCTTCGCCGTGCAGCCGGTTTTAAATCCGGATGACACGGCAATGTTCAACGACGCCGTCCGAGAACTGCGCCACGAGCCGCCCGTGAACGGTGGAGCAACGCGTCAAGCCTCGGTGCATGCCGGACTTGAAGCGCTCGCCAGCCAAAAACCTGATGTGGTTCTCATTCACGATGCTGCAAGGCCTTTTGTGACGGCGGCACTGATCGCGCGCGCGATCGAAGCGGCAGCACGCACCGGCGCAGCGGTTCCTGCGATACCGGTCGCCGATACCATCAAGCTGATCGGCGAGAGCGGAAATGTTGAAGCCACGCCGGAGCGGGCCCGCTTGCGGATCGCGCAAACACCGCAGGCGTTTCGCTTCGACGTCATTCTCGACGCCCATCGCCGCGCGGCGCGCGAGGGCCGCAGCGATTTCACCGACGACGCGGCGCTTGCGGAATGGGCGGGATTGACGGTGGCAACCTTTGAAGGCGATCCTGCGAACATGAAACTGACGACACCGGAAGATTTTGTCCGCGAAGAAGCCCGCCTCGGCGCCATGCTCGGCGACGTCAGGACGGGTAGCGGCTACGACGTTCACGCCTTTGGCGAGGGCGATCATCTGATGATTTGCGGCGTCCGCGTACCGCACAGCCGCGGCTTTCTCGCCCATTCCGACGGCGATGTCGGCCTCCATGCGCTGGTCGATGCCATCCTCGGCGCACTGGCGGACGGCGACATTGGCTCGCATTTTCCGCCAAGCGATCCCAAGTGGAAGGGGGCGGCGTCGGACCAGTTCCTGAAATACGCGATCGATCGGGTGAGTGCACGCGGCGGCCGCATCGCGCATCTCGACGTGACCTTGATTTGCGAGCGCCCTAAAATCGGCCCGCATCGCGACGCCATGCGCGCGCGCGTTGCCGAGATCACCGGGTTGAGCCTGTCTCGAGTGGCCGTGAAAGCGACCACCAGCGAGCGGCTCGGATTCACCGGCCGCGAAGAAGGCATTGCCGCGCTTGCGAGCGCCACCATCCGCTTGCCTTGGAACGACTAAGGTTGGAACGACTAAGGTTGGAGCAATTAAGATGAGCGGCAGCGACGCCCGTGCCCTCTCCCGCTCGCTGCTTGATCTTTGCCGGATGCGTAAGCTGACCATCGCCACCGCGGAATCCTGCACTGGCGGTCTGGTCGCCGGCGCGTTGACCGACATCCCCGGCTCGTCCGACGTCATCGACCGTGGTTTTGTCACCTATTCCAACGACGCCAAGCGCGCGATGCTCGGGGTCAAAGCGACCACGCTCGCTACCTTCGGCGCGGTCAGCAAGGAGACCGCAACCGCGATGGCGATCGGCGCGCTGGAGAAGGCCGGCGTCGACCTTGCCGTCTCCATCACCGGCATCGCCGGTCCGGGTGGCGCGACCCCGGGCAAGCCGGTGGGGCTCGTGCATTTCGCCGTCGCCGCCCGCGACGGAAGAATTTTACATCGCGAATACCGCTTCGGCGCGATCGGCCGCAGTACGGTGCGCCAACGCTCCGTCGTCGAGGCGCTGCGAATGCTGATGGAGCTGGCGCGCGGACCACAACCGGCGGCGAAGCCGCGCCGCGAAGCCTTGAGCCGACTAAATCCGCGGCTGGCGCGAATGCCTCGGCGCAACGCCGTCAAGCGGCGGCGGCCGCCGCGGGCGTGATGGCAGATAGTTACCGAGCGACCCCGGCCGCCGCTTTTCCATAAATCGCATCGGCGCGCTTTTCGAACGCGGCCGAAAAGCGCGCAAACGCGGTGTCGAACATCGTTCCCATCAGCATCGCCAGCATCCGGCTTTTGAATTCGTAAGCGAGGAAAAAGGCGACATCGCATTCGCTGTCCGACTTCGGCTCGAATGACCAGCGATTCTCCAGATTGGAAAATGGACCCTGCAGATATTCGACCAGGATTTTCAGATTGGGACGGTCCAGCGTCACCCGGCTGGTGAACGCTTCGCGCACCAGCTTGAACGACACCGTCATGTCGGCGATCACGATTTCGGTGCCGTCAGGTTGGGGCGTGCGCTGGCGAACTTTCAGCGAGCGGCACAGCGGCACGAATTCGGGATAGCGCTCGACATCGGCCACAAGGTCGAACATCTGCGGCGCGCTGTGGTGAACCCGGCGCTTGCTGGAGAACCTTGGCATCGCGTTGACGCTTTAGCCCGATCGCGCGGCACGCGCGGCCTTAAGCCTCGCGAAATCCTCGCCGGCATGATGCGACGAGCGGGTCAGTGGACTCGCCGACACCATCAGGAAACCCTTGGTGTAGGCAACCTTCTCATAGCCTGAGAACTCATCGGGCGGCACATAGCGCATCACGGCGTGGTGTTTGCGGGTCGGCTGCAGGTACTGCCCGATGGTCAGGAAATCCACATCCGCCGAGCGCAGATCATCCATCACCTGCAAGACCTCGTGACGTTCCTCGCCGAGCCCGACCATGATGCCGGACTTGGTGAAGATGGTGGGATCGATTTCCTTGACCCGTTGCAGCAGCCGGATCGAATGAAAATACCGTGCGCCCGGGCGCACGCTGAGATAACGCGCCGGCACCGTTTCCAGATTGTGATTGAAGACGTCCGGCTTGGCCGCCACCACGACTTCTAGCGCGCCGTCCTTACGCAGGAAATCCGGTGTCAGGATCTCGATGGTCGTGGTCGGGCAGCGGGCGCGGATGGCGCGGATGGTTTGTGCGAAATGCACCGCTCCGCCATCGGCGAGATCGTCGCGATCGACCGAGGTGATCACGATGTGTGCGAGCCCGAGCTTGAAGGTGGCTTCGGCGACGTGTTCCGGCTCCAGCGCGTCGAGGGCGCCGGGGATGCCGGTCTTGACGTTGCAGAAGGCGCAGGCCCGGGTGCAGGTGTCACCCATGATCATGAAGGTGGCGTGCTTCTTGTCCCAGCACTCGCCGATGTTCGGGCAACCCGCCTCTTCGCATACCGTGACGAGGCTGTTTTCCTTGACGATTTTCCGGGTGTCGGCATATCCGCGGGTCGTCGGCGCGCGCACGCGAATCCAGTCCGGCTTCGGCGGCGATAAGGCGTCTGGCCGGTTCACTTTTTCAGGGTGACGCGGACGCAGCGGCGTGGCTGAAACGGTATCGACGACGACGACCATGGAGAATCCGTTCTGATAGCCCTTAGCTAATCCGGTGGACCGAGAACCGCAACCGCTCGCCTTGGTCTTCGTCCGGTCTTAGCATACCGGCCTCCATGACCCAAAATCGAACCGCAAGCGAGCAAAAGCTCGGTAAACCGCTCAAACGCGCCTTCTTTGCCCGCAGCGTCCATGAAGTCGCGCCCGACCTGATCGGCGCAACGCTGCTGGTGAACGGGGTCGGCGGCATCATCGTCGAGGTCGAGGCCTATCATCACACCGATCCGGCCGCGCATTCGTTCCGTGGCCCGACACCGCGCAACCGCGTGATGTTCGGGCCGCCGGGCTTTATTTATGTCTACCGCTCCTACGGCATCCATTGGTGCGTCAATTTCGTCTGCGAGGCAGAAGGCTCGGCCAGCGCGGTGCTGATCCGCGCCCTGCAGCCGACCCACGGCATGCCAGCCATGCGGCTCCGGCGTGGATTACAGACTGAACGCTCGCTGTGCTCGGGCCCGGGCAAGTTGACCGAGGCCCTTGCGATTACGGACAAGCACAATGGACTCGCGCTCGATGCCCCGCCGATTGCACTGCATGCGCGTGCGACCAAGACGGAGATCGTCGCAGGCGTGCGGATCGGCATCACCAAGGCGATCGAACTACCGTGGCGGTATGGGCTGAAAGGTTCGAAATTCCTGAGTAAGCCGTTTACGGCGGACTGACGCTGCGCTAACCGGCGTGCTTGAGCCGCTCCAGCGCTTCAAGAAGCTTGGTCTTTCGTGCCTCCGCCGCCGCGCGCTTTTCTTTTTCTTCTTCGACGATTTCTTCCGGCGCGTTGGCGACGAATTTCTCGTTGGCAAGTTTGGCGTCGACGCGCTTGATGTCGGCGTCGGCCTTGACCAATTCCTTGTCGAGCCGTGTTTTCTCCGCCGAAAAATCGATCACGCCCTTTAGCGGCAAGGCTGCGACCTCGCCGCGCACCAGCAACTGCACCGCGCCTTGCGGGGCGGAATCGGCAAAGGAAATCTCGGCCAGCCGGGCCATCCGCTTGACCACGTCGCTCCAGCGTTGCGCGCGGTCTTGGGTCTGCGTGGAAGCGGCGGCCAAGACCAGCGGCGTCAGCGTCGCCGGTGAAATATTCATTTCCGCCCGCACCGAGCGGATCGCGGTGACGAGATCTACCACCCAGCCGATCTCGGCCTCAGCGGCGGCATCGGTGAGACCCTCCAGCTTCGGCCAAGGTGCCAACACCAGCAAAGTGCCGCGCTCCCCAGCCGTCACCGCCCAAAGCTCTTCGGTGATGAAGGGCATGAACGGGTGCAGCAATTTGATGATTTCGTCGCGCGCCCACGCCACCATGGCGCGGGTCTCCGACTTAGGCCCGCCGTCCTCGCCCATCAGCACCGGTTTGGCGAGTTCGAGATACCAGTCGCAATAGACGTTCCAGACGAAACGATAGATCGAGGCCGCGGCATCGTTGAAACGATAGGATTCGATCGCTTCGGTGACCTCACGCGTGGCGCGCGCCGTCTCGTGCGCGATCCATCGGTTCAGCGTCTGCTTAGCGCCGGTCGGATCGAAGCCCGCCGGCAGCACGCACGCGTTCATCTCTGCGAAGCGGCAGGCGTTCCACAGCTTGGTCGCGAAATTGCGGTAGCCCTCGACACGCTGGGGCGCCAGCTTGATGTCGCGACCCTGCGCCGCCATCGCAGCCAGCGTGAAGCGCAACGCATCGGCGCCGTAATCGTCGATCAGATGCAAGGGGTCGATGACGTTGCCTTTCGACTTCGACATCTTCGCGCCCTTCTCGTCGCGAACGAGCGCGTGGATGTAGACCGTCGGGAACGGCGCTTGCTTCATGAAGTGAAGGCCCATCATCATCATCCGGGCGACCCAGAAGAAGATGATGTCGAAACCGGTGACGAGGACGTCGGTCGGATAATAGCGCTCGACGTCTTTGGTGTCGTCCGGCCAGCCCAGCGTCGAAAACGGCCACAGCGCCGACGAGAACCAGGTGTCGAGCACGTCTTCGTCGCGCCAGATCGGCAAACTCTTCCAAGGACCATAAGGCTGATTAGCATTAGCTAAGTCAGCCGCAGCTTGGATGTGGTTCATGCCGACTGTGATCTCAGAACTATAGTGTTTTCTCGCGAGTTCCTTGGCTTCGGCCTCAGTTTCGGCGACAAAAATTTCTAACTCATGGACATTGAGTGTCTGACGATTGCCGTCTGGTACAACTTTAAATCCGTACCACGCTGGAATCTGATGACCCCACCAGAGCTGACGGGAGATGCACCAGGGTTGGATATTCTCCATCCACTCGAAGTAGGTCTTCTCCCAGTTCTTCGGCACGAATGTTGTCGCGCCGCTGCGCACCGCCGCGATCGCGGGCTGCGCCAGGGTCTTGGCATCGACGTACCACTGGTCAGTCAGATAGGGTTCAATGACGACGCCGGAGCGATCGCCATGCGGCACCATGTGGGTATTCGGTTCGATCTTCTCGAGGAAACCCATCTCATCGAGCCGTGCAACGATCTGCTTGCGCGCAGTGAAACGATCGAGATCGTTTAGCCTGAGTACTTCAGCAAGCGCTGCTGAAGCAGGTACACCGGCTCGAAACGCTTCGTTCCGACAAGATCGAGTTGGGCCTCCTCGATCGAGCACGCTGATCTGCGGCAGACTGTGCCGGCGGCCGATTTCGAAATCATTGAAGTCATGGGCGGGCGTGACTTTCACGGCGCCCGAGCCTTTTTCCGGATCGGAATATTCGTCGGTGACGATCGGAATCCTTCGCCCCACCAACGGCAGGATCACATGCTTGCCGACCAGATCCGCATAGCGCTCATCGTCCGGATGCACCGCGACCGCGGTGTCGCCGAGCATGGTTTCGGGGCGTGTGGTGGCGACGACGATGAAGGTCGAGGGGTCCTCGGGATTGAAGGTCTTGCCTTCCAGCGGATAGCGCAAATACCAAAGGCTGCCTTTGACCTCGATCTGCTGCACCTCAAGATCGGAAATCGCCGTCAACAGCTTCGGATCCCAGTTCACCAGCCGCTTGTCTTTGTAGATCAGCCCTTCGCGGTGCAGTTCGACGAACACCTTCACGACCGCGCGCGACAGGCCTTCGTCCATGGTGAAGCGCTCGCGCGACCAGTCGCAGGACGCCCCTAGCCGCTTCAACTGATTGACGATGACCCCGCCGCTCTCGGCCTTCCATTGCCAGACGCGCTCGAAAAATTTGGCACGGCCCATGTCGCGCCGTCCCGGCTCCTGCCGCTCCATCAATTGCCGCTCGACCACCATCTGGGTCGCAATCCCGGCGTGATCGGTGCCGGGTTGCCACAACACGTCGCGCCCGCGCATCCGCTCGAAACGACAGAGGATGTCCTGCAGCGTATTGTTGAGCGCGTGCCCCATGTGCAGCGAGCCCGTCACGTTCGGCGGCGGAATCACGATGGTGAACGGTTCTGCTTCGAGCCGCTCGGGGCGTCCGGCCCGGAACGCGCCGCTTTCCTCCCAGATGCGGGACATGCGGACTTCGATGTCGGCGGGCTGGTAGTTTTTCTCGATCATCGCGATACAATCATGGATATGGGACGCATGGATATGGAACGCAGAGCATGATCCGGAAAGTGGAAACCGGTTTCCCTCGAGACAAGCGCAGAGCGTTTGCCCGAAAATCATGCTCAGCGAAGGATGACGCTAGTCTAATTCAACTCGATTGAATCAGCTCTAGAAAGCCGCCGGAGCGCGCCAAGTCAACACGTCAGCTGGCATCAAAAGCCGGATAAAGCCGATGTGAAGCCGCAATCGGGGTCGGCAGTGGCCCGGGACCCTATCGTCCGCGCGAAACCCGTTCGATTTCCGTCTTGACGATGCGCTCGACCAGGCTGGGCAAATTATCGTCCAGCCAGGATTTCAGCATCGGCCGCAGCATTTCCTTGACGAGGTCTTCCAGCGTCCGCGCGTTGTTGCTCAGCACTGTGTTGGCGAGGCTGTTGAAAGCGGATTCGACCGCGGAAACGGTCGAGCGCGACAAGATCTGCTGAGGCTGCGGAGCGGTGGGACTTTCGTACAATGGCGGTGGCTCGAACGCCGGCGGCTGCGGCGCTTTGGCAGCAGCGTTTTCCATAAATACGAGGTCGTCCTGCGGTTCGATCTTATGGAACGAAGGCTGCGGCGCATCCGGCACAGCCATCTCGTCGGTGAGTTCGAACACCTCGCCATCAGGCATGGGCGGACGGATCTCGGCCTCGGACGTCGTTTCGTCGAGGCCTGCCAGCAACGCGTCGATGTCGTCCTGGTTGTTGGAGATTTCCGGTTCAGGGGCCGGTGCGGCTGGAGGCGGCGCGGGCTTTGCGGGCGACGGCGGCGCCTTTGCAGCCGCAGGAACGGTCGAAGGAGGAATGTCCTTCATCGCCGGCTTGGCTGCCGGCGCAGCCGCGGCGGGCGGCTCCGGCCTCACTTGGCCGGAGGGCTTCTCGGCGGCTGCCGGTTTTGCTTCGTCGTCGGCAATGATGCGACGGATCGACGCCAAAATCTCCTCCATCGAGGGCTCTTGGACCTTTGCAGGCTGCGTCATCTCCAACTCCACATCATCAACGCCCTCGTAAGCGTTTTACACCAAGCACGACAGGAATTGGCGGTTCCGGATATGCAGGTCGGGATTTTCATCGCACAAGCCTGACTTGTCCCCAGATCAAGTGCCACACACACCGCGCGGAATTCCCGCCCCTGCTCAGAGCACCGAAGCGTCGCGGCCTAAGGGACAAGATGCGGCGCGAATCGCTCTACTGCCTCAAAGAAAGGTATGTCAGGCCAACAATTGATTGCAAGCAACGCGACGGAGATTCACGAAAGCATGCGCCTCGGGGGAGACGAAGCGCAGATTCGCGCCGGAGCATGATTCCCTCGGGACAAACGCCAAGCGCTCGTCGGGTGATCATGCTCAAACGAACAGATAACGCGAGAGGCCCGATCCAAATGAGCTGAATTCAGAACTCTATATGACCGACGGTGCAAGCGGCCTACCTCGAACAACGAGGCAAAAAGCAATCAGCGACCGTCGGGAGTGCGAACACCAAACCAGCTGTCCCGCACCTGCTGATAATGCGCGCTCGGATCGTAGGTGGTGGTTGCGAGATTGAGCACCTGCGGCGACAGCCGTCCCACCGCGCTCAACACGGCATATGACGCAACCACACGATCATGCTGCGCGGTGACGAGCGCGACACGGGCGTTGACCAGCGCCTGCTGCTGATTCAGCACGTCAAGCGTGGTTCGCTGTCCGGCCTTGGCCTCTTCGCGTACACCGTTGAGTGCGATCTCGGAAGCGCTCACCTGGGATTGTGCCGACGCGACCTGCGCCTTGCCTGCCACCAACTGCCCCCACGCCGTCACAGTGTTGGCGCGGGTCGCATCGCGGACCTGTTCAAGATTGAGGCGCTGCTGGGCCACGGTTTCCTTCGATTGGCGGATCAACGAGTATTCGGCGCCGCCCTGATAGACGGGAATCGAAAGCTGAGCGATTGCCGAGGCACCAAACGACCTGTAGATCGTCAACTGCTCCTCGTAGGACTGTTGCACCGAGGCCTGCAGGCTGACGGTCGGCAACAGCGCGCCTTCGTTGATCTTGACCTGGAGAAAGCTGACATCGATGCCGAACATCGCAGCGGTCACATTCGGATTTTCCGTCAAGCTGAGATCGACCGCGCCCGACAGCCCTTTCGGCAGAAAACGGTCGACCGGGGATCCCGGAGCCAATTGATCGGGTTCGTTGCCGATGATGCGACGGAAATTCGCTCGCGTGGTGACCAGGTTGGCATCGGCGGTCAATAATTGCGTCTGGCCGGCAGCAAGTTGCGCCTCCGACTGCGCGACGTCGGTGCGCGTCACTTCACCGACATTGAACCGATCCTGGGTCTGTTTCAGCGTTTGTTCAAGAACGCGGACGTTGCTGCGCTGAACTTCGACGATGGCGGCGTCGCGCAGATAGTCCATGTAGATGGTGGCCGCCGAGAACAGGACCGTCTGTTCGAGAACGCGCAGACCTTCGCGCGCACCTGAGACCTGGCTCTCTGCCGCCCGGGTTCTATTGGCAGTCTGCTGGCCATTGAAAACCGTCTGCGAGATCGTAGCGCCGACGCTTCGCGGCGCGTTGACACCGTGAGTATCGTCTTTAACGAGCACGTTAGCCGACCCGCCCGTCGTACTCAGTACATCGGTATATTGGGTACCGGCGCTGGCCGTGATCGCAACACGAGGGCGATAGCCGGACAGCGCCTGCGGCACGTTTTCGTCTGTCGAACGCACCGACGCGCGCTGCGCGTTCAGCTGCGGATTGTTTTGATAGGCGCGCACCAGCGCAGCCTCAATGGTGTCGGCCAAGGCGGGCGTCGGGCCCATGTACGCCATCAGGAGGACCGCGGCCGCAGCCCCGGTAACGACCTTCACCCCACCCATTCCTCGTAATCCATTCATACCGTTTACCGGTTCGAATCGCTTTTGAACCGGGTTATTGCTTCATTTCGAGTCGATCGCCCAACACACCCTATTCCCCCCGCAAGCCCGACGGAACCCCGCATCGGCCAAACACGGTGGAAACTCTTTACCTGGGGCATCCGGGCCACACTTCTAATTTGAGCCAGATCATTCGGGCATAATTACAGGCGTGTAACCTAGAAAACGAACGCAGGAACCCTCTCAAGCCCGGGTAAAACCGGCACTGCCGCGTCGAAAAGCGCACGGTTCCCGAAATCGCCATGGGAACGCGTCACAATCGTGGCCCGCGCTGGTTGCGTCATAGCGAAAACGCCGACCAACCGACCGCCGTCCTTGAGCTGCCGGTAAAGCGGCTCAGGCGTAATCTCGGTCGCCCCATTTAGGACAATCACGTCATAAGGCGCACCAGCCTGGTTCCCTTCGGCTGCGGCGGCGGCCTCGACTTTCACATTTCCAAAGCCGAGATGAACCAGAATGTCCTTCGCCCGCGCCGCCAGGACCGGGTCGCTTTCGATCGCCGTCACCCGTGCCGCAAGGCTTGCCGCCACGGCAGCCGTATATCCGGTTGCGCAGCCGACCACCAAAACACTGTCGGCGGCCTTGATCTCGGCGGCCTGCAGCATTTTCGCCGTCACTACCGGTTTGATCAGGAAGCGTTTCGTCGACCTATCTTCGCTGACGTCGAGATCAACATCCAGATAGGCCAACGCGCGCCGGGTTTGGGGAACAAAGGCCTCGCGCGGCAGCGCGAGCATCGCATCGAGAATCCTGAGATCAGTGACGTCGCTGGGGCGCACCTGGCCATCGACCATTTTCTGGCGCGCGGTCGAAAAACCGGTCATTACCGAACCTTGAAGTCGAGCGGGCATTGCCGCGGGAAGAGCTTAAGACTGCGTCATCTTTGGTACAAGGTTCGCCAAAACGCAACATGCGGATTGCACAAGGCGCGCTCGATCGATCCGCTGTCCGCTGGTGTCACTATTGGGCTGGAATACGATCTATTCGATCGTGACGGCAAGCCGTCCGATCAACCGCACAACCTCCTCCAGCCGGTCGGAATTGCGATCCTCGACCGCTTGCGCAAGCCGGATCAGGCATTCGTCGTAGCTCATCGAGGGCATGTCGCTTGGCACAATCGACGGCATTGGCTTCATGAGATCGGGCTTCATGAGATCGCTATGGGAATTGGGCATCGAATCACCTCGTCGGAACCCCTCATCGGGAGCGTCGCCGGAGATTAGGTCATTTTGGCGTTCGGCTCATGACATGATTGCCACCGGATCGTGCATCGGTCTGGCCGACCCGCATCGTCATGCATTTGAAAACAAAAACGAATCGCTGCGACAGAGGCGAACCTATAAGCGCTATCGATGCCGCGCCAGATCGGCCCATTTCCCGCTTTGCAACGCTCGGAGGCTTTGTTATACGCTGCCGCTTGCGAACGTCGTTTCGCCTGTTCCTCGGTAGCTCAGCGGTAGAGCATTCGACTGTTAATCGAATGGTCGCTGGTTCGAATCCAGCCCGGGGAGCCAATCGGCTTTTCAACACTGAAATATCACGACATTTAGGCCTCGTTGCCCCAAAGGCTCCCAAACCAGCCTCCGGTAGGGCATCGATGCCAGGAACTTGATCGATGCCAGGAGCCTGGCGTGGCCCTTTGGAGAATCAGGCCGTGTCGCGCCTAGCCCCGCTCACCCGTCCCACAAGCTCATCGTACTGATCGATGGCCGAGGGCCGGCCAATGAAGTAGCCCTGCACCTCATCGCAGGCTTCGCGCGACAGAAACGAGAGTTGGGCGTCAGTTTCTACGCCTTCGGCGATGACCGGAAGATCCAGCCCTCGAGCCAGTCCGATTACCGCTCGGACGATCGCCGCGGATTGCGGATTGCCCGCCACGTTGGAGATGAACGACTGATCGATCTTGATCTTGTCGAACGGGAAGGCCTGCAAATAGGCCAGGGACGAATATCCGGTTCCGAAATCGTCCATCGCGATTCGAACGCCCAGCGTCTTCAACCGCCGCATGATCGAGAGCGCGCGCGAAAAATCCCCGATCAGCACACTTTCGGTAATTTCGATTTCCAGCCGGCTCGGAGACAAACCGGTTTCCAGCAAAATGGAGTGTACCAGCGCTGGAAGGTCACCATGACGGAATTGAACAGGCGACAGGTTGATTGCGATATTCAGTGGTCGAAGCCAAGACGCGGCTTCACGGCACGCCTCGCGCAAAATCCACTCACCCATCGGCACGATAACGCCGGATTCTTCGGCAAGCGGGATTAAAACATCGGGCGGACCCCATCCGCGTGTTGGATGCATCCAGCGCGCCAAGGCTTCGAAGCCGGTGATTTCAGAGTCGATCTGCATTTGTGGCTGGTAGTGAATGATGATTTCGTCATTCGCGATCGCTGATTCCAAATCCCGCTGCGGGAATTGAGAGCGCCACAATCAATCAGCGCCGATCGCCGGATCGATACAATTTGAGCGATCTCTTCAACCGAAAGACAAAAGAGTTTTGAGATTGTGCGCTCTCGGACCCGGAGAGCGCGATGAGCGAAGTTGAATTCGACCTGTTGCTGGACGCCGTGAGAGCGACCATTGCGCCCGCTCCGCAGGGGGATTTTTGGGGCCACCCGCAGATTGACAATCCGCCCCCCCGGCCGGCAAATGACAACCAGCTCGCCTGGCCACTTATCCCATTTCCCGAAGGCTCGTGGGCGGCCTGCTGACGAAGGGCGCCCAAAATAGCACCGGGTTTCTTTCGGTCTTTCAAATAATCAGCGCAAGGCATTGATTATATTGATGGAGGCCACGACCAGAATTGAACTGGTGTACACGGTTTTGCAGACCGTTGCGTAACCACTCCGCCACGTGGCCCCATCCGTCCGGATCATTACAGAGCATCAAAGGCTTAGGCAACTATCCTCATTCCGGGTGCCGAAAACTTCTGAAACTCAAATTTCGTCAGGTTTCTGAAACTGGCGTCCGTGATCCATTCGCCGGTGGGTGCTCTCCCATTCGACCCCCGATGTCCCGATTGAATCCGGCTGTGTACTAATTCGTGCCGGCCTCCTAAAAGACATCTTGTACGTGCAGAGTGATTCTATCGTCACGCGACCCGTTTTCCGGCATATCGGTGACTGAGAGTGTTGTGCTCACGCCTTTTCAAGGGAGATGCACATGCCCGACCTTCGACCGTCTCTTTGGCCCGGATCCCCCACCGAAGCGCAATTGAGGCGCGCTCTCGATTTGAGTGACAAACAAAACAGGGAACTTAGAGCCCTTACCGTGCGCCTCTCAGAAATGGTTCTGCGGCACGTCATGGAAAAGAAGCAAGGCCGCCCTGATCAAGCCCGTTTGCGCCGGCGGTAATCTCGCTTGGGCCGGGGTTTGGGCGCCAGTTCGGGCAGCACGCTTTGTGCCTCGCGGTATTTCGCCAGCATCCGCTCAAAACTGGCGTGCAGCGTCTCCGCGAGGTCCGGTCGCTTGTCGAGACTGCCAAGCAGCATCGCCGCCGCCTCGATGGTGGACAGACCGTCGCGACGCGGCTCGCGGCGCAGTTGCCCGTAACGTGAGGGCCGCGCCGGGCCGAGGATGACGCGTTGGCATTTCAGCATCCAGGCATTGCGCCACCACAACGCCTTGGCCTGGCTCCAGGTGCCATCGAGAAGCACGATGCCTTCAATATCCTTGAAGATGGCGCGCTGATTGTCCTCGATTTCGCCCTTGCGGTTGATGGCGACGATATCGCGGTCGGTGTCGAGATCGGCGACTTTGGCGGAACCGAGATACAGCACCGCCCAGCGGCTGGGATCGTGTACCGGCCGTCCCAACGCCTTGGCGAGGCTCGGCCACGACAATCCGATTTTCAGCACCGCATTCTCGAAGTGCAAGGCGGTCAGCCGTGCGGTGCCGAGCGCCCTGTCCTGCTCCTGCGGATGTTGCAGGATCAATAGCGAAACCCGGCTTTCGATCGGCGTGATGCTGTCGCAAATGCACAGCGGCACGGGTTTAAGGCAGCGCGGACACTCCGGTATCGCCTCGGCTGCGGCGACACTGGTATCTGGCTCGGATTGTTTTGACATGCGTTCGCTATACGCCGCGCAGCCGCGCGCTTCAACACGCAAGCGAGATTATTAAATCAACGTTGTACGGCTATTCCGCAGGCGCTCCGGCCGCCGCAGGCTCGGAGCGCTGCCGTAGCCGATCGATCAACAGATAGATCACCGGCGTCGTATACAGCGTCAATATCTGCGAAACGAACAAGCCGCCGATAATGGTGATGCCGAGCGGCCTGCGCAGTTCGGTACCGGGACCCGTGGCGATGACCAGCGGAATGCCGGCAAATAGTGCAGCCATCGTCGTCATCAGAATCGGCCGGAACCGCGCGCTGCAAGCCTCAAAAATGGCCTCGGTCGACGACAATCCACGGTGGCGCTCCGCGTCCAACGCAAAATCCACGATCATGATGCCGTTTTTCTTGACGATACCGATCAGGAGAATGATTCCGACAAAGGCGATAACCGTCAACGGGGTGTTGGTGATCTGCAGCGCCAGCAGCGCGCCGAGGCCAGCCGAGGGCAAGGTTGAGATGATGGTCAACGGGTGAAGCAGGCTTTCATAGAGCACGCCGAGAACGATATACATCGCGACCAGCGCGCCCAGGATCAGCAACGGTTGCCGTCCGCTGGTTTTACCGAAATCGCCGGCGTTACCCTCGAAACTGCCGCGAATACCCTCCGGCATATGCAGTTCCTCCACCGCGCGCTGAATGTTTGCGGTGGCGAATTCGAGCGGCACATCAGGCAAGATGTTGAAGGACACCGTCGTCGAAGGAAACGATTGGGTGTGAGTCACCGCCAGCGCCGCCAGGTCGCGCCGGTAATGCACAACGGCCGATAGCGGAACTTGGGTGTCGTTCGCGCCGGCGACGAAAATCCGCTCAAGATCGGACGGGTCGGTCTGGAATTTCGGATCGATCTCCAGCACGACCATATACTGGTTGCGTTGGGTGTAGATGGTCGAGATCTGGCGCTGGGAGAAGGCATTGTTGAGCGCATTGTCGATGTCCTGGACTTGCACACCAAGGCTCGATGCGGCCTTTCGGTCGATCAGCAAGGTCAGCTGCAGACCGCCGGGATCGCGATCGCTCGACACGTCGGCGATCCCCTCCACCGTCTCCATCCGCTTGGCCACCAGTGGCGCCCATTTCTGCAAGAGACCGAGATCGGTGCTCGTCAGGGTGTATTGATAGTCGGAGTCGCTCTGGCGTCCTCCGGTGCGGATGTCCTGCGCGGCAAACATAAACAGCCTTATGCCCGGAACCATCCCCAGATTTTTGCGCAGGCGATCGATCACCAGTTGCGTGGTCAATCCACCGCGCTCGGCAATCGGCTTGAGACTGATGAACATGCTCCCGCGATTGGCGCCGCCGCCGCCCGGACCACCGGTCCCGCCAAGGATCGAGCCGACGCCCGCCACCGCGGGATCGGTCATCACGATGTCGGCGAGCCGTTGTTGAAGCCCCAGCATGGACTGGAACGAAACATCGGCCGACGCCCGCGTCGATCCGATCACAAATCCGCTGTCATCGGTCGGAAAAAATCCCTTTGGCGTCTTGATATAGAGCGTCACCGTCAACGCGATTGTTGCGAAAAACACCATCAAGGTCAGGATCGGAAACTCCAGCACGACCCGTAATGTTCGCGCATAGAATGCCACGATGCGCGACAACGAACCTTCGATGAGGCGATCGAGCCAGGTCGCGCGATCAGAAGTGGCGGCCTTGATGAAATGGGCGCAAATCATCGGCGTGATCGTGAGCGACACCACGGTAGAGACCACGATCGCAAATGTCAGGGTCAGCGAAAATTCCCGCAACAACCGGCCGACGATCCCGTCCATGAAGATCAAAGGCGCGAACGCGGCGATCAGCGACAGACTGATCGACAGCACCGTGAATCCGATTTGCCTGGCGCCTTCGAGGGCTGCCTGATAGGGCCGCATGCCATGCTCGAGGTTGCGGTACATGTTTTCGATCATGACGATGGCGTCATCGACCACGAATCCCACCGAAATCGCCAACGCCATCAACGACAGATTGTCGATCGAGAACCCGACGAACCACATGCAGGCGCAGGTCCCGGCCAAGGCCAGCGGCACGGAAACGCCCGCGGCGATGGTCGGCGTGCCCCTGCGCAAAAATACGAACACCACCACCATGACAAGGAAAGCCGTCGCCAGCAGTGTCAACTGCATGTCGGCGACGCTCGCACGGATGGTCTCGGTGCGGTCCACAAGCGTTGAAATTTCAACGCCGGCAGGGATCCATTTCTTCAATTCGGGGATCATCGCGCGGACGCGGTCGACCGTATCGATAACGTTGGCGTCGCCCTGTTTGGTGATTTGAATCAAGACCGCCGGTTGTTTGTTGAACCAGGCTACCGACCGGCTGTTGCGCACGGAATCTTGAACCTGCGCGACATCCGAAAGCCGGACAAAATTGCCGTTCAAACTTCGGACGATGATGTCGCGAAATTCCGCGGCCGTGCGCATCTGTCTGTTGATCGCCAAGGTCTCGCTTTGGCGGTCACCGTTGAAAATCCCGACCGGACCGAGCGGATTGGCGTTGACGATCGCGTTTCTGACGTCGTCGGTCGAAACCCCCGCATTCGACAGCGCCACCGGGTTGAGCGCGATGCGAACCGCCGGCTGATCAGCGCCGCTGACGGTGACTTCGCCGACACCTGGCACCTGCGAGAGGCGCTGGGCAATCACGGTGTCGGCAACGTCATAGATGGCGCTTGAAGAAATAGTTTTGGATGTCAGCGCCAGGATAAACACGGGTGCCGCCGCGGTATTGGCTTTGCGAAACCGCGGCAAGGTCGGCAAATCGCTCGGCAGGTCGGCGAGCGACGCGTTGATGGCGGCTTGCACATCGCGCGCGGCGCGATCGATGTCGCGGCCGATGGCGAACTGGAGCTGAATATTGGTATTGCCTAGCGTGCTCGTGGACGTGATCTGGTCGATCCCCGCGATCTCGCCAAGCCGCCGCTCCAGCGGCGCCGCAACCGTCGCCGCCATCACCGAAGGATCGGCCCCCGGACGTGCCGCTGAAACGCGGATCGAGGGAAAATCGACATTGGGAACCGAAGCCACCGGAAGGAATTCGTAAGCGACCACGCCAACCAGAAAAAGTCCGATCGCCAGCAGCGTGGTGCCGACCGGCCGGCGGATGAACGGCTCGGAGATCGACGCCATTATTGCATGCCCTCGGTAGCTCCCGCGACCGGCGGCGACGGCAGTTCGGCTCCCGCCGACGGCACCGCCTTTTCGATGCGGCGGTTCACCCGGTCAAGCGCGAGGTAGATCACCGGCGTTGTATAGAGCGTTAGCAACTGGCTCAGCAGCAGCCCGCCGATGATCGAAATACCGAGCGGGAACCGCAACTCGGCGCCGGTGCCGCTCTCTACCGCCAGCGGCAGCGCGCCGAACAACGCCGCCAGCGTCGTCATCATGATAGGACGGAAACGCAACAGGCAGGCCTGCACGATCGCGTCCGTCGCGGACATGCCCTGATGCCGCTCCGCTTCCAGCGCGAAATCGATCATCATGATGGCATTTTTCTTCACGATGCCCATCAACAGGATGATGCCGATCAAGCCGATCACCGACAGATCCTGCCCGAACAGCATCAGCGCCAGAATGGCGCCGACACCCGCCGAGGGCAACGTCGAGAGAATGGTGATCGGATGAATATAGCTTTCATAGAGCACGCCGAGCACGATGTAGATGGTGATGAGCGCCGCGAGGATCAGCCATGGTTGGCCGGAGAGCGATTTCGAGAACTCGGCGGCGTCGCCAGCAAACAACCCGACAATGCTGCCGGGCATTCCGATGCGCCTCTCGATGGTCTTGACCTCATCCACCGCCTCGCCGAGCGCCGCACCGGGCGCGAGATTGAAACTGAGCGAGACGGCAGGAAATTGCGCTTGATGCGAAATCGCCAGCGGCGCGGTGGTGCGCGTCAAGGTCGCCACCGCCGAGAGTGGCACCTGTGCCCCAAGCGCTCCGGGCAGGTAGAGCTTCGAAAGAATCGACGGATCGCGCTGATAGATCGGCAACGCTTCCAGCACCACCCGATACTGGTTCGCCTGTCCGTAGATCGTTGAAATCTGCCGCTGCGCAAAAGCGTCGTTCAGGGTGTCATTGATGCCCTGGATGCTGACGCCGAGTTGACCCGCACGCTGACGATTGATGTCCAGCGCCGCGCGCAACCCGCCATCCTGGGCTTCCGAGGAGACGTCGCGGAACAACGGGTCGCGGCGCAGTTCGGCGACCAGATTGTTTGCCCACAGCGCGACCTGCACAGTGTCGGTGCCGGTCAGCGTGTACTGGTATTGCGAGCGGCTGGATTGGGTGCTGATCTGCACGTCCTGCACCGGTTGAAAATAAACCGTCATGCCGGGTATCGGCGCCACGCGCTCCTTCAGCCGCGCGATCACGGCGGAAACGTCGCCCGGCCGCTCGCCGCGCGGCTTCAGCGTCATCACCAGACGGCCGACATTGGTGGTCGGGTTGACCGAACCGCCGCCGATCACAGAGACCACGCCAACCACGTCCGGATCGGCCTTGATCGCGCCCGCCGCCTTGGACTGCAGATTTTGCATTTCCGCAAAGGAAACGTCGGGACCGGCCTGGGTCACCGCGGTGATAGATGCTGTGTCCTGCAAAGGCAGGAATCCCTTCGGCGCCACGACATACAGTACCAGCGTCGCGGCAATGGTTACGAAGGTAACCATCAACGTCGCGCGTTGGCGTTCAAGCACCCACAGCAGCGTGCGATGATAGAATTCGACCATACGGTCGATGCCGCGGCTGATCGCGGCAAGGCCAGGAACTGCCATTTCCTCCCCGACATGCTTCAACAGCCGCGAGCACATCATCGGCGTCAGCGTCAGCGAGACGATCGCCGATGTCACGACCGCGATCGTCAATGTCAGGGCGAATTCGCGGAACATTCGTCCCACGAGGCCTGACATGAACAACAGCGGAATGAAAACGGCAATCAACGACACCGTCAGCGAAATCACCGTAAAGCCGATTTCGCTCGCGCCTCTCAGCGAGGCGTCCATTGCGGATTCACCATTCTCCATGTGACGGACGATGTTCTCGATCATCACGATCGCGTCGTCGACCACGAAGCCGGTACCGATCGTCAACGCCATCAACGAGAGGTTATCGAGGCTGAATCCTGAAAAATACATGATGCCGAAAGAAGTGATCAGCGACAGCGGCAGCGCCACGCCGGCGATCAGCGTCGCGCGCAACGAACGAAGGAACAGAAGCACCACAAGCGTGACCAGCACCACGCTGAGAACCAGCGTGAACTGCACGTCCTGCACGGATGCGCGAATGGTGACCGTACGGTCGCTGACCACGGTCAGGTTCACGCCGGCCGGGATCGCGCGTTGCACATTCGGGATTGCCGCCCGGATCTGGCTGACGACTTCGATGACGTTGGCGCCGGGTTGCCGCTGGATGTCGATGATGACGGCCGGCGTGCCTTGGTACCAACCGCCGGTGCGATCGTTCTCCAGCCCATCAACGATGATGGCGACGTCGCCGATCGTGACCGGTGCGCCGTTGCGGTAGGCGATGATGATGGGCTTATAGGCTTCAGCCGCCTCGATCTGATCGTTGGCGGCGATGGTGTAGGCCTGTTGCGACCCGTCGAGCGATCCCTTGGGGCCGGAGACGTTCGCGCCCGCGATCGCGCTGCGCAAATCCTCCATCGCAATGCCGTAGGCCGCGAGCCGCGCCAGATCGGCCTGAACCCGCACCGCCGGCTTGAGACCGCCCAGAATCGCGACCCGTCCCACGCCGGAAATCTGGCTGAGACGCTGTGCCAGGACGGTGTCGGCGAGGTCGCTCATGGCGCGGAGCGAGATCGTTTCCGACGTTAGCGCCAGCGTCAAAACCGGCGCGTCAGCCGGATTCACCTTAGCGTAGGTCGGCGGGTACGGGAGATTTTTCGGCAGCACTCCGGCGGCGGCGTTGATGGCGGCCTGCACGTCCTGCGTGGCGCCGTCAATGTCGCGGTTGAGATCGAACTGCAGGGAAATCTGGCTGACGCCGAACGAACTCGTCGATGTCATGGAGGATAGCGATGGAATTTGCCCGAGCTGCCGTTCGAGCGGCGCGGTAATGAGCGAAGCGATCACATCGGGGCTGGCGCCCGGCAACTGTGTCGTCACCTGCACGGTCGGGAAGTCGACTTGCGGCAGCGCCGAAACCGGCAGCGCCCAATAGCCCAGCGCACCGCCGATCAACAAAGCGATCCCCAGAAGCGAGGTCGCGATCGGACGGCGGATGAACGGTTCAGAGACGCTCATGGCTGCGGGCTCATGCCTGCGAAGTCAGGTGTTCAAAAAAGGAATTTTGCAAGCGATGGTTTCCGCAGCTCATGGCTGCGACTTCGCTGCGCCACCTGACGGTCCGACTCCTTGCGCTTGCGCAGGTCCAGTTTGACCCTTTTGATGATCGCCCTCGTTTTGACTGCGCTCGCCCTTTTTGCCGCGGCGCTCGCCTTGAGCGTCGTTGCCCTTGCCGCCGTTTTTGCTTCGGCTGCGTGGCGCCAGATCGGCGATCGGGACCTGCTCGTTCTTGCCGACGATGACTTTCGCACCATCGGACAGGTTGGCGAATCCGGTCGTGACGACGCGATCGGAAGCCGACAACCCGCTGGCGATGACGGCATCGGTTTCGTTCTGCTGGACCACCACAACCGGCTTGGCCACGGCAATGTCGCCGTCGCCGATGACATAGCTGAACGTGCCTGCCGGACCACGCTGGACGGCTGAGGTTGGTACTACCACCGCCTGGGGCAGGGTTTCGACCTTGAGCCGCACATTGACGAACTGCCCGGGCCATAACTGGAAACTGGCGTTGGGAAACTCAGCTTTGAGTCGAAGCGTCCCGGTGGTCGGATCGACCTGGTTATCGATGCCTTTCAGCGTGCCGCTATCGATGACAGTAACCCCGTCATTACCGAAGACATCGACGATCAGCGCGCCCTTGCCCGCCGCGGCATTGACCCGCACGATCTGCTGCTGCGGAAGGCTGAACTGCACCGCGATCGGCTGCAGTTGGGTGATGACGACCAGACCGGTAGCGTCGGCGGCATGGATGATGTTGCCCTGATCGACCTGACGCAGGCCGGCCCGGCCCGCCAGTGGCGCGATGATCTTGGCGTAACCGAGCATCGCCTGGGCGTTATCGATCGCCGCCTGATCAGCGTTCACCAGCGCCTCTTGCTGGGCAACCACCGCGCGTTGCGTATCGTATTGCTGCTTGGAGCCGGCGTTGGAAGCCGCGAGTTGCTGGTAGCGAGCCAAATCGAGGCGCTGGTTTGCAAGCTGCGCTTCGTCCTGTGCCTTCTTGGCGACGGCCTGATCGAATTGCGACTTGTAGATCACGGGATCGATTTCGCCGAGAACGTCGTCTTTCTTGACGTCCTGCCCTTCGGTGAAATTGACCACGATCAATTTACCATCCACTTGGGGGCGCACCGTCACGTTGTTCAGCGCGCGGACGGCACCGACGCCGTCGAGATAGACCGGCACGTCCTGGATGCGCGGGGTCGCCGCCAGCACGGGCACGGAAAGATCGGGACGCGCCCGGTTGGCGGCCTGCTTCTGCTGCTGTAGCGACGTCCAGCCGATGTAACCGAGGCCGCCGAGGATCAGGAGCGTGATCGAAATTGAAACGGTCCGTCGGCGGGCGCGCGAAGCGACGTGGGCAACGTGGTCGCCGGCCGCCTTCGCGGTTTCATTCAGTTCAGGCTTAAAGAGCATTGACCGGCTTCTCCATTTTCGGCTCCCAGCCGCCGCCCAGCGCCTGATACAGGCTGACGATCGCGAGCAACCGGGCGAGTTCCGCCTGCCAAAGCGCATCTTCCGCCTGGAACAGCGTCAATTGCGTATTTAGCACAGTTACGATGTCGGCAGTGCCGGCCGAAAGCTGCTGCTCGGACAATTGAAAGGCTCGCCGTGAAGCCGCCACCACCTCGCGCTGAAGCCGCAGCTTTTCCGTGGTCTCACGGATCGACACCAGCGCATTATCGACGTCGGCAAACGCCGAAACCACCGTCTTGCGGTAGGTCTGCAGCAACTCGTCTTGCCTGGCCTTGGTGAGTTCGAAATTGCCCAGGATCACGCCGCCGTCAAAGATCGGTTGGGTCACGCCGCCGACCAGATTGAAGAACGCCGCGTGGGGCTGGAACAGCGACGCCAGCGCCGAACTTTGATATCCGCCCTGCCCCGTCAACTGGATGGTGGGGAAAAACTGCGCACGGGCGCTGCCGACATTGGCCGTGGCGGAGGCGAGCTGCGCTTCCTGACGTCTGATGTCGGGTCGCTGCGTCAGCAGATCCGACGGCAAACCCGGAGTGACACGTGGTGAGGAAATCTTGCTCATCGAACCGCCGGTGACGTGCAAACTTTCCGGCGGCCGCGATACCAAGGTTGCCAGCGCGTTGATATTCTGCGCCAGGGTTTGCCGCAGCGGCGGCACGGCGGCCTTTAGGTTGGCGAGCACGCTTTCCTGTTGCGCGACGTCCAGATCCGTACCGGTACCAGCCTCGAACCGTTGCTTGATCGCATCGAGCACGCGGGTTGCGCTGGCGATATTTCGCTCGGCTGTGCGAATCCGATCCTGCGAGGCAAGCACCTGAAAATAGGCATTGGCGACGCTTGTCAGCGTCACGAGTGCGACCACATCGCGATCGAATCGGTTCGCGATGGCCGTTTCCTCGGCGGCCTGCGCGGCGTCGCGATTCTTACCCCAGAAATCGAGTTCGTAACTGGCGCTCAGCGACGACGTATAGTTGACGGTTTCACGCCCACCATTGGTCAATCCGCTGGCGCTCGATCCGGAAATCCGGGAATAGTTCTCCGATCCTGTGCCGCTGAGGCTGGGCAATAGCGCGGCACCGGCGATTCGCGCCTGCGCATCCGCTTGCACGAAGCGCGCGGCGGCTGCCGCGATATCGAGATTGACCGTCTGGGCTTCCTGCATCAGCGTCGTCAGTTCGCTCGAACGGAATCCCCGCCACCAATCCAGCGTCGGCGGCGTGTTCGGGTCGATCAATCTCGCTTCGTTGTACGCCTTCGGAATATCCAGAGCCGGATTGGGCAAATCCTGGGTCAAAACGCAGCCGGCAGAGCTGGCGACGATGCACATAACCGCACCCCACCTCGCCGCCCGATCCACGCAAGCAATGGCCGCAGGCGCGCGCTCCACGACAAACCTCGGAAATACTTGTCGCACGTCAGCCCTTCGCCGGGCGAAATGCCCGGCTTCCGACGCGGCGAGAACAGAGAATCGATTCGCGGATAACGCTTGGAGAGACTGCCTGCGAGACGTTCACCGTTATAATGCTTCCTCTGGAACCAGATGGCCATACTAGCCGTGGGATGGCAGCGCGGACAGTCCTGTTCGGTCATTTGTCCCCGGCGATGCCTGTGAAGTGAGGTCGTTGACACGCGGCAGGAACCGCCGATTTTTCCACAATTCATCGGACTTTTCTGCAAATCTCCGCCTCGGCAAATGGGCAATCTTACTAATGTTTAATGCTGCTCGCCGGTGACTCTCTTGGGCAAGGCTGTGGTTTTTCACGCGGCATCGCTTGACGTAACCTTGCCCAACGGTCGCCGGATCAGGCTCGGCGGCATGGAGCCCGGCCCATCGGCCGCGATGGTACTTTACAATTACGGCTTTGCGTCGCGGCTTCTAAACGGCGGCGACATCGGAATAGCCGAGGCCTATTTGCACGGCGAATGGGACACGCCGGACTTGACCCAGTTTCTCTATGGGGCGGCCAAGACACTCGCGACCTGGCGAAATAATTTCCGCGCAGCCTGGCCGAACCTGATGCCGCTCGGATTCGACGACCGATTCCGGCGGCTGTGGGAATACTACCTCGCTTATTGCGAGGCCGGATTTCTTTCCAAAAACATCGGCGTGCGCCAGGTGGTCTTCGCGAAAGCGTATTAAACAGCTTCCATATTAAGTCGCCTGGGAATGCCATCGGTATAAAACTGGCTTCCACTTTGGCTGATCGCAGCCTACGGTCCTGCCAGATTGGCAAACACTGGCAAGAATTCGCGCATATGAACATCAACAATGACGTCGTCGAAGCAATTGGCCGCACGCCGCTCATCAAACTGAAGCGTGCGTCTGAACAAACCGGCTGCAACATTCTCGGCAAAGCCGAGTTCATGAATCCCGGCCAGTCGGTGAAGGATCGCGCGGCGCTGTTCATCATCCGCGACGCGATCAAGCGCGGCACGTTGTTGCCGGGCGGCGCGGTCGTCGAAGGCACCGCCGGGAATACCGGGATCGGGCTGGCGCTGGTGGCCAATGCGCTCGGTTTTCGCACCGTCATCGTGATTCCGAATACGCAGAGTCAGGAAAAGAAAGACATGCTGCGGCTATGCGGCGCCCAGTTGATCGAAGTACCCGCGGTGCCCTACGCCAACCCCAACAACTACGTGAAACTGTCGGGCCGCCTTGCGGAGCAGCTTGCGAAGACCGATTCCAATGGCGCGATCTGGGCCAACCAATTCGACAATCTCGCCAACCGCGAGGCCCACATCGAGACGACAGCTCCGGAAATCTGGGAGCAGACCGATGGCAAGGTCGATGGTTTCGTGGCTTCGGTCGGCTCCGGCGGAACCCTGGCCGGGGTCTCGATCGGCCTAAAAAAGATGAATCCGAAAATCCGCATCGTGCTCGCCGATCCCATGGGCTCGGCGCTCTATAATTATTACAAGAACGGTGCTCTCAAGGCCGAGGGCTCATCGATCACCGAAGGCATCGGTCAGGGCCGTATCACCGCCAATCTCGAGGGCGCGGTCATCGACGATGCCTACCAAATCAGCGATGAGGAGGCGGTTCCGATCATCTTCGATCTGCTCGAACATGAGGGGCTTTGCCTCGGAGGCTCGACCGGCATCAACGTGGCCGGCGCCATTCGTCTGGCAAGAGAGCTTGGGCCTGGGCACACCATCGTCACGGTGCTGTGCGATTATGGCTCGCGTTACCAATCAAAACTCTTCAATCCGGATTTCATGCGCTCCAAAAACCTGCCGGTGCCGGAATGGCTCGAACAGCGCAGCGCGATCGATGTACCGTTCGAAGAAGTGTGATCGCACCAAATCGATCAACATCGCAGTTGCTGGACGAACCCTCACCGCAAAATCTGGCTCAGGAATAACTTGGTCCGCGCATGCTGCGGACTGGCGAAGAAATTCGAAGGCGTGTTCGCTTCGATGATTTGCCCCGCATCCATGAAGACGATGCGGTCGGCGACTTCCCTGGCGAATCCCATCTCATGGGTGACGACGAGCATGGTCATGCCTTCATTGGCGAGGTCGACCATGGTGTCGAGCACTTCCTTGACCATTTCGGGATCCAGCGCCGAGGTCGGTTCGTCGAACAGCATGACTTTCGGATTCATGGTCAGCGCGCGCGCGATCGCGACGCGCTGTTGCTGTCCGCCCGACATCTGGCCCGGATATTTGCTCGCCTGTTGCGGAATTTTCACACGCTCCAGATATTTCATCGCCGCCGCTTCGGCATCCTTCTTCGGAATGTTGCGCACCCAGATCGGCGCCAGCGTGCAATTCTCCAGCACGGTCAAATGCGGAAACAGGTTGAAGCTCTGGAACACCATGCCGACTTCGCGCCGGACTTCATCCACGCGCCGTAAATTCGGTCCCAATTCGATTCCATCGACGACGATCCGGCCCTCCTGAAACTCCTCGAGCGCATTGATGCAGCGGATCAGCGTCGATTTACCCGAGCCCGAGGGGCCGCAGATCACGATGCGCTCGCCCTTCGCCACATCGAGGTTGATGTCGCGCAGCACATGAAAATCGCCGTACCATTTGTTGAGGCCAGTGATGTTGACAATCGAATTCGAGGTCATGGTCAAATACTCAACTACGCCGGTGTGCGTTCAGTCTGTTCTCGACGAACAGTGAATAGCGCGACATTCCAAAACAAAACACGAAGTAGATCATTCCGGTGAAGGCGAACCCGGTAAACAACGTGGTCGGGGTCGCCCAGACCGGATCGGAAAACGACGCTCGCAATTGCCCGAGCAGATCGAACAGCGCCACGATCGAGACCAGCGAGGTATCCTTGAACAGAGCGATGAAGCTGTTGACGAGCCCGGGAATGACATGGCGCAGGGCTTGCGGCAGCACGATCAGGCTCGTGGTCTTCCAGTACGACAACCCCAACGCGTTCGCCGCCTCGCCTTGCCCACGCGGGATCGCCTGCAGCCCGCCTCTGATAACCTCAGCGGTGTAGGCGCCGGCGAACAACGCGATGCCGATCAGGACGCGCACCAGTCCATCCACCGTGAAATTTCCCGGAAGAAACAGCGGCAGCATATAGGTCGCGAAAAACAGTACGGTGATCAACGGGACTCCGCGCCAGAACTCGATGAAGGCAATTGAAAAAATCCGGATCAAGGGAATCGTCGAGCGCCGGCCTAGCGCCAGTGCGATGCCAACCGGCATCGAGGTGACGATGCCGGTGACCGACACCACCAGCGTCACCAGAAGGCCACCCCAAAGCCTGGTATCGACGACGGGCAGTCCACCATGATCGAGCCCCATCGCCGATATCACGATGCCAACTCCGGCAAAGGTCGCAAGGCTGACGATGAGTGAGCGCCATCCGGTGCGAATGCCGCCACTCGCCACGAATAGCAGGATCGGAACGATCGCGCCGGTAGCCGCGAAATCGGCCCATAGCGGGCGGGACGAGGCCTGAATCTGATCGCGGAGCCAGCTCAGCGGCCAAATCAGGTATGAAATCGCGGTACTGAGCAGGACAACAAAATTCCCCAGCAACTTCAGCAGCGGTCCAATAGCGGTTGTGGTCTCGCCTACGCTTGTGAGCTTGCGGCCGGCATCGCCGATGCTCTCGGCAAGTCCTGACAAAAGCCCCGCCGTCCAGCTCACGCCGAAACCCGCCATGCCGCCGCCGTGCAACAGGAAGAAAGCGACGACGGGAAATGCGATGAAGAACAGGCCGGCGCTTAGGCCTTTGGCCGGCAACCGCGGAATCAACAGCGGTAACAGCAGCAGCGCGGCGAGGACGAAGGTCAGATTGACCCGCCATCGCTCGGGCCCCGGATAAAATCCATACACGAACTGGGAGAACTTCGCCTGCACATAAGGCCAGCACGCGCCGACGGCGTGCCCGGCATTCTCCGCCAGACACGCATTACGGTCAGTACCGCGCCACACGGCATCGATCAGCAAGAATCTCACCGCCGGAATCACGGTGAACCACAGCAAAAGGATGCTGACGATCGTGAGCAGGATGTTGGTCGGCGAATTGAACAACCGCGTGCGCAGGAAACCGATCACGCCCGTGGTCTTGATCGGCGCGGGGCGTTCGGGAACGAGGTCCTGGCGAACGAATGACGACGCGGCGATGTCGCTCATGCGGTAAGGCTCCGGCTGATCCGCCATCCGTAGAAACTCATGATAGCGCTCGTCACCAGCGAAATCGCCAGATAGACGCCCATCGTGATGGCGATAATTTCAACCGCCTGTCCGGTCTGGCTGAGCGTCGTTCCCGCAAACACCGAGAACAGATCGGGGTAGCCGATCGCCACCGCCAGTGACGAGTTCTTGGTGAGATTGAGGTATTGGTTGGTGAGCGGCGGCAGGATGACGCGCAACGCCTGCGGCACCACGATCAGCCGCAGTGTCGAGCCACGCGACAGACCGAGCGAAGCACCGGCCTCCATTTGCCCTTTGTGAACCGATTGAATGCCGGCGCGCACGATTTCGGCGATGAATGCAGCCGTGTAGATCGAGAGGGCTGCCGTCAACGCCACGAATTCCGGAATGACGCGCGATCCTCCGGAAAAATTGAATCCCTTGAGTTCGGGAATTTCAAACGTGACGGGCGCACCATACACCAGTGAGGTCACCAGCGGCAGGCCGATCAGCAAACCGACCGCATAGGGCCATATGGCGATCAGCCTTCCGCTGTCGAATAGTTGCCGGCGGGCATATCTTCGCAACAGCAACGAGGCAACGATCGCAACCAGGATCGCCAACGCGAACGGCTCCAACCCGGCATCGGCGATCGGCTTCGGAATCACGAATCCACGGTTGGAGAGGAAAAAGCTGCCGAACAGCGAAATGCTTTGCCGCGGATTCGGCAACGCCGCGAGCACTGCGAGATACCAGAACAAAATCTGGAACAAGAGCGGCAGATTGCGCACCAGTTCGACGTAACCGCCGGAGATGCGCGACAACAGCCAGTTCGGCGATAGCCGTCCGAGTCCGATGATAAATCCGATCACGGTCGCAAAGAAGATGCCGATGATCGCGACCAGCAGCGTATTGAGCAGACCCACCAGAAATACGCGGCTGTATGGATCGGATCCGGAATACGGAATCAGGCTTTGGCTGACGTCAAAGCCCGCGGTATTGACGAGAAATCCGAAGCCGGACGTGATCCGCTGCGCTTGCAGGTTGGCGCGCGTGTTGGCCACGATCTCGTAGCCGATCCAGACCAGAGCGGCGACGAACAAGATCTGAAGGGCAAATCCTCCCCACCCCGCACGGCCGCCGAGCGCGCGCCGCAACCGGGCGACGAACTGCGGCGGGGGTGATCGAGGCTCGATGCTCATCGCCGTGGCCCGTTGGCCGGCGATCAGCGGATCGGCGGCGCGTACTGAATGCCACCCTTGTTCCAAAGCTGATTGAGCCCGCGGGCAATGCCGAGCTTCGAACCGGCGCCGACGTTACGGTCGAAAGATTCGCCGTAATTACCGACCGCCTTCACGATCCGCGACATCCAATCCTTGGTGACGCCGAGCTGTTCGCCAAGATTGCCGTCGGTGCCGAAGGCCCTCTTGAGTTCGGGTTTGTCCGATTTCGCCATGTCGTCGACGTTCTTTTGGGTAATGCCGAGTTCTTCCGCGTCGACCATCGCAAACAGCACCCACTTCACGAGATCGAACCATTGATCGTCGCCATGACGGACCATCGGGCCAAGCGGTTCTTTCGAGATCACCTCTGGGAGTACCGCGTGGTCGGCGGGATTTGAAAGCTTCAAGCGTTCCGCATAGAGCTGCGACACGTCGGAGGTGAAGACGTCACAGCGTCCGGATTCATAGGCCTTGACGGTTTCGTCCGCGGTGCCGAACGCGATCACCTCATACTTCATATTGTTGCCTTTGAAGTAGTCGGCGAGATTTTGCTCCGTGGTCGTGCCGGTTTGCACGCAAACCGATGCACTGTTCAGTTCCAGCGCGGAATTGACCTTGAGAGACTTCTTCACCAGGAAGCCCTGGCCGTCATAATATGTCACCCCGGTAAAATTGGCGCCGAGCGAGGTGTCGCGGGAAAGTGTCCAGGTGGTGTTGCGCGAGAGCACGTCGATTTCACCGGACTGAAGCGCCGTGAAGCGATCCTTGGCTGACAGCGGGACGAACTTGACTTTGGTCGGATCGTTGAAGATCGCGGCAGCCACCGCGCGACAGACGTCAACGTCGAGCCCGGTCCAGTTGCCCTTGTCGTCGGGGGACGAGAAGCCCGGCAAGCCCTGGCTCACGCCGCAGGATAGCAAGCCCCGGTCCTTGACCGTCTTGAGCGTTTGCGCAGTGACGGCCTGGGACGAAAGGCCGGCGGCGAGAACAAGGGTGAGAACCAGAGATGCGCGTTTCATGATAAAGCCTTTCAAGAATCGTCCGGGAACGTTTGCCTATCGTCGCATGCGCCGAGGGGCCACCTAGCGGTCCACCGAATGCAAATGCCGGCTTGACAGGCAGGTTGCCGCAAATCCGGTCAAACGATGGATCGAAGGTCGCGGGCTACGCCCCTCAACGTGCGGCGACTGAATAATCCCACGCATCACAGAACGACTGGCGAGCCGGGTCAAGGGGTTGACGGCAGTCTTCTGTGTCCTGTTATAACGAACCCAGCCCGAACCCGCCGTCGGCGGACTTCAAGTGGCGTCGCGGCTGCGGCAAAAAGTCTTTCGGGTGGCGACAGACACATGAATCTTTCCAAGGATGACGAACGATCGATCCCATACGGGGTGGAAACGACGCTGGTGACGGCGGGACGCGACGCCGAGGCGCATAAAGGCTTCGTCAATCCTCCGGTTGTCCATGGCTCCACTGTGCTTTATCCGAGCGCGGAAGATTTGCACGCCCATCGCGGCGAGTTCCAATACGGCCGCTACGGCAATCCGACGACCAAGGCGCTGCAGCAGGCGCTGATGGCGCTCGAAGGCCCACAATGCGCGGGCGTTGGCTTGGCGCCGTCGGGCCTGTCGGCAATTTCGACCACCCTGCTTGCAGTGTTGAAAGCCGGCGATCATCTTCTGGTCTGCGACAACGCCTACCGGCCGTCGCGCAATTTCTGTAATGGCTTGCTCGCCCGTTATGGCGTCGAAACCACCTATTTCGATCCGCTGATCGGCGCCGGCATCGCCGAATTGTTCAAGCCGAACACGGCGGCGGTACTCGTCGAAGCGCCGGGATCACAAACATTCGAAATGCCCGACATTCCGGCCATCGCAGCGGTCGCGCATGCGCGCGGTGCGCTCGTGATCGACGACAACACCTGGGCCACACCGTTGTACCACCGCTCGCTGGATCAAGGCGTCGATGTCAGCATACAGTCCGCGACCAAATATATCGGCGGTCATTCAGACATCATGTTCGGAACGATTTCGGCCAACGCCAAGGTCTGGCCGTTGATATCGGAGGGAATGCGGCTGCTCGGGGTTTGCACCGGACCGGATGACGTGTTTCTGGCGCTACGCGGTTTGCGCACGCTCGCGGTGCGCCTTGCCCAGCATCAGCGGTCCGCACTCGATATGGCGCAATGGCTTGCGAAGCGGCCCGAGGTGATCCGGGTGCTCCACCCTGCCCTGGAAAGCGATCCGGGCCATGCGATCTGGAAACGGGATTTTACCGGCGCGTCCGGCCTGTTCAGTATCGTCCTGAAGCCTGCGCCCCAGAAGGCCGTCGATGCGTTGCTCGATACCCTGAAGTTGTTTGGCATGGGCTATTCATGGGGTGGCTTCGAGAGCCTCGTGATTCCGTTCGACTGCGCAACCTATCGCACCGCCACCCCATGGGCGCCGGCTGGCCCAACGCTGCGGCTCCACATCGGACTGGAGAATGTCGAAGATCTCAAAGCCGATCTCGATCGCGGGTTTAAGGCCTTCAACGCGGCTTAGTTCGCAGCATCGTCCTTCCCGGATCAAGCAGCTTCGCGCTGAACGCCCCAAGCCATTGTCATGAAGCGATTCTCATGAAGCGAGCCTCATGAATCGGGGACGTCTGTAGACCCGCCAATATTGTGCACGTGGGGTCGCCGGATTTTGCGGGTTCTTTTTCGAACGATAATAGTCCGTTCACTATGAGCGCAAATCCCACAATTCCTTTCTGCAAACCATGATGCCCTTCAAGTTCGCTTATACATTTACCGCTTAGTCATGCCCCAGGGGAGAAGCTGTCACCAATAAGCATCCCGGCTAAACGTAGATCGTAAAGCGTATGAATACCGCACGCATTGTTGTCCTGACCATTGCTCTTGGTGCCGGCGGCATCGCCGCCTATCTCGCGAGCGGTTCGGACAACAAGCCTGCGCCGGCCGAACCGGTGGCGCAATTGCAGACCGTGGACGTGCTGGTCGCGAAGTCCGACATCGGCCTCGGCCAAGCACTCAATGGCGAGGATATGCAGTGGCAGACCTGGCCGGCGGCGACCGCCAGCAATAATTTTATCCGCCGCAACGAACGCCCCGATGCCACCACCCAGATCGCCGGCTCGATCGCACGGGCGCCGTTTATCGCCGGCGAGCCGATCCGGGAACTGAAATTGGTCAAGGCCAATGGCTCAGGCTTCATGGCGGCGATCCTGCCCACCGGCATGCGCGCGATCTCGACCGAAATCTCGCCGGAGACCGCCGCCGGCGGTTTCATTCTGCCCAACGACCGGGTCGATGTCATTCTGTCGAGACGCTTGAAGAACCCCGATCCCACCGGGCAACCCGATATCGTCGTCTCGGAAATCATTCTGAGCAACGTCCGCGTGCTCGCGATCGATCAAACTCCGAAGGAAAGAGACGGCCAGAACGCTGTGATCGGCAAGACCGTCACGCTTGAACTGAAGGCCGAACAGGTGCCCCCGCTCGCCGCCTCGCGCCAGGCCGGCACACTGTCGCTGGCGCTGCGCAGCATCGCCGATGTCAACATGGTCGAAAATATTTCCAACGATCAAGCGGTCAAGCGCGGCAGCAGCATCAACGTGGTTCGCTACGGCGTTCCAAGTCCGCCCCAGAAGTGACCAAGAGGACGCTCGATATGCAATACAGGGGAAGTCAACCAGCAATGCGGACCGCCCTGCTCCGCGCCCTGTCGTTTTCGGCCGTCATCGCGCTGACGCTCAATCCGGCCCTGACACCCGTGGTGGCGAGCGAGGACTCGATGACGCCGATTGTTGGCAGCGGACAGGTCAAGGTGCGCTTCCTTGCGCTCGGCATCGGCAAATCCGTCGTGATCGATTTGCCGCGCGACATCAAGGACGTTTTGGTCGCCGACCCGAAGATTGCAAACGCCGTCGTCCGCTCGGCGCAGCGCGCCTATATCATCGGCGCGGCGATCGGCCAGACCAACGTCGTGTTCTTCGATGCCGCCGGCCAGCAAATCGCCGCCTATGACATCGCGGTCAAACGGGACCTCAATGGCGTACGCGCCGCGCTGAAGCAGACGCTGCCGAACGCCGACATCCAGATCGAAGGCGTCGGCGACGGCGTGGTGCTATCGGGTTCGGCGGCGAGCCCGATCGAGGCGCAGCAGGCGGGCGATCTGGCCGCCCGCCTGGTGGGCGGCGCCGAAAAGGTCGTCAACTCCATCGCGGTCCGCGGTCGCGACCAGGTGATGTTGAAGGTCACGGTCGCCGAAGTGCGGCGGGACATCGTCAAACAGATCGGCGTCGATCTCAGCGCCAGCATGAATTACGGCACCGCGATCGTAAATTTCAACAACACCAACCCGTTCACCGCGAATGGTCAGCCGCTTGTCGGTGGCAACGCCGCGAGCGTCTCGGCCCTGACCAAGGGTTTGCCTTCGGTAACCGCTACCTTGCGCGCGATGGAAAGCGCCGGCGTGGTGCGCACGCTGGCCGAACCTAATTTGACGGCCATTTCGGGCGAGTCCGCGACCTTCATCGCCGGCGGTGAGTTTCCGATTCCGACCGGCGTGACCTGCCAAACCACGACCGCAGGCGCGGTTGGGCAATGCGCCCCATCGGTCTCCTTCAAGAAGTTCGGCATCTCGCTCAACTTCACGCCGGTCGTGCTCACCGAGGGGCGGATCAGCCTGCGGGTGATGACGGAAGTCTCCGAAGTCTCGAACGACAATTCGATCAATATCACCGGGATCTCCGTGCCCTCGATCAAAACCCGCCGGGCGGAAACGACGCTGGAAATTCCCTCAGGCGGCTCGATGGCGATGGCCGGACTGATCCAGGAGCAGACCAAGCAGGCCGTCAACGGCCTGCCCGGCGCGGACCAATTGCCGGTTCTCGGACAACTCTTCAGGAGCCAGGACTACGTCGATAACCAGACCGAGCTGATGGTCATCGTGACGCCCTATATCGTTCGGGCGGTCGCGCAGAGAGAATTGTCACGTCCCGATGATGGCTTTGCGCCGGCATCGGATTCCCAATCGATCCTGTTGGCCCGCATCAATCGCATCTATGGCAATTCCGGCCGCATCGAAACCGTCGGAAGCTACCAGGGCAACTTTGGCTTCATCATCGACTGAAACGGATCTGCCTGGCCAAGGCCGACAAGGACGAAACGATGACCGACAGAACACCAATCGATCGCACCCTGCGCCTGTTGAGCGCCTTGGCTGGCCTTGTCGCGCTGGCAGCCTGCACAAATACCACCGGAGAACTCGTGACGGCGAGCGTTCCCGACGACTACCGCTTGCGTCATCCTATCGCCATTCAGGAAGCTGACCGTTCGGTCGTCATTTTCGTCGGACACGCGCGCGGTGGCCTGTCCGCATCACAGCGCGCCGACGTGCTAGGGCTGGCGCAAACATGGCTTCATGAAGGGACCGGTGCGATCGTGGCCGATGTGCCGGTCGATACCCCGAACGCACGCGCGGCGTCGAGTTCATTCCGGGAAATACAGAGGCTCCTTGCGGCAAGCGGGGTGCCGCCCCGCGGGATTGTGTTGCGTCACTACCATCCAGACGCCCCTGGAGTGACCGCGGCGATCTCGCTCAGTTATCCAAGGATTGCGGCCGTGACCGGCCCATGTGGCCTGTGGCCACAGGATCTCGGACCCTCGATCATGAACAAGGACTATTTCGAAAACAAGCCGTACTATAATTTCGGCTGCGCCTATCAACGCAACATGGCGGCGATGATCGACAATCCGTCGGATCTCGTGCAGCCGCGGCCTGAAACCACCGCCTATACGGCGCGGCGCTCGGTTGGATTCGAGAAGTACCGCAAAGGCGAAACGACCACGACCATCTATCCCGAGGCCGAAAAGGCCAAACTCAGCGATTCAGGCAAATGATCAGCCGCGCCCGCAAAAATTCCAAAGAGCAACCGGGCGTTACACCGCCGCACGCCGACGACTACATCGCGCCGGCGCCGCGCGTGTCGGTGCAAGCCTTTTGCGAGACGGTGGAAACCGCCGCCGCCGTGCAATCGGCGGGCGAAGACCGCCGCCTCGGCAAGGCCCGTCTCACGGTTCAGATGGGTGGCATGGCAACCGCCATCGAGGCCTATCGCACGGTGCCCACCCCGAACGTGATCATCCTGGAAACCGAAAGCCGCAGCGATATCCTCGGTGGCCTCGATCAACTCGCAACCGTATGCGACCCCGGAACCCGCGTCGTCGTGATTGGCGGCCTCAACGACGTCGCGCCTTATCGCGAACTGGTACGTCGCGGCGTCAACGACTACGTGATCGCGCCGGTCAGCGCGCTCGACGTCGTACGCTCGATTTGCAGTCTGTTTTCGGCATCCGAGGCCGTCGCTGTCGGCCGGATCATCGCAATCGTCGGCGCAAAAGGCGGCGTCGGTGCATCCACCATCGCACACAACGTCGCCTGGGCGATCGCGCGTGATCTCACGCTGGATTCCGTCGTCATCGATCTCGATCTCGCCTTCGGCACCGCCAGCCTCGACTACAATCAGGATCCGTTGCAGGGGGTCGCCAATGCGGTGTTCTCGCCCGATCGGCTCGATACCGCGGTCATGGATCGCCTGCTGGCGAAATGCACCGACCACCTCAGCCTGCTGGCGGCGCCGGCGACGCTCGATCGGGTCTACGACTTCGGCGCCGACGCCTTCGATTCGATCTTCGATACGTTACGCATGACGACGCCCTGCATCGTGCTCGACGTTCCCCATCAATGGTCGGGATGGACCAAACGCGTTCTGGTCGGCGCGGACGATATCCTGATCGTTGCCGAGCCGGATCTCGCTAATTTGCGCAATACCAAAAACATGTTGAACTTGCTGAAAGCGTCGCGGCCCAACGACCGGCCACCGCTGTATTGTCTCAATCAGGTCGGCATGCCGAGGCGGCCGGAAATCGACGCGCGTGAATTCGCCAAGGCGATCGAAAGCCAGCCGATCGCGACCATTCCATTTGATTCACGAATGTTCGGCACGGCGGCCAACAACGGTCAGATGATCGCGGAAATCGCCGCAGGTCACCGCACCACCAAGATGCTTTTAGAGATTGCGCGACGGATGACCGGCCGCGGCGAAACCAAAAAGCAGCGGGGCTCGTTCCTGTCGCCAATCATCAAGAAATTGCGGGCCAAACAAGCCTCGACCTCCAAATAAGTTTTGGCTTCCAAGTAAGTCTTCGCTTCCAAGTAAGTCTTGGCCTGGAGTGCCGCCGGCGTTTGCCAAGCCGTCACGCATGGCGACCGACGGAGTCCCATATATTCTGGGTCAATCAAGACGACCGGCAGCTCTCACCGGTGCTTTATCCGCCTCCGCCCGGGCGTTCTCTTTCCGAGACAATAATCGCTTGAGATAAGCGACATTCGCCGCCGCCTCCTCGGCCGGCCGATCGGCTTTCACGATGCTTTCCGCCTCGGCAAGCCGGCCCTGCAGGCCAACCACCAATGCCAAATTCTGTCGCACACGCAGATCCGCATCGGCGCGGCTATGCGCGCGGCGCAAGATCTCCTCCGCCTTGGGCAGATCTTTGGAAAGAACGTAGGAAAGACCGAAATTGGACAGCACGGAAGGCTCATCGGGCGCGATCTTCAACGCGCTTGCATAGTACTGCCGCGCTTCTTCGTATCGGCCGAGCTGATCGAGTGCGGTTCCTTGAGCCGAGAGTATCCGCCAATCGGGATCGTCGGGAGTATGGGCCCGGCTGAGGACATCGAAGGCCTGTTGGAAATTGCCGTTGTCCGCCAGCGCCCGCCCGTAACCGGCGAGAAGCGCCTTGTCATTAGGATGAGCGATCGTGGCCTGTTCGAGCACCGCGACCGCCTGGGACCGCTGCCCCGCGGCCCGTAGCGCCTTGCCGTATCGTAACACGACCTCGGTGTCTTCGGGGCTGGCGCGAAAGCGGTCTCGATAGGATTCTACTTCGCGCCGCGGGTCGACGGCACGGGTTGTTTCGGCTTTGTCACCGAGCGACCCCGTGATATCCGCCGGGCCCGAGGTCTGGCAGCTACAAAGCCCCACCAACATGGCAGACGATGCTATCGAGATAAGAAATCTTGCGAAGCAATATTGCTGGGGCAACTGCCGGAGCATGTAGTTTGACCTGTGGTCGTTGGCTGGCGAGGGATGCTCACAGCTTAACCCTAAGGTCCGGTTAAATGGACGATGTGCTCCACATTGCGTTCATCGTTTGCGGGGCGCGAACGAGCGCTGACCCAGCGTTACCTTCCCTGAAGCGGAGGACGCCCCGAACTTATCCCGGCCGATCGCGCGGTTAATGCGATGGTAACAGCAGCGTTCAAATACGATTCAATGCAGTTGAATCTGACTCTGTTGAATCTGACTCTGGAGGATGATCGGTTCTGATTGAACCAGAACCGAAGCTCTAAATTCTTGTTTTGACGCGTTTCTTCACGCGAACCGGCATCCACTTCCCTCGAAAACGCTCTAATCCACAAATTGCGCGCCGAACTCGCAACCGATCCGCCACGCCAGCCGACACTGTCGTGGGCGGCCTGTCGCGAAAATGATGGTGAACTCGGCGGGAATTTCGAGATGTTCGGCGATCACCTTCACGCCTCCATCGGAGACGTCCGATATCTTGCAGTCACGAGGCAACGAGCCGGCCCCGAATTGGATCCTCGCGAGCCCTCCGTATAGATGACGTTCGCTTCTGCGTCGATTCACCAGCATTTCGATCCTTCGCCTTGCTCAACAATGATTCATTCTGGCATCCCCGTCGCTTTAAGGAGGAATCATTGGAATCTGCCTAGCGGAACCTTTCGCAATGTAACTGTTTTTTTTGAAATCTTTTTACCGAATTCTTAGACCGACCGCGAAATGCCTTGAACGGTCAGGGAATCTTGCGGTGGATTCTTGTTTTGACGCGTTTTCTTCACGCGAACCGGCATCCGCTTCGCTCGAAACGCGCTAGCGATCCAGCGCCTGCGATCCGCGCGCGCGATTCTTCAGGATCAGCATGATGTTGCGCACATAGATGACGGTGGCCATGGCCTGGCCGAGGATGATCACGGGCTCACGTTTGACGAAGCCGTAGACCAGCGTCATCAATCCGCCGCCCATCGAGAAAAACCAGAACGCCATCGGGACCACGCTTTTCCCGGCCCGCTCGCTCGATATCCACTGCACCAGAAATCGTGCCGTGAAAAACAATTGGGCGATCAGACCGAAGGCGAGCCAGAAATCGAACTTGGCGACGAAAACGTCATAAAGGTAATTGCCAAGGTCTTGCCCGTACTGGATCAACATCACTTCACCTCCGTCACAACGGGCGTCGGCTTCTTGCGGCGGATCAGCCACCACACTCCGGCGAGATCCATGACTCCGATCCATAGCCGGTCGAAAAAGCCGTAATTTGAGACGCCGGAATGACGGGGCCGATCGACCACCTCGACATAGGCGATCTCATAGCCTTCGCGACGTACCAGTGCCGGCAAAAAACGATGAAGGCCATCGAAATAAGGCATCTCAAGGAACACCTCGCGGCGAAATGCCTTCAGGCCACAGCCTGTGTCACGGGTGCCGTCGTGCAAAATGGCGTTGCGCACGCCGTTCGCAACGCGCGACTGCATTTTCTTGAAGCCGGTATCCTTGCGTCCGACCCTTTGGCCGGCGGCGAGACCAACACGCTCGCCGCCATTCTCGATTGCCGAAATCAAGTCCGGCAAGAATGCCGGATTGTTTTGCCCATCGCCGTCCAGCGTCGCTACGATGGCGCCACGCGCGGCGCGGACCCCGCTGCGCACCGCGGCCGACTGGCCCGACGAGATGGCGTGACGGAGCTGGCGCAGATTCCCGCGCTGTTTCATGACAGCGGCAAGCCGCTCGGCGGTTGCATCCGTCGAGCCGTCATCGACATAGATGATTTCATACGCCCATCGGCCGTCGAGCGCGGCGGCGATCTCGGCAATCAACGGGCTTACGTTCTCGGCTTCGTTGCGAACGGGGACAACGATGGAAACGGCCACCGCTTCGGTGTCAGAAGAAGACAAATCAACACTCACATTTGAGTTGGCCTGCCGCCGGAAAAGCGCGGCGTCCGGCGTCTGTGGCGTCCGCTTCTTATGGGGCCGAGCCCCCGTGGGCAACCCTTTTGAGCTGTCCCGGCGGGGGGCCGCCAAGTGGCAGGATGGTGCCATCGCGGCGAATGGCAAACCCTACCCGGCGTGCGGCGAACCAGTATTGCACGAACATTGCGCCGACGACGCCAATCAACGCGCCGGCGACCACGTCACTGGGATGATGAGCCAAAAGCACCAGGCGGCTGATCGCAATCATCACGGCATACACCATCATCGCCACACGCGCCCGCGGCCAAACCGCGGTCACCGCGAATGCTAGCGCGAAGCTTGCGATGGCATGCCCCGACGGAAAGCTCGCATAGGTTTCGGTTCCGGCGAAGTGCACGAAGTTAAAGGCGTTGGCCTCACCTCCGGCGAACGGCCGGCCGCGCCCGACGATCCATTTGATCACCTCGCCGGCAAGAACCGGCACCAGCACGGCGAAAAACAAAAACTGGAGGCGCGTGCCCAAAGCGAGCAGCAGGGATCGCGTGGCACCACCCTGCACTCGTGGCAAAATGAGCGCGACGGCAACCAACGCCGCCGCCAGCAGCCACAAGATATAAGCCGATTTCCCAAAATCGGTCAGGATGCGAACCGGCCAGAGGCTGGCGGTGCCGCGTGGCGGCATCAGGGCGATCTCTCTTGCATCCAGCACGTACATCAGCGCGATGACAACACCACCGCCGACAGCCGCGAGCCACAACACATGGCGTGACGATCTTCGCGCCGCTTCGGTCCGGCGCGCGTGAGATGGCGGGCGAACGAGCTGCGTTAGCGACGCCAGCACCACCGCGAAGAAGCCCGAGAAATAGCGTGAGGATTCGCCGATGCCGGCCTGGACCGACATCTTATTCCGTCCCTTCGGAACGGAAGATCGTGACGGAAATCGCCTTGCCCTGCGAAATATTATAGCCGTCGACCCGGGTAGCAACATTGTAGCGCAACCCGATGGCTTCGGCGCGTTGGGCAAAGCCCCGTTCCGAGCGTTGCTCCACCAGCGCAAACCTGCAACTGCCCTGCCCCAGAAAATCCGCAGCCCCCGATCCGTCGGTCAGCAGCGTCGAGGTTCCCGTCATGAAGACCAGACTTGGCTCGTGAAAGCCCGCCGCGGCCGCTTTCGGCCCGACGCAAACCACGTTGCGCAGCGCGCGCGCGATCTCGGCGCTCGGAAAGAGCGGCGTCAAAGCGGGCACCACGACGCCATAAATAGCTACGGCCGAAAACATCGATGCAACCACTGCGGTCAGCAACGAGCGTTCGGCACGATTGTCGTCGTAAAGCCACCAGGCGAACAGTCCGCAGATCAGGGCTGCCCCCACAAACGGCCACGCCAGAAACACCGGCTGGCGCGTCAGCGTGATCGCTCCGATCACCGCGATCATCGAAGCCGCAGCAGGAATCGCAAACCACCAGGCCGCACCACGTTTCAGCCATGACCGCGACAGCACGCGACGCTCGAGCGCACCAACCGTCATGATTGCGATCGCCGGATAGAGCGGCAGCACGTAATGCGGCAGTTTGGTCAACACCAGCTCGAACACGATCCAGGAAGGAACCAGCCAGGCGAGCAAATACTGCGCCCCCGGTTCCCGCCTCGCCCGCCACACCGCCGGCGCAGCCATCGCCGCCAGCGGCGCTCCCGGCCAGAACGTCACCCAGAACAACAGCAGATAAAGCCCCGGCGGTGCGCCGTGGGATTCTTGTGCGCCGAGCTTGCTCAACATGTCGCCGCCGATTGAATCCGCGAAAAAGGCGTCGCCGGCGCGCCAGAAGATCGCGACGAACCACGGCAGCACCAGCACCAATAGCCAGATCAGGCCCCATCCCGGGCGCAGGCGCCACAGCCATGTCGCTGAGCGGTCGAGGATCGCCAGCGTGACAATCGTCAGCGCGACGAACATCAGGATCAACGGTCCCTTGAACAGGATGCCGGCGGCGAGCGCCGTCCAGAATATTGCCGGCCAGGTCCATGACGGCTTGGCAGGCTCCTCGCCGCGCTGCCACGACAAATACACCCGCGCCATCGCTCCCATCGCCGCGACCACCGCCAGCAGCAGCATGGCGTCGGTTTTGGCGAGCCGGGCTTCGGCGCCAAGCAACACCGAACTACACATGATCAGCGCGGCGAGGATGGCCCCACGCCGCGTGACGAACGCCAGCGCCGTCCAATACGTCAGCAGCACGGCCCCGATCGCACCGATCAGCGAGGGAACGCGGTACAGCCAAACGCGAACCTGCGCGCGCGGCAGGCCAAGCCCCGCGGCGGTTTCAACGGCGGCGGCCTGCAGCCAGTATATGCCGACCGGTTTTTTGTAGCGCACGTCGTCCTGGAAACGGATGTCGACGAAGTCGCCGGTCTCGACCATCTGCTTGGTCGCCTGCGCAAAGCGCGCTTCGTCGCGGTCGATCGGCGGAATATTGAAAAAGCCCGGCAGGAACAGCAGCAGACCGCACAAAACAAGCAATGCGACCGCGCGGGAATGGCTGCGGGTGACATAATCCAGCACCCCAACGAGCCAACTGCCCGGATTCACCCGGTGCTTCGGCTCGCGCGGCTCTCCAAATCGGGGACGGGCATAGGTCTCGACCATCGTTCCCGCTTACGCCGAAACCGCTATCGGGACAACCGGTTAGCGCGCTTCTATTGAATTCTGATCACAACTGTGTCCGCGGCGCCCGTGGCGTCGATCACGGTCAGTCGGGCAAACCCCGGGCCGGGCGGCTCGATCAAGCGCTGGCGCCGGCCGTCGATTTCACCCACCGACACCCCATTTACGAGCATCGTCATCGGAAGCACGCCGCCGGCGACCTTGACCGGCATCGCAGAAGACGACGCGCTATCGGAGCCGGTCATTTCGATGCGTGAGCCATTCAATGGGAACTGAATGTGCGGCACCTGCTCGCCCCCGGTCCGGACCAGCTCTCCCACCGGGCGAAACCGCCGCAGCGGAAGCGGAAGTTTGGCATTGCTTGCCACCAGCGCGCCCTTAGGCGGCTTCGGCAGGGCCGCGGGGAGTTTTCCGGTACGAGCGAAAGCATCGAACAGGATTGGCGCCGCGGCGGTGCGTCCGACCAGCCCAGGCACCGGCGCACCATCGGGACGTCCGACCCAGACCCCAATGGTGATCCGGCCGTCGAAGCCGACCGACCATGCATCGCGATAGCCGTAACTGGTGCCGGTCTTGAACGCGATCCGGTTATGGGCGGCATTCTCCGGCGGCGGCGTTCCCATCAGGACATTACCGACCTGCCACGCCGCGACGTGATCCATCAGCCGCAAGGAGTCGCGTCGCTCCTCGCTCGCGATCTCGCGCAACGGCCGCGAGGTGCCGAGCCGCGCCAATCCTGAATAAAGCTGCACCAGATCCTGCAACGTGACTCCGACGCCGCCGAGGCCCATTGCAAGGCCGGGCACCTCATCTTTCGGCAGCACCAAATTAGCCCCTGCCTGCTTCAATCGTGACGACAACCGGCTGGCACCGATGCGATCCAGCAGCGCGATCGCCGGCACGTTCAGCGAGAGTTGCAAGGCCTTGCGCACCGGCACCGTGCCCTGAAAGGTCATGTCGAAATTTTCCGGCGCGTAAGAGCCAAACCGGATCGGCCGATCGTCGATCAGGCTTTCGGGATGAACGAAGCCATCTTCGAATGCGAGGCCATAGATAAACGGTTTCAGCGTCGAGCCCGGCGAACGCACCGCGCGGGTCATGTCTACCTGGCCGGCACGGGCGTCGTCGAAATAGTCGGGCGAACCGATCCGCGCCAGCACGTCGCCACTCTCATTGTCCACCGCGATCATGGCAACCGAAATGTTCGGACCCAAGGCAATCGCGCGGTCGCGCACCAGCACCTCGAGGACTCTCTGCAAATTCGAATCCAGCGTGAGCGCGATGACAGGAGAATCCTTCACGGTCGCCACGGCCTGATCGGCGGAATGCGGCGCGAGAATCGGCATCGGCTTGCGGAGCTGAGGCACCTGCACGGCCTTGGCCTGGCGCGCGTCTTCTTCCGGTACGCGGCCGTCTTCGACCATGCGATCGAGCACGCGGTCGCGCGCCGCCTGCGCAGCTTGCGGATAACGATCCAGGCGGCGGGTTTCCGGCGATTGCGGCAACGCCACCAGCAGCGCGGATTCCGCCAGCGACAACCGCTTCGGCTCCTTGCCGAAATAGGCGATCGAAGCAGCACGAACGCCTTCGAGATTGCCGCCGAACGGCGCCAGCGCCAGATACAAATCGAGAATCTGGTCCTTCGAAAGCTGCCGCTCGATTTCAAGCGCACGGACCATCTGGCGCAGCTTGGCGGACAGCGAGCGCTCGCGACGCGGCTCCATCAAGCGCGCTAGTTGCATCGTGATGGTCGAGCCGCCGGAAACGATATGCCCACGTCTGACGAGTTGAAGCGCGGCGCGGCCCAACGCCAACGGATCGACCCCGACATGAGTTCGAAAACGCCGGTCTTCGTAAGCCAGCAGCAGTTTCAAATAGCCGGGATCAACGCCGGTTTTGGCATCGACCGACAGCCGCCAGCGGCCGTCTGCCACGGCATAGGCGCGTAAAAGCTTGTGGTTGCGGTCCACGATCGTAGTGGAGACGTGGTGAGCTTGCGCCAGCGGCAATGGCCCGAGCGAGATCGCCCATGCCGTGAAGGCGGCGATCGCAAAGACCATGATTGCGAATGCTGTTCCGGCAATCCGAGCGATGCGCCGCTTATTGATTCCGTCATGCCCGGGCTTGTCCCCGCATGACGAAGAAGCTTGGGAGCTCGATGCGCTCATTTCGCCGGACGCACCTCGACTGAACCGGTGCCGGTGCGGCCATAACGCGAGGGGTTGTACATATCCTCGACATAAGCTTGCGGCAGCACATATTTGCCCGGCGACACCGCGCGCACCACATAGGCCACGGTGAACACCGCGTTGTCGTCGGCGGCCCGATCGATCGCGGCGGTGAATCGGTCATCGCGGAATTCGGTATTCTCCGGCTCCTCGCCATCCTCGATCCAGTCGAGCGTGCCCGTGTCACCGGACGAAACCAGATGCGGATTGTCGATCTCGAAGCCGGCCGGAAGATAATCCGACACCATGATATGACCGTATTCCGGCTTGGCCTCGGTGATCTTCAACACCACCGCGAAGCGATCGTTCTGCTTCGCCTTCAACACATCGGCTGGCTTGCCGTCGAGCGTGAAGTAATTGCGCTCGATCTTGAAGCCGTTCGAGGCCGCGGGCTCCGGCGTGATCGGTGCGCCGCTCACCGAAACCACCGCCTGCACCGGCGCCTCGCCGGTATTGGTGATCTTGACCGGCTTGCCCGCCATCTCGCTTGCTTCGTAGCTGCGATAAAGCGCGGTCTTGACGGCGGCGCCATCGAGGTCGAGGGTCAGCGCTTCCTTTGAAAGCGCGCGCGATGCCAACACCAGCCAGGCATTTTCCTGGGTGGAAGTGTAAGGCGTCAATCCGCGTGCCGCTTCGACCCGCGCGACCGCCTGCGTCAGCGTTGCCCGCGGCGCGTTGCCGTCGCTCGCCAGCGACACCAGCGCGGCGGCGTCGCGCAAGGCGCTGCCGTAATCGAGGCGGCCGAACTCCAGCGCCGGTTTGGGCGCGAGACTTTCAAGCGCGGCCGCGTAAACCCGCTCCGCCCTGCCCTTATCGCCGACCAGCGCCAGCGCTGCCGCCAATTGCGATTTCGCGATCGGAGTCGCCAGGTTGTTCAGCTTGGTGTCGGCGAGATAACGCAAATCGCCGATCGGCGCTGCGCCGTTGCGGGCGAGCACATAAAGACCGTAAGCGAGATCGCGCCCACTGTCCTTTTCAGGTTCGCTGGCGTTCACAACCGAATTACGGATGCGATCGAGCGCGTTCCGAAACAACACGTCCGGCACCGCAAATCCCTTTTCGCGGGCACGAGTCAAAAAGTCCATGACATAGGCGTCGAGCCAGGCGTCGTCGCCGCCGGCGGACCACAACCCGAACGAACCGTTCGAACCTTGCCGCGCCAGCAGCCGATCGATCGCATCCCTGATGCGCTGATCCACCTCGGTATCCATGGCGAGACGGGCGCCGGCGGCAAGATCATTGACGTAGAGCAGCGGCATGGCGCGGCTGGTGATCTGTTCCGAACAACCATGCGGATAACGGTCGAGCGCCTTCAGGATGGTCGCGGCATCGAGCGCGGTGGACAGACTGACCGACAAAGAGACATCGCCGGTGCCTTGAATCAGATCTGAAAACATATCGGAGGTCAGCGTCAGGCTCTCGCCCTTGGCCAGCGTGCGGATCGAGCGGCGCGCCAGAATTTGCGTCGCCGCCTTGACGTCGAGCGCATAATGCCGTGCCAGCGTCAGCCCGTTCGGTCCTTTGATGTCGACATCGAGCTGCGCGGTGCCGGCGCCGCCGGCATCGAGCGCCAACGCCATCGAGGTTCGCTGCTTGGCGGCAAGCTTCGTTGTGGTCGCGGGATTGCCTGACACCTTCACCGGCCCTGAGGTCTTGACGTTGATGGTGTAGTCGCCGGGCAGCCCTTCGACGTTGTCGAGCTCGAAGCTCATGGTGCCGTGATCGCCATTGAGCAGGAACCGCGGCAGCGTCGCCGTCAGCACGACGGGATCGCGTACCGTGACATCGATCGTCGCACGGCCGAGCTTGGTCGCGGTCCATGCCACCGCCATCACCCGGGCGGTGCCGGCGAACTCCGGAATCTCGAAACTGATTTCGGCCGAGCCGTCGGCGGCGACCGTGACGATCCCGGAATACAGCGCCAGCGGTTTTTGCGTCGGCGGACTGCCCTGCAACTCCGCACCGGCGGAATCACCACCGGTTTTGATCTGACCGCGGGTGCCCTGCATGCCGTCGATCAACTGCCCGTAGAGATCGCGGATTTCCGAGGTCATGCGGCGCTGGCCGAGATAGTAATCGTCCGGCGCCGGCGGTTTGTAATTGGTCAGGTTGAGAATGCCGACATCGACGGCGGCGACGACGATTTTCGCGTCCTCGCCGGGGTTAAGGCCGCCGAGTTTAACCGGCAGCTTCAGCGTGGTGTTCGGGCGCACCAGTGCCGGCGGCGCCAGATTCACGGCGAGCGTGCGGGTCTTCTTATCGATGCCGAACCATTTCAGCCCGATCGAGCGTCCCGGCATCCGAAGTGCTGCGGCATCGAGCGGCCGGCGCAGCGTCGCCACCACATAGGCGCCGGTGCCCCAATCCTTGGCCACGGGAATCCTGACCTGCGCGGTACCTTCCTTGACTTCAGAAGTTTGCGTCGTCAGCAGCCGGTCGCCCAGCACGTTGATGGTGAGCCTGCCGGCCGTTCGTGCATTGACCGAAACCACCATGGTATCGCCGGACAAATATTCCGGCTTGTCGATCGAGGTTTCCAACAGGTCCGGCGTGTCGGCGCTGCCGTCGGAGTACCAGCCGACATCGAACGGCACCGACGTCAGGGAACCATCCGTCTCAGTCGATTTGACGTCGAGCCGATAGCGGCCCGGCTGCGGGGTGAGCGTCAGCCGCGACGGCTTCTCGGTTGAGACACTCAGATCGCCATCGGCAACTCGCGTGGTCGATTTGACCGGCTCATATTCCCAGGACGAATTCTGACGATACCACTGATAACGGGATTCGACCTTCAACAGCTCGTAGCGCAAGCCCTCGCGCGCCAACCGCTTGCCATCAGGCGCCACCAACACGACGTCGAAACCGGCGTTGTCGCCTTCGGCGACGCTTTTGCCGGCAAACAACGGCTTCACGCCGATCATGGCGACCGCAGGCGCGACCGGCAGCACCAGCTTGCGCTCGACCGCACGGCCGCCGGCTTCCGTCATCCGAATGAGGATTTGGGCTTCCTGCGGACGCGTCGAGGTCGGTTGCTTCGCCAGGCTGACAGGGAAGGTTGCAAGGCCGTTAGCGTCAGCCTCCGGCAGATTTTCGATCGGGGTGCGTTCGTTGCTGGTCGTCTCCTCGTCGGCGACACCGAACTGGTACCCGGCGAAGCCCGGCCGTTCTGGCGCCGGGGCGACCAGCATGTCGCCTTCCAACTGAAGCCCCGAGGCCGGCGCGCCGTAGAGGAAATGGCCGTCGACTTTAAGTTCCACGGGAGTCTCAGCTTTGATCTGCTTATCGTTGCTGGACAAGCTAAATTCGATACGTTCGGGGATATAATCCTCGACCATGAAGGTGGTTTCCCCGACCGAAGCGCCCTTCGGATCGGTGAACGCCCGTACCCGCCAGGTCCCGGTCGGCACGGCGGAGTTGAGCGGCAACGCCAGCGATCTGCCGCCCGCGCCTTGGTCGGCGAGTGTGGCGCGGCGGAATTCGACACCGTCGGGACGCTCGACCACCAGCGTCAGCGGTCCGCCGGCCACGGCATTGCCCTGTCCGTTCCGCAGCAACGCGGTCAGATACACGGTCTCGTTGGAGCGATAGACGCCGCGTTCGGCGTAAACGAACGCATCGGCGCCCGCCGGCACGGCCCTCCCTGATACGCCGCGGTCGGACAGATCGAACGCGCTCGATTTCAGGCTGAGGAACGCGTAATCGGCTTTCTCGCCGGTCACCGTCAGCATCGCCGGCGACAGACCGCCCTCGCCGCGCGCCAACCCCGCTTCAAACAGCACGTGGCCGGATTCGTCGGTTTTGCGCGTCGCCAAAATCTCGTTGTTGCGCGCGACCAGCCGCACCTCAGCCTTGGCGATGGCTTCCGTCGATGCCAGCGAATTGACGAACACATGGATGCCGTCATTGCCGGAGAACGCCGTGACGCCGAGATCGGAAACGATGAACCACTGCGTCGCCAGCGAGCCGTCGTCGTCGCTGCCGGGACCCTTCGCCGCCGCGGTCATGACGTAGACCCCCGGCTGAAGATTCCCCAACGCCTGATCGACCGGAAACGCCGTCGTGACGTCCTGATTGAGCGTGGTCGCGGTCGCAAGTTCGCCCGACCAGACCTTCACGCCGCGCTCGTCACCGAGGTCGGAAAGTTCGTATTTGCTCAAGGCACGTTGAAAATCGCTGCCGATCACCGTGTTGATCAGATTGCGGTCGCCGATCCGAAACACATTCACCGATACCGCCGAAGTATTGACGCTGACCAGCGGAATGCCGCGCTGGCCGGTGCGCGGCAGCACATAGGCCCGCCCGGTGAAGCGCACAAACGGCTTGCGGTCGCGCACGTAGATGTTGAATTCGGCGGATTTCGGCAGGCTTTCCTTGACGGTCGACGGCAGGCCGGTGCGCAGATTGATGTTATAGCGCTCGCCGTGCTTCAGGCCATCGACGCAAAGCTGCCTTCCTTCTGACGACAAGGCCGGCTTGTCGTTACCGGCCAGCGCCAGGAACGGCGCAAAATCAGTGCGCTTGGCGAGGTCCTCGGAGAACTGGAAACAGGCGCGCGGCGAGGCCGAGTCGGAATCGACGGTATAATCCAGCAGCCGGAAGCCGTGCTCGTCGCGCAGTTTTTCGTAAACACCGCGCACCTCCGCCACTTCGCGCAGATCAAGCGAAAGCCTTAAGCTATCCAGCGCCGGCCGCCACAGCTTGCGCTCGGACATCGCGCGGCCGAGCACGGCCAACGCGTCGGCCTCGTCCCCGCCATTGCCGGCACGCTGATAGGCGATATAGGCCGCGGTCGAGGCGCGTTCCAGGAGGAAGGTCTGTTCGCTGCTGTTGGAGGGCCTGATCTGGAAAATGGCATGGGCCAGCCGCAGCCAGTTGGCGCTGTCCGCCGGTGCCGTGGCCGCGATTTGCCCGAGGATTTGCAGCCCGGTCCGAAAATCGCTGCGTTTGAAGGCGGCGTCGGCGTCGCTTCGCAAGCTCGCACCGGGCTTAGCGGTCGATCCCACCTCGCTCTTGATCTGGGCTTCCAGCTTGATGGCCGAATTGGCCAGATCGTCGCGTTTGAAGGCCTTATCCGCCGCCTGTGCCGTGACGAGGCCAAGCGCCAGCGTGGCGCAAAATGTTGCGGCGCGAACCAAACCCATCATGATGGAACTCCCTCGCGCGGAGGAACGCGCGTGTCGAACAGAAGTGCGCTCAGAGGTGACGGACTCATGGCGGCGCAACAAGGTTACAAAAAAGTCGCATGCGACATGACCAAGGTAGACCCTTGCGTTGCCCGCCTGGCACAGCATCGGGTAGGGACGGACCGAAGGCAATGGTCCCCGCGTTGGTTTGTCGCCCGATCGGATAAAAGGGTTCGGAACAGCACGCTGAATAACTGGCGATCCCAGCAGGATTCGAACCTGCAACCCACGGAGTAGAAATCCGTTACTCTATCCAGTTGAGCTATGGGACCGTCGGGACCTTCATATCCGAGACTTTCATAGCATTGCCAATATGAAAAATCTGCTTTCATGTGCGCTTCCCTTGCGGCCGCGCGCAATGCCACTAGCATCGATCGCTATATCAGACGTCAGAAAACAGCTCACGAGAAATCCATGGGTTCGCTCAATGTATAATCCCAATTCGATGACAAAGACTCGAGCGGATATCGTTCACCTGTTCCGCGGCAGGATCATCCGAGTTGTCGCGGCGATCGCTTGTTTGGCCGCCTTGCCAGGCTGGACGGACATGCGTGGCGCGGTCCGCATCGAGCAGGCCTCGGCGGGGAAGCCCTATGATTTCGTCGTCCACGTGCGAAACATTCCCGAGATCGGCTACAATCCCGAGGTGAAGAAAGACCGCCGCCGCATGGCGCTTGGCCTTATAAAAACGCAGTGCCCCGCAGGACGCGTGGTTGGAGAAGACAAAATCAACACCGAGATTTTGGGCATCACCAGCAGTCCGCCCGACTATGTCGTGCTGGTCAGCTGCACTCGAAGGCCGGCGTAAAGCCCGCCGTCCTCGACCGCTTCAATCGAGATCAGATTCGACGCGGTTGCTCCATCGTTGGCCAAAATGCGCATATATTTTTGGCGTTTGATTAACGATGTACGGCAAGTGCCCATCAACATTTCGAGCCTACAGTCTCCGTGTCCGACGCATTTAATCAGGACCAACATTTTCGGAGGCTTCAATGACCGCCCTTTCAATCGCCGCCCTGCTTTCAGGTGCCGAAACACAGGCCGACTCTCATGCGCTCAAGACGATCGCACGATTTTGTTGTCTCGGTTTGATTGTGTCATTCTGCCTGGCGACCTTGGGCACGGATCTGAGCATCGGCTTGCATTAACGGCAGGTCGAAGCCGCACCCTGTGCTCGTCCGGATAATCCGGACGGGTGAGACAACGTTGCTCTTCGTTCGCCTGACCCAACGCATTGACGGCGAGGATTTCTGTTTAATCCGACGGATTGGGGATGGCTATCTGGTCCCAACCAGCTCTTGCGACCCCTATCTGGATAACGGCTCTCGGGCGTCGATACCGCACTGTTAGACCGCCAAAACGCCAGTTTTCTCGCGATATTGCATCAGCAAGCGGATAATTGATGGCTTCCCGGCCCGGGCGGCTGTACACCGCTCCTGATCGTGCAGAAGTCCCTTGTGTCTTGCGTGCTGCACCGGCGCGACCGCAAACCGATCGTCTCACAACAAACACCGTCTCATAACAAACAATGAAAGCGATAAGGCCCGTTCAATGAGTGGATTTAAGGAACCTAGCTTCGCGGACCGGCAGAAGGCGGCGCAGCAAGCCAGGCAGGACATCCTGAACAAGTTTCGCAGCCAACCGGGTCCGGACGATCCCGCGGTCATGCAGCGGCAGGCTGAGCGCGAGGCGCAGGCCGCCGAGCGGGCCAAGGCCAAACTGACGCGCGAGGCCGCCAAGGCCGAGAAGTTACGCCTCGAGGCAGAGGCCGCAGCGGAGGCTGCAGCTCAGCTCGCGCGCGAAAAGGAAGAGGCTGCGGCAAAAGAAGTGGCGCTTGAAGCCGAACGCAAGGCCGCGCGCGACGCGCGCTATGCCGCCCGCAAGAAGAAGCGCAAATAACCAGCAGTTTCGGGCAGCATGAAACCCAAATAGTTTCAGACCCCTGACGCCCAAAACATCACAGGCCCGCCCCCTTAAGGGCGAGCCTGTGCGGAAAACGAAGTAGCGATGCGCTTACTTCTTCATTTCGTCTTTCTTCATGCCATCGTCCTTCTTCATGGCATCCTTCTTCATACCGTCTTCCTTTTTCATACCGTCTTCCTTCTTCATGCCATCCTTGGACATCGAGTCCTTCTTCATGCCGTCGTCCTTCTTCATGGCGTCCTGGGCGAAGGCGGCGGGGGCGAGCACCAGGCTGAGCGAAAGAGCGGCGGCCGAGATTCCGAGCGCGAAGCGGGTGGTAATGGTCATTTGTAGATCTTCCCTTTAAAACCGGTTTGAAAGCGACTGATGCCGCCCATGTTCAGGACGGACCTCCGCCCACATTTGTTACCCATAAGCTGAAATTTGGGAGATCAAGAAAAAAATGTGGCCCGTCTTCTTTCCGTCGAATCTTTCGGCGAGTGTGCGCCGCAGCAAATTCGAGACCCACAAATTTGGCCTCGGACTATCGGATTAGACAACATTCGGGCAAAGACGGACTAAGATACCCTCAACATCATCGAACAGCCCGATCAAAGGGGAGCCCAAGGAGATGTCCATGCTCACGCGCCGCCACGTTCTCACCTCCGCGCTCGCCGCACCCGCCGTCTTGAGCTTCGGGACCGGAACGGCTCGGGCGGCAACCACGTTGAAAATATCGCACCAGTTCCCCGGCGGAACCATCGACAAGGGCGATTTTCGCGACCGGCTCGTCCGGGTGTTCGCCGCGGAGGTGGCAAAACGTAGCGGCGGCGAGATCGCCGCCGAGATTTATCCGAACTCGTCGCTGATCAAGACCAACGCGCAATTCTCGGCGATGCGCAAAGGTGCGCTCGATATCAGCCTCTATCCCCTTCCCTATGCGGGCGGGGAATTGCCGGAAACCAATATCGGCCTGATGCCCGGCCTGGTCTCGACCTACGAGCAAGGCATGAGCTGGAAGAACAAGCCGGTCGGCAAGGCACTGACAGACTTTTTGGCCGATAAGGGCATCATTATCCTCAGCTGGGTCTGGCAAGCCGGCGGCGTCGCCAGCCGTTCGAAGGCAATCGTCGCCCCGGAAGACGCCAAGGGGTTGAAGGTTCGCGGCGGATCACGCGAAATGGATATGGTGCTGCAGACCGCGGGCGCAGCCGTGCTATCGCTCCCATCGAACGAACTCTATGCGGCGATGCAGACCGGCGCCTGCGACGCTTGCTTAACCTCCTCCACCAGCCTGATTTCGTTCCGGCTCGAGGAAATCGCGAAATCCCTGACCTCCGGCGCGGAGGCATCCTACTGGTTCATGTTGGAGCCGCTTTTGATGTCGAAGTCGATTTTCGACGGCTTGCCGAAAAAACAGCAGGACGTCATTTTGGCCGTCGGCTCCGAATTGGAGGCCTTCGGCAAGAAGGGCGCGCAGGACGACGATACCGAAGTTGCGAAAGTCTATGAAAAGGCTGGCGCCAAGGTCAGCAAGCTGGACGCGGCCACCGTTGCGAAATGGCGCGACATCGCGCGCGATACCGCGTGGAAGGACTACGGCGCGAAAACGGCAACCGCGGCCAATTTGTTGAAGCTCGCGAGCGACGTTTCCGCATGATGCATGCCCCACTAAGGGATCAAAATGACCATTCGAACGCCGCTGCGAACACCGGGCTCGTGGCGGCGATCGAACGCGGGCTTGCCTTTTGCAATAACGTCATCGTCGTCCTCTCGGCGCTCGCGCTGATCTCCGCCTGCGTCATCCTCAGTGACAGCGTGCTCGGCCGTGCCTTGTTCCACAGCCCGAATTATTGGCAGGACGAGGCAGCGGTGTTCCTGTTGGTTGGCGCCACCTTCATGACCTCGGCCTATGTGCAGCAACAGCGCGGCCATATCGGGATCGAGGCTTTCGTCGGATTGCTGTCGCCGATGGTCAACCGTATCCGGCTGTGGCTGGTCGATGTCGCAAGCTTCCTGTTCTGCGGGTTTTTCGCCTGGAAATCCTGGACGCTCGCACATGAGGCTTGGGTCGATGGCCAGGTCTCGAACTCGATGTGGTCGCCGCCGCTGGCGATCCCCTACGGTCTGATGGCCTCCGGCATGACGCTGCTTTGCATCCAAATCCTGTTGCAGATCGCAATTCCTTTGAGCCTGGCGGCGCGCCGATGACCGTGCTTGGAATAGGTATCAGTTACGGTGCGGCGACCTTGTTGGCGATGTTCTCAGGCATGCCGATCGCTTTTGCGCTGGGCGCGGTCGCCGTGGTGTTCATGGGCATCTATATGCCCTCGGCCTCGCTCGATACCGTGACGCAAAACGTCTACGAAGAAATGGCCTCGATCACGCTGTTGTCGATTCCGCTTTTCATCCTCAAAGGTGCCGCGATCGGAAAATCCCGCGCCGGCCAGGATTTATATTCGGCATTACATGCCTGGCTGCACCGCGTGCCCGGCGGGCTCGGGGTCGCCAACGTGTTTGCGTGCGCGTTGTTCGCGGCAATGGCCGGATCGTCCCCCGCCACCTGCTCGGCGATCGGTTCGGCCGGCATTCCGGAAATGCGCAAGCGTGGCTATTCTGGCGGATTCGCGGCGGGAATCATCGCCGCCGGCGGCACGCTCGGCATTCTCCTGCCGCCGTCAATCACGATGATCCTGTTCGCGGTCGCGGCGGAAAAATCCTTGGGACGCTTGTTCCTGGCCGGCATCGGCCCCGGCCTGCTGCTGGTGTCGTTGTTCGGCGCCTACGCGGTGATCCGCTTTCGCAAAGAATATGCCGCCGCCAGTGCACTCTATGCGCAGACGGGCGTCACTTCGGCGATCCTCAAGCGCGACGACTTCACGATGGCCGAGCGTTTCAATGTTCTGCCGCGGGTATTACCGTTCGTCTTGCTGCTCACGGGCGTGATGATTGCGCTCTATGGCGGCTATGCGACGCCGTCGGAAACCGCCGGCCTCGGCGGCCTGCTCGCGTTGGTGTTGATCGGGTTGATCTACAGCGTGTGGCGGCCGAGCGACCTGGCGCCGATCCTCAAATCGACGATCCGCGAGTCCACCATGCTGATGATGATCATCGGCATGTCGCTGTTGTATTCCTACGTGATGAGCTATTTGCACATCTCGCAATCGGTTGCGGAATTGATCGTCGCCATGCAGCTGCCGCGATGGGAATTGCTGGCGGCGACCCTCGTCATGGTGGTCGTGCTCGGGTTTTTCCTGCCGCCGGTTTCGATCATCCTGATGACCGCGCCGATCATCCTGCCACCGCTGCGGGCCGCCAACTTCGACATCATCTGGTTCGGCGTCGTGATGACCATCGTGATGGAGATGGGACTTATTCACCCCCCCGTGGGCCTGAATATCTTTGTCATTCGCAACGTAGCGCCGGATATCCCCTTGAGCGAAGTGATCTGGGGTACGCTGCCGTTCGTGCTTTTGATGATGGCCGCCGTGGTCTTGCTGTGCTTCCTCCCCGAGGTGGTGACGTACCTGCCCGATCTGGTGATGGGGCCGGACGGGGGACGGTGAGATAATGACCGTCCTCCATCACTGCGAAGACATACGAGGGTGGTGGGCACGGCGCCGATGCGCCTTTGCCCATACTACGAGATCGTCCGCTTCGCATTGAGCGCTGCCGCGACCCGGCTCACCGGCGGCCGTCCGATCAGCCGGCTGACCTCGTTGCTGGCCGCCACTAACTTCTCCATATCGACCCCGGTCGGAATTCCCATGCCCTCCAGCATGTACACCACATCCTCGGTCGCGACGTTGCCGGTCGCCCCCGGTGCGTAGGGGCAGCCACCGAGGCCGCCGGCCGCGGAGTTGATCACGCGCGCGCCCTCCTCCATCCCGGCATAGAGATTGGCCAAGGCCTGGCCATAGGTGTCGTGAAAATGCATTGCGAGATTGGCCATCGGGACCGCACCGGCCACGGCGCGCAACAGATGCCGCGCCTTGACCGGCGTGCCGACGCCGATGGTATCGCCGAGCGAGATTTCGTAACAGCCGAGATCCCACAGCACCCGCGCCACATCCACCACCGCCTGCGGCTTGACGTCGCCATCAAAGGGGCACCCGAGCACGCAGGAAATATAGCCGCGCACCTTGACGCCATCGGCCTTGGCGCGGGCGACCACCGGCTTGAAGCGCTCAATCGATTCGGCGACCGAGCAGTTAATATTGGCGCGCGAAAAACCTTCCGAGGCCGAGGCAAACACCGCGATCACTTTGGCGCCGGCCGCGCGGGCTGCATCGTAGCCTCTTTCGTTCGGGACCAGCACATAGAATTCGTTTGTAGGGTGATGATTGACGCCGCGCAGCACCGCATCCGAATTCACCATCTGCGGGATCGCCTTCGGCGACACGAAGGCTCCGACCTCGACGACATGCAAGCCGGCGCCGACCAGTGCCTCGATAAACGCGATGCGGTCCGCGACGCTGACAGGCGTCTTTTCGTTTTGCAGGCCGTCGCGCGGACCAACTTCGACGATGCGCACGGAATCGCTCATGGTGGTATTATCCAGCCGTCGGCTCGATTTCAGCGAGTTCGACACCTTCCTGCACGATATCGCCGACCTTGCATTTTATCACCTTCAGCACCCCCGCAAATGGCGCGCGCAAGGTCTGCTCCATCTTCATCACTTCGAGCGTGAGGATCGGCGCGCCCTTCTCAAGCATCGCGCCTTCTTCGGCCAACAACGCCACAACGGTGCCCGGCAGCGGAGCGACGATTTTATCTTCGCCGACATGCTCTTCGTCGTCGCCGCCGAAGGGATCGAGCCAATGCAGGTCAAAACGGCCATTGCGCGTTCGCAGATAGAGTTCATGGCCTTCGATCATGGCGACGATATGGGATTTGACGCCTTCAAGCGTAAGAGCGAATCCGCCGTCCCCTGTAGGTCCGCAGATGAAGGCGAATTCCCGCTTCCCGATCGCCAGCGTCGCCGGACCACTGCCGTAGTTCAGGCTGACCTGCTGTTCGGCGCCCTGCGTTTGTCCTTGCCCATATCCTTGCCCTTGGCGGAACGTGAACGCCCGCTGCCGCCGCCCCACCGGCATCCAGCCCGCGGTGCGCCAAGGCGAATGCGCCTCGGTGCGCACCGCTTTCGCTTCTTCACCGAGGATCGCCGCCACCGCCGCGCAAAGCTCAAGATCGCCGGGCGCCCGTGGGGCCGGCGTCAGGCTCGTCAATTCACGTTCGATGAACCCGGTATCGATGGCATTGGCGCGCACGTCCGGATGCGTCACCAGCGCCGAGAGAAACGGAATGTTGGTGACGATGCCGCGGACATCGATCTCTTCGAGCCCGCGATCAAGCCCCTCGATCGCAGCATCGCGGGTCGGCGCCCACGCGATCACCTTGGCCAGCATGGCGTCATAATGCGGCGAGACCGCATCGCCATTGCGATATCCCGCGTCGATGCGCAGGCCGTTCGTCTGTTCCGGCGTGCGCCAGGACCGTATTTTGCCCACCGACGGCATGAAATTCTTGTGCGGATTTTCCGCGTAAACTCGTGCCTCGATCGCGTGCCCGTTCAACCTGATTTCATCCTGTGCCAACGGTAACTTTTCACCGAAGGCGACGCGCAACTGCCACTCCACCAGATCGATACCGGTGATCGCTTCAGTCACGGGATGCTCGACCTGCAGGCGGGTGTTCATCTCGATGAAAAACACATCCTGGCCGTTGGAGACGAACTCGACGGTGCCGGCCCCGACATAATTCACCGCGGCCGCCGCCTTGCGCGCGGCGGCGCAGACCGCTTCGCGCTGCGTGGCATTCAGCGTCGGCGACGGCGCTTCCTCGATCACTTTTTGATGCCGCCGCTGCAAGGTGCATTCGCGCTCGAACAGCGACAGCAGATTGCCGTGACTGTCGCCGATGATCTGCACTTCGATGTGGCGCGGATTTTCGACGAATTTTTCGATCAGCATGCGATCATCGCCGAAGGCCGCCCTCGCCTCGCGCTTGGCACTGACGACCGCACCCGCAAGCTCGCTCGCCGAATGCACGATCCGCATGCCGCGACCACCGCCGCCTGCGGAGGCCTTGACCAGAACCGGAAAGCCGATCTGGCCGGCGGCCTTTGCCAGCGTCGTGTCGTCCTGAGCCTCGCCGTGATAGCCCGGCACCAGCGGCACGCCGGCCTTTTCCATCAGCATCTTGGAGCCGGACTTCGAGCCCATCGCCTTGATCATGTCCGCGGTCGGGCCGACGAACACCAGTCCCGCATCCGCACAGGCTTGCGCGAATTCGGCACTCTCGGACAAAAATCCATAGCCGGGATGCACGGCTTCAGCGCCGCTCTTGCGCGCCGCTTCGATGACCCGTTCGATGTTGAGATAGCTGTCGCGCGCCCGTGCCGGTCCGAGCAACACAGCCTCGTCGGCCATCGCGACATGCATCGCGTCGCGGTCGGCCTCGGAATAGACCGCGACCGTGCGCAGGCCCATCGCCTTCGCCGTGCGGATCACGCGGCAGGCGATCTCGCCGCGATTGGCGATCAGGAGGGTGCGAAATCGCCGGTACAGGGCTTGCGATTTCATCATCACATCCGAAACAGGCCGAAACGGGTGGGCTCGATCGGCGCATTGGCCGCGGCCGAAAGACCGAGGCCGAGCACGAGCCTGGTATCGGCGGGATCGATCACGCCGTCATCCCAGAGCCGGGCGGTGGCATAATAAGGACTGCCCTGATTGTCATATTGCGCGCGGATCGGCGCCCGGAACTTGTCCTCCTCCTCCGCCGACCAGGTTTCGCCCTTGGCCTCGATGTTGTCGCGACGGACCTGGCTCAGCACCATCGCCGCCTGCTCGCCACCCATCACCGAGATCCGGGCGTTCGGCCACATCCAGAGGAAACGCGGACTATAGGCGCGGCCGCACATCCCGTAATTGCCGGCGCCGTAGGAGCCCCCGATCACGACGGTGAATTTCGGCACGCCGGCGGTCGCCACCGCCGTCACCAGTTTGGCGCCATCGCGCGCGATGCCGCCGGCCTCGTATTTCTTGCCGACCATGAAACCCGTGATGTTTTGCAAGAACACCAGCGGGATATTGCGCTGACAACACAGCTCGATGAAGTGCGCGCCCTTGAGCGAGCTCTCGCTGAACAGGATCCCGTTATTGGCGATGATGCCGACGGGATATCCCCAAATATGAGCGAAGCCGCAAATCAGGGTTTGGCCATACAATTTCTTGAATTCGTCGAACTCGGAGCCGTCGACAAGGCGCGCAATGATGTCGTGCACATCGAACGGCTTGCGACCGTCGGCGGGAACCACGCCGTAGATCTCCTCGGGAGCAAACAACGGCTCGCGGGGCTCACGCATGTTCAGGTGCGCGCGTGTCGGCGGCTTCAGCGTGGCGACGATGCGCCGCGCAATCCCGATCGCGTGGCTATCGTTCTGCGCATAGTGATCGGTGACGCCGGATTGCCTCGAGTGCACGTCGGCGCCGCCGAGTTCTTCGGCCGACACCACTTCTCCGGTCGCGGCCTTCACCAACGGCGGTCCGCCGAGAAAAATCGTTCCCTGGTTGCGCACGATGATGCTTTCGTCCGACATCGCCGGGACATAGGCGCCGCCGGCCGTACAGGAACCCATCACAATCGCAATTTGCGGGATTCCAGCCGCGGACATCTGCGCCTGATTGTAGAAGATGCGGCCGAAATGCCGCTCGTCGGGGAAAATCTCGTCCTGCTGCGGCAGAAAGGCACCGCCGGAATCCACCATGTAGACGCACGGCAAATTGTTCTGCCGCGCGATGTCCTGCGCACGCAGATGCTTTTTCACCGTCATCGGATAATAGGTGCCGCCTTTGATGGTCGCGTCGTTGGCGACCACAACGCATTCGCGTCCCGAGATGCGGCCGACGCCGGTGACGATGCTCGCGGAGTGCACATCGCCGCCATAGAGGCCGTAAGCCGCCAACGGCGACAATTCGAGAAACGCCGTACCGGGATCGATCAGCAGGTCGACCCGTTGGCGCGCCAGCATTTTGCCGCGCGAGGTATGCCGGGCCCGCGAGGCGCCGCCGCCGCCGCCCGCGACTTGATCGAGCCGCCCGCGGAGTTCGGCAACCAGCGCACGCATGGCTTCCGCGTTGCGGACAAATTCGGACGAGGTGGGGTCGGTCGTGGAATGGAGCGGCATGACCTTCGGCTATTCATGGTGCGCCGTAATCCGGCGCGGAGGGCTAGCGTCATGGTGTCACCGCGCCACCACCTTAGGCAAGGCCAGAACTTCTAGTCCCGCAAAACCGCCAGGCGCCTCGACCGATAGGACGCTCAACCGATCGTGTACGCCTCAATGGGTCCAGGGCTCGCCGCGCCGGAAGGCAAAATTGTCGGCATAGGCGGCGGGTCGGCGGGCCAGTTCCTTTGATTCGATGACCTGATAGGGAATGCCCTCACGCTCGCAATAGGCCACGGCGTCTTCCCGGGTGTCGAAACGAATCGTGAGCTGCTGCTTCATGTCGCCGGAGCTGGTCCAGCCCATCAAAGGCTCGATCATCCGTGGCTGCTCGGGTTCATAGTCGAGCTGCCATTCCTTGGTTTTGGCGGTCCCCGATTGCATCGCGTTTTTGGCGGGCTTAAAGATGCGTGCGGTCATGGATGAGCGGCCCCGTGAGAAATGCGGTATTGAAGCGCCTGGTGGAAACGGCCAAGATAACCCCTATCAGGGATTTGATCGGCGATTCCCAGCCAGGGATGCTACCTTTTCCCGACCGGTATAGTCACTATGCTGCGCTGTGACAATGTCAGCCGCCACTGCGGTTTACCCCCTGTCCTGCAGCTCGATCTTCTCAAAAGCATCACCCTGAAACGGCACCTATGAAAATCAACGCTACCCTGCCGGAAAAAGGACGCGATCTCCGCCTCGACCTGTTTCGTGGGGTGGCGAATTGGGCGATTTTTCTGGATCACATTCCTGACAACGCGGTGAACTGGATCACCACCCGAAATTACGGCTTCAGCGACGCCGCGGACCTGTTCGTTTTTATTTCAGGCTATACCGCGTCTTTTGTTTACGCCCGGATGATGCTCGAACGCGGCTTCCTCGTTGGTGCTACCCGTCTGACCAAGCGCGTCTGGCAACTTTACGTCGCCCATGTGATCCTGTTCGTCATCTATATTGTTTCGATTGGCTACGTCGCGCAGCGCTTTAGCGATCCGGAGATCATCAGCGAGTTCAACGTCGCCGGCCTGGTCGACAATCCGGTCGAAACGCTGCGGCAGGGATTGCTGCTGAAATTCAAGCCCGTCAATCTGGACGTGCTTCCTCTCTACATCGCGCTGATGGGATTCTTCCCGCCGGCGCTGTGGATGATGCTGCGCCGCCCGGGCCTGACGATGCTGGCTTCGATTGCGCTGTGGTTGGCAGCCCGGCAGTTCGGCTGGAACCTGCCGGCCTATCCCGCCGGAACCTGGTACTTCAACCCGTTCGCCTGGCAGGTGCTATTTGTCTTTGGCTCGTGGTGCGCGCTTGGCGGCGCCAAGAAATCCCGGGCCATCATCACTGCGCCGATCACGCTCTACGTCTGCATCGCCTATCTCCTCTTCGCGATGGTGATGACGATGGCTGGCAAGTTCCCGGATTTTGGCGTCCTGTTCCCGCATTGGCTCTATGAGACCTTCAATCCCAACGACAAGACCAATCTCGCGCCCTATCGATTCCTGCACTTCGTCGCGATCGTGATTTTGGTCATCAGGTTCGTGCCCAAGGATTGGCCGGGTCTTGAATGGCGCGGCTTCGAACCCGTTATCGTCTGCGGTCAGCAGTCGCTCGCCGTGTTCTGCGTTGGCGTCTTCCTCTCTTTTGTCGGGCACTTCGAACTGATGATGAGCTCGGGTTCGCTATTCGCGCAGATTTTTGTGAGCGTGACCGGAATAGCGATCATGACGGTGGTCGCTTACTACATCTCCTGGTCGAAAAAGCAGGACAAACCGCTGCCCAAACCAGCGGCGGCGGCCAAGGCCAACTGAGGTAGACCTCGCGTCAGCTCGCCGGGGCGCCCATTCACGCGGGTCGCGTGTTCGTCATGACCATGGTCGCGACGTCGGTATAAACGCCGACCAGCGGTGCGACGATTTTGTGAAGCGGTTTTTTCGAAATCAGGGTGTCGTGAAGGACCAGATGGTCGATTCCCGTCGTCAGGAAGCAGATGACCGCGTCGCGTGGTGTTTCGACAATCGGTTCGCCTTTCACGTTGAATGACGTGTTGATCAATACGGGAATGCCGGTCAGCGCCTCGAACTCCCGGAGCAGCCGATACAACATCGGATTGGTTTGCTCGCGAACGGTTTGAACGCGCGCCGTTCCGTCGACGTGAACGATCGCCGGAATCTTGTCCTGCCACTCGGGGCGGACCCGCTTGGCAATCAGCATGAACGGCGAATCCTCCTCGCCTTCGAACACCTCCTTTGCCCGCTCGGCAAGAACGATCGGCGCGAATGGCCGAAACGCCTGCCGGTGCTTGACGCGGCTGTTCAGGATATCTTTCATCTCGGGCTTACGCGGATCGGCGAGCAGGCTTCGATTGCCGAGTGCACGCGGTCCAAACTCGGAAGCCCCCTGAAACCACCCGATCACGCGCTGTTCGGCCAGCAGCTTTGCCGTGTCCCGACAGATATCCTCGCTGCGGACAGCGGTGGTTTGAATGCGAACCAGAAGCTTCTGCGTGGCGTTCTGAACATCCTGATCGGTGTAGCGCTTGCCGACATAGGAGTGCTCCATGACGAATGAGCGGCGCTGCTTTAGAATTTCGTGCCAGCCGTAATAGGCGCAGCCGATCGCAATGCCGTCGTCGCCCGCCGCCGGCTGAATCCAGACATTGTCGAATCCGGACTCCCGAGCGACCCGGCCGTTGGCCACACAGTTGAGCGCGACGCCGCCGGCGATACACAGGTTCTTGGCGCCGGTGGTTTCGCGCAACCATCGGGCGCGCGCAAGCAGCACGTTCTCGGTGTCGTCCTGAACCCGCCAGGCGAGGTCCTCCCAATGCCGCATCGACGGACTTCGCTCCCAACTGCCGCCATCCATGACGTAAGGCTGCTTGAAGTCAGTCGTCCAATGCGGAACACGCAACGTGCCGTCGGCGAGTTCGAGCAGATGCTTGACCTGCTCGCGGCGGCCATACGGCGCCAGCCCCATCAACTCGCCGCATTTGTTCCAGTCGCCGAAGATGTAGGTGGAAGCCCGGCTGTAAAGCGCACCAAGTCCCGGCATGTTGTAAAATTCATCGCTGAGAAAGCCGCGGTCGGGTTCCATCCAGACTTTCTTCAGGCACTCGATGTTTGAACCGCTGAATTTGTAATAGCTCTCGGATTCGCGGGCGAGCGGCGTAACCGTGTCGGTCGAAGGATAGGGCTCGACGACGTCCGATCGGTAGCTGCCGACGCCATCGACGATCATCACAACGCCTTCTTCGAAAGGCGAGACGGCGAAGGCGCTGTAGGCGTGAGCCAAATGATGGGATATCGACACCACCTTGTCGGAACGCGATAGATATAAAGGATGCTTTGAAGCGTCAGCCCGCTCATGTTCGGGAAGAAAACCCTGCATGTCCTGATAGACCAGCCGTTCTTCCATCTCCGGCACCGGAAGGATGTAGCAATTGCGGACGATCAAATCGACGTCATCCAGCGTGATGCCTTCGGCATCGAGGCAATAATCGATCACCTCCCGGTAGAATCCGCTGGCGTGCTTTTCGCGGGTGATGCGTTCTTTTGCGATGGCGAACGCGACGGCGCCGTCGCGCAACAGGCAGGCACTCACATCATGGTCGTAGGTATTAATACCGAGAACGTAGGTGTGCTGTTTGGGCATGGACACTCTTCTGGAAGAATCATTCTTCTGGAGAATCGTTGGGCGTTGGAATTGGCAGATGTTGTCGAGCAATCTTGCCGTGTCTTGCCGTAATTCACCCCCTTCGGAATTGCGCATTGCACCATCAGTAGCCGTCGCTGATCCAGTGCGTGTCATCCGCGACCGACGCGGAGTGTAACTTGACCTTAACCTGTCTTCCCAATAAAATCAGAAAAGCTCCAAGAACATTGTCAAATATAAAAATCTAGGTGCACACTTGAACTAAACGCCGACCTCGCGCGTCTATGTAAGGTGGTGTCTTGAAGTTCAGATGGCTGGAATCACCGGGAGTTCCAAAAAATGGCTAAACGCTACAACATCGTTACGCGCTGCATTGCAGCGTTGGCTCTGATGTTCGTGTACTTCGTCAGCACGTCTGCCATCCTAGTCGGCGCCTCCACCACGTCGGCGCAAGCTTGGGGTCACGGTGGTGGTTTCCATGGCGGCGGTTTCCGTGGTGGCGGCAGAGGCTTCGGTCGCGGCAGAGGCTGGGGTCGCGGCGTTGGCATCTACGGCTACGGCCCCGGCTGCTACTGGAGCTATCGCTGGGGTCGGTATATCTGCCCGTATTGATCGCAGCTCGATTGGCGTAACCCGTCAAGCGCGATCCAAATAAGATAAATACAGGTGCGCCGGGTGATCCGGCGCACCTGTATTTATTTATACTTACTTTATCTAGACGTGCCTACTTTGACGTTGCCGGAGTGGTCCGACAGCGGGATTCGAATCACGACCTGCATTACCAATGCGCCGATCCACGATCCTGGCGTCGCCAATCTTCCGAGCGCTGAACGCGCGCTATCCATACTCACCGCCGATGTCCGCCGGACCACCCGCGATGATGGACGCAAGCTGATAGCCGAGCGATGAACCGCTATCGCGTAACCGACCCGTGAAGCTTTCAGCAATCAACGCGGCCTGCGGGGGATGACGTTTGATAACAGCCAGCATCGGGGTGCGTTCGCCCCTGCGTTCGGCCAATAGCTTGGCAAACACCGGCGTCTCCAGAATGCCGAGCCGTACGATGCAGTGAGCCGGCGCCCGCTCGCCCTGGTGGCGCCCTGACTTATTTCCAAAATGGCTTGGCTATCGCAAACTTCTCGTGGGCTTTCTTAGCTGCGGCCAGAACCGAGTTACGGCGCGCATCTTCATGACCTGTCAGCACACCCGCGGCGAATGCCCGCTCGGAGAGATCTCTGCCGCGGGTACTCGGCGCAGCATCTATTGCCATTTCCGCCGTCAAGTTTTCATGCATGGCGATATCGTTCAAGTCACCGAGACCATCTTGCAATTGCTCTAACGCCAGGAGAAACGCCTTATGCCGCCTCGACGACCTCCTGCCGGGGAACACGGTTTCGAAGAATTCGGCCCCATATCGAAGTTTTTTTGTTTGGATGCGCAGCTTATGGCTCGCCTGTTGATCGAGTTCTGAGAGCACCGTGCCTCTCTTTCTGATCTTTTTCGAACGGCGTGTTAATTGCTCGGCGGCCACGACCGCGATGGGCGCATCGCCACGCTCGCGCAACAGGTCATCGTGTGGATGACGCCAGCTTCCTATTTCCAGCCATGTCGCAAGTGCCAACAGCAAATGACGAAACCGGTCGGACTGAACTGCATTGCGTGCCCTCTTGTCCGACAACCTGCGCCGTTCAGCCAAATCGCGGAAGAAGCGCAGCATCCCCATTTGCCGCGGGCGATGACGCGTGGCCCGCTCAACCACGCGGGTCAGAAAAACCTCGAATTCCCGGGCAGGACCCAACTCTTCCGTGAGCCATCTCAGCTCAGATTTTATGTTGTCCCTTTCGGCCTCTTCAAGGAGGTCGGAAAACAGGGAAATCGCCGCCCGGAGCCGGCGCAAACCTATCCGCATCTGATGGACGCCCTCGGGAGTCCCCGCAAGCAATGCCGGCTTGTTGACGATTATTTGTCTGACACAGGAAGTTGCGATCAAGCGAAATGCATCGCGCGTCTCGGTATCCGGCGTGAGCACGACGGGTTCTGCCTTTTCCGCCGAAACCTCCTTGCCGTCGAGCAGCTCATACCCACGTTGAGCCTTGCTCTTGACGCCAAGTTCGGCCGATGTCGCACGCACGAGCGTGCGAGCCATCCGGAAAAGTTCAGCCCTGTCGCCGCCCTTAAACTCGATCTCGATCTCGCACAATGGCCTGGAGCCATCGCCCGTGTCGATCATCCCGCGATCCAACGTCACTTCGAGCTGCGATCCTCCCAACTTGAGCGGATAAATCGAACGACGAACCCGGATTTCGAACACGGGCCGCAATTTCCGACGAAATTTTTTCGTCAGCAAAGGCCCCAACGCCGTGTGGCGCATGGCGGTAAAATCGGGTTTGCTATCCTTGAGCTCGGTTTCCCATTCATTGCGGTCCAGCAATCCGTTTCGCACGGCCTTGACCGTTTGAACGTAGCGGTTCCCGGTTCGACGCACGCGAAGCATCACGCCGTTTTTTTGCAGTGCGAATTTTTCGGTGTCGAAATAGGTTGAAACCTGCATCGCCGGCTTTGTGGCTTTGGCACGGCGAAGGGGAGCGAGCTTGTTCAGCTTCGTCACTTCGGACGAAGGAATCTCAAGCTTAAGTTCAGTTTCAACCGGCGACACCACGGGAATCCCGGGATAATGCGCTCACCGCTGGCTCTCACGCTCGCCAGCCATAGGCGATGGCATCCACATCGCGGTAATCGATTAGCGCAGTAAGGGTTCCGAAAAAACTGACGAAATCCTCCTTGGACAACCACCGCTGCGCGGATGGCTCTTCAGCAGCAGGCGCAGAGGCCAGCCCAGCCGTCCCGAAGTCTTCATTTATAAACAACAACACGAAAAGCGTGGTCGGGGCACAAGGATTCGAACCTTGGACCTGCAGTACCCAAAACTGCCGCGCTACCAGGCTGCGCTATACCCCGCCATTTGGGAAACGACTTCGATACACGCTTAAAGCTCTACCAGCAAGGCTGGTTGCGGGTCGTCTCGGCCATTCGTTTCATCGGCCATTGAACAGTGGATGCGCCACGCGGTCTCCGGGCGCGATTCCGTATTTTTTCGCCGTACCAGCGATCACCTCCAGCACCCCTTTCGCAAGGCCGCCTGAGGGGATGATTTTGGTCGATTGGGGCTCGGTGTTTTCAGCAATACGCAGGATCCGGCCGTCAGCCCGAATGAAAATCATGTCGAGCGGAATGAATGTATTTTTCATCCACATCGACACCTCCTGTTCTGGCGAAAAATCGAACAGCATCCCCCGTCCCTCCGCCAACTCCTTGCGGTACATCAGGCCGGTGGTTTTTTCTTCTTCGGTCGTCGCCATCTCGACTGAAAAAACCTGGACACCGGATTTTGTGGCGATTTCGAGCGGCTGAACGCTCGCCGCCTGCGCGCGAAAGCCGGCGAAGACACACAGCGAGATCGCTGCGGCCAGTGTTACACCACGCCACGTTACCCCGCGCGAAGTCCTCACGCGTTGCCGATCGATACCTCGGGAGAAATTCATGAACGACGCTCTCACAGCCCTGAAGAGATTTCCTGGGCGACCCTAACCTGATGATCGTGGCAAATACCAGACCTCAAATATCGGCCGGTCCCAAGACCTCAAGCCGCCATTCGGTGCGCGGGTGTAAGATCAGGCACGATACTGAGGGACGGCGTGATAGCTCGTGCGACTAATGCGACGACAGTCCCGGCGAGCCGGCTTCCGGATGAATTTCGGCGGCCATCATCCCCTTGGAGCCGGGCCCGAACCGCACCAACACGAACTGGCCGGGACGCAATTCGGTCATTCCGAACCGGCGTAAAGTTTCCATGTGCACGAAAATATCCGGCGTTCCCTCACCGCAGGTCAGGAAGCCGAAACCGCGCAAACGGTTGAACCATTTGACCTGCGCCCGCTCCAAACCGCTGGTCGGCGTGACGCTGACGTGGGTCCGCGGCGGCAGCATTTGCGCCGGATGGATCGCCGTCGATTCGTCCATCGACAAGATCCGGAACGCTTGGTAGCCCCTCGCGCGCTGCACGCATTCGCAAATCAGCCGCGCGCCCTCGTAGGCCGTTTGATAGCCATCGCGCCTAAGCACGGTGACGTGCAGAAGCACATCCGCCCAGCCATTGTCGGGAACGATGAAACCGTAGCCCTTTGACGCATCGAACCATTTGATGACGCCCGAGATTTCGACCAGACTGGCCGCGGTATCACCAAGGCCCGAAAACGCGTCCATCGCCGGATCGCGCTGCGCGCCGCCTGAAAATTCGCTCGGCCCACCCATATTCGGTCCGGTCCCGCTTGTCGGCGGTCCCCCGAGCTTTTTGGACTCAAATCCGTCCGACCCCATGACCCCGGACCCCACACATCGTTCACGGCCCGTCATCTAATGCGACGGCACCGAGACACGCGCCCATCCATGACAATTCATATGACGCCACGCGAATCTCTCGACTCAAAAGATAACACTCCCGCGTCCGCCGCATAGATAAAAAACAAGGCAAGCGGGAACTATGAACAGTCTTGCGCGGCTACGAATCAAACAGCCATCAGTTTCCGACGAAGGGTCCCAGGGTCTCCCCGATGTCATGCCGGATGACCAGATCGGCAATCTCGTCCTGATCGGTCGGTTCGTTGTTGATGATCACCAACCTGGCGCCGCAGTTCTTAGCCAGGGGTGGAAATCCGGCCGCCGGCCAGACCACCAGCGACGACCCGATGGCAAGGAACAGGTCGCAACGCCGGGTGAGTTCCGCAGCTCGGCGCATCGCGTCTGCCGGCATCGCCTGCCCGAACGAGATGGTCGCCGTCTTGATCGGCTCGTCGCACACGCTGCAGGCGGGTGCAGCGCCGGTTTCATCGAAGCGCTGTTTCACCCATGGAAGATCGTAAGCCTGTCCGCAGCCGATACAGCGGGCGTATGTGGTATTGCCGTGAAGCTCCACGACGTGATCGGCCGCGAAGCCCGACATCTGATGCAGATTGTCGATGTTCTGGGTGACGATGGCGGGAATCTTGCCAGCCTTGTAGAGCGAAGCGAGCGCGCGATGACCACGTCCAGGCCGCGCCGCAGCGAAGGTCGGCTCCATCGCAAGGCGCCGCCGCCATGCCTCGTCGCGGGCGTCAGCGCTTGCAACGAATTCATCGAAGGGGATCGGTCGATTGCGGGTCCACAACCCGCCGGGCGAGCGGAAATCCGGAATCCCGCATTCTGTCGAAATGCCGGCACCGGTAAAGGGAACGATGGTGGACGCCTCGGCGATCATGACGCCGAGTTGTTCCACCCCGCTGCGAAGATCCGATGCGATCATCCGGGATTGTCCGAGTTAAGCCGCGCTGATTATAGCAACGGCCTATCGGATTGCCATGATGCCCGGATCATCCGGGAGCGCCCGAGTCAGGCGGCAGCTTTCACGCGGCTTGAGCAATCGGTTCCCGGACCTCATCGCTCTTCTTCTCGTCGCTCTTTTTTGCCTTGGCGACCGGAGCGACAGCTTGCGATTTTTTCGCCGGCTTGTCGTACTGCGACAGCTGTTCGAGTTCCGCATCGAGTTCGGCACGCCGAGCGGCGACTTTTTCCGCCAGCTTGTCGATGGCCTTGTCGCGCAGCGCGGCGAGTTCTTCGATGGTCAGTGCATCCAGATCGATCTTTGCCATGCAGGCCTCCCGTTTCCTTTTCGCTACCGGGAAGATTCGCAAGTCACAAGGATAGTGATGATCTTATCCACTGAGAAGGTCGCTTGCGCGCGCGACGACCACAATCCTACAACGCCGTGTCCAATTCACGCCCCAATCGCCGTCGCCAATGGCGTGGGACACGACTCAAAGGATGGGAATGACTGATAAGCAAGACAGGCTCGCTCGGGAGCGACAAGAAATCGCAGCGCGCGTCGCGAAATTCAAAGCCACTCAGGAAAAATTCAGACGAGAGCGCGAGGAATATTTTGTCACGACGCTGAAGAATGGACAGCGCTCCGATTTAGGGTTCTTCCGCAACTGAAAAAATAGCCTAAAAAAAAGCTCGGAAACATGTTCCGGGCTTTTTCGATTCGGCTGTTGCTGGTCGAAACCGATTACCAGTGACGGCGCCAGTAGCGGTGCCGATAGTAATACGGGCCGCCGCCGTAATAGGCGTAAGGTCCGGCACCGTAACCGTAGGCGGGATAGCCGTAATAGCCGTAGCCCGGCCCGTAATACGGTCCATAAGCGCCGTAGGCGCCGGCAGCGATCGCACCAGCAGCGAGGCCGAACGCCAAGCCTGGCCCGATGCCGAAGCCCCTACCGAAACCCCGCGCCTCGGCCGGCGCCGACACAGCGCTGGCGCCAACCGCGGCGACCGTCGCCAAAATCGCTAACGCTTTTTTCATGCGCATTCCTCCTGTGAATTAACCGCAGAATAAACGCAGATGTTTTTCAATGGTTGCATCGGAACTTGCGGTTCTTCCACTTCATCCGATGACTTTTATTAAATCTGATGAACGTTTGTTAATCGCGCCGCGAACGCCGTTTTCCCCTCAAGCGCCAAGGCCCTCCAAACGCCCCTGCCCTCCTCCGCCTTTTGCTGATAATGAGTGCCACGAAACCAACGGCAAATCTCTTCAGGGAGCAATAAACATGCGTTACCTCCACACCATGCTGCGCGTCCGCAATCTCGATAGCGCGATGAAGTTCTATCAGGACGCGTTGGGATTGAAGGAAGTCCGCCGCATCGACAACGACAAGGCGAAGTTCACCTTGGTGTTCTTGTGCGCACCTGAAGATGAGGAGTTGCTGAAACACTCCAAGGGACGCGGTGCGCCGCTGGTCGAACTGACCTACAATTGGGACGAGGAAAAATACGGCGAGGACCGCTATTTCGGTCACCTCGCCTACGAGGTCGACGATATCTACGCGACCTGCGAGCGGCTGATGAAACTCGGCATCACCATCAACCGCCCGCCGCGCGACGGCCAGATGGCCTTCGTCCGCTCACCCGATCTGCATTCGATCGAGCTGCTGCAGAAGGGCGATGCCAAGCCGTCAGCGGAGCCGTGGGCCTCGATGCCGAACACCGGACATTGGTGAGAGGTTTTCCGTTCCGTCTCTGGCAACCTGACGTCTGCGTTCGCGTTCTTGAATCGATGAAATTTTCAAGGAGGCGATAATGGACGAGGAATTTTGCTCTGGCTATTGGGCGTACCGATTCCGGTCATTATTCTGTTGTGGCTTTTCTTCGGCCGGCGCCGCTTCGAAATCGGCCTATTCGACGTAAATCAGGCTTCATTGAGTTCAGGCTCCGCCATCGCAGCGGGGCCTGAACTTTTTTTGCAAGGGTCGCCACTTGCAAATCCGGAATGTGGCGCGCTTTTTCGTAAAAATTCCGATATGACCGCGAGGGTCGAATCCTCGGGAGCGAAAATCGTGTCAAATACCCATCAGGGGCAACTTCAGATCTGGGGCCGGGTCAATTCAGTCAACGTTCAAAAAGTATTGTGGTGCCTGCGCGAACTCGATCTCGCCTATCAACGGATCGACGCCGGCATGGCGTTCGGCCGCAACCATGAGCCCGACTATCTCGCGATGAATCCGAACGGCCGGGTGCCGACCTTGGTCGAGGGCGATTTCGTGCTTTGGGAATCGAATTCGATCATGCGTTACTTGGTGCTCGCCTACGCGCCGGGATCGCCACTTTACCCGCAAGCACCGAAACAGCGCGCCAATGTCGAGCGATGGCTGGACTGGACGCTTTCAACCCTGCAGCCGGTCGAGCGTCCGCTGTTTTGGGCCCTGGTGCGCACGCCGGTCGCGCAGCGCGATATGGTCGCAATTCAAAAAGACGCCGATGCCGCGGCGATGCAATGGCGGATCATCGACGCCCAATTGGCGACGCGGCGCTTCATTGACGGCGATGATTTCACCCTCGCCGATATCGCGCTCGGCACCTATGCACGACGCTGGTTCGGGGTTGAAGGCGTCAGCAAACCAGTCTTGCCGCACCTCGAACGCTGGTTCGGACAATTCGCCGCCCGACCGGGCTTCCAGCAATTCGTCGCGCCTCCGATGTCGTAAGAGGTTGCGTCGCGCGGTCCAGGCTAGAACCCCGACCGCTCGAACCATAGTATACAAATAATCCCCACAAGTGTGATCGCCGTCACCACCAAACGCGTGGTCCAGCTCATGCCGCGGCTCACCCACCACAGCAACGCGCAACTCATCACGACGGGAACGATGATATCGAGTTGCAATCAAATCTCGGCGTTTGTCACAAGGCGAGGAGTAACCGGTAGAGCCGGCGTATCGTCAAACATCCATGTACGTCGCGCTACCGGACGAATTTGACGCCCACAGACATTCCGCGCCGCCACACCACTTCGCAGTTTCGTCCCGTCCTGGCATCGCGCGCAAATGCCAACCGCAACTTGGTCGGCAATTCATTGGGGTCTTCCACGGTCACCTTCGCCCCCGTGGGGGACATGTCCTCAACCACGCATTGGCGCGCGGCAAAACCGCCCTCGAAGGTGATCCACCCGGGCTGACGCAACGATTTACGCGCCTCCCGCTTCTTGGTTGCCGCGGCCATTCAGTCACTCCAACGGTCTTCCGCATCCGCTTGGCGAAAATCCCTGCATCAGAGCTATCCCATCGGGCTTTAGAAACCGTTGAGAACTGCCGGCCATTTCGGGGTGGGGAAGGTCGCAGGGGAAGGCCTCCGGCTGCCGTTAAAAGGCCCGCCCGGGCGACTTGCCCGGCCGCGCAAACGCCACTATACGTTCGCCCGTCATCTGGACCAATTCACCACGGTCCGGATTCGGCACGGCGCCATCGCGGTCTCAAAGCCTTGATTTGCCGGGAATATTTGTAACCAAGCGAACCCGCAATGCCGCGACCGGGTCGGTCGTGGCAAGGCAGAGGTGTTCGCTCCCTTCGTCTATCGGTTAGGACGCCACCCTTTCACGGTGGAGAGAGCGGTTCGATTCCGCTAGGGAGCGCCAAAGCTCAAAAATCGATTTGATCGCACTTAGTTTTTTCCCCGACCTGGCAAACCGAGAAAAGCTGGAATCTCACCTCACTGGCCTAACGCTCTCGCGCAGTTCGGCATTGGGTGCACGATGTCGGCTCATCGATGAAAACCGAACATCGCTACGGAAAACGCCGACTCCGGGTTTGACCCCGGAGTGGACGTTGACGAACGAGACTGGCGGCGTCTGCCGGGTTCAAGATATTGCTACGCCGAGACGCTCAGACGTCTAGGTCTGTTTGCGCGTAATTGAGGAAGTATCCCGTGAATACCGTCGCTCCCACGTAAGCAAACGCGTCGGTCAGTTGCTCATCACTCCAGCCGGCTTGCTGTGCGGCCTTCCAGGTGGCGTCGGTAACTTTTCCCGAATTGGCAGCCGCTTCCCTGACCAGGCCGGCCAGCACATCGATTTTGGCGTCGTTAGTCGAGGTGCCTGTCGTTAAGGCAATGACCTGCTCTTCGGTCCAGCCATTCATCTGGGTGAGCCGACTGGCGATACGGGTCATATAGCTGTTACCGACCCCGGCCGCAGCCCCGAGAGTGAGGGCCGCACCCACCTTCGGGCCGAAGGTGGTGTGCTCGGCAAGCACGGCGCGTAGCGACGTGTACGCAGTCAGGACCGCCGGAGAATGCGCCATCTGGGCATGCAGATTCGCGGGCTGGCCCCCCGGAGTGGACTGGACGATCTTTTGCAGGAGCAGGCGCGATGCAGCGGGGGCGTCCTCAACCGTATGGGTAGGGATGCGGCTCATTGTATTACCTCATTTGTGGCTTGCTGAACGCGTCGGACGCTGGCCTACGCATTTTGGAGAAGTGTGTTCCAATCCTGTGCCTTCACCCACGACTCGAAGTCGTGAAAGGCGACGTCGGGGAACTCGCGGCGGAGCGCGTCGCGATCGACGGTGTAGCCGACGCGGTCGAACCACTCGTACATCTTGACGGCGTCTTCACCCATGCGTTGGCGGATGAGGTCCAGTGGAACCTGGAAATAGGTAAACCGGCGACCGGTGACACGCGAAAGGATGGCGATGACGTCGTTGCCCGTGAGCTCGTCGCCCCCGAGGTCGAAGCGTTTGCCAGCGAAGCGACCTGGGTCCTCGAGGATGCGAACGGCAACGGCCCCGATGTCCGCGACGGCGACTTGCGCGAGCTGTCTCGTCGGCTGGAGCGGCGCGGCGTAGATGCCCTTTGCGAGCTGTTCTTTGCCGAAATGGAGGTTCTCCATGAAATAGACCGGCGCCAGGACCGTGGCGCGTACGCCGATCTTGGCGATATGCTCTTCGACCTCGTACTTGCTGTCGAAGTGCGGGATGCCCGTCTGTCGATTGGCGGAGCCGGCCGAAGTGAAGACGAGGTGTACGCCCGCGGCCTTGGCCGCGTCCGCGGCGGAGATGCCTTGTCGCGTCTCGGCTTGCGGACCTCCTTCAAATGGCGTCGTCATCGCGAAAAGGGAGGTCGCTCCTTCGAGCGCCTTCGTGAGCGCGGCCGTGTCTTCGAGTGACGCGCGGACGAGCGTAACGCCCGCGTTTGCGAGCTCCCTCGCCTTGGCGGACTCGGTACTGCGCGTGACGGCGCGAACCTCGTGACCGCGCTCGAGCAGGCCCTTCACCACCGCGCCACCTTGTTTGCCCGTACCTCCCGTGACGACGACGGCAAGCTTCTGACTCATGACCCACCTCCTTTCACTTGCGACACACCATGCCCGCGGTTCACTGCGGCACAATCATCAACTCGATGACATGGCCGTCATCGTCCTTGTAATAGTAGCCAGGGCCGCCATTCCAATCGTTGAGCTTTCCGTCTTCAAGACTCCGGGGCCCCTTTTCCGAAGGTGAGCCCAGCGTATTTGCGCGGCATGCCCGCCGAAGCGATTGGGTCGGATGCTTCCGATGACGATGGCGAGCTTTAGTTTGCTCATAGCGGCTCTCCTTCACGACGATTGCGCTTCCCGGTGAAGATGGACGCGGACAGACATGATCGGTAAGCTGGAATAGTCCTCATGGGCTATTCCGGTTTTCCGAATAATGAGGCTAATGCCAATGCACGGACCGAGCCTTGCGGAAACCACCGCCTTCGTTGCGGTTGTTGAATTGAAAAGCTTCACCAAGGCGGCCAAGCAGTTGGGACTATCGCCGCCACGCGTGAGCGAAATGGTTCGAAATCTTGAGGATCGACTTGGTGTGCGTCTCGTCGAGCGCACGACGCGCTCGGTTGCTCCGACTGCGGCCGGCGAACGGTTGCTCGCGCGACTGCGGCCGGCGCTCGACGAATACCAGGCGGCACTGGAATCGACCAATGAGTTCCGCGGCAAGCCGGCCGGTACACTGCGTCTCACTGCACCGCAGCCCGCGGCCGATTTTTTTCTGGCTCCGGCCATTCCGCGCTTTCTGGCGCAATATCCCGAGATTTCTCTCGATTTGTCCGTTAGCGATACCTTGACCGACATCGTGGCCGAGCGCTTCGATGCCGGCATTCGCCTCGGCGAGCGGATTGAACGCGACATGATTGCGGTGCGCATCACCGACGAACTGCCGCTCGTGGTCGCCGGTTCGCCGGCTTATTTCGAGCAACGGGGCAAGCCCAAGACGCCAGACGATCTTGTCGGGCACGACTGCGTGCGTATCCGATTTTCAAGTGGCACCTATGTGCCCTGGCGCTTTCGCGTCAAACGCCGGGATCTCGAAGTCCACGTCGAGGGCCGGCTCGGCGTCAATTCGGTGGCCGTCGCTCGACAGGCCGCTGTCGAAGGTCTCGCCCTGGTGCAGACGCCGCTAATCTTCATTGCGGAGGATCTCGCAGCACGCAGGCTTGTGACCGTTCTCGACGAGTGGGTGCCAACTCCGACGACAGGATTTTTTCTTTATTATCCGAGCAGTCGCCAAATGCGGCCGGCGCTCAAGGCCTTGGTGGATTTTCTGCGCAAGGAGCGCCGCGGCGTGTCATAGTTTCTCACGGCATTCTACTCGGCCCCCGACAGCAGTCCGCCGCCGGTAAGATTCGATCGCCCTGCGCAAGCCGTGTGGCACAGCACAGCCTTTCTGATCTCCGGCGACGTCATTGCAGTGGTCACGCGCGCGTGTAGCCGCTCGATATTGTCGCGATTACAGACAATAGCGATCACAAGCGAGGGGCGGCCGATATCCTCGACCAGCAAAGTCGGACCGGTCACTTCGCCGATCCGACTCGGAATCTTGAAGTCGCATTCGAGGCAGGTGCACACGGCGTCCGATCACGATCGGCCAATTTTTTCACTTTTCATATTAGATCAATCAGTCTAATATGATTTACATGAGAACCAAAACCTTCGACACCGATGATGCGCTGCTCGCGGCACTTTCGGTTTTCTGGGAGCGTGGGTTTGAGAACACCAACCTGCCGGAACTGCTGGAATCAATGGGGGTTGGCCGCGCCAGTTTTTACAACGCGTTCGATTCCAAGCGTGATGTGTTCTTGAAGAGCCTCGATCTCTATTTCGCGAATGTCGATGCACATCTCGCCGCGCTCACGGCCGACGCCACAGACAGTGATCGCGCCGTCGCAGCGCTCGTCGACGGAATTCTTGACGTTGCAAAAAATGCGCGAGCCGGCAGCACCGGCTGGCGCGGGTGTTTCATCGGCAACACGGCGCTTGAACTTGGCGGCAACGACGCGGAGGTCGCCGCCCGGCTCAAGGTTGGGATCGAGGTTTTGAAGGCGCAGTTTAAAAGAGCACTTTCATTGCCCTCGGCGGTGGGTATCCAGCGCTCGGAAGTCCAAATCGACCGACTCGCCCTGCATCTCGTCGCTAATATTCAAGGCTTGCTGGTTCTTGCGAAATCCGGGCTGGCGGAAGCCGACATCAAGGCTGCCCGCGCAAGCTTGCTTACCACCCTCACCTGACACCGCAGTATGGCGTGAACACACCGCGGCACACTCTAACTCGTCCAACCATTCACTGACCTAGAGGAAAACATGAAAATCATCTCCGACACCACCCACGGCATACTCGACTACGTCACCGTCGCACTGTTCGCATTGGCGCCCGTCGTTCTCGGTCTCACCGGCACAGCCGCGCTGATCTCCTATGCGTTGGCCGTCATTCATCTCACCATGACCGTTTTAACCGACATGCCACTTGGCGTCATCAAGCTCATCCCGATGAAACTCCACGCCATTGTCGAAATGCTGGTCGGGCCGGTTCTTGTTGTGGGTGCGCTGGCCCTTCCCACGCTTTTCGCCGGGGGCCAGGCATTTTTTATTGCCGCAGGGGTGGTCATCTTCGCGGTCTGGCTGTTGTCGAATTACGGTCCGGTGGTCCATGCGAAAGCTTGAACGCCACACCACATAGTTGGTGGCTTGGAGCGATCGAACCAAGCAGGCGAGCGTGGAAGGTTGGTCATGAACAGCGCTAGCCGCAGCGCCCATTGGGAAACCGTCTACACCACCAAGGGTGAGAGCGAGGTTAGCTGGTTTCAGGAAGACCCCACGCCGTCGCTTGAACTGATCGATCGGGCGCGGCCCACCCCGGAATCCGCCATCATTGATGTCGGCGGGGGTGCGTCACGCCTCGTCGATCGCCTTGTCGCCCGCGGGTTTCACAAGGTGACGGTGTTGGACCTTTCATCATCAGCACTTGCCGCCGCCAAGACGCGTTTGGGCGATCAGGCAAAGCACGTTGAGTGGGTGGCTGCCGATGTCACGACGTGGGAACCGTCGCAAAACTACGATCTCTGGCACGATCGGGCAGCGTTCCATTTCCTCACCGACGATGCCGCGCGTTCGGCCTATATGGGGCGATTGAAGAAGGCCCTCAAGCCTGGGGCCTGCGTCATTATCGGTACCTTCGCACCCCACGGCCCGGAGCGATGCAGCGGGCTACCGGTCATCCGGCACGATGCGGCCAGTCTTGCTGCAGCGCTTGGAGCAGAATTTCAATTGATCGACACCCGTCCCCATGAACACGTCACGCCGTGGGGCAGCACGCAGCACTTTCAGTTCAGCAGCTTCCGCCGCCTTTGAACGCGACAGCCAAAGCCTGCAAAGACGTCTACGGCGAACACTCCGCGCGGGGCTATAATGGCGCGGGCTTATCGCGCAGGTTCAATGACATTGCAGTTGCTCCGTCCTGACATCAGGCAATCCTGCATCTTGCTGGCCGCGGTCAACGCGTGGGCCAACCACAATCCCACCGCCAGCAACACAACCGCGATTGCCAATCCGGCAATGGCCGGCCGCCGATTTTCTCCTTTTTCGGGTTCATCCATTTGCAGCACTACCTTTGCAGTATTGTTTGAACTTGAGCTTGAGCTTCGGGCAAACCCTTCGCGTTTGTCCCGAGGGAAAGCCGGCCGCACCTTTCCGGGCCATGCACGAACTCGCCTTCATCGTTCGAACCCGGCTCAGCGTCGCCCCCAACGGACGCCGGCCCAGACGCGCTCGTGAAGATAATACCAGGCAATCTTGGTCGCGACCTCAAGGCCGGCAATCGAACCTGCGACCTCGATCCTGCCCGTCATGAACCAACTGATCGCAAATGTGTCGAGCGTTCCCAATGTCCGCCAACTGACGGCTTTCAGGACCGATCTTGTGTGTGTCTCAGCTCCGCGGAACGAAACCACCCGATGTGCCTCCCTTAGCTGACCATGACAGAACCTACCACGCTGACACGTCCGCCTGCTCGCGTTTCCGAATTCAGCGATGGGCAGGGCGTACGACTACGTGCAGCTTGCCGGATAAAGTCCATAAAACACATTGATTTAACTAAAGAATCGCCATTGATCAAAGCGTGGCTCATCAAAAGCGTGAACGTTTCGCCGACATCGTGATCGTGCGCCCTTTCAATCGTTTGGAACGCGACTCGCGACAAACGAACTCGTTCGTCCGACAAATTTTTGCTAATCGCGCTCGACGGAGCCGCAGCATTTCGTTACCTGCTTCTTAGACCAAGGCTTTCATAGACCAAGAAGAGGCTGAAATGAGAACTCTTTGCCGTACTGCTTGCGATTTGTGCGCTGTCCCAAACCGCAGCCGCCCAGACGCCGAACTGCAAATCGATATCGGAACCGGGAGCCAGACTTAGCTGCTACGACGCAGCCGCTTCAAGCGCCACGTCCGCTCAAAAGCCCGCGGCAGCAAAACCTGCCATTTCAGCGTCCCCAAAAATTCCGGGGTCGAAAGTCGATACCGAGAAATACGTCGATACGATCGGCGAGGAAGACGCGCGCATGAGTGCACAGCTGAAAAATATTTGCCGTGGTTGCTAACCGGCCGCTTCCGCAAGACGTCTTGTTCGAAAGATGCCTTGTTCGAATACGGCCTTCCACTTGCGGCCGCAGTCTGGCGCCTTTCAACCAGTAGATAACACCGAAAAATGGCCTATTTGCCATCTTGATGAATCTCATCGAATACCTTCCGACCATCATCGGCACCGCGGCGGTGGCCCCGGCGCTGCTGATATTGTGGCTGGTGGTCGCCGCCGGTGAGCGCCCGGGACCGCCCGCCAGGGTCTGGACCGCGTTCCTCCTCGGTGCCGCCAGCATTTCTCTGCTGGGCGTGGCACGGGCGCCGTTTGCCTCGATATTGGCGGCCCCGGAGAACCCCTGGGTGGCGCAGATACTACTGCGTTCGATATTTGGGGTCGCTGCGCCTGAAGAAACCGTCAAGCTTCTTGTCATCGTGGCCGTTTCCGCGCGGCACCGGCCATTCACGGACCCGATGGATACCGTGGTTTACGGCGCGGCGGCGGGGCTCGGTTTTGCGGCATACGAAAATTTGGCTTATCTCGTGCAGCATGCGGAGATGTGGCGCTCGCTGGCGGTGTTGCGCAGCGTTCTGACGGTGCCGTTCCACGGCGCACTCGGGATTATCGCCGGTGCCTATCTGGCTATCGCGCGATCCGGCTCGGCGCTTGGCGCACATCACCGTCACCCCGACCGGGCGCGCATCTCAAGCCGATTTCTGATCCTGTTGGCGCCGCTGGCGCTGCATGCCGGTTTTGATTTTCCTCTACTCATCCTTCAGAAAAATCCCGACATCGAGTTGTCCACCAGGACGATGCTGGGATCGGCCAGCGTGCTGATCGGGGTTAGCGCAATCGCATTTGCCGTTCGGCTGGTACGACGGGTCAGCCGCCATCACGCTCCCCGCACCGAAATCGCACGCCAGCGGCTGAGCCAGTTGCGGCGGATGTGGGCATTGCTTGTGGCAGGCGGCGGCGCTGGATTTGCCGGTTTGGGCTTTGTGCTGTCATCGATCCACCACTGGCTGTTGAATCCCGACCGCAACATGGCGTTGGTTCTCGTTCCCCTCGGCCTCTTTTCCATCCTGGTCGGCAGCGCCCTGCTGGTGGCCACCACCGCGATCTACGTCTTCGGTCGCAACCGGATACGCACGGCGTCACAAGGGTTTTCGTCCGCGCCCGGCCCAGGCTAGCCATTCCTTCAATCCACGTCCTCGAACCAATTTGCTCCTGCGGCGTTGGCACCTCGCTATACTGGCTCGTCATTCGGCGTTACCGGCGCAGGGAGATTTTCAATGACCCTTCCCCAGGATATCACCAGTTTGCAATCCGAAATGAGCGCCGCGGTGCGCGCGCATTGGAAGGCCTTTTTGATCGAAGGCATCCTGCTCGTGATTTTGGGGCTCGCAGCCATGACAGTGCCGCCACTGGCGAGCCTTGCCGTCACCATTTTCCTGGGCTGGATGTTTCTGATCAGTGGCGTCGCTGGCCTGGCGCTGACATTCTGGGCGCGGCAAATGCCTGGCTTCTGGTGGTCGTTGGTTTCGGCAGTGCTGGCGCTCGCCGCCGGCATTATCCTGCTGGTCCAACCGGTGCAGGGCACGCTGACCCTGACCATCGTCGTCGGCGCTTATTTCCTCGCCGAAGGGGTCGCCACCATCATGTATGCGTTGGAACATCGGCGCGAATTGTCAGAACGGTGGTCCTGGTTATTGGTCGCAGGACTCATGGATTTGCTGATCGGAGCCGTCATCGTCATCGGGCTGCCGGGATCTGCACTCTGGGCCGTCGGCTTGCTGGTCGGCATCAATCTGCTGTTCGGCGGCGCATCCCTGATCGGAATGGCGCTCGCCGCACGCAACGGCTGATCTCATTCCCTTTGTTGGCGAAAACGCGCTCAGCAACCGCGGCAAATGCTCTTGATCTTGCGGTCAAGCGCGGCGTCCTCGCGATTGGCTGGGCTGTTCGGATTGCTTAGCTCGTTCTCCGGCGGCAGTTCATCAACGCGCGGTTGCCGGTGGCCCACCGGAGCCGGCAGAGGCGACGTTCGCTTTGCTGCACTCGACGACGAGCCGCCCGAATTTCCAGTGCCGCCGGTCTGGGCGATGGCAGCCGAACCGGCCACCAGCACGAACAGAGCCATCACCGGGATCAACTTCGTCGGGATCAATTTTGTCATGGTCAACTTTCGCATCTTGCTCTCCCTTTTCAGAGAATGCCGCCTTCCGCCGGCGGTGTCGATCACGACCTTGGGGGGTAGAGATGAACCTCCCCGCAATAGTCGGTGACAAGATAACGGGTTTCCCCCTGCCGTTCACGTCCCTGGGAAAAAGAATTTGCATCGGACAGATAATTGGGGCCGATCGGCGCCTTGCCGTGGCCGCCGGGGATGTCGAGCACGTAATCCGGCTGGCACAGTCCGGACACCCGCCCCCGCAAACTGCGCACCAGTTCCTGCCCCTGCGCCAGCGTTGTGCGCAGATGCGAGGTACCGGGGGCGAGATCGCCGTGATGCAGGTAATACGGCTTGATCCGGCATTCAACGAAGGCCCGCATCAGTGCCTCCAGCGCCTCGGCGTTGTCATTGACGCCGCGCAGCAGCACCGACTGGCTCACCATAGGAATCCCGGCGTCGATCATGCCGGCGCAGGCGGCGCGGGCATTGTCGGTCAGTTCCCTCGCATGGTTGGCGTGCAGCGCAACCCAGGTCGTCGCACCCTTGACCTTCAGCGCGGCGATCATCTCGGCCGTGATACGCGCGGGATCGGCCACCGGCACGCGGGTATGAATCCGGATGATCCTGACGTGATCGATTGTCGCAAGGTCCTTCATGATCTCGGAGAGCCGTCGCGGCGATAGCATCAACGGGTCACCGCCGGTCAGGATGACTTCCCAAACTTCCGGATGGGCGCGGATATAGTCGAGTGCCGCGCCGTAGGCAGCGGGCGAGAGCGCGGTCGACTTGCCCGGCCCGACCATTTCGCGACGAAAGCAAAAGCGGCAATAGACCGCGCAGACGTGAACGAGCTTGAACAGCACCCGATCGGGGTAGCGATGCACGATCCCGGCGACCGGCGAATGCGTGTGATCGCCGATCGGATCGGCATTCTCGTTCGGATGGGACACCAATTCCTCCACGCTCGGAAGGAACTGACGCGCGATCGGATCGTCGGGATCACCGGGATTGATCAACGCGGCAATTTCTGGCGTCACCGCCACCGCATAGCGTGCCGCAACCTTCTCCAACTCGGCAACATCCGTGACTGGCGCCAATCCATGAGCGACCAGCTCAGTGGGCTCGCGCAAAGTGGTGGCCGGCTTGAGTTTGATCTTGTTCATGCGTCACCCGCTGGTGGCGTCCATACCACCTGATTGATCCGCAGCGCGCCGCTCGCCAACATCACCAGCCGATCGAAACCGAGCGCGACGCCGCTTGCTTCCGGCATCTCGGCGACTGCACCGAGAAAATCTTCGTCGAGTGGATAGCGTTCGCCGTAGCGCCGCTGCTTCTCATCCATGGCCTGCGTAAAGCGAAGGCGTTGCTCCCGCGCGTCGGTCAATTCGCCAAATCCGTTCGCAAGCTCCACACCGCAGGCATAAACCTCGAAGCGTTCGGCGACCCGCTGGTCGGACGGCTTTGCACGCGCCAGCGCCGCTTCAGGCACGGGGTATTCGAACAACACCGTCAAACGCCCCTGCCCCAGATTCCGTTCGATGTGCTCGACCAGTATCTTGCTGAAAATGTCCGACCATGTGTCGTCGTCCGTGATCCGCACCCGCCCCGTTGCGGCGGCCGCCAGCGCGGCGCGATCGCCTTCGCCGTCCGCGATGGTGGCGAGCAGGTCGATCCCGGCAAAGCGCTCGAACGCCGCGGCCACGGTCAACAACTCCGGCTCGGCAAACGGATCGGCAGTCTTTCCGCGAAACGCAAATCGCTCGATGCCGGTCGCCTGCGCGGCATGGGCGATCACGACCACGGTGTCGGCCATGACGGCGTCGTAACTCGCATTGGCGCGGTACCATTCCAGCATGGTGAATTCGGGAAGATGCAAGTCGCCGCGCTCGCGGTCGCGAAACACCCGCGCGAATTCGAAAATCTTGGCCTCGCCAGCCGCCAGCAGTTTCTTGCAGGCGAATTCCGGCGACGTCCGGAGGTAGAGCGTCGCATGGGTGCCGTTGCCTCCGGTAAGTACAGTGCGTGGCGCATGCAGATGGGTCTCATTTCCAGGTGAAACCTGCAGAATTCCGGTCTCGACCTCGGCAAAACCCTGTTCGTCGAACCATGCCCTGACAGCCCTGGTGACAGCCCTTCGCGCCGCTAAAAACGGCCTGATATCGGCGTAGCGCGCAGGCGACCACCACGGCGAAGGTTGACCGATTTCGACCATCAACGAGTCGCCCCGCAAGTCGGCAAAATGCTGGCTTCGACCGATAAAATGAGTATGTTGCAGCCCGAAACCGCTTCGCTGGCCTCGGGACGCCCATGTCCGGATTGGTCCCGGGCCAGAATATCAGGAAAAACAGCTTTGAAAGTCATCGCCAGTTCTATTCGCAAGGGCAACGTTATCGAGCAAGACGGCAAGCTTTACGTGGTTCTGACCGCCGAGAACATCCACCCCGGCAAGGGAACTCCCGTCAGCCAGATCGAAATGCGCCGAATCAGCGACGGGGTAAAGATTTCCGAGCGTTACAAGACCACGGACCAGGTGGAGAAGGCGACCATCGAGGATCAGAACTTCAACTATCTCTATGAAGACGCCGATGGTTTTCACTTCATGAACAACGACAACTACGATCAGGTTCAGGTGCCGAAGGATGTCGTCGGCAACGCCGCGCCCTATTTGCAAGAAAACATGACCGTCAAGCTTTCGCTCCACGGCGTCATTCCGGTCGCGATCCAGATGCCGCAGCGTGCGACACTGGAAGTTGTGGAAACCGAGCCGGTCACCAAGGGTCAGACCGCGTCCTCATCCTACAAGCCTGCGATCCTCTCCAACGGCGTCCGCACGCTGGTGCCGCCGCATATCGGCACGGGAACGCGGATCGTGATCATGACCGAGGACGGATCCTACGTCGAACGCGCCAAGGACTAAACAACAAGGACGAGACGACCAGGATTAAACGACAGAGCAGCACTTTTTGGCGCCGGGGGGCGAGCCATTGGTTACGAAAGCTGTCAGGTTCACCGCGCGTCTATCGGCATCTTTCATTTTGCTGCTCACCGGCTCGGCTGTCCTTACAGCCGATGAATTCGGGACCGCTGCGATCTCGGCCGTCCACGTCGAGTGGCGTGCCGTTCTCGATCAGCTTCGATCCGAGATCAATGCCGGGCCGGCTGTCGCGTCCGCCGTCACATTTTCGGGCCAACGCCGGTGGCCTGCGTCCGATTCGCGCTCGACGCCAGCGCTGGTGCAACTCAATGCAGTGACGTCGCAGATATTCGCAGGCATCGGGCGCAGTTCGGTGCCGGCGCTGCTGCCGTTCGACACCGCGGCATTTCTGGACGCACGGTTGGCCGGCGCGCTGTCTGGTCTCTCCCTGTCGCGCTATCAGGCCGACTTCCGCACAGACCTGTTTGACGCCGGCCCCGCCGGATACGACGCAATGTTTTCGCTCGAGCCCGGCGCCGGCGACGGCATGCCGCCGCGAACCTTTGCCAAACCAATCGAAGTACAGATCACCGGTTCGATCCTCATTTACGACATCGGCGACCCCTTCGGGAACAAGGGCGAACCGGTCAAGGCACTCTCGGCACAATTCCCCGATTTGCGCCGCTTCATTCGCGAAGGCTATGTACGTTACGCCTTCACCCGCTTCGGCGTTCCCTATGTGGTGTCGATCCAGTGTCTCGACAGCCTCCCCCGCGCGCAGCGGCTTGCCTGCCGTGAGGCCTATCCCGTCGCCGAGCGCTTCTTGAAAGCTCTACGCATCGCCGGTGGGCTGCCCTCGCGACCGCGAATCGATCTCCCCTCAGACATTGCCGAGCGGCCGGTAGAGACATCGCCTGATTTTACCTATCGCCCGGCCGGCGACATCATCGCGGGCAGCGGTTATCGCAAACAGAGCGGCCGCGCCGACTTTACGGCCTATTCACAAATTCGATTTCCGTTGGAAAAAACACCGGCTTTCGTCCACTCACAATCATTCCGGAACCGCAGTTCGAACGACAGGCTGCTCGACGAATTGACCGGCAGCAACACCAGCTATCCATGGCAGGATAATTTTTGCGAATCCCGCAGTTTCGGCGTGGGACAATGCGCCAGCGGGTATGGCCATCAGGGCCAGGACATTCGCCCCGCACCGTGTCCGGTGCTTGGCCAAGACCCTGATAGACAAGCCGCCGATCGTTGCGAGCCCAACCAGCAGGCGATCGTGGCTGTCCGCGACGGCGTCGTGATCCGCTCACCGAAACAACAAGCGGCAACGCTGCAGATCAACAGCCGCAACGAACATATCCGCTTCCGTTACATGCATATGAATCCCGTCGCCATGGACGCCGACGGGATTCTGAACGGACGCCAGGTCGGGGAAGGCGAAAAAATCGGCGTGGTTTCGAACTACCTCGACCACCCCAACGGTACCACCCGCCATCTGCATTTCGATGTGCAGGTGTTCACGCGCGACGGCTGGCTTTGGGTCAATCCCTACGTCACGCTGGTCTCGGCCTATGAGCGCTTGATCCGCGGACGCGGCCGCGAGATCGGACCGCAGCCCGCCTCGGCTGTCGCTCATGCGTGGCCCCAGGATGTACTCCGTCCCCTCAGCCACGAGGGCAGCGACAACTGATCTTGTGGTGGAACTTGCTCCGCAAGGACCGACAATGTCAGACGCCTCTGGAGCGGCCTGTCCAAAATTGCCGCAGACCGTCGGCAGGATAGCAGGTTCCCGCGGCGCCATGATCTTTGCCGCTTCCCTGCCCGCGCCGGTAGACTGAGCAAATGAAACAGCCTGATTCTCCGCCGACCCCGACGCGCCGGGCGCTGCTGCGCTCGGGCCTCGCCGCCGGGGCCCTGCTCGCACATCCGCTCGCGGCATTCGCCGCATCGCCGCCCGGCTTCGATCAATGGCGCGACGGCTTTCGCGCGCGTGCGCTGGCCAAAGGCATTTCCGACGCGACCTGGAGTCGCGTGATGGGCCACATCGAGCCGGATATGTCCGTGTTCAAGCAGATGCAGAAGCAGCCGGAATTCAACGAGCAGATCTGGCAATACATCAATCGCCGGGTCTCGGATTGGCGCATCATCGCCGGCAAGGAAGCGCTGAAAAAGAACGAGGCGGTGTTTGCGCGGATCGAGAAGGATTTCGGCGTCGAGCGCGGCACCCTGCTGGCGCTGTGGGGCGTCGAATCCGCCTACGGCGATCCCTTGGTGCAGCAGAACCATATGCGCCCCGTATTTCCATCGCTCGCAGCACTCGCCTGGAACGAGCCGCGCCGCCGCGCCTATTGGGAAACCGAACTGATCAATGCCTTGAAGATCGTCGATCGCGGCTGGGGCAACCCTGAGGAGATGCGTGGCTCGTGGGCCGGCGCGATGGGACATACCCAATGGATGCCGGAAGTCTGGCTCAATGTCGGTATGGATTACGACGGCGACGGCCGGGTGTCGCCGTTCGGCAAGCCCGATGATGCGCTCGGCTCCAGCGCGCGCTTTCTGGTCAATCGCGGTAAATATCATCGCGGCGAGCATTGGGGTTACGAGGTCCGCGCCACGAGCGCCGCCTCAAGCGGCAACCGGACCTACGCGGCATGGGCCAATGCCGGCGTCGTGCGCGCCGACGGTCAGCCGTTCCCGCAAGCCGATGCGAGCGCGCAGATGTGGGTGCCGGTGCAAGGCGGTCCGGCGTTCCTGCTCGGTCCCAACTTTTACGCAGTGCGCAGCTACAACCCCTCGATGAATTACGCGCTGGCGATCTGCCATCTCGGCGATCGCATTTTGGGCGCACCGCCGTTCATTCAGCCCTTCCCCGGCTCCGAGCGCGCATTGACGCTTGCCGAGGTGCAGGAAACGCAGGTCCGATTGACAAACGCGGGTTTCGACACCGGCGGCACCGACGGCCGCGTCGGCAACGACACCATGAAAGCGATCCGGGATTATCAGACCCGGATGGGGCTATTGCCGGCGGACGGCTATGGCGGGTTGAAGGTGCTGGCGCGGCTGAGGCAGGGTGGGTGATTTTTCTTCGTCATTCCGGGGCGCGCGTCAGCGATCGACCGATGCTCCCTCTCCCCGTTCTTCACGGGGAGAGGGTCGGGGTGAGGGGCTCTCTCGACAAACTCGGACTCGCGGAGAGTCCCCCTCACCCGGCGCTTCGCGCCGACCTCTCCCCGCAAGCGGGGCGAGGTTAAGATCCTCTACCTGATCACCGCCGGCCCGTGATCCGGCACCGCGACGTCGAGCACGCGCAATTGCACCCGCTCGCCACCCTGCCAGCGATCGATCGCGAGCGATCCCGCCACGTGCAGCGGTTGCCCGCGATTTTGGATCAGCGCGTTGCCAAGCTTTTGGCCCACCGAACGAAACGCGATGCCGTTCACGATCGAACCGTCGCCGGATTTGAACCGCAGGCGCAAATGCGCTTGCCCCACTTCGTCGGCGTACACCAGTTGATGCGACGGCAGCGCAATGACCGGCTCGGGATTGCCGCTGCCGAACGGTCCTGCGCGATTGAGCGTGGCGGTGAATTCGGGCGTCACCGCCCGCGCACTCACGGCGCCGTCGATGAACAGTTCATTTTCATGCCGCGAGTTTGCGACGTCGCCCGCCAGAGCGCTTTCCATATAGGCGCGGAATTCCGCGAGTCTCTCTTTGCGTAGCGTCACGCCCGCGGCCATGGCATGACCGCCGCCCTTCATCAACAATCGTTCCTTGACAGCCTGACGCACCGCCTTGCCGAGATCGACGCCGGAGATCGAGCGGCCTGAGCCGGTGCCGATGCCGCCGGGCTCCAGCGCAATGGCAAAGGCCGGCCGTGAGAATTTTTCCTTCAACCGGGACGCCACAAGACCGACCACGCCGGGATGCCAGCCTTCCGACGCCGTGACGATCACGGCGCCCTTGTCTTCAAGCCCGAGCGACGCCAGCGCCTCGGCCTCGGCTTGGGCCTCCGCCATCTGTTCGATGACGCGGCGTTCGGTGTTGAGGCGGTCGAGTTCTGTGGCGATCCGGGCGGCTTCAGAGATGTCGCCTTCGAGCAGCAACCGCACGCCGAGATCGGCGCGCCCGATCCGGCCGCCGGCGTTGATGCGCGGCCCCAACATGAAACCGAGATGCCAGGCCTCAGGCGGGCCGTTCAGCCGCGACACGTCCATCAGTGCGGTATGACCGACATGGTCACGGCGGCGCATCGCGATCAGACCCTTTGCAACGAAGGCACGATTGAGCCCGATCAACGGCGCGACATCGGCCACAGTGCCGAGCGCCACATGATGCAGCATGCCCAAAAGATCCGGCTCCGGCATTTCGCTGGTCCAGAAACCCCGAGCCCGCAATTCGCGGTTGACCGCCACCAGCGTGACCAGCACGAGACCGACCGCGGCGAGATGGCCGAGCCCGGAAAGGTCATCCGGCCGGTTCGGGTTCACCAAGGCGTCGACCTCAGGCAATTCGTCGTCGCATTGATGATGGTCGATGACGACGACCGACATCCCGAGCCGCCGCGCTTCCGCCAACGGCTCAAGGCTCGTGGTGCCGCAATCCACCGTCACCAGCAGCGTCGCGCCCTTGCCGGCGAGCATGCGGATAGCTTCGGTGTTGGGACCGTAACCTTCGAAGATCCGGTCGGGAATGTGAATCAGCGGATCAAGCCCGCAATGGCGCAGGTGCCACGCCAGCAATGCTGCCGACGTCGCGCCGTCGACATCGTAGTCGCCGAAGATCGCGACCTTTTCGTTTCGTGCCACAGCGTCTGCGATGCGCTTTGCGCCCGCTTCCATCTGCGTCACCGTATAGGGATCAGGCATCAATTTGCGGATGGTCGGATCGAGAAAATCCTCGACCGCATCGATCTCGACATCGCGCCCCGCCAGCACGCGCGCCAGCATCTCCGACAAATGATAACGCTGCGTGATCGCAAGCGCCCGCGCGGCACCCCGCGCATCGAGCCGGTCGCGCCACAGTTTTCCCGTCACCGATTGCGACACGCCGAGAAATGCCGGCAGCGCTTCGACAGGCAATGCGGATGCAGGGAGCGTCATGATGCTTTCGAAAGATAGGGATGAGACGCGCGTTGGCGTTGGATCATGTAGCCCGCATGAGCGCAGCGACATGCGGGAGCAGCACTTTCAAGATCGGCCCCGGATGTCGCTTCGCTCATCCGGGCTACGCTTTCCGGACCAATTGAATGTATATATCTTTTGGCGCAACGGGTTGCCCAGAATGGTCCGATATCGACGCAATTTTATTCCTGGAAGGACGTATTTCTTTACGGTCACACTCGCTGACCGGCGCTCGAATGTGCTTGTGGACCACATTAGCACGCTGCGTTCGGCATTCCGCGCACGGCCATTTGCGCACGGACAGAACGAGGTCCCATGGTAGGCCGGCTCATCGCCTCGCACAGTCCTTCTGCTCCATGCTCGGAATCATACGCCAATCCTCGGTGGACTGCATAACGAATACACATTGGTTGCCGCTTGATCCGTGGACCGGGTCTGACTCTCGTTTTTGCGGACCACAGGGGCTTGTCATCTTACGGTCAGTTCCCCGTAGCAACGTTGTCACGTCTCACTGCGATAGCTCCGGCCGTTCGTTGTGGCTTGTTACAGCAATGCGAGAAATGAGGATAGCAGATGACTAATTCGAGATTCCGGAAGCTCACGCGGCGTGGCGTGCTCAAGGCAGGGCTCGCGGCTGGTGTCATCACCAGCACCGGAGCGTGGGCGGGCGATGACCAGGGCGACGACCGAGGCGATGACCGGGGCGATGACCGAGACCCTTCGAAGCTGCTGCGCCAGCCGAACTCGCTCCCGTTCCCGAATCTGGCGCCCGGCACAGACACCATGCCGCAGATCGAGCACATCGTGGTCCTCATGATGGAGAACCACTCCTTCGACAACCGGCTGGGCATGCTCGACCGCCCCGACGTGGATGGCTTCCGGCTCGGCCGTAATGGGCTGCCCACTGCCACGAACCCGTATCCCGACGGCACCATCCAGCACGCGTTCCGGATGCCAACGACGTGCCAGCTAGGCTCACGGCCCAGCCAGGAGTGGACCACGAGCCACAACGCCTACAACAACGGCAAGAATGACGGGTTCGTGCGGACCACTATTTCTCCGCTGACCACCGACATCGTGGGCGGCGTCGCCATGGGCTACTGGCAGGCAGAGGACCAACCGTTCTACGACTCGCTCTACAAGACCTTCCCGATCGCCGACCGGTACTTCTGCTCGGTGCTCGGCCAGACCTTCCCCAACCGCCGCTACGTGATGGGGGCGACGTCCCTCGGCCAGATCGACGACTTCCCTCCCGCCCTGACCGACTACCCGGTGAACGGGACGATCTTCGACAGGCTCGACGCGTACAACATCTCATGGAAGAACTACTTTACCACGGCGGACTTTTCCTTCGCGAAGCCGGCGGGGTCGTCGCTATTGCTGTTCCCGAAGCTGTTCCTCAACAACTTCAACCCCACCAGCCCGGGCAGCAAGTGCACCGACATCAGCAACTTCTTCACGGACGCGGCGGCCGGCACGCTGCCGGCCTACAGCTTCGTCGATCCTGAATTCGGGCAGCAGTCCGAGGAGAACCCGCAGAACATCGCGGTGGGCGAGGAGTTCGCGGCCAGGGTCATCAACGCGGTCATCAATGGCCCGCACTGGGACCGGACGCTGCTCATCCTGACGTATGACGAGCACGGCGGGTACTTCGACCACGTGCCGCCGCCCGTGGCCATAGCGCCGGACAACATCGGCCCGACCCTGCACCCCGGCGAGAACGGCTTCGACGGGTTCAACCGCTACGGCTTCCGCGTGCCGTTCGCGATCGTGTCCCCGTGGGCACGTCCGCACTACGTCTCGCATCAGGTGTTCGACCACACGTCGATCCTGAAGCTGGTGCAGACGAAGTGGAACCTCCCGGCGCTGACCTTCCGCGACGCCAACGCCACAGCGATGCTGGACATGCTCGACCTGCACCACCCGCACTTCGCCGAGCCGCCTAAGCTCGCGCAGCCGCTTGCCGTGACCAACCCCGCCGCGCTCGCCTGCAGCGTCACCGGCCCCGGCATCATCCCGCCCGTCGGCTCGGTCACGACCTCCTAAAGCTGCCCAGGGGCTTTTTGTACAGCAAGCGTAGCCCGGATGAGCGAAAGCTCATCCGGGCTACGGCATTAGACTCACTTAACACCCCATCCGTGCTGCCAACTCGCCGAAATCCTTGGCGACAATATCCCAATCGCCCGTCGCTTCGAAATCGTATTTCTGCAACGGGCCGTATTCGGTCGGGCGCGCCACGAAGGCGGTCTTCAATCCGAGTTTCTGTGCGGCCTTGAGGTCATGGTTGTGCGCGGCCACCATCATCACCTGCTCCGGTGACAGACCAAGCAAACGCGCAGCACCGAGGTAGGTCTCGGAGTCGGGCTTGTAGTGCTCGAACAATTCCGCAGACAATACCAGGTCCCACGGCAGACCTGCATGCTTTGCCATGTTGGTGAGCAGCGCCACATTGCCGTTGGAGAGCGGAGCGATGATGTATTTTGTCTTCAGCCGCGTCAGCCCAGCGACGCTGTCCGGCCACGGATGGAGCCGATGCCATCCCATGGTGAGGTATTGGAGGTCCGCCTCGGTCAATCCTGAAAGCGCAAACTGCGCGACCAATTTTTCCAGCGACTGCCGGTGCAGCCTGTCCAGAATCACATAGCCGCGCTCCGGATGCTTTCGCACTTCGTTCATCGACGCGGCATAGACCGCGCGCCATCCATCGACCAGCGCGATCCAGTCGGCCTTGATGCCGCGCGTCGCCGACCATTTGGTGAAATCCGCGATCAGGCTGGTGCGCCAGTCGACCACGGTGCCGAACACATCGAACACCAGCGCCTTCACCGCCGAAACGTCAGACATGATCGCCCCCTGTTTTCCGTCCGTCGTTCCCGGTGCGCGCGTACGCGCGAACCTCGATGTGCAATTGCACATCGGGGAATCTCGCGTCGCAATCTCCGGATTCCGGGTTCGCGCTACGCGCGCCCCTGAATGACGACCAGCCCCTCAATCGAGGTGGAATTTTTCGAGCTGTCGGTGCTCGGCCTTGATGTAGCGCACGGTGCCGGTGACCGAGCGCATCACCACGGTCTCCGTCTCGATCACATCTTTGCGGAACTTGACGCCTGAGAGCAGCGAGCCGGTGGTGACGCCGGTTGCGGCGAACAGGCAGTCGCCCCGCACCATGTCCTCGATGCCGTAAATCATGCGCGGGTCCGTCACACCCATTTTGCGGGCGCGTTCGCGCTTCTCCTCGGTGTCCAGAATCAGCCGGCATTGCATCTGGCCGCCGATGCAGCGCAACGCCGCCGCCGCCAGCACGCCTTCCGGGGCGCCGCCGGTGCCGATATACATGTCGACCCCGGTATTGTCGGGATCGGCGCAATGGATGACGCCGGCGACGTCGCCATCGGTGATCAGGCGGACCGCCGCACCGGTGCCGCGCACGCCGGTAATGATGTCCGCGTGCCGCGGGCGATCGAGCACCAGCACCGTGATCGCGGAGGGATCGACACCCTTGGCCTTGGCCAAGCGGCGAACATTGTCGGCCGGCGAGGCGTCAAGCTCGACGACACCTTTGGCGTAACCCGGCCCGACCGCGATCTTCTGCATGTAAACGTCCGGCGCATGCAACAACGTACCGCCGTCGGCCATCGCCATGGTCGCGATCGCCCCCGGCATGTTCTTGGCGCACAGCGTGGTACCCTCAAGCGGATCGACGGCGATATCGACCTTCGGGCCGGCATTGATGCCGACCTTCTCGCCGATAAACAGCATCGGCGCCTCGTCGCGCTCGCCCTCGCCGATCACGACGGTGCCTTCGATCGGCAACTTGTTGAGCTCGCGGCGCATCGCGTCGACGGCGGCCTGGTCGGCGGCCTTCTCGTTGCCATGGCCGCGCAGCCGCGCTGCCGACACCGCCGCGCGCTCCGTCACGCGCACGATCTCCAGCGTCAGAATGCGCTCCAGCAATAGCTGCGGCGGAACAGAAATGTGAGTCGACATCGGCGTACTCCTTAAAAACCTCACGGCCGGTATTTCGGCCCGCAACCTATCGTCTCGCGTGGCGTCCGGTCGGACCCCCGCGCCAGAATCTGCTTCACCTGATTGAATCAAATTCTAGCGTATCTTTTTGTTTGAGCATGATCTCCGGGCAAACGCTTGGCCTTTGTCCCGAGGAAAACCGCTTTGCACTTTTCCGGATCATGCTCTAGTTTTTTTCGATCCGTATCACCTGCGGCCGGCCGCTGATCACCTTGTCGCGCTGTACCGCCTGAAGCGCGCGATAGACCGCGTCCTCGCTGGTGGCATAGGTGATCAGAATGACCGGCACCGGCGAAGCTTTCCTCGCTGCGCCCGCGACGTCAACGCCATCGGCATGGCGCTGCACAATAGATTCGATCGAAATTTTTTGTTCCGCAAGCCGGGTCGCAATGGTCGCTGCGGTGCCCGCCAAATCCCGCGCCATGAGGCGGATATAATAGCCGCCCTCGTGGCGCTCCATCGGAGCCTTCTTGATCGCATGCAATCGCGCTACCGGGCGTCCGAACGGCATGGCGCGAATGCCGCGCGCGACATCGGCGATATCGGCGACCACCGCCGACGCCGTCGCCGCTCCCCCCGCGCCCGGACCGACCAACGTGATCGGCGGAATGCCCGCGCCATCGATGGTCACCGCATTGGTGACCCCCATCACTTGCGCGATCGAGGAGGATTTCGGCACCATGGTCGGATGCACCCGCTGCTCGATGCCCTTCGCGGTGCGCACCGCCACGCCAAGCAGTTTGACGCGATAGCCGAGCTCTTCGGCGGCCCGCAGGTCTTCCGGCGCGATGGACGAAATACCTTCGACGTACACCGCGCTCTGTGCGACCTTGGTGCCGAATGCGAGGCTGGCGAGGATCGCGAGTTTCTGGGCGGTGTCGTGGCCGTCGACGTCGAATGAGGGGTTGGCCTCCGCGTAACCGAGACGCTGGGCGTCCTTCAGGCATTCGGCGAACGACAATCCTTCCTGCTCCATCCGGGTCAGGATGTAGTTGCAGGTGCCGTTGAGGATGCCATAGACACGGTTGACGTCGGTGCCCGTAAGGCCTTCGCGCAAGGTCTTGATCACCGGGATTGCCGCGCCGACCGCGGCCTCGAAATTGAGCGCGCCGCCATGTTTCTCGGCTGACTTCGCCAGCCGCAATCCGTGCTTGGCGATCAGCGCCTTGTTGGCGGTGACGACCGATTTGCCGGATTTCAGCGCCGCTTCGATCGCCGAGAGCGCGGGCTCACCGGAGCCGCCCATCAACTCGACAAAGCAATCGATACCGGGATCGTTGGCCAGTTCCAGCGCGTTCTTGGCCCAGGCGATATCGCGCAGATCGAGACCGCGCTTTTTCACCTTCGAGCGCGCGGTGACGGCGACGACGTGCACGCCGCGTCCGCAGCGCGCCGACAAGGTCCGACCCTGCTGCTCGATGAGGCGAACGACTTCGGCGCCAACAGTGCCGAGCCCCGCAATACCCACTTTCAGGGGTGCGACCATAATCAGACAAACCTGCCGGAGAGACGATGAATAGGCACGATCTAATCCGAAAACCGGATTCCGCTTTTCGGGATCATGCCTACCGCCGGTTGGCGAGAGGAACCACGTTGTGCAACGTTTCAATGCCGCTTTCAAGGAAGCGGCGCACGCCGCGGGCGGCTTGGCGGATACGTTGCTCGTTTTCCACCATGGCGATGCGAACATAGCCCTCGCCGTGTTCGCCGAAGGCTACCCCCGGGGAGACCACGACGCCGGATTTCTCGACCATCAGCGTCGCAAACTGCATGCTGCCGATCTCACGAAAGGCCTCAGGCAAGGGCGCCCACGCGAACATCGAGGCTTCAGGGGGCGGAATTTCCCATCCCGCCCGACCGAACAACTCCACCAATGCGTCCCGCCGCTTGCGGTAGGTGTCGCGCATCTCGCGAATGCAATCGTCCGGACCGTTCAATGCGGCGGTCGCGGCGACCTGGATCGGCGTGAACGCCCCGTAATCGAGATAGGATTTTACCCGCGCCAGCGCCGCGATGATCCGCTCGTTGCCGACGGCAAATCCCATGCGCCAGCCGGCCATCGAAAACGTCTTCGACATCGAGGTGAATTCCACGGTCACGTCGATCGCGCCGGGAACCTGCAGCACCGAGGGCGGCGGGCTGTTGTCGTCGAAATAGACTTCGGCGTAGGCCAGATCCGAGAGGATGAAGATCTCGTGCTTCTTCGCGAATGCCACGAGATCCTTGTAAAAATCGAGGCTCGCGACATAGGCGGTCGGATTGGAGGGGTAACAAACGACAAGCGCCAGCGGCTTCGGGATCGAATGGATGATCGCGCGCTCCACCGCCTCGAAGAATTGCGGCGTCGGCTCTGACGGTACCGAGCGAATCACCCCACCCGCCATGAGGAATCCGAAGGCGTGGATGGGATAGCTCGGATTGGGACACAGAATCACGTCGCCGGGCGCGGTGATCGCTTGCGCCACGTTGGCGAAGCCTTCCTTGGAGCCCAAGGTAGCAACAATCTGGGTGTCGGGATTGAGCTTCACGCCAAAGCGCCGGCTGTAATAGCTGGCCTGTGCCTTGCGCAGGCCAGTAATACCGCGCGATGCGGAATAACGGTCGGTCCGCGGCTTGCCCAGCGTTTCCTTCAGTTTTTCAGTGACGTGGGACGGCGTCGACAGGTCCGGATTGCCCATGCCCAGATCGATGATATCGGCACCGGCATTGCGTGCCGCCGCCTTGGCCCGGTTGACCTGCTCGAACACGTAGGGCGGCAGTCGACGAATGCGGTAAAAATCTTCCATGGGACCTCGCTCCGGCAACCGATAAAGGCAGAATCGCCAAACATCATAGCCCGCGAAACGGAATTCGGCTCGTCCAAAAATCGTACCAAATCAGTGATTTAGAGCGAATTCAGGCGCAAATGAATTCAAACGCAAACTCGGTGTCTTCGCCCTGATTTGCGGTTGAACGGGGTTCTTTTACCACGGACGCCCGGCCGCGCCAGCCGTTCCGGTAGCTCACTTGGCGGCTGCGTCCTTGGCAGCTGGGGCGGCCGCCTGGCGATCCCGTGCGGCGAGCAATTCGGCTCGGATCTTGGCCCGTTCGGCGGGTGCCAGTTCGGGCTCTTCGCGAGCGGGCGGCACATCATGAACCGGAAGAAAGGCGCCGGCTTCGTTCGGATGCGCCGCATCGGCGGAGGTGCCGATCAAGGGCAACTCCGCGATCGATGTCGAGCAACCGCCAAGCGCCAGCGCCGACAGCACCAGCGCTCCCAAGATCAGGGCTCTTTTTTCTCGATCCAGCGACATGCGTCCGGAAGTCCCACTCTACCAACTGAAGTTTTTAGCAGTCTGAACTTTACAACCCGCTGATGCTTATTTCATCGGCGGTTGCGGCAACCGTGCTAGCCCAAACATCCAAGCCCAATATCTTAACCATTGTCGCCCGAAACGATTAAAGCCTGAACAACAAAGTGCATCGTTGGGGCTTCAATATGACAGAACCAAGATACTTTGTCGCAGTGCAACACACCAGAAGCCGGGATTTGCTCCTAATTCACCGCGGTCGATCTGCGCGGTGACGAACCGCAAATGAACCTATAGTGTCCGGACATGAGCGACGTCACGACTCAAACACAGGTCCCGAAGAAGTTCGATCCGGAAGCCTTCGCGATGAACCTCGCGCGGGCGTTGGAGAGCAGCGGCCAGGCGCTGGCAGCCTATCTCAAACCGCGCGAGAACGGCGAACTCAGGGATAAGCCGCCCGAGGAACTTAGCGAGGTCGTCAAGACTTTCAGCACAGTTGCGGAATATTGGCTCTCGGACCAGACGCGGGTGACAGACCTGCAGATGAAGATGGGCAAGGCCTATCTCGATTTGTGGGGCTCGTCGATGCGCCGCCTCGTCGGCGAAGACGTGCCGCCGGCGATCGCGCCCTCTCCGCGCGACAAGCGATTTTCCGACCCGGAGTGGAAGTCGAACCAGTTTTTCGATTTCGTGATGCAGCTCTATCTGCTCACCACCCAATGGGCGCAGGATCTGGTGCGCGACGCCGAAGGCATCGACCCGCACACCCGCAAGAAAGCGGAATTCTACGTCCAGCAGATCACCAACGCGCTCGCGCCGTCAAATTTCGTTCTCACCAATCCGGAAGTATTGCGCGAGACGCTGGCGTCCAGCGGCGACAACCTCGTTCGCGGCATGAAAATGCTGGCGGAAGACATCGAGGCCGGACACGGCACGCTACGCATTCGTCAGTCCGACCCGTCCAACCTCGTCGTCGGCGTCAACATGGCAACCACGCCGGGCAAGGTGATTTTCCAAAATGATCTGATGCAGTTGATCCAATACGCGCCTTCGACGGAAAACGTGTTGCGCACGCCGCTTTTGATCGTGCCGCCCTGGATCAACAAATTCTACATCCTCGATCTCAAGCCGGGAAAATCCTTCATCGAGTGGTGTGTCGATCAGGGCCTCACGGTGTTCGTGATTTCGTGGGTCAACCCCGACAAGAGCTTAGGCGCGAAAACCTTCGACGATTATATGAAGGAAGGGCCGTTGGCGGCGATGGATGCGATCGAGATCGCCACCGGGGAGTTGAAGGTCCACACCATGGGCTATTGCGTCGGCGGCACCCTGCTCGCCTCGACGCTGGCCTGGCTCGCGGAAAAGCGGCGGGTGCGCGTGACGTCGGCGTCGTTCCTGGCGGCGCAGGTCGATTTCAGTCACGCCGGCGATCTTCTGGTATTCGTCGATGAAGTCCAGATCTCGGCGCTTGAGCGTGGCATGCAGGCGTCGGGCGTGCTCGAAGGCAGCAAGATGGCAATGGCCTTCAACATGCTTCGCTCGAACGATCTGATCTGGTCCTACGTCGTCAGCAATTACCTGAAGGGACAACCGCCGCCGTCGTTCGACCTGCTGCATTGGAATTCGGACGCGACGCGGATGCCGGCGGCGAACCATTCATATTACCTGCGCAACTGTTATCTGGAAAACCGGCTGTCCACCGGCAGCATGGTGCTGGACAATACGCTGCTCGATCTGTCGAAGGTGAAGGTGCCGGTCTACAATCTCGCGACGCGCGAGGATCACATCGCGCCGGCGGATTCGGTGCTGTACGGCTCGCAATTTTTCGGCGGCCCGGTGAAATATGTGCTGTCCGGTTCCGGCCATATCGCCGGCGTCGTCAACCCGCCATCATCGGGCAAGTACCAGTTCTGGACCAACGACAGCGCGAAGGACGTCACGCTTACCGATTGGCTCAAGGGCGCGCAGGAACACAAAGGATCGTGGTGGCCCGACTGGCGCGAATGGCTTGAAAGCATCGATGCCGAGAAGGTGCCCGCGCGCACGGTCGGCACCGACGCGTTGCCCGCAATTGAAGACGCGCCCGGCAGCTACGTCCGGGTCCGCGCATAGCGCAACGATCCGCGTTTGAGTATAATTGGTTGTCCCGCCGGGGCGACTTTCTAATTCATCGAGGGGGAAACTATGACGCCTGAACTGTTCTGGCTGACGCTGACGGTTATTTTGACCGGTCTGTTGTGGGTACCCTACGTACTTAATCGCTTACAGGTTCGTGGCCTCACCGGAGCGTTGGCCAATCCCTCGCGCAACGACAAGCCACATGCGGAATGGGCCACGCGACTGATGTTCGCCCACGACAACGCGGTCGAGAACCTCGTCACCTTCGCGCCGCTGGTGTTGATTCTGGCTCAGATCGATTACTCCTCGACATGGACCGTCTATGCCTGCGCGGTGTATTTCTGGGCCCGCGTCGCGCATCTGATCGTTTACACGCTGGGCTTGCCGGTGTTCCGCACGCTGGCCTTTACCGTCGGCTTCTTTGCGCAGGCCGTGCTGGCGCTGGCGATTTTCAAAGTGGTTTGACGTACCACCAAAGAAACTTCTTCCGCATGGTGAGAAGCGCGCCCTTGCGCGTGTCTCGAACCATGGGCCACAAAACCTCATCTATCGAGACGCGGGCGGCGTGCCGCGTGGCGAAACCGGAGCACGACGATTTCGGTCGCAGTCGCACGATCGTCAATCAAATAAGGATAGGGGAGCGTCACAAGACGGCGCACGCCCGGCCGGTCATGTGGCCTGCGTACGGCTGCTCCTGTAGGAGCACCGCAAGAGTTTCCAGGCGATCGCGAATGTCACGAGCACCTTGCGGTGATCGCTCAGCCACATAGTCCAGTGCCGTGGCAATCTGCGCGATGGCCCGCTTGGTATAGCGAAGTCTCACCGGCCATACTTGGCCCACATTGCGCGAACTTCCTCGTCCGTCGCAAATTCACCGCGTGCCGCTTCCGCCTCGGCCTCGGCAAGGTCGGCATGTTCCTCGGGCGTAAGCTCGTAGGTCAGTTGCTCGATACCCGCGAAGTTCAAAAGCATATGGGCAACCTCGTCCTGCACATCGTCTGGCAGGGCGGCCACAGTCGCAACGGCCTGTTCAAGTAAGCGGGTCATGGAATTATCTTAGCACGATCGGCGATCGACTGCGAGATGCATCCCTTCCCCGTCTGCTCTTCCCTCAACAACAGACGTTCTAGCCATCAGCATGTGCAGCGACGCGGATCATCGTGAGGTAACGCAGCATGACGACAGCCTTGGGGCTGTCGTCACATGCGCTCGTCTTGATACATTGCGGCGGCTTCGCGCTACTCTCGAATAGGACAGCCATCAACAAGGGCTCCGAGCTGTGGGACAGTTGAATGCACTGTCACTGTAATTCCCGAAAACACGATGATGCTGATGCGTCACCGCTTTGAGGAATATCCGAACCTCAAACACCGATTTGACACGTCAAAAAGCTGGACACTGTTCAAGGATTACAAGGTGCCCGACGAATGGGGCGGTATGCATTCGAAGTGGGTGCGTATATTCTCCCAAGGCTTCGTCATGCGCGACAAGTAGCGATATCGATCAGGACATGGGATATGACCGGAGACGAGCTTAAACAGCAGAATATTGCTGTGATGGGTGATGACCTCGGAAAGCAATATACTGCGTTATTTCAGGAATTCACCGCGCTGTATTTGTACTGGAAGGAATTCCTCGAACTCTTCGGGACCAATGACAAGCGTATCGACCGCTTGAACAAAGCTGCACCCGGCTTTTTCCAGATGCTGCAAGAGCAACAATTCGAGACGAACGTACTTCACCTTGCTCGGCTGACAAACTCGCCCGAGACGGGCAAAAACTGAATCTTACAGTTTGCAACCTGCCCAACTTGGTCGCTGATGAGATCTGAAGAAGCAACTGTCTGCTCTTGTAGAGGACGTTAGACAGAAGACTGAGTTTTGCAGAGATTGGCGGAACAGACGCTTTGCGCACCGCGACTTGATGCTAGCGATGCAAGACGGAGGGGCGAAGTCCCTGCCTGCGGCGACGAAAGAAAAATTCTTTGAAGCCATGCAAGCCGTGTCCGATCTGCTGAACCTAATGGAGCGGTTTTATTTCAAGGGCGGTTGTAGCTTTGCGGATGTCGCCCCACACAACGGAGCAGCAACGCTGCTGTTCATGTTGGGGTTCGGTGTCATGGGGCGCGAACGGATGCAGGAGAAGATCGCCAAAGGCGATTTCACGTCGCTCGATAGACCGGAAAGCATTTAGCGGCACGTCAAACCGTTTTGCGACGTATCACTGACCCCTCCCGTGCCGGACTTAAGTGCTGAGTATCAGGGAGCACCAAACCAGCACCATTCAGCACCAACAGCACCCGCGAGCACCGCAATCGCGGGTTAAGCCGTTGGAACCTCGCCATTTTAAAAATGACCCTGCGTCCACTCGAAATAACGGTTGACTGAGTAGACAGCAACTGGGAACCTTACATAGCAAGATCCCCGGTCGCTTGGGGGGCGACCAGAAATATCTAACGCATTGGAATCGTTATTGTTTTCACCTAGATTAAGAACTATTGCTGGTTTCCGCCCTCCCGGCGTCCAAACCCGGAGAGACGGAAACCTACCCTGGCGGGGGTGTCAGCGACAAAGGGCCGGGAATCGGCTGGGTCTCCAAAACCCAGCGCGACCCGGTCCGCACCGTATCGGAGAGAGATATGACCATATTTCCAGGCTTTATTGTGAAAAAACCGCGCAAGAAGATCGCGCAGCGGCAACTCGAACTGCGAACGAAGCTATGGCCCGACGTAGGGCCGGAATGGCTTTGGGACCGGCACGTCAATGATGGCTTCACCACCCTGCCAAGGTGCATGCCGATCATCCTGAGCATTATGGACGACTTGGCAAAGGGCCAGCCCGTTTCCATGACGTATCTAGAGCTGTGGTGCCGATCGTTCGACGAGGCGTTCGTCGTGCTGTCCAAACCGCAGGCGACCGCGTTCAACGCCGGATTTTCCGGGCAGCGCGCGGAACGCACATGGCGTACGCGACTAAAGTTGCTCGAAGAGCTGCGCTTCATTCTGCTGAAGGGCGGCTCGTCGGGACCGACAAGCTATGCGCTGATCCTGAACCCGTACAAGATCATCGAATATCACCACCAATCAAAGAGCGATGGTCTGCGCGAGGACAAGTGGAACGCTCTGATCGAGCGGATGTCGGAGGTCGGCGACGAGAGCCTGACACCTCCGCCAGCCGCGCTGGCGGCTCCCGCTGCCGCCGCAACTGCGCCTGCGGCAACTGCACCAACTCCTGCGACGACAGGCTAACTGAAACATCTGATGGAGGCGCTCCGTCAGGTGTTTTCCTGGACCTGCTGGGAGTAGTTCTGATTACGAATTACGGTGATGGTGTGGACGGAATTACGGTGACAGTGCACTCAATTGACGGGTCGCGTTTGCGGGTATCGTAGCGCATGGCCGAACATGAATAACGCCTGACGGGCAAATCAGTGACTTGCCTGTCCAGCCCGTTTCGCAAAAATATTCGGGTTTTCACGCTCCCCAAATCAACATTAGAACTCCCGCCATCCCGTCCCGAACAGAGGGGCGTTTCGCGATCGTCACGGACGTGGGGCGGGATGCGGTGGACGCGGGCAGCGCGCGAGACGGGCGCGCTTTCCGCGGACGGCGAAGTCGTGTGGTTCCGACGCCCCGACGCTGGCGTCAAGTTGGTGGAGGTAACTCCGCGAACGACGGTGGCAAGAAAGCCCGGTCACCGGCTATCGAATGCACACATCTTTGTTGCAGAGATTGGCGGATACTGATTCTCTGGCGGGAGTCGGGTTCGCGGAGGGCGGTCTTGTGTCGATGGAGATTGGACTGGGACGATTTGGCGATCGTCGCCTGGAAAAAGGGGGGCGTCGCTGCATGCGGCCCTCGTTCGGGGTCCAGGCTCCTGCATTCGACGCCTTGCAGGGAGCCGAGCCCAGGAGGTTCGATTCACGCGTTTTCTGCGCAATGAAAAGGTAGGTGTTGCAGAGATGGCGAGCCACGCGGCTTCGCGGACGGCCTTGCGGGTTGCCGATCGTGAGATCATCGTGGTCCAGGACACCAGCGAACTGTTCCTTGGCGGACGGCGTGCCAAAGCCAACGGGTATGGACCTGTCGGCAAAGGCGGCGGAACGCGTGGGCTGCTGTTGCATGCGGCGCTCGCACTCGATGCCGAAAATGATGCGTTACTGGGTCTTGTTGATGCGCAGGTCTGGAATCGGGACAAGGGCAAGGTGACGCCCCGACGATCGCGAGCCACGGCGGACAAGGAGTCCCAACGTTGGCTCTCCGTGGCGGCCCAAGCCGGCGCGGCGTTATCGACTGCGCGAAGTATTACCCTTATCTCCGACCGGGAAAGCGATATCTACGAGCACTTCGCGCAGCGTCCGGCGAATGTCGAGCTGATTGTCAGGTCAAACTGGAATCGGAAGATCAAACTGAAGTCCGGAGCTTTTGCACAGCAGTTTGAATTTGTTGATGGCTTACCGGAAGAAGCCCGATTCAGCGTGACGATTCCTGCGGCGCCGGGCCGCAAGGAGCGGATAGCCGAGCTTGCCTTGCGCTTCTCGCCGGTGACGTTGTGCAGGCCACATCCCAGCCCAGCGCCTGATCTGCCCGACATAATCCGCCTGACCATGGTGGACGTTCGGGAGGTGTCATTGCTCCATGGCGGTGAGCCCATCCATTGGCGGCTCCTCACCACACGCGCGGTAAGAAGCGCAAAACAAGCGCGTCGGATCGTCGACCTCTATCGCAAGCGTTGGACCATCGAGGAGTTCTTCCGCACGCTCAAGTCCGCCGGTTTTGATATTGAGGAAGCCGACATTGGCGAACCCGAGGTCATGATCAAGTTCGTCGCCGCAGCCGCTGTGGCGGCGGTCACGATCATGCAGTTGGTCCGCGCCCGTGACGGAACGACCGAGGAAAAAATCGTCGAGGCTTTCGAGCCGGATGACCAGCCTGTGCTGGAAGCCCTGTCTTCTCAACTCGAGGGAGCTACCGACAAGCAAAAGAACCCGCACCCAAAGGGCACGCTCGCCTTCGCTGCATGGGTCATCGCTCGACTTGGAGGATGGACCATCTATTATGGAAAGCCCGGTCCAAAGGTGATGCGCCTAGGCCTCGAAGCCTTCCGCCGCATCAAATATGGCACCACTTTGCGGTTCCAAAATGTGTAAATCGAATAGCCGGTCACCGGGAAGAGCGCGAAGGAAACCGTTAAAACCATTGCGTAGGGAATGCCGGGTGTTTCCGGTGTGACCGTGGTTTCTAACTCGTGTGCTTTCTACTTTTGCACACGAGGCTGCGGGCGCATCGAGCGCCCGGCATTCCCTACACCCTCTGATTTTCGAGGGCAGGACATTCAGGCAAAACTCGCGCGAAAGGCGCGGCGAGATCGCGAAGCTGTGGCTGCAAAGAATGCGCTGTTTGAAATTTGAATCTTCGCCGCACGGGACCTCGTGTCCCGGACGCGGTGCAGCGTTTACGCTGCTCCGCAGAGCCGGGACCTGCGCAGCATCCGGAGAACGAGGGTCACGGGAACAGCGCGATCTGCTCCAGCCCCGTGGTCTCGGGAAATCCGAGCATCAGGTTCATGTTCTGGATCGCTTGGCCCGCCGAGCCCTTCACCAGATTATCGAGCACTGAAATGACGATCGCGCGGTTCTTGATGCGGTCGGCGAAGACGCCGATCTGCACATAATTCGAACCACGGACATTCTGCGTTTGCGGAAGCACGCCTTTTTTCGCGACATTCACGAACGGTTCGTCGCGGTAGGCGTGCTCGAGCGCGGCGCGCAGATCGTCCGCGCTTGCGCCATCGAGCTTAACATAAGACGTGCAAAGCTCACCCCGGCTCATCGGGATGAGGTGTGGCGTGAAATTGACGGTCACTTTGGCGCCAGCCGCGACGCCGATCTCTTGCTCGATCTCCGGCGAGTGCCGATGTGTTCCCACCGAATAGGGAGAAAGTCCCTCGCCTGCTTCGCTAAAGAGCGTATTCTGCTTCAGACCGCGGCCCGCACCGGTGACTCCGGATTTCGCATCGATGACGATGTCGTCCACATCGATCAGCTTCGCTTTCGCAATCGGAACCAGCGCGAGAAGCGCTGCGGTCGGATAGCAGCCCGGGCAGGCGACGAGTCGTGCCGCGGTGATGTCCTTTCGATAAAATTCGGTGAGGCCGTAGACCGCTTCACCTTGCAGCTTCGGCGCGCGGTGCTCGTGGCCGTACCATTGCGCGTACACGCCCATGTCGCGGAGCCGGAAATCGGCCGACATGTCGAGGATTTTGATGGCCGGATTGGCGGCCATGATGGTCGCGATGATCTCCTGCGTGGTGCCGTGCGGCAAGCCACAGAACACCGCGTCCAATTTTGTCCAATCGACCTTTTCCCACTCCACGAGCCGCGGCAGGTCCAGCATGAAGAAATGCGGAAACACCTCGTCCATGGTCTTGCCGGCGTGGGTGTTGGCGGTGAGCGCAACAATCTCGGCATTCGGATGCCGCGCCAGCAGGCGCACCGCGTCGGCGCCCGTGTAACCGGACGCGCCGAGAATGCCGATCTTCTTCTTCGAACTCATCACGTTGTTCCTTCTGGCATCGCCTTGGTATTCACCTTGGCATTCAATTGTGTCGGCTGGGCTGCGAACAATTGCGGTCGCAGCGCTTGCATTTCGCCTGCCAGAACCCGCGCGGCGGCCTCCGGTTGCTGCGCCAGCGCATGAGCAGCACCCAAATAATCGGCGTCGGATTTGTGCTGCGCCAACTTGAAGCTGCCTTCGACCTCGTCCACGGACATTACCAAACCGACGATCGCTTGCTTCATCGCATCCAGACGTGCTGCCGTCATCTTCGACGACAACCAGGGCGGTTTCGGCGCAAGCCGGTTTTCGAATTTAGCGCTCAGCGTATCGAGATGCGGGCCGAGTTCACCGTCGGACAATCGCCGCACGGTGCCGGTGAGATGGACGGCCTGATAGAGCCAGGTCGGAACTTGATCCGGTGACACGTACCAGTCGGGCGAAACATAGGCATCCGCACCGTTCACAGCCATCAGCCAGGACGATGTCCGGTCCGCAAGTTTCGCCAGCGGATTGTGACGCGCGACGTGAAACGCCACGTGCGGCGTACCGTCATCGGCATAGGTAAGAAAGAACGGCAACGACGATGCGATCGGCTTGGTGCCGTCCCATGCGCAGACCAGGCCGAAACCGCGCGCTTCCGCAAAGGCCAAACTCGCGGCGCGATCGGGCTTGAACATGGGAGGCGTATACATCTCAAACTCCTGCTTGACGTAGGAGCCGCCGGATCAGATCGCGCTGCTGGAGAAGGAAAATGCCGCGGACCAGATCCGGCGGCAGAGGGGACAATCTTAAACGCAGACGTCCGCCCATACCGCCGAGATGCGGCGGCGGCGGGCGATGAATATGGTCGCGACGTTGATCATGGGCGGGCCTATAAGGCTGCTCCCGGTTGGCGTCAAGATGATGGAAGCCGTTTCGGGTTGCCGAAATCAACTTTAAACCGTGCGCCACAGCCATTCGGCGATTTGCGCGATCACGTCGCCGAACAGCAACAGCGCCGCCGACCAGACCAGCGCCGAGACGAAATTGGCGACTTGAAAGCTCCAATACGGCATCTCGAATATCCCGGCGGCGAGCGGCACCGAGGCCCGCAGCGGTCCGAAAAATCGCCCAATGAAAATGCTCGGTGCCCCCCAGGCCCTCACAAAGGCTTCGCCGCGCGGCAGGATTTCCGGATAACGCGACAGCGGCCACATCTGCGCGACCTGCTCCTTGTATTTGAAGCCGAACCAATAGGAGACCCAATCGCCGAGCGCCGCCCCAATCCCGCCGGCAATCCAGACCGGCCAGAAGCTGATACCGCTCGCGCCGATCAACGCGCCGATCGCAACCAGCGCGCCCCAGGCCGGGATCAGCAGCGAGATAAAGGCAAGCAATTCGCCGAACGCCAGCAGCAGAACGATCGGCGAGGCCCAAGCCTGATGGTCGCGCACGAAGTCGGCGAGCGCGCGCGCAAGATCTTCCATTCCAAACGCCCTTCCCGGCCCTGGCTCTGTTCAAGCCCTCGAACATTCTACGGGATCGATGCCTAAGAACAGGTAAGCCAGCCGCATGCGCGACATCAAGTCACAAAGCCGGTGACCGAGCGTGAGCTCAAGCTTTCAGAACGGCTGTCGGTGCAACGACATGCGAGCGAGAATCGAGCTCACCGGGCCGGCGTCGCGATCGCAACCTCAGGAGCTGCCCATTCGAAAGCCGTGCGGAGCCGTACCGGCTTCCCATCGGAGCCACTCGACCGCATCGCTCCTGCCGTCACTTTTTGAGCTTATCCGTGGCATAGTCAGGGGAACCGATTCGCTGCCGCGTCCGCGCGCAACACATGAAAAACGATGTCCAAACCATTGAAATCGAACGTTAAAACCAAAACAGCCAGCGACTTATTTGGTGCCTCGGAGCCGAAGGGCCGGGCCGCGGTCAAAGTCACCTCGCGCGCCGCAAGCGCCGAAGACGGCTACACCGCAGCGGATATCGAGGTGCTCGAAGGCCTCGAGCCGGTGCGCCGTCGGCCGGGCATGTATATCGGCGGCACCGACGAGAAGGCGCTGCATCATCTGTTCGCCGAGGTGATCGACAACGCCATGGACGAGGCGCTGGCCGGCCACGCTTCCTTTATCGAAGTGGAACTGAGCGCCGACGGATTCCTGACCGTTACCGACAACGGCCGCGGCATTCCGGTCGATCCACATCCGAAATTTCCAAAGAAGTCCGCGCTCGAAGTCATCATGTGCACGCTGCATTCCGGCGGCAAATTCGACTCCAAGGTCTATGAGACCTCCGGTGGCCTGCACGGCGTCGGCGTATCCGTGGTCAACGCGCTCTCCTCTCGATTGGAGGTCGAGGTCGCACGCAGCCAAAAACTCTACCGCATGGCGTTCGAGCGCGGCCATCCCAAAGGCAAGCTGGAAGACCTCGGCAAGGTCAACAATCGCCGGGGCACGCGCATCCGGTTCAAACCCGACACCGACATTTTCGGCGCCAAGGCTTCCTTCAAGCCGCAACGGCTGTTCAAGATGGCGCGCTCCAAAGCCTATCTGTTCGGCGGTGTCGAGATCCGCTGGCGCTGCGACCCGGCGCTGCTCAAGGGCATCGACGACGTCCCCGCCGAAGACAGCTTTCACTTCCCGGGCGGTTTGAAGGATTATCTCGGCGCCGCGATTCACGCCGATACGCTGGTGCATCCGGATATCTTTGCCGGCAAGTCCGGACGCAACGGGGCCCATGGCGCCTGCGAATGGGCCGTGGCATGGACCGCCGACGCCGACGGCTTTCTGTCCTCCTATTGCAACACCGTGCCGACGCCGGACGGCGGCACCCATGAATCGGGCATGCGCAGCGCGTTGTTGCGCGGCCTCAAGGATCACGCCGAACGCGTCGGCCAGGGCAAGCGCGCCGCCAGCATCGTCTCGGAAGACGTCATGGTCGGCGCCGCCGTGATGCTGTCGGTGTTCGTGCGCGAGCCGGAATTTCAGGGCCAGACCAAGGATCGCCTCGCCACCGCGGAAGCCCAGCGTATCGTCGAGCAGGCCATCAAGGACCCGTTCGACCATTGGCTGTCAGGCAATCCCCTGCAGGCCAACAAGCTATTGGAGTTCGTCATCGAGCGCGCCGACGAACGGTTGCGCCGCCGCGCTGAAAAGGAAATCTCACGCAAGACGGCCGTGAAGAAACTGCGCCTTCCCGGCAAGCTCGCCGACTGCACCAATACCGCCTCCGAAGGCTCCGAACTGTTCATCGTCGAAGGCGACTCGGCCGGCGGCAGCGCCAAGCAGGCACGCGACCGCAAGACGCAGGCCATTCTCCCCTTGCGCGGCAAGATCCTCAACGTGGCCTCCGCGACGAAAGACAAGCTCACCGCCAACGCGCAGCTTGCCGATCTGATGCAGGCGATCGGCTGCGGCACCGGCGCGCAATATCGCGAGGAAGATTTGCGCTACGCCCGCATCATCATCATGACCGATGCCGACGTCGACGGCGCCCATATCGCCTCGCTGCTGATCACATTCTTCTACCGGCAGATGCCGCGGTTGATCGATGAAGGCCACCTCTACCTCGCGGTGCCGCCGCTCTACCGTCTCACCCACGGCAGCAAGACGATCTACGCCCGCGACGACGCCCACAAGGACGTCCTGCTCAAAAGCGAGTTCAACGCCAACGCCAAGGTCGATGTCGGCCGCTTCAAAGGCTTGGGCGAAATGATGCCGGCGCAATTGAAGGAGACCACCATGGACCCGGCCAAACGCACCATGCTGCGCGTGGTGCTTTTGGCCGACGACCGGGAAGGCACCGCCGATTCGGTCGAGCGCCTGATGGGCACCAAGGCCGAGGCCCGATTCGCCTTCATTTCCGACAAGGCGGAATTCGCCAACGAGGATTTGCTCGACGTTTAGGTCGCCTTCGACCGCTCGGTAGAGCTCGCTGGGCAGTTTAGCTCGCCGAACAGCCGATTTGGGGCCGATATCGGCACCGGTTGAGCTTTTTTGCCTGAGACAGTTTTCCGGCGGGTGTGCTCCTCAAACAACAGCATTTCAGGGCTTCGCCGGCTATAGTGGAGACTGAATTTGGGAATCGGTGCCTTCAACCTGTCACGCGGTCGGGCCCAGCGCTTAAACACTGAGGAATGAAAATGAAGAAATTAGTGCTCGCTTTGACTGCCGTCGCGGCATTCACCGGATCGGCACTCGCCGCCGACCTTCCCGCCCGCACCTACACCAAGGCTCCGGCCATTGAGCCCATTCAGAGCTGGACCGGGTTCTACATCTTCGGTGGCGCCGGCGGCGGATTGTGGGATGCCGACAGCCGCGTCGTAGGCACCGGTACCGGCATTCCCCTCGTGGCTGGCGTCACACAGAGGCAGGGCGGCGACGGTTGGTTTGGTACCGTCGGTGCCGGATACGACTGGCAGCTCAACAGCTCGTGGGTCTTCGGCATCCTTGCAGACGGCCAGTTCGGCAGCCTCAAGGGTACGATCCAGGATAGCGGCATTGCCGGCAACGAAAAGCTCAGGGATAGTTGGGCGGCTGGCGTGCGGCTGGGCTACCTGGTGGCACCAAATGTGCTCTCCTACGTCAATGGCGGCTACTCCGGCTCCAGCTGGTCGAGCACCACTCTCCTGAATACCGTTAGCGGCCTTGCGTCAGGCAGCCACACCAATTCGTTTACTCAAAATGGCTTCTTCGTTGGCGGTGGCGTCGAAAACACCCTCAATATCTTCGGTATCTCGGCTCCAGGTTGGTTCATGAAGACCGAATATCGTGCGGCCTATTACGGCACCAAGAATATCTCTGAGCTTGCCGATACCACGAATCTCGCCACTGGCCGCGATATCACCTTCAAGCCGCTGGTGCAGACCATCAGCACCTCGCTGGTCTATCGCTTCAACTGGACCGGCCCGGTGGTCGCGAAGTACTGATCTGAATTCTCTCTATCAAGTAAAAAGCCCCTGCATCGTCAGGGGCTTTTTTTTGCCTCGGGGAATCATGCCCTGCTCAGCCCGGGGGGCGCCGTACACAAGCTCTTGCCCCTGGTCATGGAGCGCGCCATTTTGAAAACGCCCGCTCAACATCAGCGTGGCCGACCCGAACGAGGAAAACCCATGCGTAAAGCACTTTTGGTCGTCGGCATTCTCGCCGTTGCCTTCGGCTTGCTCTGGATCGGTCAAGGCACCGGCGTGATCAACTGGCCGGCATCGAGCTTCATGATCAGCCAAATCCAATGGGCCTATTACGGTGCGGTGCTCGCGGCCGTGGGCCTGATCCTGATCTGGCGGGGCAAGCGCTAGGTTGGGTACGCGCGGCGACGTCGAACAATATCCGTTAGGCTCTCCAAGCCGGCCTGCTCGGCAAAGAAGACGGCAGGCGCGGCGGGGATCGAACTCGACGAGTTCGATCTTCAAGACCAGCTCATACAAAAAAGCCCCGGACGATGCCGGGGCTTTTGAGTTGCTGAAGTGGCCGCGAGATCAGTACTTCGCGACGACCGGGCTTTCCCAATGGAATTTGTAGTTCACACCGACCAAAGCGGTTTGCACCACCTGCCTGGTATTGATGACGTCGCCAGCGGGGAGGAATTGCTGCGCGGCATCGTTCTCGATCCATATAGAGTTGTATTCGGCGAACACCGACCAATTCGGCGCAAACATCCACTCCACACCACCGCCGGCGGTGATTCCAGGCTGGGTAAAGCTGGCGGACTCGAGGAGAGCACCTCCCCGAGAAAGGACTTGGTTGCGATTGTTCAGAAACGCAGCGCCGACCTTCCCATAGACGAGAAATGCTGGCGTAAACAGGTAACCGACCCTGCCCGTCGCAGTGCCGACCGAGCGAAGATTGTTCGTCTCCGAGAGACCCGCCACGTCCGGAACGAGATGCTGGCCGCTGACGTTGCCAAAATCGAACTGACCCTGCACACCAAACACCAGAGGGCCGGTCTGGAAGTCACAGCCGGCCTGACCGCCGCCGATAAAACCGCTGTCATCTTCACGGCCGAAGTTCGCACCATCCACTATCCCGCCAGTCAATACCCGTGTCGTGTCCAGCCGGCTGAAGCCGCCGCCGACGTTGGCGCCGATGTAGCAACCGGTCCAATTGTAGGCCACCGGCGCGACCACCGGCCGAGCCTTGAGCGCGATGTCGGCCGCGGATGCAGCACCGGTTGCACCCACACACAACAAAACCCCTGCAGCGAAAGCCAATTTCATATGTCGGCGCATTCAATCCTCCAGCCCGGCCAAGCGGCCAATAACGAGTCCTGACATAATTAATAAATTGAATGTTTGGTTTGTGCGATTGCGAACAGCATCGTGCCGGCCGTTCAATTCATTTTTCACGCGCACGTTGCGAAGCCGCGACATCACAAAACGCTCAAAAAAATAAAGTAATAATATATTCAACGCATGTAACCGATAGTTCACTCAACCCATGAAGGCCCTGCATGTCCTCCTGGGGCGATTACCGAACCACGGTCGCTACGCTTGAAAAACTCTGAAACGGCATCTCGCCGCTGGCCGGCAAAAGCACCGCGCATTGCCCTGGGTGACGCGGAGCCAGCCAGTATCTGTGCAAAAACATTAAGCTTTTTTCGATGCTTCCCGCGCCCGCTCCATTGACTTTGGCCAATTCGCCCCTATGTTTCGCCTCGACGCGGCCCGGTATCGAAACGCGATATCTCGAATAAGCCGCCTGTCTGCGTAGTGAAATCCCGTGCAAATCTGCGTGCCGTTCCGGGGTTGAGCGCAGCAGTGTTTTTCCGAGATTCCAAGCGGCGGTTTCGACCAGAGGCTCAATGTCTTTTTCCCATCTCGGCTTGTCCGACAAGGTGTTAGCCGCCGTCGCGGCCACCGGTTACACGACCCCTACCCCCATTCAGGAACAGGCGATTCCCCATGTTCTGGCCCGCCGGGACGTTCTCGGCATCGCCCAGACCGGGACCGGCAAGACCGCCGCCTTCGTCCTCCCCATGCTCACCATGCTGGAAAAGGGCCGCGCCCGCGCCCGAATGCCCCGCACCCTCATCCTTGAACCAACACGTGAGCTCGCCGCTCAGGTGAAGGAGAATTTCGACAAATATGGCGTCGGCCAGAAACTCAACGTCGCGCTATTGATCGGCGGGGTTTCGTTCGGCGACCAGGACACAAAATTGACGCGCGGCGTCGACGTGCTGATCGCGACGCCGGGCCGGCTGCTCGACCATACCGAGCGCGGCGGCCTCTTGCTCACCGGTGTCGAATTGCTGGTCATCGACGAAGCCGACCGCATGCTCGACATGGGTTTCATTCCGGACATCGAGCGTGTCTGCAAAATGATTCCATTTACCCGGCAAACGTTGTTCTTCACCGCAACGATGCCCCCCGAAATCCGCCGTATCACCGAAGCCTTCCTGCACAATCCCGAAAAGGTCGAAGTTTCCAGACCGGCAACGACCGCCGTCGGCGTAGCGCAATTTCAGGTGAGCGTCAGTCGCGAACCGCACGAGAAGCGCGAAACGCTGCGCCGTCTCCTGCGCGACGCCAAGGACCTCCAGAACGCGATCATCTTCTGCAACCGCAAGCGTGAAGTGGCCCTTCTGCACAAATCGTTGCACAAGCACGGCTTCAGTGTTGGCGCCCTGCATGGCGACATGGATCAATCAGCCCGCACAGCGGCGCTCGATCAATTCCGCAAAGGTGAAATTCCGCTCCTGGTCGCTTCCGACGTAGCCGCGCGCGGGCTCGATATTCCCGCCGTCAGTCACGTCTTCAATTTCGACGTGCCGCATCATGCCGACGATTACGTCCATCGCATCGGCCGCACCGGCCGGGCCGGACGCGCCGGTACCGCGATCTCGATCGTCACCCCGCTCGATCAGAAATCCATCGTCGCGATTGAAAAGTTGATCGGGCAAGCCATCCCACGCACCGATAGCGGCGTCGAGACGGCAGACAGCCAGGCCGCGCCTTCCACCGGCGTCGAACAAGGGCAACGGCGCGAGGCGCGCGCAAGAGATGAGGCAGGAGAAGGGTCCCGCGAAGGCGCAAGGGGAGAACGCGGCAACCGCAAGCCGCGCCGCGAGCGCGAACCCCGCCGCTCTGGCGGACGCAATTCGGTGCCGCAGCAAGCGCCGACGGCCGTGTTCACACCGCCGGTCCCCGCACCGGCGTCGCGGGCGCCCTCGATCGGACGGGCGGCGCCTGCACCGCAAACCTCGCAGGACACTTCGTCAGAGCCAGCCGATCACTCGCATCTCCCCGCGTTCCTGTTGCGACCCGTTCGCGTTCGCATCTGAGTGTCTCGACCGCGCAAGCCCGAGCCCCCGTTTACCGGTCCTTCATTCTCCTCCGTTAGTTAAACGGCATAATTTACGGGAAAGCGGCGACGCTGCCCGTTATTGGGACAGGGTTGGTGGTCAAAGTGCTCGACGAACACGAACGCACGATGGCCTTCGCCGAAGTAGCGCTTGGCCAGATCAAATCGCTTCGGCAAACCGCCGTCCCACGCAACTATGAAATCTGGTACGTCTATGCGGCCGGCTACAATTCGCAACTCAACAAGATCATCAACGAGACGCTGGCGCGCAACGGCAAGCTGACCGAAGCCGATCTCGAACAGATCTACGAGACGTATCTTTCCCAGATCAAGACCACCGACCGCATCGACAAGGTCGGCGCGCGCGTGATCGGCGAAATCGACGACGTGATGACGCTCATCAGCGACGCCCTTGGCATGTCGGCGAGCTACGACGACAGCCTGTCCGGTGCGACGCAGCGGCTTGCGGTGGCGAGGAACCGCGACCAGGTCAAAGCGATCGTCGAAACGCTGGTGAAATCCACCCGCGATATGCGCGAGACCAATAAGGCGCTGGAAGACCGGCTGACGCTGTCGAAAACGGAAATCAGCAACCTCCAGCAGAGCCTTGAGGCGATCCGAACCGAAAGCCTCACCGACCCGCTCACCGGACTCGGCAACCGCAAATATTTCGACCGGTCGATCGAAGCCGCTGTCCAGCATGCGCTGGCGAACGGCGAGCCACTTTCGCTGCTGATGTTCGATATCGATCACTTCAAATCGTTCAACGATTCCTATGGCCATCTCACCGGCGATCAGGTGCTGCGGCTGGTCGGCATGTCGCTCAAGCAGACCATCAAGGGCCAGGACATCACCGCCCGCTATGGCGGCGAAGAGTTCGCGGTCGTGCTGCCGAACACCGCGATCCGACAGGCGCTGACGGTCGCCGATCACATCCGTCGGGCCGTCATGGCGAAGGAATTGAAGAAAAAGTCCACCGGCGAAATTCTCGGCCGCGTCACCATCTCGGTCGGCGTTTCCATGCTGAAGCCGGACGACGATACCGACTCATTGATCGAACGCGCGGATGCCTGCCTCTATGTCGCCAAGCGCAACGGCCGCAATCGCGTCATCTGCGAAGTCGATCCGGAATACTCCTCCACGATCCGCGATCAGGTTGCCTGAGTCTCTTCAGCGTGCCCCCAAGGAACAAGCGACGTGTGCGCCTCAGGATGGCGGCTTCTTTCTGGCGGCAACCTTCTTCGCCGCCTTATTTGGCTTCGGACGCTTGCTCAGCGCCGCGCGCTGCGCCGCAGCCAATGCCGCCCTCGCCCAACCGCTCAGTTCCGCTGGATCGTCATACGCCGTTCGGGAAGCTGCCAATACGAGCCTACCGTGACGGTCTTTGCCCTGGTAGGTACCTACTACCTAAGGGCTTCCAAAATAATAGCAACATGTCAATAGACCTATTGAAATATAATTAAAGTGTATCTTTCTTAGCATTTCGTACGAAACGGAGAATATGTCACAGTATCTTTTTGATACCTACTCAATTGCATACCTGATACTGAAACGGCTTTGATCCTTCCGCCTCGAACGCCGGGATGCTCCGATCGTCCGCCCGGAGGTAAAGACTGCCGCGGAGCGCAAGCGCGATGTTGGTCCCGTCAACGGAAATGCCGAAGCCTGAGAACATCCGACGGATCGTGACCGGCCCGAAGTCGGAAAACAGGTCGATCAGGAAATCGCGGTCCATGGATTTCGCTCGATCGTGAGCATGCTCGGCACATACCGACTACGTCATTGCGAGCCAACGGCAATGCGCGGCCAACGACGGTTTAGCCGTCCACCTTCGCGGCGGTGAGCTGCACCAATTCGCCGCACCCGCAGGCGCCGGTCTGGTTCGGATTGTTGAAGATGAACTGCGCCGACATCTTGTCGGCCTTGTAATCCATCTCGGTGCCGAGCAGAAACAGCACGGCCTTGGGGTCGACAAGGATCTTCACGCCCTTGTCCTCGACGACCTCGTCCGACGGGCGGACGTCATGGGCGTATTCGACTGTATAGGACTGTCCGGCGCAACCGCCGTTTTTGATCCCGACTCGCAAGCCCACGATCTCGGAATCGGCGCGCCTGGTTAGTTCCACAATCCGCTGCGCCGCCGCTTCAGTCAGCCTCATCACCTGCGGGCGAGGCCGCGGCTTCGGCTTGGATGCAGGCGTCGGTGAAGCGGGTGTCATCTCAGTCATGTGGTCAATCCAAAAGGCAAATCAATGCCGTCTTCTTCCTTAGATTAAACACTTTACCACATATTGAGGACGAGGCGGGCCTCGTCGGTCATTCTATCCGGCGTCCATGCCGGCTCCCAGACCAGATTGACGTTGACCACGCCGACGCCGGGAACGCTGGCGACCGCATTCTCCACCATCTGCGGCAATTCTCCGGCCGCCGGACAATTCGGCGTCGTCAGCGTCATCATCACATCGACGGTGCGGTCGTCCTTGATGTCGACCTTGTAGATCAGGCCGAGCTCATAGATGTCGGCCGGAATCTCCGGGTCGAACACCGTCTTCAGCGCGGCCACGATTTCGGTCCCTAACCGCTCGGTCTCCTCCGGCGGCAGCGCCGAATGGGTTTCCATGTTGCGGGTTTTGAGTTCGGCATTTTCGATGGCGGTGTCGGTCATGAAAACAATTCCCTGGCCTTGATAAGCGCCTGCGCCAGATGGTCGACTTCCTCACGGGTATTATACATCCCGAAAGAGGCGCGGCACGTCGCCGTAACATTGAACCGCTCTAAAAGCGGCATCACGCAATGGGTGCCCGCGCGCACCGCAATCCCCTGCCGGTCGATCACGGTCGCGACATCGTGGGGATGGGCGCCCTTCATCTCGAACGAGATCACCGGTCCCTTAGCCTTCGCGGTTCCGATCAGCCGCAGCGAATTGATTTCGCGCAGGCGTCCCTCGGCATAGGTCAACAGATCATGCTCGTGGGCAGCGATGCGTTCCTTGCCGATCGAATTGACGTAATCGATCGCGGCCCCGAGCCCCACGGCCTCGACGATCGCCGGCGTTCCGGCTTCAAACTTGTGCGGCGGATCGCCATAGCTGACCCAGTCCCTTGCGACCTCGCGGATCATCTCGCCGCCACCATTGTAAGGCCGCATCGCCACCAGGTGCTCGTACTTGGCATAGAGCACGCCGATGCCGGACGGGCCATACAGTTTGTGGCCGGTAAAGACGTAAAAATCGGCGTCGATATCCTGCACGTCGATCGCGAGATGAACGGCGGCCTGGCTGCCATCGATCAGCACCGGGATGCCGCGGGCATGCGCAATCTTGACGACGTCCTTGACCGGCACGATGGTGCCGAGCGCATTCGACATCTGCGTGACCGCAACCAGTTTGGTGCGCGGGCTCAACAGCTTTTCGAACTCGTCGATCAGGAAATTGCCTTCGTCATCCACCGGCGCCCATTTGATCACGGCGCCGTGGCGTTCCCTGAGGAAATGCCAGGGCACGATGTTGGAATGGTGCTCCAGGATCGAGAGCACGATCTCGTCGCCGGCTTTGATGTTCGGCTCGCCCCAGGACGACGCCACCAGGTTGATCGCCTCGGTGGCGTTGCGGGTGAAGACGATCTCTTCAATACGCCCGGCGTTGAGAAATTTCGCGACCTTGCCGCGGCCGCCTTCATAGGCTTCCGTCGCCGCGTTGGCGAGGTAATGCAGTCCACGGTGCACGTTGGCGTATTCGGTTTTGTAGGCTTCCGTCATGCGGTCGAGCACCGCATTGGGCTTCTGCGCCGACGCGGCGTTGTCGAGATAAACCAGCGGCTTGCCATAGATCTTGAGCGAGAGCGCGGGGAAATCCTCCCGCACCCGGGCTACATCATAGGAACCGTTTGAGACCGCTGGATGCATGGTCACCCTCGCGCCGCCAGCCAGCGCTGCGCTGCTGCAATCGCAAGCTCACGCAACGCGTCATTGGCAATGGACTCAATGGCTTCACCGACAAACGCCTGAATCAGCAGCGCCTGGGCTTCCTTTTCGGAAAGGCCTCGCGCCCGCAGATAAAACAACAGGCTGTCGTCCAGCGCACCCGTGGTCGCGCCGTGCCCGCAGGTGACGTCATCGGCAAAGATTTCCAATTCCGGCTTGTTGTCGGCCTCGGCCTCGTCGGACAACAGCAGCGCCCGCGTCATCATCTTGGCGTCGGTCTTTTGCGCGTCCGGTCGAACGATGATGCGACCCTGAAATACCGAATGTCCGCGATCGTCGACAACGGCGCGGAAGATTTCACGGCTCGAGCAGTTCGGCACCGCGTGGTCCAGAAACAAGGTGGTGTCGGCATGCTGGCGGCCGTTGAGCAGATTGACGCCGTTGGTCTCAACGCGCGAGCCTTGGCCCGCAACCGCGATTATTGCCTGATACCGGCTGACACTTGAGCCGGTGGTCATGCCGAAGCTGTTGAAGTGAGCGTTGGCGCCGAGCGTCACCTGGGCGGAGGAAATATTGAAGGCCTCGCGTCCGTCTTCGATCAAACGGACGTGGTCAAGCCGTGCGCCGTCGCCGATCGAAACAACCAGCGAGTCATGGACCTGATAGGCCTTCGCGCCGCCCGCAGCGATATAGCTTTCCACCAGCGTCGCATTGGCGGCGTTGCCGAGCTTCAACAATGAGCGCGTGAACATCGCCGCCGGCGATGCACCGCTGGCAATGTGCACGATGTGCAAGGGCTGCGTGAGCACGGCACCAGCGGCGACCTCGATCACGAGGCCGTCCGTCATCATCGCGCCGTTGAGCGCCACCATGGCATCGGAACTATCGGGCACAAACAATTGGGCGTGGAGCGCGGTCTCGCCGGCTTCCAACACTTCGCGCAACGTGCGGATAACAAGGCCTTTTTCCAGATCGCTGGTTTCGGACAATTTGGGCGCAAACACGCCATCCACCAGCACCAGCTTGCGTATGCCTGCGATGGCGTGAAGCTTCAACGCCGTGTCTGCGCGCGTCAACGCCGCCGTATCCGGCTCGGGTGCCAGCGGCAACACGTCCCGCATCAATACGCGCAGATCGGTGTATTTCCAGTCTTCGATCCGCCGATGCGGCAAGCCCAGACGCTCGCAAGCCTCAAAGGCCCGCTGGCGCGATTCGGCGACCTTGCCCGCGCCGGGCAGCCGGCCTCGCGCGATCTCGAAGGCGTCGCCGAGCGCGCGGCCCGTATCGGTTTTTGCCAGTGCAAGGTTCATGATGGTATCCGTCAGGCCGCGTCTTCGAACTGCGCGTAGCCGGAAGCCTCGAGCTCCAGCGCCAATTCCTTGCCGCCGCTCTTCACCACGCGACCCCTGGACATCACGTGCACAAAGTCCGGCACGATGTAGTTCAACAGCCGCTGATAATGCGTGATCACCACCATCGCCCGATCCGGCGAGAGCAGCGCGTTGACGCCATCGGCAGCGACCCGAAGCGCGTCGATGTCGAGGCCGGAATCCATTTCATCGAGGACGCACAGACTCGGCTCGAACAGCGCCATCTGCAAAATTTCGTTCCGCTTCTTTTCGCCACCGGAGAACCCGACATTGACGCCGCGGCGGAGCATATCCTGCGGAATGTTCAGCCGGGTGGCGACCTCGCGCACTTTCTTCAGAAAATCCGGCGTGGAAAATTCGCTTTCGCCGCGCGCCTTGCGCTGGGCGTTGAGCGCCGTACGCAGGAACGTCATGGTCGCGACACCCGGAATTTCCACCGGATATTGGAACGCGAGGAATACACCCTTGGCAGAACGCTCGTCGGGCGACATTTCCAAGAGGTCCTCGCCCTTGAAGAGAATTTCGCCGCCGGTGACTTCGTAGCCGGGCTTGCCGGCGATGACGTGCGACAAAGTCGATTTGCCGGAGCCGTTCGGCCCCATGATCGCGTGCACCTCACCTGGATTTACGGTGAGCGAAAGCCCGTGGAGAATCTCACGCTCCTCAACACGAACCTGGAGGTTTTTGACTTCGAGTAGTGCCATCACATTCTTCCGTTTTTTCCGTGGTCCTGAGAAGCGCGCAAAATGCGTCTCGAAGGACGAATCATCTTTCCTCATCCTTCGAGAGAGCTACTGCGGTAGCCTCCTCAGCATGAGGCACTATCCAACCGAACCTTCCAGCGAGATCGAGATCAGCTTCTGCGCCTCGACCGCGAATTCCATCGGCAGCTGCTGCAGCACGTCCTTGACGAAGCCGTTGACCACAAGGCCGACCGCCTCTTCCTGCGAGAGTCCGCGCTGCACGCAGTAAAACAGCACGTCCTCGGATATCTTCGACGTGGTCGCCTCGTGCTCGAACAGGGCGGAAGAATTCTTGGCCTCGATATAAGGCACGGTGTGCGCACCGCATTTGTCGCCGATCAGAAGCGAATCGCAGGCGGTGAAGTTGCGTGCGCCGGTCGCCTTGCGGTGCGCGGTGACGAGACCGCGATAGGTGTTCTGCGAGACGCCGGCCGCGATACCCTTGGAGATGATCCGGCTGGTGGTGTTCTTGCCAAGATGAATCATCTTGGTGCCGGAATCCACCTGCTGGTGACCGTTCGAGATCGCGATCGAGTAGAACTCGCCGCGTGAATTGTCGCCGCGCAGGATACAGCTCGGATATTTCCAGGTGATCGCCGAGCCGGTTTCGACCTGGGTCCAGGAAATCTTCGAATTGTTGCCGCGGCAATCGCCGCGCTTGGTGACGAAATTGTAGATGCCGCCCTTGCCCTCGGAATTGCCAGGGTACCAGTTCTGCACCGTCGAATATTTGATTTCGGCATCGTCCAGCGTGACCAGTTCGACCACGGCGGCGTGCAACTGGTTCTCGTCGCGCTGCGGCGCGGTGCAGCCTTCGAGATAGCTGACGTAAGCGCCCTTGTCGGCGATGATCAGTGTCCGCTCGAACTGCCCGGTGTTGCGCTCGTTGATGCGGAAATAGGTCGACAGCTCCATCGGGCAACGCACGCCCGGCGGCACGTAGACGAACGAGCCGTCAGAGAACACCGCCGAGTTCAAGGTGGCGAAATAATTGTCCGAGGTCGGAACCACGGTGCCTAGATACTTCTTCACCAGATCGGGATGCTCGCGAATCGCTTCCGAGATCGGCATGAAGATCACGCCGGCCTGCTTCAGCTCTTTCTGGAACGTGGTCGCAACCGACACCGAATTGAAGACAGCATCGACCGCGATGCGCCGCTCGCCTTCCGGGCGCACCACGCCCTCCAGCATCTCGACTTCGCGCAGGGGAATGCCGAGCTTCTCGTAGGTCTTAAGAATTTCCGGATCGACCTCGTCGAGCGAGGCCAATTCCTTCTTCTTCGGCGCCGAGTAGTAATAGAGGTCCTGATAATCGATCTTGGGATAGTTGACCCGCGCCCATTTGGGCTCGGCCATGGTCAGCCAGCGACGATATGCCTCAAGCCGCCATTCCAGCATCCAGGCCGGTTCGTTCTTTTTCGCTGAAATGAAGCGGACTGTGTCCTCCGAAAGGCCCTTTGGGGCCTTATCGGACTCAATCAGCGTCTCAAATCCATATCGATATTGATCGACGTCGATCCGGCGAACCCGATCGACCGTCTCTTGTACGGCAGCCATTCCATCCTCCGCTCGCGGTTTCAAGGACCGCGGTGGATCAATTCCGAGAGAGTATTACGATGTTTCTTCGCCGAAATCACCTGCTTAGAACCGTTCAAGCCGTGTTTCGTTACTCCCCTTAAGTAAGGTACCGGCGAGCTTTCGCCAAGCCTCAAGGCAGCGATCAATATCCGCGTCAGACGTGGACCAGCCCAGACTGAGCCGCACCGCGCCTTGCGCGAGGTCGGGAGCGAATCCCATGGCCTGAAGCACATGGGACGGCTGCACCTTCCCCGACGAGCAAGCCGAACCCGAGGAGACCGCCACGCCGGCGAGGTCGAAACCGATCACCGCGGTCTCTGCCTTGAGGCCCGGAGCCGTGAACAACGTGGTGTTCGGCAGCCGAGGTACTCCGTCGGAAAACACAATGACACCAGTAGCTTCACGCAAACCTTTCTCAAGCCGGTTCCGCAGGCTTTCGAGACGCTTTAAGTCCTTCTCCAGAGCGTCCATAGCGGCCTTCACGGCGGCGCCGAACCCCGCGATTCCCGCGACATTCTCGGTTCCCGCCCGGCGCCCCAGCTCTTGGCCGCCGCCACGCAACAACGGCTCGAGTCCGAGCATTCCCTCGGCCAAAATCACGGCACCGACCCCTTTGGGGCCGCCGATCTTGTGCGCGGAGACCGTCACCAGATCGGCATCCAGCGCATTAAGATTAAAAGGAATTTTTCCGAATGCCTGGATCGCGTCGACATGCAGCAATCCGCCGGCGGCATGAACGATCTCTCCCGCCTCCTTGACCGGCTGCACCGCGCCGGTTTCATTGTTCGCCAGCATCACCGACACCAGCGCCGGCGGCCCATCCTGTAGAATCGAGCGGAGACGGTCGAGATCCAACCGGCCGGAGCACGTGACGCCGACGGTGTCGATCGCTTCGGTCGGAAACCGCCCGCCGGCGAGAACCGAGGCGTGCTCGATGGCGGAGACCACCAGCCTTTGGACCGGCGGTGAGGAATCCCGCCGCAGCCCGGGTGTCAGCGCCAGCGCATTCGCTTCTGTTCCACCGGACGCAAAGACGACGTTTCGCGCGATGGCACCAACCGCGCCTGCCAGCGTACCCCTCGCCTCTTCGACCAGTCTGCGGGCCTGGCGGCCCTCGGCATGGACCGACGAGGGATTGCCGCAGAGATCCCAAGCGCGCGCCATCGCCTCCCTGGCTTCGGGCCGAAGCGGCGTGGTCGCATTCCAGTCGAGGTAAACCCGGTCAGACATCGAGTATAATAATACCTTCTAGAAATGGCCTCCGAACGCAACCTGAGGCCCAGGCGAGCTTGTCTGCCACATCCAACCTTATGGCAATTGGCGATTGCGGCGTCGCCAGGCAATCAGAAGCGCTAACACCTTGAAGCCACTGTGGGATGTTCAAGAAGCTTGCTTTTGGCCCCTCGCCTCATGCTAGAACGCGACCTCCAGTTCACCGCGCCGTTCGCACCGTGCCCCAACGGCGTCCGATCATCCCCTTCATTGCTAGGTTTCGCCTGCGAAAACGCCTGAAGAAACCAGCACAAAGTCGGTTGATTTTGCCAAGGACCATCAATGCCTGAAGTCATTTTCACCGGCCCCGCAGGTCGCCTCGAAGGCCGTTATCATCCGGCGAAGCAGAAGAACGCGCCGATTGCGATGGTGCTGCACCCGCATCCGCAATTCCACGGCACGATGAATCATCAGATCATCTACCAGTGCTATTATGCGTTCGCGCATCGTGGATTTTCCGTGCTGCGCTTCAATTTTCGCGGCGTCGGCCGCAGCCAGGGATCGTTCGATCACGGCACCGGCGAACTTTCCGATGCAGCTTCCGCGCTCGATTGGGCGCAGACCATTAATCCGGAGGCGCGTGCTTGCTGGGTCGCCGGCTTCTCCTTCGGCGCCTGGATCGGCATGCAGCTCTTGATGCGCCGACCCGAGGTCGAAGGCTTCATCTCGATCGCCCCGCCCGCGAATCTCTATGACTTCTCGTTCCTCGCGCCGTGCCCGTCTTCCGGACTGATCGTGCACGGCGAGAAAGACGCCGTGGTGCCGCCGAAGGACGTCAACACGCTGGTAGAGAAACTCAAGACCCAAAAGGGCATCGTGATCGACCAGCAGATCATCCCGGGCGCCAACCATTTCTTCGACGGCAAACTGCAACCGCTGATGGAGACGGTGACGGGCTATCTCGACATGCGGCTCGCCAACGTTCGCTGAGCTTTATCTCAGGCGACCGCATAGGCCTGGGCCATTCATCGAAGCGTTAGATTGACGCCCGATCACGGCCGCGCAATCACCCCACCCGTCATCGGGATCGGAACGCCCGTGGTGGCGGGATAGCTCAGCGGCAGGCCTTTCATTCCCCGTGCGGCCAAAAACCCAAAGGCCTGCGCCTCGATGGCGTCGGCCGACCAGCCGAGCGCGTCGGCGGCTTCGACGGTGGCCGGCGCCAGCCGCTCGCGCAACATCCGCAGCATGGTGAGATTGCGGGCGCCGCCGCCCGCCACGATCCAGTTCCGCGGCACCTTCGGCAGCAGCGGAACGATCCGGACGATCGCCGCGGCGGTGAGCGCGGTCAGGGTCGCAGCGCCGTCGGGCGGAGACTTTTCGTGCAAGGTGAGCGAGGCAAAGTCGTTACGGTCGAGTGACTTTGGCGGTGGCAGCGCAAAGAACGGATGCTCCAACGCGCGGGCGACCCACGCCGCATCGGCATCGCCTTGGGCTGCCGTGCGGCCTTCGCAATCGAACGGCTGGCCCATCGTGCGGAACATGAAATCGTCGAGCAACGCGTTGCCCGGTCCGGTATCGCAGGCAATCAGGGTGTCGGCGCCGTCGATGTAGGTGATGTTGGAGACGCCGCCGATATTGACCACGACGATCGGCCCCTCGCGCTCCAGCGACTGGGCCAGCGCGCGGTGGTAGACCGGCACGAACGGCGCGCCCTGCCCACCGGCCGCGACATCGGCGGCGCGGAAATCATGCATCACCGGCATATGGATCGCCTTGGCGAGCGCGGTGGCATCGCCGATCTGCACGGTCATTTTTTGCGCTGGCCGGTGCAGCACGGTCTGACCGTGAAAACCGACGATATCGATATCCTCGCGCGAGATATGGTTCTGCGCGGTAAAAGCGGCAACGGCCTCCGCATGCGCGATGGTGACGGCGCGCTCGGCCTCGCGCAGGATGCCGGGCCGCGCCTCGCGTTGCGGTAGATTGACAGCCTCGGTCAGGGCCTGCCGCAGCAAGCCGCGCTCGGTTTCGGTGTAGGGCCGGTATCCCGAGGGGCCAAACCGCTTCACCCGCCTGCCGTCGGTCTCGATCAAGGCGACGTCGACCCCGTCGAGCGAGGTGCCGCTCATCAGACCGATTGCCGTCATCATCATCGCAATGCTGCCTCGGCGACGCTGCCCTCGACGCTGCCTTCAATTCTTGGCAGCTTGTATCAAACAAGCACATCTTATAATGCCACAGCGCGCCGGCCTGCGGCAGCCCATTCCGCTATGGTTCCCGCAATTGCTGGCAATACCGTGAAATAAGAATGATCAGAGTCGCATCCAATGACTGCTTTTAAATCTGATTTTCTCAATGTGCTGCAGAGCCGCGGCTTTATTCATCAGGTTTCGGACCACGGCTCGCTGGACGAACTGGCGGCGAAGGGCGAACTCGTCGGCTATATCGGCTTCGACTGCACGGCACCTTCGCTTCACGTCGGCTCGATGGTGCAGATCATGTGCCTTTATTGGATGCAACAGACAGGCAACAAGCCGATCGCGCTGATGGGCGGCGGCACCACCCGGGTCGGTGACCCCTCGGGCAAGGACGAGACGCGCAAAATCCTCTCGATCGAGGACATCGAGCGCAACAAGGACGGCATCAAGCAGGTGTTCTCGCGCTTCCTCCGTTTCGGCGAAGGCAAGCACGACGCCATCATGCCCGACAATGCGGAGTGGCTGACCAAGCTCAACTGGATCGAGATGCTGCGCGATATCGGCCGGCATTTCTCGGTCAACCGCATGCTGGCGATGGATTCGGTCAAGCTGCGGCTGGAACGCGACCAGGAGATGAGCTTCATCGAATTCAACTACATGATCCTGCAGGCCTATGATTTCGCTGTGCTCAACCAGCGCTACGACTGCCGCCTGCAGATGGGCGGTTCCGACCAATGGGGCAACATCGTCAACGGCATCGATCTCGGCCGTCGCATGGGCACGCCGCAATTGCACGCTTTGACCACACCGCTGATCACGACGTCTTCCGGCGAGAAGATGGGCAAGACCGCAAGCGGCGCGGTCTGGCTCAATCCCGACATGAAGAGCCCGTACGAATACTGGCAGTTCTGGCGCAACACCGACGATGCCGATGTCGCGCGTTTCCTCAAACTGTTCACGACGCTCCCATTGAACGAGATCGATCGGCTGGCGGCGTTGCAAGGCGCGGAAATCAACGAAGCCAAAAAGGCCCTCGCCGATGCTGCGACCACGCTGCTGCATGGACCGGATGCGGCGAGGATCGCGGCCGAAACCGCCCGGCAGACGTTTGAGGAAGGCGCGATCGATGAAAACCTTCCCTCGGTGGAGATTTCCCGCGCCGAGTTCGAAGCCGGCATCGGTGTGCTGGCGGCCTTCGTCAGAGCAGGCCTTGTCGCCTCCAATGGCGAGGCGCGACGACAGATCAAGGGCGGCGGGCTGCGCGTCAACGACCTCGCGGTGTCAGATGAGAAGATGACGCTGAAGCTCGCCGACCTCACGGCGGAAGGCGTCATCAAGCTGTCGCTTGGCAAGAAGCGCCACGTTCTGCTCAAGCCCGCATAGGCGCATTCGCTTTAGGCCATTGCTCAGGTCTGCGGAAACGCGTTCCCTGATGCTCATGGACCAAAAGGTGCTGCGGGAGGATAGCGCAACCAAGCCGCCCAACCCGGGGCGCGGATGGCGCTTAACGTGCTCGCCTTGTGTTTTGCACTTTCGGTGCTCGGCCGCGGGCTCGGCGAGAGCTTCACGGTGTTTCTCAAGCCGATTTCGGAAGATTTCGGCTGGGACCGCGCACAGATCGTCTCGGTTTACGCGCTTTCCGCGCTCGCCGGCGGATTGGCGTCCCCGCTGATCGGGCGGCTGTTCGACCGCTCGGGGCCCCGCATTGTCTATTCGCTTGGGCTTATGCTGCTCGGCGGGGCGTTTCTGATCGCGGCGCATGCACAGCAACTGTGGCAATTTCAGTTGAGCCTCGGCGTTTGCGTGGGTGTCGGCATTGCGTTCATCGGCAATGTTCCGAACTCCATCCTGCTCGGCCGCTGGTTCGGTCCGCGATTGCCCACCGCGATGGCGATCGTGTATTCGGCGACCGGTGCCGGCGTGTTGATTCTGCTGCCGGTGTCGCAGGTCCTGATCGATCAGGCCGGCTGGCGCGGCGCCTACCAGATTTTCGGTGCCGTCGCGCTTTTGCTGCTGCTGCCACTGCTGGCATTGCCCTGGCGGCTGTTCTCCACCGGCTCGCCAGTTCTTGCGACCAGCGCCGCGGCTGACTTCGCCGATGACGGCTGGACGTTGCTGAGCGCGATGCGTCATCACGCTTTCTGGGCGTTGTTCTCGACGTTCTTCTTCACCGCAATCGGCATGTATGCGATTTCGGCGCAGGTCGTCGCCTATCTGATCGACGCGGGATTCCCGCCATTGCAGGCCGCAACCGCCTGGGGTTTTTCCGGCGTCGTGCTTCTGTTCGGCATGCTCGGCATCAGTTGGCTCGACGGCGTCATCGGCCGAAGGCCGTCGGTCCTGTTCAGCTATGCGCTCTCGATCGCAGGGATTTTGATGCTCTGGCTGCTGCAATGGTATCCGAACGTCTGGATGTTGACGGGCTTCGTCGTGTGTTTTGGCAGTATGATCGGTTCACGCGGCCCGCTTCTGACGGCAACCGCCATGAAGATCTTTCGAGGGCGGCGCGTCGGCACGATCTATGGCGCCATTACCATCGGCAGCGGACTTGGATCGGCATTCGGCTCCTGGAGCGGAGGCCTGATCCGCGACTGGGCTCACAGCTATAATCCCTTGATCGCGTTTGCGCTCGTCAGCGTACTCCTGGGGATGATCCCGTTTCTGGTCGTACCCGCGCTGCGGCGCTAGTTGCGATCGGCGCTGGCGTCATGGTGTTGATGCCATTGCTGTCGTGGCTGATCGCCCGGGACATCGTGGGAGCGCTCGATTGGCAGAAGATCCGGATGCAAAGCATCGCTACTGGATCGCTCGACCAGGCGGTCAAAGAAACCGAACCCGGCGACGAGATCGGACGCATGGCGGAAACGCTGGAGGTACTGCGGCAGACAGCAAAACAACCCAAAGTGTCAGACAACTCGAGCGACAGATGCGACTTGTCCTGCGGCCAGGTCGCGCGTTGCCGAATGGTCAGTTGTTCGGCGGGAAATCCGCTTGGTTGTTTTGTTTGCCGGTGCCGAATTCAAAGATTTTTCGAAAAACCCCGGGCGCCATCGCCGAAATCGGATTGACGCGAAGCACCGGTTGGCCGGGTGAGCCAACGACCTCGTAGGTCACGCCGATCAGCCCCTCATTGCTGCCGCCGCCGAGGATGAGACCGAAAATCGGAATTTGGCCGAACACATTGTTCAGCCCGTACAAGGGAACGAAGGTGCCGCTCATGCGGACCTGATTGCCGGGATAATCGATGCTGCCCTCGATGGTCGCGCCGATCGTCGGGCCTTTCACCACGCCATCCCGAATCGTGAGCTGTCCATTCTGCCGGGTAAATTCCGCACGCAATCGCGAGAAGGCGATGCCGTTCTGGACCCCGACCGGGCCGCCCGCCGCCACCCGATCGAGCGCCGCCTCTCCCTTGACGGAGAAGTCGCGGACGTTGACCAGTCCCTCCTTGGCGCCGGGTTCAGCTGTCGGCGGATCCATCGCCAACGCAAGCTGACCGCCCGCCATCTTGGCGTAGGTGTCGGTAAATCTGAAGAATGCGCCGGCGTCATTGGTCTCGAGATAAATCACGTCCCGTCCTTGCGCACGCGCGCGCAAATCTCCGGTCAGCAGCGTATCGCGTCCGAGCTTGCCGTTGAGCGCAAGGCTTCTGATCGCTCCATTGCGGCGCGATAATTTGACATCGGCGCTGCGCACCGCCTCGCCATAAAAGCCGGCGACCGCACCGAGCTTCAGGTCGAGATCAAAATCGACGTTCTTGGTTTTGCCTTTGGCGTCGGCCTCCTTGCCCGAGATCGCGGACTTGAGAAAGGCGCGGCCGTCGAACACATCGCCGCGCATGGTCACTTTCACGACGCCATCGGAGCCGCGTTCGGCCTTCAGCGAAGTCTTGTCGCCTTCGGACGGGGAATAGGTTGGGAAGTTCGCGTTCATCAGGTCGCCATTCTGATCGATCTCGAGCGATCCCTTGATCGACACTCCGCCACCGTCGATGACGATGTCTTCGAGGCGGGTCGATTGCGGCTTTTGCACCACGTTGAAAACTGCGCGGCTTGACTTGCCCGGCACCTTGACCCAGCCCGGCAGAATATTGTCGAGCTTCAACGCCGTCAGGTCGGCATCGATGCCAAGGCGGCTGTCGCGATCGGGGCCACCGATCTTGCCGATCAACTTGATCGGAATGCCCCCACTGACCGCCGGACCGAGATCGAATCCGAGCCGCGCGCGGCTCGCATCGTCCAGCGTCGCCTGCAATTTGATATCCGCATCGCCCTCGTTCGGCTTGCGGTAATCCAGCGAGGCCGCCTGCCCGTTGATCCGGACGTCGCCCTTGACCTGATAGCCTTGGTTGTTGGCGACGATTTTCAGCGTGTTGGCTTCGAGCTTTTGATTCATCACCAGACGATCAGCGGCAAATCCACTGAGATCGGCCGTAACGGCATAGGTCGTGTCGGCCCTTGTCAGAAAGCGCTTGATCGGGAGGCCAAGGGTGACCTGCGCGGAAACCATTCCCTTGCTCGAATTGGGATCGACCAACGTGCCGGAAAGATCGCTGAGCCGATCGGAGGCGAGAATCTCGGCCACCGCCGGCACCGGACCGTCGATCCGGAACTTGACCCGAGCCGGCGAGGGCTTGGGCGCCATATCCGGCACTTCGAACACGAAATCCGAAATGTTGAGTTTGCGGCCTGCGGGCGTATCGGACGCCGCCTGCCCGATCGTCACCGTCGCGGTGCGGCCCGTCACATGCGCCTTCAAATCCGCATCGCGGACCAGCGGAAATTCGTCCACCGGCCGTAACGTCACGCCGCTGGCGACGATGTTGACGGAAAGACCGTCGTCGGGAATCGGCGGACCTCGCCGCGAAAGGTTTCGAACCGGCGAGTTGACCCCGATTTCGATGCGCTGAAGCGAGCCGCGTTCAACTCGCCCGATGACCCATTCGCGAACCTCCGGAACGATAAGGACCGGCCAGATCCGCTTCAGCGCAGATGCCGACATCGGCGTTCCCGCAAAACCGAGTACCAGACGTGGCTCCGCCGAATAATCGACACTGCCGGTACCGGCGATGCCGATCTCCCCGTTGCCGAAGTCTGCCTGGGTCAGCAGCACGTGCCGCTTTTCGGTGTCGAAGCGCAGGCCGACGGCGACGCGATTGAAGATCAGCGGTTGTCCACCGTCGATCCCTGCAAGCACGATGGTGCCGCCGCTCAAGCCCAAATGCCAATCGGCAACGTTATCGTTGGGCGGCTCGACGCTGGCCAGCAGCGTGATCCTGTTCTGACCGGAAATGATTTTGAACGGCGCCACCAGTTCGCGCCGCGCCGAATCCCATTCGACGCTGAGTTCAGCCGAATCGATCGGCATTGGATAATCAGGCGTGTCGCCGTCGACGATGCTTCCCTCGCCCGCGGTGATTTTGCCGCGGAAATAGGTCGGCAGACCGTCCCGGCCCAATTCACCCTTCAACTCGCCGGTCAGCGGCAAATTCGCGCTGTAGGTCAAATCCTTCAGCCGCAGCGCCAGCAAGATGTTGGTGGTCGAGACCTTGTCGGCACGAATTTCGACCGATCGCACGCCATTCGCGGCAGGTCCGACCGCGACGCGAAGCGACCAGGCATGGTTGCCCTCTTCACCGACGCTCAGCGCCACCCCGCCGCCGCTCGGACGACGAAGACTGAGGGTTATATTTTCGAAATTCCATTTGTTGCCGCGCTGTTGATCGTCGACGACAAGGTTTCCGTTCTTCAAACCGATCTCATTGAGATTTTGTCCGTCGAGTCCGGTCAGGCTCAGGCTGTCGAGCCAATCAAGGCCGGCAAGCAGTCCGCTTGGCGCATCGCGGTTATCAAGCACGGGCGCCGCGACCTTGGGTTGAGTGCCCGGCGACGTCGTGGAAACCGGCCCCGCCGGTGCCGGCGCGGTGGATTGATTTGGTAATGCAGCCGTTCCGCCAAGTTGTCGCTTCGAGGCAACGCCGGTCGCGAGCGGTCGCGCGTTGTCTCCGGTAGAAACGGTGACGTAACCATCGGGTGTGATGCGCACCGCGAGTTCGGCATCCACCAGATTGAGGCTCTCGGCGCGGAGACGCCCCATCAAAAGCGCGGTGCCCGAAAGTCTTACCTCGGCTTTCGGCGCGCTCGCCACGATGACGTGGTCGCGGTCGCGAACAATGATGTCGCGAATGCGCACGGCGATTCGTATCCTGCCGGCGCGCTCGATTTGCGTACCGCCGACTTCGACCGTGTTGCCGTGACCGATGTTTTCTTCGATCGCCGTGGCAAGCCAGGGCGTCGCCATCTCAAGATTGATCGGACCGGCACCGAGCCGCCACCACAGGCCGCCGAAGCACCCTCCAAAGATCACGATCAAAACCACGATCGCGACACCCAGGCGCTTTACCCAGCGTCCGCCAAGCGAACGGCGTAGCGCCACGAGGCGATCGCCAAATCGATGAAGGCCGGAGTTCGATTTGGACAGCAGCCGGCGTGCGCGATGACCCGTCGCCTCGTCATGGTCGTGATCCCAACCGAGATGATCCAACTGCGAGAGCTGGACCTCAGTACGCGGATTCGACCCCTGGGGCGACGTGTTCTTTGTCATTGCCTCTCAGTGCCGGCGCTGATTGTGGGTAAGATCGCCGCCAAGGCCGCCCGTCGCCAGGTAACGAGCGCTCCTGTGCCGGCATCGCTGCCAATCTCGATCAATACTGTTACTCGTCATCGGCCCCAAAGGCACATTCGAAGGCCACATTCAACGAGGGGACGGGTGGTGCGTCGAATTCCTTGTAACCATACTCCCAAGCTATCAGACTTGCCCAGAAGTCGCTCTATTCCGTCTTGCTGGGACAAGACCTCCCAATACCCCAATGATTGATCCGCCGAAAGCGACGAAAGGAAGGCGTATGTCCAAGGAAACGCGCAAGAAATCCCCCAAAGCGCCCTCGAGAACGGCGGCCTCTGCTCCATCGACGAAATCGGCTGGAAAGCAGCCCGCAAAAACTCCTCTGGCGAAGACTGCGACGGCAGCATCGACCAAGGCCTCCTCAAAAAAGTTAAAACCAACCAGCCCAGGAGAATCAGCACCCTTGGGTAAGCTGACATCGAAGACGACCGCTGCGAAGCCCGCGACCGTAAAGCAAACGGCGAGAAAATTGCCCGGGGCGGCTTTGACCGAGGGTGCAAAGGCGCCCGCCTTCCGTCTTCCCCGCGACGGCGGCGGCACTGTCTCGCTGTCCGACTATGCCGGGAAAAAACTGGTGCTGTTTTTCTATCCCCGCGCCGACACGCCGGGGTGCACCAAGGAGGCGATCGACTTTACCCATTTGTCGGGCGCCTTCGAGCAAAGCCAGACCGCCATCCTCGGCGTCTCCGCCAACTCCCCCAAGGCGCAGGAAGCCTTTCGCGACAAGCATCAGCTCTCCACCCCTCTTGTTTCGGATGAGAAGCACGAGATGCTGGAGGCTTACGGCGTCTGGGGCGAAAAATCCATGTACGGCAAGACCTTCCAGGGCATTTTTCGCACAACCATTCTGATCGGCCAAGACGGGCGAATCATGAGAATCTGGCGCAACGTGAGGGTCGATGGTCATGCCGACGACGTGCTCGCGGCGGCGCAGGCCTTGTGATTTGAGCGGCACCCTTTTCGAAAAATTAACCATGAGAGGGCCAAATCATTCCCGTCAATTTGGCCGTACGGAACTCACATCCGACCGGCGCGGGAGTGCCGATGTCGTACCGTTCCGGTCATTATTCTGAGTACCCGCAGCACCCTCCAAATAGCAGGCCATCCGCTCGCCGCCCGGCAACGAATCAGACCGCAGTCCCTTCATCGCACGCACAAGGCGACTACACCCTCGTTCACGCCGGCAAGCAGGTCCGGTTTGGTCCGGTGGTGTTCTGGATCGTGGTCGGCACGGTGGTCGTGCTCGGCATGTGGTCGGCTGCGACCGCCACCTATTTCGCGTTCCGCGACGACGTTCTCACCCGGCTGATCGCACGCCATGCGGAGATGCAATACGCCTATGAGGACCGCATCGCGGAACTGCGCGCCAAGGTCGATCGCACCACCAGCCGGCAGTTGCTCGATCAAGAACAGTTCGACCAGAAACTCGAACAAATCACGCGCCGCCAGGCCGCGCTGGAATCTCGCGCCACCGCGCTTGGTGCCATTCCCGACGCTTCGATTACCGGTTCGATCCGAACACCATCACGCGGAGCCGCGGTGAACGACCCGGCGTCTTCGGCACCACCAAAGCCGTCGCCGATCAGCAATACCGTGATTTTTGTGACGCCTCCGGATCGCGAAGCGCGGCTGGAATCGCGAGTTCCCATGATCGCCAACCCGCAACCGACCCAGTTCGCGAAATTCCAGGGCGTCGATAACATTCTCGTCCGCCTGCAGGCCTCTCTCGATCAGGTCGAAGGCCGTCAGTTGGCGGTGCTCAATTCGGTGGAAGACGGCATGGAATCGCGGATGCGCCGGATGCGAGGCGTCATTACCGATCTCGGTCTCGACATGGCGCAACTGGAAGCGGCAGCGCCGCGCGGAGGTATCGGCGGCCCCTACGTTCCGGTTAAACTTCCTTCTGACGCCGGCGCGTTCGAGCGCCAGCTCAATCGAGTCAATATCACCCGCGCGCAAGTCGAGCGTCTCAACCGGACCCTTTCGCTGGTGCCGTATCGCAAACCGGTGATCGGGGAAGTCGAATTCACGTCCGGCTTCGGGGTCCGCAGCGACCCCTTCCTCGGCCGTCCGGCCATGCACACCGGTCTGGATTTTCGCGCCGGAATGGGTGACCCGGTGCGCGCGACCGCGAGCGGAAAAGTGGTGTCGTCGGGATGGGCTGGAGGCTATGGCCGCATGGTGGAAATCGACCACGGCAATGGCCTGTCGACGCGTTACGGCCATCTGTCGGAGATCGGCGTCAAGGTTGGCGATCCAATTAGGATCGGACAGGTGATCGGCGCCGTCGGCTCAACCGGTAGATCGACCGGTCCGCATTTGCATTACGAAACCAGGATCGACGGAGAAGCGGTCGACCCGCAGAAATTCCTGCGCGCGGGCGTGCGCTTGAGTGCGGGCTGAGACCGATTAATCCACATCCTCGACGGCACCCGGCGCGGTGCCGAACGCGCGTTGCGCCAGCGTCGCCGCCATGAATTCGTCGAGGTCGCCGTCGAGCACACCGGAGGTGTCCGACGTCTGCACGCCGGTGCGAAGGTCCTTCACCATTTGATAGGGCTGCAAGACATAAGAGCGGATCTGATGGCCCCAGCCGATATCGGTCTTGGCGGCCTGATCGGCGGCAGCCTGTTCTTCGCGCTTTTTCAATTCGATCTCGTAAAGCCGCGCGCGCAACATGTCCCACGCCTGCGCCTTGTTCTTGTGCTGCGAACGGCCGGCCTGACAAACCACCGCAACGCCGGTCGGAATATGCGTGAGCCGAACCGCCGATTCGGTCTTGTTGACGTGCTGCCCGCCAGCGCCACCCGAGCGCATCGTGTCGGTGCGGACGTCAGATTCCTTGATGTCGATCTTGATGCTGTCGTCGACCACGGGAAAGATCGCGACGCTGGAAAACGAGGTGTGCCGACGCGCGTTGGAATCGAACGGCGATATCCGCACCAGCCGATGCACACCGGCTTCGGTCTTGAGCCAGCCATAGGCGTTGTGACCGCTGATCTGGATGGTGGCGGATTTGATGCCGGCCTCTTCGCCTTGCGTCTCTTCCAGGTATTCGATTTTGAAGCCGTGCTTTTCCGCCCAGCGCGTATACATGCGCAGCAGCATCGAAGCCCAATCCTGGCTCTCGGTTCCGCCGGCGCCGGCATGAACCTCGAGATAGGAATCAAAGCGATCGGCTTCACCCGAGAGCAAGGCTTCCAGCTCGCGGCGCGCGACTTCCTTCTTGAGGTTTTTCAGCGCGGTCTCGGCCTCGGCGACGACGCCGGAATCGTTCTCGGCTTCGCCGAGTTCGATCATCCCGATATTGTCTTCAAGTTCGCGCTCGACCTTGCCGATGCCGTTGAGCGCATCCTCCAGCGAGGTCCGCTCCTGCATCAGCTTCTGTGCTTTTTGGGGATCGTTCCAAAGATTGGGATCTTCGGCGAGCTTGTTCAGCTCAGCGAGACGTGCCGTGGATGCATCGACGTCAAAGATGCCTCCTCAGCAGCCCGACTGACTGCTTGATCTCTTCAACTAAACGTTCGACTTCGGCGCGCATGGGCTCTCTGATCTGCGGCGCGGGGCCGCGGTTCTCAATGCTGTGGGGGGTGTAGCGGCGGGCGCGGGAAAGCGCAATGTCAGTACAGGCCGCCGGTGCCGGGACGGAAGAAGCTTCGATCCGCGTCGGGCGGCGGCTGTAGCGAACGGCCGTCGGCATCGGCGACGCCGATCACCGAGTAATTATCCGGTGGCGCGGTGCCCGGCTTGAAGGCTTCCAGAATGGATTTGCCGCCGTCGCCCGGACCGGCCCGCATGCCGGATTTGGCATCGACGCGGATCAGCTTGATTCCGGCCGGCACGCGGAACGGAATCGCGGGCTTGTCGGCAAGCGCAAGCTTCATGAAATCCTTGGCGATCGGCGCCGCCAAGTGTCCGCCGGTAGCAGCTCTGCCAAGATTGCGCGGTTTATCGTAACCCATATAGATTCCGACCACGAGGTCCGGCGAGAAGCCGATGAACCAGGCGTCCTTCGCATCATTGGTGGTCCCGGTCTTGCCCGCGATCGGTTTGCCGACCTCCCTCAAGACCGTCGCGGTACCGCCCTGCACCACGCCCTCCATCATCGAGGTGATCTGGTAGGCCGTCATCGCATCCAGCACTTGTTCCCGGCGGTCGACAAGCTGCGGCTCCGGCTGATTTTTCCAGCCGCCGGCGCCATCGCAACCGCGGCATTCGCGGGCGTCATGTTTGAAGATGGTATGGCCGTAACGGTCTTGAATGCGATCGATCAGGGTGGATTTCACCCGCCGGCCGCCATTGGCGAACATCGAATACGCCGTGACCATTCGCATCACCGTGGTCTCGCCGGCGCCGAGTGCATAGGACAGATAATTCGGCAGTTCGTCGTAGACGCCGAAGCGCTTGGCATATTCGCCGATCAAGGGCATGCCGATATCCTGCGCCAGCCGCACCGTCACCGTGTTGAGCGACAATCGGAGTGCATTGCGCAGCGTCGTCGGCCCATAATATTTCCCGGTCGAATAGTTTTCCGGGCGCCAGACCCCCGCGCCCTGCCCCTGGTCGATTTCGATCGGCGCATCGACCACGACTGTCGACGGCGTATATCCGTTGTCGAGCGCAGAAGAATACACGATCGGCTTGAATGACGAACCCGGCTGCCGGTAGGCCTGCGTCGCGCGATTGAACTGGCTCTGGTCGAACGAGAAGCCGCCGACCATGGCAAGCACGCGGCCGGTCCACGGATCCATCGCAACCATGGCGCCGGAGACCTCAGGAAATTGGCGCAGCCGGAACTGGCCTTCGACCACAGCACCATCCTTTCCAATCAACGGGTCCGCGTAGATGACGTCGCCCGGCGACAGCACTTGCGAAACCGCCGATGGCGTCCTGCCCCGCGCCGGACCGGCTGCGGGCTTCGCCCATCGCACGCCTTCAAGCGTGATGTTGCCGGTTTGGCGTTCTTTGCTTACGGCGCCGCCGAGTTCACGACCCGGCTGAAAACCGATCCGCGCGGACTGCTCGCTGGTCTCCAGCACCACGGCGAGCCGCCACGGCGCCACGTCAGAGAGCGATTTGACGTCGGCGAGCTTCACGCCCCAATCGCCTGTGACATCGATCTTGTTGGTCGCGCCGCGCCAGCCCTGCGCCTCGTCGAAGTTCACCAGACCGGCGGTCATGGTTTTGCGCGCCATGACCTGCAGCTTGGGATCCAGCGTGGTCCGTACCGACAGACCGCCTTCGTAGAGTTTCTTTTCACCGTACCGCTCGAACACATCACGACGGACTTCTTCGGCAAAATATTCGCCGGCGAAAACGTGCGCGGCATTGGTCCGGGTGGTTACGGCCAGTTGATCCTTCCGAGCCTTCTCGGCGTCGGCCTGCTTGATCCAGCCGTTCTCCAGGAGGCGGTCGACCACGTAATTGCGCCGCTCGATCGCCCGGTCGCGGTTGCGGACCGGGTGCAACGCCGCCGGCGCCTTCGGCAGCGCGGCCAGATAGGCGGCTTCCGCGATAGTGAGTTCATTGACCGATTTGTCGAAATAGACCAGCGAAGCCGCAGCGACGCCATAAGCGCCAAGGCCGAGATAAATCTCATTGAGATAGAGTTCGAGGATCTTGTCCTTCGAGTAGGCGCGCTCGATCCGCATCGCCAGCAAGGCTTCCTTGATCTTGCGGGTGAACGACACTTCGTTGGTCAGAAGAAAGTTCTTCGCGACCTGCTGGGTGATCGTGGAGGCGCCCTGCGGACGGCGGTTAGAACCAATATTTTGGGCGTACAGCACGGCGGCGCGCGCCATGCCGGAAAAATCGATGCCGCCATGCTCGTAGAAGTTCTTGTCTTCAGCAGCCAGAAACGCGTTGATCACCAGTTTGGGGACCGCCTGAATCGGCAAATAAAGCCGGCGTTCTTTAGAGTATTCACCAAGCAAGGCTCCATCCGACGCATGGACCCGCGTCATCACCGGCGGCTCATAATCCTGGAGCTGCGAATAATCCGGCAAGTCCTTGGAGTAATGCCAGATCAGCCCCGCCACGGCAGCGACGCCGACCAGGAACACGACGGTTCCGGCAGCGAACAAGAAACCCATGAACCGCACGAGCAAGCGCATTACCGAATATCCGTTCCAACCCTTGCCGCCTTAACTTCAGGCGTTTTCCTCGGCGCGTTTTTCCACAGCGCAAGATCGCTGCGGAACGGTCTGCCGCTCCGTGCACGATAACAAACGTATAATACATCGGCCGGGAAGGAATTTTGATCGATTCCGAAGGCCTCACGATGTTTTTTATAGAACCCCCGCTGTGGCCAAACTAGGGCTTCCATCATCTGATGGGGCTCCCTCAGTTCGCCGGTCCAGCCGTGACCAGACGTTTGGCAAAAAAGACGTCGATGGCCTGGGCCATCGATCCAACGGTGCGGGAACGCCAACTCTCCGACATCAGATGTTCGAGGTCGCCCTTGTTCGAGACATAGCCGAGTTCGATGAGCACCGACGGCACGTCAGGCGCCTTGAGCACTCGAAACCCTGCAGATTTTAGCGGGTGCTTGTGCATCCGTGCGGTATTCTTCATCTCGCTCATCAGCTGGCGGGCGAACCGGTTCGAGAAGGTCCGGGTTTCGCGCTGCGCAAGATCGATCAGAATGTCGGCAACATCGGTCGGCTCCTCGGTCAGGTTGACCCCGCCGATCGCGTCAGCCTTGTTTTCCGCCTCAGCCAGCCGTTCCGCCTCGGCGTCGGAGCCGCGGTCGGAGAGAGTGTAAATCGTGGCACCCTGGGCGTCGCCCTCGCCTCGCGGTAACGCGTCGGCATGAATCGACACAAACAGTGCCGCCGACTGGGTGCGCGCGATCCGGACCCGCTCGGCGAGGGGGATGAAAGTATCATCGGTGCGGGTCATGACGACCCGATATTTACCGGTCTTCTCCATCCGATCCCGTAACGCCAGCCCGAATCCCAACACCAGGCTTTTCTCGCTTTCGCCACCGGCGAGCGTGCCGTTATCGATACCGCCATGCCCCGGGTCGATCACGACCACCGGGCGTAAATCCGCCACGGCGGGCTTGGGCGCAAGGGCGACGGGAGCGACAATGGTGCCTGCGGCGTCTGCGACAGTGGGCCTGAGTTCGGGCCGGCCTTCGACCGGAAGCGATTGGACGAAGCCGGTACGATCGACTTCTTCCAGCTCCAGCACCAGCCGCGGCGGTTGCCCGTTGGCGGCATCCAGCACATAGGATTTTGCGATCCGGGCCGGGCCGGTCAGGTCGAACACGATTCGCGATCCGCCCGGCATGACCAGCCCATAGCGGAACCCCTTGATCAGCCCGCGTCCCACGCTGCCGGCCCCGGCAGGAAGCTGAAAGCTGACCTGGGGAATATCCAGGACCACCCGGTATGGATCGGCAAGGGTGAAGGCGCGAAACTGAATGGCCTTGTCGAGATCAAGAACAAAGCGGGTTTGCTTCGCATCACCGGCCAGGCGAACATCAGACGCCACGGGAAAGGACGTGACAGGAAAATTAGACGCAGGAGAATTCGAAGTGATCGAATTCGAAGCGATTGAATTCGAAGCGGTCGAATTGGAACCGGCAGAATTCGATGCCGCGATCGGGGTCGGCGATGGGCCCGCTGCCCCGGCGGCGTTGGAACACAGAATTGCTGCAACGCACACTAGTGCGCATCTCAGCAAAGCACCATGATTTGCGCGGCTCGCCAACGAATCCCTGCCTCCGAGCACCTTTTACCGCAATAGAACCACAGGGTTAACTGCAGCCTAAGGCGCATACGCGAATAAGCGGAAGTGTTGCCGCCCTGCGACGCTTCCCTTGCACGCGGCAGCCAATACACGTATGTATGGCGTGCTGACGGCTAAAATTCACGGTTGTGTCGTGTTCAGCCTCCCGGTGCAGCGCCGTAACCTTCGAATTTGGAGATTCCGAATTTGGAGATTCCAGCGTCTTTCCGATCCCTCCACAGCCAGCGCAGCGCGCGGCTGACAAGGAGTGGCGGTTTCGAGCCCGAGCGGCGTCCGGTCCCAGGTTACCATCTTGTTCCAGGGACGGCTTCAGACGCGTCATAACCGATTACCCGGGCCTTAGGGCCCGATATGCGATGCCGGCGAGCGCTTAGGCGCCGCGCCGGGCCTTCAGCGAGAGACAAGGCGGCGCCTTTTGCCGCCAACGTGTTCAGACGGGCCGACGCTTGATGCGCCAGACTGTGTTGCCGACCATGATCCACGGAAAGATCGCGCCGACGCGGAGCGAAAGCTCTGCGCGTCGTATTGCTCCGTCGGGATTCCGTTCGGCGGGGCGCCCCGGGTTGCGTTTTGGCCTTCCCCTCACCCCCGAATCAGGTGGACCGTCGCGTCACCCGGCAGCGCGACACGCGCTCACGGTCATACGCGCCCGCCGCCGTCAAGAGTCCCAAAATGCCCAACAAAATGTTGATCGATGCTACTCACCCGGAAGAGACCCGGGTCGTCGTGGTTCGCGGCAACCGCGTCGAAGAATTTGATTTCGAAACCGCCCAGCGCAAGCAATTGCGCGGCAACATCTATCTGGCCAAGGTCACGCGCGTAGAACCGTCACTGCAAGCCGCCTTCATCGAATACGGCGGCAACCGCCACGGCTTTCTGGCCTTCAGCGAAATCCACCCTGATTACTACCAAATTCCGGTCGCCGATCGTCAGGCGCTGATCGAGGCGGATGAGCGCGCCCATCGCGAGGCCGAGGAAGAAACCGAAAACCGCTCCAACCGCCGCCGCCCGCGCCATCGCAACTCGCGCCGTCGCAGCAATGGCGAACGCATCCAGAGCGAGGTGGTCGAGAACGCAAGCGTCGATCCGTCGCAGGCGGCTCAGCCGCATGAGGGCCGGGAACACGAAGGCTTGCACGTCGAAGGCTTGCACGTCGAAGGTTCGCACGTCGAAGGTTTCCAAGCCGAAACCGATCACGCGCACGACGCCGAACATAACCACGCTGACGGGGATCATCATGACCATGACGATCATGAACACCGGCACCAGCACCACCACGAAGATGCGCATGATGAGCACGACCACGCGCCTGCGAGCGTGATAGCGGCGGCCGATGCCCAGTCCTTCATGCCACACACCGCGACGAATGCTCCGGGCAGCGAAGAATCTCATGTGGCCTATGCGGGCGAAGACGCCGCCTATGCCGATGAAGCGTTGCATGCCGAAGATGGCGGCGTTCACCCCGAACACGGCGACGGCGAAGACGCCGCATCACATCATGCCGAACAGGCTCTCGTCCCGCATGGCGACGAGAACCACGACGATGAAGATGACGGCGATGACCTCGAAGAGGAAGTCGTTGAATTGGTCGGCGGCGACGATGTCATGGAGGAAGTACCCGAGCGCGCCTTCCGTCCGCGCCGTCAATATAAAATTCAGGAAGTCATCAAGCGCCGTCAGGTGATGCTGGTGCAGGTCGTCAAGGAAGAGCGCGGCAACAAGGGTGCCGCGCTGACGACCTACCTTTCGCTCGCCGGCCGCTATGCGGTCTTGATGCCCAACACCGCCCGCGGCGGCGGCATCAGCCGCAAGATCACCTCGGCACAGGATCGTTCGCGGCTCAAGGAAGTGGTGCAGGATCTCGACGTCCCCGAAGGCATGGGTATCATTCTGCGCACCGCCGGTGCATCGCGCACCAAACCCGAGATCAAACGCGACTTCGAATATCTGATCCGCATGTGGGAAACCGTGCGCGACATGACCCTGAAATCGCAGGCGCCGACCCTCGTCTACGAGGAAGGCTCGCTGATCAAGCGTTCGTTGCGCGACCTCTACAACAAGGAAATCGACGAAATCCAGGTCGCCGGCGAAGCCGGCTATCAGGAAGCCCGCGATTTCATGAAGATGCTGATGCCCTCGAATGTTCGGACGGTCAGGCAATACCGCGACGGCCAGCCGCTGTTCTCGCGGATGGGCGTCGAGAGCCAGTTAGATGCGATGTTCTCGCCGACCGTGCAATTGCGATCGGGCGGCTACATCGTGATCAACCAGACCGAAGCGCTGGTTTCGATCGACGTCAATTCCGGCCGCTCGACCCGTGAACATCACATCGAAGATACCGCGCTCAAGACCAACCTTGAGGCTTCCGAGGAAGTCGCAAGACAGCTTCGTTTGCGCGACCTCGCGGGCCTGATCGTCATCGATTTCATCGATATGGACGAGAAGCGCAACAATCGCGCGGTGGAGCGCAGACTCAGCGATTGTCTCCGGCAGGACCGCGCGCGAATCCAGGTCGGCCGCATCTCGCATTTCGGCCTACTGGAGATGTCACGTCAACGCATCCGCGCCAGCGTGCTGGAGAGTTCGACCGAGCCCTGCCCGCAATGCGGCGGCAGCGGCCATGTCCGTTCGGTGTCTTCGGTGGCCTTGCAATTGCTGCGCGGTCTTGAGGAATTGCTGATGAAGGGCGCGACCCACAATCTCGTGGTGCGCACCCGAACCGACGTGGCGCTTTACGTCCTCAACCACAAGCGCGGCCACCTGCGCGATCTTGAAAACAGTTTCAAGGTGACGCTTGCCGTGATCGCCGACCCGACCGTGAGTGCCCAGCAATCGTTTGTCATCGATCGCGGCGAACAGGTGCACACGCTGGAGGCGGCCAAGGCGCTGCTGGCGGCCCAGGTTGCGGCTTTCCCGCCGCAGATCGAGGAGGCGTACGACGAGGAAGAGCCGCTGGACGCCGAAGTCGAATCGGAAATGGAAACCGAAGAGACCGAAGAGCTCGCCGAGGATTTTCCGGTGGGCGAAGCAAGTGGCGGCGAAGTCGATGCGGATGGCCACAGGCGCAAGCGGCGGCGGCGTCGGCGCGGCCGTCCCGGCGAGGCGCGTGAAGGCGGCCCAGCGCGCGAAGAGAGCGATGTTCCTCACGTTACGGCGAACCCGGCCGCAACCGCTGAGGTCGTTACCGATGAAAGTGATTCTGACGAAGGCGACTCCGACGAGCAGCCCGGCGTGGTCCACACCGATCAGCCCTCCGGCAGCGAGCGGCGGCCCCGCCGTCGCGGACGTCGCGGTGGACGCCGCCGGCGAGGCGGACCTGAGGATGGTCTGGCTGGAGCGATCGCCGACGAACTCGGGCCGACTCCTGCTCCGGAAGCAGCCAGCGCAGTGGCCGATTTCGACGGATATTCACCACCGGCGCCCTCGCCTATGCTGACCCAAACCGACCCGGTTGCACCGCCGCCCGAGCCGCCGCATGTGGAACATGCTCAGCCGGAGGTCGTTCGCGCTGCGCCCACAGAGGTGGAGACCGCACAAGAGGCGGAACGAGCGGCGCGGCGGCGTTCAACCGTGCGCGAGAAGGTGAACTTCCTGGTAGATGCCCAGCCCGCTGCGACAGTAGCGCCAGTCAGCCAGAGCCAGCCTGCCGAGCCGGCTCCAGCCCAGCCCGCTTCCGAGCCGACACCGGAAGCCCAGCCCCGCCGGGCCGGATGGTGGTCGCGGCGCTTCGGTGGCGGCGAATAGCAAATCTGATTTGTAAAACCACAAAAACCGCCCGGCAAAACCGGGCGGTTTTTTATGTCGTCAGGAATGGAGCTCGGGATGCTCCTCTGTGACTATCGAGGCAGGATCAGCGCAGAAGCTTATAAGCTCGCTCGTCGTAAAGGCTGCCGCTCATGGGATGAAGACCCTCTCGAAAAGCTCTCGCATCCACAGTCGAAATCCAGGCGTTCTTGTCCGCCATCGCATCCCAGGTTTCGACAACCGTCATGTGGTTCTGTCGGCTTGTCTGGGTCAGGGCGTCGAAGCGGCGATTGCCCGTGGTGCCTCGGCCTCGCTCGACGAATGCTTTCACACTGCCGCTGCCGGCGGCAACCGCGGTCGGAACCACGTCGACATGGGTGACGATCACGACGGGATCGGCCGATGCCGGCATCGACGGACCGACCGCGAGCGCTGAGTGAATGCGCTCGTCATAGGCCGCGCTTAGCAACGGGCCAAGATCGGCACGAAACTTGATGGCGGACCCACTCGACGCAAAAGCTTGCCTTGCACCTGGCGATTGCCATTGTTCGACAAGTGCAAAGTGGTGCGGATATTCGATGCGCTGAAGTGCATCGACCTGGATAGCCCCAGAAGCCTTTCGTGCATCGAGGCTGTGAGCGAGGATGAGCTGCCGCGCCGCAGACGCGGAGGCGGGCATGGTTTCTATATAGGTGACGACATAGGTAGTCTGTGCGCCGTCCTGTGCGAACACAGCGTGTCCGAACAGAGCGGACATAATGATAGCGGTCGTGACAACATATCGGTGCATGAGCGTTTCTTCCATAAGCGGGGTTCTGTTTTTTTGAAGAATGGTTGCAAAAAGACGCTTGCAACACAATCCCGAAAACAGATCCGGCAGCTCGGCTTGAGAACAAGCCGAGCGTGGAAAAAACCGCTGTGCCCCTTATGAGGCGCCCCTTATGATTTCACGCCCCTAACCCGTGGTGACGGCCGTCTCCATGTCCGACGGATCGATCGTTTTGTTGAGAGCGGCATGCAACCTCTCGTGATCGAGTTCACCTTCCCACCAGGACACGAACACCGTGGCGACGCCATTGCCCGTGATGTTGGTGAGCGCGCGAACCTCGCTCATGAACTTGTCCACGGAAAACACGATCGCCATGCCCGGCACCAGCGCCGGATTGATCACCGAGAGCGTTGCCGCCAGCGTGATGAAGCCCGCGCCGGTCACACCGCTGGCGCCCTTCGATGTCAGCATCGCTACAACCAGGATGGTTAGCTGCTGGGTAAACGACAGCTCGACGCCGAGCGCTTGCGCGATGAAGAGTGTCGTCAGCGTCATATAGATGTTGGTGCCGTCCAGATTGAACGAGTAACCGGTGGGCACCACGAGACCAACCACCGGTTTTGAGCAGCCGAGCCGTTCGAGCTTCGCCATCAGTTGAGGGAGCGCACTCTCCGATGAACTGGTGCCGAGCACGATCAACAATTCGTCCCGGATATAGGCGATGAACTTGAAAATGCTGAAGCCGACAACCCGTGCGATCAGGCCGAGCACGACGATCACGAATAGCGCCGCGGTCATGTAGAATAGCGCGATCAGTCCCAGCAGATTGCCGAGCGCGGCGGGGCCGAATTTTCCGATCGTGTAGGCCATCGCACCAAAGGCCCCGATCGGCGCCGCCTTCATAACGATGGCGATCACTCCGAACACCGCGTGCGCGGTATCGTCGATGATGTCGCGAAGCCGATGGCCGCGTTCGCCGAGTGCCATCAGCGCGAAGCCGAACAGGATCGCGAACAGAAGCACCTGCAGGATGTCACCGCGGGCCAGCGCGCCGACCACGCTGTCCGGAATGATATTGAGGACGAAATCGACGGCTTTTTGCGACTCCGCCTGCTTGACGTAATTCGCCACCGCTCCTGCGTCGGGCTTCGCAGCCAGCCCATGGCCGACCTGGATCAGATTGCCCATCACCAGACCCAGAATCAGCGCGAACGATGAAACGATTTCGAAGTAGACCAGCGCCTTGACGCCGACGCGGCCGACCTTCCTGGCGTCCTGAATATGCGAAATGCCTGAGACCACGGTGCAGAAGATGATCGGCGCAATCACCATCTTGATCAGCTTGATGAAGCCGTCGCCCAGCGCCTTGATCCAGTCATTGGTGGCGACGTCGGGCCACAGCCAGCCGACGACGATACCAAGCAGGATGGCGATCAGTACCTGAAGATAAAGTATCTTATACCAGGGTTTCGCTACGCCGACCGGAGCTCCGGTTGCGATCGTTGCCGCCATGACGTTCACTCTCCCCGTAAATTCGAAAAATCTGTCAATCCACCTGCGCGGACGCGCCGTCTGATCCAATACAGCCAAAATCAATTAGTTCGGCGGAGTCAATGGCTTTGGGAGCATTCGGCGGACAACTTCAGGCCGATCAAGTGTTCGCCAACCCTATCCCAGCCAGCGCGTGATCCGCGCGACGGCTTCGTGCATTTCCTCGGCCGAGCGCGCATAGGAAAAGCGAATGAAGTGATGGCCATGAACCGGATCGAAGTCGATCCCCGGGGTTGCGGCAACCCGTGCCTGCTCCAGCATCTGCTTGGCAAATTCAAAACTGTCGGAGGTAAATCGCGAAACGTCGGCGTAAAGGTAAAACGCGCCGTCGGCGGGCAAGAACTTGTCCAACCCGGCTTGCGGCAGCCCGGCGATCAGAATACGCCGGTTCTCCTGGTAGCCGCGCTTAACTGCTTCCATCTCCTCGCGGCCGTCGAATGCAGCCGCCGCGGCGATTTGCGACAGCGTCGGCACCGAAATGGCGAGATTCTGCTGCAGCCGCTCGATTGGCCGCACCAGCGTTTCCGGCACCACCATCCAGCCGACCCGCCAGCCGGTCATGCAGAAATATTTCGAGAATGAATTGATGACGAGCGCGTGCGGAGAAAGCTCCGCCGCCGTCACCGCCGGCATGGCGTAGTCGAGACCGTGGTAGATTTCGTCGGAAATGAAGCGGATGCCCGCGCCTTCCGCCGCCGATATCAGGCTGGTGAGCGCTTCGCGGGACATCATGGTGCCCGTCGGATTGGCTGGACTCCCGACCAGCACACCCTTGAGCGGATTTTTGCGATGGGCGGCGAGCAAGGCTTCGCCGGTCAGCGCATGGCGGGTCTCGCTCGAGGTCTCGATCAGCACCGGCTCACAGCCGAGCGCGGAGAGAATGTGGCGATACGGCGGATAACCGGGCACCGTGACCGCCACGCGGTCGCCCGGCTCGAACATGGCAAGAAAACCCAAAATGAACGCGCCCGAGGAGCCCGTGGTGACCACGATCCGCTCCGCATCCACCGCGCAGCCGTAAATCTCGCGGTAGTGCCTGGCGATGCGTTCGCGTAACAAGGGAATCCCGAGCGCGGAGGTGTAGTCGATCCGTCCGCCGTCGAGCGCCGCGTGCGCGGCAGAGATCGCCGCCTTCGGCGCGGAAGCTGCCGGTTGCCCGACCTCCATATGAATGACATGCCCGCCGGCGGCTTCAATGCGCGCCGCCGCCGCCATCACGTCCATCACCATGAACGGCGGAACGTCGCTTCGCCCCGAGGCCGTCAGCAGGTGTTTCACCCGATCTCTTGGTGTCGCTTCAAGCATGGATATCTGCTATTTGACCTTGGCGCTGCCGATTTGAAGTCTTGGAACATCAATTCAGCAGGTGCCCCAGACTAGCCGCATTCCGCGGCTTGTTAGGGGCTTATATCGTATCCGCCCCGCCGCCAATCATTAAAGACGCTCCATGCTGCTTCGTATAGCGCCTCACAAAAAGACATCGAAACTGACGGCTATCATCGCGGCAGTCGCGCTCGTCATTGCGCCGATGCCTGCGCTTGCACAGCAGGAGAAGGGGCCGCCGATTATCCGCGACACCGAGACCGAGCAGCTACTGCGCGAATACACACGGCCAATCCTGCGAGCCGCCGGACTGGAACGGCAGAACATCCAGGTGGTGATTATCAATGAGACCGCCTTCAACGCTTTCGTCGCGGACGGCCGCCGCATTTTTGTGAACCACGGCGCGCTGTTGCAGTCCGAGACGCCAAACCAGGTCATCGGGGTGCTGGCGCATGAAACCGGCCATCTCGCCGGCGGGCACCTCGCCAAGCTCCACGAACAACTGGCGCAGGCGCAGACGCAGCTCATTATCGCGACGTTGCTCGGCGTCGGCGCGGTGGTGGCGGGCGCCAGAAGCAACAGCAACAACGGGTTGGCCGACGCCGGCGCCGCCGCGCTCTCCGCGCCGCAGTCGGTGATCCAGCACAGCCTGCTCTCTTATCTGCGCCAACAGGAAGAAAACGCCGACCGTGCCGGCGTGAAATTTCTGACCGCCACCAATCAATCCCCAAAAGGCATGTACGAAACCTTCAAGCGGTTCACCAACGACAACCTGTTCGCCGCGCGCGGCGCCGACCCTTACGTCCAGTCGCATCCATTGCCCGCCGAACGCGTCGCCGCCCTTGAGGAACTGGCGCGCTCAAGTCCCTATTGGGACAAGAAAGACGATCCGGCCCTGCAACTGCGCCATGACATGATGCGTGCCAAGATCTCGGCCTTCCTGGAGCGCCCCGACACCGTTTATCGGCGCTATCCGCTGGCGAACGAAAGCTTGCCCGCGCGTTACGCACGCGCTATCGCGACCTACCTGCACGGCGATTTGCGCTCGGCGATCGGGCAAATCGACGCGCTGATCCAAATGCAGCCCGCCAACCCGTATTTTTATGAGTTACGCGGTCAGGCGCTGTTGGAAGGCGCCAGGCCGGAGGAAGCCATCGCTCCCTTGCGCAAGGCGGTGCAGCTTTCGAATAACGCGCCGCTCATCGAGATGTTACTTGGGCAGGCGCTCGTGGGCACCGATAATAAAGCCCATACTGAGGAAGCCATCACGATTCTGCGGGCGGCGGTCGAGCGCGAATTGGAAGCGCCACTCGGTTACGCCCAGCTCGCGATGGCCTACGGCCGAAAGGGAGATTACGCGCAGGCCGATCTGGCATCCGCACAGGCTGCCTACCTTCGCGGTGACAACAAGACCGCGCGCGATCTTGCTTCACGTGCGAAAACCCGCTTCGCCGTCGGTACGCCCGGATGGGTCAAGGCCGACGACATCGTCAGTGCAAAACCACCGCCGGGTCAAAAGAAGAATTAGGAAAGTCCAAACGACATCTAGAACAAGACAACTAAAACAAGACAACTAAAAAACAAGACCACCAGAATTACATAGAGCCAAATACAGGTTTAGGAAAACCGGCTTTCACCAAGAGGATTTGCCAATGCCTTCGTTTCGCTTGCTCGCTCCCGCATTGTTCGCGCTTGTCCTCTGCGGTACGCCGCCGGCGGCGTCGGCACAGAGTTTTTCCGACGGCCAGCGCGGAGATATCGAGACCATTGTTCGCAATTATCTGCTCACCCATCCCGAAGTGCTGGAAGAGGCGATGGGTGAGCTGAGCAAGCGGCAGGCAGCCGCCGAAGCCGAGAAACATGAAGCCAGCGTTGCCACCAACTCGGATGCGATTTTCAACTCGCCACGCGGAGTCACGTTGGGCAACAAGGACGGCGATGTCACCTTCGTCGAATTCTTCGACTACAATTGCGGCTACTGCAAACGCGCCATGACCGACATGCTCGATCTGATGAAATCGGATCCCAAGCTGAAAGTCGTGTTGAAGGAATTTCCGGTGCTGAGCCAGGGTTCTGTCGAAGCCGCGCAGGTTGCCGTCGCCGTGCGCATGCAGGATTCCGGCGGCAAAAAATATCTCGATTTTCACCAGAAACTGCTGGGCGGTAGGGGTCCAGCGGACAAGGCGCGCGCGATGGCCGCCGCCAAAGAGGCCGGCCTCGATATCGGCAAACTTGAGAAGGATCTGGCGAGCCCGGAAGTGCGCGCCACGATCGAGGAAAACTTCAAGCTCGCCGAAGCTATGGGTATGAACGGCACCCCGAGCTACGTGATCGGCAAGCAGGTGGTGATCGGAGCCGTCGGCCTCGATAATCTTAAAGAAAAGATCGGCGTCGCCCGTTGCGGAAAGGCGACGTGTTGAGCGATCTTTACAATTTAGCTCCTTGCGATCGAGCATTGTCGTAAGGACAAAATAAATGGCCGGCTAAGCGCCGCCTACCAAATAGCTAAATTCAAATTCGCACTGAGAAATAGGCCCGCGCTGGGAAACCGGCCCGGGCTTTTTCTTTGCCCTTTTTTGCTTGGCACATTTGCTTGGCCCGTTTTCTTGGCCCGTTTTCTTCTTCGCCGTTCCAAAACAATGGCAGCGCCTTCATCAAACAATTCCTCGAAGCGCGGAACCTGGCGCGCCTGCTTTCGTTGTCGGCACAGGCATGCAAAACACTTGAGGAGGATATTCCATGACTAATCGCTTTATGATGTCGGTGGCCACAGCGGCGCTGATCGCCGGAGCCGGCTTCGCTCACGCACAAGGAACCGGAGGATCGGCGGCGGGTTCCACGGCTCAGCAGAGCGCTCCATCATCCGAGCGTAGTGGAACTTCGGCAGCGCCTGCCAATCGCGACGCTTCGGAACCTTCGTCTGGGATGAAGTCAACCCAGTCCGATCAGAAGTCTCCGGGCGCTACCAAGAATCAGCGCGCGCAGGACGACATGAAGGGCGGCGCGAAGCACGAAAAATCGGCCCAAGACAACAATATGAAGCAAGACAACATGAAGGGCGACAGGTCGAAGAGCATGAGTTCGGAGACGAATGAAAAAAGCCGCGGCGCAAAAGACAAAGACATGAACGCCGAAGGCCGCGGCAACAACGCCGAAGGTCGCGACGGCAACATGAATGCGGAGACGAAAGGCGCGGCGGAGGGCCGGTCTCAGACCACCGGACAGGCTGGCGCCGGCGGCGCACGACTCTCGTCCGAACAGCGCACCAGAATCAGCACCGTGATCCGGGATCAGCACGTTGCGCCGATCACGAACGCCAATTTCGCGATTTCAGTCGGCACCCGGGTGCCGCGCGAAGTGTCCTTCCGGCCGCTGCCGGCGGAAGTCGTGACGGTTTATCCGGAATGGCGCGGATATGAGTTCTTCCTGGTCCGCGACCAGATCGTGGTGGTCAATCCGCGGACCTTGGAAATCGTGGCTGTCCTCGACGCCTAAATTCCTGGCGATGAGAAACGCGTTCGGGGGCGGGCAGAGACGCCCGCCCCTTTCGCGTGGGCCGGGGCTCCGTCGGGAATGATGACCTTTGCGGATCCTTTAATATTTGGTTAACGTGCGATTTCATCGGCTTCGGCGCAGCTTTTTACGAACCGGATGAGGTATTTGAGAGGTGGTCCGAGCGGCCTAAAGGCTTCCCCTAGGGCCGGATGTTACCTATAACCGCGCCACCCACCGTCACATTGCCGGGATTTGGATGGCCAACAGTCTTGCCGAGACGATCTACGTGCTCAACGGCCCGAACCTCAATTTGCTGGGGACCCGCGAGCCCGAAACCTACGGTCATGCCACGCTCGCCGACGTCGAGAAGCTTTGCGTGGAGACAACTTCGCAATTCGGCTTGAAAGCCGATTGCAGACAGTCCAATCGCGAAGGCGAACTGATCGATTTTATCCACGAGGCGTATGCCCGGAAGGCGGCCGGCATTGTCATCAATGCCGGTGGCTATTCGCATACCTCGATCGCACTGCATGACGCTTTGGTGGCAGTGAAAATTCCTACCGTTGAAGTGCACATCAGCAACATCTACGCCCGCGAGAATTTCCGTCATCATTCCTTCACCGCTAGGGCCGCGTTCGCCACGCTTTCTGGCTTCGGCATCGACGGCTACAGGCTCGCGATCAATGGCCTTGCCGCCAAAATCGGCGCCAAGTCAAAAGCCTGACGCAAACCTCGCTTCGCCCAACAGAAAGTTCCGGACCCAGATCATGGCGCGCCAGCCTGACGACAAAACCGCCGCAAAATCCAAAAGCAACGACAGTGCGCTTATCCGCGAGCTCGCATTGCTGCTTGACGAGACCAGCCTCACCGAAATCGAGATCGAACGCGCGGGCCTGCGGATACGGGTCGCGCGCAACATCAGCATCGCGGCCTCGCTGCCGTCTGGACTTCAACCCGCGGCTTCGGTGGCGGCCGCTGTGGCGCCGGCCATTGTTGCCGATGTCGCCAAGCACCCCGGCGTGGTGCCCTCGCCGATGGTCGGCACCGCCTATTGGGCTTCCGAACCCGGCGCCAAGCCTTTCATCGAGGTCGGCTCCCGCGTATCGGTCGGTCAGACACTGCTGATTATCGAAGCGATGAAGACGATGAACCAAATTCCATCGCCGCGCGCTGGCACCGTGACGCAGATTCTTGTCGAAGACGGCCAGCCGGTCGAATTCGGCGAACCGCTGGTGATCATTGAATAGAGGCGAATAGAGTAGCGAGCCCTTTGCGTTCTCGCTGTTCGCCATTCGCCATTCGCCATTCGCCGATTGGGGCAACATGTTCGACAAGATCCTGATAGCCAATCGCGGCGAAATCGCACTCCGTGTTCTGCGAGCGTGCAAGGAACTCGGCATCGCTACCGTCGCGGTGCATTCCACCGCCGACGCCGACGCCATGCATGTGCGGCTTGCCGATGAAAGCGTGTGCATCGGCCCTCCGCCGTCAAAAGACAGCTACCTCAACGTGCCCGCGCTGCTCGCGGCTTGCGAGATCACCGGCGCAGACGCGGTGCACCCCGGTTACGGCTTTTTGTCGGAAAATGCCCGGTTTGCCGAAATCCTCGCCGATCACAATTTGCATTTCATCGGACCGAAGGCCGAGCATATCCGCCTGATGGGCGATAAGATCGAGGCCAAAAAAACCGCGAAGAAGCTCGGCATTCCGGTGGTGCCCGGCTCCGACGGCGCCGTCGGTCCTGACGACGACGCGATGGGTATCGCACGCGCGATCGGCTTTCCGGTGCTCGTGAAGGCGGCGTCGGGTGGTGGCGGCCGCGGCATGAAGGTTGCGCAAACCGCCGACGACCTGATGCTGGCACTCTCCACCGCCGCCAACGAAGCCAAATCGGCATTTGGCGATGCCTCGGTCTATCTGGAAAAATATCTGCAGAAGCCACGCCACATCGAAATCCAGGTGCTCGGCGATGGCCGCGGCGGCGCGATTCATCTCGGCGAGCGCGATTGCTCGCTGCAGCGACGCCATCAAAAGGTTTGGGAGGAAGGTCCTTCGCCCGCGCTCGGCGCCGCGGAGCGCGCCAAGATCGGCGCGACCGTCGCCAAGGCGATGCAGGAGATGAAATATCTCGGCGTCGGCACGGTGGAATTCCTCTACGAAGACGGCGAGTTCTATTTCATCGAAATGAACACCCGCATCCAGGTCGAACATCCCGTCACCGAGATGATCACCGATATCGATCTTGTGCTGGAGCAGATTCGCGTCGCCGCCGGCGGCGATCTGCCGGTTACGCAGAAGGAAGTCGTCATCAACGGCCACTCCATCGAATGCCGCGTTAACGCCGAAAACCCCGTGACCTTCCGCCCCTCGCCCGGCAAGATCCGGCAATATCACCCGCCGGGCGGGCTTGGCGTGCGGATCGATTCCGCCGTCTACCAAGGCTACGTCATCCCGCCATATTATGACTCGCTGGTTGGCAAGCTGATCGTCCATGGCAAAACCCGCGCCGAGTGCCTGATGCGGCTGCGCCGCGCGCTGGACGAAATGGTGGTGGAAGGCATCGAGACCACGCTGCCATTGTTCCGAGCGTTGGTCCGGGAACCCGCCATTATCGATGGCGACTATCATATCCACTGGCTTGAACAATATTTGGCCGGCCAGCCCGCCGATTGAGCGGCACGTCTTCCGCAACGACCAATCGAGCGAGCCACGGAACCAACAGCCCGGATCAGGCATTTGGCCTGCTGGGATGTGCCTTTCCCGTCGGAGAACCCGATTGAACTCCGTTGATGTATGCCGCGAGATTGTTGTGACGCCAGGCGCCGGGCGCGCCATTGGACAGGTCCTGCTGCTTGCGGGGATTTTTGGTGCTGGTCGCGATCATGATCGAGCGAAATCACTGACATCATACCGTTCTCCAACGGTACGGCCGCAATGAACTATCTGTTCGACAGCGATGGCACCGGGATCAATCACGAAAACCAGCCACTATTGATCCTGCTCGACCTGAACCTGCCGATATGACCGGCATCGACATCTTGCGCCGGGTCAAGGAAAACAAATATCTTAAATGTGCTCCGGTCGTCGTACTAACCACCACCGACGATTCCCAGGAAATCAAGCGCTGCTACGAACTCGGCTGCAACGTCTACATCACCAAGCCGGTGAACTACGAAAGCTTCGCCAACGCCATTCGTCAACTCGGGCTGTTCTTGTCAGTCATTCAAGTTCCGCGATCCATTACATGAATTTTGCGATGCCCACGCTTTTGTATATCGACGACGATGAAGCGCTGGCCAGGGTGGTCGACCGCGGCCTGACGCGCCTGGGCTTCAAGGTCATTCACGCCAGGGGCGGCGCGAACGGGCTCGACCGCATTGCAGAAAGCGGCATCGATGTCGTCGTGCTCGATCAATACATGCCCGGACTCGACGGCCTGGAAACGCTGGAGCGAATCTTGGCGACCCCGAATGCGCCGCCGGTGGTGTTCGTTACGGCCGCCCGAGACTTTAGCATCGCCGTCACCGCATTGAAGGCCGGAGCCGCCGACTATCTGGTGAAGGACACGCTCGGCGATTTTATCCCGTTGCTGCAGGTCGCGGTCAACGGTGCGCTGCGCCAGGCGCGCATTCAAAAAGCCCGCGACGACGCCGAGGCCGAGGTCCACGCCTCGCGCGACCGTTATGCGGCGCTGGCCGCCGAGCGCGAGGTGCTTTTGCGTGAGGTCAACCACCGCGTCGGCAACAGCCTGCAGATCATCGCCTCGCTTCTGCACCTGCAAGCCAGTTCGAGCACCCAGGAAGACGTCAAGGCCGCGCTCGCCAGCGCGACCGGGCGCGTCGCCGCCGTGGCGCAAGTTCACCGCCGGCTTTACACGTCGCACGACCTCAAGAGCGTGCTGCTGAACCAGTATCTCGAAGCTCTGCTTGAGGATCTCAGGAGGTCCGCCGAGGGCAACAAGATGTCGCGGCTGACGTTGAAGGCCGAGCCGATCGAGATCGATCCCGATCGTGCGGTGGCGATCGGTATCATCGTCAACGAGCTCGTGATGAACGCGGTGAAATACGCCTACCCCGACGGTGCGGGCTCAATTCACGTCAACCTCACGGCGCAAGGCGACGATCTCGTGTTGTCGATCGCCGATGACGGCGTTGGCCTCGACGTCAAGAGCGACCCGCGCTCCACCGGCATGGGACAACGTATCGTCGCCGCCATGGCCTTGAAGTTAGAGGCAAGCGTCGCGCGCGACCCTGCGCATGCCGGTACCCGGATCGTGCTGCGGTTCCACCGCATCAACAAGCCGGTAGCGAAACCGGGATTTGCGGCAGCGAGCTAGCCGCGGCCAGCCTCACCCTGCTATTGTCCTGCGCATGACCTCGCGCGATTCCGCCTCTTCCGAGATCACGCCCGAAGTGCTGTTGCGCGCCTATGCCTGCGGCATCTTCCCGATGGCCGAAAGCGCCGACGATCCGACGCTGTTCTGGGTCGAACCGGAAATGCGCGGCGTGATCCCGCTCGATGGTTTTCGGATCTCGTCGCGCCTGGCGCGAACCGTGCGCTCCGACGCCTTCACCGTCACCGTCAATACGACGTTCAAGGCCGTCATCGCCGGTTGCGCCGCGCCGCAAGCCGGCCGCGACGACACCTGGATCAACAAGCGTATTCGCGACCTATACCTCGGGCTGCACGAACTCGGCCACTGCCACAGCGTCGAGGCCTGGGAGAACGGCGATCTTGTCGGCGGACTTTATGGGGTGAGCCTCGGCCGCGCCTTCTTCGGCGAAAGCATGTTTCATCGCGCCCGTGACGCCTCAAAGGTCGCGCTGGTGCATCTGGTGGCGCGGCTGATCGCGGGCGGCTTCGAATTGCTTGACACCCAATATGTGACCGAGCATTTGCGCAGCTTTGGCGCGATGGAGATCTCGCGGCGACGTTATTGCGCGTTGCTCGGCAAGGCGATCGCCGGCGAGGCGGAGTTCGGAAAATTACCGATGGACCATCCCGTCAGCGGCACGCAGGCGCTCCAGATCATCGCAAGGCGGCGGTAAGAGAAAATCGCGCCGCGCTACTGCCTGAACGGCGGGAATGGAGCGGGCGGCGCCGGCGGACGCGGAGCCTGCTTCGGGGGCGCACGCTTTTGCGCCGGAGGCGGCACTTGTTTTGCCGGATCTGGCTGCGCGCTGACGATGGTGGTCTCAGGGCTTTTGCAGTCGCTTAGCCAGATGTCGTAAATCGGATGTTCGACACCGTGCAGGCCGGGGCTCGCCGCGAACATCCAGCCTGAAAAGATTTGCTTCACCTCGCCTTGCAACGTGATCTCGTCGACCTCGACGAAGGCGTCCGTGTTGGCCGCCTCGGTTGCGGGCCGCGTGTAGCAGGCGTCGGTCTTAACGCGCAGCGCGCCGAACTGGACGGTCTCGCCGATGTCTTCATCGAAATTGATGATGCGGCCGGTGATCTTGTCGAGCCCGGAAAAACTCGCCTTTTTGTTGGCGATTTTCTGCACCGGCGGCTCGGAGACCACCTCGTCGCCGGGCTGCAGCGTGGCTGGGGTTTGCGGCACCCCCTTGGGCTGCCGCTGTCCGGGCGGCAATCCCGGCAATGGATTGGGGGTCGGCGGTGCGACCGCGAGCCCTTGATTGGGTAGCGGCGGCGCAACTGCGACGCCTGCGGGCGGCGTATTTTGCGGAATGATGGTGGTGCCGGGCGGCGGTGCCAGAGGTTGTGACTGTACGGCACCGGGCGCAGGAACGCCCTGCCCCGGCAGCGGACGATTAGGCGTCGGCAGGAGGCGGCCTTGCGGCAGCTCCGGCACTTCCTCTTCGTCGTCGGGTTGCTGGTTACCGCGCGGAACGTTGCCCGGCGGCCGCGGCGCCGGATCTGAAAAGATATTGCCGATCTGCGCGCGCGCGGGCGGCGCAAGCGAAATCGCTGTAGCGGCAATGAGGGCCGCAAAACCGGTCAGGGCAATGGTTCGAAACATCTCGCGGCTTTAAAAGGCGAATCGGGCTTACGACAGTGTACAGGCTATCCGCCGCCCACAGCACCTACCCGTTAACACGCCGAATACGGCGGGGAAAGGGCGGGCTGGAGCCTCTTCCGGGCGGCCGGTCAGCCTCCTCGCAAATGAAACAGTCCGGTCAAAGTTCGCGCAGCCCGCACGCCGAACCGCCGCCGGCGCCGTGATTCCGGGACCATCGAAAATGCGAACCTCAGATCTGCGATTGCGACGCCAGTTCCCGACTCGCGACCAGTACTCGACGCGACCGCTGTAAAGTCGGATGGTTTTCTCGAACTCACTACGAATTGTTTACCCCGACACCGCGATCGTCCAATATTTATTGAAACGCGCATGGCTTCTCGTTCTTGAATGCTTTTGATCGAGCAAACTATGGGTCCGCAAGCGTGAACCCCAACGATCGCAACGAGCCCATCACGAGGGCTTCCGATTGAGCTTGGGTGCTCGACCACAGCCGTGGCCATTCTATTGTATGAATTTTGAGCTTTTGCACCTAAACTAAAACAACGCGAAGTTCGCTTGGAGTCATTAGCGTCGCGGAACGATCAATCCCGGTCCCTTCGAGGTTTTGCGATTTACCTTCCGTTTGGCGAATGTCCGCCTCAACCATGTCGCGTCATATAATTCTGCTAGACGGAAACAATGCTCGACAAATCTGTCTTTGACTCGCGGTCGATCGCCCCCGCCGACCGCGACCGGTCGCCATTTGCCGTGCTGTATCTCACGGCACTGGCGATCTATCTGTCCTCCCGCCTAGTCGTATTCCTCGGAGTTGAATTCGGAAAGACCTACATCACGCTGGGCAATGATACCTGGCTCGGCGGCGCCCGATGGTATCACCGGCTTCTGAGGTGGGACTCAGAGTGGTACAAAATCATCGCCTTTGAAGGCTACAAGTATGACGGCGACGCCAGCCTGGCTCAGACCGTGGTGTTCTATCCGCTATACCCCACCCTCTGCCGCCTCGTCAGCGAAATCCTTCAGATAGATTTAATCGATTCGATGCTGCTGGTTGCCAATCTGGCGGCGGTGGCGGCCGTTCTCTTGCTCTTCAAATTGGTCCGGGAACGCTTCGGAGACCGCGTCGCCTTGACGACGGTAGCGATGATCTCCTTCTTCCCGTCGTCGATTTTCCTTTCCGCCGGCTACACAGAGCCTTTGGCGTTGCTGCTGATGGTCTCGTTCTTTCTTGCGGTCGCCCAAGAGCGATTCTTTGCGGCCGCCGTGCTCGCAGGCCTTGCGGTCGCGACGCGCTCATCCGGCATCGTATTGTGTCCGGTGCTGCTATGGGAATTGTGGCGCTGCCGGTCGCCGAGGCGGTTCCTGACCGAGGCCATTCCACTACCGATCATCGCCACCTCGGGACTGTGGCTATACATGATCTATCTCGGCATCACATTTCACCATCCGATGGCGTTCGCTGACGCCCAGGCGGCCTTCCATGAGAACACCACCATGGGGACGCGCCTCCTCTCCGCGTTGACGCTCGAGCCATTCGGCAAAATCAATTTAACCGATCTGAGCCCGGCCGGTTTGGACCAGTGGTTCACGCTGATCTTCATCGCGCTGATCGTGTGCTCCTGGTTCGCGGGTATCAGCCGAGGCACGACGCTTTTCGCCGCAATGGTGCTGGCGCTGCCATACCTAACCCTGAGCGGCGGTCCGGCCGGATTCATCTCCATGACCCGTTTCAATATCGTGTCGTTTCCGCTGTTCGTCATGATGGCGCTCTTGACCGACCGGTGCCGGTGGGCTGTTCCGGCGATCGTGGGGGTCTTCGGCGGCCTGCTCCTGATGTATGCTGCTTTGTTCGCGCAGTGGCAGTGGGTCGGCTGACCAATCGTCCAGCGTTGCACGTCGAGCCGTTCTGGTTACCAGCGATATCGCACCACGCCCTCGCCGACGTAAGAGCGGGTGACGGGTGAACCTGACGTTCGGAAATAGACCGTAACGAGATGTTACTTTGGACGATGACGCGATTGCTGCATGGTCGCGTTTCGCGGTCTGAGTTCTCCGGCAAATCCATTATCAGCGCACCTCCATTGTCACCGCGGCGCGCTTCATTCGAAAGCCACATGCCTGTCTGTTTGCAAAGCGGCGGTGCCATTCCAGCGCGAGCTCTGGCGTGGCTCGGCGCCCAGGGCACTCGCGCGATCGCCGCCCTGGTGTTTGTCGGCATCGCGGCGCCGCCGATCGGCTAGCTACCCGGTTGTCATGATGGAATCTCGGAATCCGGGTTACTGTCCGCTCAACGAATCAGGGAGATTTCCATGCTGGGACGAATTGTTGCCGCGACACTGGCTTTCGGCGGACTGATGACGTCAACCGCAGCTCACGCAGAGGATCCGGTCGCGGGCGTGATCGCGGGTGCCATTGCGGGCGCCGCGATCGCGAGCGGCGCCGTCGTTCCTTATGAGCACCGCGAGCCGCTGCGTGAATACATCGTGCGCGAGAACCGGCCTTCCTATCGATACGAAGATGAAGTCGCGGTCGGCAGGGAGCTGCCGCGTGGGGCTTACGAATCTTACCCGGTGCCCGAGCAATACGGCGTGCGCGAGCACCATTATGCGATCGTCAATGGTCGCGCGGTTGTCTTCCATCCGGAGACGCGCCGTATCATCCACGTTTACGAATAGCCGCTTGCCGCAGCGTGGAAACGTCGGCCTCACTTGAGATCGCCAAGCACACGCTGCTTTCGTGCGGACTCATTCTGGCGGTCGGTACCGTCACCGGCCTGCTGGCCCAAAAGATTCGGATTCCCGATGTCGCACTGTTTCTGCTGGTCGGCATCGCGATTGGCCCGCATGCGTTCGGTTTAATCGACATCCCTGCGGATTCGGCGCTGAACCAGATCATCCTGTTGTTCGGCGCCAGCTACATCCTTTTTGACGGCGGCGCTTCGTTGCGCTTTGACGTATTGAAACAGGTGTGGATCACCATCGTCCTGATGGCTACCGGCGGCGTCATCATCACCGCCGTCATCCTCGGTGTTGCTGCCCATTATATTCTCGGCATCCCCCTCATCGTGGCGTTGCTGCTGGGTGCAACGCTGGCCTCGACCGATCCGGCGACGCTGGTACCGATTTTCCGGCAGATTCATATTCGCGACCGGGTCGCGCAAACCGTGATCAGCGAGTCCGCCTTCAACGACGCGATGGCCGCGATCCTGACTTTCACCGTGCTCGGCGTGGCGATGGGGACCGGGGAATTCTCGTTGGCCGGATCGATAACAGACCTTCTCAAACAATCGGCGGTCGGCATTATCGCCGGCGTCGCACTCGGATATTTCGCCGCGCTGCTGATCGCACATGAGCGGTGGGCCTTCCTCGCCGAATATGCACCGGTGGTCACGCTGGTCGCGGTGATCGGCGCTTATTTCGCCGCCAATGGCCTGCAAGCCAGCGGCTTCATGGCTGTGTTTGTGTTCGGCATCGTGCTCGGCAACAAGGAATCCTTCGGCTTCCAGATGGAAGCCGGCGAGGCGCAAAAGCTCGAGGAATTCGTATTGACCACGGCGTTCATTATGCGCCTGTTCATTTTCATTCTGCTCGGCGCGCAGGTCGATTTCACGTTGATCGCCCAATACTGGCTCGGTGGCGTCGGCGTGGTCGCGATCCTGATGCTGGTCGCGCGGCCGGCGACGGTTTTCCTGTGCGCGCTGCCGGACCGCCGCGCGCGATGGAGTTTTGGCGAGATGCTGTTCATGTGCTGGACGCGCGAGACCGGCGTCGTTCCGGCAGCCCTGTCCGGGCTGCTGCTCGGCATGAAAGCCCCCGGCGCGCCAATGATCGCGTCGATCACCTTCATCGCCATTCTCGTGACGATCCTGATCCAGGCACCGACCACCGAATGGCTCGGACGCAAGCTCGGGCTGTTGGCATCACGCTGAAATCATCCGCGCCGCTCGCCGCAGCGATTGCGGCGGCTGGCCGAAGGTGCGGATGAAGGCACGGCGCATCCGCTCCGGATCGCGAAAGCCGGTGGCTTGCGCGACGCGTTCGATCGGCTCGCTTGAGGACTGCACCCGCTGCCGCGCCACCTCGATCCGCAAGCGCTCCACGGCCTTCGATGGCGTGGTCCCGGTCTCCGCAATGAACGCCCGGGTAAAATGCCGCGAACTCATGCCGGCTTGCTCGGCCAGATCCTCGACGGTCAGCGGCGCATCGAGATGTTCGCGTGCCCAGGCCAGCAGCGCGCCAAACCGGCCCGCCGGCGCTTTCAATTCCAACAGCGACGAGAACTGCGACTGGCCGCCGCTGCGACGATGATAAAGCACGAGTTGCCGGGCTGTTTCTTGCGCGATCTCATCGCCGAAATCCTCCGCCACCAAGGCCAGCGCCAGATCGATGCCGGCGCTGATCCCAGCCGAACTCCAGATATTGTCGTCGCGCACGAAAATCCGGTCGGGGTCCAATTTCACCTTGGGATAGGCGGAGAGGAAGTGCGAGGCACGCTGCCAATGCGTGGTAGCGCAGCGGCCATCGAGCACGCCGGCTTCGGCAAGGATGTAGGCGCCGGAGCAAACGCTGGCGACACGGGTGCCACGCTTCACCAATGCCCGCACGAACGCCAGGGTCTTCTGGCATTTCGCCGCAGGCTCCACGCCCACGCCTCCGGCGACGATCAAGGTGCTGATCGCGGCCGCGGGCCGTAAGCCTCGCGCGAGCAACTCAACGCCGGATGAGCTGCGAACCGAGCCGGGCGTCGCCGCCAAGACCCTAATGGACGAAGGCAGCCCGGCGAAGCGGGCCGCGATTTCGAACGCCGCAATCGGACCGGCGGCGTCGAGCAACTGGAAGTCCGGAAAAACCAAGACTCCGATCATGATTCAGGCCAAGCCTGTTTCGTCTGAAAACGAGTTTGTCTGAAAACGAGGGAAATATGCCATTTCAGACGGAAGGCGACCATGTCAGGCTGTGCCCGTCAAGCAGAACTTCGCGAACAGAAACTTCGAAAGGCTCGCATCATGTCGGCTCCGCTTCAGATTGGTCTTCTGGTATTTCCGGGCGTAACCCAGCTCGATCTGACCGGGCCGCTGCAGGTCTTTTCAAGCGTGCCCGACGCGAAGGTGCATCTGATCTGGAAACGGATCGAACCAGTACCAAGCGACTCGGTACTGGTCCTCACGCCGACGGTCACGTTTGCGGACTGCCCACAGCTCGACGTGATCTGCGTCCCCGGCGGCCGCGGCAGCGACGACATGGTGAACGATGAGGAGATGCTGGACTTCCTGCGCAGGCAGGCCGAGTTCGCCAAATACGTTACCTCGGTCTGCACGGGATCGCTGGTGCTGGGCGCTGCCGGCTTGCTCAGGGGTTACCGGGCGGCGACGCACTGGACGGCGACGGAGTATCTTGCATCCTTTGAGGCGACGCCGGCCAAGACTCGTGTGTGTGTCGACCGCAACCGCATCACCGGCGGCGGCGTGACCGCCGGAATCGATTTTGCGCTGACGCTGGTGTCGATCCTGATCAACCGACAAGCCGCGGAGGCGATCCAGCTCAGGCTCGAATACAACCCCGCCCCACCGTTCGACGCCGGTTCGCCCGATAGCGCACCGCCGAACATTCTGGCGCTGACGAAAGAGAAGATCGCGCCCGCGCAAGCGCGCCGCAGTGACGCAATCGCTCGCGCCGCGGCGCGGCTCGGACAACAAGTAATCCAAGCATAACGTCGCTCTCTCTGGATCGCCGAAATATTTTGAAAGGCTTTGCTTGCAAAGACTTGCCAAGAAAACTTACGAAGAAAACTTACGAAGAAAACTTGCGAAGAAGAAGCTCGCGAACAAGAAAAAGGCCGCCTGGTTTTCCAGACGGCCTTTCCTGTCTTACGGCAGCCCCACCTCAACGGGCGATTTCAGGACCTCCGCACCGGAGGCCCATCTCCCGGCCATAGCCTAGTCGGCACCCGCCGCAAATCGGGACAGTCGCGAACTGGAGCCCGAACCAACGCGATGGTTTCCCACCCCCGTAAGATACCCCATTGAGTCATCATTGCGCGTCGCCGGCAAGTATGGGCTCACATCTATCCCCGCTATTACCACTATTAACAGGCGCAGGGTGATGCCGCTCGCTTTCGGAAATTCACTTCGTCATTCCTCGCATACGCACATAGCGCTTGTCGCGGAGGGCGCAGGCAAAGCCCCTCAGCTTCCCGGGGTCCACGGCTGATAATCGCCAGTGGCCTTAGGACGACGGCCGCTCGCCAAAGTCGAGCCGGGCGGTCGATAGGCCGCGGGTGTCCCGGTCAGATTGGGCAAATGCGGCTTTTCCCATTCATGCGGCTTGTAGGTCTCTTCGGTCGGCGCGACATCGACGGTGTGATGCAACCAGCCATGCCATGAGGGCGGAACGCGGCTCGCCTCGGCATAGCCGTTGTAAATCACCCAGCGCCGCTCGAAGCCGAGCGAGGGATCAATCTTGCGCCCTTTGGTGCGGAAGTAGCGGTTGCCCTGTTCATCCTCGCCCACAAGTTCGCCGAACCGCCAGGTCCACAATTGGGTGCCAAAGGTCTCGCCGTTCCACCATGTGAATAGTTTGAGTAGAAACGTTTTCATCGGCCAGTGCCCGGTTTTGCGAAGTTTGTGATCTATGCCGCACGCCAATAACACGCGCTGGCGGTTCTGATTGCCATCGGCAGGGCAAATTGTCCAGTTACGTCGGGTCAGCCGGGGCGCGAATCGGCCAGATGTGGGCCTTGCGGCTGTTGACGTGATTTGTCGCGAAACCGGCGCAATCCGTTCATTCCGGGTACAGTTTCGATCTGCCAGTCTAATGCCACCCGCACAATCGGTGCGATGCTCGGGAACAGGGGTCCTCCGAAAACATTGGACCAACGTCCCCGCAGATGGAGCCGACGATGATCAGCCTCAAGGTTTTGGGTACCGCGGCCGCGATGGTCATGGTTTTGCCAATGCTGGCACCGACCGCAGGATTTGCCGAAAATCCCCATATCGCGAGGGGGGCTGCCCCCGGTGGGATCCGCGCAGGTGGCGCCGCGCCGAACTTTCGATTTGGCGGCGGCGCACCCCGAACGTTCAACGGATTTCGCCCCGGCGGCGGCGCCCCAGTTGCACAGCAATTTGGCGCGAACGGCGGAAACTGGCGGGGCGGCAGCGGCCGTGAAGGCTGGCGGGACGGGAATTGTCGCGAAGGTCGAGAACGCGACGGCCGCGGTTTCATCCCCGGCGTGATCGAGGGCGTTGTGATCGGCGGCGCCCTCGCCTCGCAGAGCTACGGCTACTACGCGCCAGATTACTACAATGATCAGTATTATGATGACGGCGCCGTTGCGGGTGCCCCGGCTGCCGGCGGTGACGATGCCGTTGCTTACTGCATACAGAATTACAGTTCATATGATCCGGCATCGGGAACCTACCTCGGCAACGACGGCTACCGGCACTCCTGCCCGTAGTCTGCATTGTGAGCTTGGTATTTGAGGACGGCGCTTCCCTCCCCCCGAGACGCCGTCCTTTATCGCTGTGAACAACCGCATGTTCGTTTTAACGTGCATTTTGCGCTTGCGTTCGCTCGGAATTGAACCAAGATGGGATTCTCCCGTATTACAACTCTCGATAGCAGACAGAGGGTTGACCTTCGCTCCTTAAGGTTACGCTATGGCGCGCGTTCTCGTCGTCGAAGGCAACCCAAGGGGGTCTTCTGATTTTCTTACCATGACGCTCCATCTCCGCGCCTCAGCTGCCTAAGCAAGCCGTTTACACCCAAGGCGCTATTCGAGATACTGTTGCAGACACTGTTGGAAACGCCGTTGGCCGCCGTCAACGAACGTCTCACCGCGCGTACAACGGCTACTCATCTCTCAATATAAGAAGGCTTCAATGCCCTCACAGCGGGTCATTCTTGGAACAGGTCTCGCCATTCTTTTGATCATCAGCACGGCGTCGATCGGTCTCGACGTCAAGTCGCGATCCGATGCGGCTTGGGTCGATCATACGCTTGGGGTGTTGAAGAACATTTCGGACATGCAATTGCTGGTTCGCCGCACAGAAAGCGCGGCCCGTGGCTTTATGCTCACCGATGACCCGAACCTCGTGAAGGAATACCAAGAGTCCCGTGACCAGATCGCACCGGCTCTCGCCGAGCTGATCGCGACGACCAGGGACAATCCCACCCAAACGCGATTGCTCGAAAGCACCGAACCGCTCCTCACCCGGCGGCTCGAAGTGAGCAGCGACTTTGTCCGGCTTCACGCAGCCGGCGACACCGCGGGAATAGCAGCGCTGACGGCCCGCGCGGAAGGCCGCGCAGCGATGGAGACGATCAGCGCGAACTTCAAACGGCTCGCGGCCGACGAGGACAGGCTGCTTGCGGAACGATCTGCAAAATCTCGGTTCACCGGACGCGTCCTGCTGGGGGTCAATCTCGCCGGCGCTGTGCTGATCCTGATGCTCGCGCTGATCCTTGTTCGCGAGGCCCGGCGCGCGAGTCGCGAACTGGAATCTTCGTTGAGCGCCACCAAGGCTACAAATGAAACCCTTGAGGCCGCGGTCGCGGAGCGAACCGGGCATCTGGTCGCCGCCCACGAGGAACTCCGGCACTCGACGTCCGTGCTGCAAAGCACATTCAACAGCATGGCGGAAGCGGTACTCGTCATCGACACCAAGGGGGCGGTGGTGCTCTCGAACTCGGCTGCCGAACGGATGCTTCGTTACAGAAAGGGCATGACCATCGCGCAACTGGGAAGCGCAAAGCGTCGTTTACCAGACCGATGGCACGACACTCTTGCCTGCCCGCGAAATGCCGTCAGCGCGGATATTGCGCGGCGAACAGTTCGACGGGGAAGAGATCATCGCATACCCTTCCGGCGGCCGCGATCCGGTTCATCTCGTGGTCAGCGGCAGCCCGCTGCGCGATGCCTCCGGCGCGATCAGCGGAGCAGCGCTCGTCTATCACGACATGACCGCTTCCCGCGAAATCGAGCGCAAGCTCCAGCAGTCACAGAAGCTCGATGCAATCGGTAAACTTACCGGCGGCGTGGCGCACGATTTCAACAATATGCTGACGGTGATTACCGGTACCACCGAAACGCTGGTGGCCGGTCTGCAGGATCAGCCCGACCTTCTCGGCGTGGCGACGCTGATCGATCAGGCGACGCAACGATGCACCGAACTGATCCAGCATCTGCTCGCCTTCGCCCGCAAGCAACCCTTGCAGCCGCGCAACGTGGACATCAACGGCACCGTCATCGATATCGCGAAACTGCTTCGCCCCACGCTCGGCGAGCAGATCGAGATCGAGACCATTCTGCAGGAGACGACCACCACGGCGCACATCGATCCGTCGCAACTGGCGAATTCGCTGCTCAACATGGCGATCAACGCCAGGGACGCGATGCCCGGCGGCGGCAAGCTGTTGCTGGAAACGCGAAACGTCGTGCTGGATGAAGCCTACGCACGGGAAAATGCCGACGTCCGGCCTGGCCCTTATGTGATGCTCGGTGTCAGCGACACTGGCACCGGCATGCCGGCGGAGGTGCGCGACAAGGTATTCGAACCGTTCTTCACCACCAAAGAGGTCGGCAAGGGCAGCGGGCTCGGGCTGAGCATGGTCTACGGATTCGTCAAACAGTCGGGCGGACACATCAAGATCTACAGCGAGCAAGATCACGGCACCACGATCAAACTTTATTTGCCGCCGGCCGATGGGCGCGCCGAAACGGCTGTTTCGGCGGTCGCGCCGATATCGGGCGGCACGGAGACCATCCTGGTCGTGGAGGACGATTCGCTGGTGCGGAACTTCGTGATCGCGCAGCTCCATGGTCTCGGCTACAAGACTATCGCGGCCGCCGACAGCCGCGCGGCGCTGGTCCACGTCGATAACGGACAGATGTTCGATCTTCTGTTCACCGACGTTGTCATGCCGGGCGGAATGACCGGCCGCCAACTTGCCGAAGAGGTGGCGAAGCGCCGACCGGGGATGAAGGTGCTTTTCACCTCCGGTTACACCGACAATGCGATCGTGCATCATGGCCGACTCGACAAAGGCGTCTTGCTGCTCTCCAAACCCTATCGCAGTTCGCAGCTTGCGCGGATGGTGCGCCTGGCGCTTAAAGCCGAGGCAAGAACGACTTAAAATGATGTTGCGCCGGTCATGATCGCGTCGCCAGCGCGACGCCCGCCAGCGTGAATAGAAGTGCGGCGATCTGGCCGAGGCCAAGCGGCTCGTGCAGCGCGAATGCGGACGCCGCCACGCCGATCACAGGCACCGCCATCGTGCCGATCGCCGCCACCGATGCCGGCAGGCGCTCCAATGCGGCAAACCAGCAGACATAGGCGACGCAGAACTGGATCACCGTCATATACGCCATCAGGGCCCAGCCCGTCGTCGACAACGCCTCGATCCGCGGATGTTCGAACAGCAACCCCGCCAGTGCCACGGGCACGCAGCCGATACCTATTTGCAGCGCCGAGGACGCGATCAGCGGCATCGCCACCGGCCAACGTTTCGTCGCAACGGTGCCGAGCCCAAAGGCGAACGCGCCGACCAGCACCATGACGATGCCAGGCAGCTTCGCCATGCTGGCATCAATGCCGTTGCCGCCCATCAGCGCGGCGATGCCGGCAAATGCCATCACCAGCGCCAGGAGGCGCGTGATCGACATCCGTTCGCCAAGCACCAGCCACGCCAGCACAGAGGCCCAGACCGGCATGGTGTAGGCGATGACGGCGGCCTCGCTCGCGGGAAGCCACAGCAGCGCCAATCCCATCAAGGTCATCCAGGTCGTGACGTTGAGAAAGGCGGACAGCAACAGCGGCCGCCATTGCCCCCGCGGCACGGTGAGGCTTTGCCCACGCATGAGCGCGAGGATGGCCAGCAGGCCGGCGCCGACGATCCCGGTAAGGCCGCGCGCCGACAGCGGCGGCCATTCGGTCAGAACGTGCTTCACGACCGGCCAGTTGAGGCCCCAGCCGATCGAGGTGACGGCGAGGAACACCAGGCCCGCGGGCGCGGTGCGCGCTCTCGCGCCCGTCTGAATTTGGACCGTCATGGGATGAACTGAAGGTGAGCGGAGAAGGAATCAGCGGCACCTTGACCGTTATCGCAGGCCGTGGCCATCGACAGACTGGCATGCCAGCCCGGACACTTCCGTAGCCTTACGTGAGTCTTCTGGTTGCAACCCTTGGCGGACAATAAATAGTTGCCCTGTGAACAGCGGGACGAAGCTCCAATTCGCGCGCCCGGCGACAATTTTTTCGCTTGGGAATCCCTGAGGACTCACTGATACTTGGCACCATCGAGGGCGCGGATTGCCCCCTGGATTCCCCCTTTTTCCACCATATTTAGTATTTGATTCAGGAACTCGTACTAATCCTTGACGGGCGCGATGGAGTCGTCCTAGCTTTGATCCTGTTCGGCGCGAGTGTGTTTGGGTCCCGCCGGTCACTCCCTGAAGGGTTCCAGATTGACCACTCCGTCGGCCCAATTGAGGCAGCGGAACGGGCTTGTTTGCCCCGAATTTGGAAGGTTCCGGGAGCACTAAAACGGGCCCGAAAATGGCTCAGGATTGAGAGTTCGGACGTTGAAAGAGTTCGGGCGTTGAAAATGCAGGCCGGACCTTCCGGACCGGTTTTGTGACGAGAGAATGTGACGAGAGAAAAAGGGTCGGGTCCACCGGCTGAGCTAGCGAACGATCCGGACCGCAATTGACCGTTGCGCGCTTGAAGTTCGCTCAAGGAAAAGTACCCGGCGCCGGCGAGAGCAGCGGTCCGGTCAAAGAGAACGGGGCACGACCATGCGAATCGAACGACGCAACACCACTGAAGGCCAGTCACCTTACGCTGGCATTGATTTCAGATTGACGACATCGGAGATTCGCAATCCCGATGGCTCGGTGGTGTTTCGTCTCGAAAACGTCGAAGTGCCGGAATTCTGGTCGCAGGTCGCCTCCGACGTGCTGGCGCAAAAGTATTTCCGTAAAGCCGGCGTCGCCGCACGCCTCAAGAAAGTCGAGGAAGAGACCGTGCCGTCCTGGCTGTGGCGCTCGGTGCCGGACACCGAAGCCTTGGCCGCGCTGCCCGAATCAGAGCGCTATGTCAGCGAACTCTCCGCCAAGCAGGTGTTCGACCGCCTCGCCGGCTGCTGGACCTATTGGGGCTGGAAAGGCGGCTACTTCAGTAGCGAAGAAGACGCGCACGCGTTCAGCGACGAGCTGCGTTACATGCTGGCCAAGCAGATGGTGGCGCCGAATTCGCCGCAATGGTTCAACACCGGACTGCATTGGGCCTACGGCGTCGATGGACCGGGCCAGGGCCACTATTATGTGGACTGGAAGACCGGCAAACTCACCAAGTCAAAATCGTCCTACGAGCATCCGCAGCCGCACGCCTGCTTCATCCAGGGCATCGACGACGACCTCGTCAACGAGGGCGGCATCATGGATTTGTGGGTACGGGAAGCGCGCCTGTTCAAATACGGCTCCGGCACCGGCTCGAACTTTTCCCGACTGCGCGGCGAAGGCGAAAAGCTTTCCGGCGGCGGCCGTTCCTCGGGCCTGATGAGCTTCCTCAAGATCGGCGACCGCGCCGCCGGCGCGATCAAGTCCGGCGGCACCACGCGCCGCGCGGCGAAAATGGTGGTGGTCGACGCCGACCATCCCGATATCGAAACCTATATCGACTGGAAGGTGAAGGAGGAGCAGAAGGTCGCAGCTCTGGTGACCGGCTCCAAGCTCAACCAGAGGCACCTCAAGGCGGTGCTCAAGGCCTGCGTCAACTGCGAAGGTTCCGGCGACGATTGCTTCGATCCCGAAAAGAACCCGGCGCTGCGCCGCGAGATCAAGCTTGCCCGCCGCGCCATGGTCACCGACGGCATGATCAAGCGCGTGATCCAGTTCGCCAAGCAAGGCTACAAGGAGATCGATTTCCCCGTTTATGACACCGACTGGGATTCGGAAGCCTACCTCACCGTGTCAGGCCAGAACTCCAACAACTCCGTATCGCTGAAGGACGATTTCCTGCGCGCGGTGGAAACCGACGGCGACTGGAACCTGATCGGCCGCACCAACAAGAAGGTCACCAAGACGCTGAAAGCGCGCGACCTCTGGGAAAAAATCGGCCACGCCGCCTGGGCGAGCGCCGATCCCGGCCTGCACTTCAACACCACCATGAACGACTGGCACACCTGCAAAGCGTCCGGCGACATCCGCGCGTCCAATCCGTGCTCGGAATACATGTTCCTGGACGACACCGCCTGCAACCTGGCGTCGGCCAATCTCATCACATTCTACAACACCACGACCACGCGCTTCGACGTCGATGCCTACGAGCACCTTTGCCGGCTCTGGACCATCGTGCTCGAAATCTCCGTGATGATGGCGCAGTTCCCCTCCAAGGCGATTGCGGAGCTTTCTTACGAATTCCGCACGCTGGGCCTGGGCTTCGCCAATATCGGCGGGCTGTTGATGACCATGGGTCTGTCCTACAACTCAAAGGAAGGCCGCGCGCTGTGCGGCGCGCTCTCCGCGATCATGACCGGGACCGCCTACGCGACCTCGGCCGAGATGGCGAAAGAGCTCGGCCCCTTCCCCGGCTACAAGAAGAACTCAGCCCACATGCTGCGGGTGATCCGCAACCACCGCCGCGCCGCGCATGGCGAATCCCGTGGCTATGAGGGGCTCGCCGTCAATCCGGTACCGCTCGATTACGCCAGCGTGCCGCAGACCGATATCGTCGAGCACGCCAAGGCGGCCTGGGACAAGGCGCTCGAACTTGGCGAAATCAACGGCTACCGCAACGCGCAGACCACCGTGGTGGCGCCGACCGGGACCATCGGCCTGGTGATGGATTGCGACACCACCGGCATCGAGCCGGATTTCGCGCTGGTGAAATTCAAGAAGCTCGCCGGCGGCGGCTACTGGAAGATCATCAACCGTGCCGTCCCTGAGGCCCTGCGCACGCTCGGTTACCGCGAAAGCGACATCGCCGAGATCGAAGCCTATGCCGTCGGCCACGGCTCGCTCTCCAACGCACCCGCGGTCAATGTTTCCACCTTGAAAGCCAAGGGCTTCACCGACGAAGCTCTGGCGAAGGTGGAGGCGGCGCTGCCGACCGCGTTCGACATCAAATTCGCCTTCAACAAATGGACGTTCGGCGAGGATTTCCTGCGCGACACCCTCAACATCGCGCCGGAGACTATCGCCGCGCCGAACTTCGACCTGCTCGCCGCGATCGGTTTCACCAAGCGTGAGATCGAGGCCGCCAATGTGCACATCTGCGGCGCAATGACGGTGGAAGGCGCGCCGCATCTCAAGGCCGAGCACTACAGCGTGTTCGATTGCGCCAACCCGTGCGGCAAAATCGGCAAGCGTTATCTTTCGGTGGAAAGCCACATCCGCATGATGGCGGCGTCGCAACCATTCATCTCGGGCGCGATCTCCAAAACCATCAACATGCCGAACGACGCCACGGTGGAGGATTGCAAATCCGCCTATCTCCTCTCCTGGAAACTTGCGCTGAAAGCCAACGCGCTCTACCGCGACGGCTCAAAACTGTCGCAGCCGCTCAACTCGCAACTGATCAGCGACGACGATGAGGAAGACGACGCGATCGAGGCGTTCTACGACAAGCCGATGGCGGCGCGCACCGCGCAACTGTCGGAAAAGGTCGTGGAGCGGCTGGTCGAGCGCATCGTGGTGATGCGCGAGCGCGAGAAGATGCCGGATCGCCGCAAGGGCTACACGCAAAAGGCCGTGGTCGGCGGGCACAAGGTGTACTTGCGCACCGGCGAATATGACGACGGCCGGATCGGCGAGATCTTCATCGACATGCACAAGGAAGGCGCGGCGTTGCGCTCCTTCATCAACAACTTCGCGATCGCGGTTTCGCTCGGCCTGCAATACGGCGTGCCGCTCGAGGAATATGTCGACGCCTTCACTTTCACCCGCTTCGAGCCCGCGGGTCCCGTGCAGGGCAACGACTCGATCAAATACGCGACCTCGATCCTCGACTACGTGTTCCGCGAACTCGCGGTCAGCTACATGAGCCGCTTCGACCTCGCCCATGTCGACCCTAGCGAGTCCAATTTCGATGCGATGGGCAAGGGCGTCGACGAAGGCAAAGTGCCGGAGGCGCCGAACAACAAATATTTGTCGAAGGGTCTGACCCGCTCACGCACCGACAATCTCGTGGTGATGCGCGGGGCCAGCGAGCCGCCGGCGGAGGCACGAAACTCCGGCAACGTGACGTCCCTCTCCTCTCACAGCGCGACCGCCCGCGCCGCGGATACGATCGAAGGCGCGGTTGCGCTGAAGCAGGAAGCCCAGCACGATCTGTCGCCGACCGAAAAGCTCGAAGCCCTGCAATGGAGCAAGGCCGGCGCCGCGCAACAAGCGGCACCGTCGAAAGCCGAACGCCGGGCGGAAGCCAAAGCCAAAGGCTACGAAGGCGAGATGTGCGGCGAGTGCGGCAATTTTACCCTCGTGCGCAACGGCACCTGCATGAAGTGCGACACGTGTGGAAGCACGACGGGGTGCTCGTGAGAGACCAATTAATACGCGTGCGGCGACGGGCACAGTTTGATGTCCCGACCAAAGTTTGCCCGTTGCAGGTTAGCCCGCTCGACCGACTAAAGTGGGCCCGTTGCTGTACTGCTGACTGCTTGCAGCGCCGGGCATAATGCGTCCCTAATAATACGTCCCCTATTCGGGGCAAAGTAGGTCCCCTACTCGGCGCTACCGCATCGAGTATTTTGGAAAGGCAGTTCTTTTGGGAGATGCACGAAGTGCGACAGGTGCAGGTCTACGACCGGCTCCAACTGATTATTCTGGCCTGTTTGTGGTTCTGGCGTCGGCCATAGTTTGACTGCGATTTGGGCATTGTACGCCCGCGACAATTGGGAAACCCGCTGTTTTCGCGGGTTTCTGAAGGATCCGGCCCAACAGCATCCTGGGCCGGCGCCAAGGCGAAACACGGTTGCTGGGGCGCGTTTTTGTTAGGCCAACTGAACTTCGCGGCGGCGCCACGGCGCCGAGCTATCAAAACAAAGCCGCAAGCCGGACGACTGCACGGGGGTGTTATCGAACGAGGCTAGTTATGTTGAACGACGATTTTTTGGTAGATCCGCTAAGCGATTTAGACGTTCGCGAAAACGCGAACCGACTACGCCGATTTCTGGGATGGGCTGACGCCGAGCGCATCGACGTTATTGCCTTGGAACAGGTCACGGAAATCTGGACCGTCCAAGGCGTGAAGCCGTTCCGAATCGAAGTCGTCGCCGATGCCGACCTCCCAAGCGATTCGGGGCGCACCTCATATGATGGTGCCGGCCTCGTTGTCCAAATTCCACGGCATATTCGATATCAAGCCTTCATGGGCGATGGGTATGCCCGGTTTACTATCGCCCATGAACTCGGTCATGCCGCCCTGCATTTGGACAAACTGATGCAGGGGGCTGCCATGCCCCGCCGCCGAATCGGCAATGCGACCTCGAGCTGGATCCCGGGGTTCAAATCGGCCGAGCATCAGGCAATGGTTTTCGGGGGCGCGTTTTTGATCAACGACGTGCTCGCCCGAAACCAGTCGTCGCCAGAAGACATCTCCGTCCAGGCCGGTATAAGCCTCCAGGCAGCGCGAATCTATTTCGAAAGGGTCCAGGAAGAGATCAGCCGGCCCGCATCTGTCGAGCGCGTTCGGCAGATCGCCAACGAGGTCAAAGCCGTGCTCGCTCCGAAGCCGGCAGTTTCCGTCTCGCCATCTTATCTGACGGAGATCTGCTCTCGCTGCGGCCAGCAGAAGCTATTTCCGGTAGGGCACAAATTCATGTGCCAAGCGTGCGACGCCGTATACGACCGCTTCCAGGATGGAGATCCGGTGCAATGACTGCGTGCCGGAAACTGAGGTACCAGCCAGGCCTGATTCCCAGCGGAAATGTTTGGCGATATTATACTTGACGTACCCAAACCGCTCACTTATGGTTGCGGCATAAGGGGAAGTCGTCATGAAGTCAGTTCTTTCAGATAAGCATTTTCACGACGAGGAAGCCGCCTACGCTTTCGTGGAGGCCAGGGTGTGGCCGAGCGGCCCCGTATGCCCGCATTGCGGCGGTGTGGAGCGCATTTCCAAGATGGGCGGCAAGAGCACCCGGATCGGCACCTACAAGTGCTACCAGTGCCGCAAGCCCTTCACCGTGAAGGTTGGTACCATTTTCGAGGCCAGCCACGTTCCCATGCGTCATTGGCTACAGGCCATGTTCCTGATGTCATCCTCAAAGAAGGGCATCAGCAGCAACCAGCTTCACCGTACCCTTGGCTGCACCCTCAAGACCGCGTGGTTCATTTCCCATCGCATCCGCGAAGCAATGCGCGTGACCGGCGTTGAGCCCATGGGCGGCGCTGGTAAGGTCGTAGAAGTAGACGAAACCTTTATCGGCCGTCTCAAGGGCCAGCCCAAGAAGGGCCGCAGCGCTTGGGCCAACAAAAACGTAGTGCTTACCCTCGTTGAACGTGGCGGTTCCGCCCGTAGCTTCCACGTTGATGGCGTTCGCGTTGCCGATCTTGGGCCAATCGTTCGCGAAAATCTCAGCCGCGAAGCGTCGATGATGACCGATGAAGGCAGCGCCTACAAAGTGATCGGCCCCGAGTTCGCCAGCCATGAGACTGTCGCCCACTCAAAGGACGAATATGTTCGCGGTAACGTCCATACCAATACCGTCGAAGGCTTCTATTCGATCTTCAAGCGCGGCATGAAAGGCGTTTATCAGCATTGCGCTGAGAAGCATCTGCACCGATATCTGAGTGAGTTCGATTTCCGCTATTCGAACCGTATCGCGCTTGGCGTGAATGACGTTGCTAGGGCGGAAATCGCGTTGAAGGGCATCGTCGGCAAGCGGTTGAAATACAACTAACCTAATCAGCGAAGGGCCACCGTATGGCAAAAGCAGGCGCGCCAAAAAAGGCAAAGCCTAAACCCAAGCTATCCGACAAAGAACAGTCCGAGCGGTTCATAGAAACCGCCCGGACTATTGGCGCGGAAACTACACCTCAACAGTTCGACGATCTTTTTAAAAAGCTTGTGCCCCCAAAATCGTCGGGAAAATCCGACTGATTCGCACTTTCGGCGCTACTGGACGCGCTTTTCCCCACTGTCATCAACAGGTGTTTCACACCTCGTTTGTTTCACACGCCAACATTTCACTGCATCTTTCCTTCCTGCGTAGGCGATGCGGCTTTAACAATGGCGGGGGATAGGTTTCATAATGTCATTCTAACTATTTGATAAGACAAATGTTTTTTAAATGAAAATTATGGATGCGATCCTGCCAGACCACGCCGCCTACGCAGGAAGGAAAGATGCAGTGAAATGTTGGTATGAATTTCAGTGAATCGAGTAGGCAAGCGTCAACCTTCGCTTGCGCGAACTAAAACTTATGGTATGTACGATGAGAGCCCCAGAGCGGCTCGTGCAACTCGGTGTCTGATACACACCGCGCACGAACCGCCCGTTAGGTGGCTTTCGACGGAGAGTTTAAGGCCTCTTCGTCAAACGAGGTTCGGACAGTGGCCTGTCACGAAGCTGTTTTGCCGTGACTAGTTATACCGCGATTCCGAGCCTCCTTCAAGCCTCGCCTTGACGGAGGGTTTCGACGTGCATCGTTGCTATCACCTGCTGATCTAATCGCAGCGACCTGACTGCCGCGCGCGGGCAGCATGAGCGTCGCGCGCGCGGTTCGCCCCTCTTTTTAACACCAACGGCGCGGGACTTCCGTCCCGCGCTTCTCCGTCGAGGGCAGAATGACTGAAGAGCAGGATGAGCCGCAGGCAAGTGCCCCTAAGAAGGCGTCTAAGAGGCGGCGGGCAATAATCAAAGTTAGCAGGGGCAGCAGGGTTGAAGTAGCGCGCGAGCAAAGCAGCATAGCATTCCCGTACCAGGATTTGGAATCTGGCATTTCGCTTGCTCGCGCGATGCTGCAAGGCGGCGGCGTGGCGCTTTCGCGCGATCAGCTCGCCGGCGTAATGAATCAATCGGTCAGTAGTGGGAGTTTTGTTACCAAACTTGCAACGGCTCGATTGTTCGGATTGGTCGATGCGAACAATGGAAAATATGAACTTACGGACATCGGGTTCGAAGTTCTAGATTCAGATGCTAACCGTCAAAAATCAGCCCGGGCGTCGGCTTTTCTTTCGGTGCCTCTATACAAAAAGGTTTTCGACGAATTTCGCGGCAAGCAACTGCCGCCGCGACCGCAGGGTCTTGAGCAGGCGTTCGTTCGTTTTGGTGTTTCAAACAAACAAAAATATAATGCCCGTCTCGCATTCGATAAGTCGGCAACTCAGGCGGGCTTTTTCCCGAATGGCCCCGACCGGCTAATTGAGCCGATCATTGGTGTATCTAGTAGGATGACCGACGCTCGGTCGGCATCGGCAGATGAGGCCGGCCAATTCGATGTCGAAGTCACCCCGACAATACGACAACCGGAGCCTGTGCCGGCGAGTACGCATCATCCTTTTATTCAAGGTCTGCTTGACACGCTACCGGAGCCTCAGACTAATTGGGCAATTGAAGGTAGAGCAAAATGGCTTCAGGCTGCGGCTAATATTTTTGATCTAATTTATAAGGGGAGCGGCAACATCGAAATCACGGCAAAGGGCGACAAAGCCGACCCTGCCAAAAATGGCAGCGAACAGGCTTAAAGAATCGCCCAGTGAAACCAGTCATCCACGAAGGAAAGGAGGTAACGATCGGCCATCTTGCGCCGATGACAATTACGTGCCCATGCAAGCCAATAGGGCGAGAACTACTGATCGATGTTGATTTTGCCAATCACTGCTACACCGAAAAATTTGTTGATGGCGTCCATGACATCGAACAAATCATTCTTACCGAAGCAGAAGATCGCCACCGCGTATTTTGTCCTATTCGATATGAGTTGTCTCACCGATTGCCAGATCTGATTAAGGCCCTCCCAAAAAGTAAGGTCCACCAAACGGCGCAACTGCGCAACTACGTCTATGTCGTGCCGATGGAAATCGACGATAAGCCGTATGAGGTCTATTTCATGCTCCAAAGGGCAGCGCGATCCGAGAAGGCCGACCTTCGTTTAACCATCGAAAGCGCCTATATCGACGATGATGGATCAAGCATCAGAAAGCGCCCAAGTAGCATTCGTTTCATGGTGCTGGCGCACAAGGTGCTGTCTAATCAGCAAATCAAGTTTGCACCGCGCTAAACGAAAGGGCCCCCCTTTCGGAGAGCCCCGTTTCGGTTTCCACTTATTAGGCTTTTGAAGGCCCTATCTCGCGTCACGCGTGGACCGGGCGAACCCGGCGGGGAAGCGCTTTGGCGGTGTTACCCGCTGCAACCGATCTATCGCTCCAAGTAACGAGTCAATAACGCAGCATCCGTTTCGTTTCAATGAAAAAACCATAGATGGTAATCAAGGAACGAAGAGTGAATGTACGTCAACGTACTGGTAGAGCTAGATATTATCGCAATTAACGCAAGTCACACCAAGCGAAAAAATTCAGATTATTTGTATAAACTAGCCCGCTGAGGGTGTGGAACCGATATTGCGCCCCCGGTTACCACCCCAATTTCAAGTCGCCAGGAACCGATTCCATCGGGTACGCAAAGTATAACATCGCCTTCCCGTCCGCCGAAGCCGCTGCGCGCGTGGAAACCGAAGGAGCGCAAATGACCGCGTTCGACGACAATTCGGATCCCACTGCCTATCTCCGCGATCTGCTCGATCCCGCGGAGGCCGAGCGTGTCCGGCTCATCGAGCAAGTCAAGACGGAGTATATCACGTCGGACCGCGACGACGATCTCGCGCGGCTGCTCAAGCGGCTGTCGACCAACGCCGTGATCCGGCGCGATCCGACCAAGCCGCACGGCGCCGGCAACCGCGTCGAGGGCAAGGGCCTGTGCCTCGTGGCGCCGAGCGGCGCCGGAAAATCCTCGCTGCTCGAAGAGACCCTGCGCAACCATGCCGCCTTCCCGAACTTCCGGATCCCCGGGCAGTGGTGTCCGCTGGTCGGGATCACGGCGCCCTCGCCCTCGACGCTCGCCCAGATCGGCATCCGGATTCTGGAAATCCTCGAATACGCCGGCCTGGCGCGCGAACTGAGGGAGAACAGGGTCTGGTTCAGCGTCAGGGAGGAATTCAAGCTCGACCGCACCCTGTTCCTCTGGATCGACGACCTGAACAACGCGCTGACGCTGCGCAGCGAGGAGGAAAAGCAAAAAATCAGGGACACCCTCAAGGACCTCATGAACAATCCGGAATGGCCGATGCAACTGATCGTTTCGGGCATCCCGACGCTGCTGCCGTTCTTCCGCAAGGATACGCAGCTCCGCCGGCGGTTCCGTTTTCTGTATCTCGGCAAGCTCACGAACAAGGATCACGCCGGATTCCTCCGCGACGCGATCGAGCATTATTGCGGGGTTGCCAAGATCAAGCTGGCCGTAAGCAACGATGAGAATTTGGTCGGCAGGCTGCTCCACGCCGCGATCTACGAGATGGGCAGGAGCCTCGAGATCGTCGGCAATGCCGTCGAAGAGGCCATCGAACGCGGGTCCCGCAAGCTGGAGAAGGTGGATTTCGCGAACGCGTTTGCCGACCTCTACAAATCGCCGCCTGACGACCAGAATCCGTTCATGGCCTCCGCCTGGCACAGCATCGACGTCGACCGCCTGTTGAAGTCCGCTGATGAGGTCGACGATGTCGCTGACCATGCCGGCAAGGCGCGGGGAAAGGGGAAGAAGCGGTGAAGCCGCTCCGCCATACCGTTCCGCTGGGTGCGGGGGAAACCCCGTCCAGTTTCGCGTCGCGGCTCGCCGCGATGCGCCGGCTGCCCGGTCGCGACTTCTGTCTCGATTTTGGAACGACGTTCCAGAAGGTCGTCGACGGCGATCCGAAGGCGCTGGCGATCCTGGCCGCAAAGGGCGGGGTCGATCCGGCGACGCTCGGCGAATACGCGCTCGTCAAGACCGGCGAGCACCGGTACCAACTCCGCGGGCAGGATCTCATCCGCAGGGGTCTGCGGCGGGCGGCCGTCGTGTTGTGCCCGAAATGCCTCGCCGGCGATATCGCGGCTGCGCCGCATCTGCGCCCCGAGCTTGCCGCGTTCCAACGTGCACTCTGGCAGGTCGCCGCTTTAAAGACCTGTCACGTGCATGGCGTGCCGCTCGTCACCGCGGTCAAGGACATGACGCCGCACCTCCTGCACGACTGGTCGCACCACCTCGGCAAGGCGCTGCGGGACCTGTCCCGCCTGACAACCGAGACCGAGAGACGCCCCTTGACCGGACTTGAGAACTACGTCGCGACCCGCGTCATCGACGGAGCCCCCGGGCCCGGCCTGCTCGACACCCTTCCGCTGCACGCCGCCATCTTCGCCTGCGAATTGTTCGGGGCCGTCGCGACACTCGGGCGCACTCCCAAATTCGGGCAGGTTATCGACGAGCAGTGGCGCGCGGCCGGCAAGGCCGGCTTCGACATCTTCGCCGGCGGCCAGCCCTCCGTGGCCGAATTCCTGGAGCACCTGCAGAAGTCCTATCCCTACTGCGGCGCCGCCACCGAGGGCACCCAGGCCGTGTTAGGCCGCATCTACCAGGTGCTGGAGTACGGGCGGGCAGACGCCGCCTATGACCCCCTGCGCGACCTGGTCGGCGACTTCATCCGGACGCGGTTTCCGGTCGGCCCCGGCGACGTGGTATTCGGCAAGCCGGTCGAACGCCGGACCCTGCATTCCGTCCGGACCCTGTCGGTCGAGGCCGGGATGCACCGCCAGCGCCTCCGTAGACTGCTGAAGGCCTCCGGTGTGCTTACAGCCGACGCAGACGAGCTTGCGGATGGATACTGCCTGTTCGACGCCGAGCGGGGCTCCGCCGCCGCCAGGGAGGCCGCAATTGCCAACCTCTCCGTCCGCGGGGCCGGCTTGCACCTCAATGTGCCCCGGATCCAGCTGTACCTGCTGTACGGGGCCGGCCTGCTTGTGCCACGGATCAGCGGGACCGGTCATAAGGCCAAAGACAGGTTCGCGCCCGAGGACCTCGATGCCTTCCTCGGCCGGCTGCTGGACGGCGCTAAGCCGGTGAAGGCTACCCGCGACGGCCAGGTCAGCATCCCCGACGCTGTCAAGTTCGCGAGCTGCTCGAGCGAAGAAGTCGTCCGACTGGCCCTCGACGGCAAGCTCACCCGGAAATGGCGCCTGACCTCCGAGCGCGGCTACATGTCCCTGCTGCTCGACATCGACGAGGTGCGCGCGCTGGTACGGGGCCAGGAGCTCGACGGTCTCACCCGCATCGAGATCGGCGACAGGCTTTCGACGACCGATAGGGTCGCCGCCGCGCTCATCAGGCACGGCTACCTGCCAACGGTGACCGCCATCAACCCCGTGAACCGTTGCCCGCTCGCCGTCGTCCCCGTCGAGGACGTCGAGCGTTTCGCGGCCGAATACGTCTCGCTGTTCGCGCTGGCGAAGCAACAAGGACGGCATCACATGGTGATCAAGAAGGAGCTCGATGCTGACGGCATCAAGCCGGCGCTCGATGCGCAGAAGATCAGGGCGTCGTTTTACTTCAGGAAGGATTGTTAAATAGCTGTAGGTTGCATCGTCAATCTATTGCTCCTACTTATACGCATATTAGTGGATCCCCGTCGGGGTCTTTGTGCCTGAAGGGGTGAAAATGCCGGATCATATCTTAATCCAACGCGCCGTCCGCCGACCGCATATTGAAGCTCCGTCTTTGCCCGCCGATGCCGTTTATGACGCTGTCTCGGGATGCTGGCAGTCAGGTGGTCAGCCGTTCGAACTCGCCACGACTAAGAAACAGGATATCGAGACCGGTGAGGACATGAAAGGCCAGTGAAGTCCAGCGTACTCATCCTTTCCAGTCTCTATGACTTCTCGGTCGATATCGTTGCCCGACACTTGCGGAAGGCGAACATTAGTTATTTGCGCCTCAACATGGAGCAAATGGCTGATTTGCGCGTGTCGATCGACCCCGTCGCCCGGTCGATGACCGTCACGGGACTTGGCATCGAGGCTTCCGTGGATGCGGACCTACAATCAGTTTGGTATCGTAGCCCGGTATTTCTGCGGAATGCGTTCAGCAATCAATCTCTCGCCGAGCAGCTCAAGCGATCCCAATGGAGCGCGTTCCTTCGCAGCATGATGGTTTTCGACGAGGCTCGCTGGATGAACCATCCTGCTGCCACGTATAAAGCGGAAACAAAGCCTTATCAGTTGCTCATTGCATCACGGTGTGGATTTGCAGTGCCGAAAACAATTGTAGGCAATAACGTTCGCCAAACGCAGGCACATTTTCCGTCAAAGGTTGCCATCAAATCCATCGACACCGTGTATCTCCGCGAAAATGAAGATGCATTGTTTGCTTATACGACCGTTATGGAAGGTGGAGAGCTTTCTGATGCAAATTTCCACCAAGTCCCGTCGATCGCACAGGAGTTTGTTTCGCCAAAAACTGACCTTCGCGTCACCGTCGTTGGTACATCAGTTTTCGCCTACAAAATATTGGTCAATGGGAAGGCGGCGCCCGGAGACTGGCGGCTGCACAAACGCGAAGAACTCGGGTACGAGCCATGTTTTCTGTCCGATGTGGTCAGAGACCGCTGTGTGAGTTTTTGCAAGGAGCTAAAACTCCCGTTCGGAGCTATCGACCTGGTTGATTCCGACGGCACGATTGTATTCATTGAGATCAATCCCACTGGTGAGTGGGCGTGGCTTCCAGATGCCGAACATACCGCAGGCACAGCAATCGCTGCTTGGCTTGGTGCGGCTGGAGTTCACTGATGCTCGGGTTTTTAAGAGATGTTTTTGAACAAATTTTCCCATTCATCAAGTACCTCCGTTTTCGCTCCAGGAAGATGCACGAACTTGACCCACACATTCGCGGCCTTCCTTTCAGGAAGGGGCCTGTTCTCGACGCCATTCGAACTTTTTCTCACGCTGAGCCGGCTGACCTAAAAGAAGCTTTGCTCGCTGAGCAAAGCCGCGGCGTCGCGCTGGATGAAAAGACGTTCAGACACTCGGCATCGATTGCCACGGCGTTAACTGTTGCGTCGGCGGCCACGACTGCGGTGGCTCAACTTCTGACTGGACCTAATTGGAAACTCGGGATTGTTGCATGCACTGTTCCAGCGATCATGTACGTCATGATCGGAGGCTTGCTGGGATTCGGAGCTGCTCGGGCTTTGCCGACGTTCGGAGTTGGAATCCGATTTACGATCGCACAGAATTGTGAAAGCTTGGCAATGAGTCCACTCGTGCTGGCCGAGGCGCTCGCTTGTCAGGAAGGCATGAACTTGATCAGGGCCGCACGCAATGAAGCTGCCTTCATGTCAATGCGGAACGGATTTTTTTTCGTGGGGCTGGCGATCTCGCTGGTGCTTCTGGGCGTAAATTTTTCGACAAAGAGCGATTCTATCGAACCCAAGATCTGGCCAGCTTCATTCAGTCCCCACGGTCCCGTTCATTCTACGACAAATCTCACCAGTATTCCGGGTTAAGGCGTAGCGCGCCTAGCATGGGCTACCTCGGCGCCGCCATGAACGTCGCCGGTGATGCCGCCTGCCGCCGCCTGGTTCGTTCCTCATCGGCCCCGGCATTCGCGGTGATACCGGCCCTTTTCGGCCCGCTTCAATTTGACTGCGACTGTCGACGCGCCTCCGCGTCATCTTCCGCTTTGCGCAGCAATGCTGGCCAAAGGCGTTTGGCCATGCGGCTAGACAGATAGACTGAAAGTGGAAGGAAGATCGGGACTGCAATCAGTGCCGCAGAGTTGCGGTCAATCCCGAGCCAAACCATAAGGCGGGAACCGATAATAAGCAGCGGAATCATGATTGGGGCCGCAAGACCCCAGATCCTCTTCCGACCCAGGTATTCTTCGGTCGTAGATTTAGAACCGTCTCCGAAATCCATCCACCACGGCAATTGTCGATCACCTACCATGTTGACCTCTACGAATTACAGCTTGCCTAAGCCGAGGCGGTTGGCGGCATTCGCGTCGGAGTTTTTTATCCGTCCCGGCCAGAGTGCCGTGCAAAACGCCTTTGATTGAACTATCTGCCCTTCCTCCAGCTGGCATCCCGGGCTTTAAGTCAATCTGGAATTCCACCGACGAAGCGCCGTTGCCATGCGGCGGACGCAGAAACCTGAGGGCCGGCCTCCTCGTAGCGCTATGCCGGCCCGGTGGATGGCCGCATTTGCTGCCGTCGTCGTTCAGAGCTTGGCCAGCGACGCCTTCTCATGCGGAAATCTGTGAATTTGCGCGCGGCGCCGCCGGCGCCGTGCCGGCCGGGGCTCGATCAGTATGGTGGTCATGAGATGTTAAAGTGACCGGTTTTGCTGGATTTTCCCAAGTGCCAGCGGATGCCGCGATCCGGGGACGGACTTTACCCGGCATAGCCAGGTTTGGGCGGCAGAACGCCGAATTCCAGGATAGCTACTTCAATGAGTTACAGGGGCCTTAGGGGACGTGCTTTGCCCGGTGCCGCAACGCGAACCAAATAGGAGGCCGCCGTCCGAAAGGGCGGCCTTTTTTTATCTGACCAATCTCCAGTAGTATCAACCAGCTATTTCGCCAGGTTTTCGCGCTTCTACCCACTACAGCAGCGTTCCCCGTAGTATCAGCGAAGCAACCGTGAAATAAATCACCAATCCCGTGACGTCGACCAGGGTCGCGACGAACGGGGCCGAGGCGCTGGCGGGGTCGAAGCCGAACCGTTGCAGGATGAACGGGAGCATGGATCCCGTCAGCGATCCGAACATGACGATGCCGACCAGGGTGGCGGCGACGGTCAGCGCGATCAGAATCCAGTGCTCGCCGTAGTCGTAGAAGCCGAGATATTGCCAAAGCGAAATCCTGACGATACCGACGAGGCCGAGCATGGTCCCCAGCGCCAGCCCACTCGGAATTTCCCGCAGCGCCACGCGCCACCAGTCCTTGATGTCAATCTCGCGCAAGGCCAAGGCGCGTATCAGAAGCGATGTCGCTTGCGATCCGGAATTGCCGCCCGAGCTCATGATCAGCGGGATGAACAGCGTCAGCACGATCGCCTTTTCGAGCTCGCCTTCGTAACCCTGCATCGCCGACGCCGTCAACATTTCGGACAGGAACAACGCGCACAACCAGCCGCCGCGCTTCTTCATCATCTGCCAGAAGCCGACTTCCATGTAGGGCTCGTGGATGGCCGCCATGCCGCCAAACTTCTGCACGTCCTCGGTGGTTTCCTGCACGATGGCGTCGATGACATCGTCGACCGTGACGATCCCGATGACGCGACCGTGGTCGACCACCGGCACCGCGAGCAGGTCATATTTCGATATCAGGCGAGCGACGTCTTCCTGGTCCATCAGGGGCGCGACGGTGATCAGACGGCCAGGACGGGCGACTGAGAGCACCGGCGCTCGCGGATCCGCCGTAATCAGCCGGCGCAGAGTGATCGTCTTGACCAGCTTTTTGCTGAGGGGATCCAGCACATAGATCGCGTAGACGGTTTCCCGGCTGCTTTCCACATGACGGATATAGTCGAGTGTCTGCTCGACGGTGTAGGTCGAGGGAACGCTGGCGAATTCCGTCGTCATAATCGATCCGGCGGTGTGCTTCGGATACTCCAGCAGACGGCGGATATTGACCCGGGTGTCGGGGTCCAACAGATCGAGCAGCTCGGAACAATGCGGCTCTTTTACCTGACGGAAGATGTCCGCGACCCGGTCGGCCGACACGCCGGCAAGCAGCTTCGCGGCGGATTCCCGCGGCATCAGCGTGATCAGTTCGGGCTCGCTTTCCAGCCCGGGCTGGTCGAGGACTTCGATAGCGCGATCCGGCGGCAGATGAAGCAGAACCGCGACGGCGAGTTCCGGAGGGATGTCGTTCAGGGCTTCGACGATGTCCGCCGCGCGCTCTTCGATCATGCTCGCGGCAAGGAACGCCGGATTGGCCATGTCGTCGACCTTCGCCGCTAGCTCCTGGACGTCAGGGTCGGTCATGCTTCACTCCCCGTGCACCCAGTATGGCTGATAGGCTTTGGACCTCGCCCTGTAAAGAATTGAGGCCCACGGCAGGTCACCTTCGCGACAATTGCGTGCCCGCTCGCAGGGCAGAATAGTGCACGTATCGCGCAAGCGCTTGCGCACCCGTCGGCGCAAGACGCTTTCGCTATTGCGTCACACTTCACCGTCAATACGGCGGCTTCCTTCTGCCCCGGTAATCTTCACCGCTTCCCTCCACCACGCCAGGTCATCGGTGACTCGAAGCACGTGCTCCAGCGCCGTACCGCCCTCACCGAGCGGCTCGCCGCGGACAGCTTCTCAGCCCGTTCAGCCAGCGCGTTATCATTAACGAGCGGTTTCCCCCCCTGCCCGGACCGGCTCCAAATTAACGTTCGGATAACCGATATTGCTAACGCGATCTCTACCTTCGGTAGTTTATCCGTATTCGTACGGGGAGTTGGAAATGCATAACAATAATCGGAGCAGAAGCTCTGCCGGCGCAAAAGCCAATAAATCAAGTGTTGCCCGGCCACCGAAGCGACGCGATCCCATTCGCATGCTTATCGTTTGCGGTATTTTCCTGATTGCGGCAATCGCGACCGGCACCGCGATAATGATCAGCAATACTCGCGACCGCGCGCTTGAAAACACTGAGCGTGAGCTGGAAAATACTGTGCTGCTGCTCGCTCACCACTTTGACCAGCAGCTTGACGATTTTGTCACGGTGCAAAACGATCTCGTCGCGCAAGTTCGTTTAGCGGGGACGACTTCGCCGGACGACTTCAAGCGCGAGATGTCCACATACCCGATGCATTTGAAGATAACGGCAAAAGTCAGCGGGTCCTCTGACGTTGCTGGTGTAAACGTCTACGACGCAGACGGGACGCTCATCAATTCATCGGAGGTATGGCCCATACCGGATCTCAGCAGCGCCGATCGAGCCTATTTCCAGGATCTCAAAGCAGGCTCGCTTGCGATGCCTTACCAGATCGAGCTGGTGCGTAGCCGCATTTCCGGAGGCCTGGCAGCCATTGTTGCTCGCAAAATAACCGGGCCAAACGGCGAATTTCTGGGGATCATTACGCGAAGATTTTCTTCGACCAGATTTGAAGATTTTTTCTCCGCGGTGGCGCTCGGAAAAGATGCGGCGATTTCCATGCTGCATCGCGATGGGGTCATGCTGGCACGATATCCTCATGTTGAGGAGATCATAGGTCGAAATTTCAAAACAAGGTCAGCGCCTGACGTTAGCGTGTTTGATTCCGATCACAAAACCGTTCGGGTGATTAGTCCCGTCGATGCTCAAGAGCGTCTGGTCTCCGTTCGGCGTTTAAGTCGGTTTCCCTTGACCGTCCTGGCGACGACGACCGTAGCCTCGGCGCTCGCTAACTGGCGGGCACAAACAACGTTTCTCATCGCTGCGGCTATTCTGTCTGCCTTGGTTATCGCCGTCATCCTGTCGCTCATCGTTCGGCAGCTATCCCGGCAACATCGATCATCGCGCGAACGGCTCGCACTGGAAAAGCTGCGTCTGGACACCGCCGTCAACAACATGAATCAAGGCCTGTTGTTGTTCGACTCATCTCATCGGCTTGTGGTCTGCAACCAGCGATTTATCGAAATATACGGGTTGTCGTCCGATGTGGTGAAGCCAGGCTGCACTTTTCGCGATCTGATCGCCCATCGAAGCGAAGTCGGGTCATTTCAAGGCGATGTCGACCAGCATTGTTTGCGTATGTTGGAGCATCTTTCACGCGGCGAAAGCGTCATTAATCCGGCTCCGGGCGGACGCTCGATTCAGGTTACGCATCGGCGGGTCTCCGATGGCGGATGGGTAGCGACCCACGAGGACATCACCGAGGGCGTCAAACGCGAAGCCTCGTTCCGCCTGCTCTTCGAGAACAATCCCGTCCCAATGTGGGTATTCGATCAGCATAGCCTCGACTTCATCGCAGTAAATCAGACAGCCATCGATAAGTACGGCTACAGCCGGGAGGAGTTCCTATCCCTCAAGGTCACCGAGATCAGGCCACCCGAGGAGCGCGAGCAATTCAAGGCGCGGGTCGCAAACATTGTGCGCACCCACGATGGAGAAAACGTGTGGCGACACCTTGCGGCAGACGGCCGGATCATGGACGTCTGCATTTACTCCCAGGCGATGAACTACGGTGGCCACAACGCGCGCCTCGTCGCCATCCACGACGTCACCGACCAAAAATATGCAGCCGAACAGTTGGCAAAGACCAAGAAATTTCTCGATGCGGTGATCGAGAACGTTCCGATTCCAATCATCGTCAAGGACATCCCGCAGCCGGGAGCGAGGGCTGAGTCATTCACGTTTTCGCTGATCAACAAAGCCGCCGAGGAACTATACGGAATTTCCCGCGCGGGATGCATCGGCAAGACACTGTCCGAAGTTTTTCCGGAAGACAGGATCCAATTTTCCTTGCGCCTGGACAACCAAGCGCTTCTCACTGACGGCGCGGTGATTTCGGAAGACCATGCAGCGTTTAGCCATACGAAAGGGATCAGGCTGGTAACCTCCAGGCGGATGGCGATCCGCGGTACATCGGAGCAGCCGGAACATCTCGTCGGGTTGTTCGAGGATGTGACCGACCGCCGAGAAGCGGAGAAGCGCATCGAGTTCATGGCCCATCACGATGTTCTCACCGGCCTCGCCAACCGCGCAGCTTTCGATGAGTGCTTTACCGCGACCTTGAATCAAGCGGAACTTACGCGAAGTCGCGTCAGCCTGATGTGTTTCGATCTAGATGGATTCAAGGAAATCAACGACACCTATGGCCATTCCACCGGCGACGCCGTGCTGCAGGAATTTGCAAAAAGAATGACGCTTTGTGCCGAGGGAGCCTTCATTGCGCGCTTCGGCGGCGACGAATTCGCCATGATCCTTCCGGATGACGAAACGCTTTCGTGCGCCAATCTGGTAGCGCACCGCCTGCTAAGCATCATGAACGACGAACTTCCTATCGCCGGACACCGACTCAGCGTTGGCGTGACGATCGGAATAGCGCAATATCCCCAGCACGGCACCGATTGCGAAACCCTGCTCAGCAACGCCGACGTCGCACTCTATCGGGCAAAGGCGACCGAACCGGGCACCGTCCAGATCTTCGTGCCTCAAATGGGGATTCAGGTGCGCGAACGTCGCGCGCTGCAGGATGATCTCAGACACGCTCTCGCCGAAGGCGAACTCACGCTGCATTATCAGCCGCAGTTTGAAGCCAAGAACAAGGTCATCGGCTTCGAAGCGCTGGCTCGTTGGCATAGTCCCAAGCGCGGTTCTGTCTCGCCCGCGCTTTTCATCGAAGCGGCAGAGGACTCTAATCTGATTTTGTCGTTGGGCGAATGGGCGCTCCGGGAAGCCTGCCGCGAAGCGTCGACCTGGGTGACCCCCTACAAGGTATCCGTGAATATCTCACCCAAACAATTTCGGCACGGTGATCTTCCTTCGCTGGTTCATTCAATCCTCATCGAAACCGGATTGCGGCCGGCTCGGCTTGAACTCGAAATTACCGAAGGCATACTCATCGATGATTTCTCCCGCGCGCTGTCGGTGCTGAATCGCCTCAAAGCGTTAGGTGTCGTCATCGCCCTCGACGACTTCGGAACGGGCTATTCCTCGCTTTCCTATCTGCATTCCTTTCCGTTTGACCTGATCAAAATCGACCGTACCTTTGTCTCGGACCTGATGACCAATCGACACTCGATGGCGATCGTCCGAGCCGTGATAGGACTGGGGCGTAGCCTCGGCGTACCGGTGCTGGCGGAAGGCGTGGAGACCAAGCAACAGCGCGATCTTCTGTTCGAGGTCGGATGCTCGGCGATACAAGGGTACCTGACCGGCAAGCCATTGCCAGCAAGGTCTTATCGACATCTGCTCTTCGCCGCGTCCGAAATGGACGGGCGCATGGAGAGGATTAGCGCAACGTAATCCGCCTTCAACACAGACCCGGCTCATACCCTTCTTATTTGCGCCCCGAAGCTCAATACGGCGGCGTCTTTCTCTCCCTCTGCATTTTTGCCGCCTCCATCCACCACGCCAAATCATCGGCGAAGCGGGCAAATGCGTGCTCAAGCGCTTTGTCGCCTTCGCCGATCGGTTTGCCCTCGGCGGACAGAGCTTGCGCGATCGGGCCTACCGCGATCGTGCTTGAGATAACCACCATGCCCATTTCGGAGAGCGTACCGAGCCAGACGGTGGCGGCGCGCGCGCCCGCAAAGCGGCCGGCCGAATAGCTGGCAATGGCGGCGGGACGCCAGAACCATTCCTCGAGAAAATGATCGGTGAGGTTCTTTAGGCCCGGCTGGATGCCCCAATTGTATTCGCCGGCGATAAAGACAAAACCGTCGGCGTGGCGGATTTGGCTTGCGAGTTTTTCCAGCGCGGCAGGCGCCTGCCCTTTCGGATATTCCTTGTACATCCGGTCGAGCATTGGCAGGCCGACGGCCCTGGCGTCGATCAACTCCACGTCGTCGCCGCGGCGACGGAAGTTTTCGACCACGAAATTCGCAAGGCGGATACCCATACGGTCGGACCGATATGAGCCGTAAAACACGAGAATGCGATGGGCCATGGTAACAGCACATTAGCATGCTTGGACGTTCCAGTCCGGCGCGGTCTGCAAGCCGTAGCCCGGATCAAGCAAAACAAAATCTGAACGCCGAGTTGTTGTTTATCATTGATCCCAGCGCGTACTGGGTACCCGCCGTCGCGAGCATAACAAGTTTACCTCCCGCTCAAATCCCACCGCCACCTCCAAATTCAAGGCTCCAACCCGCACTCCCGCAACACGGGCGCAACTTCGGGCGAGGCTAGATATTTCAGCAATCCGTCGGCTTGAGCCACGTTGTTGGACGCGGCCATGCGGCCGGCTGAAAACACGGCGGGAGTTTGCAAGTGATACGGGATCGGGCCGACCACTTCGACACCGCCGACCTGTTTCAACTCGCTGAGCTGTTGTACGGCGAGGTCTGCCTCATCGGTGAGAAGAAGTTCGGCGGTGAAGCCTGACGGAATGATCCGAGCCCGCGCATTAATTTCCGACGCGATCCCCATCCGCACGATTAGTTGCGCGAAGAGAATGCCGCTGGCGCCGATGCGGGAATACGCCACCGAGCGGGCGCCGAGCAACGTCGCGCGGAGCGCGGATTCCGTCGCGAGGTCAGGATGAGCGGCCCCCGCTTTTACCGCGATACCGACAAAGGAGCGTGCCAGGTCGATGCAGCTGTCGGCGACCACCATTCCCTTCGCGGCGAGATCGTCGAGTGCTTCGCGGGTGAGAATGACGACGTCCGCTCTCTCTCCGTTGCGCAGGCGATCCAACAAGCCCAGCGTCGGCGCAAAATCAGCATCGATGCGCACGCCACCTTCCACCTCATATGGCCCGGCAAGGCTGCGAACCGCTCCCCTCAAGGCAAGCGTCGAGAGCAGGCGAACGACATTTTCCATCAGCGATTCCTGCCCATGGCTTTGCCAATTAGGCTCACAAGGAAGTCCGTTCTAGCAAAGGTGCAAACCGGTGCAATGGAAGCGGGCGCAATCGAAAACATTGAAGCCCTAAACGCAATGATCCGCCAAAACGCTCAGGCGCTTTGGCGGATCAGATTGCGGCCGGAGACGCCCCCACGTCCCCGTCGCAGGTCGCTCGAACGCTTTAGGCCGCGGCCGCCTTCGCGGAGGTTGGAACGGAAGCGATCGTCTTGAGGATCTGGGAAGCTATCTGGTAGGGGTCGCCTTGCGAGTTCGGGCGACGATCTTCGAGATAACCCTTGTATGCGTTATTAACGAAAGAGTGCGGCACTCGGATCGAGGCGCCGCGGTCGGCAATGCCGAAGCTGAACTGATGGATCGAAGCGGTCTCGTGCTTGCCGGTCAGCCGCAGATGGTTATCCGGACCATAGACCGCGATGTGATCCTCGCGGTTCACCTTGAACGCTTCCATCAGCTTCTCGAAATAGTCCTTGCCGCCGACTTCGCGCATATGGGTGGTAGAGAAGTTGGCGTGCATGCCGGAGCCGTTCCAGTCGGTATCGCCGAGTGGCTTGCAGTGATACTCGATGTCGATACCGTACTTCTCGGTCAGCCGCTGCATCAGGTAGCGGGCCATCCACATTTCGTCAGCAGCCTTCTTGGAGCCTTTGCCGAAAATCTGGAATTCCCACTGGCCCTTCGCGACTTCGGCGTTGATGCCCTCATGGTTGATGCCGGCGGCGAGGCAGAGGTCGAGATGCTCTTCCACGATCTTGCGGGCGATATCACCGACATTGCTGTAACCGACGCCGGTGTAATATGGCCCCTGCGGCGCGGGATAGCCGCTTGAGGGAAAGCCGAGCGGACGGCCGTCCTTGTAGAAAAAGTATTCCTGCTCAAAGCCGAACCAAGCGCCTTCGTCGTCGAGAATGGTGGCGCGCTTGTTCGACGGGTGCGGGGTCTTGCCGTCGGGCATCATGACTTCGCACATCACCAGCGCGCCGTTGATGCGACCGGCGTCCGGGAAAACAGCGACCGGCTTGAGCACGCAATCGGAGCTATGGCCCTCGGCCTGCATGGTCGAACTTCCATCGAAGCCCCACAGCGGAAGCTGTTCCAGCGTCGGAAATGAACCGAATTCCTTGATCTGGGTTTTGCCGCGCAGGTTCGGTGTCGGCGCGTATCCGTCGAGCCAGATATACTCGAGCTTATACTTTGTCATGGAGCTCTCTCATGAGTTGATGATGTAAAAAGTAGAAAACCGAAACCTGCCTCCAGAAGCCTGCCGTTACCCTGAGCGTACCTGGCCACCATCGGCCAGTCCTTACCGAGCATTTAACGTGCCAATCGACAAGCATCGGAAGGCCCGCCGCGAGGGGAAAATGGCTTCTGGATTTCGCCTTCGCACCGCATTGAGGTGCGGCAAAGACGCACGGGTTGCGTTATCGGCGGCGCATCAGACGGCCCGGCTTACGTCCGGAATACGCCCCATTACGCAGCAGTCCATGGCCTGTCTTATCGTTCCGATTAAAACCGCGCCATTCGCCAGCAACATTCATAAAGAAAGCCGTGCGCCCCCGCAACCTTGGCGATAGCCCAAACGTTCACCAGCGGGACTTTGCTTCCTCACGATCAAAAATAAAAATGCCTATATTTTATACAGGAAACGCTTTCGTTTTAATCAGGTTGCACTGGCGGCGAGCACCGCCGATATCGGATTCAGTAACCAGTCGAGAACGAGTCGGGCGCAGCATGAGTTTGCGTGCAGCGACATCAGGGGAGACGACGATGAACACGAGTTTGAATCACGGGTCCGCCAAGATCTACCAATTCCCCGCCGGGGGCCGTTCGGCCGCCGGCACACGTCGCGTTGAGGAAATCAAAAACGATCTTGCTTCCTCGAAGGTTAGCGAAGCCGCGTGCAGCGACAGCTGGTATCACGAAGCGGCCATCCAGGAGTCAACGCCGGGGCGCGAGCATTGACCTCAAGACCGAAGCCTTGACGTAGCCGCGTCACGACAGCTCGCACACCGTCGTCGGCCGCCTGGCGTGCTTGACCGTGGTGCCCGTCTTGGTGATTTTCAAGGTCACGCCGCCGCCGGAATAGCGCGCTCCAGAGAGTGCCAAACGCCTGGCCAGCGTCACCGCCCTGCCATCGATCTGCAGGTGCGCCCGCGAATCGTATTGAAAAAATCCGACGAGGAATTTCGAGCCGTCAGCGCAGCGATAGCTCTGGAATGTCTGCGCGAACGCGGATGAGGAAGTGGTTGCGACTCCCGTGACCAATAACGCCGTGCCGAAAATAATGATCTTGTATCGATCCATGTTCGCCCCCGTTGAAAGGCGAGTATAGACCAGACCGAGAAGTATAAAAACTGCCCTACGCGGCCGCTTCCATTTCAGCATCGAGATCGGCGATGACGTCCTCGAACGCCGAGATCGCCTGCTGGACGGCGGCGATCTGCATCAATTCCCAGCCGCTGACGGGACCGTTGCGATTTTGCAAGGCGACAATCAAATCTCGCCGCTGCTCCTTGAGCTGAATAAGCGGTAAACCATGGTCAGGCAGATGTCTCATCATGATGTGTTCCAGCCCTTGGAATGAACAGCATCGAGCTATACCGGGATGTTTCTGCAGTCCGCTTACGAAACCCCGGCAAATTTTAACGATTGGCGAGCGTGGGCGCCGATCTGCATTTCCAGAACATTGCAAGTGAATTTCGCCTGACGATAGGGTACGCGTCGTACCGCCTCGCCGGAGACCTATTCATGGACGGAAAAGTCGTTGTCGTGACCGGCGCGTCTGGCGCGCTCGGCAAGGTGGTCGCGGAAGCGGCCCTGGCGCGAGGCGCGCGCGTAGCAGGCGTCGACCGCGCGACTTCGCAAATCCGGGGGACAGAAAATCGTATCGAACTTGGCGGCGTCGATTTTTCGGACGCGACGCAGACCAAAACCGCCATCGACGCCGTCGCGGCGCATTTCGGCAGGTTGGACGCGCTGATCAATATCGCCGGCGGTTTTGTCTGCGAGACGGTCGCCGAGGGTGAAGCCGAAACCTGGCAGCTCATGTATGCGCTCAACGTCCTCACCGCGCTGAACGCGTCGCGATCGGCGCTTCCGCATCTCGCCGCTTCCCCCGCAGGCCGGATCGTCAACATCGGCGCGATCGGCGCACTGCAGGCAGGCTCCGGCATGGGCGCCTACGCCGCATCCAAGGCCAGCGTCCATCGCCTTACCGAGGCGCTGGCTTCGAAGTGGAAAGGAAAGATCACCGTCAACGCCGTGCTGCCCTCGATCATCGACACTCCCGCCAATCGCGCCAGCCTGCCGAACGCGGACTTCGGCAAATGGGTGACGCCGCAAGAACTGGCGGAGGTGATCCTGTTTCTCACAAGCGATGCCGCCGGCGCCGTCACGGGCGCCCTGCTTCCAGTGAGCGGACGGGTTTAGAGCATGATCCGGAAAAATGGGAACCGATTTTCCCTCGGGACAAACGCGTAGCGTTTGCCCGGAGATCATACTCAAGAAACAGAGAGCATGATCGGCGAATGTGCTGCGCCGTTCATTGCGGAATGCGGCTCCCGAAAGCGCGATAGCCCGTTCGGTGTCGTTCGATCAAATCGCCCTGCCGAGGGCGATCCGGGTTAAACTTAAGCACTGAGTCGCCAAGGCTCGACACCGGAGCCCCCTTGGAAACCTCGCTTTATTTGCCCGTCAAACGCTTCCTGGAAAACCTCGGCTTCACGGTCAAGGGCGAGATCGGCGGCTGCGACCTCGTGGCGTTGAGCGATGACGATCCTCCGATCGTCGTGATTGGCGAATTAAAGCTTTCCTTCAATCTCGAATTGGTGCTGCAGGCGGTCGAGCGCGCCGGTGCCTGCGACGAGGTCTGGCTGGCCGCCAAATTGTCCGCGCGCGGCAAGGGACGCGAGAGCGACGCGCGGTATCGCAACCTCTGCCGCCGGCTCGGATTTGGCATGCTCGCCGTCACCAACACCGGCGACGTCGAGGTGATCGTCAAACCGCCCACAACAAGCCCGCGCCGCAATCCCAAGAAACGCTCGCGCCTGGTCACCGAACATCGGCGGCGCAAGGGCGATCCGGTGTTGGGCGGAAGCACACGCGAGCCGATCATGACGGCCTATCGCCAGCAGGCACTGGCCTGCGCGGCGGCGCTGGCGGCAGGTCCGCGGCGGGTGCGGGATCTCAAGCCTGAGTTTCCCGATGCCGCGAAAATTCTATTGCACAACGTCTATGGCTGGTTCGATCGCGCCGAACGCGGCATTTATGTCCTTACCGATGCCGGACATGCCGCGCTGAAACGCTGGCCCCAGCAGCCCGTCGACTTCGCAACCGCCGGCGAATCAATTCCATGACGATCACGGGCCAGGAGCACGAACGAAGGAATGCATAGCTGGATTGCCACACGAATTTCATATTGCAATGCAACATAGAGGGTTCTAGGTATCCGGGATCAAACGAGGGGCCCCGATGAGCGAAGACTGGAATACCAAATATGGACCGCGGCGCGTCCGGCACGATCCGCCGACGCTGGATGAAGCCATCTTCGCCGCGATCGGCATCACCGACGATCAGAACGAGCAGGCTGAAATCGCCGCTTCGCTGATGGGGCTGCCGATCGAATCCGTGATTGCCGAAGTGAAGAAAGCCGGACGGCTCTCCGCGCGTTCATCGACGCGGGTGATCGCAGGCGAACAAGGCGCGCAACGCTCCGTCGTGGTCGAGCGCCGGGTGATCAGGAAATTCGGCAACGACAAGCGCACCGGCACCTGAACTGGCGGCCCTGAATGGCGGACGTCTCGGCTGGAAACAATCACTGAAGGGCGCGAAGCGTCGCCGTAACGATCTGCTCCAGCATCTGCCGGCTTGGCCGCGTGTTCGCCAGCACATTGAGACCTTGGACAACGCAAACAAGGTATCCCGCGGCCTTGGCTCCTGGTTCAGGGGCGATCTCGCCGGCGGCGCTCGCCCGGGTCAGCGCACTGGCAAATGCGGTCTCTAGCCGGGCCATGTTGAGCATGACCTTTTCGGAGACCATCGGGTCGCGATCTCCCAGCTCAATGAGAGAGTTTGTCAGCAAACAACCGCGCAGCCTGCGCCCATCCGCAATCATATTGACCAGATTACCGAAGTACGCGCTGATACCTTCCAGTCCCGACGCCGGAGCGGCAATTCGCTGGATCGCATCTCTGGAGACTTGCTCCATGTACCGATCCAACGACGCCAGAAAGAGTTCGCGTTTGCCGCCGAAGGCGCCGTAAAGGCTACCCGGGCCCAGATTCATGGCATCGCATAGCGCTTCCATCGCTGTCCCATCGAACCCGTACTGCCAAAAGGCGGCAACTGCGGAATCAAGAACAACCAATGGGTCGAAATTTCGCGGACGAGCCAAACCTACCACTCCTAATCGAGCCTAGCCCTAACATAGACGACAGCGTGCGCCGAACAAGCCGCTACAATGCAGAACTCGGAGGCCATCTCTACAGAATGGTCACCCGGTAACCGACGCGCGGAAAATGGACGGCGACGTCTCCGCAGTCCGGATGACTGCGTCCCAGTACAATCGTGTCGCGATCAAAAGAGCGGATAGTGCCTTCGATCGGGCTTTCGCCACTTTCAGACAAAGGCGTGATCGCTACCCGCAAGCCAAGCTTCAACCCTTGGGGATCGCGGGGATCAGTGTTCACAGGAGATTCCGGTACGGCCATTTTCGCAACCGCCAGCGCTTCCAGCGGGGTCATAGGCGAGGACGAGCCATATCCGATGGATTTCATGCGCAGCTCCCATGCACCCAGCATCGGAAACTCCGACAACAATTCGTCGGCCTGAGCATTGCGCCCCCGCAGGAACCAGACGATGAACCAGGCCAACACATCAGCAAGCCCTGCCTGATCGCCCAGCATGAAGTTGGAGCCAGAGGAAAGCCTTTCTTCAAGCCAGCCCAATTGCGCGCGCAGCTGCGCCAAAGTGTGCGGCAGGTCCGCCACTTCACGTTTGAAATCGCCGTTCGGTCCGAGGTAAAGCCGAGTCCGATCCGCGACCAGCGCGGGCGGAAGACTGTCGGTGATGGGTGCAAAGGACACGCGCATCGCCAGTTCAAACATTACACCGTCCGTCCACCTCGACATCGCAAACGGCAAACCCGTCTCCTTGTTCGGAAAGAAGGTCGGGTTAGGAACTCGCCGTTCGAGTTCGCGAAAAATGCACTGAGTGTCGCAGTAGAGATCGGCACCTATCTGCAACACGGGAAGGCGGCGGTAGCCACCGGTCATCAAAGATAACTCAGGACGGTCGGGAAGCCGGCTTTGTTCGACAGATCGCCAAACGAGCTTCTTCAATCCCATGGCCAGCCGCAGCTTCTCCGAAACCGGGGACTGCGGATAGTGATGAATAATCAAGTCCGGCATTCCGACGCTCCGTGTTTGTGCAGCCTCATTCACCACAGCAGACCTGCTGCCAAGCTCAAGACGTCACCGCCGGCCGCATTGCTGGGCTCGACTTGACACAGCACGATTAGCTGACCGGTTGCGCAACATGGGCTTGGTACGCGGGTCGCGATACGACACGGGCTTGCCACGCCTGCAAGTTGGGCAACTCGGGGCGAGCAATCGGAAAAGCAAGCCAGCGCCAGATCGAGTTGCCAAATGCAATGTCGGCAATGGTCAATTCTTCGCCTGCGAGATACGGTCGTCCCGACATCTGGCTGTCGAGCGAAACCAGCGTTTTTGTGAGAACCGAAACTTGACGAGCGAACGCATCTGCGTTGAGCTCCGCTTCCGGCGTTCGATACAGCGAAATAAAAACCGGCGTGATGGCAGGAGATAGCGTTCCAAGCTGCCAATCAAGCCAACGCTCGACGTGTGATCGCACCTGCGGCTCGGTGGGATAGATACTTTCAGGGCCGTATTTCGCAGCAAGATAACGCATGACCGCGTGGCTCTCCCACACGACGACATCATGATCCCGGATCACAGGAATCACCTGATTGGGGTTGAGCGCCAGAAACTCCGGTCTATCGAGGCCGCCAAATGGCCCACCGACATCCTTGCGCTCAAACTTCACGCCGATTTCGTCACAGAGCCAAAGAACTTTTTGAACATTGGCCGACGTCTTCCGCCCCCAGATCGTGATCATGACTTCTTAATGCTCCTTGCAAAAACCGAATTTCATTCTAGAATAATAATTCCATAATGCAACCTTCTCCGCCTGTCCGGACAAATATCTCTACAGTAAATTTCTCAGCCCAAAACCCGATGGCACGAACATTGCTTGAATTATTATTCCATAATTACAAAATGAGGTGCCCATGACCGTTGCAAATCGCAGGATTTTCATTCAGCGCGCCCTTACGGCATCAATTCTCGCTGCGCCGTTCGTAAGGCCTGCACGTGCGCAGACCGCCGAATACGTTCTTAAATTTGGCAACAACAATCCGCCCACTCACCCGATGATCGTCGCGATGGCGCAGGCAGCGGAACGCATCAAATCGGACAGCGACGGAAAAGTGGAACTACAACTTTTCCCCAACAGCGCTCTCGGCTCCGATACCGACATGCTCTCTCAGGTACGCAACGGTGCGCTCGAACTCTTTGCGGTCTCTGCGTTGGTTTTATCGACGCTGACACCCGTGTCAGCCATCAACGGCATCGGATTCGCTTTCCAAAACTACGATCAGATCTGGGGCGCAATGGACGGAGATCTCGGGGCGCATGTCCGCGAAAGCATTGGCAATGCGAACCTGTATGCATTCGAACATATGTGGGACAACGGCTTTCGCCAAATCACCGCCAGCTCACATCCCATCACCTCGGTCGCAGATCTCTCAGGTTTTAAAATTAGAGTGCCGCCAAGTCCGCTGTGGGTGTCCCTGTTTACCGCTTTTGGCGCCTCTCCGGCCAGCATCAATCTCGCCGAGACTTATTCCGCGCTTCAAACCCGTGTCGTGGAGGGTCACGAAAATCCCCTCGCGCTGATCCTGATCCTGCGCATGTTCGAGGTGCAGAAATATGTCTCTATCACAAACCACATGTGGGACGGTTACTGGCTCGTCGCCAACAAACGCGCTTGGGGAAATGTACCGGATGCGATGAAAACCATTGTCGCAAAACACATCAAGGACGCCACGATGCAGGAGCGGACAGCCATCCGCGCGTTGAACGATAGCGTGAAAGACGATCTCGTTGCCAAAGGACTCATCTTTAACACGCCGGAATCAGCACCGTTCAGGGAAAGATTGAAGGCCGCAGGATTTTACGAATCCTGGAAGGGCAAGTTTGGCGATCGAACCTGGGCGTTGCTGGAAGCACATACTGGAAAGCTCGGTTGATCGCCGTCCCCTTCAACGACGCCCACTCGAAAGGCCTAAAATGATTCCGCGAGAACGAGCACCTTATTCAGCAATCGTCGACCGCCCCGCCCTGAAGTTACCTGGCGACGCCCGGATCGTGATCTGGTCAATCGTTAATCTGGAGGTATGGGATATCAATCGGCCGATGCCCCGCGCATTCCTGTCGCCACCGAGCGGACAGCCGCTGATGCCGGATGTGCCGAACTGGAGTTGGCACGAATACGGCATGCGCGTCGGCGTTTGGCGCTTCTTCAAGCTTTTCGAACAATTGGCCATTCGCCCTACTCTCTCGATCAACGCGCGCGTCTGCGAAGATTACGAGCGCGTCGCCGCACAGGCCCGCGACGCCGGCTGGGAATTCATGGCGCACGCCTACGACCAGATCCCGATGCACAAGCTCGAAGACCAGGGCGCGATGATCAAACGCACGCTCGACGTCATCGAAAAATTCACGCGCTCGCGTCCGGTCGGATGGCTTGGACCCGGCTTGACCCAAACCTTCGAAACGCCGGATTTGCTCGCCAAGGCCGGCATCCGTTATATTGGCGACTGGGTCCACGACGACGAGCCCACGGAAATATCTACCGCCCACGGTCCGCTCATCACTCTGCCGTACACGGTCGAACAGAACGACATTCCGGTGATGATGATTCACCAGCATCAAAGTTCTTATTGGACCACGCGGATCACCGACACTTTCGACCAGCTTTACGAGGAAAGCGCGGACCGTGCGAAGGTGATGGCGATCGCGGTTCATCCGTACATTAGCGGAATGCCGCATCGCATCCGGCATCTCAAGGCAGCCTATGACTACATCAACCGTTTTGAAGGTGTCGTGCACTGGAATGGAGTTCAGCTAATGGACTGGTTCCAAAGTCAGAAGAATTCCTAGCGGCGGATGCTGCCAACGTCCCGTCGGCGCGCGCGTCTCAACGCTGAAAGCGATCTCTGGCAAGCCGCCGGGCAATTGACCCGGCGGATGGAGTTCCGCCACGGCGCGCAGCCCGCCGTTTTTGATATAAGCAACGATGATGATGCCGTCATCGGCACATTTCGCGGCATAGCGCACACGAAACCAACTCTCAGAGCACCATCTGCGTTTGGGTCACGATCGCGACCAGCTTGCCTTCTTCAGTCTCCAGCCGCGTTTGCCAGACTTGGGTGCGCCGGCCGCGATGCACCGGCGTCGCTGTCGCGATGACAGTCATTCCTTCCCTCGCGCCGCCGATGAAATTGGTCTTGCTCTCGATCGTGGTGGTGCCTTTCGCGTCGTCGGGCAAATTGATGATGGTCGCCGCGGCGCCGACCGTGTCCGCAAACGCCATGATCGCGCCGCCATGAACGGTATGACCGAGTGTGCATAGATCCGGCCGCACCAGCATCCGCGCAACCACGCGGTCCTTTCCAGCTTCGGTAAATGTCACGCCCTTTAATTGCGCGAAAGGTATTTGCATCGAATGAATTTTTTCAAGCAGATTCATATTCGATAGCCCTCCCGTTTTTCTTGGATTGTATCGGCGGCCTTGGAACAACGCGGCGCCACGTTCGGGATACGAGGTGACGCTAAACTACCTTCACACCCCCTACTCCGCAATGAACAGCGCAGTAGCCTTGCCGCAGGCTGCGTGTCGAAATTGGTGTCGATGCATCGAGGATTTTTTCGTTTGGTATCGATGGGGTTTATGGCGCCACCATCCAGTTGGCGCTTTCAGAATCGCAAGCGTGCCAATACACTGCAGTGAAATCGCGCGCGCCATGGAGAGACCGGATGCTCGGCAACCGTAATATGCTCTTCCTCATTATCAGCGCTCTGATCGTCGCGGTGGGCGTACTGGGTTACAACCTTTACCAGACCAAGAAGGAACCGGAGGGCCTGCAGATCAATGTTGGTCCGAACGGCTTGAAGATACAAAACAAGTGACTGACCGCTGCCGATGAACGCTGCATCATACATCAAGCATTTCTCCACCCTGTTGTTTGGCGCTTTGGCGCTGTTCGCGCTTGCATCCGCTGCCATGGCCGCTCATGTGGCGCGGGAGCAGGACATTACGGATCTACGCCTTGGTCAGCGTATTCAAGTCGACGACGGATCGTGTCCGCAAGGCCAAATCAAGGAAGTTTCCGGGGCACGAATGACCGCAACGGGAGTCTTTCGCGTGCAAAAATGCATTCCTCGACCGGGAACCAAGAAATAAGACGAGGATAATGGTTTGTCGCGCAGCAGGATTGTTTCGCGGGGGACAGCCCTTGTGATCCACTCTTCCGAAAACCCAATCATTTCAGTGACGTGCGAAATTTACCACCAGCGGGCCCACGTCTTTCATTAGGGCGTCCGCCGCAGTCGTTCATTCGCGCCCCGCCGCATAGAGCGGCCGGTTCGATGTTCCGACCAACTTTTTAACTTTTCTCTGGTGGAGAAGCCCCAGGCAGCCTGACGCGGTGAACCAAAGCGTCGGTGTGCCGACTCAATCGAACGGCGTGCAACTTTTCTGAGCAGTTGCGCGTTGTGATAGATTTCCAAACCAAGGATGGCAGTCGTGGGCAATGGCAACATCGATGTTGGCAATAAAACCGCGATCGGCAAACCCATCGGGCCGATAGTTGAATGTTTGGCAGGGAGCGACAGCTCTTCCGAACTGCGGAAGGCACCCCTGAAAACGGCGCGTGGGACGATTTGTGGCGCCATGTCGCAGCAACGCGGCGACAGCGGCCGCGGCAATGAATCGGTTCCGCAAAAATTCGTACAGTTGGTGGGCTGTCGTGACTCCAAAGCTCGGCCTGAAGCATGGGTCCGTCCGCGCTCCGTTTCGGTGAAGCGGTAACGATGGCGTGATTCAAAATCCGGTCACTGATGGAGTTTGGTCACTGAATGAATTCGCCACATTTCTGAACCGCGCTATCGCCGGCTCCCCAAGGCATGATCGGTACCGAAGACGTTGAATTCTTCGGCGATCCTTCGATCAGCTTGTCTGAATAGACCATATAGACCAGCACGTTCCGCTTGGCATCGCAGCCGCGTACGATCTGCATTTTCTTGAAGAACAGAGATCGCCGCTGCCGGAACATATCGTCGCCCTGCTCCATCTTGTCCTTGAAATGAATTGGGCCGATCTGGCGGCAAGCCAGTGAAATGTCCGAGACTTCCTCGGCAAGACCCAGCCAGCCCTTGAAGCCGCCCTTCTCCGGCACCGTAAAATGACAGGCCACGCCCTCGACCTCCGGATCGTCGATGCCATAAGTCGCGAGTTTGTCGTTCGGGCTGACCCATTTGAAAACGGTCGAGCGTCGGAAGATGAGATCGGGCTCATCGGCTGCGAATGCCGGCGAGCCCGTCCACAGAGCCATGGCAAGCACCAGCAAAGCGAGGTACCTCTGCCTTGTGTCGTATTGGGTTATGGCTTGTTGGCTTATGGCTTGGAGCGTCATGGATATCTCCGTAGGCGGGGGTTTCCACCCATGTAGGTGCAGCGAAGTCCTGCAGGAAGGTTGCCAGCAGCAGACTGCTGGCGCCGTTAACTCAATGTGAGGCTTTTTTGCTACGCTTGGGGACGAAAACTTATGGGAATCGGCAGCGCTACGCTGGTGAACGCGTATCTCGTCTGCAACACTCAATAGCAATAGCAGGGGATTCGAGGATGACGCGCGTGGGTGAGTTCGGGGCTTCGGTTGCGGCAGGACGGCCGGAAGCGTTTGGAGCCAAAAATTACCTGTTACACCGCGCGCCGTTTTCAAATTCGTTTTGGCGAATGGCCGTTTTGACTGCGGCAGCAGCAATCGGCACCGCCTCCCCGGCGAAGGCCGCGCTTTTTTCCTGGTCAGATTCCGATCCCGGGTTTTCGCAGCCGGAGCCGGCGGTTCCCCAGGTGCGGCAGAAGCCACGGCGTCGTCAGGGGAAAAAGATCGAGGCGACGGTGAAGGAATCCGCCAAACCGCAGGGACCGCTGATCATCGCAATCTCGATCGAAAGGCAAACTCTCAGGGTTTACGATGCCAACGGATTTTTCGCGCAAACATCGATTTCCACGGGCATGCGTGGTCATCCGACGCCGATGGGCATTTTCAGCGTCATTCAGAAACAGAAGTTCCACCGCTCGAATATCTATAGCGGTGCGCCGATGCCCTATATGCAGCGGATTACGTGGTCGGGCATCGCCATGCACGCCGGCGTGCTCCCCGGCTATCCGGCATCGCATGGCTGTATCCGCATGCCGATGGCCTTTGCGGTGAAAATGTGGAACTGGACCAAGATGGGCGCCCGCGTGGTCGTCACGCCTGGCGAGATGACCCCCGTCAGCTTTTCGCATCCGCCGCTGGTGACACAGAAGGTCGTGCCACAGCCGATCGCCGCCAACGATCCGAATGCGGATGCACCTGCCGCCGCGACAGCCGACAAGGCGACCGACGCGGCCGCGGCTACCTCGCCGTTGCACGATCAGACCCATACCGCGGATGCCGGCGCTTTGCTGCCAACCACCAAAGCCGCGGTCACGATATCCGATGCGGTGCCCTCCGGAGGCAATGCCTCGCCGCGCGAAGAGCCCGCCGATGCATCGAACGTCGACGCGAAATCTGAAGCTGCAAGATCGGAGTTTGGAACAACCAGCGCGGAGTACGGCGAGATGGCTGCTGCCGTCGACTCCAAGCCAATCGAAACCAAATCTTCCGAAACCGCGGCTTCCGAAATCAAGTCCCGTGAGACGGCCACGCCTGCTGCGAACATCAAGGCAGCAACCGCCGCCAGCACGAGTGTTCCGGACATAACAAAAATTCCGTCCGCCGTGCCAGACGCCGAGAAGGCGCCGACCTCGAAACATGATCCAGCCGTGGCAACCGCGCCAAAGCGCGCCGGTCAAATCGCGGTACTCGTCAGCCGCAAGGACTCAAAGCTTTATGTGCGCCAGAATTTCGCGCCGCTGTTCGACGTGCCGATAGTGATCGCCCCGAGCGACCGGCCGCTGGGGACCCACGTGTTTACAGCGCAGACCGACAAAGATGACGCCAATGTCCTGCACTGGTCGGTGGTCTCGCTGCCCGCGCCAACCCGAAATGCCGAGCGGCGCGACGAAGACGAGCGCGTATCGCGACGACGGAAGATGGCGGGCGCGGGCGAGATCAAGGCGGTTCCGACGCCAGACAGTGCCGCCGAAGCCCTCGATCGCCTCACCATCCCCGCGGATGCGATGGCACGCATAACCGAGACGCTTTCGACAGGCGGTTCGATTATCGTTTCCGATCAAGGCATCGCGGCAGGGGAAACCGGCGAGGGAACGGACTTCATCGTTTCGCTGCGCTAAAGTATGATCCGGAAAAGTGGGGACCGGTTTTCCGAAAAGATCACGCGCAAACAAAGAGATGGGATCATGACGTGATTCAACTTAATCGCATCATGATCCAAAGCATGAGCTTGATCGAGCCCTGAAAAGGGCTTGGCCTTTTCGGCCGCCGTCGCTAAGGACCGGAAGTGCGCCAGATGACCGTCGGTATGAACCAGTTTTCCATCCCTGCCTCAACGGCCAAGCCACAGACCATTGCCGCGAAAGATACCTTCGACCGCCTCACCTTTCTTGGTTGGCGATGGGGGCTGATGGCGATCGTCGCGGGCCTCGCGGCGTCGTTTTTCCTGTTCGGCTACGCGCTGATTTACTGGCGCAACGCCGACATGGATTTCATGGTGATCTACAACGCCCTTGTCCTTAACGACGGCAAGCCGCAGCAGTATTTTGATCACCCGGCGTACATTACAATCCTCGCGGTCAAGCTTTGGTTTCGGTTGCTGCATGCTTTCGACTTGCTTGATGCCTATTCGCTCTCGGCTGTTCCGTCGGCCTCCAATGCGGCGGCGTTCGACACTGCGATGACCGGCGCCGTACGCGCCGGGCGGATTCTCGCTTGGCTGATCGCGACCGGCTGTGTACTGATTTTTGCGGCTCTTGTTCGCTTCGTGGTGCGTGACTGGCGCGTCGCGCTGATCGCAACGTTCGCGTTCGCGTTTTCGGGTGGCATTGCCGTGCACTCGCGCATTTTGCGTAGCGAGCTGGTCGCCGCCGGCCCGGTCATCTTTGCGCTCATGATCCTGATCGTGGTCGGGCGCCGCGCCGGCGTTGCGCGTCCGCTCGCCATCGCGGTCGCCGCAGCCTTATGCGTGCTGGGACTTGAGAACAAGGTGCAGGCCATTTTACTAATCGGTGTATTGCCGCTGATTGCGATTCCGTTCGGCGGTGTGCAAAGCACGAGCGGCGCGTTCTGGAAAAATACCCACGCGGCCTGGCTGGCCGTGGGCATTGCGGCCCTCGCCGCGACCGCTGCGGCATGGGTCGCGTGGCCGCTCATCGCCATCGGTCTTGACCGCAACTTGCTCGACGCCATGCATTTCCAGCCGTTGTTGCTGGGCCGCTTCGGCATCTATCAGGCCGCGCTGGTGGTTTTGATTGGCGGATGCATGATCGCCTTTGCCGTGATCTGGCGGATCAGCGTCCCCGAGACGCTGGCCTCGATGTTTGCGGTGGTCGCCGGCGCTTCGATTGCGCTGCTCGCGCTCAATCTCGAATACAACGCCAATAATGTGATTGCTGTGATCAATCCGCTGGAACGGATGTTGACCTTTGCGGATGCAAGCACCGCCGATGTCGCGAACGGCCCGGGCCTCTCGGGAATTCTCTTGCTCCTGCTCGATGGGATCGCATCGGTTCTTGCGCGCTACAGCTTCGTGCTGCACTCCTCGCCACGACCCACCGTGTTCCTCACCTGGCTGATCGTACCCGGCATTCTGTATGCGTGGCGACGCGGCGAGAGGCGCACTGCGATTCAGGCCACCGTGCTTCTGCTGGCCGCGATCGGAGTAGACGCGCTTGGCGTGCGGCGCGGGCTGAAATCCGAATATTTCATCTTCACCGATCCCCTGATTATCCTTGCAGGAGCAATCCTGCTCGATCGTTTCCGCGATCTGCGCTTTCACAGATGGGCCAATCCCATTGCCGCCACGCTATTCGGGCTGCATATCGCTGTCGGCCAGGCTGAGCCGGTGAAATACACCTTCAAGCGCAACGGCCCGGAATCAACGTGTGAATGGAACCGGCACTATCTGCCGTTGCTGCCGCTGCCTTGGTGTCCGGCCGGGCCATAACGGTCGAGGTACAGTTCCCTCGAACATCGGGAAAAGCAGGAACCTGCGCGAAGCCGAATTAACCGACTTGGCCGACGATCACGCCGTTGCCGTGGCGGCGCATGTCCAACTAGGCTATGATGATCTTAGGGACGTGGCTCGGGCGATGGCACAAAGCCGCGGCCGAGCGGGGATCACAATGTGAGGGGAATCAGATGCGGGTTGCAGCAGGATTGATCTTCGCAGGCGCAGTTGCCTTGTGTACCTCTACCGCAGCATGGCCGCAGAGCGCGGCCACCAAGGGCGCAGTTCCGCAGGCCGCACCGGCCCCCGCGCCGACAAAGGCCACTTGCGCCAACCCCAACGCGATCGGCATCAGCCGTGTGGTTGAGATCGACACCACGGGCGGACCCGGATTCGGTTTCGAGCATTTCAAGCAACTCGACTTCCTGCGCGACAAGGAAGTGGTGCTAACCTTCGACGACGGCCCGTGGCCGCTCAACACACCCTCGGTGCTGAAGACGCTGGCGGACGAATGCACGACCGGTATTTTCTTTGCGATCGGCAAGCACTCAACTTATTATCCGGAAATCCTCAAGCAGGTCGCCGCGGCCGGCCACACCGTCGGATCGCACACCTGGTCGCACGCGACCCTCACCAGCAAGAAGCTGACCGAGCAGCAGCGCAAGGACGAGATCGAAAAAGGCTTCAGCGCGGTGAAGTGGGCCTTGGGTGCTTCGCCTTCGCCATTCTTCCGCTTTCCGGCGCTGCAACATCCGCCGGAAATGGTGACCTATCTCGGCACTCGGAATATCGCGATGTTCTCCTGCGATCTCGACTCCTTCGATTTCAAGGCGCGCAACGGGCAGCAGGTGATCGACGTCACCATGAAGAAGCTCGACAAGCTCGGTAAAGGCATCATCCTGATGCATGATTTTCACAAGCAAACGGCGGACGCCCTCCCCGAACTGCTGCGGAAGTTGAAGGCTGGCGGCTACAAGATCGTTCAGATGAAGGCCAAGGCCCCGGTGCAAACCATCGCGCAGTATGACGAGGAAGTTCTCAAGGACGCCAAGCTGCCGACCGTGAGTTCCCGCCCCGTCTCCAGCGTGGTGCAGACGATCTCGGAATAGCTGGCCGAACGACAGCTCCCATGCCGGCGCTGCGCATTGAGGGCTACGTCATCGTGTCGGCGGACGGCATGCTGGCGAATGCCTGTTGCGTGATGCCGGACGAATTGAAATTCGAGGGCGACAAGCGGTTTTTCACGGCCGCCCTCGATCGTACCGACCTGATCGTGCACGGTCGCCATTCCCAAGAGGACCAGCCGAACTCGGCGCGGCGAAAGCGGATCGTGCTGACCCGGAAAATCGCCAAGATCGAGCCCGATCCGACCAATCCCAAAACCGTGTTGTGGAATCCCGCGGGAGCAACGTTCGAAGCCGCCTGCGATTTCGCCGGCGTTACTTCCGGCACCGTGGCAATAATTGGCGGACCGGATGTGTTCGGAATGTTTATGGACCGCTACGACACGTTCTGGCTGTCGCAGGCTTCGCGGGTCCGGCTACCCGGCGGCGAGCCCTGCTTCCCCGGTGTGCCCCAACATTCGCCGCAGGAAATTCTGGCCGCGCATGGCCTGAAGGCGGGCGCGGCCCTGATCCTCGACGCCGCCGAGGATGTCAGCGTCACGCCATGGCGGCGAGCCGCCTAAACATCGCCGTAGACAGGCTCCACCGTCCTCGACGTCCGGCCATATCCTGCGATCATGAGCAGCGCACCGATGAGCGACAAGTTCTTCAGCGCGTCGACAAGGGTCTTGGCACTTTCGGGCGAGGACTGATTCCAGAAATCATGAAAATAGAAGGTCGTCGCGGCCACGAAGAAGATCAAAAGAATTGCAAAGAACCGCGCACCGAAATTCAGGGCGATCATCAATCCGCTGATGACCTCGAAGGCTCCGACGACAATGGCGAGCATTTGGGGCGTCGACATCCCCGTCATGGCCTCAAGCTGCGACGTATAAGGCGTAAGCAAGGCGGGAATGGCGACCTTGGCTGCGATGGAATTCGTTGTGGCCTGAAGACCAACAAGCTTGGCTGCTCCCGAATAGATAAACAGCACGGCGAACAAAATTCGCCCGAAGGTGATAAACGCTGGCATGGTTCTGCCTCACTGGATGACGCAAATGCGGACTCGCGATATGGCGGAGCGAGTATGGACGTTCCTCCGGAGGTTTTCAAACGATCAAATACACTTTGGAAGCATCGGTGGTCACGGACGGATTCCATCGGCGCTCCCGGGAATCCGGTTCAACTGAGTTGAATTGGATTCCGGCATGACCGCATTTTTAGCACGACCTCCGGCAAAGACTTCGCGTTTGCGCCGGTGGAAACCGGTTTCCACCTCGGATCAGGTCCGCGTCCGTGCTTTTCCGGATCGTGCCTCTGGCGGGTTTTCGAGCGAAGTGGATACCGACTCAGGTGAAGAAAACGCGTCGAAACAAGAAGCTAGAGCTTCGGTTCTGATTCAATCAGAACCGGAGCTCTAGCCGAACAGGGATGGTTGCTGGCGGCCAGCGCGCTCCTGGGCTTCCACAGCGGCAACCGCGGTCATATTGAGAATGCCACGCGCGGTCACCGACGGGGTCAGAATATGCGCCGGACGCGAGGGGCCAATCAGAATAGGCCCGACCGGAAGCGCATCGGCCAACACCTTGACCATCTGATAGGCGACATTGGCTGTATCGAGATTTGGCATGATCAGGATATTGGCAACGCCTTCCAGATTCGAATGCGGCAAGATCAGCTTCCGCGCGGCTTCCGAAAGCGCAGTATCGCCCTGCATTTCGCCGTCGGCCTCGATTTCCGGATGGTTCTGTTTCAGAATTGCACTGGCCCGGCGCATTTTGCGCGAGGAGTTGGTGTCGTAACTGCCGAAGTCCGAATGCGACACGAACGCGATTTTGGGCTTGAGATTGAATCGCTGGACATGGATCGCCGCCAGCGCCGCCATTTCCGCAAGTTCCTCGGCACTCGGGTTCGGCCGCACCTGCGTATCGGCGATGAAATAAGCGCCCTTGCTGGTGATCATCAGGGCAAGGGCGGCAAAATCGCTGACGCCCGGGAGAAAACCGATGATCTCGCGCACGTGGCGGAGATGGCTCATATAGCGGCCTTCGACGCCACAGATCATGGCGTCGGCTTCACCGCGCATCACCGCGAGCGCGGCAATCACGGTAGCGTTGGTGCGAACTACCGTCCGTGCGGCATCCGGGGTGATGCCGTGACGGCCGGCGACATCGATATAGGACTGAACGTAGGATCGGTAGCGCGGATCGTCCTCGGGATTGATAAGATCGAAATCCCGGCCGACCTTGATGGCGAGGCCGAACTTTTTGATCCGCGCTTCGACCACGGAAGGTCGCCCGACCAGTATCGGCCGTGCCAGCTTCTCCTCGAGGACAACCTGCGTCGCATGCAGGACGCGTTCATCCTCGCCTTCCGCGTAGATCACGCGGACAGGCTGGGTCTTCGCCTTGGCAAACACCGGCTTCATTACAAGGCCGGAACGGAACGCAAAGCGCTCCAATTGCGTGGCATAATCCTCGAAATTTGCGATCGGACGGGAAGCGACGCCGGACTCCATAGCCGCTCTTGCTACCGCCGGTGCAATGCGCAGGATCAACCGCGGATCGAACGGACTCGGAATCAGCGATCCCGGCCCAAATCCTTGCACTTCGCCACTATCGAATCCGGGCGCGATGGCGTCCACCGGCGGATCGCGCGCCAACTGCGCGATCGCATCGACCGCGGCCTTTTTCATTTCCTCATTGATCGCGGTGGCGCCGACATCGAGCGCGCCGCGGAAGATAAACGGAAAGCACAGAACGTTGTTAACTTGATTGGGAAAGTCAGAACGCCCGGTGCAGATCATCGCGTCGGGGCGGGCTTTGCGGGCTTCGTCCGGCATGATTTCGGGGTTCGGATTGGCCAGCGCCATCACCAATGGCTTGTCTGCCATCTGCTTGACCATGTCCGGCGTCAGCACATTGGGCGCGGACAGCCCGAGGAAAATGTCGGCGCCCCCGATCACCTCCGCCAGCACGCGCTTGTCGGTCTTCTGCGCATAGACGGACTTCCAGCGATCCATCAGCGTATTGCGCCCTTCGTGCACCACGCCATCGATGTCGCAAACCCAGATATTCTTGCGTTGCGCGCCCATCGAAACCAGAAGATTGAGACAGGCAATCGCCGCGGCGCCGGCACCGGACGTGACGATCTTGACGTCTTTAAGATTCTTGCCGTTGAGCAGCAGCGCATTGGTGATCGCGGCGCCGACGATAATGGCGGTGCCGTGCTGGTCGTCGTGAAACACCGGTATCTTCATGCGCGCCTTGAGCTGCGCCTCGATCTCGAAGCACTCCGGCCCCTTGATGTCCTCCAGATTGATGCCGCCGAACGTCGGCTCCAGCGCAGCCACGGTCTCGACCACGCGCTCGACCGTGTCGGCGGCGATTTCGATGTCGAACACGTCGATGCCGGCGAACTTCTTGAATAGAACCGCCTTGCCCTCCATCACCGGCTTCGACGCCAGCGGGCCAATATTGCCGAGGCCGAGCACCGCGGTGCCGTTGGAGACCACCGCAACAAGATTGGCGCGGATCGTCAGCGATGCTGCTTCCGCCGGATCGGCGGCGATGGCCATGCAGGCGGCCGCCACACCGGGCGAATAGGCCAGCGCGAGGTCGCGCTGGTTGGCGAGCGGCTTGATCGCTTGAATCTCGAGCTTACCCGGCCGTGGCAGGCGGTGATAAGCCAACGCCGCAGAATGGAGATCTTCAGAATAGGACGACATAATTCCCCTCGCGGCTCCCCGGCCCCGAACCCAGATTTCGATGACCGGAGCATGATTCAGTCAGTTGAATCAGGCTCCAGCCTCAGTTTTGCGGCAAATTGAGCCGGATGTGAAGCTCGCGCAGCTGCTTCGGCGTCACTTCCGAAGGTGCCCCCATCAGCAGGTCTTCCGCCCGCTGGTTCATCGGAAACAGCGAGATTTCGCGCAAGTTTGTGGTGCCGCAAAGAAGCATGACGATGCGATCGACGCCGGCTGCCATGCCGCCATGCGGCGGGGCGCCATATTGGAAGGCGCGGTACATGCCGCCGAAGCGCTCGACCACGTCTTTCTCGCCATAGCCGGCGATCTCGAACGCCTTCACCATCGCCTCGGGCCGATGGTTGCGGATGCCGCCGGAAGCGATCTCGTAGCCGTTGCAGGTGATGTCGTATTGAAACGCCTTGATGGTCAGCGGGTCCTGCCCATTGAGCGCGTCGAGGCCTCCTTGCGGCATCGAAAATGGATTGTGCGAGAAGTCGACCTTCTTCTCGTCCTCGTTGTATTCGTACATTGGAAAGTCAACGATCCAGGCGAGTTCGAACCGCTCTTTGTCGATCAGGTTCAACTCTTCGCCGAGCTTGGTGCGGGCGAGGCCGGCGAACTTCCAGAATTTAGCGGGATCGCCGGCGACGAAGAACGCGGCGTCGCCGTCTTTCAATCCGAGCTGCGCACGGATAGCCGCCGTACGCTCCGGGCCAATGTTGTTGGCCAGCGGGCCTGCGCCCTCGCCGCCCTCCCGCCACATGATGTAACCGAGCCCGGGCTGGCCCTCACCCTGCGCCCAGGAATTCATCCGGTCGCAAAACGCGCGTGAGCCGCCGCCGGGCCCGGGTATCGCCCAAACCTCGTTCTTGGAATCCTCCAGCATCCGGGCAAACACCTTGAAGCCGGAGCCGCGGAAATGCTCGGAGACCTCCTGCATGAGCAGTGGATTGCGCAAATCGGGCTTGTCGGTGCCGTATTTGCGCAGCGATTCCGCGAACGGAATCCGCGGCCATGCTTTGGTGACGGGCTTGCCCTTGGCGAAGTCCTCGAACACGCCGGTAATGACCGGCTCCATCGCGGCGAACACGTCGTCCTGGGTGACAAAGCTCATCTCGACGTCGAGCTGATAGAACTCGCCGGGTAACCGGTCGGCGCGGGGATCCTCGTCGCGGAAACACGGCGCGATCTGGAAGTAGCGATCGAAGCCGGACATCATCAGGAGCTGTTTGTACTGTTGGGGCGCCTGCGGCAGTGCGTAGAACTTGCCCGGATGAATCCGCGAGGGCACCAGAAAGTCGCGCGCACCTTCCGGCGACGACGCCGTCAGGATCGGGGTCTGGAATTCGAAAAAACCCTGGTCCTTCATGCGCTTGCGCATCGAATCCACGATCGCGCCGCGGGTCATGATGTTCTGGTGCAGCTTCTCGCGACGAAGGTCGAGGAAGCGGTACTTAAGCCTTATATCTTCGGGATATTCCTGCTCGCCGAACACCGGCAGCGGCAGTTCACCGGCCGGCCCCAACACCTCGATCTCGCTGATGTAAAGCTCGACCGCGCCGGTCGGCAAATCAGGGTTTTCGGTGCCGGCGGGACGGCGGCGCACCTTGCCGTCGATCCGCACCACCCACTCCGCGCGCAGTTTCTCGGCGTCCTTGAAGGCCGGCGAATCCGGATCGGCAACGCATTGCGTCAGGCCGTAATGGTCGCGCAGATCGATGAACAGCACGCCACCATGGTCGCGAATGCGATGGCACCAACCCGACAGCCGAACCGTCTGATCGATATGGCTGTCACGGAGCGCGCCGCAGGTGTGGGACCGGTAACGATGCATGGGTATCCTGAAAACAGGTGTCGGAGGATCGAATTGGGGATTGGGACGCCCCGCAAAGAGCGTCAGGGTTTACCCGAGGCTTTCAGGCGCGGCAACCGAATGCGGCGCAAGCCTGAAGTCTCAGAATTCGGCCTACAGAACAAGGCTTGGCTCCGGAAAATGGAGCCAAATACGCCAAAAAGCGACAGAAAAACAAAGAACCTTTGCGGTCGGCGCCCGAGCAAACCGATTGTCTAATTCCTGGCCATGCCTATCTTGATGCCCATGACGGTCCATTTCCCCTTCGAAAATACCTATACGACCTTGCCGGCGAACTTTTTCGCCCGGGTCGTCCCCACGCCCGTTACCGCCCCGCGGCTGATCAAGCTGAACCGGCCGCTGGCGGTGCACCTCCGCCTGGACCCGGATCGGCTCAGCAGCCAGGAGGGAACCGAGATCCTCGCCGGCAAGCGTGTCCCCGAGGGCGCAGACCCGATCGCGATGGCGTATGCCGGCCACCAGTTTGGTCATTTCGTTCCGCAACTCGGCGACGGCCGCGCCATTCTGCTCGGCGAGGTGGTCGACGCGGATGGCGTCCGCCGCGACATTCAACTCAAAGGTTCGGGTCCGACGCCGTTTTCGCGCCGGGGCGATGGTCGCGCCGCGCTCGGTCCGGTGTTGCGCGAATACGTCGTCAGCGAGGCGATGGCCGCGCTTGGAATTCCCACCACGCGATCGCTTGCCGCCGTGGTAACCGGCGAAAGCGTGCGGCGCGAGACGTTGTTGCCGGGGGCCGTCCTCACCCGCGTCGCGTCCAGCCACATTCGTGTCGGCACGTTCCAGTATTTCGCGGCGCGCGGCGATACCGAGGGGGTGCGGCTGCTGGCGGATCACGTCATCGGCCGCCACTATCCACAATTGGCAAACGCCGATCGCCCCTATCATGCGCTTCTGGAAGGCGTGATCGCACGGCAGGCTGATCTGGTCGCGCGCTGGCTCTTGGTCGGTTTCATCCACGGCGTCATGAATACCGACAACTCCTCGATATCGGGCGAGACCATCGATTACGGTCCGTGCGCCTTCATGGACCATTACGACCCGGCGACGGTGTTTTCTTCGATCGACGAGCAAGGCCGCTACGCCTACGCCAACCAGCCGCGGATTGTGCTCTGGAACCTGACGCGCTTGGCGGAATGCCTGTTGCCGCTGCTTTCCGGAGAGCAGGACAAGGCCATCGAAGAGGCGCAGGCGGCGCTTGGCAGCTTCGCCGGAACGTTCAACTCCACCTACCAAACGGGGCTGCGGCGCAAGCTCGGCCTGTTTAGCACGCGCGACGACGATCCGGCGCTGGCGCAAGACCTGCTGGACACAATGGCCAAAAACCGTGCCGACTTCACCTTGACATTCCGCCGATTGAGCGATGCCGCCCTCAATCCCGCGGACGATCGCCTTGTCCGGCAATTGTTTGCCGACTCCACCGCCTTTGACGAATGGGCGGTCCGCTGGCGACAACGGATCGGCGAGGAACCAGAGGCCGCCGCCATCAGGCAGGTGGCGATGCGGGCGGTCAATCCCGCCTTCATCCCCCGGAATCACAGGGTGGAAGCGGTCATCGAAGCCGCCGTGAACCGGGACGACTTCACGCCGTTCGAAGAGCTTCTGACCGTCCTGTCACGCCCTTACGAAGACCAGCCGGCATTCTCAGCCTATGCGAAGCCACCCGAACCACACCAGCGCGTGCTTCAGACCTTTTGCGGGACGTAAAATCGTTAACCGTCAAAGCGCCTTTTGCCGGAGGGCTCGGCCCCCTGCGGCTTCAAATTAAGAAACGGTCAACGGATTCCTTACAAATCTATCGGTTTGTTGGGGGGATTGCCGTGGACGCGCTGATATTTGAATTCATGGGATTGGCGATACTCGCGCTATGTATCGTCGTGCTCGCCGTGCCGTCGCAGCGGCCATCGGCGCGTCACCTCAGCGACTACTGACCGATCCCATTTTGCACGAATGTATCGGCCAAACGTGCCGCCGTCGGCGCGACTCGAATGTCCGAGTCCAGCAAAAAGCCCTAATGCAAGGCTCGAATTCGGCGCAACACCCTTGACATATCAGAGCTTTCGGCCGAACGCCGTTCCGGAAAGCGTTATGGACCGTTCATGGAACTGATCACCACCACTTCAGAACTTGCCGCCGTTTGCGCCCGCCTCGCCAAGCACCCCGTCATCACCGTCGATACGGAATTCCTGCGCGAGACCACCTATTACCCGCTGCTTTGCGTGGTGCAGATGGCGAGCGCGGAGGAAGCGGTCGTGGTCGACACGCTGGCCGAGGGCATCGATCTCAAGCCGTTCTTCGAACTGATGGCCGACGAGAAGGTGCTGAAGGTTTTCCACGCCGCCCGGCAAGATATCGAGATCGTCTGGCATCAGGCCGGCATCGTTCCGCACCCGATCTTCGACACCCAGGTCGCGGCCATGGTGCTCGGCTATGGCGATTTCGATCGCCTACGACCAATTGGTCGAACGCATCACCGGCCACCGGCCTGACAAAACCCACCGTTTCACCGACTGGTCCCGCCGGCCCCTGACCGAAGACCAGATGCATTATGCCGTCTCCGACGTCACACATTTGCGCGATGTGTTCACGGCGCTGGACGCCGATCTCAAAAAGCGCGGCCGCAGCGACTGGGTGAGCGAGGAAATGGAAGTCCTGACCTCGCCGAAGACCTACGACTTTCACCCCGAACGCGCCTGGGAGCGGCTGAAGACGCGGGTACGCAAGCCAAAGGAGCTTGCCGTGCTGATGGAAGTCGCGGCATGGCGCGAACAGGAGGCGCAAGGCCGCGACGTTCCGCGCAGCCGCGTTCTGAAGGATGATGCGCTCGGGGATATCGCGACCCATGCGCCGACCAGCCTCGAGCGGCTGGCCAATTTGCGCTCGCTGCCGAAAGGCTTTGACCGCTCGAAATGGGGCGCCGATATCGTGGCCGCCGTGCAGCGCGGCATCGCCCGCGACCCCGCTGGCCTGCCGAAAATCGAAAAGCCGCGCGGCAATTCAAACGGCGGGGCGATCGTCGAGCTTTTGAAGGTGCTGCTGCGGATGACGTCCGAGCGCCACGCCGTCGCCAGCAAGGTGATCGCGACGGTCGACGACCTGGAACAAATCGCATCTGACGACAATGCCGACGTGGCCGCGCTGCATGGCTGGCGCCGCGAACTTTTCGGCGAAGCGGCGCTGTCGTTGAAACACGGCCAGCTGGCACTCGCGATCGAAAAGGGCCGCGTGATCAGGGTCGACCGCTAACGCCATACAAAAAGACAGGGGCGCCCTTGAGGGCAAGTGGGCGGAATCGATTGAGCCATATTTGCTTTCGCAGTGCCCGCCAGAGCTTGCTAACGCACAAATTTCGTGTTGCAATATCGGCACAATCGGATCCAGGCCGTTCGACTGTGCGTTTCGCGACTAGGAAATTGAGCAGACATCCGGAAGCCCGCTTGTGGCGTGGCACGCAAAAAGCGTGGCCGCGTCTTTTTTATGTCTAGACCAGGAGACAGGCGATGCAAAAAGGCACCGTCAAGTGGTTCAACCCGACCAAGGGTTATGGGTTCATCAAGCCGATGGCCGGCGATAAGGACGTGTTCGTCCATATCTCGGCGGTCGAGCGCGCTGGGCTCTCTACCCTCAACGAAAATCAGGTTGTAGAATATGACCTGGTGGAAAATCGCGGCAAGAGCTCCGCGGAAAACCTGAAGGTCACTTAAACTTCGTCACGATCGGCGCAAGCGATCAGCCCGCCCCCGGCCCTCGCCGGGGGTTTTATTTTGCGAGCCCGTCGTTTTCCGCGACCGGCAGACTATGTGCTGGTAGGCGAGATCAAAGTCTGATCGGCACCGGTGTCACCTGCCGTTTTGCAGATATCACCATCGAGCCGGACCAGGCCGCTGGCGAGGAGCCGCAACGCCTCGGGATAGATGCGGTGTTCGATCTGAAGAATCCGCGCCGCCAGCATGTCGGGCGTGTCGTCGTCGCGAACCGCGACCGCGCCCTGCATCAGGATCGGACCGGCGTCGGTTTCCGGAATAACGAAATGCACGGTCGCACCTGAAATTTTCACGCCGGCACGCAGCGCCTGGCCGTGGGGATCGAGGCCGGGAAATGACGGCAGCAATGAGGGATGAATGTTGAGCATCCGGCCGTGCCAGAGCTGCACGAATTGCCCCGTGAACAAACGCATGAAGCCGCCGAGGCAAATCAGATCGACTTTGTGTTGATCGAGCGTCCGCTGCAGAACCGCCTCGAATGCCGCACGGTCGTTGCCGAACGGTTTGCTTTCGATGGTGGCGGTCGGAATACCGCTTGCCTTGGCTCGTTCGAGCCCGCCGGCATCGGACCGGTTGGAAATCACCACCGCGATTTCGGCCGGGAAATCCGCAACTGTGGCGGCCTCGATCAGGGCGACCATGTTCGATCCTCGCCCTGAGATCAGGATTGCGACACGGCGTTTCATGGCCTCACCATCCAAAGATCATCTCACCAGGTGAGATCGAGATGACCGTTATAGACCACGCGGTGTTCGCCCTCGACCGGGATTACTGCGCCCAAAAGCGCGACGGTTTCGCCGGCCTGCGTGAGAATATCGGTCACCTCTTCGACCGCATCCGCTTTCACGACGGCGACCATGCCGATACCGCAGTTGAACGTGCGCAACAGTTCGAGTTCGGCAATCTCCCCCTGCTGCGCCAGCCATTTGAACACCGGCAGCACCGGCAGCCGCGCGAGGTCGATCCCGACGCCGAGGTGCTTGGGCAGCACCCGCGGAATGTTGTCGGTGAAGCCGCCGCCGGTGATATGCGCCAGCGCCTTCACCGCGCCGGTCTCGCGGATCGCGCGCAGGCACGATCGGACATAAAGCCGGGTCGGCGTCAGCAGCGCGCCCCCCAGTGTCATGACCGGCGAAAACGGCGCCGGCACCTCGAAACCGAGGCCCGACCTCTCGACGATCTTGCGGACCAACGAAAATCCGTTGGAGTGAACGCCTGACGAGGCGAGACCGATCACCGCATCGCCGGCGGCGATATCGTTTCGCGGCAACAACGTACCGCGTTCGGCGGCGCCCACCGCAAAGCCCGCAAGGTCGTAGTCGCCGTCCTTGTAGAGCCCCGGCATTTCGGCGGTCTCGCCGCCGATCAGCGCGCAGCCCGACTCCCGGCACCCTTCGGCGATGCCGGCGACGATCGCGGCGGTCGCTTCGGGGTCGAGCTTGCCGCAGGCGAAATAATCCAGAAAGAACAGCGGTTCCGCGCCCTGAACCACGAGGTCGTTGACCGACATCGCCACCAGATCGACCCCGATGCCGCTATGCAGGCCGGTCTCGATAGCGATCTTAACCTTGGTGCCGACGCCGTCGGTGGCGGCGACCAGAACCGGGTCCCTGAAGCCCGCCGCTTTCAGATCGAACAATCCGCCGAACCCGCCGATTTCGGCCTCAGCGCCGGCGCGGGCGGTGGCACGAACCATTGGCTTGATGAGATCGACCAGACGGTTGCCGGCATCGATGTCGACGCCCGAATCCGCGTAAGTGAGCCCGTTTTTGCGGTCGATCATGCCAGATTTCCAGATAATGGCGGCTGGTTACGTCGGATTCAGCCCGTGTGCAATGGCTCGCAAGCGGCACGCGCATATACTATGTAGACAAGAACCGGTTCACTGCGCAAAGGACCGGACCTTTTTGCGAAACCAGGCCGGTTGCCGGGAAGCCCCATGTGAGTATTCCGAACATCATCACCTTGGGCCGCATCCTGCTGGTGCCGTTCATCATCTGGGCGATTGCGTCCAGCCAGATGGAGATCGCCTTCGGGATCTTTATCGTCGCGGGCGTCAGCGATGCGGTCGACGGCTTTCTCGCCAAGCGCTTCAATATGGCGAGCGAACTGGGTGCGCTGCTCGATCCCTTGGCCGACAAGGCGCTGCTGGTCTCGATCTATGTGGCGCTCGGAATCTGGGGCGCGGTACCGCGCTGGATCGTCATCCTCGTGGTCTCGCGCGACATCATGATCGTCACCGCCGTGATTGTGTCATGGCTGTTCGGCAAGCCGATCCCGATGAAACCGTTGATGGTATCGAAGCTCAACACGGTGGCGCAGGTGGCGTTCGCGGCACTGGTGCTCGCCGCACTCGGATTCGGTTTCAACTCAACGCCTTATGATCTGATCCTGATGGGTTTTGTCACGGTCTTTACTTTGGTTTCCGTATCCCTCTATCTCGTGGAGTGGGTGCGGCACATGAGCACCATCGAAGCAAGCTAGAAGCTTTTCGGTTCCGATTGAAATCGGAGCCGAAAAGCTGGCCACATGTTTTGCTGGTCAGATGTTTCGCTCGTCATGGGTTTTTGATATGCGCCGTTAGATCCCGGCATGGAGACTTGCGTGGCAGGCCGCGTTCCACCTCGTCAGTTGGCATTTGCGCTGCCGCATGCAGAGAGCTTGACGCGCGACAATTTTCTCGAAGGTCCGGCCAACGCCGCGGGGCTGGCGCTGATCGATAGCTGGCCCGATTGGCCGAACCGAATCATGCTGCTGGTTGGACCGGAGGGTTCGGGAAAAAGTCATCTCGCCGCAATCTGGGCCGAAGAAGCGGGCGCGCGCTCGACATCGGCGCTGGCGTTGACCGCGGCCGCGGTTCCCGGTGCGTTGGCAACCGGAGCGCTGGTCGTGGAAGATTTGAAATCGTCGGACTTCGACGAGCGCGCGCTCTTTCACCTGATGAATCTGGCCAAGGAGCATGAGGCGTCCATTCTCATGACCGCGCGGACGACGCCGGCGGCGTTCCCGATCGAGCTGCCCGACCTGCGGTCACGTCTGCGTGCCTTGCCCACGGTAACGGTGTTACCGCCCGACGACGCCCTGTTTCGCGCACTGATCGTCAAATTTTGCGCGGACCGGCAGCTCCCCGTCGACGAGAGCGTCGTGAGCTATCTCACAACCAGGATAGAACGGTCTTTTGCAGCCGTGCGGCAGGCGGTCGAGCTGTTGGACACTGAAGCGTTGCGGCTGGGCCGGCCGGTCACCCGGGCGCTCGCGGCTGAATTGCTCCGCAATACCTGATCAAGCGGCCTTAATCTGGCATCTTGACGGCGCCTCCGCCAGGAACATCAATGTCATTGAAACGACATCGCGATACCACATGCTTTTCGCTGGCGTTGTCGAAGCGCGCCGCCGTCTACTTTGGGATGGATTGAAACTCGATGGAATCCACGCAAGTCACTGTAATTAAAGAAAAAGAAGCAGATCGCGAGGCCATGCCATCGATTGCCACCAGCCCCGAACGCTTCATCAATCGCGAACTTTCCTGGCTGCACTTCAACCGTCGCGTGCTGGAAGAGTCGGTCAATGCCGGCCATCCCGCGCTTGAACGGGTGCGATTTCTTTCGATTTCCGCCAATAACCTTGATGAGTTCTTCATGGTCCGCGTCGCCGGCATCAAGGCCCAGGTGCGGGAAGGCATTGCCGAGCGCAGCCCGGATGGTCTCACCCCCGCCGAGCAGCTCGTCCTCATCAACGAGACGGTTTCAACGCTCGCCAACGATCAACAGGCCATCTGGCGCGATCTGCGCGGAATCCTGGCCGAAGTGGGCATCGTTCTCGTCGATGGCCGTGATGTCACCAAGTCCGAGCGAGCCTGGATCGAGGATCATTTCCTCCACAATATTTTCCCGTTGCTGACGCCGCTGGCGATTGATCCTGCGCATCCGTTCCCGTTTATCCCGAGCCTCGGATTTACCGTCGCGCTGCATTTGGCGCGGGTGTCGGACGGCAAACCGATGAACGCGCTCATTCGCATGCCCGGCAAGATCGATCGCTTCATCCGCCTGCCCGCCGGCAAGGACGGCGCGGTGCGATTGATCACGCTGGAGCAAGCCACCGGTCTGTTCATCGGCCGGCTATTCCCCGGCTACACCGTCAAGGGCCAGGGTGCCTTCCGCATCATCCGGGATTCCGAACTCGAAATCGAGGAAGAGGCCGAAGATCTGGTCCGCCTGTTCGAAACCGCACTGAAGCGGCGGCGGCGCGGATCGGTGATCCGGCTCGAAATCGAAGCCGAGATGCCGGAAGAATTGCGCGCGTTCGTGCAGCGCGCGCTTTCCACCGCCGATGACGAAGTTCTGCTGGTGGAAGGCGTACTGGCCATGAACGAGCTGTCGCAGCTGACCCGGCTCGACCGGCCCGATCTCGAATTCGCCCCCTATGTACCGCGTCATCCCGAACGCGTGCGTGATCATGGCGGCGACATCTTTGCTGCGATCCGGCAGAAGGATCTGATCGTTCATCATCCCTACGAATCGTTCGACGTCGTCGTGCAATTCCTGCAACAGGCGGCGCGCGACCCCGACGTCGTCGCCATCAAGCAGACGCTCTATCGTACCTCGAACAATTCGCCGATCGTGCGCGCGCTCGCAGAGGCCGCGGAGGCCGGAAAGTCGGTGACGGCACTGATCGAACTCAAGGCACGGTTCGACGAAGAAGCCAACATCCGCTGGGCGCGGGATCTCGAACGCGCCGGCGTCCAGGTGGTGTACGGATTTATCGAGCTCAAGACCCACGCCAAGCTATCGCTGATCGTGCGTCGTGAGGGCGGCAGCCTCACGACCTACGTCCATACCGGGACCGGGAACTATCATCCGGTGACCGCGCGTATCTACACCGATCTGTCCTACTTCACCTCCGATCCGACCATCGGGCGCGACGCCGCGCGGGTGTTCAACTACATCACCGGTTATGCGGAGCCGAGCGACATCGAGAAGATGGCGGTATCGCCGCTCACCTTGCGCAAGCGCATCCTCGAACATATTCACGGCGAGACCAGCCATGCCCATCACGGCCGGCCGGCCGCGATCTGGATGAAAATGAACTCGCTGGTCGATCCCGACATCATCGATGCCTTGTACGAAGCCTCCCAGGCGGGCGTGCCGATCGAGCTGGTGGTACGCGGAATTTGCTGCCTTCGACCTGGCGTTCCCGGACTTTCGGAGAACATTCGCGTCAAATCGATCATCGGCCGTTTCCTCGAACATGGCCGAATCTATTGCTTCGGGATGGGACAAGGCCTGCCGAGCGCGAAAGCTGCTGTGTATATCTCGTCCGCCGACATGATGCCGCGCAACCTCGACCGGCGCGTCGAAGTCCTTTGTCCGCTGCAAAATCCCACGGTGCATCAGCAGGTTCTCGAACAGATCATGGTCGCGAACCTCAAGGATACCGAACAAAGCTGGCAGTTGTTGCCGGACGGATCGTCAACGCGTATGAAGGCCGCGAAGGGCGAAGAGCCTTTCAACCTGCATAACTACTTCATGACGAATCCGAGTCTGTCAGGCCGTGGAAAGTCTCTCAAGGAATCTTCACCGCGCCACCTCACGCGCCGTACCGAACGTCAGCATTCGTCATAAGGGGGCCGCGACGTGACCCGACCGCGCAAACGCGCCTCCAGCGTCGCGGTCATCGACATCGGCTCGAATTCGGTGCGTCTCGTCGTCTATGAATCGATGACGCGAAGCCTCGTCTCCATTTTCAACGAGAAGACCCTTTGCGGGCTCGGGCGAGAGGTTCAGACCACCGGGCTGCTGGCGCCGGACGCCGTCGCCAAGGCGTTGACGTCGCTGCGGCGGTTTCGCGCGCTGTGCCGGGTGATGAAGGTCGGCCGTGTCTACGCCATCGCCACCGCCGCGTGCCGCGACGCCACCAACGGTCCCGATTTCATCGCCAAAGCCGAACGCATCTGTGGTGTATCGATTGAAATCCTGTCGGGTCCGCGCGAAGCGAAATTATCCGCCCTGGGCGTGGTGTCCGGCGTTCACAAGCCGGACGGCATTGTCGGAGATCTCGGCGGCGGTTCGCTGGAACTGATTGATGTGCGCGGCAACCGCGTTCAGAGCGGCGTAACGCTACCGCTCGGAAGTTTGGCGTTACAGGACGCCTCACATCGCTCGCTGAAGCGCGCCGAGCGCATCGTCAAGACCGATCTTTCCGGCATTGCCCAGCTCAAGGCCGGCCGCGGCCGCACCTTCTACGCGGTCGGAGGAACATGGCGAGCGCTCGCGCGCATCCACATCATCCAAAGCGGTTACCCGTTGCGCGTGATGCACGGCTATTCGATTCCGGCAGCGGAAGCGCTCGACTTCGCCCAGCGCCTGCGCCGCCTCGCATCGGCGAACATGCTGGCCGACATCGAAGCCGTCGCCGATGCACGGCGGCCGTTGCTGACCTATGCAGCCCTCGTGCTCGAATACATCATCCGCGTCGCAAACCCGAAAACCATTGTGTTCTCGACCTTCGGGGTGCGCGAAGGTCTGCTCTACGCGATGCTGCCGCAAAAAGAGCGTTCCAAGGATGGATTGATTTGCGCTGCGCAGACGCTGAACGAGCTTTTGTCGCGATCTGCACGCCACGCCCAGGAATTGATCGGATGGACCGACCGGTTGGTCAGGGTCACAAAATTACGCGAGACCGATGAGGATCGCCGCCTGCGCCATGCCGCTTGCCTGCTCTCCGACATCGGATGGCGGGTGCATCCCGACTACCGTGGCGAGCAGACGCTCAATCTCATCACCAATGGCAATTTCGGCACCATCGATCATCGAGGCAGGGCGTTTATCGCGCTCTCGGTGTTCTATCGTTATGCCGGCCTGAGCGAACAAAACGAGCCGCCGGCGCTTATTCGTGAGTTGGTGCCACCGCCCTTGGTCGAACGTGCGCGCGTTCTCGGCGCCGCCTTTCGCGTCGCCCACCTGATATCGGCGGCACGACCCGGCGTCTTGCCGGCAACCCACTTCCGCAGCGTGGACCGCAAGCTGATGCTGGTGTTCGAGCACAAGATGGTCGACATCGTCGCCGACCGTGTCGGCAGCCGTTTCAAGCAACTGGCGCGGCTGATCGGCCGCTCGGGATCGATCGTGAGGAGCTAGGCGGACCTCCTGAGGAGGTGCGATTACGGCCGGTCGGCCGGCTGAGCCGCATCGGCAGGGGTCGGCAGCGCGAGTTGTTCGAGGTGCTGTAGCCTGCGTTTCCGCCAGGTCGAGCCCACGATCAAGACCGCCGCCGATCCCAGCAATGAAGAGCCGTATTCGACGACGTCGACCGCAATCTGGCCATCGAGAAAACGTTGCAACAAGGGCTGCACCGCCGGGTCGGTCTCGATCACATCGCCAGCGATCCATCCAAGCAACATTGCGCCCAGCCAAATCAGAATGGGGAACCGGTCGAGTACCATCATGATCAACGCGGCACCCGCGATGATCATGGGTATGCTAATGGCCAGACCAAGGATCAACAGGGACAGCTGGCCGTTCGCGGCCGCCGCGACTGCGATGACATTGTCGAGGCTCATGACGATGTCGGCGATCACGACGATCCGGATGGCATGCCAAAGACTGGTCCCCGCGGTGACGTCGTCGCCCTCCTCTTCAGGAACGAGAAGCTTGGCTGCGATCACCAGCAACGCGATCCCGCCGACCAGTTTGAGATAGGGCAACACCATCAACTTCGCGACGATGCCGGTAAACGCGATCAGTAGCAGCACCGCGATGCCGGCACCGACCACCATGCCCCACAGGCGTTGCCGGGGCGCAAGACCGCGGCAAGCCATCGCAATGACAAGCGCATTGTCGCCGGACAACAGCACGTTGATCCAGATGATCTTGCCGACCGCAAGCCAGAACGCCGGTCGGTGCACATCGGCTTGAAACTGCGTGAAAAACGCACCGATAGTCGTGGGATCAACGAGCTGCAGCAACCAATTCACAGCCTACCCCCTTGGCAAAGCGGCCGCGCGGCTCGCTTCAGGCCGCGCCAACGCCTGCGTCAATCAACCGACGATTTCGTTGCCCGAGAAAAACTGGGCGATTTCGATCGCGGCGGTCTCAGGGGCGTCGGAACCGTGTACCGAATTTTCACCGATCGACTTGGCGTGCAGCTTGCGGATCGTGCCGTCGGCAGCCTTGGAAGGATCGGTGGCGCCCATGACGTCGCGGTACTTGAGCACGGCGTTTTCGCCTTCGAGAACCTGAACGACGACCGGAGCGGAAATCATGAAATCCACCAGTTCGCCGAAGAACGGACGCGCCTTATGGACGGCGTAAAAGGTTTCGGCCTGTTCGCGGGTCATCTGGATGCGCTTCTGGGCGACAATGCGAAGTCCCGCTTTTTCGATCAGCGCATTGACCGCGCCGGTCAGATTGCGCGCGGTCGCGTCGGGCTTGATAATCGAAAAGGTGCGTTCAATCGCCATGATTTCGTCCTTGAAGAGCGCTGAAGGGAATGCGGGGCTTATATCGGCGCCGTCGGCGAACGGCAAGCGATCCGGCGAAATGCTTTCGGATCGTCCCGGCGGGCCATCGAAGCCCCAAATTACAACAATTTCACGAAGATGAACCTTCTCTGCAACCAACGTCCGGCTTTCGTTCAGCTTCATACGGTTAGGCTTCAATTCGACCGAACGCCTCGCCGCTTTCACAAGAGACGTTACGGCGGCAATTTCGCCCTTGTGGCGCCCACAGCGCCGAACCTGAGGAGACGATCATGTTACGCAAACTCTCGCTTGTTGCAGTTGCCGCAGCTTCGCTGGGCGCGGCTGCCTTGGCGCCGACCTCGGCCTCCGCCTTTCCCGGTCATGGTTGGCACGGTGGCGGTTGGCATGGCGGCGGTTTTCATCGTGGCTTTGGCTTTGGCGGTCCCCGCTTCTTCGTCGGCGGCCCGGCCTATTATGGTTATGGGTACGGCGGATGCTATGTGCGGCGGTTGGTCCCTACCCCGTGGGGTCCCCGCTGGCACCTGGTAAATCGCTGCTATTGATTTCAACCGTCCGAGCCTGACGTCGTCAGAAGCCCCGGCCGCTCAAGCCGGGGCTTTTGCTTTGTGGAGCGCGAGTAAGCGGAACCGTTGGCAGCCTTCATTCAATATTTACTAGAATTGCACGCAATCGGTTGAGGACAGGAAACAATTTCCATTCCGCGGACTTGGTCCAGCGTCATTTGGATCAGGAGCGGAGCTCGCCATGCAGAGCCAAATCACCGACGAGAGCGAACAAATCGATCACAACACCAGCCGATCGATTTGCAACGCTGTAGGCGAACGGCTGCAGCAGAACCTGCGTCCCGACTCTTCGCGGCTGTCGCCCCACCTCCAGCATCTGATGGAGGAATTGCGCAAGCGGGACAGCGAGGACCGCCCGAAGCCGTCGAACTGAGCCCGTTTTCACCATAGGCGGGCGACGGAGGCGACATTTTAACCCACAAAGCGGTTGCGTTTGGCGCCGGCTCCGGTGACAACCCCGCATGCTTTCAATCACCGACATATCGGTCCGGATCGCCGGACGACTTCTTATCGATAGTAGCTCCGTGCAGATCGTGCCTGGCTCACGCGTCGGCTTTGTCGGCCGCAACGGGGTAGGAAAATCAACGCTGTTTCACGCAATCCGCGGCGAGTTACCGACCGAAACCGGGAGCATTTCTATCCCGCCGCGCTGGCGTATCGGCAGCCTCGCACAAGAAGCCCCCGACGGCCCCGAGAGCCTCGTCACCGTCGTGTTGAAGGCGGACCTTGAACGCGACGCGCTGCTGCGTGAAGCAGAAACGGCGCACGATCCCGCTCGCATCGCCGACATTCAAACCCGGCTGGTCGATATCGACGCGCACTCCGCCCCTGCCCGCGCCGCAGCGATCCTCAGCGGGCTCGGATTTTCCACCGCCGATCAGGCCCGATCCTGTTCGGAATTTTCCGGCGGCTGGCGCATGCGGGTCGCGCTTGCGGCGACCTTGTTTTCAGCCCCCGATCTGTTGCTGCTGGACGAGCCGACCAACTACCTCGATCTCGAAGGCACGCTGTGGCTTGAAGATCATTTGGCGAACTATCCGCGCACTGTCATCGTCATCAGCCATGACCGCGATCTGCTCGAAACCTCGGTCGATCAGATCCTTCATCTCGATCGTACCAAGCTGACCCTCTACAAGGGCACCTACTCGTCGTTCGAAGAACAGCGTACCACGCGTGAAATGCTGGACGCCAAGCACGCCAAGCGCCAGGGCGACGAACGCAAGCGACTGCAAGCCTTCGTCGATCGCTTCAAGGCCAAGGCCTCGAAGGCGCGCCAGGCTCAATCCCGCGTCAAAATGCTGGAGAAGATGAAACCCGTCACCGCGCTGGTGACGCAGGACGTGCGCGAAATTTCATTTCCGGTCCCTGAGAAGATGCTGTCGCCGCCGATCATCGCGGTCGACGACGTCGCGGTCGGTTACGATCCGAAAAAGCCCGTGCTCAGTCGTGTGACGTTGCGCATCGACACCGACGACCGCATCGCGTTGCTCGGCTCCAACGGCAACGGCAAGTCAACATTGGTAAAGCTGCTCGCCAATAAACTGGCGCCGTTCTCCGGTCATGTCACCCGCGCTGAGAAACTGTCGATCGGATATTTCGCGCAGCATCAGGTCGATGAACTCAACCTCGACGGTTCTCCTTACGAGCACGTCCGCAAGCTGATGCCGGACGCCCCCGAGACCAAGGTGCGTGGGCGTACCGGGGCAATCGGTTTTTCGGGCAAGGCGGGCGACACGCTCGTCAAGAGCCTGTCGGGTGGCGAAAAAGCCCGGCTGCTGCTGGGACTTGCGACCTTCTTTGGTCCCAACATGATCATTCTCGACGAGCCGACCAACCATCTGGACATCGACAGCCGCGCAGCACTTGCCGAGGCGATCAATGAATTTCCCGGCGCGGTGATCATGGTCTCGCATGATCGCTATCTGATCGAAGCCTGCGCCGATCAATTATGGGTGGTGGCCGATCATGCCGTGACGAACTACGACGGCGACCTCGACGACTATCGCCGCATGGTGTTGTCGGCCCGCGGCATGCGCACGAATTCGCGCGATCGCGGCGGAAATGAAAAGGGTAACGGCCGCGACAAACCTGCGCGTGCCAAGAGCGAAAAGCGCGTCCCCCTGAAACAGAAGATTTCGGACGCCGAGGCCGAGATCGCGCGCATCAACGGCATCATCGCCAAGATCGATACGGCGCTCGCCCTGCCCGACTTGTTCAAGCGCGACCCCAAGCAGGCAGCACAACTCAGCAAAGCGCGGGCCGGTGCGGCGAGCGCCTTGCTTCGCGCCGAGGAAGAATGGCTGGCGGCGAGTTCGCAATATGACGAGGCAACCGGCTGAAGCAATTCTCGATCGATTGTCGGCCGATCAGATCCGGAAAAGTGAGAACCGGTTTTCCCTCGCGACCAACGCGAAGCGTTTACGCAGAGATCATGCTCAAATAAAAAATAAAGGGAATAGATCACGATCTGATTCCACTTAATCAGATCACGATCTAGGCGCGTACCGGCGACGATCAGGTCGCCGCAGGCTTCTTGACCTTGGACTTGGCAGGCTTCGGCTGCGCCACCGGCTCGGGTCCGCGCTCGATCGAGGTCAGGCGCCCGGCCGTGAAGGTATAGATTCCGGCGCGCTGCCCCCGTGAGTAATTGATCACCGCCACGCGGTCGTTGCGTCCATTGGTCGAGAAGTTGACGCTCTCGGGTACGCCGATGCCACGCACGACATCGCATTCGGTATGACCGAGGGCCACCGTTCCCGTTGTGGATGGGATTGGCGCGGCGGCACCGCCGCTGGTCAAGGCGTTGGCATCCGCGGGTCCGGCGGGAGGCGCCATGCCGGGACAAACTCCATCGGCACTGACCAAATCTTCTGCAGTGACCGGCTTGTCCGGCGTCAAAGGCGGCAATTCAATCGAAACGTTTTTGATGAACAATCTGCCGCCGGAGCGAGAAAACCATTCTGCATCTTTCGACAGAAGATCGGACGAAAACAAATCGGACGTACTTGCGCAGCCCGCCATCACAGGGGCCAACAGCAGCAACGCCAGCAGTCGTTTTCGAGGAGCGTTTTTGTCTCGCACGATGAATTAAGTTCCTACCACCGCTTTTAAGCGGTTGTCCCACCATCACTTTGCGGCACGACCGTGGCTATGTGCAAGCCCACCGGCTGAAACCGCAGAATATCATTAATTGCCGGATATCGCTAATCCCGTCGCTGCCACCGGCCCCGCTCGTCGGCCTGCCAATAGGTGACCTCGAACCCCCGCATCTTGCAATCGCTCCAGGCCCCCCGCGCCGCCGCGAGCGCATCGCCGTCGTCGCCGTTGAAAACCAGAACCATCCGATCGTAGGCGTCGGAATCCGCGGGCAACGCGGCATTGTCGATCAGAAATCGGACATTGGCCCGATTCGGGTTGCCTTCTTCCACCGCCAGCACGATCGGCTGATCCTGCGCGTCGCCGGCACGCCAGGTGGCGTGCGGCAAAAACGAATCATCGCGGTAGGTCCACAAATGAGCGTCGAGCGCGTCCGCGCGCTCTTGCGAGGTCGACTGCACGACCACCCGCCAGCCGCGCTCCAGCGATTTTTCGAGCAAGGGCGGCAAAACATTTTCGAGCGACATGTTTTGCAGATGATAAAATAAAACTTCCGTCATCGGGTTTCAGCTATTTCTTGGCTTCGTAATACTCCGCGACCAACCTTTCCAGCAGCCGTACGCCGTACCCGGAACCCCAGCTCTGATTGATTTCAGTTTTCGGCGCGCCCATCGCGGTTCCCGCGATATCGAGATGCGCCCACGGCGTGTCATCGACAAAGCGCTGCAGGAACTGCGCAGCGGTGATTGATCCGCCGTTGCGGCCACCCGTATTCTTCACGTCCGCAAACTGCGAATCGATCTGCTTGTCGTATTCCGGGCCGAGCGGCATGCGCCAGACCCGTTCCCCCGTCGCCAGCCCGGTCTTGGTTAACCGCTCGGCCAATTCGTCATTGTTGGAGAACAGCCCGGCATATTCGGTTCCGAGCGCCACCATGATCGCGCCGGTCAGGGTCGCCAGATCCACCATGAATTTCGGCTTGAACTTTTTTGCCACATGCCAAAGCACGTCGGCCAGCACCAGCCGGCCTTCGGCGTCGGTGTTGATGATCTCGATGGTCTGGCCGGACATCGACGTCACGATGTCGCCGGGGCGTTGGGCGTTGCCATCGGGCATGTTCTCGACCAGGCCGATGGCGCCGACCACATTGACCTTCGCCTTGCGCGCGGCAAGCGCGTGCATCAATCCAACCACGCAGGCGGCGCCGCCCATGTCGCCCTTCATGTCCTCCATGCTTCCCGCCGGCTTGATGGAAATACCGCCAGTATCGAAGCACACGCCCTTGCCGATAAAAGCGACCGGCTGATCGCCACGCTTGCCGCCGTTCCAGCGCATGATCACGGTGCGGGCAGGCTGCGTCGAGCCCTGAGCGACACCGAGCAGCGCGCCCATTCCAAGTTTCGTCATGGCCTTGACGTCGAGAATCTCGATGTTGACGCCGAGCTTGCGCAACTGGGCGGCGCGGCGCGCAAATTCCACCGGGAACAGGACGTTGGGCGGCTCGTTCACAAGATCGCGCGCGGTGATGACACCATCGACGATGTGAGCACTCGGAGCGAAGGCTTTTCGCGCAGCGGCAACATCGCCGACGGCGAGCGAAACGTCGGCCCGCAACGCGGCGTCGTCGCCCTCTTTCTTTTTGGTCTTGTAGCGGTCGAATTTATAGGCCCGCAGCCGTACCCCCGAGGCCACCGCCGCCGCCTGTTCGGGCTTCATGGCCCCATCAGGTAATTCGGCGATGATCGTCACGGCATCTTTGCCGGTGTGCAATTTGCCGGCGGCCACGCCGCCGAGTTTGAGAAAATCATTATCCTTGATGGCCGAGAGCTTTCCGACGCCGATCACGATCAGTCGTGAGGCTTTAAGACCCTGCGGCGCCAGGATATCGAGCGCAGACCCGCTTTTTCCCTTGAACTGATTGGTTGCCGCCGCGCGTCCGACCAAATCGGCCGCCCCGCCCAAGGTCTTGCCGGTCGCCGGGCCGAACTTCAACGCGTCGTCGCAAAACACCACCAGGATGCCGCGCGGGACGGTGGCAAACGGAACGAAGCCGACCTTGACGGCGTCAGGCATAGAAAATCCTCCAAAATCGGGGTTGTTGCTGGTCGGGAATCCCGCCGGGCGGTGCTCGAAATGTTCTCTCCAGCTGCCACAGGCAGCCCTCAAGAGCGTGATTCTCAACACTATGACCTGACCGCTGCTGCGCTGCCAAGCGTCAGCAGTGGCCTGGAGGCCACATAAGACGAATATTAACCATATCTCAAGCGTGCCATGGCGTGGCCATTTTGTTGACGGATCAACGGGATGGTAGTGAGAGACTGAGGCGGGCTGGACAGCGCCGACGCGGACCACGGGGATCCCTGAATTCGGGAGGGTCGCGGCAGGAGTTCCAGCGCGCAGGGCGGGAATCGTGCGGTAACGATGGGGTCAATCGACAAGTATATTTTTCGCACGACGCTCGCGTCGTTTGCGCTGGTTCTGATCAGCCTGACAGGGGTGATCTGGATTACGCAGGCGTTGCGCGGCATCGACTTGATGACCAGCCAGGGCCAAACCATCGTAACCTTCCTCGGCGTCACCAGTCTGGTCATTCCGGCGCTCGTGCTGATCATCTCGCCGATCGCACTGATGATCGCGGTCTCGCATACCCTCAACAAGCTCGCGACCGATTCGGAAATCATCGTGATGAACGCCGCCGGCTTCTCGCCATTCCGGCTGTTCCGTCCGTTCCTCTATGCCACCGCCGTGGTGGCGGTCATGGTCGCTTTTATCGGCGCATATCTTGCGCCCGAAGGCATGCGCCGCCTGAAGCAATGGGATGCCGAGATCACCGCGGACGTGCTCGCCAACATTCTCCAACCCGGTCGCTTCGCCCAGCTCGATCAGAACCTGACGATTCGCATTCGCGAACGACAACCGGGCGGCGTGCTTGTCGGTATCTTTGTCGATGACCGGCGCGATCCAAAGGAACGTGTCAGCATCATCGCAGACCACGGCACGGTCCTGAAGAACGAAGGTGGCTCGTTTCTGATCCTCGAAGACGGCAATCTTGAACGCTTCGAAGTCGACAAGCGCGATCCCGCGCTGGTGGCGTTCGGTCGTTATGCCTTCGACATGTCGAAATTCTCGAATCAGGGCCACGACGTCACCCTGGGCATTCGCGAACGCTATCTGTGGGAACTGCTCTCGCCCTTGGCCGAAGATCCGGTTTACGCCCAGTTGCCCGGGCAGTTTCGCGCCGAGTTGCATGACCGTTTCATGGCGCCGATCTACCCGTTCGCATTTGCCGCCCTCACCTTCGCGTTCCTCGGCGCGCCTCGCACGACTCGTCAGAGCCGCAATTTTTCCATCAGCAGCTCCATCCTCGCGGTGTTCGGGGTGCGCATGGCGGGATTCGCCTGTTCCGTCATGGCGGTGAAATCACCGCTCGCGCCGATCCTCCAATATCTGATGCTGGCGGGGGCCATCGGCGCCAGTCTTTGGATCATCATGGGGAACGTCATTGTGGAGCCGCCGGCGGCTTTGATGGAGGCGATCAACAAATCGAATGCGCGTCTCCTGCGGCTTATCGGACGGCCAGCCGCAGCATGAGCATGATGACCAACACGCTTGGGCGATATTTTGCCGGCCGCTTCGTGGTCGCGGCACTCGGCGTGTTCGCGAGCATCTTCGTGCTGCTCGTGCTCGTCGACTACATAGAAATGGTTAGAAAGACCTCCGGACTGGTTGAGGCATCCGCGGTCACGGTCGCTGAGACGTCGTTGTTCCGCGTACCGCAACTGCTCGAAAAAATGATGCCTTTTTGCATCCTGATCGGGGCGATGACCTGCTATCTGGCGCTTTCGCGGCGGCTGGAACTCGTGGTCGCCCGGGCTGCCGGGGTTTCTGCGTGGCAGTTCATCACGCCAGCACTGGCAAGCGCGATCGTGCTCGGCATTTTAGCGACGACCGCCTACAATCCGGCGTCCGCCAATTTACGCGAGCTCTCCAAGCGGATGGAGGCGGAGCTGTTCGGCTCCGGCTCCGGTGGCGGCATACAGGACGCATCCGGCTTTTGGATCAATCAGGTGAACAATGACGGTCAGGCCATCATCAATGCGGCCCGCAGTGAGCAGCAGGGCGTGCGGTTGACCGGGCTGACGGTGTTCAGGTTCGACACCAATTATCAGTTCAAGGAGCGAATCGAAGCGCGCGAGGCGACTCTTGAAGAGGGACGCTGGCTGTTCAAATCCGCGCGTCGGTACTCCCTCGACGGCCCTCCCATCGATCAGGACAGCTTCGTCCTCACCACCAGCCTGACCCCGGCGCAGGTCCGCAACAGTTTCTCCACCCCCGAGACCGTGTCTTTTTGGCAACTCCCTGGCTATATCCGTTCGTCCGAAAGCTCTGGATTCGCGACCGCCGGCTATCGGCTGCAGTACCACAAGCTTCTGGCGCAGCCGTTTTTGCTGGCCGCAATGGTCTTGCTGGCAGCCGCGGTCTCCTTGCGATTCTTCCGTTTCGGCGGCGTGCAAAAGATGGTTTTGAGTGGCGTGGGCGCGGGCTTTCTGCTTTACGTCCTTTCGAAAGTAACTGAGGATTTGAGCAAGGCTGAGTTGATGCATCCGATCGCTTCGGCGTGGTTGCCCGTGTGTGTGGGCGGCCTCACCGGCTTTTTGGCCTTGTTGTACCAGGAGGACGGGTAGTGGCCGTTATCGCCGCCCTCCGGAAGAGATCGCCCGCGTTCGGGCGGTGCACCCCCGTGCGCCGTCATCGTGCCCGCTTGGCCATCGCGAACGGATCCGCCCCTGCCCTCGTTTTGGCCTTGGTTTTGGGCTTCGTTGTTGCCGACGCGCTCGGGTTTGCCCTGACAACCCCCGCCGCGGCGCAAGGCTTCACCTTCAATCCGCTTCCTCCCCGGCCGAAGGCTCCACGCGCTGCCAATGACGGACAGATGCTCGTCCAGGCGGTCGAGGTGGACTACGATTATAACAATTCACGGGTGTCGGCGGTCGGCAACGTGCAGATGTTCTACAATGGAACCAGCGTGGAGGCCGACAAGGTCATCTACGATCAGAAGACCAAGCGGCTTCATGCCGAAGGCAACATCCGCATGACCGATGCGGACGGCAAAATCACATACGCCAATATTCTGGATTTGAGCGACGACTACCGCGACGGGTTCGTCAACTCGTTGCGCGTCGATACCGCCGAGCAGACGCGCATGGCTGCGACGCGCTCGGAGCGCACCAACGGCAACTACACGGTGTTTGAGAACGGCGTTTATACCGCCTGCGCGCCCTGTAAGGACGATCCAAAGAAGCCGCCGCTATGGCAGGTCAAGGGCGCGAGGATCATCCACGACCAGAACGAAAAGATGCTTTATTTCGAGAACGCGCAGTTGGAGTTCTTCGGCGTTCCGATAGCGTATCTGCCGTATTTCTCGACGCCCGACCCGACCGTGAAGCGCAAGAGCGGATTCTTGGTGCCGAGCGTTACCACCGTTTCAACCTACGGATACGGGGTTGAAGTTCCTTACTATTGGGCAATTTCACCCGACTACGACGCGACCTTCAACCCGCGCTTCACATCCCGGCAGGGCGTGCTGTTGCAGGCGGAATTTCGTCAGCGCCTGATCAACGGATCGTATCAAATCCGTGCCTATGGCATCGACCAACTCGATCCGGGAGCCTTCGCCGGCCAACCCGGAGACCGCCAGTTTCGCGGTGGAGTCGAAACCAAGGGCCAGTTCGCGCTGAACGACAAATGGGCCTGGGGTTGGGACGGCGTCCTGCTCTCGGACTACTATTTCTTTTCCGACTACAGGCTGTCTCAATACAAGGATCCGCTGGGTTCATTTTTGAGCCTGCCGACCGAAGCCATTTCCCAACTCTATCTGACCGGGGTCGGCGACCGCAGCTACTTCGACGCCCGCACGATCTATTATCTCAGTTTTTCGGGTTTGCAGAATCAGGTTCCTATCATCCACCCGGTGGTCGATTATTCCAACGTGATCAACCACGCGGTGCTGGGTGGAGAATTCAGTTACAAGACGAATTTCACAAGCCTGACGCGGGAGACGGCCGCGTTCGACCCGATCACGACATTGGCGAACACCAACGGTCTGTGTCTAACGGCGTCCGCCGATCCATTGGCGCGGTTGCCGACGCAATGCCTGCTTCGCGGCATACCGGGCACTTACACGCGGCTTTCGGGTGAGGCGCAGTGGCGGCGATCGTTCACCGATTCCGCCGGCGAAATCTGGACGCCGTTCGCGAGCATCCGGGCCGACGCGATCGATGCCTCGATCTCGAACCAGCCGGGCGTTTCGAACTTCCTCCCGGTCGGCGACACGCAGGCCCTGCGCGTGATGCCCACGGTCGGCCTCGAATATCGCTATCCCTTCATCAACATTCAGCCTTGGGGCACCACCACGGTCGAGCCGATCGCTCAAGTCATCATTCGCCCCAATGAATCCTATGCCGGCAAGCTTCCCAACGAAGACGCGCAGAGCATGACCTTCGACGCCAGCAATTTGTTCAGCGTCGACAAGTTCTCGGGCTATGACCGCGTTGAAGGCGGCGGCCGCGCCAATGTCGGCGTGCAGTCGACAACGCAGTTCGACCACGGCGGCTCCGTCAAGGTCCTGTTCGGACAGTCCTATCAGCTGTTCGGCCTGAATTCATTCGCAGTCGCCGACGTGACCAATACCGGTCTCGATTCCGGCCTCCAGAACGCGCGATCGGACTATGTCGGCAGCATCAATTATTCGCCGAACCGTACCTATACTTTCAGCGTCCGCACGCGCCTGGACGAACAAACGCTGAATATTAATCGTTTCGAGGCGGAGGGCCGCGCGAGCTTCGACCGATGGTCGGTCAGCCTGATGTACGGCAATTACGCGGCACAGCCGGAATTGGGATTCCTGACCCGTCGCGAAGGATTGCTCGGTAGCGCCTCGGTCAAGGTGGCCGAGAACTGGGTAGTGACGGGTGCCGCCCGTTGGGATCTCGTAGCGAACCAAATCAATCAATACATCGTCGGCGCAGGCTATGTGGACGACTGTTTCGTACTGGCGGTCAACTACGTCACATCCTTCAACTACGCCACACCGACCACGCCTCCCGCGCTAAATCACGCTGTCATGCTGTCGATCGGTTTGCGGACCCTTGCCACGACGTCCACTCCATAGAACGGCATCGGCACGCTCCCTGAAGGACCATCCCCGACACGAGGCTCCAGTTCGAATTCAAACCGGTTGATAAAGCGAATGATCATGACGGCCACATCCTCCCATCGGCTCTCGCCCCTGATCCTGAGTTTTGCCGCAGCGCTGGCCTTGATGTGTTGCGCTTCGCCGTTGCATGCGCAAACCGTCGCCGTCATGGTCAACGGTGAACCCATCACCAATTACGACATCGATCAGCGCAGCAAGCTGATTTTCCTGACGACACACAAGCCTGTCGACCGACAGCAAGTGATCGATGAACTCGTCGACGAGAAGGTGAAGATCAAGGAAGGGAAGAAATTTGGCATCGATCCCGCCGCTTCCGATGTCGATCAGTCGTTCGGAGCCATGAGTTCGCGGATGCGCATAACACCCGACCAGCTTGCGAAATCTCTCGAAGGTCAGGGCATTCGACCGGATACTCTGAAGGCCCGCATCAAGGCCGATATGGTTTGGAGCAATCTCGTCCGCGGGCGATACAAAGAGAGTCTCCAGGTCGGCGAAAAGGACGTCGCAGCCGCCGTTCAGGCCAGTGGTGACGAGAAGCAGGACACTGAGGCCTTCGAATACAAGATGCAGCCGATCGTTTTGATCCTTCCACGCGGATCTGAACCCGCCGCCATCGAGACCAGACGCAAGGAGGCCGAAGCGCTACGCAACCGTGTGCAGACCTGCGACGAGGCAAACGCTTTCTTCAAGTCCATGCAAAATGCCGCGATTCGTGAAGCCGTGACCAAAACCTCGGCCGACATACCCGCGGTTCTTCGTGAAGTGCTCGACAAGACTCCGATCGGCCATTTGACGCCGCCCGAATTGACGAAACAGGGCGTGGAGATGGTTGCGCTGTGCGGCAGGAAGCCGACCACCGTCGACACACCGAAGAAAAAGGAAATCCGGGAAAAGATGTATGCCGAGAAATACGAAGCCAAGTCGAAATCGTACCTGCAGGACGTCCGCAAGGCCGCGATGATCGAATTCCGTTGACGCATGGCAAAGCCCCTCGCGCTGACATCCGGTGAACCCGCAGGCATCGGGCCCGATATCGCGATCAAAGCTTGGCTGCGCCGCAAGGAACTGAAGCTCCCTGCATTCTATCTGCTCGGCGACCGCGATTTGCTCCACAACCGAGCAAAGGCTCTCGGACTTGAGGTCGAGCTCGCCGAGGTTCGCGCCGAGGATGCCCTCGCTACATTCGCGGACGCATTGCCGGTCGTGTCCACAGGCCGCGTGGCGACGGCGCGGCCTGGCCAACCAGACGGTACCAGTGCGGACGCAGCCGTGGCCTCCATTCGCCAGGCCGTCGACGATGTGGTCGCCGGGCGGGCCGGCGCAATTGTCACCAACCCGATTGCCAAAAGCGTTCTCTATCGGGCCGGGTTCCGTCATCCCGGTCATACCGAATTTCTCGCCGAACTCGCGGCGGACGGGGGCCATGCGCCACAACCCGTCATGATGCTGTGGTCACCTGCCCTCGTCGTCGTGCCGGTGACGATCCATCTTTCGCTGCGTGACGCGATCGCCCAACTGTCGAGCGAGCTGATCGTCTCGACGGCCCGCATCGTGGTGGCGGATTTGAAAGCCCGCTTCGGCCTCGCCAATCCGCGCCTTGCGGTTTCCGGCCTCAATCCCCACGCCGGAGAAGACAGCTCGCTCGGCACCGAGGAGCGGACGATCGTGGTGCCGGCGATCGAAATTCTGCGCCGCGACGGCATCGAGGTCAGGGGGCCACTGCCGGCGGACACCATGTTCCACGACGCCGCACGCAAGACCTATGACTGCGCGATCTGCATGTATCACGATCAGGCATTGATACCGGTCAAGACGCTGGCATTCGAAGACGCTGTCAACGTCACGCTGGGATTGCCGTTCGTTCGCACCTCGCCGGATCACGGCACCGCCTTTGACATTGCCGGCACCGGTAAGGCCAACCCGTCGAGCCTGATCGCGGCATTGCGATTGGCCGCCCGCATGACCGCGCCGCCACCGCCATGAGCGCGATCGACGACCTTCCGCCGCTACGCGAGGTCATCCGCCAGCACGCTCTGTCGGCCCGGAAATCGCTGGGTCAGAATTTCCTGCTTGATCTCAATCTCACCACGCGGATCGCACGCGCCGCAGGCCCCCTCGAAGACGCTACGGTCATCGAGATCGGTCCCGGTCCCGGCGGACTGACGCGCGCGTTGCTGGCGTTGGGCGCGCGGCGGGTCATCGCTGTAGAGCGCGACCCGCGCGTATTGCCGGCGCTCGAAGAAATTTCGAGGCGCTATCCGGGACGGCTGGAGATCATCTGCGCCGATGCCCAGCATTTCGACCCCCGACCGCTGCTCGGCGGCCGCCCTGCGAAAATCGTTGCCAACCTGCCCTACAACATCGCGACCGCGCTGTTGATCGACTGGCTCTCGATCGAGCCATGGCCACCGTGGTACGATATGATGGTGCTGATGTTTCAGCGCGAAGTGGCCGAGCGCATCGTCGCGAAAGAGAATGACGAAGCCTATGGACGGCTCGGCGTACTCGCAAACTGGCGCGCCGAGACAAAAATCCTGTTCGACATTTCTCCCGCGGCATTCGTGCCGCAACCCAAGGTCACCTCGTCCGTGGTGCGACTGGTGCCCCGTAGCGCGCCTGCGGCATGCGACCGCCGGGTACTGGAGCAGGTGGCGGTGGCGGCGTTCGGCCAACGGCGAAAAATGCTGCGGCAGAGCCTCAAATCTCTCGCCGTCGATCCGGCCCGGTTGGCCGCGGCGGCGGATGTCGATGTCACACGCCGCGCCGAAACTGTTCCGGTCAGCGGCTTTGTTGCCATGGCCCGTGAATTGACCGATATACGAAATGCAAAAATGAACATGCCTTGAGGAGCAACGCCATGGCGCTGATGCGACGGCAATCGCTGGTCGGGTTCGACGCGCCTTTGTGTGAGACGATCGTCGAGACGCCGAAGCCGCTGGATAAGCAGGTCCTCGTCCGTGTCGAGCGCTGCGGACTATGTCACTCCGACCTGCATATTCAGGATGGCTACGCCGACCTCGGCGGTGGCAAGAAGCTCGACACCACGCGTGGCATGACGCTGCCGTTCACACTCGGGCACGAGATCGCCGGCGTCGTCGAGGAAGTCGGCCCCGAGGTTTCGAAGGACCTGATCGGCACCAGGAAAGCAATATTCCCCTGGATCGGCTGCGGCCAATGCCGCGACTGCGCCAATGGCGACGAGAACCTCTGCGCCAAGCAGCGCTTTCTCGGCGTTTCCGTCGATGGGGGGTTCGCCAGTCATGTGCTGGTACCCGACGCAAAATACCTGCTGGATTACGACCCGTTGCCGGTCAACCAAGCGGCGACCTTGATGTGCTCCGGCGTGACCGCCTATGGCGCGCTCAAGCGGCTGGTGGATCGGCCGCGGCAACGCAACCTCCTGTTGATCGGCCTCGGTGGCGTCGGCATGATGGGACTGGCTTTCGCGGAATCGATGTTCGGCCAGAAAATCTCCGTCGCGGATTTAAGCCTCGCCGCGCGTGAGGCGGCGCTGAACAACGGCGCCGCCGTCGCCTACGATCCTTCCGAGCCCGACGTGGTCAAACGCATCATCCGGGAAACCGAGGGCGGTTTCGACGCGATCGTCGATTTTGCCGGCAACGAAAAATCGATGGCCTTCGCCGGCGCCGCGGTCGCCCGCGGCGGCAAGATCGTGGTCTCCGGACTGATGGGCGGCAATTTCAGCCTGCCGATGGTGCAATGGGTCTACAAACGCCTGACCATCGAAGGCTTCATGGTCGGAACGCTGGCCGAGGGCCATGAGCTGATGGCGCTCGCGCGCGCCGGCAAGATCAAGCCGACGCCGATGAAAGAGGAACCGATGGGCGAGGTCCAGAAATGGATCGACGAGTTGCGCGCCGGAAAAGTTGTCGGGCGCATCGTGCTCAAAAACTGAGGCCGGTGTTTCCTCGTCCTCGGCTTTTTAGATCTTGATGGCGTCGATCAATCCTTCACCGTCGGCGGCTTGGTTGCGCAAGAATCCGGAGCTTCGGTTCTGATTCAGTCAGAACCGATTCTGCTCCCCGGCGCGCCGTTATCAATGTGGCGCCACAGCCTTGTTTCTCTCACGATTGCGTCTCGTTTGGATACGAAGACGAGCCCGAAATATGCCCTGCCCTGTCCGGAATTGCGGCTCATTGCGACCCAAGTCTTTGCGGAGATTTGGCAGCAACGTATCGCGTGCCGTCCCCGGAGATGCCCATGTCAAACCGAACCGTGAAATTTGTGTCGGCAATCTTCGCCGGCCTGCTCGCGAGCATCGCTCTGACAACGGAATCAAACAGCGCGGAACCGGAAGAATCAAGCAACGCAGCCCCGGCGGCCGACGATTGCCTTTCCGGGCCGAAGACCCAGGCACCTGCGGGCGGTCATTGGTACTACCGCATCGATCGCGTCACCAAACGCCATTGCTGGTATCTCGGAGAGGAGCGCGAGAAGCATTCCCGGGCCGCACCGCAAAATTCTGCGCCGTCCGAAAACCCCGTTTCGTTACGGAACGAAGCGGCTGCACGACCATCGATCACAGATGCGCGCGCGGAATTGCCCTTGCCGCAGACGCGCATCGAACGGGAGCCGGGCGCCACCACGGCTTGGAGCAACAACAATAGCCGACGTGCGAATAATGCGTGGGATGCGAACACGCAACTATCGGTGGTCGCCTCGCGCTGGCCTGAGCAATCGGGCTCAGCCAGTCCAGAACCCGCATCCAACAATTCGGATGCACCGGCGCAACCCGATTCAGCGGCGCCACCGTCACCCAGTGTCGCGGCGGTCCTTCTGGCGGCAGCAGACGCTTCGTCTGAAAAGCTGCCTGAATCAAAAAAACAGTCGGGCTCGATCCCGATGTTGCTGATGATTATTGTTGGTGCCCTCGCTGCTGCCGGCCTCACGGGAAGCGCTATTTTCCGGTTCGGCACAAAACCACATCGGGGTCGGCCTCAAATTCGAGGCGATCGACGCAGCACCTGGGATTTGGCCGATTCCGATCGTCCTTCCGCGATGGCTCGCCTCCGGGCAGATTACCCGCGAGCAGATGATCCGAGAGCAGGCCTGTCCATGCGCAGCGTCGATGCCCCGCGCGAACTCCCCGCGCCCGCGGCGGACGATCCAAACGGCCGGATATTGGAGATGCTGACGCGGCTACACAGAAGCACGGCGCACTGATGTCCCGCTATTTTTCCAGCTGCCGCTGCAACTCGCGCACGAACGTCGTCAGCCCGGTACGGCGTTCGCGCTTCAGCCGCTCGGCTTTGAGGATCGACTGCACCTCGGCGAACGCTTCATCGATATTGTGATTGATAACGATATAGTCGTATTCCGCCCAATGGCTGAGCTCATGGGTCGCACGGCTCATCCGCCCACGGATGATTGCATCCGAATCCTGCGCCCGGGTATGAAGCCGCTTCTCAAGGTCGGCCGCAGACGGCGGCAAAATAAAGACGCTGACGACATCCGCCCGCGCCTTTTCCCGTAATTGCTGGGTACCTTGCCAATCGATATCGAACAGCACGTCCTGCCCCGCCGACAAGGCCGCTTCGACCGGCGGGCGCGGCGTGCCGTAGCGGTTGTCGAACACGGTGGCCCATTCCAGCAACTCGTTCTGCTTTGCCATTTGTTCGAATTTTGCTTTGTCGACGAACAGATAGTCGCGACCATCGACCTCGCCCGGCCGCATCGGCCGCGTCGTTGCCGAAACCGACATCTTTAGACCGGGCATCCGATCGATCAAAAGCCGCGATAGCGTGGTCTTTCCCGCGCCCGACGGCGACGACAGCACAAACATCAGTCCGCGCCGCTCAACCCCGTCGAAACCGTGGCCCGCCGTCATATCTCACTCCAAATTTTGAACCTGCTCGCGGAACTGCTCGACCACATTTTTCATTTCGAGGCCCGTGTTGGTCAATTCGAGATCGTTCGACTTGGAGCAGCAGGTATTGACCTCGCGGTTGAATTCCTGGGCCAGAAAATCAAGCCGGCGTCCAACCGGCCCGCCCTTGCCGATCATTCCGCGAACCTGCGAAATGTGCGAGGCAATGCGATCAAGCTCCTCGCGAATATCGGCCTTTGCCGCGATCAGAAGCGCTTCCTGATTGAGCCGGTCAGAATCAAAACGGTCAGAGGATTCTAGCAACGCTGCGATCTGCTCGGCAAGCCGGGTCTTGATTGCCTCGGGCTTGCGGCCGGGAGCAGCTTCGGCCTTCTTCGCCAGGGTCTCGATCTCATCCATCCGCTGGGTAAGGATTTGCCCGAGCGCCACGCCCTCGCGGCGGCGCATTTCGACAAGATCAGCGAGCGCCTGCTCGAACGCCGCCGAAGCGGCTTCCTTCGCAGCCTTGTCTTCCGTCTCGTCGCTTTCCGGCTCGACCACCTCGATAACGCCTTTGATTGCCAGCAGGCCGTCGATGCTCGGCGCCACCGCATCGATCTTGCCGGCGAGCACACCGGCAACCCTCACGATCGACGACAGCACCTCTTCATTGATACGAATCGTAGAGACCGCGCTGGAGCGCTTGATGTTCAAATTGGCGTACACCGTGCCCCGCGACAACACTTCGCCGGCGCGCTTCTTGGCGAAAACTTCGAGGTCGTCCCATCCAGGCGGCAGCCGCATCCGCAAGTCAAAACCTTTGGCGTTGACCGACTTCAATTCCCATTCGAACGCGTATGGCCCGCTGGCGCCGTGACTTCGGGCAAAACCCGTCATGCTCGATAGCGCCATCGTGTAAAATTCTCCGATAGTTGCGGTTGTGAGTTTCCCGAAAAACTACGCGACCTTAGAGCATGATCAGGAAAGTGGAAACCGCGCCCGGCTGCTAATCGCCTAGCGTTGAAGCACGGGAGGCGACGCGGTGGGCTGCGCCGCGCCCTGCCGCGCCGGAGCGGCACTGCGCGCAGGCTTTTTCGGCGCAGCCGGCTTTGCTGTCGTCGCGGTTGGGTTGGTGTCGGCCGGCGTCCCCGCGGCAGCGGGCGGGGGATCGTCCGCCGGTTCAACCGCGTCGTTCTGGATTTGCTTTTCCATCGTCCGCAGCTTGGCGACGTTCTTTTGATGCTGGTCGTAGGTTTCGGTAAAGGCGTGGCCGCCGGTGCCATCGGCGACGAAGAACAGATCGCGCGTCCGCGCCGGATTGGCCGCGGCTTCCAGCGACGCACGGCCGGGATTGGCGATCGGCCCCGGCGGAAGCCCGTCCACCACGTAGGTGTTGTACGGCGATGGCTGCTGGATTTCAGACCGCTTGATCGGCCTGCCCAGCGTTCCCTTGCCGCCGACCAGGCCATAAATAATGGTCGGATCGGACTGCAGCTTTATCTTTTGCCGCAACCGATTGAGGAATACCGCGGCGACGCGGCTGCGCTCGTCCGCCTTGCCCGTTTCCTTCTCGACGATCGAAGCCAGCGTAATCAGCTGCTCCGGCGTCTTGACGGGAATGTCCGGGTTACGGCGTTCCCAGATTTCCGAAAGCACGCGCTTCTGGGCCTGCTGCATGCGCGCAATCGCCTGATCGCGCGTGGTGCCCCGTGGGAATTTGTAGGTTTCCGGAAGCAGCGTTCCTTCGCGCGGCATTTCGCGCACCGCGCCCGCAAAAATCTCGTTCTCGGAAAGCCGGGCCACGATCTGCTCGGAGGTCAGGCCTTCCGGAATCGTGACAGCGTGCTGGACCACCTTGCCTTCGACGATGGTCCCGATGACATCGCGCAGACTGGCGTTCTTCTGAAATGAATATTCGCCGGGCTTGAGTTCAGAGCGCGCTTTCAAAGCAAACACGCTGCCGATGAACGCCCAGCGATTGCTGTCGATCACGCCTTCACGCTGCAGGATATCGGCGATGTCAGTCATTCCCGCGCGCGTCGGAATGTTGACGATCTTGTCCTCCTGCAACGGGCCTGGTGCCTCGATATTCTGCCGACCGTAGACGTATGCGCCGCCGGCGCCGATCATCAAGATCAGCACGATCGTGACAACGGCATTGCCGACCACGACGAGCGGATTGCGGGCGCGCTCCGAGCGCTTCGGCGGCGGTGGTAACTGCTCGGGCTCCAGCGCGGCGCGCGGGCTCCGTGGCGAAATAGGCGGCCTCTCACTCATCGATGCAACCTGATCCTGTCGGTTCAATCGTGGCTTCGCGAATTTCGCGAGCTGCCGGTAGTCTACGCCCACAGCTAGGATTTATCACCGAATACGGCGAAACGGTGGACTCTCCCCGTTAGCACGCGTCAGTGGGTCACACGCTGCAAGATCACGGATGCATTGGTGCCGCCGAACCCGAACGAATTCGATAAAGCGACATTGATTTCGCGTTTGCGCGGGGTTTGCGGCACGAGATCAATCGCCGTTTCCACCGAAGGGTTCTCAAGGTTGATGGTAGGCGGGGCGATGTTGTCACGAATCGCAAGAATACTGAAAATCGCCTCGACCGCTCCCGCTGCACCCAGCAGATGACCGGTTGACGATTTGGTCGACGACATCGACACTCTGGAAGCAGCATTGCCCAGGAGTCGCTCCACCGCGCCGAGTTCGATTTCGTCACCGACCTGCGTCGAGGTTCCGTGCGCATTGATGTAGTCGATTTCGGAAGAACTGATTCCTGCGCGCTTCATGGCCGCGCTCATGCTGCGGAACGCGCCATCGCCATCCGGCGACGGTGATGTGATGTGATAGGCATCCCCGGACATGCCGTAGCCAATCACCTCTGCGTAGATCTTCGCGCCGCGTTTTTTCGCGTGCTCATATTCCTCAAGCACCACGACGCCGGCGCCTTCCCCCATGACGAAACCGTCGCGGTCCTTGTCGTAGGGACGCGAGGCCCTTTCCGGAGTATCGTTAAAGTTCGTCGACAACGCACGAGCCGCGCAAAATCCCGCCATCGACAGCCGGCAAATCGGCGATTCCGTGCCACCCGCCACCATCACATCCGCATCGCCAAGCGCGATCAGCCGGCTTGCATCGCCGATCGCATGGGCGCCGGTCGAACAGGCGGTCACCACAGCATGGTTGGGACCCTTGAGGCCGTGTTCGATCGAGACATAGCCTGAAGCAAGATTGATCAGGCGCCCGGGAATGAAGAACGGCGACACCTTGCGCGGCCCACGCTCATTGAGAAGCAGCGCCGTATCGGCAATGCCGGACAGGCCCCCGATTCCGGAGCCGATCATGGTGCCGGTCGCACAACGGTCCTCTTCGCAGGACGGATGCCAATCGGCGTCATCGAGCGCCTGGCTCGCCGCACACATGGCGAAAATGATGAAATCGTCGACCTTGCGCTGATCCTTCGGCTCCATCCACTGGTCCGGATTGAACGTGCCATCGATGCCGTCGCCGCGTGGTACCACGCAGGCGATTCGGCTGGTCAGATCAGAGACGTCGAATGTATCGATCTTTTTGGCGCCGCTCTCGCCGTTGAGGATGCGCTTCCAGGCCGTTTCGACGCCACAGCCGAGTGGCGACACCATGCCGAGGCCCGTGACGACAACCCGCCTCATATCCAGCACTCCAGCCCGCGATTCGCGGTCCACAACAAGAAACCGGTGGACCGTTCAACCACGGTCCGCCCGGCTTCGTCAGCACCGCGCGAGGGCGTCAGCTTTTCGCGTTTTTTTCGAGAAATTTTGTGGCGTCGCCGACGGTCAAAATTGTCTCCGCGGCATCGTCGGGAATTTCGCAACCGAATTCTTCTTCAAACGCCATCACAAGCTCGACGGTATCGAGGCTGTCGGCGCCGAGGTCGTCAATGAAGCTCGCGTTATCAACCACTTTTTCGGGTTCAACACCAAGGTGTTCGACCACGATCTTCTTAACTCGCTCGCCAATCTCACTCATCGTTCAACCTCGTGCTTGTTCCCATTGGACCCGACCCCAAGACGATACGAGCCATCGTGGTCGTTAAACTTCATTCGCAATCGCGCGTAGTCTTGATTTAGGCCCGTCATAGCGACAAAGCCCCCGGCGAACGACGGCAGGCTTCGCACCGCCAATATACAGGGTTTCAAAATCCTGCAATGGCGTTCTTTGCCCCATCCGTTCGTGGTTCGGTTATCACACTTCCAAAGCCTTGACCATAAGTCTCAATCGGCCGACGGAAGCGACCTTTCGCCTCGCTAAAGGGACCAGCAACCGGCTCAGATCATGGCCATCCCGCCATTGACGTGAATCGTCTGCCCGGTGACATAAGCCGCTTCATTGGAGCTCAGATAGACGGCCGCCGCGGCAATATCTTCAGGCGTTCCGAGCCGCGCCGCAGGGACTTTCGAAAGAATCGTTTCGCGCTGCTTGTCGTTGAGCACGTCGGTCATTGGCGTCGCAATAAATCCCGGGGCGATGCAGTTGGCGGTCACGTTGCGCCTGGCGTATTCGGCACCTAGCGTCTTGATCATCCCGATCAGCCCCGCCTTCGAGGCCGTGTAATTGCCCTGGCCCGGATTGCCGGTGACGCCGACCACCGACGTGATCGCGATAATGCGGCCGAAACGCTTGCGCATCATCAATTTCGTCGCCGCCCGTGCCAAGCGAAAGGTCGCGGTCAAGTTAACCTTGATGACCTCATCCCAGTCCTCGTCGCGCAACTGCACGAACAGATTGTCCCGGGTTATGCCGGCATTGGCGACCAGAATATCGACCTGGCCCATAGCTTGTTCTGCCGAGGGGACCAACGCCTCAACCTCAGCGGCCTCTGAAAGATTGCAGGGCAACACGTGTACCCGCTCCCCCAACTTTCCGGCGAGCGCGTCGAGCGCCTCGCGCCGCGTGCCGGAAATGGCCACCGTCGCGCCCTGCGCGTGCAGGGCTTGCGCGATCGCGCCGCCGATGCCGCCGGTTGCGCCGGTAACGAGCGCGGTCCTGCCAGTCAAATCGAACATCTTCATCTCCCCGCTCAGGCCGTCTGCGCGGCAGCGAGCGCGTCTTTCGCCAAGGCAATATCGTTGGGCCCACCGACCGAAATACCAACTGCACCGTCGGCGATGCGCTTGACCAGCCCGCTTAGCACCTTGCCGGCGCCGATTTCAAAAAATCGCGTGACGCCGCGGCTCGCCATGTAAGCCACCGACTCGCGCCAGCGCACCGTTCCCGTAACCTGTTCGATCAGGCGGCGGCGAATCTCGTCGGGATCGGTAATCGGCGCGGCGAGTACGTTCGACACCAAAGGCGAAGCCGGCGGCTTGATGATGACAGCGGCCAGCGCGTGCGCCATCACATCGGCCGCGGGCTGCATCAGGCGGCAATGAAACGGCGCCGATACCGGCAGCAACATCGCGCGCTTGGCGCCCTTGGTTTTAGCGATCTCCAGCGCACGCTCGACAGCGGCCTTATCGCCGGAAACCACGACCTGTCCGCCGCCATTGTCGTTGGCGGCCTCGCAGACCTCGCCTTGCGCCGCCTCGTTTGCGACGGCCACCGCGGCCTCGTAATCGAGACCAAGCAAGGCAGCCATGGCACCGACCCCGACCGGCACCGCCTTCTGCATCGCAAGGCCGCGGGTGCGCAACAGCCGTGCGGTGTCACTGATGCTGAGGCTGCCCGCGGCGGCAAGCGCGGAATATTCACCGAGCGAGTGCCCGGCCACGAAGGCCGCGTCCGCCGCAACCGAGAAACCGGCTTCGGTCTCCAGCACGCGCAAGGTCGCGAGCGAAACCGCCATCAATGCCGGCTGGGCGTTTTCGGTGAGCTGCAGGGCCTCAGCCGGGCCGTCCCAAATGACGCTGGTCAGCTTTTCGCCGAGCGCCGCGTCAACCTCGTCGAACACCGCACGGGCTGCCGGAAAGGCCTCCGCGAGCGCCTTGCCCATGCCAACCGTCTGGGAACCCTGCCCTGGAAAAATAAAAGCTGCCGTCATCAATGCCCCTGGACGCCGCCGGAACCGCTAAAGTCGGGGGCCGAAAGACACCGCAGGAGATGGTTATGTCAAGCCACCGCGGTTCCCCTCCAGGTACAGTCGCCAATTCGGTCGCTTTCCCTTGCCATCGCCCTCAAAACCCGTATAAGCGCGCCATCCGTGGATCCCGGCCGGGAGCTGAACGGACGGTCTCAGCAATTTCACCATATCGGCGATGTTGATGTGACAGGACCAGTTGGTCCGTCGTCCCGTGCTTCCGCCTTCTGAGCATCGAGTCCTTTCCGAAGGGTTCGAAGGGCTTGCCGCTGGGAACCGCGCCAACCTTGGAAAGGACACCCATGCCTCTTTATGAGCATGTTTTTCTCGCGCGTCAGGATGCGAGCACCCAGCAGGTCGAGGAATTGACCACCCAGATGACCGGCATCGTCGAGCAACTCGGCGGCAAGGTCGTCAAGATGGAAAACTGGGGCGTACGCTCCCTCACCTATCGGATGAACAAGAACCGCAAAGCGCATTTCGTGCTGCTCAACATCGATGGCCCGTCAGCGGCTGTCGCCGAGATCGAGCGGCAGGAGCGGATCAGTGAAGACGTCATCCGTTATCTCACCGTTCGCGTCGAGGAGCACGAAGAAGGCCCCTCGGCGATGATGCGGAAAGCGGATCGCGACCGCGATCGTGACGACCGCGGCGGTGGTTTCCGTGGCGACCGGGAAGGCGGCTTCCGTGGCGATCGCGACGGCGGTGGTTACCGCGGCGATCGTGGACCTCGCCGTCCGCGCGAAGACGCCGATGCAGTGGTTGAGGAGTAAGAATCATGGCTGAAGCTGGTGCACGCCGTCCGTTTTTCCGCCGCCGCAAGACCTGTCCCTTTACCGGTCCGAATGCGCCGAAGATCGACTACAAGGATTCCAAGCTTTTGATGCGTTACGTCTCCGAGCGCGGCAAGATCGTGCCGAGCCGCATCACCGCTGTCTCCGCCAAGAAGCAGCGTGAGCTCGCCCGCGCCATCAAGCGCTCGCGTTTCCTCGGTCTGCTGCCTTACGTGATCCGGTAAAAGCAGGATCCGGAAAAGTGGGTACCGCTTTTCCGTCAGGACAAACGCCAAGTGTTTGCCTGGAGATCATGCTCAACTAAATTTCTTCGATCCGCGGCATCTGCGCCGCGGATCGAAATTTTCATAAGGCTTCCGGGTCGTCCGGTTGCCGATGGTTGGGGTTTAAAGCCTCTAACCGCTCGAAAGGAGCGGGACAGCTGATGATCACGATTATTCTCATTGCCCTAGCGGCCGGCTCTGCGTCGGCGCTGATGTTCGCCTCGATCGTCTCAGGCGCGCTGATCTCATTGCTGCTGATTGCCCTGGCACCCTTGCCGCTGATGGTAGCGGCGCTCGGATGGGGACCGCTTTGCGCCACCATCGGCGGAATCGGTGCGGCGATCGGTCTTGGCACCATATTCGGTCTCCCCGTTTGTATCGGTTTTGCCCTCTCGGCCGCGCTGCCTGCCTGGTGGCTCGGGCATCTTGCTTTGCTTGGGCGGCCCACGACCAGCGGCGTCTCGTCGGGCAACGGTGCCTCGCCGATCGCGCCTGACCTTGAATGGTATCCGGTCGGCCGCATCCTGCTCTGGATTTCAGCCTTAGCCGCGTTGACCACGATGGCGACCATGCTCACGCTCGGTACCGACGCCGCGACCATCACCGGGACGCTGCAGCGGGGCGCGGTCCGGATCCTCGGCCTGCGCGACGCGGCTTCGAACGGCGCGAACGAACAATGGATCGACGCCCTGGTGACGATCGCGCCGGTTGCGGCTGCGATCGGCGCCATGATGACGCTGACGCTCAACTTCTGGCTCGCCGCAAAAATCACCGCGACGTCAGGACGATTGACCCGTCCCTGGCCTGACCTGAAAAGCGCAGCGCTCCCGTCGATGACACTCGCTGCGTCGTCTGCTGCGGTGGCCTTGTGTTTTACCGGCGGACTGCTCGCCATCCTGGCGCAGATCGTCACCACCACCTTGATGCTGGCCTACGCGTTTTCCGGCTTCGCGGTGCTCCATACGTTGACGCTGGCGTTGAAAAGCCGCGCGCTTTGGCTCGGCTGCACCTACGCCATCGTATTGGCGTTCAGCTGGCCGGTTCTGGCGATCGTGGCGCTCGGAATTGCCGATGCCGTTTTCGGGCTTCGCCAGCGCTATTTGCAGGGAAGACCACCGCCCCTCCCCGCGTCCTGACCTCATCCTTCAACTCTCAACTCAACCCTCACCCACCTCTAAAGGAGAACGAATATGGAAGTTATTTTGCTGGAGCGCGTCGCCAAACTCGGCCACATGGGGGAAGTCGTCCGCGTCAAGGACGGATTTGCCCGCAATTTTCTCTTGAAGCGCGGCAAGGCGTTGCGCGCCACCTCCGACAATCGCGCGAAGTTCGAAGGCATGAAGGTTGAGCTCGAAGCCCGCAACCTGCAGGCCAAGGGCGAAGCAACCAAGGTCGCAGAGAAGATCGACGGCCGCAACGTCGTGGTGTTGCGTCAGGCGTCCGAGACAGGCCAATTGTTCGGATCGGTCAGCGTTCGCGACATCATCGCCTCGTTCGAAAGCGACGGCGTCACCATTAGCCGCAGCCAAGTCATGCTGGACGCGCCGATCAAGACCATCGGCAAGCACACGATCGCCATCGCCGTACATCCGGAAGTCGAGGTCGGCGTGAGCGTGACTGTGGCGCGAAGCGCCGATGAGGCCGAACGCATCAACCGCGGCGAGGACATCTCGTCCCGCAAGGAAGATCAGGACGCGGCCGCCGAAGCCCTCGCCGCCGCCGGAGAATTCTTCGATCCGGAAGCCCGGCACGACGACGCCGAACCGCGGGAAGACGCAGCTTCCGACAAGTAACGCAAGCTTCCAGGTCCAGTAACAAGCCCGGCCATCTCAGGCCGGGCTTGTTCTTTCGAAAACCTAAATCCGCGTATCCGGTCGCAGCCCGGGGCGTGCTTTCCGGCGTGACTTCCTATTGGGAGATCGGCGGTATCGGCAGTCCGGCGGGGGCAGTGGGCGCCGGTTGCGGCACCGAGGCTGTCACGGCCGGGGGCGCAGGCGAAGGAACTGCGGCCGGCGCCGGCGTGTCGCTGGAGACCGCAGTCGGAGAAGACGACGGTGCCGGCGTCACCGGAGGAACCGGATCGGCCCGCATTGCTGGGGCCCCGCCGTTGCCGGTCTCCTTCGGAGAGTCGATTTTGGCGGCCTCAGACTTACCCTCAGATTTGCCCTCGCCGGACGATTTGGCGCCCTCGGATTTATTGCCCTCGTCTTTGGCAGCTTGGCTCGCCGTTTCGCCCTTCGGCTTGTCGTCTTTGACCGCCTCGCTCTTCGAAGGCTCGTCCTTGGCGGCGTCGATTTTAGGGGCATCCGTTTTAGCAACGTCGGGTTTGGCTGCGTCGGGTTTGGCTGCGTCGGGTTTAGCTGCGTCGGGTTTGAGCGCCTCTTCGCCGCCCGGCTTGCTCCTCTTGCTCAGCCTGGATTTGCGGCCATCGGGACCGCGCTCGCCCGCGCTCTGAGCGGGAGCCTGACCATCGATGGTCGGCCGTGCGTCGTCGGGTGCCTCTCCGGGCCGCGCCAGCCGCTTGGCGTTGCGCCCCTGACGCGCACCTTGCGGCAGAAGCCCGTCGGCATCCGGCCTTGCAGCCTGCCGCGGGTCCACGTCGGGCCTGGCGGCCTCTTGCGGCGGCGCAGCGGGACGCAGCCGGCGACCTAGCCAATCGAATTGCTCGGAGGAAGCCGGCGGCTGGCTTTCCGGTTTTGCGTCGCTGCCCGGCCTTGGCTGTGTGCCGACATAACGTGTATTGTTCGCGCCATTGGAGATCAGGAAGGCGCTGAGCAGCGACGCCATATCGCTACTGGTGGTATAATGTTCCCGGAGAAAGCCCGGCAGAGACCCGGCCGGCACCGTCTTCAAAAGACCCCGCGAGGTTTTGTGGCAGAGCGAGCAAGTGCCGGCGAAAATCTGGGAAGGACTTTTTCCGGCCTCAAGATTTTGTGCCTGTACCGGGGTCGCGGCGAACCAGCCGACCAGACACATCACCGTCGCGAAACTGAGCGCTCGGCCCAACATTCTTATTCTCCAGATGCGGTGATCGCTTCCAATGTCCTTAATCCGACACTGGCGGGCGGGTCACCTTTTAGCCGATTATCTCGCGAATGGAAGCGCGCATATAACGCAACCGCGTGAACGCGGCATTTCAGAATATCCGGCGGGCACAATGCTGTAGCGCATCCGCCCCATCGTCCCTATGATCCCCATGAGGACAGGGAACCATTTTGCTCCCTGTGCGTCGAATGTGACGCCGGTACGCTAGCCTCTACGGGATCGCTTATTAGGTGATTTCGATGGACCGTTTATTGCGCTATTTCCTGACGGAGTTCATTCGCCGCGGCGCAATGACCTTCACGACCGCGCGTGGGACAAAATTCAGCTGCGGCGACGGAACGGGCGAGCCGGTTTCCGTGCAATTCCTCACCACCGACGCCGAACGCCGGGTTCTGCTCAATCCCGAACTTGGGCTGGGCGAAGTTTACATGGAGGGCACTTTCGTCGTCGAGGTCGGCTCGATCGCGGATGTACTGGCGATCCTGCTCGATCAACCCGAAATCTTGCCGCGCTGGGCCAAACTGCGATGGTGGTTGCGTTATCTGATCCGGCACGCCCAGCAGTTCAACCTGCGCGATCGTTCGAAAAACAACGTCGCCCACCACTACGATCTCGACGGGCGGCTTTATTCCCTCTTCCTCGATGCCGACAAACAATACAGCTGCGCTTATTTCGAAACGCCGGACGCCACGCTTGACGATGCCCAACTCGCCAAGAAGCGTCATCTCGCCGCCAAGCTATTGATCGGGCACGGCGACCGCATCCTCGACATCGGTTCCGGCTGGGGCGGCCTTAGCCTGTACCTGGCGGAGATGGCCGGTGCCAACATCACGGGTGTCACGTTATCCACCGAACAATTGCAGGTCTCGAAGGCGCGCGCGGCGGAGAAAAGTCTGACCCGGTCGGCGAAGTTCCTCCTCGAGGACTATCGCGACGTTTCCGGGCCCTTCGACCGTATCGTGTCAGTGGGCATGTTCGAACATGTCGGGGTCGACTTCTACGAGACCTATTTCAGGCGATGCGCCGAACTTCTCACCGACGACGGCATCATGATGCTGCATTCGATCGGCCGTTCGGACGGACCCGACGTCACCAATCCCTGGATCGCGAAATACATTTTCCCCGGCGGCTATATTCCAGCACTTTCGGAAGTGATGCCGGCGATCGAGCGCGCCGGGCTTCTGGTCTGCGACGTTGAAATCCTGCGGCTGCATTACGCCGAAACGTTGAAAGCGTGGCGCGAACGTTTCATGGCGCGGCGCGAGGAAGCGGTACGGCTCTATGACGAGCGCTTTGCGCGGATGTGGGAATTTTACCTGGCATCCTCGGAAATGTCGTTCCGCAAGCAGAACCTGATGAATTTCCAAATCCAGCTCACCAAACGCCAGGGCGTGGTGCCGATGACCCGCGATTACATCGTGCGCGAAGAAGCGAAACTGCGCGGGATCGAGCGAGGCAAGCGGCCGCGGCTGCAAATTGCCGGGGAATAGGCCCCGTCCTTCTTGACGATCGCCGACGCCGGTCGCGCCAGCTGCGCCCTCACCTCGGCCAAGACCGATTGATCGCAGGCCATCGCCCGAAATTCGGGGCGGGAAACCTCCTCCATGGCCTCGATCAGCATCGACAGCCACAATTTTTCGCCGTTTCCCGATCGCCATGGCTGAAGTTGCCGGCCCATTGCCTGTCCTTGCTTAGCCAAGTCCCCGTAGCCGCACGCCCGTGGTACCAATCCCCAAGCCACCAACCCGTTCCCAATGGGGGTGCCAAAAAGTCAGTCTGCCCGCGCGGCGGAAGGTTCATTCCACGCCGGATTTTCGGCGCATCGACCGACGCGTCCGGCAAAACCCGTCAAGCGCCAAAGCCCCGCGCCGACCGGTTTCTCACCACCCATTGTGTGAATCGGGCATAAGGCGCTTTACTACTTTCACTTTGGCACCGGCGAGGCGCTTTATCGCTGCCCCGCATCCGACAAAGTTCCAACAACACTCCGGAACCATGGCCCCACTTGATTCGAACGTTCTCAAGCTCGCTCCCGACATGGGCACGCCTGCCTATCGCAGCGCCCCGCACAATATCGAGGCGGAACAGGCGCTGTTAGGCGCGATCCTGGTCAACAACGACGCGTTCTACCGGGTGTCGGATTTTCTGGAGCCGAAACACTTCTTCGAGCCGATCCACCAGACCATCTTCGAGACCGGCGGCAGCCTGATTCGGATGGGCAAGATCGCGACCCCGGTCACACTCAAGACCTTCCTCCCGGCCGAAACCGACATCGGCGGCATGACCGTCGGCCAATACCTCGCCCGCCTCGCCGCCGAAGCGACCACCATCATCAATGCGCAGGATTACGGCCGCACGGTTTACGAACTGGCGCTGCGCCGCGATCTGATTCGGATCGGCGAGGACATGGTCAATGTCGCGTTCGACGCGCCGGTGGATTTTGCGCCGCGGGCGCAGATCGAGGATGCCGAACGCCGGCTGTACGAGCTGGCCGAGTCCGGCCGCTATGACGGCGGATTCCAGCGTTTTGCGCAGGCCCTCACCGTCGCCGTCGACATGGCGGCGAAAGCGTTTCAGCGCGACGGCAAACTCTCGGGCATTGCGACCGGCTTGCGCGACCTCGACACCAAGATGGGCGGCTTGCAGTCCTCCGATTTGATCATCCTTGCCGGCCGTCCCGGCATGGGCAAAACCGCGCTTGCCACCAACATCGCCTACAATGTCGCCAAGGCGCATCGCGCCGAAGTGCAGGCCGACGGCACGATGAAATCCGTCAACGGCGGCATCGTCGGTTTCTTCTCCTGCGAAATGTCCGCCGAGCAGCTCGCCACGCGTATTCTCGCCGAGCAGACCAGCATCGCGTCGAGCACCATCCGTCGCGGCGGCATCACCGAGGCCGATTTTGAGAAGATCCGCGACTACTCGATCGAGTTGCAGTCGTTGCCGCTTTATGTCGACGAAACCGGCGGTCTTTCGATCTCGCAATTGACCGCGCGTGCCCGCCGCTTGAAGCGCCAAAAAGGCCTCGACCTGATCGTGGTCGACTACATCCAGTTGTTGCAGGGATCGGGCAAGCGCTCCGACAACCGCGTGCAGGAAGTCACGGAAATCACCACCAGCCTGAAGGCGCTCGCCAAGGAACTCAACGTTCCGATCATCGCGCTGTCGCAGCTCTCGCGTCAGGTCGAAAGCCGCGACGACAAGCGGCCGCAACTCTCGGACCTTCGTGAATCCGGCTCGATCGAACAGGACGCCGACGTCGTGATGTTCGTGTTCCGCGAGGAATATTACCTCGCCAATAAAGAGCCGCGGGTCGGCACGCCGGAATACGAAAAGTGGCAGCTCGACATGTCGCTGGTGCACGGCAAGGCCGAAGTCATCATCGGCAAGCAGCGCCACGGCCCGACCGGCACGGTGGAACTGCACTTCGAGGGCCAGTTCACGCGCTTCGGCGACCTGACGCAGGACGGCCATTTGCCGGAGCGAACCTACTGACGAGGCTTGCACGGTTGAACCAGCCCGGCGGCACGCGTAAACTGCGGCATGAACATCGTTTCCGATCCCAAGGCCATTCCTGCAACTTCCCTGCGCTCGCCGGAGGCGACGGCGCTTGAGGCCACGCTGGCACCCGCGCCCGGCGTATTGTCCATCGATCTCGACGCCATCGTGGCGAACTGGCGCAAGCTTGAGAAAACCGCGGTGCCGGCCGAATGCACCGCCGTCATCAAGGCCGACGCCTATGGCTGCGGGCTTGCCCCGGTCGCGCGCGCGCTCGCCGGCGCCGGCTGCAAGACGTTCTTCGTCGCCACGATCGAGGAAGCCCGCGCGGCGCGCGCCGCACTGCCCTCGGCGGCGATCTATGTGCTCGACGGTTTCTTTCAGAATTGCGGCGACGCGTTTGCCGCGATCGACGCCATGCCCGTGATCGGCGATCTCAACGAGCTTGCCGAATGGGACGTGTTTTGCCGGCGTAGCGGCTGGGCCGGGGGTGCGGCGATTCATATCGACACCGGCATGAACCGGCTCGGCCTCACGGTCACGGAGGCGCAAGGCATCGTTCCCCGGATCAAGGCCGGCGATCACGGCATTGCGCTGGTGATGAGTCATCTCGCCTGCGCGGAAACGCTGCATCATCCGCTCAACGGCAGACAACTCGCGGCCTTCCGCGAGATCGCCAGTCTGTTTTCCGGCGTGCCGGCCTCGCTGGCGAATTCCTCCGGTATTTTTCTCGGAGGCCAATTCCAGTTCGATCTGGTGCGCCCGGGTGCCGCACTTTACGGCATCAACCCGACGCCGGAGGCCGACAATCCGATGCAAGGCGTCGTCGAACTCAAGGCGCGGATCGTGCAGACCCGCACCATCGAGCGCGGCGAAAGCGTCGGCTATGGCGCGACCTGGACCGCGCGGCGGCCGACCAAACTTGCGATCGTATCGGCCGGCTATGCCGACGGATATTTCCGCGCCGGCGGCAGCAATGACGGCACCCGCGGCGCCGAGATGGTGATCGCGGGCAAGCGCTGCCCGGTGGCGGGGCGCATTTCGATGGATCTGATCGCGGTCGACGTTACCGACCTTCCACCCAACGCCGTGCGGCGCGGCCACATGGCCACGCTGCTTGGCGAAGGCGTCACGGTGGATGAACTCGCGCACCATTTCGGCACCGTCGGATATGAGGTTCTGACCAGCCTCGGTTCGCGTTACGCGCGGGTCTACAAGGGCGGCGTGTCCTAAAGTTTATTTCGGTTGGGTCGAATCATGGCCGCGTATCCGATGGCCGCATGGTTCGAGACGCACGGCGTGGCCGCGCTGCTCACCATGAGGATTTAAAACCTCATCCTGAGAAGTTCTGACCGAAAATGCATCCAGCATTTTCAGGCTTTTTCCAATCACTAGAAAAAGAATTCGCTTTTACGTCATGGCCGGGCTTCGTCCCGGCCATCCACGTCTTTCTGGCTTAAGTGCAGCTAAGACGTGGATACCCGGCACAAGGCCGGGCATGACGAGTTTCACGACAGGCTCGCATTCCATTGGCCGCTTTTTGAGTCAGGCTCTCGAAGCGCCATGCTCTAAGCGGCCGAAAGACGCTTCGCGTTCGCCGCGACATGCTCGCGATACCGATCGACGATGGTCGCCGCCGATGCGCCCGCCATCAGGCTGGCACCGGCCTCCATCATCGCATGGAGCTTTTCGCTCACCATCAGATGCGCTTCAATCTCCGCATCGTCATCCCCGGCGGCGAATTTCGCGAGCCGAAGACGAATGACTTCACAGGATTCGAAGGCCAACATGGTACCGGCGAGCCACGGGAAGCTCGCATCAGAACTCTGCAAAAAAACTCATCGCCCCACACTACGTTCTTGAACTCGATTTGATTTTGAATAGGCTTAAAATTTTAAAGAGGCGACCGCAAGTCCGCTGGCATTTTTGATGTCGCGGTAACGGTGAATTAAGCAGGAAAACGAGGCCTATCCGCTGTCTTGGCTACGTCAGGTGGCAGCGCGGCATCCTCTCTACCATTCTCGTCGTTGCGAGGAGCCAAGTGACGAAGCAATCCAGCCTTCGCATTCGCAGATGCCGGCCATGGATTGCTTCGCTTGCGCTCGCAATGACGCCAAGATACGCCTCCGCATTCCCGCGGCGCGATACGCCCGAGCTGTGCAAGAATTATTCGCTCAAGAAACCTTTCGCCCAAACCGAGGGCGTGGGGAATGCCGGGTGCCCGCCGCACCCGCAGCCTCGTGTGCAAAGGGTAGTGAAGCACACGAGTGTCGTCGCCGAAGGTAACGCCGGAACACCCGGCATTCCCGCACGCGAGTGGTTTTAACGGCTTATTTCGCGCTCTCCCCGGCGACGAATTCGTCTTGTCACCGTCATCGGCGGATTAAGGGTTTTGCCGGACCCGGTCGGGCCGACATCGCCTCCGCCAACTTGACACCAGCAACGGGTGCCAGGACCACACGGCTTTGCCGTCCGCAACAACGTCGTTCGTCTGCGCGCCGGCCGAACTGCTCACGAGCCCGTTGGACCCGCCCTGCGATTCCCGCACGCGCCGACGCTGCCGCGTCCACCGCATCCCACCCCAACGTCCGTGACGATCGCGATACGCCCCTCTGTGGGGTGGAACGGCGCGGGTGATAAAGCTGTTTCTAGCAAATGGAAAAGCGAAAAATTTTTGGCAGATAAGACTGGACTGGTGGAATCAGCTTGATCTGCTTCAACAAATTGCACGGTGCCGAAACCCGCCCTCCGTCATTCCGGGGCACCGCGAAGCGGCACCACCGATGCCTCATCGTGAGGAGGCGCCCTTGCGCCGTCTCGAACCATGAGGCCAATGTGGGTGGTCATCCCCGAGACGCGCGTAACCGCGCTCCTCGGGATGAAGAGTGTCGTAATTCGCGGAGACAAGACCCTTGAATTTCCTGTTCGTCCTCGCGGTCGGGCTCGTCGCCGGCACCATCTCGGGCATCGTCGGCACCGGCTCGTCGATCATGCTGATGCCGGTGCTGGTCTATCAATACGGGCCGAAGCAAGCCGTGCCGATCATGGCGATCGCGTCGGTGCTGGCGAATTTCTCGCGCATCCTCGCCTGGTGGCGCGAGGTCGACTGGCGCGCTTGCGCCGCCTACTCCATCACCGGCATTCCCGCCGCGGCGCTCGGCGCCCGCACGCTGCTCGCGCTGCCCTCGCGCGCGGTCGATATTTCGATCGGCCTGTTTCTGATCGCGATGGTGCCGGTGCGGCACTGGCTCGCGCGGCACGATCTCACATTCTCGCTGTGGCATCTTGCGATCGGCGGCGCCGTGATCGGGTACATGACGGGCATCGTGGTTTCGACCGGTCCGTTGAGCGTGCCGCTGTTTCTGTTTTACGGCCTCACCAAAGGCGCGTTCCTCGCCACCGAAGCCGCAAGCTCGCTCGGCCTTTACGTCAGCAAATCCGTGACCTTTCAGCAGTTCGGCGCGCTCACGCCCGACATCGCGCTCAAGGGCCTGATCGCGGGTTCGTCGCTGATGTCCGGCGCGTTCATCGCCAAGCGGTTTGTGTTGCGGCTGAAGGCCGACGTGTTTCGGCTGGTGATGGACGGGATCATGCTGGTGGCGGGGGCATCCATGTTCTACAATGCTTTGTATAATACCTAGCGATTTTGGGCTGAGTTTAGGGCAGTAAATTCGCACGAAAAGATTATTTTTTTGGCTTGGTTGGCGCCCCGAAAAACTTCGGAAAACTGAGCTGCTTCTTCATACGCAGAGTATCGCTCGCTCTGATCGTATTTGCTTTGCGGCGCTCTCCGCCGCCATCAGCGGTAATCACCTCAAGGTCGGGGTTTTCAATGATAGCGAAATGCACATCGTCAGTATGGGCGGGGGTCGTATTGTAGATGCTTCCATAAAAATCGCCAACATTGATGGCATCGCCATAACCGGAAATCAGACGAGGAATATCATCATAGAGTTGCTTCTTAGCTTCGATGCGCCCCGGCTCATCGAAAAGATAAAGCATGGTGCTGTCGTCGTGCGCGTCATACGAGAGCATACTTAAGCCTGAGCGACCGAAATGGGCCTGCGCGGATTTATTCCGATGCAAAATGTCATTGTATTCTTGGCGTGCGCGGTAGGAGCTGGCGAAATGGATAAGCCAATAGCGCCAGCCTTCTTGATTGTTGATCGAGAATGGACTGTGGAATTTTGAGCATCGTTTGAAAGACTCGAATACCAGCCGTTCGGCCGCGCCGAGCCATGCATCCTTATTCATTACCGCATCGAGTTGTGCGAGGTCAGCTACGCGCACTCCCAGTGGATCAAGCGCCTTAGCCAATCGCTTCGGATCGGATTTTTGCAGGAATGTGAGCAGCGATGTAATTCCGAACGTGTAGAAAATTTCAGCCGACGTGAATGATGCCACAATGTCCGTAACCGTCTCCATCTCGACTGAGCTGGTCCCGCTTGTCTGAACAGAATCTCCGCGTCGATAAGTGGAGCCTCTGCCGGGGTTAGGCCGCCGCGCGGAGCGGCGGAAGATCGAAGTAGGCTTGATCCGGGGTCATGTCGTCAAGGCTCGAATGTGGGCGACGGCGATTGTAGAAGTCGAGATATCGGCCGATCGAGTTGCGCGCCTCGCCAACGGTTTCGTAGGCCCGCAGATAGACCTCCTCGTATTTGATGCTGCGCCACAACCGCTCGACGAGCACGTTGTCGCGCCATGCACCCTTGCCGTCCATGCTGATGGCTATGCCTCGGTCGGCGAGTGCGCTTGTGAAGGCCGTACCGGTGAACTGCGAGCCCTGGTCGGTGTTGAAGATTTCCGGTTTGCCGTAGCGGCCCAGGGCATCCTCCAGCGTCTCGACGCAGAAGGCAGCTTCCATCGTGATCGACAACCGCCACGACAGTACCCGGCGGGTCGCCCAATCGAGCACGGCGGCGAGATAGACGAAGCCACGCGCCATCGGGATGTAGGTGATGTCCATGGCCCAGACCTGGTTCGGCCGTGTGATCTCCATGCCGCGCAGCAGATACGGGTAGATCTTGTGGCCGGGCCCGGGCTTGGTGGTGCGCGGACGGCGATAGAGCGCCTCTATCCCCATCCGCCGCATCAGCGTCTTCACATGCCGGCGGCCGATCTTGCACCCCTGCAAAGCCAGCAGGCCTCGCAACATACGCGAACCGGCGAAGGGGTACTCCAGATGCAACCTGTCGAGACGCCGCATGATCACGAGGTCGGCTGAAGAGACTGGACGCGGCAGATAGTACACGCTGCCTCGGCTGACCTTCAAAATCTCTGCCTGCCTGGTGATCGACAGATCATGTTCACGGTCGATCATCGCTTTGCGCTCAGCAATCCCGCCTTGGTGAGCGCTCCTTCTAAAAAATCGTTCTCCAGCGTCAACTCCCCGATCTTGGCGTGCAGCGACTTCACGTCGATCGCAGGCGCGGCGGGCACCATGCTTCCCGAGCCGAAAACCCCGGAAGCGCCGCCCTCCAACTGGGCCTTCCAGGCCGTGATCTGATTGGGGTGGATATCAAAGTGCTCGGCCAGTTGGGCTATCGTCCGGTCGCCCTTGACGGCGGCAAGCGCCACCTTCGCCTTGAAGGCCGAGGTGTGGTTCCGGCGCGGTCGTCTGTTCATGGTCTCTCCTGATTCGCGGGCCTATCGTGCCCGCCGTCAGGCAGAAACTCCACTTAGCGTCCTGTTCAAATTTGCGAGTCCGGCTCTGTCGGCATCTGGTCCCACACCTGATCGCGATATACACGGCCATTGGCCTTTTTGGAACGACGCTTGTTGTCTTCCCCCCACGTACCCCACTGTTTGAAGAAAAACGCAGTGTCTTGCAGCGAGCACTGGTCAAAGATTTCATCGATCCACTCCTCGCGGATGGGACGGGCGGACCTACCGCTCTCTCCTCCGACGATGGCCCAGTGGATGTTGCTCAAGTCAATCTGACCAACAGCACCAATCAACGGCTCAAAAGAGATAAAGCGTATCGCCGCCGGGATAGCGCGAAGATTCTCAACACGTTCGACAACCTCCGCACTCTCGATGCTCGTTCCAAGCCATACATTGGGAAGCACGTCGGAAATCTTCTTACTAACAAGTGCGCCCATTCGCTCCGGACGTTTGGTCAATATCTGATAGTGATGATGCGGGGTTGCGCGCATCACATTCCATACGTTCAGAATGAAGGCATCACTGACGCGCTCATGAAAGAGATCGCTCATCGAATTGACAAAAATCTTCTTTGGCTTTTTCCATCGCAACGGAATGTCGAGGGCGCTCTTGTCTTCGCGAACAACGCCATTCCAGATTGTGCGCTTGCCACTGCGACGGGTGAGACCTTTGTACTTTGCAACGTCCATGGCTTGCAGCCGCCTCGCCATTTCCATGGCGTAGCAATTGGTGCAGCCGGCACTGACGATCGTACATCCAGCAACGGGGTTCCAAGTGGCGTCGGTCCATTCGATCTGTGTTTCGGCCATCAAAGCCCTCGCCAAGCTTGGTTTACGCTGACGCCCAAAATAGCGAAAAGTCCTTACCAATGATTCCGATCGAAATTCGTCACCCTTTGACGTCTTTGAAAAGAGTAGCTATAGAACAAAATAGGAACAATCTAGTCAAGCCGCTAGAGCTTGCGGGACAAACCCCGCCTCTACCGCCGCATGATCGAAACTATTGACTTAAACAGCGACTCCCCATGGCCAAATCCACCCTCTCCTTTGTCTGCCAGAACTGCGGCGCGGCGTATAATCGCTGGCAGGGGAAGTGCGAGTCCTGCGGCGAGTGGAATACGCTGGCCGAGGAGGACACCACCGGCGCGACCTCGATGCCGGTGTCGATCCGCTCCAAGCGCAAGGGACGGTTGTTCGCGCTCGAAAGCCTGACCGGCAAGAGCAACGATGCCCCTCGGCTTCCCTCCGGCATGGCGGAGCTTGATCGCGTCACCGGCGGCGGGTTTGTCCGCGGATCGGTGCTGTTGGTCGGCGGCGATCCCGGCATCGGCAAATCGACGCTGTTGACGCAGGCCACCAGCCTGATGGCGCGGGCCGGCCATCGCGCGGTCTACATTTCGGGCGAAGAAGCCGTGGCGCAAGTGCGGCTGCGCGCCGAGCGACTCGGTCTCGCCGATGCGCCGGTGCAGCTTGCCGCCGAAACTTCCGTCGAAGACATCGTCTCGACCTTGTCCGAAGGCACGGTGCCGCGGCTGATCGTGATCGATTCGATCCAGACCATGTGGACCGACACGGTGGAATCCGCGCCGGGCACGGTCACGCAGGTGCGCGCCTCGGCGCAGGCGCTGATACGATTTGCCAAAAAATCCGGCGCCGCGATCATTCTGGTCGGCCACGTCACCAAAGACGGCCAGATCGCGGGCCCGCGCGTGGTCGAACACATGGTCGACGCGGTGCTGTCGTTCGAGGGCGAAGGCTCGCAGCAATTTCGAATTTTGCGCGCGGTGAAGAACCGCTTCGGCCCCACCGACGAGATCGGCGTGTTCGAGATGACGGGCCTGGGCTTGCGCGAGGTCTCCAACCCGTCCGAACTATTCTTGTCGGAACGCGATTTGGGCAGTCCGGGCACCGCGGTGTTCGCGGGCATCGAAGGCACCCGCCCGGTGCTGGTGGAATTGCAGGCGCTGGTGGCGCCGACCACGCTCGGCACGCCGCGTCGCGCGGTGGTGGGCTGGGACCCGAGCCGGCTGTCGATGGTGCTGGCGGTGCTGGAGGCCCATTGCGGCGTGAAACTCTCCGGCCACGACGTCTATCTGAACGTGGCCGGCGGCTTGCGGATTCAGGAACCCGCCGCCGACCTCGCCGCGGCCGCAGCGCTGGTGTCCTCGCTGGTCAATGCGCCGTTGCCGACCGACGCGGTCTATTTCGGCGAGATTTCGCTCTCGGGCGCGGTCCGGCCGGTGGCGCAAACCTCGGCCCGGCTCAAGGAAGCGGCAAAACTCGGATTCGGCCGCGCGGTTCTGCCCGAATCGGCCCGCGGCGACGTCGGCGGCGATGCGGGGCTGGTTCTCAATACCGTCGGCGGATTGACCAGTCTGGTCGCGGATATTGCCGCGCGCGGCAATCCGAGAGGAAACCGCCCAAAAGACGGCGAAGGAAACCGGGAAGGAAACCGGGAGAGCCCCGCGGGCGAGAAAAATGCCACACCTGCGAGATTCCGGCGTGGGGAAGGCTAGCCGGACGTGACGTTGCCCGGCCCCGCCGCTATAACCCGCGCGCGGCCGGGGATGCCATGATTTCCGGCCTTGCGGGACGTGCCATATCTCCGTCACGTGGGGTGGCAGCGAGACCCCGATTCGCATTTTTCAGAGCTTACGAGCGGACCTGACCAGCCGATGCCGATAACGATCCTCGATCTCGTCCTGCTCGCGGTGATGCTGATCTCCGGCCTGCTCGCGATGGTGCGCGGCTTCATGCGCGAGATCCTTTCGATCGCGGCCTGGGGCACGGCGGCACTGGTCACGCTTTACGCGTTCTCCAAGCTGCTGCCGACCGCTAAAGCTTATTTCAATAACGACACGGTCGCGAGCGTGGTCGTGGTCGCCGGTGTGTTCGTCGGCACGCTGATCGTGGTCTCCATCGTCACGGTGCGGATTTCCGACATGATCCTGGATTCCCGGATCGGCGCGCTCGACCGCACCCTCGGCTTCCTGTTCGGGCTGGCGCGGGGCCTGTTGATCGTCGTCGTCGCCTTCCTGTTCTTCAGTTGGCTGGTTCCGGACAAGCAGCGGCCGGATTGGGTGACGGGGGCGAAGTCGCGGGTGGTTTTGCAGGGAACCGGGGATTGGCTGATGTCGCTCTTGCCGGACGACCCCGAGAACACCATCTTGAAGAGATTCAAGAAGAATAAACCAGAAGATGACCAGACTGACGCCGAGCCGGCGGCGCCGGCCACCGGTGATGGCTATAGCAAGCCTGCGCGCGACAGCCTGAAAAAGCTGATCGAGAAACCCGCGGGACGTTGATGGTTTGCCAAAGTTGGTATCTTGCCAACATTGGCGTCTTGCCAAAAGAGAGGCGCGATGGACGAGATAGCGAGCCCTTCCGACGACGCCGCCCACCTCGGCCCGACCGATCTGCTGGATTCTGATTTGCGGGATTCTGATTTAGAAGGCGACACGTTGCGCGAGGAATGCGGCGTGTTCGGCATTTTCGGGCACCCCGAGGCCGCCGCCATCACCGCGCTCGGCTTGCACGCGCTTCAACATCGCGGCCAGGAAGCCGCGGGCATCGTCTCCTTCGACGGCAAACGCTTTCACTCCGAACGGCGGCTCGGCCTCGTCGGCGACACTTTCTCCCGCCGCGAGGTGATCGAGCGGCTGCCCGGCACCACCGCGGTCGGCCACGTGCGCTATTCCACCACTGGCGAGACCATCCTGCGCAACGTGCAACCGCTGTTCGCCGAACTCAATGCCGGCGGATTCGCGGTCGGCCACAACGGCAATCTCACCAACGGGCTGACGCTGCGCCGTGACCTCGTGCGCAACGGCGCCATGATGCAATCCACCACCGACACCGAAGTCATCCTGCATCTGGTGGCGCAGTCGAAGCGCAACCGCTTCATCGACCGCTTCATCGAGGCGCTGCGCGCGATCGAAGGCGCCTACTCGCTGGTGTCGCTGACCAACAAGAAGCTGATCGGGGCGCGCGATCCGCTCGGCATTCGCCCGCTGGTTTTGGGCGAACTCGACGGCTGTCCGATCCTGGCTTCGGAAACCTGCGCGCTCGATATCATCGGCGCGAAATACGTCCGCGACATCGATCCCGGCGAAGTCATCGTGTTCGACGAGCACGGCGCGCAAAGCCACAAGCCGCATCCGCCGATGCCGCCGCGGCCCTGCATTTTCGAATACATCTATTTCGCGCGGCCAGACTCAATCGTCGGCGGCCGTTCGGTGTACGACGTGCGCAAGGCGATGGGCGCCGAACTCGCGCGCGAGAGCCATATCGAGGCCGATGTGGTGGTGCCGGTGCCGGATTCCGGCGTGCCCGCGGCCATCGGCTATTCCCGCGAATCCGGCGTGCCGTTCGAACTCGGCATCATCCGAAACCATTATGTCGGCCGCACCTTCATTCAGCCGACGCAAAGCGTGCGCGAGTTAGGGGTGCGGATGAAGCATTCCGCCAACCGCGCCGCGATCGAGGGCAAGCGGATCGTGCTGATCGACGATTCACTCGTGCGTGGCACCACCTCGAAGAAGATCGTCAAGATGATGCGCGATGCCGGCGCGCGCGAAGTGCATTTCCGGATCGCCTCGCCGCCGATCACGCATCCGGATTATTACGGCATCGATACGCCGGACCGCGCCGGGCTGTTGGCCGCGACGCATAATCTTGAGGAAATGCGGCAGTTGATCGGGGCGGACTCGCTGGCGTTCCTGTCGGTCGACGGCATCTACCGCGCCATGGGCGAGCCCGGCCGCGACCCCGCGCATCCGAAATTCACCGATCATTGCTTCACCGGCGACTACCCTACCCCGCTCACCGACATGACCCAGGCCGAGCCGCAACCGCGGCAATTGTCGCTGCTGGCGGAAGCGAGTTGACGCGAAGCGTCATTCCGGGGCGGGCTGAAAGCGCGAACTCCGATGTGCAATTGCACATCTGAGATCTGCAATTGCACATCTGAGATCTGGTCCTTCGGACCATCCCGGAATGACTGCCGTGGAATGACTATCTCGAATTTCGTCATGGCCGGGCTTGTCCCCGCCATCCACGTCTATAAAACGCTGCCGCAAAGACGTGGATGCCCGGGACAAGCCCGGGCATGACGGAGAATAATTCCCCAATGCCCCTCCCTCTCGCTTCCCGTATCGCTCTCGTCACCGGCGCCTCGCGCGGCATCGGCTACGCTACCGCCCGCGCGCTGGCCAAGGCCGGCGCGCATGTCGTGGCGGTGGCGCGAACCCAAGCCGGCCTCGAAGAACTCGACGACGAGATTCAAAAAGACGGCGGCAGCGCCACGCTGGTGCCGCTCAACCTCACCGATTTCGACGGCATCGCCCGGCTCGGCGCGGCGCTGCATGAGCGCCACGGCAAGCTCGACATTCTCGTCGGCAATGCCGGCGTCGCCGGGCCCTCCTCGCCGCTCGGGCATATCGAGCTCAAGCCGTGGAACGACGTGATGGCGATCAACGTCACGGCGAATTTTCAATTGATCCGCTGCATGGAGCCGCTGCTCAAAAAGTCCGATGCCGGCCGCGCGGTGTTCGTGACTTCGGCGGCGGCCAACAAGGCGCCCGCCTATCTCGGTCCCTATGCCGCCTCCAAGGCCGCGCTGGAAACCTTGGTGCGGGTGTGGGCCAACGAGACCGCGGCGACGCCGCTGCGCATCAACCTGTTCAGCCCGGGTCCGATCCGCACCCGCATGCGCGCCACGGTGTTTCCCGGCGAAGACCCCTTGACGCTCGACACCCCGGAGCAGGCCGCGGAATTTATTTTGCCGATGTGCGCGCCGGACTGGAGCGAAACCGGCAAATTCTTCGACTACAAGACCCGCACGCTGATGGGTTTTCACGCGCCGGCGTAATGGCACGCGCGGTGATGCAATTGACTCCCTGACCTCTGCGCTATTCACTGGCCGCCAAGCGGGAAGCCGCACACAAAAACGGGAGGATGCCATGCCGATGCAAAATCGCGGTCGCTCGATACGTGCCGTCGCAAGAATCATTTCCGCCGGCATCGCCGCCGCGCTGCTGATCGGCGTGCCGGCGCTTCCGCGCGCGGCCCATGCCGGCGACGTCCCGACCTTCGCCGTCGATGCGTCCTGGCCGAAGCCGCTGCCGAACAACTGGATTCTCGGGCAAATCGGCGGCATCTCCGTCGATTCAAAAGGACATATCTGGGTCTTTCACCGCCCGCGCTCGCTGACCGACGACGAAAAGGGCGCGACGTTGACGCCGCCGCGGTCGAAATGCTGCGCGTCGGCACCACCAGTTTTGGAATTCGACACCGACGGCAACCTGTTGCGCGCGTGGGGCGGACCCGGCGAAGGCTATGAATGGGTCGGGCGCGAGCACGGCATCGAAGTCGACGACAACGGTTTCGTCTGGCTCACCGGCAATGCCGAGACCGACAATACGATCTTGAAGTTCACCTCCGACGGCAAATTCGTGATGCAGATCGGCAAGATCGGGCCGAGCAAGGGCAGCAACGACACCACGCAACTCGGCAAGCCCGCCGAAACCGCCGTCGACATGGCCGCCAATGAACTCTATGTCGCCGACGGCTACGGCAACCACCGCGTCATCGTGTTCGACGCCACCACCGGCGCCTACAAGCGGCATTGGGGTGCCTATGGCAATCGGCCGAACGACGACAAGCAGGCGGCTTACGATCCGAAGGCGCCGGTGCCGCAGCAGTTCGGCAATCCCGTGCATTGTGTGAAGCTCGCCAATGATGGGCTGGTGTACGTCTGCGACCGCATCAACGACCGCATTCAGGTGTTCAAGAAAGACGGCAGCTTCGTGAAGGAGTGGTTCTATGAGAAGAACACGCTCGGCAACGGCGCGGTGTGGGATGTCGCGATCTGGCCCGATCCGAAGCAGAGCTATCTGCTGAGTGCCGACGGCGAGAACAACGAAGTGCGGATTTTAAAGCGCGAGGACGGCACCGTCGTCGGCAGCTTCGGGCACAACGGCCGCAACGCCGGGCAATTTCACTGGGTTCACGCCATGGCGGTGGACGCGAAGGGCAATGTCTATACCGGCGAAGTCGACACCGGAAAGCGCATCCAGAAATTCAAACTGACGTCGGACGCGCTGCGATAAACCGGTTACGCGCGCCGCGCGAGGGTGCGCGCGGCGATCACGAGCGCCAGCACCAGCAACGCCGAGGCCAGCAGGAACGGTGCGCCCGGCAAATTCACCGGCGCCTGCGCGCCGATGAAATGGGCGAAGGTCAACGTGAACAGAAACGGTCCCACCAGCTGGGACACGCTTTGCACGCTCGATGTCGCGCCTTGCAACTGGCCTTGCTGGTCCGGCGCGACCAGTTGCGTCATCAGCGCCTGTGACGCCGCACCCGCGACGCCCCACAACGCCATCACGGGAATGCCGAGCCAGAACAGCGGACCGCTCGGCGCCGCACCGAAAATCAGAAAACCCAGGGCGCCGCTGCCAAGCCCGAGCAGCAATGCGCTTCGCTCGCCGACACGCCTGACGATCGGCCCGATCGCGGCACCCTGCACCGCCATCGCGCAGACCCCGACCATGGCCAGCGTCAGCCCGACGGTCCTGGCGTCCCAGCCATATCGGTAGGTTGCGTAGAGCACGAAGGTCGAGGGCAACACCACATGCGCGAGCTGGGCGATGAAATTCACCACCGACAGTCCCGCAAGGGCCCGGTCGGTACGCAACAGATGCAGCGAACCCAACGGATTTGCGCGCTGCCAACGGAAGGCAGAACGGCGACTGCGCGGCAGCGACTCCGGCAGGATCAAAAAGCCATAAAGCGCGTTGGCAAAGCTCAAGCCCGCCGCGACCCAGAACGGCAACCGCGGATCCATGCCGCCGAGCAGTCCGCCGAGCGCGGGCCCGAGGATGAATCCGGCACCGAACGCAGCACCAATTTTGCCGAACACCGCCGCGCGCCGGTGCGGCGGCGTCACGTCGGCGATGTAGGCGAATGCGGTGGAGACGCTGGCCGAAGTGATGCCCGAGATCACCCGGCCGACGAACAGCCATAGCAGCGACGGCGCCAGCGCCATCAAGACGTAGTCCAGCGCGAGCCCGAAATTCGACAACAGCACCACCGGGCGCCGGCCGAAGCGGTCCGACAGGGCGCCCAGGATCGGCGAGAAGAAAAACTGCATCAGCGCCCAGGCGGTGCCGAACAGGCCGAAGATCCGCGCCGCGCTCGCGGTGTCGTTGTCGACAAAACTCTCCACGAGCTTGGGCAGGATCGGCATGATCAAGCCGAGCGCGAACATGTCCAGAAGGATGGTGACGAAGATGAAGGCCACCGCCGCGCCGCCGACGTGCGACGTTTCGGAGGTTTCTGGCGACGCGTCGGCCGTGATTTCGGAAACCCCTTCGCTCACGACGGCCGCTTGCGTTTGTGGGCGAACGGGTTGGCCTTTTCGCGCAGCGAAATCCGCACCGGCGTGCCCGGCAGCTCGAAAAATTCGCGCATGGAATTGACGAGGTACCGCAAATAGGATTGCGGCACGGCGTCCGCGCGCGAGCAGAACAGCACGAAACTCGGCGGCCGCGCCTTGGCTTGCGTGATGTAATTCAATTTCAGCCGCCGCCCGGAGACCGCGGGCGGCGGATTGGCATCCACCGCCTGCTCGAACCAGCGATTGAGCGATGCCGTCGGCACCCGCCTGTTCCAGATCGCGTAGGCCTCCTCGATCGCGCTCATCAAGCGGTCGATGCCCTCGCCCATCAGGCCGGACACCGCGACGATCGGCATACCCTTGACCTGCGGCAACAGATGATCGGCATCGGTGCGCAACGCCGAAATCAGGCTGGTCTGCCGCCCCATCAGATCCCATTTATTGACCGCGATCACCAGCGCGCGGCCCTCGCGCTCGATCAAATCGGCGATGCGCAGGTCCTGTTCCTCGAACTTGTTCTGCGCATCCATCATCAGCACCACGACCTCGGCGAAGCGCACGGCGCGCAACGCGTCCGCCACCGAGAGCTTTTCCAGCTTCTCTTCGATCCGCGAGCGCCGCCGCAGGCCGGCGGTGTCGAACACGCGGAAATCCCGGCCCTGCCAGGTGATCTCGACGGAGATGGAATCGCGGGTGGTGCCGGCCTCGGCGCTGGTCAGCAGGCGCTCCTCGCCGAGCAGATGATTGATCAGCGTAGACTTGCCGGCATTGGGACGGCCGACGATGGCGACCCGAATGGGCCGTTTCGAGATGTCTTCATCCGGCTCGATGACGTCGTCGTCGTCGAACTCTTCGCCCTCCTCGACCGGCTCGGGCATCAGGGCGCGCAGCGAGTCGTAGAGGTCGCTGAGGCCCTCGCCATGCTCGGCCGAAATCTGGATCGGTTCGCCCAGGCCCAGCGCGTAGGCTTCCATCGCGCCGGCGTCGCCCTGCTTGCCCTCGCTCTTGTTGGCGACGAGAACCACCGGCTTGTTGGCGCGACGCGCGAAATCGGCAAAGGCGCGATCGTTCGGCGTCAGCCCGGCGCGCGCGTCGACCACAAACATCAAGGCGTCGGCGAGTCCGATCGCGGTTTCCGTCTGCTCCTGCATCCGCGCGGTCAACGAGCCCTTCGCGCCCTCGTCGAGGCCCGCGGTGTCGATGATGGTGAATTCGAGATCGCCGAGCCGCGCATTGCCCTCGCGGCGGTCGCGCGTGACGCCGGGTTCGTCGTCGACCAGCGCGAGCTTCTGCCCGACCAGCCGATTGAACAGCGTCGATTTTCCGACATTGGGCCGGCCGATAATGGCAATGGTGAAGGGCATCAGATATCCGTGCGGGCGCGTATTTCGGAAAAGCATGCCCTCGGACTCGATCCGAGGGTGGGTGATGCAATCAGGCTTACGCAGATGGCGTACACCTATCTGCCGGAAAATGCTCCGTATGAAGCGCGCCAGACACGCTCAAAACGAAATTAGCGCGTGAAAGTGCCGCTCGGTATCGGTGCCGGGAATGGGGAGGCCGATTGTTGCGCCGGTTGCGCCGGTTGCGCCGATGGTGCTGGCTGGTCCGGTTGCGCGGCTGATTGATCCGGTGGCGGCGCGGTGGTGCGCCGGCGTGCGGTTTTCTTGGGCTTGGGATCCGGCGGCACCGCCGCGGCGCCGCCCTCTTCCGCCGGCGCTGATTCTGCGTCCGGCGCAGGAGCCGTGCTGGCGGTGGCGGGCTGTTTGCTCTTGCCTTTGGACTTCGCGCTCTTTGATTTCGGCCCGTCGGACGCGGCGGCCGCCGCAGCCTGGGCGTTCGGCTGATCCGGCTGTTGCTGCGCGCCTTTGTACAATTCTTTCGGCACGCCCTGTTCGAGGCCTGGCACGCCATCGGGGAAAACCGGCTTGCGGTCGCCCTGAAGCTTTTTCTTGCTGTCGAGGAAATCGAGCAAATCGGACGGATCCCAACTGGTAAAATCGCTCGAACAACCGGCCAGCGCGCCCGAAAGCGCGATGAGGACAGCGGTAGCGATCAGACGTTGCGAGCCGCGCATGGTCGATTTCTCACTCAAGTCTTTTTCCTGCCGTCAGCTTTTCGCGACCGGCGGCAACAACGCATGCAACGCTTCGGCGCGCGCGCGCAGGGTTGGCGGTGTTTCGCCATCGTTGGCAATCAGATCCAGCCACTGCCGGGCCGCCGCCGTATCGTTGGCGCGCCAGGCCGACAGCGCCAGAAATTCACGCGCGCTGTGGCGAAAGGTCGCTCCCCGCACGGTCGCAGATTCCAGCCGCGCAAGCATGTCGGGGTAGCTGGTGGTTTCCAGCAGCAACCCGGCCGCGCGGACCTTGGCAAGATCCTGCTCCGGCGCACTCACGCTGCGATCGGCGGCGATGTCGTCGTACAATTTCGCCGCCGCTTGCGGCTCGCGGCTGGCAGCTTCCGCCGCCGCGCGCAGCCGCGCCATGGTGCGATACCCCGAGGGCGCCTTCGCGGCCAGGTCGGTAAAGGCGGCTTGCGCCTCGGCATGCTTGTTCTGCTCGGAAAGTTCGACCGCCTGGTCGAAGGCCGCTCCGGCCTCGGCCGCCTTCTTGGCTTCCAGATATTCGTACCCGCGCCAGCCGCCGACCGCGGCGACGATCAGCAGCGCGCCGGCGACGATGTAGATGGAATAGCGGTCCCACAGCTTTTTGAGCTGGTCGCGACGGACGTCCTCGTCGACTTCATCAAATAATTCAGACACTTAGAGTTATCCCATCCCCGCTGCGCGATACCGAATCCGCTAGTCCCGCCACGCACCACGTTCCCCGGTGGCGGCGGCGATACCCTAACGATATGGCGGCGACAAGGCAAAATCAGCCGGATCAAAGCGTTAACAGGGGGCGCGGCCGACTGGACGCCTTCCCGAGCCGCCGGCTTCTCGCCTAGCTAGCTCTTCGCCTTCATGCCGTAGACATGTTCCGGGCCCGGGAAGGCGCGCGAGCGCACGTCGGCGGCGTAGCCCTGGATGGCGGCCTCGATCATCGGGCCGAGATCGCCGTAACGGCGAACAAATTTCGGCGCCCGCGGCGACAAACCGAGCATGTCTTCCAGCACCAGCACCTGACCGTCGCAGGCAGCGCTGGCGCCGATGCCGATGGTGGGAATGGCGATGGTCTCGGTGATCTTCCTCGCCAGCGGTTCTGCGACCGCCTCGATCACGACCGAGAATGCGCCGGCTTGCGCCACCGCCATCGCGTCGTTTTCGATCGGCTCCCAGCTTCCCTCCTCGCGGCCCTGGGCGCGAAACGAGCCGAGCGTGTTGATCGATTGCGGCGTCAAGCCGATGTGACCCATCACGGGAACGCCGCGTTCGACAAGAAACGCGATGGTCTCCGCCATCCGCACACCGCCTTCGAGCTTCACCGCGCCGCAATGGGTCTCCTTGAGGATTCGCACCGCCGAATGAAACGCCTGCTCTTTGGAGGCCTCATAGGAGCCGAACGGCATATCCACCACGACGAGCGCGTTCTGCGAGCCGCGCATGACTGCGCGCCCTTGCAGGATCATCATCTCCAGCGTCACCGGCACCGTGGTCTCGAAACCGTGCATCACATTGCCGAGGGAATCGCCGACCAGAATGACGTCGCAATAACGATCGACCAATGCAGCGGTATGCGCGTGATACGAGGTGAGCATCACGATCGGCTCGCCATTCTTGCGGGCACGAATATCCGGCGCGGTCTTGCGCTTGATCGATGACTGGATGGACATTTTAAACTCCAACGACGGGGACGCCGATGACGACGGGATGAAACGCGAAAGCAAGAGCCAGATAGGCGACGAGCCCGACCGCCACCGCGATCAGGTCGTTGCCGAGACCACCGACCGGGATCGGCGGCGCCCCGGCATCGGCGCGACGTTTCAGCGAGATCCGGTCGAACACCGCCCATCCCAGAAACGAGCCGAACAAAATGATCGAACCAAGATCGCCATTGGCGAGCAGGTGCGCCGCCGCCCACAACTTGACGCCCGCCAGCATCGGATGCTTCAGCGTGGTGTAGATGCGGCCGCGGATATAAGCCGCCACCACCAGGATGACCGCGGGCAACATCAGCGCCAGCGTGATGTGCTTGAGCGCCTTCGGCGGGTACCAGACGTCGATCCACCCGGTCGCGCGATAATGGGCGAAACCCCAGACGATCAGCGCGAGCCCGGCGACCGCGACCAGCGCATAGCCGGCCTTGTAGGTGCCCTCGCCCATCCCGCCGATCAGCCCCGCGCGCAAGCCGCGCTGGGTCGTCAGCGTATGGACGCCGAGGAACAGCACGAGACCCAGGATCATCACCGCTAGTCCCATGATGTTTCCTCCGTGGCGGGGCTATCTTTGTCAGTCTCGCGTATCACTTTAAGGGCGCAGACGGCAATGTATGAAATGCGCGCGGGCCCTCCCCGGAGCACCATTCCGGGATGGTCCGAGGGACCAAACCTCAGATGTGCAATGTACATCTGAGAATCTTGAAATGGAGAGAACTCGCAAGCAACCTCGGGATTCCCCGATATGCAATTGCATATCGAGGTTCGCGCTCAGGCGTACCCCGGAATGACGGCCCCAATCACGGCGTTTCCGACTGCTTGCCGAGTTCGCGGTTGTCGACATAGCGGATCGCGATCGGCCGGCCGGCGAGCGCGCCGCCGAGCCCGCCGGTGAATTTCAGGGGTACGCAGGCATTGAGCGAGGCGTTGATCGCCTTGAGATAAGTCGCACGGGTCTCCGTCGAGACGCCCGCCGCCGCGTAAGTCACGCGGGGGCTTGCGATGATCTCCCCGGAGCGCTTGAAGCTGAAACGCACCGTCATCTGCATGCCTTCCCGAGCCGAGTCAGCCGGCGGCGGCGACCAGCAGGAGCGCAGGGCTGCGAACAGGTCGCCGATGGTGTCGAGATCGTGGTCGGGCTTTTGATATTTTGCGACCTCGTCCTGCGACGGCACGCTTTCGATCGTGAGCTGGAGATTTTCTCCGTAGGGATAATCGATCTCGGGAATGCAGGGACCGTGATTGAACACGCTGCAAAACGACGGCGTGCACGGCCGCCCATCCAACACGCTGCATGGCGCATGCGAAAACGGCGTGGCATCGACCGGATGGCGCTCCCCGGCGCCGGCCGCCCCAGTGACGATCATTGCCACAACCGTAACGATGAGACAGACACACCGTAACATGAAGCGAGCCCTCGAAGGTAGCACAACCCAATCGATGAGTGAACTGGTCCCACTTCTGAACAAAATCTCAGTGTCGATAAGTGGAGCCTCTGCCGGGTTTAGGCTGCCAAGCGGGGTGGCAGCGAGTTGAAGTAGGCTTGATCTGGGGTGAGGCCGTCAAGACTCGAATATGGACGTCGGCCGTTGTAGAAGTCGATATACCGGCCAATCGAAGCTCGCGCGTCGCCGACGGTTTCGTAAGCTCGCAGATAGACCTCCTCATATTTGACGCTGCGAGGGGCCTTCCCAAACAGCTATCGAGCATTCTCAAGCGATGTGGACGTTGAGCAGCGCGGCTATGATGAGGCTGGAGGCAACGACTCCCAGAGTGATGAGGGCCAGCGCGAGGCGATTGGCCGTCGCCGTTGAAACATTATGTTGCAGCAAGACCGCTCTCAGGCCACAGGCAACGTGGGTGACAATTGCGATCGGCCCCGCCCAATAATGGGCAATCAGCCGAAGTTTGAAAAGACTAGCCAGCAAGCTATCGTTGGGGCGGGTCAACCAGGCCCAATTCGTGTCAACGTCTGCATAGCGCGCTGCAAACACCGCCGTCATATGGGCGAGAAAATAAACGCCGATGTATACGCCGCACATGGTCTGCACAGTGTCGAAGGTATCGCTCGGCATTCTCATCCGCCGCCGCACCAGGATGGTACCGCTTAGAATCTGAAAACCGATCAACGCCAGTAAAATCGGTTGGACAATATCGTCGCGATAGACGTGGCGCGCGGCGTTCATGATTTCAGTGTGTACTGATCCGCTCCAGATGCCGGCCAGATGATTCCCGATGTGGGGCAAGACGAATAGCAGCAGGATTGCGAGAGCGGAAACGCCATGGGCAACGGCCAGTCGGCGATGTCCGACGGGCGATATGGCAGATGCTGCCGATGACGACCTGGAGCCCAGCAGGACGATCATCGCCATCAACGTCCAAACGATGAGCCATGCGACTGGCACTGCTGAAGGCGCACGCAGCACGCCTCCGACGTTTGCGAACCCCACATAGAGAGAGGGTGTGGCAAACGCCAGAAGGGCAACGCATCGGGCACGAAAGTCCTCTGGTCTCCCGACATGCGGTGATCCGAGCGTCAGTCCAAATACAAAGCTGACCAGCATGACCGCCAGCGCCAGTGTCAGCGACCCGAGGACACTGACCCAAACTATCGGTCCGTTCGGCGAGTCCGACCCATGCACCAGGACAAGGCCAGCGGACAGCCAACTCAACAGCGACGGATAAGCTAACGCGCACAGCGCGGGGATGACGAGCAATAGGCGATGAAGCGATACCGCACTCAACCCTAAAAAGCCTCCGCGACGGGCGTCTTGGGACGCCATGATCACTGACAGACCGAGAGGTTACGTTCACTCATCGTATTTCTCCTCGGTGTTCACGACGCGCGTGCGTCCGAGTACGAAAATGATGCACGCACCAGCCGGTAACAAGCCTGGCTTCGTTCACATCCGCGCGTTCAGCCCCAGCTCGTCGTCCCCCGCGAAAGCGGGGGATCCAGTACACCGCAGCTTATCGGTCGATCATCAGCGTCTCTGGAATACTGAGTCGCCCGGTCAAGCCGGGCGATGACACTGGTATCATGGCCGCACGTCGGCCATCACGCGACCGCCGCCCGCTCACGCCTTCTTCTTCACGTCCTTGATGTTGGAAAAAACGATGCCTTCGGCGCGTTCGCGGGTGTAGCCGAGATAGAATTCGTTCTTGGCCAAAAACACCGGATCGCCGTCGACGTCGTCGGCAACGCCGGAACCGTTGGCAGCGACGAACGCGTCGAGCTTCTTGCGGTCCTCGGACGAAATCCAGCGCGCCAGTTGAAATTCCGAGACTTCGAATTCGACCGGCAACGAATATTCGGCATCGAGCCGGGCCTTGAGCACGTCGAGTTGCAGCGGGCCGACCACGCCGACCAGCGCCGGGGCGCCGTCGCGCGGGCGAAATACCTGGACCACGCCCTCCTCCGACATCTGCTGCAAGGCCTCTTTCAGCTTCTTCGCCTTCATCGCATCGGTGAGGCGGACGCGGCGGACGATTTCCGGCGCGAAGCTCGGCACGCCGACGAAAGTGAGGTCCTCGCCTTCGGTCAGCGTGTCGCCGATCCGCAAGGTGCCGTGATTTGGAATGCCGACGACATCGCCGGCAAAGGCCTCATCGGCCAGCGCGCGATCCTGCGCGAAGAAGAATTGCGGGCTCGAAAGGCTCATATTCTTGCCGGTGCGCACCAGCTTTGCCTTCATGCCGCGGGTGAGTTTGCCCGAGCACAGCCGCGCAAACGCAATGCGATCGCGGTGGTTCGGATCCATATTGGCCTGGATTTTAAACACGAAGGCGCTCATGCGCGGCTCCGCCGCTTCGACCTTGCGCAGATTGGAGTCCTGCGCGCGCGGCGGCGGCGCGCACCGACCGAGCCCTTCCAGCAAATCGCCGACGCCGAAATTGCGCAGCGCGCTGCCGAAATAGACCGGCGTCAAATGACCCTCGCGAAAGGCTTCAAGCTCGAACGGCTTGCAGGCTTCCGACACCAGAGCGAGTTCATCCTTGATCGCGCCGACGTCGAGATTGGCGTTGCGACCGGCGAGATCGGCGATGTCGATCTGTTGCGCCGCGCCGGTCTTGGCGCCACCGCCTTCGAGCAACCGCACCCCACCGGTTGAGAGATCGTAGGTGCCGAGAAAATCGCGGCCGCGGCCGACCGGCCAGGTCATCGGCGTGGTGTCGAGCGCCAGCGTCTTTTCGATTTCGTCCAACAGATCGAACGTGTCGCGGCTTTCACGATCCATCTTGTTGATGAAGGTGATGATGGGAATATCCCGCAGGCGACACACCTCGAACAATTTTCGCGTCCGGGCTTCGATGCCCTTGGCGGCGTCGATCACCATGACGGCGGAGTCGACCGCAGTCAGGGTGCGGTAGGTATCTTCGGAGAAGTCCTCGTGGCCCGGCGTGTCCAGAAGGTTGAACACCAGGCCGTCGAATTCGAACGTCATCACCGAGGTCACGACCGAAATGCCGCGCTCGCGCTCGATCTTCATCCAGTCGGAGCGGGTGTTGCGCCGCTCGCCCTTGGCCTTGACCTGACCGGCGAGATTGATCGCGCCGCCGAACAGCAGCAATTTCTCGGTCAGCGTGGTTTTGCCGGCGTCCGGATGCGAGATGATCGCAAAGGTCCGCCGCCGCGCCACCTCGGCGGCGAGCGGGGAGCGGGACGATTCGGCTGTGAGAGCGAGGTCGGACATGAGGCTTGAGCGTTTGGCAGGGAAAACCGGCCGGATCAAGGAGGATCGGCACGGCCCCAGAGGGGAATTAGGCATATAGGAATTGCGCGCCGGAACTCCTATCCGAGACCTATTCGATCATTGCAGCAGCGACATCGACCAATATGCCAGCGCCGCGACACCCGCAGCAGCCGGAATCGTGATCACCCAAGCATAGACGATCGAACTCGCCACGTTCCAGCGTACCGCCGAGACCCGCCGCGCCGCGCCGACGCCGACGATGGCCCCGGTGATGGTGTGGGTGGTCGAGACGGGAACGCCGAGCCAGGTCGCGATGAACAGCGTCGCCGCCCCGCCGGTCTCGGCGCAAAAGCCCTGCATCGGCGTCAGCTTGGTGATCCGCAAGCCCATGGTGCGGACGATCCGCCAGCCACCCATCAGGGTCCCCAGCGCCATCGCCGCCTGGCATGCCAACACCACCCAGAACGGCACGAAAAAATGCTCGCCGAGGTATCCTTGTGAGTAAAGCAGCACCGCGATGATGCCCATGGTCTTTTGCGCGTCGTTGCCGCCATGACCCAGCGAATACAACGAGGCCGAGACGAATTGCAGGATGCGAAAGGCACGATCGACCGCGAAGGGCGTCGAACGCACCGAGGCCCAGGACACGATCGCGACCAGCACCAGCGCGAGCAAAAACCCGACCAGCGGCGAGAGCACGATCGCGAGCAATGTCTTCGACAGGCCGCTCCAGACCGCGGCCGAAATTCCGGCCTTGGCCATTCCACCCCCGACCAAGCCTCCGATCAAGGCATGCGAACTGGAGGAAGGGATGCCCAGTCCCCAGGTGATCAGATTCCAGACGATGGCGCCCATCAGGGCGGCGAAGATCACCTGCGCATCGATGATGCTGGGTTCGACGATCCCGGTGCCGATGGTTTGGGCGACGTTGAGCCCGAACACCAGGAAGGCGACAAAATTGAAAAACGCCGCCCACAACACCGCGTATTGCGGCCGCAGCACCCGCGTCGATACGATCGTCGCAATCGAATTGGCGGCGTCGTGCAATCCGTTGAGGAAGTCGAACAGCAGCGCGACTGCGATTAATCCGATCAGAATCGGAAGACCAAGCATGGCATCCACTACGCGGCCCTGCCCTATACCTGCTCGATAACGATACTGTTGATCTCGTTGGCAACATCGTCGAACCGATCGGCGACTTTCTCGAGATGATCGTAGATTTCCGCGCCGACGATGAAATCCATCGTGTTGGCGTCGCGATGTTTGAGGAAAAGCTCCTTCAGACCGATGTCGTGGAGATCGTCGACCCGGCCTTCCAGCTTGGTCACCTCCTCGGTGATCGCGGTCAGCATCGCGACATTGTCGCCGATCGACTGCAACAACGGCAGCGCACGACTGATGAGGTTGGCGCACTCGACAAGAAGCGTTCCCATTTCGCGCATCGGCGGTTCGAACGTCTGGACCTCGAACAGCACCACCGCCTTTGCGGTCTGTTGCATCTGGTCGATGGCGTCATCCATCGAGGTGATCAGGTTCTTGATATCGCCGCGGTCGAACGGCGTGATGAACGTCCTGCGTACCGCCGTGAGCACTTCGCGGGTGATGTTGTCGGCGTCATTCTCGAACTGGTTGACGCGCTGACAAAAGACGTGCGTTTCCTCGCCGCCGCGCAGCACCCCTTGCAATGCCACGGCGCCCTGCACCACGGTCTGGGAATGCCGGGCGAACAGCTCGAAAAAACGCTCCTCTTTGGGGAGAAAAGCGCGAAAGAAACGCAGCATCAGATGTATCCATTATTGTGGAAGGGCCGGCCACGCGGCCACGTCACATCACTGTCATAAGTTATTTTTGCGGGCAAGCGCGTCGCCCGCGGCCACCGGAACCGGGTCGTCCACCGCTTTGTCGCGGTCAGGAGATGTTTCGGGATTTTGCGCTTAGAGCGACCGGCGGAAATAATGCGCGATCTCGCCGATCACGCCGCGCCGGAAGGTCAACACGCAGATCACAAAGATCACGCCCTGGATCACCGTCACCCATTGCCCGAATCCAGCCAGATATTGCTGCATGGCGATGATCACGAAGGCGCCGACCACCGGACCGAACACGGTGCCGAGACCGCCCACCAGCGTCATCAGCACGATTTCTCCCGACATCGACCAATGCACATCGGTAAGTGAAGCATTCTGCGCCACAAACACCTTCAACGAGCCGGCAAATCCGGCCAGCGTTCCTGACAAAATATAGGCGAGCAGCTTGTACTGGTCGGTTTTATAGCCGAGCGAGATCGCGCGCTGCTCGTTTTCCCGGATCGATTTCAGCACCTCGCCGAACGGCGAGTTGATGGTGCGGTAAATCACCAGAAAACCCAACAGAAATCCGGCGAGGACGACGTAATAAAGCACCGTCGGCTTGGCAAGGTTGAAAATGCCAAACAAGTACCCTTGCGGAATACCCTGAATGCCGTCTTCGCCATGGGTGAACGGCGTCTGCAAATAGATGAAATACAACAATTGCGACAGCGCGAGCGTGATCATCGCGAAATAGATGCCCTGGCGCCTGATCGCGACGAGGCCGGTGATGACGCCGAGCAACGCGGCGCCCACGGTGCCGGCCACAATTCCAAGCTCGGGCGAAAGGCCCCAGACCTTCAGCGCATGCGCGGTGACGTAACCCGCCGTTCCCAGAAACATCGCGTGGCCGAACGACAGCAAGCCGCCATAGCCGATCAGCAGGTTGAAGGCGCAAGCCAGCAGCGCAAAGCACAGCGCCTGCATCACGAAGTACGGATAGACGCCGGTCAGCGGCACGATCAGCAACAGCGCCGTCATGAGGGCGAACGCGATCATCTCGTCGCGGATGGCGCGCGGGGTCACAGGCAGGGTATCATCCGTAGTGGCTGTCATATCAGGTTGCCCGTCCCGTCAATCCCGAAGGCTTCACCAGCAACACCAACACCATGAGGACAAATACGACGGTGTTGGAGGCCTCGGGATAAAAGTATTTCGTCAGTCCCTCGATCACGCCAAGTGCAAAACCGGTGATGATCGATCCCATGATCGAACCCATGCCACCGATCACCACCACCGCGAACACGACGATGATCAAATCGGCACCCATCAGCGGGCGCACCTGATTGATCGGTGCCGACAACACGCCGGCCAATGCGGCAAGGCCGACGCCGAGGCCATAGGTCAGCGTGATCATCCGCGGCACGTTGATGCCGAAGGCGCGCACCAGCGTCGGGTTTTCGGTGGCGGCGCGCAGATAAGCGCCGAGCCGTGTCCGTTCGATCAAGTACCAGGTGAGCACGCACACCACGAGCGAGAAGACCACCACCCAGGCGCGGTAGATCGGCAGGAACATGAAGCCGAGATTCATGCCGCCCTTCAATTCGTCGGGGATCGCGTAAGGCAGGCCGGAGGAGCCGAAAAAATTCTGGAACACGCCCTGTACGATCAGCGCCAATCCGAAGGTCAGCAACAACCCGTAGAGATGATCGAGGCCGGAAAGCCATTGCAGCATCGTCCGTTCGAGGATCATGCCGAAGATGCCGACCACAATCGGGGCGACGATCAGCGCCGGCCAATATCCGATGCCGGCGACGTGGAGCAGGAAATAGGCGCAGAACGCGCCCATCATGTAGAGCGCGCCATGAGCGAAATTGATGATGTTGAGCATCCCGAAGATCACGGCGAGCCCAAGACTGAGCAGCGCGTAGAACGAGCCGTTGATCAGTCCCACCAGAAGCTGTGCGTAGAGAGCCTGCATATCGATCGATCTTTCGCACTCAATTCCGTTTTGGCGTCCGTTGTCGCGCCGAATGGAGCCCGCCGGCGCAAAGGCCGGCGGGCAACCGCATTACTTCTTCAGCATCGCGCACTTGCTTTCCGACAGCGGCGTGAAGGCCTGGTCGCCCGGAACCGTGCCGACCAGCTTGTAGAAATCCCAGGGAGCCTTTGATTCCGACGGCTTCTTCACCTCGAACAGATAGGCCGAATGGATGGTGCGGCCGTTCGGCTGAATCTCGCCCTTGCCGAACAGCGGATCGTCGGTCGGGATCGACTTCATCTTTTCCACGACCTTGACGCCATCGTGCGGATTGCCGCCGAGCGCGTCCAGCGCCTTGAAGTAATGCATCAGCCCGGCATAGACGCCGGCCTGGACCATGGTCGGGGGCGCGCCGTTCTTCATCCGGCCCGAGAATTTCTTGGAGAAGGCCCGGGTCTGATCGTTCATGTCCCAGTAGAACGTTTCGGTGAAATTCAACCCTTGCGCGGTCTCAAGGCCGATGGCCTTGACGTCGGTGAGGAACAGCAGAAGTGCGGCGAGCTTTTGCCCGCCCTGGACGATGCCGAATTCGGCTGCCTGCTTGATGGCGTTGGTGGTGTCGCCGCCGGCATTCGCCAGGCCGATGATCTTGGCCTTCGACGATTGCGCCTGCAACAGGAACGATGAGAAATCGGAAGTATTAAGTGGATGTTTGACGCCGCCGACCACCTTGCCGCCGGTGGCGGTGATGACCGCGGTGGTGTCGCGTTCGAGCGCTGCACCGAAAGCGTAGTCCGCGGTGAGGAAAAACCAGGTGTCGCCGCCGGCCTTCACCAGCGACTGCCCGGTAGAATGGGCGAGCATGTAGGTGTCGTAGGTCCAGTGCACGGTGTTGGGGGTGCATTGGGCGTTGGTGAGATCGGAGGTCGCGGCGCCGGAGTTGATGTAGACGCCGTTCTTTTCCTTGACGACGTTGTTGACGGCGAGCGCGACACCGGAGTTCGGCACGTCGACGACAACGTCGACCTTGTCGACGTCGAACCATTGCCGCGCGATCGCGGTACCGATGTCGGGCTTGTTCTGGTGATCGCCGGAGATGACATCGATCTTCCAGCCCTTGGCGGTTAAGCCTGAATCCTCGACCGCCATCTGGGCCGCGAGCGTCGAACCCGGGCCGCCGAGATCGGCATACAACCCGGACTGATCGGACAGCGCGCCGATCTTGACGGTCTTGTCCTGTGCGACCGCGAAACTCACCGAGCCGAGGCTCAGTGCGGTACCGAGCAACAACGATGCGACGATCCTGGTCTTCATAATAATATTCCCTTTGGATATCTCTTGGTTTGTCAGACGCCGAGATAGGTGTGAAGCTTGTCCATATTGGCTTGCAGATCCGCGTTGGCGAAACCGTCGATGACCTTGCCATGTTCGACAATATAGTAACGGTCGGCGACGGTGGCGGCGAACCGGAAATTCTGCTCGACCAAAAGGATCGTGAAACCCTCTTTCTTGAGCCTCGCGATGGTATGGCCGATCTGCTGGATGATGACGGGCGCAAGCCCCTCGGTCGGCTCGTCCAGCATCAAAAACCGCGCCCCGGTGCGCAAGATTCTTGCAATCGCCAGCATCTGCTGCTCGCCGCCCGACAATTTGGTGCCCTGGCTGTTGAGCCGTTCCTTCAGATTGGGGAACAGGTCGAAGATCTGATCCAGCGACAAGCCGCCGCTGCGCACCACCGGCGGCAACAGCAAATTTTCGCGGACGTCGAGGCTGGCGAAAATCCCACGCTCTTCGGGGCAAAAGGCGACGCCCATGCGCGCGATCTTGTCCGAAGACGCCCGGATGATATCCTGGCCATTGAAACGGATCGCGCCGGTGCGCTTGCCGATGATCCCCATCACCGATTTCAGCGTGGTGGTCTTGCCGGCCCCATTGCGCCCGAGCAAGGTGACCACCTCGCCGGCGTTCACGTTGAAATTGATCCCGTGAAGGATGTGGGACTCGCCGTACCAGGCTTTGAGATCCTGAACCGACAGCACCGGCGTGTCTGCACCAGACGGTGCAGAGGTCGCGGGGGCGCCGGTCATCACTGAATCAGCCATGCCCCGCCCCCAAATACGCTTCCTTGACGCGCTCGTCTTTGGACAGCTCGGCATAATTGCCTTCCGCCAGCACGTGGCCGCGGGTCAGCACGGTGATGATGTCGGACAGGTTGGCGACGACGCTCAGATTGTGTTCGACCATCAGGATCGTGTATTTCGCCGAGATGCGCTTGATCAACGCCGCGATCTTGTCGATGTCTTCATGTCCCATGCCGGCCATCGGCTCGTCGAGCAGCATCATTTCCGGATCGAGCGCCAGCGTCGTCGCGATTTCGAGCGCACGTTTGCGCCCGTAAGGCATTTCGACCGCCGGCGTATTAGCGAACTCGCTCAGGCCGACGTCATCCAACAGCTCGTGGGCGCGGTTGTTGAATCGATCGAGCACGGTCTTGGAACGCCAGAAATCGAAGGAGTGCCCGTGTTGCCGCTGCAACGCGACCCGGACGTTTTCGAGCGCGGTCAAATGCGGGAACACCGCTGAAATCTGGAACGAGCGCACCAGCCCGAGCCGCGCCACATCGGCCGGCGCCAGCGCGGTGATATCCTGTCCCTTGTACAGAATCTGGCCGGCCGAAGGCTTGAGAAACTTGGTCAACAGATTGAAGCACGTGGTCTTGCCGGCCCCGTTTGGCCCGATCAACGCGTGAATGCTTCCACGGCGCACCCGAAGACCCACATCGCGAACGGCGAAGAAGCCTGCGAACTCCTTGGTCAATCCGTGGGTTTCGAGAATGAACTCATCGGCCAATCAAATTTCCCCCATCAGCCTCCGCCGCGAAGTGTCCTCGCGCGTGGCCGATTTTTCTGAGCCGGCAGGTTTTCTCAAGACACCTTTTTCTCAAGACGTCTTTTTCTCAATACACCTTGGAAACCCGTCCCGGACCGCCGCCTCCGGGCGCGAATATGCCGTCAACGGCCCGGGTTACGCAAGGCGGAAAGCTGGGCATCCAACAGAGCAAACACCGCGGCCGGGTTCGCCATTAGTCGTTCGCCATTAGTCGAATAGCGGGCGATGGAGCATCCGCTGGACGCCTCCGGCGCTTCGGTTCGAGTCGTCTGGAAAGCAACCGTTAACGGTGTTTTGCTGCAAACGTGCGTTTTTATCGAAAATTTTGCGTCTAAGGGCCAATGTTCGGTGTTTCACATCGATATCGGTATTTCCCTAGGTATTTGCCCTGAGAACGGATCATAACCGTGGAAATTGAAGCATTGGAAGTTGAAGCATTGGATTTCGAAAGCGCCGGCCCCTCGGTCGTCAAATCGATCAAACAGCGTGATCTGTTGAACACGTGGTTGCGGCTTTACGCCCGCGAGAAGCGGATACCGCGGGTCGAGGAGTACCAGCCGGCGCGGTTTGCCGACGAGCTTCCGGACCTCGTGTATTATAGCGTGGATAGCGCGCAGCGGCCTCCGCGCCTGACGATCCAGAGCAACGGCACCCGCATATCCAGCGCTTATGGCCACGGCGGCATGGGCCGATCCCTCGACGAGTATCTCGGCGACCGGTTGGCGCCGATCGTCATGCCGGCCTACCACGAATGCGTCCGGCGCGGCCTTCCCGTCTACACCATCTCCGACGTCGATGACATCCATGGACGAAAGGTCGCCTGCGAGCGGCTGTTGCTGCCGTTCCTGGACGGCGACCATGTCACCCATGTCATCGCGTCGTTCAAAACCATCAGCGAAGCCGGCGCTTTCGAGATAACGAACTTGATGCGAGGACACACCTTGCCGGCGGTGAAACTTCGTACCGTCATCGACTGCGATCTTTTTCACCGCGCACCCTGCCGTGGTCCGGTCGGTGACGTGATCGAATTCAGCTAGAGCAGGATCGGTTCTGATTGAATCAGAACCGAAACACTGGATTCTTGTTTTGACGCGTTTTCTTCACGCGAGCCGGCATCCACTTCGCTCGAAGACGCTTGAGATGATGATCCGATAGCTAGACCTTTCGCGCGGTTGCTCGCGATGGCGCTACTTCCTTGGCGTAGATTTCCGGCTTGAATCCGACCAGCAATTTGCCGCCGAGATCGAGCACGGGCCGCTTGATCATCGAGGGTTGCGCCAGCATCAAGGCGAGCGCCTTGCGGTCGTTGAGGTCTTCCTTGTCCGCCTCGGGCAATTTGCGGAAGGTGGTGCCGGCGCGATTGAGCAGCGTTTCCCACCCGAGTTCATCGCTCCAGCGCTTGAGGTCGTCTTTCGCGATCCCCTCGCTCTTGTAGTCATGGAAGCCGTAGGCCACGCCGTGGCTGTCGAGCCAGGCACGCGCCTTCTTCATGGTGTCGCAGTTCTTGATGCCGTAGATGGTGATGGACAAGACCAACCCTCGCGTGAATTTGCGGGCAAATTAACCCCGCAAACGCCATCGCGCCAAGCCGGCGTGATCGAGTTGGCCATCAAGGCTGTGCACAAGGACAAAGCGCTGAATTCGAAGGCTCCATGGCCGTCACCTACCGATCCAGTACACCCCTCCCGTTAATACGGGAGGGGCTTTGGTTTGGGACGGTGTTTCGAAGTGAGGTCTCACTCCGCCGCGGCGCGGCGCTCCAGGACATCCAGCACGTCCAACGGATCGGTGCGATGGCGGTAATCGACGCTGACATCGGCGAACAAGATCACACCGTCGGCACCGACGACATAGGTCGCCGACAACGGCAGCGACCAGTCATCCGGCGTTCCGTTCTTGCCGGGAATGTCGAGTTTGAACCCGTCATAGACTGAGCGCAGTTCGTCGGTGAAGGCATAGACGAGGCCGAAGGCTTTGCCGACGTAGTGTCCGACATCGCTCAGCACCGGAAACGTCAGTTCGTTCTTCTCGGCGGTGCTGACGGTCTCGTCCGGCCGCTCGGGGCTGATTGCGACCAGGCTCGCACCAGCCGCGGCGATGCGCGACAGCACGGCCTGATAGGCCTTGAGCTCAAGATTGCAGTAAGGGCACCAACCGCCGCGGTAGAACGTCACCACGACCGGACCCTTCGCCAACAGAACTGCGACGTCGAAGGTCTTGCCGTGGGCATCGGGCAGAACGATCGCAGGCGCCTTGTCGCCGACTTGCTTGGCGCGCTGGCCAAATCCGGTCTCAACGAGATGCGCGATGTGCCGTTCCATGGCTGCGCGGCGGTCGGCCGGCACGCGTACCATCCAGGCGGTACGATATTCTTCAAGCTGTTCAGAGAGTGTGCTGCTCATGACGTCAATTTCCTTTTTCGGTGTAAGTCGGATCAGGCGGCGACGTAGTTCTGCGGGAACAGGGCGCGGCGTGCCTCTTCATCCAGGTCACGTTTGAATGTGAGATCCTTGCCGATGGCGCGCGCCCGGGACACGGCGGGGCGTGCGTCGATGCTGGCGAACCATCGCGACAGGTTCGGAAACTCTCCGAGCCTGCCCTCGCCGAGAACAAAATTGGCGCGGTCGATCCAGCCCCAGGCGGCAATGTCGACGATGGTGTAGTCGTTGCCCACCATGAATGCGCGGTCCTTCAGGTGCGTATCCAGCACCTGGTAGTGCCGCTCGGCCTCGCGAAGATAGCGGTTCTGGGCATACGGAATCTGCTCCGGTGCGGCACGTCGGAAATGGACCGACTGCCCCGAATAAGGCCCAAGCCCGGTGGCGACGAACATCAGCCATGACAACAACTCGCCGCGCTCGGCGGGACGACCGAGCAACTTGCCGGATTTTTCGGCGAGATAGAGCAAGATGGCGTTGCTGTCGAAAACCGTGACCGGCCCCTCGCCCAAGCCTTCGGTATCGACGATGGCCGGCGTCTTGCCGTTCGGGTTGATCGCGCGGAATTCAGGGGTGTGCTGCTGGCCCTTCAAGGTATCGACGGGGATGAGCTCATAGGGCATCCCGGTTTCTTCCAGAAGAAGCGCCACTTTCATCGGATTGGGCGTGTGGTGGAAATAGAAGCGGATCATGTGATCTCCGTTTGCTTTTTTCGATGTGGATGTGTGGTGAAGTTGTCAGGCGCGGATGCTGGCGGCGGTCTGCCCGAACAAAAGCTTCTTGCCCTCTTCGGTGACCGCGGGTCGGCTCGCATAGGGTTCGGCACGGGCATAGGCGGCGATCGTCGACGGCCGTGCCTTGATGGTTTCGAACCAGCGTTTCAGATTCGGCGTGTCGTCAAGGTTCTGCCCCTGCCGCGCATACGGCACGATCCAGGGATAGGCCGCCATGTCGGCAATCGAGTACTCGCCGGTCAGAAAATCCCGTCCCGCCAAACGGCGGTCGAGCACGCCATAAAGCCGGTTGGTCTCGTTGACGTAGCGATTGATCGCATAGGGAAGTTTCTCGGGTGCGTAGATCGCGAAATGGTGGTTCTGCCCGGCCATCGGCCCGAGGCCGCCCATCTGCCAGAACAGCCATTCCAGCACGGTCTTGCGCCCACGAACGTCGCTCGGCAGAAAGCGGCCGGTCTTCTCGGCGAGATAGACCAGGATAGCGCCGCTCTCGAACACGGTGATCGCTTCGCCGCCGTCGGCCGGCGCATGGTCGATGATCGCCGGCATCCGGTTGTTCGGCGAGAACGCAAGAAACTCCGGCTTGAACTGATCGCCGGCGCTGATGTCGATTGGAAATATCCGGTAGTCCAGCCCGGCCTCTTCCAGAAACATCGTGATCTTGTGGCCGTTCGGCGTCGGCCAATAATAGAGGTCGATCATTGAATAGTATCCTTGCAAGGGGTGTTGAGGAGGACGAGGACCTGGCGCACAGCGCCTTCGAGCACGACCCGCTCCGGGCGGCCTCTGGCGAGAACCCGCAATCCGACCGTGGTGGTCAGAAGCAACCGCGCCAGATCCGAAGCGTCGCGACCGGCGTTGATGCTGCCGTCGCGCTGGCCCGCCGTCACACAACGGCAGAAGAAGGCTTCCAGCTCGCTCAGTCGCGCGGCAACCACCTCGGCGATGGCAGCGTCGTGCGGCCCGATCTCTAAAGCGGAATTGACCAGCATGCAGCCAAGACGGTCATGCATCGAGCGCTCAACGATGTCCGCAAGCCAAATCTCGATCGCCCGGCGCGGCGGCGACGTCGCCTCAAGCTGCACAATTCGCGCACGCATATTGGCGTCGAGATAGCGGTCGAGGCAGCGTGCAAACAGCGCGTGTTTGTCGCCGAAGGCATTGTAGAGGCTGGCGGCACCGAGACCCATGGCATCGCCCAGATCCCGCACGGAGGTCGCAACATATCCGTGCTCCCAGAATCGCCCCATTGCCGCGTCCAGCACGGCGTCTTCGTCAAATGAGCGACTACGGACCATCTCCAAACCCTATTTGTAGCGATCGTTACAATTTATGTGACAGATTTACAAGGGTGTCCTATAGGCACCCGGCGCGCCGCCGCTAATGGCGATGATGCCTACCAAGGAGTTCCTTCATGACCACCGCCATCACGCTGTTCTGGTCATTTCGCAGCCCCTATTCCTACGTCGCGTTGCCGCGAGTGGCGCAACTGGCCGAAGAGTTCGGTGTCGAGCTGGAGATGCGGATCGTGCATCCCGCGGCGATACGAAATCCGGATTATTTTCGGAACATGAACAAGCTCGCACGGCCCTATTTCTTGCACGACAGCGCACGCGCGGCCGCTTTCCACGGACTTCCCTTTCGTCGTCCGGTGCCGGATCCGATCACACAGGACCAGGTGACACTTGCGATGGCGGACAGACATCCGCTGGCGCACCGGATCGGCCGTCTGGGCATCGCGGCCGTGGCGCGTGGGCGTGGCGTGCCGTTCTGCCTTGAGGTCTCGACAATGATGTGGGACGGCCGCGTGGACAGTTGGCATGAGGGCGAGCATCTCGCGCAGGCCGCCGCGCGCGCCGGACTGAACCTTGCTGAACTGGAAGCCGCCATCGCGGCCGATCCCGACGGCCATGAAGCGGCACTGGCCGAGAACGACACCGCGCTCCGCAAATCGGGGCACTGGGGCGTTCCGACCATGGTGTTTGAAGGTGAGCCTTTCTTCGGCCAGGACCGGGTCGAAACACTGCGCTGGCGAGTGGCCCAGCGTCTGAACAAACGCGGCGAATGACGCGGATCGACTTCATCGCCGTCAAGATATGCATTGGTGTCGCGTGACGCGCGGCGGCCTTGCTCGGCAGACACATAGAGCTTCGACGATGACGGACATTTGATCGTCGGCGAGCACTGTTTCGTTAAATTGTCGACCCGCGGGCGGCTACAAGCAGCGCGCATTCGTGTCGAATTGAGGAGAGAAAGTCGTATGGCGAAACTGGCTGGCAAGACCGCGCTGATTACCGGGGGAAATTCGGGAATTGGGTTCGCGACCGCGCAATTATTTTTGGCCGAGGGCGCGCGCGTGGCGATCACCGGTAGGGACTCTGGCCGGGTGGCCGAGGCCAAGACCGCGCTGGGCGGCAAGGTCGAGACTTTGATCGCAAATATCGACCGCGTCGTTGAAATCGAGGCGATGGCGGCGGAAGCCAAGACCAAGCTCGGGTCGATCGACATCTTGTTCGTCAATGCCGGTATGGCCTTGCCGACGCCGTTCGCTTCGGTGTCCGAAGCCCAATATGATGACCAGTTCAACGTCAACGTCAAAGGCGCTTTCTTCACGGTGCAAAAATTGTTGCCGCTGTTGAAGGACGGAGCCAGCGTGATCTTTACTTCATCGACGGCCGATGAAATGGGCCTGCCCGGCCTGAGCGTCTATTCCGCGAGCAAGGCGGCGGTGCGTTCGCTGGTCCGCACGCTGACCGCCGAGCTGTCGGGCCGGCGCATTCGCGTCAACTCGATCGCGCCCGGACCAACCGAGACGCCGATCCATGGCAAAATGGGTATTCCGCCCGAGGTCGCCGAGACCATGATGAAGGCATTGCTGGCGCAGGTGCCTGCGGCGCGTTTCGCCCAGCCCGAAGAAATGGCCAAGGTCGCTTTGTTCCTAGCCTGTAGCGACAGCTCCTATGTCTTCGGCCATGAATTGGTCGCCGATGGCGGCTGGGTCGCGGTTTAAGACGAGCGATGCGCTCTGAGATCCTTTCGGATCTGAACGGGAGCTGGTTACGACTGCGACGGGCGCGCGTCCATTCGTCGCTCTTGGACGCGCCGTTGCGGGCGCCGACCGATGAAGACGGTCTCGTCGATGTCGACATCGAAATTTCCGAGGGGCGCATTGCCGCTATTGCGCCCGGGGGAACGTTCGCTGCGGCCGACGCGCTCGATCTCGAAGACGGTCAGGTCTGGCCGACCTTCACGGATGTGCATTCGCATCTCGACATCGGCCATACCTGGCCGCGGGCGCCGAATCCGGATGGCACGCTCGCCGGCGCCCTCGCTGTCACGGCGGCCGATCATGCCAAGCAATGGCCGGCGGACGATGTCCGCCGGCGCTTCGAGTTCGGACTGCGATGCGCCTACGCACATGGCGTCGGCGCGATCCGGACCCATCTCGATTCCGATCCGCCGGAAGCCGAGAAACATTGGGCGGTGTTTCGCGAGCTTCGCGACGCCTGGGCGGGAAAGATAGATCTCGAAGCCACCTGCCTCGTCGCGATGCCCGTCCTTGGGACCGCGTTCGGACCGGTGCTCGCCGACCTCGTCGCGCGCTCGGGCGGTTATCTCGGCGCCGTCACGCCTGTCGGCATCGAGGGAGATGATGCCAAGGGGACGCGGTTCCTGGAGTTGCTCGACCGGGTGTTCGAGCTGGCCGAGGAGCGCGGCCTCGATCTCGACCTTCACGTCGACGAGAGTGGCGAGAATGGCGCGCGCGCGCTCGGCCATATTGCGCGCACCGCACTGCGCCGGCGCTTCCCGGGCAAGATCCTGTGTGGACATTGCTGCAGCCTGGCCGTGCAATCCGACGAGGTGATTACGGAAACGCTCGCGGTCTGCGTTGACGCCGGCATTTCCGTTGTCAGTTTACCGGCGTGCAATATGTATCTCAACGATCGGATACCGGGACGAACACCGCGTTGGCGAGGTGTGACACTGCTTCACGAAATGGACTCCTGCGGCATCCCGATCGCCATCGGCCACGATGATTGTCGCAATGCATTCTATGGTTTCGGCGACCAGGACATGCTGGAGGTCTTCCGCATGGCCGTGCGCACCGCTCACCTGGACCGTCCGTATGGACGATGGCCGCAAGCGGTTACTCTGACGCCGGCGCGCCTCATGAAGCTCAGGAGGCGCGGAACGATTGCGGTCGGGAGCCCCGCGGACCTCATCCTGCTAAAGGCACGGACCATGAGCGAACTGATTTCCCGCCCGCAGAGCGACCGCATCGTCTTGCGTCGAGGCCGCGCGATCGACAGCAATCCACCGGACTATCGTGAGCTCGACGACCTGCAGAGCGAGCGGGCAACCGCCCAATAGGCGGCAGGGGTTATTGTCCCGCGTCTTGCGCGCAATGCTTTCACTTGCGCTGGGCGTGCTGATCGAAGGTGCTGAGCACCGCGAGCGTCATGGCCTCAATGCCGGTTTGAATCGTCGGCTTCGGCACCGGCGCGAACAGCGGCGAATGATTGGGCGGCAATTGGGGGCCGGTTCCGTCGCGTGCCGCAGCCACCCGCTCCGGCTCGTAAACGCCGATATTGAAAAACATCGACGGCACCCCGGCATTGATGAATTCGGAAAAATCCTCGCTCGGCGTGCCCGGCGGTGACGGCCTGAGCTTGTCGCCGAACGCCGCCTTCAACGCCTTCTCGGCGGTCGCAACCACCGCGGGATCGTTCATCACCGCCTTGGCGCCTTCGGTGATCTTGATGTCGGGCACAGGCGCATCCGACATCATCGTCGCGGCCTTCGCCGTTCGCTCGATCCCGGCCAGCATCTTGGCGCGCACCTCCGGCCTGAAGGTGCGGATGGTCCCGCGCAGCAGCACGTCGTCGGGAATGATGTTTTCGGCGGTGCCGCCATGGATCGCGCCGATGCTGACCACGCCGAATTCGGTCGGGTCCTTTTCGCGGCTGATCACGCTTTGCAGATCGACAATGAAACGTGCCGCGATCATCACGGGGTCAATCGTTCGCTGCGGCGCCGCGCCGTGACCGCCGCGGCCGTGGAACGTAACCTCGAGGCTGTCGGAATTCGACGAGCCGATGCCGACGCGATAGCTGATGGTGCCATAGGCGGCTGGGCCGTCATGCAAGGCAAACCCGAAGTCGGGCTTCTTGAAACGCGTGAACAGACCGTCAGCGAGCATGGCCTTGGCGCCGGACACCGTCTCTTCGGCGGGCTGGGCGATGAACATCAGCGTGCCGTGCCACTGATCCTCCAGGCCGAGGAGCGTCTTCGCCGTTCCCACCCAGCTCGCCATGTGAATGTCGTGGCCGCAGCTATGGGCCACAAAAGTGTCCTGCCCATTCCAGGTGGTTTTGTCGTGGCTTGCATAGGCAAGCCCGGTTTTTTCTTCCATCGGCAGTGCGTCGAGTTCGGTTCGCACCATGATGGTGGGGCCGTCGCCATTTTTGTAGATAGCGACCAGTCCGGTCTTGCCGATCTTCTCGGTAACCTCGAAGCCCAGCGCCCGCATTTCAGCGGCGAGCCTGGCCGCGGTCTTCACTTCCTGGAAAGCGACTTCCGGATGGGCGTGGATATCCTTGTAGAGTGCGTCGAGTTTTGGGTAATCGGCTTCGAGCGACGTCGCGATCGCGGCCTTCAGACTGATAACGTCGATCTCCGCGTGCGCCGGCAAAAAAGATGCTGCGCACAGCGCGGCGGCCATCATCAGAGGTTTGGAAAACCGGTTCATGCAACGCTCCTTGCTCGCGCGGCGAGCTTGGACGACAGGTGCACAGGTGTCCAGTGCCCTAATCGGGCGGACTTCGCCGCCATCACGTTGCCACCGACAGATGGGCAATTGTTGCCGTGCGACGAAGACATGATGGAAAAAATTTCCTGCACTTCGGTTCGCGAACCGCCAAAATTCAACGTTGAATGATGCGAAACGCTGGCACGATGATTGCCCTTCCCTTGCGCTGTGAACCAAAGCGCAGGAGAAGAAATTGAGCACGATCGCAGGAATTGGCAGCCATACGGCGTCGGTCTTTCAAAGCCGTCCCACCTCGGCCGCCGCGACAAACGCAACCGCCGCTGACGATACCAGCAACAGCGCTACATCCAGCACACCGAGCAACGTTGCGGCGGGACCAACGAGTGCTGCCACCAGTCCACTGGCGCCAAACGTCCTGAGCCAGCTCTTGAACGCGCAGGCCGATGCATCCTCGCCGGGCGGTGCGGGGGCGGATGCGACCTCAAAGCTGACGATCGTGAACACCGCGGATCTGCCGCACATCAACCTCCTGACCAATCTCACCGCAAACGACCGTAAGTTCATCACGGCGGCGACGGGCTCGGTCGTTGCTGCCGACGGCACGATCACCAATCCAACCGCCAATGGCGCGGCGGCAGCTCCGAGCAATCTTTCTGCAAGCCCGTTCATTCTCCAGATCGCAGGCGACCGGCTCAACGGCGCGCTGACAGGCGATATCACGTCCCCCTACTTCCAGCACCTCGCGTCGCAAGACAGTGAACTGGGTCAGGCCATCGATCCGAATATCTTGAGCGCCGGCTTGCAATATCTCGGGAGTCAAAACACGGCGAAACAGCAGAGCGGAAGTCCTTCCGCCGCCTGATGGCGCGCGGGCCCCCTCATGAATTGCCGCACGCTCGACCGTGTGGGGCGTCGAAATCCAGCAGCGGCCCCACGGGCACGATCCGCGTCGGATTGATGCTTTCGTGGCTTTCGTAATAGTGGCGTTTGATGTGCTCGAAATTGACGGCCTCACGCATGCCGGGCCACTGGAACAGCTCCCGCGTATAGGCCCACAAATTGGGATAATCCGACAGGCGCCGGAGGTTGCACTTGAAGTGGCCGACGTAAACGGGATCGAAGCGCACCAGCGTTGGAAACAGACGCCAATCCGCCTCGGTGATGCGGGGGCCGCAGAGATATCGCTGCGCGCCGAGAAGCGTTTCGAGACGATCAAGGGTCGCGAACAGCGGCACAACCGCTTCTTCATACGCCGCCTGGGTCGTGGCGAAGCCGGCCTTGTAGACGCCGTTGTTGATCCGCTCGTAGATCTGCGAATTGATCCGGTCGATGTCCGGCCTGAGCGGCTCGGGGTAATAGTCCCCTTCTGTGGCGCCCACGCCGTCGAAGGCCGAGTTCATCATGCGGATGATGTCCGCCGACTCGTTGGATACGATGGTGGCGGTCTGCTTGTCCCACAAGATCGGCGCCGTGACGCGGCCCGTGTAACGGGCGGAGGCTGCCTTGTAGATTTCGTGGAGGTAGCGCGCGCCATGGATCGGATCGGGGATCACACCGGGTCCCTCGTCAAACGTCCAGCCCTCGCTCCCCATGCGCCAATGAGTCGCCGAGATGGAGATGGCATCCGTGAGCCCTTTCAGGGCACGGAAGATCAGCGTGCGATGCGACCACGGGCAAGCGAGCGCGGCGTAGAGATGGTAGCGGCCCGGCTCGGCTTTGAAGCCGCCCGCGCCGGTCGGGCCCGGTTCGCCATTTGGAGTCACCCAGTTGCGGAACTGACTCTCAGACCGGACGAAGCGGCCTTCGGACGCTTTGGTGTCGTACCAGTGATCGTGCCAACGACCTTCGACCATCACGCCCAAGGCCAACTCCTGTGCTCTGCTGTGACTCGGCCTCGTCGAGTGACCCCTCGGATGCAAGTTACGTCAAGCGCGTGCGCCGCCAGTCGACGGCGCACGCGCAATTACAGTCAGAATTTCCGAAGGGTCACGAAGCGTTACAGCGCCTGATGAGAACCGTCGCAAAGCGGCGCGTTCTTGCTGTGCTTGCAAGCACAGAGATAGGCGGTTCCGCTCGCTGCCGGAGTGTATGGCGTGGGAACGAACGTCGATCCCGCGTGGCTGCCGTCGCAGTACGGCTGCTTGGTGCTGAGCCCGCATGAGCACCAATAGATCGTTTTGCCACCTTCCAGCTCAACCGGCATCGGGGCTTTCTGGGCTATTTTCGGTTCCATAAACTCACTCCAGTAAATGATTTCGAATCGTTCTAAAAACTAATCCGTTGCTCCTTAAGCGACAATCGACGAAATTGCGATATATATGTTCGCAAAACAGGAACTAGATGAGCCTTTTCGACGACATGGCCGTGTTCGTGCGCGCCGTCGAGGCGGGAAGCTTTTCGGGCGCCGCGCAACGGCTTGGCATCGCAAAATCGATCGTCAGCCGCCGGATCAGCTCGCTTGAAGCGCGACTCGGAACGAGCTTGTTCCACCGCACCACGCGGCGTCTCAGCCTGACAGAGACCGGGCTCGCTTACTTTGAACGGGCTCAGCGAATCCTGTCCGACGTCGCCGAAGCGGACGACGTCGCGCGGCGGTTGCAGGGCGAACTCGAAGGCACGCTGAAGGTGGCGGCGCCGATGTCTTTCGGCTGGCGCCACCTGTCGCCGGCGATCGTGGAATTCCTCGCGGCCCATCCGCAGCTCGACATCGATCTGGACCTGAATGACCGTCGGATGGACCTTGTCAGCGAGGGCTACGACCTCGCGATACGCATCGGCAAGTTGGCGGATTCCTCGCTGATCACGCGAACCCTGGCGCCGTGCCGGCATGTCGTCTGTGCGAGCCCGGCCTATCTCGCGGCCCGTGGCGTTCCCGTCACGCCGTCCGACCTCGCCGCACAACACCATGATTGCCTCCTCTACAGCAACCGGCCAGCTTCGGAGCAGTGGCGTTTTCGCGTGGACGGCGAATGGCACGAGGCGCCGGTGACGGCGCGGCGTCTCGGGGTCAACAATGGCGACGTGCTCCGCGACGCCGCCGTCGCCGGCCTCGGCCTGATCGTGCTGCCCACCTTCATCGTCGGCGATGCGGTCGCGGCCGGCGCGCTCAGGGTCGTGCTCGCCGAATACGAATTCTTCGATCCGTCGATCCACGCCGTTTGGCCGCCGAATCGGCAGCTCTCGGCCAAGGTCAGGGCCTTGGTGGATTTCCTCACGGAGCGGTTTGGCGGCACCCCGTATTGGGACCGACCGTTCACCCCTCTCCAGCGCAGCGCGCTCAGCCCCGGACCGGCGGTCATGTCGTCGGAAGAACGCGAATGAGTTGGCGAAGCGCGATCGTGATGATTCCATCTTCAAACAGCTGAGCGCGTGCGCGCGTTCGATCCCGCGACGCGGAGAGCGCCCGAGCTGTGCATGAACTTTGTCCCTCCAAAGACAGACGGCGCAGGGAATGCCGGGTGTCCGATGCACCCGCGGCCTCGTGTGCAAAAGTAGTAAGCACACGAGTTAGAAACCACAGGCTCACCGGATCAATCCGGCTTTCCCTGCACAATGGTTTTAACGGTTTCCTTCGCGCTCTTCCCGGTGACCGGGCTTTGTTGTCACCGTCATCGGCGGAAGATTTTCTTTCGCCAATTTGACGCCAGCGTCGAGGCATCAGAACCACACGACTTCGTCGTCCGCCTCCGCGCGTTTCGTCAAGCGCACGTCCGCGTCCACCGCGTCCCGCCCCGCGTTTCGTGACGATCGCGAGCGCCCCTCAGAGGGACGCGCGGAAGAAGAATATTTTTCGGATCGGGGATGGATACGAATTTTCTGATTTGCCCGACAGGCAGTTTGAGGTCGCTTCGATGACCGCAAAAAACACGTTGACCTCAACGAATGATATACATATTATTTATGTATATCCGCACGGGAGAGATCGCATGCAAGTTGCCAAATGGGGAAACAGTCTCGCTGTCCGCCTTCCTGCTGCGGTGGTCGAAGCGCTCGAGCTTAAAGAAGGCGACGACATTGAAATCCACGTTGCTGACGCCCGACAGCTGGGCGTTGCACGGAAGCCCGGGCGTGCTGAGCTATTGAAACGTCTTCGCGCCTTCCGCGGTCGTCTTCCCCCCGATTTCAAGTTCGACAGAGACGAGGCGAATGCCCGCTAGTTTTTTCGACACCAATGTCCTCGTCTACCTTGCTTCGGGCGATGCGAAGAAGGCCGATCTAGCGGAGGTAGCGATTGCCAAAGGTGGCTCGATCAGTGTGCAGGTTCTCAACGAACTTGCCAACGTCGCACGCCGAAAGATGCAAATGCCATGGGACGAGACGCATGCGTTCCTGAACATGCTGCGCGATCTGCTAACGGTTTATCCCCTCACCGTCGAGACCCACGAGACGGGACTAAGGCTCGCCGAGCGATACGGTCTTTCCCTCTATGACGCGATGATCGCAGCCGCAGCGCTTCGCGCGGGCTGCGACACGCTGTGGTCGGAAGATATGCAGCACGGCATGGTGCTGGACGAAGGCTTGCGGATCGTCAATCCGTTTCGGGAGATGTAGTCATACGACCAATGCGTAAGGCGGATTAGCGAATGCGTAACCAGCCGTCGCGCGTGGCCCGATGAGTGGCCGAGGTAAATTACGCCCCCGGCTAATCCTACGAGCTAGCGCCGTTCATCAGCATAAGACAGGATCGCATGACCATTCGTCCGATTGTCCGCTATCCCGACCCACGGCTTGCAGTCCCAGCGCGGCCCGTGACCTTGTTTGATGGCGCGCTGCGCGAACTTGCGAGAGACCTGATCGAGACGATGCACGCCGCGCCGGGGATTGGGATCACCGCGCCGCACATCGGCGTCTCGCACCGGGTCGTGGTGCTCGGCCTCGACGCAAACGATGGTGAGCGGACCTATGTCAATCCGGAGATCATTTGGGCATCGCCCGAGATGATCCTGCATCAGGAAGGCAGCGTCTCGATGCCCGGTGTCAACGACGACATAAAGCGTCATGAGCGTATCCGGATCAGCTATCATGACATCCACGGCAACACGCAGACCGAAGAATCGGAGGGTCTGCGCGCCGTCTGCCACCAGCATGAGATCGATCAGCTGAACGGCCTGTTCTGGATCCAGCGACTGTCCCGCCTCAAGCGTGAGCGGCTGATCAAGCGTTTTGAAAAGAGTATCGCAACGCGTAGGGTGGAATAGCAAAACGTAATCCACCAATCGTTGCAGGGTGGCGCAATACGCTGCGCTATTGCGCTCTACGGGTTCGATGATTTTGATCAATCATAACGCATTGATCTGCCGAGCGGTACGGCCTATCTATGACGCCATGATTGCCGCCGCAGCGATTCACGCAGGATGCAACACGCTGCGGTCGGAAGACATGCAGCTCGGCAAAAGACTGCGTATCGTCAATCCATTTCGCGGCAAGAGCTGATCAAGGATAAAAGCCGTAGATCATCACTCTCACTCGATCATTTTAAGTCATCGTAACGCGCTTATTTTTCAGTGCAATTTTTTCTTCCGACGATCAAAGCCCGACCATCAGTCCGTCAAATTTCTTCGCTTTTGATTTCAAAGCCAAGTCTGCGCGTTCTAAATTTTTTGCGCTTCCAACGACCATCGCTATCGATTTGTCGATTTTCTCTGTCCGCCGCCATCGAACGGCCTACGCGAAGCTTAAGGGAGCGTCCGGGCGAGTCGGAAGCCGAGATCAGGATCCTGGGCCCCAGGGTCGTCCCCACCGCGGTTGGCCGAGCGCAGGTCTAGGGGGCTGCTGTTCCAGGCACCGCCGCGGACGACGCGTTGGTCGCAGTGCTGAGACAGCGATGCTGAACCGTCGGATGGTGCTCCGGCATAGCTATTGCCATTGCAATCCTCAACCCAGTGCCAGACATTTCCCGCCATGTCGTACAAGCCAAAATGGTTTGCCGCAAACGACCCGACCGGCGACGTGCCCTTGCCGCCCCAGCGACTGCCGCAGTCGGCGCAGTTTGCATTATTGTTCCCGACCGTCTCGCCCCAATAGAAGGTCGTCATCGTTCCCGCCCGCGCCGCATACTCCCATTCCGCCTCGCTGGGCAGACGATATGCTGAACCGCCACTCGATTGATTAAGCCAGGCGATGTAGCGTTGCGCATCCGCGAAGGATACACGCACGACAGGATCCTGGTCCGTCTGCGCAAAATCGGGAGAGCTCCAGGCTTTATTATCGCTGTAGCCCGTCGCCGCAACAAAAGCGGAAAACTCGCCGCGTGTTACCGGATATTTACTCAACGCAAATGGCCGCATGATCGTCACGCTATGTTGAGGCTTTTCCTGAGCGGCCAATTCCGCTGATGCATTAAAGCGGGTCGTTTCCTCTGCGGTCGACCCCATCGTAAATCGACCCGCGGGGATCACCACCATCTCCGGAAATTTTGGTCCCTCCCAGAGCGTCAAGCTTTGCGTCCCCGGACGCCAGACGACGGATGTCGTGTCGCCGGTGGGGTGTTTTCCCCCCGCAATCAATTGAGCACTCTTTTTCAGATAATCGGCGGTCGCGCTCTGCGAGTTCGGATTCGCCGCCTGCCACCGAGCGAAGGCCGCTTGACGTTGGTCGGTCCAACTCTCCTCCGCCGACGCGTGCTGCGCGACGGGCAGGATAGCGAACAGAAGCGCGGTAAAACTTATCGCTAACGCCCCATAAGGAAACGCGCCGGAAACGAGGAGACGCTTAAAATTCACTCGAATACTCCGCTAGTTTCAAGACTAGGAACCCACCAACTTCCGCAAGTAGTATGTGGGCATACACGCACCTGCCAATCAACAGAGTGTTACTTCAGATGCTGCAGGCTAAGTCTCAAAACAAAGCCGATTACGGTGTACCGCACGTTCCGCCGGCTGGGGTATAGATGCCGCCTGCGGCGGCAAAATCGCAAGCAAGCCCATGCGGCCCGATTGTAGTCCTGTTTGCTGCTCGATCAGCCCGACCCCGCCATACCTTATGAGCCGCACGTGCGCGCACCAATTCCGCACAAGCTCGGTTGTCGCGCGGTGTAGTTCGCCAATTTGTGGATTGCGGTGTGTGGATTGCGGTGACAGTGCATTTAAATAACTGCGGAGAGCCCACCAACCGATCGATAAAGACTTGCAAGCGAACGGCCGCCGAGCCATGTATATCCCACATGGATATACATAAAGACAACGCCATGACAAGCTCAACTGTATTCACCAGCAATCGCAGCCAGGCGGTCCGGTTGCCCAAGGCCGTCGCCTTTCCGGAGGGCGTGCATCAGGTCGACATTTTGAAGATCGGCCGCAGCCGCGTGATCGTGCCGCAAGGCAAGCGGTGGGACGATCTGTTTTTAAACGGCTCGCGCGCGAGCGACGATTTCATGGTCGAACGTGAGCAGCCGCCGGCCGAGGAGCGCGAGCCGCTCTGATGCTCACCTACATGCTCGACACCAATATCTGCATCTATGTCATGAAGAATTATCCGCAGGCCTTGCGCGAGAAGTTCAATTCGCTGGCCGAACAACTCTGCATCTCAAGCATTACGCTTGGGGAATTGCACTACGGCGCGGAGAAATCAGCACGTCGCGTCGACAACCTGTCCGCCATCGAACATTTCGTGGCGCGCCTCGACGTATTGCCGTTCGAGGCCAAAGCGGCCGCGCACTACGGCCAGGTTCGGGCAGAGCTGGAGCGGGCGGGAACGCCCTGCGGTCCGCATGACATGCAGATCGGTGGTCATGCCCGCAGCGAAGGCTTGATCGTCGTCACCGACAATGTCCGCGAGTTCGACCGCATGCCGGGGATCAGGGTCGAGAACTGGATGTGACCGGGTGGAGCGCGTCTGAGCGATCACCGAGGCGATGAAGCAAGCTTCATCCCTCGATTAAAATCCGCGGTCAGGCCGGTATAAGAACTTAAATTCAGTGTGTGGAAAAAGAGTCCTCTCAACGCTCGTTGACGCGAAGATCGAACCACCGAACCATTCGGTGGGATTATCCGCTGGCTCCCAGGAGCTCTGATGGAAGAGAATGCAAGAAATCGCGAAATGGTCGCGTCGTTCCCATTCCGCGAGATAGCACCAGGCAGCCTTCAAGCATCGCAACCGCACGCTCCGCACGCGGACGAACATCCCTCACCGGAACACCTGCATCGACGAGGACCGCCGACAAAGCCGCAATCCATGCCTCAAACATCTGCGCGATCTTCCCGCTGAAAGGGCCATCCTCCTCGCTGACCGTCGAAAGCATGTTCAGGAGACAGGCCTGATTTCCGCCCGAGTAAAACGTGTCGATGCCCGCGACCATACGTTCGATACGTTTTCGCGGCGGTCCAGGAGCCGCAAGCGGCCCAAGCACATGCTCGACCAGCCACGCCTCGGCCGCCTCCAGAACCTCACGCGCCATCTGCTCCTTGCCGCCAGGAAAGCGATGATAAAGGCTCGCCTTTTGAAGGCCCGCCCGTTTCGCCAGCATGGCCAGGGTCGCGCCTTCATAGCCGACATCCCGGAACACACGGCCGAGGCGGTGCAGCAGTTCCCCATCGTCAATTGAAGCTCTACGTCCCAATCGGAGCACCCCTTCGCTTTAGTTTGCCGAACGACCATTAAAAATTGGATTGACGACCGCGAACCTCGGTGGCAAATGATATTTACCGATCGTTCGGTAATATTCAACCCATGCGACTCCGAGGACACCCTATGAAAACCGTCATCGTCATCTTTTCCGACCCTAAATCAGGCTCTGATGAAGCCCTCGGCCGATGCTTCAACGGCATGTTCCTGGCCATCGAGCTCAAGGAGAAGAAGCAGGACGTAGCGCTGGTCTTCCAAGGCGCCGGATCACGCTGGCCTGCTGAGCTGATGAAGACCGAGCACCCGGGTCACCTGCTATATGAAGCCGTCAAGGACAAGGCCATTGCCTGCGGTGGCTGCGCAGACGTGTTCGGCGCTACGGCCGGCGCCGAGCTCGCCGGCGTCAAGCTGATCCGGGACAAGCAGATACCGGGGACCCCGGGCGTGCTGGACCTCTCCCGTTACCTGGATGAAGGCGCACGCCTGGTGACCTTCTAGGACCGAGGCCGCGCAGTGTCGGGGCGGGCCAGGTCCGCCCCGACATCGGTCATGAGGTGGTGCCCTTACCTGCGCTTTGAACAACGAACCGCATTTGCTGCGAAAGCGTGCAACGTCCCCTAACCCGGACACCGATTAGAAGGCCATTGGGATCGACATGAGTGATGCGGTCTTCCACGACGGCGAACGCGATGTTCAAGAACGCGCAGGCGAGCGCGCCAACGCGTTGATCAATGGCCAGAACATTCGCCCGACCATCCCGGCGGCGGCACGACTGTTCGTGACTCAGCAGCGGGTTTTTGTAACCGCTCGCGTCTCGCCGTCGGGCGACCCGTGGGCGGGCTTCGTCACAGGTCCTGCAGGGTTCCTCTCTGCGTCAGAAGACCTCGGTTGGCTCGACATTTCGTTGGCCGGCGCAAGCGCTGCGCGGGCGGAGGGGGGCGTGCTCGACAATCTGGTCCAAGGCGAACCGCTGGGCCTGTTGTTGATTGAACTATTGACCTGCCGCCGTTTGCGCATCAACGGCGAGGTCGCATCTGTCGACAGCCGGGGGCTGCGGCTGGCCGTCGGCGAGTCATTTGCCCTGTGCCCAAAGTACATCCAGCGACGCGCATTGCTTGAAGGTGCGAGTCCGCCGCCCGCGACCGCCCCGGAGACAGGTACCGCCCTGAACAGCATGTTGCGGTCGTGGATCCGCAGCGCAGACACCTGCTTTGTTGCCAGCGCTCATCCCGACGGGCGCTTGGACGCCAGCCACCGAGGTGGTCAGCCCGGCTTTGTCCAGGTGCGCGACGACGCATTGTTCGTGCCGGACTACCCCGGCAACAGCCTGTTCAACACTCTGGGCAATTTTGTCCTCAACCCCAGAGCCGGCTTGTGTTTCGTGCATTTCGACGGCGGTCGGCAGTTGCAGCTAACCGGCGACGTCCACCTTCATCACGACCGAGTTCAGGATCAGGCGTTGACGGGGGGCACCAAGCGTTGGTGGGAGTTCCGGCCTCGTCGCTGGGCCGTGACCGCGTTGAATGCGCCGCTGGGTTTCCGGTTCCTGGAAGCTTCCAGCTTCAACCCTTGACTGGAGCGGCGGCATCGCCATGGAACTCGTCGTCGTCGACAAAGTCGTTGTAGCCAGGGATGTTGTTCGGCTACGCCTTGCGCCAAGAACGCCGCAGCCGCAGCTCGCCATCGAGCCGGGCGCGCGCATGGAAATCCTTTTCGCGGGTTTCACGCGCAGCTACTCCCTGATCTCCGACCCGACCCGATTGCCGCATTACGAGATCTGCGTGCTGCGCAATTCGGCTGGCCGCGGAGGCTCGGTGTACATTCACGACACCCTCGCCGCGGGTGATGCGATCACCCTGCTCGGCATCCGCAATGCATTCCCGCTGGCACGGAACGCGCTTCGTACGCTGTTCATCGCTGGCGGCATCGGCATCACGCCGTTCCTGTCGATGGCCCGTTCGCTGCACGAAATGGCCATCGATTTCGAGTTGCATTACGCCGCGCGCTCAAAGGATCGTCTGCTTCCCTTGCCGGCCTGGCTGCAGGCCCGCACGCAGACCTACGTTGATTCCACCGGTTCCCCGTCCATGGACGTTGCGGCCGTGATGGCACGTATCGACCGTTCGTCTCACGTCTATGTATGCGGACCAAACGGTCTCATCTCAGCCGTGCGAGCAGAGAGCGCGGCGCTCGGCTTTGCAGACGCGAACATCCACTTCGAGGCTTTTGGCGCTTCGTGGCTTCCGACCGATCAACCGCTCTGCGTACGGCTGACGCAGTCGAATATGGCGATCCACGTACCCGCGGGTACGACTATCCTCGATGCGTTGATCGAAAAGGGCATCTGGGCGCCTCACTACTGCCGGGCCGGACGATGCGCGACTTGCCTAACGCAAGTGGTAGCCGGAGAACCCTTGCATCGCGACTCGCTGACCATTGCTCAGCGCGCCGGGGCGATATGCACATGCGTATCGTGGGCGAGTGGCCCCGAACTGGTTCTCGAATTGTGAAGGGTCCGCAGGCGGAGCTGTCTTTCGAATTCATGCCCGTGGACGGATCAGATTCACGACGAATGGATTCGCAATCTCGTCGCCGACGGGCCCGGTATACTTATCGAGCGCCTGCAAATCACCCGCAAGCTCATGAATGACGCACTACCGGACGCAACAGTCACCGGCTGACAAGCGCATCTTGAGGCTATCACCCTGCCCGATCCAGAAGAACAGAGAAACGATAGCGCACGATTTCCACAGCACAATCCAAGGATGCTGTCCTCGGACCATGCTAATCTTGAGACGAAAAATCTCCCCGGGAGCGACGCTTCGTGAGATCGCTCACGATGGCGGGGCTATCACGGCGCGACCGCTCATGCCGGCCGTCAAATTCGGCGCATCGGTAGTGATCTCGCCGATCACCTTCACTGACTGACTGACTGGATCGACCCGGCCACTGATGCGCGTGACCTTCGCTGGGTAGGTTTTGTCGGTTTCGTCGACATAAACCTCAAAGGCGTAGCCGGTTTTCAACCAGCTCAGCCATCGCGATGGCGCGATCAACTCGATCTCCAATCCTTGCGTCGAGAGAATATCGAGCAGCGGCTGACCCACGGTCATATACTGAAATTCGCGCGCCTTCTGCTCGACCGCGACGCCGGCGAAGGGTGCGACGATCGTGCATTTCGAGGTCACGGCCTCGACGCCGGCGACATCGGCCGCGGCCTTGCGGACTTCAGCCGCCGCAACATCGAGTTCGAGCTGCCCCATCGATTTTAGCGCAACCAGACGCTGATCAATCGAGTAGGTCTTTTCCGCCTGCTGCAACACCGCCCGCGCGCGCGCCTCCTGCGCGCGCTGCACGGCACAGTCGAACACGATCAGTACGTCGCCCTTCTGGAAGCGATCCCCCACACGGGTCGCCATATGATCGATACGGCCCGCCATCTCGCTCGACAACGTCGTGTATTGTCGCGGCGTCAGTTGCGCGCGGATTTCCGGCGCCGGCGCGGTCTGTCCGCCGGCTCGCCCGCATGGCACGGCCGCGAGCAGCGCCATGAGTATTGCTGATTGCCCGCTCACCGTTCGTCCGGCCGTGCCAATAACTTTCACACAGTCTCCCTCGTCACAACAAATATGCCTTTCCGCGCGGGGCGAGAGCAATTCGCGGAACCGCGAACGCTATTGCTGGGTACTGGGAGCCGCTTGCGGCGCGCCGGCCGTGCCTTGCATTGGTACATCGGCTTTCGCCTCCGCATGCGCACCGAGCACGGCCCCTTTGAGGCCCGACAGGAAATCGGTGGATGCCGGCGCATCCGAAGGCTTGACCTCGGTGCCGCCCGCGACAAGATCGTGCGGCTTGTCGTTCGATGCGACGTCTTGCGGTATGCGCTTGTGCTGCTCGAGAGCGCTATGCACGTCACGATCGACATTGGCGATATCGAGTTGCTCGATCTGCGAGGGAGGCGGCGCGACGCCGAGCGCGGCGTAAATGCGCCCAAGCGCGGCTTGCGTCTCGGCATAGCTTTGATAGCGGCGCAACGTCGAGAACACCGCACTGACTTCGGCCGACACCCGTTCGAGATCGCCTTGCACGTCGGTCGCGGCACGGTTGGCGATCTGCTGGTAAAGCCGCTCATCGACTTCGGCAAGTTGCGAGGCGAAGCGGTATTCGACCGCTGCGGCGCGGTATTGCTCGTAGGCGATATAGAGCTTCGCCAGCACCGCCATGCCGACGGCTTCGCGCCGTCGGGCTAAGAGTTCGACGCTCTCGTCGGCCCGGCGCAAATTGGCCGGCAGCGTCAACAGATTGGAGAGATAACCGGAAAGATGCGCCGCACCCGTGACCCAGAAATGATTTACCAAAAAGGAATTGCTGTCATAGTTCGGCGTGGCGGACAGCGTAAAGCCGGGCAAGAGCTTCAACAGCGCTTTGTGAGTCTCGTCGACGCTGATGCGCGTCTGGTAGCTCTGCTCTCGGACGTCAGGGTTGAAGATCAGCGCGGTCTCTTCCATCTGCCTGATCGGCATTGGCGTAAAACCGACGCGCAGCGACGAGGCCGCCGGCACCGCGAGCGTATAAGGTAGCCCCGGCGGCAGGTTGATCAGCGAAGCGAGTTCCACCTTCGACACGCCGAGCAGATGATCGACGGCCTCAAGCTGGCCGATCAGGTCGAGCAATGCCTTCTGGTAGCGCAGCGAATCGACGGGCGAACGCAAACCTTCGGTTTCGACCTTGCGCGCCGCCGGCAAAGCACCCTGCGCCTCGGCGATCGCCTTTTCGATCCGGCTATGCAGCCGTTGCGCGGCCGCCGCGCGCCAATAAGCGCGGCGCACATCCTGCAAGAGATTGATGACGATCTTGCGCCGCTCCTCGTCCGCAATCAACACGCGATTTGATTGCTGACGGGCGTTGAAATAGCTGACGCCGAAATCGACCAGATTCCACGACAGGCTTAGCTGCGCCGTCAGATCGTTACTGTCGGTGGATGTCGAGGGAGGAACGGTGACCGCACCGTTCTGGATGGAGACGCTCGATGACGCATTGACGTTGTTGCGGGCGGTGCCGAGCGTATCGACAAAGAGCTTCGGCAGCATGTCGAAGCGGCTGAGGTCGAGGTCGTTCTGCGCGAGCGCCTCTTCCATGACCTTGACGCGGGCGTCGAGATTGTAGGCAACGGCGCGTCTGAAAAACTCTCGTAACGTCAGCGGCAGCGTCAGCGGTGGCTGGGAGGCAAAAGCGGCTTCACGGTCGGCCGCGGCAAGCGCGGCTTGTTCCGGCACGGTAAGGGGCTCTGGATTGATTGCGCACCCACACAAGCCGAGCGCGACAAGCATTACGATCGCCCAAGACGAACCAGCACGATCGAACCCGCCCACTTGAATACCCCTTGCTCTCAATAGATAGAAAAATTAACATTCTTGTTGGTCGGATGATGTACCATTTATGCAACCATTACGAGAAATCGGCCAACTGGGAAAACCTGGGAACGCGACGTTAATTTTTTGCTCGACCGAAGCAGGAAGCATGCCCCGAATGCGCCAGCGATCACGGATTTTTTTCATCATCTCCGGCCCCTGGCCATTGGCGCTCGGAGCCATCGTCACAATGTTGTCGCAGGGAGCTTTGGCTGGGCCGGCTCTGCGCGGGGATTTTCTCGATCTGGGGCGAATAGCGCAATTGCCCCGATATTCCGCCTCGGGCATGCATCAATGCAACGGCGACGGCAACCGCTCCTGTGTGGTCAGCGGCCTGTTTTCGGACTGCAACGAGGCCTCGGCTTCGCTGCGGACGAGAGATTGCTGTCCGACTACCAAAAGTGGGGGGCAATCAACCAAGTTCGCCCTGAGCTATTGCATCCCGGATGCTTCGGGACGTTGAGCCGCGGGAGCGTTACGGCCCGCTCTCGCGGATTACCACCGCATGCGCCGCGCGCCAGGCACGTTCGGCGATGCTGACGCGGGTGCCCCGCAGGGAAACGTGCCCGCGCAGCACGCGGGTCGGCAATGGCGCCTCATCGCGCGGCGCCAGCGTCACCCGATAGAGGGTGTGGTCGGGCACCAATTCGTTCCGTTTGGGCGTCCGCACCGGAATGGGGCCGCCATAGGTCGAAGCCAGCGCGGGGTCTGGCAGCGTTCGCACGCTGGCCCGCGCGATCTCCGTCACTTCAAGCGCGACCGAAATGCGAGCGTCGGCATCGGCGCTGAAAGTTGCTTCGTCGCCGGGCGCGATCCGATCGAGATCGGCTTCGTCCACATAGGCCTCAACCACGAGGTTTTGCGGATCGATCACCGCGGCAAGGCGCGTCTTTGGCGCCACCCAAGATCCCACCTGAAAGCCTTCGGCAAGGTCAACGGCCTTTCCGGCAACGGGTGCGGCCAGATCAAGCTTCGCCTTCTGCTCCATCAGGCCGTGATATTCCTCCAGCACCGTCTGATATTCCTGCTCGGTCACCCGGCTGCGCTCGAGCAATTCGGCATTCAACCCCTTCGCCCCTATCTGCCATTCCAGCACATCGAGTTCGGCGCGGCTGTGGGCAATCTTGTAATCAAGATCGGGAGACGTGAGCCGGATCAGGGATGCACCCTTGCCGACGAGCTGTCCGTCGGCGACATTGATGGCAGCGATGCTCGCGCCGAATTCGGGCGCGAAAACCTCGATATGCTCTCTGCTCTTGAGCACGGCCGGCGCTTCGACGCTGGCGCGCCAGGGCACGAACACAAGCGCAACAATGAGGGCGGCCGTCGCTGCGGTGAAAACCGTCCGGAAACTCCAGCGCATATCACCGCGGCGGCGCCACCACGCCGTCACTTCCATGGCGATCGGGCGAACCAGGAAATAACCGACCTCGACCACGCCCATCGCGACACCGAGCGCCTTGATCGCGAAATGGTAGATGATCGCGGCAATGCCGAGGAACAAGAGAAAGCGGTAAGTCCAGGTGAGAAAGGCAAAGAACACCAGCAAGTGCTGACGCGCTTGCGGCAACTCTTCCGGCGGCGGATCCCCGAGGCCGAGCAGCTTCTCCCTTATCCACCAACGCGCGAGCGCAAAGGCGCGGGTGTGCAGATTGGGCGTCTCAAGCCAATCCGACAGCACATAATAGCCGTCGTAACGCATGAACGGGCTCAAATTGATCATCACGGTGGTGATCCAGGTCGAAGTCGCGACCAGAAACGCGGCGCTGCGCAGCGGCCCGTCGGACAGAAAGCCCCAAGCGCACATGGCGATCGCCGCGCAGGCGAGTTCGGCGGCGACGCCGGCCATTCCGATGGCGAGGCGCTGCTTCCGCGCGGTAAGCTTCCAGCTTTCGTTCACGTCGGTATAGAGCACGGGCACCATCACCAGCAGCGCGACCCCCATGGTCGGCACCCGGCAGCCAAAGCGCTTGGCGGTATAGGCGTGGCCGAGTTCATGAATCGCCTTCAAACAGCCGAGCGTGACCGCAAAGGCGGCAGCGCCTTCAAGGCTGAACAGATCGACAAAGGTTGCGAGAAACACGTCCCATTGCCGCGCGATCAAATACAAGCCGACGATGGCTATTGCGAATATGGCCGCGGCGAATTGGCCAGTGAAAAACCAGCGCACATAGAAGTAGGTCGCGGTGAGGAAGCGATCGGGCCGCAGCAACGGAATCCGCATGAACAAATAATTGTGCAGCAGCCATTTTCCCCAGCTTTGCCGCATCCGCTTCGCCTTTGCGAGCAGATGCGCGGTCGCCTGCGGGCCACTCACGCGCAAGAGCTCGCTGGCGAGCAGAAAGCGCCGCAGCTCTTCGACCTCGTCGGGTTCGACCTCAAGCGTGGTCTCCGTATTGACACGGCCGACCACGGCATCGACCGTTGCGGCCTGCCAACGCGAAATGATCTCGAATTCCGGCCAGCCGAGACGGTAAAAGCGATTCACCGCGGGATCATGCAAGGTCCAGGTCGGCGAGCCGTCGAGCGCGGTCGGCCCGGGATAAATGCCGATTTCCTCCCGCAAGGGCGGCAACAGGCCTGTGGACGCGACGCTACCGGCAACCGCCATCACCAACCCAGGAATTGCCGGGCCGCCGCGAGCGGGCGCCTCGCCAGATAATAAAACAAGGTGACGCGCTCGCCGTAAATCTTCGCCGTGCCGCGCAAGCCGATGCGCGGCATGTTGGAGGTATCGGCGAGGCTCGCCTTGAGGCGGTAGCCGAGCACATTGGCGGGCGACGGCGTCGCCTCATAGCCCGCCTGACGCAGCGTCGCCTGGAGCGGCGTGCCGGGCGAGACATTGAGGAAGAACTCCACATCGGAACCGAGATTGAGCGTGATTGCATCCGCCGCCGGCAACCAGATCTCGAGCTCGCCCTCGGCCGGATCGGCGATTTCCAGCAACTTCTCGCCGACGGTCACGGGACGGCCGATCCAGTCATTCGGATCGTCAAACAAGGCAAGGCCGGCGCGGCTCGCGGTGACGTGAATGCGGTCGAGCAGCGATTGGGCATAAGCCATGTCGCCGCGGCGCTGATCCATCCGCCCCTTCAGGACCGCAAGCTTGGCCCGACTCTTGTCTTCGAACACCGCTTCTTGGGCAGCCTGACGATATTCGGCTTCAGCGACCGCCAATTCCTTAGCCGCGACGTCGAGCTTGTTCCGGATGGTACGCCGATCGAGCTCTAGTAGCGGCTGGCCAGCCGTGACGGTGGCGTTCGGCGCCACCAGAAAATGATCGACGACGCCATCGAGCGGCGCGCGAACAATGGTCGGCTTGAACGACACGATTTCAGCCGGCGCCAGCGCGGAGAGCCGCACCGGCAATAGCAACGCCAAGAGCGCCGCCGCCGCAACGGCAAGCTTGAGCTTGCTGCGCCGTCCTTGCAGCCAGGCGAGCGGCGAGAAATGGCGCCGGCTTTGCAAGGAGGACCACGCATGGGCATAGCCATCGGCGAGTTCCTGCAGCAGATGCCGCTCGCCATCGCCCCATGGCTGCTCCCGCGCCAACAACAAAATGCCGAGCTTTTTGTCTTTCGCCACCAACGGCACCTGCAACGCGTGCGCGGGAAGCCATTCGCTCCAGTCTTCGGCAAACTCGGCGGCCAAATCAGGACCGACAACCGATTGCGGCGCATCGGTGGCTTCCTTGGCCAGACGGGCGAACAGCCGGTTGAGCCACAAGGTCATCGGCGCGTTGCGCTCGACCGCCGCCGCCCCCGAAAGCGCCGCCAGCTTCCCGCCACCGCCGCGATCGCACCGCCACAGCGCGGCCTGCCGGTAAGGCAGCAGCGCGTTGGTTTCGTTGACGGCGATAAAGGCAAGCTCCTGCTCGCTCGCCGCATGACGGGCACGCTTGATCAACTGCGCCAGCGTGCTCAAGGCGAATAATTGGACCTCGAGCGCCGAGGCCGGTGGTCCCTTGGGTTGGACGACGGACGTCATCTCAGTTCATCGCGCCGGACGCATGCTTGAGGCTTTCAAGCAACGCCAGCCGATTGGCCTGCATGCCGCGCCAGCCCATGCCGTCGAGTTGCGCGCTGAGCCCGGCGCGTCCAACCGGCGCATGAACGATGCCGATGTCGGCGCGCATGTTCGGCAGCGCCTCCGTGGTCCGTTCGGGCAGTGGCACGAGATGCAGATGCGACGCCGCGTGATGCGCGCGTTCAGCCGGCAGAACGTTGCGCAAATCCGGATCGTTCCAGGCGTGATCGCCCTTCGGCTTGAGGTTGATGGTGAACTGAATGATCGAGATATCGCCCTTGGAATCGCGACCGATGACCTCGATCGTCATTTTCTCAGGCAGCGCCGAATGAGGCTTCGCCGGAGCGGTGGTGAGACCGCCGTCAGAGGGAACCGTGCCGGTGGCGACACCATCCGGCACGAGGCCCGCGAACTTGCCGTTGCTCGCATCGAAATGCAGCCAGTTCGGCAGCGGCCGGCCATCCGGCAGCGTCGCTCTTGCCGACACCAAATCACCGTCGAGCGAGGCGGCCAGCGCGCCCAGCGGCGCGCTGAAATCGATCGAGCCGCCGGACTCGAACGCCACTTCGATATCGGCGTGGATGATATGGAGCGCCGGACCGCTGCCCGAAGCTGCCCCGCCGAACAGGGTGGCCTCGACGGCGCCCTGAACCGATGTGACCGGCTGGAAGAAGCCGTTGAACGAACCGGTGTTGAGGCTGACCTGGACCGGCCCGAGATTGGCGTTGCCGGAGAGAACCGATCCAAACGTGGTGCTGACGGAATAGGGCGGGCTCGACGCTGCGCTCGTCAGGTTCGTCGCGTCGGTCTCGGTCGCCGTGAAGGTATGGACGCCATTCGCAAACGTCGCGGCGGTCGTGATGTCGAAGGTGCCGTTCGCCGCCACCACGCCAGTGCCCACTGCCGTTGTGGTGTTACCGTCGGCAAACAGCTTGATCGTGTCGCCGGCCTGACCCGTGCCCTCCAGCTCGACCGTGCCGCCAGCGACAGGCTGCCCAACCAAGGTCGCAATCACAGGCGCATTCGGATCGACATTGACCGAGAAGGCCGGGGTCGAGGCCGCGCTCGTCAGGCTCGCCGTATCGGTCTCGGTCGCGGTGAAGGTGTGAACGCCATCGGCAAAGCTCGCCGTGGTCGTGATGTCGAAGGTGCCGTTCGCCGCCACCACGCCGGTGCCGACCACCGTCGCGCCACCGTCGGCAAACAGCTTGACCGTCTCGTTGACCTCGCCGGTGCCCTTCAGTTCGACCGTCCCGCCATTGACGGGCTGCCCGACCAGCGCCGTGATCACAGGCGCATTGGGGTCAATATCCACGACAAATGCCGGAGATGAAGCTGGGCTCGTCAGGTTCGCACCATCGGTCTGGGTTGCCCTGAAGTTGTGCATGCCGTCGGCGAAGGTTGTCGTCGTGATGTCGAAGGTGCCGTTCGCCGCCACCACGCCAGTGCCGACCACCGTCGCGCCACCATCGGCAAACAGCTTGACGGTATCACCGACCTCACCCGTGCCCTCCAGCTCGACCGTGCCGCCGTTCACGGGTTGATTGACGAGTGTCGTGATGATTGGCGCATTCGGATCGACATTGACCGAGAAGGCCGGGCTCGAGGCCGCGCTCGTCAGGTTCGTCGTGTCGGTCTCGGTCGCGGTGAAGCTGTGCGCGCCCTTGGCAAAGCTCGCCGTGGTCGTGATGTCGAAGGTGCCGTTCGCCGCCACCACGCCGGTGCCGACCACCGTCGTACCGCCATCGGCAAACAGCTTGACCGTCTCGCCGACCTCGCCGGTGCCATGTAGCTCCACCGTGCCGCCATTGACGGGCTGGCCGACCAGCGCCGTGATCGCCGGCGCATTCGGATCGACATTGACCGAGAAGGCCGGGGTCGAGGCCGCGCTCGTCAGGCTCGCCGTATCGGTCTCGGTCGCGGTGAAGGTGTGAACGCCATCGGCAAAGCTCGCCGTGGTCGTGATGTCGAAGGTGCCGTTCGCCGCCACCACGCCGGTGCCGACCACCGTCGTACCGCCATCGGCAAACAGCTTGACCGTCTCGCCGACCTCGCCGGTGCCCTTCAGTTCGACCGTGCCGCCATTGACGGGCTGGCCGACCAGCGCCGTGATCGCCGGCGCATTCGGATCGACATCGACCGAGAAGGCCGGGGTCGAGGCCGCGCTCGTCAGGCTCGCCGTATCGGTCTCGGTCGCGCTGAAGCTGTGAACGCCATCGGCAAAGCTCGCCGTGGTCGTGATGTCGAAGGTGCCGTTCGCCGCAACCACGCCGGTGCCGACCACCGTCGTACCGCCATCGGCAAACAGCTTGACCGTCTCGCCGACCTCGCCGGTGCCATGTAGCTCCACCGTGCCGCCATTGACGGGCTGGCCGACCAGCGCCGTGATCGCCGGCGCATTCGGATCGACATCGACCGAGAAGGCCGGGGTCGAGGCCGCGCTCGTCAGGTTCGTCGTGTCGGTCTCGGTCGCGGTGAAGGTGTGAACGCCATCGGCAAAGCTCGCCGTGGTCGTGATGTCGAAGGTGCCGTTCGCCGCCACCACGCCGGTGCCGACCACCGTCGTACCGCCATCGGCAAACAGCTTGACCGTCTCGCCGACCTCGCCGGTGCCATGTAGCTCCACCGTGCCGCCGTTGACGGGCTGGCCGACCAGCGCCGTGATCGCCGGCGCATTCGGATCGACATCGACCGAGAAGGCCGGGGTCGAGGCCGCGCTCGTCAGGCTCGCCGTATCGGTCTCGGTCGCGGTGAAGGTGTGAACGCCATCGGCAAAAGTCGCCGTGGTCGTGATGTCGAAGGTGCCGTTCGCCGCCACCACGCCGGTGCCGGCCACCGTCGTACCGCCATCGGCAAACAGCTTGACCGTCTCGCCGACCTCGCCGGTGCCCTTCAGTTCGACCGTGCCGCCGTTGACGGGCTGGCCGACCAGCGCCGTGATCGCCGGCGCATTCGGATCGACATCGACCGAGAAGGCCGGGGTCGAGGCCGCGCTCGTCAGGTTCGTCGCGTCGGTCTCGGTCGCGGTGAAGGTGTGAACGCCATCGGCAAAGCTCGCCGTGGTCGTGATGTCGAAGGTGCCGTTCGCCGCCACCACGCCGGTGCCGACCACCGTCGCGCCACCGTCGGCAAACAGCTTGACCGTCTCGCCGACCTCGCCGGTGCCCTTCAGTTCGACCGTGCCGCCGTTGACGGGCTGGCCGACCAGCGCCGTGATCGCCGGCGCATTCGGATCGACATCGACCGAGAAGGCCGGGGTCGAGGCCGCGCTCGTCAGGCTCGCCGTATCGGTCTCGGTCGCGGTGAAGGTGTGAACGCCATCGGCAAAGCTCGCCGTGGTCGTGATGTCGAAGGTGCCGTTCGCCGCAACCACGCCGGTGCCGGCCACCGTCGTACCGCCATCGGCAAACAGCTTGACCGTCTCGCCGACCTCGCCGGTGCCATGTAGCTCCACCGTGCCGCCGTTGACGGGCTGGCCGACCAGCGCCGTGATCGCCGGCGCATTCGGATCGACATCGACCGAGAAGGCCGGGGTCGAGGCCGCGCTCGTCAGGCTCGCCGTATCGGTCTCGGTCGCGGTGAAGCTGTGAACGCCATCGGCAAAGCTCGCCGTGGTCGTGATGTCGAAGGTGCCGTTCGCCGCCACCACGCCGGTGCCGGCCACCGTCGTACCGCCATCGGCAAACAGCTTGACCGTCTCGCCGACCTCGCCGGTGCCCTTCAGTTCGACCGTGCCGCCATTGACGGGCTGGCCGACCAGCGCCGTGATCGCCGGCGCATTCGGATCGACATTGACCGAGAAGGCCGGGGTCGAGGCCGCGCTCGTCAGGCTCGCCGTATCGGTCTCGGTCGCGGTGAAGCTGTGAACGCCATCGGCAAAGCTCGCCGTGGTCGTGATGTCGAAGGTGCCGTTCGCCGCAACCACGCCGGTGCCGACCACCGTCGTACCGCCATCGGCAAACAGCTTGACCGTCTCGCCGACCTCGCCGGTGCCCTTCAGTTCGACCGTGCCGCCATTGACGGGCTGGCCGACCAGCGCCGTGATCGCCGGCGCATTCGGATCGACATCGACCGAGAAGGCCGGGGTCGAGGCCGCGCTCGTCAGGCTCGCCGTATCGGTCTCGGTCGCGGTGAAGGTGTGAACGCCATCGGCAAAGCTCGCCGTGGTCGTGATGTCGAAGGTGCCGTTCGCCGCCACCACGCCGGTGCCGACCACCGTCGTACCGCCATCGGCAAACAGCTTGACCGTCTCGCCGACCTCGCCGGTGCCCTTCAGTTCGACCGTGCCGCCATTGACGGGCTGGCCGACCAGCGCCGTGATCGCCGGCGCATTCGGATCGACATCGACCGAGAAGGCCGGGGTCGAGGCCGCGCTCGTCAGGTTCGTCGCGTCGGTCTCGGTCGCGCTGAAGCTGTGAACGCCATCGGCAAAGCTCGCCGTGGTCGTGATGTCGAAGGTGCCGTTCGCCGCAACCACGCCGGTGCCGACCACCGTCGTACCGCCATCGGCAAACAGCTTGACCGTCTCGCCGACCTCGCCGGTGCCCTTCAGTTCCACCGTGCCGCCATTGACGGGCTGGCCGACCAGCGCCGTGATCGCCGGCGCATTCGGATCGACATCGACCGAGAACGGCTGTGACGCCGGAATCGTCGGGTTGGACGCGTTGGTTTCAACCGCGGTGAACGTATGCACATTGTCGGCGAAGGTGGCCGTAGTGGTGATGTCGAACGTGCCGTTCGCGGCCACCACGCCGGTGCCCACCACCGTCGTGGTGTTGCCATCGGCGAACAGATTGATGGTATCGCCAACCGTTACGCCGTTGCCTTGTAGCTCAACCGTGCCGCCGTTCACCGGCTGGCCGACAAGCGTCGTGATCTGCGGCCCGAAACTCGCGTCAACCGTCGTTGTGGTGGTTCCCTGATTCTGATGACCGCCCGCCTCGTCGTCGAGCGACCAGGTCAAGGTCCGCGCGCCATTGTGGGGGATGGTCGCGACAAATTGCGCCTCTTCGAGCGCGGTCTGGAATTCCGCTGCCGTCGTGGTCGACGTACCCGTGAAAGTCAGCGTCGTGGTGCCGTTGCCGCTCAAGGTGATGTTCGTGCCGTTGATGGTATTGCCGGTCAGATCGGCTGCAAGAATACTGAGGGCATCGCCGGCTTGCGCGCCGGAGATCGTCACCGTCGCGACAGGCGTACTGCCGAAGGTGTTGAAATCGGCAACGTGAAGATTGCCGTCAGCGGTAACCGCGCCGCTCGACCCGGTTACCGTCGGCGTCGTTGCGGCCGTGCCGGACAATACAGGCGTCATGAACACATCGACCGTTGATGTGCTGCCCCCGGCGCTGGTCTGGCTATTGGCGTCGGTCACCGACCAGGTGACCGTGCGCGCCTTGTCGGCGCCAGCGTTGCTCGGATCCGCGGTGGTGGAGCTGTAGGTAACGCTCTCAAGCGCGGCCTGATAGTCGGCAGCGGTCGCGGTGTCCCCCGCCTTGGTCGTCAGCGTCAGCGTATCCGTCGCGGAATCGTAAGACCCGTGGATATTGCTCGTATCGGTGAAGTTCAACGTATCGCCGGTGAGGAAACCGAAGCTGATCACGGCCGTGGCACTGGTGATGTGCGCGCCCGCCGGATCGGTGACGGTGATGTTGCTGTCGATCGGGGCCGAGCCGACGCTCTGGTAGAACTGTGTCGTGTTGCCCGTGCCGCCGATTTTCGGCCCCTGCACCAAACCAATGTCGAGAGTGCCGGTGGTATCGTCGCCGGGGAAGGTGGTCGCGCCCGCGGGATGCGGACTATTGTACGCGATGGTGATCGCGTTGGTGTCAATCACGCCGCCCGAAATCGGCAGACCATAGTTTCGTCCACCCAGATAATCGTTGGGCGTGGAGTCGGGATTTGGCGAGGCGTTGGCGAAAGTCGCAAGCGCCCCACCCGATTGGAAATTGCTGGCGGCGAGTTCGACGAAGTAACTGCCGGCGGCAAGGCCGGTGAAGGAATAGATGCCACTTGCGTTCGTGGTGACCGTTTCAAGCGCGGTGCCGTTGCCCGGCGTGAACACCGAAACAGAAACGCCGCTGATGCCGTTTTCGCCTGTATCGAGCAGGCCATTGCCGTTGGTGTCACCGAAGATTTCGCCTTGCAAGGTCAACGTATCGAGCGTGACGGTTCCATTCGCGGCCACCGGCGAGGTCGACAAATTTGTCCCGGTCACCGAGCCGGTATAGGACGGATTGACGATAAGCTGATCGCTCTGGGCGTTGACGGTCGCCAGCCAGCTCACCGTCACCGCCTCGTTACCGGGCAAGGTTCCGATCGAGACGTTGGAAAGACTCTGTGCGGTGAACGCCGTAACGTGTGCGGTCGCGGCACTGGTTTGGCTGATGCTGCCGCCATGGGAATCGGTCGCCGTTACGACGACGTCGATCGTATCTCCCACATCGCCCGAGGCGACCCGGAAGCTCTGGCCGGTGGCGCCGGAAATATTCACGCCGTTTTCCTGCCATTGATAGGTGAAGGTCGCGTCGCCATTGTCGGTCGTCGGCGTGCTAGCGGTGAGAATCTGGCCCACCGTGGGCGTGCCGCTGACCGATGGTGTCGTCAGTGTCAAATGGTCAGCGATGGAGGCGGTCGCGGCACTCGTGGTGGTATCGACCAGGCCGTCGCTGTAAGTCGCCGTGGTGACGACGCGAAGCGTTGCCCCAACCTGGGCTTCGGTCAGCGCGAAGGTCGACGACGTGGCGCCGGAAATGTTGACGTATTCGCCACCGGAGAAGGATTCCTGCCACTGATAGGTCGCGCTTGAGCTGCCAAGCGGCAGAGAGGCCGTCAGCGTTAGGCCCTCCGTATCGATGCCGCTGACCGTGGAACTCGTCAATGCCGGCCCGTTCGAGGGCGCGGTCGCCGACAGATCGCCGCCGGTGAAACCCGCGCCTGATCCGGAAGGTGCGACAAAGCTGGGGGCGGCGCCGTCGTTGAGGGTGTTGTGGCCGGCCAAGAAGCTCTCGACCTGACCACCATCATCCTGCCCCGGCCCCGTATAGGAAACGAACGATGACGCGCTGCCGTTTTCGGCGGTCAGGTTGATGGCCGAGGCACCATCCTGCGCCAGCAAAATATCGGAACTTCCGTTATTCACGGCACCCGAATTGAGCGTTATGGTATTTTTCTCTGCCGCCGTGGTGCCCCCGATAGCGACGTTGATGACGTAATTGACCGCCGAATTGCCATTGGCTCCGCCGCCATCCACCGAAATGCCGTCCTGCAAGGACTGGGCGCCGACGCCAAAACTATCCGGATCGGCAATCGTATTGCCCGCGATGATCTCGTTCAGCGTGCCGGCTTCGACACCCGTCGTCGCCTGACCGGCCGTCGTGTCGATGCCGATGGCACCGAACTGGAAGACATTGTTGTTGGTGACGGTGGCGTTCAACGTCCCGCCATTGAAGGCGACCTCAATGCCGACGCCCGTGGCAGCACCGGAATTCGCGATATTCGCGACCCCGATGGTGTTTTGATTGATCGTGAGATTGACGGTGTAATTTTGGTTGCCTGAGTTTTGGCCGTTGAAGAAGTTCAACGCGGTGCTGACCGCGCCACTTATGGTGTTTTTTTCAATGTCGACCGTGGACGTGCTGCCGGCCACGTCGCCGGCATTGAACGTGAGAATTCCCGAGCCGTTGGCACCCGTTAAGCCGCCGCGATTATCCGAGACGGTGTTGCTGATAAACGCAATATTGGAGCCGGTCGCACTCTTGCTTTCGATACTGAAATCGAAATTGCTGCCGCCGGTGACTCCGGTGAATGTATTGTTCGTCACCGCCGCATTGATGACGGCGACGCTGTTGCTTTGCGACGTGATGTAGACGTTCTGGTTACCACTGGTCGCGTTGTTGTCACCGAAGGTGTTGTGATCCAGCGTCACATCCACCAACCCGCTCTGGGCAATGATGTCGAGGTTGTCGTAAAAGCCGCCGCTGATCGTCGAGTTGGTGATGGAAAGCGTGCCGGTGACGGCGGCGAGATCGCTTTGCCCCGTATAGGCGCCGCTGCCGAAAATGACGCTGCCTTCGCCGACCGCGCTGCCGTTCGCGCCATCGACCGTGGTGTGGTCCATACTGAAATTGGTGACATTGGTGGCGAAAATGCCGTCAAAGCTGACATCCCTGATCCGCAGGTAAGCGATCGACGTATCCACCGTATTGTCGAGGAAAATGCCGGTGCCGTTGGTGGTGCCGGGCGTGGCGCCGGTCTTTTCCTGGATCGTGCCGCCGGAGCCGGCCGTCGAACCGTCCCCGGTGATGGTGAGACCTGCGATGGCGCCGGTATTCTCGAGAATGATGCCGTCGCCGCCACTGGACGTGGCGGTGCCGTCGGAAACGGATTCGAACGTGATGCCGCTTGAGCCGATCGTGGTGTTCACGACATCAAGCGCGGTGCCGGAAGTCGAATTGATCGTATTGGTGGTGCCGGTGATGTCGACCGTGCCGCCATGGGTCAGCGAAATGCCGGTGCCGGAAGCAGTCGTCACGTCGACGTTTGATATCGTCAGCGAGCCGACGGAACCGCCATTGTCGACAATACCCGCGCCTGAGCCGGTATCGATGATGTCGAGCCCGCTGATGGTATTGCCGGAATTCAACGTAATGGCGCTTCCGCTCCCCACCGAAATGGTGGCGTTGGTACCAGGCGAGCCAAGCGAATTGCCGTTGACTTCGGTGAGTGAACTGCCACTGCCCAGCAGTTGTTCGCCAGAGGCGAGCGTGATGCCGCTTGCGGTGTAGGTTGAACCGCTGTTGTAGACGAAAATCGTGTTGTTCACGCCGTTGCCGCCGGCGGCATCGTTCGCGGCCGTGCTGACGGCCGCATTCACGGTCTGGAATGGATGCGCAAAGCTGCCGTCGCCTCCACTCGCCGCCGCGCTATTGACGTACCAGACCGGCGCACCGACCGTTAGCGTCACCGTGCCGACATCGACGCTTTTGCCCGCCGCGTCTTGGGCCGTGTATTGGAACGAGGCGGTGCCTTCAAAACCGGTGGTCGGCGTAAAGGTGAAGCTGCCGTCCGAATTGAGCGCCACCGTGCCATGCTGCACGTTGCTGGCATTCACCGCGGTCAACGTCTGGCCGTTGAACTCGATGTCGTTGGCGAGCACACCATTGGCCGCATTGACGGTCAGTGGCGTGTTGCCGATGAGCGCATAGGAATCATTGGCCGCGATCGGCGTGATTTCGACCGTTCCGGGCGTCACACCATTCGCCGCTTCGCTCAAGGTGACGCCATTGGCGGCGTTGCCCGAGGTATTGGTGATGGTCACCTGGCTCGTGACCGTATCGCCCGGGCTGATGCCGCCGTCACCGTCGGAATCAACCGTCAGGGTGGTGGTGACCGGCGTCGCCGTCACCGTGGCGTTGGCGAGAATGCCTTCGAAATTGTCGAGCGCGGCCGAGGTAAACGGGTTATGCGCATCGACGCGCCCGGTCGAGGCATCGAGCGTCCAGTTCTCGAAGACGCCCTGGTTGGTGAGCAGCGTGCCGATATTTTGGGTTGCGGCGGCGACCACATGTCCGCCGGTAAACGACGAGAAATCGGAGATGAATTGCTGACCCGTGACGCCCTCAGCCACGCTGCAGCCGTAAAGCAGGATATCGCCGCCGGGTTGGAGCGCTTTGCCGATCGCCGCGAGCGACTGGGCTTCAGCCGAAAGGCTTGCATCGGTGAGATTGGTCGCGCCGATGGTGAATTCGCCCTGGTCGCCGTGGCCGACGATGGCGATGGAACTCAAATTGGGGTCGGGATGACGATTGAGAAAGTCGGCGATCTGCTGCAAACCATCGGTGTTCGGGTTGAGCACCACCACCTCGACGCCTGAATTGACGCCCTTGATAAGGTCCTGAATATCGGGCGTCTGCGCATCGATGAAAACAATCTGGACCGGGTTCTTCACCCAGGTAACCGCTTGCGGCATCGGCTCAGTCGATGTGGCATGATTGCCGCTTGTGTTCGTAACGCCGCTTGGCGTGCCGATTGACGTTTGCGTCCCGCCGAGAGGTATCACCGGCGCGCCGCGTCCGGGATCAGGCGCATCGGTGCCCGCGGAGGCCGTATGATGATCCGCGTCGTGATGCGAATGATGAGCGAAGCTCGCCGCACCCGCGCCGTCATACATAATGCGTGGCTCGAGCGGCATGAAGCCGGTCGTACGTTTGGCTCGACGCTTTTGTTTTGACGTCACGTCACCAGATGCGCGCATGCTCATTCCCTCCGCGCCACCACAGCCTTCAGCCGCGATTGGCCACCGGTTTGTCATTCGATTGTCTTAGCTGCCTCCGCGGGGTGGATTAAATTCCACGCTTGCCGCTCGCCTGACTTAGCGCCGGCAAGATACCATTTCTGGTAGCAAACTCAAGCCGAGGTTAACTCATGGTTAATCGCGACAAATGGAACCGAAACTATGCTTCTAATCGGCAAATTTAGAGCTTTTCCGAGTCAACCGCACACCTCAATGGCCTGAATTCTCCCTCGCCGGCATTGCTGGCTGCGCCCGCCGGGCGGCGCGATACACGGTGGTGTTGCATTTTTAAAAATGGTAAAAAGCGGCCGCTTCAAACGAGGGAGCGCGCTTCAGACAAGGAGATGACATGGCGGATGACATGGCGGCGGATATTGCGAAGCTGACCGTTGCCGATTTCGAGCAGCATCTTGAAGGCGAGTTCCGCATTCCGCTGCCGGACGGAGAGGTCGAGCTGAAACTCGTGGGCGTGCACCGGCTTGGGGCGGCGCTCCGGGAAGGCGGCGCCTTTGCGCTGACCTTTCTGACGCCATTCGACAAAACGCTGCCGCAGGCAATTTATCCGCTGAAGAATGCCGCGCTCGGCACGCTTGAGCTTTTTCTCGTGCCGCACGGGCCGCAACAAGGCGGCCACAGCTACGAAGCCGTGTTCACCTGAGCGTCTTGCGCGTCCCAACTCATCAGGTCGTAGACATCGCTTTCCTCAATGGCGCGGAAGCCCAGCCGCCGGTAGAGCTTTAGCGCCGGGTTGAATTTTTCCACATAGATCGACAGGGGTCTGCCGGCGGTCGCCGCTTCGTCCATGAAATCGGAAAACAGCGCCGTGCCAAAGCCTTGCCCGCGATGCTCGGGCAGAAGCGTGATGTCCAGCACATGATGCTCGTTGGCACGACGTTCGAAATAGAGCCGGCCGATCGCTTCCCCCGCGCGCAGCAGAACAAGCCAATCGGCCTGCGCATAATTATGCCGATAGTCGGCGTGCTGAGCGTTGAACTGCTGAATCAGGAAGGCCGCCTTCTCCGCATCCGACCACGGCACGATGGCGAGTTCCTCCGTGCGCGTCGAGGCATAGACCCGATAAAGAAACGGCAGGTCAGCGTCGGTGACCGGCCGAAACGAAATACCGGCCGCGGCAGTCCGGGACCATCCGAACGGCTCAGCCGGCGCTGCTACTACTCTATTCACCGCTCACCAATCATCAGTTGCGCTGGGGAAATACCCCCTGTAACGCGATGCAGTAGTTGAGCGCCAGATAAGGCATCATATTGTTGTGCGCCTGAATGCCGCCGGTAGGCGCCACCGCCGCATCCGACATCGGCACGCTCGTGCTGGTCTGGTATATCGCTCCGATTTTCGTGCGGGCAATGGCCGTAGTGGGTGCGGGAAGCTCCTTGTTTCCGTCGATCTGATTTTCGGCATGCAAGGGGTGATTATGCATCGGCATCTCATTGACCAGCAGCGTCACCTGCGGCGCGCCGCCCTGTTGGCCAATGTCATAGGACGACAGCCCCGGTGCCTGCCCCGAATTCAGGGGTACCCGGCCTTGCAGATTCGGCAACGCGAAACTGCTCTTGCCATCGCCGCCATAGGTCGTTCCCAACAAGGAGAACAGCGCGGCATTTTGCGAAATCGGCATAAGCTGGCCATTGCAAAACGCCCAGCCTCTCGGTGGAAAGTTGAACGGAAAAATCCGGATTTCGGCGAAAAAAGGGTTGCCCATCGCTCGCTCCTAAGTTTGGCTCGGAAAGACGCCGAACAGCGACATAATGAAACTGATGCTGAGATAGGGCTGAAGATTTTCGTGCGGCAGGCTGCCGCCGGAATTGCCAATGCTGTTAGGTCCCATCGCCGCTGTCGGAACTGTGCCATAGTAGATGGACAGGCTTGCGGGACTGGTATTGGCCAACACATTGCCCTGAGGGCTGTTCGCATTGCCTAGATTTGTCGATGCCAAATAGGGATGGCCGTGCGACGGAATCTGCTGCGTCGTGAGCGTCACCGTTTCGGCGCCGCCGAACTGTCCCAAGAGAAAGCCAGTCCCCCCCTGATGCATTGGCACGCGACCACGCAGGTCCGGCAAATTGAAGGTTTGTTGGCCATCCCCGCCATAGGTGGTGCCGATCAACTGAAACAGTGTGGGATTATCCGAAATCTGAATCTGCGCGCCATTGCAAAACGCCCACCCCAGCGGAGCAAAATTGCCGGCGAACATCCGGATTTCGCCGATAAAAGGCTCTGACATTCTCGGCTTCTCCTTCAGTTTCGAGACGGGAAAGTGCCCTGCAAGGCGATGCAGAACGACAAGACAAGATAGGGCTGCTTGTTCTCGTGCGACTGACTGCCACCGTTGTTGCCAATCGTGGCGGGCGCGATCGTCGTCAGATCTACAGCCCCAGCATAAACGTTGTTGAAGCCGCCCAGATAGTGGCCCGCCGGATTGAACGACCCCGGGGTAGAAACCGACGACGCGTTCGCGCCATGGCTATGCTGCGGCATCTCGGGAATCGACAGCGTATGCATCGCCTCGCCGCCAATCTGGCCGAGTTCAAAGCCGTTACCGAAGTGGAGCGGCACCCGTCCCTGCAAATTAGGAAGCGCGAACGTCCTCATGCCGTCGCCGCCATAGGTCGTCCCCAACAAGGAGAACAATGCCTGGTTCTGATTGATCGGCAACAACTGCCCATTACAGAACGCCCAACCTTTCGGCGGAAAATTGGAGGGCATAATCTTGATTTCGGACATAAACGGCGTTGCCATCCACCCGCTCCCTAAAAATTGGCTCGACGAAAGTTTTTAGTCTTTGGCGCGCGCTGCGCGGGCTGCGTTTAGCCCCAACAGCGCGAAAGGCTTGACGTTCTCAAGAGAAGCAAATTTCCAATGCGGCCGCGGTCGAGTCGTTGATTTGCGTGACATGAAACTCGTGCCGGCCGATCGCCGGGTGCGCGACGGAAACGATCTCCGACGAGACGATGCGCGGTCCTTTGAAAGTCAACGCGAATTGCTGGCGGAAACCGGCGGCGCTCTTTGGCCCCTCCCGCACATCGCTCAGCGTCACCTCTTCGCCGGCGATGATAAATTTATCACCGACGAGCGACTCGAAATCCTTAATGGACAGTGCCGCCATCCGCTTCACGCCGCCGGCCGCCGGCGAAGCCCCCGCGGCGGCAAACCTTTCCGGCACGCATGCGGCGACTTCGAGTGGAATACCGGCAAGCAACACGCCTGATGCGGGAACTGCGGCAACAAGCCGGATCGCATCCCGGCGACTGATCGTGGCGAACGGCGTTGTTTCGTTCATCTTGGCCCCTCCGATAAACCTGCATCGGCTTCGTTGTCGGCTTAATATTGAGAGATTGGTATCTAGGACGATCGAAAGCGCAAACGGATTGCAACCGGATTCAAAGGCACGAGATTGAAAGGCACGAGATTGAAAGGTCGGCTCGAACAAAAACAAACACGCCGCCTTCTTAGCGACAGATTGTATCAAAAATATTATGCAACTAATCCGTTAAGATTTGCAAGAGCGCGATTTCCACCAGCCCTAAATTTTCAACAACGCTAAACGCAAAGAGGACCGCCGCCCGTGACGCTGAGCCAGACCATGACCATCACCGGGCTCGATGGCCGGCCGCTGGTCGAGAAAACCACGGGCACCGGCGCCGCCGTGCGCTATTACATTCCCGGCGTGACTGGTGTAGTGGCGACCGTCGAGAACGGCGCACTCAAATGACGGCTATCCCGAATTCGACGATTGGTGGCGCGAGAAGTGCGTAACGACAACGTCGATCTTGCTGGGCCGTCTTCGACAATGGTCTCGCGGGCCTGATCGTCCGAAAAGATGAAACCGGAGCCGACACCGACGCCACGATCAAGGCTGCAAAGATACTCAAAATCTGCACGTTCAAAGTGCGGCCCGAAAAGCGTGGGGTGAAGTTGGGCGAACTGCTGCTGAAGAGTAAGCGGTGTTCCGCGACCACCTTCCGGATGATGTCGTGATCTGCAAGTCTGCGGTCCGGTTTTGACCGTTAGGCTTAAAATGGACACTGAACATATTGCTATCACGGAGCCAGTCCGCCGGCTGGAAGTGTTCACCGGCGCCGGGCGGCGGCGGACATGGCGTGATGAAGACAAGGCCCGGATTGTCGCTGAGATCGCAACGAGCGGAGACTTGGTCTGTGCCGTGGCTCGGCGCCATGGATTATCGCCGCAGCAGTTATTTGGCTGGCGACGTCAATTGCGAGATTCCGAGGCTGAACGTTCAGAGGCTGACGGGCTGCAGTTCGTGCCGGCAGTTGTGGCTGCGGGATCGTCTCCTGTTCCGCAACGGAGGGCGCCGCGGTGCAAGGCCGAGGCCAGTGCCGGAACGATCGAGGTCGAGATCAACGGCGTGACGGTCCGGGTCGGCCGTGGTGCGGACGCAAAGACTTTGATAGCGGTGCTGCGTGCACTGAAAGCCGGCGCGTGATCGGCCCGACCGGCGCGGTCCGCGTGATGGTGGCGACCAAGCCTGTCGACTTCCGCAAGGGAGCGGAGGGACTGGCGGCGCTGGTGCGCGAGACCATGACGGCGGATCCGTTCTCGGGCGCGGTTTACGTGTTCCGAGCCAAGCGGGCGGACCGGATCAAGCTGATCTTCTGGGACGGTACGGGCCTGTGCCTGTTCGCAAAACGGCTGGAGGATGGCATCTTCCGCTGGCCGAAGATCGAGGATGGTGTGATGCGTTTGTCGGCTGCGCAATTGTCGGCGTTGCTCGAGGGGCTGGACTGGCGGCGCGTTCATGAAGCGCGAGAGACGGTGACGCCGACGCAGCCTGGCTGACGATTTATTCCTGCGGCGAAGTGAATCACGTGCAACGGGATCGTCGCAAAATGCGGCCGAACATGATCTGATTTGGTGATGCCGAGCGACGCACTGCCTGACGATCCCGAGATGCTGAAAGCGATGCTGCTCGCCGAGCGGGTGCAGAACGAGCGGCTGCGCCAGATCATCAAGGAACTGCAGCGGCATCGTTTTGGCCGCAGGGCTGAGACGCTGCCCGAAGATCAAATGCTGCTCGGCCTCGAAGACGTCGAGCAGACGGCGGCGAGCGATGAGGCGGCAGCGGATCAGTCGGCTCCGGCCTCAAGAGCTGCACGGGCCGAGAAGCGACGTATCAACCGGGGCTCGTTGCCAGCGCATCTGCCGCGGATCGAGTTCGTCGTCGACATCGACGACCAGGCCTGTCCCTGCTGCCAGGGCGAACTCCACCGGATCGGCGAAGACAAGAGCGAGCGGCTGGACATTGTGCCGGCGCAGTTCAGGGTGCTCGTCACCATCCGGCCGAAATATGCCTGCCGGCGTTGCGAGGACGGTGTCGTGCAAGCCCTTGCGCCAGCGCGCCTGATTGAGGGCGGCATGCCGACCGAGGCCACCATCGCCCAGGTTCTGGTGTCCAAATATGCCGACCATCTTCCACTGTATCGCCAGGTCCAGATTTATGCCCGGCAACAGATTGTTCTGGATCGATCGACGCTGGCGGACTGGGTGGGCCACGCCGCCTGGCACCTGCGTCCGCTGCACGAACGGCTTCTCACGAGACTAAAGGAATTACCCCGGCTGTTTGCGGACGAGACGACAGCGCCCGTGCTCGATCCTGGCCGGGGCCGCACCAAGACCGGTCAGCTTTGGGCCTATGCCGCCGATGACCGGCCATGGGGCGGCTCTGATCCACCGGGCGTGGCCTATGTCTACGCACCCGATCGCAAAGCGGAGCGGCCGATCGTCCATCTGGACGGCTTCAAGGGCATCTTGCAGGTCGACGGCTATGCCGGCTACCGCAAGCTGGCCGATCGTGGCGACGTCCGCCTTGCGTTCTGCTGGTCGCATGTACGCCGCTACTTCTATGAGCTCGCCGTCCCCGGTCCGTCGCCCATCGCCAGCGAAGCGCTCCAACGTATCGCCGCGCTCTATGCTGTCGAGAAAGACATCTGCGGTCGTCATGCTGACGAGCGTCGAACAGCCCGGCAACAGAGAAGCCGTCCGCTGATCGACGCGTTCGAGCCTTGGCTACACGCAAAGCTTGGTCTGATCAGTCAGAAGAGCAAGCTTGCCGAGGCCATCCGCTACGCCCTGTCTCGCTGGGAAGGGCTGACGCGCTTCATCGACGACGGCCGCATTGAGCTCGACAACAACACCGTCGAGCGAGCGATCCGCCCGATCGCGCTCAACCGAAAGAATGCGTTGTTCGCAGGTTCGGACGGTGGTGCCGAGCATTGGGCCACCATCGCCTCACTGATCGAAACTTGTAAGTTGAACGACGTCGATCCGCTCGCTTACCTGACCGACGTCCTCACAAGGATCGCCAACGGCCATCCTAATCGCGATATCGATCAGCTGCTGCCGTGGGCATACCGAAAGCAAGACCTCAAAGCCGTGGCCTGAAAACACCGCTTACGCTGAAGAAAGTGTTCTGGTTCGCCCAAACCACCCCCTCGCCAGATCTCCCCCACAAGGGGGGAGAGAGCACACTGAACGCGCAGCCGCAGCTTCGCGATCTCGCCGCACACCTGCGCGAGTTTTGCCTGAAGCATTCTTGCCCCTCCAGATGAGAGGGCACAGGGAAGACCGTGCGCCGGAGGCACCCGCAGCCTCGTATGCAAAAGGTAGAAAGCATACGAGTAGTCACCACAGGTTCACCGGATCGATCCGGCCTTCCCTGCGCAATGGTTTTAACGGCTTACTCCGCGCTCTCCTTGGTGAACCGTAAGCGGTGTTTTCAGGCCACGGCTTTGAGGTCTTGCTTTCGGTATGCCCACGGCAGCAGCTGATCGATATCGCGATTAGGATGGCCGTTGGCGATCCTTGTGAGGACGTCGGTCAGGTAAGCGAGCGGATCGACGTCGTTCAACTTACAAGTTTCGATCAGTGAGGCGATGGTGGCCCAATGCTCGGCACCACCGTCCGAACCTGCGAACAACGCATTCTTTCGGTTGAGCGCGATCGGGCGGATCGCTCGCTCGACGGTGTTGTTGTCGAGCTCAATGCGGCCGTCGTCGATGAAGCGCGTCAGCCCTTCCCAGCGAGACAGGGCGTAGCGGATGGCCTCGGCAAGCTTGCTCTTCTGACTGATCAGACCAAGCTTTGCGTGTAGCCAAGGCTCGAACGCGTCGATCAGCGGACGGCTTCTCTGTTGCCGGGCTGTTCGACGCTCGTCAGCATGACGACCGCAGATGTCTTTCTCGACAGCATAGAGCGCGGCGATACGTTGGAGCGCTTCGCTGGCGATGGGCGACGGACCGGGGACGGCGAGCTCATAGAAGTAGCGGCGTACATGCGACCAGCAGAACGCAAGGCGGACGTCGCCACGATCGGCCAGCTTGCGGTAGCCGGCATAGCCGTCGACCTGCAAGATGCCCTTGAAGCCGTCCAGATGGACGATCGGCCGCTCCGCTTTGCGATCGGGTGCGTAGACATAGGCCACGCCCGGTGGATCAGAGCCGCCCCATGGCCGGTCATCGGCGGCATAGGCCCAAAGCTGACCGGTCTTGGTGCGGCCCCGGCCAGGATCGAGCACGGGCGCTGTCGTCTCGTCCGCAAACAGCCGGGGTAATTCCTTTAGTCTCGTGAGAAGCCGTTCGTGCAGCGGACGCAGGTGCCAGGCGGCGTGGCCCACCCAGTCCGCCAGCGTCGATCGATCCAGAACAATCTGTTGCCGGGCATAAATCTGGACCTGGCGATACAGTGGAAGATGGTCGGCATATTTGGACACCAGAACCTGGGCGATGGTGGCCTCGGTCGGCATGCCGCCCTCAATCAGGCGCGCTGGCGCAAGGGCTTGCACGACACCGTCCTCGCAACGCCGGCAGGCATATTTCGGCCGGATGGTGACGAGCACCCTGAACTGCGCCGGCACAATGTCCAGCCGCTCGCTCTTGTCTTCGCCGATCCGGTGGAGTTCGCCCTGGCAGCAGGGACAGGCCTGGTCGTCGATGTCGACGACGAACTCGATCCGCGGCAGATGCGCTGGCAACGAGCCCCGGTTGATACGTCGCTTCTCGGCCCGTGCAGCTCTTGAGGCCGGAGCCGACTGATCCGCTGCCGCCTCATCGCTCGCCGCCGTCTGCTCGACGTCTTCGAGGCCGAGCAGCATTTGATCTTCGGGCAGCGTCTCAGCCCTGCGGCCAAAACGATGCCGCTGCAGTTCCTTGATGATCTGGCGCAGCCGCTCGTTCTGCACCCGCTCGGCGAGCAGCATCGCTTTCAGCATCTCGGGATCGTCAGGCAGTGCGTCGCTCGGCATCACCAAATCAGATCATGTTCGGCCGCATTTTGCGACGATCCCGTTGCACGTGATTCACTTCGCCGCAGGAATAAATCGTCAGCCAGGCTGCGTCGGCGTCACCGTCTCTCGCGCTTCATGAACGCGCCGCCAGTCCAGCCCCTCGAGCAACGCCGACAATTGCGCAGCCGACAAACGCATCACACCATCCTCGATCTTCGGCCAGCGGAAGATGCCATCCTCCAGCCGTTTTGCGAACAGGCACAGGCCCGTACCGTCCCAGAAGATCAGCTTGATCCGGTCCGCCCGCTTGGCTCGGAACACGTAAACCGCGCCCGAGAACGGATCCGCCGTCATGGTCTCGCGCACCAGCGCCGCCAGTCCCTCCGCTCCCTTGCGGAAGTCGACAGGCTTGGTCGCCACCATCACGCGGACCGCGCCGGTCGGGCCGATCACGCGCCGGCTTTCAGTGCACGCAGCACCGCTATCAAAGTCTTTGCGTCCGCACCACGGCCGACCCGGACCGTCACGCCGTTGATCTCGACCTCGATCGTTCCGGCACTGGCCTCGGCCTTGCACCGCGGCGCCCTCCGTTGCGGAACAGGAGACGATCCCGCAGCCACAACTGCCGGCACGAACTGCAGCCCGTCAGCCTCTGAACGTTCAGCCTCGGAATCTCGCAATTGACGTCGCCAGCCAAATAACTGCTGCGGCGATAATCCATGGCGCCGAGCCACGGCACAGACCGAGTCTCCGCTCGTTGCGATCTCAGCGACAATCCGGGCCTTGTCTTCATCACGCCATGTCCGCCGCCGCCCGGCGCCGGTGAACACTTCCAGCCGGCGGACTGGCTCCGTGATAGCAATATGTTCAGTGTCCATTTTAAGCCTAACGGTCAAAACCGGACCGCAGACTTGCAGATCACGACATCATCCGGAAGGTGGTCGCGGAACACCGCTT